>OZ251501.1:0-3982052 GCA_965242715.1 Tenacibaculum sp.
ATGCAACTACTTCAAGTCCAGCAACGGTAACAATTATTGATGATGCAAAAGATACCCCAACAATTACTTTAGGTGATGTAACGGTAATCGAAGGAACAGATGCAACCGCAAAAATTCCAGTAACGTTAAGCAACCCAAGTGATGAAGATGTAGATGTAACGGTAACAGTAACGGCAGGAACAGCAGGAATAGATGATTATGTAGAAACAGTATTAACGGTAACAATTCCAGCAGGTGAAACTCAAGGAGTAGTAAGCTTAGGTATTGTAGATGATAATATTGATGAAGCAACAGAAAGCTTAACCGTAGTAGGAACAGCAGACAATGCAACTACTTCAAGTCCAGCAACGGTAACAATTATTGATGATGCAAAAGATACCCCAACAATTACTTTAGGTGATGTAACGGTAATCGAAGGAACAGATGCAACCGCAAAAATTCCAGTAACGTTAAGCAACCCAAGTGATGAAGATGTAGATGTAACGGTAACAGTAACGGCAGGAACAGCAGGAATAGATGATTATGTAGAAACAGTATTAACGGTAACAATTCCAGCAGGTGAAACTCAAGGAGTAGTAAGCTTAGGTATTGTAGATGATAATATTGATGAAGCAACAGAAAGCTTAACCGTAGTAGGAACAGCAGACAATGCAACTACTTCAAGTCCAGCAACGGTAACAATTATTGATGATGCAAAAGATACCCCAACAATTACTTTAGGTGATGTAACGGTAATCGAAGGAACAGATGCAACCGCAAAAATTCCAGTAACGTTAAGCAACCCAAGTGATGAAGATGTAGATGTAACGGTAACAGTAACGGCAGGAACTGCAGGAATAGATGATTATGTAGAAACAGTATTAACGGTAACAATTCCAGCAGGTGAAACTCAAGGAGTAGTAAGCTTAGGTATTGTAGATGATAATATTGATGAAGCAACAGAAAGCTTAACCGTAGTAGGAACAGCAGACAATGCAACTACTTCAAGTCCAGCAACGGTAACAATTATTGATGATGCAAAAGATACCCCAACAATTACTTTAGGTGATGTAACGGTAATCGAAGGAACAGATGCAACCGCAAAAATTCCAGTAACGTTAAGCAACCCAAGTGATGAAGATGTAGATGTAACGGTAACAGTAACGGCAGGAACAGCAGGAACAGAAGATTATGTAGAAACAGTATTAACGGTAACAATTCCAGCAGGTGAAACTCAAGGAGTAGTAAGCTTAGGTATTGTAGATGATAATATTGATGAAGCAACAGAAAGCTTAACCGTAGTAGGAACAGCAGACAATGCAACTACTTCAAGTCCAGCAACGGTAACAATTATTGATGATGCAAAAGATACCCCAACAATTACTTTAGGTGATGTAACGGTAATCGAAGGAACAGATGCAACCGCAAAAATTCCAGTAACGTTAAGCAACCCAAGTGATGAAGATGTAGATGTAACGGTAACAGTAACGGCAGGAACTGCAGGAATAGATGATTATGTAGAAACAGTATTAACGGTAACAATTCCAGCAGGTGAAACTCAAGGAGTAGTAAGCTTAGGTATTGTAGATGATAATATTGATGAAGCAACAGAAAGCTTAACCGTAGTAGGAACAGCAGACAATGCAACTACTTCAAGTCCAGCAACGGTAACAATTATTGATGATGCAAAAGATACCCCAACAATTACTTTAGGTGATGTAACGGTAATCGAAGGAACAGATGCAACCGCAAAAATTCCAGTAACGTTAAGCAACCCAAGTGATGAAGATGTAGATGTAACGGTAACAGTAACGGCAGGAACAGCAGGAACAGATGATTATGTAGAAACAGTATTAACGGTAACAATTCCAGCAGGTGAAACTCAAGGAGTAGTAAGCTTAGGTATTGTAGATGATAATATTGATGAAGCAACAGAAAGCTTAACCGTAGTAGGAACAGCAGACAATGCAACTACTTCAAGTCCAGCAACGGTAACAATTATTGATGATGCAAAAGATACCCCAACAATTACTTTAGGTGATGTAACGGTAATCGAAGGAACAGATGCAACCGCAAAAATTCCAGTAACGTTAAGCAACCCAAGTGATGAAGATGTAGATGTAACGGTAACAGTAACGGCAGGAACCGCAGGAATAGATGATTATGTAGAAACAGTATTAACGGTAACAATTCCAGCAGGTGAAACTCAAGGAGTAGTAAGCTTAGGTATTGTAGATGATAATATTGATGAAGCAACAGAAAGCTTAACCGTAGTAGGAACAGCAGACAATGCAACTACTTCAAGTCCAGCAACGGTAACAATTATTGATGATGCAAAAGATACCCCAACAATTACTTTAGGTGATGTAACGGTAATCGAAGGAACAGATGCAACCGCAAAAATTCCAGTAACGTTAAGCAACCCAAGTGATGAAGATGTAGATGTAACGGTAACAGTAACGGCAGGAACTGCAGGAATAGATGATTATGTAGAAACAGTATTAACGGTAACAATTCCAGCAGGTGAAACTCAAGGAGTAGTAAGCTTAGGTATTGTAGATGATAATATTGATGAAGCAACAGAAAGCTTAACCGTAGTAGGAACAGCAGACAATGCAACTACTTCAAGTCCAGCAACGGTAACAATTATTGATGATGCAAAAGATACCCCAACAATTACTTTAGGTGATGTAATGGTAACAGAAGGAACAGATGCAACCGCAAAAATTCCAGTAACGTTAAGCAACCCAAGTGATGAGCCAGTAGATGTAACGGTAACAGTAACGGCAGGAACAGCAGGAATAGATGATTATGTAGAAACAGTATTAACGGTAACAATTCCAGCAGGTGAAACTCAAGGAGTAGTAAGCTTAGGTATTGTAGATGATAATATTGATGAAGCAACAGAAAGCTTAACCGTAGTAGGAACAGCAGACAATGCAACTACTTCAAGTCCAGCAACGGTAACAATTATTGATGATGCAAAAGATACCCCAACAATTACTTTAGGTGATGTAACGGTAATCGAAGGAACAGATGCAACCGCAAAAATTCCAGTAACGTTAAGCAACCCAAGTGATGAAGATGTAGATGTAACGGTAACAGTAACGGCAGGAACAGCAGGAATAGATGATTATGTAGAAACAGTATTAACGGTAACAATTCCAGCAGGTGAAACTCAAGGAGTAGTAAGCTTAGGTATTGTAGATGATAATATTGATGAAGCAACAGAAAGCTTAACCGTAGTAGGAACAGCAGACAATGCAACTACTTCAAGTCCAGCAACGGTAACAATTATTGATGATGCAAAAGATACCCCAACAATTACTTTAGGTGATGTAACGGTAATCGAAGGAACAGATGCAACCGCAAAAATTCCAGTAACGTTAAGCAACCCAAGTGATGAAGATGTAGATGTAACGGTAACAGTAACGGCAGGAACTGCAGGAATAGATGATTATGTAGAAACAGTATTAACGGTAACAATTCCAGCAGGTGAAACTCAAGGAGTAGTAAGCTTAGGTATTGTAGATGATAATATTGATGAAGCAACAGAAAGCTTAACCGTAGTAGGAACAGCAGACAATGCAACTACTTCAAGTCCAGCAACGGTAACAATTATTGATGATGCAAAAGATACCCCAACAATTACTTTAGGTGATGTAACGGTAATCGAAGGAACAGATGCAACCGCAAAAATTCCAGTAACGTTAAGCAACCCAAGTGATGAAGATGTAGATGTAACGGTAACAGTAACGGCAGGAACAGCAGGAATAGATGATTATGTAGAAACAGTATTAACGGTAACAATTCCAGCAGGTGAAACTCAAGGAGTAGTAAGCTTAGGTATTGTAGATGATAATATTGATGAAGCAACAGAAAGCTTAACCGTAGTAGGAACAGCAGACAATGCAACTACTTCAAGTCCAGCAACGGTAACAATTATTGATGATGCAAAAGATACCCCAACAATTACTTTAGGTGATGTAACGGTAATCGAAGGAACAGATGCAACCGCAAAAATTCCAGTAACGTTAAGCAACCCAAGTGATGAAGATGTAGATGTAACGGTAACAGTAACGGCAGGAACTGCAGGAATAGATGATTATGTAGAAACAGTATTAACGGTAACAATTCCAGCAGGTGAAACTCAAGGAGTAGTAAGCTTAGGTATTGTAGATGATAATATTGATGAAGCAACAGAAAGCTTAACCGTAGTAGGAACAGCAGACAATGCAACTACTTCAAGTCCAGCAACGGTAACAATTATTGATGATGCAAAAGATACCCCAACAATTACTTTAGGTGATGTAACGGTAATCGAAGGAACAGATGCAACCGCAAAAATTCCAGTAACGTTAAGCAACCCAAGTGATGAAGATGTAGATGTAACGGTAACAGTAACGGCAGGAACAGCAGGAATAGATGATTATGTAGAAACAGTATTAACGGTAACAATTCCAGCAGGTGAAACTCAAGGAGTAGTAAGCTTAGGTATTGTAGATGATAATATTGATGAAGCAACAGAAAGCTTAACCGTAGTAGGAACAGCAGACAATGCAACTACTTCAAGTCCAGCAACGGTAACAATTATTGATGATGCAAAAGATACCCCAACAATTACTTTAGGTGATGTAACGGTAATCGAAGGAACAGATGCAACCGCAAAAATTCCAGTAACGTTAAGCAACCCAAGTGATGAAGATGTAGATGTAACGGTAACAGTAACGGCAGGAACTGCAGGAATAGATGATTATGTAGAAACAGTATTAACGGTAACAATTCCAGCAGGTGAAACTCAAGGAGTAGTAAGCTTAGGTATTGTAGATGATAATATTGATGAAGCAACAGAAAGCTTAACCGTAGTAGGAACAGCAGACAATGCAACTACTTCAAGTCCAGCAACGGTAACAATTATTGATGATGCAAAAGATACCCCAACAATTACTTTAGGTGATGTAACGGTAATCGAAGGAACAGATGCAACCGCAAAAATTCCAGTAACGTTAAGCAACCCAAGTGATGAAGATGTAGATGTAACGGTAACAGTAACGGCAGGAACAGCAGGAATAGATGATTATGTAGAAACAGTATTAACGGTAACAATTCCAGCAGGTGAAACTCAAGGAGTAGTAAGCTTAGGTATTGTAGATGATAATATTGATGAAGCAACAGAAAGCTTAACCGTAGTAGGAACAGCAGACAATGCAACTACTTCAAGTCCAGCAACGGTAACAATTATTGATGATGCAAAAGATACCCCAACAATTACTTTAGGTGATGTAACGGTAATCGAAGGAACAGATGCAACCGCAAAAATTCCAGTAACGTTAAGCAACCCAAGTGATGAAGATGTAGATGTAACGGTAACAGTAACGGCAGGAACTGCAGGAATAGATGATTATGTAGAAACAGTATTAACGGTAACAATTCCAGCAGGTGAAACTCAAGGAGTAGTAAGCTTAGGTATTGTAGATGATAATATTGATGAAGCAACAGAAAGCTTAACCGTAGTAGGAACAGCAGACAATGCAACTACTTCAAGTCCAGCAACGGTAACAATTATTGATGATGCAAAAGATACCCCAACAATTACTTTAGGTGATGTAACGGTAATCGAAGGAACAGATGCAACCGCAAAAATTCCAGTAACGTTAAGCAACCCAAGTGATGAAGATGTAGATGTAACGGTAACAGTAACGGCAGGAACAGCAGGAACAGATGATTATGTAGAAACAGTATTAACGGTAACAATTCCAGCAGGTGAAACTCAAGGAGTAGTAAGCTTAGGTATTGTAGATGATAATATTGATGAAGCAACAGAAAGCTTAACCGTAGTAGGAACAGCAGACAATGCAACTACTTCAAGTCCAGCAACGGTAACAATTATTGATGATGCAAAAGATACCCCAACAATTACTTTAGGTGATGTAACGGTAATCGAAGGAACAGATGCAACCGCAAAAATTCCAGTAACGTTAAGCAACCCAAGTGATGAAGATGTAGATGTAACGGTAACAGTAACGGCAGGAACAGCAGGAACAGATGATTATGTAGAAACAGTATTAACGGTAACAATTCCAGCAGGTGAAACTCAAGGAGTAGTAAGCTTAGGTATTGTAGATGATAATATTGATGAAGCAACAGAAAGCTTAACCGTAGTAGGAACAGCAGACAATGCAACTACTTCAAGTCCAGCAACGGTAACAATTATTGATGATGCAAAAGATACCCCAACAATTACTTTAGGTGATGTAATGGTAACAGAAGGAACAGATGCAACCGCAAAAATTCCAGTAACGTTAAGCAACCCAAGTGATGAGCCAGTAGATGTAACGGTAACAGTAACGGCAGGAACAGCAGGAATAGATGATTATGTAGAAACAGTATTAACGGTAACAATTCCAGCAGGTGAAACTCAAGGAGTAGTAAGCTTAGGTATTGTAGATGATAATATTGATGAAGCAACAGAAAGCTTAACCGTAGTAGGAACAGCAGACAATGCAACTACTTCAAGTCCAGCAACGGTAACAATTATTGATGATGCAAAAGATACCCCAACAATTACTTTAGGTGATGTAACGGTAATCGAAGGAACAGATGCAACCGCAAAAATTCCAGTAACGTTAAGCAACCCAAGTGATGAAGATGTAGATGTAACGGTAACAGTAACGGCAGGAACAGCAGGAATAGATGATTATGTAGAAACAGTATTAACGGTAACAATTCCAGCAGGTGAAACTCAAGGAGTAGTAAGCTTAGGTATTGTAGATGATAATATTGATGAAGCAACAGAAAGCTTAACCGTAGTAGGAACAGCAGACAATGCAACTACTTCAAGTCCAGCAACGGTAACAATTATTGATGATGCAAAAGATACCCCAACAATTACTTTAGGTGATGTAACGGTAATCGAAGGAACAGATGCAACCGCAAAAATTCCAGTAACGTTAAGCAACCCAAGTGATGAAGATGTAGATGTAACGGTAACAGTAACGGCAGGAACTGCAGGAATAGATGATTATGTAGAAACAGTATTAACGGTAACAATTCCAGCAGGTGAAACTCAAGGAGTAGTAAGCTTAGGTATTGTAGATGATAATATTGATGAAGCAACAGAAAGCTTAACCGTAGTAGGAACAGCAGACAATGCAACTACTTCAAGTCCAGCAACGGTAACAATTATTGATGATGCAAAAGATACCCCAACAATTACTTTAGGTGATGTAACGGTAATCGAAGGAACAGATGCAACCGCAAAAATTCCAGTAACGTTAAGCAACCCAAGTGATGAAGATGTAGATGTAACGGTAACAGTAACGGCAGGAACAGCAGGAATAGATGATTATGTAGAAACAGTATTAACGGTAACAATTCCAGCAGGTGAAACTCAAGGAGTAGTAAGCTTAGGTATTGTAGATGATAATATTGATGAAGCAACAGAAAGCTTAACCGTAGTAGGAACAGCAGACAATGCAACTACTTCAAGTCCAGCAACGGTAACAATTATTGATGATGCAAAAGATACCCCAACAATTACTTTAGGTGATGTAACGGTAATCGAAGGAACAGATGCAACCGCAAAAATTCCAGTAACGTTAAGCAACCCAAGTGATGAAGATGTAGATGTAACGGTAACAGTAACGGCAGGAACTGCAGGAATAGATGATTATGTAGAAACAGTATTAACGGTAACAATTCCAGCAGGTGAAACTCAAGGAGTAGTAAGCTTAGGTATTGTAGATGATAATATTGATGAAGCAACAGAAAGCTTAACCGTAGTAGGAACAGCAGACAATGCAACTACTTCAAGTCCAGCAACGGTAACAATTATTGATGATGCAAAAGATACCCCAACAATTACTTTAGGTGATGTAACGGTAATCGAAGGAACAGATGCAACCGCAAAAATTCCAGTAACGTTAAGCAACCCAAGTGATGAAGATGTAGATGTAACGGTAACAGTAACGGCAGGAACAGCAGGAACAGATGATTATGTAGAAACAGTATTAACGGTAACAATTCCAGCAGGTGAAACTCAAGGAGTAGTAAGCTTAGGTATTGTAGATGATAATATTGATGAAGCAACAGAAAGCTTAACCGTAGTAGGAACAGCAGACAATGCAACTACTTCAAGTCCAGCAACGGTAACAATTATTGATGATGCAAAAGATACCCCAACAATTACTTTAGGTGATGTAATGGTAACAGAAGGAACAGATGCAACCGCAAAAATTCCAGTAACGTTAAGCAACCCAAGTGATGAGCCAGTAGATGTAACGGTAACAGTAACGGCAGGAACAGCAGGAATAGATGATTATGTAGAAACAGTATTAACGGTAACAATTCCAGCAGGTGAAACTCAAGGAGTAGTAAGCTTAGGTATTGTAGATGATAATATTGATGAAGCAACAGAAAGCTTAACCGTAGTAGGAACAGCAGACAATGCAACTACTTCAAGTCCAGCAACGGTAACAATTATTGATGATGCAAAAGATACCCCAACAATTACTTTAGGTGATGTAACGGTAATCGAAGGAACAGATGCAACCGCAAAAATTCCAGTAACGTTAAGCAACCCAAGTGATGAAGATGTAGATGTAACGGTAACAGTAACGGCAGGAACAGCAGGAATAGATGATTATGTAGAAACAGTATTAACGGTAACAATTCCAGCAGGTGAAACTCAAGGAGTAGTAAGCTTAGGTATTGTAGATGATAATATTGATGAAGCAACAGAAAGCTTAACCGTAGTAGGAACAGCAGACAATGCAACTACTTCAAGTCCAGCAACGGTAACAATTATTGATGATGCAAAAGATACCCCAACAATTACTTTAGGTGATGTAACGGTAATCGAAGGAACAGATGCAACCGCAAAAATTCCAGTAACGTTAAGCAACCCAAGTGATGAAGATGTAGATGTAACGGTAACAGTAACGGCAGGAACTGCAGGAATAGATGATTATGTAGAAACAGTATTAACGGTAACAATTCCAGCAGGTGAAACTCAAGGAGTAGTAAGCTTAGGTATTGTAGATGATAATATTGATGAAGCAACAGAAAGCTTAACCGTAGTAGGAACAGCAGACAATGCAACTACTTCAAGTCCAGCAACGGTAACAATTATTGATGATGCAAAAGATACCCCAACAATTACTTTAGGTGATGTAACGGTAATCGAAGGAACAGATGCAACCGCAAAAATTCCAGTAACGTTAAGCAACCCAAGTGATGAAGATGTAGATGTAACGGTAACAGTAACGGCAGGAACTGCAGGAATAGATGATTATGTAGAAACAGTATTAACGGTAACAATTCCAGCAGGTGAAACTCAAGGAGTAGTAAGCTTAGGTATTGTAGATGATAATATTGATGAAGCAACAGAAAGCTTAACCGTAGTAGGAACAGCAGACAATGCAACTACTTCAAGTCCAGCAACGGTAACAATTATTGATGATGCAAAAGATACCCCAACAATTACTTTAGGTGATGTAACGGTAATCGAAGGAACAGATGCAACCGCAAAAATTCCAGTAACGTTAAGCAACCCAAGTGATGAAGATGTAGATGTAACGGTAACAGTAACGGCAGGAACTGCAGGAATAGATGATTATGTAGAAACAGTATTAACGGTAACAATTCCAGCAGGTGAAACTCAAGGAGTAGTAAGCTTAGGTATTGTAGATGATAATATTGATGAAGCAACAGAAAGCTTAACCGTAGTAGGAACAGCAGACAATGCAACTACTTCAAGTCCAGCAACGGTAACAATTATTGATGATGCAAAAGATACCCCAACAATTACTTTAGGTGATGTAACGGTAATCGAAGGAACAGATGCAACCGCAAAAATTCCAGTAACGTTAAGCAACCCAAGTGATGAAGATGTAGATGTAACGGTAACAGTAACGGCAGGAACAGCAGGAACAGATGATTATGTAGAAACAGTATTAACGGTAACAATTCCAGCAGGTGAAACTCAAGGAGTAGTAAGCTTAGGTATTGTAGATGATAATATTGATGAAGCAACAGAAAGCTTAACCGTAGTAGGAACAGCAGACAATGCAACTACTTCAAGTCCAGCAACGGTAACAATTATTGATGATGCAAAAGATACCCCAACAATTACTTTAGGTGATGTAATGGTAACAGAAGGAACAGATGCAACCGCAAAAATTCCAGTAACGTTAAGCAACCCAAGTGATGAGCCAGTAGATGTAACGGTAACAGTAACGGCAGGAACAGCAGGAATAGATGATTATGTAGAAACAGTATTAACGGTAACAATTCCAGCAGGTGAAACTCAAGGAGTAGTAAGCTTAGGTATTGTAGATGATAATATTGATGAAGCAACAGAAAGCTTAACCGTAGTAGGAACAGCAGACAATGCAACTACTTCAAGTCCAGCAACGGTAACAATTATTGATGATGCAAAAGATACCCCAACAATTACTTTAGGTGATGTAACGGTAATCGAAGGAACAGATGCAACCGCAAAAATTCCAGTAACGTTAAGCAACCCAAGTGATGAAGATGTAGATGTAACGGTAACAGTAACGGCAGGAACAGCAGGAATAGATGATTATGTAGAAACAGTATTAACGGTAACAATTCCAGCAGGTGAAACTCAAGGAGTAGTAAGCTTAGGTATTGTAGATGATAATATTGATGAAGCAACAGAAAGCTTAACCGTAGTAGGAACAGCAGACAATGCAACTACTTCAAGTCCAGCAACGGTAACAATTATTGATGATGCAAAAGATACCCCAACAATTACTTTAGGTGATGTAACGGTAATCGAAGGAACAGATGCAACCGCAAAAATTCCAGTAACGTTAAGCAACCCAAGTGATGAAGATGTAGATGTAACGGTAACAGTAACGGCAGGAACTGCAGGAATAGATGATTATGTAGAAACAGTATTAACGGTAACAATTCCAGCAGGTGAAACTCAAGGAGTAGTAAGCTTAGGTATTGTAGATGATAATATTGATGAAGCAACAGAAAGCTTAACCGTAGTAGGAACAGCAGACAATGCAACTACTTCAAGTCCAGCAACGGTAACAATTATTGATGATGCAAAAGATACCCCAACAATTACTTTAGGTGATGTAACGGTAATCGAAGGAACAGATGCAACCGCAAAAATTCCAGTAACGTTAAGCAACCCAAGTGATGAAGATGTAGATGTAACGGTAACAGTAACGGCAGGAACAGCAGGAATAGATGATTATGTAGAAACAGTATTAACGGTAACAATTCCAGCAGGTGAAACTCAAGGAGTAGTAAGCTTAGGTATTGTAGATGATAATATTGATGAAGCAACAGAAAGCTTAACCGTAGTAGGAACAGCAGACAATGCAACTACTTCAAGTCCAGCAACGGTAACAATTATTGATGATGCAAAAGATACCCCAACAATTACTTTAGGTGATGTAACGGTAATCGAAGGAACAGATGCAACCGCAAAAATTCCAGTAACGTTAAGCAACCCAAGTGATGAAGATGTAGATGTAACGGTAACAGTAACGGCAGGAACTGCAGGAATAGATGATTATGTAGAAACAGTATTAACGGTAACAATTCCAGCAGGTGAAACTCAAGGAGTAGTAAGCTTAGGTATTGTAGATGATAATATTGATGAAGCAACAGAAAGCTTAACCGTAGTAGGAACAGCAGACAATGCAACTACTTCAAGTCCAGCAACGGTAACAATTATTGATGATGCAAAAGATACCCCAACAATTACTTTAGGTGATGTAATGGTAACAGAAGGAACAGATGCAACCGCAAAAATTCCAGTAACGTTAAGCAACCCAAGTGATGAGCCAGTAGATGTAACGGTAACAGTAACGGCAGGAACAGCAGGAATAGATGATTATGTAGAAACAGTATTAACGGTAACAATTCCAGCAGGTGAAACTCAAGGAGTAGTAAGCTTAGGTATTGTAGATGATAATATTGATGAAGCAACAGAAAGCTTAACCGTAGTAGGAACAGCAGACAATGCAACTACTTCAAGTCCAGCAACGGTAACAATTATTGATGATGCAAAAGATACCCCAACAATTACTTTAGGTGATGTAACGGTAATCGAAGGAACAGATGCAACCGCAAAAATTCCAGTAACGTTAAGCAACCCAAGTGATGAAGATGTAGATGTAACGGTAACAGTAACGGCAGGAACAGCAGGAATAGATGATTATGTAGAAACAGTATTAACGGTAACAATTCCAGCAGGTGAAACTCAAGGAGTAGTAAGCTTAGGTATTGTAGATGATAATATTGATGAAGCAACAGAAAGCTTAACCGTAGTAGGAACAGCAGACAATGCAACTACTTCAAGTCCAGCAACGGTAACAATTATTGATGATGCAAAAGATACCCCAACAATTACTTTAGGTGATGTAACGGTAATCGAAGGAACAGATGCAACCGCAAAAATTCCAGTAACGTTAAGCAACCCAAGTGATGAAGATGTAGATGTAACGGTAACAGTAACGGCAGGAACTGCAGGAATAGATGATTATGTAGAAACAGTATTAACGGTAACAATTCCAGCAGGTGAAACTCAAGGAGTAGTAAGCTTAGGTATTGTAGATGATAATATTGATGAAGCAACAGAAAGCTTAACCGTAGTAGGAACAGCAGACAATGCAACTACTTCAAGTCCAGCAACGGTAACAATTATTGATGATGCAAAAGATACCCCAACAATTACTTTAGGTGATGTAACGGTAATCGAAGGAACAGATGCAACCGCAAAAATTCCAGTAACGTTAAGCAACCCAAGTGATGAAGATGTAGATGTAACGGTAACAGTAACGGCAGGAACAGCAGGAATAGATGATTATGTAGAAACAGTATTAACGGTAACAATTCCAGCAGGTGAAACTCAAGGAGTAGTAAGCTTAGGTATTGTAGATGATAATATTGATGAAGCAACAGAAAGCTTAACCGTAGTAGGAACAGCAGACAATGCAACTACTTCAAGTCCAGCAACGGTAACAATTATTGATGATGCAAAAGATACCCCAACAATTACTTTAGGTGATGTAACGGTAATCGAAGGAACAGATGCAACCGCAAAAATTCCAGTAACGTTAAGCAACCCAAGTGATGAAGATGTAGATGTAACGGTAACAGTAACGGCAGGAACTGCAGGAATAGATGATTATGTAGAAACAGTATTAACGGTAACAATTCCAGCAGGTGAAACTCAAGGAGTAGTAAGCTTAGGTATTGTAGATGATAATATTGATGAAGCAACAGAAAGCTTAACCGTAGTAGGAACAGCAGACAATGCAACTACTTCAAGTCCAGCAACGGTAACAATTATTGATGATGCAAAAGATACCCCAACAATTACTTTAGGTGATGTAACGGTAATCGAAGGAACAGATGCAACCGCAAAAATTCCAGTAACGTTAAGCAACCCAAGTGATGAAGATGTAGATGTAACGGTAACAGTAACGGCAGGAACAGCAGGAACAGATGATTATGTAGAAACAGTATTAACGGTAACAATTCCAGCAGGTGAAACTCAAGGAGTAGTAAGCTTAGGTATTGTAGATGATAATATTGATGAAGCAACAGAAAGCTTAACCGTAGTAGGAACAGCAGACAATGCAACTACTTCAAGTCCAGCAACGGTAACAATTATTGATGATGCAAAAGATACCCCAACAATTACTTTAGGTGATGTAACGGTAATCGAAGGAACAGATGCAACCGCAAAAATTCCAGTAACGTTAAGCAACCCAAGTGATGAAGATGTAGATGTAACGGTAACAGTAACGGCAGGAACAGCAGGAACAGATGATTATGTAGAAACAGTATTAACGGTAACAATTCCAGCAGGTGAAACTCAAGGAGTAGTAAGCTTAGGTATTGTAGATGATAATATTGATGAAGCAACAGAAAGCTTAACCGTAGTAGGAACAGCAGACAATGCAACTACTTCAAGTCCAGCAACGGTAACAATTATTGATGATGCAAAAGATACCCCAACAATTACTTTAGGTGATGTAATGGTAACAGAAGGAACAGATGCAACCGCAAAAATTCCAGTAACGTTAAGCAACCCAAGTGATGAAGATGTAGATGTAACGGTAACAGTAACGGCAGGAACAGCAGGAATAGATGATTATGTAGAAACAGTATTAACGGTAACAATTCCAGCAGGTGAAACTCAAGGAGTAGTAAGCTTAGGTATTGTAGATGATAATATTGATGAAGCAACAGAAAGCTTAACCGTAGTAGGAACAGCAGACAATGCAACTACTTCAAGTCCAGCAACGGTAACAATTATTGATGATGCAAAAGATACCCCAACAATTACTTTAGGTGATGTAACGGTAATCGAAGGAACAGATGCAACCGCAAAAATTCCAGTAACGTTAAGCAACCCAAGTGATGAAGATGTAGATGTAACGGTAACAGTAACGGCAGGAACTGCAGGAATAGATGATTATGTAGAAACAGTATTAACGGTAACAATTCCAGCAGGTGAAACTCAAGGAGTAGTAAGCTTAGGTATTGTAGATGATAATATTGATGAAGCAACAGAAAGCTTAACCGTAGTAGGAACAGCAGACAATGCAACTACTTCAAGTCCAGCAACGGTAACAATTATTGATGATGCAAAAGATACCCCAACAATTACTTTAGGTGATGTAACGGTAATCGAAGGAACAGATGCAACCGCAAAAATTCCAGTAACGTTAAGCAACCCAAGTGATGAAGATGTAGATGTAACGGTAACAGTAACGGCAGGAACAGCAGGAATAGATGATTATGTAGAAACAGTATTAACGGTAACAATTCCAGCAGGTGAAACTCAAGGAGTAGTAAGCTTAGGTATTGTAGATGATAATATTGATGAAGCAACAGAAAGCTTAACCGTAGTAGGAACAGCAGACAATGCAACTACTTCAAGTCCAGCAACGGTAACAATTATTGATGATGCAAAAGATACCCCAACAATTACTTTAGGTGATGTAACGGTAATCGAAGGAACAGATGCAACCGCAAAAATTCCAGTAACGTTAAGCAACCCAAGTGATGAAGATGTAGATGTAACGGTAACAGTAACGGCAGGAACAGCAGGAACAGATGATTATGTAGAAACAGTATTAACGGTAACAATTCCAGCAGGTGAAACTCAAGGAGTAGTAAGCTTAGGTATTGTAGATGATAATATTGATGAAGCAACAGAAAGCTTAACCGTAGTAGGAACAGCAGACAATGCAACTACTTCAAGTCCAGCAACGGTAACAATTATTGATGATGCAAAAGATACCCCAACAATTACTTTAGGTGATGTAACGGTAATCGAAGGAACAGATGCAACCGCAAAAATTCCAGTAACGTTAAGCAACCCAAGTGATGAAGATGTAGATGTAACGGTAACAGTAACGGCAGGAACTGCAGGAATAGATGATTATGTAGAAACAGTATTAACGGTAACAATTCCAGCAGGCCAAACTATGGTAACAGTATCAATATCTATTTTAGATGATACTTTAAATGAAGAAACTGAAACATTTACTGTAAATGGAGATGTAACATCAGGAAATACAACGAATAGAAAACCTAAAGGAGTAGTAACAATCTTAAACAACCCCGTAGATGTTGATTTAAATATTGTAAAAACTGTAGATAACATCTCACCAATGCCAAACGGAGTAAGTGAAGTTATGTTTACAATAGAAGTTACTAATAATTCTAATATAGAGGCAACAGGTGTAGTAGTAAGTGATGTGTTAGAAAATGGGTTTACTTACGTGTCTTCTACGCCAGAGGTTGGAAGTTTTGTATCAGGATTATGGACAATAGGTACTGTACCAGCTAATTCTACAATAACTTTATTAATAACAGCTATTGTGAATAGTGATCCTGATGGAAGCTTAGATTATTTCAATACAGCAATTATTGATAGTGCTGATCAACTGGATACTAACATATCTAATAACACTAGTACAGTAACTTTAACACCAGTTTGTTTAACAGTTTATAATATCTTTACACCAAATGGAGATGGTCAGAACGATACATTAAGAATAGATTGTATCGAACAATACCCAGGAGCTACAATAGATATTTGGAACATATCGGGTAATACAGTTTATACTGCTACCGATTATGATAACAATAATGGATGGGACGGTATTTCTAACGGAAGAGCAACAATAAGTGCAGGAGATAAGTTACCAGCAGGTACTTACTTCTATGCAATTGATTTAAAAAATGGTAGTCCAGTTATAAAAGGATGGATACAAATAGCATATTAAAAACTATAAACGATCTCAAAACTAAAAAAATGAATAAGTTTTTAAAAACATCATTACTACTAGTACTGTTAATCTCTTTGGAAGGTTTTTCTCAACAAGATCCTCAGTACACACAGTATATGTATAACACAATGAGCGTGAATCCTGCCTATGCAGGGTCTCGCGGTCATACTACAATAACTGCTTTAGGTAGAACTCAATGGGTTGGCTTTGAAGGCGCACCAGATACACAAACATTAAGTTATGATACTCCTTTAGGATTTAGCGGTATAGGTTTAGGTATCAATTTAGTGAATGATAAAATAGGTCCCACACATGAGACATATTTAGATGCTAATGTATCTTATACAATTAGAACTGGAGATGAAGGTAATTTAGCATTAGGGCTAAAACTAGGAGGACGTTTATTAAATATAGATTGGACAACAGGAACTATTTTACATCAAAATGACACTTCTTTACCACCTATAAACAATAAGTTTTTGCCAACACTAGGAGCAGGAGTTTATTATCATACTCCAAAATGGTATGCTGGTTTATCAGTACCAAATTTTATACGAACAGATCATTATAATGGTTCTGGAAATATAGGGAAAGTATCCGTAGAGCGTTTACATTTCTTTTTAATTGGTGGGGTTGTATTAGATTTAAGTGAAGATCTTAAGTTTAAACCAGCAGTATTATTTAAAGGTGTTTCTGGAGCACCAGTATCATTAGATATTTCTGCAAATTTTTTGTTTAATGAAAAATTTAGAGCAGGTTTAGCATGGAGATGGGATGATTCTATTGCCGTTTTATTAGGCTTTCAAGTAAGTGATGGTTTAAATATAGGTTATGCATATGATTTAACCACATCAAATTATAGTAATTACAATTCAGGAACTCACGAGGTAATGCTTCGCTATGAAATATTTAGAGAAGGTCCAGTAAAATCTCCAAGATTCTTTTAATCAGGTTAATTATGAAAACAAAACTACTTTATATATTATTATTTTTTGTTTGTATTCAAACATACGGGCAACGAAAATACGCAGCAGATAGATATTTTAATGAATATGCGTATAAAAAATCTGCAGAATTGTACCATGTAATCCTTAAAAAAGGAGATAGCTCTAAATTAGTTTTAGAACGTTTGGGAGATTCTTATTATTACAATACAGATACTGAAGAGGCTGAAAAATGGTATGGTAAGTTATTAAATAACTATCAGGCAGAAGTTTTGCCAGAATATTATTTTCGGTATGCACAAGTTTTAAAAAGTAATGGTAAGTATAATGAATCTGACGCAATGATGAAGAAATTCAAAAGTTTGCAAGTATCAGATACTAGAGCTGAAGTTTTATATAAGATTCCTAACCATATTTCTGTTTTTAGTGATGAAACAGATATGGTGGTTAATTTACATAATGTATCAATAAATACTAAGTATTCTGATTATGGAGGATTTGAAAAAGAGGGTAAGTTTTACTTTGCTTCAACAAAACCTAAATCATCAGGGAGAAACAGGATTTATAAATGGAACAATCAACCGTTTTATAATTTATATGAAGCAAATATTGTAGAGCAACATATTAGTGGAGAGACAAATGAGTCAAAAATTATTGAGCTGACAGATCAAAATATTTTGTCAGATGAAATAAATACTCGTTATCATGATGCATCAGCTATTTTGACAAAAGATGGACAAACTATGTATTTTACTCGTGATAATTATAATGGAAAGAAACTAGAAAAAGACAAAAATAGATGCACACACTTAAAGCTTTACAGAGCTAGTTTAGTTAATGGTTATTGGGCTAATGTAGAAGAATTATCATTTAATAGCGAAGATTATTCTATAGGTCATCCTGCATTAAGTAGAGATGAAAAGACGTTATATTTTACTTCGGATATGCCTGGTGGTTTAGGGGCTACAGATATTTATAAAATATCGCTTTTCACACCCAATCAATATGGACTTCCAGAGAACTTAGGGAAACCAGTAAATACAGAAGGAAGAGAAATGTTTCCTTTTATCAGTCAAGACGATGTGTTATATTTTTCTTCAGACGGTCATTCAGGTTTAGGAGCATTAGATATTTTTGAGACAAAAATAGAAGGAAATACTTATACTAAAGTAAAAAATATAGGAGCACCATTTAATAGTAAATTAGATGATTTTTCATTTACTCTAAATAAAGATAAAACAAAAGGTTTTTTATCTTCCAACAGAGAAGGAGGTAAAGGAGATGATGATATTTATAGTTTTAGTATTTTAAATGTAAAACCCGTACTATGTACACAAAATGTTACTGGAATTGTAACAGATAATGTAACAGGAAATATTATTGCACAAGCTACTGTAAAGTTAATAGATACTAATGGAGCTATTATAAAAACAACTCAAAGTGATGCTAGTGGAGTATATTCTTTTTCTGAAGTAGATTGTAAGAACAGTTATAAACTATTAGGAGAAAAGAAAAATTATGCTTCAGATAGAAACTCGGTAAGTACTACAGATATTTTAGGAGAAACTCAAAAAGCAGATTTAGAATTAACCGCACTAATTATAGGAAATGAGATAGTAATAAACCCAATATTCTTTGATTTTGATAAATTTAACATAAGAGCAGAAGCAGTTTATGAATTAGAGAAGATTATTACTGTAATGAATAGTAACCCAGAAATGGTTATTAAAATTGAATCTCATACAGATAGTAGAGCTACTAAAGCATATAATAGAAAATTATCTGATAATAGAGCAAAATATACTAGAGATTATATAACCTCAAGAGGAATAGCATCTAACAGAATAGCAAGCGCTATAGGTTATGGAGAGAGTCAGTTATTAAATAATTGTAATGATGCTAATCAAGATACATGTACAGAAAAAGAACATCAACGTAACCGTAGATCTAAATTTATTATAGTTAGCGGTAATAATACAAATATAAAAGTTAATGACCCTAGCTCTGTGCCATTAAAAAAGATAGATCATAAAACAGGAAGAAATTAAAGTATATATAGTGAAAAAATAGCTTTCATTTTATGTAACACTCCAACGGTTAAACTGTTGGAGTTTTTTTATTTTTATTGAAACTCTAAAAATAAGAAGTTAATGTTTAGGGCAAACACATACTTTAAAATTCGAAACCTATAAACCATTTAAAAAACAAAGAGTTGTGTTTTGGACTTTTATTATAACCCTGAAAAGTTAAAAACATAACTTTCTGATTATTAGTGGTAAATAAAAAGTATGAGTTTGCCCTGAGTTAATGTTTACGTTTACGGGCCAATAATGTGTTTTTTAGTAACATTGCAATTGTCATAGGTCCAACACCCCCTGGTACAGGTGTAATAAAAGCGGCTTTCTTAGAAACCTCTTTAAAAGCAACATCACCAACCAATCTATACCCACTTTTTTTGCTTGGATCAGCAACTCTGGTAATACCAACATCAATAATAGTAACGTTGTCTTTTACCATATCTGCTTTTAAAAACTCAGGGATTCCAAGAGCGGCAATAATTATATCAGCTTGTTTGGTTATTTCAGAAATATCTTTCGTTCTACTATGGCAAATAGTTACAGTTGCGTTACCAATTTTACGTTTTTGAGAAAGTAAAATACTCATTGGACTACCAACTATATGGCTACGACCAATAATAACGGCATGTTTACCTGATGTTTCTACACCATAACGATCTAACAATTCTAAAATACCAAAAGGAGTAGCAGAGATAAAAGTGGGTAGATTTAATACCATTTTACCAACATTGGTAGGATGAAATCCATCTACGTCTTTATCAGGGTCAATAGCCATTAATATCTTTTGTTCATTAATATGCTTTGGCAACGGAAGTTGTACTATAAAACCATCAATATCGTTATCAACATTTAAAATATTAATTTCATTAAGTAATTCTTTTTCAGTTACATCTTCGGGTAGTCTAATTAAAGTAGATTCAAAACCTACACGCTCACAAGCTTTTACTTTTGCATTTACATAGGTTAAACTTGCACCATCACTACCAACAATTATTGCTGCGAGATGTGGTGTTTTTTCTTCGTTTCTCTTTAATTCTTCAACTTCAATAGCAATTTCTGATTTAATATCTGCTGAAGTTTTTTTACCGTCTAATAATATCATTGTTGTATAAAGTTTAAAGTAAGAAATAAAAAAAGCTACTTGTACAAGTAGCTTTAAATTTTTGTTATTTCATATTTTGCATCATCTGCATCATTTTTTTTCCGCCGCCACCTTGCATCATTTTCATCATTTTACTCATTTGTGTAAACTGTTTCATAAGCTGATTCACTTCTTGAATTGAAGTCCCAGAGCCTTTTGCAATCCGTTTTTTTCTATTCGAATCTATCGTTGTAGGTGTACTTCTTTCTGAAGGAGTCATTGAATGGATTATAGCTTCAATTCCTTTAAAAGCATCATCATCAATATCTACATCTTTCATTGCTTTTCCAGCACCAGGAAGCATTTCAATTAAATCTTTCATACTTCCCATTTTCTTAATCTGCTGAATTTGCTTCAAGAAATCATCAAAACCAAACTGATTTTTTGCAATTTTCTTCTGAAGTTTTCTTGCCTCCTCTTCATCAAATTGATCATGGGCTCTTTCTACAAGAGATATAACATCTCCCATGCCTAAAATTCGATCTGCCATACGATCTGGATGAAACACATCTATAGCATCCATTTTTTCACCCGTACCAATAAATTTAATAGGCTTATCTACTATCGATTTAATTGATAAGGCAGCTCCACCACGTGTATCACCATCTAATTTTGTAAGAACAACACCATCAAAATTTAAAATATCATTAAATGCCTTTGCAGTATTAACAGCATCTTGCCCTGTCATAGAATCTACAACAAACAACGTTTCTTGCGGGTTTACAGCTTTATGAATATTAGAAATCTCAGTCATTAAAACTTCATCTACAGCTAAACGACCTGCGGTATCTATAATAACTACATTTTTACTATTCTCTTTTGCATAGGCTACAGCATTTTTAGAAATCTCAACAGGATCTTGGTTACCTTCTTCGGCATACACTTCAACACCAATTTGCTCTCCAACAACCTGTAATTGATTTATCGCGGCTGGTCTATATACATCACAACCAACCAATAAAACTTGCTTGGATTTCTTGTTTTTTAAGTAGTTTGCTAATTTTCCAGAAAAAGTAGTTTTTCCAGAACCTTGTAAACCAGACATTAAAATTACGGTTGGCGAGCCTCCTAAATTAATACCAACGGTTTCGCCTCCCATTAACTCGGTAAGCTCGTCTTTCACCAATTTAATCATTAACTGCCCAGGATTCAAGGAGGTTAATACATTCTTTCCCAGTGCTTTGGTTTGTACTCTTTTGGTAAAGTCTTTAGCAATTTTAAAGTTTACATCGGCATCTAAAAGCGCCCTACGAACTTCTTTTAGCGTTTCTGCAACATTTACTTCTGTAATTTTTCCGTGACCTTTTAAGGTGTGTAAGGCTTTATCTAACTTTTCACTTAAACTATTAAACATAAATCAACTTCAATTTTTAGAAAAACAAAGATAAAAATAAGTGATGAGTTATAAGTAATGAGTGATGAGTTTTTTTTGGCGTTCGAGCGGGCTTTCACTACTCGCTTTTTATTCGTGCCTCATAAAAGAGCTCAAACATACCGTTCAATCCCTAACGCATGTGTACTTGCAGAGCTTTTTGCTATTTTTAACTTAGTGTTTGCTTTCTAAAATTTTTGTATGATGTTCAGTATGATACGCCGTCCACATAATAATTTCACGTATAGGCATTTTACCCATTAATGGGTGAGGAAATATTAAATTATCTAATTTTTCATCTTTCCATTTTTTAGTTTTATACTGTAGTTTTTTATTTTGAATTTCAAGCGTAGAAAACAGTTGTTTCATCCTTTTTTCTGAAGGAGTTTTAATATTTATATTAAATTTTTCGACTTTTTCTTGGTTGGTAACTAGTTTTTCTAGGTAACGTTTTACCACTTCATTATAAGTTCTAACTTCTCTATTTGATTCCTCAAATTTATATTTTAAGACAAAGAAAGGCAAGCTCAACGCAAGATTTACTTGTTTAATTGAATCTACCAAATGTTCTATATGTTGTCCTGCAGTCCATTTTCCTTCCGGACCTTTATTAAAATAACCTTCAGGCTGATTTTTTAACCAATCAAATAATTGTTGATGTTTTTCTTCCAATAAATCTACAATAGCTTCTTTATTCATTCTAAAAAGGATTAGAAGTTAAATGTAAGAAAAAAATTAATATAATTTTCTTTTCCCCCATCCAATAATTCCAGATTAATAATAATAAAGGAAAACCTATTTTAACAGACGTAGAAGTTAATTGTAAACGTGTAAAAACGGTAGTTCCACAAAGAATAAACTTTAATATAATGATTTTATATGAGCTTATCAAGTACCCAATTAGGTCATCGCTATGGAATAAGCCAAACTTCTACTTGGTTTATGTAGCTAAATTTACTGTTGGAGAAAAAGAAGAAAGTAAACAAGGAAGGGGGGAGTAAAAAGAAAAAAGTAGTGATAGCAGTAGAGCTAACCAATAAGCACCAAGTAAAGTGGGTTTATATAAAATCTATTGATGACTATTATTGCAAATCATTAACGCCTATTTTTGAAGAACATATTATACTTCTGCTAAAATTTTTACAGACAAATGGCGTGGTCATGAACCGCTAAAAAAACATACAATATCACACAAGCTAAAAGGGATAATGGTAAAAATTTTAAGAAGTTACATATTATGATTCATCAAGTAAAGTCTTGGTTAAGAACAATACCAACTCATGTTTCTAAATGGCATATTCAAAAATACTTTGATGAGTTTGCTTACATAATTAATAGGTCTCAATCAAAGAATACAATTTGGCACAATACCATTATTAAAATGGTGAAACACAAACCTATTACACAAAAACAAATTATGACACTCTTGCAAAATCTGTGTAAGTTTAAAATTCGGGATTAGGTTATTTATAACTTAATCCTGTCTTCAAATATAATCAAAAATTGGTTAAGAATAACGCCCCAATTTCTAATTGGCATTGTCCATTTTCTTGTGCTTTCTCTTAGTGCTAAAAATACGGACTTCATTACCGCGTCATCCGTGGGGAAAGAGAGTTTGTTTTTTGTGTATTTTCTAATCTTTCCGTTTAAGTTTTCGATGAGATTAGTGGTGTATATTATTTTTCTAATTTCAGCGGGAAAATCAAAGAAAACAGTGAGTTCGTCCCAATTGTTTTCCCAACTTTTAATGGCGTAAGAATATTTAGAGTTCCACTTGTCTTTGAAGTCGTTTAAAGCGGCTTTGGCGGCTTCTTTTGTGGGTGCTGTGTAGATTTGTTTCATATCCTTTACAAACTCCTTTTTATCCTTCCAGACCACATAACGCATGGTGTTTCTAATTTGATGTACTACACATATTTGAGTTACAGAATTAGGAAACATCGTTTTTATGGTCTCTGTAAATCCGTTTAAATTATCGGTAGCAGTAATCAAAATATCTTGTGTTCCTCGTGCTTTAATATCACTTAAAACAGACATCCAAAAGGCGGAAGATTCATTTTTACCTAACCATAATCCTAACACCTCTTTTTTACCATCTGTGCGTAACCCTACTGCGATGTAAATGGTTTTGTTAATCACTTTTGAGTTTTCTCTAACCTTAAAAACAATACCGTCCATCCAGACGATTAGGTAGGTTTGTTCTAGGGGGCGATTTTTCCATGCAATGATATCTCCTGTTATTTTATCGGTAATTCTTGAGATTGTGGCAGTAGAAATATTGAAATCGTACAACTCATATATTTGCTGTTCAATATCACTGGTACTCATCCCTTTTGCGTACAGAGAGATGATTATATTTTCTACTCCATCTGCTGTGCTTTGGCGTTTTTTAATAAGCATTGGATTAAATGAACTTTCTCGATCTCGTGGTATTTGAATCGTCGTTTCTCCTAAGGTAGTTTTTAACTTTTTTGAAGTATAGCCATTTCGTGCATTGGTATTGCTACGCTTTTGATGTTTTTCATAATCTAAATGTGCGTCTAATTCGCCTTCTAATATCTTTTCTATGCCTCGCTTATGCAAGTCTTCTAGAAAGGAGGTTAGTTCTGTTCCGCTCTTGAATTGCTGTAAAAAAGAATCGTTTAAAATGTCTTCTGGTTTCATAATGTAAGGTGTTAAAGTTTAAAGTTAATAAAAAAAATCTCGGGAGTTATAACTCCCGAGATTTTAAACTTACACAGATTATGAGATAGTGCCCAAATTATATGGAAACTAAGTTAATAACTTTATATGAATATAATTTTCTATTTCTCCAAAATAAACTTCATCGCAACACCATTAATACAATGACGTTTCCCTGTAGTGTTCTTCGGGCCATCATCAAACAAATGTCCAAGATGCCCACCACAAGTATTACATTTTAATTCGGTACGCTTATACCCAATCTTGTAATCTATAACAGACTCAACATTCCCTTTAACGGCTCTGTCAAAAGAAGGCCAACCAGTACCAGAATCAAATTTATGTTCAGATTTATATAATGCGGTATTACAAGCAGCACAAACATAGGTTCCCGTTCTTTTATTGTTATTAAATTTACTTGTAAAGGGGCGTTCAGTTCCTGCTTCTCGAAGTACATAATACTGTGCTGAATTTAAGTCTTTCTTCCATTCATTTTTAGTTTTAGAAACTGTATAAATTTTTACTGCTTTTTTTTCTTCAGGTTTTGTTTGAGCAGTAGTATTACAACTAAATAAAATTTCAACAGATAACAAAAACAATATTTTCTTCATAATTAATTTTTAGTGATAAAATTTGCTACACGGTTCATTGTTTGTTTATCTCGTAAAATTTTAGTGTGCCCCAATCCATGAGTAATTAACAACGTTCCGTTCTCTAAGTTCTGACGAATTTTATGAGCACAACTTACAGGCACATCTCCATCAGAAGTATCATGAACTATCAATGTTCTAATTTTAATTTTTTTCGCAACAATGCTACTCGCAAAATCATCTAATTTAATAGCCCAATATTTTTCAAAATAGTGTTGCAATTTTGAGGCAATTACTGACTTTAGTTCTAAATTTTTCACAAAGCTTTTAATAATATCGGAAATTAAATCAGCCGCACCAATAGTTACTAATTTTTTAAAAATAGGCTTTTCAGACGCTACATTTAAAAGCATCATAGCGCCAAAAGAATGACCCACAGCAGCTTCAAACGGACCAAATTCTTCATTTATAGCTTTTATAGTTTCAATATATTCAAGCATATTGGTTGTCTTTCCTGTAGATTTTTCATGTGCAAGACCATCAAACGAAATAGTCATATAACCTTTTTCCAATAATTTATCGGCAATCATAAACAATTGTGTGCTTCTTCCATCCCAACCATGTGCTAGTAAAATCTTCTTTTTAGAATACCCATAAGACAAAATGTTTATTTTTTTTCCTATTCTAGGAATCTCTAAAATATTTTTTTGTGCACTTTTAAACATCATTTTTTCTCTTTTTGGTGTTGGGTAGCTAATAGGAGTAGTAAACAACTTCGCAGAAAACCAAATTGTTACTCTATGTGAAATGAATTGTAAAGACTGTGCAAGTATTTTTACTATTCGCGGAATTTGAAGACTGGCTGGCAAGATTTTTGTGTTTTCTAAAAGAGACATTAGTAAAATATATTTTTATGGTAAAAATAGAATTTGTAACTTTAGAAATCTAAATTATTGGCTTAATAGACAAAAAGGAGTCTTAAAGTCTCTATAACGCTTATTGTCATTATCTTTGGAGTAAACGAAAGCTTATGAATAAAAAAAGTGTATAAATTGTCACGGTTATTTCACAAAAAAGAGTGGTTTTAGAAATGGAAAACAGAGGTATAAATGTAGGACTTGTGGAAAGCAATTTTTAGGAGGTTATAGATTAAATCCTGCACTACTTTGGGAAGAATATTTAACCCGAATAATTCATCAGAAATCAAAAAACCTGAATGTAAAGTGTTATATTTAAGCAGTTAAACACAAAATATATCATTTTTTAAAACACCCATATTTGAGCACTAAAGATACTTTATTTTATCGAGGAAATCAAGCTATTTCGGTTGATTTTTCAGCCACAGAGATTAGTTCAGATGGTTCTTTGATTCTTTTAGAAAAGTTAGAGAGAACCCACAACTTGCTAAAACATTTTAGCAAGTTACTTCCTGATCTTCGAAACCCTAAATACATTACTTACAGTCGAGAGCATCAACTCAAGCAACGTGTGTTTATGCTAATGCTAGGTTATCAAGATGCCAATGATGTGACCCATTTACAAAATGACCCATTATTTAAAGATGTTCTTCAAGGAGATTTGGCTTCTCAACCTACTATTTCTCGTTTTGAAAACAGTTTGAATAAAGAAACTATTTTCAAACTTTCTTACGCTTGGATTGATCGTTACGTATCAAGCCTAAAAGGTCGAGATGAAATAACAATTGATGTTGATGCTACCGATGATCCAACATATGGGAATCAACAAATGTCAATGTTCAATGGTTATTATGGACAGTTTATGTTAAATGAATTATTTTTTCATGATGGAGAAACCGGTCAAATTATCCTGCCAGTTCTTCGCCCAGGAAATAGCCATTCGAATCGATGGTATGTCGGAATTTTAAGAAGAATTATTCAAAAAATAAAAAAAGCATATCCTGAACTAAAAATTACTATTCGAACAGATAGTGGATTTAGTTGTGCTCCTTTTTATAAATTAGTAGCTGATTATGATTTGTTTTTTGTAACAGGTCAGGCTAGTAATTCGGTACTCAAAAGAAAGGTTGAGCGTTGTAAAAAAGCGGTTCAACTTCAATATGTAAATCAGCATAAAAAACACCAACATTTCACATCGTTTCGCTATCAAGCCAAAAGTTGGCATAAACCACAACAAGCTTACTGTAAAATAGAAAGTACAGGGAAAGGCTTAAATGTTCGTCATTTTATAAGTAATATTAAAGAGAAAGGTGCCCGAGAAATATACTTTGATTTCTATGTAAAACGAGGTGAATCTAGCGAAAACAGAATTAAAGAAGTCAAGAATATGTGTTTTTCCGATCGATTATCCAATCATGGATTTGTTGCAAACTTCTTCAGGTTGTTTTTAAGTAGTTTAGCCTACGAACTATTTTTATTACTAAAAAAAAGCATCAAAAAAACAACATTTGAAAAGGCTAAAAAATGGCAAATAAATACAATAAGAACCAATTTATTAAAAGTTGGAGCTACCATAAAAGTCACTAAAAAACGAATATATTATCAGTGATCAAGAGCATTTGTATATCAAGATTTGTTTCGAGAGATAATAACTCAATAACGGTTTTAAAGTGAGAATTTTAAAACCTTGGGATACCTATGCTCTGTTAGTAAAATTAATCCTTTTTAACTTTTAAAATCAATTATAACATACTATTTACTCCGAAAAAGTTTAAAAAACGAAAGAGAGAATCCTAAAATCTAGAGATAAAAAATCTATTTTGAAATTTGTTCTAAATATAAATCCTATGAATAATGCGGGTTAAGAGGTAAACAAACATATTTACAGTTGGCTAAGAGATATAATTGTTCGAAGCGAACGATTCAACGCAAGATTGATTTGCATAAGGTCTCTATTTTTTCAAAAGAAGCTAGAGAAGTAGTCGTATTGATGGATACCACTTATTGGGGAAGAAATTTTGGGGTAATGCTCTTTAAAGACGCTATTACCAAAGAAAACTTACTGAAATATTATGTAAAGAATGAGACTAATTTTCTTTACAAAAAAGGGATAGAAGAGTTAGCATTAAAAGGGTTTACAATAGTTGCAATAGTAAGCGATGGAAGAAAAGGATTAGCTCAATCTTTTGGATCAATACCAGTTCAAATGTGCCAGTTTCATCAAGTGGCAATCATCAGAAGATATATCACTAAAAACCCTAAACTTCCAGCATCTATCGAATTAAAGGAGCTTGTTTCTATGATGAAAATGACAGATAGAGAATCTTTTGAAGGCGGTTTAAATAATTGGTTTATAAAATGGGAAGACTTTCTAAATGAGCGAACAGTAAATATTGAAACAGGCAAGAGTTATTACACACATAAGCGTCTGAGAAGTGCTTATAGAAGCCTAAAAAGTAATTTACCTTGGTTGTTTACTTGGTATGATTATACCCACTACACATAGGAACCCGAAAAATCGGATTTAATAATTTGAAAATTATCTGTGAGTATTTTCTCAAATTCTTTTTCTTTCCAAATACCATTATCTAAGAACTCAATCACTTTTTCTCTAAAATTCTCAAATTTGAGATAGAATTTATTGTACACCACTTTTTTCTTTAGAATTTTCCAAAGACGTTCAATAATATTTAAGTTGGGTGAATATGGTGGCATAAATTTTAAGACAATCCGAGGATGTTCTTTTAAAAACTCTTTCACAATTTGAGAGTGATAATACCGAGCATTATCCAATATGATGTGTATTTTCCCTTCTTTTTGTTTGTCTAATATTTGGATTAATAGAGCAATCATTGTTTGGCTATTAATTCGCTCATCTTCTACATAAAAGAGTTGTTTTGTTTTCAAATTAAGTGCTCCGTTTATATTAGTTCTTTTACGTCCATTATTGGTTTTAAGATGTTTGGTCTGTCCTTTTTTGATCCAACCATGGCTAGCAATAGTGTTGTGTTGTGGGTGTACGCCATCCATAAAATAGATTTGATCTTCTTTGGTCAAATTTTCTTTCAGTTCTTTGTATTGCTTTACAAACTCTTCTTGTTTTTTAACATTGGCTTTACAAGGGGTTAATACTGGTTTCTTGTATACAAACCCTAGTCTTTTTAGAAGTTCATTAATGCCTGAACAAGAGTAGTTAATTTGAAATTCTTTCTCAATCCAAGCAACAATTCCTTTAGAATCCATATAGGTATTCTCTGTAATGTGCTTCTCCAAGATGTCTAATTGTTTAGAACTTAGAAAAGAAATTCTCCCTTTATTGTTATCTGTCAATAGTGACTCAGCTCCTTGATTTAAGTAAATAGTCCTATATGTCCTTACAGTATCATCATCTAAAAGAAGAATCTTACCAACATCTACACAAGAAAAACCATCATCAAGCATCAGAATAGTTTTTAACTTATCCGCGTGTTTTCTTTGCCTACAAGTACGATGTAATTGTTTAATTTTAGTTCTCTCTACTTCTGATAAATTTATTGTCATACATCTGAATATCAACGTAGTAAATATACAAAATAGTATTGAAACCACCAAGCAAAGTGCCTTTAAATAATTGATTATTAGTTGATTAATTCAGGAATTTAGTCTTAACGGATTTGTGTTTCCCGAAAACCTAAATGGTTTGAGTATATATCGAATTAAATATCCCAAATACGACCAATGCAATTGATGGGCATTTTGCAGATTTAAAGAATAAACTCAGGAATCATAATGGATTATCCATTGAGAGAAAAATAAAGTTTATTAACGCTTTTTTAGGAGTTTGATAAAGTAAAATAGGTAGACTCCTTTTTGTCCACTTGGAAATATTTAATCAAAAACAGACTCCTTTTTGTCTATTACGCCGGATTTTCTATCTTTAGTGATACGAATAGTAAGAGGAAACAATCCTTTCTTATTTGGTTTATTCCTCAAAAGAACCTTTATACTTGATGCCATATTGATAAGTTATATGACAAAGGTATTCTTTTTTGGTACAACATAGGTACAACAAATGATGTTTTATTATGGTTTATTATGAATTGTTTTGAGTTTTTAAAACAGTAATAATCTGATTATCAGTGTATTTAACAACATTTGATTTCATTAGAGACTACTCTTAGGATCTAGTGCCGCAAGGTGTGAGAGTTCGAGTCTCCCGCCTGTACAAAAAAAAGCTTCTCATTTGAGAAGCTTTTTTTTAGTTTTAATAATTCTTATATTTATTGAAATTAAAAACGAGTTTATGAAAGCCATTGTTTGTAACAACTTCGGGTTACCAAATACTTTAGAATACAAAGAAATTGAAACGCCAAAACCAGCGAAAGGTGAAATTTAATCTCAGTAAAAGCCTGTGGCGTAAACTTTCCTGATACGTTAATTATTCAAGGAAAATATCAATTTAAACCAGCGTTTCCATTTTCTTCAGGAAGTGATGTTGCTGGTATTGTTGAACAAGTTGGCAAAAATGTAACTCATTTTAAATAGGGTGATGAAATTGTTGGTTTTATTCCATTTGGTGGTTTTGCAGAAAAAGCGATTGTAAAAGCAAAAGATTGTTTTCCGAAACCAAAAGGAATGTCTATGGTAAATGCGTCTGTTTTTTTGTTAGCTTACGGTACTTCATATTATGCCTTACACCAAATTAACTTTATAATGTCGTATTATATTGATTCTTTTTTACGATATTTTTGTAAAAATTATTTACCATAACAAGGCTATGCTAAATAATTTTCACTTCAATCTAGCAAAAAATAACTCAATCTAATTATTACGACATTATAAAATTAAATTGGTATTAAAAGATAGAGCAAAATTAGAGGAAGGGCGGCTGTTTTAATTTTAGGAGCTTCTAGCGGTGTAGGTTTAACAGATTTAGCCCGCATTATTCATAGGATTTATATTTAGAACAAATTTCAAAATAGATTTTTTACACCCAGGTTTTAGGATTCTATTTTTTATTTTTTAAACTTTTCTGTAGTAAACAGTATGTTATAATTAATTTTAAAAGTTAAAAATGATCAATTTTACCAACAAAGCGTGAGTATCCCAAGGTTTTAAAATTCTCACTTTAAAACCGTTATTGAGTTATTACCTCTCTAAACAAATCTTGATATACAAATGCTCTTGATAACTGATAATATATTCGTTTTTTAGTGACTTTTATGGTAGCTCCAACTTTTAATAAATTGGTTCTTATTGTATTTATTTGCCATTTTTCAGCCTTTTCAAATGTTGTTTTTTTGATGCTTTTTTTTAGTAATAAAAATAGTTCGTAGGCTAAACTACTTAAAAACAACCTGAAGAAGTTTGCAACAAATCCATGATTGGATAATCGATCGGAAAAACACATATTCTTGACTTCTTTAATTCTGTTTTCGCTAGATTCACCTCGTTTTACATAGAAATCAAAGTATATTTCTCGGGCACCTTTCTCTTTAATATTACTTATAAAATGACGAACATTTAAGCCTTTCCCTGTACTTTCTATTTTACAGTAAGCTTGTTGTGGTTTATGCCAACTTTTGGCTTGATAGCGAAACGATGTGAAATGTTGGTGTTTTTTATGCTGATTTACATATTGAAGTTGAACCGCTTTTTTACAACGCTCAACCTTTCTTTTGAGTACCGAATTACTAGCCTGACCTGTTACAAAAAACAAATCATAATCAGCTACTAATTTATAAAAAGGAGCACAACTAAATCCACTATCTGTTCGAATAGTAATTTTTAGTTCAGGATATGCTTTTTTTATTTTTTGAATAATTCTTCTTAAAATTCCGACATACCATCGATTCGAATGGCTATTTCCTGGGCGAAGAACTGGCAGGATAATTTGACCGGTTTCTCCATCATGAAAAAATAATTCATTTAACATAAACTGTCCATAATAACCATTGAACATTGACATTTGTTGATTCCCATATGTTGGATCATCGGTAGCATCAACATCAATTGTTATTTCATCTCGACCTTTTAGGCTTGATACGTAACGATCAATCCAAGCGTAAGAAAGTTTGAAAATAGTTTCTTTATTCAAACTGTTTTCAAAACGAGAAATAGTAGGTTGAGAAGCCAAATCTCCTTGAAGAACATCTTTAAATAATGGGTCATTTTGTAAATGGGTCACATCATTGGCATCTTGATAACCTAGCATTAGCATAAACACACGTTGCTTGAGTTGATGCTCTCGACTGTAAGTAATGTATTTAGGGTTTCGAAGATCAGGAAGTAACTTGCTAAAATGTTTTAGTAAGTTGTGGGTTCTCTCTAACTTTTCTAAAAGAATCAAAGAACCATCTGAACTAATCTCTGTGGCTGAAAAATCAACCGAAATAGCTTGATTTCCTCGATAAAATAAAGTATCTTTAGTGCTCAAATATGGGTGTTTTAAAAAATGATATATTTTGTGTTTAACTGCTTAAATATAACACTTTACATTCAGGTTTTTTGATTTCTGATGAATTATTCGGGTTAGAGCTAGCTAAACCTGATGGGTGCAAAAGTTATTGCTGCTGCGTCTACCCAAGAGAAATTAGATTTATGTAAACAATTAGGCGCAGACGAACCTATTAATTACGCTAAAGAAAACTTAAAAGAACGAGTAAAAGAATTAACGAATGGAAAAGGTGTCGATATAATTTACGATCCTGTTGGTGGGCATTTTTCTGAACTAGCTTTAAGAGTCATCTCTTGGAAAGGGAGACATTTAGTTATCGGTTTTGCAAATGACGAAATCCCAAAGATACCAATCAATTTAACATTATTGAAAGGGGCAAGTATTGTCTGTGTTTTCTGGGGTGCTTTTGCTCAAAAAGAACCTAAAAAGAGTTTAGAAAACATTCAGCAACTGCTAACTTGGTTTGCAAAAGGTAAATTAAAACCTCACATTGGCAAACGTATTCTTTACAAGACGTACCAAAGGCTTTAGAAGATATGATGTAAAGAAGAGTGAAAGGGAAGGTTGTAATTGATATGGAAAAATAATTACCTAAAACTCCAGTTTTTATAATTACTAGAAGCTTCTAATTTATTTTCGATATCGTCTGGTAAATTCGGAAAGAAATCAATGCCTGTTTTTTGTTCCAATTCGTCAATAGAAACTACAAAATGATATAAAGGTTTATTACTTTGTTTATGAGGAAATAAAAATGCAATTGCTTTAATTTCTGGCGGTGTGTAATCTAATAAAATCTTGTAAAAATACTTAGGCACAGAAACTTTATCCTTACCAATAGTTGCTAAATTATTTTCTAAAATACCTCCAGTAACAACATATAGGTGATTATATTTTTTTGCCCAGTAACGCGTTTTTTGCTCTAATCTATTCCAAATACCAGCATTAAATTTGTGTTTTTGAGGAGAAATATTAGATGTTAAAAACGTTTCAGTATAACTCTCCAGGGTTAACTTTCTATCTCCTGCAGGACATAAATGCCCACGATCATACCCCGATTTTTTATAGCTACTCCAATGTGCCGATTTTGTTTTTACTTTCGGGTCTACATTAAAAAAGGGTCGCTTACGATTTGTATATACAATATCTTTCTTATCTAAAGAATACGCAACCCATTCCGCTTGCTCGTGTTTTTCTGAATAGGATAAATTATACCCATTATGCCGTACAATTTGCCCTGTTGTAGACGTTGGTAAATAATTAAAACCTGCTGTTTCTATTTTTACATCCTCAAGAATTGGTAGCTTTTTTAAAGTATTTTTCTCTTGAAAAAGATAGATACTTAACACTACAACTAATACAACTGCTGAAACTATTTTTTTAAATTTTCTCATTTTTTTAATACTATTTCTTCAAAATTTTCGGTGTTTTCTACCGCATCAAATAAATATTGTGCTTCTTTTGGCGGAATAGTCAACTTTCGTTTTGTTAAATCAATCCAAGCTCCATATACTTTAATTACTGCGGCTAATTTTCCTGCTTGGTTAAAAACTTCGTGTTCAATTTTCCACCGCTCATTATTTTTTGATAAACCAGCAACTTTCATAGTAACAGAAATATTTTCACCTAAATGAATTTCTTTCCGAAACGATGTTTGTTCAGTAAACAAAATAGGTCCAATATTATGTTTTGTAAACTCGTCAATAGAAAAATCTTGTGCAGCAAAATACCTAACCCTTACTTCAGCAGCATAATCATTATACGCGGTGTGGCGCATATGTCTGTTGGGATCAAAATCTGACCATTTTGTTGCAAACTCTACTTTAAAACTCATTTCTTATTTTTTGTGTGACAAAACTACGAATTTATTTGGGCGTTCGAGCGGGCTTTTCGCACTCGCTTTTTTTTGTTCTCGATACAAATTTGTTCATTCTTCACAAATTTACTCGAACTAACAAAAAGAGCTCAAACAAACGCTTCAATCCCTAATGCGAGTTGCCGTTTTATATGTTGTTTAATTTTTCACATCTAGCGCATCTCTAAGCGCATTACCAACGAGCATAAATGCCATTACCAAACTCATAATTGCCAGTCCAGGAATTACCGCTAAATATGGTTTACCTAAGATGATATAATTATAATGATTTTTAATCATCGAACCCCAAGACGGAGTCGGAGGTTGTGCGCCAATTCCTAAAAAACTTAAACCACTTTCTATTAAGATTGCTCCTGCAAAGTTGGCTGCAGAAATAACAATTACGGGTGCTAAAATATTAGGTAAAATGTGTTTAAAGATAATTCTGAAGTCAGAGAAACCTAAGGCTTTTGCTGCCTCAACATACTGTTGTTGCTTAGTGGTAATTACTTGTCCGCGTACAACTCTCGCAACCTCAACCCACATTGTTAAACCAACGGCAATAAATACTTGCCAAAACCCTTTGCCTAAAGCTAACGTTATTGCAATTACTAATAATAATGTTGGTATTGACCATGTAATATTTATAAACCACATAATTATGGTGTCAACTTTTCCTCCAAAATAACCTGCAATAGCACCAATTGGTATTCCTATTAAAAGTGAAATAAACACAGCAATAAAACCAATAAAAAAAGAAATTCTTGCACCAATTAATAATCTACTTAATAAATCACGACCATATTTATCAGTTCCTAGATAAAATGTTTTTTGTGTGATAAATTTTTTTGGTTCATCATTAAATTTAGAAAGAGGATATTCTTTGGTTAATCCGTCAGAATAATTAATAACTTGAACATTGTTGTCAATAACTTTATACGATTGTATAGGTATCTCTGTATCGGTATTTTTCTTACCGTATAGAAACTTATTAAACCAAGATTGGGGTGTTTTCTCCTCCGAAGGAATAGTAAGTATTTGAACAGAAAATCCTGGTTTTTTAGAGTGAATCTCTAAATGCATTTGGTTTGCAGAATTACTGTTGTCTGGTGCTAAAATATAACAAAAAATAGCAACAAATCCACAGAGAATAATAAACCAAAAACTCACTAAACCCGTTTTGTTGCGTTTAAATTTTTTTATGGCAAGTTGCCAAAGTGAGTTGGAGTTATTCATTAAAACAAATGTAATAAACCTTTAGAGTTTTACATAAGAATGTTTAGTATATATCTATTCGAGATCCGAGATAAAAAAAATTTTAAGCGGAAGCAATGATATGAGTATGATTGTATGTTTATCCTACAAGGTTTTCAAAACCTTGTAGGTATGTTGTAAAATAACAGTAAGTGTTTTTAAATTAGCACTTTGCATAAACACATTAACGCTATCTCAATCTATGTTCTCTTGTTCTCGACTGCGCTCGAACAGACAAATTAGTATATTGTTATTCTTTTGACTTTTAATGTTCTTTTTTATTCTACGGTTATAATTAAATCTTCAGAATTTACCATTATACCTGCTTCTAGCGTTATTTTTTTAATTATTGTATCTTCTATTGCTGTAATTGTAGTTTCCATTTTCATGGCTTCTATAATAAAAAGTGGTTGATTTTTAGTCACCTTTTCACCTTTCTTGACTAAAATAGTAGATAATAAACCTTGTAAAGGCGCACCTATTTCATTAGGATTTGATTTATCAACTTTAACGTGTTCTACTTTATCAACTTTAATCGATTTATCTTTTATTTGAACAGATCTTCCTTGACCATTTACTTTAAAGTAAACCGTTACCATACCATCTTGGTTTGGTCTTCCAACAGAATCTAACGTAATTAGTAGTGTTTTTCCTTTGTCTAATTCTATAATAATTTCTTCACCTCTCTCCATTCCGTAAAAGAAATTTTTGGTTGGCAAGTTTATTAAGTTGTCATATTTTAAATGCTTATTAAAAGCGTCTGTGAATACTTTTGGATACAGTTTGTACGATAAGAAGTCGGTAATATTTATTGACCTACTAAAATCTTTTTCAAATATTTTTTTAAAATCTTCAAACTCAGCATCAATATCTAAAGGTTCAATATGTGCATTTGGTCTATCTGTATACGGTTTTTCGCCTTTTAGAATTAATTTCTGTAGCTCTTTTGGAAATCCACCAATTGGCTGACCTAAATCTCCTCTAAAGAAATTTACAACAGATTGCGGAAATGAAATTGTATCACCACGTTCTAATACATCTTGAACGGTTAAGTTATTGCTTACTAAGTATTGCGCCATATCTCCGACCACTTTTGAACTTGGAGTTACTTTAATAATATCTCCAAAAAGCAAGTTTACATCGCCATACATTTTTGTGATTTCATGAAACCGATCTTCTAAACCTAAAGCTTGGGCTTGTGGTTTTAAATTTGAATATTGTCCACCAGGAATTTCATGTTTAAAAACTTCGCCAGAACCTGCTTTTAATCCAGATTCAAACGGATAATAATATTCTCTTACTGTTTGCCAATAATTAGAATATTCATTTAAAGAGTCTATGTTTAAATTGCTTTCTCGCTCGTTAAATTTCATCATTTCTACAACCGAATTAAAATTTGGTTGCGACGTTAAACCAGATAAACCACCAAGAGCAACATCAACTACATCAACTCCTGCTTCAATAGCTTTTAAATAAGTTGCTGATTGAATTGATGAAGTATCATGTGTGTGTAAATGAATTGGGATATTAACAGTTTGTTTTAAGGCTGAAACTAATTCGTAAGCGGCATACGGTTTTAATAAACCTGCCATATCTTTAATTGCCAAAATATGCGCTCCTGCATTTTCTATATCTTTGGCTAAAGTGGTGTAATAATTTAAGTTATATTTTTTATTTTTTACATTTAAAATATCTCCAGTATAACAGATTGAACCTTCCGCTAAACCATTTGTTTTGTTACGAACATGTTCAATACAAGGCGCAATAGATTTCATCCAGTTTAAAGAATCAAAAATTCTAAAAATATCGACACCATTTTCCCAAGATTGTTCAACAAATTTCTCTATTAAATTATCAGAATACGCTGTATAACCAACTCCGTTAGAACCTCTTATTAACATTTGAAGCAATACATTTGGCATTGCTTTACGAAGTAATTGAAGTCTTTCCCAAGGGTTTTCTTGTAAGAAGCGCATACATACATCAAACGTTGCGCCTCCCCAAACTTCCATACTAAAAATATTTGGATTATTTTTTGCATATCCTTCAGCAACTTTAAGCATATCATACGTTCGCATTCTAGTTGCTAATAAACTTTGATGTGCATCACGCATTGTTGTGTCAGTAAAATGAATTTTCTTTTCATTTTTTAACCATTGCGAAAATTTATCTGGTCCTAATTCGGTTAACAAATCTTTTGTTCCTTTTGGATGCGCTGCGTGAATATCAAATTTTGGTACTATTGGTTTTACAAATGTTTTATTTGGATCTATTTTTTTTACATCAGAATTTCCGTTTACAATAATATCACCTAAATAGGTAACCAATTTTGTAGCTCTATTTTTCGGGGCTTTAAAAACAAATAAATCAGGATTCTTTTTAATAAAGTTTACAGTAACTTCTCCTTTTCTAAAAGTTTCATGTTTTAAAATATTATCTAAAAAAGGCATGTTTGTTTTTACTCCACGAATTCTAAATTCTGCTAAAGCTCTACGTACTTTTCTACAAGCTCCGTCTAAAGTTCTACTATTTGCCGTTACTTTTACTAGCATAGAATCAAAGAAAGGAGAAATAATTGCGCCTTGATATACGCTTCCTGCATCTAAACGAATTCCAAAACCAGAAGCGCTTCTATATGTAGTGATTTCTCCATAATCTGGTTTAAAATTATTTTGTGGGTCTTCCGTTGTAATTCTACATTGTAAGGCATAACCATTCACTTTTATAGCTTCTTGGTTTGCAATTTTTATTTGCTCGTCTGATAATTTATATCCTCCTGCAATAAATAATTGTGTTTTTACTAAGTCTATACTTGTAACTACTTCAGTAACTGTATGTTCTACTTGTATGCGTGGGTTTACTTCAATGAAGTAGATAGAATCATCATCATCAACTAAAAACTCAACAGTTCCAATATTATTATAATCTACGGCTTTACAAATATTAATTGCATAGGTATAAAGTGCCTCTTTTATTTCTTGTTTTAAGTTGAAAGATGGTGCAAATTCGATTACTTTTTGATAACGACGTTGTACAGAACAATCGCGTTCAAAAAGATGTACAGTGTTACCATAATTATCGGCAACAATCTGAATTTCAATATGTTTTGGATTTTCTACAAATTTTTCAAGAAAAACGGTATCATCACCAAAAGCATTTAAAGCCTCTCGTTTACTTTCATTAAAAGCTCTTTTAAGTTCCTCTGCTTTTCTAATGACTCTCATTCCTCTTCCACCGCCACCAGAAGCTGCTTTTAGCATCACTGGATATCCAATTTTACCAGCTTCAATTAAAGCTGTTTCAACATCTATTAGAGGGTTTTCGTTACTTTTAATAACAGGAATATTATTAGCAACAGCAACACTTTTTGCCATAATTTTATCGCCTAAAGATTTTAAAACAGATACTTTAGGTCCAATAAAAATAATATTATTGTCTTCACATTTTTGAGCAAAGTTTGCGTTTTCAGAAAGAAAACCATAACCAGGATGAATAGCATCTGCATTACATTCTAAGGCAACTCTAATAATCTCATCAATATCTAAATAAGGTTTTAAAGGTGCATTATCTTCGCCTATTTGGTAAGACTCATCTGCCTTATATCTATGAAGTGAATACCTGTCTTCAAGAGTATAAACACCTACCGTTTTTACAGTTATTTCTGTACAGGCTCTAAAAATTCTAATAGCAATTTCTCCTCTGTTAGCAACTAGTACTTTTTTTATTTTCATTTTTAATGATATGTTTTAATTTTTAAACGAGTATCCGCCACGAATTTACTAAACCAAAATGAAAAAGATTAATATTTATTTAACAAAAAAGAAAATAAAGACTACATCGTTTTCTTTTTGAAAGGATACATTTCTTGATTTATGAAGTTTTTTGGAAACTTTTCATCACCATTAAATCCAATTTCTATATCCCTACCGTTGTGAGGAATATAATTAGTTTTAAAAATATAATCCCAAATACTTAATGTAATTCCAAAGTTTGCACCATTTTTTCTTTCTAATGGCAACTCTTTTACATGATGCCAAATATGCATTTTCGGATTGTTTAAGATGTATTTAAAAATACCATAATCCCAACCAATGTTTGCATGATTTAAATGTCCAATTACAATATTAAAGAAATGAACCAATGCAATATCTTGCACTGTAAATCCGCCCATAATTGCTAACGGAACATATTTTATGGATTTATAGATTACAGGTTCCATCCAATGATACCGTAAATGCGCTGCAAACCCCATTTCTTTTACAGAATGATGTACTTTATGGAAGTTCCATAAAAAAGCATACTTATGTAATAGTGTATGTGTAAACCATTGTACAAAATCTATGATGATAAAAAAAGTTAGAATTCGAATCCAAAAAGGAAACTCGTTAATATTAAAGATCTGAAAATTATTAATAGACAAGCCAACAACGCCCAAAATATCATTAAATAATTGTGCTACTGAATTTGATAAAGCAATCAAAATAATAAGATTTAATAAAAAGAAATTGAAGAACATATAAAATGTATCTAGCCAAAAATCTTTTCTAAATATTGATTGATTTTTTCGCCAAGGAAATAGAACTTCTAATCCCCAAACAACTAAAGAAATGATGATTAATCCGTAGAAATAATTCTCCCAATTTAATTCCATTAAAACCGATTGTTTTATATAGTTCCAATAATCGGAATAGGAGTTTTTTATGATGTCTAGGTATTTGTTCATACATCAAATTTAATAAAATAAACCTAGTTATTATATCTTCTATTATTAGATATATTTAGGTTGCTAGCTCTAAAAGTTTAAAAACAATAGCACTCAGAATTGCTGCAATTGGTAAGGTAAGTACCCAGGATAATACAATTTTTCCAATTATTTTATAATCTGCTTTTTTAGTAACTGCTCCAATGCCAAATAATGAACCTACAGAAACATGTGTTGTAGAAACAGGTAATCCATGAATACTTGCTGTGGTTACTAATAAACCAGTAATCATATTAGCTGTAAAGCCTTGACCAGAATTCATTTTTGTTATTTTTTTACTCATGGTTTCACCTACTTTTTTAGCGTTTAATAATCCACCAAGTGCCATAATAATTGCCACAGAAATCATACTCCATTTAATATCAATAGCGTTAATAATTTTGGCTAAGTTCTAATTAACACAGCGTTTTGTTTAAATAATTCAAAAAGGTGATATGCTTGATCTGTTAGCAGCATTGTTATGCACCATTGTTTTATGGTTGTCTTACTGTTTCTAATGTGATCTATATAAGCGTACCAATTGAGATAGTTTTGTAAATATTTGGAACTTACTCCATTGAATGGTCTTAAAAATGTTCTAAGTTGGGAGTGGATATTATTCACTTTTTGTAAATGAATTGTTTTATCCATTTTAGCCACATGGTTTTTTGCTAGTAGTCTCTTGTGTTTTATAGTTGGATTGTCTTTTACAAATGCCTTGTAAGAAGGGTGTTTGTCTGTAATTAATGTTGTGTTATCGGCTAGCTTCCCTTCGAATACTTTTGCAATTTGCTGCTTGGTAAGGCGTTTTGAGGCAACCGCTTTTAAATATTTATCACCATTTCTTTGAACAGCCGTTACCACTTGCACCGTTGTAATTTCATCAGTATCTTGATTACCCTTAAAATATGTTCCTCTTTTTCTTGGTTTTCTTTCTAAAGATTTACTTCCTTTGTTACTCATAGGGAGCTCTAACTCATCACATTCCACTTCTTTTGAAAGTTGTGTTGGAACAAATTGTTCCAAAGAACTCAGTATTTTATGTCGCCAATCAAAACTGGTCTGAATACTAATGTGTAACTCTTTTGCGATTTTCTTTATCGGCATTCCTTGTTCCATACAATTCAAATACGATTGCCATTTTGACTTTAATTTTATATCGTACAAAGGAGTACCTGTAGTCTCACTGTACCATTTAGTGCAGTCATTACATTTGTACATCTGTACGCCTTTTTGTTTTCCACGTCTATAAACTTTCTTACTCGAACAATGAGGACAGGGCTTCTTATCTCGTTTAGCAACAACAATAAGACCTGCTTCCTGTAAAACCTTCCCTTGGAGTTCTTGCTCTATAAGTAAATCGTTCAACAATTCGTTCTGAGAACCTAAGGACAGCTCATTGAATAATACTTTTATTTCTTGACTAGTTTTCATATTTCAAATATATACAATATTGCTGACATAATTAGAACTTAGCCATAATTATTAATAAACCTACAATTTTTGGTGTATCATTTAAACCTCTTGCAAAACTTACAATCCCTGAGCTTATGTAGTGTAAAGAATCTAAAACCTTCGGAGAGCTAACCCCTAGTAAAGTTGGTTTCTCTTTGTTTAACCCGAATAATTCATCAGAAATCAAAAAACCTGAATGTAAAGTGTTATATTTAAGCAGTTAAACACAAAATACATCATTTTTTAAAACACCCATATTTGAGCACTAAAGATACTTTATTTTATCGAGGAAATCAAGCTATTTCGGTTGATTTTTCAGCCACAGAGATTAGTTCAGATGGTTCTTTGATTCTTTTAGAAAAGTTAGAGAGAACCCACAACTTACTAAAACATTTTAGCAAGTTACTTCCTGATCTTCGAAACCCTAAATACATTACTTACAGTCGAGAGCATCAACTCAAGCAACGTGTGTTTATGCTAATGCTAGGTTATCAAGATGCCAATGATGTGACCCATTTACAAAATGACCCATTATTTAAAGATGTTCTTCAAGGAGATTTGGCTTCTCAACCTACTATTTCTCGTTTTGAAAACAGTTTGAATAAAGAAACTATTTTCAAACTTTCTTACGCCTGGATTGATCGTTACGTATCAAGCCTAAAAGGTCGAGATGAAATAACAATTGATGTTGATGCTACCGATGATCCAACATATGGGAATCAACAAATGTCAATGTTCAATGGTTATTATGGACAGTTTATGTTAAATGAATTATTTTTTCATGATGGAGAAACCGGTCAAATTATCCTGCCAGTTCTTCGCCCAGGAAATAGCCATTCGAATCGATGGTATGTCGGAATTTTAAGAAGAATTATTCAAAAAATAAAAAAAGCATATCCTGAACTAAAAATTACTATTCGAACAGATAGTGGATTTAGTTGTGCTCCTTTTTATAAATTAGTAGCTGATTATGATTTGTTTTTTGTAACAGGTCAGGCTAGTAATTCGGTACTCAAAAGAAAGGTTGAGCGTTGTAAAAAAGCGGTTCAACTTCAATATGTAAATCAGCATAAAAAACACCAACATTTCACATCGTTTCGCTATCAAGCCAAAAGTTGGCATAAACCACAACAAGCTTACTGTAAAATAGAAAGTACAGGGAAAGGCTTAAATGTTCGTCATTTTATAAGTAATATTAAAGAGAAAGGTGCCCGAGAAATATACTTTGATTTCTATGTAAAACGAGGTGAATCTAGCGAAAACAGAATTAAAGAAGTCAAGAATATGTGTTTTTCCGATCGATTATCCAATCATGGATTTGTTGCAAACTTCTTCAGGTTGTTTTTAAGTAGTTTAGCCTACGAACTATTTTTATTACTAAAAAAAAGCATCAAAAAAACAACATTTGAAAAGGCTGAAAAATGGCAAATAAATACAATAAGAACCAATTTATTAAAAGTTGGAGCTACCATAAAAGTCACTAAAAAACGAATATATTATCAGTGATCAAGAGCATTTGTATATCAAGATTTGTTTCGAGAGATAATAACTCAATAACGGTTTTAAAGTGAGAATTTTAAAACCTTGGGATACCTATGCTCTGTTAGTAACTCACCTTACGCAAGAATAATTTGAATTTAAGATATTTATAGTTTATCTTGTTAACAACTTTGAGAAATAAAAAGATGGATAATTTTGTTGATTTGTATACTGATTATTTGATAAGTTCAAGTTCTTACACGACAGCTACAGGTATGGCTTCATTACTCTCTATAAAACATGATAAAATAACACGAGCATTATCAACGGGTGTTTATGACAGTAAATTTCTATGGAAAAAGGCAAAACCTTATGTTGAAGAATTGACTCAATCTAAAGAAACTATCATTTTAAGTTTTGATGATTCGATACAAGAAAAACAATATACAGATGAAAGTGAGTTGAACACTTGGCATTTTGACCATGTGTTTGGAAGGTCTGTAAAAGGGGTTAATTTTCTAACTGCTTTAGTCGAAGTTGGAGGCATGCGTATACCGTGTGGTGTAGAGTTTATAAAGAAAAATATTTGGGTTACCGACAAAAAAACAGGAAGGCAAAAGCGTAAAAGCAGCAAAACTAAAAACGAACTTTTTAGAGAAATGTTGCAGGAATGTAGTAGCAAAATACACTTTGATTATGTGTTGGCTGATAGTTGGTTTTCTTCAGCAGAGAACATGGTTTATTGTAAAGAACTTTTAAAAAATGATTTTATTATTGCCTTAAAAAGCAATCGAAAAGTAGCCTTATCCTTAGAAGATAAGCAAAATGGAGCATACGTGAATATTAAAACATTACAGCCAAGACAACAAACCGTGGAAGTTTGGTTTGAAAAACTAGACTTTCCGCTGTTGCTTACAAAGCAAGTTTTCAAAAACGAGAATGATACAGTCGGCGAGTTGTACTTGGCTTGTAGTGATTTAAATTTATCGTATAACCAAATAACTACAATCTACAAAAAACGGTGGGCAGTAGAAGAGTATCACAAATCGATTAAAAGTAACACAGGTTTTGCTAAATCTCCAACTAAAAAAACAGAAACTCAAACGAATCATTTTGTATTGTCAATTGTAGCTTATATAAAGTTAGAGTGGCTTAAACAAAGAACAGGGAAAAATCATTTTGCTATGAAAACACAAATCTATTTAGCAGCTCAAAAAGCAGCTCATAACGAACTCAGAAAGTTATCAACACCTAAAGCTGCTTAATCATCCTTTTTTGAGGTTTGGATGCGTAACATGAGTTAGTAAAATTAATCCTTTTTAACTTTTAAAATCAATTATAACATACTATTTACTCCAAAAAAGTTTAAAAAACGAAAGAGAGAATCCTAAAATCTAGAGATAAAAAATCTATTTTGAAATTTGTTCTAAATATAAATCCTATGAATAATGCGGGTTAAGGTTTGTTTTCTTTGGTCTTCCTAATGGTTTTCCTACAATCCGTATTCCTCTTTCTTTGAGCCAATTTCTGTTTTTTCTATTCAAATATATCTGGTCTGCTAAAACCAGTTCTGGATAATGACCAAAGGTTTTTGTGTACATATTTACCTGTAATTCTAAATCACTGGCTTCATTAAATTGATCCCAACTTATATGTTCCACTCTGCTCATTCCGTCCACCACACTTGCACTTATTTTTGCACCAAATTCTGTAGATGTTTTGTCTTTTCCTCTAGGAATAGGACGTATATAAGGTTGATAGATATTGACAATTCTATCTTTTACACGATGTATTTTTTCTTGATACATATACTGTTGTTGTACATAAAGTTGCTGTACTATCCAATAAATTTTTTGGTCTCGTTTTGGCAGTGGGAACTTTGAGGGATATGGGTTTTTCATTGGAAATAACCCTACAAGAACTTCTTCTTTCTTGAGGATTTCTATGTCGTCTAACAGGTTTTTAATATAGGTTAAATTGCGTTTGACATAATTTAGTTGTTTGCCAATAAACTTACGAATCTCTTTTTTTGATTTTCTTCTTTTTTTTGAAAACACCAAATATTCTGTTCGTGCTATCCTGCGATAATCTCTAGGCTTTTTTAAAGTCGATTGTTTGTAGAGTAAGTCTATAAAACGTTCGGTTTCTTTCCTAGCAGTATTCAGAAGTCCTGCATCGGTAGGAAAAACAATTTTATGATTTGCAACTGTGGCATCAATCTTTAAGGTTCCTTTGTTTTTTGGAAAACCATCATCATCACCCCCAATCATTTTCTTTTTAGACGGTCTTAAATCATCTGCTTTTTTAATGATAAGTGCATTCCATAGGTCAAAATCATTTGCGCCCATCCGCTTGCGGATATCTACAAAAACGGTGGGATGAAAAGGATCTTTAGTTTGAAAACTTGTAAGACCACAAAAATATTGCAAATAAATATTCTCGCTAATCATAGCAACGGTTCCTCTATCATCCAACCCTAATTTGTGTTTTATGATAATGGCGCCAATCACCATTCTTACATCAATACTCTCACGTCCTGCATGGCTATGGAGTGCCTTGCTATAAATAACTGCCAAATCATCCCAAGGAATAATTGTTGCCAATTTTACCCAACGATTTTCAAGCGAAAGTTCCTGGGAAAAAGGATGTGAAAATCCATCTAATGTTAGTTGATTTGAGGCGGTATATTTTATCATAACTGCACGGGTTTATGATAGTAAGATACGAAAACCTATGCTTTTATCAAAATAATATCACTACTAACATGCAGATAAATCATTGATTGTTAATTAATTATGTTTTATTTTTTAGAAAATCAGGCTTAATAGACAAAAAGGAGTCTTAAAGTCTCTATAACGCTTATTGTCATTATCTTTGGAGTAAACGAAAGCTTATGAATAAAAAAAGTGTATAAATTGTCACGGTTATTTCACAAAAAAGAGTGGTTTTAGAAATGGAAAACAGAGGTATAAATGTAGGACTTGTGGAAAGCAATTTTTAGGAGGTTATAGATTAAATCCTGCACTACTTTGGGAAGAATATTTAAGAGGTAAACAAACATATTTACAGTTGGCTAAGAGATATAATTGTTCGAAGCGAACGATTCAACGCAAGATTGATTTGCATAAGGTCTCTATTTTTTCAAAAGAAGCTAGAGAAGTAGTCGTATTGATGGATACCACTTATTGGGGAAGAAATTTTGGGGTAATGCTCTTTAAAGACGCTATTACCAAAGAAAACTTACTGAAATATTATGTAAAGAATGAGACTAATTTTCTTTACAAAAAAGGGATAGAAGAGTTAGCATTAAAAGGGTTTACAATAGTTGCAATAGTAAGCGATGGAAGAAAAGGATTAGCTCAATCTTTTGGATCAATACCAGTTCAAATGTGCCAGTTTCATCAAGTGGCAATCATCAGAAGATATATCACTAAAAACCCTAAACTTCCAGCATCTATCGAATTAAAGGAGCTTGTTTCTATGATGAAAATGACAGATAGAGAATCTTTTGAAGGCGGTTTAAATAATTGGTTTATAAAATGGGAAGACTTTCTAAATGAGCGAACAGTAAATATTGAAACAGGCAAGAGTTATTACACACATAAGCGTCTGAGAAGTGCTTATAGAAGCCTAAAAAGTAATTTACCTTGGTTGTTTACTTGGTATGATTATATCGAATTAAATATCCCAAATACGACCAATGCAATTGATGGGCATTTTGCAGATTTAAAGAATAAACTCAGGAATCATAATGGATTATCCATTGAGAGAAAAATAAAGTTTATTAACGCTTTTTTAGGAGTTTGATAAAGTAAAATAGGTAGACTCCTTTTTGTCCACTTGGAAATATTTAATCAAAAACAGACTCCTTTTTGTCTATTACGCCGAAAATCAGCAAGCCCTATTTATAAAATTAGAATTATTTTAAATGATAATGCCTAGGTGTGTTTTAATTTAGACTTCATAGGTTTTTAAAATCTGTGAGGTCTTTAAAAAATTATATTTATGGCATTTTTCGTCAAAAAAAACTGTAATAAATAGTACAACTCTTGCGATAGCGTTAAATTGTTTTTTTATTGTACAGATTAGTGTTTAACAACATCCACCACCGTCGTAATGGAAAGTAGATTCTGAAAAGAAAATATCATCTCTTCCTAAAGATTTTAAGATCTCTGCCGTTTTATCACAAATTGCCAGTGGTTGATTTTTTAATAAGGTATGTCCTAATCCGTCATCAAAGAAATCTTTATCTCCGTAATAAATGGCGGCTTTTCCTGTAAAAATACAAGGTCCATCTTTTGGCATGGGGTCTTTAATTGCTGCAACTTCAATAGATTCTATATAAATTAATTCGTTGGTTGGATAGTTTTTAGGATCTAAAATTCTATACGGTTTTCTAGCTCTAATTTCAATTGTTCCAAAACCTGCATCGGTTAATGCTTTTACATAATTGGCAATTGATAAACTTCCGCTTAAACACAATGCTCGTAAACGAGCATCGTTACGTAATTCATCATTCATTTCTTGCTCGCAAGTTGGGTCACTCATAACCAAACGGCCGTGAGGTTTTAACACACGATACATTTCTGCAATGGCTTTTTGTAAGTCATTTGATTTAAAAATGTTGAATAAACAATTTTGGGCAGCAACATCAATAGAATTATCTTCTACTGGTAAATCCATGGCATCACCTTTTCGTAAATCAACAAAATCGCTTTTAAACCAATCGTTCTGTTCTTCAGCGATTTTAAAGTTTTTACGTGATGCTTCTAGCATTTCATCAACCACATCTAAACCAATTACACCGCCTTTATTTCTATTGAAATAAGCAAATTGTAATAACTCCATTCCTCCACCAACACCAACATATAACATTTTTGGATTGTTGGTTAAATCGCGGGCATGTACTGTAGAACCACAACCGTAGTTCATTTCTTGCATAATTCTTGGAATTTTTAACCCTGGTAATTCCCAAATAGGATTTGTAGTACAGCATAAACCAATATCTGGTGTTAAGGCTGCTTCTTTATATACATTATGTGTAGTTTCTAAGTAACTCATTTTTTTTAGATAAAAGAGAAACAAGAAGAAAGAATCAAGACACTTCCCTAGAAATAATCTTGATTCTAAAAATCTTGGCTCTATAATTTATATATTAATTCTTTAAATAAAGTAATCATTTTTGGTTCTGCTTTACCAGCAATTGCAATAATTTCTTCAATATTTACAGGTTGTAAATTTTTAGGATCACATTGATCTGTTAATACTGATATCGCTGCACAAGGTAAATTTAAGTGTTTAGCAACAATTACTTCTGGTACTGTACTCATACCTACAGCATCAACTTCTAGAATTTGCAACATTCTATATTCTGCTCTTGTTTCTAATTGTGGCCCTACTACACTTGCATACATTCCTTCATGTAATTGTATGTCGTTTTGTTTTGCAATTTCTTTCAATTTATTATTTATTTTTTTTGAATATGGTTCTAACATATCCGCAAAAATGTTTCCAAAATCGTTTGCTCTTTTAAATGCTAAAGGCGAACCTCCTTGCAAATTTAAATGATCTTCTAATAGCATTAAATCTCCTTTTTTATACGAAAGATTAATGGATCCTGCAGCGTTAGAAACTAACAATGTTGAAATTCCTAAAGCGTGCATTGCTCTAATTCCGTAGGTAACTTCCCAAAAAGAATAGCCCTCATATACATGAAAACGACCTGCCATTACAATCACTTTCTTTCCAGATAATTCTCCATAAATTAATTTTCCAGAATGAAACTCTACCGTTGCTTGCGGAAAGTTAGGAATCTCTGAATAGGCAATTTCTTTTTCAATCTTAATTTCATCAACTAATTTTCCTAAACCAGTTCCGAGTACAATTCCTATTTGTGGGTTTGTAATTCCATTTGATTTTAGGTAATTTGTTGTTTCTTGTAATTGTTGTTTTTTCATTAATTATATTTCTTAGACCTCATAAGTTTTTAAAACCTGTGAGGTCTTATTCTATAAAAATTGTTGAAAAGCTGGATGATTCTCAATATCTTCAATAACATCAACATCATTTAGCTCATCTAACAAATGTACGCTTACTTTTTGTAAGTTTTTAAGCGTGTCTTTTCTTACTGATGAAGTTCCCCAGTCTTTGTTCTCAAAGATGTTGGGCTGTAATACCTTCATTGCTAGTAAATAATAACCACCATCTTTAGCTGGCCCAATTACAACATCATTAGTTTCTAATTTAGAAAAAGCATCATTGATGTGATTTGGAGTTAAATCATACAAATCGCTACCAACAATCATTACTTTCTCATAACCAGTAGTAAATGAATTTTGAAATGCGTTTTTCATTCTAATTCCTAAATCATCTCCTTTTTGTTGATGTTTTTGATAATTATTTACATCCCACATATCATTTTTTCTAATTTTTACAGAATAATAAACTGCTTTATCGCAAGATAAATTTTGAGTAACTTCTTTAGTTTTATTGAGTAGAAATTTATAGATTTCTAACGCAGTTTCATTACCAACAGATTTAGCTAAACGTGTTTTTGCTTTCCCTAGTTCTGGGTTTCTTGTAAATATTAGTAACAGATTTTTACTCATATATTTTTTCTCCTTTTAACAACCATTTGCTCCACTCTTCAGAAAAAACATGCACTTTTTCAGTTTCTTTTTCTTCGGAATTAAAAACGTTGTTTCCGTTGTTTTTCCATTCAAAAATTCCGCCATATAAGTTTAAAACATTTGTGTAACCTGCTTTTTTAAGTTTTTCTGCTATATCTTCAGAACGAATACCTAGCGAACAATACACCACAATTTTTGTATCTTTTTCCTTCGGAAGTTTTTGTATTGTTTTTTTTAAATTGAATTTCTCATAACCAACAAACAATGCATTTTTTATATGACTGGTTGTAAACTCCTTTTTCTCTCTTGCATCTAGTAAAATAATCTGGCTGTCACCTTGAGCGGAGTCGAAAGGTTTTTTCATTAATGAGTTCAAACTATCAATAGAAATATATGGAATACTTTCTGTATTGTATTTTTCTAATACATCTTTCAAATTATTTTGAGAAAATGAATTAATAGAAATCAATAGAAAAAAGAAAATACTATTTTTCATAATTGGCAAAGACCTTTCAACTGTGTTCCTGGTCATATTTATTTTATTATTCTACTAATTATGCGACCACTCCTTGGCAGCTACTTCCTGCGCCAGCAGTACAGCCATAACAATGTTGATTGATAATAATATTGCGGTTTTGCAACAGCTCTTCGTTATAGTCGGAAATGTGTTTTACTTTACTGGCTACTTTTAAATTTAGCATTTGATTAAAATCACAATCGTACAACCATCCATCCCAACTTACAGAAATAGTATTTGTACACATTACATTTTCTACTGCAGTAGAATTGTAGGCGTCTATTAATGAATGCATATAATCTTCGTAATTTTCCGAAGCAATTAAGTAATCTAAAAATCGGCTGATTGGTAAATTGGTAATCGCAAATAAATTATGAAAGTCGATATTAAAATTGCCTTTTAATGCTTTTTTAAAATCATTTTCTAATGCCATTTGATCTCCAGGTAAAAATGCTCCTGAAGGGTTATACACTAAATCTAGTTTTAAGTTAGAGCCTTCAATTCCGTAACCAACTTCATTTAGCATTTGTAATGCTTTTATAGATTTATCAAAAACACCATCGCCTCTTTGTTTATCTGTTTTTCCACGAGTCCAATGTGGCATTGAAGAAACTACATGAACGTTGTGTTTTTTAAAGAATTTAGGTAAATCGTAATACTTCTTATTCGCTCTGATAATTGTTAAATTAGAACGAACAATAAAATCTTTAATACCTGCTTTGGAAGCTTCTTCTACAAACCATCTAAAATTAGGGTTCATTTCTGGCGCTCCACCAGTTAAATCTAATGTATGTGCTGCTGTTTTTTTAATAACATCTAAACATTCGTGCATCGTTTCAATCGTCATAATTTCTTTACGATCTGGACCTGCATCAACGTGACAATGCGAACAAACTTGATTACACATATACCCTAAATTGATTTGTAAAACTTCTAATTTCTTTGGGCGTAATGGAAACTGATTGGTTTCTTTTATTTTTTCAGCAAAAGTTGGCAATTCCCCATCAGCAAAAATTCCGTTAGATAGAATTTCTAATTGACGTTGTGTATTTGCTAAATCGTTATTTCTTGCTAAAAGTGATTTTTTCATGTTTTTAATTCTGTTAGGTCGAGCGCAGTCGAGACCTAAATAAAGCCTCTCACAAGCTGCGCTTTTATTTTAAAATTAATATATATTAATTTTCAATAATGCTCGAGGAGCCATTTTTATGAAATTCCAATTTTACAAGAATAAATGATTTATAAACTTTTAAATAGAGTTCCACTTTCGTGGGAATAAGTAATTTACACAATTCTGTTTTTATAAAATTGGTTCTCTGCTTACATTTCCAATTTATTCACTTTATTCATCATTTGAACACTGTGTACTAAGGTTGCTCCGCTTTTTATGGCGGCTCCTACATGAACAGCTTCCATCATTTCTTCTTTGGTGATTCCACGCTGTAAACCATCTTTTGTATATGAATCTATACAATATGGGCATTGTTCTGTATGTGCAACAGCTAAAGCGATTAAAGATTTTTCTCGAGCAGTTAAAGCTCCTTCTTCAAAAACTTTTCCGTAATAATCAAAGAACTTGTTTCCAAGTTCTTTATTCCATTCTGTTATTTCTCCAAACTTACGTAAGTCTGCAGGGTCATAATATGTTTTTGACATTATATATTCTATTTTAGATAGAAAATAAAGATACTATTTTTCGTTTAAATTCCAGTCATATGGTAAGTAATGAATTTTAGCATTACTATCTATTTTTTGGTTTGCATACTTATTTATATAATCAATAACCGAACCTTTTTTAGTGAAGTCTTTTTTAAACCAGTTAAAGATTTCAGAAATATGAATCATACCTTTTTTAGTTATCTTATTTCTCTTCGGGTCATTAATAAATTTTCGCATCAACTCGTCTGTTTTAGCTTCGTAATTTGCTTCGGTAAAAGCAAAATTACCTAGTTGTGGGCAGGAATTTGATGCGCAATTTACGGCTACATGAATTTTTGGGTCGTTATAATTTTTACGTAAAATTTTATGTTCTATATCATTTAAAGTGTATGTTTTTTTTCCAACTTTTGCAAATGGAATGTTCCAAGCATCTTTTCCTTTTTTCTTGATTTTGGTAATGCTTTTTAAAGGGTAATTTTCTAAAATTATTTTAATAGTGTATGCATTATATGCATTTACCCAAAAAGCTTTTATTTTTGTGGCAGACCAACTTTTTTCTGGCGATGTCTTTTCTAAATAGCTTAAATAACTATCTAATTTTACTTCGCTACTTTTTAAGCCTTTGTAGTTTACATTTCCTTTTGCATTAACGTTTGCTTTTAATAAGGTATCAAATATTTCTGTTTGTGCTTGTATTGAAGTAACTACTAAAAATGCGAATATAAATCTTAAAATATTTTTCATTTGTTTGTTTTATTGATAATTTAGACGATGACTTTATAGATACTTTACAAAGAATGTTCCGAAATTAAATGTTTGTTAATTCTTTGCCTATTTTTAAGTTGAATCTTACCAGAGGGTTTAATTCCCCGATGCTTGCATCGAAATGATTAAGGTTTTTTTTCTTTCTCATGTTTGGTAGACTTGCCTCGAGGTTATTGACTGTCAAATCAGACGCTTGTATCTTTTCTAATGCGGTGCGTAGTTATGGCTGTGCCGTGTAATATGTGTTCCATATTTTTTTGTTGTTATTTAAAAAGGTAGTAGATCCTGTTATATACAGGACTAAACAACTAGATTGTAAGATTGATTAATTTTTGGAGAAAATTATTATTGCTGGCAAATAAGTTTAGCCCTGATTGAAATGGCATCCTTTTTTACTGTAAGTTCGAGTGAATTTGTGAAGAATAAACAAATTTGTATCGAGAACAAAGTGAAAAAGATATAATGTAAAGCAGGAAATAGCTTTATATAAAAATGTTTATTTTTACATTCAATAAAAATGAAATAAATGAAAGCATATATTTTTCCAGGTCAAGGAGCACAATTTAGTGGAATGGGATTGGATTTGTACGAGAAATATCCGTTAGCACAAGAATACTTTGAAAATGCCAACGATATTTTAGGGTTTTCAATTACCGATGTGATGTTTGAAGGAACGGAGGAGGAATTGAAAGAAACTAAAGTTACACAACCTGCAATTTTTTTGCACTCCGTAATTTTAGCGAAAGTTTTAGGTGACGATTTTAAACCAGAAATGGTGGCAGGGCATTCTTTAGGAGAATTATCGGCTTTGGTTGTAAGTGGTGCGTTGTCTTTTGAAGACGGATTAAGATTAGTTTCTAAACGTGCTTTGGCAATGCAAGAAGCCTGCGAAATTATTCCTTCTATAATGGCAGCAGTTTTAGGTTTGGATAATGAGGTTGTTGAGGAGGTTTGTAAGTTGATTGACGGTATAGTTGTAGCAGCGAATTATAATTGCCCAGGACAATTAGTGATTTCTGGTGAAGTTAAAGCGGTGCAGGAAGCGTGTGTTTTATTAACTGAAAAAGGGGCTCGTAGAGCTTTGGTATTGCCTGTTGGTGGCGCGTTTCACTCGCCAATGATGGAGCCTGCTCGTGAGGAATTAGCAAAGGCTATTGAAGAAACGGAGTTTCGCGAGCCTGTTTGCCCTGTATATCAAAATGTGGTTGCGAAAGCGATTACAAATCCTAATGAGATTAAAGAAAATTTAATGGCACAATTAACAGCTCCTGTTCGTTGGGCGCAATCTATAAAACAAATGGTTGCCGATGGCGGAACTGAATTTATTGAAGTTGGTCCTGGTAAAGTTTTACAGGGTTTAATGCGTAAAATTGATAGGAGTGTTTTAGCTTCTGGAGCGAGTTTGGAAAAATAGTTTATAACGAATAATAATTGAATATTATAAAAGACCTGTGGGAAACCACGATTTTTTTTGTTTAAAATTGTTTCAATTGCCATTCCCAAGCGGATTTTAACCCTTCCTCCAACGTTTTTTCTGCTTTCCAATTGAGTTCTTTATTTGCTAAAGTTGTATCTGCGTAAGCGGAAGTAATATCTCCAACACGACGCGCAACAATTTTATAATTGAGGTTTTTACTTGTGGCTTTTTCAAAGGCTTTTATCACGTCTAAAACTGAACTTCCTTTGCCAGTTCCTATGTTAAAAAATTCGAAATTTTGCTTGTTCTTCTTTTCTAGTAAACGTTGTAAGGCAGCAATATGTGCTTTTGCTAAATCTACAACGTGAATATAATCTCTAATTGCAGTTCCGTCAGGAGTATTGTAATCATCTCCAAAAATAGATAGTTGTTCCCGAATTCCTGCTGCGGTTTGAGTAACAAAAGGAATTAAATTTTGTGGAACACCTAGAGGTAATTCACCAATTTTTACGCTATCATGTGCGCCAATCGGATTAAAATAACGCAATGCAATGGCACTCATTCCGTAAGCATTGCAACTTTCTTCTATGATTTTTTCTCCAATTTGTTTGGTGTTTCCGTAAGGAGATTCAGCAGTTTTTATCGGAGCACTTTCAGTGATTGGTAATTCATCTGCTTGTCCGTAAACGGTACAAGATGAGCTAAAAATAAGGTTGTCAATATTTCTATCGCGCATTTCTTGTAATAGATAGACTAAAGAAGTAATATTATTTTCGTAATATTTTAGCGGATTTTCAACACTTTCTCCAACTGCTTTTGAAGCTGCAAAGTGAATAACTCCATCTATTTTTTCAGTATTAAAAATTTTTTGAACGCTTTGTTTATTGCGTAAGTCTAATTCGTAAAAATCTGGTCTTACATTTGTTATAGAATAAATTTTATCTAAGACTTCAATTTTAGAGTTTGATAAATCATCAATAATTATAACTTTATAACCTGCGTTTTGTAGTTCTACAACGGTATGAGAACCAATAAAACCTAATCCGCCAGTAACAAGAATTTTTTTCATAGATTTATTATTTTATCCAACAAAATCTAAAACTGTTTTTGTAATAAATTCTAGTTGTTCTTTATCTAATTCAGTATGCATTGGTAATGAAATCACTTCATTAATCAATCGATTAGTTACAGGGAAATCACTTTCGTTGTAACGATCATCTTGATATGCTTTTTGAGCGTGTAAGGGAACAGGGTAATAAATTGCATTTGGTATTTCGTTATCTAATAAGTGTTTATGTAAAGCGTCTCTTTTTCCGTTAGTAATTTGTAACGTATATTGATGAAAAACGTGCGTTGTAAAGTCGCTAATTTTTGGCGTAACAATATTTGGATTGCTTGCAAAAGTAGTTGAATAGTATTCCGCAGCTTTACTACGTGCATTACAATAACTATCTAATAAAGGTAGTTTTATTTGTAAAACGGCTGCTTGCAAACTGTCTAAACGAGAATTTACACCCACAACATCGTGGTAATAGCGTTTATACATTCCGTGGTTTACAATTCCTTGAAGTGTATGTGCTAAATCATCATCATTCGTAAAAATAGCACCACCATCACCGTAACAACCAAGGTTTTTAGAAGGGAAAAAAGATGTGGTTCCTACGTTTCCAATAGTTCCTGCTTTCTTTTTTGTTCCATTAGAAAAAGTATAATCTGCACCAATAGCTTGGGCGTTATCTTCAATTACATATAAGTTATGTGCTTTAGCAACTTCCATTACAGCCTCCATATTAGCACATTGACCAAATAAATGTACAGGAATAATTGCTTTAGTTTTTGAGGTAATTGCTTTTTTCAACGCTTTGATATCTATATTAAAAGTATCTGGTTCAACATCAACTAGCACAGGTGTTAATTTTAATAAAGCAATAACTTCAACTGTGGCAGCAAAAGTAAAATTAGCAGTAATTACTTCATCACCTTGCTCTAAACCTAAACCCATCATTGCAATTTGTAAAGCGTCGGTTCCATTAGCACATGGAATTACATGTTTTACATCAAGATACTCTTCTAAATTAGTTGCAAAACCTTTTACCTCAGGACCACCAATATAATAAGCCGTATCTAAAACATTTTCAAAAGCTTTGGTTATTTGTGGTTTTATATGTTTGTATTGACCTTGCAGGTCAACCATTTGAATTTTTTTCATAAAAATTAAATATTTTAAAGAACAAAAATACAAATTTTAATCTACTACCTTTGAAATAAATTACGTCAAATGAAACTATTTAAAAAGCTTTTAAAGATTGTTTTTCTATTGCTAATTTTAGTGTTTATAGGAGCTTGGTTATTTTTAAAAACCTTGTACCCAACCTATAAAGGAACGTTGGAATTGGTAAATATTTCTAACAAAGTTACAGTGTATTACGATGCCGTTGGCGTGCCGCACATTCAAGCAGAAAACCAACAAGATGCATATACAGCTTTAGGGTATGTGCACGCGCAAGATAGACTATGGCAGATGGAACTTATTAGAAGGATTTCTGCAGGAAGATTGGCGGAGATTTTTGGCAAAGATTTATTACGAACCGATACATTTTTCTCTAGTTTAGGAATTGAAGAGGCATCAATAAAAATCATTAAAAACCTTGATAAAAATTCTGAAGTTTATAAATTAACTCAGGCATATTTAAATGGTGTAAATCAATTTATAGAGGAAGGGGCAACGCCTTTAGAATTTTATTTAATAGGGTTGAAAAAAGAAAAATACACAATAAAAGATGTGTATAGTGTTTTTGGGTATATGGCGTTTAGTTTTGCGATTGCACATAAAACGGACCCTATGTTAACCGAAATAAAAGAAAAGCTAGGCAGTGCATATTTTAATGAATTAGTAGGTTCTGAATTTGAAAATTTAACTTTTATAAAGAATGAAAAAAATGCAGAAATAAAAGCGGAGTTTTCATTAGCAATAAATAATTTGTTAGAAAAATTACCTGTTTCAACATTTATTGGAAGTAATTCTTGGGTTTTAGGTCCAGAAAAAACAAAAAATGGAAAAGTAATTTTTGCAAACGATCCACATATTGGTTTTTCACAACCCTCTGTTTGGTATCAATCTCATATTAAGACACCAAATTATGAAATGTATGGCTTCAATTTGGCATTAACACCATTCCCGCTTTTAGGTCATAATAGAGAATATGCGTATGGTTTAACAATGTTTGAGAATGATGATGTAGATTTTTATTATGAGCAAAATAATCCAGATAATTCTATGGAATATAAAACTAAAAACGGTTTTTTAAAATATGATTTGGTAGATAAACGCATTAAAATTAAAGGAGAAAAAGACACGGTATATCAAATTAAGGTAAGTAAACACGGCCCGGTAATGAATGGCTTAATTGAACATATAAAAGATAAAAGACCTATTGCAATGCAGTGGACTTATACCAAAATAAAAAACGAATTATTAGAGGTCGGTTATGAAATGTCGCACGCAAAATCACTGTCAGAATTTAAAGCAGGAGCCAGTAAGTTACATGCGCCAGGATTAAATATAATGTATGGAGATGCTAAAAATAATATTGCGTGGTTTGCTTCTGCTAAATTATATAAATACAGGGATTCTTTGTACACAAAAACAATTTTAGAGGGTGCTTCTGGTAACGATGAAATTATTGAATGGTTAGATTTCGAGCAAAACCCGCAAGCTATAAACCCAAGTTGTAATTATGTGTATTCGGCGAATAATCAGCCAGATTCTATTGCAGGAAGTTTGTATCCTGGTTATTACTTCGCAGAAGATAGAGCAAAAAGAATTGTTGAGCTATTAGCTCCTAAAAACGATTGGACTAAAGAAGATGTTGCTATAATGTTGTATGATGTTACTTCGCCAACAGCACCAGAAATAGCTAAGAATTTTATTGCATCAATAGACAAGAAATCATTGTCTGCAAGCGAGAGAAAAGCAATTTCAATTCTAAAAAATTGGAATGGTTATTATGGTAAAAATGAAATTGCGCCAGTAATTTATAATAGAATGGTTTACGAATTTCAGAAAAATACTTTTAAAGATGAAATGGGTAAAGCCTATAATCAATTTGTAAACACACCTTTTATTGATAAAGTATTGCCGGTACAAGCAAAAAGAGAAAACTCGGTTTGGTGGGACGATGTTTCAACTAAAAATAAAATAGAAACCAAACAAGAAATTGTAACTAAATCGTTTAAAAATACATTTATTTTTTTAGAAAATCAATTAGGAGAAAATATTGATGATTGGAAATGGCATCGTGTGCTTTCTGTAGAATATTGGCATTCTATTGGTAGAGGTGGCAGATTGTTACGTAAATTTTTTAATGTTGGTCCTTTCAAAACTAATGGTGGAAATCAGGTGATTAACAATCAAATTTACAATATTGATAGCACAGGGATTTACAAAGTTGTTGCAGGACCTTCTACGCGTATAATTGTAGATTTTTCTGATGTAGAAAATAGTTTGTCAATTTTACCAACTGGGCAATCTGGAAACCCTTTTAGTAAACATTATAAAGATCAAGCGAAAAAATATGTTGATGGTAAATTTGTAAAAATGATGATCAATGAGGCAGATATTATTAAAAATGAAAATAAATTAGTGTTTTTACCGAAGAAATAGTTTAGGTGCGTCATTGCGAAGAGAGAAGCAACGAGGGTAATTAATTGCTTCCGAAACTATTTTTTAGTAATTTTACTATGCCCATTTCATTAAAGCTTTTAACTGTCTTAATTTCCCTTTGTATGGTGCATATCGTATTGGAATGTCTAGCCAAGTTCCGCGAGTAACCACTCCTTTTTTATGTGAAAAAGCGTCAAAAGTTTGCTTTCCATGATAACCGCCAATACCGCTTTCACCAACACCACCAAACGGTAATCTATTATTTGCAAAATGAACGGTTGTGTCATTTATTGTTCCGCCTCCAAAAGAATATTGCTGAATTATTTTTTCAGCAAAACTTTTTCTTGAAGTGAATACATACAAGGCTAAAGGTTTATCATATTTAGAAATTATTTTTTCAAGATCAGCTTCTGTTTCATAAGAAATTAACGGAAAAATAGGCCCAAAAATTTCGCCTTTCATCACTTCGCTATCTAAACTAGGTTCATTGACAATAGATGGCGCAATATAACAATCCTCTCTATCAATTTGCCCGCCAATCAAGCAAGTTTCATTTTCTAGCATTAAGGCTAAACGGTCAAAATTTCGAATGTTTACAATACGTGGGTAATCTTCTGAGGCTTGTGGGTTTTCACCATAAGCTCTAAGTAATTCATCTTTAAAATGATTCACAAATTCATCTTTCTTACTTTTATGAATCAGTAAGTAATCGGGAGCAATACACGTTTGTCCTGCGTTGATTAATTTTCCCCAAATTAACCGCTTTGCAGTTAGTTTTATATTGGCTGTTTCATCTACAATACAAGGGCTTTTTCCGCCTAATTCTAAAGTAACTGGTGTAAGGTGTTTGGCAGCGGCTTTAGCAACAATTTTTCCAACAGGTACACTTCCTGTAAAAAATATATAATCCCAACGTTCTGCTAATAATTCTTGTGCAACTTCAACACCTCCTTCAATTACAGAAACGTGATTTTTATCAAACACAATTTCTATAATTTCTCGTATAATTTTGCTGGTATGTGGCGTTAATTCTGAAGGCTTTAAAATTACGGTATTTCCAGCTGCAATAGCACCAATTAAAGGTGCAAGTGCTAATTGATATGGGTAGTTCCAAGGAGCAATAATTAATGCTGTTCCGTAAGGTTCTTTATAGAGTTTTGCTGAAGAAGGGAAATTTAAAATAGCAGGTAATACACGTTTTGGTTTTGCCCAAGAACGTATATTGTTTAGGGTTATTTTTAATTCTGAAAGAACAATAGAAGTTTCTGTCATAATAGCTTCGTATTCCGATTTTTTAAAGTCGTTATATAAAGCTTTTACAATGTCAGATTCTCTTTTTATAAGTTCTTTTTGAAGATGTTGTAAGGCTTCTTTTCTAAAGGAAATATTTTTGGTTTGTTGGGTTGCAAAAAAGTTTTTTTGCGACTGAACCAATGTTGAAATATTCATAAAGTTAAATTTCTTGAAGTTTTTTATTCATTACTGAAAACCATAACGGAGGAAAGAGCGAAAGCAGCATCATTCCTGGGTAACCTGTTGGCATTTGCGGGCTTTTGGGTGCTGTTTTTAACAACTGATAATGTTTTGCCCCATTGTAATGATGATCGGAATGACGCGATAAATTAAACAGCATTACTTGCCCAACAACATGATCGGAGTTCCAAGAATGTATTCTTTTTACGCGTTCATAACGTCCGTGTTCATTTTTTTTGCGCAATAATCCGTAATGTTCTATATAGTTTACAGTTTCTAGTTGTAAAATTCCCCAAATTGCTGTGGCAAGAAATGCTAGCGTAACAAAACTTCCAAAGAAAAAATAAATTCCGCTAACTAATAAAATATTGCAAATAGTATAAATTAACATTCTATTTTGAAGGTGAAAAGAACTTCTTCCGCTTTCTTTTAAACGTTTATTTTCTACTTCCCAAGCTTGTTTGTAGCTGGTAAAATGAGAGCGAATCCAAAAGATATATAAGAGTTCGTTTTTTCTTGCAGTTGCAGCGTCATTTGGAGTCGCAACATTAAAGTGATGCCCCGCATTATGGTATGGTAAAAAGTGAGTATTTAAAGAAGTTAGTAGTAGTGTTTCGCCTAAAAATTCATCAAATCTGTTATTTCTGTGCCCTAATTCATGACCAACATTAATACCAATAGCGCCACACATTAGTCCCATAGCAGAAATACGTCCTACAATTTCTAGAGTAGTTAATCCCGTTTCTTGAATTGCAAAAAAAAACCATCCTAAAAACACTAATTGAACAGGAACAGTTGCGTATAAAATTGCGGTGTATAGCTTGTTTTCTTTTTCTTTTTCTTTTTTGGCTTCTTCTTTGGTGAAATTTTCTTTATTCGGATTAAAAAAAAATTCTAATAAAGGTACAATTCCGAAGAAGATAATTATTGGTAAAAAAGTAATCCAACCTTTATTTGTAAAAGCAAAAAAAATAGTAATTGGTAAAATAGAAATGGATAAATATTTAAGGGCTTTCATTGTAAAATGATTGTGAGACCTAAAGGTAGTCATTACACGCAGGCTTTCCAAATAATATCGTTTGGAACCGGAGCTGTTATTTTAATAATTTCTTTGGTAACAGGGTGATGAAATTCGATTTTTCTGGCATGTAAATGAATGCTAGCATCTTTATTGCTAGGAGCCCCATATTTTAAATCACCTTTAATAGGGCTTCCAATAAAAGAAAGTTGTGTTCTAATTTGATGATGACGACCTGTTTCTAAATCAATTTCTAATAAAGTGTAGCTGTCTAGTTTTTTGATAGTTTCATAATGAAGAATCGCTTTTTTGCTTCCTTCAATTTCTTTAGTATAAACAGTTGATTTATTATTCTTCGTATTCTTCTTTAGGTAGTTAGTTAAGGTGTCACTTTCTTTCTTCGGATTATTTTTTACTACTGCCCAATAGGTTTTTTTAATAGTTTTTTTGCGCAACATTTTATTTAAACGCTCCAAAGCTTTAGATGTGCGAGCAAAAATTACAATTCCAGAAGTAGGTCTGTCTAATCGATGAACAGTTCCTAAAAACACATTTCCAGGTTTGTTGTATTTGTCTTTTATGTATTCTTTTACAACGTCAGAAAGTGGTTTGTCTCCTGTTTTATCTCCTTGAACAATATCACTTGCGCGTTTGTTAACAATAATTAGATGATTGTCTTCGTGTAAAACTTGTAGATTTTTTCTAGTAGAAAGCATTTTAGAATTTTCTTAAAAAAATTAAATTAGCGTCTTCATTTAAAATCTTTATCCATATTTTGGTTTATCTCATCAATAAAATTTAAAAACTCCTCGCGCCCTAAAGCAGTTGAAGAAGATGTGACAAATGAAGTAGGTATTGGTTCCCAGAAATTAGATAATTTCTTTTTGTAGGCGTTAATTTGATTATTCAATTTAGAACTTCCTAATTTATCTGCTTTTGTAAAAGCAATGCAAAACGGAATTTGATTATCACCCAAAAACTGCATAAACTCTAAGTCTATTTTTTGAGGATCGTGGCGAGAATCAATTAAAACAAATGTACAAACTAGCTGTTCACGCTCTTTAAAATAATTTTCTATAAAGTATTGAAAAATGGTGCGTTTCTTTTTAGAAATCTGAGCATAACCGTACCCTGGTAAATCTACCAAAAACCATTCTTCATTTATTTTAAAATGATTAATAAGTTGTGTTTTTCCTGGTTTTCCAGAGATTTTTGCTAAATCTTTTCGCCCCATTAACATATTAATTAACGAAGATTTTCCAACATTAGAACGCCCAATAAATGCATATTCAGGTATTCTGTCTTTGGGAGCTTTGGTAACATTACTGTTACTCATCACAAAGTCAGCAGATTTAATTTTCATAGTAAATTTGTTCTCTTGGTGAGAATTAGATATTTCTTGCGGTAAACCAGTCTTCTAATACCTGATTAAATTCTTTAGGTCTTTCCATCATTGCTGCATGCCCACATTTATCTATCCAAAATAAATTGGCATCGGGTAAAAGTTTGTTAAAGTCTTCAGCAACCTCTGGAGGTGTAACGCTATCTTGTTTTCCCCAAATAAGGCAAGTAGGTTGTTTCATATTTGGTAGGTCTTTTGCCATATTGTGCCTTACAGCACTTTTAGCAATAGCCAGCGTTTTAAGTAGTGTGTTTCTATCGTTAATTACACTGTATACTTCGTTAATTAATTCTTCAGTGGCAATTTTTGGGTCATAAAAAACTTCGCGAGTTTTATTAGCAACAAACTCTCTGTCTCCGCGTCTTGGGTAGTTATTTCCCATTGAGTTTTCATACAAGCCAGAACTGCCCGTAAGTACTAACGCACCTACATATTTTGGGTAATATTTTATATAATACAAAGCAATATGACCCCCTAAAGAATTACCTAATAAAACTACATCTTTTAGTTCTTTATGCTCTATAAAATCGTGTAAAAATTTAGCTAAATTTTTAACATTTGTTTTTATCAAAGGTAACGTGTATAATGGTAATTCAGGAATAAGAACTCTATATCCTTTTTTTGAAAAATGATCAAAGGTGTCCCCGAAGTTACTCAGAGCACCCATAAGTCCATGCAACACTATAATTGCCCTTCCTTTGCCAGCTTCTGCGTACGTAAATTTGCCTTCAGTTTTTAAGTTTTTAGTCATTTAATTTTTTTGATTTGCCTTAAGGGCAAATATAACTTTTTTTTACTCATAACTATATCGTTCTCTAAATTGAGGGGTTTTAACAAAAATAAGCTGGTTAAACCTCAGTGAATACTGGGGGTATTAAAATTTATTAATAAAGTGGTAAAAAGTGGTAAAAAGTGGTAAAAAAATGCTATTTTTGAAATCAATATAAATTAGAGAGAACCGTTGATAAATTTAATTGGAACATATGAGTGTAAAGCAGATGCTAAAGGAAGGTTGATGATGACGTCTGCCTTTAAGAAGCAGCTTGCGCCTGTGTTACAGGAAGGGTTTGTGGTTAAGAGGGCTGTTTTTCAGCCTTGTTTGGAATTATACCCGATGCGAGAATGGAACTTGATGATGGAAAAAATAAATAAATTAAATCGTTTTGTGAAGAAGAATAACGATTTTATTAGAAGATTTACGGCAGGTGTAAAAATGATAGAAATGGATGTTTCTGGGAGGATTTTAATTCCGAAGGATTTATGTTTGTTTGCAGGAATTAAAAAAGAGGTTGTGTTGTCTTCCGCAGTAAATATTATTGAGATTTGGGATAAAGACAACTACGAAAAAGCAATTGATGATGCGGCGGTAGATTTTGTAGATTTAGCTGAAGAAGTAATGGGGAATTCAGATGTAGATGAGTTATCATAATCCAGTTTTATTGCAAGAAAGCGTAGATGCACTTAATATAAAAGAAGATGGTGTTTATGTGGATGTGACTTTTGGCGGTGGCGGTCATTCACGAGAAATATTAAGTCGTTTAGGAGAGAAAGGAAGGTTGTTTGCTTTTGATCAAGATCCAGATGCACAGCAAAACAAAATAGATGATGAACGTTTTGTTCTAATTCTTGAAAATTTTAGGTTCATTTCACGGTTTTTACGTTTTTACGGAATTAAAAAAGTAGATGGAATATTAGCTGATTTGGGGGTTTCTTCACATCAATTTGATGTTGCAGAACGTGGTTTTTCAACACGATTTGATGCTGATTTAGATATGAGAATGAATCAAGGTTCAGGTATATCTGCACTAAAGATCATCAACAAGTATAGAGAAGAAAAGTTGGCAGATGTATTGTTTTTATATGGCGAATTAAGAAATGCTCGCACACTTGCAAAAACAATTGTAGAGGCAAGAGCGGTTCAAGAAATTAAAACAAGTTTTCAGTTAAAGGAAGTGTTGAAGTTGCACCTTCCGAAGGCAAAAGAACATAAGATATTAGCACAAATATTTCAAGCAGTTCGTATTGAGGTAAATCAAGAAATTGAAGTGTTAAAAGAGTTTTTAGAGCAAATTCCTCAGCTCTTAAACCCAAAAGGAAGATTAAGTGTAATTTCTTATCATTCGTTAGAAGATAGATTGGTAAAACGATTTATACAAATAGGAAAGTTTAGTGGCGAGTCTGAGAAAGATTTTTTTGGTAATACCAATGAGCCTTTAAAGAAGGTTGAAAAGTTGATTATCCCGTCCTCTAAAGAAATTAAACAAAACAACAGGGCTCGCAGTGCTAAATTAAGAGTGGCAACACTTAAAGTGAATCAAAATAAGTTCAAAAAATAGCATGCAAAAAGTTAAGAAAAATGTGTACGACATCTTGCGGGGTAGTTTCCTTACAGATGAATCTGCATTTAAAAACTGGCGCATCATCATATTTGTAGTAGCATTATTATTAATTGTTATTTCTAGCGGTCATAGCGCAGATGAGAAAGTAGTAAAAATAGCAGCGCTTAATAAGAAGAAAAGAGAATTGCATGCAGAGTTTGTAGATACGGGAACAATTCTTACTCGAATGAAGATGGAGAGCAGTATTAAGAAAAGAGTAAAATCGAAAGGGTTGGCTCCTTCAAAAATACCACCACAAAAAATAAAAGTAACCTTAAAAAAAGATTGAAATTGACAACATTAAAAAAAAGCATATTAAACAAATTCTATGTAGTTGCAGGTTTAATGGTGCTGTTTTTAATTGTTATTGTTGTTGAAATTGTTAATATTCAATATGTTCAAGGAGATAAATACCGTAAGTTCTCTAAAGATAGAACAGTAAAAAATGATACTATTTATGCTAACCGTGGTAATGTGTATGCTTCAGATGGTAACTTATTAGCAACTTCAGTGTCTAAATATACCATCCGAATGGATGTTGTAGCGGTAGATTCAAAAATTTTTGAAAAAAACATTAAAGCATTATCGCAATCACTTTCTAAGATGTTGGGTAAACCAACAAGTCATTATCAATCTAAATTAAGAAGTGCAAAAAAACGTAAGAATCGCTATTTGTTAATTGCTCGTAATGTTGGTTATAATGATTATACCAAAATGAAAACCTTTCCGATATTTAATTTAGGAGTATATCGTGGCGGATTTATAGCGGAACATAAAACAGTACGTGTGCACCCAATTGGTAAAATTGCTGAACGAACTATTGGTTATGATGATTATCGTGGAGGTGCAGGAATAGAAGGCGCTTTTGCAGAATATATGAAAGGCGAAAATGGTTGGCGTTTAAAGCAGAAAATTGCAAAAGGCCAGTGGAAACCTATTAATGATGTTAATGAAAAAGAACCGATAAATGGTAGAGATGTAATAACTACAATAGATGTAAATATTCAAGATGTTACACATCATGCTTTGTTGAAGCAATTAGAATATTTTGAAGCAGATCACGGTTGTGCTGTAGTTATGGAAACTAAAACAGGTGAAATTAAAGCAATTTCTAATCTAGGTAGAACTTCTCAAGGAAAGTATTATGAGAAAAGAAACTATGCCGTTTGGGAAATTTACGAACCAGGTTCAACTTTTAAGTTGGCGAGTTTAATGGCGGTTTTAGAAGATAAGGTTGTAGATACTTCAACAATTATAGATACTGGAAAAGGACGCATCTTTATTCACGGAAAAAAAGTTGAAGACAGCAAACATGGAGGTTATGGAAAAATAACGATGGCGCGTGTGTTTGAAGTGTCATCAAATGTTGGTATTGTAAAAGTAATTAGAAAGTATTACGATAAAAACCCGAAAAAATTTACCGATAGAATGCATGCTTTTGGTTTATATACTCAAACGGGAGTCAAGATAAAAGGAGAAGGTAAACCGTATATTCCACTTCCTTCAAACAAAAAGAGGTGGAATAAAATCTCGCTTGAATGGATGGCTTGGGGTTACGGGGTTTCACTTACACCGCTACAGGTACTTACTTTTTATAATGCTGTAGCTAATAACGGAGAAATGGTAAGGCCACGTTTTGTTAAAGAATTACGGGTAGGTAATAAAGTGGAAAAACGTTTTGAAAAAGTAGTTTTAAAAAAGAGAATAGCATCACAAATAACTATTAATAAAGTTAGAAAAGTGATGGAAAATGTAGTAAAAAGAGGTACCGCAAATAATATATATTCTCCTAATTTTTCTATGGCAGGTAAAACAGGAACTACAAAAAAGGTAGTTAATGGTGCTTATTCTAATAAGAATTACGTGGCTTCTTTTGTGGGGTTCTTTCCTGCGGATAACCCTAAATACTCGTGCATTGTGGTGATTCATGACCCTAAAAAAGAGAAAGGTTATTACGGAGCTATAGTTGCGGCACCAGTTTTTAAAGAAATAGCCCAAAAAATTTATACAACTACACCAATTAATAATCAATCGGTGGCAGATACAATTATGATTGCTGATATTGAAAAAGACTACGCAAACTATTATAAAAAATTACGGGAAACAACAAAAAAAGTGCCAAATGTAAAAGGAATGACAGGGATGGATGCTGTTTCATTATTAGAAAATTTAGGAATGAAAGTGCAGTTTTCTGGTACAGGAAAAGTGAACTATCAGTCTCTTTTAAAAGGGCAAGAATTTAAAAAAGGAAGTACCATTATTTTAAAACTATCATAAGTTGAAAATTTTAAAAGACATATTGTATAAGGTTTCTGTTGCCAGGGTTTTCGGTTCAACAGATATTGCCGTGTCTACAATTCAATTTGATAGTAGAAAAGTAGAAAAAGATGCTATTTTTATAGCCCAAAAAGGAGTTGCTGTAGATGGGCATAAGTATATTGATATTGCGATACAGCTTGGTGCAACTTCAATTATTTGTGAAGAAATCCCTTTAGATAAAAAAGAAGGTGTTACCTATATTCAAGTTAAAAATTCTGCTATTGCTTTAGCAATTATTTCATCTAATTTTTATGACAACCCTTCTGAAAAAATAACGCTAGTAGGTATTACAGGAACCAACGGAAAAACTACGGTTGCAACATTATTATATCAGCTTTTTAAAAAAGCAGGATATAAAGTTGGTTTGTTATCTACAGTGAAAGTTATGGTAGATCAGGTTGAGTATAAAGCAACACATACAACGCCAGATTCAGTAGCGATCAATCAATATTTAGATAAAATGATTGATGAAGGTGTTGAGTATTGTTTTATGGAAGTTAGCTCTCACGGAATTCATCAAAAGCGCACCGAAGGTTTAACTTTTGCTGGCGGAGTTTTCACAAACCTTTCTCATGATCATTTAGATTACCATGAAACCTTTGCGGAATATAGAGATGTCAAAAAAGTGTTTTTTGATGAATTACCAAAATCGGCGTTTGCATTGGTAAATATAGATGATAAGAATGGTGAGTTTATGCTGCAAAATACATTAGCAAAGCATAGGAGTTATGCGCTAAAAACTCTTGGAGATTTTAAAGCTAAGATTTTAGAAAAGCGTTTGTCGGGAACTTTGCTTACCATAAATGGAACTGAGGTTTGGACTAAACTTATTGGTGAATTTAATGCATATAACTTACTCGCAATTGTAGGAACTGCAGAATTATTAGGTTTAGAAAAGCTAGAGGTTCTAAGAATTATTAGCGAGTTAGAAAGTGTAAGTGGTCGTTTTCAATATATAATTTCTAATGATGGCGTTACGGCAATTATAGATTATGCACACACGCCAGATGCACTTAAAAACGTGCTAGAAACCATAAATGATATACGAACAGGAAACGAAACTGTAATCACAGTTGTTGGTTGTGGTGGAGATAGAGATACAACTAAAAGACCAAGAATGGCAGGCATTGCTTCGCAATTAAGCGATCAAACAATTTTTACGTCAGACAATCCGCGAAGCGAAAACCCGCAGGTAATTATAGAAGAGATGGAGGCAGGTGTTTCTGCTGAAAATTATAAAAAAACGCTCTCAATTTTAGATAGAAAGCAAGCTATTAAAGTGGCTTGCAAATTTGCTAAAAAAGACGACATCATTTTAATAGCAGGAAAAGGACACGAGAATTATCAAGAAATTAATGGGGAGCGTTTCCCTTTTAATGATTTAGAGGTGGTTACAGAATGTTTTGATCAATTAAAAAACTCATAGAATGCTGTATTATTTGTTTCAATACTTAGAGCAAGAATTCAATTTAATGGGTGCAAGTGTGTTTCAGTTTATCACATTTCGTGCTGCGTCAGCATTTATTTTGTCATTGTTAATATCTACAATTTTTGGTAAAAGAATCATCAATTTTTTACGTAAACAACAAGTAGGAGAAAGTATTAGAGACCTTGGTCTTGAAGGGCAAGTGCAAAAGACAGGAACACCAACTATGGGAGGTATAATCATAATTATGGCTACAATTATTCCTGTTTTGTTGCTTGCTAAATTAGATAATATTTACATTATCATTTTACTAATTACTACAGTTTGGATGGGTTTAATTGGTTTTACAGATGATTATATTAAAGTTTTTAAGAAAAATAAAGGTGGATTAAAGGGGAGGTTTAAGGTGATTGGGCAAGTAGGTTTAGGGCTGATTGTTGGAACAATGCTTTATTTTCATCCAGATGTAACAATTAAAGAGCAGCTGCCAAAAAGCGAACAAATTGTAAGAGTAGATGGCAGCAAACAAGTTTTTGGTGATGCGCATAAGTCTACTAAAACTACGATTCCGTTTTTAAAAGACAATGAGTTAGATTATACAAAAGCCTTAAATTTTTTAGGCGATGGTTATGAAAAATATGGTTGGATTGTCTTCATTTTTATGACGGTATTTATTGTGACAGGAGTTTCTAATGGTGCCAACCTAACTGATGGAATTGACGGGTTAGCAGCAGGGACATCAGCAATCATGGTTATTGCTTTAGCAATTTTTGCGTGGGTTTCTGGTAATATTATTTTTGCCAACTATTTAGATGTAATGTATATCCCAAATTCGGGTGAAATGACGGTGTTTATTCTCGCTTTTGCAGGAGCGCTTATTGGTTTTTTATGGTACAATACATTTCCGGCGCAAGTATTTATGGGCGATACAGGAAGCTTAACTATTGGCGGAATTATCGCTGTTATTGCTATTGCTATCCGTAAAGAATTATTGTTGCCAATTTTAGCAGGAATTTTTGTTGTTGAAAATTTATCGGTCATGTTACAAGTGTCTTGGTTTAAGTACACAAAAAAGAGATATGGTGAAGGGCGTCGCATTTTTAAGATGTCGCCAATACATCATCATTATCAAAAATTAAATTATCACGAGAGTAAAATTGTTGTTCGTTTTTGGATTGTTGGAATTCTATTAGCGGTCTTGGCAATTGTTACCTTAAAGCTAAGATAAATGAAGAAATTAGTAATTCTTGGCGGAGGAGAAAGTGGTGTTGGAACCGCCATTTTAGGAAAACAAAAAGGATACAACATATTTGTTTCTGATAAGGGGACAATTGCAGAAAAATATAAAAAAGTTCTTTTACATAACAAGATTGAGTTCGAGGAAAATAAGCATACAGAAAGCACCATTTTTTCTGCGGATGTGGTAATGAAAAGTCCTGGTATTTCAGATAAAGTGAAATTAGTTCAAGAATTAATTTCAAAAGGAATTCCTGTAATTTCTGAGATAGAATTTGCATCAGAATTTACCGACGCAATTATTGTAGGTATTACGGGTTCTAACGGAAAAACTACTACCACAATGATAACGTATCATATTTTAAAATCTGAAGGGTTAAATGTGGGAGTTGGCGGAAACATAGGCGATAGTTTTGCACAACAAGTAGCGGAAGAAGATTATGATAGTTATGTGTTAGAGTTGAGTAGTTTTCAATTGGATGGAATAGAAAATTTTCGTCCTCATATTGCAATAATTACCAATATAACGCCTGATCATCTCGATAGATATGAATATGATTTTGATAAATATATCGAATCAAAATTTCGCATCACAAAAAATCAAACCCCTAATGATTTTTTGATTTATGATGCAGATGATAAAGCCATAAATAATTGGCTTCATCATTTTAAAACAGAAGCAAAATTAGTTCCGTTTTCAATTACAAAAGAATTGAAGTATGGAGCATTTTTGAGAGATAAAAAAATAATTATAAACATTAATTCAGATAAATTTACAATGAGTATATCTAAACTACTAATACAAGGAAAACACAATACAAAAAACGCAATGGCTTCAGCCTTAGCGGCGCAGCTACTTAGAGTGAGAAAGCAAACAATTGCAGAGAGCTTGTCAAGATTTGAAGGTGCAGAGCATCGTTTAGAGAGGGTGCAAAAAGTTTACGGAATTGAGTATATAAATGATAGTAAAGCAACCAACGTAAATGCTACTTTTTATGCATTAGAATGTATGGATAAACCTACCGTTTGGATAGTTGGTGGTGTAGATAAAGGGAATGATTATTCAGACTTAATGCCATTGGTTAGAGAGAAAGTAAAAGGCATTGTGTGTTTAGGTTTAGATAACCAAAAAATAATAGAAAGTTTTGCTAATGTAGTTGATATTGTTGTAGAAACGGCTGGCGCAGAAGAAGCTGTAAAAGTGGCAAATAAAATTGCAGATAGAGGTGATGTTGTTTTGTTATCACCAGCATGTGCAAGTTTCGATTTATTTGAAAATTACGAAGACAGAGGTCGTAAGTTTAAGCAAGCAGTAAAAAGTTTATAAAAGTTAATGAAAACCATTCTTCAACATATAAAAGGTGATAAATCCATTTGGGCAATTGTAGCTATATTGGCAGTATTCTCATTTATGCCAGTATATAGCACAAGCACCAATTTGGTGTATGTTGTTGGTAATGGATCCGCATTGGGGCATTTAGTAAAACATATAGTTTTGCTAATTATGGGTTTTGCTATTATTTATGGAGTACATAAAATTCCGTACAGATATTTTAGTGGCGGTTCAGTATTAATGTTGCCCGTTGTTATTTTGCTGTTAATTTTTACTTTAGCACAAGGAACTATAATTGGAGGTGCCAATGCAAGTAGATGGATTCGTATTCCTTTTGTTGGTGTTGGGTTTCAAACATCAACATTAGCAGGCTTGGTATTAATGGTTTTTGTAGCAAGATATTTGGCTAGGAATAAAGAGAAAAAAATTGTCTTTAAAGAAAGTTTATGGCAGTTGTGGTTACCAATAGGGTTAACATTATTTCTTATTTTACCTGCAAATTTCTCAACCACAGCAATTATTTTTAGTATGATTATCTTGCTGGTTTTTATTGGTGGTTATCCGTTAAAATATATCGGTTACATTATTGGTGTTGGAGCATTAGCCTTCGCATTTTTTGTTTTGGTTGCCAAAGCATTTCCAGATGCAATACCTAATCGTGTAAATACGTGGCAAAATAGAATTGAAAACTTTTCTAGCGGAAATGTAAAAGAAAACTATCAAGTTGAAAAAGCAAAAATTGCTATTGCAACTGGCGGATTAACAGGGAAAGGTCCAGGAAAAAGTATTCAGAAAAATTTTTTACCACAATCTTCATCCGATTTTATTTATGCAATAATTGTTGAAGAATATGGGCTAATAGGTGCTTTTTTAGTGCTGTTCATTTACTTTTTATTACTCTTTAGAATTTTAATAGTTGCTAGAAAGACGAATACTGTTTTTGCAACATTATTAGTTATTGGAGTTGGAATTCCAATAATTTTTCAAGCAATGATAAACATGGCAGTTGCCATTAATTTATTTCCAGTTACAGGACAAACCTTGCCGTTAATTAGTAGCGGTGGTACTTCTATTTTGATGACGTGCTTTGCTCTCGGAATGATTTTGAGCGTAAGTGCATCAAAAGAAGAGACCGAAGAAGATATTTTAGATGATAATCCTTTAGATATACTCCATGAAGCAATCGATTAAAGTTATTATATCTGGAGGAGGAACTGGCGGGCATATTTATCCTGCCATTGCAATAGCAAATGAAATTAAGTTGCGGTATCCCGATGCGCAGTTTTTATTTGTTGGTGCAAAAGATAAAATGGAGATGGAGAAAGTTCCGCAAGCGGGATTTGAGATTGAAGGTCTTTGGATTTCTGGAATTCAACGAAAATTAACCCTAAAAAATGTGTCATTTCCGTTTAAATTAATGAGTAGTTTATGGAAAGCGAGAAGCATTATTGATAAATTTAAACCAGATATTGCTATTGGTACGGGCGGTTTTGCGAGTGGTCCAACATTACTAATGGCAGGTAAAAAAGGGATTCCAACGTTGGTGCAAGAACAGAATTCGTATCCGGGAATTACCAATAAATTATTAAGTAGAAAAGCAAAGAAAATTTGTGTAGCTTATGATAATTTAGATCGATTTTTTCCGCAAGAAAAAATTATTAAAACAGGTAATCCAGTACGTCAAGATTTATTAAACATTCAGGTTAAAGTTGAAGAAGGAAAAGCATTTTTTAAATTAGATAAAACAAAAAAAACAGTTTTAATTCTTGGAGGAAGCTTAGGTGCAAGAAGAATAAATCAGTTAGTTGAAGACCAACTGGAGTTTTTTAAAACCCAAAATATTCAATTGATTTGGCAATGTGGTAAAATGTATTTTTCAGCATATAAAAAGTACAACGAGCTAGAGAATGTGCAAGTGTATCAGTTTATAAACAGAATGGATTTAGCCTATGCTTCGGTAGATTTTATTATTTCAAGAGCAGGCGCAAGTTCAGTTTCAGAATTGTGCATTGTTGGTAAGCCAACTATTTTTATTCCGTCACCTAATGTTGCGGAAGATCACCAGACAAAAAATGCAAAATCTATAGCTGATAAGCACGCAGCAATTTTAATAAAAGAAAGTGAGTTAGATACATTTTCTATTGTGTTTAAAACCTTACTAAAAGACAAAGGGAAACAGCAAAATTTATCAGAAAACATAAAAGAACTAGCATTGCCAACTGCAACAATAGATATTGTAAATGAGATAGAAAAATTACTCGAACGATGAATTTAAAAACCATACATAACATTTATTTTATTGGAATCGGAGGAATCGGAATGAGTGCAATTGCGCGCTATTTTTCTGTTAACGGCAAGAATGTTGCGGGGTATGATAAAAATCCATCGCCAATTACAGACAGTTTACAAAAGTTGGGGGTTAAAATTCATTTTGATGATGCAATTAAGAGTATTCCTCTTTCGTTTTTAGATAAAACGGAAACATTAATAGTGTATACACCTGCAATTCCGAAGGAACATCAAGAATTAAATTATTTTATAGATAATAAGTTTGAAGTTTTAAAACGAGCAACAATTTTAGGTAAAATTACTGAAGATACTTTTTGTTTGGCGGTAGCAGGAACACATGGAAAAACAACAACTACATCAATCTTAGGACACATAATGCAGCCAAGTTTGGCAACTTCTTTTTTAGGCGGAATTGCAGAGAACTATAATTCCAATTTAATACTTGGTGGAGATGAAATTTGGGTTGTGGAAGCTGATGAATTCGATAGGTCGTTTTTGCAACTTTCTCCAAATATTGCCTGTGTAACTTCTATGGATGCAGATCATTTAGATATTTACGGAGAAGCTGATGCATTGCAACAATCGTTTAGAGAATTTGCAAATAAGGTTACAGAAACCTTAATTGTTGCTAAAGGTTTGCCGTTACCTGGGTTAACTTATGGTGTTAATGAAGCTGCAGATTATAAGGCTTTTAACTTGAAGATTGATAGTGGAAAATATATTTTTGATGTACAAACCCCTTCCGCAGAAATTAAAAATATTGAATTTCATTTACTAGGGAAACATAATGTTATGAACGCTTTAGCTGCAATTGCTATGGCAGATGTTTATGGAGTTTCACTAGAGGTTGTTAAGCAACAGTTAAAGACATTTAAAGGAGTTCATCGCCGTTTTTCATATAGAATTAAAACCGAAAATTTAGTATTGATTGATGATTATGCGCATCATCCAACAGAAATTAATGCGGTAGAAAATTCGGTACGAGAAATGTATCCAAAAGAAAAAGTATTGGCAGTCTTTCAGCCGCATTTATTTAGTAGAACAAAAGATTTTATAGATGATTTTGCTTCGGCTTTATCAAAGTTTGATGAAGTAATTTTATTAGACATTTATCCTGCGCGAGAGTTACCTATAAAAGGAGTAACGTCTAGTTGGTTGTTAGAAAAAATGACTTTAGAAAACAAACAATTATCTACTAAAGAAAATTTAATAAACAATATTCAAAAATCTTCAGCTAAAATTATAACAATGTTAGGTGCTGGTGATATTGGTATGCTAGTTAACAATGTTGTTAATAAGCTAAATTCTATGCCTAATTAATGAAGTTAAAACGCTACATAAAACTTATACTTCCCTTAATTTTATTAGGGTTTTTAACCTTTTTGTATAGTTTTTCATCAGACAGAAATTCGCGTAAAAAAATAGTAAAAGTTGAAGTAGAGTTTGAGGCTGGAAACAATCATTTTTTAACGCATCAAATGGTTAGTAAATTGTTAATACAAAATCAGCAGACTGTAAAAAACCAACCAAAAAGAGCTTTAGATTTACATGGGTTAGAGCAAAAAGTATTGTTGAACCCTTATGTGGAAGAAGCTATTGTTTTTACAACGATTAATGGCGAGCTAAAAATAGTTATAAAACAACGAGAACCTATTGCTCGTATTTTAGATAAATTAACATCGTATTATATTGATAAAGAAGGAGTAAAGATTCCGCTGTCACAAAATTTTTCAGCACGTGTTCCATTAGTTTCAGGAGTGACGCTAGACAAAGAAATCAAAGAAATTACGCAGTTAATAAATAAAATTAGAGTAGATAATTTCCTTAAAAAAGAAGTTATAGGGATTCAAAAATCTGATAAAAACGAGTATGTTTTTAATGTTCGTAGCGGAAACTATAAAATTGAATTTGGCAAATTTATAAATGCCGATGTAAAATTTAGGAAATTAAAAGCGTTTTATAACAAAGCGTATGCAGATAAAACGATTAATAAGTATCGAAAGATTAATGTAAAATATCACAACCAAGTTGTGTGTACAAAATAAATTACGATGGAAGACAATAAAATCGCTGTTGGTTTAGACATAGGAACTACAAAAATTGTAGCTATGATTGGTCGTAAAAACGAATACGGAAAACTAGAGATTCTTGGTGTTGGTAAAGCTAAAAGTTTAGGAGTAAAGCGTGGTGTTGTTAGTAATATTACACAAACCATTCAATCTATTCAGCAAGCAATTGATGAAGCAGAAAGTATTTCTGGACAAAAGATTGAAAATGTTGTAGTAGGTATTGCAGGACAGCATATTCGTAGTTTACATCATAGTGATTATATAACACGTAATAATCCAGAAGAAGTAATTGATGAAGAGGATATAGATAATTTGGTAAATCAAGTACACAAGTTGGTAATGTTACCTGGTGAAGAAATTATTCATGTTTTACCACAAGAATTTAAAGTAGATTCTCAATCAGATATTAAAGAACCAATTGGTATGTATGGCGGAAGATTAGAAGCTAATTTTCATGTAGTTGTTGGGCAAGTTTCATCTATCAGGAATATTGGTCGTTGTGTAAAAAGTGCAGGACTAAGTTTATCTGACATTACTTTAGAACCTTTGGCGTCTGCATCTGCAGTATTAAGTCAAGAAGAAAAAGAAGCAGGTGTCGCGTTAATAGATATAGGTGGTGGTACAACTGATTTAGCAATTTTTAAAGACGGAATTATTCGTCATACGGCAGTGATTCCATTTGGAGGAAACGTAATTACCGAAGATATAAAAGAAGGTTGTTCTATTATTGAGAAGCAGGCAGAATTGTTAAAAATTAAGTTTGGTTCTGCATGGCCAGGAGGAAATAAAGAAACTGAGATTGTTTCTATTCCTGGGCTTCGTGGTAGAGGACCAAAAGAAATAACACTAAAAAACCTTTCTAAAATTATTCATGCACGTGTGCAAGAAATTATTGAACATGTATATTTAGAAATTAAAAACTATGGACACGAAACTGCGAAGGGGAAACTTATTGCAGGAATTGTTTTAACAGGTGGTGGTTCTCAATTGAAGCATTTACGCCAGTTAGTAGAATATATTACAGGGATGGATGCGCGTATTGGGTATCCAAACGAGCACTTAGCTGGAGATTCTGAAGATAATCTTTCGAGTCCAAGTTATGCAACAGCAGTTGGTTTGCTAATGGAAGGTTTAGAAAAACCTGATAAAGAGGGAAGTGTTTTTACAAATGAAGCTGCATCCTCAGTTTTAGAAGGGAATTTGGTTTCTGAAGAAGTTGTGAGTGAGGGGGTTTCCGAAGAAAAAAAGGTAAAAAGAAAATCGTTTTTAGAAAGGTTTAAAGAAGGTTTCAAAGAATTTTTAGATAACGCAGAATAAAAAAATATTAAGCTCCTAGTTCAACTTGTTGAACATCCCCCTAAGGGAATTTTTAATAAAATATTAATAAAATAAAATTGAATAGTTATTATGAGTACAGAATTTGATAACATTTCGTTCGACATGCCAAAAAAAAAATCCAATGCTATTAAAGTAATTGGAGTTGGAGGTGGAGGTAGTAATGCAGTAAGTCACATGTTTAACGAACAGATAATTGGGGTAGATTTTGTGATCTGTAATACCGATTCACAAGCCTTAGACAATAGTGCAGTTCCTAATAAGATTCAATTAGGAGTTAATTTAACGTCTGGTTTGGGTGCAGGAGCAAATCCAGAAGTTGGAGCGCAAGCAGCTAAAGAAAGTATGCAGGAGATTCAGCAAATGTTAAGTACGCATACCAAAATGGTATTTATTACTGCTGGTATGGGAGGAGGAACTGGAACTGGAGCTGCACCAATTATTGCAAAAATTGCAAAAGATATGGATATCTTAACTGTTGGTATTGTAACAATGCCATTTCAGTTTGAAGGTAGAATGCGTTCTAAACAAGCTCAAAACGGAATTGATGAATTGCGTAGAAACGTTGATTCTTTAATTGTAATTAACAATAATAAACTTCGTGAAGTATATGGAAACCTAGGTTTTAAAGCAGGTTTCTCTAAAGCTGATGAAGTTTTATCTATTGCTGCCAAAGGAATTGCAGAGGTTATTACACATTATTACAAACAAAATATTGATTTACACGATGCAAAAACTGTATTATCTAATAGCGGAACAGCAATTATGGGTTCTGCAAAAGAAGAAGGTGTAAATCGTGCAAAAAATGCTATTGTAAAAGCGTTAGATTCTCCGTTATTAAATGACAATAAAATTACAGGAGCTAAAAATGTTTTGCTTTTAATTGTTTCAGGAAAGAATGAAATCACCTTAGATGAAATAGGGGAAATTAACGACCATATTCAAACAGAAGCAGGTTACGAAGCTAACATTATTATGGGTATTGGAGAAGATGATACGTTAGATGATAGTATCTCTTTAACTATTATTGCTACTGGTTTTGCAGCAGACCAACAAGGTAGTATTTCGAATGCAGAAACAAAGAAAATTGTACACATATTAGAAGACGAACAGAAAGCTACGTATAATTTTTCTGAAGAAACAGCTGTAATTAAAGCGACTAGTATAGATGAACCGCTTACTGGTAAACTTGAAGAAAAAATTGTACATATTTTAGACGTAGAAGATGAAATAGAGGAGGGGTTACCAAAAATAAATTTAATTCCTACTACAGAAAACATTAAAAACACGCATGTTATTTATGATGAAGTTGTATCTAGAAATATTTCTGAAGATGATTTTATTATAACAAATGTTACTCCAGTTATTGAAGAAGCTCCAGTAATAAAAGAAGTTCAACAAGATATTTTATTTGATTTACCGTTAAACTCTTTTGAAGAAGTAAAAGCTGAAACAATTACTTTTGACTTGACTGATGATATTAAAAATTTAAAGGTAATTGATGCTAAAGAAATTAAAATTGAAGAAGAACAAGTTGTTGAAAAACGATATTTTTTAGAAGATTTTGATGCACAACCAACTATTGGAAAAGCCTCAGTAATTAATGAAGAAGTAGCTGAAGATAGTTTGAGTTTTGAATTAAAAATAGCTACTCCACCAGTAGAAATTAATGAGATTACAACTTCTAGTGAAGAAGTTTTTTCGTTAAGTTTAACCATTTCAGAATTGCAAAAACGTTCAGAAGAACGTCGTGAAAAGATGAAAAAATTTAACTATAAATTTACAGATCAAGTAAATCAAAATATAGATGAAATTGAGCGTGAGCCTGCATACAAACGTATGGGCGTTAATTTAGATGAAATGGATATGGCAATTAGCAAATCACGTACCACTTTAAGTACAGACGATAATAATGATATTCAATTACGTAGCAATAATTCATTTTTACATGATAATGTAGATTAACCCCCTAAGTAATTAGGAGTTTTTTTTATACGTATATTTGTGCTCCTAAAAAGAAAGATATGAACTTGCAAGAACAAGTAATACATAAAATGAAAGAAGCAATGAAGTCGAAAGATACTGTTGCTCTAACGGCACTTCGTGCTTTAAAATCGGCTTTTATGTTGGCAAAAACAGAAGCTGGTGCTGGAGATGATTTATCTGAAGATCAAGAAATGAAAATTATTCAAAAGCAGGTAAAGCAACGAAGAGATAGTGCTACAATATTTATTGAGCAAAATAGACAAGATTTAGCAGATCCTGAGTTGGCGGAATTAGCAGTTTTAGAACAGTTTTTACCAGAACCTTTAACAGAAGAAGAAATAGAGGGTGTAGTAATTTCTACTATTGATAGTATTGGTGCTACAGGAATGCAGGATATGGGTAAAGTTATGGGAATTGTATCTAAAGAATTAGTAGGAAAAGCTGATGGAAAAACAATTTCTACACTGGTGAAAAAGAATTTAATGTAATATGTTTTTCTGTTTTTTGTAAGAAAAAATAATGGGCTGCGTAGTTCAACTGGATAGAATATCAGATTTCGGCTCTGAGGGTTGGGGGTTCGAATCCCTTCGCGGTCACAAAAAAAGTGCAAAATCTCGAAGTATTTTACTTCGAGATTTTTTTATTCAAATAATTTTTGAATTAATTTACTAGTGTTTTTAAATCAGCAATAATCTCTGTTGGATTTTCACTCTTAAAAATAAAGCTCCCTGCAACTAATACGTTTGCACCAGCTTCAACTAATTTATTTGCATTTTTATCGGTAACACCACCATCAATTTCTATTTGAGCAGTTGACTTAGAAAAATCAATTAATTGTTTTAATTGGCTTATTTTTTTATAGGTATTTTCTATGAAAGATTGCCCTCCAAAACCAGGGTTAACACTCATAATACAGACTAAGTCTAAATCTGCAATGACGTCTTCTAAAACGGCAATTGGCGTATGTGGGTTTAATGCAACACCAGCTTTTATTCCTGTGGCTTTTATAGCTTGTATTGTTCTATGTAAATGCGGGCAAGCTTCATAATGCACCGTTAAAATATTAGCGCCTAAATTGGCAAAAGTTTGAATATACCTGTCTGGATCTACAATCATTAAATGTACATCTACAGTTTTTTTTGCGTGCTTGGTAATTGCTTTTAAAACAGGCATGCCAAAAGAAATATTAGGTACAAAAACGCCATCCATAATGTCTATATGGAACCAATCGGCGTCAGAATTATTAACCATTTCTATGTCGCGTTGTAGGTTGGCAAAATCTGCCGCTAAAATTGAAGGCGCAATTAAATTACTCATTAGTTTGTGGTTGTGTTGTGATTTGTTTTTACAAAGATAATTAATTCGTTGCTGTGAGAAAGAATGATGAAGTAATCTTTTTGTTATTTAATAGCAAGGCGATAGCCCAATTGGGTTTAGTTGCTAGATGCTTGCGTTGAAAGGATTAAGGTTTCTTCCTTTTTTTATGCCTTGTAGATTATTGACTTTATGCAATAACTTTATAAATAGGTTTAGCCCTGATTGAAGCGGCATCCTTTTTAAATTGTCAGTTCGAGTCAATTTGTGAAGAATGAACAAATTTGTATCGAGAACAAAATTAAAAAGATAAAGTGGAAAGCAGGAAATAGCTTCAAAAAAAACTCCCGAAGATAATTCGAGAGTTTTAAAAAGATAATTATACTTAATAATTTTATTATTCAGTATGAGTGAGATACCTAAAATGGTGCAACAACTAACCTAGGTATGTCATTAAAATTTTACTTCTAGAAGTGTGCTTTAACCTTCTAATTGCTTTTTCTTTAATTTGGCGTACACGCTCACGAGTTAAATCGAAAGTTTCGCCAATTTCTTCTAAAGTCATTGGTTGGTGTTCTCCTAACCCGAAGTATAACTTTACTACATCAGCTTCACGAGGTGTTAAAGTTTCTAATGCTCTGCTAATCTCAATGCGAAGTGATTCGTGTAATAATTTTCTATCAGGATTTGGTGATTCACCAGAGTTTAATACATCATATAAATTAGAGTCTTCCCCTTCAATTAAAGGAGCATCCATAGATACGTGACGACCAGAATTTTTCATTGATTCTTTTACGTCATTAACCGTCATGTCTAATTTCTTAGCAATTTCTTCAGGACTTGGCGGGCGCTCGTTTTCTTGTTCTAAGAAAGCGTACATTTTATTGATTTTATTGATAGAACCAATTTTATTTAACGGTAAGCGTACAATACGAGATTGTTCTGCCAAGGCTTGTAAAATAGATTGACGAATCCACCAAACTGCATATGAGATAAATTTAAAACCACGGGTTTCATCAAAACGTTTTGCTGCTTTAATTAAACCTAAGTTTCCTTCATTAATTAAATCTGGCAATGTTAAACCTTGATTTTGATATTGTTTGGCAACCGAAACTACAAAACGTAAGTTGGCTTTGGTTAATTTTTCTAAAGCTATTTGATCACCTGCCTTTATGCGTTGTGCCAATTCAACTTCTTCATCAGCAGTAATTAAATCTACTTTTCCTATTTCCTGTAAATATTTGTCTAAAGACGCGGTTTCTCTGTTAGTAACCTGCTTAGTAATCTTAAGTTGTCTCATTCTGTTTTGATAGAATTTTAAGGGTTATTTGCATAGCTTGCATATGCTTATACGTAGCATAGTTGTATTTTGTTACAAATTTTTTTATTTTTGATAGATGATTTTTGTTAAAAAAATGTTAATTTAGGTGTCAGAAAGTAGAATGTAGAATGTGACTACGTGAGTGATTAGTGTGTCTAAGAATACATAACCAAAAAGTAAAACCAAGTTTATTCCTTGAAAACTATCGATGCCACTAAATTAAGCGACGAAGAACTGATCAAGAAAATAGTAGAAACAAATAACACCCATTTGTTTGCTGTTTTGTATGATAGGTATGTAAACGTTGTATATAATAAGTGTTATGGCTTTTCTAAAAATAAAGAAGAAGCACAAGACTTAACGCAGGATGTGTTTATAAGGCTATTTGTTAAATTACGGTCGTTTAAAGGGAGATCTAAATTTTCTACTTGGTTGTATTCTTTTACCTATAATTTTTGTGTAAATTACGTGCAAAGAAATGCGAATAAGAAAAAAGAGAGAGTTACAGTTGTTACTGATAACATAAGGGAAGAAACCTCTCTAGATGATGAAATTGATGACACAACGCTATTTGAGTTGAAGTCAGAGAAATTAGCAAAAGCTCTAGAGTTAATAGATCCGCAAGATAAAATGATTTTGTTGATGAAATATCAAGATGATATGAGTATTCAAGAAATTCAAGAATCTTTAAATTTGGGTGCAAGCGCTGTAAAAATGCGTGTTAAAAGAGCTAAAGCACGTGTAATAAAAACCTATCAAGAACTGTAAGTATGGAAAATCCATTTAAGAAAATACTACATAACCAAGAGGTTCCACAAATACTAAAAGAAAGAGTATTAAACGATGTGGCTATCATAAAATTAATCATAGATATGGCTGATTTATTTGTGGTGAAGTACCCGAGTGTAATAGGAGATATGTTTGGTGGGGAAAAAAAATTCTAAGACTATAGACGATTAAACTAAAAATAAATTAACTAAATTATTTTAAAATTATGAGTTCGCTACTAAACTTAAAAATTGATATTATAAAACCCTTTAGAGATATTCTAGAAGATGTTGTGGCATCTTTACCAACAGTACTAGGGTTTATTGGCTTTGTAATTGTTTCTTGGATAATAATTAAAATATTTCTTTGGATCGTTAGAAAAGCTCTAAGTAAAACGAATATAGATGAATGGTTTAAAAAATTAAGTGAAACCGAAATTTTTGGAAGCACAACAATTAATGTCATGCTAACCAGTGTAATTTTAGGCGTTATAAAATGGTTCTTAATATTAGTGTTTGTTATGGCTGGTGCTAATATTTTTGGTGTGGAATCAGTTTCAGCTGGAATTAGTAATTTCTTTGCTTATCTGCCACGTTTATTAACCGCTCTTGCAATTTTTGTTGCAGGCGTTTATCTTGGTACAGTGGTTAAAAAAGCAATACAAGGAATGTTTAAGTCGCTTGAAATTTCTGGAGGAAGCCTTGTTGCAAATATAGCCTTCTATTTAATTGTAATCTTTTTATCAATTATTGCTTTAGATCAAGCAGGAATAGATACTTCAGTAATAAAAAGTAATTTAACGCTTATTATAGGTTCTATTTTATTAACATTTACTATCTCTTTCGGATTAGGTTCTAGGAATGCAGTTGAACGTTTATTGTTTGGTTATTACTCTCGTAAAAACCTTGAAATTGGCAAGAAAGTTCGTGTAAACGGACTAGAAGGAGTTATTATAGGTATTGATAACATTAGTATGGTTTTATCAACTTCTGAAGGGAAAGTAGTATTACCAATTAAAGATGTTGTAGATAATAAGGTAGAAATTTTAAATTAATATTGTGACTTTTAAAATATAGATGTGTCAAAGTAGTATATAACAAAAAAATATAGTGATAGATATCGGGGGACTTCTATCAATATAGAGAAGGAAACTTCATTTTTAAAAAAGACTATTGAAAAATAGTCTTTTTTTTGTGACTTTAAAAAAAAGGGAGTGTCTAAACTCAAAAGATAGTTACAATTCGGGAGGGGAATTTCTATCTTTAGGTGAAGGAAACTTCATTAACTGAAAGACTGCAATTTGCAGTCTTTCTTTTGAGTTATACGCTTAGCATCTGTTTGATTTTGATATATTGGCTTTCTTGCTGCCATTCTATTAATGGTTTTATGAAAAATACTAGTTTTAAATTGTGAGCGGTTAATTCTAAAACAAAACTAATTAAAGTATGCTTGAATATGCCATTTAGTTGCATGAGTTGATATTGCTCTGAGTCATCAGAGCAGAACCCTGCTTTTAAATTCAATATTCTCAATAAATAAGGCTCATTCCTGCCGGCCTCTAGCCTTTTACTCTTCATAAATATTTTTTTAGAAGATTCCTTTTTCAATAAGTTTAGTGCGATTTTAAGAAGTCTAGAATAATTTTTGGCAACGTTTGTGCTCAAGTTTCTGCTTCATAAATCACTGAAACGATACCGATAAGAAAAGAATTATCAACTAACTTATGAAGTTGGCTTCTGTAATCTTTCTATTTATCCAGAAATGCTCTTTAAATTATTTGACGAATTTATTAAGTTAAATTACTGACAATCAATATAGTATGCAAATACTTAATAACTTAAGTAACTAATATTTAGATGAATAACAAGTTTTTACATTTTTTTTAATTAAATTTGTATACATTTTAACTTAATTATGGCTCTACCCTTATTTTAATGGGTAAAGATTTAAACCTCCATTAAAAAAGAGTATTGCACTTCTAAAGTTTTTAAAAGTTCTATATCCTTTTCCAATAGATTTAAGTTCTTGTATTTTTCCATTTAATCTTTCAGCCATTGCATTGCTATACTCAGTTATTAAGGCATTTATAACTCCAGAGAGATGTTTTTCAAACATTGTAACAACCTTTGTTACTTCTTTAATTTGCTTAGAAGTAGAATTTCGTATCCATTTAATTAGTAAATAAAAACCATTAATATACTTAGTTTCTTTATGGAATAAATCTTTAAAATTTTCTTTGACTTGCCACGCCTTGCTAACTTCATAGTTCGCCTTGATTATTGCATCAAATTTTATTCGTTGTTTCTCGGTTAGGTTTTCTTGGTTTTTAAGTAACGCATATCTACTGTTTATCAATTCATCATTCGTTTTAACTTCTCTTCTTCTAACCTTATCAATAGCGGTATTTAAATACTTAACCAAATGAAATCTGTCGTGAACAATAGATGCGTTTGGTAATTGACTTTTAGAGGTAGAAATATAAGCTTTCCACATATCTAAACTTATAGTTTTAACCTGTTTTTGTTGTTGTTTTGTCATAGATTTATCAAATAGTTTTTCTACAGATTCTTTAGTTCTTCCTTCTTCTACATCTATGATAAAACCACTTCTAGGATGACTTAAGACACTTATATATTTATGTCCTTTCTTAAACGATTTTTCATCCAAACTCAAACGACTAAAATCCATATTTGATAAATCTCTCCTACTCAAACCTCTTTCTGTACTTAAATGAATTACTCTATTGATGACATTAAAACCACAACGCATTAATTTTGCTGTTTTTGTTTGATTTTTAGTTGCTAATAGTAAATCAATTATTGCATGTTCAAAAAGGTGTGTATGACGTGTATGCTTATCTGCCCATGGCGGAACTATGGTGATTACAGCTCCTTGACTGTTCTTTATTCTTGGCAACTTACAACTTATAAAAGTCTTATATTGCATCGTATCTAAATGACGCCATTCTCGATTTGGTGCATGGTCATATAAACTACATAATTCCATGGTCTCTGGACAAAGGGCTCTTTCTCCTATGAATTTAATGACTATTTTTATGTCTGAAATTGCATAATCTGCTTCTACTTTTACAACTTGCCAGTTGTCATCTAAATTTAGTAGTAAATCGAAAAATTGATGTGTAAACATTTTACCTTTTTTTTACGAATTTAATAAATTCCATTAAATTCGTGGTAGAACCTTAATTATTAATCCCTTTTGTATGAAGAATAAGTCATTGTATGCTACTTTTAGTAGTACTACTCATATGAGTAGTACTACTCATGAAAATTTGAAACCGACATTACTACGCAGAATTGCTAATTGGATTAACACTTTTTTAGAGAACGCAGAATAATTTTTTTTAAAATCCCCCAAAATGAAAAAACAAAACACCTTTAAGAAGTTGCTAGACAGCTTTAAAAAGAAACAGATTAAAGAATCTAGAGATTACAATACCCTTATTTCTGATTTTAAAGATAAAATAGCGGCTAAATAATTGTTAATTACTTACAGTTTTTGTGAGTATCTTTTTATTGTTATACAGAGTGCGTTTCAGTAGCTTTGTGTGCTTAACAACAACACAAAATGAACACCACTAAAACTATTACCTCTGCACTAATCTCTGTATTTAACAAAGAAGGATTAGCGCCTATTGTTCGTAAATTGAGCGAACACAACGTTACCATTTATTCTACAGGAGGAACAGAGAAATTTATCAAAAACTTAGGAATAAATGTGGTTTCGGTTGAAGAAATCACTTCGTATCCTTCTATTTTAGGAGGGCGCGTAAAAACATTACATCCCAAAATTTTTGGCGGAATTCTTAATCGTCAAGATAATGAAAGTGATATTTCTGAACTTTCAGAATATCAAATTCCGCAAATAGATTTAGTAATTGTAGATTTATATCCGTTTGAAAAAACAGTTGCTTCTGGATCTTCAGAACAAGATATTGTTGAAAAAATAGATATTGGAGGCATCTCTCTTATTCGTGCAGCAGCTAAAAATTTTAAAGATGTTTTTACCATTTCTTCAATGGAACAGTATAATGAGTTCTTGCAATTATTTTCTAAAGAAAATGGAGCTACAACTTTAGCTAACAGAAAACGATTTGCAACAAAAGCGTTTAATGTTTCATCACATTATGATACGGCAATTTTTAATTATTTTAATGAAGATGAAGTAGTTTTTAAAGCAAGTGAAACTATTTCTAAAACTCTTCGTTATGGTGAAAACCCTCATCAAAAAGGATATTTCTTTGGAGATTTAGAATTAGTGTTTGATAAACTTCACGGAAAAGAATTAAGCTACAACAATTTATTAGATGTAGATGCTGCAGTTAATTTAATGAATGAATTTATTGGAGAAGAACCAACTTTTGCAGTTTTAAAACACAACAATGCTTGCGGGTTTGCACAGCGTAAAACCATTTACAAAGCATATATTGATGCTTTAGCAGGAGACCCTGTTTCTGCCTTCGGCGGAGTATTAATTAGCAATAAAAAAATTGATAAAGCTACCGCAGAAGAAATTCACAAATTATTCTGTGAAGTAGTAATTGCACCTGGTTATAATGAGGATGCTCTTGAGATTTTGAAAGGAAAAAAGAACAGAATTATATTAATTCAGAAAGAAATTACGCTTCCAACGCAAACAGTTAGAACCGCACTAAACGGTTTACTGGTTCAAGATAAAGACACAAAAACGGATTCGCTTAAAAATTTAACATACGTAACCAACAATAAACCAACCAAAAATGAGTTAGAAGATTTATTGTTTGCATCAAAAATTTGCAAACACACAAAATCTAATACTATTGTATTGGTAAAAGGTAAACAATTGTTTGCCAGCGGAACAGGGCAAACCAGTCGTGTAGACGCACTTAACCAAGCTATAGAAAAAGCTAAGAATTTTGGATTTGACTTAAACGGTTCAGCAATGGCGAGTGATGCATTTTTTCCGTTTCCAGATTGTGTAGAGATTGCTGATAACGCAGGTATAAAAAGCGTTATTCAACCAGGAGGTTCTATTAAAGATAAGTTGAGTATAAACTATTGTAATGACCATAATTTAGCGATGGTTTTTACAGGAACAAGACATTTTAAACATTAAGAAAATCAATGTAAAAATTAAATAGATTTTTAGTAGATTTGTAATATTACATTGAAAACAAGATAACAAAATATTTTATGGGTTTTTTTGATTTTATGACAGAAGATATTGCGATTGATTTAGGTACTGCAAATACATTAATCATTCATAACGGAAAGATAGTTATTGATAGCCCTTCTATTGTAGCAAGAGATAGGATTACTGGGAAAATTATTGCAATTGGGCAAGAAGCAAATTTAATGCAAGGAAAAACGCACGAAAACATTAAAACAATTCGCCCGTTAAAAGATGGTGTAATTGCAGATTTTCAAGCTTCTGAAGAAATGATTAAAGAATTTGTAAAGCAAATTCCTGCCATAAAAAATAAATTTTTTCCACCTTCATTACGAATGGTAATCTGTATTCCTTCTGGAATTACAGAAGTTGAAAAACGAGCGGTAATAGATTCTGCACGTCATATGAATGCCAAAGAAATCTACTTGATTTTTGAACCAATGGCGGCAGCAATTGGTGTTGGTATAGATATTATGGAGCCTAAAGGAAATATGATTATTGATATAGGTGGTGGTACAACTGAAATTGCAGTAATTGCTCTTGCTGGTATTGTTTGCGATCAATCTGTAAAAGTTGCAGGAGATTTATTTACCAGTGACATTATGTATTACATGCGTACACAACATAATTTACATATTGGAGAAACTACTGCCGAGAAAGTAAAAATTACTGTTGGAGCAGCTACAGAAGACTTAGATAGTCCTCCAGAAGATATGATGGTTCAAGGACGTGATTTATTGAGTGGCAAGCCAAAACAAGTTCAAGTTTCTTATCGAGAAATTGCTAAAGCCTTAGATAAATCTATTTTACGTATTGAAGATGCTGTGATGGAAACCCTATCTAAAACACCGCCAGAATTAGCAGCTGATATTTACAATACAGGAATTTATCTTGCTGGTGGCGGCTCTATGTTGCGTGGTTTAGACAAGCGTTTATCTAGAAAAACAGACTTACCTGTTTACATAGCAGAAGACCCTTTACGAGCTGTTGTTCGTGGAACAGGCATTGCGCTTAAAAATTTAGAAAAATACAAAAGTATCTTGGTTAAATAACGTAGCTACACACCTCTATGCAACAAATTGTTTACTTCTTTCAGAGGTATAAAAATTTTCTATTTTTTTTGTTGTTAGAATTTTCCGCTATCGCTTTAATTATTAACAATCATCGTTTTCATAAAAGTAAATTTGTAAGTTCTGCTAATGCTATTACTGGTAAATTGTATGAAAAGTCTTCAGCAATTTCTGATTATTTTCATTTAAATTCTCAAAATAAAGCTTTAGCTGAAGAAAATAATAGACTAAAGAACCTTCTTGAACCGTGCGGTTTTTCTTTGGAGAACATTCAAGAAATAACTATTACAGATAGCCTTTACAAACACAAAGCTAAATATATAAATGCTAAAATTTACAAAAACGAATACCACACCCCCTTTAACTTCATACTTATAAATAAGGGAAGAAATAACAACGTTTCAAAAGAAATGGCAGTAGTAAATAGTAAAGGAATAATTGGTATTACAGATCATGTTTCTGATAATTATGCAACAGTACAATCCATTTTAAATAAAAATAGTAAAATTAATGCGCGTTTTAAAAACAACTTTCATTTCGGAACGTTAACTTGGAACGGACTTGATTATAATATTGTACAGTTAACAGACATACCTAGACAAGCCGTTTATCAAAAAGGAGATACAATTATTACTGGTGGAAAATCGACTATATTTCCTGAAGGAATTGGTATTGGGACGGTGCTAAACATCCCTAAAAACAACACTGCATCTAATACAATTGACATACAACTTTTTAATGATATGAGTAATTTAGGCTATGTATCTGTAATTAAAAACTTATACAAAGAAGAAATACAGAATTTAGAAAATAACGTAAATGAATAAAACCTTATACATAGCGTTTTTATTTTTTACACTACTTTTTTTACAAGTTTTTATATTGAATAATATTTTGTTTTTGGGCTATATAAATCCGTATGTGTATATAGCATTTATGTTTTTATATCCACTTCGCAAAAATAGATTTCCCTTTTTAATATTAACTTTTTTATTAGGACTATGTATAGATTTTTTCTCAAATTCTGGAGGAATACATGCATTTTCAATCTTATTGATTGCTTATTTAAGACTGTTTTTTATACATACTATATTTAAAATTACCCCTGTAGAATATCCTTTATTTAACCTTCGTTTACAGAACTTCGGAAAAGTCTTTAACTATACCGCAATTTTAACAATAATACATCACTTTGTATTGTTTAGTTTGGCTAACTTTAGCTTTCAAAATTTCAATAATGTACTTATTAATACACTATTTTCAAGCATATTTACGTTGTTATTATTTTACTTAGGAAACTATATTTTCAGCTCAAAGCAATCACAATAATGAAACGAAGTTTTTTACTGATTTTTCTTATCGCCTTAATTGGTCTTATTTTTATTGCCAGACTATTTCAGTTACAAATTTTAAAAGGCTCAACCTACAACCCTATAAAAAATGCCGCAGTAAAAGTTGAGTATGATTACCCAGAACGCGGTTATATTTATGATAGAAATGGAAAACTTATGGTTGCCAATCAGCTTTCTTATGATGTAATGGTAATTCCTAAAGATGTACAACCGCTAGACACACTTGAATTTTGTTCATTTTTAAAAATTGAAAAAGAAGACTTTAAAAAACGATTTAAAAAAGCAGAAAATTTTGCACGCTGGCTTCCTTCAGTATTTTTAAAACAACTTGCTAAAGAAGATTTTGCCTTTTTACAAGAAAAGCTACACAAATACAAAGGCTTTTACGTCCAAAAAAGGATTATTAGAAATTACCCTGAGAAATCCGCAGCAAACATTCTTGGTTATATTAGTGAAGTAAATGAATATACTGCAAAAAACAGTAGCGAATACCAACAAGGAGAGTTAATTGGTTGGTGGGGAGTAGAAAAACAATATGAAAATATTTTGCGAGGTATTAAAGGAAGAAAATATTTACGCCGTAACAATCTTAATAGAATTATAGGTTCATACAAAAATGGAATATATGATACTACAGCTGTTGCCGGTAAATATTTAACATTAACAATAGATGCAGAACTCCAGAAGTATGGAGAACTTTTAATGACTGGAAAACGCGGCGGAATTGTTGCCATTGAGCCTTCTACTGGAGAAATTTTAGTTTTAGTTACCGCCCCAAGTTACGATCCAAATTTAATGGTTGGTAGAAAACGTTTTAAAAACTCTACAAGACTTTTTAATGATTCCATTAACAAACCTATGCTAGACAGGGCGCTGCAAGCTCAATATGCACCAGGTTCTCCTTTTAAAATGATTAATGGTTTAATTGGATTACAAGAGGGTGTTATTGATGAAAACTTCTCAGTCACATGTCATCATGGTTATCGGTATGGACCACGAAAGAACGCTTTTATGAGTTGTCATTGTGGCACTTGGGGTCATTCAATTAAGCTAAAAACTGCCATTGCAAAATCTTGTAATAGCTATTTTTCTACAATTTATAGAAGAATTATAGATAAATACAAAACAGCTTCTGAAGGAATAGACGCTTGGGCAAACCACGCTAAAAGTTTTGGCCTAGGTAATTTTCTTGGATATGATTTACCTCAAGGCTCTCCAGGTCGTATTCCTGATGGAAAATTTTATAATGACAACTATAAATTTAAATGGGGAGCAACCACCACAATTTCTAATGCCATTGGTCAAGGCGAAGTAGAGACAACGCCAATTCAATTAGCAAATGTTGCTGTAGCAATTGCAAATAGAGGTTATTTTTACACACCGCATATTGTAAAAAAAATCAACGGAAACACAATTCAAAATCCTACTTATACCACTAAAAGAAAAACAACTATAGATGCGCAATATTTTAATCCTATTGTAGAGGCTATGCATGAGGTTTTTAAAACAGGAACAGGAAAATGGAATCAAGTAAAAGGTATTGAAATTTGTGGAAAAACAGGAACTGTAGAGAATTTTATTAGAATAGACGGGCAGAAAATTCAATTAAAAGATCACTCAATATTTTTAGCTTTTGCACCCAAAGAAAACCCGAAAATTGCCCTTGCTGTTTTTATTGAAAATGGAGGCTATGGTTCTACTATTGCTGCACCAATAACAAGTTTATTGATAGAGAAATACCTTAATGGAAAAATCTCTAAAGCAACAAAACATAGAGAAACTAATATGATTACCCTAAGTTTACAAAAAGAATATGATAAATTAATTCCTAAAATAGATTCTCTTGAGACAGGAACAAAATAATATTTTTCTAGGTATAGATTGGGTTTTAGTTCTTCTTTATAGTGTTCTTGTAGCATTCGGGTGGATTAACATTTATGCAGCCTCTAGTAACGAAGAACAGCGTGTGCTTTTTGATTTTTCAACCAAATACGGCAAACAACTTATTTGGATCGCTTTAAGTCTTCCTCTTATTATTTTTGTACTCTTTTTTAATTCAAAATTCTATGAACGTTTTTCAAGCATTTTATACCTAATTTCTATTATTGCATTAGCAGGTTTATTTCTCTTCGGAAAAAAAATAAATGGCGCTATGTCTTGGTATCATTTTGGAGGAGTTAGTTTACAACCATCAGAATTTGCAAAAACATTTACCGCACTTGCAGTAGCAAAATTAGTAAGTGACAGAAAATACAACCTAAATCTCATTAAGAATCAAGCAAAAGCTTTTATAGTTATTTTTACACCTGCTGTGCTTATTGCTTTACAACCAGATATGGGGTCTGTTTTAATTTACCTAGCCTTCTTTTTTGTATTAAACAGAGAAGGTCTAACCTTAAACTATATTATTTTAGGTGCTGTAACTATATTCCTTTTTTTACTAACTATTTACTTTGGCATATCTTCAGTTTTACTATTCTCTTTCGGAATTATAACCGTACCATTACTATACAGACTATACAAAAACAAACAGTTTTTTCGTTTTAATTGGTATAAAATTATTGGCACTTATGTTGCTGTAGGCTTTTTTATTATACTTGCTAGCTTTACGTTTAACAATGTTTTTAAGCAGCATCACAGAGATAGGTTTGATGTACTCTTAGGGAAAAAAGTAGACATTAAAAAGATAGGTTATAATTTACATCAATCTGAGCTCTCTATTAGTTCTGGAGGATTTTTAGGTAAAGGCTTTCTACAAGGAGATAGAACTCAAGGTAATTTTGTTCCTGAACAACATACCGATTATATTTTCTCAACTGTTGGTGAAGAATGGGGGTTTCTCGGAACTTCTTTAGTAATTATTTTATTTATGGTTTTAATGTTTCGAATTATTTATCTTTCTGAAACAACCACTAATAAATTTGGTCGAATTTATGGCTACGGTGTAGCTTCTATTTTATTCTTTCATGTTTTAATAAATATAGGAATGGTTATAGGATTATTTCCAACGGTAGGAATTCCGTTACCATTCTTTAGCTATGGTGGGTCTTCACTTTGGGGCTTTACCTTACTTTTATTTATATTTATTAGGCTAGATGCTCATAAAAAATATGATTGGTAGTCTGCATTAGTAACAAAAAATGAAGTACATAAAAAAACGCTTCGATTTCTCGAAGCGTTTTTTATTTAAGAAATAAATTCTTACTATTTTCTATAAAGCTGCTACTTGCTTAGCCAATTTAGATTTTAAATTTGCTGCTTTATTTTTATGAATAATGTTATTCTTTGCTAATTTATCTAACATAGAAACAACTTTCGTTAACAAACCTTCAGCTTCTTTTTTATCTGAAGACGCACGTAAATCTCTTACAGCATTACGTGTTGTTTTATGCTGATATTTATTGCGCAATCTCTTTACATCGTTACTTCTAATTCTCTTTAATGCTGACTTATGATTTGCCATCTTATTTTTTCTATTATATTAGTTTATATAAAACTTGTAGTCCGTACGGGAATCGAACCCGTGTTACATGGATGAAAACCATGCGTCCTAACCCCTAGACGAACGGACCATAACAATTAAAATTATATCTTAATTGCGGGTGCAAATATACAACGTTTTTATATTTGTGCAATAAATTTTTAATTTTTTTAAAAAAATTAATATGCCTTCGCAAATAACACTCTTTTTGTTGATGATAAACCTGTTAATACACAACTCCCTGCTTCTTCTTTTGCATCATTTGGAATACATCTAATTGTAGCCTTAGTAAGTTCCTTTATCTTATCTTCGGTTTCTTCGGTACCATCCCAATGCGCAGAAACAAACCCACCTTTGGTTTCAATAACCTTTTTAAATTCTTCAAAAGTATTTACTTCAGTTATATGTTCATTTCTATATAATAATGCCTTATTAAATAAACTGTCTTGCATTTCTTTTAATAAATTAGAAACAAACTCTACTAAATCATCTTGAGAAATAGTTTGTTTTTCAAAAGTATCTCTTCGTGCAACCTCAACAGTTCCGTTTTCTAAATCACGATTACCTATTGCAATTCTTACTGGAACACCTTTTAATTCGTATTCTGCAAATTTTGCTCCTGGTCTATAGGTATCTCTATCATCAAATTTCACTGATATTCCTTTAACCTGAAGTTCTTTTACAATTTCATTCACTTTCTCAGAAACAGCTGCTAATTGCTCTTCATTTTTATATATAGGAATAATTACAACTTGAATTGGCGCTAATTTTGGTGGTAAAACCAAACCAGCATCATCTGAATGCGTCATAATTAACGCACCAATTAAACGCGTAGAAACTCCCCAAGAAGTTCCCCAAACGTACTCTTGTTTTCCTTCCTTAGAAGTGTATTTAACATCAAATGCTTTCGCAAAGTTCTGCCCTAAAAAGTGAGACGTTCCTGCTTGTAATGCTTTTCCGTCTTGCATTAGTGCCTCAATAGTATAGGTTTCATCAGCCCCTGCAAAACGTTCGCTATCAGATTTTACTCCTTTAATAACAGGCATTGCCATAAAATCTTCAGCAAATGTAGCATACACTTCTTGCATTTGTTTTGCTTCAACTAATGCTTCCGCTTTTGTTGTATGTGCTGTATGACCTTCTTGCCATAAGAATTCAGCAGTACGCAAAAATAAACGCGTACGCATTTCCCAACGAACCACATTTGCCCATTGGTTTATTAATAATGGTAAATCTCTATATGATTGAATCCATCCTTTATAGGTACTCCAAATAATAGCTTCAGATGTTGGTCTAATAATTAACTCTTCTTCTAATTTAGCTTCTGGGTCTACTCTTAATTTACCTTCTCTATCTGGGTCACTCTGCAAACGATAATGCGTAACTACTGCACATTCTTTTGCAAAACCTTTAGCATTTTTTTCTTCAGCTTCAAATAAACTTTTAGGTACAAGAAGAGGGAAATATGCATTTTGATGCCCTGTTTCTTTAAACATTCTATCTAATTCTGCTTGCATATTCTCCCAAAGTGCATATCCATAAGGTTTAATAACCATAGAACCACGAACTGCAGAATTCTCCGCTAAATCAGCTTTTACCACTAGTTCGTTATACCATTTTGAATAATTCTCAGAACGTTTTGTTAATTTTTTATTCATAATCAGAAGTTTGGCACAAAACTTGCGTTAGTTTTGATGTAAATTTAGATTTGCAAAATTGTACTTTTTTATATAAAATAGACACAAAACTACACTAAAAATGGTAAATTGCCTAACGGTTGGTTTTTAATTTTGTGAATTAAACAAGATAAATATAATGAAAAAGCACAACCTTAAAATAGTAGAAAACATGAAATCATATTACGCCAACACCAAACTTCTCTTTTATTTGTTATCATTTTTTATGGTAATTCTCTTAGTTTCTTGCGGAAGCGCTCAAACTATAACCAATAATGAAGATGGTATATATGCAAATGATAATATTAAACAAACTGAACGTAGAGTTATAGTTAAAAACGGAAGAGCGTATAAAGAATACAACGATAATTACTTTACTAAAGAATTACAACGTCTAGAGGATTTAAATGGTAGTGATATTATTACTGATATAGACAATTATAAATCTTATGGTGACAAAGAATATGATGAAGAAATAATTGAAGACGAAAGACCTCAAACTCGTATTACTTATAATGAACCTTGGGGCTATAATAATGATAATGCAGATGTTGTTATAAGTATTAAAACTGGTTTTGGCTACAATCCTTATTGGGGCAATAATTATTATGGTTACGGTTATGGTTCTGGATGGAATCGTTGGGGATATTCTCTCCCGTATTACTCTCCTTATTACTGGAATACAGGTTTTTACGGAGGTGGTTATTATAGAAGCGGTTACACTTATAACAATCCGTTTTATTGCCCACCTTATTATAGAGGCGGTTATTATTCTCCATACAGATATAGAAACTACTACAGAAACGTTCGTAGAGGAGCAAACCCGTACAGAAGTCGTTACAGTGTAGCGTCTAACTCAAGAAGAGCTTATACAAATAACAGAAGAAATACCTCAACAAGATCTACAAGAAGCGTACGTTCTACAAGAGGAAATAATACAGTTCGTAAAACTTCACCAACAAGAAATACACGCAATACTCGCTCTACAAGAACTACAAGAAATTATGACAATAACGGACGTATAAGAAGTACAAGAGGAAATAATACAGTTCGTAGAACTTCACCAACAATAAATACACGCAATACTCGCTCTACAAGAACTACAAGAAATTATAACAATAACGGACGTATAAGAAGTACAAGAGGAAATAATACAGTTCGTAGAACTTCACCAACAAGAAATACACGCAATACTCGCTCTACAAGAACTACAAGAAATTATGACAATAACGGACGCATAAGAAGTGCAAGAGGAAATAATACAGTTCGTAGAACTTCACCAACAAGAAATACACGCAATACTCGCTCTACAAGAACTACAAGAAATTATAACAATAACGGACGTATAAGAAGTACAAGAGGAAATTCTCCAACAAGAAACACAAGAAACGTACGTTCTACAAAATCTCCAAGAACTAGAACTACAAGTACTACAAAAAGAAGCACTAAACGCTACACACAAAGTACTCCAAAACGTTCTACAAGAAGTACTGCGCCAAGTATATCTAGATCTAGAAGCGCTACCCCTAGTAGAAGTTCTTCTAGAAGTTATTCTAGAAGTTCAAGCAGAAGAAGCTCTTCTAGACCTAGAAGTAGTAGCCGAAGAAGATAATCTTAACCCAAACTTTATATGTTAAGTTTAGAAACAAATTAACAAAAACATGAAAAAAATTTTAACATTTGCGGCAATAGTCGCTACGACACTTACGTCCTATTCCCAATCTTTAGGATACAACGATTTGGGTATTTTATTTGGACAAGACAACAATTACGGAACTTCAAGATTTAATGCTATGAGTGGTGCTTTTGGAGCACTTGGTGGAGATGTTTCTTCAATAGCAATTAACCCATCAGGTGGTGCAGTTGCAAACAATAGTTTGTTTTCTGCAACTATTGGAAGTGAAAATAGTGATGTAAGTGCTTCCTATTATGGAAACTCTTCTAACTTTAAAGATGACTTTTTTAACATATTTCAAGCAGGAGCTATTTTTGTATTTGATACTGCTTACAGTTCTGATTGGAACAAATTTGCGCTTTCTTTTAATTATCGTTTGAAGAATAATTTTAAAGGTGAATTTTCTACAACAGGTAATAGCGAACAGGCATTATTTAATGAGCATCCTGGAGGAGACACTTCTACGCCTACTATAAATCAATATAACAACGGGCAAGAACAACGTTTTACTAATGTTACAGATGGTAAATCTAGCGTATTTAGTTTAGGCTTTTCAGCAGCACATCAAAATAAATTATACGTAGGTGGTTCTATAAACATACACGATGTTAAATTTCAACAAAGAACTCAATTAAGAGAAACTAATGAAGACGAAAATGGAAATATATTAAATGCTTTTAATGAACAAATTAGTGCTTTTGAAGGTAATGGTTTTTCTCTTGGGTTAGGTTTTATTTACAAGTTACACCAAAACTTTAGAGTTGGTTTAGCTTATGAATCTCCAACTTGGTATGCAGAAATAATAGAAGAGAGCAACATTGCGGTATTTGACCCAAAAAATAATAGATATGATGATTGGTTAGGATATACTGAAATTAGTGCCACAAACGTTACTGATGATATTGATAGCGGAGAAGAGTTTAATCAATCTGTTTTTGAATTAAGAACCCCAAGTAAAATAACCGCTAGTGGAGCAATTATTTTTAACAAGCAAGGTTTATTAAGCATAGATTATATTTATAAAAACTATACAAATACTAAGTTATCTAATGGCGATTTTACTGATGTAAACCGAAATTTTTCTACAGATTTTAGAGCAACTCACGCAGTAAATATTGGTACAGAGTGGCGTTTTGATAAAATGAGCTTACGTGCAGGTTATCATTATGAACAGAGTCCTTTAAAAAACGCTTTAGATGGCGACAATTTAAAAGGATACTCAGCAGGGTTCGGTTATAACTTTGGTAACATAAAATTTGATTTAGCTTACAGACAATCTAAAGCGAATTCATCTTACAGAATATATAACAATGTAAATGTAGACCCAATTGAATTAAGTAAAGAAACTTCAAGAATTACAGGTACACTTACCTTTAACTTATAACGGAAAAGGAAATTTAAGTAAGACCTCGTTAGGAATTAAAAACCTACGAGGTCTTTTTTTATTGAAATTCACTTTTTTACCGTAATTTTGCGGTTCATTTTTGCCTAATATGATGGGCAATAAAATAATTTTAACTGTATTCAGTTTCCCTTTTAAATGAAAGATATTCAAATTACCATACAAGAAACCAATAACAACAACATCCTCAAATTTGTAAGTAATTCAATTTTGATTAACGGTGGAAGTTATGAGTTTAATAATGTAGATGAAGCTAAAAACTCACCTTTAGCACAACAATTATTCTATTTACCTTTTGTAAAAAAGATATATGTAACTGCTAATTTTATTGCTATTCAGCGTTTTGATATTGTTGAATGGAGTGATGTACAGGAAGAAGTTAGTGAGCAAATTCAAGCTTATTTACAAGAAGGGAATTCTGTTATAAAAGAAGAAAAAACAATCAAAAAAGAAGCTATTGAAGTATATGCAGAAGTAACACCAAACCCCTCAGTAATGAAATTTGGCACCAACAAAGCACTTACACAAACCGATGTTGAGTTTAAAAACATTGATCAAGCCAGTAAATCTTCGCCTTTGGCGCAAGCTTTATTTACATTTCCGTTTGTAAAAGAAGTTTTTATTTCTGACAATTATGTTTCTGTTACCAAGTACGAAATGGTAGAATGGAACGACGTATATTCTGAAGTTAGAACCTTTATCAGAGAATACCTTGCTGATAGAAAAACAATTATAAAAGAACTTCCGAAGCAAGAAGCAAATAAATACATTGAAGTTCCGAAGGAAAATTTATCTGAAATTTCTGCTAAAATTGTAGAAATTTTAGATGAATATATTAAGCCTGCTGTAGCTTCTGATGGTGGAAACATTGCTTTTCAATCGTATGATGAAAAAACCAAACGTGTTAGTGTAATTTTACAAGGCGCTTGTAGCGGTTGCCCATCATCTACAGTAACATTAAAAAATGGAATTGAAACGATGTTAAAAGAAATGTTGCCTAATCAAATTAACGAAGTTATTGCTATAAATGGGTAGTTCTCGGTGAGCAGTTACACCGAGATACCCTTGTAAAGCACGCTTCAAATTTTAAACAATGAAAAAAGTAGTTAAACCTTATAAAGATTCTGATCTCGGAAAGAAAGAGCAAGTTGCCAAAATGTTTGATAACATTTCTGAAAATTACGACGGTTTGAATCGTGTAATTTCTCTCGGAATTGATGTTAGCTGGCGTAAAAAAGTGGTAAAATTAGTTGGCGAAAACAACCCGAAGCAAATTTTAGATATTGCTACAGGAACTGGAGATTTAGCTATTATGATGGCTTCTCTAAATCCTGATAAAATTATAGGCTTAGACATTTCTAAAGGAATGTTAGAAGTTGGTAAAAAGAAAATTGCCAAGGCAAATTTATCTGAAAAAATAGAAATGATTGTTGGCGATAGTGAAGACATGCCTTTTAAAGACAACACATTCGATGCAATTACTGTTTCTTTTGGTGTTCGTAATTTTGAAAACCTAGATAAAGGATTAACAGAGATAAAACGTATCTTAAAACCCAATGGTAAATTGGTGATTCTAGAGACTTCTAATCCAACAAAATTTCCTTTTAAACAAGGTTATAAATTATACACAACGCTTATTCTTCCTATAATTGGCAAACTGTTTTCAAAAGACAAAGTTGCCTATTCTTATTTATCAGAAAGTGCAAATCATTTTCCTTTTGGTGTCGCTTTCAACAATATTTTACAAAAAAATGGGTTTAAGAATGCAAAAGATAAACCAGTAACTTTTGGAGTTGCTTCCATTTATACAGCCACAAAATAATATTATTATGATTAAAAATATTTTTCTTTTTAGTTGTTTCCTCTTACTAGCAACAAGTGTATTTGCACAGAGAAATAAGGCAGACAACCTTCCTAGTTTTGATGAGCCTAAGTTTCATTACGGATTTTATCTTGGTTTAAATAGAAACGATTTTAAATTAGATTATAGACCAAACACTTTACCTCAAAATAGAACTCCGCAAGTTATTGTAGAGCCTTCCATTGGTTTTAATGTGGGGTTAATTGCAGATTATAGGTTACATAAAAATATTAACCTGCGTTTTGAACCTGGTTTAATGACAAACGCTAAAAAAATCACCTTTAATCATATTATAGGCGCAGAAAACCAACGCGTTAGAGGAAGTGTTGGCTCTACATACTTACACCTTCCTTTAATTTTAAAGTTTAGTACAGATAGATTAGATAATGTTCGTCCTTATGTTTTAGGAGGGATTTCTTTTGATCACAATTTTTCTAGTAATGAAAGTAATGTGGATGATAATGCTAGTGGAGAGTTTAGAATGAAAAGTAGTAATTTTATGTATGAAGTAGGTATAGGTATAGATATCTATTTAAATTTCTTTAAATTTTCTCCATCTATACGTGGTGTTTTTGCCATTAACGATGAACTAGTAAGAGACAATGACCCAAATAGCCAATGGACAAACCCAATAAATTATATGGGTACACGTGGTATATTTTTACATTTTGCATTTGAATAATACAAAATAGTTTTAGAATGAATTTTTTGGACACTCTTTCAAAACCTGTGTAAGTTTAAAATTTGGGATTGAGTTATTTATAACTTAATTCTGTCTTCAAATATAATCAAAAATTGATTAAGAATAATTTCCCAATTTCTAATACCAAATTAATTAGCTAAAGCCGTTATTTTATTGTATATTTACGGATGGCAACAGCAAGAAAATTTATACTAAAAGAGAGTTTTTTGGAACTGATTTCTCTTCGCAAAAAACAAAGACAGTATCGTATTTAAAAAAGGATTATCTGGCTTTTAGAATTACAAAAAGGAAAATTTAAAACTCGCGAAGCATTAGCCACTTATTTGGGTATAAATTTACGCACTCAAGAACGTTGGGTTCTTCGTTATATATCTGGGGGAATAACTGGATTATTGACAGACAAACCAAAAAATATTACCTCAAGAAGCATCACTCCCCAGATTCATCAAGGATTATCAAAACGTGTAAATTCAAGTGAGCAACCATTTTAGGGTACTGGTATGCTGTGCAATGGGTTAAAAACGAGTACAATATTACTATACAGTAACCACAACTTAAGAAGATATTTAATACAGCACTTTAAGACCAAGTTAAAAGTTCTAAGAAATCTCATTATAAGAAAGATGATAAAGCGGTAGATGCTTTTAATACGGCATTATAAAATATAATTGGTATTATTTATGAAAGGAGATATTTTAGAGTAGAAATTTCACTTGAGTTTCCATGAAAACAGGAGTCTATATGAACTTAAGTTTATGTTTTTTGTTGCCTAAATCAAGTTGAGTGTTAGTTCCGTAGAAATAATGAACCTTCATTAAACCACAAGTTGTGTAAGTTTAAAAATAGCTTGGGGTCATAACTCAAGCTATTTTTGTTTACTTTTTAAAGTAATGAATAAAAGCAAATTTGCTTCGGTTTTTATTTAAACTCTAACAGATTGATTTGTTATTAAGTCAATATATAAATTCACTTGCTTTTTTAAGTCTTTACGCTTATAAATGGCATCTAAGAAACCGTGTTCTAGAACAAATTCAGAACGTTGAAAACCTTCAGGTAACTCTTTGCCTGTGGTGTCTTTTACAACACGCGGTCCTGCAAAGGCAATTAATGCGTTTGGCTCTGCAATATTAATGTCTCCTAACATAGCAAAAGAAGCGGTTGTGCCACCTGTTGTTGGGTCTGTACATAAAGATATGTACGGAATTTTAGCATCTGCCAATTGCGCCAATTTAGCGGAGGTTTTTACTAATTGCATTAAAGATAGTGAAGCTTCCATCATACGAGCGCCACCAGACTTAGAAATCATTAAAAATGGTAACTTCTTTTTAATTGCATAATTTATTGCACGTGCAATTTTTTCTCCAACTACAGACCCCATAGAGCCGCCAATAAAAGAAAAATCCATAGCAGCAATAACTAAATTTTTTCCGTTAGATTTTCCAACGGCTGTTCTAACGGCGTCTTTTAAACCTGTTTTTTGTTGTGCTGCTTTTACACGGTCGGTATATTTTTTAGTGTCTTCAAATTTTAAAGGATCTTTTGAAGTCAAATTTTTATCTAACTCTGTAAATTTGTTATCATCAAAAAATAACTCGAAATACTGTGCACTCCCAATACGAACATGATAGCCATCTTCTGGACTTACATATAAGTTTTTCTTAAGATTTTCGGTATCTATTATTTTTCCGCTAGGTGTTTTATACCACAAGCCTTTTGGAGTGTCTTTTTTATCTTCTGTAGGAGTTTGAATTCCTTTATCTTTTCGTTTAAACCAAGCCATAGTTTATAGAATGTTTGTTTTAGTTAGTCTTAACTTTTAAAAAGTAGTATGTTGCAAATGTATAAGTTTTTTACGAACTATAGTTTTTTCTTTATCAATATCTGTAGGTTAGTGTAAAGGCTATTTAGTCAAACCTTAACAACCCATTTTCTTGGCGAAGAAAATAAAGAAAAAAGAGGTCTTAAAATATTAAACAATAAGTTATTAAATTCTTCTTTGAGTTGTTTCATAAATTTCTTAAGATTCCAACCTGTAGCAGCTAAAAAGGCATTGATTTGCGGGGAATTTTCTCCCCAAAGATAGTTTTGGTTCAATCTAAAGTCTGTTTTTAAATGACCAATAACTGGTTCAATAGCAGCTCTTCTTCTAAATTTTCCTCTTTTACATCTTTTCTGATATTCTGTATCTCGTTTTAAAGGTCTATAATCAGGAGTTGATATTTTGGTATTACCTATTTGTTTGATGCCTTTTCCACCTCTGTCATAAACAACTTCTTGGGGTAAAAAAGCAATATTGGATTGCATTTGTTCTAATAATGGTGCTATTGTTTTGCTATCGTGAGGATTGCCTTTAAAACTTTTTATCGCAGTAATGATTAATGTTTTTGAAGTAGTAATTAACCCTGTTTTAGTGCCAAATTCATATTTTTTATGCACTTTCCCTTTAGCGATACATGCTGTAAATGGTTTGTGAATACTGTAAATTTTATCTTTATCTGTTCGCTTTTGATGTAAGATTTGATAATACAAAGCAAACTGCTTTTTATAGACTTCTAAAACGTGTTCGGGTAATTCTCTTTCCAACTCTCGAAGTAAACGACCTGCTATAGTTTTTAGTTTTGCATCTGCTTTCTTTGCTTTTTTATATCGCTTTGGATGTTTACGATTATGGGTGTCTCTTAATAATTGCTTTGAGGTTCTAACATAACTTTGTCGTTGCTTTATCTTTTCTTTTTTAGCAATATCATTGCATTTATCAATAATCTTTTTGGCTAATTTAGCATCTGTAGGAAAGGTAGTGTTGTTCTCTGCTACTGTGGTGTCTGATAATGTTACTTTTTCTTTGGCTGCTTTACCAAAAAGACGGATAGAGTATGCAAATATTTTTTGAACTCCTAGTTCTCCTATACGTTTTCTGAAATGTACAAAGTCACTTGGATCACAGGGAAATTGATACTCAAAATAAGCCATGCCACAAAAATATTGCATGTAAGGGTTCATTGCCCAAACTTCGGATAGACGCTCATCAGATAAATTATAAATACGCTTGAGCATTAAACTTCCAACCATTAATCGTACTGGCATCGCTGGTTGACCTGTATGTGAATAATACTGTGAGAAATCTTTCTCAAAGTATTTCCAATCTATTTTGTTGCTCAACAAAATTAATTCGTGGCTCAAATTAATAAAATCCTTGAGCAAAGGTCTGAACAAATTTTGTTGATTTTGATTCGCTGTTTTTCCTATCATTTATTGCAAGGTTTATACTATAATATACGGAAAATCTTGCAATTAAATACTATGTAAACAGTGAAAAATATCAAATAATTAACTGTAAATCAGAATGTTGAAACCTTTTTAAGGAACGACTATTTAATTCCACAAAAAAAAAGCATCTCAATTACTCATTAAGATGCTTTTTATAAGTTGTTTTATGGTATACTATAACAATACTCCGTTAAGTTTTTATGCTGCTCTGATACCATAATACAGTAGTTCTTTAATTTTTTGTTTATTATTCTTCAAGTTCGGTCTTATAGCGAACACGTTAAAAAATCGAGCAAGCATTAACTCATTGTGATGTAAGGTTTTAATATCCTTGATTGAGAAAGCCCCTCTTAGCCTTTTTTCAATAGGCATCCAATGTGTAATCTTAGCGAGATTAACCGTTGTAAGTGCTGTATTAAAATGAAAGTTGAGTTTATCTTTACTTCTTGCTTGACAGTGATTTAGACCTGAGTATTGCTTGGCATCTCTAAAAGTAAATTCTATTTGAAATCTGGTGCGATAATATGTCAAAATCATTTCTGCTGAAATTGTTACATCTGTAGAAAAATATAATTTATGATTCCATTTTCCTTTTTTAAGGAAATAAACAATCACAAGATTGATTTTTCTTTTTAATGATTTTGAGTATACAATAGCGCTGTATACTTTGCTTTGCTGATTGTCTTCTATCAAAGAAAAATATTCTTTTCTAAGTTTTTTATAATCAATTTTTCCATCATATTTCTTAGGTCTTCCTCTCCCATATTTCTGTTGGTCAGTATAAATATATTGTAAGTCAGCATCGTTTCTTAGTCTGCTAACGGTCTCCAATCCATTATCAGAGAGTTTAGAAACAAAACCGTATTTGGAAAAATAAGCATCTGCCACAACATATTTAGACATCGAAAGAAGGACCTCTTTTCTTTGAATCAATATATTGGCATAATGATCTACCAAACTTTTTGATTCCAAATTATTTGGTGTCTGAACAGCCTCTAAATGAAACGCTGTATGATTATCTATATCAATCGCTGCTATACCAGATATTTCCAATCCCCATTTTGCCTTTCCCGCTACACCAGACCAATAATAACCAACTCCACAGGTGGATTTACCAGATTTACTAACATAACTCGGGTCGAAAGCAATGGTTAAATGTTTGCCCCCATACTCAGTAATCAATTCTTTATTGAAATTTAAAAAGTCAAAAGACTTACTAAACTGATTCCTGTAATGTTGTTCTCCATAACGACTTAACTGCATAAAATTTAAACGTCCTTTTATGCTGAGAAATAGACCAAAAACTTCCAACATAAAATCATATTGCCATTTATTTACATCTTTCATTTTGTTAAGTAATCTTTTTGTGTGATATTTATAGTTGGATTTCTCCTTGAGAAGCATCATTAATAGCTGTTTGAAATTAACTATTAATTTAATGATAATCAGGGAGTTATCCTAATTTTTGAGCCTGTTTTTTTAACTTATTTAATTGACTGTTAGAGGGTTAGGGCAAAGTTTAACGGAGTATTGCTATAAGGTATTCACGTTATTTAAATCTTCAAAAGCTTGTTTTAAACGGTTTTTAAATGTTTGCTCACCTTTGCGTAACCATTTACGTGGATCGTAATATTTTTTATTAGGTTGGTCTGCGCCATCTGGATTTCCTATTTGAGAGGCTAAATATTCAGCTTTGCTACCCATATAATCACGAATTCCTTCTGTAAAAGCGTACTGTAAATCTGTATCTATATTCATTTTAATAACGCCATAACCAATTGCTTCACGAATTTCTTCTAAGGTAGAACCTGAACCACCATGAAATACAAAGTCGATATGATTCTCTTCTACACCATATTTTTTTGTGATAAATTCTTGAGAATTTTTCAATATTTTTGGTGTTAACTTTACATTACCTGGTTTGTAAACTCCATGAACATTACCAAATGCTGCTGCAATTGTAAATTGAGGAGAAACTTTCATCAATTCTTCATACGCATACGCTACTTCTTCTGGTTGTGTGTACAGTTTTGAAACATCTACATCAGAATTGTCTACACCATCTTCTTCGCCACCAGTAATACCTAACTCGATTTCTAAAGTCATTCCCATTTTGCTCATGCGAGCTAAATATTTTTTGCAAATTTCAATATTCTCTTCAAGCGGTTCTTCAGATAAATCAATCATATGAGAACTATACAAGGGCTTACCTGTTTCTTTAAAATGTTGTTCGCTTGCATCTAACAAACCGTCTATCCAAGGTAGTAATTTTTTAGCTGCGTGGTCTGTATGTAAAATTACAGGAATTTCGTAAGCTTCTGCTAATAAGTGTATATGTTTTGCACCTGCAACTGCACCTGCAATGGCACTTTTTTCGTTTTTGTTTGATAAACCTTTACCTGCATTAAACTGTGCTCCGCCATTTGAAAATTGAATAATTACTGGCGAGTTTAAATCTTTTGCTGTTTCTAAAACAGCATTTATAGTATTTGAACCTATTACGTTTACAGCTGGAAGCGCAAACTTTTTTTCTTTTGCAAGCTTAAAAATGGCTTGTACTTCTTTACCTGTGGCAACTCCGGGTTTAATCATTTTTTAAAATTTAACTGTTGTAAAATTAAGAAACAAAATTACATATTTTTTTGAGGAAATTAATATATTTCATGCTTGTTTACGAATTCGTTTTAGTAAAAATAACTTTTTTAAAAAGGATAGTTAATACCAATATTATAAACGGCATTACCAAAATTAAAACTTCTAAACCAACGATTTCCACTTAAGTAAGGTTCATGTGCTTTAAAACCTAAATCTAAACGAGCTACAAGAAATTTTAAATCGTATCTAATCCCAAACCCTGCACCTATCGCTATATCTTTAATAGAAGAAAGGCCGTTAAACTTCGAAGGCTCATCTACTAAAGAGGTGTTGGTAATATCCCAGATATTTCCTGTATCTATAAATAAGGCACTTTTAAGGTTTCCTATTAAATTGAAACGGTATTCAAAAGTGCTTAAAAATTTGAGGCTTCCAATATTATACTCCAATCCTCTTGCTCTAGTTCCTGGACCTAAATCGTATGTTTTCCAAGCTCTAATATCATTTGAACCTCCTGCAAAATAACTTTTAGAGAAGGGTATATTAGAGTCTCCATAAGGTAAAATAACTCCTAAGAAACTTCTAAAACCTAAAACAGAAGTTTTACCAATTTGCCAAAATTTTTTATACTCTATGTCTGTTTTAAAGTATTGCGCTACGGGAATTTTAAAAACAGTTTTTTTACCATCGGCATTTGTTTGTTTAGATAAAAGCCCCATAACATTTCCTGAGTTGGTAAGTCTAATTCTGAAAAAAGAAAAATCTTGATCTTTAAAATTATCTTGATTATTATAGGTGAGTGTATATGCTATTACGGGAATTAAAAAGTCTGAGGATATAATATCATATCTGTTATTAATGTTTAAGTTATTTTGATATTCTGTTGGATTGGTTATTGCAAAATTACTATCTAAAGAAACAGTATTCATGAAATTTATTATAGTGGCAATATTTTGAGGACTGTCTGCTGCTGGAAGTGTAATACTAGGGTTTTGTACCGCAGCTACAGCTTGCAGTTTTGTGTATTCAGAAGCATAAACGTTAAAATAGTTGTCTACATTTAAGTTTCTAATGTATTGAGCGTTTAAGAGTTCTAGTTGAATGGTTTTTCGTTTGTTGTACTGCCATTTATAATTTATGCCAATGCTTACACTTTGCTTGTCTAAACCAATATTTCTTTGAATACTAATACCTGTAGAAAATTTGGTTCGGGGAAACATGCGTTTAGGAACAAATTTATTTAAACCAAAAGGAGCCATAAAACGCGGAACTTCGAAAGATAAATTAGAACCAATCTCCCAACCAGGGCCATTGTTAGAGTTAAAATAGGAACCCAGTACAGACAACTTAAAAATCTCTGCCCCACGAAATGTATTTCTGTTTATGATAGAAAATTTTCCAGAAATATCAAAATTTCTAATATTAGAACGAGACAATTCTGTGTCAAAACCTAAGGTGTATTTTTCTATTGGAGTTAAGTAAATGTTGGCTTCTAATTCATCATCATTTAATTCGGTGTACTTTATGGTTGTGGATTTAAAATTCTTTAAACCGCGCAAGTGAGTTCGACTTAAGCTGCGAAGAGAGTCAGAATAAATTTCATTTGGGTGAATAAATAGCGATTGCGATAAAAACTTGGGGTTATATTTTAATTTATCATGTGCAAAATAATTTATGCCTTTATAAGTTTTGAATGCGTTATTGGTTGCGTCTTTTTTACTGTAAGAATAATCGGTAAAAACGTTAATATTTTTTATTTTTTGAACCTTATAAGGTTTTGAATAATATATGCCTTCGTCTCCAATAACTCTATCAGCAATTTTTATATTTACATTCGTCTTATGGTTAGAGGTTGCAAAAGTGTCTATTTCATAAAAAGCAATTGAGTTAGCATCAAAATGATATATTCCATTGTTTCTATAAAGTTTTGCTAGTCGTTTTACCTCATTAATAAAGTTGCTGTTTTTGTATTGATCACCAGACTTTAAATAGGTCTCTTTTATGGTGGCGTTATATAAAGAGTTTAATATAGGTGATGCTATTTTTTTTGAAATAGTATCTAAAAACAGCGCATTTCCTTTTTTAATATAATAGCTTACTGCTCCTTTTTTTGTACCAACAGTATCTCTTTTAGAAGTTATTTTTGCTTGAAAATATCCTTCAGTGTCATAATATTTTTTTAAAACATTTACTGTTTTACGTATTTTTTCATCATTAATAATAACAGGGGGTTGCCCGTTTTTTAAAAACCAATTATTTACACCAATAAAAGAACGTGCTACACCAATACTTTGTTTTTCAGAAAAAACACTTTTAACAAAATTATAAATTTTTGGGTTATTTTTTGCCCATTTTACAGGAGTTGTAGAGCCGTTTGGGTTTCCTAAATTGTAAAAATATAAAGGTAGCGGTAAGCCTAAGGTTTTTGAATTTGGCCGCTGAATTACATAATCGTAAGCATTGGTGTTACCATTTTTCTTGCCATCTACATAAATTGTATTTTTTGTAAGTAACTGTTCGCCGTCGGCAACTCTTTTAATGGAGCTGCACGAAGTTATTAAAAGTGTAAGTAAAAGATAAAAAGAAAGTTTTTTCATTAACTTTACGCATCGCAATAAGCACCAAAAATACTATTTTTTAATGGTTTATTTTTGTTAAAAAATATTTAATGAGTTTATCAAAAAATCATATAAAATTAATAACAAGTTTACAGCAAAAAAAGTATAGACAAAAGTATAATTTATTTGTTGTCGAAGGTATTAAGGTAGTAAATGAATTACTAAAATCTTCTTTTGTTTTAGAAAAATTATTTAGTACAGAAACTGTTTTTCCAATCATTTCTTCAGATAAAAAAGTGGCAATAACTATCAATGAATTAAAGAAGGTAAGTCAATTAAAAACACCTAATAAGGTGTTAGGTTTGTTTCGTATTCCTTTAGAGAAAAATATTAAAACTTCAGGGTTAATAGTTGTTTTAGATACTATTAATGATCCTGGGAATTTGGGGACTATTATTAGACTGTGTGATTGGTTTGGAGTTGAGCAACTTATTTGTTCTGCTGATACTGTAGATTGTTATAATCAAAAAGTAGTACAAGCTTCTATGGGGTCTTTAACAAGAATTCAAATAAATTATGTTGATTTAGCTAATTTTCTTTCTGAAGCAAAACAGCCTGTTTTTATTGCAGACATGGATGGTGAAAATATATATAAGAAGAAACTCCCTAAAGAGGCTATTTTGATATTAGGTAATGAGGCGAATGGTATTTCTTCCGAAGTAAAAAAAGTTGCAACAGATGTGGTTTCTATTCCGCGTTTTGGAAATGGTCAACAAATAGAAAGTTTAAATGTAGCAACAGCAACAGCAATTCTATTAAGCGAATTTAGACGTTAAAATAAACCGTTTATTTGAGCATCAATTCTATCAATAATATAACCTAAATCTTCTTGATTCTCAACAAAATCTAAATTATCAACATCTATAATTAATAGCTTTCCTTTGCTATATGTACTAATAAAAGCCTCGTAACGTTCGTTTAATCGACTTAAATAATCAATGCTAATAGAGTTTTCGTATTCTCTACCGCGCTTATGAATTTGCCCAACTAAGGTAGAAATATCTGCACGTAAGTAGATTAATAAATCTGGCGGAGTTACTAGATTTTCCATCAAATCAAACAAAGCAGAATAATTTTTAAAATCACGATTTGTCATTAAACCCATTGCGTGTAAGTTCGGTGCAAAAATGTGAGCATCTTCGTAAATGGTTCTGTCTTGAATGATTTTCTTTCCAGATTTTCGTAACTCTAATATTTGACGGAAACGGCTATTTAAGAAAAATACTTGTAAGTTAAAAGACCAACGTTCCATTTCGGCATAAAAATCATCTAAGTATGGGTTTTCATCTACCAATTCAAAATGTGGTTGCCATTTATAATGTTTTGCTAATAATTTAGTTAGGGTAGTTTTTCCTGCGCCAATGTTTCCGGCTATCGCTACGTGCATAATTCTTTCGTGTAAATGTTAAAAGGGATGGTAAATTTACACAAAAAAAGGAATAAATCGAGAGTTTAACACATCAATTTATATCCAAACCTAAGAACGTTTACAATTTGAATGCTTTCATTGTTCTTTAATTTTTTGCGAAGTTTAGAGATAAACACATCTATACTGCGTGCGTTAAAAAAAAATTGCCGTTCCTCTATTTTTTTTCAGATAAAAGTTCTGTCTAAAACTTCGTTTTTTTGTTGCCATAAGTGGAGTCATAATTTGGCTTCGCGATGTGTAAGTAATTCTGAAATTTCTTTAAACGGAAGTGCTTATTTTTTTATAATCTTTTTTCAGATAAATTCTGTCCAGTAAAGAATAAATTCTTACAATTAACTCTTTCATAGAAAAAGGCATTTGTAAATTAAATTGGTGTTAGCGGAAGATATTCAAAAATTTGTTAAGAATTAAACTAATTATTTTTTGTAAAAACAATAAAACTCAACACATGGTGTTGAGTTTTATAAATATAGTTATAAAATAAAATTTAGATATTGAATGCTTCTTTTATGGTATCAATATAGTCTAATTTTTCCCAAGTAAAGGTTTCTACTTCTTGAGAAACTGTTTCTCCAGAAGGGCTTGTAAAAGAAACTGTTTTCACTTCTGGAGTTCTTCCCATATGCCCGTAAGCAGCAGTTTCAGAATAAATAGGAGTTCTAAGTTTTAAGCGTTTTTCTATAAAATACGGACGCATATCAAAAATAGTTTCTACTACTTTACTTATTTCTCCGTCAGTCATATTAATCGTTGCAGTTCCGTAAGTTTCAACATTAATACTTGTTGGTTTTGCAACTCCAATTGCGTAAGAAACTTGTACTAAAGCTTCTTTACATAAACCAGCAGCAACTAAATTTTTAGCAATGTGTCTTGTTGCGTAAGCACCTGACCTATCAACTTTTGAAGGATCTTTTCCAGAGAACGCTCCACCGCCGTGTGCGCCTTTTCCACCGTAAGTATCTACAATAATTTTACGCCCTGTTAAACCAGTGTCTCCGTGAGGCCCGCCAATAACAAAAGTTCCTGTTGGGTTTATATGATAGGTAATATTATTAGTAAACAATTCTTGAATATTTGCAGGTAATTTTGCAATAACTCTAGGTATTAAAATCGAAATAATATCTAATTTTATTTTAGCCAACATTACAGTATCACTTTTATCAAAATCATCATGCTGGGTAGAAATTACTATCGCATCAATACGTTGTGGAACATTGCTATCGGAATACTCAATAGTTACTTGAGATTTTGCATCTGGGCGTAAATAGGTAATATCTTTATTTTCTCTACGTAATTTAGCTAGCTCAATTAATAACCTATGTGATAATTCTAATGCCAAAGGCATATAGTTTTCGGTTTCATCAGTAGCGTAACCAAACATCATTCCTTGGTCTCCAGCTCCTTGATCTTCTGGATTTGCTCTGTCTACACCTTGATTAATATCTGGAGATTGTTCATGAATTGCAGAGAAAACTCCACAAGAATTTCCATCAAACATATACTCACTTTTTGTGTAACCAATTTTATTAATTACATCTCTAGCAATTTTTTGAACATCTAAATATGTTTTAGATTTTACCTCTCCAGCCAATACAACTTGTCCTGTAGTAACTAGGGTTTCACAGGCAACTTTACTTGTTGGGTCAAACGCTAAAAAATTATCAATCAATGCATCCGAAATTTGATCGGCTACTTTATCTGGGTGTCCTTCAGAAACACTCTCTGAGGTAAATAAATATGACATAAAATTTCTTTTTAAAAATTTAATTTGAAGGAAATTTTAGATTGCTTGGTCGCGCAAAGAAGTAGATAATTACTGCTTTAGCGTTTTTATTCTGAACCTAAGTTCAATGAGGTTGCAATCAGTTCAAATTTTTCCTCAAAAATCTAGTGCAAAGTTACATTATTAATCTAAACATTTTAATTTTTTTAGATGAAATTATTAATCACCAAAAAAAAGGTTGATAATTTTATAAAAATGATAATTCTCAAAAAAATAACAATTTTTATTAGGTTATTAAATTTTTCTAAACATATATTTGCACTCACAAAGTTCAATAACTTATTGACAATGTTATCAAGAAAGGCGGAGGGATTAGACCCATTGAAGCCTTAGCAACCCTTTAGAGATAAAGAAGGTGCTAAATTCTACTCAAATATTTTTATTTGGATAGATAACGAAAAGAATTTTCCTGTTTTGGAACTTTCTGTTTTCTTTTTAACATTTTCTAAGTAAAGTTCATCTAGTAAATAGATGTATTGACTTTTTGATTAACTTCAAAACGATTCACAAATACGTAGTGTTTAGTTTCTTTTGAAAATGTCAGTTTTACAAAAAGAATAGTTTTTATAAGTGAATACTAATTTATTACATATCAATATTCCGTCTTTCATTACAGAGAGTGGCGTTCAGTTTAACAATATTCAATTAAGTTATCAATTATTTGGTAAAAAACTAGGGGCAGCTCCTGTGGTTTTGGTAAATCATGCACTAACAGGTAATAGCAATGTTACAGGAAAAGACGGTTGGTGGGGAGATTTAATTGGGAAAAATAAAGCGATTAATACCGATAATTATACCGTTTTAGCATTTAATATTCCAGGAAATGGTTTTGATGGTTTTTTAATTGAAGACTATAAAAATTTTATTGCTAGAGATATTGCAAAATTATTTTTAATTGGATTAAAAGAATTGAAAATTAATCAGCTATTTGCTTTAATTGGAGGTTCTTTAGGTGGTGGAATTGCTTGGGAAATGGTTGTGTTAAATAACAAATTAACCAAACACTTTATTCCTGTTGCAACCGATTGGAAGTCTACAGATTGGTTAATTGCTAACTGTCAAATTCAAGAACAATTTTTAGTAAACTCTAGCAATCCAGTACACGATGCCCGTATGCACGCAATGTTGTGTTATAGAACGCCAGAATCTTTTAAAGAACGATTTCAAAGGTCAAAAAATGAAAATCAAGAACTCTTTAATGTAGAAAGTTGGTTGTTACATCACGGTGAAAAGTTACAGGAACGCTACCAATTATCTTCCTATAAATTAATGAATCAATTATTAAGGTCTATAGATGTGACAAATAATGGTAAAAAAAATATTGATATACTAGATAAAATAGACGCTAATATTTACATAATTGGCGTGAGTTCTGATCTGTTTTTTACTGCGGAAGAAAACAAGGAAACACATCAAAAATTAGCAATTACAAAAGAAAATGTTACGTATAACGAAATTGATTCGGTTCACGGGCACGACGCTTTTTTAATAGAATATAGACAATTACAGAAAATTATAGAACCAATTTTTAACGAAGGTTCTAAAACAAAAAAGATGAAAGTAGTAAAGTTTGGAGGTAAATCTTTAGCAAACGGTAAAGGGTTAGAAAGTGCTATAGAAATTATTATCAGTAAGATAAAAGAAGGAGAACGAATTACCGTAGTTGCATCTGCAAGAGGAAATACTACAGATAGTTTAGAAGCTATTTTAGAACTCGCCGTTAAGAAGAAACCGTATAAAGAACAGTTAGAAACAGTAAAAAATTATCAATTAGAACCAAATAATGAAGTCGATTTTTCTGAAGAGTTTTTAAAGCTTGATTCCATTTTTGAAGGCGTTTCTCTTTTAGGAGATTACAGCCAAAAAATTAAAGATGAAGTATTGGCACAAGGTGAATTATTATCTGTGAAATTGATTGAAAGTTTATTGATAAAAAACAATATAAAAGCCAATGCAACAGATTCAAGAAAATTAATTATTACTGATGATAACTTTGGGAATGCGCAACCAATAAATACTCTTTCCAAAGAAAATGTAGTAGCTTATTTTAATAAATATAATGGCGAAATAGTAAATATTGTAACAGGCTTTATCGCTTCCAATTTAAAAGGAGAAACTACTACTTTAGGTAGAAATGGAAGTAATTATACAGCAGCTTTGTTAGCTAATTTTTTAGATGCAGAAGAGTTGCAAAATTACACACATGTTAATGGGATTTATACTGCTAACCCAGATTTAGTAGCAGATGCAAAGAAAATAGAACAATTATCTTTTTCTGAAGCAAATGAGCTAGCAAACTTTGGAGCAACCATTTTACACGGTAAAACCATAATTCCTTTGTTAGAAAAGAACATTAACTTACGTATTCTAAATACATTTAATAAAGAGGATAAAGGAACGTTAATTACTTCCAAATCTGTAAAAAAGGGAATCAAATCTATCTCTGTTTTAGACAATGTTTCTTTGGTTAATTTTGAAGGAAGAGGTTTGTTAGGGAAAGTTGGTGTAGATGCTCGTATTTTTAAAGTATTAAGTGATAAAGGTATTAGTGTAAGTATTATCTCTCAAGGTTCATCAGAAAGAGGAATTGGTTTGGTTATTAATTCTGAAAAAGCTAAAGAGGCTGTAATTGCCTTAGAGCAAGAGTTTGAAAGTGACTTTTACACCAAAGATGTAAATCAAATTTCTATAATCGATAACATTTCTGTCATCTCTATTGTTGGTCAAGATTTAAGTGAATTTCATCATCCGTATAATGCTTTAATAAAGAACCAAATTGTTCCGCTATTGTTTAACAACACAATTTCCGGGAAGAATGTAAGTCTGGTTGTACAAAAAGTACAATTACATAAAGCGGTAAATGTTATTCATGGACAAGTTTTTGGAATTGCTAAAAAAATAAATATTGCAATTTTTGGAAAAGGATTAGTTGGCGGAACGTTAATTAATCAGATTATAGAAAATACAGAATCGGTACTGGAAAGGCGTAAGATTCAATTAAATATTTTTGCGATTGCAAATTCAACAAAAGTATTATTGAAAGAAAATGGCGCAACTAAAAACTGGGAATCCGAATTAACGCAAAACGGAATTAAAAATAATTCTATTAATATGATAATTGAGTTTGCTAAAAAACACCATTTAGAAAATTTAATAGCGGTAGATAATACTGCAAATGCAGATTTTGTTTCTAACTATATTCCGTTAGTAGCAGCAGGTTTCGATTTAGTTTCATCAAATAAAATAGCAAATACTATTTCACATTCATTTTATAAAGAATTGAGAAGTAAATTAGCGGAAAATAAAAAAACATATTTATATGAAACCAATGTTGGTGCAGGATTACCATTAATAGATACTATTAAGTTGTTGCACGAATCTGGTGAAAATATTACAAGAATAAGAGGTGTTTTTTCTGGGAGTTTAAGTTATTTGTTTAATAAATTTTCTTCGGAAGAAGTGTTGTTTTCAGAAGTGCTACAAGAGGCAATTGATAAAGGATTTACGGAGCCAGATCCTCGTGAAGATTTATGCGGAAATGATGTTGCTAGAAAGTTATTGATTTTAGCTCGTGAGTTAGATTTAGAAAATGAATTTGAAGATATTCAAATAGAAAATTTAATTCCAGTACAATTTAGAGACGTTTCCTCTAAAGAATTTTTATTGAATTTAGATACGTTAAATGCTACTTTTCAAGCACAAAAAGAAGATCAAAAAGAGGGTAATGTATTGCGATATATAGGTAATCTATCAGGAGATTTATTTCAGAATAAAGGAAATTTAGAAGTAAAATTAGTTTCAGTACCAAAAAGTTCACCACTAGGTTCTTTAAAAGGGTCTGATGTTATTTTTGAAATTTATACCGAATCTTATGGAAAACAACCAATTGTTATCCAAGGTGCAGGTGCAGGCTCTAAAGTTACAGCAAGAGGAGTATTTGGAGATATTCTACGATTAGCAAAAAATAATAATTAAACAGACAAAAGAGTAAAGACCCAAGAATAAAGAGTTGATAGATTTTAAAACCTTGTTTATTGATGCTAACAGTGAAGCGGTCTTTTTTCTAAATATAAAAAAATTATGAGCAATTATCATTTCGAAACAGAAGCAATAAGAAATCAAACAGAAAGAACACAGTTTTCTGAACACTCAACACCATTATATTTAACCTCTAGTTTTGTGTTTGATAATGCTGAAGAAATGCGAGCGTCGTTTGCCGAAGAAAAACAACGTAATTTATATAGCCGATTTACAAACCCAAATACAACAGAATTTGTAAACAAAATTGTGGCAATGGAAGGTGCAGAAACTGGGTATGCATTTGCAACAGGAATGTCTGCAATATTTTCTACGTTTGCGGCTTTATTAAATGCAGGAGACCATGTGGTTTCTTGTCGTTCCGTATTTGGTTCTACACATAGTATGTTTACTAAATTTTTACCAAAATGGAATATAGAAACGTCTTATTTTAAAGTAAATGAAGTTGATTTAATTGAAAGTTTAATTCAAGAAAACACCAAAATTTTATATATAGAGACACCTACAAACCCAGCAGTAGATATTTTAGATTTAGAGTTGATTGGAAAAATTGCTAAAAAGCATAATTTAATTTTTATTGTTGATAATTGCTTTGCAACACCTTATATACAACAGCCCATAAAATTTGGAGCAGATTTGGTAATCCATTCTGCAACAAAATTAATAGATGGTCAAGGAAGAGTTCTTGGCGGTGTTACAGTTGGTAAAGCAGATTTAATTAGAGAGATTTATTTCTTCGCAAGAAATACAGGTCCAGCAATGTCTCCTTTTAATGCTTGGGTTTTGTCAAAAAGTTTAGAAACACTTGCTGTTAGAGTAGAAAAGCATTGTGAAAACGCTTTAAAAGTTGCTGCGTTTTTAGAAGGAAATGAAAATGTAGAGCAGGTAAAGTATCCTTTTTTAAAATCTCACCCTCAATATGAAATAGCTAAAAAACAAATGAAATTAGGAGGAAACATTGTTGCTTTTGAAATAAAAGGAGGAATTGATGCTGGAAGAAAGTTTTTAAATACCATAAAAATGTGTTCGCTTTCTGCAAATTTAGGAGATACAAGAACTATTGTAACGCACCCAAGTTCTACAACACACGGTAAATTATCTATTGAAGATAGGTTAGAGGTAGGAATTACTGATGGTTTGGTTCGATGCTCTGTTGGATTAGAACACGTAAGTGATATTATAAATGATTTAAAGCAAGCTCTAGGGTAATTTTAAAATAAAGTATATTTGTAATATGCTTTCTAAAAAAACAAAATACGGAATTAAAGCGCTTACTTATTTAGCAAAACAGGAACATAGAAACCCTGTATCAATTGCTACAATTTCTAAGAGTGAAAATATTTCTTTAAAATTTTTAGAGAGTATCTTATTAACACTTCGAAAAAATGGTTTTTTGGGTTCTAAAAAAGGAAAAGGCGGAGGTTATTATTTATTAAAACAACCCTCAGAAATTCAAATGACTTCTATTATGAGAATTTTAGAAGGTCCCATTTCTATGGTGCCTTGTGTTAGTTTAAATTTCTATGAAAAGTGTGATGATTGCCCTGATGAAAATACATGTGCAGTTCATAATTTAATGTTAGAAGTTAGAGATAGTACTCTTCAAATTTTCAGAAATACTACATTGAAAGATTTATGTAAATGTTAGCTTAGTACATAACAAAAAACAACTTAAAAACTCGCTAATAATGATTATTTTAAGATAGTGTTTTTAAAGACCTGTGAGGTCTTTAACTACTAAAACGATTATTTGCGTTGTAAAAAAGAACAAATTATTTTTAGTCATGTACTCAGAAACGTTCGTTATTATTCTTTTACCAATTAAAGTATTTACTCCTTTTTTAATCTCATAGTATTTTGTTTTTCTAATTAGATATTCATAAATGCTTTTTCTTAAATTAGGTAATCTATTAAATCTATAGGCTAATTAGGGCTTGCAGATTTTATCAAGAAGATATCATTAGATATTTAAGAATAGTCAGTTTAAAAATATGATTTATGCTATAACTGGAGTTATCAATAAAGTTGATTATGTTTATTTTTAACCTTGCACTGTAATTTTTGAATACGACACAAAAAATAGCGTATTGTTTCGCTATTTTTTCTAATGATATCAAATTCATTATAAAAAATATTGCCCCAATCCAACTCTGTGAGGTGTCACTTCTTTTGGCTTTAATACTGCTTAAGCCGTATGCGTTTTTTGCTTGTCCGAATTTACCTTCTATATGATTTCTTTGGTTTCGTTCTTTTTTTAATTTTCGTTTTTGATAAGCATTAAGGTTTGTTTTCTTTGGTCTTCCTAATGGTTTTCCTACAATCCGTATTCCTCTTTCTTTGAGCCAATTTCTGTTTTTTCTATTCAAATATATCTGGTCTGCTAAAACCAGTTCTGGATAATGACCAAAGGTTTTTGTGTACATATTTACCTGTAATTCTAAATCACTGGCTTCATTAAATTGATCCCAACTTATATGTTCCACTCTGCTCATTCCGTCCACCACACTTGCACTTATTTTTGCACCAAATTCTGTAGATGTTTTGTCTTTTCCTCTAGGAATAGGACGTATATAAGGTTGATAGATATTGACAATTCTATCTTTTACACGATGTATTTTTTCTTGATACATATACTGTTGTTGTACATAAAGTTGCTGTACTATCCAATAAATTTTTTGGTCTCGTTTTGGCAGTGGAAACTTTGAGGGATATGGGTTTTTCATTGGAAATAACCCTACAAGAACTTCTTCTTTCTTGAGGATTTCTATGTCGTCTAACAGGTTTTTAATATAGGTTAAATTGCGTTTGACATAATTTAGTTGTTTGCCAATAAACTTACGAATCTCTTTTTTTGATTTTCTTCTTTTTTTTGAAAACACCAAATATTCTGTTCGTGCTATCCTGCGATAATCTCTAGGCTTTTTTAAAGTCGATTGTTTGTAGAGTAAGTCTATAAAACGTTCGGTTTCTTTCCTAGCAGTATTCAGAAGTCCTGCATCGGTAGGAAAAACAATTTTATGATTTGCAACTGTGGCATCAATCTTTAAGGTTCCTTTGTTTTTTGGAAAACCATCATCATCACCCCCAATCATTTTCTTTTTAGACGGTCTTAAATCATCTGCTTTTTTAATGATAAGTGCATTCCATAGGTCAAAATCATTTGCGCCCATCCGCTTGCGGATATCTACAAAAACGGTGGGATGAAAAGGATCTTTAGTTTGAAAACTTGTAAGACCACAAAAATATTGCAAATAAATATTCTCGCTAATCATAGCAACGGTTCCTCTATCATCCAACCCTAATTTGTGTTTTATGATAATGGCGCCAATCACCATTCTTACATCAATACTCTCACGTCCTGCATGGCTATGGAGTGCCTTGCTATAAATAACTGCCAAATCATCCCAAGGAATAATTGTTGCCAATTTTACCCAACGATTTTCAAGCGAAAGTTCCTGGGAAAAAGGATGTGAAAATCCATCTAATGTTAGTTGATTTGAGGCGGTATATTTTATCATAACTGCACGGGTTTATGATAGTAAGATACGAAAACCTATGCTTTTATCAAAATAATATCACTACTAACATGCAGATAAATCATTGATTGTTAATTAATTATGTTTTATTTTTTAGAAAATCAGCAAGCCCTAATTAGAATATAATTTAATTTTTAGCTAATTAGTTTTATAAAATAGAGTATGTTTGCATACTCTATTTAATTAGTAGGGTAATTAAAGAGGAATTAAATTATTATGATTATAGATCAAGTGATTTTTAGTAAAAATGAAGCTAAAGAAAGTTTTAAAGAAGATAAAACTTCAGAAAAACCTTTACGAAGTATCATGAAAGCATTGAGTTGGAGAGTTATAGGAACGATAGATACATTAGTAGTCTCGTACATTTTAACAGGTGAAGTTGTATTAGCAGTTTCAATTGCATCAATAGATTTTTTAACAAAATTGGTTTTATATTTCTTTCATGAACGAATTTGGAATAGTATAAAATGGGGAAAACAATGAGTGTAGAAAATATAACGGATATTAATAAGCAACTAAAGGATAAAACCCCTAAATATATTATAGAATGGGGATTGTCTATTGCTAGAAAACCAGTAATAACAACTAATTTTAGACCTTATGAAAGTGCTATTTTATATGCTGTTTCGTCAATAAAAAATGATATTGAAGTTATTTGGTGTGATACAGGATACAATACTCCACAAACATATAAACATGCTGAAGAATTAATTAAAAAATTAGCACTAAGCATTCAATTATATGTGCCAAAACAAACTGTAGCTCATAGAAACATTCTTCTGGGTTTACCGAGTATTAATACCCCAGAGCATGCCATTTTTACAGAACAAGTAAAACTAGAGCCTTTTAAAAGAGCCATGAAAACCCATCAACCAGATGTTTGGTTTACAAACTTAAGAAAAGGACAAACATCTTTTAGAGATAGTATAGATATTGTATCTAAAAGCAAAGGTGGTATTTTAAAAATAAGTCCTTTTTACAATTGGTCAGATGCAGCATTAGATGATTATTTAAAAGATCATAAACTTCCAAACGAATTCAACTATTTTGACCCAACAAAAGTAGAAAATAATAGAGAATGTGGTTTGCATATTTAAAAGATATGATTATGAATACAGAAACGATTAAAGTAGGTGCTTTAGAAAGTGAAGCCATATATATATTTAGAGAAGTAGTTGCTCAATTTGAAAAACCAGTGTTATTATTTTCTGGAGGAAAAGATAGTATAACACTGGTGAGACTGGCTCAAAAAGCATTTTACCCAGCTAAAATACCTTTCCCTTTATTACATATAGACACTGGACATAATTTTACTGAAACTATTGAATTTAGAGATCGTTTAGCCAAAGAACTGGGTATTGAATTGATTGTAAGAAATGTTCAAGATAATATTGACAACGGTAAGGTAAAAGAAGAAACGGGAAGATACGCAAGTCGAAACATCTTACAAACCGAAACGTTATTAGATGCCATTGAAGAATTCGGATTTGATGCATGTATCGGCGGTGCACGTAGGGATGAAGAAAAAGCGAGAGCTAAAGAACGTATTTTCTCTGTTCGTGATGATTTTGGTCAATGGGATGAAAAAAACCAACGCCCAGAGTTATTTGATATGTTAAATGGTAAAATCGATTTAGGACAAAATGTTCGTGTTTTTCCAATTTCAAATTGGACAGAACTAGATGTATGGTCTTACATTCAACAAGAAAATATAGAAATTCCTTCTATTTATTTCGCACATAAAAGAGCTACATTTTTAAGAGATGGATTAATATGGTCTGCAGAAGATGATGTGGTTTATAGAGATGAAGATGAAGAGGTAGAAGAACGAATAGTTCGTTTTAGAACCGTTGGAGATATGAGCTGTACGGCAGCAGTATTATCTAATGCAATAGATATAGACACTGTTGTTGACGAAATTAGAGTATCAACCATTTCAGAAAGAGGTGCGCGAATAGACGATAAACGATCTGAAGCGGCAATGGAAAAACGCAAACAACAAGGGTATTTCTAAAATTCACTAAAATGGATTTTACTTTTAGCTAACGGCTTTTAGCCTTTAGTAATTTAAATATAGGCTAACAGCAAATAAAGCTAACGGTCAAAAGTATAAAAAAATGAACGTATTAAAAATAGCAACAGCAGGAAGTGTAGATGATGGTAAAAGTACCTTAATTGGTCGTATTTTATACGATACGAATTCATTAACAGATGATAAACTAGAAGCCATTAAAGAGAAAAGTAAACAAAGAGGACTTGATTACTTAGATTTCTCATTGGCAACTGATGGTTTAATAGCAGAACGTGAACAAGGAATAACTATAGATGTAGCACATATCTATTTTTCAACTTCAAAAACTAGTTTTATTATTGCCGACACACCAGGTCATATCGAGTATACTCGAAACATGGTTACAGGTGCTTCAAACTCACAAGCATCAATTATATTAATTGATGCTCGTAATGGTGTAGTTGAACAAACATACCGTCACTTTTTTATCAATACTCTATTGAGAATTAAAAACGTGGTTATTGCCATTAATAAAATGGATTTGGTTAATTATTCAGAAAAAAAATTCAATCAAATTAAAAGTGAAATAGAATTTTTAGCAAGTAAGAGTTTATATAAAAACCAACAATTAACTTTTATTCCGCTCTCAGCTTTAAAAGGAGATAATGTTGTTAAAAGATCAGAAAAGATACCTTGGTATAAAGGGTTAACATTATTAGATCATTTAGAAAGTCTAGAGTCTGAAGATATACAAGAGCAATCACAGGTTCGTTTTCCTATACAAACGGTTATAAGACCTAAGACATCAGAATATCATGATTTTAGAGGGTATGCGGGTAAAATTTATGGAGGTAATTTAACTGTTGGAGATACTGTAACAATATTACCATCGGCTACAACTTCAAAAATAAAAAGTATTCATTTTTTCGATAAAGAATATCTAAAAGCCGAAAGAGGAAGTTCAGTAACAATTACCTTAGAAGATAACGTAAATGTAAGCCGAGGTGATATGTTAGTAAAAGTAAATGAAGAACCTACAATTGCAAAAGAATTAAAAGCAATAATCTGTTGGATGGATAAAACACCTTTACAGGCCTCTGAAAAATACTATCTAAAACATGGTGTGAATGATGTACAGGCTAAAATTACGGAGTTATCATCCATCATTAAAACTGATTTTTCAGGAAAAGAAGAAAACCCATCGCAATTAGCATTAAATGAAATAGGGGAAGTTACTTTAAAAGTGAGCAAACCTTTGTTTTTTGATAGTTATAAGAAAAACAAGTCAAATGGTGCTTTTATTTTAATCAATCCGAAAACAAATAATACCGCTGGTGTTGGCTTTATTCAATAAATAAATTTAATAATGGCAATTATAATAACAGACGAATGTATCAATTGCGGAGCTTGCGAGCCAGAGTGTCCAAACACGGCTATTTACGAAGGTGGCGTTGATTGGAAATACAATGAAGGAACTTCACTCTCTGGAAACACAAAGCTATTGAACGGAAAAGAGATAGATACAGCTAAAAATCAAGAACCCATATCAGATGAATATTACTTTATAGTTGCAGATAAATGTACCGAGTGTAAAGGGTTTCATGAAGAACCACAATGTGCAGCAGTATGCCCTGTAGATTGTTGCATACCTGATGAAGAAAATATTGAAACTGAAGAAGAACTATTAGCAAAGCAAGAGTTCTTACATAAATAAAAATAATAACGCTTATGTTAAATGGATTTTAAAATGATTATTCAATAATTATTTTGATGTTTATTTAGCATTAAATAAGCCCATAAGTAACACAATAATGCAAAGTTTTAGAACCGAAATAGAGAATCCGATTGTAGCAAAAGACATTCTAGAATTAGAACGTAAAATCCGTTTATTCAAAGAAGGACAAATAGATGAAGAACGCTTTCGTAGTTTGCGTTTAGCAAGAGGTGTGTACGGGCAACGTCAATTAGGCGTACAAATGATTCGTATAAAACTACCTTATGGTAAAGTTACAAGCGAACAACTACACAGAATTGCGGATGTTTCTGATGAATATTCTCGAGGACGTTTGCATATTACTACACGTCAAGACATACAAATTCATCATGTAAGTTTAGATAGAACGCCTGAACTATGGGCGCAATTAGAAAAAGATGATATTACATTACGTGAAGCTTGTGGTAATGCTGTTCGTAATGTAACCGCTTCTGAAACTGCAGGAATTGATGTAAACGAACCGTTTGATGTAAGTCCGTACGCACACGCTACATTTCAGTTTTTCTTACGAAACCCAATCTGTCAAGAAATGGGAAGAAAATTTAAAATATCTTTTTCAGCTACAGATGAAGATACTGCTTTAAGTTTTATGCATGATTTAGGTTTTATAGCGAAAACGAAAACGATAAACGGAAAAGAAGTAAAAGGATTTAAGGTATTATTAGGTGGTGGTTTAGGCTCACAACCTCGTCACGCAGACGTTATCTATGAGTTTTTAGAAACAGCATTGTTAATTCCGACTATTGAAGGTGTTTTGCGTGTATTCGATAGATATGGAGAACGCTCAAAAAGAGTCAAAGCACGGCTAAAATTTTTAATAAAAGATGCAGGAGCTGAAGCTTTTTTACAATTGGTTAAAGAGGAGCAAAAAGCATTTTCTTACCAAAGTTACCCAATAGATACTTTAGCTTTTGAAAATGATATTCGCTTCGAAACAACTGAAATCCCTTTGGTAAACATCGCAGATAAAAAAGCATTTGAAAGTTGGAAAGAGACCAATGTTATTAAACAAAAACAAGAAAACTTATATGCGATAGGGATTAAAGTGCATTTAGGCGATTTTTATACAGATAAAGCACGTTTATTGGCCGATTTAATTAAAAAATATGCAGCAAATGAACTTCGGTTTACCTTGCGTCAGAATATATTAATTCGTCATATAAGAAAAGAATTACTCCCCTTTTTATTTATTGAATTACAAAAATTAGGTTTTGCAGAAGCGGGTTACAATAGTTTAACGGACATTACTGCTTGCCCTGGTACTGACACTTGTAATTTAGGTATTTCTAGTAGTACAGGTATTACTGTAGAATTAGAACGTGTCTTAAAAAATGAATACCCACAGTATATAAATAACAAAGAGATTACGATTAAAATTAGTGGATGTATGAATGCTTGTGGACAACACAATATGGCTCACATTGGTTTTCAAGGAATGTCTATAAAAGTAGGAAACCTATTAGCGCCTGCTTTACAAGTATTAATTGGAGGGGGAGTTCTAGGTGATGGTAAAGGACGTTTTTCTGATAAACTCGTAAAAATACCAAGTAAAAGAGGTCCAGAAGCTTTACGTACGCTACTAAATAATTTTGAAGACAATAGCCTAAAAGATGAAGATTTCTTGGCTTACTATGATCGAAAAGGAAAAACATATTTCTACGATTTATTAAAATTTTTATCTGATACAACAAATCTAAAACAAGATGATTTTATTGATTGGGGACACGATGAAAATTATGTAAAAGCAATTGGAGTTGGTGAGTGTGCAGGTGTTGTTATCGATTTAATTGCAACCTTATTATTTGAGAGTGAAGAAAAGATAGAAAACGCAACCGAAGCATTTAACCAAAAACAATGGTCAGATAGTATTTATCATTCATATTCAGCCATTATTAATATTGCAAAAGCATTATTAACTGCTGAACAGGTAAAAACAAATACGCAAGCAAATATTATTACCAATTTTGATGAAGTATTTATTACTACAAATAAAATCGTTTTACCAACATCATTTGCAGAATTTGTATATCAAATTAAAAACAATAAACCTACTGAGTCTTTTGCTAAAAAGTACTTAGAAGAAACAAAATTGTTTTATAAAACGATGGATTCTTATAGAAAGATTGCCGTAGAAAGTTAAACACAGAAAACAATGAAAAGCCTACCAAAATTAACCATAATTGGAGCAGGACCTGGAGATATTGATTTAATCACTTTAAAAGCCATTAAAGTATTAAAACAAGCAGATGTTATTTTATATGATGCTTTGGTAAACAATGACTTATTAGAATACGCGAACCCTACTGCTGAAATTATTTTTGTAGGAAAGAGAAAAGGCTGTTACCGTTATCAACAAGAGCAAATTAATGAATTAATTGTTGCTCGTGGGCATTCGCATGGTCACGTAGTTCGCTTAAAAGGAGGAGATCCATTTATTTTTGGTCGCGGAGCAGAAGAAATGGAATATGCTGCAAAGTTTGGTTTAGAAACTGCCGTTGTTCCAGGAATTTCTTCTTCATTAGCAGTGCCAGCATATCAAAATATACCATTAACAAAACGCGGAAGTGCAGAGAGTTTTTGGGTAATTACAGGTACTACAAAACACCACCAAATATCAAGCGATATTGCATTAGCAGCTAAATCTAGTGCCACAATTGTTGTTTTAATGGGAATGGGAAAACTATCAGAAATAGTTACACTTTTTCAACAAGAAAATAAGAATAGTTTACCCGTAGCAATTATTCAAAACGGAACAACTCCACAAGAAAAAGTAGGTATTGGTACGGTAGATACCATTGAAGGTATTGTTGCAGAAAAGAAGTTGAGTAACCCTGCAATTATTATACTAGGAGAAGTTGTAAACCATCGTAAAGAATTACGTCAAATTAGAGAACGAGTAAAAACAGCAATTAGGGTATGATAGATGAAGAAAAAAACCACCTCTATCCTATTTTCCTAAAAGTACATCAACTAAATATACTTTTAGTGGGAGCAGGGAATGTTGGTTTAGAAAAGTTGAGTTTTTTACTAAAATCAAGTCCAAATGCGAAGGTTCAAATAATCGCTCCAAATATACTACCTGAAATCAACAAATTAGCAAAAAAACATTCGGTAGAAATTATAGAAACTATATATAATAAACAATTTTTAGAAAACAAAGACTTAGTAATCGTAGCCACCGAAAACACCAAAATAAACAAACAAGTATATGCCGATTGTAAGCAACGTAATCTATTAATAAATGTAGCAGACACCCCAAGCTTGTGTGATTTTTATTTAGGTGGAATTGTAACAAAAGGCCATGTAAAAATAGTCATTTCTACCAACGGAAAATCTCCAACAACAACGAAAAGGCTACGTCAATTCTTTGAAGAAGTGATTCCAGAAGATATCAATGAGTTAGTTCAAAACTTAAACAAATACAGAAAAACCATTAAAGGAGATTTCAAAGAAAAAGTAAATACATTAAACGAACTCACAAAAAGTTTAGTGAAATAATAAATAGAGTAGTATAAGACCTCACGGGTTTTTAAAACCTGTGAGGTCTAAAAAGAAGAAAAAATGATTACAACAGATATATTAATTATAGGAGCAGGACCTATAGGGTTATTTACCGTTTTTGAAGCAGGGTTATTAAAATTAAGATGTCATTTAATAGATGCATTGCCGCAATCAGGTGGGCAATGTTCAGAAATCTATCCTAAAAAACCTATTTACGATATACCAGCATATCCAGAGATTTTAGCTGGAGATTTAACAGCAAATTTGTTAGAGCAAATAAAACAATTCGAATCAGGTTTTACTTTAGGAGAAAGAGCAGAGACGATAGACAAACAAGATGATGGTACTTTTATAGTAACTACAAACAAGGGCGCAAAACACCAAGCAAAAGTTATTGCTATTGCAGGTGGGTTGGGGAGTTTTGAACCACGAAAGCCTCCAATTCCTACTATTGCTGACTTTGAAGATAAAGGGGTGGAATATATTATTCGAGAACCAGAATTATATCGCAATAAAAAAGTGGTTATTGCTGGTGGTGGAGATTCAGCATTAGATTGGTCTATTTTTTTAGCAGACATTGCTTCTGAAGTTACTTTGGTGCACCGTAGAAACGAATTTAGAGGTGCTTTAGATTCAGTTGAAAGAGTACAAGAGTTAAAAGATATTGGAAAAATAAACTTGATAACTCCAGCAGAAATAAAAGAAATTTACGGAGATGACCATCTAACAGGTGTGCAAATAACCGAAAAAGGGAAAGACCCATATGTATATGAAACAGATCATTTTATTCCGCTATTTGGTTTGTCCCTAAAACTAGGACCTATTGGTAATTGGGGATTAGATATTGAGAAAAATGCTATTAAAGTAAATAATGCACTTGATTATCAAACCAATATTCCCGGTATTTATGCAATTGGAGATGTAAATACCTATCCAGGGAAATTAAAACTAATTTTATGTGGTTTTCATGAAGCAACTTTAATGTGTCAAAGTGCATTTAAACGTATTCATCCAGATAAAAAATATGTAATGAAATACACTACAGTTGGGGGTGTAGAAGGTTTTGACGGTACTAAAAAGGAAGCACCAAAAGCCGTTATAAAAGCAATTAATTAATTACATGATTTCTTAAATTAAAGTTATAATTTCACTGTAAAAATACAATGTCAGATATTACCATAAAAATAACAGATCGAAATGGTGTAATACATGAAATTATTGCACCGACTGATATGGCCATGAACCTAATGGAAATTGTTCGTTCTTATGAATTAGTAGAAGAAGGCACTATAGGTGTTTGCGGAGGTATGGCAATGTGTGCATCTTGTCAATGTTATATAAAATCAAGTCACAAATTACCAGAAATGACACCCGATGAAGATATGATGTTAGCAGAAGCATTTAATGTAGAAGACAATAGCCGTTTAGGATGTCAAATTCAAATAACACCTCAACTAAATGGGTTGGAAATAGAATTAGCACCAGAAATATAATGAACGATATAGTAGAGAAAACAATTTTAAAAAATTACAATATCTGTTTAAAAGACACTGTTGAAATTTTTACAAAACAATTGTTTTATTCATTGTTTGATGAGCAATATGAAAATTTAAATAAAGCGAGTATAAAAGATAAATTTTATACGATTGCTAAAAAACTTTCTATCTCAGAAATTCAAGAAATATGGGAAATTTATGAAAACATGTTTCAAGAAATAAGAGAAAAACTAGACTTAGATGCTATCGCTTTTGAACAAACCGACCCTGCTTGTAAGAGTTTAGAAGAAGTATATTTAGCATATCCAGGTTTTCATGCTATTGCTATTTATCGTTTAAGTCATGAATTAGAGAAGTTAAATGTGCCTATACTCCCTAGAATGATGAGTGAGTATACACATGGGGTAACAGGAGTAGATATTCATCCAGGAGCAAAAATTGGAAATTCATTTTTTATAGATCATGCTACTGGAATTGTTATAGGAGAAACAACCCTTATAAAAAATAATGTGAAGATTTATCAAGGAGTAACATTGGGCGGAATTCAAGTTAAAAAGAGTTTAGCATCAACAAAAAGGCACCCAACAATAGAAGATAACGTAACCATTTATGCAAATGCTACTATTTTAGGTGGAGAGGTTATAATTGGTAAAAACAGTATTATAGGAGCTAATGTATGTGTAACAGAATCAATACCAGAAAATTCAATTATTATACATAAGTCCGAGAATAAAATTATAGATCAAAAAATAGAGGTGATACACTAAAAAATATAAAACAGATGAAAACAAAAAGCATTATAGATTTTGTTGGAAATACGCCTTTAGTTGAAGTAAGTAGTATTTTGCGAAAAAAAGGCGTAAAATTATTGTTAAAATTAGAAGGAAATAACCCTGGAGGAAGTGTAAAAGATCGTGCGGCTTATAATATGATTTTTGAAGCTATTAACAAGAGGAACATTAAAAAAGGCGATACTTTAGTAGAAGCAACAAGCGGAAATACAGGGATAGCTTTGGCGTTAATGGCAAAGGTTTTAGGCGTAAATATGGTATTAGTTTTGCCAGAAAATGCAACTCCAGAAAGAATAAAAACAATGAAATCTTATGGAGCAAAAGTAATTTTGACACCAAAAGAATTAGGAATGGAAGGAGCAAGAGACCATGCTTTAGAATTAAAATATAAGAAAGGGTATTTTAGATTAAATCAGTTTGATAATTACGATAATTCTAAAGCACATTATAAAACTACAGGTCCTGAAATTTGGAAAGATACTGAAGGAAAAATCACACATTTTGTTTCCGCTATGGGAACTACCGGAACTATTATGGGAGTATCTGACTATTTAAAAGAACGGAATAAAGAAATTACTATAGTAGGTGTACAACCTAAAGACGGAGCTTCGATTCCTGGAATTAGAAAATGGTCGGAAGATTATAAGCCAGCTATTTTTAATGCATCAAAAGTTGATAGAATTATTGAAGTAAGTGAAGAAGAAGCTAAAAAAATAACACGATTATTAGCTACCGAAGAAGGTATTTTTGCAGGTATGAGTAGTGGAGGAGCCGTTTCGAGTGCATTAAAATTAGCACAAGAAATAGATAAAGGAATTATTGTAGTTATTATTTGTGATAGAGGAGATCGTTATCTCTCTTCAGACCTTTTTGAATAAAATATTTATTTTGTTTATATATGATATGAAAAAATAATTACGTTACTTTGCTTAGTTCATTAACTTATTGATTCGTTATCACGAAAGGCAGAGGGATTAGACCCTGTGAAGCCTTAGCAACCCTTTATCTTTTAAAGTAGGTGCTAAATTCTACAAATTATATTTTAATTTGACAGATAACCATAAGTAACTTTTCTCTTACTTTTCGGATGACACATTGATACAAATCTCAATAATGTCAAACATTTATCAAGAAATACAAAAACGAATCTTAGTACTCGATGGTGCAATGGGAACTATGCTTCAGGAATATAAATTTACTGAAGAAGATTTTAGAGGTAATCGTTTTAAAGATTATCCGACTCCTTTACAAGGAAACAATGATTTACTATCTATTACACAACCAGAAGCTATTAAAGAAATACACAGAAAATATTTCGAAGTTGGGGTTGATATTATAGAAACAAATACTTTTTCAGGAACAACCATTGCCATGGCAGATTATCAAATGGAAAATTTGGTATACGAGCTAAATTACCAATCGGCAAAAATCGCAAAAGAAGTAGCCAACGAGTTTGCTAAAAAAAATCCGCAAAAACCACGATTTGTTGCAGGTGCTATAGGTCCCACTAATAGAACGGCAAGCATGTCGCCAGATGTAAATGACCCAGGGTACAGAGCAGTTACATTTAATGAATTACGAATCGCCTATAAACAACAAACCGAAGCCTTACTTGATGGTGGAGTTGACCTTTTATTGGTAGAAACAGTATTCGATACCTTAAATGCTAAAGCAGCTTTATTTGCTATTGAAGAGGTAAAGGATGAACGTAATATTGATATACCCATTATGGTTTCTGGTACAATTACAGATGCAAGCGGACGTACATTATCGGGTCAAACAGCTGAAGCTTTTTTAATTTCAGTTTCTCATATTCCACTATTATCAGTAGGGTTTAATTGTGCACTGGGAGCTAATTTATTACAACCTCACTTAGAAGCAATTGCTTCTAAAACTAAGTTTGCAATTTCGGCACACCCAAATGCAGGTTTACCAAATGCTTTTGGTGAATACGATGAAACCGCTGAAGAAATGGGCGTTCAAATAGAAGAATATTTAAAAAAGAATTTGATAAATATTATTGGAGGATGTTGTGGTACCACTCCAGAACATATTAAAGTAATTGTAGCCTTGGCAAATAGGTATCAACCTAGAAAGTTAAAGTAAACATATCATGATTTTAGAAGTAGCAATTTTACAGATAAAAGAAGGACTTTCAGAAGCATTCGAAAATAATTTTGAAGAGGCTAAAAATATCATTTCATCAATGAAAGGATATCTTTCCCATGAACTTAAAAAATGTATAGAAGAAGAAGATAAGTACCTATTATTAGTGAATTGGGAAACAATCGAAGACCCTAAAATAGGGTTTCGGAAATCTGAAGAATACCAAAAATGGAAATCATTATTACATCATTTTTATGAACCATTTCCTATAGTACAGCATTATAAATAGTAAAAAAACAATGTTTGGTTAAGCAAAGGCAAAATCGAATACTAGCGTTATAAAACAAATGAGTAAACAAATAAAATACTTACACTTATCGGGTTTAGAACCACTGATATTAAATGAAAACTCCAATTTTATAAATGTTGGAGAAAGAGCTAATGTTGCTGGTTCACGTAAGTTTTTAAGGTTAATAAAAGAAGAAAAATTTGATGAAGCATTAGCCATTGCACGCCATCAAGTTGAGGGAGGAGCACAAGTTATTGACATTAATATGGACGATGGTTTGATCGATGGAAAACAAGCTATGGTTCGTTTTTTAAATTTAATTGCTGCCGAACCAGATATTTGTAGAGTGCCCATTATGATTGACAGTTCTAAATGGGAAATTATAGAAGCTGGATTACAAGTTGTTCAAGGAAAATCTATTGTAAATTCAATTAGTTTAAAAGAAGGAGAAGAAAAATTTATTTGGCAAGCTACTCAAATAAAAAGATATGGAGCTGCTGTAATAGTAATGGCTTTTGATGAAGTAGGACAGGCTGATACTTACCAACGTAGAATTGAAATAGCAGAAAGGTCTTATAAGGTCTTAGTAGATAAAGTAGGTTTTGCTTCGGAGGATATTATTTTTGATTTAAATATTTTTCCGGTAGCCACAGGAATGGATGAACATCGAAAAAATGCCGTCGATTTTATTGAAGCAACACGTTGGGTTCGTCAAAATTTACCCAATGTAAGTGTTAGTGGAGGTGTTAGTAATGTTTCTTTTTCATTTAGAGGAAATAATACCGTTAGAGAAGCTATGCATTCGGTATTCTTATACTATGCCATTCAAGCAGGAATGAACATAGGAATTGTAAACCCTACAATGTTAGAGGTATATGACGATATTCCGAAAGATTTATTAGAAAGAATAGAAGATGTAGTTCTTAATAAAAGAGAAGATGCTACTGATCGTTTATTAGATTTTGCTGAAACTGTAAAAGGAAAGAAAAAAGTAGATGATACTACGGTCTTAGAATGGCGTAAATTACCTTTACAAGATCGTATTACACATGCCTTGGTAAAAGGAATTGATACTTTTATTGTAGAAGATGCCGAAGAAGCAAGACTAAAAGCAGAAAAACCGATTGAAGTTATAGAAGAAAACTTAATGGTAGGAATGAATGTGGTTGGAGATTTATTTGGAGAAGGAAAAATGTTTTTACCTCAAGTAGTAAAATCTGCTAGAGTAATGAAAAAAGCAGTCGCACACCTTAATCCTTTTATTGAAGAAGAAAAAGGGGCAGAACAAAAGGCTTTAGGCAAAATTTTAATGGCAACAGTAAAAGGAGATGTACATGATATTGGTAAAAATATTGTAAGCGTTGTTTTGGGGTGTAATAATTATGAGATAGTTGATTTGGGTGTAATGGTACCACCAGAAAAAATTATTGCAGCTGCAAAAAAAGAAAATGTAGATATTATTGGTTTATCAGGATTAATAACGCCATCGTTGGATGAAATGGTGTATTTGGCAAAAGAAATGGAACGTCAAAATTTTGAAGTGCCTCTTTTAATTGGTGGGGCAACCACTTCTAAAGCACATACAGCTGTAAAAATAAATCCCGAATATAAGAATGCAGTAGTACATGTAAATGATGCGTCAAGAGCTGTTACTGTAGTGGCTAATTTACTAAATAAAAACACGTCAAAAGAATATGTAATCAAATTAAAAAAGGATTACGACGAGTTTCGTGAGAAGTTTTTAAAACGAGGAAAAACAAAAGCATATATATCAATAGAAGAAGCTAGAAAAAGAAAATTTAAAATAAATTGGGAAACGAGTATTCTTACAAAGCCGAAAGAATTAGGCATTCAAACATTAGAACAGTTGAGTTTAAAAGAATTGGTGCCATTTATAGATTGGAGTCCTTTTTTTAGAAGTTGGGATTTACATGGAAGATACCCAGATATTTTAACGGATAAAGTTGTAGGAGAACAAGCAACAAGTTTGTTTGAGGATGCCCAAGAAATGTTAAAAGAAATTGTAGCAAAGCAATTGTTAAAACCAAAAGGAATTTTTGGATTGTTTGAAGCAAACACTATTGATGATGACGATATTTCTATTCAAAAAAGCGGAAAAGAAATAGCGATATTTAGAACGCTTAGGCAACAGTTAAAAAAACGAGATGGTGTACCAAATTTTGCGTTATCAGATTTTATAGCCCCTAAAGCAACAGGAATTACAGATTATATGGGGGCATTTTGTACCGCCATTTTTGGAGCAGATGAATTGGCTAGTAGCTATAAAAATAAAGATGATGATTACAATGCAATTATGGCACAAGCATTGGCAGATAGATTTGCAGAAGCTTTTGCAGAATATTTACACAAGCAAGTTAGAACAAAACATTGGAAATATTCTAGTGATGCAGCATTGACAAATGAAGATTTAATTAAAGAAAATTATAAAGGAATTCGTCCCGCTCCTGGATACCCAGCATGTCCAGATCATTTAGAAAAAGAAACTATTTGGGAGTTATTACATGTAGAGGATAAAATAGGAGTCACCTTAACCGAGAGTTTAGCAATGTGGCCAGCAGCAGCAGTATCGGGATATTATTTTGCAAATATAGAAGCTAAATATTTTGGATTAGGAAAAATAACCGATGACCAAATTAAAGATTTTGCTTTAAGAAAAGGAATTACCCTAGAGAAAGCAAGAAAATGGTTACACCCCAATATTGCAGACCAATAATTAGGTTAATAGGTTTTAAAAACTTTTAAGGTTTAGATTATTCATAAGAGTAAGCAAGCGTTAGCGATTGAAGTGGCATCCTTTTTAGATGTCAGTTCGAGTAAATTTGTGAAGTATGAACAGATTTGTATCGAGAACAAAGAAAAAAAGATATAACGTAAAGCGCGACCCTTGTGGTAACGCCAAAAGAATATAAAATGAAAGTAACAGAACACATAAAAAATGCCAACGGAAAAACATTGTTTTCTTTTGAAATAATTCCGCCTAAAAAAGGAAAAAATATACAAGGATTGTATGATAATATAGATCCATTAATGGAATTTAATCCGCCATTTATAGATGTTACCACTTCTAGAGAAGAGCTTATATACATAGAAAAAGAAGGGTTGTTTGATCGTAAAATTACAAGAATGCGTCCAGGTACTTTGGGTATCTGTGCAGCTATAAAACATAAATATAATGTAGATACTGTACCGCATGTTTTGTGTGGTGGTTTTACTAAAGAAGAGACTGAATACTTATTGGTAGATTGTCATTATTTAGGCATTAATAATGTAATGGCATTGCGTGGTGATGCAATGAAAGGTGAACAGTATTTTAAGGCTACACAAGGTGGGCATACTTTTGCAACAGAATTGGTTAACCAGATTCAGAATTTAAATTGTGGTACTTATTTACACGATGTAATTGATGTTGATGATAAAGCAGGTTTTTGTATTGGTGTTGCAGGATATCCTGAAAAACACTTAGAATCTCCTTCTATGATTAGCGATTTAAAACGCTTAAAAGAAAAAGTAGCCGCTGGAGCAAATTATGTAGTAACACAAATGTTTTTTGATAATAAAAAGTATTTTGATTTTGTTGAAGCTGCAAAAAATATAGGAATTACAGTTCCTATAATTCCAGGAATAAAGCCTCTAGCAGTAAATAGACACCTACAATTATTGCCACAAGTTTTTAAAATTGATTTGCCAGAGGTTTTGATAGAAGAGGTTGAAAAATGTACATCTAATAAAGAAGTGAGGCAAGTTGGAATTGAATGGGCTATTCAGCAATCTAAAGAGTTATTAGCTGCAAATGTACCTGTACTTCATTATTATTCTATGGGTAAATCTACAAACATTCAACAAATTGCTTCATCCATATTTTAAGTTGTAAAGATAGAGAGTATTGATAGACAGATAAGAAAAAGTAATTTTCATAAAATTGTTTTGGCAGAATATTTGATTACTTTTGTATAGCGAACATAGAATAACAATTTAAAATAAATAAAATGGCATTAGAAATTACAGATGCAAACTTTGAAGAAATAGTATTAAAATCAGACAAACCTGTATTGGTAGATTTTTGGGCAGCTTGGTGTGGGCCGTGTAGAATGGTAGGGCCAATTGTTGACGAAATTTATACAGAATATGAAGGGAAAGCTATTGTAGGAAAAGTAGATGTAGATGCTAACCAAGAATTTGCAGCTAAATATGGAGTACGTAACATTCCAACGGTTTTAATCTTTAAAAACGGAGAAGTTGTAGATAAGCAGGTTGGTGTAGCACCTAAAAATGTGTACACGGGTAAAATTGATGCTGCTATATAAATAGTAGTAACACTTTATATTACTGAAAAGGCTTGGCTAACGTCAAACCTTTTTTTATTTTAGGCATAATGATAAACCTTTCAGAAATACATACTTCAGAAATAAAAAACCTCGATTTGTTAGCAAAACAAGTGGTAGAAGGTTTTATTACAGGAATACATAAAAGCCCGTTTCATGGGTTTTCTGTAGAGTTTTCTGAACATAAGTTGTACAATAACGGTGAGAGTACACGTCATATAGATTGGAAACTCTTTGCTAAAACAGAGAAACTGTATATCAAGAAATATGAAGAAGAAACCAATCTTCGCTGCCATATAATTATTGATAACTCTGCATCAATGCATTATCCGATTGTAAAAAACCAATCAGTAGATAATTTAAACAAAATAGGGTTTTCTGCCGTTGCCTCTGCTTCATTGATGGAAATCTTAAAACGTCAACGAGATGCAGTAGGTTTAAGTATTTATGCAGATGAATATGAGTATTACGCACCTGAAAAAGGAGGTGAGCGTCATAGAAAAATGCTATTGGATCAATTGGAGAAATTGTTAGTTTCTGAATCTAAAACATCAACTGAAACGTATACCTATTTGCACGAGATTGCCGATAAAATTCACCGAAGATCCTTAATTTTTCTATTTACTGATATGTTTCAGACATCAGAGGATAAAGAAAAATTGTTTGATGCACTTCATCATTTAAAATACAACAAACACGAAGTTGTTTTATTCCACACGTTTGATGGGAAAACAGAATTTAATTTTAATTTTGATAGTTCGCCCAAGAAATTTGTAGACGTAGAAACGGGAGAAGAAATTAACTTATACGCAGAAAATATTCAGGAAGAATATACTAAGTCTGTTTCAGAATATTTTAGTGAACTAAAAAACAGATGCTTGCAGTATAAGATAGATTATGTTCCTGTAGATATTAATATGGGTTTTAATCAAGTTTTGACTTCCTATTTAATCAGTAGAAAAAAAATGAAATAAAATTAAGGTTTCTGTTTGCATATATAAAAATGTGTATTATATTTGCACCCGCTATTAGCAACGGTTTGGTAGTTCAGTTGGTTAGAATGCCTGCCTGTCACGCAGGAGGTCGCGGGTTCGAGTCCCGTCCAGACCGCAAAAAGCACTCTTTATGGGTGCTTTTTTTATGCCTTATTCCTATATAAATTACCTGTTTGTCGAGTTTTTTCCTTTGTTTTGTTGGGTTTGTATAAAACCTCTTCTTTAGTCACCTTTCGTCTTGTTTAGACTTTTTTAATCCCCCTTTGTAAACCCCTCTGTTTGTCGGTCGGTCTCTTTTGTCTTTTTTCACCCTAAAAAAGGGTATAGTTTACTCAGGTTGTTCTGGTTTTTGTATATAATAGTACTTTTTAAACTCCCATTTTTATTGACTTTCTCATTGTTTTGTAAATAAATGTTTCGATTTTCGTAATGAAAAAAAAGCTACTGGATATTATATAGGTAGTAACACTAAAATGTAAAAAAATGAAACAGAAGTATATTGTTAAGATGATTTTGAGGAAAGACAAGGAAAAAAAGGATGGGACTTGTCCGCTTTATTTACAGGTTTTGTTAAATGGGAAACCTCTTGTAAAACTTTCTACAGGAGAAAGTGGAAAGAAAGATAATTGGGATAGTAAAAGTCAATCTTTCATTGGTAAAGGTTTTGGAATTCGAGAGAATAACAGGTTAAGAACTATTGTTTTGGAAACCGAAGACTTTATTAAATTGGAGAAATCGAAAGGAAACTTTGTAAGTGCTGAAATGATAAAGAGTTTCTTTAAAAACGAAGACCACCAATGTTATTTTACTTATTTCGATGAGGTGTTTTGTAAAACAAGGTTTAGAAATTTAGCTCAGAGTACTATTGATAAATATCTTTTGTTGAGAAAAAGTTTGAAAGAGTTTAAACCTAAGTTAAGACTGAATGAAGTTGATTTTAAATTTCTGCACTCTTTTCGTAATTTTTTAATTAATGAAAAAGAAATTGGAAAAGGTGGAGTTTGGAACAGGGAGAAAAATTTTAGAGCTACTTTAAAATTTGCTTTTGATTTAAAACTTATGGAAGAATATCCTTACAGAAATTTTAAATTAGATAAACCGAAATGTAAGAATACTGCTTTGTCTTTGGAAGAACTAAATAAAATTGTAGAGGTTGATTTGAAAGGAAATAAACGATTAGAAGAAATCAGGGATAAATTTTTATTTGCTTGTTATACAGGTTTACGATTTGGTGATATGTCAAAATTAAAATGGGAAAACATAGAAAACGGAATGATAAAAATAGTACAAGAAAAAACTAAAAGTCCTGTAAGTATTCCTTTAAACGACGAAGCAAAAATGATTCTTGATAAGAATAGTAAACATAAGGAAGAAAGAGAAACCGTATTTAGAGTGATAAGCAATCAGAAAACGAATTATGTCTTAAAAGATATAGCTAGTTTGGCGAAAGTGGAGCAGAAAGTCTCTTTTCATCTTTCTCGCCACACCTTTGGTACTGTTCTTGGGAGAAGTGAAAACGCTTTTATCATTATGAAACTTATGGGACATAAAAAAATAAGTACCTCTGCTATTTATGTAAATACAGATGTAAACGAGTTAACCCGAATAATTCATCAGAAATCAAAAAACCTGAATGTAAAGTGTTATATTTAAGCAGTTAAACACAAAATACATCATTTTTTAAAACACCCATATTTGAGCACTAAAGATACTTTATTTTATCGAGGAAATCAAGCTATTTCGGTTGATTTTTCAGCCACAGAGATTAGTTCAGATGGTTCTTTGATTCTTTTAGAAAAGTTAGAGAGAACCCACAACTTACTAAAACATTTTAGCAAGTTACTTCCTGATCTTCGAAACCCTAAATACATTACTTACAGTCGAGAGCATCAACTCAAGCAACGTGTGTTTATGCTAATGCTAGGTTATCAAGATGCCAATGATGTGACCCATTTACAAAATGACCCATTATTTAAAGATGTTCTTCAAGGAGATTTGGCTTCTCAACCTACTATTTCTCGTTTTGAAAACAGTTTGAATAAAGAAACTATTTTCAAACTTTCTTACGCCTGGATTGATCGTTACGTATCAAGCCTAAAAGGTCGAGATGAAATAACAATTGATGTTGATGCTACCGATGATCCAACATATGGGAATCAACAAATGTCAATGTTCAATGGTTATTATGGACAGTTTATGTTAAATGAATTATTTTTTCATGATGGAGAAACCGGTCAAATTATCCTGCCAGTTCTTCGCCCAGGAAATAGCCATTCGAATCGATGGTATGTCGGAATTTTAAGAAGAATTATTCAAAAAATAAAAAAAGCATATCCTGAACTAAAAATTACTATTCGAACAGATAGTGGATTTAGTTGTGCTCCTTTTTATAAATTAGTAGCTGATTATGATTTGTTTTTTGTAACAGGTCAGGCTAGTAATTCGGTACTCAAAAGAAAGGTTGAGCGTTGTAAAAAAGCGGTTCAACTTCAATATGTAAATCAGCATAAAAAACACCAACATTTCACATCGTTTCGCTATCAAGCCAAAAGTTGGCATAAACCACAACAAGCTTACTGTAAAATAGAAAGTACAGGGAAAGGCTTAAATGTTCGTCATTTTATAAGTAATATTAAAGAGAAAGGTGCCCGAGAAATATACTTTGATTTCTATGTAAAACGAGGTGAATCTAGCGAAAACAGAATTAAAGAAGTCAAGAATATGTGTTTTTCCGATCGATTATCCAATCATGGATTTGTTGCAAACTTCTTCAGGTTGTTTTTAAGTAGTTTAGCCTACGAACTATTTTTATTACTAAAAAAAAGCATCAAAAAAACAACATTTGAAAAGGCTGAAAAATGGCAAATAAATACAATAAGAACCAATTTATTAAAAGTTGGAGCTACCATAAAAGTCACTAAAAAACGAATATATTATCAGTTATCAAGAGCATTTGTATATCAAGATTTGTTTCGAGAGATAATAACTCAATAACGGTTTTAAAGTGAGAATTTTAAAACCTTGGGATACCTATGCTCTGTTAGTAAAATTAATCCTTTTTAACTTTTAAAATCAATTATAACATACTATTTACTCCGAAAAAGTTTAAAAAACGAAAGAGAGAATCCTAAAATCTAGAGATAAAAAATCTATTTTGAAATTTGTTCTAAATATAAATCCTATGAATAATGCGGGTTAAAAGGTGTAATGAATAATGTTAGTTTTGGATTGTAGAGGTTGATTAATAATTATTTGTAAATTTGCGATATGAAATAAAAAAGAAGAAATTAAAATATTGTTAGCGTTAGCTATTTATTCTTGCTTGGGAAAACTGGTAATTTAAACTGCACTAGATAAATAGATTAATGTTCACGTTACGGCGTGGGCTTAGTTTATTTGTGCAGTAGGTATACCAGTACCTCCCCAAGCAGTAGGCTATTGTCCCACGCTATTTTTTGTTATAAACTTTCTGTTTGGGACTGATGGAAATTAAAAATCATTAAGAAAATGAGAAAAGTAATTTTACCAGTCCTTGTGGCTTTGTTAGTGTTTGTAAGCTGTAATAACGATGATGAAACCTCGACACTTGAAACAGAAAGTAATTGTTTGTGTGAAAACGAAACAGAATATATTTGTTGGAAACTGAACGGAGTAAATCAATCTGCTAATCCTGTTGGGAAAGTGGTTACAGATGTTTTGTTAAGTCAAGGCTACATAAATTTTGGAGATAATGGAAGTACTAATTTTTACTTTGAGTATGAAGATTTCCCTGTTCCTTTACAGTTAAACACTTTGTATCAAATTAATTCTTCGACCTCTTCCGATTATGATATTGGTTTTGACGGAACAAGTGATATTGACACTCTTTTTATTTCTGCTTCGATAAAGTTTACCGAGAATACTACTTCCCATATAAAAGGTGAGTTCTCTGCTTGGAGCGCAATTACTCGTAACGATTTAACAGGAGAAACAAATTCTATTGACCTAGCCATTGAAAATGGTTGTTTTAAACTATTGAAATGAAAAAGGAACTTGTTACACAGTATTTAATGGCTAATGGTAAATAGTGCCTGGTCATAAACTTTTATTTTGTTGATTATTAACTCATGTTACGCATCCAAACCTCAAAAAAGGATGATTAAGCAGCTTTAGGTGTTGATAACTTTCTGAGTTCGTTATGAGCTGCTTTTTGAGCTGCTAAATAGATTTGTGTTTTCATAGCAAAATGATTTTTCCCTGTTCTTTGTTTAAGCCACTCTAACTTTATATAAGCTACAATTGACAATACAAAATGATTCGTTTGAGTTTCTGTTTTTTTAGTTGGAGATTTAGCAAAACCTGTGTTACTTTTAATCGATTTGTGATACTCTTCTACTGCCCACCGTTTTTTGTAGATTGTAGTTATTTGGTTATACGATAAATTTAAATCACTACAAGCCAAGTACAACTCGCCGACTGTATCATTCTCGTTTTTGAAAACTTGCTTTGTAAGCAACAGCGGAAAGTCTAGTTTTTCAAACCAAACTTCCACGGTTTGTTGTCTTGGCTGTAATGTTTTAATATTCACGTATGCTCCATTTTGCTTATCTTCTAAGGATAAGGCTACTTTTCGATTGCTTTTTAAGGCAATAATAAAATCATTTTTTAAAAGTTCTTTACAATAAACCATGTTCTCTGCTGAAGAAAACCAACTATCAGCCAACACATAATCAAAGTGTATTTTGCTACTACATTCCTGCAACATTTCTCTAAAAAGTTCGTTTTTAGTTTTGCTGCTTTTACGCTTTTGCCTTCCTGTTTTTTTGTCGGTAACCCAAATATTTTTCTTTATAAACTCTACACCACACGGTATACGCATGCCTCCAACTTCGACTAAAGCAGTTAGAAAATTAACCCCTTTTACAGACCTTCCAAACACATGGTCAAAATGCCAAGTGTTCAACTCACTTTCATCTGTATATTGTTTTTCTTGTATCGAATCATCAAAACTTAAAATGATAGTTTCTTTAGATTGAGTCAATTCTTCAACATAAGGTTTTGCCTTTTTCCATAGAAATTTACTGTCATAAACACCCGTTGATAATGCTCGTGTTATTTTATCATGTTTTATAGAGAGTAATGAAGCCATACCTGTAGCTGTCGTGTAAGAACTTGAACTTATCAAATAATCAGTATACAAATCAACAAAATTATCCATCTTTTTATTTCTCAAAGTTGTTAACAAGATAAACTATAAATATCTTAAATTCAAATTATTCTTGCGTAAGGTGAGTTATTAAGTTAATAACTTACTAATTTGGATTGAATCTTTCTTCAAAAAAGCTGTAAATTAGAAAGAACAACGATTTTACTAGGATTATCCGCTGTAGATTCGCCAAAAAAAGAAACGATGCGTAAACGATTTGAAGTATCACCAATTCTAGGAAGCCTTCCTATTTCAGAGGTAGTGATTCCTACCAAAAGCAGAGACGAACTTGCGCCTGTATTACTAGCTCTTCAAACTATTTTTGTCAATGAGTTGTATCACCAAAAAATGTTTTCCATCGTAGCGCCTATAATTTTAAGAGATAAAAAGCAAACAGGAAGGCAAGGTATGAGTATTTGGGAAGTGATTGTTTTGTCTGTGATTCGATTAACGCTCAACACCAATTACGACCGGCTGTTGTGGATTGCCAATTTTGATAAATGTGTTCGCCAGCTGATGGGAATCGAAGGCGATTCTTATGGTTTTTCATCGGAAGTCAAGCAGTATAGTTTAACCGCTTTAAAGGAGAATATTGGTTTATTAAAAACCGAAAGTATCACCAAAATCAATGCCTTAGTCTTGGAAGTAGGACAAGGGTATTTAAAAAAAAAGACGATCAAACTCTTAGGCTCAAAGTTGATAGTTATGTAGTAAAAACCAATGTTCATTTCCCTACGGATTATAACCTGTTATGGGATGCTTCCCGAAAGTGTATTGAAATTAGTTGTTCTTTGGCAAAAGAACAAAACCTAGAGGGTTGGCGCAAAGACTTAGATTGGAAAAAACGCATTAAAATCGAGTTTAGAAAACTTCAAAAAGTTAAAAAATCAGGAGGTAAAAACAAAGAGTTTCGTTTAAAATATGCCACTAAAAATTATCTAGACATCGCCAAAGTACTTCAAAAAAAGGTAGTAGAATTCCAAACTGTTTTCACGCCAAAGACGCTTTCTCAAGAACTAGCCTTTGTAGCATTGAAATACTATTTTGAAATGCTAATCAAGCATATAGATTTGGTAGAGAGACGACTTCTAAAAGGTGAAAAAATTCCACATAATGAAAAAATATTTTCTTTATTTGAACCACACACCAAATGGATTCGCAAAGGCAAGGCAGGTGTTGTTGCTGAGTTCGGAGAAAAACACTTGATTGTAACCGATCAACATCACTTTATCGTTTTAGATCAAATCATAGCAGATACTCCTGATGCTGCTTTTACCATTGATATTGCAGAAAGGCTTAGAAAACAGTTTGGTGGTAGGATTGCCTCTTTAAGTTTTGATAAAGGATTTAGCTCCAAAGAAATTATAAAAGACCTAGAGTCAATCATCCCAAATACCATCATAAAACAAAAGGGAAAGCCTAATAAAGAGCGCAAAGAAATAGAGCATTCGAAAGATTTTAAAACCCTAAATAACGCACATAATGCTGTCGAATCTAATATTAATCAACTTACATATCACGGACTAGACAAGTGTTGTGATAAAGGGAAAATCAATTTTGACAAATACGTGTCTCTAGCCGTTTTGTCTTACAATCTTCATAGGCTGGGAAACTTAATAAAAAAGGAAAAAGAAAAATCGAAAACAAAAAAGAGGCAAAAAGTAGCCTAAAAACAAGGTAATCTAGTCTTTTTAAGGATACCTATGATTTAAAACCAAATTTTAGACCTAAAAAGGAGGATTTTATCAAGTTGAACAGCCTCCGTTTTAAAAAACTTCAAAGCCAACCCTTTTTTTAAAAAATAAAGAAAAGTACAACACAAAAATTGAACTCTTTAGCAAATTAAGGTACTTACCGACCAGGCACTAAATACTTTCCTAAAAGTAAATTACAGGAAATTGGCAGTAAATTAGAGCAGTTTGAAGGGTTAGATTACGCTATAAACATTAGTTATGTCAGTACTTTAAGAGGGTTTTTGTACACCTTTGTTTTCACTCCTTTTGACAGGTTTTTATTAAAAGATGCGTTTTGGGGCTTTTTAAAAGTAGGCTTGGCTATTTTAACAATATACCTCTACATATCTATAAAGCACACCGACTTACCTCATTTTGCTTTATTGTTGTTTTTTATCTGGCAGTTCCTCGATTATATTACTGTTTTTTGGAGAGTTAAGAAAACAAACTACAAAACTTTAATGGAAGTTATAAAAGACAATACTCCGTTAAACTTTGCCCTAACCCTCTAACAGTCAATTAAATAAGTTAAAAAAACAGGTTCAAAAATTAGGATAACTCCCTGATTATCAGTAAATTAATAGTTAATTTCAAACAGCTATTAATGATGCTTCTCAAGGAGAAATCCAACTATAAATATCACACAAAAAGATTACTTACTCATGTTACGCATCCAAACCTCAAAAAAGGATGATTAAGCAGCTTTAGGTGTTGATAACTTTCTGAGTTCGTTATGAGCTGCTTTTTGAGCTGCTAAATAGATTTGTGTTTTCATAGCAAAATGATTTTTCCCTGTTCTTTGTTTAAGCCACTCTAACTTTATATAAGCTACAATTGACAATACAAAATGATTCGTTTGAGTTTCTGTTTTTTTAGTTGGAGATTTAGCAAAACCTGTGTTACTTTTAATCGATTTGTGATACTCTTCTACTGCCCACCGTTTTTTGTAGATTGTAGTTATTTGGTTATACGATAAATTTAAATCACTACAAGCCAAGTACAACTCGCCGACTGTATCATTCTCGTTTTTGAAAACTTGCTTTGTAAGCAACAGCGGAAAGTCTAGTTTTTCAAACCAAACTTCCACGGTTTGTTGTCTTGGCTGTAATGTTTTAATATTCACGTATGCTCCATTTTGCTTATCTTCTAAGGATAAGGCTACTTTTCGATTGCTTTTTAAGGCAATAATAAAATCATTTTTTAAAAGTTCTTTACAATAAACCATGTTCTCTGCTGAAGAAAACCAACTATCAGCCAACACATAATCAAAGTGTATTTTGCTACTACATTCCTGCAACATTTCTCTAAAAAGTTCGTTTTTAGTTTTGCTGCTTTTACGCTTTTGCCTTCCTGTTTTTTTGTCGGTAACCCAAATATTTTTCTTTATAAACTCTACACCACACGGTATACGCATGCCTCCAACTTCGACTAAAGCAGTTAGAAAATTAACCCCTTTTACAGACCTTCCAAACACATGGTCAAAATGCCAAGTGTTCAACTCACTTTCATCTGTATATTGTTTTTCTTGTATCGAATCATCAAAACTTAAAATGATAGTTTCTTTAGATTGAGTCAATTCTTCAACATAAGGTTTTGCCTTTTTCCATAGAAATTTACTGTCATAAACACCCGTTGATAATGCTCGTGTTATTTTATCATGTTTTATAGAGAGTAATGAAGCCATACCTGTAGCTGTCGTGTAAGAACTTGAACTTATCAAATAATCAGTATACAAATCAACAAAATTATCCATCTTTTTATTTCTCAAAGTTGTTAACAAGATAAACTATAAATATCTTAAATTCAAATTATTCTTGCGTAAGGTGAGTTACTTAACAAAATGAAAGATGTAAATAAATGGCAATATGATTTTATGTTGGAAGTTTTTGGTCTATTTCTCAGCATAAAAGGACGTTTAAATTTTATGCAGTTAAGTCGTTATGGTGATCATGGAGAACAACATTACAGGAATCAGTTTAGTAAGTCTTTTGACTTTTTAAATTTCAATAAAGAATTGATTACTGAGTATGGGGGCAAACATTTAACCATTGCTTTCGACCCGAGTTATGTTAGTAACTCACCTTACGCAAGAATAATTTGAATTTAAGATATTTATAGTTTATCTTGTTAACAACTTTGAGAAATAAAAAGATGGATAATTTTGTTGATTTGTATACTGATTATTTGATAAGTTCAAGTTCTTACACGACAGCTACAGGTATGGCTTCATTACTCTCTATAAAACATGATAAAATAACACGAGCATTATCAACGGGTGTTTATGACAGTAAATTTCTATGGAAAAAGGCAAAACCTTATGTTGAAGAATTGACTCAATCTAAAGAAACTATCATTTTAAGTTTTGATGATTCGATACAAGAAAAACAATATACAGATGAAAGTGAGTTGAACACTTGGCATTTTGACCATGTGTTTGGAAGGTCTGTAAAAGGGGTTAATTTTCTAACTGCTTTAGTCGAAGTTGGAGGCATGCGTATACCGTGTGGTGTAGAGTTTATAAAGAAAAATATTTGGGTTACCGACAAAAAAACAGGAAGGCAAAAGCGTAAAAGCAGCAAAACTAAAAACGAACTTTTTAGAGAAATGTTGCAGGAATGTAGTAGCAAAATACACTTTGATTATGTGTTGGCTGATAGTTGGTTTTCTTCAGCAGAGAACATGGTTTATTGTAAAGAACTTTTAAAAAATGATTTTATTATTGCCTTAAAAAGCAATCGAAAAGTAGCCTTATCCTTAGAAGATAAGCAAAATGGAGCATACGTGAATATTAAAACATTACAGCCAAGACAACAAACCGTGGAAGTTTGGTTTGAAAAACTAGACTTTCCGCTGTTGCTTACAAAGCAAGTTTTCAAAAACGAGAATGATACAGTCGGCGAGTTGTACTTGGCTTGTAGTGATTTAAATTTATCGTATAACCAAATAACTACAATCTACAAAAAACGGTGGGCAGTAGAAGAGTATCACAAATCGATTAAAAGTAACACAGGTTTTGCTAAATCTCCAACTAAAAAAACAGAAACTCAAACGAATCATTTTGTATTGTCAATTGTAGCTTATATAAAGTTAGAGTGGCTTAAACAAAGAACAGGGAAAAATCATTTTGCTATGAAAACACAAATCTATTTAGCAGCTCAAAAAGCAGCTCATAACGAACTCAGAAAGTTATCAACACCTAAAGCTGCTTAATCATCCTTTTTTGAGGTTTGGATGCGTAACATGAGTTACTGAGTATGGGGGCAAACATTTAACCATTGCTTTCGACCCGAGTTATGTTAGTAAATATGGTAAATCCACCTGTGGAGTTGGTTATTATTGGTCTGGTGTAGCGGGAAAGGCAAAATGGGGATTGGAAATATCTGGTATAGCAGCGATTGATATAGATAATCATACAGCGTTTCATTTAGAGGCTGTTCAGACACCAAATAATTTGGAATCAAAAAGTTTGGTAGATCATTATGCCAATATATTGATTCAAAGAAAAGAGGTCCTTCTTTCGATGTCTAAATATGTTGTGGCAGATGCTTATTTTTCCAAATACGGTTTTGTTTCTAAACTCTCTGATAATGGATTGGAGACCGTTAGCAGACTAAGAAACGATGCTGACTTACAATATATTTATACTGACCAACAGAAATATGGGAGAGGAAGACCTAAGAAATATGATGGAAAAATTGATTATAAAAAACTTAGAAAAGAATATTTTTCTTTGATAGAAGACAATCAGCAAAGCAAAGTATACAGCGCTATTGTATACTCAAAATTATTAAAAAGAAAAATCAATCTTGTGATTGTTTATTTCCTTAAAAAAGGAAAATGGAATCATAAATTATATTTTTCTACAGATGTAACAATTTCAGCAGAAATGATTTTGACATATTATCGCACCAGATTTCAAATAGAATTTACTTTTAGAGATGCCAAGCAATACTCAGGTCTAAATCACTGTCAAGCAAGAAGTGAAGATAAACTCAACTTTCATTTTAATACAGCACTTACAACGGTTAATCTCGCTAAGATTACACATTGGATGCCTATTGAAAAAAGGCTAAGAGGGGCTTTCTCAATCAAGGATATTAAAACCTTACATCACAATGAGTTAATGCTTGCTCGATTTTTTAACGTGTTCGCTATAAGACCGAACTTGAAGAATAATAAACAAAAAATTAAAGAACTACTGTATTATGGTATCAGAGCAGCATAAAAACTTAACGGAGTATTGAAAAGAGAAAGGGCAATTAAAGTCTAAATCAATTACTGAAAATACAGAACCGTCTGAAATACAAAAATGGATGAAGAATAATCCTAATAGTTCTATTAATGATTTTTATAAAATGAAGAAATAATTCACTTAAAATTTTGCTTAATAAATACCATGATTAGCTGTCTAAAAAAAGGACAGCTTTTTTGTTTGAAAACCTTAAATCTGCGTTTTTCGAGCTTTTTTCAGCATTTTTCAGTGTAAATCGAAAAAATATTTACTCTTAAAAAAAACCACTTAAAAATTATTTTCAAAAAAAAATGTCGATAGAAAAAAGATAAAATTCTATATAGAAAAGGTATGTTTTGTAATTAAAAATAACTCTAAAAAGATACTGTATTTTTCTGTTGACTTGTGAGGTGTAAAAAAGCACTTTAAATTGTCGTCAGAGAAATAGGTTAAGAAATAATTCTTAATTTTTAATTTAAAAAATATCATTATGAAACTAAAAACAACTAAGAAAATCAAATCAATAAATTCTGCTAAACAGAAAAAAAGTATAGTGGATTTATTAATTGTTGAAGAAATTGCAGAAGAAACGATTTCACGAGGCTTAAATATTTCAGCAAAAGAAACTATGGGCTTTCTTGAAAAATGTTATATAGATGCTGATTTTCAATATCAAAGCAATGAAATATTAGTTAATCTTGTAAATAAATATTTAGATGTTGATGAAAAATCATTAAAAGATGAAATGGCACTTAACAATTTAATAAAGTTAATGGGTATAGAAAGAGTTTATGAATATCAACAATAAAAATTATAAATAGGTAATAAAATGGAAGTATTAGAAAAAAAAGAAAAGCGAAGAAAAAACAAAGGAATAATTCTGAGTAAAAAAAGTAAACATGACAAAGGTTATCGTTATGTAAAGGCAAAAGAGAGTTCATTATTTAAGCTGATTTATACTTTCACTTGGTTGGAATTTGAACAATTCCCTATGCCAAGTTTTGAGTTAACAAAATCAAATGATTATAGGTTTAAACACATAAAAAATTGTGTAATAAGACTTGAAAATTTCAAAACTGATACTTTTGAAGGGGTTTCAATGAAAATTTATGATGAATATAAAAAAGAGATTGTTACTTCAAAATGTATAAAAGTAGATTTTGACTGGAAAAGAAAAAAAGAATATGGTGATAGTATAAGATACTCAAGAAGTATAGACGATTTTTTTCCTAATATTTATTATTATGAAAATATTCATAATACATCTTTCTTTTGTGAGTTTAAACATAATGATTTTATTCATCCAAATGGAGAAAAAAATAATTTTGTATTTGAGTTTGGGACAGTAGGAAGTATGGGGATTCACCGAGGAACACCAGAAAGCATTTCTTTTGGCGTAAATATGTTTTCTGATTTACTAACAAAGAAAAACGCTAAAAAAAATAATTACAGAAAAGCCTTTAAAAAGATGTATGAAGAAATTTGGGATGAGGAACTCAACCTTAAAAACTCATCTTATTTAAAAATATTGGTTCTACCACGAATTTAATGGAATTTATTAAATTCGTAAAAAAAAGGTAAAATGTTTACACATCAATTTTTCGATTTACTACTAAATTTAGATGACAACTGGCAAGTTGTAAAAGTAGAAGCAGATTATGCAATTTCAGACATAAAAATAGTCATTAAATTCATAGGAGAAAGAGCCCTTTGTCCAGAGACCATGGAATTATGTAGTTTATATGACCATGCACCAAATCGAGAATGGCGTCATTTAGATACGATGCAATATAAGACTTTTATAAGTTGTAAGTTGCCAAGAATAAAGAACAGTCAAGGAGCTGTAATCACCATAGTTCCGCCATGGGCAGATAAGCATACACGTCATACACACCTTTTTGAACATGCAATAATTGATTTACTATTAGCAACTAAAAATCAAACAAAAACAGCAAAATTAATGCGTTGTGGTTTTAATGTCATCAATAGAGTAATTCATTTAAGTACAGAAAGAGGTTTGAGTAGGAGAGATTTATCAAATATGGATTTTAGTCGTTTGAGTTTGGATGAAAAATCGTTTAAGAAAGGACATAAATATATAAGTGTCTTAAGTCATCCTAGAAGTGGTTTTATCATAGATGTAGAAGAAGGAAGAACTAAAGAATCTGTAGAAAAACTATTTGATAAATCTATGACAAAACAACAACAAAAACAGGTTAAAACTATAAGTTTAGATATGTGGAAAGCTTATATTTCTACCTCTAAAAGTCAATTACCAAACGCATCTATTGTTCACGACAGATTTCATTTGGTTAAGTATTTAAATACCGCTATTGATAAGGTTAGAAGAAGAGAAGTTAAAACGAATGATGAATTGATAAACAGTAGATATGCGTTACTTAAAAACCAAGAAAACCTAACCGAGAAACAACGAATAAAATTTGATGCAATAATCAAGGCGAACTATGAAGTTAGCAAGGCGTGGCAAGTCAAAGAAAATTTTAAAGATTTATTCCATAAAGAAACTAAGTATATTAATGGTTTTTATTTACTAATTAAATGGATACGAAATTCTACTTCTAAGCAAATTAAAGAAGTAACAAAGGTTGTTACAATGTTTGAAAAACATCTCTCTGGAGTTATAAATGCCTTAATAACTGAGTATAGCAATGCAATGGCTGAAAGATTAAATGGAAAAATACAAGAACTTAAATCTATTGGAAAAGGATATAGAACTTTTAAAAACTTTAGAAGTGCAATACTCTTTTTTAATGGAGGTTTAAATCTTTACCCATTAAAATAAGGGTAGAGCCAAAATATTTAATAACCTTAAAACTAAGAAACATGAGTATGTATAATTTCGATGACTTAAATCCGACTTATAACATTAATTCTGATGGATTTAAAATAACACACACAATATCTAACTTAACAGAAAATCAACTTGGTGTAATTTTCTCATTTGATAAAAAAGCAGGTAGATATGTAAGCCGTAGATTAAAAGGAATTGAACTAGAACTTTCAGAAATGCCTTATAAAGGTAAAAAGGTTTTAAGATTGTTAATTTATGATTTCCAAAGTGATAAAATATTTGTTTCGGAGTTTATGAAAAGAGAAATTATGTGTAATGATATTGCTGAGCATCGTAAAATTACCAGTATTAATAATTTAGTGTATTTTAAAGCAATACTCCGTTAAGTTTTTATGCTGCTCTGATACCATAATACAGTAGTTCTTTAATTTTTTGTTTATTATTCTTCAAGTTCGGTCTTATAGCGAACACGTTAAAAAATCGAGCAAGCATTAACTCATTGTGATGTAAGGTTTTAATATCCTTGATTGAGAAAGCCCCTCTTAGCCTTTTTTCAATAGGCATCCAATGTGTAATCTTAGCGAGATTAACCGTTGTAAGTGCTGTATTAAAATGAAAGTTGAGTTTATCTTCACTTCTTGCTTGACAGTGATTTAGACCTGAGTATTGCTTGGCATCTCTAAAAGTAAATTCTATTTGAAATCTGGTGCGATAATATGTCAAAATCATTTCTGCTGAAATTGTTACATCTGTAGAAAAATATAATTTATGATTCCATTTTCCTTTTTTAAGGAAATAAACAATCACAAGATTGATTTTTCTTTTTAATGATTTTGAGTATACAATAGCGCTGTATACTTTGCTTTGCTGATTGTCTTCTATCAAAGAAAAATATTCTTTTCTAAGTTTTTTATAATCAATTTTTCCATCATATTTCTTAGGTCTTCCTCTCCCATATTTCTGTTGGTCAGTATAAATATATTGTAAGTCAGCATCGTTTCTTAGTCTGCTAACGGTCTCCAATCCATTATCAGAGAGTTTAGAAACAAAACCGTATTTGGAAAAATAAGCATCTGCCACAACATATTTAGACATCGAAAGAAGGACCTCTTTTCTTTGAATCAATATATTGGCATAATGATCTACCAAACTTTTTGATTCCAAATTATTTGGTGTCTGAACAGCCTCTAAATGAAACGCTGTATGATTATCTATATCAATCGCTGCTATACCAGATATTTCCAATCCCCATTTTGCCTTTCCCGCTACACCAGACCAATAATAACCAACTCCACAGGTGGATTTACCAGATTTACTAACATAACTCGGGTCGAAAGCAATGGTTAAATGTTTGCCCCCATACTCAGTAATCAATTCTTTATTGAAATTTAAAAAGTCAAAAGACTTACTAAACTGATTCCTGTAATGTTGTTCTCCATGATCACCATAACGACTTAACTGCATAAAATTTAAACGTCCTTTTATGCTGAGAAATAGACCAAAAACTTCCAACATAAAATCATATTGCCATTTATTTACATCTTTCATTTTGTTAAGTAATCTTTTTGTGTGATATTTATAGTTGGATTTCTCCTTGAGAAGCATCATTAATAGCTGTTTGAAATTAACTATTAATTTAATGATAATCAGGGAGTTATCCTAATTTTTGAGCCTGTTTTTTTAACTTATTTAATTGACTGTTAGAGGGTTAGGGCAAAGTTTAACGGAGTATTGTTAAAGGTAAAAATGAATACGAAAGACCTTATGCTCCATTTGGAACATATAAAAAATGGCGTAAAAAGAACATCTATTTACACGCCATAAATAAAGATTCTTTAGTATTAGGAATTGACAAGGGTTTTGATTTCGATAATCTACAAGCAAAAGACAAAGTTCTAAATGTAATCAACTTTAGAAAAAAGTATAAATCTATGTGGTTAGATAAAGTTTCTAATTCTTCCAGCCCATATTTAAACCTGTTTGGATAGGAATTTACCATTTTTAAGTGGTTTTAAGATGAGTTTAAAATTAATTTAGGTAAGAGATTATCTGCGTTATTTTAAACTCATTTTTTTATGTCAGAATGACACAAGTGTCAATGTTTTAAATCTTGAGGAGGTTTAAATGGATCGGTTACGCCATTAATGACAGTAAAAATAGAAAGGTGTCTAAAATTATGAAAATTTTAACATTTGGCATAATTTTTGAAGAAAAAAATAAGTCCTAACATCTGACTGGAAGGACTTTTTAACATTATAACTCTAAATAGAAAGAGAGAGAGTTACAGATTTTTTGCGTGTGCAAATGTACACATTATTTCTTAATAACAAAATTTCCATTTTCTTTTCTCGGTTATTGTATTTCCTCCGTAATGGAAGTCGTAATTTAATACATATAAAAAATGGAGAATTTTCATTTAGTAAAAAAAGACGGAGTTTATAAACTCAAAAGAGAGAATGCTGAAAGAGCATCTAAAGTGATTGATAGCACTAAAGTTGAAGCTATTAAAACAGCAAAAGAATTTATTCTGAAAAACGGAGGAGGTTCTTTGAAAATACATAAGCTTAACGGACGTATTCAAGAAGAAAGAACTTATCCTAAATCGAAAGATCCAAGACAAACAGAAGGGTAGATATGGGTAAAAATAGAAAAGCAATAACTGATAAAGTGAAATTACAATTATGGGTGAAATCTGGTGGAAGATGTCAATTTAAAGGTTGTAATGATTATGTATTAAGAGATGAATTAACATATGCTGATATGAATAATGCTCATATTGCCCATATTATAGATGTTAATTTTAAAACACATAGGTTTTCAGATAAATATACTGAAGAACAAAAAAATGAAATATGGAATTTAATGATATTATGTCAGAAACACCACCGTTTAATAGATAATGAAGAAGAAGAAAATTGTTCTGTAACTAAATTGAATGAATTTAAAAAAGCACATGAGGATAGAGTATTTAATCTTACTTCTATAAAGGATAATGTGAAAACAAATGTTGTTTTTTATTTTTCTAAAATAGGAAAATTTCAACCTAACCCGAATAATTCATCAGAAATCAAAAAACCTGAATGTAAAGTGTTATATTTAAGCAGTTAAACACAAAATACATCATTTTTTAAAACACCCATATTTGAGCACTAAAGATACTTTATTTTATCGAGGAAATCAAGCTATTTCGGTTGATTTTTCAGCCACAGAGATTAGTTCAGATGGTTCTTTGATTCTTTTAGAAAAGTTAGAGAGAACCCACAACTTACTAAAACATTTTAGCAAGTTACTTCCTGATCTTCGAAACCCTAAATACATTACTTACAGTCGAGAGCATCAACTCAAGCAACGTGTGTTTATGCTAATGCTAGGTTATCAAGATGCCAATGATGTGACCCATTTACAAAATGACCCATTATTTAAAGATGTTCTTCAAGGAGATTTGGCTTCTCAACCTACTATTTCTCGTTTTGAAAACAGTTTGAATAAAGAAACTATTTTCAAACTTTCTTACGCCTGGATTGATCGTTACGTATCAAGCCTAAAAGGTCGAGATGAAATAACAATTGATGTTGATGCTACCGATGATCCAACATATGGGAATCAACAAATGTCAATGTTCAATGGTTATTATGGACAGTTTATGTTAAATGAATTATTTTTTCATGATGGAGAAACCGGTCAAATTATCCTGCCAGTTCTTCGCCCAGGAAATAGCCATTCGAATCGATGGTATGTCGGAATTTTAAGAAGAATTATTCAAAAAATAAAAAAAGCATATCCTGAACTAAAAATTACTATTCGAACAGATAGTGGATTTAGTTGTGCTCCTTTTTATAAATTAGTAGCTGATTATGATTTGTTTTTTGTAACAGGTCAGGCTAGTAATTCGGTACTCAAAAGAAAGGTTGAGCGTTGTAAAAAAGCGGTTCAACTTCAATATGTAAATCAGCATAAAAAACACCAACATTTCACATCGTTTCGCTATCAAGCCAAAAGTTGGCATAAACCACAACAAGCTTACTGTAAAATAGAAAGTACAGGGAAAGGCTTAAATGTTCGTCATTTTATAAGTAATATTAAAGAGAAAGGTGCCCGAGAAATATACTTTGATTTCTATGTAAAACGAGGTGAATCTAGCGAAAACAGAATTAAAGAAGTCAAGAATATGTGTTTTTCCGATCGATTATCCAATCATGGATTTGTTGCAAACTTCTTCAGGTTGTTTTTAAGTAGTTTAGCCTACGAACTATTTTTATTACTAAAAAAAAGCATCAAAAAAACAACATTTGAAAAGGCTGAAAAATGGCAAATAAATACAATAAGAACCAATTTATTAAAAGTTGGAGCTACCATAAAAGTCACTAAAAAACGAATATATTATCAGTGATCAAGAGCATTTGTATATCAAGATTTGTTTCGAGAGATAATAACTCAATAACGGTTTTAAAGTGAGAATTTTAAAACCTTGGGATACCTATGCTCTGTTAGTAAAATTAATCCTTTTTAACTTTTAAAATCAATTATAACATACTATTTACTCCAAAAAAGTTTAAAAAACGAAAGAGAGAATCCTAAAATCTAGAGATAAAAAATCTATTTTGAAATTTGTTCTAAATATAAATCCTATGAATAATGCGGGCTAACGCTTCATTTAATGATGTAAGAAAAATTTTATCAGATAAAGGATTATACCCATCAACTGAACCTATAGAAGTTGGAGGTAAAAATGGAGTGATTGAAGATGATGAAAAACTTTATTGGGAAGTGGAAGAAAGAAATTTAATTGTTGATTTTGAAAAGAAAGTAATAAGTCATTTTGAAAATAATCCGACAAAACATTTTTCTCTTTTTGCTTTAGCTCCTCAGCCTTTGTTGATAAAATTAGGAACTCTTATTCCAGATTTATATACAGCTGATGTGTATCAAAAACATCGTGAGCCTGATACTTGGGAATGGCAAGATGATAGTGTGGTTATTGAAAAATTTGGCTCTACCCTTATTTTAATGGGTAAAGATTTAAACCTCCATTAAAAAAGAGTATTGCACTTCTAAAGTTTTTAAAAGTTCTATATCCTTTTCCAATAGATTTAAGTTCTTGTATTTTTCCATTTAATCTTTCAGCCATTGCATTGCTATACTCAGTTATTAAGGCATTTATAACTCCAGAGAGATGTTTTTCAAACATTGTAACAACCTTTGTTACTTCTTTAATTTGCTTAGAAGTAGAATTTCGTATCCATTTAATTAGTAAATAAAAACCATTAATATACTTAGTTTCTTTATGGAATAAATCTTTAAAATTTTCTTTGACTTGCCACGCCTTGCTAACTTCATAGTTCGCCTTGATTATTGCATCAAATTTTATTCGTTGTTTCTCGGTTAGGTTTTCTTGGTTTTTAAGTAACGCATATCTACTGTTTATCAATTCATCATTCGTTTTAACTTCTCTTCTTCTAACCTTATCAATAGCGGTATTTAAATACTTAACCAAATGAAATCTGTCGTGAACAATAGATGCGTTTGGTAATTGACTTTTAGAGGTAGAAATATAAGCTTTCCACATATCTAAACTTATAGTTTTAACCTGTTTTTGTTGTTGTTTTGTCATAGATTTATCAAATAGTTTTTCTACAGATTCTTTAGTTCTTCCTTCTTCTACATCTATGATAAAACCACTTCTAGGATGACTTAAGACACTTATATATTTATGTCCTTTCTTAAACGATTTTTCATCCAAACTCAAACGACTAAAATCCATATTTGATAAATCTCTCCTACTCAAACCTCTTTCTGTACTTAAATGAATTACTCTATTGATGACATTAAAACCACAACGCATTAATTTTGCTGTTTTTGTTTGATTTTTAGTTGCTAATAGTAAATCAATTATTGCATGTTCAAAAAGGTGTGTATGACGTGTATGCTTATCTGCCCATGGCGGAACTATGGTGATTACAGCTCCTTGACTGTTCTTTATTCTTGGCAACTTACAACTTATAAAAGTCTTATATTGCATCGTATCTAAATGACGCCATTCTCGATTTGGTGCATGGTCATATAAACTACATAATTCCATGGTCTCTGGACAAAGGGCTCTTTCTCCTATGAATTTAATGACTATTTTTATGTCTGAAATTGCATAATCTGCTTCTACTTTTACAACTTGCCAGTTGTCATCTAAATTTAGTAGTAAATCGAAAAATTGATGTGTAAACATTTTACCTTTTTTTTACGAATTTAATAAATTCCATTAAATTCGTGGTAGAACCAAAAATTTATTATTCATAGACCTGATAAGAAAAAATTTGGTATCCCTATTTTAAACATTTCATTGAGTGCTAGTATTGATAATGAAAGAATTACAAAGGTAATTAATGATGATTGTTCTATTTGGACTTTAACAATTGATAATCCTAATAATACTTTTTTAACAAATTCTAAAACTCTTGAGAATTTCAGAAATACTTTACGTCAGTTATTTGATGAAATAAAACGAGTTCATGGACATGATGCTATTTTAAAAGTATTTCCAAGTATGCCTAATTCTTCAAGTATAGAATTTGGTAGAGTATGGATGTCTAAAGCAGATTTATCTATGGAGGTTTATGATGAAAGAAATGGCTTTGAAAAAGCCTTAACAATTAAAAGAAATTAAAAATATGATTAAAGACTACTCTCCGCTTTCTAGTAAAAGCGAACTTAATAAAATTTTGAAAAAGATGTCTGAAATTCTAGACATAACAACAACTCAGTACGATGATGCTACAAGTAAATATAAGGCAATCGCTGAATATTTAAATAATGACGATGAAATTAATGCCCTTGAGCCAGATATGTATGCTCAAGGCTCTTTTGCTTTGGGTACAATTATTAAGCCTTTATCAGATAACAATACTCCGTTAAACTTTGCCCTAACCCTCTAACAGTCAATCAAATAAGTTAAAAAAACAGGCTCAAAAATTAGGATAACTCCCTGATTATCATTAAATTAATAGTTAATTTCAAACAGCTATTAATGATGCTTCTCAAGGAGAAATCCAACTATAAATATCACACAAAAAGATTACTTAACAAAATGAAAGATGTAAATAAATGGCAATATGATTTTATGTTGGAAGTTTTTGGTCTATTTCTCAGCATAAAAGGACGTTTAAATTTTATGCAGTTAAGTCGTTATGGTGATCATGGAGAACAACATTACAGGAATCAGTTTAGTAAGTCTTTTGACTTTTTAAATTTCAATAAAGAATTGATTACTGAGTATGGGGGCAAACATTTAACCATTGCTTTCGACCCGAGTTATGTTAGTAAATCTGGTAAATCCACCTGTGGAGTTGGTTATTATTGGTCTGGTGTAGCGGGAAAGGCAAAATGGGGATTGGAAATATCTGGTATAGCAGCGATTGATATAGATAATCATACAGCGTTTCATTTAGAGGCTGTTCAGACACCAAATAATTTGGAATCAAAAAGTTTGGTAGATCATTATGCCAATATATTGATTCAAAGAAAAGAGATACTTCTTTCGATGTCTAAATATGTTGTGGCAGATGCTTATTTTTCCAAATACGGTTTTGTTTCTAAACTCTCTGATAATGGATTGGAGACCGTTAGCAGACTAAGAAACGATGCTGACTTACAATATATTTATACTGACCAACAGAAATATGGGAGAGGAAGACCTAAGAAATATGATGGAAAAATTGATTATAAAAAACTTAGAAAAGAATATTTTTCTTTGATAGAAGATAATCCGAAAAGCAAAGTATACAGCGCTATTGTATACTCAAAATCATTAAAAAGAAAAATCAATCTTGTGATTGTTTATTCCCTTAAAAAAGGAAAATGGAATCATAAATTATATTTTTCTACAGATGTAACAATTTCAGCAGAAATGGTTTTGACATATTATCGCACCAGATTTCAAATAGAATTTACTTTTAGAGATGCCAAGCAATACTCAGGTCTAAATCACTGTCAAGCAAGAAGTGAAGAAATAAACTCAACTTTCATTTTAATACAGCACTTACAACGGTTAATCTCGCTAAGATTACACATTGGATGCCTATTGAAAAAAGGCTAAGAGGGGCTTTCTCAATCAAGGATATTAAAACCTTACATCACAATGAGTTAATGCTTGCTCGATTTTTTAACGTGTTCGCTATAAGACCGAACTTGAAGAATAATAAACAAAAAATTAAAGAACTACTGTATTATGGTATCAGAGCAGCATAAAAACTTAACGGAGTATTGAGATAAAGAAGAATATGATATTGATTTAGTTTGCGAATTAAAGAAAGGTAATGTGAAAAGTTTAACACAATCATATTTAAAAAATTTAATTGGAGACAGGCTTAAATCAGGAAGATATAAAGATAAGTTAAAAGATTTGGATGGAAGTAGGAGATGTTGGACTATCGAATATGCAGAAGACACACAACTACATCTTGATATACTTCCTGCTATTCCAGATACTGGTAGTCGATTACTTTTAGCAAGTAAAGGCAATTCTTTGGGAGACTCTGCAATAGGTATTACTGATAAGGAAAAAGATAATTTTTATACTATTAATGATGATTGGGTGAAATCCAACCCTAGAGGTTATAAAAAATGGTTTAATAATCAGATGTTAATCCAGTTGAATGAAAGTAAAAAATTATTTGCTGAAACGATAAAAGCTAGTATTGAAGATGTTCCTGATTATAAAGTTAAAACTTCATTACAAAGAGCTGTTCAATTATTGAAAAGACATAGAGATTTTACTTGTGTAGATAATGATGATAAACCGATATCTATTATTATTACAACTTTAAGTGCAAAATCTTACGGTAATGAAGATAATCTTTATGATGCTTTAATTAGTATTCTAACAAAAATGACTGAACATATAGAGTATAAGTGGGAAGATGGAAAAAAGATAACTGTTATAGAAAATCCTGTTGACTCCAGAGAGAATTTTGCTGATAAATGGGAAGAGCACCCTATTAGAGAAAAAGTTTTTAAAAAATGGGCTCAAGATGCAAAAGTTTATTTTGAGAAATTATTAAAAATAGATAATGATATTATATTTCTAAATGAATCTTTAAGTAAAGGAATGGGAGAAAATGTAGTAAAAAAGACTTTTTCTGCATTAGGTAACCAAAGTCGTTCTTTGCGAGATAGCGGAAGCCTAAGAATGGCAACAGGAACAGGTCTTTTAGGAACCAATATTGCTAAAGAGAAAAGGGCTCTACCCTTATTTTAATGGGTAAAGATTTAAACCTCCATTAAAAAAGAGTATTGCACTTCTAAAGTTTTTAAAAGTTCTATATCCTTTTCCAATAGATTTAAGTTCTTGTATTTTTCCATTTAATCTTTCAGCCATTGCATTGCTATACTCAGTTATTAAGGCATTTATAACTCCAGAGAGATGTTTTTCAAACATTGTAACAACCTTTGTTACTTCTTTAATTTGCTTAGAAGTAGAATTTCGTATCCATTTAATTAGTAAATAAAAACCATTAATATACTTAGTTTCTTTATGGAATAAATCTTTAAAATTTTCTTTGACTTGCCACGCCTTGCTAACTTCATAGTTCGCCTTGATTATTGCATCAAATTTTATTCGTTGTTTCTCGGTTAGGTTTTCTTGGTTTTTAAGTAACGCATATCTACTGTTTATCAATTCATCATTCGTTTTAACTTCTCTTCTTCTAACCTTATCAATAGCGGTATTTAAATACTTAACCAAATGAAATCTGTCGTGAACAATAGATGCGTTTGGTAATTGACTTTTAGAGGTAGAAATATAAGCTTTCCACATATCTAAACTTATAGTTTTAACCTGTTTTTGTTGTTGTTTTGTCATAGATTTATCAAATAGTTTTTCTACAGATTCTTTAGTTCTTCCTTCTTCTACATCTATGATAAAACCACTTCTAGGATGACTTAAGACACTTATATATTTATGTCCTTTCTTAAACGATTTTTCATCCAAACTCAAACGACTAAAATCCATATTTGATAAATCTCTCCTACTCAAACCTCTTTCTGTACTTAAATGAATTACTCTATTGATGACATTAAAACCACAACGCATTAATTTTGCTGTTTTTGTTTGATTTTTAGTTGCTAATAGTAAATCAATTATTGCATGTTCAAAAAGGTGTGTATGACGTGTATGCTTATCTGCCCATGGCGGAACTATGGTGATTACAGCTCCTTGACTGTTCTTTATTCTTGGCAACTTACAACTTATAAAAGTCTTATATTGCATCGTATCTAAATGACGCCATTCTCGATTTGGTGCATGGTCATATAAACTACATAATTCCATGGTCTCTGGACAAAGGGCTCTTTCTCCTATGAATTTAATGACTATTTTTATGTCTGAAATTGCATAATCTGCTTCTACTTTTACAACTTGCCAGTTGTCATCTAAATTTAGTAGTAAATCGAAAAATTGATGTGTAAACATTTTACCTTTTTTTTACGAATTTAATAAATTCCATTAAATTCGTGGTAGAACCGAGAAAAGTAAAGAAGTAAAGAAGCATAATTTCCATGGCAAGAATGAGGAATAATAGAATAAAGGCTATCCCGTTAATTACCCAAGAGAAATTGCTTTTGAAGGCTTTCCCTGAAACTTATACCAAGAGAGATAAAAGCAAATCCCTTATATGGATAGGGCAATTACAACCTACTTTATTAAGTCGTGTCTATACCGTATTGATTAACCCGCATTATTCATAGGATTTATATTTAGAACAAATTTCAAAATAGATTTTTTATCTCTAGATTTTAGGATTCTCTCTTTCGTTTTTTAAACTTTTTTGGAGTAAATAGTATGTTATAATTGATTTTAAAAGTTAAAAAGGATTAATTTTACTAACAGAGCATAGGTATCCCAAGGTTTTAAAATTCTCACTTTAAAACCGTTATTGAGTTATTATCTCTCGAAACAAATCTTGATATACAAATGCTCTTGATCACTGATAATATATTCGTTTTTTAGTGACTTTTATGGTAGCTCCAACTTTTAATAAATTGGTTCTTATTGTCTTTATTTGCCATTTTTCAGCCTTTTCAAATGTTGTTTTTTTGATGCTTTTTTTTAGTAATAAAAATAGTTCGTAGGCTAAACTACTTAAAAACAACCTGAAGAAGTTTGCAACAAATCCATGATTGGATAATCGATCGGAAAAACACATATTCTTGACTTCTTTACTTCTGTTTTCGCTAGATTCACCTCGTTTTACATAGAAATCAAAGTATATTTCTCGGGCACCTTTCTCTTTAATATTACTTATAAAATGACGAACATTTAAGCCTTTCCCTGTACTTTCTATTTTACAGTAAGCTTGTTGTGGTTTATGCCAACTTTTGGCTTGATAGCGAAACGATGTGAAATGTTGGTGTTTTTTATGCTGATTTACATATTGAAGTTGAACCGCTTTTTTACAACGCTCAACCTTTCTTTTGAGTACCGAATTACTAGCCTGACCTGTTACAAAAAACAAATCATAATCAGCTACTAATTTATAAAAAGGAGCACAACTAAATCCACTATCTGTTCGAATAGTAATTTTTAGTTCAGGATATGCTTTTTTTATTTTTTGAATAATTCTTCTTAAAATTCCGACATACCATCGATTCGAATGGCTATTTCCTGGGCGAAGAACTGGCAGGATAATTTGACCGGTTTCTCCATCATGAAAAAATAATTCATTTAACATAAACTGTCCATAATAACCATTGAACATTGACATTTGTTGATTCCCATATGTTGGATCATCGGTAGCATCAACATCAATTGTTATTTCATCTCGACCTTTTAGGCTTGATACGTAACGATCAATCCAAGCGTAAGAAAGTTTGAAAATAGTTTCTTTATTCAAACTGTTTTCAAAACGAGAAATAGTAGGTTGAGAAGCCAAATCTCCTTGAAGAACATCTTTAAATAATGGGTCATTTTGTAAATGGGTCACATCATTGGCATCTTGATAACCTAGCATTAGCATAAACACACGTTGCTTGAGTTGATGCTCTCGACTGTAAGTAATGTATTTAGGGTTTCGAAGATCAGGAAGTAACTTGCTAAAATGTTTTAGTAAGTTGTGGGTTCTCTCTAACTTTTCTAAAAGAATCAAAGAACCATCTGAACTAATCTCTGTGGCTGAAAAATCAACCGAAATAGCTTGATTTCCTCGATAAAATAAAGTATCTTTAGTGCTCAAATATGGGTGTTTTAAAAAATGATGTATTTTGTGTTTAACTGCTTAAATATAACACTTTACATTCAGGTTTTTTGATTTCTGATGAATTATTCGGGTTAAGTTAATGGATAATAAAGTGGAAACTTTTGTTGTAGAACCAAAGAAATTAGAACTCTATAAAGACAAAAAATTGTTACCACATGTTTATTCTACTCCAAAACAAAAATTATGTTTGTTTTTTCCTGATGGTACCGAATGGAATAAAGGAAAAATGATTGTAGATACAATTATTCCTTGGGCAAGTGAATGGTTCTATTTTTACGAAATTTGGCTTGTTACGGGAGAATGGTTAGGAGGGGGAACTAAGCATGATTTTGAAGAGAATAAAAAAGTAGCATAGATTTTACACTAATTCCAGTTTAAGAGCAACCCATTTTGGGTTGTTTTTTCGTTAAAAACAAAAAGTTATTAACACCTCTATTGTAAATCCTAATTTCGTTAACAAAAATTTAACACTCTTTTGAAAAAAAAAGTAAGACAAACTGTTATTAGTATAGTAGGGAATATTCCTGAAAACTTAAACAGTATAAAATGACGACAAAATCGGAAATTAAAAAACTAAAAGCATTTACCATTAACAGAATTAAGAGAATGGAAAAATTGCTTAAAGAACAGCAAAAAAAAGATATACTTACAGTACAAGAATTGATTAAGGAATATGGAATAAGTAGAAAAACACTTGACCGATTACGAGTAAAAGGACTAAAAGTATCTCAACCTGTAAGAAATGGAAAAATATTAGTTAGTAGAAACGAATTAGAAACCTTTTTAAATCTAAGATAATGGTAGATAAAATAAGAATTATAGTAGAAGATGTAGATTTACCTATAGACTTAAAAGGGCTTTATGCATTCTATAGAAATCAAAGTAAAAAGAACGGAATTATAATTCATAAATGTTTTTTAGAATTAGAAGAACATAAGGAATTGAATAAGGTTTTAGTTGAGGATTTGGAAGAGGAGGAACAAGAAAAAGTATTAAAAAAATACAGAATTAATCTTACTTGGTTCGAAAATAAAGGACTGGGGAAGATAAGACTAAGAATAGATGGAAATTTAAGAAAATGGTATTATGGATTAGATAGTAGTCGTGATTTGTCTAAAAAAGCATTTGTAGATTGTATTCGACTATTATCAGATAAAATAGGTGTGGAAGAAAATAAACTATGGAATGCTACGGTTACTAAATTAGAAACAGGAGTTACTTTAAAATTAAAAGAGAAACATCGAGGAATTGTAAACTGTATTTTTGACTATAAGGCGTTTCATAAAAATACTTTTGATAATACAGGAGTAGAATTTAAAAGCGAAAATTACGATGTAATATTTTATGACCATCTAAGAAGAGTATATAATCAAAAAGATAAACGAGAAAGATTGTACAAAAAACTCACTAAAAATAATTTTCTTTTTAGGTACGAAATACAAAGCCATAAAGTAAGTGGAACAGATATGTTTAAAAGAAAATTAGACACTTTGTTACGAATAAGAAGTAATTGGAAATACATAGGTGAAAACTTAATTAAAACACTTAATACAGTAACTTTTGTGAATGTAGTTTCGCCTGAAATTTATTCAGGAATTAAAGGAGGAACAAAGAAACAGATGTCTAAATATTTAACCTATCAAGGAATTAAAGGAATTGGCATAGAAAATTTCAGAATACTTGTTGAACAAATGAACCCTAAAAAGAGGTCGCAATACAAAAAAGAATTTTTAAAATTGTATGAAGAATTTTTAGAGATAGAAAAGGAAGATTATGAGGTCGTATTTACCCAAAAGGTTGCTGGTAAAATACAATCACTTAACTAATTTCTATATTAGAATAATAAGAGTAAGATATACCCTAATTAAAGAAACCTGTATATTCTAATGTATAGATTACTTGTAATAATTAACTGAATAAGTAAAAGAGAAATAGAACAAGTAAAAGAAACAAGTCTGAATAAGTGTTTTAACCTAAATGAAGAAGTAGAACTATGAAACCTGATACTTGTAACCTTAACTACTTAAAAGAGAAAAAAAATATTAGGAGCGAAATTTTCGTTTTGTGCAGTAATTGATAAAATTTGGAAGTTCCGAAACCGAACTGTAACGAGATTCTTTTTGTTTGGCTGTTTTTAGCTTTGTTTCTTGCTCTTTATCATTCTTTTAATAAAAGTATTCCCTCACGAAAAAAGAATTGATTTTGCTTCCTTTAAATTAACCCGAATAATTCATCAGAAATCAAAAAACCTGAATGTAAAGTGTTATATTTAAGCAGTTAAACACAAAATACATCATTTTTTAAAACACCCATATTTGAGCACTAAAGATACTTTATTTTATCGAGGAAATCAAGCTATTTCGGTTGATTTTTCAGCCACAGAGATTAGTTCAGATGGTTCTTTGATTCTTTTAGAAAAGTTAGAGAGAACCCACAACTTACTAAAATATTTTAGCAAGTTACTTCCTGATCTTCGAAACCCTAAATACATTACTTACAGTCGAGAGCATCAACTCAAGCAACGTGTGTTTATGCTAATGCTAGGTTATCAAGATGCCAATGATGTGACCCATTTACAAAATGACCCATTATTTAAAGATGTTCTTCAAGGAGATTTGGCTTCTCAACCTACTATTTCTCGTTTTGAAAACAGTTTGAATAAAGAAACTATTTTCAAACTTTCTTACGCTTGGATTGATCGTTACGTATCAAGCCTAAAAGGTCGAGATGAAATAACAATTGATGTTGATGCTACCGATGATCCAACATATGGGAATCAACAAATGTCAATGTTCAATGGTTATTATGGACAGTTTATGTTAAATGAATTATTTTTTCATGATGGAGAAACCGGTCAAATTATCCTGCCAGTTCTTCGCCCAGGAAATAGCCATTCGAATCGATGGTATGTCGGAATTTTAAGAAGAATTATTCAAAAAATAAAAAAAGCATATCCTGAACTAAAAATTACTATTCGAACAGATAGTGGATTTAGTTGTGCTCCTTTTTATAAATTAGTAGCTGATTATGATTTGTTTTTTGTAACAGGTCAGGCTAGTAATTCGGTACTCAAAAGAAAGGTTGAGCGTTGTAAAAAAGCGGTTCAACTTCAATATGTAAATCAGCATAAAAAACACCAACATTTCACATCGTTTCGCTATCAAGCCAAAAGTTGGCATAAACCACAACAAGCTTACTGTAAAATAGAAAGTACAGGGAAAGGTTTAAATGTTCGTCATTTTATAAGTAATATTAAAGAGAAAGGTGCCCGAGAAATATACTTTGATTTCTATGTAAAACGAGGTGAATCTAGCGAAAACAGAATTAAAGAAGTCAAGAATATGTGTTTTTCCGATCGATTATCCAATCATGGATTTGTTGCAAACTTCTTCAGGTTGTTTTTAAGTAGTTTAGCCTACGAACTATTTTTATTACTAAAAAAAAGCATCAAAAAAACAACATTTGAAAAGGCTGAAAAATGGCAAATAAATACAATAAGAACCAATTTATTAAAAGTTGGAGCTACCATAAAAGTCACTAAAAAACGAATATATTATCAGTTATCAAGAGCATTTGTATATCAAGATTTGTTTCGAGAGATAATAACTCAATAACGGTTTTAAAGTGAGAATTTTAAAACCTTGGGATACCTATGCTCTGTTAGTAAAATTAATCCTTTTTAACTTTTAAAATCAATTATAACATACTATTTACTCCAAAAAAGTTTAAAAAACGAAAGAGAGAATCCTAAAATCTAGAGATAAAAAATCTATTTTGAAATTTGTTCTAAATATAAATCCTATGAATAATGCGGGTTAAGTGTAAAAGAAAAGGGATTTTTGCTTGGAAGGTTATTTATTGATTTATATTTACAGTATTCTAAATGGGAGTTTTTACAGAGAAATAACCCTTTCTAAACCCCTTTTGAGTAGAGAAATTGAAGCAGATGTATTAAAGATATTGGGCTTAGAGTATATGATGCTCTTCCGTCCAGACCGCAAAAGCCCTCTCAGATTTTGAGAGGGTTTTGCTTTTAAACGTTATTCATATGGTAACTATCATTGCAGGTATAGGCAAAAACAATGAACTGGGTAAAGACAATGATTTATTGTGGCATTTACCAGCTGATTTGAAACGTTTTAAAAAAGTTACTTCGGGTCATCATATTATTATGGGGCGCAATACTTTTGAGAGTATTGGCAAGCCTTTACCTAATAGAACTTCTATAATTATAACGCGTAATACTAATTACTTTATAGATGGTTGCTTAATTGCTAGCAGTTTAGAAGAGGCTCTTGAAATGGTTAAGGAAGATGATGAAGCTTTTATTATTGGTGGCGCGCAAATTTATGAGCAAGCATTAAAAAAAGACTTGGTAGATAAATTAGACATTACGTTTGTTGATGAAGATTTTGATGCCGATGTGTTCTTTCCAAAAATAGATATGAATATTTGGCAAGAAGTTACTCGCGAAGACCATAAAGCCGACGAGAAAAACAAATTAGATTTTAGTTTTGTAACTTTTGAAAATAAAAAATAAATTGTTATTCCTGCGGAAGGAAAAATCTTGTTGCTACTTTATCTTATTTGTCCAGATCTTCCAACGCCTAAACTCATTCTGTATTTACGTTGTGCAAACAAAAAGTAGTTAAATAGCTTGTAATTTACTTCGTAACCATAATCTACTGTAGGTTGATAATCAATAATATTTTCATAAATATTCGGGTTGAATCTTGAGGCGTTTCGAACTCTACTATTCCAAGTAGTTACATAAAATTGATTACGTGTTTCTAAATAATTCTGTGAATAATAACCTTCTGGATGTGCTGTAGATGCTAAATAGAATGTAAACCCAGGATCAATAATAATTACTTGATACTCTAAACTATCGTTAGCAATTATTACTGGCTCTTCTTTTTCTTTAGAAGAATTCTTTACAGGTAAAGAGCTGCATGCCCAAACTAGTAATGCAATTAAAAATAATGTTATTATATGTTTTAATCTTCTCATAATCAAATGATATTTATGACTATAAAATTGCAAAAATTATTCCATTATTTACTCAATTTTAACTAATTTTCAGCTTTAAAATTTAAAAATGAGTAAAAATCGTTGTTTTTGGGTAAATAAAGACCCTTTATATATTGAATATCACGATAAAGAATGGGGAGTTCCTACTTTTGATGATACAAAATTATTCGAATTTTTAATTCTTGAAACCTTTCAAGCAGGGTTAAGTTGGATAACCATTTTAAAGAAAAGAGAAAATTTTAGAGAAGCTTTTGATAATTTTGACTATAAGAAAATTGCAAAGTATTCCGAAGAAAAACATGAAGAACTCTTGCGAAATTCGGGAATTATTAGAAACAAGTTGAAAATAAAAAGTGCTATAACAAATGCACAATTATTTATGGATGTTCAGGAAGAATTTGGTTCTTTTTCAAATTTCTTTTGGAGTTATACTGACGGAAAACCAATTGTAAATACCTTTGATAAGAGAGAAGATGTGCCAGCAACAACAGCAATGTCTAGTAGAATTTCTAAAGACCTTAAAAAACGAGGATTTAAATTTGTTGGCTCAACAGTAATATACGCATATATGCAATCTATGGGGATGGTTAATGATCATATAACTAATTGTTTTCGGTATAAAGAAGTATAAAATTTGTACATTTATCAACCAAAATAAAAATCAATCAAAAAAAACACTAAAATGAATATTAAACATATTTTTTGTGCACTTGTAATAGCGGGAATGTTTGCTTCTTGTGCAGTAGAAAAAAAAGAAGATGATGTGGCTACAAAAGATGGTAAATTTAGTCATTTAGTAGAACAATTTGCAGATTTAAAAATTTTGCGTTATCAAATCCCTGGGTTTGAAGAGTTAACACTTAAAGAACAAAAGTTAGTGTATTATTTAACGCAAGCGGGTTTGGCAGGGCGCGATATTATGTGGGATCAGAATTATCGACATAATCTAAAAATCAGAAAAGCATTAGAAAGAATTAATGATCGTTTTCGTGGCGATAGAGAATCAGATGAATTTAAAGCTTTTAAGGTTTACTTAAAGCGTGTGTGGTTTTCTAACGGAATTCATCATCATTATTCAAATGATAAAATTAAACCTGAATTTACACGTGAATATTTTGAAGATGAGCTATTGAAAAAAACGCGTACCGATTTACCACGTAAGATTATTGATGTAATTTTTAATGATAAGGATAACAAAAAGGTAAATAAGAAAGAAGGTGTTGATAATGTTTTAGCATCTGCAATTAATTTTTACGGACCAGATATTACGGATAAAGACGTAGTAAGTTTTTATAAAACGGCGTATAAAGGTTCGGCAGGTGAGCCTGTTGAAGCAGGGTTAAATTCAAAATTAGTGCGTGAAGAAGGTAAATTAGTTGAGAAAATTTGGAAATCTGGCGGAATGTATGGTAAAGCAATTGATCAAATTATTGGTTGGTTAGAAAAAGCGAAAGGAGTTGCTGAGAACGAGAAACAAGGAAAAACACTTGGCTTATTAATTGAATTTTACAAAACAGGAAGTTTAGATACTTGGGATAAGTATTGTATTGAATGGGCAACATCAACCGAAGGAAATATAGACTGGATTAATGGTTTTATTGAAGTTTATAACGATCCAAAAGGATACAGAGGTTCGTATGAAACTATTGTGCAAATCAAAGATTTTGATATGTCTCGCAAAATGGAAGTTTTATCAAAGAATGCACAGTGGTTTGAAGATAATGCTCCTTTAGATCCGCGGCATAAAAAAGAGAACGTAGTTGGTATTTCTTACAATATTGTAAATGTTGCAGGAGAAGCTGGAGATGCATCTCCAAGTACACCAATTGGTGTAAACTTACCAAACAATAATTGGATTCGCCAAAAACACGGTTCTAAATCGGTTTCATTAGGAAACATTATAGGAGCGTATAATGCTGCTGGCGGAAGTGGTCGTTTAAAAGAATTTGCATACGATGCAGAAGAAGTTGAATTGGAAGAAAAATATGGTAAACTTGCCGATAAATTGCTCACTGCGCTTCACGAAGTAATTGGGCATGCTTCAGGTCAAATAAATGAAGGTGTCGGTCAACCAAAAGAAACGCTTCAAAATTATGCTTCTACGATGGAAGAAGGTCGTGCAGATTTAGTTGGTTTGTATTATTTAATGGATCCAAAATTACAAGAACTAGGTTTAACGGATGATTATAAAAAGTTAGGAAAAGCAGCATATAACGGCTATATAAGAAACGGATTAATAACGCAACTAATTCGATTAAATTTGGGTGATGATGTAGAGGAAGATCATATGGTAAATCGCCAATGGGTTTCTGCTTGGTCGTTTGAGCAAGGAGCAAAGGAGAATGTAATAGAAAAAGTTGTTAGAGATGGAAAGACCTATTTTAAAATTAACGATTATGATAAGCTACGTGAAATTTTTGGACGTTTATTAAAAGAAACACAACGTATAAAATCTGAAGGCGATTTTGAAGCTGCTAAAGCCTTAGTTGAAGGTTACGGGGTAAAAGTAGATCAGGCAATTCATAAAGAAGTATTAGCCCGTAATTCAGTTTTTAAAGATGCACCGTATAGCGGATTTGTAAATCCAGTATTAGAACCATTAATGGACTCTGATGGAAATATTTTAAAGATTGAAGTAAAACAACCTAAAGATTTTGAAGAACAAATGTTGTTTTATTCTAAACATTATAATTTTCTAGGAACAGAAAATTAAAATTTTCAAAAGAGAAATAATATAGTTTTTTTCTAAAAAAAACAATAGATTTAGTACATAAAGACCTGATAGATTAAAAATCTATCAGGTCTTTTTTTGTAATTTTAAAGCCATAAAAATAAGAGTACGGCAAAAAAAGATTAAAGATCCAGGTTTTGGTTACGGCTCATATAGAAATGCAAAAAGTATTATTAACTCATGTTACGCATCCAAACCTCAAAAAAGGATGATTAAGCAGCTTTAGGTGTTGATAACTTTCTGAGTTCGTTATGAGCTGCTTTTTGAGCTGCTAAATAGATTTGTGTTTTCATAGCAAAATGATTTTTCCCTGTTCTTTGTTTAAGCCACTCTAACTTTATATAAGCTACAATTGACAATACAAAATGATTCGTTTGAGTTTCTGTTTTTTTAGTTGGAGATTTAGCAAAACCTGTGTTACTTTTAATCGATTTGTGATACTCTTCTACTGCCCACCGTTTTTTGTAGATTGTAGTTATTTGGTTATACGATAAATTTAAATCACTACAAGCCAAGTACAACTCGCCGACTGTATCATTCTCGTTTTTGAAAACTTGCTTTGTAAGCAACAGCGGAAAGTCTAGTTTTTCAAACCAAACTTCCACGGTTTGTTGTCTTGGCTGTAATGTTTTAATATTCACGTATGCTCCATTTTGCTTATCTTCTAAGGATAAGGCTACTTTTCGATTGCTTTTTAAGGCAATAATAAAATCATTTTTTAAAAGTTCTTTACAATAAACCATGTTCTCTGCTGAAGAAAACCAACTATCAGCCAACACATAATCAAAGTGTATTTTGCTACTACATTCCTGCAACATTTCTCTAAAAAGTTCGTTTTTAGTTTTGCTGCTTTTACGCTTTTGCCTTCCTGTTTTTTTGTCGGTAACCCAAATATTTTTCTTTATAAACTCTACACCACACGGTATACGCATGCCTCCAACTTCGACTAAAGCAGTTAGAAAATTAACCCCTTTTACAGACCTTCCAAACACATGGTCAAAATGCCAAGTGTTCAACTCACTTTCATCTGTATATTGTTTTTCTTGTATCGAATCATCAAAACTTAAAATGATAGTTTCTTTAGATTGAGTCAATTCTTCAACATAAGGTTTTGCCTTTTTCCATAGAAATTTACTGTCATAAACACCCGTTGATAATGCTCGTGTTATTTTATCATGTTTTATAGAGAGTAATGAAGCCATACCTGTAGCTGTCGTGTAAGAACTTGAACTTATCAAATAATCAGTATACAAATCAACAAAATTATCCATCTTTTTATTTCTCAAAGTTGTTAACAAGATAAACTATAAATATCTTAAATTCAAATTATTCTTGCGTAAGGTGAGTTATTAATAAAAAAGGATATTTAACTGTAATTCATAAGAACAGAAAATTTAGTGGGGCTAATCTTTTACAGTTTTTTTATTTGCTAGTTATACGCTATTAAATATTGTTTTTGGCTTAATTTATATGTTTATAGGAATTGAACAGATAGCGCCAAGTGAAAGACGTTTTTTTAAATAGCTTTTTCTTTAGCGCTCAAACGTTAACTACTATTGGTTATGGTGGTATTTTCATAAATAGGAACAAGCAGCAAATATTATTGTTGCTTTTGAAGCAATAGATTGGTTTATTAAGTTTTTCATTTATAACAGGTTTATTATATGGTCGGTTTTTAAAACCAAAAGCTTCTATTCATTTTAGTGAAAATTTGGTGTAATAGACAAAAAGAAGGAAACAGAGACGTAAAAAGAAAGCAAGTTTTTTACAACCTTGATGCTATTATTTCGGTTGGTTATCGTATAAAATAAAATGTAGCAACAAAATTTAGACAATGGGCAACAAGCCAATTAAGAGAATATATAGTGAAAGGTTTTGTATTGGATGATGAACGCTTAAAAAATCCTGATTTACCTTTTGATTATTTTGAAGAACTAGAAAGACGAATACAAGATATTCGTACTTCGGAAAAACGTTTTTACAGAAAAACAACAGACATCTACGCAACAAGTGTAGATTATGACCCAACTTTAGAAATCAGCATTGGTTTCTTTAAAACAGTACAGAACAAATTACATTGGGCTATTACAGGGTAAACTGCTGCTGAAATAATTACAAAAAGAGCTGACAGTTCAAAAGAAAATATGGGTTTAACCACTTGGAGAGGCAATAATATTATAAAAACAGATGTTTCAATAGCTAAGAATTACTTAAAAGAAGAAGAACTATTTGCTTTAAACAATTTAGTTGAACAATACTTAATTTTTGCACAAGGACAAGCTCAACGTAGAGTTCCTATGTATATGAACACTTGGATTGAAAAATTAAACGGGTTCTTGACATTAAATGACCGAGAAATTCTTAATAATGCTGGAAGTATCTCTCACGAAATTGGAAAAGAAAATGCAGAACGAGAATACCAAAAATTTAAAGATAATAAACAAAAAACTATTTCAGAAGGAGATTTTGAAAAAGCTATAAAGAAAATAGAAAACAAGAAAAGAAAATAAGCCAGCGCAAGTTCAAGCACATTTAAAGTTTGGCTCGTGCCTCACAAATTTAAAAGAGCTTTCACGCCAACGCTAGTAAGTTTGCGGAAAGAAAAGCCAGACAGGTAACAATGTATAAAAAACATAGGGCGGTTTGTGCTAATTCTAAAGTTCTGTAAATATTAACAAAGTCCGCTAAATATAAAATTTGGCATTTAGGAGAAAAATAAAAGCAAAATATTTATATTTAGCTAAGTAATAAACCGAAACGATAGTGCTTTTTAACTGCCCTACGTTTCTTATACTAGACGATAAAATTTCAAAGCTAGATGCAGAGTTATATATAATTACTCAATATCACGAAGAAGTTTTTGGGAAAAAAGTGTATCAGCTACATTCTTACGATTTTATGAAAATGAAAGTTGGCGTAAAGTATGTAAAGCCGTCTTTCTTCAATAACAAAAGGTATACTGTTTTGGGTCACCATAAATTAAATGAAACGGAGGCAATGGGTTTAATCGAAAGAATTCCCCGACGCTTGTGTCGGTGGTCAAGAGGAAAGTTTGAAAACCTATGGTTTTCATCAAACTAAAAATAAGGTTTTCTTCCGCTTGATACCTCGTACCCTTGGGTCGGGGTAGTTCATTCAAAAATATATTTAGAAGCTATTAAAATCCCAATAGTAGTTATCAATGCAATTGCTACATATATTGCAGTATTTTTATAATGAACTGCATGGTTTTTTGCATCTTTTATATAGCTAAAAATCATAAATCCTATAAAAACGATAGCAAAACAAATACCAAAAGTAATTTGTCCTCTACTAAACATTAAACCAGTAATAAGTAGGCTCATAAACTTTTATTAATAATAGTTAACAAACAGGAATTCTAAAACCTATTATGTAGTATATTTAGCAAAAATACAATATTAAATGAAGAATGCAATTGTATTTGGCGCAACATCTGGAATAGGTAAAGAATTGGTTAAATTATTAGTGAAAGATAACTATAAAGTTGCCATTACAGGAAGACGGTTAGAAGAATTAGAAAAGCTTAAAAATGAATTTCCTAATCAGATTTTAGTAAAGAAAAATGATATTCAACAGGTAGATGAGGTTGAAAGAGTATTTAATGAGATGGTTGCTGAATTAAAAACGGTAGACTTAGTTGTCCAATCTTCAGGAGTTGGTTTCGTAAACCCGAAGTTAGAATGGAATAAAGAAGAACAAACCATAAACACTAATGTTTTGGGAGTTACAAAATTATATACATTGGCATATAATCTTTTTAAAAAGCAACAATTTGGGCATTTAGTGGGTATTTCTTCTATTGCTTCGCTTCGTGGAAATAGAGCTTCTCCAGTTTATTTTGCATCAAAAGCATATCAAAAATCATATTTAGAAAGTTTGTATTTGAAAACGAAATCTGTAAAATCTAAAAAGGTTTTTGTAACGGATATTCGCCCAGGATTTGTAGATACAGCTATGGCTCTCGGAGACGGAATTTTTTGGATGGTTTCTTTAGAGAAAGCAACAAAACAAATTTATTCAGCAATAAAAAAGAAAAAACGAGTTGCTTATCTTTCTAAACGTTGGAGATTAATTGCAATAGTATTAAAGAATGTTCCTGCGTGGTTATTAAAAATGGCAACTTAAAATGCAAAATAAAAAATTAATTGTTTTTGATATTGATGACACATTTACAAAAAGTGAAAACCAGTATTAAACAGCGTATGTAAATACAATGAAAGATTTTGGAATTACTAAGGTTAATCAAAATTGGAAAAGCTATCAAAATGTAACTGATAGTTATATTTTAAACGAAAACTACGAAGCTAATTTTAATAAGGATTTTTCTTTTTCTTTTATTCCTAAAATTTGAAGAAAAAATGACTAAGGCTCTTTTAAGTTTATCAAAAACCGAAGAAATAAAAGGACGAGTGCTATTGTAAACTATTTTATGCAAGAAACCAATTATGCAATTTGTTTTGCAACAGGCTCTTTGTTAAAGCCAGCATTAATTAAATTGGAACAAGTAGCTATTAATTTTGTTCCAGATCTAGTAGAAGCATCAAACGTAGATTTATACCAGAGAAAATATTGTAAAATCTGCCATAGAAAAAGCAAAGGGTTGTTTTTAGGTTAAAGAATTTAATACTATAATTTCTGTAGGCGATGGAATTTGGAATTTAAAAACAGCTAGAAATTTAGGGGTTCATTTTCTAGGAAGCAGAGATAATAATTTAGCTGATTTTCAGTAAGAAAATATTAAAAGCCATATTACAGATTGGACAGGTTTTTATTTCAATAAAATACAAAGAGAATTAGGAATTATATAAATGTTAGTTCGAGTAATTTCGCCCTTAGGAGGAATCCTATCAAGAATACATAAAAAACAATAACAAAATGAAAAAAAGAATAGCAGCAGTAACAGAATTTCACACCGCTTTTAAATTAAATATGAATAGCAAACCAATTGCTAATATTGGAGAGGATAGAAAGAAGTTGCGTTTTGAGTTGATGAAAGAAGAAAATGAAGAGTATTTAGAAGCTGCTCAAAATAACGATTTAGTTGAAGTCGCAGATGCCTTAGGTGATATGTTGTATATTCTTTGCGGAACAATTATAGAACATGGTATGCAAGACAAAATTACAGCTGTTTTTAATGAAATTCAGCGTAGTAATATGAGTAAATTAGACGAAGATGGCAATCCAATTTATCGTGAAGATGGCAAGGTTTTAAAAGGGTCTAATTATTTTAAGCCGAATATTAAAGAGATTTTGGAGAAATAAAAAAGGTTTAGCTAACGGTTTATGTATAAAACGTAGCGTATTAAAATACGATAAGGCACTATCTCATAATCTGTGTAAGTTTAAAAATAGCAGGAGTTATAACTCCTGCTATTTTTTTATTAATTTTAAACTTTAACACCTTACATTATGAAACCAGAAGACATTTTAAACGATTCTTTTTTACAGCAATTCAAGAGTGTAGCCGAATTAATACCGAATTAATTTATTAAAGCCGTTATTTTATTGTATATTTACGGAAGGCAATAGCAAGAAAATTTATACTAAAAGAGCGTTTTTCTGAACTGATTTCTCTTCGCAAAAGACAAAGACAAAGACAAAAACAGTATCGTATTGAAAAAAGGATCATCTAGCTTTTAGAATTACAAAAAGGAAAATTTAAAACCCGAGAATCATTAGCTGTTTATTTGGGCATAAATTTACGCACTCAAGAATGTTGGATTCTTCGTTATATATCTGACGGAATAACTGGATTATTGACAGACAAACCAAAAAATATCACCTCAAGAATCATCACTCCCCAGATTCATCAAGGATTGTCAAAACGTGTAAATTCAAGTGAGCAACCATTAGGGTGCTGGGATGCTGTGCAATGGGTGAGAAATTTATCCAATTTATTAGTTGGGATACATCATCAAATTAAACAAGGAAAAAATATTCTACAAAAGAATATGAAAGGACAGTAACTAAATTCGAAAAACTAATTGCCCCTACAATTCAAGATTACGATAAGGTTTACACCAAAACAAAAGAAGAAAAACTTGCTTTTGCATTAGAAAAACACAAACATCTCTTTTTGAAATTTATCAAAGAAAAAGAGGTGCCCTTTGATAATAATCAAGCAGAAAGAGATTTACGGATGATAAAAGTAAAACTAAAAATATCAGGCTGTTTTAGAGAGCCTAACTATGCCGATTATTTTGCTAGAATAAGAGGATACATTACTGCTTTAAAGAAAAACAAGCAAGATGTACTCCTAAATATTCAAAAATCTTTTGAAGGAAACCCGTTTTTACCTATTTTGGGTGAATAGTTACGATTAAAAATACTAAATTTGAAGAGAACAACAAAAAGAACTGAGCAACAAATAATATCAACGATTTTATCAACTTAAAATAAAAAACCCTCATAAACACTAGGTTTGTAAGGGTTATTTGTGGAGACGCCGAGAATCGAACTCGGGTCCAAACAAGCAGCTCAAAAGCTTTCTACATACTTAGTTCTTTCTTAATTTTCGTCTAAGAACTGATCAAGAACAATCTGTTAATAGCTTATCTTCTTTAGTTTCAAAAACTTGTCGAAGCTGCAAGTTTTCTATGTTTACATTTACGATGCCCAAAAGTGAAACGCCGTAAACCAAGGCTTTTCGTGGACATAAAGCTTGCACACCTTGTGTGCCTAGGCCAATCCTACTATAATTCGGATTATGCAGCTAAAGCGTAGTTATTCTCGCCGTTTAAATGTTTGAAATAAGTTTTACGAGCATCATTTCAGTCCTCGGTATGCTTACATTATCACTGACCTTGCTGTCAAAACCAGTCGTCCCCAATATGTCAAAGATTCCTTAAAATACGTCAAAAATTATGCCCTTTTTTAGGGCGTTTCTCAATTTATTGTTGTTCCGTAAATGCTACACAAAAACAAATTACGTCAGGCTTTTCGCTCTATCTTTTACTACGTAAAAGGATGCCGGTTCAATCTCTAACGCAGACTATTTTTGGGCAACAAAGATAGCGAAACACACTTGTACAAACCTATAAAAATTGGTAATTTCGCGTTACTTGTAAAATAAACAACAAATATGAAATTTGGAATTATAAAAGAACGTAAAAATCCACCAGATAGACGTGTAGTATTTTCACCAGAAAAATTACAAGAATTCAAACAACAATTTCCAGAAGCGGAAATTGTGGTAGAAAGTTCAGAAATTCGTATTTTTTCAGATGAAGCCTATAAAAAAGCAGGGTTTGAAGTTGTAAAAGATCTTTCTGATTGTGATGTTTTATTTGGTGTAAAAGAAGTTCCGATTGAAGCTTTGATTCCGAATAAAAAATATTTTTTCTTCAGTCATACTATAAAAAAACAACCTTACAATAGAAAACTGTTAAAAGCAATTTTAGAAAGAAATATAGAACTCTTAGATCACGAAACCATTGTAAAAGAAAACGGAGCGCGTTTAATAGGTTTTGGTCGTTACGCAGGTTTGGTGGGTGCTTATAACGGTTTTAGAGCTTTAGGCTTACGAGATAATTTATTCAACTTGCCAAAGGTGGAAACAGTACCCGATTTAGATACCGTAAAAGCCGAACTAGATAAAATTACCTTACCAAACATTAAAATTTTACTAACAGGAACAGGTAAAGTGGCTCTTGGAGCAAAAGAAATTTTAGACCATTTAAAGATTAAACAAGTTTCGGATGCGTTGTATTTAACCTCAAAATTTACCGAACCGGTTTATTGTATGGCAGACGTTATGGAATATGCAAAACGTAAAGACGGTAAAGTAGGCAGTAAATTAGCATTTTATAAAGACGCAACAGATTACGAAAGTAATTTTATGCCGTATGCAAAAGAAACTGATTACTTTATTGCAGGTCATTTTTATGGAACTGGAGCACCGTATTTATTCACTCGCGAAGATGCAAAATCTATCGATTTTAATATTAATTTAGTTGCAGATATTTCTTGCGATATAGATGGTCCAGTAGCATCTACTTTAAGAGCATCAACAATTGCAGATCCAATTTATGGCTATAATCCAGAGACAGAAACAGAAGTAGATTATACATCTAACGGTGCAATTACTGTTATGGCAGTAGATAATTTACCGTGTGAATTACCAAAAGATGCTAGTGAAGGTTTTGGAGAAATGTTCTTAAAAAGTGTGATTCCAGCGTTTTACAATAACGATAAAGACGGTGTAATAGCACGTGCTAAAATAACCGCTAGTAATGGAAAGCTTACCAAGCGATTTTCATATTTACAAGATTATGTTGACGGAAAAGAATAAATGAAAATTATTAAGAAAATAGCAAAAGTATTCTTACTATTTTTCTTTCAACTAATGGCGTTCATTTAAGTGTTATTTTTCTGAAAGAAAACTTAACTCAAGATGTTCTTGAAGGTTTACAATTTAATCAACATCATCAATATTTTATGTTTGGTTTGGGAAATGAAAATTTTCACCTAAATACACCAACTTGGAATGATTTTAAAATAAAATATAGTTTTGAAGCTTTGTTTTTAAATAGTTCAACAGCAATTCCTTTAACTAGTGCTTGGTCGGAAACTCCAAAAGGCTTATAAACATTAATGATTTCCTTGGTTTTCATAGTTGGGTCTATCTTTGTCTATTTTTGAAATTCTCAAAGAAAGAACTCATTTCATGTGAATTATTCAAAAAAGAAAGGTTACTATATAAAAATTTAAAAATGATAAAATGTATCATTTAAAACCCACTTTAGATTCGACAAGTACTTTAGGGCTTTATCCCTTGTAATCAAAGGAGGTTCAGAGTTTTCGACCAGAGACTAACTACATATAATCAAAAAAGACCAAAGTGAATTGCCGTAAAATGTAATCAACAAGAATTAGGTACCTTGAATTCATATATTTTGAATACTTTTAGGAAAAATTCCGAAGGAAATAAAATAGTAATTCTACAAGATTTGTATGCTATAAACAATACTTTTTATAAAGCGAATGGAAGCTATTCACTAATAAAAATATGTAAACTTGGGTAAATTCTGGGTTTAAACAGAGCGGATTAAAAACTAGTTATTGGACACTTTTTGATTTCGGATTATTAAAAATAAATATGAATAATTTATTACCAGACAAACAGTTTTTAATAGACACTGCCAACATGAAAATGCCGTACGGTAAATATAAAGGCGTGTATTTATCTGATGTGCCAGAGCCGTATATTGTTTGGTATAAAAATCACGGTTTTCCAAAAGGGAAACTGGGTAAAATGCTGGGTTTTGTGTATGAATTGAAATTAAATGGTTTAGAAGATATTCTTCGGAATGTTAGAGATTAGTTTTTGATGAATTATGAAACCAGCTGAAGAATCTATACTCAATAAACCAGAATATTTTAAATCTATTTTGTTGTATTTGCAAATGCTAATTGAAAGTAGTTTTCCTGAAGTAGAAATGAAATACAAAAGGAAAATTCCTGTGTATTATTTGAATAATCATCAACTCTGTTATGTAAATGCTTCAATAAAAAAAGGATATGTAGATGTTGGTTTTTGGGTAAAAAATATCTTGCAAGGATCTGATTTTTATTTCGGAATATCAAAAAAGTAATCGTTAAAATTACGCTTCCAGCTCCCCAAGTAGCATCAAAGTATTTCCAATTTCCATTTACTTTTACAGCATTTTAAGCGTGATTAGTTTTTTTTGGGGTTTACCTATTTCATTAGGAGTTGTTTTTACATATCCAGAAATAAATTCATTTTCTATAGTAAGTAAATTAAAAACCTTGCGTAACCCTTGCAGACTGCTTTCCTGTTAGATAGAGTTCTATTGATAATTTTAGTGTCTAAAGCTTTAATTTTATGCAATTTTTCTTCTTCAGTTGAATAACTAAACGAATAACTTGTTTGTGTAGGATTGTAATATTCGGCTAAATCGTATCTAATATTGCTCGCCAACCAGATATAAATAGCGCGTACTCTTTGTGTTTCTGAAGAAAAATTAGACCTAATTTTATCCGCTATTTTTTTAGCAGTTAATAACTTCGGATAAGCTTTAACTTTAGTATCAATTAAAGAGAAGTCTTGTGCAGTTACGTGAAAGTGTCAAGAATAAAAATAAAAATTGTTTCATATAGAGGTTATATAACAGCTGCATCAAACAAAAATTGTACCTATAAGTTATTAATGGTTTTTCTAATGGCTACTAAATTTGTTAATAAACTCTCTAAATGGTCGAGGAGCAACATATTTGCCCCATCACTTTTTGCATTTGCAGGGTCAAAATGTGTTTCTATAAATAACCCATCAACATTATTAACAACGCCAGCTCTAGCAATAGTTTCAATCATGTCAGGTCTTCCGCCAGTAACTCCACTAGTTTGATTGGGTTGTTGTAACGAATGTGTAACGTCTAAAATAGTTGGTGCAAAGGCACGCATTTCTGGAATTCCACGAAAATCAACAATTATATCTTGGTAGCCAAACATGGTTCCTCTATCGGTAATTAATACTTGATTGTTATCTGTATCTTTCACTTTTTGAACAGCATGTTTCATTGCAGAAGGACTCATAAATTGCCCTTTTTTCAAATTAACAACTTTGCCTGTTTTTGCAGCTGCAACCACTAAATCTGTTTGACGAACTAAAAATGCAGGAATCTGTAAAATATCTACATATTCTGCAGCTTTATAAGCATCTGAAACTTCGTGAATATCAGTTACCGTTGGTACATTAAAAGTTTCTGAAACTTTGCGAAGAATTTTTAATGCTTTTTCATCACCAATTCCTGTAAAACTATCAATTCTACTGCGGTTTGCTTTTTTAAAACTCCCTTTAAAAACATACGGAATTTTTAATTTATCAGTAATTGAAATTACTTTTTCAGCAATTCGTAGCGCCATTTCTTCACTTTCAATTGCGCAAGGTCCTGCAAGTAAAAAAAAGTTATTGGCATCTAAATGTTTTATATTCGGAATAAGCGATAAATCCATCTTAAAATTTTTGACAAAAGTACGAATTAAAATTAGCTATCTTTAGATACTAAATTCAAATTAAAAATGAAAAGACTTATAACGCTTTTATCTATCTCTTTATGTATAATTTCTTGTAAAGAAACTAAAAAAATTAGTAATCAAAATACTGTACCTAAAACTTATGTAGAAAAAGATATCTTACAGAGTTCAACTATTTTTATTGATTCTACTTTGGTTAGAAAACATTTATATACGTTGGCTTCAGATGAAATGGGAGGAAGAAAGCCAGGGACAGAAGGTATAGAAAAAGCAGCTCGGTATATAGAAACTGAGTTTCAAAAAATAGGATTAAAAAAGTTTAAAAACTTACCTACATACCGTCAGAATTTTGAAGATAAAGGCATTAAAATGTTTAATGTTTTAGGTATGTTAGAAGGGAAAAGTAAAAAGGACGAATTTGTAATTATTTCTGCACATTATGATCATTTAGGTACCAAAAAAAATGGAGAAGGAGATTTGATTTTTAATGGTGCTAATGATGATGCTTCGGGTGTTGTTGGTGTTTTAGTATTGGCTAAATATTTTGCAAAAGTAGGAACAGAAAGAAGTGTTTTGTTTGTAGCTTTTACTGCTGAAGAAATGGGGTTAATTGGTTCTAAGCATTTTGGTAAAGATATTGACGCTTCTAAATTTGTAGCAGGTATTAATTTAGAAATGATTGGTAAAACACCAAGTTTTGGTCCAAATACTGCGTGGTTAACTGGTTTTGAACGTTCTGATTTTGGTAAGATTATTCAAAAGAATTTAAAAGGAACAGGCTATCAATTATTTCCAGACCCGTATAAAAAATTTAATTTATTCTTCCGTTCAGATAATGCTTCTTTAGCTCGTTTAGGAGTTCCTTCTCATACATTTTCTACAACGCCAATAGATGTAGATAAGGATTATCATAAAGTTACAGATGAAGCAGAAACACTAAATATTACGGTAATTACACAAACCATACAAGCAGTAGCAAAAGGAACTGAAAGCATTGTTAATGGAAGAGACACACCAACTCGAGTAGTAATTGAGTAATAATTATAATTTTTAAACCCACTAGTGGGTTTAATTCCTCGATGCTTGCCCCGAGGTTATTGACTGGTTATTTGTTTCAAATTGTTGAAAATTTTACAAAAAAAATAATATATTGGTTATAATTTTAATTAAAACCCTTCAAATTATGACAAAATTAATTTATGGAATGGCACTTTCGCTATTCGTTATCTCTTGTTCTAATGATGACGTTTTAGAGCCACAATTACTCGATAATCAAGAATTACTTTCTCGGGTAGATATTAACAAAATAATTGATAATTCTTTACAAACTACTGAAAATTTTGATTGGTCTAAAGAAGATGCTAGCGTTATTTTTAGTGCAGTAAAATTGGGTGAAGGCATTCTTCCGTTGGTTATGGCGCCTCTGTAAATCAATATGCTATAACGCCTTAGGTTTTAATCTTTTACCCAAAAGCGAGTGAAAAAAAACCTCTAGAAAATTAATTCAGAGGATTTCTTATAATTTATAAGTGTTTAAAACTGATATCGAAGACTCAACGCAAAATTAGAATTTATACCGTCGTAAACATCACTAAAACCAATTTCTGGTCTAAAATCAAAAGAAACTAATAACGGTATATCAAAATTGTACTCAATACCAATATTACCAGCACCAAAAATAAAAGTTTCAGAATCGTCAATTACTTTATTATCCCAATTCCCAAGTCCGCCACCAACACCAACGTACCAATTAAAATTGTTTTGCAGCTCCCAAACCCATTGATACAATCCAACAACTTTAACAGCACTAGACGTTTTTTTGTTACGCCAACCTAAATCTATTTCTAATCGGTTATTTGCATTTATTTTACGCTGATAAGAAATTTCTCCACTAAAGCCATTATTATCTCCTAGCCGAATACCTATGGCATTTTCTGAAATATTTTGAGCATTCATCATTAAACAAGTTCCAAAAAATAAACTAATAAATAAAATTGTTTTTTTCATACTGTTATGTTTTAAGCGTTCTCTATAAACAATAAATATGCCTAATTATTGTACTTTTATTCTAACACCTTCAGAATGGCTACTAAATTCTGGTGCGTACATACTTTGTACGGTGGTAATTCCGTTACTAAAATCTCCAGTATTATTAACTCTAACATCATATTCAAACACATAAATGCCTTTTGGTAGGCGGTCAAAAAAGAAGTTGGTTGCGGCATCTTTTGTGCTTTCATAATACCCTAAACCGTCTTGCCATTTATACTGAGAGAGTACATTTACAGGTTCAACCCCAGAAGCGCGCATATCTTTCATATGAATAAACTCCATGTCTCTGTCTGAGCGTAATTCAATACGAACTGTAATTAAATCACCAAGGTTTAGTTGCGTGTCTTTTGTAATCTCCTTTAACTCTTTGCCAGTATCCGAATTTATTTTTAAGAATAGTTTTTTATTCAACTGTAATGGCGTTTTTGCCGATGTAATTTTATCTAAATCTTCAAAATATTGCCAGTACAATCCGCCCCAAGCAATTCCTTTTCCTTTTTTACTGATGGTAACTTCAGCCATATTGGGTGTAATATCTTGTGAGTTCCAAGAAGTTTTAAAATAACCAGTACCCGCTTCAATTTTTACTTCGGGCATTTTATTAGGTTCAACTTTAATATTGCCTAAAGAAATGTTAACCATATCAGTTATAGAAACCCAATCACTTTCTTGTAGTAATAGAGCATATACAGCTTCTGTAGTTGCTTTGGTGGTTTTCCAGCGATTTACTTGCTTGTTTTTTAGTAGCCAAATTTTAAGATTATCAATAGTTTTAGTATCATTTTCAATTTCTGAAAACGCTTCAATTAACAACGCCTGTGTTTCAATAGGAGATTGATACCAATACCAACTTGGTTGATTCGCTTTCCAATACATTCCTAGTTCTTCAGAAATAATGCTATTTTCTTTTAACGAAGCTAAAATGTTATTAGAAACAGATTTATTACCATCTCTGTATTGGATCAACGCAATTTGCCCTTTGGCGTATAAACTATAGTCTTTCCAATAGGTTTTTGATTGTTGTTTATAATACAAAACAGCATCCGTAATTTTATCATTTAATGAGGTGTTTATATAAAAACTCCTTGTATATAAATATTGTAAGATAAAATAGTTAAGATTGTTTTTCTTTAAAAATTCGTCATGTTTTTTTACGCCTTTTTCAGCTTTAATTCTATCGGCTCTTTCTACTAATTTTTGATATTGTTTTAGCGCTTGATCATCTAAAAACTGAACAGCTTTTTTTAACATTTGTTGTGTTGCATTATCAAATTTAGAAACGCCCAATTTTTGCAAATGTCCAAATCCGCTTACAATATGATTGGTAATAAATGTATTGGGATATCTTGCTCCTTTAAACCAAGGGAATCCACCATTATTCATCTGTATATCTTGCAATTTTTTAATAGTTTTTTGTTGTTCATTTTTCATTTTACTTAAATCAAATAACAACGCAATACGTTTTTTTTGTTCAGTTTCTGATTGTGCATCGCGTAACCAAGGCATTTCTTGAATAATCAGCGATTTTAATTCTTGGTTCTTTTCTAAATTAGATGTTAATGCTTCTGAAGATTTCCAAGAATTGAATACTTCTTGAATTTTCGGATTTGAATTTGCAATATGACTCGCCAACGTGTTTGCGTAGTATTTAGAGAAAGTTTGTTCTGCACAATCGTACGGATATTCCATTAAATACGGTAAAGCTTGCACTGCATACCAAGCAGGGTTTGATGTAACTTCTAAGGTTAATTTGTGATTTTTTAACGTACTTGAAGTCAGGTTTTTTAGTTTGTCTAACGTAAATGTTTTTGTCTGATTAGAACGCACCCACATAGGTATGGTTTCTGTAACCAACACTCTGTTAGACAATACAGGCAATGCATTTTGCTCGCCATCAGAAAAATTACCTGCTTTAGCAACTATTTTATACTGTACTGCTTGTATAGTTTTTGGAATAGTTAAACTCCAAGAAACATTTGTATTTCCTTTTTTATCAACTGTAAAGTTTTTATTGGTAATCAAATTACCAAGATTGATGTTTATTTCTTTACCTGTAACAGCATCGGTTAATTGTAATTGCGCTACACCTTGCAGGTTTTTAGTAGATAAGTTTGAAATTTTTGCACTCAACGTAATCTTGTCTCCTTCGCGTAAAAAACGAGGTGCATTTGGTACAACCATTAACTCTTTCTGGGTAACTGTAGTTAGTGTTTTTGTTGCGGTTTGTAAGTTTTTGGTGTGTGCAATCAATTGTAATTTCCAACGTGTTAAAGCTTCTGGCGTAGTAAAACTAAAACTTACATTTCCTTTTTTATCGGTGGTTAAATGTGGAAAGAAAAATGCGGTTTCTTTAAAGTTTTTGCGAATTTGAATTCCATCGAAAGAAATTTTTTCTTGATTTTTATTTTGTTCTGTAATTACAACTTCATCTAAAGAATTTCCATTATCAGATTCTGTTGACATTAAAATAGATTCTTTAAGTTCTATTTCATCTACAACTATTCCAATCATTTGTGGTTCTGGAGTTTTTAACTTTGCCATTCCCCTTAACATAATATTTCTATTTCTTCCAAAACTAAATCCAAACCAATTAAACTGGTCATAACCTTTATGAGGAGACGAATTGTAATGATTGTTTTGATTTCTAATATTGAAATACGTATTACCAAAACTGTGGTTGGCAGAACTTCTGTTATAAGAATAATAATTGCTTTTTGCTATCGGATTAAATTGCCAAGAATGGGGTTTGAATTCATCTAAAGAGGCATCATACATAGATGCTAAAACTTCTGAAGCTACATAATCGTTTTTATCATTCTTAATGGTAAAGCTCCATGTTTGTTTGCTTCCTGGTTGTAGTTTGTTTCTAAAAGTATTGGTTTCTATACTAATGGTTTCTTTATTTTCTGTAACGCTTATCAGCTGATTTCCGCTTTCAAAATGATTGTAATTTACAAAATGATATAGAATTGAAAATCCGTCATTATCTTCTTTTTTAACAGGGATTTTTACTGTTTTCATTTCATTTGATAAATGAATAAGGAGTGTCTTCTCTATTTTATGTTTGCGTTCAATTTGAACTACAACGGTTATGTCTTTAGATGCAGAAGCCAATTGTAATTCAATTGTTTCGCCAACTTTATAGGAAGATTTATCTGTAGAAATATTAAATAATTTTTGATCTATAACTTCCTTTTTTTTAGAATTGAAAATAGTAAAACGAGCTTCGTCTTTTATGTCTTTACCAAATCTATCTTGGGTTTCAACAACAGCAATATAGTTGCCAGAAAGCCATTTTTTAATTCGTTTTAGTACAATCTCTTTTGATTTGTCAGTATTAAAATTTGAAGAAAAAACTAACAATCCTTTTTTCCATTCTTTTTCATCACCTTCATTATTGGTATATGCATCATGCGGAAAGAGTTTTCTAAATTCATTTTCTGAAATATCTTGATAATCAGGTGCGCTCCAAGGGCTGCTTCGTAACGGGGTTTTAGGGGATTGTAGTTTGTAGATTTTTAGTGTTCCTTTTGCGGGCGAAAATTCTCCATTTAAGTTTTCTGTTGTAATGGTTATCAAGTTGTTTTTCTCTTGACTATCTATTTGTTGAGGCATCTCAATTTTTGCAACCAACAAATGGTAGCCTACTTTTACCGTTAAGGTTGCGCTACGAGTTTCTCCATTTACATCGGTTACATCTGCGGTAATTTCATAGATAAAAATTGGCTGATTTTCTTTTAAAACACTTTCATCGGGTTGAGCCAAAAAGTCTATTAAAAAGTTACCAGAACTGTCTGTGACAGTTTCTCCATGTGTAATTTCTTGTGCTTCGGAAGAAAAACTTAGACGACGCCAATACCACCAATTAGGGTATTGCACTTTTCTATGCACACGATACACAACTTTAGCATCGGTAATATTAGTGCCAGCAAATGATTTTGCAAATCCGTTAACAGTTATGCTGTCGTTTAATTTAAACGTTTCTGTTACGGGTTTAAATTCAGTTTTAAATTTTGGACGTTTGTATTCTTCAACTGAAATTTGATGATGTGCATTTTGAAAATTATAATAAGCATGGTCATAAAAATTACTATTGTGTTCAGGCGATTCATCAATTTGAATAGAGAAACTGCCTGTTAATCCGTTGTTTGGTAAAATGAATTCTCCAGAAACAGCACCAAATTCATTGAGTTTTAATTCTAAAAATTTTACTTCTTGATCGTTTACGTCATTCAAAGTAACTTTTACATATTCATTGGTAAAAACTTCTGATTTATTTTCTTGACGTTTTAAGACAATTGCTTTAAAATAAACAGTTTGTCCAGGTCTATAAATACTTCTATCTGTAAAAATGAAAGCCTTAATTTCTATTTTGTCATTATCTTCTTGGTTCGTATTATCTCTATGTTGATATAAATAATAATTACCAAAAGTTGCAGTATCATCAGTATTATTTACGGTAATTACTACCTGATTATGGCGCGATTGACTTTTGTATGTAAAAAAACCGTTTTTATCAGTCTTAAAATTTTTGTTGATAGGATAATTGTATCTCCCAGTATTATAATTTTTAAGATTTACTTTGGCATTATTAATCGGTTTTCCGTTGTTTCTATCTACAACTTGATAGGTGTAAAATCCATTAATTTGATTTTCAACTAACGCTAAATTAGTAACCTGTAAATTGGTTGTTCCGTAGATTGTTTTTGTAGTTAAATCTTCACTTTCTGAAGCTACAATTAAATAATTATTTTGTTGCATTTTAGGAACAATAACTTCTGTGGTGTGTTGCAAGTAATCGTGTTCGTTTCTAAGAGAAGCATTCCAAGAATATTCTTTTTGTAGTTTTTCAATAAACGCTAATTTTTCTTCATCTTTATATAGTTTTTGAAGTTTTTTTAACTGATTTCTATTAATTTTATAAGCTAAAAAATAGAGTTTATTAACATTTTTATAATTGATTAATAATCGTGAATTCGTGTTGATAGGAACATATTTTTCCGCCGTAATTTGAAAGTTTTTTCTTTCTATTTGTGTTTTTAAATACTGGCATTTTTTTGCACCTTTGCTTTTAGGGAATGTTTTAATAACTTCATCACAAATTGCAATAGCTTCTTTGTTTTTAAAACGATGTTCTTTATTGGTTTCAGCATTGTAAGAGTTTGCTTGCTGATGATACACTTGCGCAGTTTCATACACATACAAACCGCTTACTTCATCCGATTTGTAATGCTCTTTAGACGTTTGTAAAGTCTTTAAATACAAGGCTTCTTTACCTTTAAACGTTGCATATTGACGAACAAACTGTAAACGCTGTAAATCTACATCAACCAGCGCTTTTAGATTTTTATCAGCTACATGAAAACCAATTAAATCTTGATAGATTTTAAGCGCGTTAAACTGTAATGAAAATTTGTCTTTTGTAGTTAAATTTAGCGTAGAAAAAACCGTAACTTCACTTAATAACTTATTGTTATCAATTATAAATTGATGTGCAGGTTTGGTAATGTTGGTTTCGTTCGTTCTGTAAAAATCGAGTGCATTATGTGCTAAAAAATCATATAAAGTAGGGCGCAATTCTTTGGATCCTTTAACTACCTGTAAAATGTCTGCAAACTGATACAGATCAATTTTCTGTAGCAATATTTTTTCTTCTAAAGAGACTTTGTAGTGTGTATTAATTTCGGTAAAAAGGGTATTTAGATCCCATGTTCTAAAATCATTTTTATCAACTTTTACTGATGTTTTTGTACGTTGATAAAACTTCCATCTATTTTGATTAAAGTATTGCCAGTGTAAGTTTGCTAATACATTTTGCAACACATTTTTTGTAGGGAAAGTGCTTTCTGCAATATGTTCTTTAAATTGATTTACAACTTTTAACTGTGCATTTTCTTCTAAAATTAGCGCAAACTTACTTTTATAAAATAAGGTTTTTACAATTTGGGAAGAGTTCTGGGCTGTTTCTGCTTTAGTATAAATCTCATCAACAATTTTTAAAGCGGATTTTGGTAAATCATCTGCCTCAAATTTTTGGACTTTTTCCCATAAGTTACTATAATTGTCTTGGGCGTTTAAGGTTGTTGAAAATAGAAATATCATTAGTAAAATAGGTGTCAGTTTTTTCATAACTCGAATAATTTATACCATTCAAAAGACTTAAAAATAATTGAAATGTGCAATGTAAAATAGCTTTTTGAATGCGTGAACAGAACTTTTGGTTGAGTTTCGGTTTAAAGATAGTTATTTTGTATTTTTGGTTTTACAATTTTTAAAAATGAATATACACTTTATTGCCATAGGCGGAAGCGCAATGCATAATCTTGCTATTGCTTTACACCAAAAAGGATACCAAGTTTCGGGAAGTGATGATATTATTCATAATCCGTCGAAATCGCGTTTAGAAAAGTATGGTTTGTTGCCTGTAGAATTTGGATGGTTTCCTGAAAAAATTTCATCAAATTTAGAGGTTATTATCCTTGGAATGCATGCGAAAAAAGATAATTTAGAGTTGTTAAAAGCACAAGAATTAGGTTTAAAAATTTATTCATATCCAGAATTTTTATATGAACAATCTAAAGATAAAACACGCGTAGTTATTGGTGGGTCTCACGGAAAAACCACCATTACTTCAATGATTTTACATGTGCTAAATTATCATGATAAAAAGGTAGATTATATGGTTGGTGCGCAGTCAGAAGGTTTTGAAACCATGGTGCATTTAACTAAAGAAAATGAATTTATTGTTTTAGAAGGCGATGAATATTTGAGCTCACCAATAGACAGGCGCCCAAAATTTCATCTATACAAACCTAATATTGCATTGTTAAGTGGTATTGCTTGGGATCATATTAATGTGTTTCCAACTTTTGAAAACTATGTAGAACAGTTTAAAATTTTTACAAATTCGCTTACAAATGGTGGTGCAATGATTTACAATATTGAAGATTTAACCGTAAAACAAATTGTAGAAGAGAGTGAGCATCCTATTAAGAAATACCCGTATGAAACACCAAAACATTTTATTGAAAACGGAATTACATTTTTAGAAACTTCTGAAGGAAATTTACCTCTGGAAATCTTCGGAAATCATAATTTGCAAAATCTCGCTGGAGCAAAATGGATTTGCCAGCATATGGGAATTGATGAAGAAGGTTTTTATGAAGCTATTGTAAGTTTTAAAGGAGCTAGCAAACGTTTAGAAAAGATTGCAGAAAATACGTCAACCGTTATTTTTAAAGACTTTGCACATAGTCCAAGTAAAGTGTCTGCAACTACTACGGCAGTTAAAAATCAATATTCAAAAAGAACTGTTTTGGCATGCTTAGAATTGCATACCTATTCTAGTTTAAATGCTGAATTTTTATCTGAATACAAAGGTGCGTTGGATAAAGCTGATAAAGCAGTAGTTTTTTATTCGCCTCACGCGGTAAAAATTAAACAATTAGATGAAGTTACAGAACAACAAATTGCACAAGCTTTTCAACGTAATGATTTAATTATTTATACAAATCCGCAAGAGTTTAAAGAGTTTTTATTCAATCAAAACTTAGAAAACACGGCGTTACTCTTAATGAGTTCTGGAAATTATGGCGGACTAGATTTTGAAGAATTGAAAAATATTTTATAAAAAAAGCAGACAAGAAGTCTGCTCAATTATGTTTTGAATACTATTTATTGAATCACAATTTTTCTAGTAAGTGATTTGTTGTTTGAAGTAATAGTGAGTACATAAATTCCAGACCTTAAGCTGCTTACGTCAATTTGGTCAGTTGATGTGGCTTTCTTAGTTAACACTTTACGCCCTAAAACATTATAGATGTTTATGTTATTTACGCCTAAACTATTTGTTTCTACAAATAGCTTTCCGTTTTTTACTGGATTTGGATATATATTTGCATTTAATTTGTTGTCAAAAGATTTTGTTGTTAAAACTACGGGTAAATTTGTGCTTCCTAAACTTGCAACCCCTTTGCTAAAATCAGCATTGTCCGTATTTGTGTCAACTCCGTTAGATGTTCTTTGAACCGATTCATCTGTAATAGATGAAGCGTTGCCAGATGGAGCTTCATTAGTGCCGCCACCTAAAGTTACTGTGTCTATAACTGTTCCAATAGCATTTTTTAGCGTTATAGTAATATTATTATTTATTGCGCCAGAGCTGTTAACATTTCCAAGAACTAAAAAATCACCATTTTTGGTATTATTAAATGCCCCTCCATTGGAGGAGATGTAGTTTGATACATCAAAAGCTCCTGTATTAGTTAAGCCACCAATTACATCAGTTCCGTCAACTAATTCAATAGTCCAACCATTTAAATCTATACCATCAGTTTTTATATATAATTCTATAGCCTCGTCAACATTAGAAATAGTTCCACCACCATCAGTCCCATTAAAACTATTAGTACTCCAGTCTGTTTGAGGGTCAGTAATAATTTCATTAATTACAACACTCTGTCCAAAAGAGTTTAATTGTATAAAAAAAGCAAATAATATAATTATTTTTAAAAAGTATTTTTTCATCATAAGCTTAATTTTAATAATTATAAAGTTAATAAAAAATATTTAAACTTTGTACTGATAAATAAATTTCTTGAAAAGTTAATTCTAACAGTTAACTTTTTCTCCAAAAGTAAGGGGTAAATAAAATAAGAACTGTAAATAATTCTAAACGCCCAATAAGCATTAAAAACGAGCAAAACCATTTGGCACCTATAGAAAGGTGAGTAAAGTTATTAACTGGACTTACAGAGCCAATTGCAGGACCAATATTACCTAAAGATGAAGCTGCTGCTCCAAAAGCAGAAAGTAAATCTAACCCTAGAAAACTTAACACAACTGCACTTACAATAAAGATAAGTATATATAGAACGAAAAAAGAGAGTATATTGAATACAATGTTTTGATCTACTGCTTTGCCATCATAACGTACAGGAATAATAGCATTTGGGTGCAACGTTTTTTTAAATTCTAAAAAACTATTTTTTAGAATTATAATATGGCGTACAATTTTTATACCTCCAGATGTAGATCCTGCAGAAGCACCTGTAAAAAATAGGGCAAAGAAAATACCAGTTGCAAAGAAGTTCCACATAGTAAAATCGGCAGTTACAAAACCAGTGGTGGTAATTATTGAGACTACTGAAAAGAGTGCATGACGAATTGCGCTTTCAACTCTTCCGTATAATTGTGGATGTTCGATTGAAGTCTGTAAATTTGGGTCTTGAGCAAACAAAATAATACCTGCAATTAATGTAGAAATTATTAAAGTACCGAAGAAATAGTAACGAAATTCTTCACTTTGAAAAACCTTCTGAACCTTTCCTTTTAAGGCAAAATAAGTTAACACAAAATTAGTTCCAGCAATAAACATAAAAAGAATAATAATGTATTGTACCATTGGCATTCCGTTCCAAAAAGCAATACTATTATTTTTGGTTGAAAAACCACCTGTACTAACAGTTGCCATTGCATGGTTTATAGCATCGAACCAAGACATTCCAGCAATTTTCAATAATAAAAATTCAACAAAAGTTAAGAGAGCATATATAAGGTATAAACGTTTTGCGGTATCGGTAATTCTAGGGTGTAATTTATCTGTTGAAGGGCCAGGTGCTTCTGCCATAAACAATTGCATTCCGCCAATGCCTAAAAGAGGTAAAATGGCGATGGTAAGAACAATAATTCCCATTCCGCCAATCCAATGTGTTGTAGAGCGCCAAAAAAGAATTCCTTTTGGCATTGATTCAATATCTGTTAGGATAGATGAACCTGTTGTAGAATAGCCTGAAATAGTTTCAAAAAAAGCGTTGGTAATAGAGGGGATTGCACCAGACAATAAATATGGTAACATCCCTGTAATAGAAAGAGTTAGCCAGCCAAGTGTAACAATTAAATACCCTTCTTTTTTTTGAATGTTAGTACTTTTTGGTTTATTTACAAAGTATAAAAGTAACCCGATAGAAATGGTAATAATCCCTGCATTTAGAATACCCCATTTGGCAGTTTCTTGATGATAGATGCTAAAGGGAACAGCAAGCAGCATAAAAATACCATTAATAATGGCAGTTATACCCAGAAAGCGATAAATTATTTTTAGGTTAAGGTTTCCCATTAATTAAAGAATTCTTCTACTGCAGAGATAGCTTCTGGTAAACAGAAAACAATTACATGGTCTCTATTTTTAATTTGCATATCACCAAAAGACATTATTGCTTTTTCATTTCTAATAATTCCACCAAAAACGGCTTCCCGTGGAAAACGCAAATCTTTAATCGGTTTTTCAGTAATTTTTGCACCGGCTTGTACTTCAAATTCAAAAACTTCAGCATCAATATTATGTAAGTTTGCCAAGGCCAAAACCCCACCCTTTCTAATATGACGAAAAATATTACTTGCCGCAATTAGTTTTTTATTAATAAGAGTATCTATGCCAATGGTTTGCGAAATATTAATATAATCTATATTTTCAACTAGCGCTATGGTCTTTTTTACACCTTTAGATTTTGCTACCAAGCAAGACATAATATTGGTTTCAGAATTTCCAGTAACAGCTATAAAAGCATCCATTTCTCGAATGTTTTCTTCCTCTAGCAATTCAATATCACGACCATCACCATTAATAATTAATGCGTTAGATAGTTTTTCGGCAATCGTAATTGCTTTTTTCTTATTTTTCTCAATTAGTTTAACATTATAATTCTCTTTACAAAGATTACGAGCCGTTTTGTAGCCAATGCTACTTCCTCCAAGAATCATTACATTTTTAATACGAATATGTTCTTCTCCAATAATAGAATATAACTTATCTATGCTATAATTTGGTACCGAAAAGTAAACCTGATCTTTAACTTTATACACCGTATCTCCGCGCGGAATAATGGTTTGAGCTCCTTCTCGTTTAATGGCAATGGTAATAAAATCTACCGTATTAAAGAGGTTTTTAGCTTCCTTTACAGTCATATCTACAATCGGAGATTTGTAGGTGAGTGCAGTTCCCATTACATTAAAAAGCCCATTTTCAAAAGCAACTGTATCGTTAAAAGAAGATTGATCTAACAGCATTTTTATTTCATCTGCTGCCAATTCTTCTGGCGAAATCATAAAATCTATACCGTAATCTTTAAAGTCGATAACATCACTTTCTAAAAACTCTTGATTTTTTATACGTGCAATGGTTTTCTTAACACCCAATGCTTTTCCAATAACAGAAATAGTAAAATTAGTATTCTGACTTTCAGTTACCGCTAACAACAAATCTGCGGTGTCTATACCAATACTTTTCAATAATTTAACTGAAGTAGCATCACCTTTTTTGGTAATAACATCTAAATGATTATTGATGTAATTCAATTTATCACCATCAAAATCAACAATATACGTGTCGTGAGATTCGTACGAAAGTAGTTTAGCCAAATGGAACCCAACATCGCCAGCACCAGCTATGATTATTTTCATCTTTTTTACAAATATAAATAAGGATGCAAAGATACGTTTTTAGTATAAAAAACCAATTTAATTAGAAGCTATTTCCTGCTTTCACTACTCGCTTTTTGTTTGTACCTCACAAAAGAGCTCAAACATGCCGTTCAATCAGGGCTAAACCTGTTTGTTAAGTTATAGAAAAAGTCAAAGTAAAAACACTTTTAGTATCTTTGTGTAAAATTGCTTAAAATGAAAAAACTAACCATAAAAGATTGGGCACTAGGTGATAGACCTCGCGAAAAATTACTTGCTAAAGGAAAAACGTCATTGTCTAACGCAGAACTCACTGCCATTTTAATAGGTTCAGGAAATAGAAAAGAAAGTGCAGTTGCTTTATCAAGAAGAATATTACAATCGGTAGATAATAATTTAAATAAACTAGCTCGGTTGTCAGTAGAAGAATTAATAACTTTTAACGGAATAGGAGAAGCCAAAGCAATATCTATAATAACTGCATTAGAATTAGGAAAACGCCGCCAGTTTGAAGAAGTAATTTCTTTACCTAAAATAACCAATAGTAAAGATGCTTTTAAGCTAATGCAACCTATTATTGGTAGTTTGGAACACGAAGAGTTCTGGGTATTATACCTCAGTAACTCTAACAAAGTATTGGCAAAACACCAAATAAGTAAAGGCGGGTTAACAGCTACGGTTGTAGATGTTCGTTTACTTTTAAAAAGAGCGTTAGAGCTTTCTGCAATTGGTTTAATTGTGTGTCATAATCATCCGTCAGGAGAACTAAACCCAAGTAATGCAGATAAACAACTTACCCAGAAAATTAAACAAGCAGGAGTAACTATAGATATTAAATTACTTGACCATTTAATAATTACCGAAAAAGCGTATTTTAGCTTTGCAGACGAAGGGATTTTTTAGTTCCCTGTAAAACAGTAGCAGTTAAGCAGTAAAATATTTTAACTGAAAATTGCCAATTAAAAACTGCCAACTGAAAAAAAAATGATATTAATTTACACACATAAAGTTACGCATCGCGTTCGGTATATATTTAAGCATATTTTTACCCGAACATTGCAAATTCCTATAGATTTCACCTCTAAAGTAGAAGATTTTGTTGCGCATAACGGACTAAAAATATCATATACTAAAGTGCCATTAGGTAACGAGTTTTTTATAAAAAGCAACGATTTATTGTTTGAACAAGGTATAAGTGACCTTGATATTTATATACAAAAATGGGATGAAGTTCCGTGTTTTTTTAAATCAGGAACAAAATCTGCCATTCCGTTTGATATTTTTGCAGCAAGTTTTTATTTAATTACACGATACGAAGAATACTTACCACACGTAAAAGATATTCACGGACGGTTTACTGCTGAACAAAGTTTGGCTTTTAAAAATGGGTTTTTAGAAAAACCAGTAATAGACATTTGGGCATATAAATTGTTAAAAATTATCAAAGAAAGATTTCTAGACTACGAATATAAAAACCGTGAGTATAGGTTTATTTCTACCATAGATGTAGATAATGCTTTTGCTTATAAACACAAGAGCTTGGTGAGAACTATTGGAGGTTTTTTAAACGATCTATATAAATTCAGAATATTCAATTTATGGAACAGGTTTGCAGTAGTTTTTCGTATTAAAAAAGACCCTTTTAATACATTTAATACCATTATTAACCTTAAAAAAGAGTTTGATATAAAAACTATTTTCTTCTTTTTAATTGCAGATTATACTACGTTTGACACCAATGTTTCTGCGTCTAAAACAAAGTTTAGATTGCTTATAAAAGACATGGTAGATTATGCACGAGTTGGTTTGCATCCATCGTATTTTACAATGAATGACGTGTTACTCTTAAAGAAGGAAAAAGAGCGTTTAGAGAATATTACAAATATGCCAATGAAACGTTCTCGTCAGCATTTTTTGCGTTTTAATTTACCAGAAACATATCAAAAATTGATTGATCTAGAAATTGAAGAAGATTACTCAATGGGGTATGCGAGTCACGTTGGTTTTCGTGCTAGTACTTGTACGCCGTTTTATTTTTACGATTTAGACTTTGAAATTCAAACTCCACTAAAAATATTTTCATTCGCCTTAATGGACACAACATTAAATGATTATATGAAGCTTACACCAAAGCAATCTTTGGGAAGAATTAGAGACTTAAAAAACGAAGTAAAACGCGTAAACGGAACGTTCATAACACTTTTTCATAATGAGAGCTTGAGTAATTATTTACGATGGAAAGGTTGGGGGCGTTTGTATGGTTCTATGTTAAAAATTGCGACAAATTAATATGATTCGTTACGTAAAACACAAAGATTTAGATTTCGAAAAATATAATGCTTGTATTGAAAATTCATTACAAAGTAGAATTTATGCATTTTCTTGGTATTTAGATATTGTTGCTGATGATTGGAATGTATTTGTGTTAGAAGATTACGAAGCCGTTATGCCTGTTCCTTTTATGCGAGCAAAAAGATATTTTTATTTTAAAAAAATTATCCAACCATTTTTTTGCCAGCAATTAGGCGTGTTTTCAAGAGGGGAAATATCAAAAGAGAAATATCAAGGCTTTATAAATGAAGTTGTATTGTTAAAGCCGAAAGTATATAACTTTAATTCATATAATTTTGAATTGCTAATAGCTAAAAAATTTAAGATACAAGTAAACTACGAACTAGCTTTATCTAAAAGTTATGATGAATTAAAAAGCAACTATTCTAAAAATTTAAAACGAAATTTACAAAAGTCGATTAAAAATGAGTTGATGTATGTAAATATATCTACACAAGAGATTATTACGTTTAAAAAGACAACTAATAAACATAAGATTTCAGATTCTTATTATAGGTATATGAAAAACGTAATGGACGAAATTTTAAATAAAGATTTAGGGAAAAGCATTGGAGTTTTTAAAAATAAAGAGTTAGTTGGTGTTGCTTTTTTTATACAAAATAAGACTAGAATTATTCATTTAGTATCTGGGGTTAATGAAAAAGGTAAACTTTATGGTGCTACACCTTTCTTATTTGATGTGTTTATAAAAGAGAATTCAAATCAAAAAATGATTTTTGATTTTGAAGGATCTTCGATTAAAGGGATTGCAAGGTTTTTTAAAAATTTTGGAGCTCAAGAACGATTATATTATAGTTTAAATACCTATGAATTTTAAAGAAACATTTTTTTTATTTTCATTTATTTATAATAAAATTTCTTTACAATGGTTGGTAAAGAAGTCTAGAAAAAAACTGTTTTTACCTTTCTACCATTCCATAAGTAATAATGAACTAATTCATTTAAAAAAATTGTATAAAGTTAAAACTACGAAAGAGTTTAAATCAGATATATTTTTTTTTAAAACACACTTTAAATCATTATCTAATGAAGAGTTTACAGATGTTTATACAAAAAAAAGAACTTTAGAAGAATCAAGTTTTTTTCTTTCCTTTGATGATGGTTTAAGTAGTTTTTACAACCCTATATCCACAATTTTAAAACAATTTAATATTTCTGCAATTAATTTTTTAAATACCGATTTTATTAATAATTCTGCTATTTTTTTTAGATATAAAGTCAGTATTTTGATGCTTTTTTTAGAACAAAATAAATTATCTAAAAATCAAGAAAAGGAATTAATAGAATTATTAAAAATAGATATTTCTAATATTATTAGATATTTAAAAAAAGCAACGAATAAAAATGAAAAGAGTTTAGATGAGGTTGCGAAAATTTTAAAAGTGTCTTTTGATAAATTCTTAAAAAACGAACAACCTTATTTAAATGAGAATCAGATAAAAGAATTGCAAAAAGAAGGTTTTCTTTTTGGAGCGCACAGTAAATCACATCCATATTATAATTTATTATCATTAGATAATCAGATCATCGAAACAATTGAGAGTGTAGAAATTGTACAAGAAAAGTTTAATTTAAATCAACGTTTTTTCGCATTTCCATTTTCTGATTTTGGTGTGTCAAAAAAATTTTTCAATCAAACTGAAAATGAAAACATTTTTACTTTTGGAACTGCGGGTATTAAAGATGATGATGCGATAAATCATTTTCAAAGAATTCCTATGGAATATCAAAAAGTATATTCAGCAGAGACAATTATAAAAGGTGAGTTAATTTTATATTTGTTAAAAAGAATTCTAAATAAGCACAAGGTACTACGAAATTAGCTTTTTAAGTAAAAAACATGACATTTCTTAACAATTACGGGAGTGTAATTTAAACTCTGTCTGTATTTTTTTTCGTTTTAAAAATAGTTTGATTTTTTCTTTTCATACTCTGGCTTAAAAAATCGAACTGTTTTTAAAATGAGCCCCAGCGACAGCGACACGAACTGCTTTTTGGAATACTAATATCGTAGTTTAGCCCCTTATAAGTTCGGAGTGATATTTTAAATTTCAAACTAATACATTTGAGATATGAAATACAAGAAATGGAGTTTATCAGAGAAGTTAGAAATTCTATCCTGTTCAGAAGAAAACGGAATTATAGAAACTTGTCGTAAATACAGCGTTAGTACAGGGGCTTTGTATAGTTGGAAAAAGAAGTACGAGAGTCAAGGAGAAGCAGGCTTAAAAGTCACTTATGATATTCGTAGTAAGGAACTAAAGCAATCCGAAGAAGAAAACAGAATACTTCGTAAGTTGTTAAGTAGTGCCTGGTCATAAACTTTTATTTTGTTGATTAATAACTTACTATTTTGGATTGAATCTTTCTTCAAAAAAGCTGTAAATTAGAAAGAACAACGATTTTACTGGGATTATCCGCTGTAGATTCGCCAAAAAAAGAAACGATGCGTAAACGATTTGAAGTATCACCAATTCTAGGAAGCCTTCCTGTTTCAGAGGTAGTGATTCCTACCAAAAGCAGAGACGAACTTGCGCCTGTACTACTAGCTCTTCAAACTATTTTTGTTAGTAGAGTTGTATCACCAAAAAATGTTTTCCATCGTAGCGCCTATAATTTTAAGAGATAAAAAGCAAACAGGAAGGCAAGGTATGAGTATTTGGGAAGTGATTGTTTTGTCTGTGATTCGATTAGCCGTTTTGTCTTACAATCTTCATAGGCTGGGAAACTTGATAAAAAAGGAAAAAGAAAAATCGAAAACAAAAAAGAGGCAAAAAGCAGCCTAAAAACAAGGTAATCTAGTCTTTTTAAGGATACCTATGATTTAAAACCAAATTGTAGACCTAAAAAGGAGGATTTTATCAAGTTGAACAGCCTCCGTTTTAAAAAACTTCAAAGCCAACCCTTTTTTTTAAAAATAAAGAAAAGTACAACACAAAAATTGAACTCTTTAGCAAATTAAGGGACTTACCTACCAGGTACTAACTAAATAAATGTAGTTTTTTAAGAAGTAGAACTAATAAAAGGGTTAAATTTTTTTGGAATTTTTTTATTGAAAATAATTTCAGAAAAATCTTCAATATAAATGTCATTTTGCTTAATTATTTTACAAGGGTTGCCTACGGCAATGGAATTACTTGGAATATTTTTAGAAACTACAGATCCTGCACCAATAATTACATTATTGCCAATTGTAACACTAGGTAAAATTACACTGTTGGCGCCTATAAAAACATTATTTCCAAATTTTATAGGAGCTGTTTTTGTATGCTTAGAGTGGTTTGTGTGTGAGTGATTTGCCGATATAATTTTACAACCCGTGCCAATGCCTACGTTATTTCCAAACTGAATGCCATTATTTGCTTGAATGTAAACGTTTGGATTATCACCAGGATCACATAAAATTCCTTTAGTAATATTTTTAGCACATATAATTTTTGAAGTAAAATGTACTGGCCACCTTACTTTTGGATTCAGTCTAAATAATTTTTGTGGAATTAAATAATGAAAAAACAATATATAATACCGTTGATAACCATATTTTGGACGGTAATATTCTGGATATACTATATTTATTATCCATCCAAATAAGAAAAAGTCTAATCTATTTTTCATTCCTAAATTGTCTTAAATAAATTAAAAAATAAATTAATAAACTAATATAGCCAAGGCTTCCAAAAACTACAGAAATTATAATGGTCAAGCTAATATCTGTATAAGTGTACCCAATAAAAACACTTATAAGATTTACTATTAATAGGTAAATATTAAAGAGCAAACCTAAATAATTTTTATTTAAAACAATCATTAAATTACTTATAGGGTTAAAGGACGCTCTTGCTAATATTATAAATGAGAGTAAAAACACAAACCATGAAAGGTTATTCCATTCTGTTTTAAAGAAATATAGTAGAAAATACATTCCGATAGTATTTAAAAATAAAATAAACAAAAACATTATTCCTATATTAATTAAAACTACATTTTTAGTTATAGTGTATAACTTGGCTTTATCACTGTAATATAAGTCTGCAGATTTTTGATAATAGACTTGGGCAACAGAGTTTGAAATTAACATTAAAGGTGCTCCTAAAATTTTTAAACAAAAAAAATATTCTCCCGCTTCTTTAGCAGAAAAAAAAGCATAGATTAATATTGGTAAAAGGTGTATAGCTAAACTATTTATAACATTTGAAGGCAATAAGTACTTTATAATTGAACTATTATATTTTAAATCTTTTTTTATACTAGGGGTGTTAAAAGGTTTGAAGATGGTTTTTTCTTTTAAGAAATAATAAAAAAGAACTACTATAGATGCTATGAAGAATCCTGAAATTAACCCTATTTCTTTATAAAAGGAATAAAGAATAAATTGTAATAATACATTAAAGAGAGTGAATATTATTTTTGCATTAGCAATGTAATTAAATGTTCTTTTAAAGGTGAAAAGTGCTTCGTAAACTTTATTAAGGCTTAAAAATACGGCTAATAAAATAGCAAATAATATAAGGTTAAAGCTTGTGGTAAACTTACTAAATTTAGCTACACAGACTAAAATAAATGTTAGAATAGATATTGTAGGTATAAGCCTTGATAAAAATCTAAACCAGTTATAACTATTTTCTTCAATTTTAGAAATCACAATATTATTTTCTAATTGTAAAGTGTTAATAACTGAGAATATAGTAGCAAAACTTAAAAAAGTTCCATAAACACCATACAGAGCCGCACCATAAATTTTCGCTAAATATACGGAAGTTGTTACAGCAATAATCTGTGCTATAATAGTACCTTTAAACATTATTAAAATGTTTCTTAAAAAAAGACTTTTTATTTTCAAGGATTTTAAATTATGAATTCATTTATTTTTTTGGTTTTAAGCGAAAAACAGTAATTTTTTAGCAAATCGAAAAAGTTTAAAAGAGTTCTATATCAAATCAATACTCCGTTAAACTTTGCCCTAACCCTCTAACAGTCAATTAAATAAGTTAAAAAAACAGGCTCAAAAATTAGGATAACTCCCTGATTATCATTAAATTAATAGTTAATTTCAAACAGCTATTAATGATGCTTCTCAAGGAGAAATCCAACTATAAATATCACACAAAAAGATTACTTAACAAAATGAAAGATGTAAATAAATGGCAATATGATTTTATGTTGGAAGTTTTTGGTCTATTTCTCAGCATAAAAGGACGTTTAAATTTTATGCAGTTAAGTCGTTATGGTGATCATGGAGAACAACATTACAGGAATCAGTTTAGTAAGTCTTTTGACTTTTTAAATTTCAATAAAGAATTGATTACTGAGTATGGGGGCAAACATTTAACCATTGCTTTCGACCCGAGTTATGTTAGTAAATCTGGTAAATCCACCTGTGGAGTTGGTTATTATTGGTCTGGTGTAGCGGGAAAGGCAAAATGGGGATTGGAAATATCTGGTATAGCAGCGATTGATATAGATAATCATACAGCGTTTCATTTAGAGGCTGTTCAGACACCAAATAATTTGGAATCAAAAAGTTTGGTAGATCATTATGCCAATATATTGATTCAAAGAAAAGAGGTCCTTCTTTCGATGTCTAAATATGTTGTGGCAGATGCTTATTTTTCCAAATACGGTTTTGTTTCTAAACTCTCTGATAATGGATTGGAGACCGTTAGCAGACTAAGAAACGATGCTGACTTACAATATATTTATACTGACCAACAGAAATATGGGAGAGGAAGACCTAAGAAATATGATGGAAAAATTGATTATAAAAAACTTAGAAAAGAATATTTTTCTTTGATAGAAGACAATCAGCAAAGCAAAGTATACAGCGCTATTGTATACTCAAAATCATTAAAAAGAAAAATCAATCTTGTGATTGTTTATTTCCTTAAAAAAGGAAAATGGAATCATAAATTATATTTTTCTACAGATGTAACAATTTCAGCAGAAATGATTTTGACATATTATCGCACCAGATTTCAAATAGAATTTACTTTTAGAGATGCCAAGCAATACTCAGGTCTAAATCACTGTCAAGCAAGAAGTGAAGATAAACTCAACTTTCATTTTAATACAGCACTTACAACGGTTAATCTCGCTAAGATTACACATTGGATGCCTATTGAAAAAAGGCTAAGAGGGGCTTTCTCAATCAAGGATATTAAAACCTTACATCACAATGAGTTAATGCTTGCTCGATTTTTTAACGTGTTCGCTATAAGACCGAACTTGAAGAATAATAAACAAAAAATTAAAGAACTACTGTATTATGGTATCAGAGCAGCATAAAAACTTAACGGAGTATTGTCAAATATAAGTAAATGTTAAACATTCAGCACATCTTTTTCGATTTAGACCACACGTTATGGGATTTTGATAAAAACTCAAAATTAACCTTTCAACAATTATTTTCCGAATTAAAAATATCAATTAAAATTGATAATTTTTTAGAAGTCTATATGCCTATCAATTTTAAGTATTGGGAACTATATAGGGAAGAGGAAATTTCAAAACCTAATTTACAATACGCTCGGTTAAAAGATACTTTTGATGCTCTAAATTACACCATTTCTGATGAATTAATCAATACAATTTCATTTAATTACTCACCTTACGCAAGAATAATTTGAATTTAAGATATTTATAGTTTATCTTGTTAACAACTTTGAGAAATAAAAAGATGGATAATTTTGTTGATTTGTATACTGATTATTTGATAAGTTCAAGTTCTTACACGACAGCTACAGGTATGGCTTCATTACTCTCTATAAAACATGATAAAATAACACGAGCATTATCAACGGGTGTTTATGACAGTAAATTTCTATGGAAAAAGGCAAAACCTTATGTTGAAGAATTGACTCAATCTAAAGAAACTATCATTTTAAGTTTTGATGATTCGATACAAGAAAAACAATATACAGATGAAAGTGAGTTGAACACTTGGCATTTTGACCATGTGTTTGGAAGGTCTGTAAAAGGGGTTAATTTTCTAACTGCTTTAGTCGAAGTTGGAGGCATGCGTATACCGTGTGGTGTAGAGTTTATAAAGAAAAATATTTGGGTTACCGACAAAAAAACAGGAAGGCAAAAGCGTAAAAGCAGCAAAACTAAAAACGAACTTTTTAGAGAAATGTTGCAGGAATGTAGTAGCAAAATACACTTTGATTATGTGTTGGCTGATAGTTGGTTTTCTTCAGCAGAGAACATGGTTTATTGTAAAGAACTTTTAAAAAATGATTTTATTATTGCCTTAAAAAGCAATCGAAAAGTAGCCTTATCCTTAGAAGATAAGCAAAATGGAGCATACGTGAATATTAAAACATTACAGCCAAGACAACAAACCGTGGAAGTTTGGTTTGAAAAACTAGACTTTCCGCTGTTGCTTACAAAGCAAGTTTTCAAAAACGAGAATGATACAGTCGGCGAGTTGTACTTGGCTTGTAGTGATTTAAATTTATCGTATAACCAAATAACTACAATCTACAAAAAACGGTGGGCAGTAGAAGAGTATCACAAATCGATTAAAAGTAACACAGGTTTTGCTAAATCTCCAACTAAAAAAACAGAAACTCAAACGAATCATTTTGTATTGTCAATTGTAGCTTATATAAAGTTAGAGTGGCTTAAACAAAGAACAGGGAAAAATCATTTTGCTATGAAAACACAAATCTATTTAGCAGCTCAAAAAGCAGCTCATAACTAACTCAGAAAGTTATCAACACCTAAAGCTGCTTAATCATCCTTTTTTGAGGTTTGGATGCGTAACATGAGTTAATTATATAAACTATCTACCAAATTATAGTCATTTAATTGAAGGAACTATAGAGTTGTTAGAGTATTTGTTGCCAAAATACAAACTACATATTATTACCAATGGATTTGAAGAAGTTCAAAATTTAAAATTAGAAAAATCAGGTTTAAAAAAATATTTTAAAGAAATTATTACTTCAGAAAGCGTTGGTGTTAAAAAGCCAAACCCAAAAGTATTTGAGTTTGCATTAAAATCTGCTAATGCTAAAATAGAAGAAAGTATTATGATTGGAGATAGTTATGAAGTTGATGTTATGGGAGCATTAGAATTTGGTATGCTTGCAATTCATTGTAATTTTAGTGAAGACAATGCAGAGAGTGGTTTAGTTTCTGTTAAATCTTTAAAGACGATACAAGAATTTTTATAAAAGTTATCAAAATTACCGATATTGCGGTTTATAAATAAATTTAGAATGATTAGAAAAATAATGTTTTCTGTTTTTGTATTAGTAGCTTTTGTTGGCTTTGCTCAACAAAAATCTATCAATAATTATAAATACATAATTGTACCTACACAATTCGATTTTTTGAAATCTCCAGATCAATATAAAGTAAATTCGTTAACCAAGTTTTTGTTTAATAAATATGGTTTTACCGCTTTTTTGTCTGACGAAATATTTCCGAATGATTTAGCAAAAAATAGTTGTTCGGCATTAACAGCTAACGTAAAAAATAATTCAGGAATGTTTACTACTAAAAGTATTATTGAACTTAAAGACTGTAATAATAATGTAGTGTATACTTCTACCGAAGGGAAAAGTAAGCAAAAAGAATATCAAAAAGCATTTTATGAAGCAATTAGAGGAGCCTTTAAATCTATTCAAACGTTAAATTACAAATACGATTCAACGGGAGAAGTTGTTGTTGCTACTCCAATTCTTGTACCTACAGAAACTAAAATTGAATATCCTACCAATTCACAAGATAATGAGCCTATAAAACCGATAGACACTTCTTCTGTATTATATGCGCAAGCTATTACTAACGGATTTCAATTGGTAAGCACTAAGCCAAAAGTAGTTTTTCAGATTTTAAAATCGAGTAAGAAAGATTTATTTTTTATTAAAAATAAAAGAGGTATTGTATTTCAATACTCCGTTAAGTTTTTATGCTGCTCTGATACCATAATACAGTAGTTCTTTAATTTTTTGTTTATTATTCTTCAAGTTCGGTCTTATAGCGAACACGTTAAAAAATCGAGCAAGCATTAACTCATTGTGATGTAAGGTTTTAATATCCTTGATTGAGAAAGCCCCTCTTAGCCTTTTTTCAATAGGCATCCAATGTGTAATCTTAGCGAGATTAACCGTTGTAAGTGCTGTATTAAAATGAAAGTTGAGTTTATCTTTACTTCTTGCTTGACAGTGATTTAGACCTGAGTATTGCTTGGCATCTCTAAAAGTAAATTCTATTTGAAATCTGGTGCGATAATATGTCAAAATCATTTCTGCTGAAATTGTTACATCTGTAGAAAAATATAATTTATGATTCCATTTTCCTTTTTTAAGGAAATAAACAATCACAAGATTGATTTTTCTTTTTAATGATTTTGAGTATACAATAGCGCTGTATACTTTGCTTTGCTGATTGTCTTCTATCAAAGAAAAATATTCTTTTCTAAGTTTTTTATAATCAATTTTTCCATCATATTTCTTAGGTCTTCCTCTCCCATATTTCTGTTGGTCAGTATAAATATATTGTAAGTCAGCATCGTTTCTTAGTCTGCTAACGGTCTCCAATCCATTATCAGAGAGTTTAGAAACAAAACCGTATTTGGAAAAATAAGCATCTGCCACAACATATTTAGACATCGAAAGAAGGACCTCTTTTCTTTGAATCAATATATTGGCATAATGATCTACCAAACTTTTTGATTCCAAATTATTTGGTGTCTGAACAGCCTCTAAATGAAACGCTGTATGATTATCTATATCAATCGCTGCTATACCAGATATTTCCAATCCCCATTTTGCCTTTCCCGCTACACCAGACCAATAATAACCAACTCCACAGGTGGATTTACCAGATTTACTAACATAACTCGGGTCGAAAGCAATGGTTAAATGTTTGCCCCCATACTCAGTAATCAATTCTTTATTGAAATTTAAAAAGTCAAAAGACTTACTAAACTGATTCCTGTAATGTTGTTCTCCATGATCACCATAACGACTTAACTGCATAAAATTTAAACGTCCTTTTATGCTGAGAAATAGACCAAAAACTTCCAACATAAAATCATATTGCCATTTATTTACATCTTTCATTTTGTTAAGTAATCTTTTTGTGTGATATTTATAGTTGGATTTCTCCTTGAGAAGCATCATTAATAGCTGTTTGAAATTAACTATTAATTTAATGATAATCAGGGAGTTATCCTAATTTTTGAGCCTGTTTTTTTAACTTATTTAATTGACTGTTAGAGGGTTAGGGCAAAGTTTAACGGAGTATTGTATTTAAGAAAGGAAATAATTGGATTGCTGAATATTATGAAAATGATAAGCTAGTCCAAGAACAATATCAAATTAAGTTTTAGGGCGTTCCCTCAAAAAAAAGCAAGTTTTTTAACTTGTTTTTTTTGGGGTCGGGCTTTCCACTGTATCTTTTTAATTTTGTTCTCGATACAATTCTGCAAAAAAAGCAGAATTACTCAAACTGATAATTAAAAAGGATGCCGTTTCAATCCCTAACGCAGAGAACCTCAATAACCATATTTCTCTTTCCAATGTTTGCGTAAGACTTCTCTAAATTGGTTTTCACGTGCATTATTTCCAGGATCATAAATTTTAGTAGCAGAAATTTCTTTAGGTAAAAATTCTTGTGTAACAAAATTACCTTCAAAATCGTGCGAGTATTTATAGTTTTTCCCGTAATCTAAATTTTTCATTAACTTTGTTGGCGCATTTCGTAATTGCAACGGAATAGATAAATCACCTGTCTTTCTAACCAAATCTTGCGCATTATTTATCGCCATATAAGAAGCATTGCTTTTTGCCGAATTGGCTAAATATACAGCACATTGACTCAAAATAATACGCGACTCAGGGTGTCCAATTACAGAAACTGCCTGAAAAGTATTATTTGCTAAAATTAAAGCAGTAGGATTGGCATTTCCAATATCCTCTGAAGCAGCAATTAACATTCTACGGGCAATAAATTTCACATCTTCACCACCCTCTATCATTCTTGCTAAATAATAAACCGCAGCATTTGGATCGCTTCCACGTATCGATTTTATAAATGCAGAAATAATATCATAATGTTGCTCGCCAGTTTTGTCGTAACGAACCGTGTTTTTCTGTACTTTTTCTAGCACCATTTTGTTGGTAATCGTCACTTTATCTTCTGGTGCAACTAACAGTTCAAAAATATTCAACAATTTGCGAGCATCTCCGCCAGAAACTTGTAGCAAAGCAGCTGTTTCTTTAAGTTTTATTTTCTTTTTAGAAATAATTTCGTCTTCCTTCATTGCTCTATGCAATAAGGCAACCAAATCATCTTTGTCAAAAGAATTTAAAATATATACCTGACAACGAGAGAGTAGGGCAGGGATAACCTCAAAACTTGGGTTCTCTGTTGTTGCACCAATTAAAGTAATCCAGCCTTTTTCAACGGCGCCCAACAAAGAATCTTGTTGCGATTTGCTAAAACGATGTATTTCGTCAATAAATAAAATAGGATTTTTAGTGGTAAACAATCCACCACTTTTTTTAGCTTTTTCAATTATCTCACGCACATCTTTTACACCAGAACTAATAGCGCTTAGAGTATAAAATGGGCGACCAGATTCATTCGCAATAATATTAGCAAGCGTAGTCTTACCAACCCCTGGAGGTCCCCATAAAATTAAAGAAGGAATAATTCCTTGCTTAATATGATTGGTTAAAACACCATTTTTGCCCACTAAATGTTGCTGACTAATATAGTCCTCCAATTTTTTTGGGCGAATTCTTTCTGCCAAAGGTTTATTCATTCAGTAAAAATAGCAAAGATTTCTGACAGATGTTCAGCAAATTTAATTTGGTTAAATTTTTGCTATTTTTAGTTTTATGAATAATGAGAAACAGCTTACACTTTCTAAGCAAACTATAGTAGTTCCTTTACTGTTTGTTTTTTTAATTTGGTTTGTGTACTGGGTAGAAATTAATTTTGGTTGGAATTTCAATAAACTAGGTGTCTATCCACGAACTATTTCGGGCTTTAAAGGTATTTTTTTATCGCCATTTATTCATAGCAATACTAATCACCTTTTTAATAATTCAATTCCGTTATTGGTACTTACAGCAAGTCTTTTTTTCTTTTATAAAAAGGTTGCTTGGAGAGTTTTAGCCTGCGGCGGATTTTTTTCAGGCCTTTTAACGTGGGTTATTGCTAGAGAATCCTATCACATTGGCGCAAGTGGAATTGTATATTTACTATTCAGTTTTATCTTTTTTAGCGGAATTTTTAAAAGACACTATAGATTAACAGCCCTATCTCTAATTATGATTTTTTTCTACGGAAGCATGATTTGGTATGTTTTTCCAATTGAAGAAGGAATCTCTTGGGAAGGACATCTTTCTGGTCTTCTTGTTGGATTAGTTTTTGCCTTCCTATATAAAGATAAAGGGATTATCAAAGAAGAATTTCAATTTACCAAAACAGCATTTGATGATTTGTTTGATGAAAACGGAAATTTAGTTCCACCAAAAGTAGAGGAAGAGTTAGAAAATGAAAGTAATGAAAATTAAAATATGACTTTTTTTAATCTTGCTACTGCCTATTGAATGCGCTGCCTAACAGTTTCATATAAAAAAGCTCCACAAGCTACAGAAACATTAAGAGAACCAATATCACCTAATAAAGGTAATTTGGCTTTAAAATCTACCATTTTTAGAATAGAAGGGTTTACACCTCTGTGTTCAGACCCCATAATAATTGCCATAGGTTGATTAAAATCAATATCAAAAATTGAATCTTCAGTTTTTTCAGTAGCGGCAACAGTTTTAATATTAGATGCTTGTAAAAGAAATAACGCATCTTTAATGTGATCTACTTTACAAATAGGTACTTTAAAGGCAGCTCCAGCTGAAGTTTTTATGGTTTCTGCATTTACAGGAGCACTACCACTTTTTTGAATAATAATCCCGTTAACACCTGTACACTCTGCAGTTCTTATAATTGCTCCAAAATTACGAACATCAGAAACCTGATCTAATAATAAAAACAAAGGTATTTTATCTGATTCTAAAGTAGTTTCGATTAGCGTTTCTAAGTCATGAAAATCTATAGGAGAAATTTTAGCAACAGCACCTTGGTGATTACTGTGTTTAGATAATCTGTCAAGTTTTTCAGTAGGAACAACACTAATTGATATTTTATTTTTCTTCAATAAATTATCTAATTCAAAAAATAGATCTCCTCGAAGTCCCTTTTGTAAATATACTTTATTAATTGAGGCTTCACTTTCAATCGCTTCAATTATTGCTCTAAGACCAAAAATAGTCGTGTTTTCTTCCATGCTACAAATGTAGTTGAAATATGAACGTAAAAAAACCATCAAAAAATATTTTTTGATGGTTTTAAAATTATTTTAATAAAATAGTTTATCTACCTAAATTTACAGAATCATCTATATTATCATTAGCATCTATTTCTGCTTGTGGAATTTTTAAATAAAATCTTTTATCATTTGGTGTCAATGTTTTAACAATTCTATGATTAGGAGTTCTTACTATTCCTCTTTGCAAACGTTTTGCATCAAACCATTCTACACCTATTTCTCCATATAATTCTTTTCTTCTTTCTAAAAGAATTTCTTCCTCTAAAGAGTTTCCTGTATTATTTGAATTTACAGCTAATAGATCTCTGTTTTTCTGTAGACTATATAATAAATCTCTTGCTCCAGTTTCATCACCTTGTCTAAACTTCGCTTCTGATTCTATTAAAATCATTTCAGCAGTTCTCATAATAACAATATCACTAGTAAAAGCAAATACCCATTTAGAACTTGTAATTTTTTTGTAATTTGTACTAGCTGTTACTTGAAAAGTATTTCTAACGTCAGTTGTTGTAAAATTATTATAAAAGAATTCATTTATGAAAACATTATTATAAGCAGGGTTTACTTGATCTACAAAAGCTGCGGGAGCATTATAGTAATAGTTAGTTTGATCATCAGATTGTGGCATTCCCCACATCCATTCTTTACTACTAATATCATCAAATCCATTACCATAAATAAGTGGATCTAAAACTGAATTTACATCACCTCCATAAGCGTCGTGAGCTGTTTTTTCAGCGGCTGCCCAGTTTTTCATAACTAAGTACACTCTTGCCAAAATACCATTAACAACATCAATATTTACATAAGACTTACCAAGTCTTTCTTTAGATAAATTATTTGAAGCTTCTGTTAAGTCACTTAATATTAGAGTATAAATCTCTTCCATAGTACTCATAGGTTTACCCTTTAAAGATAATTCTGTATAGATAGGTGGGGCAGGTAATGCCTTTCCTGCATCAGTGTAACCTTCCTGAAACTCCAAAGCTAATTGAAAATAATAGAATGCTCTAATAGTCTTTGCTTGACCAGAAAGTTCTTTTTTATCTAAATCAGATAAACTTGAACTTTGAACTCCATTAATACAGATGTTAGCTTGGTTAATCATATAGTAAGGAAACTCCCATGAAAACTTAGTTCTTGTGTAAGTTGGCTCTCTATTATCATTATCATAGTCATAACCATACCAAGAACGAGCATGTATAAAATCATTTCCTTTTATTGTTCTTGCAAAATACATAGAGTAAAGACCACCTGCATCTGTTCTAGTAAATTGTCTTCTAGCTTTTCTGTTTATCCCAGATAGAAATGCTTCAACACCTTGTCTAGAACCAAATATTACGCTTTCACCTACAGTCCCTGTAGGTTTTGGGTCATCTAAAAAGCTATCTGAACAACCAACAAAACTTAAAGTTGAGATTGCACATATTAACAATAAAAGACCTGTTTTAAAATTTTTTTTCATCTTTTTTATTTTTAAAATTGTACGTTAAGACCTATACTAAATGTTTTTAACAGAGAAGATCTATTATCGGTAGTTCCTGCTAGATTTTGTTCAGGATCTAATCCTTCATGACTCTGAAACGTAAATAAGTTATCTCCTCTTACGTATAGTCTAACATTTTGAAGAGACGTTTTGTTAACGATGTTTTTAGGTATTGTATAACCTAAAGTAATTGCTTTTAAACGAACATAATCGTTGTCGAATAAAAATCTAGTAGATGTACTATTAAAATCATTTTGAGAATTTAATAAAAGAGGTATGTCTGTTACATCACCGGGCTTTTGCCATCTTCCAGCAATATCAGTAGAAGCAGTATAACCTGGTCTAGAAAAACCATTCATTAAACCCGCATAAGAATAATCATATACTTGTGAACCTAGACTAAAATTAAAGAGCACATTAAAATCAAAATTTTTGTATTTTAAATCGGTCGTAAGACCCCCAGTAACATCTGGTAATGAAGAACCTTGATAATATCTTGTAGCTTTAGAATAATCTTTAGTAGTTTCTTTTACTCCTGTAGGTTTTCCTGTATCATCTAAAACATCTTTGTACCACATACCATAACCATCAGCTTGGTCAACACCAGCCCATTCTCTTATGAAGAAATCATATAATGATTTACCTACTTTCCATTTTTTTGTTCCCTTAATAAATTCATCTTGAGATAATTCGGTGATTTCGTTTGTTGCAAGAGCAGCATTAACACCTATTGACCATTGTAGGTCATCCTTATCAATAATTTTACCTGTTAAAGTAGCTTCGTAACCATAATTTCTTATTGAACCAACATTCGTAGTAATACCTGAGCTCCCTGTAGAAATAGGTAATGGTTTAGTGTATATTAAATCTATAGTTTCCTTGTTATAGTATTCAAAAGTTCCTTGAAGTTTATTATTTAAAAGAGCAAAATCTAAGCCAACATTAAATAATGCTGATGTTTCCCAAGTCAATAATGGGTCTGTAACATTACCTAATAAAACACCTGTATTACCTAATTGGTTGTTTCTAGTTTTAAACCCTTGTAAGTAAGGGAAATAAGTATTGTGTCCATCTTTATCTTGTGAAGAATTATTTCCTAATTCTCCATAAGAAGCTCTTAATTTTAATAAATTAATTACATCACTATCAATTAAGAAGTATTCATCAGAAATAATCCATGACCCTCCAACAGAATAAAAGCTACCCCATCTTCTGTCTTTTGAAAATCTAGTTGAACCATCACGTCTAAATGACCCTTCAATAAAATATTTATCTTTATAAGAGTATGCTAGACGACCTAAATATGATACTAATCTATCTTCATTAACGTAACCACTAACAGATTCTGGAGTTGTACTACCATTTAAAACCTTTACACCAGGTAAAAAACCTGTTCCTTGAGCTCCAAGAGCATCAAATTTATACTTGTACGTTTCAAAAATAACATTTGCACGAATAGAGTGATCTCCAAAAGTTTTGTAAAAATTAAGAGCATTAGAAAAATTTAGTGTCGTTGTAATATTTCTATCTTGATCAACACGACCATTTACTCCAGATGCAGCTCCTACATTATATGCAGAATACTCATTCGAATCAAATAAATAACTTTCATAAGAAAGATTAGATTTGAAAGATAAATTTTCTGTTAATTTAAAATCTGCGAAAGCATTTACAGTAACATTTGTTCTCTTTCTAATATCACTATTGTTAAATAAACTTCCTACAGCATTTTCATTACTTAATAAGGGTCTATTTCCATTAACAAGTTGTGTAGGGGTAGCTCCGTAATCATAAATCTTATTACCTAAATTATCTAACTTTAATTGACCGTTTTCTCCTCTTTCGAATAATGGATATATTGAAGATACACTGTTAATCCATTGGAATGTACTTGTATAAGAACTACCCGCTTGATTAGGGAAACTCTGTTCTGATAAAGAAAGAGATGTGTTTGCTCCAATAGTTAACCAATCTGTAACTTTAGACTCTACATTTAAACGAGTTGTAAATCTATCAAAGCTCGATTCTTTTACAGCACCCTCTTGTGTTAAATAATTAGCAGATAAGAAAAATCTTGAGTTTTCACCACCACCAGAAACACTTAAAGTGTAATCCTTTCGTAAAGAAACATTTCTTAACATAGCAGCCTCCCAATCAGTTTCCCATAGCGATTTTGCACCAGGAACTAGTTGACCGTTGTTGCCAACAGGCTCAGCAATGTTATAAGGATTATAATCTAAATTAGAAATAAGGTCTCTTGAAGCGTTTGATGCTGCTAAAGCAGGAGTTTGGCCTATAACATATAAGTTTTTATTTCTTTCTGCTTCCCAAGAATAACGCATCATATCATCATTACCAATACGTTTAAATAATGGCACTGCTGGTGTAGAAAAACCTGTTACTACAGATACTGACATTTTTGTTTTTGAATTGTAATTTCCTTTTTTTGTAGTTATTAAAATAACACCATTAGCTGCTCTTGAACCATATAGAGCAGTCGAAGCAGCATCTTTTAAGACATTTATGCTTTCAATTTGATCAGCACTAATACTATTGATGTTTCCATTAAATGGAACACCATCTAAAAGAATTAAAGGAGATGCACTTGCATTAATAGATCCAATACCACGAATTCTAATAGTAGGATTTGATCCCGGTTGACCACCAGAAGTAATCACATTTACCCCTGCTACATTTCCCTGTAACGCTGATGTAACTGATGTTAATTGTTGTTTGTCAATTAATTCAGCTCCTAATGAGGTAACAGAACCTACAATAGATTTCTTTTTTTGTGTACCATAAGCAACAACAACTATTTCATCAAGTAAATTATCACCAACAAGGGTAAGACTAATGAGGTTTGAAGTGGTTACTGTTTTTTTAATAGTTTTCATTCCAATAAAACTATAAACTAAAACATCTCCAGTCTTAGCTTTAATAGTATACTTACCATCAAAATTAGTTTGAGTACCAGTTGTAGTACTCTTTTTTAAAATAGTAACCCCAGGTAGTGGACCTGTCTCATCAGAAACCGTGCCTGAAATTGTTCTGTCTTGTGCAAAGGAAATTTGCACAACCAACACCAGTAATAGCGTTAAAATTCCGTTAAACTTTGTCTTCATTTTATAATTATTTGAATTAATTAACAGCTAAGGTCTTAATTTTATCTTAAAATGCCAACTTTTTAACAGAAAAAAAATAAAAATCTTAATATTTTGCCAACATGACATGAAGGAAGTCGGATTTTTTTTTAAAAAAAACTTACAAACTGAATCAATAATTTTGAATTATTAACGTCAAAACTTGACGAAGAACTCTTTCCTAAAACATAGCCTAGATTTATTTGTGAATTATTAACTCGAAATAAATATCCAAACCCTAATCCATAAAGATTTTCAGAAACGGTATTTAAAGTTTTAATTTTTCCAAAATCTGTGATAGAGTATAAATAAGAATTTTGTGAAGTTAAATAGCGATATTCTAAATTAAAATAACTGAATTGAGAAGTGAAAAGACTTTGCTCGTTAAATCCACGGATTGAGTTTGCACCTCCAATTCTATAAAGTTCGTTTTTAATAAAATCATCAGAATTTAAATAGCCTGTTTTATTTCTGATAAAAATCGAATTTCTATAATTTACTTTCCATAAGTAACTCGCTTCAAAATCAATCTTAAATTGATTATTTTTTTTATTGTTACTATTCCTATTCCCAAAAGAAGGGTTAATGTTTAAATAAAACTTGTTATTATTGAAAGTGTCGTTATTGGTAACTTGATAGGTGAGGCGCGCGCCTAAAAAAGAGTTGTCAAAATCTTGAACGGTAGCGCTTGTGTTATTTTGAAGTGTGTTCTCAGAATTTTCAGAGCCATATGTTAGAGCGAAAGTCATTTTTGAATTCACATTATATGCTATGCTTGAATGAAAATTTGTGTTTAAAAAAGTAGAATCTTGTTTGTAAATGTTAAATGAAAAGTCAGGAGTGAAGGCTGAATTAAAAATATACGGAATCTGTGTTGCAATTTCAAACTGCTGTCGTTCTTCTCCATTGGCTTTCCAAAGTAGCTTGAAACCGCTCTCCAGTATGTAAAATATTGTTGAGTTTTAAATCTAAATGACCGTTAAAAAGTAATCCGCCGCCGCTTTCTTTCGAAGCGAAATTTAAGAGTCCGTCAAAATTATTAACCTTGTTTTTTTTGATGTATATATATAATAAGGTAGAATCTTTACTAAACAAGACCTCAGGAGGTTTAATTTCTGAGATAAAATCTAAAGATTCAATTGCAGAAGAAATCTCTTTTAGTTTTTTTTGATTAAAAACTGTTCCCTTTTTAATATTCAAAAAATAGTTGATATGCGATTTAGAAAAGTCTTCATAACCTTTTACAACTACTCGATTAATAGTTCTTTCTTTTGATTGTTGAATATCGAGTTCTGCTAAAATATTATTTCCTTTTAATTGAATATTTTTCAATTTTACTTCGGAAAAAGATTTTCCTTGTCGGTCTAATTCATTAGAGATAGAAGTTAAGAAGCCAGGGAGTTGTTCAGTTGTAATTTTAACGATACCATCTTTAATTTTATAATTATTGATGATGGTTTCTTTCGAAGAAATTTTAATCAGTGCTTTTTCGATTTTCTTTCCAAGAAAAAAATGAGAAATATAAACCGAATCTTTTTTTATAATACTATCAATTGAATTTGAAAAATACCCAGCAAGCTTTAAGTTTTCAGAAATAGAATCTATTGTTGTATAGATACTCTTTTCAGAAAAATGCTTTTTAGTGTAATTTACTTTTTGTAAGAAGCTATTCTCTAAGCTATCTTTTGAAGTGATTTTTAATGTTAATTTCTGAGCGAAAACTCCGCCAGAAAAAGCAATAAAAAAAAGTATATATATATAGGTTGTTAATTTCTGATTCAAAAGTTGTTAGAATTTAGGTAAAAGTAAGCATTCAAAAATTATTGAAAGGGTAGTTTTAATAGGTTGTTCTCTGCTTTTGTTTTTCGTTTTTATCTTCTTGAAAAATCATTTAAAAAAAAGAACTTACCCGTATTTGAATAATTAGATTTAAGTTGTACATTTGCACACTCTTAAATAGAAAATAAGAGAGTAAATATTTAGTACAAACGAAAAACAGCAACAATTTAGTATGCCAACTATTCAACAATTAGTTCGTAAAGGAAGAACCAAAATAACTAAGAAGAGTAAATCGGCTGCCTTAATGAGTTGTCCTCAAAGACGTGGGGTTTGTACGCGTGTGTATACAACAACGCCAAAAAAACCAAATTCAGCAATGCGTAAAGTTGCAAGAGTAAGGTTAACAAATGGTAATGAAATCAACGCGTATATCCCAGGAGAAGGACATAACTTACAAGAGCATTCGATAGTATTAGTTAGAGGTGGAAGGGTAAAAGATTTGCCAGGAGTAAAGTATCACGTAGTGCGTGGAGCTTTAGATACGGCGGGAGTTGAGGGTAGAACCCAACGTAGATCAAAGTATGGTGCAAAACGCCCAAAGAAGTAAAATTTAATTATTAACTTTTTTAATGTAGAGACATGAGAAAAAGGAAAGCAAAAAAAAGAGAGCTTTTACCAGACCCAAGGTTTAGTGACCAATTAGTAACACGTTTTGTGAATAACTTAATGTGGGATGGGAAAAAATCTGTAGCTTTTAAAGTGTTTTACGATGCAATGGATATCGTAGAAGAAAAGAAAACTGACGAAGAAAAATCAGCTTTAGAAATTTGGAAAGACGGTTTGTCTAACGTTATGCCTCAGGTAGAAGTGCGTTCACGTCGTGTAGGTGGAGCAACATTTCAAATACCAATGCAAATTCGTCCAGATCGTAAAGTGTCTATGGCTATTAAGTGGTTAATTTCTTATGCGCGTAAGCGTAATGAGAAAACAATGGCCCAACGTTTAAGTGCTGAAATTTTAGCAGCAGCTAAAGAAGAAGGAGCAGCAGTTAAAAAGAGAGTTGATACTCACAAGATGGCTGAAGCAAATAAAGCATTCTCACACTTCAGATTTTAATAGAAATGGCTAGAGATTTAAAATTTACAAGAAATATTGGTATTGCTGCACATATTGATGCTGGTAAAACTACAACTACAGAACGTATATTGTACTATACAGGTGTTTCTCATAAGATTGGAGAAGTGCATGATGGTGCAGCTACAATGGATTGGATGCCACAAGAACAAGAAAGAGGTATTACAATTACTTCTGCAGCAACTACTTGTACATGGGAATTTCCAACTGAAAATGGAGAACCTATAGATGAAACAAAAAAATATCATTTTAATATTATTGACACTCCGGGTCACGTAGATTTTACTGTTGAAGTAAATAGGTCTTTACGTGTATTGGATGGTTTAGTTTTCTTATTTTCTGCAGTTGATGGTGTTGAGCCTCAATCAGAAACGAACTGGAGACTTGCTGATAATTATAAAGTGCCAAGAATAGGTTTTGTTAATAAAATGGACCGTCAAGGTGCTGATTTTATGATGGTTTGTGACCAGGTAAAAGAAATGTTAGGTTCTAATGCAGTACCTATTGTTTTAAATATTGGTGACGAAGAGAACTTTAAAGGTATTGTAGATCTAATTAAAAATAGAGCTATTATATGGCATGAAGAAGGAATGGGATCAACGTTTGATATTGTTGATATTCCTGAAGACTTAAAAGAAGAAGCAAAAATTCTTCGTGGTAAACTTATTGAAGAAGTTGCCGCTTATGATGAAAATTTGCTAGAAAAATATATGGAGGATGAAGACTCTATTACAGAAGAAGAAGTGCATAATGCATTAAGAGCTGCTGTAATGGATATGTCTATTATTCCTATGGTTTGTGGTTCTGCTTTTAAAAATAAAGGTGTTCAGTTTCTTTTAGATGCTGTATGTCGTTATTTACCTTCTCCTATGGATAAGGAAGGTATTGTTGGTGTTAATCCAGATACAGATGAAGAAGAAATACGTAAACCAGATGTAAAGGAGCCTTTTGCTGCTTTAGCTTTTAAAATTGCTACAGATCCTTTTGTAGGTCGTTTAGCATTTTTTAGAGTGTATTCTGGTCGTTTAGATGCGGGTTCTTATGTTTTAAATAACCGTTCTGGTAAAAAAGAACGTATTTCTAGAATCTATCAAATGCACGCAAATAAACAAAATGCAATCGATTATATCGAAGCAGGAGATATCGGTGCAGCTGTAGGGTTCAAGAGTATTAAAACTGGAGACACATTATCAGATGTAAAACATCCAATTGTATTAGAATCTATGGATTTTCCAGATCCAGTAATTGGTATTGCTGTAGAACCTAAAACAAAAGCTGATGTAGATAAGTTAAGTATTGGTTTAGGGAAATTAGCAGAGGAAGACCCTACTTTTACAGTACGTTCAGACGAAGCTTCAGGACAGACAATTATTTCTGGAATGGGTGAATTACACTTAGATGTAATTGTAGATCGTTTAAGACGTGAATTTAATATTGAAGTAAATCAAGGGCAACCTCAAGTAGAATATAAAGAAGCTATTACAGCTGAAGCAGATCACAGAGAAGTTTATAAAAAACAATCTGGAGGACGTGGTAAGTTTGCTGATATTGTATTTACTATTGGGCCAGCTGATGAAGGTGAAACAGGACTTCAATTTAAATCTACAATTAAAGGAGGTAATGTTCCCAGAGAATTTGTTCCTTCTGTAGAGAAAGGATTTAAAGAAGCTATGAAAAATGGTCCTTTAGCAGGTTACGAAATGGATTCAATGAAAGTTACATTAAGAGATGGTTCTTTTCATGCGGTGGATTCTGATGGGTTATCTTTTGAATTAGCAGCAAAAATGGGTTATAAAGCATCTGCAAAATCTGCAAAAGCTAAGATCATGGAGCCAATAATGAAATTAGAAGTATTAACTCCTGAAGAAAATATGGGAGATATTGTAGGAGATTTAAACAGAAGACGTGGTCAAGTATCCGATATGGGAGATAGAGCAGGCTCTAAAGTTGTAAAAGCTACAGTACCTTTATCAGAAATGTTTGGTTACGTTACCGCATTAAGAACAATGTCTTCTGGTAGAGCAACTTCTACGATGGAGTTTTCTCATTATGCAGAAACGCCGTCTAATATTTCAGAAGAAGTAATCGCTAAAGCTAAAGGTTAATTTACTAAAAAGAAATACGATGAGTCAAAAAATTAGAATAAAATTAAAGTCTTACGATTACAATTTAGTAGATAAATCTGCTGAAAAAATCGTAAAAACGGTAAAAAGTACTGGAGCTGTAGTAAATGGTCCAATACCATTGCCAACAAGTAAAAAGATTTTTACGGTATTACGTTCACCACACGTAAACAAAAAATCTAGAGAGCAATTTCAATTATGTGCTTATAAAAGGTTATTAGACATCTATAGTTCTTCATCTAAGACTATTGATGCTTTAATGAAACTTGAATTACCAAGTGGTGTTGAAGTTGAAATAAAAGTTTAAGTAAATTTTATAACTTTCGGTTTAATTTTGTTAAGCCGAAAGTTTTTAATACTTTTGCATTCCGAATTTATTCGGGGTACAAAACTATTATTGATAAAAATTCAATAATAGTAACATGTCCGGAGGGTTTCGCGAAGGAAAAACGGTAAAATAATATTCAGAGCTGAAGATTATTTTATGCTCTGTTTTTTTTGGAATAAAGTCTAAAGGAAACAATCGAAACAATAGTTTCAAACAATAATTATTAATAGACGCGCTGAATTAAAATAATTTATCGTCTAAAATCTAAACAAAATGTCTGGGTTAATAGGAAGAAAGATTGGGATGACCAGCTTGTTCGATGAAAACGGGAAGAATATTCCTTGTACAGTAATTGAAGCAGGTCCTTGCATTGTTACCCAAGTCAGAACCGAAGAGGTTGACGGCTACAATGCATTACAACTTGGTTTCGATGACAAAAAAGCAAAGAGTTCTAACAAAGCGTTAGATGGTCACTTTAAGAAAGCTGGCACCACTGCTAAGAAAAAAGTCGTTGAATTTCAAGGATTCGAACAAGAGTATAAATTAGGAGATTCAATTTCAGTAGAACATTTTACTGAAGGAGAATTTGTTGATGTATCTGGAGTATCAAAAGGTAAAGGTTTTCAAGGTGTTGTAAAACGCCACGGTTTTGCTGGGGTTGGTCAAGCAACTCACGGTCAACATAACCGTTTAAGAGCTCCAGGTTCTATTGGTGCTGCATCATACCCTGCAAGAGTATTCAAAGGAATGCGCATGGGAGGCCGTATGGGAGGAGAAAAAGTTAAAGTTCAAAACTTAAAAGTGTTAAAAGTAGTTGCTGAAAAGAATCTACTTGTTGTAAAAGGAGCAATTCCTGGTCACAAAAATGCTTTTGTAACTATTCAGAAATAATGAAGGTAGCAGTTTTAGATATCACAGGAAAAGATACTGGAAGAAAAGTTGAACTTTCTAACGAAGTATTTGGTATAGAGCCAAACGATCACGCAATCTATTTAGACGTAAAACAGTACTTGGCTGGTCAAAGACAAGGTACTCATAAAGCGAAAGAAAGAGCGGAGATTACTGGTAGTACAAGAAAGATTAAGAAACAGAAAGGTACAGGTACTGCGCGTGCAGGTTCAATCAAATCTGGAGTTTTTAGAGGAGGTGGACGTATATTTGGACCAAGACCAAGAGATTATTCTTTCAAGTTAAATAAAAACTTAAAGCGTTTAGCACGTAAGTCTGCTTTAAGTATTCAAGCAAAAGATAATAATTTAGTAATTGTTGAAGATTTTAATTTTGAAACTCCAAAAACTAAAGAATTTATCAATGTTTTAAAAGCTTTAAAATTAGATGCTAAAAAAGCATTATTTGTATTAGGTGGTGAAAGTAAGAATGTTTACTTATCATCTCGTAACGTACAAAAATCTAAAGTGGTAAACGCTTCAGGAGTTAATACTTATAACGTTTTAAACGCTAATAAGGTAATTATTTCTGAGAGCTCATTAGAAGGAATTCAATCTAACTTAAGTAAATAGGACAGATGAGTATTTTAATTAAACCTATTATTACGGAAAAAGCGACAAGTGATAGCGAGTTATATAACCGTTATACATTTGTTGTAAATAAGAAAGCTAACAAATTGGAAATCAAAGGAGCTGTTGAAGCTACTTATGGTGTAGCGATTGAAGCAGTAAGAACCATGAATTATCCTATTCAAAGAAAAACTAAATTTACTAAAAAAGGTTTAGTTACAGGGTTAACAGGTGGTTACAAGAAAGCAATCGTTCAGTTAGCTGAAGGAGAAAGTATTGATTTTTATAACAATCTTTAAGAAAAGACAAAAATGTCAGTTAGAAAATTAAAACCAGTAACACCAGGTCAGCGTTTTAGAGTAGTAAATGGGTTCGACGCCTTAACTACTGATAAGCCGGAAAAGTCATTATTGGCGCCGAAAAAAAGATCTGGAGGTCGAAACAGTCAAGGACGTATGACTACCCGAAACATAGGTGGTGGTCATAAGCAAAGATACCGTATTATCGATTTTAAAAGAGATAAACAAGGTATTCCTGCAACAGTAAAAACTATTGAGTACGATCCAAATCGTACAGCATTTATTGCACTAGTTTTTTATGCTGATGGAGGAAAACGTTATATAATAGCACCAAACGGATTAAAAGTAGATCAAGTTATCGTTTCAGGAAAAGAAGCTTTACCTGAAGTTGGTAATGCAATGTACTTAAGCGATATTCCTTTAGGAACAACTATTTCTTGTATAGAATTACGTCCAGGGCAAGGAGCTGTTATGGCTCGTTCTGCAGGTTCTTTTGCACAGTTAATGGCAAGAGACGGTAAGTATGCAACTGTTAAGTTACCTTCTGGGGAAACAAGATTAATTTTGTTAACCTGTATGGCAGCTATTGGAGTTGTATCTAATTCAGACCATCAGTTATTAGTATCTGGTAAAGCAGGTAGAAGTCGTTGGTTAGGTCGTCGACCAAGAACAAATGCTGTACGTATGAATCCTGTAGATCACCCAATGGGTGGTGGTGAAGGTCGTGCGTCTGGAGGGCATCCAAGATCTCGTAACGGGATTCCTGCAAAAGGATTCAAAACAAGATCTAAGACTAAAGCTAGTAATAAGTATATTATAGAACGTAGAAAAAAATAAACCATGGGAAGATCATTAAAAAAAGGACCTTACGTTCATTATAAGTTAGATAAAAAAGTACAGGCTAATATTGAAGCTAATAAAAAAACTGTAATCAAAACTTGGTCTAGAGCAAGTATGATTACTCCAGATTTTGTTGGTCAAACAATTGCAGTACATAACGGACGTCAATTTGTTCCTGTATATGTTACAGAGAATATGGTAGGTCATAAGTTAGGAGAATTTTCACCAACACGTTCATTTCGCGGACATGCAGGTGCGAAAAATAAAGGAAAAAAATAAGTAGGAAATTATGGGAAGTCGTAAACACAACATGGCAGCACAGTTAAAAGAAGCAAGAAAACATAAAACTTTTGCTAAAATAACTAATTGTCCTACATCACCGAGAAAAATGCGTTTGGTAGCAGATCAGGTTAGAGGAGTGGAAGTTGAAAAAGCTTTACAAATCTTAAAGTTTAGTCCAAAAGAAGCATCAATAAACTTAGAGAAACTGTTACTGTCTGCAATTGCAAACTGGCAAGCTAAGAATGAAGATGCTAGTATCGAAGATGCTGGGTTATTCGTAAAATCTATTTGTGTAGATAGCGCAGGTATGTTAAAAAGGTTAAGACCAGCTCCACAAGGGCGTGCACATAGAATTCGTAAGCGTTCTAATCACGTTACTTTAGAGTTAGGTGCTAAAAATAACACTAATCAATCTAAGTAGAAATGGGACAAAAAACAAATCCAATAGGAAATCGTTTAGGAATTATCAGAGGATGGGAATCTAACTGGTATGGTGGAAATGACTACGGAGATAAATTAGCTGAAGACTATAAAATAAGAGAGTACATTCGTGCTAGATTATTTAAAGCAAGTGTTTCTCGTATAATTATAGAGCGTACTTTAAAACTTGTAACTGTTACTATTACTACAGCAAGACCTGGTATTATTATAGGTAAAGGTGGGCAAGAAGTAGACAAGTTAAAAGAAGAGCTTAAAAAAATTACAGGTAAAGAAGTTCAAATTAATATTTTCGAAATTAAACGACCAGAAGTAGATGCAAATTTAGTAGCAGCTAGTGTTGCTCGTCAAATTGAAAATAGAATTTCTTACAAGAGAGCTACTAAAATGGCTATTCAGGCAGCTATGAGAATGAACCCAGAAGGGATTAAAATCCAATTATCTGGTCGTTTAAATGGAGCAGAAATGGCGCGTTCTGAACATTATAAAGAAGGAAGGGTTCCTCTTTCTACTTTTAGAGCGGATATTGATTATGCACTTGTTGAGGCTCATACTACATATGGAAGAATCGGTATAAAAGTATGGATTATGAAAGGTGAAGTTTATGGTAAACGTGAATTATCTCCATTAGTAGGATTATCTAAACAAAAAGGTGGTGCTAATAAAGGTGGTGGTAATGCAGGGAAACGTCAACCTCGCAGAAGAAAATAATTCTTAAAAGAAATTAAAAATGTTACAGCCAAAAAGAGTAAAATACCGTAAGGTACAGAAGGCGAAAGGAAATATGAAGGGTAACTCTAACAGAGGAAACCAACTTTCTAACGGAATGTTTGGTATAAAATCTGTGGATCAGAACCTTCTTACTTCTCGTCAAATTGAGGCAGCTCGTATTGCGGCAACTCGTCATATGAAAAGAGAAGGACAACTTTGGATTAAAGTTTTTCCAGATAAACCTATTACTAAGAAACCATTAGAGGTGCGTATGGGTAAAGGTAAAGGGGCTCCAGATCATTTCGTAGCAGTTATAAAACCAGGTAGAATTTTGTTTGAAGTTGGTGGTGTACCAATGGATGTTGCAAAAGAAGCCTTGCGTTTAGCAGCACAAAAACTTCCAGTAAAAACGAAGTTTATTGTCGCAAGAGATTTTGATTTTAACGCTTAATTCTATATAAAATGAAACAATCAGAAGTTAAAGAATTATCAACATCAGACTTACAAGAGAAGTTTGTGGCGTTGAAGAAAAATTATACGGATCTTAAGATGTCTCATGCTATAACTCCATTGGAAAACCCAGTGCAGTTGAGAGGCTTAAGAAAGTCTGTTGCAAGAATTGCAACAGAATTAACCAAGAGAGAATTACAATAATTCTATAGTCAGTTTTAAAGATGGAAAAAAGAAATCTTAGAAAAGAGAGAATTGGTGTTGTATCTAGTAACAAAATGGAGAAATCTATTGTTGTTAATGAGGTAAAGAGAACAAAACACCCAATGTACGGAAAGTTCGTATTAAAGACTAAGAAGTACGTTGCACACGACGAAAAGAATGATTGCAACGAAGGAGATACTGTAAGGATAATGGAAACACGCCCTATGAGTAAATCTAAACGTTGGAGATTAGTAGAAATCTTAGAAAGAGCTAAATAATATGTTACAGACAGAATCAAGATTAAAAGTCGCAGATAATACTGGAGCAAAAGAAGTTTTAGTAATTAGAGTTTTAGGAGGAACAAAAAAGCGTTACGCTAGAGTTGGAGATAAAATTGTGGTAAGTATAAAATCTGCAACTCCAAACAGTACAGTGAAAAAAGGTCAAGTATCTAGAGCTGTAGTTGTTCGTACTAAAAAAGAAGTAAGACGTAAAGACGGGTCGTATATCAGATTTGATGATAACGCATGTGTACTTTTAAGTCCTACCGAAGAGATGAGAGGAACACGTGTGTTTGGTCCAGTTGGACGTGAGTTACGTGAAAAACAGTTTATGAAAATAGTATCATTAGCACCTGAAGTGCTTTAATTCTAAATAAGATGCAAAAGTTCAAAATTAAATCAGGAGACACTGTAAAGGTAATTACTGGGGCTAGTAAAGGTTCAGAAGGTAAAGTTTTACAAATCCTAAAGGAAAAAAATAGAGCTATAGTTGAGGGTGTAAATATGGTTTCAAAACACACAAAACCAAGTGCTACAAGTCCACAAGGAGGTATTGTAAAAATGGAAGCATCAATTCATATTTCTAACTTAGCATTATCAGAAAATGGTGAAGCAGTAAAAGTTGGTTATAGAATGGAAGGTGATAAGAAAGTAAGATTTTCAAAAAAATCAGATAAAGCAATATAATCATGAGTTACATACCAAGATTAAAAGCAGAATATAAGGAAAGAGTTGTAAAAGCTCTTACTGAAGAATTCAGCTATAAAAATGTAATGCAAGTACCTAAATTACAAAAAATTGTTGTGAGTAAAGGTGTTGGTGCTGCCATAGCTGATAAGAAATTAATAGATTACGCTTTAGAAGAGTTAGCAATTATTACAGGTCAGAAAGCAATTGCTACAATATCTAAGAAAGATGTTGCAAACTTCAAATTACGTAAAGGGATGCCAATTGGGGTAAAAGTTACGTTAAGAGGAGAAAGAATGTACGAATTTTTAGATAGATTAGTTACAGCTTCTTTACCACGTGTAAGAGACTTTAACGGAATTAAAGCGAATGGATTTGATGGTAGAGGAAACTACACATTAGGAATTACCGAGCAAATCATTTACCCAGAAATTAACATAGACCAAGTTAAGAAGATTAACGGTATGGATATTACGTTTGTAACATCTGCGGGTACCGATAAAGAAGCAAAATCTTTATTAACAGAATTAGGTTTACCATTTAAAAAGAATTAAGAGATGGCTAAAGAATCAATGAAAGCTCGTGAGCGTAAAAGAGCAAAAACAGTTGCTAAGTATGCTGAAAAACGTAAAGCTTTAAAAGAAGCTGGAGATTATATAGGTTTACAAAAGTTACCAAAAAATGCTTCTCCAGTTAGAATGCACAATCGTTGTAAATTAACTGGACGGCCAAAAGGGTATATGCGTCAATTTGGAGTTTCGCGTGTAACATTCCGTGAAATGGCTAACCAAGGATTAATTCCTGGTGTTAGAAAAGCAAGTTGGTAAGCATTTAAAAATAAACCTCGATACATAAAAATTAGCTAGATAACAATCTAGGTAGTTTTTATGTATTATTATACTTTTTATGATTTATTAAAAATTAAAGATCTGCAATTCTATTGCCGTTGCTTTAGTTTTTATGAATGACTTACTTCTCTATATGTACTATTTTAGAATTGTTTTTCGTAAAAATGCAATTTCCTCTTTTAGGTGCGTTATTTGAATTTCGTACTGTTCTTTTAATTCAATTGGAAAATTATTATGAATAGTATGTGATTTTCCAGATTGAGAACAATTATTAAAGATCAAATTTTCGTCAAAAGAAATCAAATCTACAGGGTCTATTTGTAGTATTTTCGAAATAGCAGTCATACGCTCCCAACTTAATTTTGTCTCTTGACTTTCTACCTTACTGTAAGTACGTTGTGTAATATCTAAATTATTTGCATGTATTCTTGCGAATACCCTTTTAGCTCTCTTATTTTTCTAATTTTAGTTCCTATTTTGTTATTCATTTCTTTAAAAGTTCTAAATTAGCACCAAATATACATAAGTTAGAACTAAAAAAAACAATCTGTTTTCAAAGATTATTTTACTATTGTATTTGTAAATCTGTTAAAAATTGCTAAAGCTTCTTTTACAAAGCCTCTAAATTGATATAAGCAATTTCTAACACGTTTTTTTGTTTAACCTGTGTGCTCTTAAAGAATAGGCATGCATTAAAATTTTTATGAATATGTATAATTTAAAAAATTTAGCAGTAAAATCTGAAGAACATTTTGGATTAGAAAGTTTCTCTGCTGCTTCTGTAGACTAAATGTTAATGACCCGTGGAGGAATAGGTCCACAAACAATGTCTGGTAATAACTTTGGAGGAGTAGGTGCAGGTATTACAAACTCCTTTAATAGTTGGATAGGTAGTGATGATAGTAGTTTTTTTAATGGAGTCTCTAATGCATTTAGTTTAATAGGAAATACTGCTGTTATTGTAGGTGGAGCAGTAATAGAATACTGTATTGGTATTTTTACTGGTCTTACATTTGGTCCCACCATTACGTCTCCAGGGGCTCCAGGAGATTATGAATCAATAACTGTTCCTCCTCTGCAAGCACAGCTGTAGATTTTTAAAATATCTCATCCTATTATTAGTTTCTTAAAATGAGATGATAGAATGTTATACCCAAATACAACCAAATAAAACAGTCTAAGAAGAATTTTGAGTATTTTTGATAATTGAAATGTGAATGTATATCTCTGATATAGTATGCGCTTTTAGGAGGCAAATAGAAAAAAATAAATAATTAGACTGTTTTATAGTTGTTTTTAGTATCAAAACGCAGCTTGGATAAAGACAAATATGGAAAATAAAAAAAATCAATTCTTATAGAAACAGGAATTATTGTTTTATTAATGCTTGTTTTTGCTTATTTAACTACTTACATTCTACCTAAGATTTTGTTTTGTTTTTCGCGTATGGATTATCTGTTTTCAAATATGATTCATTATATTATAATAATAATTTATTATATCAATACTCCGTTAAACTTTGCCCTAACCCTCTAACAGTCAATTAAATAAGTTAAAAAAACAGGCTCAAAAATTAGGATAACTCCCTGATTATCATTAAATTAATAGTTAATTTCAAACAGCTATTAATGATGCTTCTCAAGGAGAAATCCAACTATAAATATCACACAAAAAGATTACTTAACAAAATGAAAGATGTAAATAAATGGCAATATGATTTTATGTTGGAAGTTTTTGGTCTATTTCTCAGCATAAAAGGACGTTTAAATTTTATGCAGTTAAGTCGTTATGGTGATCATGGAGAACAACATTACAGGAATCAGTTTAGTAAGTCTTTTGACTTTTTAAATTTCAATAAAGAATTGATTACTGAGTATGGGGGCAAACATTTAACCATTGCTTTCGACCCGAGTTATGTTAGTAAATCTGGTAAATCCACCTGTGGAGTTGGTTATTATTGGTCTGGTGTAGCGGGAAAGGCAAAATGGGGATTGGAAATATCTGGTATAGCAGCGATTGATATAGATAATCATACAGCGTTTCATTTAGAGGCTGTTCAGACACCAAATAATTTGGAATCAAAAAGTTTGGTAGATCATTATGCCAATATATTGATTCAAAGAAAAGAGGTCCTTCTTTCGATGTCTAAATATGTTGTGGCAGATGCTTATTTTTCCAAATACGGTTTTGTTTCTAAACTCTCTGATAATGGATTGGAGACCGTTAGCAGACTAAGAAACGATGCTGACTTACAATATATTTATACTGACCAACAGAAATATGGGAGAGGAAGACCTAAGAAATATGATGGAAAAATTGATTATAAAAAACTTAGAAAAGAATATTTTTCTTTGATAGAAGACAATCAGCAAAGCAAAGTATACAGCGCTATTGTATACTCAAAATCATTAAAAAGAAAAATCAATCTTGTGATTGTTTATTTCCTTAAAAAAGGAAAATGGAATCATAAATTATATTTTTCTACAGATGTAACAATTTCAGCAGAAATGATTTTGACATATTATCGCACCAGATTTCAAATAGAATTTACTTTTAGAGATGCCAAGCAATACTCAGGTCTAAATCACTGTCAAGCAAGAAGTGAAGATAAACTCAACTTTCATTTTAATACAGCACTTACAACGGTTAATCTCGCTAAGATTACACATTGGATGCCTATTGAAAAAAGGCTAAGAGGGGCTTTCTCAATCAAGGATATTAAAACCTTACATCACAATGAGTTAATGCTTGCTCGATTTTTTAACGTGTTCGCTATAAGACCGAACTTGAAGAATAATAAACAAAAAATTAAAGAACTACTGTATTATGGTATCAGAGCAGCATAAAAACTTAACGGAGTATTGTTATATAATAATCTTATTAATTCTTTTACGACTTGTTTATTATAAAAATAAAAAAGCTAATTTTTTATTTATTCTTAATTTCTTTCGATTTAAAAAACTTACTAAAAAAACAATTTATAGAGCATTTGCAATATTTTTAATTGCAGGAGTTTTGAGTGGTTTGATTAGGTATTCTTTAGAGTATTTTAAAATATCATCTACTATCAGTGAGAATTTAGAACTTGTAAAAAATAGTAAAATAAATGAGAGCAATCTTTTAATAATGTTATCCATATTAGCAATTGTTATCGTTGGTCCATTGGTAGAAGAAATAGTGTTTAGAGGGTATTTGTTGCCAAAACAAGAAGATGCTTTAGGGAAATATGCTTGGATTTTGAATGGGTTTGCTTTTATCCTTGTACATTTATTAGTGTATGACTTTGCTAGTTTATTACTTTTCGCTCCCTTTTCTTTTTTAATAGCTTATAAAGTTCAAAAACACAAAGACACCAGCATTGGTTTTTTAGCTCATCTTCTCCTGAATTCAGGTTTTATGGTAAGACTTATTTTTATTTGATTTAATAACCAATTATGCAAAGTATATACATCAATAAAAAAGAGTCCTTTGTAGTTCATTTTTATAATACTTCTATGAAAATAGAAAAAAAAGGGAGATTACCCGAAGAGATAGCCTATAATGAGGTGGTAAGTTTTAAATTAAAAAAAGGAAAGAAACAAATAATGCTCACTATTTTTATTGTTTTCATCTCCTTTATTATGCCAAGCCTACTACCTAGAAAGGTATTTAAAGTGTATGACCAATTACTTATAGAATTAAAAAATGAGAAAATAATAACCTATCAAGTCAGGCGAAGTATTGATATTGATAAAGTAAATGAAGTCATAAATTATATACGACAGCGAAAGAGTATTAAATTTTTGTATTTTTTTTTAAAAGGCTAAAAAAAATGTATCATTCTAAATTTTATACGACTTGAATATACAATACTCCGTTAAACTTTGCCCTAACCCTCTAACAGTCAATTAAATAAGTTAAAAAAACAGGCTCAAAAATTAGGATAACTCCCTGATTATCAGTAAATTAATAGTTAATTTCAAACAGCTATTAATGATACCTCTCAAGGAGAAACCCAACTATAAATATCACGTAAAAAGATTACTTAACAAAATGAAAGATGTAAATAAATGGCAATATGATTTTATGTTGGAAGTTTTTGGTCTATTTCTCAGCATAAAAGGACGCTTAAATTTTATGCAGTTAAGTCGTTATGGTCATCATGGAGAGCAACATTACAGAAATCAGTTTAGTAAGTCTTTTGACTTTTTGAACTTTAATAAAGAATTGATTACTGACTCATGTTACGCATCCAAACCTCAAAAAAGGATGATTAAGCAGCTTTAGGTGTTGATAACTTTCTGAGTTCGTTATGAGCTGCTTTTTGAGCTGCTAAATAGATTTGTGTTTTCATAGCAAAATGATTTTTCCCTGTTCTTTGTTTAAGCCACTCTAACTTTATATAAGCTACAATTGACAATACAAAATGATTCGTTTGAGTTTCTGTTTTTTTAGTTGGAGATTTAGCAAAACCTGTGTTACTTTTAATCGATTTGTGATACTCTTCTACTGCCCACCGTTTTTTGTAGATTGTAGTTATTTGGTTATACGATAAATTTAAATCACTACAAGCCAAGTACAACTCGCCGACTGTATCATTCTCGTTTTTGAAAACTTGCTTTGTAAGCAACAGCGGAAAGTCTAGTTTTTCAAACCAAACTTCCACGGTTTGTTGTCTTGGCTGTAATGTTTTAATATTCACGTATGCTCCATTTTGCTTATCTTCTAAGGATAAGGCTACTTTTCGATTGCTTTTTAAGGCAATAATAAAATCATTTTTTAAAAGTTCTTTACAATAAACCATGTTCTCTGCTGAAGAAAACCAACTATCAGCCAACACATAATCAAAGTGTATTTTGCTACTACATTCCTGCAACATTTCTCTAAAAAGTTCGTTTTTAGTTTTGCTGCTTTTACGCTTTTGCCTTCCTGTTTTTTTGTCGGTAACCCAAATATTTTTCTTTATAAACTCTACACCACACGGTATACGCATGCCTCCAACTTCGACTAAAGCAGTTAGAAAATTAACCCCTTTTACAGACCTTCCAAACACATGGTCAAAATGCCAAGTGTTCAACTCACTTTCATCTGTATATTGTTTTTCTTGTATCGAATCATCAAAACTTAAAATGATAGTTTCTTTAGATTGAGTCAATTCTTCAACATAAGGTTTTGCCTTTTTCCATAGAAATTTACTGTCATAAACACCCGTTGATAATGCTCGTGTTATTTTATCATGTTTTATAGAGAGTAATGAAGCCATACCTGTAGCTGTCGTGTAAGAACTTGAACTTATCAAATAATCAGTATACAAATCAACAAAATTATCCATCTTTTTATTTCTCAAAGTTGTTAACAAGATAAACTATAAATATCTTAAATTCAAATTATTCTTGCGTAAGGTGAGTAATTTAGTTGTACTTTCTTTAAGAAGGATAGTTCCAAAATCGTGATTTTTATGTTCTTCGGAAAATTCAACTTCTTTAATAATTGTTTTATATCCAATAAATTGAATTTCAATAGTAAGCTTTTTTAAAGGTAATTTTTTTATTGAAAACAAACCATTGTCATCGGTAATTCCGCCAGTAATTAATTTGCTATTTTCTTTACAAATAATGGTAACATAAGGCAATGATTGTTTAGAAGTAAGGTCAATTATTTTTCCTGAAATAGTTGCTTGTGAATGTGCAAAAAATGTGTAAAAAACTAGTAAAACAAAGAGGTTTAACTTTTTCATAAATAGTAAATATTAATTTGGTTAGAATACTATTAACCCAGCGACTTTATAAAAAAGAATAGAGAAGGGGGGTGGCAAAATTTTGCAAATATAAGTAAAATATTAAAAAGGAAAAAAACCTGAAAATTGCTTCTGCAATCTTCAGGTTTTAATTCAGAATAATTATATGTTAATTTTTAGATAAAACCGCCGCCGCCTTGTTTTTCGTTGTTGTCACGTTTCTTTCTAGCACGCGCTTTACTTTTTCCACCACCAAAACGATAGCTAAAACCTAGATATGTTGTTTGACTTTCCCCATTAAATTGCCCACTTTGTACAAACGGATTGTTCGAATCAAACGCAAATTTCATTTTCTTAAAAATATCATTTACTCTAAACGTTAAATTTCCTTTTCCTTTTAGTACTTTTAAACTAGCACCAGTATTAATCATCCACATACTCTTTCGGTTAAATTGAATTCCGTTTTGTGGTCCACGATACATTGCAAATAACTGAAAGCGTAAGTTTTTTGTGGCAGTAAAACTATTGCTAATACGAGCATTAAATATTTCGTTTTTTACTTCTATAGGCTGTAAACTAACAATTCCGTTTTCAGTTTGAGCGTAAAAGTCTATACTGCTATTAATTCTCCACCATTTTGCGATACGATAATTAGCAGACAACTCAAGACCATACCTATCATTTCCAGAAAAATTTGTATAAGATAGTATTTGTCTTGTATCTGTTGGGTCTAGAGGGTCTTTGTAGGTTGTTCTAGAGATGTTATCGTTAGTTTTTCTATAAAAAGTGCCAAAAGTTAATGAACCTCCTTTTATATTTCTTGTATAATTCAATTCAAAAGAATTGGTAAATTGAGGTTTTAAGTCTTTATTTCCGATAGATGTAATTAATGGCGTACTCCACTTTCTAATTGGATTTATCTGGCTAATTGATGGGCGATCAACTCTACGACTATAACTTAATTGAAATTGATTTTTATCGGAAGGGTTATAAGTAAAAAATGCTGATGGATATACACTAAAAATATCGTCTGTAACTTTTGCTGTATCTGTACCACTTGCAAAACTACCACCCACTTCATATTGCTCAAAACGAGCGCCTAATTGCATGGTTATTTTGTTAAATGTATGTCCGTAATTTACATATGAGGAAAAAATATTTCTATCATAATCAAAAATTGAATTTTCAACACCCAATTGAGTTGTGTTAATAGAATTAGAGGTGTTATTAATTCTAACTTCAGCACCAAATTCTAATTTCCCTTTTTCTTCAATTGGTTGTGTATAATCGATATTTAACAATGTATTTTTTCTGTTGTTTGTAACATTGTTTAAGTAATTTAGCTCTTTATTTAAAGGATTTATTAATTCGCTAAAAACAGCATCTTCTGGTGCATTTGAAGTAGAATAATTAGCTTCAAATTCTAAACTTTGTCCTTTTTTATCAAAATCTAATTTATAGTTTAAGTTATATGCACCTGTAGTATTTTTAGAATTAGAAATAGTTGGTGCATTGGAAACTAATGTTCCGTCTTTCCTCACCATTGTAGATCCCGTAGCTAAGCCAGTGTTCCAGTTTTGAGTAGTATATATAGATAATGTGTTTTTATCATTTATATAAATATCTGCTCCAGCTTTTAATAAGTGAGAAGTATTGTCGTTGTTGAAAACAAAATTTTGTAAAATAGTTGGAGTTGGAATTGGTGTACTAGGTCTATTTATTTTCCCGATATTATGACGTTTACCAGTTCTAATACCATAGTTTGAAAAGAAGTTTACCTTTCCTGTTTTGTAATTCATATCTAAAGAACCGTTGTAACGTACAAAATGACCAGCTTCTACACCCGTATTTATATTTCCGTTAAAACCCATATTAACACCTTTTATAAGAATGATATTTATAATTCCACTCATTCCTTCAGGATTATATTTCGCTGATGGATTGGTAATTAATTCGATACTTTTAATTGATGATGAAGGTATTTGTTGTAGCAATTGAGCAGCACTAACACTGGTTGGTTTACCATCCACTAAAACGCGTACATTCTCGTTGCCACGCAAACTAATGTTACCTGTTTGGCTATCTACACTAACAGATTGTATATTGTTTAATAGTTCTGATGCGGTTGCGCCAGCAGAAGTTAAATCTTTACCTACATTAATAACTTTTCTATCTATTTTTTGAACAATAGTAGAGATTTCTGCGCGCACTACAATTTCATCTAGAGTAGTAGATTGTTCTTGCAAAGAAATTGTTCCGAGGTTAATTTTTTTATTTCCACAGTTTACAAAAATCGATTTAGAAACTGTTTTATATCCTATAAATTGAATTTCAACAGTGCTTTTTCCTTCAGGAATATCTTTAACAGCAAATAACCCTGCTTCATCTGTAATTCCGCCAGTAATTATTTTGTTAGCAGCATCTTTAATTATAATATTTACATATGGTAATGGTTCTTTGGTTTGCTGGTCAATCACTTTTCCTGTAATTATTCCAGGTTTTGGTAAGTTAGCCTTTGTCATTTGTGCAAACGCATTTGTTGTGACAATAAATAATAATAATAATAATTTATTCATTATATTTTTCGAATTGGTTACAGTAACTAGACGGGCTAATTTGTACTTTTGTTACATGTATTAATATTATTTAACGTAACATTAACAAATGAAAAAGGCAACACTTGTAATTGGCGCTTCCTTAAAGTCTGGACGCTACTCTAATATGGCAATTAATATGTTGCAAGAATATAAATATAGCGTATTGGCTATTGGTTTGCGAGAAGGAAAAGTTGCGGATGTTATTACTCACCTTACGCAAGAATAATTTGAATTTAAGATATTTATAGTTTATCTTGTTAACAACTTTGAGAAATAAAAAGATGGATAATTTTGTTGATTTGTATACTGATTATTTGATAAGTTCAAGTTCTTACACGACAGCTACAGGTATGGCTTCATTACTCTCTATAAAACATGATAAAATAACACGAGCATTATCAACGGGTGTTTATGACAGTAAATTTCTATGGAAAAAGGCAAAACCTTATGTTGAAGAATTGACTCAATCTAAAGAAACTATCATTTTAAGTTTTGATGATTCGATACAAGAAAAACAATATACAGATGAAAGTGAGTTGAACACTTGGCATTTTGACCATGTGTTTGGAAGGTCTGTAAAAGGGGTTAATTTTCTAACTGCTTTAGTCGAAGTTGGAGGCATGCGTATACCGTGTGGTGTAGAGTTTATAAAGAAAAATATTTGGGTTACCGACAAAAAAACAGGAAGGCAAAAGCGTAAAAGCAGCAAAACTAAAAACGAACTTTTTAGAGAAATGTTGCAGGAATGTAGTAGCAAAATACACTTTGATTATGTGTTGGCTGATAGTTGGTTTTCTTCAGCAGAGAACATGGTTTATTGTAAAGAACTTTTAAAAAATGATTTTATTATTGCCTTAAAAAGCAATCGAAAAGTAGCCTTATCCTTAGAAGATAAGCAAAATGGAGCATACGTGAATATTAAAACATTACAGCCAAGACAACAAACCGTGGAAGTTTGGTTTGAAAAACTAGACTTTCCGCTGTTGCTTACAAAGCAAGTTTTCAAAAACGAGAATGATACAGTCGGCGAGTTGTACTTGGCTTGTAGTGATTTAAATTTATCGTATAACCAAATAACTACAATCTACAAAAAACGGTGGGCAGTAGAAGAGTATCACAAATCGATTAAAAGTAACACAGGTTTTGCTAAATCTCCAACTAAAAAAACAGAAACTCAAACGAATCATTTTGTATTGTCAATTGTAGCTTATATAAAGTTAGAGTGGCTTAAACAAAGAACAGGGAAAAATCATTTTGCTATGAAAACACAAATCTATTTAGCAGCTCAAAAAGCAGCTCATAACGAACTCAGAAAGTTATCAACACCTAAAGCTGCTTAATCATCCTTTTTTGAGGTTTGGATGCGTAACATGAGTTATTATTGAAACTGAAAAACTTTTGTTTAAAAATGTAGATACAGTAACATTATATTTAAATGCAAAAAGACAAGAAGAATACTACGATTATATTATTAGTTTAAAACCGCGTCGAGTAATTTTTAACCCTGGAACGGAAAACTTTGAATTTGAGAAGCTGCTGAAAAAGAATGCTATTTATGCAGAAATAGCTTGTACATTGGTATTGTTAAGAACTTGTCAATATTAAGTTGAAGAAATTTGTAGACGGTTTTTAGTAACTTCAAAAATTTTACCAGCTTCGGCGGTTTCTACAGTATGAAAAACAGTTTCGGCTTCTGTCTTGAAATCTTCAGTATTAGAATATCTGCTAGAATAATGCCCAACAATTAGTTGACCTACTTCAGCTTCTTTTGCAATCATTCCCGCTTGTTTAGCGGTAGCATGTTTTGTTCTTTCGCATAATTCTTCTCTGTCTGATAAAAAGGTTGTTTCATGATATAACAACTCTACATTTCTAATAATAGGAACAATATCTGGTTTATACTTAGTGTCACTGCAAAAAGCGTAGCTTTTAGGCTTTTCTGGCGTAGTAGTAAGTTTTGCATTTGCAATAACCTCTCCAGAAGAGAGTGTAAAGTCTTTTCCGTTTTTTAAATTCTGATAATCGCAAACCTTAATTTCGTCATATAGTTTAATAGTATCTATCAGTAAATTACGAGGTTTAGGTTTTTCAGTAAAAAGAAAACCATTTGTATACACTCTATGGTCTAACGGAATAGTTTGTACCGAAACGTTATCATCTTCGAAAATTAATTCACTTTCTTTTGAAATAAGCTCATGAAATGTTAATTGAAAACTTGTCCAAGATTTAGACAATTTTAACTGTAGTGTAATAATTTCCTTAATGCCTTTTGGACCGTAAATATGCAATTCTTTTTCTCGCCCTAAAATTCCGAAAGTACTTATTAAGCCAACTAAGCCAAAGAAATGATCACCGTGTAAATGAGAAATAAAAATATGATTTATTTTTGAAAAACCAACCTTATATTTTCGCATTTGACGCTGTGTTCCTTCGCCACAGTCTATTATAAAATGACGATTGTTAATCTCTAAATGTTGAGAGGTTGGATGTGCGTTAACACGCGGAGTAGCAGAATGACAACCTAAAATTGTGAGCTTTAAACTCATCGTATAACAAATCTTTTAGAAAGCATTTCTTTAGACGTTCGTACTGCGTAAATATACATGCCAGATTTTAAACTTCCTCTTTCAAAGGGAATAGAATTTTTACCTTTCTCTGCATTAATTTTTTGATTAAAAACAGTTCTTCCTAATATATTTTTAACAGTAATAAAAATAACTTGTGGTTGGGTGGATTCAAAAGAAATAATTGTAGAATTTACAAACGGATTTGGATAAGCAACTAACTTTTCTATAGATTTTTCTTGTGAAAAAGCCAAGGTTGAAAGGAATAAAAAAGAAATAAAAAGTATTTTTCTTACCATTCGGTTAACTGTTTTTTTAGAGACTAAGGTCTCGTTGAATTTCTTCCATTTCCAAAATATCTTCTGCCTCAATTAAAGTTGGGGCAATGTTAAACGTTTCTGGAAAATTATCTACATCTACATTTGGGTATACAACCACAAAAGTTGTGCCGTTTTGTTTATGTATTTCTGCGTATTTCAAAAGTACTAAAATATCTTCTTCGGAAGTGTTAATACTTTCAGAAAGTTGAATGATTAGATGCTTTTTTTCTAATTTTGAGTGATTTTCTTTAAATTTTGATATAAAATTAGTAAAATTTCCCGAATTATATGAAACTAAAATGTAATTATCTTTTTGCTTAATATTCATAAACTATCGTTTAATCTGTTGTGCCAATAAATAGATTACTGCCATACGAATTGCAACACCGTTTTCTACTTGATTTAAAATAATAGACTGGTCTGCGTCGGCAACATCGCTGGTGATTTCTACACCACGATTTATGGGACCTGGATGCATAATCACAATTTTCTTGCCAAGGTTGTCAAGAATTTGTTTGTTTATGCCAAAAAGTTGTGTGTATTCTCGAGTAGATGGAAAATAGTTAATATCCATACGTTCGTTTTGTACCCGTAAAACGTTGGCAACATCACACCATTCCAATGCTTTTTTTAAGTTGGTTTCTATTTCAACTCCTAAACTTGTTATATATTTTGGGAGTAAGGTTGTAGGCCCACAAACTTTTACTTTTGCTCCTTGTAATTGGAGTGCAAAAATGTTAGAAAGTGCCACGCGAGAGTGTAAAATATCACCAATAATTACTATTTTCTTCCCTTTAACAGTACCTAATTTTTCTCTAATTGAATAAGAGTCTAACAGTGCTTGTGTTGGGTGTTCGTGTGTGCCATCACCAGCATTTATAATTTTTGCGTTTACATGTTTAGACAAGAAAACGCCTGCGCCTACATTTGGATGACGCATAACAATAATATCAACTTTCATTGCTAAAATATTGTTTACGGTATCAATTAAAGTCTCTCCTTTTTTTAGAGATGATTGGCTTGCTGAAAAGTTAATAACATCTGCGGATAAACGTTTTTCTGCCAATTCGAACGATAATTTTGTTCTAGTTGAATTTTCAAAAAATAAATTTGCAATAGTAATATCTCGTAAAGAAGGTACTTTTTTAATCGGACGATTTATAACTTCTTTAAAATGATCTGCAGTTTTAAAAATGAGGTCAATATCTTGTTTGTTAATATATTTTATGCCGAGTAAATGTTTTGTACTTAAGCCCATTTTATTGTTTTTGTTCTAAGTAAACTGCATCTTTTTTATGTTCTTCTTGCCAATGTACCACTACCTTTTCTTCATTAATTGCATCTACCTGTCTTCCTTTGTAATTTGGTTGAATTGGTAGATGACGGCTAAAACGTCTGTCAATTAATACTAAAAGCTCAATATTTTCTGGTCTTCCGTAAGATTGAATTGCGCTTAAAGCGGCTCTAACACTTCTTCCGGAATACAAAACATCATCAATTAAGACTACTTTTTTATCTTCAATTAAAAAATCTATCTGCGTAGAGGTAGCTTTGAGCGGTTCATCTCGTCTGCGAAAATCGTCTCTGTAAAATGTAATGTCTAAGAAGCCTAATTGTAAGTTTTTTACTTTGTAATCTTCTTTTAATATTTTTGCTAAACGTCTAGCAACAAAGCCTCCACGAGGTTGTAAGCCAATTAATACCGTGTCTGAAAAATCATTGTGATTCTCGATAAGCTGACATGCCAATCGATGCAGAATTATATCAATTTCTTTAGAAGTAAGTAGTGTTTTTCTGCTCATAAAATCTATTAGATTAGCCTAATAGTTCTAAAAAGCAAAGTTAAGGTTTAAAACTTAGAGTTCAAAGGTTGAATGTTTAAATCTCTAGAAATTTACCAAGTCTTAGCAAATAGGTCTAGCCCTGATTGAACGGTGTGTTTAAGCTCTTTTGTAAGGTACGAACAAAAAGCGAGTAGTGAAAGCAGGAAATAGCTTCTTAAAATTTGAATAGTGTTGTTAAATCTTAATAAACGCTTATCTTTGCAAGCTTTTAAAACACTAAAAAATTATGACCGAGTTCATTCAAAAACGAATTAAAAGCTTTCGCAATGATGGTTTAGCAGGGGTTACTGTGTCGTTGGCAATGATACCAGAAGTGGTGGCGTTTGCTTTTGTTGCTCAAATAAGCCCAATTGTAGCGTTATTTGGTGCTTTTGTAGTGGGTATTATTTCGGCTATTTTTGGAGGTAGACCTGGACTTATTTCTGGTGCTGCTGGAGCGGTTGCTGTAATTTTTGTTCATATGATCCAAGAAGGACATGCAAAAGGGCTTTTGTTTGACAGTCCTGTAGAAAATATGGGTTATTTTTACCTATTAGCAGCGGTGGTTTTAATGGGGGCTATTCAAGTGTTAGCGGGTGTTTTTAAGTTAGGTAAGTTTGTGAGATTAATACCGCATCCAGTAATGATGGGGTTTGTGAATGGATTAGCTGTAGTTATTTTTATGGCGCAGTTAGGTATGTTTAAAGAGAATACGAAAAACGTTTACGCAGAAAATATGCGTAAAACGGATTCTAAAGAATTGGCATATAAGGTTGAGAATAATGAGGTGAAAGATTTGGTTTCTAACACAGTTTTATTTTTAATAAATGATACATCAGTTATAAATGCCAGTACAAAAGAAGAAGTTTTTGTGATATCAGAAGGTCAGGTTTTTGATAAAAAAACTCAAAAAGTAGTTTTTAATAGTACTGCAGATGGTTTTTATTCGGTAAAAGATAGTGGCGTAGTAAAGTCTACTATGAAAGGAGAAAAATTATATATAATGATAGGGCTTGTGTTATTAACAATGCTTATTGTGTGGGGATTGCCAAAATTAACAACAAAAATACCCGCTGCTTTAACAGCTATTCTAATTGTTTCAGCGATTGTTATTTTTGGAGGAATTCAGTCTGTAAATGTGGGTGACTTTATTAGAGATGGTGGTGGATCAGGTTTAAATGGGTTTGATGAGTTGTCTAAAAATCTAAATATAGTTGAACTTTGGAGTAGCCTTCCTTTTAATTTAGATACGTTAAAATTTATTGCTCCGTATGCTTTTCTAGCAGCTTCGGTTGGGTTGATTGAAACGCTGATGACAATGAGCTTGGTAGATGAATTAACAGATTCTAGGGGTAATGGAAATAAAGAATGTGTAGCACAAGGTGCTGGAAATATGCTAAGCGGATTGTTTGGCGGAACTGGTGGTTGTGGTATGATTGGGCAAACGGTAATTAATATAAAAGCGGGTGGTAGAGGAAGGTTATCTGGTGTTACAATGGCATTAACGTTATTGTGTTTTATTTTATTTGCAGATACCTATATAGAACAAGTGCCTATTGCCGCTTTAGTGGGAGTGATGTTTATGATGGTTGTTGAAACATTTGCGTGGTCTAGTTTTAGAATTATGAAAAAAATACCTAAATCGGATGCTTTTGTATTGATAATTGTATCTACAGTAACGGTTTTCTTTGATTTGGCAATTGCAGTTTTTGTAGGGGTTATTATTTCAGCATTATCATTTGCTTGGAAGAGCGCTAAAAAAATTAGAGCACGTGAGCGTATGAAAGAAGACGGAACGAAAGTATATGAAATTTGGGGTCCTTTGTTCTTTGGAAGTATTACGGAATTCAATGAGAAATTTGATATTAAAAATGATCCAAAAAACGTAGAAATCGACTTTGTAGAATCTCGTGTTTCTGACCACTCTGCGCTAGAGGCCTTGTTTTCTTTAGTTGAAAAATACCAAGCTGCAGGGAAAACGATTAAATTGAAACATTTAAGTGAAGATTGTAAAGTGCTTATGTATAAGGCAAGCGATACTTTTCATGATGTTATAATTGAAGATATAGACGATCCTCGTTATCATTTAGCGGAAAACCCAGAGGCTTTTCCGAAGCCTTTAGGGGAGTATAATTTGTAGTTTCGTTTTCGGTTTTGTGTTATGGAAAGTAGCAGAATAAAAATGCTATTATACCAATTTAATTTTATAATGCCGTATTAAAGGCATTTACATAATGATGATTTCCCGTAATAGATTTAATCGTTTCTGGACTCATTTGATTTACCATATCATGTAACCAATCTGTTAGTTTTTCATGTTTTCAAATCGTTGGTTTTTATATCGGTTTTATTCCACAAGCTGTTAAATACCTGCCAAGGTGGGTCATCATTCCAAACCTAGTTTGATCTTGGAAATATAAATTGACACTAGAATACGTATCTTTATTTAGACTAAATCTAATGTCCTGTAGGGTATTCGGGAGTTTTTAAAAAAGCATCTACCGCTTTATCATCTTTCTTGTAATGAGATTTTCTTGGAACTTTTAACTTGGTCTTAAAGTGCTGTATTAAATATCTTCTTAAATTATGGTACTGTACATCAACTTGTACTCGTTCTTAACCCATTGCACAGCATCCCAGTACCCTAAAAATGGTTGCTCACTTGAATTTACACGTTTTGATAATCCTTGATGAATTTGGGGAGTGATAATTCTTGAGGTAATATTTTTTGGTTTGTCTGTCAATAATCCAGTTATTCCCCCAGATATATAACGAAGAACCCAACGTTCTTGAGTGCGTAAATTTATGCCCAAATAAGTGGCTAATGCTTCGCGAGTTTTAAATTTTCCTTTTTGTAATTCTAAAAGCCAGATGATCCTTTTTTCAATACGATACTGTCTTTGTTTTTTGCGAAGAGAAATCAGTTAAGAAGGACTCTCTTTTAGTGTAAATTTTCTTGCTGTTGCCATCCGTAAATATACAATAAAATAACGGCTTTATCTAATTAATTTGGTATAAATCTATTTTTCGTTGGATGGTTCGCTTGGAGCAATTATACTTGTTTGCTAACTGTTCATAGGTCTGTTTTCCTTTCGAATATTCATCCCAAAGTTCATCAATTTCAATCCTATTTCCTCCTATAAATTGTTTCTTGCAGACATAACATTTATACTTCTGTTTTCCATTGCGAAACCCATTTTTCTTTGTTATTGTATTGCCTCAATAAAAACACTTTTTTTGTTCAAAACCTTTGATTTAATGTTAAGCCAACAAATATAAGGCTTGCAGAACTTTTTAGCCTCCTTTTTGTCTATTACGCCTAAAAGCAAATTAAATTTACCTCGAAACATACACCGAGCCATTTTAAGTGTATGTTGTTTTTATTAAAATAAGGCATATAAATTAGGTTACAGAAGGCGTGTATTCTGTAGAATTTAACATTTTCTCTTTCCGTAAAAAAATGTTATTTCCTTTAAAAACTAAAGAGTCATATTGGTTGTAAATGAAAAAACTAGCAGTAGTTTTTTCATCATTAAACCCTCACACTTTTAGGAACCAATTTGGTATAGTCTCCATTATTTCTAATAACATCTCGCACAATAGAAGATGAAATATAGGATGTACTTGCTGCGGTTAATAAAAATACGGTTTCAATAGGAGCAAGGTCTCTATTGGTGTGTGCAATTGCTTTTTCAAATTCAAAATCAGCAGGGTTTCTAAGCCCACGAAAAATAAATTCAACATTGTTCTTTAGGCAGAAATCTACCGTTAAACCTTTGTAAGTAACTACTTTTATTTTTGATTCATCTTTAAAGGATTCTTCTATAAATTTTTTGCGTTGCTCTAAAGAAAACATATATTTTTTATCGGCATTTATACCAATAGCAATAATAAGTTCGTCAAATAATTTAACACCACGAGTAATAATATCGTAATGTCCTAAAGTTAACGGATCGAAAGATCCTGGAAAAATTGCTCGTTTCATATTTTTTTGATTCAAGATGTTTTTGAAACAAGATACACAACTAATTGTCATCTAACTTGTCAATAAAATTTGATATTTTTTGCTGTATCTTTTTAGTTTTTTGTTCAAGAGTACTGAATTTTTCTTCAGTAAGAAAGTTTAAATTTTTACAAATTAACAGTTGAGTTTCAAACCAAGCTTTTCATAATTGGGAAGTATAGCTGTAAATTGATAAATTTCTGTTATCAATTCCATGCTTTCAATCCAAATCTGAAGTTTTTTAAAATTATGTCGTCTCATATATCGTGTCTTGTGATTCTAATTGTCTTGGTTCAAACTTTTTTCTATTGCGTTTTCAAATAATGCTGCCAAAGAGATTCCTGCTTTATTAGCTTGTTGAGGTAAAATACTTTCTTCGGTTAACCCTGGTACCGTATTTATTTCTATAAAGTGAGGTTCTCCGTTTACTAAAATATATTCAGAACGAGAAAATCCACTCATATTTAATATTTCATATACTTTTTTTGCAATTGTACGTACTTGTTTCTCTTCATCTTCTGATATTCTTGCAGGCGTAATTTCTTGTGATTTATTAAGGTATTTTGCTTCATAATCGAAGAAATCGTTTTCTGTTACAATTTCTGTTATTGGTAGTACTTTAGTTTTATTTTTATATTGAATAACACCAACAGAAACTTCGGTTCCGTCTAGAAAGCTTTCAATTAAAATCTCGCTATCTTCTTTATAGGCTTTGTTTATGGCAGGCATCATTTCTTCCGAAGTAAAAACTTTTGAAATACCAAAGCTAGAACCTGCATTATTCGGTTTTACAAAACATGGTAAGCCAACTTTGGCGATAATTGTTTCTATATTAATTGTATTGCCTTTATTTAAATATACCGATGTTGCACAAGGAACTCCGTATTGTTTTACAACGCTTAGTGTATCTCGTTTGTTGAATGTTAGCGCCATTTGATAAAACGGTGCAGATGTGTGCTTCATTCCAATTAAATCGAAATACGCCAAAATAACTCCGTTTTCTCCTGGGCTTCCATGAATTGCATTAAAAACGCAATGAAAAGCAACTCGATTGCCATTAAGCATAAAAGAAAAATCATTTTTGTCAATCAGATATTCGTTGTTATCTTCATCTAAGGCAACCCATTTTTCTGATAAAATATGAACGCGAAATGAATTGTATTTCTCTTTGTCTAAGTGGTTATATACTACACTTCCGCTCTTTAGAGATATGTTTACTTCGGATGAATATCCGCCCATTATAATGGCAATATTTTTCTTCATTTATAGTTTTAAATTATAAAGTTGCTAAAAAATGCAGTTTACTTTTCAAGATTTAAAATTAGTGATAATTTTACAGTAAATTTGCGCATCTATTAAAAAAAATCGAAAATGAGTATCGTTCAGTTTTTAAAGAGTAAAACGTTTTTTAAACAAATAGCTATTGCCGTAATTGGTTTATTAGTTTTTGTTTTTCTGTTGGAGTTTTGGTTGGGTGTTTCTACCAATCACGATCAAAAAATACAAGTGCCTAATTTACATAAAATGTCTTTGGCAGATGTTACACAGAAATTAGACGAGCTCGATTTAGGTTTTATTGTGATAGATTCCTCGAGTTATAACCCAAATTACCCAAAGAAATCGGTAATTGAACAGAGTCCTGAGGTAGGTAGTTTTGTTAAGGAACAGCGTAAGATCTACTTGACGTTAAACCCGTCTAAATATCGAGATATAACCATTCCAGATTTAAATGGACGTACAAAAAGACAAGCATCTACACATTTACGTTCTATTGGTTTTAATGTGGGAAGTAATTTTACTTGGGTACCAGATATTGGTAAAAATGTAGTTCGCGGATTAAAATATAAAGGAAAGAGAATTAAAGCAGGAGATAAGTTGTCTAAAAAATCTACAATAGACTTAATTTTAGGTGACGGAAAAGGAAATTAATTATGCAAGAAAACACTTCTTTAGATACGGATAACGATGAGCTTTACGAACATTATAAATTCACTGCTAGCGAAGGTCAAGAGCCGTTGCGAGTAGATAAGTTTTTAATGAATTTTATTGAAAATTCTACGCGAAATAAAATTCAGCAAGCAGCAAAAGCAGGTAATGTTTTGGTGAATGATACGGCTGTAAAATCGAACCATAAAGTAAAACCGAATGATGTTGTTCGTGTGGTTTTAGCGTATCCACCAGCAGAAAAATTATTAGTAGCAGAAGATATTCCAATTGATATTGTGTATGAAGATGACGATGTAATTGTGGTAAATAAAGCTGCAGGAATGGTAGTGCATCCAGGTCACGGAAATTATTCTGGAACTTTGGTAAATGGATTAATTCATCATATAGAAAACCTACCTATTAATTCTAACGAACGCCCAGGTTTGGTGCATAGAATTGATAAAGATACTAGCGGATTGTTAGTAGTTGCCAAAACTGAATTTGCAATGGCACATTTATCAAAACAATTTTTTGACAGAACTACAGAACGTTTGTATTATGCGTTAGTTTGGGGTTATATTGATGAAGATGAGGGTGTAATAGAGGGTAATATTGGTCGTAGTTTAAAAAATCGTTTGCAAATGGATGTTTTTCCAGAGGGCGATTTTGGTAAACATGCTGTTACTCATTTTAAAGTTTTAGAACGTTTAACCTATGTTACGTTAGTAGAATGTAAATTAGAAACGGGTAGAACGCATCAAATTAGAACGCATTTTAAACATATTGGTCATACGCTTTTTAATGATGAACGTTACGGCGGAAATGATATTTTAAAAGGTACAACGTTTACGAAGTACAAACAGTTTGTTCAAAATTGTTTTAAGATATTGCCAAGGCAAGCGTTGCACGCAAAAACATTAGGATTTACACATCCAACTACTGGAAAGTTTATGCAATTTAATTCTGAAGTTCCAGAAGATATTGCTGCTTGTTTAGAGAAATGGAGAACGTATTCTGAGAATTCAACGGAATTATAAAATAAAAAAATCCCAAACTGAAAAGTTTGGGATTTTTTATTTATTCATCAAACCTCGGTTCGGGTTTCTTTAGGCTTCTTGCCTTTCTTTATTTTTATGGTTAGTTCGTTTTTCTTTTCGTCTAAATCCATAGAAATAGTATCACCTTCATCGAGTTTTGAGTTTACAATTTCTTCAGCTAATGCGTCTTCAATATATTTCTGAATAGCACGCTTTAAAGGTCTTGCACCGTATTTTTTATCAAACCCTTTATCAGCAATATAATCTTTTGCTTTCTCGCTTAAGTTAAGCGTGTAGCCTAAATCAGAAATACGGTTTAATAATTTATCTAACTCAATATCAATAATTTTATGAATATCTGCACGTTCAAGAGAATTAAATATAATAATATCATCAATTCTGTTTAGAAACTCAGGAGAAAACGATTTTTTTAATGCACCTTCAATAATGCTTTTTGCATGTTCGTCTGCTTGTGCTGTTTTAGATGATGTTCCAAAACCAACACCACTACCAAAATCTTTTAACTGACGCGCACCAATGTTCGATGTCATAATAATAATGGTATTTCTAAAATCTATTTTACGACCAAGACTGTCAGTAATATATCCATCATCTAAAATTTGAAGCAACATATTAAACACATCTGGATGTGCTTTTTCAATTTCATCTAAAAGTACTACTGAGTATGGTTTTCTACGTACTTTTTCTGTCAACTGTCCGCCTTCTTCATAACCAACATATCCTGGAGGAGCACCAATTAAACGAGAAATAGCAAACTTTTCCATGTATTCACTCATATCAATTCTAATAAGAGAATCATCAGAGTCAAATAATTCACGTGCTAAAACTTTGGCTAATTGTGTTTTTCCAACACCTGTAGAGCCTAAGAAAATAAACGAACCAATAGGTTTGTTAGGGTCTTTTAAGCCTACGCGATTACGTTGAATTGCTTTTACTACTTTGGTAACCGCTTCATCTTGACCAATAACTTTACCTTTAATCATATTTGGCAAATCGGCTAGGCGATGGCTTTCTGCTTCGGCAACTCTATTTACAGGAATCCCTGTCATCATAGAAACTACTTCGGCAACATTATCTTGGGTAACAATTTCTCTATTCAATTTAGAATCTTCTTCCCATTGATTTTGAGCGGAAGCTAAAGCAGACTCTATATTCTTTTCATCATCACGTAATTTGGCAGCTTCTTCATATTTTTGCCCGCTAACCGCTTTGGTTTTTCGATCACGAATATCTTCTAACTTTGCCTCTAACTCTAATACCTGTTGCGGTACTACAATATTGGTAATATGAATACGAGACCCAGCTTCATCTAGAGCATCAATAGCTTTGTCTGGTAAAAAACGATCGGTCATATAACGATTCGTTAATTTCACACAAGACTCAATAGCTTCATCGGTATAATTAACATGATGGTGTTCTTCATATTTACTTTTGATATTGTGTAAAATCTGAATGGTTTCTTCAACTGTAGTCGGATTTACAATTATCTTTTGAAAACGACGCTCTAAAGCACCATCTTTTTCTATATGTTGACGAAACTCATCTAAAGTTGTAGCTCCAATACATTGAATTTCTCCACGCGCTAACGCAGGTTTTAACATATTTGATGCATCTAAAGAGCCTGTTGCACCACCAGCACCAACTATGGTGTGTATTTCATCAATAAATAAGATAATATCTTCGTTCTTTTCCAGTTCGTTCATTAACGCTTTCATGCGTTCTTCAAACTGACCACGATATTTTGTACCTGCAACTAAACTAGCTATGTCTAAAGAAATAAGACGTTTGTCAAACAAAATTCTTGATACTTTTCTTTCTACAATTCTAAGCGCTAAACCTTCTGCAATGGCAGATTTACCAACACCAGGCTCACCAATTAAAATCGGATTGTTCTTTTTTCGGCGACTTAAAATTTGAGAAACACGCTCTATTTCCTTTAAACGCCCAACAACAGGGTCTAGCTTCCCTGCCTCTGCAAGAGCCGTTAAATCACGTCCAAAATTATCTAAAACAGGTGTTTTAGACTTCTTTGCAGTCTTTCCTTTAGGTTGTTGTATGCTGTAAGAACTACTACCTTTATCATCTGCAAAATCATCATCAGAAGGTGTTTCTGCAATTGGGTTTATAGGTAAATTTATAGCATCGTCTACATGTAATTGCTTGTATAGCGCTTTCGTCTCATCGTAATTTACATCGTATTTTTGTAATAATTTTGTAGTTGGATCATTTTCATTACGTAAAATACATAATAATAAATGTGCGGTGTCAATCGAATTGCTTTGGTATAATTTAGCTTCTAAAAATGTAGTTTTTATTGCCTTTTCAGCTTGACGTGTTAAGTGTAAGCTCTTCTTTTGTATGTTGCTGTCAAGTGTTGGTATAGTAGGGTTAAGTTTCTCTAAACGAGCACGTATTAAGCCTAAATCTACGTCAAACATATTTAGTATTTCAATGGCTTTTCCTTCGCCTTTTCTAATTAACCCTAATAGCAGATGTTCTGTACCAATAAAATCATGCCCTAAACGAAGAGCTTCTTCTTTACTAAAGGTAATTACATCGCGTACTTTTGGTGAAAAATTATCGTCCATAATATCTTCTTTCTTTCTTTGGTAAAGTTAATAGAAAATTCAATATGAAATTACAAAAAAGATGCCATTCTAAAAAACTGTCAAACTGACGTTATTTTTTCGAGTAATTAGTTACTGTTTTTAGAAGCTATTTCCCGCTTTCACTACTCGCTTTTTGTTCGTTCCTCACAAAAGAGCTCAAGCAAGCCGCTCAATCGGGGCTAAACTTGTTTGCAGAAGTAGGTATTTCATTCTAAATTAAGGGTTCTTTAGAATCAAAATTAATCCTAAAAAAGGATAAGAAAAATAGTTGTTAAAAACTGCGTAAAATTGTTAATAACTATATGTGTTTTACTGCGTTAAGCCTTTGTGTTTGTTGGTGATTGTGCTATCTTGCCTTGAATTAAGAAATTAAGCGTTTTTAAGCTAGTTTTAAGAGTGAATTTTATGCAAAATAAAATTCACTCTTTTCATAAAAAAATAAAAAAAGTAATTTAAAAAAACAAGATATATGGCAGATGGCGAAAAGGTAATTCCTATTAACATTGAAGAGCAAATGAAATCGGCGTACATTGATTACTCAATGTCGGTAATTGTATCGAGAGCATTGCCAGATGTGCGAGATGGGTTAAAACCGGTGCATCGTAGAGTTTTATACGGTATGCACGAGTTAGGTATTAAGGCTACAGGTTCATATAAAAAATCAGCAAGAATTGTAGGAGAGGTTCTGGGTAAGTATCACCCACACGGAGACACCTCTGTATACGATTCTATGGTGCGTATGGCACAGCATTGGAGTGTGCGCTATATGATGGTTGATGGGCAAGGTAACTTTGGTTCGGTAGATGGAGATTCTCCAGCTGCAATGCGTTATACTGAGGTTAGAATGCAGAAAATATCAGAAGATATGTTAGCTGATATTGAAAAAGACACTGTAGATCATCGCTTAAACTTTGATGATACATTACAAGAACCTACTGTATTGCCAACTCGTATCCCTAATTTGTTAGTAAATGGAGCTTCTGGTATTGCTGTTGGTATGGCAACAAATATGGCACCACATAACTTAACTGAAGTTGTAAACGGAACTTTAGCATATATTGAAAATAGAGACATTGAAATAGATGAACTGATGGAGTACATAAAAGCTCCTGATTTTCCAACTGGAGGAATTATTTATGGCTATGATGGTGTTCGTGATGCTTTTCATACAGGGCGTGGGCGTATAGTAATGCGTGCAAAGGTGGTTATTGAAGAGGTAAAAGGACGTGAATGTATTATTGTTACCGAAATACCTTACCAAGTTAATAAAGCAGAAATGATTCGTAAAACTGCTGAATTAGTAAATGATAAGAAACTTGAAGGAATTGCTAATATTCGTGATGAATCGGATAGGCAAGGAATGCGTATTGTTTATATTTTAAAACGTGATGCAATACCAAACATCGTTTTAAATAAATTATACAAGTATACACAATTACAAACCTCTTTTAGTGTAAATAATATTGCATTAGTAAAAGGACGTCCAGAACAATTAAATTTAAAACAATTAATTCATTACTTTGTAGAACATAGGCATGAAGTGGTTGTTCGTAGAACAGAATATGAATTAAAGAAAGCAGAAGCTAGAGCTCATATTTTAGAAGGGTTAATTATTGCTTCAGATAATATTGACGAAGTAATAAAAATTATTAGAGCTTCAAATAATGCAGACGAAGCCAAAGAAAATTTAATTGCTCGTTTTGAATTAACTGAAATTCAAGCAAAAGCAATTGTAGAAATGCGTTTACGTCAGTTAACAGGCTTAGAGCAAGATAAATTGCGTACAGAGTTTGATGAAATTACGCTTACAATTACTGATTTAAAAGATATTTTAGCAAACGAATCAAGACGTTATCAAATAATTATTGACGAGTTAATTCATATTAGAGACAAGTATGGTGATGAGCGTCGTTCAGTAATAGAATATGCAGGTGGAGATATGCGTATTGAAGATATGATACCAAACTCTAAGGTTGTAGTAACTATCTCAAATGCAGGATATTTAAAACGTACAAATCTTGACGAATATAAAGTTCAGAATAGAGGAGGGCGTGGGCAAAAAGGTGTAGCTACAAGAAATGAAGATTTCTTAGAACATTTATTTGTAGGTACAAATCATCAATATATGATGTTCTTTACGCAGAAAGGAAAAGTATTCTGGATGCGTGTGTATGAGATTCCTGAAGGAGGAAAAAATACGAAAGGTAGAGCAATGCAGAACTTAATTAATATTGAGCAAGATGATAAAGTAAAAGCATTTTTAGTTACCCAAGACTTAAAAGACGAAAAATACATCAATAGTCATTATGTAATAATGGCAACTAAGAAAGGTCAAGTTAAAAAGACCTTATTAGAACAATATTCTCGTCCAAGAACAAATGGTATTAATGCAATTACCATTAAAGAAGGAGATGAATTACTAGAAGCAAAATTAACCACAGGAGATAGTCAAGTAATGCTGGCTTTAAAATCAGGAAAATCAATTCGTTTTGAAGAAGCTAAAACAAGACCAATGGGTAGAACTGCTTCTGGAGTTAGAGGTATCAGGTTGCAACATGATAAAGATGAAGTAATTGGTATGGTTGCTGTAAATGATATGAAAAGTAATATTCTTGTTGTTTCAGAAAAAGGATACGGAAAGCGTTCTAAATTAGAAGATTACAGAGTTACCAATAGAGGAGGTAAAGGAGTTAAAACTTTAAATATTTCAGAAAAAACGGGTAATTTAGTGGCAATTAAGAATGTAGATGATTCTAATGATTTGATGATTATAAACAAATCAGGAATTACAATTCGTATGGCTGTAAAAGATTTACGTGTTATGGGGCGTGCAACACAAGGTGTAAGACTTATCAATATTAAAGATAATGATAGTATTGCAGCTGTTGCAAAAGTAATGCATGAAGAAGAATCTGAGGAAGAGAATGAAAATGGCACGGAAATTGAAAATAGCACAGAAGAGAATCAAGAATAAACTATTAAAATTAAATTTTATTAAAATGAAAAAACAAATCTTAGCGCTTTCTTTAGGAATCCTAACAATAAGTACTTTTGCGCAAAAAAATGAATTAAAAACTGCTGAAAAAGCCATAAAAAAGAGCAATTTTACAGAGGCAATTACTGCTGTTACTGCTGCTGAAGCTTTGATGAGTAATATGGATGCTAAGCAGAAAGCAAAATTTTACTTTTTAAAAGGGCAAGCCTTTGCAGGTAAAAAAGAGTATAAAAATGCTGCAGCCGCTTTTAATAATTTAATGAAGCATGAAAAACAGACAGGTAAAGCTAAATATACTAAAAAAGCTTTGCCAATGTTGAATAAAATAATTCAAGATGTTTCTCAGAAGGCAATAAGTTTATATAATGCGAAAGACTATTTAAAAGCCTCTGAAGATTTTTACACTACTTATTTGTTGAGTCCTACAGATACAGCTTTTGCTTTTAATGCGGCTATTGCTGCTTCTCAAGCAAAAGATTACGACAATGCTTTAAAATATTATAAGGAGTTAAGAGACGTTGACTATACTGGTGTGTCTGTTGAATATATTGCAACAAACAAAGAAACTGGTAAGATTGAAAATATGGGGTCTAAAATCCAAAGAGATTTAATGGTAAAAGCAGGACAATATATTAAACCAGCAACTAGAACAACTGAATCTAAAAGAGCAGAAATTGTTAAAAATATTGCTTTAATTCTAAAAGAACAAGGTAAAACAGATGAAGCTATTATTGCAGTTCAAGAGGCACGTAAAGCGAATCCAGAAGATTTAAATTTACTGTTAACTGAAGCCGATTTATACATTAAATTAAAGAGAATGGATAAATTTGGAGAGCTAATGGAAGATGCCATTAAAATGGATCCAGAGAACCCAACTTTATATTATAATTTAGGTGTTGTAAATTTCAATGAAAAGAGAGTAGAGGATGCTAAAAAATATTATATAAAAGCTATTGAATTGAAACCAGATTATAGGGATGCTTATATGAATTTAGCAATTGTAATTTTAGATAAAGAGCAATCTATTATTGAAGAGATGAACGAAAATTTATCAAATTTCTCTAAATATGATCAATTAGAAGCTAGTAAGAAAGATATCTATAAAGAAGCTTTGCCTTATCTTGAGAAAGCAGATGGTTTAGATAGAAGCTTAGAAACGGTTAAAACTCTTTTAAATATTTATGAAAATTTAGAAAACGAAGTAAAGTCGGTAGAATATAGAGCTTTATACAAATCAATGAAATAAGATATTTCATTCATAAAACAAAAAAACCAGAACTTTAAAGTTCTGGTTTTTTTGTGCTTAAATAATTCGTTTTATAACCCGTAATTTATGAGTGTGCTTTTGAAATTCAGCATTATAAATACCGCTATGATCTAGAGAATCAATCCGAACCTTTCCATGGGCGTGTATAATATTATAGTTGTCCATTATAATACCAACGTGTGTTATAATACCTTCTTCATTGTCAAAAAAAGCTAAATCTCCAGGTTCACTTTCTTCAATAAAACTTAATACTTCTCCTTGAGTTGCTTGGTCTTTTGCATCACGAGGTAATTGATACCCGCAGAGTTTATAAACTGTTTGAGTAAACCCAGAACAGTCAATACCAAATGGTGTTTTTCCTCCCCATAGATAAGGCGAATTTAAAAACAGGAAAGCTTTTTTTATAATTTCAGATTTTGGTAATTGTTCTGAATATACTTTTCCGTGGTAAGAAAAAGAAGTGTTATTTATTTTAAAAAAATTTCCGTTAAAAAAAGGTAAACGAGATCCAATAAGTATTGTAGTTAAGTTCTTGTTTTTATCAAAGATAAAATCTATCAATTCACCAGAAAAATGAGGTCTTTCTTTAGAGAGTCTTTGGTATTCATTTTCAGAAATTTCTACAAATTGTTTGTTATCAATAAAACCTTCATAATTATCAAAGTGTAACTTAATTTTAGACCATTTTTTATCTTGTTCTAAAATCATAAAATGATCGCCAAAAATAACTTGACTTACCATTTCAGATTTATCAGAAGGTTCTTCGCGAAGCGGTACAATGCTTAAATTACAAATTCCGTATGGCATTTATTGATTATAAATTATTAGGTGATTTATAGTAAACTGTTTTGGTGAAGAAAAGTTATTTATAAATTTTCAATTACCATAGCGCTTGCACCACCACCACCGTTACAAATTGCTGCAGCACCAAGTTTTGCATTATTCTGTTTTAAAATAGAGGTTAAAGTAATAATAATTCTTGCTCCAGAAACGCCTAATGGATGCCCTAAAGAAACAGCTCCTCCATTTACATTTACGGTATCAGCAGATAGCCCTAAAATTTTCATATTAGCTAAGCCTACAATAGAAAAAGCTTCATTTAATTCAAAATAATCTATAGCATCAATAGAAAGGTTTGCTTTAGCTAGTGCTTTTGGTAATGCTTTAGATGGCGCAGTTGTAAACCATTTTGGTTCGTGAGCTGCATCTGCATAACTTTTAATTTTTGCAAGTGGTTTTATGCCTAATTCTTTTGCTTTTTCAGCAGACATTAAAATTAATGCTGCACCACCATCATTAATGGTTGAAGCATTTGCTGCGGTTACAGTTCCTTCTTTGGTAAAAGCAGGTCGTAACGCAGGAATCTTCTCTATTTTTACGTTTTTATATTCTTCATCTTCGGAAAAAATGATAGGTTCTCCATGACGTTGCGGAATTTCAACTGGTACAATTTCATCTTTAAATTTACCTGCTTCCCACGCTTTTGCAGAACGATTATAACTTTCTATTGCAAATGCATCTTGATCTTCTCGAGAAAATTCATATTTAGTAGCACATTCATCAGCACAAACCCCCATAGAAACCTGGTTGTAAACATCAACTAAACCGTCTTTCTGTATGCCGTCTTCCATCTTAATAGGTCCAAATTTTGAGCCAGTTCTAGCGTATTGATAATGTGGAATTGAACTCATATTTTCCATACCGCCAGCAACTACAATATCTGCATCGCCTAAAGCAATAGCTTGTGCTGCTAACATAATCGATTTCATTCCAGAAGAGCAAACTTTGTTAATCGTAGTACATGGAACAGTATCTGGGATTCCAGCAAAAATTGCGGCTTGACGTGCTGGTGCTTGTCCTAACCCAGCAGAAATAACATTTCCCATATAAACTTCCTCAACCATTTCTGGCTTTAAATTGATTTTTTCTAAGGCTCCTTTAATAGCAATTGCACCTAATTTTGGTGCAGGAATACTTGCTAAACTCCCCATGAAACTACCAATTGGTGTACGAGCAACTGAAGCAATTACAACTTCTTTCATAAATATATAGATTTGTTTGTGTTTAATTTTGTCTTGCTAAAATACTCAATTTATTACAGGCAATAAAATAATTTCAAAAGGTTATATTTACATTTTTAAACACTATAAATGAGTAAAATTATTAACAGAATGTATAAAAATAACAGTATCGTTTATAAGGTGTTGTTGTTTTTAATTACCGCTATATCAATTGTGTATTTGTTTCCGAAAGGAGGGCAATTTAAGTACGATTTTAACAACGGAAAATTATGGCAGTATGATAATTTATATGCTCCGTTTGATTTTGCTATCCAGAAGACAGGTGAAGAAATTTCAGTAGAAAAAAAAACAATTCAGAAAAATGCAAAAAAATATTTTAAGGTTAATATTGCAATTACTGAAGAGATAAAACAAGCCTTTAAAATACGAACAGAGTTTTTACGGCAAAGTGATAGTTTGTCTACTAATGAAATTAAAAATTTAAATCAAAAAGGGGATTTTATAATTGATAAAGTTTATAAAATAGGGTTTTTAGAAGTTGCAAGCCAAAATAAGGTTGAAAATTTATCAGACATTATAGTGTTGCGAAAGGAGAATGAAGTTGAAGATGTTTCTTTTCAGAAACTGTTAATGGCTAAAGATGTGTTTAAAATTATTACTGATAACCTTGGAAAACAGCCTTATACGTATGGAGAGAGTATTATTCTAAATATTCTTTCAGAAATTGTAAAACCTAATGTTTCTTTTGATTATAATTTTACACAAAAATCACTAGACGAGGACTTTAATAGTATTTCTTATACAAAAGGAAAAGTAACTAACGGAGAATTAATTATTTTAAAAGGGGGTATTGTTGAAGGTAGAAAACTTGCTATTTTAAATTCTTTAAAAAGCGAATCAGAATCTAAAGTTTGGACAGAATCTAATTATAACTGGATTGTTTTAGGGTACGCAATTTTGGTTTCACTTGCATTATTAATGCTGTTGTTGTTTTTGCAGAAAAACCGTCAAGAGATTTATCAAAATAACAACAAAGTGACCTTTATTTTCTTTAATGTTTTTTTAATGATTCTTATACAGACATTGGTTGTTAAATTTAATTCAAAATATTTATATGTAGTTCCGTTAAGTATTCTTCCAATTGTATTAAAAGCCTTTTTTGATGCGCGTTTGGGTTTGTTTACGCATGTATTAACCGTATTGCTTTTAGGGTTTATTGTGCCTAATAGTTTTGAGTTTATTTATCTTCATATTATAGCAGGAATTGTAACTATTTTAACGGTTTCTGAATTGTACAAAAGAGCAAGTTTGTTTATTTCTATAGGACAAATTACATTAATTTATATGTTAACATACTTTGCGTTTTCAATTATAAAAGAAGGAAATGCAAGTCAGATAAATGGACAGTATTTTTTGCTATTTGCCGCAAACGGATTACTGTCATTTTTAGCAGTTTTCTTTATTTATTTTTATGAAAAAGTATTTGGATTAGTTTCTGACGTTACATTGTTGGAGTTATCTAACACCAATTCTAAACTTTTACGAGAGTTGAATGATAAAGCTCCAGGAACATTTCAGCATTCAATGCAAGTTGCTAATTTAGCTGAAGCGGCAGCGAATGAGATTGGAGCAAACTCAATGTTAGTAAGAACAGGTGCGTTGTACCATGATATTGGTAAAATGTATGATCCACAATATTTTATTGAAAATCAATCTACGGGTGTAAACCCGCATAATGATTTATCTGCTAAAGATAGTGCACATATTATTTTAGATCACGTTATAAAAGGAATAGAAATAGCAAAAAAAAATAGACTGCCAGATAGAATTATTGATTTTATTCGGACACATCATGGAACAAGTTTGGTGTACTATTTTTATAAAAAGGAACAAGATGCAAATCTAGATGTTGAAATAAATAGTAAGAAGTTTCAATACCAAGGGCCTATTCCGTTTTCAAAAGAAACAGCAATTTTAATGATTTGTGATGCAGCAGAAGCGGCTTCAAAAAGCTTAAAAAACCCTACAGCACAATCTATAGATGAGTTAATTAATAAGATTGTAGAGAAGCAAAAGACTGATAATCAATTTATAAATTCTGACATTACTTTTAGAGAGATAGAAACCATAAAAAAAGTAATAAAGAAAAAACTGATGAACATTTATCATTTGCGTGTAGAGTATCCAGAATAAGTGTTTTTTTGTGTAAAAATAGTTGCAATATTGTTTTTGTAGATGTATATTTGCACTCGCAATTTTTAACTCTTATTTATAGAGTTTCTAATTTTTAGGAGAGGTGCCAGAGTGGTAATGGAGCAGATTGCTAATCTGTCGACGGGTAACTGTTGCCAGGGTTCGAGTCCCTGTCTCTCCGCTAAGAAAAATTACATTCGGGGTGTAGCGTAGCCCGGTCATCGCGCCTCGTTTGGGACGAGGAGGTCGCAGGTTCGAATCCTGCCACCCCGACAAAAAGGGTATCAAATGATATCTAAAAATAGCTAATCTTATGAGAGTCAATGATTTTTATTAAAATCATAAGATTAGTTTTATTATCAATTGAAAAGTGACCTATTCAGGGCAAACACATCTAAAAAAGTCTTAAATATTTACTAAAATGTAATCTAAAATTGTTGTTTTAGATTATTAATTTTCATATATTATATTGATAATCAATACTATATATGTTTTGAAAGCGATAAATAAACTAGCATCTATATTTAGTCAAATAGACGATTCTCGAGGTGATTTAACAAAGCTTCATCAATTAAATGACATCCTTAATTATCGGTATCATATCTGTGATTTGTGGTGCAGATTCATGGAATGAAATGGAACTCTATGCTCAAGAAAAAGAAGAATTCTTACGCACTTTCTTTGATTTACCTAATGGTATCCTATCTTATGACACTTTTAATCGTGTATTCTCAGCCATAGACAGTACACAATTTGAAGCCTGTTTTATAGAATGGGTGAAGTCTATTTCGGAATTACATAAAATTAATTTATTAAAGCCGTTATTTTATATTTACGGATGGCAACAGTAAGAAAATTTGGCTCTACCCTTATTTTAATGGGTAAAGATTTAAACCTCCATTAAAAAAGAGTATTGCACTTCTAAAGTTTTTAAAAGTTCTATATCCTTTTCCAATAGATTTAAGTTCTTGTATTTTTCCATTTAATCTTTCAGCCATTGCATTGCTATACTCAGTTATTAAGGCATTTATAACTCCAGAGAGATGTTTTTCAAACATTGTAACAACCTTTGTTACTTCTTTAATTTGCTTAGAAGTAGAATTTCGTATCCATTTAATTAGTAAATAAAAACCATTAATATACTTAGTTTCTTTATGGAATAAATCTTTAAAATTTTCTTTGACTTGCCACGCCTTGCTAACTTCATAGTTCGCCTTGATTATTGCATCAAATTTTATTCGTTGTTTCTCGGTTAGGTTTTCTTGGTTTTTAAGTAACGCATATCTACTGTTTATCAATTCATCATTCGTTTTAACTTCTCTTCTTCTAACCTTATCAATAGCGGTATTTAAATACTTAACCAAATGAAATCTGTCGTGAACAATAGATGCGTTTGGTAATTGACTTTTAGAGGTAGAAATATAAGCTTTCCACATATCTAAACTTATAGTTTTAACCTGTTTTTGTTGTTGTTTTGTCATAGATTTATCAAATAGTTTTTCTACAGATTCTTTAGTTCTTCCTTCTTCTACATCTATGATAAAACCACTTCTAGGATGACTTAAGACACTTATATATTTATGTCCTTTCTTAAACGATTTTTCATCCAAACTCAAACGACTAAAATCCATATTTGATAAATCTCTCCTACTCAAACCTCTTTCTGTACTTAAATGAATTACTCTATTGATGACATTAAAACCACAACGCATTAATTTTGCTGTTTTTGTTTGATTTTTAGTTGCTAATAGTAAATCAATTATTGCATGTTCAAAAAGGTGTGTATGACGTGTATGCTTATCTGCCCATGGCGGAAACTATGGTGATTACAGCTCCTTGACTGTTCTTTATTCTTGGCAACTTACAACTTATAAAAGTCTTATATTGCATCGTATCTAAATGACGCCATTCTCGATTTGGTGCATGGTCATATAAACTACATAATTCCATGGTCTCTGGACAAAGGGCTCTTTCTCCTATGAATTTAATGACTATTTTTATGTCTGAAATTGCATAATCTGCTTCTACTTTTACAACTTGCCAGTTGTCATCTAAATTTAGTAGTAAATCGAAAAATTGATGTGTAAACATTTTACCTTTTTTTTACGAATTTAATAAATTCCATTAAATTCGTGGTAGAACCGAAAATTTATACTAAAAGAGCGTCCTTCTTAACTGATTTCTCTTCGAAAAAAACAAAGACAGTAATCGTATTGAAAAAAGGATCATTTGGCTTTTAGAATTACAAAAAGGCAAGTTTAAAACTCGCGAAGCATTAGCCACTTGTTTGGGTATAAATTTACGTGCTTAGTCCCATATATAACAGGATTTACTATCTCTGAACTAACAACGAAAAAAATATGGGACAAATATTACACGGCACAGCCACAACTACGCACCGCATTAGAAAAGAAATACAAGCATCTGATTCGACATTAAAAAGTTTAGCCTCTAAATATAACATCAACGTTAAAACAGTTAAGAAATGGAAGACTCGCAATTTTATTGAGGACTTAAAATGCGGTAAAAAGAAAGGTCAAGACAGTGTTTTATGTGTAGTTTCAGAACAAATAATAATCGAAACACGTATAAAAACAGTACTTCCTTTAGATGATTTATAGGTGGTTTTAAAACCAGTAATAGCACAATTATCAAGAAGTAATCTCCATCGTTGTTTGCAACGTAATAACATTAGTCGCCTTTCATATTTACTTCCAAAAGAAGAGAAAAAGAAGTATAAGAAATTTAAAACATATGCTCCTGGATTTTTACATATAGACACTTCTGAAATTAGAATTAACAAACAGAAATGGTATCTTTTTGTAGCCATTGATAGGGCTACACGATTTGTATATATAGCGGTTTATGACAATAAAAGAATGCAAACAGCCGCAAATTTCTTAGAAGAAGCCGTCAAACAATATCCTTTTAAAATAACAAAAATACTGACAGATAATGGAATGGAATTTTGCTATAATGCATTGGTTAAAGAGAAGAAACCTAAAAACAAAATCCATTTATTGATAAGGGTCTGTAACCAAAATAATATTGAACATCGAACAACTTTAGTCAAACATCCTTGGACAAATGGAATGGTAGAGGCTATGAATAAAAAAATAAAAACAAATACTACCAAAAAGTTTCATTATAATACGATTGAACAGTTTAAAGAACATTTGTATTTACACTATAAATTATAACTTCAGCCTCAAATTAAAGATGTTAAATTACAAATCACCTATTGAAAAAATAATGAAATATTATATAGAAAAATCAACTGAATTTAATCAAAACCATAAATACTTAATTATGGGACTGAATACCTAATGAATATAAAATTTACTTGCACAAAAACCTCTATTTGGAACACTATAAAATGCTTCTTTATAGGTTTTACTACTATTACTTCTAGACAATTTTACGACTTCTAATGGCATTCAATCTCAATACTCATATATTCTGCTGTTAAATTCATAGCAATTAATTCGATGTCTTTGAGTTTTTGTTTCCTTTTATTGTTTTAAAAAGCGCTCTTTTTTGTAATAGACTTTAGTACTTCTAAAATTTTATTTAAAATTATTAAGGCATTTAATTAACTGATGTTCAGGTAAATATATGACTTTACGGAATCAATGGATAACTTTTTTATTCAATTATTAATGCATAACGGGTACATTATTTTTAATCCATAATTATTTTCTTGTAAGATTGCTTTTGCTTATCGTCTAATTTGTAAAAAGATATTCACAGATAAAACTTTTAATCAAGAAAAAAATTACATTTGTAATCGTAAAAATTTAAGAAAACAATGTCAGATACTATAGAAAGAATAAAATGTTTAATTATTGGTTCAGGTCCTGCAGGTTATACAGCTGCAATTTATAGTGCAAGAGCCGATATGAAACCGGTTATGTATACTGGTATGCAAATGGGAGGTCAATTGACAACTACAACAGAAGTTGATAATTACCCTGGATACCCTAATGGAACAGATGGAACAGCAATGATGGAAGATTTAAAAAAGCAAGCAGAACGTTTTGGAACAGAAGTGCGTTTTGGATTGGTTACCAAAGTTGATTTAAGTACTAAGGTTGGTGGTATTCATAAAGTTATAGTTGATGAATCTAAAGAAATAGAAGCAGAGACTATAATTATTTCTACGGGAGCAACAGCAAAATATTTGGGTTTAGAGAGTGAACAACGTTTAATTGGGGGGGGTGTTTCTGCCTGTGCAACATGTGATGGTTTTTTCTACAAAGGGCAAGATGTGATTGTTATTGGAGCAGGAGATACTGCAGCAGAAGAAGCAACATATTTAGCAAACATTTGTAATAAAGTAATAATACTAGTGCGTAAAGATTATATGCGTGCATCTAAAGCAATGCAGCATCGTATTACGAAAACTAAAAACATTAAAGTATTATTTAATACAGAATTAGATGAAGTTTTAGGTGAAAAGGTTGTTGAGGGGGTTCGTGTTGTAAACAATAAAACTCAAGAGAAATCTAACATTGATGTAACAGGGGTTTTTATTGCAATTGGACATAAACCAAATTCCGATTTGTTTAAAGGAGTTTTAGATATGGATGATGTTGGGTATTTAATTACTAAAGGAAAATCTACCAAAACAAATTTACCAGGAGTTTTTGCCGCTGGAGATATTCAGGATAAAGAATACAGACAAGCAATTACAGCAGCAGGAACAGGTTGTATGGCAGCATTAGATGCAGAACGTTATTTAGGAGCTTTAGAATAAAAGATGAATTCAACTCATAAATTGCAATTTTATGATTAAATAAGAGACTGTAAACTCAACTCTGTCTGCATAAAAAAAGCATTAATTTTATTCAAACAGAAAAGATGACACAAACAGAACAAGATTTATTAGAAAAGAAAGCCTTAGACCAATTATTATCGGGTAAGAGTTTATTTGGCAAAGAAGGCGCATTTGCTCCTATGCTAAAGAGTTTTATAGAAAAAGCTTTAGAAGCGGAGATGGAAAGCCATTTATTTTTGAGCGATTCATCAAACAAAAACAAGCGAAATGGGAAAGGCAAAAAGACGATAAAAAGCGGCTTAGGTACTTTTGAAATTCAAACCCCAACTGACAGGAATAGCAGTTTTGAGCCCGAGATTATAAAAAAGCGACAAACGATATTAGCGGAGAGTTTATCGGATAAAATAATAGGTTTATATGGATTAGGAATGAGTTTAAGAGATATTTGCTCTCATATAAAAGAGATGTATGATACCGATATTTCTCACACAGTATTAAGCCAAATTACAGATAAAATTATACCAGACATCAAGGAGTGGCAAAGTCGCCCATTAGAATCTATGTACTGTATCGTTTGGTTAGATGCGATGCATTATAAAGTTCGTGTTGATGGAAAAGTATCCCATAAAGCACTTTATAATATTCTAGGAATCAACAAGGAAGGACATAAAGAGGTTTTAGGAATGTATATCTCACAAAGCGAAGGAGCTAATTTTTGGTTGCAAGTTTTAACAGATTTACAACACAGAGGGCTTGAAGATATACTGATAGCTTGCACTGATAATTTAAAAGGATTTTCTGAAGCTATTTTGAGCATCTTTCCAAAAACACAAATACAAAAATGTATTGTGCATCAAATTCGTAATTCTTTAAAATATGTAGCCTCGAAAGATCAGAAAGCATTTATGAAGGATTTAAAATTAGTTTACAAAGCCATCAATAAGGAAATAGCAGAAGATGAATTGTTAAATTTAGAAGAGAAATGGGGCGAAAAATATCCTATTGTCATTGAGAGTTGGCGGCGAAATTGGGAGGAACTTTCTCAATATTTTGAATATACAGAGCCTATCAGAAGAATTATTTATACTACAAATGCCGTAGAGGGTTTCCACAGACAGGTTCGTAAAGTAACCAAAACCAAAGGTGCTTTTGTAAATGATATGGCGCTTTTAAAGTTGGTTTATCTCGCAACAAAAAACATACAAAAAAAGTGGATAAGTCCGCTCCACAATTGGAGTTTGATTATTCAACAATTATATATTAAATTTGGAGAGAGAATACCGCTCGATATTAGCATCCCCAAAAGCAGCTCGTGACGCTGCCGCTGGGGCTCATTTTAAAAACAGTTCGATTTTTTAAGCCAGAGTATGAAAAGAAAAAATCAAACTATTTTTAAAACGGAAAAAAAACACAGACAGAGTTTAAATTACACTCCCTTAAATAATAATTTAATCGAAAGAATTCCCCGACGCTTGCGTCGGTGGTCAAGAGGAAAGTTTGAAAACCTATGGTTTTCATCAAACTAAAAATAAGGTTTTCTTCTGCTTGATACCTCGTACCCTTGGGTCGGGGTAGTTCATTAGATAAAAATGATAAGTTAGCCGAATTTAGTTCTTTAAAAAACAAAAAAAATCCAAATTGTGATTATTATTTCTTCAAAAAAAACAAAGTACCATTTGAGTATGGTTTTAGTTATTCGAAGTATCCTACTTTTGATGATATTATAAACAGTTTGAATAAAACTATGATTTTAAGAATAGACAAAAGTTTTCTCAGAAAAAATAAAGATATTATCATCACAAGGGAGTTTATGGAGAGAGTGGGTAAAAATACTATGTTAGATTTATTGTATTCTGACAGAAGCAATAAAACAATATGGTTCTACCACGAATTTAATGGAATTTATTAAATTCGTAAAAAAAAGGTAAAATGTTTACACATCAATTTTTCGATTTACTACTAAATTTAGATGACAACTGGCAAGTTGTAAAAGTAGAAGCAGATTATGCAATTTCAGACATAAAAATAGTCATTAAATTCATAGGAGAAAGAGCCCTTTGTCCAGAGACCATGGAATTATGTAGTTTATATGACCATGCACCAAATCGAGAATGGCGTCATTTAGATACGATGCAATATAAGACTTTTATAAGTTGTAAGTTGCCAAGAATAAAGAACAGTCAAGGAGCTGTAATCACCATAGTTCCGCCATGGGCAGATAAGCATACACGTCATACACACCTTTTTGAACATGCAATAATTGATTTACTATTAGCAACTAAAAATCAAACAAAAACAGCAAAATTAATGCGTTGTGGTTTTAATGTCATCAATAGAGTAATTCATTTAAGTACAGAAAGAGGTTTGAGTAGGAGAGATTTATCAAATATGGATTTTAGTCGTTTGAGTTTGGATGAAAAATCGTTTAAGAAAGGACATAAATATATAAGTGTCTTAAGTCATCCTAGAAGTGGTTTTATCATAGATGTAGAAGAAGGAAGAACTAAAGAATCTGTAGAAAAACTATTTGATAAATCTATGACAAAACAACAACAAAAACAGGTTAAAACTATAAGTTTAGATATGTGGAAAGCTTATATTTCTACCTCTAAAAGTCAATTACCAAACGCATCTATTGTTCACGACAGATTTCATTTGGTTAAGTATTTAAATACCGCTATTGATAAGGTTAGAAGAAGAGAAGTTAAAACGAATGATGAATTGATAAACAGTAGATATGCGTTACTTAAAAACCAAGAAAACCTAACCGAGAAACAACGAATAAAATTTGATGCAATAATCAAGGCGAACTATGAAGTTAGCAAGGCGTGGCAAGTCAAAGAAAATTTTAAAGATTTATTCCATAAAGAAACTAAGTATATTAATGGTTTTTATTTACTAATTAAATGGATACGAAATTCTACTTCTAAGCAAATTAAAGAAGTAACAAAGGTTGTTACAATGTTTGAAAAACATCTCTCTGGAGTTATAAATGCCTTAATAACTGAGTATAGCAATGCAATGGCTGAAAGATTAAATGGAAAAATACAAGAACTTAAATCTATTGGAAAAGGATATAGAACTTTTAAAAACTTTAGAAGTGCAATACTCTTTTTTAATGGAGGTTTAAATCTTTACCCATTAAAATAAGGGTAGAGCCAACAATATTTATGATAAATACAGCGGAAACTAAAAATGGAAAAATAGTATTAAGAGAAGTTGAAATCGATTATACTGCTGAGGAATAAATACGAAACCACAACACCGTATAAAATTAATTGCTAGTACGAGCCTACTTACGAAAATCCTCGCGAATTTTCTATTTGGTTTGTGTTTACTAAATTAGTCACTTAATCAACGCAACTAACCTTATACCAGACCGCCGATAATTTAAGAGTTCATCATAGTAAAATAGTTAAGAAATGGGAGGAAGAGCATAAAGATGTGATTACGTTATTTACCTACCTTCTTCTTCCCCAGATAGAAATCCTGATGAATATTTAAACTGTGATTTAAAATATGCTTCAACAAAATAGCACCAGAGTTGCTAAATATTTTAAGCATCCAAGTATAAAATATGCTGCATAAAAACTAAATTTCAATTAATGCGAGATTAATAATTAGTGTTTTTTCAAAGAAAGTATCTTTTGTAAAAACAACATATAGACTAAAAAAGTTTATTTTCAGGTTTGTTATTGTTCCTTTTAAATGGATAAGACAATCACGGCAGAAAGTATTGAAATTATACACCAAAAAGGAATATCCATTACTTTTATAGATAGTATTAAAGCAGCTATATTTAGGCAATATGGAATAATTACACCCTATACAGAGTCATATTAAGCTCACAATGAGAGCATTATGAATAATGAAGAATGTGATTATAACAAAGAGCTTCTCTTTAAAAACAAACAACTCCAAATTAACTAAGGAGTCTTAATTTAAGAACTTATACCAATAATTTAAGCGAGTTATTCCCTTAAAAAAAAGAAAATTCAAGATCTAATAGATTACTTGCGGATTTAAGGTATTAATTTTTTCGCTTATTAATTATCTATTTGTACAAAATAGTTAATAAATTGTTTAAAAAATGATAAAAACTATAGCTATTTAATTGATTGAAAAACTATTTTTGTTTTAATTAAAAAGCAACACAATAATGCCAACAACACAACAATTACAAAACTTTACACAACAAGTTCGTAGAGATATTTTAAGAATGGTACATGCAGTAAATTCAGGACACCCAGGAGGTTCTTTAGGATGTGCAGAGTTTATTACCTGTCTATATCAAGAAGTAATGGATTATTCTACAGATTTTAAAATGAATGGAATAAATGAAGATTTATTCTTTCTTTCTAACGGGCATATTTCACCCGTATTCTATAGTGTGCTTGCACGTAGTGGCTTTTTTCCTATTGAAGAATTAGCAACGTTTAGAAAAATGAACACTCGTTTACAAGGGCACCCAACTACACACGAAGGTTTGCCAGGTATTAGAATTGCATCAGGTTCTTTAGGGCAAGGTCTATCAGTTGCTTTAGGTGTCGCAGAAGCTAAAAAGTTGAATGGAGATTCTAAAACTATATATACGTTACATGGTGATGGAGAATTACAAGAAGGACAGAATTGGGAAGCAATTATGTATGCAGCAGCCAAAAAAATAGATAATTTAATTGCTACGGTAGATGTTAATGAGAAACAAATTGATGGAACCACAGATCAAGTACTTGCTATGGGAAGTATACGAGCTAAATTTGAAGCTTTTGGTTGGGATGTGATAGACGTTAAAAAAGGGAATGATATTGACGCTATTTTAAGCAGTTTATCTGAAGCTAAATCTAAGACTGGTAAAGGTAAGCCTGTCTGTATTTTACTATATACAGAAATGGGTAACGGTGTAGATTTTATGATGAATACACACGCGTGGCACGGTAAAGCCCCCAGTAATGAGCAGCTTGAAAATGCTTTAGCACAAAACCCTGAAACATTAGGAGATTATTAATATTTGGGCGTGTCCAAAAATAAAAGCGAAGTTTTTTTCTTAAACCTTCACTTTTATTTTTCGTCAGGCTTTCCGTTATATCTTTTGCTTTGTTTTCGTTTCTTGCTTCGCAAAACTCAAACCGACAGCAAAAGGATGCCACTACAATCCTTCACGCAGGCAATACCTGTCAAGTTCTTTTAGGTTCTAGTTTAAAATAGGCATTATTTTTGCATATTTAAAGATGGAATTATCAAAAATAAAAGTTAAATTGAAGGTAAATAAGAAAACTGCTTTTGATTGGAGACACAAAATACTTAGTTCAGTTTTAGAAGTAGACACTGATAATTTATAGGTATTACAGAAAGTGGTGAGACCTTTTTTCTGCACTCAAGCAAAGGAATAAGGCTTGAAGTGTACACCTAGAAAACGTGGAGGAGTTTCCAAAACAAAGAGGTATTAATAGATCATATTGCTGTTATTGTAACACAGGACAGAAAGAAACATTTAGATTTAACAGGTGACCAAAGGAAGATTAAAAAAGATGGCTCTACCCTTATTTTAATGGGTAAAGATTTAAACCTCCATTAAAAAAGGCACTATCTCATAATCTGTGTAAGTTTAAAATCTCGGGAGTTATAACTCCCGAGATTTTTTTTATTAACTTTAAACTTTAACACCTTACATTATGAAACCAGAAGACATTTTAAACGATTCTTTTTTACAGCAATTCAAGAGCGGAACAGAACTAACCTCCTTTCTAGAAGACTTGCATAAGCGAGGCATAGAAAAGATATTAGAAGGCGAATTAGACGCACATTTAGATTATGAAAAACATCAAAAGCGTAGCAATACCAATGCACGAAATGGCTATACTTCAAAAAAGTTAAAAACTACCTTAGGAGAAACGACGATTCAAATACCACGAGATCGAGAAAGTTCATTTAATCCAATGCTTATTAAAAAACGCCAAAGCACAGCAGATGGAGTAGAAAATATAATCATCTCTCTGTACGCAAAAGGGATGAGTACCAGTGATATTGAACAGCAAATATATGAGTTGTACGATTTCAATATTTCTACTGCCACAATCTCAAGAATTACCGATAAAATAACAGGAGATATCATTGCATGGAAAAATCGCCCCCTAGAACAAACCTACCTAATCGTCTGGATGGACGGTATTGTTTTTAAGGTTAGAGAAAACTCAAAAGTGATTAACAAAACCATTTACATCGCAGTAGGGTTACGCACATATGGTAAAAAAGAGGTGTTAGGATTATGGTTAGGTAAAAATGAATCTTCCGCCTTTTGGATGTCTGTTTTAAGTGATATTAAAGCACGAGGAACACAAGATATTTTGATTACTGCTACCGATAATTTAAACGGATTTACAGAGACCATAAAAACGATGTTTCCTAATTCTGTAACTCAAATATGTGTAGTACATCAAATTAGAAACACCATGCGTTATGTGGTCTGGAAGGATAAAAAGGAGTTTGTAAAGGATATGAAACAAATCTACACGCACCCACAAAAGAAGCCGCCAAAGCCGCTTTAAACGACTTCAAAGACAAGTGGAACTCTAAATATTCTTACGCCATTAAAAGTTGGGAAAACAATTGGGACGAACTCACTGTTTTCTTTGATTTTCCCGCTGAAATTAGAAAAATAATATACACCACTAATCTCATCGAAAACTTAAACGGAAAGATTAGAAAATACACAAAAAACAAACTCTCTTTCCCCACGGATGACGCGGTAATGAAGTCCGTATTTTTAGCACTAAGAGAAAGCACAAGAAAATGGACAATGCCAATTAGAAATTGGGGCGTTATTCTTAACCAATTTTTGATTATATTTGGCACTATCTCATAATCTGTGTAAGTTTAAAATCTCGGGAGTTATAACTCCCGAGATTTTTTTTATTAACTTTAAACTTTAACACCTTACATTATGAAACCAGAAGACATTTTAAACGATTCTTTTTTACAGCAATTCAAGAGCGGAACAGAACTAACCTCCTTTCTAGAAGACTTGCATAAGCGAGGCATAGAAAAGATATTAGAAGGCGAATTAGACGCACATTTAGATTATGAAAAACATCAAAAGCGTAGCAATACCAATGCACGAAATGGCTATACTTCAAAAAAGTTAAAAACTACCTTAGGAGAAACGACGATTCAAATACCACGAGATCGAGAAAGTTCATTTAATCCAATGCTTATTAAAAAACGCCAAAGCACAGCAGATGGAGTAGAAAATATAATCATCTCTCTGTACGCAAAAGGGATGAGTACCAGTGATATTGAACAGCAAATATATGAGTTGTACGATTTCAATATTTCTACTGCCACAATCTCAAGAATTACCGATAAAATAACAGGAGATATCATTGCATGGAAAAATCGCCCCCTAGAACAAACCTACCTAATCGTCTGGATGGACGGTATTGTTTTTAAGGTTAGAGAAAACTCAAAAGTGATTAACAAAACCATTTACATCGCAGTAGGGTTACGCACAGATGGTAAAAAAGAGGTGTTAGGATTATGGTTAGGTAAAAATGAATCTTCCGCCTTTTGGATGTCTGTTTTAAGTGATATTAAAGCACGAGGAACACAAGATATTTTGATTACTGCTACCGATAATTTAAACGGATTTACAGAGACCATAAAAACGATGTTTCCTAATTCTGTAACTCAAATATGTGTAGTACATCAAATTAGAAACACCATGCGTTATGTGGTCTGGAAGGATAAAAAGGAGTTTGTAAAGGATATGAAACAAATCTATACGCGCACCCACAAAAGAAGCCGCCAAAGCCGCTTTAAACGACTTCAAAGACAAGTGGAACTCTAAATATTCTTACGCCATTAAAAGTTGGGAAAACAATTGGGACGAACTCACTGTTTTCTTTGATTTTCCCGCTGAAATTAGAAAAATAATATACACCACTAATCTCATCGAAAACTTAAACGGAAAGATTAGAAAATACACAAAAAACAAACTCTCTTTCCCCACGGATGACGCGGTAATGAAGTCCGTATTTTTAGCACTAAGAGAAAGCACAAGAAAATGGACAATGCCAATTAGAAATTGGGGCGTTATTCTTAACCAATTTTTGATTATATTTGAAGACAGGATTAAGTTATAAATAACCTAATCCCGAATTTTAAACTTACACAGATTTTGCAAGAGTGTCTTAAAAAAGAGTATTGCACTTCTAAAGTTTTTAAAAGTTCTATATCCTTTTCCAATAGATTTAAGTTCTTGTATTTTTCCATTTAATCTTTCAGCCATTGCATTGCTATACTCAGTTATTAAGGCATTTATAACTCCAGAGAGATGTTTTTCAAACATTGTAACAACCTTTGTTACTTCTTTAATTTGCTTAGAAGTAGAATTTCGTATCCATTTAATTAGTAACTCATGTTACTAATTAGTAACTCATGTTACGCATCCAAACCTCAAAAAAGGATGATTAAGCAGCTTTAGGTGTTGATAACTTTCTGAGTTCGTTATGAGCTGCTTTTTGAGCTGCTAAATAGATTTGTGTTTTCATAGCAAAATGATTTTTCCCTGTTCTTTGTTTAAGCCACTCTAACTTTATATAAGCTACAATTGACAATACAAAATGATTCGTTTGAGTTTCTGTTTTTTTAGTTGGAGATTTAGCAAAACCTGTGTTACTTTTAATCGATTTGTGATACTCTTCTACTGCCCACCGTTTTTTGTAGATTGTAGTTATTTGGTTATACGATAAATTTAAATCACTACAAGCCAAGTACAACTCGCCGACTGTATCATTCTCGTTTTTGAAAACTTGCTTTGTAAGCAACAGCGGAAAGTCTAGTTTTTCAAACCAAACTTCCACGGTTTGTTGTCTTGGCTGTAATGTTTTAATATTCACGTATGCTCCATTTTGCTTATCTTCTAAGGATAAGGCTACTTTTCGATTGCTTTTTAAGGCAATAATAAAATCATTTTTTAAAAGTTCTTTACAATAAACCATGTTCTCTGCTGAAGAAAACCAACTATCAGCCAACACATAATCAAAGTGTATTTTGCTACTACATTCCTGCAACATTTCTCTAAAAAGTTCGTTTTTAGTTTTGCTGCTTTTACGCTTTTGCCTTCCTGTTTTTTTGTCGGTAACCCAAATATTTTTCTTTATAAACTCTACACCACACGGTATACGCATGCCTCCAACTTCGACTAAAGCAGTTAGAAAATTAACCCCTTTTACAGACCTTCCAAACACATGGTCAAAATGCCAAGTGTTCAACTCACTTTCATCTGTATATTGTTTTTCTTGTATCGAATCATCAAAACTTAAAATGATAGTTTCTTTAGATTGAGTCAATTCTTCAACATAAGGTTTTGCCTTTTTCCATAGAAATTTACTGTCATAAACACCCGTTGATAATGCTCGTGTTATTTTATCATGTTTTATAGAGAGTAATGAAGCCATACCTGTAGCTGTCGTGTAAGAACTTGAACTTATCAAATAATCAGTATACAAATCAACAAAATTATCCATCTTTTTATTTCTCAAAGTTGTTAACAAGATAAACTATAAATATCTTAAATTCAAATTATTCTTGCGTAAGGTGAGTTATTAATAAATGCTTTTTCTTTTACGGTTAAAAGTATGTTATTTGAATTAACAATTGTTTTAGAAGGCAAACTTTTATAGATTGGATTATCTAAATCTATTAGACCATCGTTGTTAACTTTTTTTGATTTTGATTCTTTTAAAACATACAAGCTATTTGTAAACTTTATAGTATGTGGTATTTCATCATAAGTAAATAAAAGGTTTATAGAAAAATCAAAAAAAATAAGAGACCATTTACCCTCTTTATTCTGTGCGAAATTATATTGAAAATAATTGTTTTTATAATCAGTAATATATGTTTTATTTGTTTCTTTACCTTTTTGTTTAGAAATTTTATTTTTAAATTCTATGTTTTTTGAAAAATTAATTATAGCATCGGTTTTTTTATCAAAAAAAATTTTACCAACATTTCTATTAGAAACACCTTCTTTATTTATCTTCCAATCTGTTGTATAGGAAATGGCAATACTATTATTATCGGATTCTTCAATTGAGGAATGAATTTCACCAACACCAGACCAAAGTAAAGAGTTAATTGCGTGATTTAAATAGAAAAAATTTATTAAACTTTTGGTTACTATAGCTCCAGTTTCATCAGCTTTTCTCTTATTGCCTTTTAAATGATCCATAGGTTCGTTTTTACTGAAATCTATTTTCCCTAGTTTTAATTTTATAAATTTATTGTAATTTTTTTTGAATGGATGTTCAGAACTTTTACTCCACCAAAGTATTTGAGCCAGAAAAAGTCTTTTATATTCTCCGTCAAATAAAAATGTTTCTTTAAAAGAGCATTCTTTTTTAGTTGGATAATCAACATAAAGATCTGAAAAATTATCTAGTACATATTGCAACTTTTTTTTTAGGTTAATATTAGTTACTACAACTTCTTCTAATAGATTGTTTTTCTGTGATAACCAAATAGTATCCAATTCTATAATTTTATTTTTCAGAATGAGTTTTTCGTTATAGTTAAGATGCAATAAAGACAAATTACTGTTCTTTATAAGTAGGGCTTGCAGATTTTATCAAGAAGATATCATTAGATATTTAAGAATAGTCAGTTTAAAAATATGATTTATGCTATAACTGGAGTTATCAATAAAGTTGATTATGTTTATTTTTAACCTTGCACTGTAATTTTTGAATACGACACAAAAAATAGCGTATTGTTTCGCTATTTTTTCTAATGATATCAAATTCATTATAAAAAATATTGCCCCAATCCAACTCTGTGAGGTGTCACTTCTTTTGGCTTTAATACTGCTTAAGCCGTATGCGTTTTTTGCTTGTCCGAATTTACCTTCTATATGATTTCTTTGGTTTCGTTCTTTTTTTAATTTTCGTTTTTGATAAGCATTAAGGTTTGTTTTCTTTGGTCTTCCTAATGGTTTTCCTACAATCCGTATTCCTCTTTCTTTGAGCCAATTTCTGTTTTTTCTATTCAAATATATCTGGTCTGCTAAAACCAGTTCTGGATAATGACCAAAGGTTTTTGTGTACATATTTACCTGTAATTCTAAATCACTGGCTTCATTAAATTGATCCCAACTTATATGTTCCACTCTGCTCATTCCGTCCACCACACTTGCACTTATTTTTGCACCAAATTCTGTAGATGTTTTGTCTTTTCCTCTAGGAATAGGACGTATATAAGGTTGATAGATATTGACAATTCTATCTTTTACACGATGTATTTTTTCTTGATACATATACTGTTGTTGTACATAAAGTTGCTGTACTATCCAATAAATTTTTTGGTCTCGTTTTGGCAGTGGAAACTTTGAGGGATATGGGTTTTTCATTGGAAATAACCCTACAAGAACTTCTTCTTTCTTGAGGATTTCTATGTCGTCTAACAGGTTTTTAATATAGGTTAAATTGCGTTTGACATAATTTAGTTGTTTGCCAATAAACTTACGAATCTCTTTTTTTGATTTTCTTCTTTTTTTTGAAAACACCAAATATTCTGTTCGTGCTATCCTGCGATAATCTCTAGGCTTTTTTAAAGTCGATTGTTTGTAGAGTAAGTCTATAAAACGTTCGGTTTCTTTCCTAGCAGTATTCAGAAGTCCTGCATCGGTAGGAAAAACAATTTTATGATTTGCAACTGTGGCATCAATCTTTAAGGTTCCTTTGTTTTTTGGAAAACCATCATCATCACCCCCAATCATTTTCTTTTTAGACGGTCTTAAATCATCTGCTTTTTTAATGATAAGTGCATTCCATAGGTCAAAATCATTTGCGCCCATCCGCTTGCGGATATCTACAAAAACGGTGGGATGAAAAGGGTCTTTAGTTTGAAAACTTGTAAGACCACAAAAATATTGCAAATAAATATTTTCGCTAATCATAGCAACGGTTCCTCTATCATCCAACCCTAATTTGTGTTTTATGATAATGGCGCCAATCACCATTCTTACATCAATACTCTCACGTCCTGCATGGCTATGGAGTGCCTTGCTATAAATAACTGCCAAATCATCCCAAGGAATAATTGTTGCCAATTTTACCCAACGATTTTCAAGCGAAAGTTCCTGGGAAAAAGGATGTGAAAATCCATCTAATGTTAGTTGATTTGAGGCGGTATATTTTATCATAACTGCACGGGTTTATGATAGTAAGATACGAAAACCTATGCTTTTATCAAAATAATATCACTACTAACATGCAGATAAATCATTGATTGTTAATTAATTATGTTTTATTTTTTAGAAAATCAGCAAGCCCTAAGTAAGTTTGCTTTACCTTCTTCATTTGAAATAGTACCTTGATTTAAATCTCGATAAAATAAGTGGACCTGAGAGATAGGTTGCTTAGTGCTTTTATCCAATACAATTATTTCTTTTTCTTGGCTATAACTAATAAAACAAATAAAGGAAAAGGAAAATAATATTTTTTCATAATGGTTTTAAATTTTATAAAAATGGGATAGAGTAAAACACTACTCTATTTAAAATGAATAATTGTTATTATACTGGAATTGTAACGGAACCACAATATCCGTCTACACAGCCAGTAACTTTAACTTCACTAATCCATGCCATTTCGTAGCGATGTTCTAGTTCTTCGAGTTGAAATTTATCAACTAACTGTTTTTGATTTTTCATATAATATAGATTTATCAAAAATTATGCCTACTCTTTGCAGGGTTTTCGGCTTCTCCTTTTTTTGTTTTCCGTAAACTTGCTCGACAATGAATGGCAACGGTCTTGTATAAGATTAGTTACGTGTTTTAAGTACTAAATTTAGTAAATTAAAACCGAATAGAAAATCTGCCAAAAACAAAAAAAAGCCTCACATTTCTGTGAAGCTTTAAGTGAGCCCTGCAGGATTCGAACCTGCGACCGCCTCCTTAGAAGGGAGGTGCTCTATCCAGCTGAGCTAAGAGCCCGTAGTTTTTATGTTTCTACAAAACAGTGTCTGGGGTGGCATAACTAACCACAAAACCGTAATATTTTTAATATCAGATAGTTATTTTAATTTCTCAAAACAGGTAGCCGAATAGGTCACTTTTGCTTTGATATAACTTACATAAATATGGCACAAATATAATTTAAAATATCATTAGAAAACAACAAAATAATACAATATTTATTACTAAAAGAATTAATTATTTATAGAAACCAACAAGGTTTACTTTTAATAAATTTTAAACCAACCTATTACACTTTAAATAGAAGAATTAAAACTTTTTTAAATTTGGATTTTACAGCTATTAGTAGGTTTTGAATATAAAGACTTCAAAACCTTGTTTTCAAAGTAACATTCCTGCTCCCTTTCAATTCCTGTAATTCAATCATCAACTTTTCATTATCTCCTAACACAAATTTAGGAAGTACATAAACAAATCGTTTTGACTGCTTATCCTTAATTATCGATAGAATTTTATGTTTGTAATTCACTTCTTGTTGCAATCTTTGATAAGAAGCTTTCCGTTTCTTGTTTCTATTATCCCGAAAAATTCATAGTAATCATAGGGGAATAGGGTAAAAAGTGTTAAATTTATTGTGTAAATAAGAAAAAAACACTTTTAAAAACCACCCAGTTTTGAGCAATAAAGACATCTTATTTTATAGAGGAAACAAAGCAGTTTCTATTGATTTTTCGGCATCAGAAATGAGTTCTGATGGTTGGGGCTGATACTTCTATAAAAAATAGAACGAGAGCATAATGTGATAAAGAAATTTAGCGCTATTTTACCTGATTTACGGAATCAAAAATTAATTACATTCGGCAGAGAAGTACAATTAAAGCAACGGGTTTATGATGTTACTCATTTAAAACACGACCCATTATTTAAAGACGTTCTTCAAGGAGATTTAGCCTCTCAACCTTACCATATCGAGATTTGAAAATAGTTTGGACAAGCGAGCGATTTTTAAACTTAGTAATGCATAGGTTGACCATTATGTATCTAGCTTAGCGGGTAGAAAAAGTATTGTGATTGATGTTGATGCAACAGGTGCCCCAACTCTTGGAAATCAACAAATATCTATGTTTAATGGTTATTCTGGACAGCTTATGCTCAATGAATTATTTTTTTATGATGGAGAAATAGATTTCTTAACTCCGCAGGTCTTTTTGTTAAAGAATTGAAAAGCCTTGTAAAATAAAGGCTACAAGACTTTTTAACCCGAATAATTCATCAGAAATCAAAAAACCTGAATGTAAAGTGTTATATTTAAGCAGTTAAACACAAAATATATCATTTTTTAAAACACCCATATTTGAGCACTAAAGATACTTTATTTTATCGAGGAAATCAAGCTATTTCGGTTGATTTTTCAGCCACAGAGATTAGTTCAGATGGTTCTTTGATTCTTTTAGAAAAGTTAGAGAGAACCCACAACTTACTAAAACATTTTAGCAAGTTACTTCCTGATCTTCGAAACCCTAAATACATTACTTACAGTCGAGAGCATCAACTCAAGCAACGTGTGTTTATGCTAATGCTAGGTTATCAAGATGCCAATGATGTGACCCATTTACAAAATGACCCATTATTTAAAGATGTTCTTCAAGGAGATTTGGCTTCTCAACCTACTATTTCTCGTTTTGAAAACAGTTTGAATAAAGAAACTATTTTCAAACTTTCTTACGCTTGGATTGATCGTTACGTATCAAGCCTAAAAGGTCGAGATGAAATAACAATTGATGTTGATGCTACCGATGATCCAACATATGGGAATCAACAAATGTCAATGTTCAATGGTTATTATGGACAGTTTATGTTAAATGAATTATTTTTTCATGATGGAGAAACCGGTCAAATTATCCTGCCAGTTCTTCGCCCAGGAAATAGCCATTCGAATCGATGGTATGTCGGAATTTTAAGAAGAATTATTCAAAAAATAAAAAAAGCATATCCTGAACTAAAAATTACTATTCGAACAGATAGTGGATTTAGTTGTGCTCCTTTTTATAAATTAGTAGCTGATTATGATTTGTTTTTTGTAACAGGTCAGGCTAGTAATTCGGTACTCAAAAGAAAGGTTGAGCGTTGTAAAAAAGCGGTTCAACTTCAATATGTAAATCAGCATAAAAAACACCAACATTTCACATCGTTTCGCTATCAAGCCAAAAGTTGGCATAAACCACAACAAGCTTACTGTAAAATAGAAAGTACAGGGAAAGGCTTAAATGTTCGTCATTTTATAAGTAATATTAAAGAGAAAGGTGCCCGAGAAATATACTTTGATTTCTATGTAAAACGAGGTGAATCTAGCGAAAACAGAATTAAAGAAGTCAAGAATATGTGTTTTTCCGATCGATTATCCAATCATGGATTTGTTGCAAACTTCTTCAGGTTGTTTTTAAGTAGTTTAGCCTACGAACTATTTTTATTACTAAAAAAAAGCATCAAAAAAACAACATTTGAAAAGGCTGAAAAATGGCAAATAAATACAATAAGAACCAATTTATTAAAAGTTGGAGCTACCATAAAAGTCACTAAAAAACGAATATATTATCAGTTATCAAGAGCATTTGTATATCAAGATTTGTTTAGAGAGGTAATAACTCAATAACGGTTTTAAAGTGAGAATTTTAAAACCTTGGGATACTCACGCTTTGTTGGTAAAATTGATCATTTTTAACTTTTAAAATTAATTATAACATACTGTTTACTACAGAAAAGTTTAAAAAATAAAAAATAGAATCCTAAAACCTGGGTGTAAAAAATCTATTTTGAAATTTGTTCTAAATATAAATCCTATGAATAATGCGGGTTAAATTCAATTATTTTTACCTAATTGGGTAAAAACCCTTGCAGGTGAAAGTTACAACTTCTACAGAAAAGATAAGTGCTTACGGCAGATTAAATTACATATCCGAAATATTCAACAATCTTGAGTTCTCCATCCTGATTGAAAAACATTTAGGCACAAGACCTTTACAGTTAGAGTTTAGTCATTGTGCCGTTATAAAAAATCTTTGGATGCTTTTTTTAGCTGGCGGAGATTGCGCTGAGGATATTCAAGAACATTTAAAATCTGATTTACTTCAAATCCCTAATTTAAAGGTCTGCTCTGCGGATACTATTGGTTGGGTTTTAAAAAGTTTATCACAAGAAAAAGAAACTCACCTGAGCAGTGATGGCATTGAGTATCAGCTTAGTAGTCGCAAAAATCTAAATGCTTTAAATTTAGATATGTTGCTAAAAACAAAAGTATTGGAGCCTAATAAATGCTATGATTTTGACCATCAATTTATTCCTTGTAAAAAGTATGATTCTAAAAAGAGTTATAAAATGAAACGAGGCTATTTTCCTGGAGTCTCCACTATCGGGAAACACATTGTTCATAATGTTTATATAAAAAGCCTCCATTAACCTTGTCCTCTCTTACAAACTGGTAAATTCTCTATGACTTTACCATCGGTATATTTAACCTTACAATAGCCCTCAATCTGTTCTGGAGACCATTGTTCTTGCTCTATTTTCTTTTTAACATACTTTTTTATTGTAGGAGTACAATTTTCTATTCCTACCAAAACGTTCTTTCCTTTCAGTAGCTAATTCTTAAGCAAAATAAGGGTTATACAAACCTCTTTTTGTTGAGTTTCGCTCTAATTTCCTATAAATAGTTCCTTTATCTACTTGTAGTGATTCAGCTATAAAAAGCTTAGATTTGTTGCAATTTAGGTGTACTTTTATTTGATACCTTTGTTTTTTGGTTAGATGTTTCATACTTAAATGCTTTTAGTCGAGTACCAATATAAACACTAATTTGAAACGGAGCAAAGAGGGCGAAATGTATTAATTAATGTAAATTTAATACTACTAAAAGTTGCATTTACTAATTGAACTTAAGATGACAAAGTGTTGGCAAGTACACTTGCGTTAGGGATTGAGCGGTGTGTTTGAGCTCTTTTTTATTTTCAAAAAAAGCGAGTAGTGAAAGCCCGTTTAAACGCCCAAGTAATTACTTACTTAAACTTTGAATGAAAAACAAAACAGATTTTTAGCAAGTTTGAAAAATAAAAATGAATGAATTTAAGAAAAAAGGCACTATCTCATAATCTGTGTAAGTTTAAAATTCGGGATTAAGTTATAAATAACCTAATCCCGAATTTTAAACTTACACAGATTTTGCAAGAGTGTCAGAAAAATAAAAAAACTATCTCAAAATTTGTATTAATTTTAAAAATCTGCCTAAACAAGTACTGCTATTTAGGCAGATTTTTAACAACTAAATTTAGTTTATCATTCTCACTTTTCTACCATTTAATGGCTGTTCATTTCTAAAATTATTAAGAGGAATTAAATTTCTTAATGTTTTAATTTGTTCTAAAGATACCGTAATAGGTTCTTTAAAAATAAACCAATTTACACCTTCAGTGCAAGGTGGTGTAGTTAGTGAACCTATATAATTGTAATACTCTTTATTTTTAGGAAGATTAAGGTTAAGATTAAAAAAAGTATCAATCGTTTTTATTTCACCTTTTTCAAGAGGTAAATAATTTTCTAAAAAATTGAAAGATGCACTTGCTTTACCTTCTTTTGCCATTACTGCAAGTACAAGATACTTGCCTTTTGCATTTGTATGTACCATATGTATTACTAATGGATATCTAATGCCATTTATTGTATGTTCAGATGATTCGTGAAAGTGAATTTGTTTCAAATCAAATCTATCTCCTTTATAATTAATATAATCGCCTTCTTTAAAATTATATTGAATAGAATGACCATTATTTTCTACCTCTTTAATTTTAGTATTTGGAGCATAGTGAATGTCTAATGGCTTTAAATCCTTATCTATTACCGCATCTATACTCACTATGTTTATTGGTGATTGAAATTCACCATCACATTCTGAATCTTTCTCAATTTCTGCCCAATGCTTTGAATCTGTTTCGCCAGCATAACTCCAATGTTTTTGAGTATGGTTTAGTGCCGAACTATTCTTTTTATTTGTGGTTTCTACAGAATTATTCTCTGTTATTTTACTTTTTTTAGCTGTATTACAAGATACTATTGTTATACTAAATAATATGATTGCTATTATTTTATTATTAATTTTCATTTTTTATTTATTTAAAGTGGTATTTTAATGTTGTTTGCAGAATGTGATTACTTTTAAAATGATTTAAGCCTGTTGGTAAATAATCATTCATATACCCAAGTCCTAACGAAGTGTTTTTTAATATTGGATATGATAAGCCTACATAAAACCAATTTTGATTTAATGATTTAGGTACAATTCCTAAATTAGTATTTAACCAAATTTCATCAAAAACAGTTATACTTATTTTTTTATTATTGATAATTTTAAGTAAAGGCATTCCCCAAGTAAATCGGTAACGAAAACGCATTTTAAAATCTGTTCCGTTAGGGAGTTCAAATACTTGGTCAATAAAACGTTGTTCTAACCTAAACCTATGTTTAAATTTCGATTTACCTGAAATATGTGATAATATTACTTGTTCCCAAACATTGTTTTCATTAAAATTATAATTTTCTCTAAAATTTTTAGAAAAACTATAACCAACCGATAAATCTACAGCATCATTATACTTATAATGTACCGAAGGTCTAATTAATAGTTGCTGCCAATTTTTCAGAAAGTTAGTTCTCCTAAAATGAGCCTCATTTTTTATATAAACTTTATTGTTTATAGTGTAATCTAAAATCACAGAATTCCAAGAACTATAACCTTGGTCTGTTGTGCTCTGACTAAATACTGCAACAGGTATTAGTAACAGTATAATTATTATATGTTTCATTTATATTATTATTTAAAATAGAAAAGGGACCAACAAAAATACTGGTCTTATATTATTTACATCTTAAAAATAATAACTTTATAAATGGATCTTTAGTTGACAGTATAGAATATAATATCGTTTATTTTCTGAATAAAATTGATGTGCATTAAAATTTTTAAAAGTAACATCTTTTTTAATGGAGACATTTTCATCTTGAAAAACAATAGAAAAATCATTAGAACAATCCTCTCCCTCTTCTTCACACTCATCTGAGTTTATATCATCTATTATTTCTAAATCTCCATCATTATTCAGATTATTTATTGAAAAAGACTCTGTAATTAAATGGGTATATGTTTGTGCTACATTTGCACTCGACTTATTATTAAAAACAAGAGTAAATACTACTGTAAAAAGTATTTTAAGGAATGAATGTTTAATTATACAATGTCTCATTATCTAAACAAAGATACTTTAATTTTAATTATTGACCCATAAATTTAGAACTTTAAAACAGGGAAAACATACTTTTTTATTTGCATATTCTACTGATAATAAATAATTTAACTCGATGAATAACCAGAATAAGTTAATCAGTATTTTTAGCCAAATATACTCAAACCATTTAGTTTTTAGGGAAATACAAATTTACACAGATATTTTTTTTGCATTAATTAACTAATAATCAATTATTTATAGATATTTTTAGCTCTAGTTTATAACTGTGTTGATGTTAATTTTTGATACTCAATTTCAATATTTCTGTATTTTAATCGATAGAATTCCCCGAGGCTCTGCCTCGGTGGTCAAAAGGAAAGTTTGAAAACCTGAGGTTTTTATCAAACTAAAAATAAAGTTTTTTTTACTTGATACCTCTACTCTGCTTGGAGGTAGTTCATTTTTACGTATACTTTCTATTTTTACATGGTCTAAATTATGATTGTATAGTACAGTAAATATACTGAAATTCAATGTGATAAAATGATTATTTGGTTTTTAAAGGTGTCTTATAGATTGTAAGCTGAATTATCAATCTTTTCTTGGATTGAAACTTGGTATAACAAAAGAAGAATACATTCTTATTTAGGGTATAAAACTATTAACGAATTTGAAACTGAAATGTATAACCAAAATGTAGCTGCTTAACCCGAATAATTCATCAGAAATCAAAAAACCTGAATGTAAAGTGTTATATTTAAGCAGTTAAACACAAAATATATCATTTTTTAAAACACCCATATTTGAGCACTAAAGATACTTTATTTTATCGAGGAAATCAAGCTATTTCGGTTGATTTTTCAGCCACAGAGATTAGTTCAGATGGTTCTTTGATTCTTTTAGAAAAGTTAGAGAGAACCCACAACTTACTAAAACATTTTAGCAAGTTACTTCCTGATCTTCGAAACCCTAAATACATTACTTACAGTCGAGAGCATCAACTCAAGCAACGTGTGTTTATGCTAATGCTAGGTTATCAAGATGCCAATGATGTGACCCATTTACAAAATGACCCATTATTTAAAGATGTTCTTCAAGGAGATTTGGCTTCTCAACCTACTATTTCTCGTTTTGAAAACAGTTTGAATAAAGAAACTATTTTCAAACTTTCTTACGCTTGGATTGATCGTTACGTATCAAGCCTAAAAGGTCGAGATGAAATAACAATTGATGTTGATGCTACCGATGATCCAACATATGGGAATCAACAAATGTCAATGTTCAATGGTTATTATGGACAGTTTATGTTAAATGAATTATTTTTTCATGATGGAGAAACCGGTCAAATTATCCTGCCAGTTCTTCGCCCAGGAAATAGCCATTCGAATCGATGGTATGTCGGAATTTTAAGAAGAATTATTCAAAAAATAAAAAAAGCATATCCTGAACTAAAAATTACTATTCGAACAGATAGTGGATTTAGTTGTGCTCCTTTTTATAAATTAGTAGCTGATTATGATTTGTTTTTTGTAACAGGTCAGGCTAGTAATTCGGTACTCAAAAGAAAGGTTGAGCGTTGTAAAAAAGCGGTTCAACTTCAATATGTAAATCAGCATAAAAAACACCAACATTTCACATCGTTTCGCTATCAAGCCAAAAGTTGGCATAAACCACAACAAGCTTACTGTAAAATAGAAAGTACAGGGAAAGGCTTAAATGTTCGTCATTTTATAAGTAATATTAAAGAGAAAGGTGCCCGAGAAATATACTTTGATTTCTATGTAAAACGAGGTGAATCTAGCGAAAACAGAATTAAAGAAGTCAAGAATATGTGTTTTTCCGATCGATTATCCAATCATGGATTTGTTGCAAACTTCTTCAGGTTGTTTTTAAGTAGTTTAGCCTACGAACTATTTTTATTACTAAAAAAAAGCATCAAAAAAACAACATTTGAAAAGGCTGAAAAATGGCAAATAAATACAATAAGAACCAATTTATTAAAAGTTGGAGCTACCATAAAAGTCACTAAAAAACGAATATATTATCAGTTATCAAGAGCATTTGTATATCAAGATTTGTTTAGAGAGGTAATAACTCAATAACGGTTTTAAAGTGAGAATTTTAAAACCTTGGGATACTCACGCTTTGTTGGTAAAATTGATCATTTTTAACTTTTAAAATTAATTATAACATACTGTTTACTACAGAAAAGTTTAAAAAATAAAAAATAGAATCCTAAAACCTGGGTGTAAAAAATCTATTTTGAAATTTGTTCTAAATATAAATCCTATGAATAATGCGGGTTAAATCTCGTAATTAATTGTCCATTATTTTATTGCAAGTCTAAGTACACTTGCGTTAGGGATTGAGCGGTGTGTTTGAGCTCTTTTTTATTTTCAAAAAAAGCGAGTAGTGAAAGCCCGTTTAAACGCCCAGGTAATTACTTTTAAAATTCTTCACCACCACCTTCTGAGTTTTGCCTTTGTGATTTTTCACGTTTCTTTTTCTGGTTGAAGCGATAGGTAAAGCTTAGCGTTATTTGACGTTCGCGCCATTGAAAAGTTCCGTTAGAGATTGTACTTGGGTTTTCTCTTCCTCCAAAGTAGGTGGTGCTTGCTCTTTTACGAGAATTAAACAAATCGCTAACATTTAAAACCAATGATGCTTTGTCTTTAAAGATATCTTTACTAAGTGCTAAGTTTGCTATAAACATTCCTTCTCTATCGCTTTGGGCATTGGCTTGTGCTCCGCGGTACATTAAGCGTGTTTGGCATTGAATTTTTGCTGGTAATGTAATACGAGCGTTGAAGCGGGCAAACCAACTACTTTCGTTTACATTGTCTAAATTAACAGATTGAGAAACTCCGTTGGCATCTTTATATGTATACGTAAAAGCATCTGTTTTATACTTAAAATAGTTAAAAGTACCTGATAAACGGATTTTTTTTACTGGGTTGTAATTGGTGGTAAATTCGAACCCGTAACGGTCTTCGTCTCCTAAGTTTATAGGGGTTCTAATAAAAACATCAAAAGTATCTCCGTCTTGTGTTCTTTCTTCAGTAAACGAAATCCTTTGCATTATATCTGTAGAATGTTGATAGTAAATAGATGAATTTAAAGTTAATTTTCTAATTTTAGTAGTATAACCTAAATCGAATGAACTGGTAAAGGTTGGGTTTATATCTGGGTTTCCTTTAAATATGTTTCTTGCTGAACTACGAGATTCAAAGGGGTTTAAAAACCAGTGACGTGGTCTTCGTAATCTTCTACTATAGCCTAAAGTTAGGTTGTCGGTATCGTTTAATTCATATCCAAGATTTACTGTAGGAAACCATTCTGTGTAGTTTTTATCAGATAACTCGTTGGTGGTTAAAACTTTTAAGTCTATATCTGTTATTTCTGCTCGTAAACCTAATAGGTAAGAAAATTTATTAATCTTGTTTCCATACTGAGAATAGAAAGCATACACGTTTTGCTTAAAATCGATTGCATTTGAAGGGTCAAATTCAAAAGGGTTTCCATTTTTATCTCGTACTTTAAAATCTGAAAATAAATCTTGTAAAGTGGTTTTATGCCCAAATTCAAACTGACTGTTTTCGCCAATTGGTAACACATAATCTATTTGAAATAAATAATCTTTTGAGTCTGTTGTTTGTGAGTTTTGTTCAGCTAAAACTCCATTTACAGCAATGGTAGAGTTTTCTGTTTCGCTGCTATCGCCATATTGTAAATCGATACTTAGTTTTTTTCCGTTACCATCAAAGTTATTGGTGTAATTTATGGAGTATTGTTTGTCTATATTGTCTTTTTTTTCAGTTTCAATACGAGTTTCTTTGAATAGGTTTTGAGTTGGGTCTTCTAATAAATATCTGTTGGTAAGGTTTGTAGCAATATCATCTCCGTTAGATTTTCGATAGAAAAAAGTACCGGTTATAGAGTTTTTTTTAGCGAGATAATATTCTAATCCTACAGAAGCGTTAACGTTTTTATTTTCTCGATCAAAAGTTCTATCTTCAATTTGTGTACTGTCTATAGCGCCATTAGTTAGGTAAGAGAATTTTGTTTGTGAGTTTCCAGGACCTTTTCTGTATGAATAACCAAGGTTAGAAAATAGGTTTATTTTTTTAGTACGATAGTTTAAATTAGATGAACCCCTAATTAAGTCTGGATTACCAGCTGTTAGATTTACGGAACCATTAAAGCCTATAATTTTTCCTTTTCTTAAAATGATATTTAAGATTCCTGCTGTTCCTTCTGCATCATAACGTGCAGAGGGAGAGGTGATAACTTCTATTTTTTCAATAGCATCGGCAGGCAGATTTCTTAAAGCATCTGTTCCTGTTAAACCAACCAAGGCAGATGGTTTTCCATTAATAAGAATACGTACATTTTCACTTCCTCGAAGGCTAACAGTGCCTTGTGCATCTACATTTACAGAGGGTACATTGTTTAAAACGTCTGAAGCCGTTCCGCCTTTTACAGTCATATCTTTACCAACGTTGTAAATCTTTTTATCTAAACGAATTTCTACGGTAGATTTTTCTGCAATTATTTCAACTTCATCTAACGTTTCTGAATTTTCAGTTAAATAAATAGTGCCTAAGTCTTTGTTTTTTGTTAAGTTCTGATTGCCTAATTTTTTGGTTTTAAAACCGATAAACTCTACTTTTAAGGCATAATTTCCTTTAGAAACTTCTATTGAGAAATTTCCTTTTGGGTCTGTAATTCCGCCAGAAATACGTTTGTTTTTTAAATTAGTTAAAACCAATGTAGCGTATTCTAAAGCTTGCTTTGTATTGGTTTCTATCACTTTTCCTATTATGGTAATTTTAGAAATATTGCCTTTTTTTTGGCGTTGTGCAATTATTGAAATGCTAAAAGTACAGGCAATTAATAATATAATATTTTTCATTTAATTGGTTGATATGGTATCTTAATAGTACTTTGCAAAAGTAAGATAGTTTAATCTAAGAGTGTTAAAGCTATGTTAAAGGATAGCTGAGTTTTGCGTTAGGGATTGAACGGTGTGTTTGAGCTCTTTTTTATTTTCAAAAAAAGCGAGTAGTGAAAGCCCGTTTAAACGCTCAAATAATTATTTATCGGCTTCTTTTTCTGATTGAAAGGATAGCCTAAAATTCGATGAAATTAAAAAACCGAAACTATACTTGTTTCGGCTTTTTATATTTAGTTCTGCAAGTACTACTTGTTCTTTTTTTTCTGCTGTGCTTGTTGTTCTTGTGCTTGTTTCATCGCATTGTCTATGCGTTCTCTAAATTTGCTTTTCTTCTTTGCGGGTTTCTTTTTGTTTTCTTCAATTTGTGCAATAATTTTCTTTTCGTCAATTACATAGTGCTTAATTATCAACATAATAATAATGGTTAGTAAGTTAGATACAAAGTAATACAAACTTAATCCACTTGCGTAACGGTTAAAGAAAACCAACATCATAATAGGAGAGAAGTAAATCATATACTTCATTATCTGGCTCATATCTGGCATTCCTTCTTGTGTTGGTGCTTGCATATTTGCTTGTTGACTTTGGTTCATCTTCATGTAAAAGAAAATAGCGATAGATGCTAAAATTGGAAATAAACTGATATGATTTCCATACATTGGAATGTTAAAAGGAAGCTTATAAACGGTGTCGTAAGACGATAAATCGTTTGCCCATAAAAATCCTTTTTGCCGTAAATCGAAATTTGTTGGAAAAAACTTAAATAGCGCAAAGAAAATAGGCATTTGTAATAATGCAGGTATACAGCCAGATAGCATACTAACGCCTGCTTTTCGTTGAACTGCCATGGTTTCTTGTTGGCGTTTCATTGCGTTTTCTTTACCTGGGTATTTCTCGTTTAATGCCGTTAATTCTGGACGAATTACCTTCATTTTAGCACTAGATAAATACGATTTGTAAACGAGTGGAGACATTAAAATTCTAACAACTACGGTCATTAAAATAATAAGTAGCCCATAGTTGCCTATAAACCCTTTTAGGAAGTTAAAAACAGGATAAAAAACATTTTTGTTTAAGAAGCCAAAAATACCCCAACCTAAATCGGCAGTTTCAGCTAAGTTAGTATCCTCGTATGTTTTTAGTAAATTATAATCACTGGGGCCGTAGATCCATTGCATGTTATAATTTAACTCACCACCTTTTAAAGCTAGTGGTGTTTTAAGTTCGTATTTTTTAGTAAAAACAGTATCTATTTCTTGATCTTTAACCAAATTACTAGATGTAATTGTTGCGTTATTAAAAGGGGTGTCTGTTTTTAAAATTGAAGTAAAAAAGTGCTGTTTGTAAGTAACCCAATTTAAGTTGTTAATAACCTCAGAATCGTCAGCAGCTAAATGTTCTACGTTACCTTCTGTGTTGTAGAAGTACTTAGAATACATAGTGTTTTCTGTGTATATACTTTTTTCATGACGAAGACCGTTTAAAGACCAGTTTAAAGTTATGGGATTAGAGGTGTTAATTATGTTGCTTAAGCCTTGTGAACGAATAGAGAAGTTTACTCTATAATCATTCGGTTTCATTTCATATCTATATTCTAAATACTGAGTCTCGGATACTTTCAATTTCATTGAAAGGATATTATTCTCTCCATTTTTAGTCAAAGTAGATTCAAATGGTAAATCTTTGGTATTTAAGATTCTATTATCAGTAGTTCCAAAATTGATATTAAACGATGCGTTTTTATCCTTTATCATATATAAAGGAAGCGAATTGTGTGTTTTATATTTTTTAATTAAGGCTTCTGTAATTTGCCCACCTTTATTATCAATAGTTAGTTTTAAAACATCATTTTCTAAAACCGAAGACCCTTCTTTGCCTGCAATTGCACTATGTGCAAAAGCGCCCAATTTATTCTTTAGTGAAGCGGCACGAAGTGAATCGTTTTCTATAAAAGGTGTTGTGGTAGCTTTTGGTAATTCGTTTGTTTTTGTAGCATCTACAACTTGTTCTGTAGTTGTAGTTTCTGGTGTAGCCTCTGGTTTGTTGTTGTTCATCCACCAAAGCATAATACCAGCTAATAATAGCATCCCGATAAACGAGTTGTAATCAAAATTCTTTTTTTCCATTTTATATATGTGTCATCTTGTCATTTTCTCAAAAATTATATAGAGAAAAACGCGACAAATGTAGCAAAACTGTATCGTTTTTTAACGGTTTTACTAGTATTAATTATTGTGCTGTATATAAGCAAAAGGTATACCGAATTTAAGGTGTCATTTAGAATGTAATTAAAGAAGTTGGGCGTTACCTTTTAGGTCGCGCTTTTCGCTATATCTTTTTAGTTTTATTCTCGATACAAATTTATTCATCCTTCATAAAATCACTCGAACTGACAACTAAAAAGGATGCCGCTTCAATCGCTAACGCGGAAACTACTTTTTAGATTGTACCAATGCAGCCTTTATAAAATCTACAAACAAAGGATGCGGATTTAAAACCGTACTCTTATATTCTGGATGATATTGTACGCCTACAAACCAAGGGTGTGATGGTATTTCAATAATTTCTACCAAACCTGTTTTTGGGTTAATACCAGTAGCTTTCATTCCAGCTTCTTCAATTTGCTGTTTGTAATCGTTGTTAAATTCGTAACGGTGTCTGTGGCGTTCACTAATAAAAGTACTTCCGTAGGCTTTACTTACTTTAGAATTTTCTAATAACTCGCAATCCCAAGCACCCAAACGCATTGTACCTCCTTTTTCTGTAACATCTTTTTGTGCTGCCATTAAACTAATAACAGGTTGTGGTGTGTTTTCATCCATTTCTGTAGAAAAAGCATTTTCTAAGCCTAAAACATTTCTAGAAAACTCAATAACTGCCATTTGCATTCCAAGACAAATTCCGAAGAAAGGAATATTATTTTCACGTGCATATTGCACCGCAGACACTTTGCCTTCAATTCCTCTATCTCCAAAACCTGGAGCAACAAGAATTCCGTTTAAACCTTTTAATTTTGAAGAAGTGTTTTGAGGTGTTAATTCTTCAGAATGAATCCAACGTATTTTTACTTTAGTTTCATTGGTTGCACCTGCATGAATAAACGATTCTGTAATCGATTTATAAGAATCATGTAACTCAACATATTTACCAATTAAACCAATCTCTATAGTATGTTTTGGGTTTTTGTGTTTTTGTAAAAAGGCATTCCACGTTTTAAGTTCTGGCTGTTTATCTGTAGATAAATTTAGTTTTTCTAAAACAACTCTATCTAAACCTTCTTCAAACATTAAGTTAGGAACATCATAAATTGTTTCTGCATCTATAGATTGAATAACATCTTCTTGTTTTACGTTGCAAAAAAGAGCTAATTTCCGTCTTATAGTATCGTTAATTTCGTGTTCAGTTCTACAGACTAAAATATTCGGATTTATACCACTTTGCATTAACATTTTTACAGAATGTTGCGTTGGTTTGGTTTTTAATTCGCCTGCAGCCGCTAAATAAGGAACCAATGTTAAATGAATAACAATAGCATTGTCTTCACCAAGTTCCCATTGTAATTGACGTACAGCCTCTATGTAGGGCAACGATTCAATATCGCCAACGGTACCTCCAATTTCTGTGATAACAATGTCATATTTACCCGTGTTCCCTAAAATTTGAATGCGTCGTTTAATTTCATCAGTAATATGAGGAATTACCTGTACGGTTTTCCCTAAAAACTCTCCTCTTCGTTCTTTATTAATTACAGATTGGTAAATTCTACCAGTAGTTACATTGTTTGCTTTAGAAGTAGGAATGTTTAAAAAACGTTCATAATGCCCTAAATCTAAATCAGTTTCTGCACCATCTTCGGTAACATAACATTCACCATGTTCATACGGGTTTAGTGTTCCGGGATCAATATTAATATATGGGTCAAGCTTTTGTATGGTTACAGAATAGCCTCTTTCTTGTACTAATTTAGCAAGTGAAGCTCCAATTATTCCTTTTCCAAGAGATGAAGTTACGCCTCCTGTTACAAAAACGTATTTAGTATTGTGCATGGTATTGTTAGGTTTGCGCAAAAGTACTAACTCTAGTTTTTATCACAAATAAAAAAAGTGAAAATATTTTTTAAAAACGTAAATTTATGGGATCGAAAAAATATTTTTATTTTTTTATAAATACTGTTTGTCAAAAATAAAAACAGTTGTATATTTGCCAACGCTTTAAATGAGGTGAAAATCATTAAGTAGAAATTAAGGAATAAAGAAGATTTTTAAAAATACATATAATGCCGAAAAGAACTTACCAACCATCAAAGAGAAAGAGAAGAAATAAACACGGTTTTCGTGAAAGAATGGCTTCTGCTAATGGTCGTAAAGTATTAGCTCGTAGAAGAGCAAAGGGGAGAAAAAAATTATCTGTTTCATCTGAAGCAAGACCAAAGAAATAATGATTAACAATTGTTAATAATTAAGGTGTTACTATTTTTAGTAACACCTTTTTTTATACCCAAACACTAATTATTTTTACATTTACATAAACACAACTATTTACAATGCCAAAAAGAAAAAGACCTTAACTCTGTTTTAATCCCACCAGTGGGTTTAATTTCCCGATGCTTGCATCGAAATGATTAAGATTTTTCTTTTTTTATGCCTTATGGGATTGCTCCGAGGTTATTGACTTTTTAATTTTTAAAAAATAGAATATGTTAACTAACTATAAATTAGATATCGAAGTAGCTAATAATCTTTCTAATGTAAGGTTAAGGTTGTTTTTATATCCTGTTTTATTATTATTAGTTATTTTTTTTGTGCTCTTTAAAGAAAATGCTTTTACTGTTGAAACATATGTTAACATTCAAAAAGATTTGTTTTTTTACCTTAATAATAAATTATCAGAATTCCCGAATTTACAATTTAACTTAACTCAATTAGGCGATGTAGTAGTATTTTTACCGTTGCTAACTATCTTTATTATTTATCAACCTAAAATTTGGGGTGCAATATTAACATCATCAATAATTACATTGGTGGTTTCTTTCTTTTTAAAAAATATGTTTGCTGTTCCAAGACCAGCAGCAATGTTTGATCATAAAAGTTTTGTTATTATAGGAAAAACCCTTTCAGGAAATACAAGTTTACCATCTGGACATTCTGTGACTACTTTTATGATCCTTACTATATTGTTATATGCATTTGTGCCAAAAGGGTTTAAATTGAAAACTATCTGGTTTTTTACTGTTTTTATATTAGGTATTATTATTGTATTTTCTCGAGTTGGAGTTGGAGCGCATTATCCACTTGATGTTATAATTGGTAGCATTATTGGGTATATATCTGCACTTATAGGTATTGTTATAAATAATAATGTTAGTTGGTGGGCTTGGATTAAAAATAAAAAATATTACCCTTTTCTTACCTTGCTTTTAATAATTTGGGTGTTTGCTATTGTAAAAAAAATATTTACAGACAATTTACTAATATTTTATTTTTCATTATTAGCCTTAATCATAACGCTATATTTAATGATTTACACCTATGTTAAAAAATAATATGTATGTTTAAAAAGAATATTAAATTGAGTCACTTTGTTTTAATAATTAGTTTTATTAATCTAGTTCTCTATCATCTTCCTCTATTTCAATTTGCGGTTAATAATTTAAATTATAAAAGTTTAAACGGAATTTTAACTATTGTTAATTTAACGATTCTAACATTTTTTTTAAACGTTTTAGTTTTTTATATAATATTGTTTATATCTCGCTTTGTCGGTAAATTAGCACTAGTACTCTTTTTTAACATAAATGCAATTGCAATATATTTTATCAATACCTACAGTGTTATTATAGATGAAACAATGATTGGTAATATTCTTAATACTAAATTTGAAGAAGCTAGTAGTTTCTTCTCTTTTGGTTTAATTTTATATTTAATTTTGTTAGGGATAATTCCGAGTATTTTTATTTTTAAAACTAAAATAATTAAAGTAAAATTTACGAAATTTCTGTTACATACTATATTAAATTTTATTTTTATTATTTTATTTGTTTATATTAATTCTAGCAGGTGGTTGTGGATTGATAGTCATTCAAAAGTTCTAGGAGGATTGGCGATGCCATGGTCTTATGTCGTTAATACGAGTGGATTTTATTACCATAAAAGTCAGAAAAATAAACAACAAATTTTGTTGCCAGATGCAATTATAAAAGATGATAAAAAATCTGTTTTCGTTCTTGTAATTGGAGAATCTGCAAGAAGTCAAAACTTTTCTTTATATGGTTATGAGAAAGATACAAATCCACTTCTGTCAAAAATAGATGGTGTTCATAGTTATAAAGCGAGTTCATGTGCAACTTATACTACTGCTGGAGTTAAGTGTATTTTAGAATATAAGAAGAGTAATGAGCTATTTGAGATTTTACCAAATTATTTATATAGAAATGGTGTGGAAGTTATTTGGAGAACTACCAATTGGGGAGAGCCCACAGTTCAGATAAAAAACTATCAAGAAAGAAAAGATTTAGAAAAACTATCTTTAAACGGTGGGTCAAAATATGATGAAATATTACTTAGCGGCTTAAAAGAGCAGATATTGGCAAGTAAAAAAAATAAAATATTAATAGTTTTGCACACTAGTACTAGTCATGGACCAACTTATTCTAAGAAGTATCCACCACAGTTTAATAAATTTACTCCAATTTGTGAAAGTGTTGAGCTTGCAAAATGTACACAAGAAGAGTTGATAAATGCATATGACAATACCATTGTTTATACTGACTATATTTTATCTACGTTAATTGGAGAGTTAAAGCAGTTAGATGGCTATAATAGTTCTATGATATATGTTTCGGATCATGGAGAGTCTTTAGGTGAAAATAATTTATATATGCACGGTATACCAGCAAGTATAGCTCCAAAAGAGCAAATAGATATTCCATTTATTGTTTGGTTATCTGATAGCTCTAAAGAGCTTAAAAAGAATGAAGTATTATCTCAACATCATATTTTTCATAGTGTTTTAGATTTTTTAGCAATAGAAAGTCCTATTTATGATGAAAATATGAGCATTTTTAAAAAATAAACTCTGTATCAATTTTACAATAACACACAATAATAATTATATACAATGCCTAAAAGACAAGACCTTAAATCTATTTTAATTATTGGTTCTGGCCCTATAGTAATTGGTCAAGCTTGCGAATTTGACTACTCAGGAACACAAGCATTACGTTCTTTAAGAGAGGATGGAATTGAAACTGTTTTAATCAATTCGAACCCAGCAACAATAATGACGGACCCCTCAATGGCAGATCATGTCTATTTATTACCTCTTACAACTAAATCAATCATTAAAATATTAAAAGAACATCCACAAATTGATGCTGTTTTACCTACAATGGGAGGTCAAACAGCATTAAATTTATGTATTGAAGCAGATGAAAAAGGGATTTGGAAAGATTTTAATATAGAAATTATTGGAGTTGATATTGAAGCAATTAATATTACAGAAGACAGAGAGGAATTTAAAAATTTAATGGCAAAAATTGGGATACCAATGGCGCCACAAGCTACAGCAACTTCTTATTTAAAAGGAAAAGAAATAGCACAAGAATTTGGTTTTCCTTTAATAATTAGAGCATCATTTACTTTAGGAGGAGCAGGAGCTTCATTCGTTCACAAAGAGGAAGAATTTGATGAATTATTAACACGCGGATTAGAGGTTTCTCCAATTCACGAAGTAATGATCGACAAGGCTTTAATTGGTTGGAAAGAATATGAGTTAGAACTTTTAAGAGATAAAAATGATAATGTAGTTATTATTTGTTCTATCGAAAATATGGATCCGATTGGAATTCATACAGGAGATTCAATCACGGTAGCACCAGCAATGACCTTGTCTGATAAGACTTTTCAGAGAATGAGAGATATGGCAATACACATGATGCGTTCTATAGGCGATTTTGCTGGTGGGTGTAATGTGCAGTTTGCTATTTCGCCAGATGAGAAGGAAGAAATTATAGCGATTGAAATTAATCCACGAGTATCTCGTTCATCAGCTTTAGCAAGTAAAGCAACAGGCTATCCGATAGCAAAAATTGCAGCAAAATTAGCGATTGGTTATAATTTAGATGAATTAGACAATCAAATTACAAAATCAACATCTGCTTTATTTGAGCCAACATTAGATTATGTAATTGTGAAAATTCCACGTTGGAACTTTGATAAGTTTGAAGGTTCTGATAGAACTTTAGGATTGCAAATGAAGTCTGTAGGAGAGGTTATGGGAATAGGACGTTCGTTTCAAGAAGCTCTGCATAAAGCAACACAATCGTTAGAGATAAAACGTAATGGATTAGGTGCTGATGGAAAAGGGTATAAAAATTACGAAGAAATTATTAGCAAGTTAACATATGCTTCTTGGGACCGTGTTTTTGCAATTTATGATGCTATTCAAATGGGAATTCCGTTGAGTAAAATTTATGAAATAACAAAGATAGATATGTGGTTTTTAAGACAGTATGAAGAACTACATGAATTAGAAAAAGAAATTTCTAAATACACGATTGATACGCTTAGTAGAGATTTGTTACTAGAAGCAAAACAAAAAGGATATGGAGACCGTCAGATAGCACATATGTTAGGTTGTTTAGAAAGTGAAGTATATACAAAACGAGAAGAGTTAAACGTTACCAGGGTGTATAAATTAGTAGATACTTGTGCTGCTGAATTTAAAGCAAAAACACCTTACTATTATTCAACCTTTGAAAGTGATGTAGAAGCGGCAGCAGGAAAAACAGTTATAACCAATGAAAGTATAGTAACTAATAAAAAGAAAATTATAGTGTTGGGTTCTGGACCTAATAGAATTGGACAAGGTATTGAATTTGATTATTGTTGTGTTCACGGTATTTTAGCAGCTGCAGAGTGTGGTTATGAAACGATTATGATTAATTGTAATCCAGAAACAGTTTCTACAGATTTTGATGTAGCAGATAAATTATACTTTGAACCTGTTTTTTGGGAACATATTTATGATATTATTAAACATGAAAAACCAGAAGGAGTAATTGTTCAGTTAGGCGGTCAAACAGCATTAAAATTAGCAGAAAAGCTAACCAAATACGGAATTAAAATTTTAGGAACTAGCTTTGAAGCCCTAGATTTAGCAGAAGACAGAGGAAGCTTTTCTTCTTTATTAGAAGAAAATAATATTCCATTTCCTGAATTTGGAATTGCTGAAACAGCAGATGAAGCATTAGTATTAGCTGATAAATTAGATTTTCCAATCTTAGTAAGACCTTCTTATGTATTAGGAGGGCAAGGAATGAAAATTGTAATTAATAAAGAAGAATTAATTGAAACTGTTATAGGCCTATTAAGAAGAATGCCAGGAAATAAATTGCTATTAGATCATTATTTAGATGGAGCAATTGAAGCAGAGGCAGACGCTATTTGCGATGGTGAGAATGTGTATATTATAGGTATTATGGAACATATTGAGCCTTGTGGTGTACACTCAGGAGATTCTAATGCCACCTTACCAGTCTTTAATCTAGGAGATTTGGTACTACAACAAATAAAAGACCATACGAAAACAATTGCTTTAAAATTGAAAACGGTAGGTCTAATTAATGTTCAGTTTGCAATAAAAGACGATATAGTATATATTATTGAGGCAAACCCAAGAGCTTCTAGAACAGTGCCTTTTATAGCAAAAGCGTATGGAGAACCATATGTGAATTATGCAACAAAAGTAATGTTAGGAGAAAAGAAGGTGACGGATTTTAAATTTAACCCGCAGTTAGAAGGATATGCAATTAAGCAACCCGTATTTTCATTTGATAAATTTCCGAATGTAAATAAGAAGCTAGGACCAGAAATGAAATCTACTGGAGAAAGTATTTTATTTATTGATGATTTAAAAGATGATCAGTTTTATGATTTATATGCACGTAGAAAAATGTACTTGAGTAAGTAAGTTAAAAGCTTACAATTGCTTAAAAAACAAGAGTGTAAGTAGGTTGGTTTGCGCTTCTGCTTTTACAGGAATAACAACATTGTTTATAAACTACTAATAAATCTATTCCTTTTTTAAAGCAAATTAACTTTTGTAGTTATCTTTGTTGTTGGCAGGTTTACTTGCGTTAGGGATTGAAACGGCATCTTTTTTTAATGTTAGTTCGAGTAAATTTACTTTTTTTGTAAATTTGTATCGAGAATAAATTAAAAAAAATATAGTGTAAAGCCCGCTCGAACGCCCAAATACAGACTAAAACACAACTTTTTTAAATATATTTAGATGAAATTTTTTATTGATACAGCTAATTTAGAGCAAATAAAAGAAGCGCAAGCTTTAGGTATTTTAGACGGTGTAACTACAAACCCATCTTTGATGGCAAAAGAAGGAATTACTGGAGAAACGAACATTATAAACCATTACAAAGCAATTTGTGAGTTGGTGGATGGCGATGTTTCGGCAGAAGTAATTGCTACCGATTTTGAAGGAATGGTAAGAGAAGGAGAGGCATTGGCAGCTTTAAACTCGCAAATTGTGGTAAAATTACCAATGATAAAAGACGGAATAAAAGCGTGTAAATATTTTTCTTCTAAAGGAATTAAAACTAACGTAACATTAGTGTTTTCGGCAGGACAAGCATTATTGGCCGCGAAAGCTGGCGCAACGTATGTATCTCCATTTATTGGTCGTTTAGATGATATTTCTACAGACGGTTTAAACTTGATTGCAGAAATTCGTTTGATTTATGATAACTATATGTTTGAAACGGAAATATTAGCAGCTTCTGTACGCCATACAATGCATATTATAGATTGCGCAAAATTAGGTGCAGATGTTATGACAGGACCTTTAAGTGCTATTGAAAGTTTATTAAAACACCCACTTACAGATATTGGTTTGGCTAAGTTTTTAGCAGATTATAAAAAAGGGAATTAGAAAAAACAGTTACAAAGTTTTTAAAAAATAGTTACAAAGTTGACAATTTTGACTTTGTAACTTTGTTACTTTAAAAAATGTATCCAAAAAAAACTTTAGCGCAGCTTGTTGTTTCAGCTTGTACTCAATTTAATATTGATACGGTTGTAATTTCTCCAGGTTCTCGAAATGCTCCTTTAACGGTTGGTTTTTATAATTATCCAGAAATTAAAGCATTAAGTGTTGTTGATGAACGTTGTGCTGCTTTTTTTGCTTTAGGAATTGCGCAGCAAACTCAAAAACCTGTTGCAATTGTGTGTACTTCTGGTTCTGCATTATTAAATTATTATCCAGCTATTGCAGAAGCTTTTTATAGTAATATTCCGTTGGTGGTAATTTCTGCCGATAGACCTAAATATTTGATTGATATTGGAGATGGACAAACTATTCGTCAGAAAAATGTATTTGAAAATCATATTTTATTTTCTGCTAATTTGGTTGAAGGTGAGTTAGAAAATAATACCAAGTTACTTGTAAAAGCACTTGAAACGTCTATACATAAAAAAGGACCTGTACATATTAATGTTCCGTTTGATGAGCCGTTGTATGAAACTGTTGAAAAGCTAGAAAATTTTGAATTTGAAAAAATAGATGTCACCTTGAGCGCAGTAGAAAGGTCTCAAATTGATTACCAAAAACTGAACTCTATTTGGAACTCTTCAACTAAAAAACTCATTTTAGTAGGAACTCATTTTCCTTCGGAAGAATTGCAAAGCGTACTAAACACTTTTGCTAAAGATAATTCGGTTTTGGTAATGACTGAAACTACGTCAAATTTACATAATAATACGTTTGTTAATTCAATAGATAAACTCATTTTTTCTTTTGATGAAGCGCAATTTAAACAATTGCAACCAGAGGTATTAGTAACTTTTGGCGGAATGGTGATTTCTAAAAAAATAAAACAGTTTTTAAGAAAATATCAACCAAAACATCATTGGCATATTGATGCATTAAAATTAATAGATACATATTTTTGTTTGAGTGAATTTATACAAGAAAAACCTGTAAAATTCTTCAACTCACTTCAGCAAGAACAACAAAAAAATGCTAATGAGTATCAACAAATTTTTCTTTCTTTAAGAGATGGTAAAGGTAAAAAACATAAACAGTTTTTAGCAAATTGTGCGTATTCAGATTTAAAAGTTTTTGAAACTATTTTAGAAAGTATTCCTGATAATTGTCAGCTACAAATAAGTAACAGTTCAATTATTAGATATACCCAATTATTTAATTTGAAAAATACGCTACGTGTATTTTGTAATCGTGGTACAAGCGGAATTGACGGAAGTACATCAACCGCAATTGGAGCAGCATATTCAACTACTAATAAAACTGTTTTTATTACGGGTGATTTAAGTTTTTTTTACGATAGTAATGCGTTGTGGAATGTTAATATTCCAAAGGACTTTAGAATTATTTTAATCAACAATTCTGGTGGTGGAATTTTTAAAATTATTCCAGGACCAGCAACAACAAATGCAGCTGATTATTTTGAAACACCACATAGTTTAACGGCTAAACATTTAGCGAAGATGTACGCGTTTAATTATTCATCTGTAAACAGTTTAGAAGAATTGAATATAAGTCTAAGTTCTTTTTATTCAATATCAGATAAACCAAAAATACTAGAAATCTTTACACCACGTGATGTAAACAACGTAGTTTTGCGTAACTATTTTAAAAATTTATAATGGAGGACTTTAAAGAAGGAGATAAGGTAGATTTAATTATTGAGCAGCAATCAGAATTAGGTTATACAGTACTAATTAATGAAACTCATGAAGGTTTGTTGTACAACAACGAGATTTTTTCTGATATAGAAGAAGGAATGAAAACAGTTGGTTACATTAAAAAACTTAGAGAAGATGAAAAGGTAGATGTATCTTTGCGCCCACAAGGGTTTAGGTCTGTAATTGATACAGATGTAGATAAAATTCTTGATAAACTAGAAGAAAAAGGATTCTTATTATTAACTGATAAAAGTTCTCCGGAGTCTATAAAATTTCATTTACAAATGAGTAAAAAAGCATTTAAACGTGCAGTAGGAAACCTTTATAAGCAAAAACTAATTGTTATTTTAGATGATAAAATTGAATTGAAGAAGTTCAATTAACTTCTATTAACGCGCTCTATATTGCTGTAAAAGAGTTTTTTATTAGGGTCAGAATTTTTCATTTTTCCGTAACCTCTTCTATAACTGTCTAGCGCCATAGCCTTTTTATTTCTTTTTTCATACCATAACCCAACGTAATAATTGCCAATATGAGATTTTGGATACACGTTTAAAATCATTTCGCCAAAATCACGTAAATACTCGCCATTTTCTTTATCAATAATTACATCTTCAATAGTATAAATATCTTTTTCTCTAATTCCTAAGTCTGAGCCAAAGAGAAAATCAATATCCAAATATTTATTTTCAAGATAAGAAATAGCTTCAAGAGGTTCTAAATTCTTAATTTTCTCGTTAAACTCTTCTTTGGTAATTCCTGCATATAGTTCAAAAATTTTGTTCATAAAACGAGGAACGGCTTCACTAACTGCAGAAATGTAGTTTGGAGAATTCATTTTATCATATTTAAAATGAAAGTTTTTTGCATTAATAGAACTTAAATAGGTTTTTAATCTGGCAAGCGTTTTTTTATTTTCCTTACTAAAAAAAGGAAGTTCGTTTACGTAGTAATAATAAGTATTGTCTTTTCCACCAAGTCTATCTACTTGATATGCTGTAACTTTTTGTGTAATATTTTTTGGGAATAAAGGGTTTATAGCGATATATGCATTGAAAACAGGTTTTTTATCTCTTAGAAGAGCTGTTACAATATTTGCAGCAGCGCCATGACCAACAAGTGTTACAAAAGGAGAAGTGCGGTAACTGCCTTCCATATATGGTAAAACTTCATTTCTTATAAACTTAAGAAATTTAATATTTCCTCTCGTAAGTTGATGTGTTTTTTCATCTAAAAAAGTATCTTCTTCTCGTGTTTTATGTATTGAAATACCAACTACAATTTGTTTTGGAGCTTTATCAGCTATCGAAAATAATTTTGAGTTTGCTACGTAAATATCAAATAAATACTCATTGTCAATAACAATAGCTAGCGGGTAATTACTAACAGAGTCTTTTTTATATCCTTTTGGAAGATAAATTTTTAAATCACGTGTAGCTCCAATTTCTTTAGAATCGTATTTTTTTGATATAAATTGTTGTGAAAATAAAGAGGAACTTAACATAAAAAGTACTAAAAACATCTCAATTTTTTTCATATATAACTTGCTTTTTAAAAGAAACGTAATTTCTTGGTTTTTATTTTCGGAGGAAAATTAGCTTACAAAAATCGAATGATTTATTTTTGTAGTTCGACAAATAAACGAAAAATTGACAAGTTATGACAAATCCTGAGTGGAAAACCGCTAAAGTTTACGAAGATATTACTTATAAAAAATCGAATGGAGTTGCAAGAATAGCATTTAACAGACCTAATGTACGTAATGCTTTTCGCCCAAAAACAACAAAAGAATTATACGATGCTTTTTATGATGCTGGTGAAGACACTTCTATAGGTGTGGTTTTATTATCTGCAGAAGGACCAAGTACAAAAGATGGTGTATATTCTTTTTGCTCTGGAGGAGACCAAAGAGCTCGTGGACATCAAGGGTATGTTGGAGAAGATGGGTATCATAGATTAAATATTTTAGAAGTTCAACGCCTTATCCGATTTATGCCGAAGGTAGTTATTTGCGTGGTTCCAGGTTGGGCAGTTGGTGGTGGGCATAGTTTGCACGTTGTTTGTGATTTGACATTAGCAAGTAAAGAACATGCTATTTTTAAACAAACAGATGCCGATGTTACTTCGTTTGATGGTGGTTACGGCTCTGCATATTTAGCAAAAATGGTAGGTCAGAAAAGGGCACGTGAAATTTTTTTCTTAGGAAGAAATTATTCTGCACAAGAAGCGTATGAAATGGGTATGGTAAATGCTGTAATTTCGCATGATGAACTAGAAAATACTGCTTATGATTGGGCGCAAGAGATTTTACAAAAAAGTCCGACCTCTATAAAAATGTTGAAGTTTGCAATGAATTTAACTGATGATGGAATGGTGGGACAACAAGTTTTTGCAGGCGAAGCAACACGTTTAGCGTATATGACTGATGAAGCAAAAGAAGGGCGTGATGCTTTTCTTGAAAAAAGAAAGCCTAACTTTCCTAAAGTATGGATACCATAGATTTCAGTTATCGGTTATTCGGTTAATTGCGGTCGAGATTTTGTTAGTTTTTAAATCATTCAGTTTTTTTAATACGTAAAAATGAAAATAATTTGCATTGGGCGTAACTACGCAAAACACATAGAAGAATTAGCAAATGAAAGACCAGAGAATCCTGTGGTTTTTCTGAAGCCAGCTTCTGCAATTTTACCAAAGAAAATACCATTTTTTATTCCACCGTTTTCTAATGACATACATTATGAAGTTGAGGTTTTAGTAAAAATAAATAAAGTTGGTAAACATATTGCTACAAAATTTGCGCATAAATATTACGACACTGTTGGGTTAGGAATTGATTTTACAGCGCGTGATGTACAAGCAAAATGCAAAGAAAAAGGCTTGCCTTGGGAAAAAGCAAAAGCGTTTGACGGTAGTGCCGTTATTGGTGAGTTTTATCCGAAGGAAGAGTTTGATTTAGAAAATTTATCCTTTCAGTTATTAAAAAATGATGCGATTGTACAAGATGGAAACACAAAATCTATGCTCTGGAAAATTGATGAGTTGATAAGCTATGTTTCTCAATACTTCACCTTAAAAAAGGGAGATATTATTTTTACAGGAACACCAGCAGGAGTTGGTAAAGTTATTGAGAATGATATTCTAACAGGAACTATTAATGGTAAACAAGCGTTTCAAATAAAAGTTAAGTAGCTTATTTACAGGTAAAAATTTTGTAGTTGAGAACAAATACAGGTTTTTTAAATTTTAAAAAGAATAAACTATCTGTTTTTTTACTACTCTTTTTTTCTTCATCAATTTTGTAGGTTTCATTTAATATAGAAGACCATAGTGGTAATTCTGTTTGTAGAAAAATTATATCTTTATTAGGAATGTTTCTTTCATAAAATTATTTTTGGAATTTTGTTTGCATAATAACCCTATGCACCAATATCTAGAATTTTTCCATTTTCATAATCAATAAAGAAGTATTTGTTTTTATCATTTATGATTTTTTCTATCGAATTATTTTGAATCAAAATGTAACCGCTCTTTGCTTTTTTCATCGTATAAAGAGAAAGAAAGAGAAGTGTTTCAAGGATTAAACGAAGTTACCAATTGGAGTAACAAAAATGAATAATAGTACTCCATATAGAATAATTGATTTTTTATTTCCTCTAGATTTAAATAATTGAATAACGCTTTCAAACTTATAAAAGAGGGTAGGTGTAATGAGTATCATAAAAATATTGCAAGGAATAAGTACATGGTTTCCTTTTACGCCAAAAACTATATAACAGATTATAAATAAGTGTATGCTTATAGATAACAAGATTCCAGTTTTTCTTGTCTTTTTAAAGAATAAGAATATTCCGATTGAGGTTTCAAAAAGGACAAATATAATTCCTAGTTTTTTAAGAAAGTAAATAGTTTCTAGATTTTGAATTTTAAAGAAAAGAACACAAATTGTTTCTAAAATATAGTTGTTAAAATTCGGATTTAATTTATGTGTTCCGCTCCATATATAATATAGTTATTATTGTTATTCGAGCATAGGTTAGTATGTTTTTTTTATCAGCCTTTATTAGAAAAGGAAAGAGTAAAATACAGTATAAATAAACCCAAGGTTGCCAACGCATTTGATCTAGAAAAAGTATAATAAATAATGAGAAAGCAAGTACGTAAAGTATTTTTTGTTCTTTATAAGCCACTAAAAAAGCCAGATAAGCTAACAGAATAAAGTGTAAAACCTTATTTATTGGATATGGTAAAATAAAACCTTCAATAACAGGGAATGTGGGGAAATTTTTAACATTAGCCCAAGCATCGTAAGAAAACAAGATTCCTGATAAAAAGAAAAAACAAACTAATTTAAACAAGTAAGTTGTTCTGTTTTTTTGGGTAAAGATTTCTATGATATCAAATATAAGGTAATTAAAATCTTTGTACTTTTGTTATAACTTCAAAAACTAAAAATTGATAGCAGAAATTATAACTATTGGAGATGAAATCCTTATTGGACAAATTGTTGATACAAACTCACAATGGATAGGGCAAGAGCTAAATAAAATAGGTGTTTCGGTATATCAAATATCATCTATACAAGACGATGAACAGCATATTTTAAATGCATTAAAAGAAGCTGAAAGTAGAGTTGATATTGTAATTATTACAGGCGGATTAGGCCCAACAAAAGATGATATTACTAAAAAAACGATTGCAAAATATTTTAATAATACTGAGTTTGTAGAGTATCCAGAAGTAATTCAACACATAAAAGGACTGTTTAAAAAAATAAATTATCCGTATAAAGAAATTCAGAAATACCAAGCACAATTACCATCAAAAGCAACCTTGTTAATGAATCAATTTGGTACCGCTCCAGGTATGTGGTTTTTCGAAAACGAGACAGTTTTTGTATCGCTTCCTGGTGTTCCTTATGAAATGAAAGGATTAATAACCAATGAAGTATTGCCACGTTTGCAAGAGCAATTTAAACTACCATTTATTATTCATAAAACATTAATGACGTATGGACAAGGCGAAAGTATGATTGCTGAACGAATTGCAGAAGTGGAAGATAATTTACCAGAATTTATAAAATTAGCCTATTTACCTTCTTTTAGCTCAGTACGGTTGCGATTATCTGCAAAAGGAAATGATAAAGAAATAGTACAAAAACAAGTTGATGAACAAGTAACAAAAATAAAAGCGTTAATTTCTGATATTATTGTTGGCTACGAAGAAGGCGAAACTATTGAGAAGAAAATAGGAGAATTACTTAAAAAACAGCATAAAACTTTAGGCACTGCAGAAAGTTTAACAGGCGGCAAAATAGCAGCAACTTTGGTTTCTGTGGCAGGTTCATCTGCATATTATAAAGGTAGTTTTGTAGCGTATACAGCAGCATTAAAAGAACAATTGTTAGGTGTTTCTTCCGAAGTAATAAAAAAATATACAGTAGTTAGTAAAGAAGTTGTTGAGGTTATGGCAATATCTGCTAGAGAAAAACTGAATACCGATTATGCAATTGCTGTTACAGGTAATGCAGGGCCAACAACTGATAATAATAATAAAAGTGTTGGTATGGTTTATATTGCTATAGCTGATAAAAATGGAGTAGATACTTATGATTTTAACTTTGGTAAACCAAGAGAGAACGTAATTAATAGAACGGTAACTAAGGCGTTAGAATTGATGATAAAAAAATTGCAGTAGAAACCTTAAAACATTTTGAAAATAATTTTGCTGAATCTCTAAAAAAGTTATAAATTTGCACCTCGTTTAGAGATAACACAATAAATAGGTCAAAGAAGATGTCTAGAGTTTGCGAATTAACAGGGAAAAAAGCAATGGTTGGAAACAATGTTTCTCATGCCAAAAATAGAACAAAAAGAAAATTTAACGCTAATCTTATGACTAAGCGTTTCTTTATTACAGAAGAAGATAAATGGGTAACATTTAAAGTATCTGCTTCTGCATTAAAAAATATTAATAAGAAAGGAATCGCAGCTGTTATTAAAGAAGCAAAAGCAAAAGGATTCTTAAAAAAATAATTCCTTATTAGGTAAAATTTAGCATAATGGCAAAAAGAGGAAACAGAGTACAAGTAATTTTAGAATGTACAGAGCATAAAGCATCTGGAGAAAGAGGAACTTCTCGTTACATTACTACAAAGAACAAAAAAAATACTCCAGATAGAGTTGAGTTAAAGAAATTTAACCCAATCTTAAAGAAAATGACAGTTCATAAAGAAATTAAATAATTAGCTACGGCTTAAATTTTATATAACATGGCAAAGAAATCAGTAGCGTCGTTACAGACAGGAACAAAAAGATTAAGCAAAGCTGTAAAAATGGTAAGATCTCCAAAAACAGGAGCTTATATGTTTGTAGAGGCAATTATGGATCCTTCTAAAGTAAATGACTTTTTAGCTAAAAAGTAAACATTTACCTACTAAAATAAAGCAAAGCTACTTTCTAACGGAAGTAGCTTTTTTTTATGTATAGAAAATATGGTATCTTGAGCATTAATGAAGTCAAAATATATTTTGATTGAAATTAGTAAACAAAGCTTCTCGAAAGGTTGGGCGTTACCTTTCAGGTCGGGCTTTACACTAAATCTTTTAAACTTTGTTCTCGATACATCACGCAGAAAAAGCGTGATACTCGAACTAACAGTTTAAAAGGATGCCGCTTCAATCCCTAACGCAGGTAATCTATAATGACAATTTGACTAAAACTTTTTATTGGCATACTTTTTAAGGTTGTAGTATCTAAAGATAAAATAAATAATGAGTTTTTTTAAAAACATATTTTCAAAAGAAAAAAAAGAAACCTTAGACAAAGGGCTAGAGAAATCTAAAACAAGTTTTCTTAATAAAATGTCTAAAGCCGTTGCAGGAAAATCTAAAGTAGATGAAGATGTTTTAGATAATTTAGAAGAAATATTAGTAGCATCAGATGTTGGTGTAAACACTACACTTAAAATTATAGATAGAATAGAAGCTCGTGTAGCAAAAGACAAATATTTAGGAACAGATGAGTTAAACAAAATATTACGAGAAGAAATAGCGGGGCTTTTATCTGAAACCAGTCAAGGAAACGAAACAGAGTTTACCATTCCAGAAAACAAAAAACCATATGTTATTATGGTTGTTGGCGTAAACGGAGTTGGAAAAACAACTACAATTGGTAAGTTAGCAAGTCAATTTAAAAAGCAAGGCTTAAAAGTAGTGTTAGGAGCCGCAGATACATTTAGAGCCGCAGCAATAGATCAATTACAGGTTTGGGCAGACAGAGCAGATGTACCTATGGTTCGTCAAGAAATGGGCTCAGACCCAGCCTCTGTAGCTTTTGACACCTTAAAATCTGCAGTTACTCAAAATGCAGATGTTGTAATTATAGATACCGCAGGGCGTTTACACAATAAAGTTAATTTAATGAACGAATTAACAAAGATTAAACGAGTTATGCAAAAAGTAGTTGAAGACGCACCACACGATGTTTTATTGGTATTAGATGGTTCAACCGGTCAAAATGCATTTGAGCAAGCAAAACAATTTACATTAGCAACCGAAGTAACTTCTTTAGCCGTAACCAAATTAGATGGAACCGCAAAAGGTGGTGTTGTTATTGGTATTTCAGATCAGTTTAAAATACCTGTAAAATATATTGGTGTTGGTGAAGGTATTGACGATTTACAAGTCTTTAACAAATATGAATTTGTAGATTCTTTTTTTAAGTAAAAGAGAATAATTAATTGACACTCTTGCAAAATCTGTGTAAGTTTAAAATTCGGGATTAGGTTATTTATAACTTAATCCTGTCTTCAAATATAATCAAAAATTGGTTAAGAATAACGCCCCAATTTCTAATTGGCATTGTCCATTTTCTTGTGCTTTCTCTTAGTGCTAAAAATACGGACTTCATTACCGCGTCATCCGTGGGGAAAGAGAGTTTGTTTTTTGTGTATTTTCTAATCTTTCCGTTTAAGTTTTCGATGAGATTAGTGGTGTATATTATTTTTCTAATTTCAGCGGGAAAATCAAAGAAAACAGTGAGTTCGTCCCAATTGTTTTCCCAACTTTTAATGGCGTAAGAATATTTAGAGTTCCACTTGTCTTTGAAGTCGTTTAAAGCGGCTTTGGCGGCTTCTTTTGTGGGTGCTGTGTAGATTTGTTTCATATCTTTTACAAATTCCTTTTTATCCTTCCAGACCACATAACGCATGGTGTTTCTAATTTGATGTACTACACATATTTGAGTTACAGAATTAGGAAACATTGTTTTTATGGTCTCTGTAAATCCGTTTAAATTATCGGTAGCAGTAATCAAAATATCTTGTGTTCCTCGTGCTTTAATATCACTTAAAACAGACATCCAAAAGGCGGAAGATTCATTTTTACCTAACCATAATCCTAACACCTCTTTTTTACCATCTGTGCGTAACCCTACTGCGATGTAAATGGTTTTGTTAATCACTTTTGAGTTTTCTCTAACCTTAAAAACAATACCGTCCATCCAAACGATTAGGTAGGTTTGTTCTAGGGGGCGATTTTTCCATGCAATGATATCTCCTGTTATTTTATCGGTAATTCTTGAGATTGTGGCAGTAGAAATATTGAAATCGTACAACTCATATATTTGCTGTTCAATATCACTGGTACTCATCCCTTTTGCGTACAGAGAGATGATTATATTTTCTACTCCATCTGCTGTGCTTTGCCGTTTTTTAATAAGCATTGGATTAAATGAACTTTCTCGATCTCGTGGTATTTGTATCGTCGTTTCTCCTAAGGTAGTTTTTAACTTTTTTGAAGTATAGCCATTTCGCGCATTGGTATTGCTACGCTTTTGATGTTTTTCATAATCTAAATGTGCGTCTAATTCGCCTTCTAATATCTTTTCTATGCCTCGCTTATGCAAGTCTTCTAAAAAGGAGGTTAGTTCTGTTCCGCTCTTGAATTGCTGTAAAAAAGAATCGTTTAAAATGTCTTCTGGTTTCATAATATAAGGTGTTAAAGTTTAAAGTTAATAAAAAAAATCTCGGGAGTTATAGCTCCCGAGATTTTTAAACTTACACAGATTATGAGATAGTGCCAATTAATTTAAACTAAAACTCCTTTTTAATTAGGGCTTGCAGATTTTATCAAGAAGATATCATTAGATATTTAAGAATAGTCAGTTTAAAAATATGATTTATGCTATAACTGGAGTTATCAATAAAGTTGATTATGTTTATTTTTAACCTTGCACTGTAATTTTTGAATACGACACAAAAAATAGCGTATTGTTTCGCTATTTTTTCTAATGATATCAAATTCATTATAAAAAATATTGCCCCAATCCAACTCTGTGAGGTGTCACTTCTTTTGGCTTTAATACTGCTTAAGCCGTATGCGTTTTTTGCTTGTCCGAATTTACCTTCTATATGATTTCTTTGGTTTCGTTCTTTTTTTAATTTTCGTTTTTGATAAGCATTAAGGTTTGTTTTCTTTGGTCTTCCTAATGGTTTTCCTACAATCCGTATTCCTCTTTCTTTGAGCCAATTTCTGTTTTTTCTATTCAAATATATCTGGTCTGCTAAAACCAGTTCTGGATAATGACCAAAGGTTTTTGTGTACATATTTACCTGTAATTCTAAATCACTGGCTTCATTAAATTGATCCCAACTTATATGTTCCACTCTGCTCATTCCGTCCACCACACTTGCACTTATTTTTGCACCAAATTCTGTAGATGTTTTGTCTTTTCCTCTAGGAATAGGACGTATATAAGGTTGATAGATATTGACAATTCTATCTTTTACACGATGTATTTTTTCTTGATACATATACTGTTGTTGTACATAAAGTTGCTGTACTATCCAATAAATTTTTTGGTCTCGTTTTGGCAGTGGAAACTTTGAGGGATATGGGTTTTTCATTGGAAATAACCCTACAAGAACTTCTTCTTTCTTGAGGATTTCTATGTCGTCTAACAGGTTTTTAATATAGGTTAAATTGCGTTTGACATAATTTAGTTGTTTGCCAATAAACTTACGAATCTCTTTTTTTGATTTTCTTCTTTTTTTTGAAAACACCAAATATTCTGTTCGTGCTATCCTGCGATAATCTCTAGGCTTTTTTAAAGTCGATTGTTTGTAGAGTAAGTCTATAAAACGTTCGGTTTCTTTCCTAGCAGTATTCAGAAGTCCTGCATCGGTAGGAAAAACAATTTTATGATTTGCAACTGTGGCATCAATCTTTAAGGTTCCTTTGTTTTTTGGAAAACCATCATCATCACCCCCAATCATTTTCTTTTTAGACGGTCTTAAATCATCTGCTTTTTTAATGATAAGTGCATTCCATAGGTCAAAATCATTTGCGCCCATCCGCTTGCGGATATCTACAAAAACGGTGGGATGAAAAGGATCTTTAGTTTGAAAACTTGTAAGACCACAAAAATATTGCAAATAAATATTCTCGCTAATCATAGCAACGGTTCCTCTATCATCCAACCCTAATTTGTGTTTTATGATAATGGCGCCAATCACCATTCTTACATCAATACTCTCACGTCCTGCATGGCTATGGAGTGCCTTGCTATAAATAACTGCCAAATCATCCCAAGGAATAATTGTTGCCAATTTTACCCAACGATTTTCAAGCGAAAGTTCCTGGGAAAAAGGATGTGAAAATCCATCTAATGTTAGTTGATTTGAGGCGGTATATTTTATCATAACTGCACGGGTTTATGATAGTAAGATACGAAAACCTATGCTTTTATCAAAATAATATCACTACTAACATGCAGATAAATCATTGATTGTTAATTAATTATGTTTTATTTTTTAGAAAATCAGCAAGCCCTAATTAAGAAAGGAGTTTTTTTATGCTTCAAATTTAGAAGGTTTCGCTAACGGTGAGGCTATGCTGTTGTACCGCATTTATTACTACAATTTTTCTGCTCGCAAAATATATTAAATTATGAAACATAATATTTCTGTCTACTACTAATTGCGGTATGCAGTATGAGCCATTGTTGTGCTTTCGTGCTTTATTTGCTGTGACTTTTTAATAATTTAATAAATTCTTTATCTTTCAAATAAAATAACCAATCTTCATCTTTTTTAACAAAATCAATATCTATTTCATTATTTCGCAAACTAATATTCAAATATTTAAGAGCATTTTCTTTTTCCTTTTTTAAAGCATATATGCAAGAAAGATTATAAGAACTTGCACCATACTCAATCGCCTTTTTAAATTTTTCAAATGCTTGGTTATACAATTCTTCTGATTCTTTTCCCTCTTTCGTTTTCGCTAAGTTTCCTAAATAAGTTCCCCAGTTGTTAAAGGCTTCGTGATTGTCTGGTTTTATCTCAATCGTCTTTTTGTATTTTTCAAATGCTTGGTTATACAAATCTTCTGATTCTTTTCCCTCTTTCGTTTTCGCTAAGTTTCCTAAATCAGTTCCCCAGTTGTTAAAGGCTTCGTGTTTGTCTGGTTTTATCTCAATCGCCTTTTTGTATTTTTCAAATGCTTGGTTATACAATTCTTCTGATTCTTTTCCCTCTTTCGTTTTCGCTAAGTTTCCTAAATCAGTTCCCCAGTTGTTAAAGGCTTCGTGTTTGTTTGGTTTTATCTCAATCGCCTTTTTGAATTTTTCAAATGCTTGGTTATACAATTCTTCTGATTCTTTTCCCTCTTTCGTTTTCGCTAAGTTTCCTAAATAAGTTCCCCAGTTGTTAAAGGCTTCGTGTAGGTTTGGTTTTATCTCAATCGCCTTTTTGAATTTTTCAAATGCTTGGTTATACAATTCTTCTGATTCTTTTCCCTCTTTCGTTTCCGCTAAGTTTCCTAAAGAAGTTCCCCAGTTGTTAAAGGCTTCGTGATTGTCTGGTTTTAATTCCAAGGCTCTTTTATACTCTTTTATAGCTTTTTCAGTTTTATTTGAAATATGAAATTCTACCCCTCTTGAAAAATGTTCAATGGCTTCTCTTTCTAATAATTTATTTTTATTGTTAGAAATATTTTCAATATTAAATTTTTCAATTTCTTTGTGAGCCTTTAGAAGTTGCTCCTTTAAAAGCAAAACTTCTTTAGATTCCGAAGTTCCGCATTCTTTTTTTAACGATACAAGGCTATCGATACAAGGTTCAATTTCAGAATGTTCTTTTATTGGAATATGTGTTAAAAAATTTAGCGAACTATCTAATGGTTTACTTGATATAATAAAATGTTTTTGATTATAATATCCTTGTAATTTTTTGACCTCATTAAATAGATTGTTAATTTGAAAATCTCCCATTCTCGTTCCTATAAAAAGAATTGATTTATTCATTATAATGTTTCTCAAAACTAACAATGAATGTTTTGCATCTCTATCTGTATTCTTATATAAATCATCATAATCGGTAGGAAATAACACCATAGAATCGGCGTTTAAAAAACAACCATGAAGCTTAAAAAGTAATGATGAATTTGGGTCTTTATGTGTAGTTAGTTCATAGTTCTTTCCCTTGTATGCTGTGTTTTTAAATAATTCAGGGACTGCATTTTCAAAAGCTCTATCGTAATTAGTTGTAATTATCTTTTTGGATAATTTATATAGCTTCTTATGCAATTCTAAATTATTACTTTCCTTTAAATCTAAAAAATCTCTAATAAAACTATATATTTCTGTTTTTGGGATATCTTTATCAGTTTCAATCAAATTTAAAACTTTAATAGGGTCTTGTTTTTTTAATACTGGAATTAAATAATCAGTTTCAAAACCCTTCCCTTTTAAGTGAATTAGAATCTGCTCTACCAAATTACTCCACCCTTTTAATGGCTGATTATTTATATTAACAAGGTTAAATGATAATCCTGCACCAACAAAAACTAATAATTGATTGCTACAAATTGCGTTTTTTAATTCTATTGGTATTTTAGTCATTTTCTCTTTTTTTGCATGAAGCACAACGCTATGTATAAGCGTAGTGGCGGATTTTTAAATGCTCTTACCTTTCAGTTTATTATTATTTTTTTTCAAAGATACTAACTTTTGATTAATCACTAAACCCGCTATTACGTTTATATTTTGTGTGTGCCTTGAATGGTAAATATAATAAAAGTTCTTTAAATACAAGTTTTTTTTTAGAGCAAGTCCAAAGGGTGTAAGTCCCTTATGCGCAGGAGTAACGTCCTGAAGCCAAGTAAGTCGCAAGGGTGATAATCGTGAGGTTATATCTGAAGTAAGCGAGACTACGTTGTCTGAACTGACGAACAGAAACGGGATATGAGGCGTAGTTATTTAGGGTAAGCACAACATTGCAAAGCCCTACGAATACCAAAGGGGTAACTATGTAGATCCCGCAGGATTAGACAAAAGGACATTTACCTTACCAAGGGAGGTCTCTGTAATCACGAGTTGGTACAGCAGAGAAGTCAGCAGAAGTCATAGTACTTGTAGGAAACGAGCCGTTACAAATAAATGGAGGTCTCACAAGCAAGGAAGGACAGAACATTAAACGTTAGCGTGAATTTGATTTCATATGATAAACGAGGTACAGCAGTATAGTTTATCGTAACGGTCAAAGGAGCAATAACAAAGTAACATTTACTTTTGTTTAATGAACCGCTAAGTACGAGAACCGTACGCTTAGTGGTGTGAGAGGCGCACTCTGGCTGTTTTAGTCAGAGCCGTCTACTCGATTAGCAAAAGTTGTTGATTTATACAACGTTTTTTTTAGCACAAATTTTTTAATACCATCTTTTAGAAATGTTATTAAAAAGCATTTTTTTACGAAGCTTATAACTTTTAAAATGGCTTATTATACCAAGATAAGAATTCATTATTGCTTGAAATTATTTTTGTGTTCAGTCCCACGATAAGTATTTTGATTAAATTGCTGGCATTCTATTGGTGTTTTATTTATTACAGAAAAATTACGAATTGTTTCTTTTATTTCGTTTTATAGTAATACCAAATTAATTAGCTAAAGCTGTTATTTTATTGTATATTTACGGATGGCAACAGCAAGAAAATTTACACTAAAAGAGAGTCCTTCTTAACTGATTTCTCTTCGCAAAAAACAAAGACAGTATCGTATTGAAAAAAGGATCATCTGGCTTTTAGAATTACAAAAAGGAAAATTTAAAACTCGCGAAGCATTAGCCACTTATTTAGGCATAAATTTACGCACTCAAGAACGTTGGGTTCTTCGTTATATATCTGGGGGAATAACTGGATTATTGACAGACAAACCAAAAAATATTACCTCAAGAAGCATCACTCCCCAGATTCATCAAGGATTATCAAAACGTGTAAATTCAAGTGAGCAACCATTTTTAGGGTACTGGGATGCTGTGCAATGGGTTAAGAAGATATTTAATACAGCACTTTAAGACCAAGTTAAAAGTTCCAAGAAAATCTCATTATAAGAAAGATGATAAAGCGGTAGATGCTTTTTTAAAAACTCCCGAATACCCTACCAATACTCCGTTAAGTTTTTATGCTGCTCTGATACCATAATACAGTAGTTCTTTAATTTTTTGTTTATTATTCTTCAAGTTCGGTCTTATAGCGAACACGTTAAAAAATCGAGCAAGCATTAACTCATTGTGATGTAAGGTTTTAATATCCTTGATTGAGAAAGCCCCTCTTAGCCTTTTTTCAATAGGCATCCAATGTGTAATCTTAGCGAGATTAACCGTTGTAAGTGCTGTATTAAAATGAAAGTTGAGTTTATCTTCACTTCTTGCTTGACAGTGATTTAGACCTGAGTATTGCTTGGCATCTCTAAAAGTAAATTCTATTTGAAATCTGGTGCGATAATATGTCAAAATCATTTCTGCTGAAATTGTTACATCTGTAGAAAAATATAATTTATGATTCCATTTTCCTTTTTTAAGGAAATAAACAATCACAAGATTGATTTTTCTTTTTAATGATTTTGAGTATACAATAGCGCTGTATACTTTGCTTTGCTGATTGTCTTCTATCAAAGAAAAATATTCTTTTCTAAGTTTTTTATAATCAATTTTTCCATCATATTTCTTAGGTCTTCCTCTCCCATATTTCTGTTGGTCAGTATAAATATATTGTAAGTCAGCATCGTTTCTTAGTCTGCTAACGGTCTCCAATCCATTATCAGAGAGTTTAGAAACAAAACCGTATTTGGAAAAATAAGCATCTGCCACAACATATTTAGACATCGAAAGAAGGACCTCTTTTCTTTGAATCAATATATTGGCATAATGATCTACCAAACTTTTTGATTCCAAATTATTTGGTGTCTGAACAGCCTCTAAATGAAACGCTGTATGATTATCTATATCAATCGCTGCTATACCAGATATTTCCAATCCCCATTTTGCCTTTCCCGCTACACCAGACCAATAATAACCAACTCCACAGGTGGATTTACCAGATTTACTAACATAACTCGGGTCGAAAGGAATGGTTAAATGTTTGCCCCCATACTCAGTAATCAATTCTTTATTGAAATTTAAAAAGTCAAAAGACTTACTAAACTGATTCCTGTAATGTTGTTCTCCATGATCACCATAACGACTTAACTGCATAAAATTTAAACGTCCTTTTATGCTGAGAAATAGACCAAAAACTTCCAACATAAAATCATATTGCCATTTATTTACATCTTTCATTTTGTTAAGTAATCTTTTTGTGTGATATTTATAGTTGGATTTCTCCTTGAGAAGCATCATTAATAGCTGTTTGAAATTAACTATTAATTTAATGATAATCAGGGAGTTATCCTAATTTTTGAGCCTGTTTTTTTAACTTATTTAATTGACTGTTAGAGGGTTAGGGCAAAGTTTAACGGAGTATTGCCCTACAGGACATTAGATTTAATCTAAATAGTCGTTCCTTAAAAAGGTTTCAACATTCTGATTTACAGTTAATTATTTGATATTTTTCACTGTTTATATAGTATTTACTTGCAAGATTTTCCGTATATTATAGTATAAACCTTGCAATAAATGATAGGAAAAACAGCGAATCAAAATCAACAAAATTTGTTCAGACCTTTGCTCAAGGATTTTATTAATTTGAGCCACGAATTAATTTTGTTGAGCAACAAAATAGATTGGAAATACTTTGAGAAAGATTTCTCACAGTATTATTCACATACAGGTCAACCAGCGATGCCAGTACGATTAATGGTTGGAAGTTTAATGCTCAAGCGTATTTATAATTTATCTGATGAGCGTCTATCCGAAGCTTGGGCAATGAACCCTTACATGCAATATTTTTGTGGCATGGCTTATTTTGAGTATCAATTTCCCTGTGATCCAAGTGACTTTGTACATTTCAGAAAACGTATAGGAGAACTAGGAGTTCAAAAAATATTTGCATACTCTATCCGTCTTTTTGGTAAAGCAGCCAAAGAAAAAGTAACATTATCAGACACCACAGTAGCAGAGAACAACACTACCTTTCCTACAGATGCTAAATTAGCCAAAAAGATTATTGATAAATGCAATGATATTGCTAAAAAAGAAAAGATAAAGCAACGACAAAGTTATGTCAGAACCTCAAAGCAATTATTAAGAGACACCCATAATCGTAAACATCCAAAGCGATATAAAAAAGCAAAGAAAGCAGATGCAAAACTAAAAACTATAGCAGGTCGTTTACTTCGAGAGTTGGAAAGAGAATTACCCGAACACGTTTTAGAAGTCTATAAAAAGCAGTTTGCTTTGTATTATCAAATCTTACATCAAAAGCGAACAGATAAAGATAAAATTTACAGTATTCACAAACCATTTACAGCATGTATGGCTAAAGGGAAAGTGCATAAAAAATATGAATTTGGTACTAAAACAGGGTTAATTACTACTTCAAAAACATTAATCATTACTGCGATAAAAAGTTTTAAAGGCAATCCTCACGATAGCAAAACAATAGCACCATTATTAGAACAAATGCAATCCAATATTGCTTTTTTACCCCAAGAAGTTGTTTATGACAGAGGTGGAAAAGGCATCAAACAAATAGGTAACACCAAAATATCAACTCCTGATTATAGACCTTTAAAACGAGATACAGAATATCAGAAAAGATGTAAAAGAGGAAAATTTAGAAGAAGAGCTGCTATTGAACCAGTTATTGGTCATTTAAAAACAGACTTTAGATTGAACCAAAACTATCTTTGGGGAGAAAATTCCCCGCAAATCAATGCCTTTTTAGCTGCTACAGGTTGGAATCTTAAGAAATTTATGAAACAACTCAAAGAAGAATTTAATAACTTATTGTTTAATATTTTAAGACCTCTTTTTTCTTTATTTTCTTCGCCAAGAAAATGGGTTGTTAAGGTTTGACTAAATAAAAATACGTATTCTAGTGTCAATTTATATTCCCAAGATGAAGCTAGGTTTGGAATGATGACCCACCTCGGCAGGTAGTTAACAGCTTGTGGAATAAAACCGATTGTATCTTATCAACACGTCTTTAAAACCACCTATTTATACGGAAGCTATTCGCCAATCAATGGCGATAGTTTTGTTTGGGAAATTAACGGTGTAAATACCACTATATTTGAATCTTACCTTAAAGAATTCTCAAAATATAACCCTAATGAATATAAAATTGTTGTCATTGATAACGCAGGTTTTCACTCTACAAAAAATATAGAAGTCCTTCAAAATATTTTCCTTTTAAGAATCCCTCCTTATGCGCCAGAATTGAATCCTTGCGAACAAGTATGGCAGTATATTAAAAACCGATATAAAAACCAACGATTTGAAAATATGGAAAAACTAACAGATTGGTTACATGATATGGTAAATCAAATGAGTCCAGAAACGATTAAATCTATTACGGGAAATCATCATTATGTAAATGCTTTTAATAAGGCATTATAAAATTAAATTGGTATTAAACAAAAAACCACTTCAATTAAGAAGTGGTTTTCAAACAAACAACTAATTTCTAAAACTTTTAGAAAATTTTTAATATTTTTAGAAACAATATTTATTTTCTGTTTTTATTTTTTCTGCAATCTCGTTTCGTAAATCTACAATGTCAGGATAGTTTGTGTACTTTGTGAAACGTTTAAGTCCCATAAGCATCATACGCTGTTCATCTCCTTCTGCAAAAGAAATGATACTCTCTTTTCCTTTTCCTTCAACAATACTTACAGCATTGTATAGGTATAATTTAGACATTGCTATTTGAACAGATTGCTCTTTTTCTCCAAAACGTTTTACATTTTTCTCGGTTCTTAATAGAGTAGATTCTGCCATATAGATTTCAATTAAGATATCTGCCGCTGCAATTAATAACTGTTGGTTTTCTTCTAATTCTGATCCGAACTTTTGAAGAGCAGCACCAGCAACCATTAAGAAAACTTTTTTTAGTTTTGCAATCATTTCTTTTTCTTCTGAAAACAATTTAGAATAATCTGGTGTTTCAAAAGAGGGTATTCCCATTAATTCATTTTGAACAGCAGTTGCAGGACCTAATAAATCTATATGACCTTTCATTGCTTTTTTTACTAACATTCCAACAGAAAGCATCCTATTAATTTCGTTAGTACCCTCGTAAATACGAGCTATACGCGCATCTCTCCAGGCTGCTTCCATTGGAGCTTCTTCAGAAAACCCCATACCTCCAAAGATTTGAATACCTTCATCTGCACAATTTTGTATATCTTCTGAAACAGCTACCTTTAAAATAGAACACTCAATAGCGTACTCTTCAACACCTTTTAATTCGGCCTCTTGATGTGTGTTACCCGCAGCTTCTCGCATTGCAATTCTGTCTTCAATGTTTTTTGAAGCTCTATATGTTGCAGATTCACCTGCGTATGTATTGGTTGCCATTTGTGCTAATTTTATTTTAATGGCACCAAAATCTGAAATACGTGTTTTAAATTGTTTACGCTGATTTGCATATTGAACAGCTAACGAAGTAACTCTTCTTTGAGAATCTAAACATGCAGCAGCTAATTTAATACGTCCAACATTTAAGGCATTCATGGCAATTTTAAAACCTTCGCCACGACCTGCTAACATATTTTCTACAGGAACTTCGGTATCATTATAAAAGACCTGACGTGTAGAAGAGGCGCGAATACCTAATTTATGTTCTTCTTCTCCTAAAGTAATTCCGTTTGGATTATTTTTATCATATTCAACAATAAATCCAGTAATATTTTTATCATCTTCAATACGGGCAAAAACAATCATCACATTACAAAAACCTGCATTAGAAATCCACATTTTTTGTCCGTTAATCTTATATGTTTTTCCATCTTTAGAAAGTACAGCCGTTGTTTTGCCAGAATTGGCATCACTACCTGCTCCAGGTTCAGTTAAACAGTAAGCACCTATCCATTCGCCAGTAGCTAATTTTGGGACATATTTTTGCTTTTGTTCATCAGTACCATATAGTGTTATTGGCATTGTACCAATTCCAGTATGTGCTCCAAAAGCCGTGCTTAAAGAACCTGTGCCACTAGAAATATAATCACAAGTTAATACTGTGGAGACAAACCCCATCCCTAATCCACCATAAGTTTCAGGAACAGCTACACTTAAAAAGCCTAGTTTACCCGCTTTTTTCATAACTTCTTCAGTTAAGTCGTAATCTTTTGCTTCAAATCTAGCTTTATGAGGAATGATTTCACGGTCGTTAAATTCCGTTACTGCATCTTTCATCATTGTTTGTTCTTCAGAAAAATCTTCTGGAGTAAAAACATCTTCACATTTTGTTTCTTTAACAAGGAATTGACCTCCTCTTAATAAATCTGCCATTTTGTTATTTTTTTTGTTAGTTTAAGAATTCGAAAATACCTGCAGCACCTTGACCTGTACCTACGCACATAGTTACCATTCCGTATTTTCCTTGCATATTTCGTTTACGCATTTCGTCGAATAACTGAACTGATAATTTAGCTCCAGTACACCCTAATGGGTGTCCTAATGCAATTGCACCACCATTTACATTGATGATATCTGCATTCAATCCTAATTCACGAATTACAGCTAATGATTGAGAAGCAAATGCTTCATTTAATTCAATTAAGCTAATATCTTCTTGTTTTAATCCTGCTTGTTTTAATGCTTTCGGAATTGCAGCAACTGGGCCAATTCCCATAATTCTTGGTGGTACACCTGCTGCTGCATAACTTACCATACGAGCAATTGGTTTAATGTTTAATTCCTTTACCATATCTTGACTCATAACCATTACAAACGCAGCACCATCACTTGTTTGAGATGAGTTACCAGCAGTAACACTACCATTAGTTGCAAATACAGGGCGTAAACGTTCTAAGCCAGCAATGTTAGATCCTTTACGAGGTCCTTCATCTTTAGTGACTGTATATTTTCTTGTTGCTTTTTTTCCGTTGGCATCAACATATGTTTCCTCAACTTCAATCGGTACAATTTGATCTTGAAAACGATCTTCAGCTTGTGCTTTCAATGCTTTTAAGTGAGAGTTTAATGCAAATTCATCTTGGTCTTTACGAGAAATGTTATATTTCTGAGCAACCTCTTCTGCAGTATTTCCCATTCCCCAGTAATAATCTGCATGACCAGCAGCAACTGTATCGTAATTTAATTCTGGTTTAAAACCTGTCATTGGTACAGAACTCATACTTTCTGCTCCACCAGCAATAATACATTCTGCCATTCCAGACTGTATTTTTGCTACTGCCATACCAATAGTTTCTAATCCTGAAGAACAAAAACGGTTTACGGTTACACCAGGAACGTCATCAATTTTTAATCCCATTAAAGAGATTAAACGCGCCATATTTAACCCTTGTGAACCTTCTGGCATTGCATTACCAACAATTACATCATCGATGCGTTTTTTATCGAACTCTGGTAACTGCTCCATCAAATATTCGATAGTTTCAGCAGCTAACTCATCAGCTCTTTTAAATCTGAACACACCTTTTTTAGACTTTCCTATGGCGGTTCTATATCCTTTTACTATATATGCTGTTTTCATTTTGTTTTAAGTATTTAGTTGTTAGTAGTTAAAGATTATCTAATCTCTAGTTACTAGTTTCTTAGTTTACTATTCGCAACTAGTTACGAAGTGGTTTACCCGTTTTTAACATGTGTTGAATACGTTCTAAGGTTTTACGCTCTGTACATAAACTCAAGAAAGCTTCACGCTCTAAATCTAATAAATACTGTTCAGAAACCTTCGTTGGTTCAGATAAATCTCCACCAGCCATAACATAGGCTAGTTTGTTTGCAATTTTCTGATCATGTTCAGAAATATATTTTGAAGCTTCCATAGAATCTGTTCCTACCAAAAACATACCTAAAGCTTGTTTTCCTAATACTAAAACATCTTTACGCTCTACTGGTTGCGTATACCCAGCTTCTGCTAGTAATAAAGCATGTTTTTTAGCCTCTGCTATTTGACGGTCTTTGTTTACTACAATTATATCTTTTCCTTTTTGTAATAAGCCTAAATCGAAAGCTTCATACCCAGAAGTGGCTACTTTTGCCATAGCAATAGTTAAGAAATGTTCTTGTAAAACGTTTAATTGTACATCGCCTTTATGAAATAAATCTGATGCTCTTAAAGCCATTTCTTTAGAACCACCACCACTTGGAATTACACCCACTCCAAATTCTACTAATCCCATATAAGTTTCTGCTGCGGCAACTACTTTATCTGCGTGTAAAGAAATTTCACAACCACCACCTAAAGCCATTCCATGAGGAGCAGAGATTGTTGGGATTGAAGAATAACGCATACGCATCATTGTGTCTTGAAAATACTTGATAGCCATATTTAATTCATCATATTCTTGTTCTGCAGCCATCATAAATATCATACCGATGTTTGCGCCAACAGAGAAGTTTGCGGCTTGATTACCAATAACTAAGCCTTGATAGTTTTTTTCAGCTAAATCAATGGCTTTATTAATGGCCGTTAAAACATCACCACCAATAGTATTCATTTTAGATTGGAATTCTAAATTTAAAATTCCGTCTCCTAAATCTTCAATAACAGCACCCGAGTTTTTCCAAACTTCGTTTGATTTTCTGATGTTGTCTAAAATGATAAATGAATCTTGACCTGGTTTTTTAACTTGTACTTTCGTAGGAATATCGTAATAATAAGTTGCTCCTTCTTTAACTGAATAGAAAGAAGTTTCTCCTTTAGCTAACATTTCTGTTATCCAAGCAGCAGGTTCTTTTCCCTCAGCTTTCATTAACTCAACTCCTTTTTCTACACCAATTGCATCCCAAATTTGGAAAGGTCCATGTTCCCAACCAAAACCAGCTCTTAAACCATCGTCAATTCTATATAATTCATCAGAAATTTCTGGAATTCTATTTTGAACATAAGCAAACATTGCAGCAAAGCTTTTTCTATAAAACTCACCTGCTTTGTCTTTACCAGCAACTAATACTTTAAATCGATCAGTAACATTGTCAATAGTTTTTGTCAATTCTAATGTTGCGAATTTTGCTCGTGTTTTTTTACGATATTCTAAGGTGTTTAAGTCTAATGATAAAATTTCTCTTTTACCATTAGCATCTTTTGTTACTTTATAAAAACCTTGTTTGGTTTTGCTTCCTAACCATTTTTTTTCCATCATTTGGTTTACAAAATCTGGAATTACAAACTGGTCTTTCATTTCGTCATTAGGGCAATTGTCTTTTACACCGTTTGCCGTATGAACTAACGTATCTAAACCAACAATATCTATGGTTCTAAAGGTTGCAGATTTTGGGCGACCAATTACTGGACCCGTTAATTTATCTACTTCTTCAATCGTTAATTCCATTTCTTTTACGATATGAAATAAACTCATAATACCAAAGATTCCAATTCTGTTTCCAATAAATGCTGGAGTATCTTTTGCTAAAACCGAAGTTTTACCTAAAAATTTATCACCATACATCATTAAGAAATCTGTAACTTCTTGTTTACAGTTTGGTCCTGGAACTACTTCAAATAATTTTAAATACCTTGGAGGGTTAAAAAAATGAGTTACCGCAAAATGCTTTTGAAAATCTTCACTTCTTCCTTCATTCATAAACTTGATAGGAATACCAGAAGTATTAGAAGTAATTAGCGTTCCTGGAGTTCTGTGTTTTTCAAGTTTTTCAAAAACGATTTTTTTAATATCTAATCGCTCAACAACAACTTCCATAATCCAATCTACGTCAGCAACTTTTGTAATGTCATCTTCTAAATTACCTGTTGTGATTCTACTAGCAAATTTTTTGCTATATATAGGTGAAGGTTTAGATTTTAATGAAGCTGTTAAGGCATCATTCACCAAACGATTACGAACAGTTTTGTCTTCTAACGTTAATCCTTTTGCTTTCTCTTTGTCGTTTAATTCTCTTGGAACAATGTCCAATAAAAGAACTTCTACGCCAATGTTTGCAAAGTGACAAGCAATACTAGACCCCATAATTCCAGAACCGATAATTGCTACTTTTTTAATTCTTCTTGCCATTTGTTATTGATTTATTATATTGCTTTTCTGCTAATTTCTTTATAAATCTGCTTATTTGCAATAAGTTTGTTTATTGTGCTGGTTACTTTAAAGAAACATTGTATTTCTTCTTCAGTAACGCTTTCTCTTACTTTATTATTAAATTGATATACATATCCTTTAGAAACTTTACGCATTTTTTTTCCGAAATCAGTAAGCTTAATAATTACGCTTCTACCATCTTCTGGATTTTTTTCACGGTAAATAGCTCCTTTATCCTCTATAGTTTTTAAAATTCTAGAAAGACTTGTAGGCTCCATTCCCATTAAAGGCCCTAAAGATGTAGATGGGGTTCCGTTTTCAAGGTCAATATTTAAGAGTACAAATGCTGTAGCCATTGTGCTACCATGATTTGCTGCTTGCTCATTATAGAGTTTTGCAACAGCTTGCCACGTAGCTCTTAATTGATGATCTATTGATTTGTTTTTATCCATTGAATGCCAAAGATATAAAAATTTATTATGCATGCATAATAAATCGCAAGAAAGTTATGCACGCATAGTAAATTTTACTATAAATATATTTCTAAAGGTGTTATTTAATACTTGCTTTTTTATTAGGATATGTCGTTATTTATTTATTTATTTGAAGAATACTAATTTAAAAAACACGTATTATGAAAAACAAATTTTTAGGGTTAATGCTAGTAGCACTAGTAACGATGTCATTTACTTCAGTTAATGAAAACGAAGTGGTAGTTAAAGAAAGTACAGTTGCAGTTGTAGGATGTGGTAGTGCAGGAAACAAAGTTTATGATTCGCAAAGATCGAGCGGATATACTCATAGAGAAGCAAGAAGGACTCGAAGAGCTTTTGTAAGATGGTGTAGGTCTTTATAAGATGGTGTTCTTAAATTAATAAAAACATCACGTTTGTAAAAGCTATTAATTTCGATTAATAGCTTTAATTTTTTTTAAAAATAAAAATGAAAAAAATATTAATTATTTTATTTATAATATTGACTTCTAATTCAATAGAAAGTCAAGTTAATAATGGAAAAATCATTTATAAAGTTGTACAAAGTATAGATAAAAATAATGTTTTAGATAAGATGTATTTGTCGATGTCTAAAAATTATGAACATATTGCGGGCGAATTACAGTTCAGTTTAATTTTCAACAAAGAATCTGCTATTTTTTATTTAGAAGATAAGCTTTATTCTGATAAATATTTGGCAGAGAATGTGCAAACAAAAGCAGGTTATTTTGGGCGAGTACAACAAGCTAAAGATTATTGCATTACGGAAAATTTAGAAGAAGATTTTGGTCAGTTTTTGGTAAAAAGAAAATACCCAAAATGGGAGCTACTTAAAGAGACAAAAAAAATAGGAGATTTTTTATGCTATAAAGCAACCTTTACCAAAGTAACAACGTATAAAAAGAAAATTTTTAAAAGAGAATATATTGCTTGGTATACTCCAAAAATACCAATGCCTTATGGACCTTCAGAATTTGGTGGTTTACCAGGGTTAATTTTAGAGCTTCAAGGAAAAGGTTTTACCTATGGAGTTGCTAAAATCGAATTGAATAAAAACATTAAATTACCTGAGTTAAAAAAATTAGAATTAATTACAGAAGAAGAATTAGAAGAAAGAGCAAAAGAGGACGAAAAAAGATGGAGAGGAAAAGATTAATGAATTTTATTATACTTGTTTTTTTTATACAATCTTCTTTAGCGCAGCAAAAAACACTTAGTGGTTTTGTGAAAAACACTTTAAATACACCCTTAGAAAATGCTACTTTAATTATTTCTTCAAAAAAAAAAGAGAGTAAGCTACAATTTACAACTACAAATAATAAAGGGTATTATACAATTAATTTAAAAGAGTCTACTACATATACTTTTACAATTTTTTATTTAGGGTATAAAGATTTAATTGAAGAAGTAGTTTTTGAAAATAAAAAAAAGACATTAGATTTTATTTTAACACCAGAAGCATTTTCATTAGATGAAATTGTTATTGATTATAAATACAAGGCAATTGAAAAAAAGAAAGATACTACAACTTATAATTTAAAATCATTTGTAAATGGTAATGAATACAAGATGGAAGATGTTGTAAAGAAATTACCAGGGTTGAAAATAGAAGGAAGTGTCATTAAATTTAATGGGAAACCAATTACTAAATTATTAGTTGAAGGAAAACTTTTTTTTGGAGGAGGAAGTAAACTAGCATTGGAAAACATACCTGCTGATGTTATGAAGAAAATTGAAATTATAGAAGATTATAATGAGTCTAAATTACTGAAAGGCTTAAAAGAAGAAAAAGACTTAGCGCTTAATGTTGTATTAAAAGAGGGTAAAAAAAAGTTTTTGTTTGGAGATATAGCTTTAGGTATAGGAGAAAATGAAACCTACATTGTGCATCCAACATTATTTAAATATAGCCCAATATCTAACATTGGTTATATTGGTGATATCAATAATTTTAATAATAGTAGTATTTCGTTTAAAGATTTAATAACATTAAAAGGAGGTGTTAGTAATTTATTTAGAAATAAAAACGAACAAAATTTATTAGCATTTGTTTTAAATAATAAAGAGAAGGCAACTTCTTTAACTAAATTTTCCACGCTCAATTTTTATCAAGAGATAGAATCTAAAACAATTTTAAAAGGTACAGTAGCGTATAGTGATGATTCTTTTACAACAAAAAAAAACAGTAGAAACATATATGAAAACAACTTAACTGAAGTTAAAAATGAAAACAAAAAGAGTAATAGTAATCTTTCTGTTATTAATTTAGAAGCAATATATAAACCAAATAAGAGTACGGAATTTAGATATAGTTTTGGCTATTCTAATAAGAATGTAGGTTCTAAGGGCTCTATAGAATCTGTATCTAACCAAAATGATTTAGAATTACAAACTATAAATAATACAAGAGAAGAAAATTTTTCTCAAAATATAGATTTTTATAAAAAGATATTTAAAAAACACACATTTGGTATTGCTCTTAATTTAAAAAACAATAAAAGCTTTTCTAATACCGTTTGGTCTAGTTCTACTCCATTTTTAGAGACATATTACCCTTTACAACAAAACTCTAATTATAATATAAATAGTGAAATTAAAAAGCTTTCAAATAACTTTAAGTTTTTAGTAAAAGATTATTGGTTGATGAGTAATTATCATCATTTAATTTTTACTGCAGGAATCAGTTCTAAAAAGGAATCAATTGAAATTATTGAAAAACAATTGTTAGATAATAATTTTGAAGTTGATTTTTCAGCGGTAAATTCAAATTTCGGAAATAGCTTAGATTCAAATTTTTTAGACCTTAATTTTGGAGTGGGGATTAAATCAAAAATTAATAAAACAGAAATTAAGTTAGAGTTTTTGCATCATTATTTTTCGACAAAAATAAATCAAAAAGAAAATGAAACTCAAAATAAAACATTTATAGAGCCTAAGCTGAATATTAGATATAACTTAAATAGAGATGAGTCAATTGATTTTTCTTATCGATATTTTAATAAATATAAAGAACCCAGTTATTACCTTAAAAATAAAACGATAAGAAGTTATAATACTGTTTTTATAGGTAATTCATATTTGTTAGAAGAGGAGTTCCATGATATTTCTATTGGGTACTCAAATTTTAATGATAATTTTTTAATTGATTTAGGAGTAGGCTATTCATTAAATACAAATCCAATAAATACAAATGTTGAATTTCAAGGAATCAATAGGGTGCTTTTTCCTGAAATGCTCTTTTTCTCTCAGCAATCATTAAGTTTTAATGGGGAGTTAGAAAAAAAAATAAAAAAAGCATATGTTAATTTTTCATACTCTGTAGATTGGTCAAAAAATTACCAGCAAATAAATAATCAAATTTCATCATTTAGATCTCTTAATTATCTTTTTTCTCTAAAGTGGAATATGAGAATTGATAAAAAAACGCATTTTAATTTAGGAATAAAAACAGACATAACGAAAGTGTCATCAAATGAATATTCTTCATTCTCAGAAAGTGAGTTATTCTTAGATTTAGATGCAAGGTTTTTAAATAATTTTATTTTTAAAACAAATATATCTTATAACTATATTGTTGATTATAGTGGTGTTAAAACAACTTACTTACTACCAAATATATACCTTGATTATAGAGCAAATAATAGTAGGTTTAGATACGGAGTTGCTCTTGAGAATTTATTTAATAATAATAGTGTTAAAACAAATTCATATTCTTCAATTTTAACTACTTCGAAAGAGAGTGTAATTATCCCTAGAATTATTATGTTAAAACTTACGTATAAATTTTAAATAATACTATGTAACGTTTTACAGATTCTTATACTATTAACCCGACGGCGATAAATCAATATCAAGCAGCATAACTTATATCTTTATGTTTAAAGTATGACTTAACCCTTTCGCTATTTCCTTGTAACATATTCATGTGATTTTCTAAATTTTCTTTCAATTTTTCTACTGTTTTTGGCGCAGTTTTTTCTGATAGCCCATATTTCAAATCACAATTAAGATATTTATCTGGGTTTTTCTATGGAGAATAAGATGGCAGATAATATAACTCGATATTGTCTTTATGTTCTTCTACCCATTGTTTAACTATTTTGCTATGATGCACCCTTAAATTATCAAAAATTAAAAACACTTTATTATCTTGACTTTTAATGAGTTGATTTAAGAATCGAATAAATACCTCAGCATTCATATTCTCTTTATAAATCATAAATTGAATCAAACCCTGATTAGTTACTGTAGAGACCATATTGATAGAGAAACGTTTAGACATATGTTTCTTTACAGGTGTTTTTCCTTTTGGAGCATAAGAGCGTCCATGCTGATTACTGCTTCTTACCCCTGTCTCATCTCCCCAATGTATGGTTGCTTTTTCTTGTTTGGCCTTTTCTTTTATTATTGGATATTTTTCTTCTAACCATTTCTTAACCGCTTTTGGGTTTTGTTCATAAGCTCTTTTCTTTGGTCTTTGAGAACTAAAACCCCAAGAACGTAAATAATCTCCAACAGTGTTAACCGCTAATTTAACTCCTAACTCTCGTTCAATTAACTCCTTTACTGCTCTACGAGTCCACAAGGCATAATCTAACTTTAATTGATCGGGCATAACATCTATAATCATCTTTTGAATTGCTTGTTCTTGTGATTGGTTAAGTAATTTTTTATCAGCAGACTTAACACCTCTTTTTGAATCAATCAAGCCTTTAATACCTTTTTCTTTATGCTTTTTTACCCAATTGGTAATCGTATTTTGATTAACATCAAAAAAATCTGCAACAACTTTTTTCTGAACACCTGAAGCTATCTTCTTTATAGCCATTTTTCTTATCTCTTGACGTGTGACGGAATCAACAGATCTAAAATCCTTTTGTTTCATACCTTAAAGATAACCAAAATAAATAATAAAATCTAATTATATTACCGTGATGTTAATAATCTATAGAAAATATGTAATTTTGTCGATATTGATATCTTACAGTCAATCGTAAAATCAACTAAAAAAATCAATGAATAATTTATTAGAAATTAACAATGTAGTAAAGCGCTATGGCGATTATACTGCGTTAAATAATGTGTCTATTCATATACCAAAAGGAAGTGTTTTTGGTTTACTTGGACCAAACGGAGCAGGAAAAACTTCACTGATTAGAATTATTAATCAAATAACACTGCCAGACAGTGGTGAAATTATTCTCGATGGAGAAAAATTAGCACCCAAGCATATAGAGAATATTGGTTATTTACCAGAAGAACGCGGTTTGTATAAGTCTATGAAAGTTGGTGAGCAAGCGTTGTATTTAGCACAGTTGAAAGGATTGAGTAAAGCAGAAGCTAAAAAAAGACTAAAATATTGGTTTGAAAAGTTTGATATTTTATCTTGGTGGGGAAAGAAGGTTGAAGAACTTTCTAAAGGAATGGCGCAAAAAGTACAGTTTATTATTACTGTTTTACATCAACCAAAACTATTAATTTTTGATGAACCTTTTTCAGGTTTTGACCCTATAAATGCACAATTAATAGCCAAAGAGATTTTGCAATTGCGTGATGAAGGAGCAACCATTATATTTTCTACTCATAGAATGGAATCTGTAGAAGAAATGTGTGATAATATTGCACTGATTGATAAATCAAATAAAATTTTAGATGGTAATTTAGAGGATATTAAACGTCAGTTTAGAACCAATACATTTCAAGTAGGGTTAAAAACTGATAACCCTTTAGAGGTTCAACAAAAATTGAGTGAGAATTTTGAAGTATTTCCAGCAGACTTTAAATTATTAAATGACGGATTAAAATTGAACGTAAAATTAACAGAAGGAAATTCTGCTAACGATTTATTATCGCTTTTAACCAGTAAAGGACAAATACAACATTTTGTAGAATTAGTGCCAAGTGCCAATGATATTTTTATTGAGGCAGTAAATAAAAACAACAAAAAATGAGTAAGTTGAAATTAATTATAGAGCGCGAATTTATTGCTAAAGTTAGAAATAAATCATTTTTAATGATGACCTTTTTAAGTCCGTTATTAATGGTCGGTATGGGCGCATTGGTTTTTTTCTTAATGAAAAAGAACGAGGAGGAAGTTAAAAATATAGTATATGTAGATGATTCAGGACTTTTTTCTAAAGACCATTTTAAAGATACTAAAACTATAAAATATCAAGATTTTACAAAATTAGGTTTTGAAGAAACAAAAAAGACAGTAGAAGAGGGTAACTATTACGGAGTTTTATATATTCCTAAATTAGATAACTTAGAGGTGTTGGCAAATTCTATAGAATTTTATTCGAAAGATTCTCCAGGATTATCTGTTATAGGAAATATAGAACGAAAAATAGAAACACGCTTGCGAAATTTAAAACTGAATAACTTTGGTATTGATTTGGCTAAAATTAAAGCTTCTAAAATATCTTCTAATATTAAAATGTTTAATTTTTCTGGTAAAGAATCTTCAAAAGCGAAAAATCTAGCGAGTATTATTGCTGGTGGAGCTGCAGGGTATTTGCTCTTTATGTTTGTAATGATTTATGGAACTTCAGTAATGAGAAGTGTAATTGAAGAGAAAACGAGTAGAATTATTGAGATAATAGTTTCCTCAGTAAAACCTTTTCAATTAATGCTAGGTAAAATTATTGGTAATGCATCCGCAGGTTTATTACAGTTTTTTATCTGGGGAGTTATTCTGTTTATAATAAGCATTGTAGCGTCTTCAATCTTAGGGGTAGACATCGTAGAAATGCAAGCATCAAGAATACCAGCAGAAGAAATGGAGGTTATTAAACAGGCTGTTAGCGGAGGTAAATTAGAACAGATTATAAGAGAAGTATTAAGTCTTCCTTTATTTAAAATGTTTTGTTTGTTTATCTTTTATTTCTTAGGCGGTTACATGCTATACAGTTCTATGTTTGCTGCAGTTGGTGCCGCAGTAGATAATGAAACAGATACGCAACAATTTATGATGCCAATTATGTTACCTTTAATGTTAGGAATTTATGTTGGCTTTTTTACAGTAATTAATGATCCACACGGACCAATATCAGTTATATTTTCATACATTCCGTTTACATCTCCAATTGTAATGCTAATGCGAGTACCGTTTGGAGTTTCTTGGTATGAATTAGCAATATCAATGGTATTATTATTACTTACCTTTATATTTATGGTTTGGTTGGCAGCAAAGATTTACCGAGTAGGAATTTTAATGTATGGTAAAAAACCAACCTATAAAGATTTATGGAAATGGATTCGCTATAGCGGATAGAAATTAGTAGAAAAGTTTAAAAGTATTTCTATTATAAAAAATAGAGAGAACGACTAAACTTTACAACTTTCAAACTAATAAAAATATGAGTAAAATATTAATAATAGAAGACGAAGCAGCAATTCGTAGAGTATTAAAAAAGATTATTTCTGAAGAAAATGACAACTATCAAGTTGAAGAAGCTGAAGATGGATTGTTAGGTCTTGAAAAGATATTAAATAATGATTACGATTTAGTTTTGTGCGATATTAAAATGCCAAAAATGGATGGTGTTGAGGTGTTAGAAAAAGTTAAAAAGGTAAAACCAGAAACACCAATGGTTATGATTTCTGGTCACGGAGATTTAGATACGGCAGTAAATATAATGCGTCTTGGGGCTTTTGATTATATCTCAAAACCGCCAGATTTAAATCGTTTATTGAATACGGTTCGTAATGCATTAGACAGAAAAGAACTCGTTGTAGAAAATAAACGTTTAAAGAAAAAAGTTAGTAAGAACTATGAAATGATAGGTGAGAGTGCTGCAATTACGTACATTAAAGATATCATTGAAAAAGTAGCAGCTACTGATGCAAGAGTTTTAATTACAGGGCCAAATGGGACAGGAAAAGAGCTAGTAGCACACTGGTTACACGAAAAATCAAACCGTTCAAAAGGAGTAATGATTGAAGTAAACTGTGCTGCAATTCCTTCAGAATTAATAGAAAGTGAATTGTTTGGTCACGTAAAAGGATCTTTTACAGGAGCAAATAAAGACAGAGCTGGAAAGTTTGAAGCTGCCAATGGCGGAACTATTTTTCTTGACGAAATTGGAGATATGAGCTTATCTGCACAAGCAAAAGTATTACGTGTGTTACAAGAAAGCAGAATATCGAGAGTTGGTTCTGATAAAGATATTAAAGTAAATGTTCGTATAGTTGCAGCAACAAATAAAGACTTGAAAAAGGAAATTGCAGAAGGAAGATTTCGTGAAGACTTATATCACAGATTAGCGGTAATTTTAATTAAAGTACCTTCGTTGAACGACCGGAGAGAGGATATACCTTTATTGATAGATTTTTTTAATAAAAAAATATCTAAAGAACAAGGAACACCTACAAAATCATTTTCTAAACAAGCCATTAAATTACTCCAAGAATATGATTGGACAGGAAACATTCGTGAGTTACGTAATGTTGTAGAACGTTTAATTATTTTGGGTGAAAAAGAAGTTTCTGGAAATGATATAAAATTATTTGCTAGTAAATAATTTAAATCGATTTTAAAGAATTAAAACTATAAATAAAGTTGATACTGATATTGGAAATTAATATTAGCTTTATTGTTTTAAATACTCTTTTACAAGCTATCTTTACCACTTGAAAAAAATATTTAATAATTATATAAAATAAAAAAAATGGCAACATTAGTTGGTAAAAAATTCCCGAATCTAAATGTAGATGCAATGAACGAAATGGGAGATACGTTCAAAGTAAATGTCTTAGAAGAAGCAGTAAACAATAAAAAGAAAGTATTATTATTCTGGTATCCAAAAGATTTTACATTTGTTTGCCCAACAGAATTACATGCTTTTCAAGCAGTTTTAGAAGAATTTAAAAAAAGAAATACAATTGTTATAGGTGCTTCTTGTGATACTCCAGAAGTTCATTTTGCATGGTTAAATACCGCAAAAGATAATGGAGGAATTGAAGGGGTTACGTATCCACTTTTAGCAGATTCTAACCGTAATTTAGCTTCTATTTTAGGGGTCTTAGACATTACAAATGAAACGTATGATGAAGTAACAGGAACGGTACAAGTAGAAGGAGATAATGTAACTTATAGAGCTACTTATTTAATTGACGAAGACGGAATTGTACAACATGAAAGTGTAAATAATATGCCAATTGGTAGAAATGTTAACGAGTTTTTACGTATTGTTGATGCATTAACACATATTCAAGAAAAAGGTGAAGTTTGCCCTGCAAACTGGGAAGAAGGTAAAGAAGCAATGAGTGCAGATAGATTAGCAACTGCAGAATATTTAGCAGCTCACTAAAAAAATAGTTTACTACTATATTTTGAAAGGGTTGATTACGAGTTCCTTTCATCTTTAAAAAAAACAGATTATGGTTCAAGAATTAACTCAAGATAATTTACAAGAAATAATTGATAACAACAAAATTGTTGTTGTACAGTATTCTGCCACTTGGTGTGGAAATTGTAGAATAATGAAACCAAAAGTTAAGAAATTAGCTTCAGAATTAGAAGATATTACATTTGTAATTGTTGATGCTGAAAAGTTTCCGGAGTCTAGAAAACTAGCTACTGTAGATAATTTACCAACTTTTGCGACTTTTAAAGACGGAACGTTTGTAAGCCAAACACAAACAAACAAATTTGATGTATTAAAAGAATTAGTAAACGAAGTAGTTTAGTTATGAAATTACCTATTATAAAACACCTTACGCAATTCATCGCAGAAAATGATGAAGATTATGTTGTTGAAACCATAGAAACATTAGAAGCGTTAACAGAGGTTTCTTCTATAAAAGATGAAGAATTAGATGTTATTGGAGAATTAATCTCTAATATGTATGGAGCTTTAGAGGTTCATAAAATGACTAAAGAAGGAACACCGCAAAAAGAAGCATTAAACTCTTTTATGAAGCGTGTTTTAGGTGCTATTGATAAGTAATTTAGCCTAAAAAATATTACTACTAAAAAATCCACTTCATTTGAAGTGGATTTTTTTAACCTATTATTTTTAATCGCAGGGCGATAGCCCAATTGGGTTTAATTCCCCGACGCTTGCGTCGAAATAAAAAGGGAATTCCTATTTAATACCTCGTATGCTTGCGTCGAGGTAGTTTATTTTAATTTAAATCGAACCTATCAAGGTTCATCACTTTAGACCAAGCTGAAACAAAATCTTTTACAAATTTATCCTGTCCATCGTTTGCTCCGTAAACTTCAGAAATGGCTCTTAATTCTGTATTGGAACCAAAGATTAAGTCCACACGTGTTCCAGAAAATTTCATTGCTCCAGTTGTGCGATTACGACCAATAAATTCTTTTTCCTCAGAATTTGTGGCTTTCCATATAATTGAAAGATCAAGAATATTGGTAAAGAAATCGTTGGTTAAGCTTCCAATAGTGTCTGTAAAAACACCGTTTTTTGAATCACCATAATTAGCACCTAATACACGTAACCCACCAATTAGCACTGTCATTTCGGGAATAGATAGCGTTAATAAATTGGCGCGATCAACTAATAAATCTTCTCCTGCAGCATTTAATTTAGGATTCAAATAGTTTCTAAAACCATCTGCTAAAGGCTCTAAATAGCTAAACGATTCTATATCTGTTTGCTCTTGAGAAGCATCTCCTCTTCCTTGAGAAAAAGAAATAGAAATAGTGTGTCCTGCATTTTTGGCAGCTTTTTCAATTCCAGTATTTCCAGCAAGTACAATTAGATCAGCCATAGAAACTGTTCCGTTAAATTCATTTCGAATTCCTTCTAAAATAGTTAATACTTTATTTAATTCAATTGGGTTATTAACTTCCCAACTTTTTTGTGGTTCTAATCGGATACGACTTCCATTTGCGCCACCACGTTTATCAGACCCTCTAAAAGTAGATGCAGAAGCCCAAGCAGTACTCACTAATTGAGGTACTGATAGCTCAGAGGCTAAAATCATTTTCTTTAATGAAGATATATCTGAATCACTTAATGTATAGTTAACAGTTGGAATTGGATCTTGCCAAATCAATGTTTCTTTTGGAACTTCAGGACCTAAATATCGATTAATTGGTCCCATATCACGATGTGTTAATTTATACCAAGCTTTAGCAAAAACATCTTCAAAAGCTTTATGGTCTTTATGAAAACGTTTAGATATTTCTAAATATGTTGGGTCCATTTTTAATGCCATATCTGCAGTGGTCATCATTAAAGCTTGCTTGCCATTTGCATCTCCAGCTTTTGGTGCCATTCTAGCATTTGATGCTGCTGTTGGTGTCCATTGGTGTGCGCCTGCAGGACTTTTGGTTAACTCCCAATCGTAGTTTAACAACACATCAAAAAAGTCATGATCCCATTGTGTAGGGTTTGGTGTCCATGCACCTTCAATGCCACTAGTAATAGTATCATCTAAAACACCTGTTTTAAAAGTGTTTTTCCAACCTGTACTCATTTCTTCTATAGAAGCACCATGAGGTTCTGCTCCAACGTATTTATCTGAATCTGCAGCGCCATGTGCTTTTCCGAAGGTATGACCACCTGCAACTAATGCAACGGTTTCTTCATCATTCATAGCCATACGGCCAAATGTAATTTTAATATCGTGTGCAGATTTTAATGGATCAGGGTTTCCGTTAGGCCCTTCAGGGTTTACATAAATAAGTCCCATATGAACAGCGCCTAAATGACCTTCTAAATCACCATCACTTGTATCGTACCGTTCATCATTTCCTAACCATTGATTTTCACTTCCCCAATAAATATCTTGTTCTGGTTCCCAAACATCTTCACGCCCTCCAGCAAAACCAAAAGTTTCAAATCCCATAGATTCTAACGCGCAGTTTCCTGCAAGAATCATTAAATCTGCCCAAGAAATTTTAGTACCATATTTCTTTTTAACAGGCCATAATAATAAACGTGCTTTGTCTAAATTCCCATTATCTGGCCAACTGTTTAAAGGTGCAAAACGTTGGTTTCCTGTTGCTGCGCCACCTCTACCATCTCCAACACGATATGTTCCTGCGCTATGCCACGCCATACGAATCATAAAACCACCATAATGACCATAATCTGCTGGCCACCAATCTTGAGAATCTGTCATTAAATTAATAACATCTTGTTTTAATGCTGCATAATCAATACTATTAAAAGCTTTGGCATAATCAAAATCTTCTCCCATAGGGTTTGACTTTGAAGCATTTTGACGTAAAATATTTAATTTTAATTCATTGGGCCACCAATCTCTGTTAGAAGTTCCTCGACCTGCTGTATTCTTTTGGTCGCCACTTAAAAAAGGACATTGACTAGCATCATCATTTTTGTTATGTTCCATGTTGTTAAAGTTTTATTGGCTCTACCCTTATTTTAATGGGTAAAGATTTAAACCTCCATTAAAAAAGAGTATTGCACTTCTAAAGTTTTTAAAAGTTCTATATCCTTTTCCAATAGATTTAAGTTCTTGTATTTTTCCATTTAATCTTTCAGCCATTGCATTGCTATACTCAGTTATTAAGGCATTTATAACTCCAGAGAGATGTTTTTCAAACATTGTAACAACCTTTGTTACTTCTTTAATTTGCTTAGAAGTAGAATTTCGTATCCATTTAATTAGTAAATAAAAACCATTAATATACTTAGTTTCTTTATGGAATAAATCTTTAAAATTTTCTTTGACTTGCCACGCCTTGCTAACTTCATAGTTCGCCTTGATTATTGCATCAAATTTTATTCGTTGTTTCTCGGTTAGGTTTTCTTGGTTTTTAAGTAACGCATATCTACTGTTTATCAATTCATCATTCGTTTTAACTTCTCTTCTTCTAACCTTATCAATAGCGGTATTTAAATACTTAACCAAATGAAATCTGTCGTGAACAATAGATGCGTTTGGTAATTGACTTTTAGAGGTAGAAATATAAGCTTTCCACATATCTAAACTTATAGTTTTAACCTGTTTTTGTTGTTGTTTTGTCATAGATTTATCAAATAGTTTTTCTACAGATTCTTTAGTTCTTCCTTCTTCTACATCTATGATAAAACCACTTCTAGGATGACTTAAGACACTTATATATTTATGTCCTTTCTTAAACGATTTTTCATCCAAACTCAAACGACTAAAATCCATATTTGATAAATCTCTCCTACTCAAACCTCTTTTTGTACTTAAATGAATTACTCTATTGATGACATTAAAACCACAACGCATTAATTTTGCTGTTTTTGTTTGATTTTTAGTTGCTAATAGTAAATCAATTATTGCATGTTCAAAAAGGTGTGTATGACGTGTATGCTTATCTGCCCATGGCGGAACTATGGTGATTACAGCTCCTTGACTGTTCTTTATTCTTGGCAACTTACAACTTATAAAAGTCTTATATTGCATCGTATCTAAATGACGCCATTCTCGATTTGGTGTATGGTCATATAAACTACATAATTCCATGGTCTCTGGACAAAGGGCTCTTTCTCCTATGAATTTAATGACTATTTTTATGTCTGAAATTGCATAATCTGCTTCTACTTTTACAACTTGCCAGTTGTCATCTAAATTTAGTAGTAAATCGAAAAATTGATGTGTAAACATTTTACCTTTTTTTTACGAATTTAATAAATTCCATTAAATTCGTGGTAGAACCGTTTTATTAAATTCTTAATACTCTAAAATTAAGGATTTGAAACTAAAAATACCATAAATTTACATTCTTATAAATTATTTCATAATAGATAAAATTTATACCAATACGGAGTAAAAAAAAGGAAACAGTATATAATCATCAAAAAAAATACCGCTTTTAGTGATGCTTTCTGGAGATAACTAAATGTTTGTATGGCGGCTGTTAATTGTAATTATTTAATTCCTCTTCCCTAGAATAGGGGTTAAATTTTATGGTGTAGTTAGTTACAGGTTCTTTTAACACTTTTTTAATCAATTTTCTAATTCCTTTTTTGCCTTTAAAATCAGCTAGAAACCATTTTAAAATCATACTGGTTCTAATCTCTTTTTTCTGATGATCAATTTCCGTTTCACTTTCTAAAAAGGAAATTTCAGCTAAACTTAATTGCCCTTCTAATTTTTCTGGAGAATAAAAAGCAATTGGCGGACAACTTTTTGCACCGCAATTTAAAGCAAAATGAATTCTATAATCAATCTTAGAAACAGCTAGTTCTCTTATGTGCTTTTTTACAAATAAACTAGGGAAGTATCCTAATGAGTATTTATAGCGAAAGCGCCTTAAAATACCGTGCTCAATATCGTCTAAACTAAAAAAAATAGTAGCTATTTTAATTAATTTCTGAGTGTAAATAACCTTTTTCTCTATGTTTTGATGTTTCCTTAAAATTTGAAAATAAGCGTTATAGATATTTATCCAAAAGGCTTTTTTAAAGGTGTTATTGCTGTTTTTAGAAAGTAAAGTAGCCAAAAGGAATGCTCTCTAATTGAGAAGCAAAAGGTGTATAATCTGTTTCAGTTTTTACCGCATATAAAAGTTGTTCAGAAAGTTTATGAATCATAGAATAAGAATATGTCTTTTTGGTCGTAAAAAAACAAGAATCTTAACAACAACCTGATGCTGGATTGCAAGAAGATTCTTGATTTTGAAATGCTGATAATTTTACACGTGGTTTCTGATTAGAAGGAGTAATACATAAGTTTTCAGCTAAACAGGCAGTAGCTTTATTGGTTAATAAAAAGTTGGTTCCGTTAAAATCTAAACCATATTTACCAATGGTACTTCCTTGATATTCTACTTCAATTTCTAAGTCTTGAAGGTGTAAAACTTTTTCTGAAAGCTCAATAATATGAATCAATTTTTCAGGATGTAATCTGTGGTTGTAGTCCTCTTTATTCCAAAGTTGAAAATTGATAACTTCTTCATTCCTAACAGCCCCTCCACAGTCTATAAAGTTTTTGGTAATTTTCCCTACTTCTGTGACATGAAAATGTGAAGGAACCAAATTTCCGTCAGGTAATTCAAAGGCAATGTTTTTTGAATTTTTTAAATATTTTTTAATTTCTGATAATTTCATATTAATAGTTTTATTGTAATATTACGATTAATTGTTTTAATTTTTTTTATGGGCAACACGTTTTTTTAGTTGTATCTATTTGCAAAAAACTGAAAACTGTTTGTTGAATATGTTTCCACTTTTCTTTGTCAATACAATAGCAAACGCTTGTTCCATCTATAGTGCCTTTAATAATGCCTATATTTTTTAGTTCTTTTAAATGCTGAGAAATAGTGGGTTGTGCCAAACCGATTTTGCTTACTAAATCTCCACAAACACAGGTATTTATCTTAAATAAATACTCAATAATAGCAATGCGCGCAGGATGCCCTAGTACTTTTGCTATTTGAGCAATTTCGTTTTGCGTTGTTGTAAATATTTCTGATTTAGTAAGTCCCATAATTTATATATTGCAATATTACGATTAATGATTGATTTAAAAAAAGAAATTAACTATTCCTTACTTTTTCTTCGTTTACTTTTTTAATAATCGCTTTTAAACGTTCTTTATTCTGTTGCTTTTCTAATTTTATTTTATTGATTTTTTGATTCATCAACTTGGTATGTTTTGCTTTATTAGCGGTGTTCTTTGCTTTTCCTTTTTTAGCCATAATCTTATCGTTTTGCAATCGCAGCCTCAGCACAACGCTCTCCGTCCATAGCCGCAGAAACAATTCCACCAGCGTAACCACCACCTTCGCCACAAGGAAATAAACCTTCAATTTCTGGATGTTCTAAATCTTCTTTACGTGGAATATTTACAGGTGAAGAAGTTCTAGACTCAACTCCAATAATATTTGCTTCGTTGGTATAGTACCCGTGCATTTTTTCGCCAAAAGCAGCAAAACCTTTTCGTAATCTTGCGCCAATAATTTTTGGTAATAAAGAATGTAACGGAGCAGATTTTAATCCTGGTTGATACGAAGTGTCATTTAAATCATTCGATAATTTTCCATCTACAAAATCTACCAAACGTTGTGCGGGCGCAACTTGACTTCTTCCGCCAGCGTAAAAAGCTATTTTTTCTAAGGCCTTTTGAAATTCTAAAGCTTTTAAAGCACCAAACTCTTCGTATTTCTTAAAGTCTTTATCAATATCTAATTCCACTACAATTCCAGAATTAGCAAACTTATTATTCCGTTTACTTGGAGACATTCCGTTTACTACAACTTCGCCATTTGCTGTGGCTGCGGGAACAATAAAACCACCAGGGCACATACAAAAAGAATATACACCACGATTATTTACTTGATGCACCAAACTATAGGCGGCGGCGGGTAATAATTCATCTCGTTGTCCGCTACAATGATACTGAATTTGATCAATAATTTCTTGCGGATGCTCAACACGAACGCCCATTGCAAAAGATTTTGCTTTTAATGCGATGTTTTTTTTATGCAATAATTCGTAAATATCCCTAGCAGAATGACCTGTTGCTAAAATCACAGAATTCACGTCCATTTCTGTAGCGCTATTCAGCTGAATAGCTTGCAGTTTATTGTCTTTGATAACAAAATCGGTAACGCGACTATTAAAATGAATTTCGCCACCGTATTTTAAAATTTGTTCGCGAATATTCTGAATAATCTTTGGCAGTTTATTAGTTCCAATATGCGGATGAGCATCCACTAAAATTTGTTCTGTAGCTCCGTGAAACACTAAGTTTTCAAAAATTCTACGAACATCACCACGCTTTAAAGAACGCGTATATAATTTTCCGTCAGAATACGTTCCTGCGCCGCCTTCGCCAAAACAATAATTAGAATCTTCGTTTACAAAATGATCTTGGTTTATTGCTTTTAAATCTCTACGACGATCTTGTACATTTTTACCGCGTTCTAAAACAATAGGTTTGTAGCCCAACTCAATACAGCGCAATGCAGCGTACATTCCTGCAGGGCCAAAACCAATAATATGGATTTCTTTGGCAGTAGAAACATCTTTATATTCAAAAATATAATTTGATTTCTCAGAAATATTCTCGTTGATATACACTGCAACTTTATAGTTGAAAATGATGTCTTTTTTACGAGCATCAATAGACTTTCGTAAAACTTTTACAGCGGTAATTTCATTTTTAGCAACACCTAATTTTTTGGATGCTTTAAAAAGTAAAATATCGTCTTTCTTTTCTTCAATAAGATTTACGCGGAGTTGAAGCTCTTTAATCATACTGCAAAACTACGGAAAACTTTGTATTGATTTTTTAGAAATAAAAAGGGAGTGTACGTTAAGATACATAGTTTACACAAGTTAAAGATTAGGCGTTACACTAAATTGGTTTTTAATCTTGTTGATTGTTGTTTTTTTCTTAATTCCTTTTGGTTAAAGAAACCTAAAAATACGTTTCTATAAAATACTTTCCAAATTCCATTACCGTACTTAAAACCCTTTAACGTTACAAAAATTAGGTGACGTTTTAATGCTCTTTATTTTTAGTTCGGCGAGGGTCGTGAAAATAATTGACAAAGTCAAGTGTTTTCTATAAATAGATAGACTTCTAAAGGGTTTTAGCTGATAAAAAAAAGCAGAAACAGCTTCATAAAAGTCTTCTGGTTGCTCTGCATGCAACCAATGCCCAGCATTTTTAATACCCTGAGTTCGACCTAAGAAACAAGATTGAAATATAATATATTTTACTAACAATCAACCAGTTGTAGCTACATCTGATTGGGTAAAGTTTATATTCTATTTCGATTTCATTTTATATTCAATAGAAAATAGGCTAAACCCTTAGAAAACGAATAGTTTTCAACCTTAAATTTCGTAATCAATTAATAATCAACGACTCTTAAGTCGAGCTCAGGTTAATAGTTATAATATCAGAATTAGGAAAATGTGCATTGATAATCGGTTCTTCGTCTGCAGAAATATAACCAGAATTACCGCCTTTTAAAAACAAGGTATTGCCTTCAAATAAGGTAAGGATTCTCCAATTTTGTTGTTGTTTCCTACTAAAGATGGTAAGTTGAATCGAAATGCCAATTATCCTTTTTCTTTCTAATATACATTTTTTAGTAAAAATTGTTGGACACTAATTTCTGAAATGTATGTTGCCAATTGTTCATCAACCAATTTGCGAGTGTTTTTTGTAGTAAGAAAGAAAAACATTCTTTATACATTAATAATGACGGGTTTTTATACAAATGACCATAGTTTGGTAACAAGTCTAATTGAACCTGATATAAAGAATCTTGAGGATTTTAAGATTATAGAATATTAAAAAAACAACACCATGTATAATTAATTGCTTATTCACGTAACGAAATCTTATACTAACCGTTCATCTACAGTCCTACACAAAAAACCTATACACTCCTCAAAACTTCACTAAAATATCCGCCAAATTTGTGCGACTAAAAACGTAACAATAAAACCTGCAACAATAGGTAAAAGAGAAGCAAGAGTTGTCCATTTTACACTATTGGTTTCTTTGTAAATAGTATAAATAGTGGTGCTACACGGATTGTGTAATAAACTAAAGAGCATCACATTTACTGCCGTAAGAAGTGTCCAACCGCCTGCTTTTAAAATATCGGCAGTTGCAGATACAGATTCTAACTCAAATAGAACACCAACGCCTTCGCCACCAGGAATTCCTGTTGCCATAACGGTGAGCATTAAAATAGTTGGAATCACAATTTCATTGGCAGGAATCGCTAAAATATAAGCCAATAAAACCACACCATTCATTCCGAGTAAAAATCCGAAACCATCTAACGATTCAATCGTCCAAACTGCCATACTTTTATCGCCAATATAAATATTAGAAATCAACCAAATTACAGCTCCTGCAGGTGCCGCAAAAATAATAGCACGCCACAAAACAATTAATGTTCTGTCTATTAAAGACGTATATACTGTTTTCCAAAAAACGGGTGGACGATACGGTGGTAATTCTAAATTAAAGGTAGAAACCTCTCCTTTTAACACTGTTTTTGACAATCCCCAAGAAAAGAAAAACATAAAAAAGATGCCTAAAATGGCAATTCCAATCACCGCAGATAAAGAGGCAATACTTGAATAACTTTCTGGTACAACTGCTCCAATAAAAATCGTTGCTAATAGAATTTGTGTTGGCCAACGACCGTTACATAATGAAAAATTATTGGTAATAATGGCAATTAATCGTTCTCTTGGACTATCAATAATCCTGGTTGCCACAACTCCTGCGGCATTGCAGCCAAAACCCATACTCATAGTTAAGGCTTGTTTACCATGCGCGCCAGATTTTTTAAATAAATAATCCATATTAAAGGCAACTCTGGGTAAATATCCGAAGTCTTCCAATAGTGTAAATAATGGGAAAAATATTGCCATTGGCGGCAACATTACGGCAATTACCCACGCAACTGCCAAATACACACCGTCAATTAAAAAACCATCTAACCACCAAGGCATTCCAAGAGAAGATGCAAATCCTTTTAATATTGGATGCATAGTGTCTAACAATAGTTCTGCCAATAAACCTGATGGATAATTTGCACCAATAATTGTTAACCAAAGAATAACGGCTAAAATGAAAAACATAATAGGAAAGCCCCATAATTTACTGGTTACAATTCTATCTATTTTTGCATCTAAACGGATACTTCTTTTCTGAGTTCCTTTTGTGACCGAATCTTCTACAATTTTAGAAGCGTCTGCATAAATACTTTCTGCTAAACTGTCGTGTAAATCATCGCCAATTTGCCAACGTAAATCTTTAGACAATGCAATAATGTTTTCTATGTTTTTTGTTTTCATAATCTAAATAAACTCGCCCGTTTTCAATGCTTCAACAATCTGTGTATCTCCTTCTAATAAACGCAATGCAATCCATCTACTATTCGAAATTGTTGGGTATTCTTTGGCTATTTCCATACTTAATTGTTGTACTGCTTTGTCAATATCTTTTGGAATATTTTTAATTTTTCTGGGCGTACATTGTATCTTTCCATTTGCCAATTCGCTAATAACTTGAATCAATTCAGGAATTCCTTCTTTATATCGTGCACTTACAGGCACAACAGGAATTCCTAAATCTTTAGACAACGTTCTGGTATCTATTTTAATGCCATTCCGTTTGGCTTCGTCCATTAAATTTAAACACAAAACAGCATTTTCTGTAATTTCTAAAATCTGTAATGTGAGGTTTAAATTCCGTTCTAATCTACTTGCATCAACCACAATAACCGTAACTGTTGGTTTGCCAAAAAGGATAAAATTTCTAGCAACTTCTTCATCTTCGGATGTAGAAAGTAAGGAATAAGTACCTGGTAAATCTATTAATTTAAAGGTTTGATTATTGTATTCAAAAGCGCCTTCTGCACGTGTTACTGTTTTCCCTGGCCAATTACCAGTATGTTGTCTTAAACCAGTTAAGGCGTTAAAAACGGTGCTTTTCCCAGTATTCGGGTTTCCTGCCAAGGCAATTACAAAATCAAAATTAGCGGTATGTACACCCAACTTTTTTAATCCGTCTGCATTAAAATGCGCACAAGTGTCACAAGCACTAGTTGTTTTATTTTCCATTTTATTCTTTTTTTATCAGAATTTTTGAAGATTGATTTTCTCGCAAAGCAATCGCAGTTCCTTTAATTAAAAACGCCTTCGGATCACTTAATGGATTTAATAAATCGATACGTATCGTTGCTCCTCTTACAAAACCTAAATCTAATAACCTTCGCCTATTTTCTCCTCTACATTCTTTTGAAAGTCCAACAATTTTTGCGGTTTCGTTTATTTTTAAATTAGACAAACGCTCTATTCCTTCTTCTATAAGAATATTTTTTTCTATTTTTTCTACAGAAATATTTCCTGCCACAATCGGTGCTAACACAAATTTTTCTCCTTCGGAATGAAAAACAACCCGTGTTGCATTATTTTCTACTACTCGAAGATGAGAACCTAAATGAATATTTTCTGCCAAAATCTGTTTGTAAATAATATCGGGTTCATCTTCTATATGCACAATTTTCCCCAAAGTATTTATCGGAAAACCAGAAAGAATAACGCCGTTTTTATGTGCCATTTTTCCAGTACTTGTTGGTATTGGATCTCCGTGAGGGTCAAATTTTGGATTTCCTAAAAGCGATGCTAATTGTTCGGTTTGTTCAACGCTTAATTCGTGTTCTTTTTTTTCTGCCAAATGATGCCATTCTTTTTTGTCGAATCCTGTTTTTTCTGATAAAAATTTCTCCCACAAACGGTGAGATCTAATAATACGAAGCGCATATTCATTACCCGTTTCTGATAAGATAAACCGATCTCCTTTCATAAAAATAAGTTGTGTTACTATCATTTTATGCGTACAATCTACCAACAAAGAATTGCTTTCTTGCAAGCTGTTTGTCAAATCTATAATGGTCAATTCTTTATTAGAAGATTGGCTATGGTACAAGAGTTTAAGAATGTCTTCTATCACCATTTTTTCTTTAGATTGATAGGTTTTTTTAAGTAAATAATACAGCCCTTTGTGTGGCCTAAATAAGAAATACAGCACAATAATGAGTGCAAAAAAAATGATAAGTGCTGTAACTGGATTGTAAGTGACCATTATTTTCTGATGTATAAATTAGTGGCTATTTTATGCGAAATTGAAAGCTCTTTTTCGTTTATTCTAATCCGTAAAGAGTCGTCAAAAGGTTCTTTTTCTATAACAGTAATATGTTGCCCAAGCGCAATTCCTTGTCGGTCTAAAAAGCGTAAGAACTCTAATGAAGAATCATCTACACCTACACAAATGCCACTTTCGTTTTCTGCCAATGATGATAATAAAATTTTTTGAACTGGATATTCTTTTATTTCAACTTCAAAACCTTGTTCAATTTCAAAGTTAGCAAATTCACCAACTGATGTCTTTGCACCTTTAAGAGTTGGAACATTAACAAACAATCTATAAAGTCCAAATTTAACAGGAACAAGATGTTTTTTGAACGGAAATTCATTCACTATTCCTTTAACTTTTATATAGCCTTTTATTGCAATCAATTCTGACGTAATGTTCTTTGGAACGTCAACACAATAATTTATTCCCGTTTTATAAATTTCTGCTTGAAACTTATATTTTTCCGTTTGCTTTATTTCTAAAACCATTTAGTTTGCTTTAATTTTGGAAAGAATTTTTTCAAGGCAAATATTAAAATCATTCGGACTTTCAAGCATTGGATAATGACAAGTTCCATTCAAAGTCTGCAATTCGTATTTTCCGTCAATATATTTTTTTAAATTCACTTCATTTGTTGGAAGGTAATTTACATTTATTAGATGTATTTTAATTGGTAATTCTTTTAAGAGTTCTGTTTCCCTTTGTGTGTAATTAAAGGAATTTTCGTTTAATGATATTCCAACTTTGGGATTTATTTCTCTAAATGCTAATGTAATTTTTTCGGTAAGTTCAGGTTCGGTTTCTTTGCTTAATAACGCTTGTTTAGCATATTCTGCACAAGTATTTGAAAAAGCGGATTTTAAATTAGCAACTATTTGGTTAATTATGTTTTGAGGAAGTTCATTTCCAATATTTTTAAAATAATCAATTCCAATCAGTCCGATTATATTTTCGGAATTGTTGGTTATAGTTTCCAACATAATATCCGCACCAATGGAATGACCTATTAAAATAACGTTTTTTAGTGAAAGTCTTTTTATAAATTCGCTAATGTCTTTTCCGTAATTTTGGATTGTCCATTCTTGTCGATTTTGTGAAGAATTTCCGTGTCCTGCGATATCAATGGCAATAACTCTATATTTTTCAGAGAAATAAGATAATTGATTATTCCAATATTCCTTATTTATAAAAGAGCCGTGAATAAATAATAAAGTTATACCACCTTTTTTATTGTCAAAATATGATAAGTTTTCTTTGTTAATATTTATTGTTTCAACTTGCATTATTCTCCTTTTTCTTGCTTGTGGATAACGGCTGGTATAAGATTAGTTACGATTTTGTGTGCGAGGATTTTCCGAAGGAAAAAATCAGACGCAACAAAATTTCAATGACCTTTGGTTAAGTACTAAAGTAGTAATTAATTTTATATTTTGTTAGCATTTCGTTGTTTTTCCGTTTTTTTATATTTTCCAATTTTGAGTAAAGTCAACCTTTTTCGATTCCATAAACTTGCTCAAATTCCGATGCTAATTTTCCGATAGAGAGGAAGTCTTCCGTGATTTTTTCCGTATTTCATTCAATTCCGCACAGAAATTCAGTCAGGTTTTGAGTGATAAATTCCACATACAGTTCGTTTTTTGTTTTTCGATTCAGAATTTGATTCCGTAATCTTGCTAAAAAGTCCGAGGTTATTTTTATTCAGATTTGAGTGAGTTTTCATTCCGCAATTTTATTCAGACTTCGAGAGAGAACTTCAGTTGTTTTTTAAATTTTAAATTTTTAAGTGCGTTCCGCAATGAATGCTAACATCGGTGCAAATGCACCCTCTTTTCCAAATAAACTCTTACCTGATAATAACTGATCTAAGGCTTTCTTTTCTAGTAATTCTTGTTTTGATTTTTTCATCTTTTCTGTCTGAATAAAATTAATACTTTTTTTTATTCAGACAGAGTTGAGTTTACAGTCTCTATTCCTCTGTTGTTTTCATCTTTTTTGGGAGTCGTACACGTAGTTGTTGCTATTTATTAGTTTCATTGCTTGTTCCGTAGAAACTCTATCTCTATTTTCTATTTTCCAAAGCATTCTGAATAGAATTTGAGATTTGATGTCCAATTTTAGGGAAACCTCCAGTTATATAATCGAGATAGTTCCCATTCTTGTCAATTACAATATTGGTTGGGTATCCTATAGTCTTAAATAAAACACAGATCTCTTTTGCATCTGAAACCACAGGGTATTTAATTGGAAACTTTTTAAGAAATAAATTCACTTTATCCCGTTTATCGAAAGTAATTGATGCGAAAACCACATTTGTGTCTTTTTTATATTTTTCGTAAACTTCATTTAATTCAGGGATTTCAGAAGCACAAGGTTTACAGGAAGTAAACCAAAAATTTAACACAACTACTTTTCCTTTTGTGTTTTCCGAAGAAATAGTATTCCCGTTTATATCTATCATTTTAAAATTTGGTGCACTTTTTCCAATTAAATCGGAACTGTTTTCTTGAATCAACATAGGCATTTGTGCCATCATTTTTTTTTCTTCTTCGGTTGTTTTTCTTAATTGCATATATAACAATTTTCCTTCGGAATCATTTACTGGATCCATTGTCCACTCCCCAGAATTCATTATCTCCCCAGAATTCATTAACTCCATAAATTTAAACATCTCCACTTTTTTACCTAATTCGTCTTTTATAATTGTGTTTTCATCAAGCATTATAGCACCATTAGGAATTTCTTGTGAGTAACAATACTGTATGGAGATAAATAATACACTAAGGATAATAAATACTATTCGTTTCATATCAAATGTTTTTAAATTTTTTTACAAAAATATTATATTTTTTTTTATTTTTTGTTAAAAGAAAGATAATGTTTGTTAATTAGTCAAACCTTAACAACCCATTTTCTTGGCGAAGAAAATAAAGAAAAAAGAGGTCTTAAAATATTAAACAATAAGTTATTAAATTCTTCTTTGAGTTGTTTCATAAATTTCTTAAGATTCCAACCTGTAGCAGCTAAAAAGGCATTGATTTGCGGGGAATTTTCTCCCCAAAGATAGTTTTGGTTCAATCTAAAGTCTGTTTTTAAATGACCAATAACTGGTTCAATAGCAGCTCTTCTTCTAAATTTTCCTCTTTTACATCTTTTCTGATATTCTGTATCTCGTTTTAAAGGTCTATAATCAGGAGTTGATATTTTGGTGTTACCTATTTGTTTGATGCCTTTTCCACCTCTGTCATAAACAACTTCTTGGGGTAAAAAAGCAATATTGGATTGCATTTGTTCTAATAATGGTGCTATTGTTTTGCTATCGTGAGGATTGCCTTTAAAACTTTTTATCGCAGTAATGATTAATGTTTTTGAAGTAGTAATTAACCCTGTTTTAGTGCCAAATTCATGTTTTTTATGCACTTTCCCTTTAGCGATACATGCTGTAAATGGTTTGTGAATACTGTAAATTTTATCTTTATCTGTTCGCTTTTGATGTAAGATTTGATAATACAAAGCAAACTGCTTTTTATAGACTTCTAAAACGTGTTCGGGTAATTCTCTTTCCAACTCTCGAAGTAAACGACCTGCTATAGTTTTTAGTTTTGCATCTGCTTTCTTTGCTTTTTTATATCGCTTTGGATGTTTACGATTATGGGTGTCTCTTAATAATTGCTTTGAGGTTCTGACATAACTTTGTCGTTGCTTTATCTTTTCTTTTTTAGCAATATCATTGCATTTATCAATAATCTTTTTGGCTAATTTAGCATCTGTAGGAAAGGTAGTGTTGTTCTCTGCTACTGTGGTGTCTGATAATGTTACTTTTTCTTTGGCTGCTTTACCAAAAAGACGGATAGAGTATGCAAATATTTTTTGAACTCCTAGTTCTCCTATACGTTTTCTGAAATGTACAAAGTCACTTGGATCACAGGGAAATTGATACTCAAAATAAGCCATGCCACAAAAATATTGCATGTAAGGGTTCATTGCCCAAGCTTCGGATAGACGCTCATCAGATAAATTATAAATACGCTTGAGCATTAAACTTCCAACCATTAATCGTACTGGCATCGCTGGTTGACCTGTATGTGAATAATACTGTGAGAAATCTTTCTCAAAGTATTTCCAATCTATTTTGTTGCTCAACAAAATTAATTCGTGGCTCAAATTAATAAAATCCTTGAGCAAAGGTCTGAACAAATTTTGTTGATTTTGATTCGCTGTTTTTCCTATCATTTATTGCAAGGTTTATACTATAATATACGGAAAATCTTGCAATTAAACACTATATAAACAGTGAAAAATATCAAATAATTAACTGTAAATCAGAATGTTGAAACCTTTTTAAGGAGCGACTAATTAGGCATAACGTCCGCGCAGCTATGCGTAGTTTTTCGAGATGCAAAACAGTGAAGCTTTTTCATTTTGGAAAACTGCGTATAACTGTCTGTTCTGAGGCGTTTTTCGACCGAATGACAGACAAAGTGAAGCTGCGCTAGAGGGTTCTGGCGGTGTTGGCACGATAGTGTCTAGCGATTTTTTTAATGAGTTTTTATTTGTTTTTTAGTACAGTTTTTTGTTGTAAGTAGTTTATATTCACTACTATAATTCTTCAATTGCTTTTTCTATCAATTTGTCGTTATCGTGTGTATAGGCATAATTTGTATCATTTTTCACGATAATTGATGGGGTTATTCCGACTTTAAAATATTGGTTTCCATTAGGATGTTCTGTTCGAGAATTGGTCATGGTAAAATTCCAGCCATTAGATAAATCTTTATCTACGATATTTCCTGTTGCACCTACCGAATTTGAGCCAATATGAATTAAATTATCTCTTTGAAGCATTGCCAATAGAAACATTTCACCTCCACTGGCTGTTTTTCCATTTGATAATAATGCAATTTTGTCTGTTCTAAATCCTGTTCCTTCAGGTTTAACTTTCCATTCCTTTTTTATAAAAGAGTTTCCTTCAGGATAGTATTCTGTCATATAAATTGCTGTTTTATCAATAAATCGCTGAGCAATATACCGTGGAACATAATTAGAACCACCTGCACCTGAACGCATATCTACAATCATTGATGTAATTCCCTTGCTATTCAATTCCTGAATGATGTTATCAATTTCTTTCACACCATCGTCAATACCAAGCGAATTTGTTCCCCCTATATCATCATTAAAAGCTCTGATGTAAATATATCCAATGTTGGGATTTGATGTGATAATTCCATAAGTATAGTAGGGGGTATTTCTGCTAATGGTAACTTCAGCAAAAATTGGTATTATTTTTTCCAAAGAATCGAATGTATATTTAGGAACATTTGATAAGTTATAAATATTATCTTCATTAAAATACAAATGGGGGTCTTTTAATTCATTCTCAATGCTCACTAATACGGTAGCCAATGTAACCTGAGTATTTGAAGCCTCAATTTGCGGTAAATATTTATGTTTAAGTTCTTCCATTGTAAAAGGATAAGCATCACGATAAGAGTAATCGTTTTTCAAATATTCAAAAAACAGTTTAAAATCACCCTTTGGTGAAGTATCTACCATTAAATCTTTATCACATGATAAAAGCACAACGGTAAGTAAAAACATTTTAAAATATTTCATTATTTTCATTCTCCTTAAAATTTGTATGTTATACCTATAGAATTATTAAACGCGTAACCTTTTTTCACCAAAGGCTGTTTTATGTAATCATATAATAGAGTAAAATTGTAATAAATATTAATTTTATCTAAAACAGCGTAGAATAATTTAAATGAATTATCAATGTATAAAGTGTTGAATATATGAGAAAATCTCGGTGTTTCAAATGCTGATGCAAAAACCCCTTTTTCTAACTGTATTTCTTCTGTGGTTAATTGCTGTCCGTTATTATGTGGTCGCCATAAAATACCTAATAAGGGAAAATCCAAATCATACTGAAAAAATAGTTTTGGGTTAATTTTGTAGCGTACAGATGTTGCCAATCCTATTCCTAAATTAATATCCCATGCGTATCTTAGTTCAGAACCTTGTGGAAACCAAACATATCCTCTAAAATTGATGCTTCCACCGGCATATACAGATAGGTTATTAAGGGTTATTTTTTTAAGATATTTTAGTTTTAGGTTTCCTGCATAATCATTAATAACATTTATATTATTCCCTTTAGTTTTTAACGTTCCAATCATAAAACTACCTTCAATATTAATAACTCTATTGTCGTTCAGGTTTTCATAACCCAAATTAAAAAGGTGGTTAAACCCGTTTTTAGCTAATCGAGAATAAGTTCTATCCAACTTCAAATTATATGCTTGTCCATAGGCAAAATATAATTTGCTTGCAGTAATAGTATCAGAATTATTTATAATAATATTTTGAGCAAACAGCCCAAAAGAAAATAGCATAGTTATTAAAAGAACTAAAATATACTTCATAAATGTTTTTCCTTTGATTATAATTTTAACGTTATTTTTTTGTTTTTAGTTTCACTTTTTTTTAAATCTTAAATTATGTTAAGTTGGCATCTGCGAAAATTACTTACAACGTCTGCACAGCTATGCGTAGTTTTTAAAGATGCAAGATAGTGAAACTTTTTCATTTTGTAAAATTGCGTATAGCTGTCTCAGGGCAAACGCATCATAAATTTAGTATTTTCAATAAGTAGTCATTGCTTATAGCAGCTTTGAGCCTTCTACTTTTAACCCCAACCTTTGCATTATTGTCTTTTTTGAGCATGTTTAAAGCCGTTTTAGTAAGTATAGAGAAGTTTGAGTTGCATTACCTGCTCTTTTTCTAGAGGCATCTTCAGAGAAGGCTACATCTAACATCCAATGTAATTTGTTTTCAATAGCTCAATGTGAGCGAATCGCATTTTGAAAACTTTCAGGATTCGGCTTTAAACTTGATATATAATAGCGTGTTGCTGCTTCTGTTGGTTTCTCTGAATTTTGCAGGAACATATCAATAAAATCAAGAAAAAATATTTACAACTATACCTCAATGAGTTCGTCTATAAGCTCAATAGACGATATTTTGGAGAACAAATCTTTAACAGGATAGTCATAGCGAGTATTACAGCTAATGGACATTAAACGGGTGTACAATTTTTTACAATAATTTGCGCTTTTTTTCTGTTAAAAAGTTGGCATTTTAAGATAAAATTAAGACTTTAGCAGTTAATTAATTCAAATAATTATAAAATGAAGACAAAGTTTAATGTAATTTTAACGCTATTACTGGCGTTGGTCGTGCAAATATCATTTGCACAAGACAGAACAATTTCAGGTGCCGTTTCGGATGAAACAGGTCCTTTACCTGGAGTAACTGTATTAAAAAAAGGTACTACAACTGGTACTGAAACTAATTTTGATGGTAACTACACTATTAAAGCGAGTACAGGTGATATACTTGTATTTCGTTTTATAGGTATGTCTACAGTTGAGAAGACTATTGGTTCTTCAAACTCTATAAATGTTACTATGAGTGAAGACGCTAATGTATTGGATGAGGTCGTTGTAACTGCATTGGGTATTTCTAGAGATAAAAAATCTTTAGGGTATTCAACTCAAAAAGTAAGTGGTGAAGAGTTAACAACTAATAAGAGTGGTAACTTTGTAAACGCACTTTCTGGTAAAGTTTCTGGTATTCAAATTAGAAAGAACAATAATATGGGAGGCTCTACCAATGTTGTAATTCGTGGTAATGCATCATTAAAAGGTAGTAACCAAGCTTTATTTGTTATTGATGGTGTACCAATTAACAACACAAGTACAAACTCTGCTAAACAAGGGCAAGCTATAGGTGGGTATTACGATTATGGTAATGCCGCTTCAGATATTAACCCAGAAGACATTGAATCAATTAATATACTAAAGGGGGCTGCGGCATCTGCGTTATATGGGTCTAGAGCTGCAAATGGTGTAATTATGATTACTACTAAGAAAGGTAAAAACTCTAAAGGTGTTGGTGTGACAATAAATTCTGGTGCAACGTTTGGTAAAATTGATAAGAGTACTTTTGCTAAATATCAAACTCAATATGGTGCTGGTTATGGACATTTTTATAGTGGCCCAGATAATCACTGGTATATTAAAGATGTAACTGGTAATGGTGTTAATGACCAAGTTGTATTACATACAGAAGATGGCTCTTATGGAGCTGCATTTGACCCAAATTTATTAGTGTACCAATGGGATTCTTTTGATCCAGATTCTCCAAATTACAGAACAGCAACTCCATGGGTTAATGCTGCAAATGGACCTATTTCTTTTTTCGAAACTCCAATTACCTTAACAAATTCTGTATCTTTAGACAAATCTTTTGATGAGGGTTCTTTTAGAATAAATTACACAAAATTTGACCAAACTGGTTTAATGCCTAATAGCGAAATTAATAAACACAATTTTTCTATGAGTGGTAATTTTAAACTGAGTGAAAAACTAACAGCTACCGGATTTGCTAACTATATGAAAACAAGTGCACTAGGGCGTAATTCTACAGGATATAGTGGTAATATCGTTTCTCAATTTAAACAATGGTGGCAAACAAATGTTGATTTACAACAACAAAAAGACATATATTTTGCGACAAAAAGAAATGTTACTTGGAAACCCTGCAACTACAGATGCGGGTTCTGCTCCATTGTTTTGGAACAACGCTTATTGGGTAAGATATGAAAACTATCAAAATGATTCAAGGAATCGTTTCTTAGGTAATATTTCTTTAAACTATGTATTAACCGATTGGTTAAATGTAACTGGTAGAATTGCTACAGATACATATTCTGAATTACAAGAAGAAAGAAAAGCTGTAGGTAGTGTCGCAAGTAGTTTTGGTGTAACTAGAGCAAATGAAACATCAGGATATGGAAGACGAAATATTCAAAATACAGAAACAAATTATGATTTAATGTTTAACTTCGATAAAGATTTAAGTGATAAGCTAAACTTAAAAGGTATTATAGGTACAAATATTAGAAGAAACCATTTCCAATCTATATATGCTTCTACAGCAGGTGGGTTAATCGTACCTAGATTATATTCTTTACAAAACACAGTAAATGCTAATCCTAGACCAACCGAAAAAGATGAAAAAATAGGTGTAGATGGTATATATGCTAGTGGCTCTATAGGGTATGACAATACATTGTTTTTTGATGCAACCATAAGAAGAGATCATTCTTCTACCTTACCAGAAGATAATAGCACTTTCTATTATCCATCATTTGCTGGTAGTTTTGTTTTTTCAAAATTATTAGCCAATCAAGATTGGTTATCTTTTGGTAAATTAAGAGCTAACTATGCAGAGGTAGGTAATAGTGCTCCTTTCGATTTCTTGCAAGACACATATGTTATTAAAAACGATAGAGGCACATCCGTTTCTAACACCAAAAGAATCTAAATTTAAAACCAGAAACAACAACAAGTTTTGAGGCTGGTATCGAAATGAAGTTATTTAAAAATAGATTAAGTATTGATTTCGCATACTATAAAAATAACTCTATAGATCAAATATATGGTGTTCCAACAACAACGGCAACAGGTTATTCTTATAAAATTTTAAATGCAGGAGAAATTGAGAATAAAGGTTTAGAGATTTCTCTTTCTGGAACTCCAATTAAAACAGAAGATTTTACTTGGAAAACAAATGTAAATTGGTCTAAAAATAAAAGTAAAGTTTTATCTTTAGCTAACGGAATTACAAACTTACAATTAGGCTCTTTTCAAGGAGGTGTTACTATTAATGCTACCCTAGATCAACCATATGGTGTTATTCAGGGAACGGACTATACTTATTTAAATGGAAAAAGAGTTGTTGATGCTTCTAGTGGTCAATATATAAAAACAAGAACTTCAGACCAAATAATTGGTAATACGAACCCAGATTGGTTAATGGGGATTTCTAACAGCTTAAAATATAAAAACATATCTTTAAGTTTCTTAATCGATATACAACAAGGAGGTAGTATCTTTTCTTTAGATCAACATTACGGACAAGCAACAGGTTTATATGCAGAAACTGCTTTTATAAACGATTTAGGAAACCCTGTAAGAAATACACTTGCTAATGGAGGTGGCTTTATCAATCCAGGAGTTAATCCAGATGGAACAACTAATACAACCCGTATAAGAGCAGATAGGTTTGGTGCCTTTGGTTACAGAAGAGGCTTACCAAATTCAGCATTCGTATATGATGCAAGTTATGTTAAACTTAGAGAAGTTGCAATTACTTATAATTTACCTCAAAAGTTAACAGATAAATCTTTTTTAACAGGAGGGTCTATTAGTTTTACGGGATCAAATCTTTGGATTATCCATAAAAACCTTCCACATGCTGATCCGGAGTCTGGGTTGTCATCAGGAAACTTGCAAGGATACTCTGTAGGGTCTTTACCAACTACTAGAGATTTTGGATTTAACGTTAAATTACAATTCTAAAACAAAAAAAATGAAAAAAATATTAATAGTATTTGCAGCAGTATTCCTTGCTTCTTGTTCTGATAATTTAGAAAATCTAAATCAGAATATCAAAGACCCTGCTACTGTTTCTGGTGAAAGCTTATTTACCAGTGCACAAAAAAGTTTAGTAGATCAAGTAGTTGATTTAAATGTAAATAATAATAACACGAAGCTTTGGTCTCAATACTTACAAGAGACTACGTATACAAATGAAAGTAATTACGATCAAGTAGGTCGTAGTATACCTGAAGAACATTGGAAGGTTTTATATAGAGATGTATTAAAAGATTTAAATGAAGCTAAAAAAATTATTACCGAAACTACCTATGCAGTACCTAGTGATCAATTAACAAAAGCTAACAAGCTTATGGTTATTGAAATTCTAACGGTGTACACATATTCTTTATTAGTCGAAACTTTTGGAGATGTGCCATATACTGAAGCTTTAGACATCACTAACTTATTACCAAAATACGATGATGGTTTAACAGTCTATAAAGACCTTATTATTAGATTGACTTCCGCAATAAATGGATTAGACACAAGTAATGCCAGTTTTGGTAATTCTGATTTCCTTTATAATGGAGATACTAATTTATGGAAAAAATTTGCTGCATCTTTAAAATTAAGGATGGGTATTTTACTATCTGATGTAGATAATACGTTAGCAAAATCAACGGTAGAAGACGCAGTTACATCAGGAGTATTTACAAGTAATGCAGATAATGCAGATTACGAATACTTTTCTGCTGCACCAAACACAAATCCAATTCACAATAACTTAATTTTAAGCGGAAGACATGATTTTGTTGCTGGAAAAACGATTGTAGAAATAATGCAACCTAGAACATATGAATACTTAACCGATTCAAATGAAGATGGAGTTATAGACACAAAAGATGATGCAACTGTAGCCCCCGGTTCAGTTCTGTTTACTGATCCTAGAATGGCTTTTTATTTTGATGACAATATAGATGCCGATTTATCTGTTAGTCAAGTTGTTTATCTAGGAGGAGAAATTGGCAGTACTTCTGGTTATGATATACATACTCACGTATCTTCATTTGTTGAAGCCGCAACTACATCAGGTGTTCTTTTAGATTATGCAGAAGTAGAATTTTTATTAGCAGAAGCTGCTGCTCGTACGTTTGCAGTAGGCGGTACGGCTAAGGAACATTATGATTTAGCAATTACAGCTTCTTTTGAAGACTGGGGAGTTTCTTCTGCAGACGCAGCATCATATTTAGCGCAAACAAATATTGATTATAACATCGTTTTAGCTGTAAGTACAGCTACAACACCTTGGAAAGAAGTAATTGGCAATCAAAAATGGATTGCTTTATACAACAGAGGTTTAGAAGCATGGACATCTATAAGGTTATTAGATTTTCCTGTTATGGCAACACCAACAGATGCAATATCTGGTTTTCCAAATAGATATACTTATCCTGTAATTGAGCAAACTCTTAATGGGACAAACTACACTGCAGCTTCAGTTGCAATAGGCTCTGATACTGCAGAGCAAAAATTATTTTGGGATAAATTCTAATTATACATTAGAATTCTTAATTATCAAAAGCACTCTACTTAACAGTAGGTGCTTTTTTGTTAAAGAAAACATTCTTTAACAACAGAATATTAGTAATTTTACCTCTTTTCTGTTAACAATACTCCGTTAAACTTTGCCCTAACCCTCTAACAGTCAATTAAATAAGTTAAAAAAACAGGTTCAAAAATTAGGATAACTCCCTGATTATCAGTAAATTAATAGTTAATTTCAAACAGCTATTAATGATGCTTCTCAAGGAGAAATCCAACTATAAATATCACACAAAAAGATTACTTAACAAAATGAAAGATGTAAATAAATGGCAATATGATTTTATGTTGGAAGTTTTTGGTCTATTTCTCAGCATAAAAGGACGTTTAAATTTTATGCAGTTAAGTCGTTATGGTGATCATGGAGAACAACATTACAGGAATCAGTTTAGTAAGTCTTTTGACTTTTTAAATTTCAATAAAGAATTGATTACTGAGTATGGGGGCAAACATTTAACCATTGCTTTCGACCCGAGTTATGTTAGTAAATCTGGTAAATCCACCTGTGGAGTTGGTTATTATTGGTCTGGTGTAGCGGGAAAGGCAAAATGGGGATTGGAAATATCTGGTATAGCAGCGATTGATATAGATAATCATACAGCGTTTCATTTAGAGGCTGTTCAGACACCAAATAATTTGGAATCAAAAAGTTTGGTAGATCATTATGCCAATATATTGATTCAAAGAAAAGAGGTCCTTCTTTCGATGTCTAAATATGTTGTGGCAGATGCTTATTTTTCCAAATACGGTTTTGTTTCTAAACTCTCTGATAATGGATTGGAGACCGTTAGCAGACTAAGAAACGATGCTGACTTACAATATATTTATACTGACCAACAGAAATATGGGAGAGGAAGACCTAAGAAATATGATGGAAAAATTGATTATAAAAAACTTAGAAAAGAATATTTTTCTTTGATAGAAGACAATCAGCAAAGCAAAGTATACAGCGCTATTGTATACTCAAAATCATTAAAAAGAAAAATCAATCTTGTGATTGTTTATTTCCTTAAAAAAGGAAAATGGAATCATAAATTATATTTTTCTACAGATGTAACAATTTCAGCAGAAATGATTTTGACATATTATCGCACCAGATTTCAAATAGAATTTACTTTTAGAGATGCCAAGCAATACTCAGGTCTAAATCACTGTCAAGCAAGAAGTAAAGATAAACTCAACTTTCATTTTAATACAGCACTTACAACGGTTAATCTCGCTAAGATTACACATTGGATGCCTATTGAAAAAAGGCTAAGAGGGGCTTTCTCAATCAAGGATATTAAAACCTTACATCACAATGAGTTAATGCTTGCTCGATTTTTTAACGTGTTCGCTATAAGACCGAACTTGAAGAATAATAAACAAAAAATTAAAGAACTACTGTATTATGGTATCAGAGCAGCATAAAAACTTAACGGAGTATTGATAAGTAATATTAAAGAGAAAGGTGCCCGAGAAATATACTTTGATTTCTATGTAAAACGAGGTGAATCTAGCGAAAACAGAATTAAAGAAGTCAAGAATATGTGTTTTTCCGATCGATTATCCAATCATGGATTTGTTGCAAACTTCTTCAGGTTGTTTTTAAGTAGTTTAGCCTACGAACTATTTTTATTACTAAAAAAAAGCATCAAAAAAACAACATTTGAAAAGGCTGAAAAATGGCAAATAAATACAATAAGAACCAATTTATTAAAAGTTGGAGCTACCATAAAAGTCACTAAAAAACGAATATATTATCAGTGATCAAGAGCATTTGTATATCAAGATTTGTTTCGAGAGATAATAACTCAATAACGGTTTTAAAGTGAGAATTTTAAAACCTTGGGATACCTATGCTCTGTTAGTAAAATTAATCCTTTTTAACTTTTAAAATCAATTATAACATACTATTTACTCCGAAAAAGTTTAAAAAACGAAAGAGAGAATCCTAAAATCTAGAGATAAAAAATCTATTTTGAAATTTGTTCTAAATATAAATCCTATGAATAATGCGGGATAAAATAAACTCCATTGAACTTTGGATGTTGCTTTTTCTGAAGATGCTTCTAGAAAAAAAAGCAGGAAACACTGCCCAAAATTATTCCATACTTTTTAAAAAGACACTAAACTTATTGAAAAATGAATCTTCAAAAAAAACATCTATGAAGGGTAAAAGGCTAGAGGCTGGCTGGAATGAATCTTATTTATTGAGAATATTGAATTTAAAAGTATGATTCTGCCCTGTGAAAAACCATATCTCAGACTTAAATTTAAATTAGTAGAATTACTTTTGTTAATTACGGAATGTAACCGTAAATTTGCAGTTGCGTTAGCATGATAAATTTGTTTCATTTTTATTTAAGAGTATACAAAAATAAACAAGTTGTCTGCTTTTGCTATCTTTACTTGGAATTATTGAACTGAAAATAACTTTTGGACGTAGTCCGTAAAAAAATTATTTTCAGTTCAATAAGTCAGTAACACCATTAATAAGTGTTGAAAATAAACAACAACGTGGTGAAACTAATCAGTTAAAGATTTTTTTTAGCAGCAAATATGTATAACGGAGCTACAAAAAATGATAGTAGATTAGGTACAGAAATAGACGTTACTCTGGGTTATAAAACTTCTAAAAACACCCATTTTAGTGTAGGGTACTCAAAAATGTTTGCGCCCAGATCAATGGAAATCTTAAAAGGAGGAGATAAAAACGAAAATAATTCTTGGGCATGGGTAATGGTTTACATCAGCAACTAAATAAGCTGATAATACTCATGTATTAAGAAAATATATATAAATACATTGCATACTAAAACATAGTAAATACTTAATATAATAATGAAAAACGTACATACATTTCATATTCCTGTAATGGGAATAGGGTTTACCGTAGATTCTCCTTTAAAGGTAGCACAATACGGTATGGACTCTGTAATTTCTTTAGTAGATGATATTTTACTTGATAAATTACGAAAAATATACAGTGATAAACTAGAACTCCCTTATAAAGAAATTACAGATAAGATAGATGATTTTAGAGCCAAGAGAATTACTTCCTATTTAAATTTAATGCACGAACAGGCAGAAAAAAAATTCGAAGCCTTAAAGAATGTAACTGCAAAAAAAAATGATGCCTTAAAGGAATATATACATATGCTTCCTGAGTGTTCTACACTTAAAAAAGAGTTTGCAAAATTAACTCAACAAGGAATCGACTTTTTGAAGTTAAAAGATTGGGCTCACAACAATTTAACGATGGGAAGTATTGATGTAAATATTATGACTAAAATAGACAAGGATAATTATATCAAAAAGGAGCAACAGCCAGTTGAGTACAACGATGCGCACGCTGCATTAAGAGGGTATGCAAATAGTACATTGAGTTCTTCTTTAATTCTTTCAGCAGGAATGAATCCTAGACTGTATTCTTATCTTAGTCAGTTTGAAGATTTCTTTCCAACGATAGATGGTAACATAAAGAAGAAAATTATTTTAAAAGTGAGTGATTATAGATCTGCATTTATTCAAGGTAAATTTTTAGCTAAAAAAGGTTTGTGGGTCTCTGAATACAGAATAGAGTCTGGATTAAATTGTGGTGGTCATGCTTTTGCTACAGATGGTTTTCTTTTAGGTCCCGTCTTAAAAGAGTTTAAAGAAAAAAGAACCGAATTAAAAGCAGAGATTCAGAAACTACTCATTCAGTCACTAGAAAGTCAAGAAAGAATTATTCCAACGGAGGCTTTGAATTTAAAAATTACCACTCAAGGAGGAGTTGGTACGGAAGAAGAACATACGTTTTTAATGGAAGAATACAATGTTGATTCTGTAGGTTGGGGAAGCCCTTTTTTATTGGTTCCTGAAGCAACCAGTGTTGATGATGATACATTAAAACAATTGGCAAGTGCTAAAGAAGATGATTTGTATTTAAGTGATATCTCTCCTTTGGGAGTTCCTTTTAATACGTTGAAAGGAAGTACAAAAGATATTGAAAAACAACAATTGATTGAGAAAGGAAGACCAGGAAGTTCTTGCCCAAGTAAATTTATCGCTTTAAATAAGGAATTTAAAGAAACAGGTCTTTGTATAGCTTCTAGAGAATACCAATATTTAAAAATTAAGGAATTAGAAACGCTAGAAGTATCTTTAGAAGAGAAGACTAAAAAGTACAATAAAATTATAGAAAAATCATGTATTTGTGTTGGATTAGGAACTTCTGTTTTGCTCTTAAATAAAGCAGATACAAAAAAAATAGGAAACGGTGTTTCTATATGTCCAGGGCCAAATATGGCGTATTATAGCAAAGTGATGAGTTTGAGAAATATTACTGATCATATTTACGGTAGAGCAAATATGATTACTAGAACAGACAGACCTAATATGTTTGTAAAAGAACTAACCCTCTATATTAGTTATTTGCAAACTAAAGTAGAAGAAGCAAAAAACACGTTTGATAAAAAACAACAGCGTTATTTGATAAAGTTTAAAAGAAATTTAGAAGAGGGTATACAATATTATAATACCATGTTTTTAGAACAAAAAAAATATTTTGTAAAAAGCAAAGAAGCTATTTTAGTTGCCTTAAAAAATGGAGAAAAGCAACTTAAGCATATAGGCATTGAAATTGAAAACCTAAAGTAATTACAAAAAAAGCATCTTTTAAATATTTAAAAGATGCTTTTTTTAAGGCTTTTTAATTTAAACTCTGTCTATTATTTTTTAAAAAGCACCTCAGAGGCAGGGCGTACACAAACTGCTTTTAGTTTTGTGTTAATCCAATGTTATTCAATCTCTAAATTTAATCTCAGGACGATAGCCCAACGAGATTTAATTTTCCAACGTTTGAACTTGCGTCTAAATAGGGTTTGCTGATTTTTGGCAGAAGTTTATAGATTAGTTTGGCATTTATAAATGTATTTGCTATTGATTTTAGGGGGCTAAGTTCTAATATAGATGGCTGAATTCAAGTTTCTAACGCAACAAATGTTTTTTTTATTAGGTCTAAGCTACAATTTTAAGTTCAAAATTTATCATTTCTTTGGGTGTTTTGTAGTCTATAATTTTCCTTGGTCTGTTATACCAATTATATTTTATAATGCCGTATTAAAAACAATACTCCGTTAAGTTTTTATGCTGCTCTGATACCATAATACAGTAGTTCTTTAATTTTTTGTTTATTATTCTTCAAGTTCGGTCTTATAGCGAACACGTTAAAAAATCGAGCAAGCATTAACTCATTGTGATGTAAGGTTTTAATATCCTTGATTGAGAAAGCCCCTCTTAGCCTTTTTTCAATAGGCATCCAATGTGTAATCTTAGCGAGATTAACCGTTGTAAGTGCTGTATTAAAATGAAAGTTGAGTTTATCTTCACTTTTTGCTTGACAGTGATTTAGACCTGAGTATTGCTTGGCATCTCTAAAAGTAAATTCTATTTGAAATCTGGTGCGATAATATGTCAAAATCATTTCTGCTGAAATTGTTACATCTGTAGAAAAATATAATTTATGATTCCATTTTCCTTTTTTAAGGAAATAAACAATCACAAGATTGATTTTTCTTTTTAATGATTTTGAGTATACAATAGCGCTGTATACTTTGCTTTGCTGATTGTCTTCTATCAAAGAAAAATATTCTTTTCTAAGTTTTTTATAATCAATTTTTCCATCATATTTCTTAGGTCTTCCTCTCCCATATTTCTGTTGGTCAGTATAAATATATTGTAAGTCAGCATCGTTTCTTAGTCTGCTAACGGTCTCCAATCCATTATCAGAGAGTTTAGAAACAAAACCGTATTTGGAAAAATAAGCATCTGCCACAACATATTTAGACATCGAAAGAAGGACCTCTTTTCTTTGAATCAATATATTGGCATAATGATCTACCAAACTTTTTGATTCCAAATTATTTGGTGTCTGAACAGCCTCTAAATGAAACGCTGTATGATTATCTATATCAATCGCAGCTATACCAGATATTTCCAATCCCCATTTTGCCTTTCCCGCTACACCAGACCAATAATAACCAACTCCACAGGTGGATTTACCAGATTTACTAACATAACTCGGGTCGAAAGCAATGGTTAAATGTTTGCCCCCATACTCAGTAATCAATTCTTTATTGAAATTTAAAAAGTCAAAAGACTTACTAAACTGATTCCTGTAATGTTGTTCTCCATGATCACCATAACGACTTAACTGCATAAAATTTAAACGTCCTTTTATGCTGAGAAATAGACCAAAAACTTCCAACATAAAATCATATTGCCATTTATTTACATCTTTCATTTTGTTAAGTAATCTTTTTGTGTGATATTTATAGTTGGATTTCTCCTTGAGAAGCATCATTAATAGCTGTTTGAAATTAACTATTAATTTAATGATAATCAGGGAGTTATCCTAATTTTTGAGCCTGTTTTTTTAACTTATTTAATTGACTGTTAGAGGGTTAGGGCAAAGTTTAACGGAGTATTGAAAAACATTTACATAGTGATGATTCCCAGTAATGGATTTAATCGCAGGGCGATAGCCCAATTGGGTTTAATTCCCCGACAGCTTGCGTCGAAATAAAAAGGGAATTCCTATTTAATACCTCGTATGCTTGCGTCGAGGTAGTTTATTGACCTCTGGACTCATTTGATTTACCATATCATGTAACCAATCTGTTAGCTTTTCTATGGTTTCAAATCGTTGGTTTTTATATCGGTTTTTAATATACTGCCACACTTGTTCGCAAAGATTCAATTCTGGCGCATAAGGAGGTATTCTTAAAAGGAAAATTATTTAAGGTAAGATTCAAATATAGTGGTATTTACACCGTTAATTCCCCAAACAAAACTATGACCATTGATTGGCGAATAGCCTTCCGTATAAATAGGTGGTTTTAAAGACGTGTTGATAAAGATACAATCGGTTTTATTCCACAAGCTGTTAAGATACTTTCTCTGAAGATGCCTCTAGAAAAAGAGCAGGTAATGCAACTCAAAAACTTCTCTATACTTACTAAAAGGGCTTTAAATATGCTCAAAAAAGACAATAATGCAAAGGTTGGGGTTAAAAGTAGAAGGCTCAAAGCTGCTATAAGCAATGACTACTTATTGAAAATACTAAATTTATGATGCATTTGCCTTGTTAATGTTGCCTAACATCAGGATATATGAGTATTGATAGTAAATGTCAGCTATTTAGGGTTCTTCCAATAAGATTTATTAAATAAAATAGAACGCTCAGTTTATAATAGCAATACTCCGTTAAGTTTTTATGCTGCTCTGATACCATAATACAGTAGTTCTTTAATTTTTTGTTTATTATTCTTCAAGTTCGGTCTTATAGCGAACACGTTAAAAAATCGAGCAAGCATTAACTCATTGTGATGTAAGGTTTTAATATCCTTGATTGAGAAAGCCCCTCTTAGCCTTTTTTCAATAGGCATCCAATGTGTAATCTTAGCGAGATTAACCGTTGTAAGTGCTGTATTAAAATGAAAGTTGAGTTTATCTTCACTTCTTGCTTGACAGTGATTTAGACCTGAGTATTGCTTGGCATCTCTAAAAGTAAATTCTATTTGAAATCTGGTGCGATAATATGTCAAAATCATTTCTGCTGAAATTGTTACATCTGTAGAAAAATATAATTTATGATTCCATTTTCCTTTTTTAAGGAAATAAACAATCACAAGATTGATTTTTCTTTTTAATGATTTTGAGTATACAATAGCGCTGTATACTTTGCTTTGCTGATTGTCTTCTATCAAAGAAAAATATTCTTTTCTAAGTTTTTTATAATCAATTTTTCCATCATATTTCTTAGGTCTTCCTCTCCCATATTTCTGTTGGTCAGTATAAATATATTGTAAGTCAGCATCGTTTCTTAGTCTGCTAACGGTCTCCAATCCATTATCAGAGAGTTTAGAAACAAAACCGTATTTGGAAAAATAAGCATCTGCCACAACATATTTAGACATCGAAAGAAGGACCTCTTTTCTTTGAATCAATATATTGGCATAATGATCTACCAAACTTTTTGATTCCAAATTATTTGGTGTCTGAACAGCCTCTAAATGAAACGCTGTATGATTATCTATATCAATCGCAGCTATACCAGATATTTCCAATCCCCATTTTGCCTTTCCCGCTACACCAGACCAATAATAACCAACTCCACAGGTGGATTTACCAGATTTACTAACATAACTCGGGTCGAAAGCAATGGTTAAATGTTTGCCCCCATACTCAGTAATCAATTCTTTATTGAAATTTAAAAAGTCAAAAGACTTACTAAACTGATTCCTGTAATGTTGTTCTCCATGATCACCATAACGACTTAACTGCATAAAATTTAAACGTCCTTTTATGCTGAGAAATAGACCAAAAACTTCCAACATAAAATCATATTGCCATTTATTTACATCTTTCATTTTGTTAAGTAATCTTTTTGTGTGATATTTATAGTTGGATTTCTCCTTGAGAAGCATCATTAATAGCTGTTTGAAATTAACTATTAATTTAATGATAATCAGGGAGTTATCCTAATTTTTGAGCCTGTTTTTTAACTTATTTAATTGACTGTTAGAGGGTTAGGGCAAAGTTTAACGGAGTATTGTAATAGGAGAAATCGAAAATTATTTTCTGCTTTAGAATTTATAAGAAATGAGTTTGTTGTAGATAGTATGCTATTGGAAGTTGTTAAATTATCAGAAGTACACGAAGTGAAATTTGTAAAGAAGAATACTATTGATATACCAAACAAAGGTTTCTGTGCAAGTTAGAACATACATTATTATGGTTATAAAATACAAGCTATTTACTCAATTCAAGGAGTGGCAAAAAAAACATCATTGGCATTGCTAAAATCATATTCAAAATGACCAATATTTTTGGTCTTTAAATTAGTAATATCAAACAGATTGTCTTTCTTTAAATAGCTGATAATTTTATGTATGTTTACGTTTCTTTTAGAACTTTCTTGTCTAGTTACTGTTTTCTTTATAAGTGTAAAGCTCTTAAAAGTGAATTGAAAATTGTTGAAAAGCTGATAATAAATATAGATGAAAACCAAGAGGAAGTCGATGGTAAAACCAGTATTTTTTCTATCTTTAGGTTTTATTTTAAAAATGAAAATGGATTTAAAAAAGTATACAGTTTCTGGGGCAGTTCAATTAAAGAACTCTATAACAAAAGTAGTAATTGAAGATGCCGAAAAAAAACTAAAAAAAGTAAGTAAAAAATTAGCGAAGCTTCAAGATACTATGTATGCAGAAGGTAAGTATAGTGTGTTAATTTGTTTGCAAGGGATGGATACTTCGGGTAAAGACAGTTTAATTCGCGAAGTTTTTAAACAATTTAATGCACGTGGAGTAGAAGTGCATAGTTTTAAAGTACCTACGGAATTAGAATTAAAACACGATTTTTTATGGCGCCATTATATTGCGCTTCCTGCAAAAGGAAAAGTAGGTATTTTTAATAGAACGTATTATGAGAATGTGTTGGTAACGCGTGTGCACCCTAGATATATTTTTGGAGAGAACATCCCGTCTGTAAAAAGTTTAGACAATTTAGACGACGCTTTTTACCACGATAGAATGGATAGAATTAACGATTTTGAAAAACATATAGTTGCCAACGGAACAATTGTGTTGAAATTTTTTTTAAACCTTTCTAAAGATGAACAAAAGAACAGATTATTACGCAGATTAAATATTCCAAAGAAAAACTGGAAATTTTCTGCGGGCGATTTAAAAGAACGTAAATTGTGGGACAAATACCAAGATTGTTATGAAAGTTTACTGAATAGAACTTCTAAAGAAAATGCACCTTGGTTTGTAATTCCTGCAGACAATAAGCCTTCGGCTCGTTATATTTTAGCCGAGATTTTATTGAAGGAATTAGAAAAATATAATTTTAAAGAACCAAGACTTCCTGCAAAAGTACAGGCGAAAGTAGAAGAATTTAAAGCACAATTAAATAACGAATAATAAGGTTAATGGTTTTGGGAAAAAGTAAAAAGTACTTTCGCCTTTCGCCTTTCTCCTTTTACCTTGAAATATGGAATTAAACTTAACAAAACCCATCGTATTTTTCGATTTAGAAACTACAGGAGTCAATATTGCAAAAGATAGAGTAGTAGAAATATCAATACTAAAAGTGTTTCCGAATGGCAATAAAGAAAGTAAAACATGGTTGGTAAACCCAGAAATAGAAATACCAAAAGAAGTAACAGTCATTCATGGAATTACAAATGAAAAAGTAGTTACTGAGCCAACGTTTAAAGAACTCGCTTCAGAAATTAATAAAATGATTGAAGGCTGTGATTTGGCAGGTTTTAACTCTAATCGGTTTGACATTCCGCTTTTAGCGGAAGAATTAATGCGTGCAGGAATTGACTTTGACATGAATGATAGAAAAGCAATTGATGTACAAGTTATTTTTCATAAAAAGGAACAAAGAACTTTAAGTGCTGGTTATCAGTTTTATTGCGGAAAAGAATTAGAAGGCGCACACGGAGCGGAAGCAGACACCAACGCAACCTATGAGATTTTATTAGCACAGTTAGATAAATATAGCGATATAGAAAATACGGTTGATGCATTAAGTGAATATTCAACACACGGTAAACGAGCAGATTTTGCAGGTTTTATTTTATTTAATGAAGATGATGAAGAGATTTTTTCCTTCGGAAAATATAAAGGACGTACTGTTGAAGCCGTTTTAAAAGAAAATCCAGGATATAACAATTGGATTCAGAATGCAGATTTTCCGTTGTACACCAAAAAAGTATTGAAAGAAATTAAAGAAAGAATGTCTGCGCCAAAGGAAACCTTGAGTGATGCAGAAAAGCTAAATGCTTTACAACAAAAATTTAATTTACGTTAGATTTTTAGAGGGTTATAAAATTAGATTTATAGAAAATCTAAGAACCCAAGAACCTTAATAATCCAGTAATCTAAAATAAAATGTTTACAGAGTACGCCAATTTACCAAATAATTCTCGCGTTTGGATTTACCAATCTGATAGCCAATTTACACAAGAAGATATAGAGCATATAAGCGCAAAAGCTATTTTGTTTATAGAACAATGGACGCGTCATGGAGACGATTTAAAAGGGTCATTTACTATAAAATACAATCAGTTTTTGGTATTGGCAGTAGATGAAGGTTTTAATAACGTTTCGGGTTGTTCTATAGACTCTTCTGTTCGTTTTATACAAGAACTAGAAAAAGAATTACAACTCGATTTAATGAATAAAATGAATGTTTCTTTTAAAGACAATGAAAATATAAACATTGTTAAATTAGCTGATTTTCAGCAATTTGTAAAAGATAAAAAAGTAACTTCAGAAACTATTGTATTTAACAATATGGTAAATACTAAAGAAGATTTTGAAACCAAGTGGGAAGTGCCTGCAAATGAAAGTTGGCATAAACGATTCTTGGTATAACAATTGCTGATTATTTTGTAAATTAGACAAAACATTTTTTATGATAACCAAAGAAAAACTTTAAAAACATATAGAGAAATTTCCTAATTCAATGTCTACCGATGAGCTAATTGATAGGGTTAGTATTTATAGATAAATTAGAAAAAAGGATGGAAGCATCAAAAAATGATGATACTATTACAGAAATAGCACTGGAAAAATAAATGAAACAATGGTTCAAATAAAATGGTTATAAAGAAGCCAAAATTGATTTGAAAGAAGTTTATGCTAACATAGCATTAGATCAAAACGCTACGCTCAATTACAAGTTCAAAAAATAACACTGAAAGTTTAAAAACTCAACCTTTTGTTGGTAAAGAAGTTATTAAAATTGATGATTCAAATATTCGAGAAATTATTGAATAGTTTATCGCATTATTACTGAAAACAGCATTCATATTTTAATGGTACATTACGGAGTTAGAGGTTTAATCGCAGGGCGATAGCCCAATTGGGTTTAATTCCCCGACGCTTGCGTCGAAATAAAAAGGGAATTCCTATTTAATACCTCGTATGCTTGCGTCGAGGTAGTTTATTTAGAAGGATAAAAAAATAATGCAAAAAAGAATAACACTCCTATTTTTACTAGTATCAATTGGCTTTTTACAAGCACAAATTTCAATTTCTGAAATTTCTTCAGAAAATATTTATCAAAGCACAGATCCGCTTCGAGCAAAAGACTTTAAACATCAACAAAAGTGGGTAGATAGCCTTATGAATTCTATGACTATTGATGAGAAAATTGGTCAGTTGTTTATGGTGCAAGCCTATTCTAATTTAGGCGAAAAGCATACCAGTTTTATTAAAAATATGATTACCAAATACCATGTTGGTAATTTAATTTTTATGCAAGGAACACCCGAGAAACAAGTAACACTAAATAATAAATACCAAAAACTTTCTAAAGTTCCATTAATGATTGGTTTTGATGGTGAATGGGGATTAGATATGCGCTTAAAAAACGTTTATAAATTTCCGTGGAATATGACCTTGGGTGCAATTAGAAATAACAATTTAGTAGAAGAGGTTGGTAAACGCATTGGAGAACACTGTAAAAGAGTAGGCATTCATATAAATTTTGCGCCAGTAGTTGATGTTAATATCAATCCTTTAAACCCCATTATAGGCAATCGTTCTTTTGGAGAAAGTAAAGAAAACGTTGCAGATAAGGCCATTGCTTTTATTAGAGGAATGCAGAGTGTTGGTGTATTAGCAAATGCAAAACATTTTCCAGGCCATGGAGATACAGCCGCAGATTCACATTATACATTACCTGTTTTAAATTTCACAGAACAACGGTTAGATTCTATAGAGTTGTATCCGTTTAGAAAAGTATTTGATGCAGGTGTAGCAAGTGTTATGACTGCGCATTTAAGCATACCAAATTTAGAGGCAGATGAAGAACTACCAACCTCATTATCGTATAGTGTTACCACTGAATTGTTGCAAGAAAAATTAGGTTTTTTAGGGTTGATAATTACTGACGGATTAAACATGAAAGGAGTCTCAAATTATTCAACTTCGGCAGAAATAAATTTAGCTGCAATTCTTGCAGGAAATGATTTGTTGTTAATTCCACAAGATGTTCCTGGCTCGGTAAAATTATTTAAAGAATCGTTAATAAACGGAGTGCTTTCAGAAGAAAGATTAAATCATTCAGTTCGTAAAATCTTACGAGCTAAATATCTTGCAGGTTTAAGTAATTATTGTGCTATAGAAAAAACCAATTTACACGCAGATTTAAATGCTCCAAAAGATGAAATTTTACATCGAAAATTGGTAAAAAACTCTATTACCATTCTAAAAAATATGAATGGAGATATTCCTATCAGAAACCTTGAAGATAGAAAAATAGCCTATGTTTCTTTAGGTGATAATACCGGAAAGTACTTTGTTAAAATGCTTAAAAACTATACAAAAGTAGCCGTAGTTTCTGATGAAAACTTAAATATTCTTAAACAAAAGTTAGAAAAATACAACTTGATAATTATCGGTTTTCATAAATCAAATGACCATCCATGGAAAGCCTATAAATTCACCAACAAAGAGTTGGTTTGGTTACAAGAAATTGCCAGAGAAAAGAATGTTATTTTAGCTATTTTTACGAGTCCGTATAGTTTATTACAGCTTAAAACATTTACAAATATAGAAGGACTATTGGTGTCTTATCAGAATAGTAAATTGGCGCAAGAACTATCTGCTCAAGCAATTTTTGGAGCTATTGATGTAAATGGAAAACTACCTGTTTCTATTGGAAATGAGTTTACTGAAGGTTATGGATTATTTGCGCAAAACTTAAATAGATTTGAATACACAATTCCAGAAGAAGTTGGAATGTCTTCTAGTGTATTAGCAAGAATAGATAAGAAAATAGATACTATTTTAATGCAAAAAATGGCTCCTGGAGTTCAAGTTTTAGTTGCGCGCCACGGAAAAGTGATTTATAATAAAAGTTTCGGTTACCATACATATAATAAAAAACGAAAAGTAAAAAATTCTGATGCGTATGATTTGGCTTCATTAACTAAAATTTTAGCAACATTACCTTTAATAATGAAAGCCGAAGAAGAGCAACAAATCTCTTTATCGGCAAGCCTTCAAGATATTCTTCCATCGTTTAAAAATTCAAACAAAGATACTGTTACAGTTAAAGAAATCTTATCACATTTTGGGCGTTTAAAAGCATGGATTCCTTTTTATAAAGGTACACAAGACAGTATTACAGGTAAAAATTTATCCAAGTTTTACAGCAATAAAAAATCAGATAAATTCAATATTAAAGTAGCAGAAAATTTATATCTAAACAAGGTATATAAAGATAGTATTTATAAACTCATTAAAGAAGCAGATCAGCGAGTAAGTTTGGGCTATAAATACAGTGATTTAGGATATTATCTTTTTAAAAAAGTATTAGAAGAAAAGTATCAAAAGCCTTTAAATCAATTGGTTGATGAAGAGTTTTATCAATCTCTCGGAGCAGATAGAACTACGTATTTACCGTTAGAAAAATTTACAAAATCGGAAATAATCCCAACTGAAAAAGACGATTATTATCGCAATCAATTATTGCACGGTAATGTGCACGATATGGGAGCTGCAATGCAAGGTGGCGTTGGCGGTCACGCAGGTTTGTTTGCCAATGCGAATGATGTCGCAAAAATTATGCAATTATATCTTCAAAAAGGAGAATACGGTAGCAAACAATACTTTACGTCACAGACTTTTAATAAATTTAATAAGCGGTATTACGCAGATAAAAAAGTTCGTAGAGGTTTAGGCTTTGATAAACCGCAACTAAACCCAAAGGTAAAAGCAACATGCGGTTGCGTGTCTGATGAGAGTTTTGGTCATAGCGGATTTACAGGAACCTACGCATGGGCAGACCCACAGAGCGGTATTGTATATGTCTTTTTGTCAAATAGAATCTATCCTAAAGCGAGTAATCGTAAATTGATAAGAAGCAATATGCGTACTAAAATTCAGCAAGTTATTCAAGATGCAATTATAGATTAGAAGCTATTTCCTGCTTTTCGCACTCGCTTTTTTTCGTGCCTCCAAAAGAGCTCAAACAAATGCTTCAATCAGGGCTAAACTTACTTGTTATGTTTTGTTATTTCTACTAAAATAAAATTCATATTAACTTTTTTTAATCGCAGGGCGATAGCCCAATTGGGTTTAATTCCCCGACGCTTGCGTCGAAATAAAAAGGGAATTCCTATTTAATACCTCGTATGCTTGCGTCGAGGTAGTTTATTATTTTAGGAGCTAGTTTTGAGTAAGTTAAGATTAATAATGAAGAAATTATAAAATAAGTCGCAGCTATTTTTCCTCCAAAAAAACATAGAGAATCCAGTTTTAGATAGGTTAGTTTTTAAAAATATATTCAATAATGTTTGCGCCCATTTTTAAAGCCTTTTCTCGAATCTCTTTTGGGTCGTTATGTACAGCAGCATCTTCCCAGCCATCACTTAAATCAGACTCATAATCATAAAACACAATTAACCTTCCATGATAAAATAATCCAAAACCTTGCGGTCGTTTTTTATCGTGTTCATGAATTTTTGGTAATCCGTTAGGAAAAGAAAAAGTTTGATTATAAATAGGGTGGTTGCTAGGTATTTCTTGTAATTCTAACTTTGGAAAAACTTTTTTTAATTCCTTTCTAATGTACCTATCCATTCCATAATTGTCAGAAATATGTAAAAATCCGCCAGAAGTTAAATAACTATTTAGGTTTTCTATGTCTTTTTCTGAAAAAAAAACATTGCCGTGTCCTGTCATAAATAAGATCGGGTAATTAAAAATATCTTGATCACTTGGTGTGATAGTTTGTAAATTTTTATCAATTGTTGTATTGCAATTCAAATTGGTAAACTCAATAAGGTTTGGAACTGCTGTTGGGTTAGAATACCAATCACCACCACCACTATATTTTAAAACAGCAACTTGTTGTGCGGTTATAAAAGAAGATGCAATAAGGAAGGTTAAAATAAAAAGATGTTTCATATAATAAGCAAGATATAAAATTTAAGCATAAAAAAATACTATCATAGCGTAATGGTGTTTTATACAAAATCTTCTTTTTCATAATTGAGAAACCTCCCAATCAAATTTTAGATAACATTACCTTAACTCCGCAGGTCTTTTTGTTAAAGAATTGAAAAGCCTTGTAAAATAAAGGCTACAAGACTTTTTCAATTCAATTATTTTCACCTAATTGGGTGAAAACTCTTGCAGGTGAAAGTTACAACTTCTACAGAAAACATAAGTGCTTACGGCGGATTAAATTACATATCCGAAATATTTAACAATCTTGAGTTCTCGATTTTGATTGAAAAACATTTAGGCACAAGACCTTTACAGTTCGAGTTTAGTCATTGTGACGTTATAAAAAATCTTTGGATGCTTTTTTTAGCTGGCGGAGATTGCGCTGAGGATATTGGGGAACATTTAAAATCTGATTTACTTCAAATTCCTAATTTAAAGGTCTGCTCTGCGGATACTATTGGTAGGGTTTTAAAAAGTTTATCGCAAGAAAAATAAATTCACCTGAGCAATGCTGGCATTGAACATCAGCTTAGTAGCTACAAAAATCTAAATGCTATGATTTTGACCATCAATTTATTCCTTGTAAAAAGTATGATTCTAAAAAGAGTTATAAAATGAAACGAGGCTATTTCTTTGGAGTCTCCACTATCGGGAAACCATTGTTCATATTGAAAATAGAAACGGTAACACCAACGTAAAAGACAAACAAGCAGACACCTTGAAGAATGCTTACAACTCACTAAAAAACAAAGCCATTAGTATACAGAAGTCATATAGATTGTGGTTCTTTTAGCAAATAAATCATTGAGGTGGTTGAACAGAATAGCAAAATGTTTTACATAAAAGCACAACGCTGTGCAGAACTCTCAACTAAAATTAGAGCAGTAAAAAAATAGGAGACTGTAAGAAATAGGTCTTTTTGATGTAGAAGTTTGCAGTATAAACTACCTCCTTTTGAAGGCGATAAAACAGGGCAAACAGATATTGAATTCCAAGATAGTTTTATTTATCGTGCAATTTTAACTAATGACAGCGCCTCTAGTAATAAGGATGTAATTGTTTATTACAACCAAAGAGGAACTACTAACAGAAACATAGTTTTATACCAGATCATAAATCAAAACTTTGAACTCTTCATAATAGTACCACTACGCAAAGATTGCCTTGATCTGCAAGATTTTACACTCATAACTCCATTTGTTTTGTAACCAGTAGTGCTATGTTGCTTTACAAGCATTACAGATTACACCTATTTTGTCTCGTTCTTGTTTAAAATGTACCCTACAGTTCTTTTCATTTGTAAAATGTACTCCAAAGCTAAATATATTTATAGTTAACCTATTTATTATCAAGTAAATATACGAAAATTATTATAGATTAGGACTATTTACAGACATACAATTCTATTTTTAAATAGACAAAAATAATGCCTATTTTAAGCTAGAGCTGTAATATATTTTAAATAACTGTAAATTAGTTATTTAAAATATATTATTCTCTGGAGTAAGGGGTTTTATAAGGGGTGCTGATTTTTATCCTCTTCAATCAACTTTTTCTCAAACTTGTCCCAATTTTTTTTAACTCTAATTTTTTTATAGAGTCTAATGCCCATCATTAATAATATTCCAAACAGAATAACACCAACAACTCCCCAAATCCAATTAATAGCACTCTTCAACGTTACTAAAAACACGATTGCAAATAAGATAATGGTAGCAATTTCGTTAAAAATACGTAGTTTGAAAGAGGTATACTTTACTTCACCTTTTTGTAATTGTTTAAAGATTTTATGACATCCAAAATGATATACATATAAAAGTAAAACAAAAGATAATTTTACTAGCATCCAAGGTTGTTCTAGGTAAAAAGGGTTTTTCAAAAGCATCCAAAACGCAAAGAAACTTGCTAGTATTGCAGATGGCCACGTAATAATATACCATAATCTTTTACTCATTAATTTGTATTGAGTCTGTAAAATTTCTTTTGCAGGTTCCTCCTTTTTTTCTGCTTCTGCGTGATAAATAAACAAACGAACGATGTAAAATAAACCTGCAAACCAGGTGATAACAAAAATAACATGTAGCGCTTTTACGTATAGAAAATCCATAATTTTAATTTAGTTTCAAAGTTTCAAAGTTTCAAAGTTGACCTAACTTCGGGTGATTTCAATTTTTTATCGAAATTGTATCAAAAAGTTCTTCAAAAAGTTCTCGATACAAATTTCTTCATTCTTCATAAATTTACTCGAACTGACAGCGAGTAAACTGCTACTGCAAACAGCTTACTTATTTTTCCAATCATCAATCCAAGTATTCATCACGGCAACCCAATCATCATTGTCGTTTAAACACGGAATGTGTTTGTAGGTTTCTCCACCGCTTTCTATAAATTTCTTTTTTCCTTCCATGGCAATTTCTTCTAAAGTTTCTAAACAATCAGAAACAAAAGCTGGTGTAATTACGGCGAGTTTTTTCTTTCCTTCTTCCTTCGGAAGGCGTTCAAATTCAAAATCGGTAAATGGTTGTAGCCAAGGGGTTTTTAACATTCTTGATTGAAAAGAATTGCTATAACCTCCTTCTTTTAAACCTAGCTCTTTTGCCATTTCTTTTGTAGTTTCAAAGCACTGATGGCGGTAGCATGTTGTATGTGCTTTTGAAGCCGTTTTACAACAACTTTCATCAATTTTACAATGACTATTTGTGGGGTCTGATTTTAAAATATGACGTTCTGGGATTCCGTGATATGAAAACAAAATATGATCATAATCAAAACCTTCAAGATGATTTTTTAAATTAGTACTCATCACTTTTATGTACTCTGGATGATTATAAAAAGAAGGTAACGTTGTTGTTTTAATATTTGGATAGTTTTTCTTACGAACTTCTTCAACTTTTACTTCAACGGTTTCTGTAGAAGACATCGCATAATGTGGGTATAATGGAACGATTAATATATCATCAACACCTTTTTCGGCTAATTCTTTAAGCCCTTTTTCTATACTCATAGAGCCGTAACGCATTGCTAAAGCAACAGGTAAATCTGTGTTATGGGCAACTTTTTTAGAAAAACGTTCCGAAGTTACCACTAATGGAGAACCTTCTTTCCACCAAATTTTTTTATAAGCTTCGGCAGATTTTTTTGGTCTCGTGCGTAAAATGATTCCTTTGATCAATAAAAAACGTTTCCAATACGGAATGTCAATTACACGTTTGTCCATTAAAAATTCATCTAAATATTTTCTAACATCTTTAACCTCTGTACTGTCTGGTGAGCCTAAATTTATGAGTAAAATTCCTTTCATTCTTAAAGTTTAAAAGTTTAAAAGTTTAAAAGTTTAAAAGTTTCAAAATTTCAAAATTTCAAAGTTTTTAAAATTGAAAATATAGAACTTTTGTTGTTTTAAATTATTTATGGTCATTCTGAACTTATTTCAGAATCTCATTTTATTTTTTGTCTACTGTTTATACGGTCTACTGAAAGCTGATTTGTTACCTCATACAGCGCAATTGCTAAACTATGTACTACATTCATACTAGAATTGCTACCATACATTGGTATGTTAACGGTTTTGTCTACTAAATTAATATTTTCTATTCCGTTGCGTTCGCTTCCTAATAGTAAAACTATTTTTTCTTCGGAAGTAAAATCAAACTTTTGAAGATTAATGCTTTCGTTAGTAATTTCAATACCAATAATTGTATTTCCTTTTTGTTTTAATTGGTTGATTGTTTCTTCAAAATTAGTATAATATTCAAAATCAATTTGCTTAATTGTATTGCGGGCTGTTTTTTGTACAATTCTATTTTCTACGGTTGGAGAACTCTGGTGTAAATAAATTTTCTGTACGCCAAAACTTTCTGCTATGCGAAATGTCATCCCAATATTTTCTGGAGTTCTAATAGCATCACAAACAATAGTAATAGGGAATTGTTGTTGCTTATTTTTTATATCATAATGTGTTAATTGTTTCATTTATGCTTTTAAATCTTTTAAAAAATCTTGCCAAATAGTATTTTTGAATTCTGATCTAAAAAAACCAAAATAACCAATACCTCTTTTTACATAATGTATTCTTTTTGTAGATGCATTGTAATACTTTTTAGTCATCCAATCAACAGCTTTTTTAGGTGCAAATTTATCATTTATACAACTATATGAGGTTAAATTTCCTTTTATTTGATAATGAAAGAGTTCGTTTTTTTGTTTCAACTCAAAATAGTAATTCTTGTTTCTTGACCACCTACTAAATTCAATTGCTACATTTTTAGGTAGATTTTCCATTTGTGTAATTTTTTTACTAGGAAAATAGTTAAAAAATGTTGTAAAAAAAGGAAAAACCACAAACCAATTAAAGAAAACACGTACTTTGTTGAATTTGCTCCAATAGGTAAAATAATTAGTTTGAGAAGCAACTAAAATAATATTGTTTAATATTAAATTTGAAGGAACTAGCCCTAATAATTGTCCTCCTAAACTATGACAAATACAATTTATTTTTGATTGAGAGTGTCTCTTTTTTAGGTATTGAAAAACAGCTTCAATATCATTGGTTGCCCAATTAGAAAGGGAAGCGTTAAATGTTTTTAAACTTTCTTCTTTAGAGCTGCCAATGCCTCCATAATCAAAAGTATAAATGGTAAAATTATGAGCTTGTAAAAATTCAGATAATTTATAATAGAAGCGTTGTAAAACTCCTGTAGCAGAACAAATAACAACTATTTTATTGCTGTTTTCCGAAGAGAATTCGGTCAAAGAAATATTGTAACCTAGGGCTGTTTTTAAAGTAAGTAATTTTGTTTTTTGCATTAAAAAAAACTCTAGTTATTCAAACTTAATACATATTGTTTTGGCGTTGTGCCAAACTTCTTTTTAAAAGCAGTAATAAAATGACTTGCAGTGCTATAGCCAATTTGTAAACCTACTTCATTTACATTGTATTGATTTCTTTCTAACAACCTACGTGCATGTTCCATTTTATAATCAAATAAAAAACTGTACACAGTGTCGCCATAAATTTGTTTAAAACCTTCTTTTAATTTTTTAAGGTTTAAACCAATTTCATTGGCTAATTCTTGTAAACTTGGTGGTTCAGACATTCTAGAAATAATAATATCTTTAGCTTTTCGTATGCTTAAAACATCGCGTTCATCTACTAAAAACGGACAATATTCTCCTTCAGTACTTTCATCTTTTTGAAAATGCAAACTCAACAGTTCATAAATTTTACCTTTAATATATAAATCTTTAATAGAACTATTAATATTTGCATTGATAATTTGCTGTAAAACCACTAAAACCGTTGGTTTTATAATACTGTCGTCATAATATTTTTTATTGCTATTTTCTTCGGAAAGAAAAGGAATATAGCTTGCTTCTTTAGAAAATAACGAATGAAATTTTTCGATAGAAATTAGTAAAGAAATGATAGATGATTTTGGTAAAACCTCTAAATTTATAGGTAAATTTTGCTGTGGATTATAGAGTAAAATGGAATGTTTATCTAATACATCAAAAGTATAATTACCGTTATTAAAATGAAATTTTAAATTTCCTTTTAAACAAAAATGTAACTGAATAAAAGTGTTATCTATATCACGTTCAAAGTGTTGTGTTTTAGAGCTTTCATTTTGAGTATGTAAGAGAAGAAAACCATTCTCTAAATTAATTTCGTTAAAAGTGTTTTCTGCGACATTTTTTGACATGAATCAAAAGATATTTTACAATTATTCTATTTACAATTATTCTAAACAAAATCAATCAAAACAATTGATTTTACAGCAAATTTACACATTTTTGCAAGTTTTTAAAATAAATATCAGTTAAAAAACATAAAACGACATTTAAAGTTCTTTGAGCGATACTTTTATATAATGAATTTTTATATTTTTGACACGTTTTGTAAAATATTCAATGACATTCGTACACACAAATAATAATTTATATAACATTAGCGTAAGTTATAAAAAGGCTGATGCGCAAATACGTGGTAAATTTTCTTTATCTAAAGAAAATCAGATTGCACTTTTAAAAGAGGCAAAAGAGATTGGCTTTGACGGTATTTTTGTTTTATCTACCTGTAATCGAACTGAAATAACAGGTTTTGCAGAACATCCATTTCAATTAATTAGTTTGTTGTGCAAATATTCTGGAGGTTCTGTAGAAGAGTTTGCAGCCGTTTCTAATGTACATAAAAATAAAGAAACGGTTCAGCATTTATTTAGAATTGGTACAGGCTTAGAAAGTCAAATTTTAGGGGATTATGAAATTGTTGGTCAACTAAAAATGGCGTTTAAACAAGCCAAAGAAATGCAAACTACTAACGCTTATATAGAACGATTAATTAATTTGGTCTTAGAGGCAAGTAAACGTGTTAAAAATGAAACTAAATTAAGTTCAGGAACTACTTCAATTTCATATGCTGCAGTACAATATATAATGGATGCTTTTCCTGATTATAATACTAAAAATATTCTTGTTTTTGGTTTAGGTAAAATGGGGAAACATACATGTATGAATCTTGCAGAATACACTCAGAATAAATCTATTACTTTAATTAATAGGACGGAAGAGAAAGCGGTAAAGTTTGTAAAAGAACATCCTTCAATTAAAAAAGAAACTATACATAATTTAACTTCGGAAGTTGCTAAAGCAGACGTGTTAATTGTTTCTACAGGAGCAGAATTCCCTACAATTACTAAAGAACATGTTTCTGAAGAAAAAGAATTGTTAATTTTAGATTTATCAATGCCAGAAAATGTTGCTGAAGCCGTTAAAAACCTTCCAAACATTACATTGGTAAATGTTGATGAACTTTCTAAGGTTACAGATAGAACCTTGGCAATTCGTCAAGCAGAAGTTCCTTTCGCAGAAAAAATAATTGATCAATATAAAGCAACGTTTAATAAATGGTTAAACCATCGTCGTTTTACGCCAGCAATTAATGCGTTAAAACAGTCGTTGGAAGCTATTCAGCAAGATGAAATTAACTTTCATAAAAAGAAAATAAAAGATTTTGATGAAGAGCAAGCAAAAGTAATTACATCTAGGTTTATTCAGAAAATAACTACGCAGTTTGTAAAGCACCTAAAAGAAGACGGTACTTCGGTAAATCAAAGTATTCAGGTGATGAAAAAAGTGTTTGGTACAAACTAAAAATTAATGAAGAAAATCATTAGAATAGGAACTCGCGATAGCCAATTGGCTTTGTGGCAAGCAAACAAAGTTCGTAAAGAATTAGAAGAATTAGAGTATAAATGTGAAATTGTTTCTATAAAATCTACAGGAGATATTGTTCTCGATAAACCTTTATATGAACTCGGAATTACAGGGATATTTACCAAAAATTTAGATATTGCAATGTTAAATGGCAATATTGATATTGCAGTACACTCTATGAAAGATGTTCCTACGGTTTTACCTGAAGGAATTATACAAGCAGCTGTTTTAAAACGTGCTAATTACAACGATATTTTAGTCTTAAAAGACAATGAAGAATTTTTTGGGCAACCAAACGGAGTTATTGCTACGGGAAGCTTACGTAGAAAAGCGATGTGGTTAAACCGGTATCCGACACACCAAGTTGTAGGTTTACGAGGAAACGTAAATACACGTTTAGAAAAGTTGCAAAAGAATGATTGGAATGGAGCCGTTTTTGCTGCTGCAGGGTTGGAGCGTATTGGTGAACGTCCCGCAGGAGCCATTAATCTTACTTGGATGATTCCTGCGCCAGCACAAGGCACAATTATGATTACGGCTTTAGATGAAGATGATTATGTAAAAGATGCTTGTGAGCAATTAAATCACTATGAAACACAAGTGTGTGTTGGAATAGAGCGTGAATTTTTACACCTTCTTGAAGGCGGATGTACAGCACCAATTGGGGCTTTAGCCTATATCGATGAACGCACCGAAGAAATTAATTTTAAAGGAGTATTATTAAGTAAAGACGGTAAAAAGAAAATATCGGTTAACAAACCTGCAAAAATGGGGCGTCATCGTTTTTTAGCGAAAGATTGCGCAGATTATATCATTAATAAAGGCGGAAGGCAGCTGATGATGGATGATATTGATGTTATAGAAGCGAATGAATTTTCAATTTATTCAACTAAAAAATTATCTGAAATTCAGAAAAAATTATTGCCAATTTCTGTTGGAGTAAAAGATAGCGATTTTATTAAAACTCGTTTTAATCGTATTGCACCAAAAGTGATAAAAAATGAAATTGGAAATGTAATTATTACGAGTAAAAACGGCGTAGAAGCAATTTTAAATTCATTTACTTCAGATGAATTAAAATTTAAAAACATTTATTGTGTTGGTCGTAGAACTAAGAAATTGATTGAACAACGAATAGGTAAAGTAACACATTCTGAACGCAATGCTGAAAAACTAGCAGCATATCTTTCTAAAGAAATAAAAGGACAAGAAGTAACATATTTTTGTAGTGATTTACGTTTAGATACGTTGCCAAAAGTATTGTCAGAAAACGGAATAACAGTCAACGAAGTTGAAGCTTACAAGACAATGTACAGTCCAGTAATAGTTAATGATAGTGTAAACGGAATTTTATTTTACAGTCCATCAACTATAGATAGTTACTTGCAAGAGAATCAGTCTGATAAAATAGCCTTTTGTATTGGTGAAAGCACAGCAAAAGAAGCAAGAAAGCATTTTAAAAATGTACAAGTAGCTAATTTACCAACTGTAGAGAGTGTGATAGAAATGGTGAATTTACATTTTGTAAAAGAGTAATATTTATTAGACCTTAATAGGTTTTTAAAACTTGGTGAGGGCGTAAAAAATAAAAGATGTTTCGTACAAGAAGACTTAGAAAAACAGACGGAATTAGAAGACTGGTTAGAGAAAACAAATTATCTGTAGACGATTTTATATATCCATTATTTATTGAACAAGGTACAGGTATTGAAACGGAAATTGTTTCAATGCCAGGAATTAAACGTTTTTCTTTAGACAGAATATCAAAAGAATTAGATGAAGTTGTTGCGTTAAATATTCCAGCAGTTTTGCTTTTCGGAATCCCTTCAAATAAAGATGAAGAAGGAACGGAAACTTGGAATGATAACGGAATTATGCAGCAAGCAATCCGTTTTGTTAAAAAAATATATCCTAGTTTATATGTAATTACAGATGTTTGTTTTTGTGAATATACGTCTCATGGTCATTGCGGAGTTATTCATAATAATGACGTAGAGAATGACGCTACTTTAGTAAACATAGCAAAGCAAGTTATCTCGCATGCGAAAGCTGGAGTGGATATGGTTGCTCCATCTGGTATGATAGATGGTACTATTGATATGGTTCGGCAATCTTTAGATAATACAGGTTTTGTAAATTTGCCAATTATGGCATATTCTGTAAAATATTCGTCGGCATTTTATGGTCCGTTTAGAGATGCAGCCGATTCTGCACCAACATTCGGTGACAGAAGAACATATCAAATGGATCCTGCAAATAGAGACGAAGCAATGCGTGAAGCTACTTTTGATGATCAAGAAGGCGCAGATATTTTAATGGTAAAACCAGCCTTATCATATTTAGATATTATTAGAGATTTAAAAAACAATTTTGATCGTCCAATTGCCTGTTACAATGTAAGTGGAGAATATGCAATGGTAAAAGCAGCAGCCGAAAAAGGTTGGATTGATGGAGAAAAAGTAATGATGGAAAGCTTACTGTCTATGAAAAGAGCAGGAGCAGATATTATTATTACTTATTTTGCTAAGGAAGCAGCTAAGGTATTGTTGAAAAAGTAATACGTATTTTCACATCGAGTGAATTTGTGAAGAATGAACAAATTTGTATCGAGATGATAAAATAAATAAGTTCTCGATACATTTTTATTTCGCAAAAGCTACATAAAAGACATTTTAACTGACATTGTAAATAACACAAAATGAAATTCAAAAAATCAGAAAAACTATATAAAAAAGGATTAGTAAACCTTGTAGGAGCAGTAAATTCTCCAGTAAGAGCATTTACTTCTGTAGGTGGTAATCCGTTGTTTATTAAAAAAGCAAAAGGATCTAGAATTATAGATGTTGACAATAATGAATATGTAGATTTAGTTTTGTCGTATGGACCAATGATTTTAGGGCATCGTCATAAAAAAGTGCAAAAAGCTATTATTAAAGCCTTAAAAAAAGGTTATTCTTTTGGAGCTTCCACAGAAAATGAAATTAAATTAGCGAAAATTGTTTGCGATGCGTTTCCAACAATGGACAAAGTTCGTTTTGTAAATTCTGGTACCGAAGCTGTATTAAGTGGAATTCGATTAGCAAGAGCATTTACAGGAAAAGATAAAATCATCAAATTTGCAGGCTGTTACCATGGGCATCAAGACGCATTGTTGGTTGCGGCAGGTTCTGGATTGGCAACGTTAAGTTTACCAGGATCTAAAGGAGTGCCAAAAGGAGCTGTTGAAAACACTTTAATAGCAAATTTCAATGATTTAGAAAGTGTAAAAAGACATTTCGAAAATGACACTAATATTGCAGGAATCATTATAGAACCGATTGCAGGTAATATGGGTGTTGTACTTCCGAGGGAAAATTTTTTAAAAGAGTTGAAAGAATTAGCGAATAAAAACGGAGCTGTTTTAATTGCTGATGAGGTAATGACAGGTTTCCGTTCAAAATTTGGTGGCGCACAAGAATTATTAGGTGTAACGGCAGATATTACCTGTTTAGGGAAAGTTATTGGTGGTGGTTTTCCAGTAGGAGCATATGGAGCACGTAATGAAATTATGGAAATGGTTGCGCCTTTAGGCGAAATGTATCAAGCAGGAACCTTGAGTGGAAATCCGATTGCAATGGCAGGAGGAATTGCGACTCTTACAGAGTTAAAGAAACAAAACCCGTACAAGCAGTTTAATGAAACTGCGAGTATTTTAGAAATAATTTTATTAGAAAAAGCAAAAAAATACGAAGTAGAAATTACCGTAAATCATTTTGGTTCAATGATTAATCCGTTTTTCACAAATGTTACAGTAACCAATTTTGAAGAGGCACAAACTTCTGATACAAAGAAATTTGCAACCTTCTTTTGGGAGATGATAAAAAACGGAGTTTTCTTACCACCAAGTCAATTTGAATCTTGGTTTTTATCATCAGCATTAAAAGACAAGGATATTAAAAAAATAAGCAAAGCAATTGATAAAGCAATGTTAGCTGTTTCAAAAATGTGATATAAAAAAGACAAGGCTTTACAGGTTTTTAAAACCTGTGAGGTCTAACAAAATGAATAGTAAAAGCTATAAGATGATAAAAAACGACCTATTTTTAAGAGCTTTAAAAGGGGGAACTGTAGATAGACCACCTGTTTGGATGATGCGTCAAGCAGGAAGATATTTGCCAGAATTTATAGAAATTCGTAAGAAATATGATTTCTTTACACGTTGTAGAACTCCAGAATTAGCTTCAGAAATTACAGTGCAACCAATTCGAAGATATGGTATGGATGCTGCCATTTTATTTTGTGATATTTTGGTAATTCCACAAGCAATGAATATTGAGGTACAAATGAAACCAGATTTTGGTCCTTATTTACCAAATCCAATTAGAACTCAAAAAGATGTAGATAATGTTATTGTTCCTAATGTTTATGAGTCTTTAGGTTATGTAATGGAAGCAATTAAAGCAACCAAAGAAAAATTGAATGATGAAATTCCGTTAATTGGTTTTGCAGGTTCTCCTTGGACAATTTTATGCTATATGGTGCAAGGTCAGGGTTCTAAAAACTTTGATAAAGCCAAAGAGTTTTGTTTTACAAATCCAATTGCAGCACATCAATTATTGCAAAAAGTTACAGATACTACTATTGCCTATTTAAAAGCAAAGGTTGCAGCAGGTGTAGATGCAGTTCAAGTTTTTGATTCTTGGGGAGGCATGTTGTCGCCAGTAGATTATCAAGAATTTTCATGGCAATATATTCAACAAATTATTGATGCACTAAAAGATGAAGCACCTGTTATAGTCTTCGGGAAAGGATGTTGGTTTGCTTTAAATGAAATGTCTAAATCTGGAGCGGCAGCTTTAGGTGTAGATTGGACGTGTTCGGCAAAAAATGCTCGTTATTTATCTGGCGGAAACATTACATTACAAGGAAATTTTGATCCGTCGAGATTATTGTCTCCACCAGCAGAAATCAAAAAGATGGTACATCAAATGATTAATGAATTTGGTAAGGACAAATATATTGTAAATTTAGGTCATGGTATTTTACCTAATATTCCGTTAGATCATGCGAAAGCATTTATTGATGCTGTAAAAGAATATAGAGCGAATTAAGAGGTGCCACATTTTATTTTAGTGTACCGAGGCTATTTTAGAAATTCAAGAACCTAAAAAAAATTATAAACGAGGTTTTCGAGACTGCTTTTTCTACAAGTTTATTTGAAAGAAACAACATTAAAGTTCGTTTAAATCCTTTTAAATATTCTTTAGTTCAAGCTATAAATACTGATTTTATTTATGTTTTTGGGAATATTATGGAAGGAAGAACTAATGAGCAAAAAGCAAGTCTATCTAAAGGAATTGTTAGGAAATTGAATGAGCACATAAAAAATAAAAATAATGTATAAAAATAGTTGCTTTTTATCGATTACAAATTAAAAAACTAAAAAATGAAAGAACAGTTTTTTACATACATCCAAGAATTACAAGATACAATTACTTCGAGGTTAGAAGAAGTGGATGGCAAGGCAACATTTCAAGAAGATAATTGGAAACGTAAAGGAGGAGGAGGAGGAAGAACGCGTGTAATTGAAAATGGAGATATTTTTGAAAAAGGAGGCGTAAATATATCTAAAGTTTTTGGGGAATTACCAGAAGTCTTGAGCAAACAATTCGGCGTTGAAAGTGGTGACTTTTTTGCTTGTGGATTAAGTTTGGTGTTGCATCCTAAGAGCCCTTTTGTACCAACAGTACACGCAAATTGGCGTTATTTTGAAATGTATGACGAAGAAGGAAAAGTTGTTAGACAATGGTTTGGCGGTGGTCAAGATTTAACACCTTATTATTTATTTGAAGAAGATGCTATTCATTTTCATCAAACATGTAAAAATGCTTGCGATGCTCATAATGATGGTTTTTATAAAGAATTTAAAGAGACTTGTGATACTTATTTTTGGAATACACACAGAGATGAAGCACGTGGAATTGGAGGGTTGTTCTTTGATTACTTAAAAGAAACAGAAGAATTTTCAATACAAGATTGTTATAATTTTGTTACTGAGGTTGGAAACAGTTTTCTAGAAAGTTATGTGCCAATTGTTGAAAAAAGAAAAGAAATAGAATATAATCAAGAACATAAGGATTGGCAAGAAGTTCGTCGTGGTCGTTATGTAGAATTCAACTTATTACACGATAGAGGAACATTGTTTGGGCTTAAAACAAACGGACGTATAGAAAGTATTTTAATGAGCTTGCCACCTGTAGTTCAATGGAAATATAATCATACGCCAGAAGAAAATTCTGAAGAAGCTAAACTGTTAAAAGTTTTAGTAAATCCGAAAAGTTGGATTTAGAATATTGATAAATTCATAATTTTATAAGCCTCACAGATTTTGCAAGAGTGTCATTATATTTGAAGACAGGATTAAGTTATAAATAACCTAATCCCGAATTTTAAACTTACACAGATTTTGCAAGAGTGTCCAGATTTTGCAAGAGTGTCTTAAAAATCTTGATTCACATCCCAAGCCTCTAATATTTCTTTAAGCGTTTTAATAAACATACCTCCTAAAGCACCGTTTACAACTCTATGGTCATACGAGTGAGATACAAACATCTTCTGTCTTATTCCTATAAAGTCTCCATCTGGAGTTTCTATAACAGCAGGCACTTTTCTAATAGCACCTAAAGCTAAAATAGCAACTTGTGGTTGATTGATAATTGGTGTACCCATAACAGAACCAAAACTACCAACATTAGTAACAGTATATGTTCCGCCTTGAATATCGTCTGGTTTTAATTGATTATTTCTTGCTCTTCTAGCTAAATCATTTACCGATTTAGTCATTCCAACTAAATTAAGTTGATCTGCATTTTTAATAACTGGTACAATTAAATTTCCGTCAGGAAGTGCAGCTGCCATTCCTAAATTTATATTTTTCCTTTTAATGATATTATCACCATCAATAGCAATATTTATCATTGGATATTTTTTAATTGTAAGCGCTACAGCTTGCATTAAAATTGGAGTGAAAGTCAACTTTTCTCCTTCTCTAGCAAAAAATGCATCTTTAACCTTAGCACGCCATTTTACAATATTAGTAACATCTATTTCTATAAACGATTGTACGTGAGCAGAAGTCTGAACAGAAGCAACCATGTGTTTAGCAATTAGTTTCCCCATTCTACTCATCTCAATAACTCCATCACCTCTATTTACAGGAACTGATACTGCTTTGGCAACTTCTTTTGGCGCAGAAATTTTTGGAACTTCAGTTTTTATAGGAACTGCAACCTTAGGTATACTTCCTTTATTTTCTATATATAATAAAATATCATTTTTTGTAACTCTAGCATCTTTACCGGTTCCTAAAACTGTTTCTAATTCCTCCATAGAAAGACCTTCTTTTTGTGCGATATTTCGCACTAACGGAGAGTAAAATTTACCAGAATCTGATGTTTTTCTGATTGATTGTGAAACTACTTCTTTAGCTACTTTAATCGTTTTTTCTATTTCAGCAACGTGAGACTTCTCAACTATACTCGAAGAGATATTTTCTATAGAACTTGAAGCAACAGCTCCTCCTTTGGTTTCAATAATTGCAATAGTATCACCAACAGCAACAAGAGCATCTTTATCGAATAAAATTTCTATAAGTGTTCCTTCTACTTCGCTTGGCACTTCAGAATCTACTTTATCAGTAGCAATTTCTACAACTGCTTCATCTAATTCTATAGTATCTCCTACTTCTTTTAACCAAGACGTAATTGTTGCTTCTGCAACACTTTCGCCCATTTTAGGTAATTTTAATTCGAATTTAGCCATAACTTAGTCTGTTTTACGGACTGCAAAAGTACAAAATAACGACGATTTCTCATCATAAAAAGTGGTGAAAAATCGTTTTAGAAATTATTAAATTTTAATAATTCATAATAAAACATATAAAAATCAATTATTATCTCATATATATACTTATTTTTAGTTTATTTATTATCATATTCATAATAAAACCTTTCAAAGATTAATTATGGCTACTTTTTACTCTTTCTAAGTTTATTTTTGCACGCTTCAATTCTCTTTGCTTATGCTTTACTGTTTGATTTTCTGCAATAACATTTCGTAATTCTTTCCCTAAATCTGTTATTTCTCTACTAAAACTATTTGACACCTCTTCTTTATTCATAAAAATTATAACGCGCCCATTTGTTAATTTACATTCAAAAACTTCATCATCACTCTTTATTTTAATTCATTCAAATTTACTTCCACTTACTTTTAAATTTGCCCTCCCTAATCTATCAAGTAATACTCTTTTTACCTTTGCTGTTTTAAATTTGCTAAATCGTGCTCTAAACTTAATAAGAATCATCAGAATTTGAAGCGCTAACAGATATATTCCCTCTAGAATTATCACTTACAGTAATTGAATGCGAAGAGCTACTTGTTGAGTCGCTATGAGAACTTACAGGTGACGTTCTTGGTGGTTACGGAGTTGATTGCGCAAAAATAGTTGTTGTAGAAATAATTAATAACCCTAAAATTATCAACTAAGAATCAATAGTTCTTTATTATTTGATTATTTTTTTGTATCTTGTATGATTAGGATTTTCATAATTTAGATTTTTTCTTGGTCTTCGATTAATTTTGTGTTGTATTTCCTTGATTTGATTGTTGTTATATTGATTAAATATTTATTTTTTAGGAATATATTGCCTTATTAGTTTATTTGTATATTCACTTAACCCTCTTTCCCAGGAAGAGTATGGGTGAGCGAAGAAGAAGAATGTTAGTAGTTTTATTTTTGACACTCTTGCAAAATATGATCATCCTTATATGAAAAATTACACTTTTACAAAGTGTTTTGAAAAACCCTCCGTTTTTCAAACTTTTCCGATAAACCCCGAGGAAAGCCTCGAGGAATTCTTTTGAGTAAAATGTCGTGTCTGCATTTTATCACACAATATATTAAATATATGTGTGTCCAGACGGTAGCACTAAAAGTGAGGTTTTAATATATAATTAAGGTTTAATGCAATTTAAGCATTTAAAACTTCTGCAACTTTATCAGCTGCTTCTTGAAACTCTGTAGCTGAAATAATTTCCATTCCGCTATTGTCTATTAATTCTTTTGCTTCTTTTGCATTGGTTCCTTGTAAACGGCAAATAATAGGCACATTAATTCTGTCTCCCATACTTTTATACGCATCTACAACACCTTGAGCAACTCTGTCGCAACGAACAATTCCTCCAAAGATATTTACTAAAATTGCTTTTACATTTGGATCTTTTAAAATAATACCAAAAGCTTTTTCTACACGCTCAGCATCTGCGGTACCACCAACATCTAAAAAGTTTGCAGGCTCTCCACCAGATTCTTTAATTAAATCCATAGTTCCCATTGCTAAACCAGCTCCGTTTACCATACAACCTACGTTTCCATCTAAATCTACATAGTTTAAACCAGCAGCTTTCGCTTCTACTTCAATAGGATTTTCTTCACGTAAATCTCGCATTGCTGCATAATCTTTATGACGAAATAATGCGTTTTCATCTAAAGATACTTTTGCATCTACTGCCATTATTTTATCATCCGAAGTTTTTAAAACTGGATTGATTTCAAACATAGAAGAATCAGATTTTATATACGCTGTATATAAAGCACTAACAAATTTAGTCATATCTTTAAAAGCAGCTCCGCTTAAACCTAAGTTAAAAGCAATTTTACGTGCTTGAAAAGGTAACAATCCTGTAGTTGGATCTATTTCTTCAGTAAATATTAAATGTGGCGTTTCTTCTGCAACAGTTTCAATATCCATACCGCCTTCAGTCGAATACATAATCATATTTCTACCCGTAGCACGATTTAATAAAACCGACATATAATATTCTTCTGGTTCAGAATCACCAGGGTAATAAACATCTTCTGTAACTAAAACTTGATGTACCAACTTACCTTCTGCTGAAGTTTGTGGTGTAATTAACATCATACCTATAATATCATTAGCAATGCTTTCTACTTCTTGTAAATTTTTAGCTAACTGAACTCCTCCTCCTTTCCCTCTTCCTCCTGCATGCACTTGGGCTTTAATAACGTGCCAACCTGTACCTGTTTCTTCTGTTAATTTTTTAGCTGCTTCTACAGCTTCACTTGGAGTTGAGGCAACAATACCGCGTTGAATACGAACGCCAAAACTGTTCAATATTTCTTTACCTTGATATTCGTGTAAGTTCATTTTATAAAATATTTTTTAAGTATAGCAAAAGTACAAATTCAGAAATAAAACTTTGCAAACTTTTTAAATAAAAATCTATTAAGAAATATTTAACATTATAAGAGTGTAACACCTCAAACTTTAACAAGGCTTTACTGTAATTAACATAAATTTATGCTTAGTAGATTCAACTAGCAAATGCAACTTTTTGGTTTACCTTAATTCCGCAGGTTTTTTGTTAAAGAATTGAAAACCCTTGCAGATGAAAGTTACAATTTCTACAGAAAACATAAATGCTTACGGCGGATTAAATTACATATCCGAAATATTCAATAATCTTGAGTTCTCGATCTTGATTGAAAAACATTTAGGCACAAGGTCTTTACAGTCAAAGTTTATTAACTAAGAATCAATAGTACTTTATTATTTGATTATTTTTTTGTATCTTTTATGATATCGAAAAAATAGATTTAAGAAAAGTTTTAGATCAAGAAAGGAACGCGATTAGAAGAGATGCTGTAAAAATGATAAAAAGGGGAGACAAAAAGAAAAATATTGCTAAATTTTATGGTGTTCACGTTAATACGGTCAGGGATTGGTGGAAACTTTATATAAAAGAGGGAACAAGATATTTAATACAGCACTTTAAGACCAAGTTAAAAGTTCCAAGAAAATCCCATTATAAGAAAGATGATAAAGCGGTAGATGCTTTTTTAAAAACTCCCGAATACCCTACAGAACATTAGATTTAGTCTAAATGAAGATACGTTCTAGTGTCAATTTATATTTCCAAGATGAAGCTAGGTTTGGAATGATGACCCACCTTGGCAGGTATTTAACAGCTTGTGGAATAAAACCAATTGTAGTCTTATCAACACGTCTTTAAAACCACCTATTTATACGGAAGCTATTCGTCAATCAATGGCGATAGTTTTGTCTGGGAAATTAACGGTGTAAATACCACTATATTTGAATCTTACCTTAAATAATTCTCAAAATACAACCCTAATGAATATAAAATTATTGTCATTGATAACGCAGGTTTTTACTCTACAAAAAATATAGAAGTCCCTGAATATTTTCCTTTTAAGAACACCTCCTTATGCGCCAGAATTGAATCCTTGCGAACAAGTGTGGCAGTATATTAAAAACCGATATAAAAACCAACGATTTGAAACCATGGAAAAGCTAACAGATTGGTTACATGATATGGTAAATCAAATGAGTCCAGAAACGATTAAATCTATTACAGGAAATTATCATTATGTAAATACTTTCAATACGGCATTATAAAGTTAAATTGATATAATTCCGAAATAGACTTCACCCATTCTATAAAACAGGCTTCAAAATTGTGTACTGTCTATGGCTGAGAATACACGATTAAAAGTATCATGAGATGGGATACCATTAAGTAAATCAAGGAAAGTGCGTAAGAATCCTTCTTTTTCTTGAGCATAGAGTTCCGTTTCATTCTATGAATCTGCACCACAAATCACAGATATGATACCGATAATAAGAATGTCATTTAATTGATAAAGTTTTGTTAAATCACCTCGAAGATCGTCTAATTTGACTTAATTTATAGATGCTAGTTTATTTATCGCTTTCAAAACACATAGGGTGTTGATTGTCAATATAATATATGAAAATTAATAATCAGAAACAACGATTTTAGATTACATTTTAATAAATATTTAAGACTTTTTAGATGCGTTTGCCCTGTGATTTGCCTGCAACAATGTAGCATTTAATGAAATATTATCTATATTTGCATCAATGATGCAATGATGCATAATATTATTAACAATTTAAAAAATAAAATAATGACAAAATTCAAAACAATAATTGCAATTTTATTTATTACTTCATTGGTATTAACTTCCTGTAGTAACAAGGAGGACCCAAAAATACCGAATGAAGAAGAGGTAATCACAACATTAAAATACACCTTAACTCCAAATGAAGGTGGAACAACAGTTATACTACGTTTTAAAGACTTAGATGGAGATGGAGGAAATGCACCTATTATTACAGGAGGCACATTAAATTCAAACAAAACCTATACAGGGACATTGGTTCTTTTAAATGAACAAAAATCTCCTGCTGAAAATGTCACAACAGAAATTCAAGAGGAAAATGAGGATCACCAATTCTTTTTTAAAACAAATATTGCAGGTTTAACTGTTGCTTATAACGACAAAGATGCAAATGGAAATCCACTTGGACTTCAATCTACTGTAACTACAACAAATGCAGGAAAAGGGACGCTTACTGTTATTTTAAGACACGAACCTAATAAATCAGCAAGCGGTGTAGCTAGTGGCGACATTACCAATGCAGGTGGAGAAACCGATATTGAAGTGACTTTTGATATTACTATTCAATAAAACATATGAAAAAAGGTGTTCACTTAAAGATTTATTTTTTTATTTTTTTACTATTTTTATCTATACTCGGGTTTTCTCAAAATTGTTCACTTAGCCTAAGTGGATATGTTAAAGATTTGAATACACATTTACCCTTAGAAAAGGTAAATGTGTATCTAAGCAAAGCTAAAGGAGTCTATACGGATAGCAAAGGTTTCTTCGAGTTATCAGGTCTTTGTGAAGGAAAATACCATATTACTCTAAGCCATATAAGTTGTGAATCAAAACAAGTTTTTGTCCAACTTTCCACAGATACTACGTTGAACTTAACAATGGAGCATTCTATAAGTATTCTTGAAGAGGTTGTAGTAACAGGAAAGCTATCTCCTAAAACAACCCAAAATATTAAAATTATAAATAGCCAAAATATTACCGACAATATCAATGGTAATTTGTCAAATATACTCGAATCTATTATTGGTGTTAGTACACTAAAGAGTGGTAGTGGCATCTCAAAACCTGTGGTACACGGTCTTTATGGAAATAGATTAACTATATTGAATAATGGTATTTCTCAAAGTGGACAACAATGGGGTAATGATCACAGTCCAGAAATAGACCCTTTAGTCGCCAATAAAATTAAAGTAATAAAAGGGACAAGTGCATTAGAATATCTTGGTTCAAATTTAGGAAGTGTGATTTTAGTTGAGCCAAAAAGAATTGAAATAGAACCTCATCTTCACGGAAGAATAAATTACTTTTTTGAGACAAATGGACTCGGTAACGGATTGAACCTACAACTGCAACAATACAGTCCTAAAATTGCTTGGAAAATAAACACTACTTTAAAAAAGAGTGGTGATAAAAAAACGGCAACTTATTACTTAAACAATACAGGAAATCAAGAAGCCAATTTTGCCTTACAATTAGAAAAATCATTTTCAGAAAATCTGAGTACTGATTTATATTTCAGTACATTTAATACTGAATTAGGTGTGCTAAGAGGCTCTCATATAGGGAGTTTGACCGACTTAGAAGATGCCTTAAAACGAGAAACTCCTTTTTTTACAGAAAATAATTTTAGTTATAACATTGATGCACCAAAACAACAAGTACATCACCATTTATTAAAAATTCATTCCAAATATTTTATAGATGATACACAATGGGTGGATTTTACAATAGCCAGTCAATTAGATAATCGAAAAGAATTTGATGTTAGACGAGGTGGACGTTCAGACATTCCTGCCCTTAGTTTACAGCAGTATTCCTATTTCTTTGAAGGGAAATATCAAAAAATATTTAAAAATAAATTAAAAATAAAATCAGGTTTTCAATTCAATATTACAGACAATACTAACAATCCTGAAACAGGGATATTGCCCTTGATTCCTGATTACTTGTCTTACGAAACAGGTGTTTATTTATTAACTTCAAAAAAAATAAATAAATCATTTTTTGAAATAGGACTAAGGTATGACAATGTAAAACAAAATATTGTTGCTATAACCCGAACGGCTCCAAGAAAAATAGTGCGTTATAGTAATGTTTTTCGAAATTTTAGTGCTTCAGGTGGTTGGATATATTCAGTAAGTAATAATTTGTCCTTATCATATAATATCGGATTTGCTACCCGCAACCCTGCAATCAATGAATTGTATAGTAATGGTTTACACCAAGGGGTAAGTGGTATTGAAGAAGGGAATATAACCTTGCAAGCCGAAAAATCTTTAAAAACAACGCTTGGGTTTAATGCTAATATAAATAATATATTCTCTTTTGAATCATTGATTTACTATCAGAGAATTAGCGATTATATTTATCTTAATCCACAAGATGAAATTAGACTAACAATTAGAGGTGCTTTCCCCGTTTTCAAATATGAACAGACTAATGCTGAAATCTACGGAATTGATATTTCAGGAAGGTATCAAATAAGTAAATCACTACAAACTAAATTAGATTATAGTTTTATAAAGGCCAATAATTTGAGTAAGAACCTCCCATTAATCAATTTCCCTTCAAATAATTTTAGAGGAAGTATCGTCTATGAATGTTCCGAACCAATTACTGTAAGAAAAGTACAATTAGAAAACTTGACTATTGAATTGAATAGCCAATACGTTTTTAAACAAAAAAATATTTTGGAAGAGCAAGATTTTGTACTACCTCCAGATGGATATAATTTGTTTGGTATGAAAATAGCAACCAATATACAACTGAAAAAGACTAGGCTTAGGTTGACAGCAAAGATTGATAATATCTTAAATATTACCTATAGAGATTACCTAAACCGTCAACGATATTTTGCCAATGATTTAGGCATAAATGCAACATTGGGAATTAGCCTAAAATTTTAAAAATCCTTAAATATATCATAACAATATCCTTTTAAAATAACAAAAATACTGACGGATAATGAATGTAATTTTGCTATAATGTATTGGTTAAAGAGAAGAAACCTAAAAATAAAATCCATGACACTCTTGCAAAATCTGTGTAAGTTTAAAAATCTCGGGAGCTATAACTCCCGAGATTTTTAAACTTACACAGATTATGAGATAGTGCCTTTTTTTTATGCCTCGTGGGCTAGCCCCGAGGTTATTGACTTCTGCCGACCATTTTTATAAGCTTCAGAAAGTGAGTGCCAAACAGGGTTTTTAAGTTTTTATTTCATTGGCTATAAATTAAAAAGAAAAAAGCTCGCAACCTGCGAGCTTTCGTGTAATAAGCTATCATAAAATTTAAGCTAACATGGTAACAGGGTTTTCTAAAAAGGTTCTTAAAGTTTGTAAAAATTGAGCGCCACTTGCACCATCAACTGTTCTGTGGTCACAAGCTAAAGTAACTTTCATGGTGTTACCAATAACAATTTGTCCATCTTTTACAACTGGTTTTTCAACAATTGCACCAACAGATAAAATAGCAGAGTTTGGTTGATTTATAATTGATGTAAAACTTTCAATTCCAAACATACCAAGGTTAGAAATAGTAAATGTACTTCCGTCCATTTCTGCTGGAGAAATCTTTTTAGTTCTAGCCTTTCCAGCCAATTCGCGAACTTTTCCGCCAATTTGAGTTAAACTCATTTGGTCTGCAAATTTTAATACAGGCACTAACAAACCTTCATCTACGGCAACTGCAACACCTATATGAATATGTTTGTTATATCGTGTTGTATCTCCATTCCAAGTAGTATTTACCTGAGGATGTTTTTTCAACGCCATTGCACATGCTTTTACTACCATGTCGTTATAGGAAACTTTGGTTTCTGGAATTGCATTTATGGTTTTTCTTGAAGCCATTGCATTACTCATATCTACCTCAATATTTAAATAATAATGTGGTGCAGAAAATTTAGATTCACCTAAACGTTTTGCAATAACTTTACGCATTTGAGAATTCTTTACATCTTCAAAACCTTCTTCGCCAGCAATAGCAAAATTGCTAATTGCTAATGAAGTAGAGGTAGTTGAAGCTAGTACATTAGTTTTTGTGGTTGATGTATAGTTTTCTATATCTTTTTTAATAATGCGTCCGTTTTCTCCAGAACCTTTCACTTGACTTATGTCAATGCCTTTATCTAGAGCAATTTTTTTTGCTAAAGGTGATGCAAAAATACGTTTGTTAGAAGAGTTTGAAGCGGTAATAGTTTTTATTGTTTCTTTAGTTTCAGAAACAATTTCTTTCTTTTCTTCGGATGGAGTAGTGGTTGCGTTGCTAACCCCAAAATTAGCAACAATAGCAGAAACATCTGTTCCGGCAGGACCAATAATGGTTAATAAGCTATCAACTTTTGCACTCTCACCTTCGTTAATTCCAATGTACAATAGCGTTCCTTCATAGAAAGATTCAAACTCCATAGTGGCTTTGTCAGTTTCAATTTCGGCAAGAATATCACCTTCAGAAATGGTATCGCCAACTTTTACTAACCAAGAAGCTACAGTTCCTTCTTCCATAGTATCACTTAAACGTGGCATTGTAATTACTTGTAAACCTTTTGGAATCTCGACTTGGTTTGCTGTTTCATTTTTATTTGAAACAACAATAGTTTCTTCTTTCTTTTCTTCTGATGAAGCAGATCTACTTTCATTTAATAAAGCAGTAATATCTTCACCTTCATCGCCAATAATTGCTAATAAAGTATCTACAGGAGCAGTTTCTCCTTCTTGAATGCCAATGTGTAACAAAGTGCCTTCGTTAAAAGATTCAAACTCCATAGTAGCTTTGTCAGTTTCTATTTCAGCTAAAATATCTCCTTCTTCAATTTTATCACCAACTTTTTTTAACCATGCTGCTACAACACCTTCTTCCATGGTGTCACTCAAACGAGGCATATTTACTATAATTGCCATAATTTTTTGTTTAAATAATTAATGCCAATTTCGGCTATTTGATAAAAGGGTAATCTTCTTGTTCGTACACCATATCATACATTTGCTGTGGTTCTGGATATGCTGAGTCTTCAGCAAATTGCTCGCACTCTTTTACTAATGCTTTAACGTCTTTTTTAACAGTTTCAATTTCATCATCTGAAGCATATTTTTCATCTTTTATGATTTTTAAAACTTGTGAAATAGGATCTATTTTTTTGTATTCAGCAACTTCATCTTTAGTACGGTATTTTTGAGCATCAGACATTGAATGCCCACGATAACGGTAGGTTTTCATTTCTAAAAATGTTGGTCCGTCTCCACGACGAGCGCGTTGAATTGCTTCGTCTACAGCTTCGGCAACCTTGATAGGGTTCATTCCATCTACAGGTCCACAAGGCATTTCATATCCTAAACCAAGTTTCCAAATATCTGTATGATTTGCTGTTCTTTCTACGGAAGTTCCCATAGCGTAGCCATTATTTTCAACGATAAAAACAACGGGTAGCTTCCATAGCATTGCCATGTTAAAGGTTTCGTGTAAAGAACCTTGACGTGCAGCTCCATCACCAAAAAAGGTTAATGTTACAGCATTGCTACCTGAGTATTTATCTCCAAAAGCAAGCCCAGCACCTAATGGTATTTGACCGCCAACAATTCCGTGACCGCCATAAAAACGGTGTTCTTTAGAAAAAATGTGCATAGAACCACCCATTCCTTGAGAAGTTCCTGTAACTTTTCCGAATAATTCTGCCATAACACGTTTTGGATCTACGCCCATACCAATGGGTTGAACGTGATTACGATAGGCAGTAATCATTTTGTCTTTAGATAAATCCATAGCGTGTAAAGAACCTGCTAAAATAGCTTCTTGACCGTTATATAAATGTAAAAAACCTCTTACTTTTTGTTGAATGTATACAGCGGCTAATTTGTCTTCAAATTTGCGCCAAAAAAGCATGTCTTTGTACCAGTTAAGGTAGGTTTCTTTGGTGATTTTTTTCATAAGAAATAGTTGTTGTTTGTATTTGCATTAAAAATAACACAATCACAAAAATAACTGTTTTCTATTGAAAAAAAAAGAGTTTTTAAGAAATGACTAAAATTATTTTTTGGGAAGAATTATTCTGTTTTACTAACAGTAATGGTTGCTTTTGCGCCCGTTGCTAATTCCCATTGATTGGCAGAAATAAGGTTACCGCTATCATCTACAACTTTAAAACCTGCAGTATTGGGTCCAGATGTACCTTGGTTTAATGCTTTAAAATCAATTCTATTAATACCAATTTCTATCGGTATTTTAAAACTTTGGTATTCTTGACGTAAAACAATGTTATACACAACAGGAGTTCCGTTATGATAAATTGTAACTCTATCGTTATCTGGATATTGAAAATCTCTGCAATACACAGTTATAAATTTACCATTGCTTCTAAAACTTCCTAAGTTTTGATCTATAATAGGGTATTTTCCATTTATTTTTTTGAAATTTTTACTGAAACGTTCTTTAGCAATTTGAGCCTTACTAATAACCCCTTTGTTAAGCAACTGACGTTCTTTTTCTTCTTTATTTAATTTTTTTTGCTGCTTTTTATTCGCAGTTTTAAAACCATTATTGTTGTCAAAACCAATTGTTTCTGGTTTTGTAACGGTTCTTGAAGGTGCTTCAAAAGTACCAATAGAGATTCCTTTGGCATTATTCCCACTAGAAGAATTGTCTAGTTGGGCATAACTTTGAGTAGTTATACCAATTAAAAAAATGAATACCAATTTTGTAAATTTCATACTATAGTAACTAACAGCAAATATAATGCCGTTTGCCAATCTTTGTCTTATCAATCTGTTAAAACTTACTCGATAATCGAGACTAAATATTTTTAAGGGTATCTTGGAATATAAAAGCTGTATTTCATTTGTCTCCTTTTATGTGGTTCACTACTTTACAGGAAAGTTGAAATAGGTTTTTGGAAAAGGTTCATTACGTAAGGTGAAATGCCACCATTCATTTTTATAAGGTCTAAATTCATTTTTAAGCATAACATTACGTAATAATAGTCGGTTTTCTTGTTGCTTTTTCGTGAGCTTTTTATAAAAAGGGTGGGATATTTTTCCGAAGAAATCATATGGGCTGCCCATATCTAATTTTTCACCTGTTTTTAAATTTACAATCGTTAAATCTACTGTGCTACCTCTTGTATGACCCGATCTTGAAGCGATATACCCTAAATTGAATAATTGACTTTTTGGTACTTCTGGATAAAATACGCTCTTCTGCAATGTGTCATTTAAAACTCTTGCCCAGCGTACAAAATGATTAACGGCTTGTTGCGGTCTGTAGGCGTCAAATATTTTTAAACTCAGTCCTTTTTTTGTTAGTGTTTCTTGCGCTTTTTTAAGTGCGTTTGCTGTTGGTACTGTAGTAATAAGAACATTGTTTTCATAGCCTTCTATTGGAGCGCCAATAAAATTATTGTGATTGCAATACCTTAATTCCGATTGAATTGTTGGTGCTATTTCTTGTAAATACACAAAGTTCTTAGGTAGTTTTTGAGCAAAAATACTTGTAGTTAAAAATAAGAATAGTGTAAAAAAAAGATTTTTCATGTATCAAAAATAAGGAAAAAATGGAGGCTTTCTGTCTGTTGAGTAAAATTTAGTCTGATTTAATTATTTATCTATTACAGCGGGTAATATATAGTCAATCATTATTTTATCAACATTTGGATGAGCTCTTGGTGAATTGTATGCAGAAGCAGTAATTACGATAACAAATGGAATATTTTTAAATATAAAAATTTTATTTCCGCCATGACCAGAACAGTAGGATACTTCATACTTCTTACCATTAACTTTATAGGTTTTATTCCAAAACAAATACCCATAGTAACCATTTTAAAGATGTTGATTCACTTCTTTCGATACGCTTTTTTCTACCCATTTTTCGGTTAAAATTTGTTTCCCCCTCCCAAGCTCCTTTGTTTTTATATAATTGTCCATATTTAGCAAAGTCAATAGCTCTAAGGCATATTCCGCCAGCAGTATTGTCAACTTTTTGAGGTGTATAACCCCATTTATAATTTGTAATATTTAAAGGTAAAAATAATTTTGTATTAGCATAAGAAACCAACCCTTTAGGAACATATTTATGAATAATATCACCTAAAAGAACTACGCCTGCAGTAAAATATTTAAAATTAACACCAATAATACTGTTTTCTTCCATTGGTAAATTAAGGGCAAATTGCACCCAGTTTTTTGTTGGATACATATTTTCTTCATTTCCCGGGTTGCTGTAATCGCTATCATCACCTAAAAAACCAGAACTCATTGTTAAAAGAGATTTTAATGTTACCAAATCTTTTATCAATACTCCGTTAAGTTTTTATGCTGCTCTGATACCATAATACAGTAGTTCTTTAATTTTTTGTTTATTATTCTTCAAGTTCGGTCTTATAGCGAACACGTTAAAAAATCGAGCAAGCATTAACTCATTGTGATGTAAGGTTTTAATATCCTTGATTGAGAAAGCCCCTCTTAGCCTTTTTTCAATAGGCATCCAATGTGTAATCTTAGCGAGATTAACCGTTGTAAGTGCTGTATTAAAATGAAAGTTGAGTTTATCTTCACTTCTTGCTTGACAGTGATTTAGACCTGAGTATTGCTTGGCATCTCTAAAAGTAAATTCTATTTGAAATCTGGTGCGATAATATGTCAAAATCATTTCTGCTGAAATTGTTACATCTGTAGAAAAATATAATTTATGATTCCATTTTCCTTTTTTAAGGAAATAAACAATCACAAGATTGATTTTTCTTTTTAATGATTTTGAGTATACAATAGCGCTGTATACTTTGCTTTGCTGATTGTCTTCTATCAAAGAAAAATATTCTTTTCTAAGTTTTTTATAATCAATTTTTCCATCATATTTCTTAGGTCTTCCTCTCCCATATTTCTGTTGGTCAGTATAAATATATTGTAAGTCAGCATCGTTTCTTAGTCTGCTAACGGTCTCCAATCCATTATCAGAGAGTTTAGAAACAAAACCGTATTTGGAAAAATAAGCATCTGCCACAACATATTTAGACATCGAAAGAAGGACCTCTTTTCTTTGAATCAATATATTGGCATAATGATCTACCAAACTTTTTGATTCCAAATTATTTGGTGTCTGAACAGCCTCTAAATGAAACGCTGTATGATTATCTATATCAATCGCAGCTATACCAGATATTTCCAATCCCCATTTTGCCTTTCCCGCTACACCAGACCAATAATAACCAACTCCACAGGTGGATTTACCAGATTTACTAACATAACTCGGGTCGAAAGCAATGGTTAAATGTTTGCCCCCATACTCAGTAATCAATTCTTTATTGAAATTTAAAAAGTCAAAAGACTTACTAAACTGATTCCTGTAATGTTGTTCTCCATGATCACCATAACGACTTAACTGCATAAAATTTAAACGTCCTTTTATGCTGAGAAATAGACCAAAAACTTCCAACATAAAATCATATTGCCATTTATTTACATCTTTCATTTTGTTAAGTAATCTTTTTGTGTGATATTTATAGTTGGATTTCTCCTTGAGAAGCATCATTAATAGCTGTTTGAAATTAACTATTAATTTACTGATAATCAGGGAGTTATCCTAATTTTTGAACCTGTTTTTTTAACTTATTTAATTGACTGTTAGAGGGTTAGGGCAAAGTTTAACGGAGTATTGTTTTTTAGAACTATAATTTTTTAAATGATTTTAAATTATAAAAATATTTTAAAAGAGCGTTTTCATTACTAATATAGTTTTCTTCAATAGCAATTCCCATTATTGTAGAAGCAATCGATTTACCTACAGATCTTGAGCCGTGTAAACTGTCTCTAGTTTCTCCATTAAAATATTCTTCAATTAAAAGTTTCCCGTCTTTTATAACAATAATTCCATTGATGTTTTTAAATCTATTTTGAGCTATTTTCTTTGGAAAAACTAACGGAATTCTATGCTTAAGTTGTATTATCTTGGAATTTTTTAAACCTGCACCTTTGTTTAAGTTTTCTACGTAAACTATTTCTCCATCAACTAAAAATGAAAATTGAAAATTCCCTTTATTTAATAATTGATTTACGGTTAGGTTTGATGCTAATATTTGAAGACTTTGTATTAAGGGTTTGTCTAACGTAAAATGAATATTTAGAAACTTATTTTCGTTTAGAATGAAGCTATTTAAAAATTTAGTTTCAGTAGATTTAGTTTTTGTGAAATCATCTTTAGAGAAGAATAAATTAGCTGTTTTTGCTGGATTTATTTGCTTTTTAAGCTTATCTAAATTGTTGTTTTTAATGCTTTTACAAGACGTTAAACAAACTAAAAGTAATAGAAAGTGATGTGATTTTATGATCTGTAAATTAATTTTTAAGCATTTTCTGTTGTTATTTTATTCACAATCAGTACAATTAAAACCTTTAGAAGTCATTGTAAAATAGTGGTTTCCCTTTTTAGTATCATATACATCTTGAATATTATCTACACGATATAAAAATTGTTTAGCAGAATTTTCAAAATATACAGTTACGCCTTCAGGAATATAAACTGTAGCCTTAATTTCTTCATCTTTCCATATGTTTTTGTAGCTACTTAAAAAATAGGCATCAAAAGTAATAGTGTTATTTTCTAAGGTATAATTATAAGTAATATCTGAAGCATTTTTATTAGCTTTAGTCCTGTTTCTTCCTTCAGATTCTTTCTGAATTTCTACATAAGCTTCATTTGTTTCACTCTTTTTTACATTAATTTTAATGTAGTTAGAATATGCCATTTTAGTATCGTTTACAAATACTTCTTCAGAATTGCTTCGTCTTCTTAGGTTGTGTTGATAGTATAAGTTATCATCATTTACAACCTTAATTTTTAGGGTGTCATTAGCAATAATATTAAGGTTGTTTTTTTCGATTTCAGTGCCATTATATGCATGAGAAGTAATAAATTCTATCCCAGAAAAAGCGACTGTAAATAATGATATTAACCAAAGACCTAATAAGCTTAACGTTGTAGCTTTACTGAGTTTTTTTACACCACTAGATAAGATACGTAACCCAAGAACAAGTAAGATTAAAAACGGAATACCAATTAATAAGAATAAGCCAATTGTTAGTAGCCATTTAGGTAAAATAGAGTCATAGAAAAATGGAGGAAACTGGACTAAATTAGTGTCAAAATTTAAAATTTCTAAGCTTCCAACTGAAAATGCACCCACAACTAACAATAGTAAAACGGCAGCTGCAATCAATAGTAAGATAACACCTATAAACTTGCCAAAGACTTTGAAAAACGTCATAAAAATCTTACCTAGTGTGTCTAAAAAATCCTGAAAACCAGATTTAGATTGTTGCCTTAGTTTAGTGTAATCTGCACCAGTTATCTTGTCAGATAAATCACTAGCACCATCTTTTACTCTTGTGGTTAGGTTTTTAAACTCGTCACGAATTTTTTTTTCAATGTTGTCAATGTTTACCATTTCACCTTCCATCTGTAATTTCTCAGTAGTTGTTTTGGCTTCTGGTAACAAAATCCATAAAATTATGTACAACGGAATTCCAAAGCCACCACTAAAACCTAATACTAGAAAGATTAAACGAGTCCAAATAGTATCTATACCTAAATAATGACCTAAACCAGAAGCAATACCTCCTAAAAATTTATCATTACCATCACGATATAATTTTTTACTAGTGCCAGAATTTCTTCTCCAGCTTGTATTATTTTCAAAGCCTTCTTCAGCTTCTGCATAATCTTCAGGTTGCCCCATAATAGTAATTATTTCTTCAATGTCGCCTTCGTTTACTACTTGACGCGCATCTGTAACTCTTTCTGAAAGTAATTCGCTAATACGTGCTTCTATATCAGAAATAATCTCATTTTTTCCTTGAGGATCATCGCTCAGAGAACGCGAAATAGCATCTAAATAACGATTTAGTTTTTGGTAGGCAGTTTCATCAATATGGAAGAAAAACCCACCCAAATTTATGTTAATTGTCTTATTCATCTTTAGTTGATTTTGTAGTTGTTACTTGAGTTACTGAGTTTACTAAATTGTTCCAGGTTTTACCTAATTCTTTTAGAAACATACCGCCGTTTTCTGTTAGACCGTAATATTTTCTTGGTGGTCCAGATAAGCTTTCTTCCCATCTGTAAGTTAATAATCCTGCATTTTTTAAGCGAGTTAATAGCGGATAAATAGTGCCTTCAACCACAATCATTTCTGCACTTTTTAATATTTTTAATATTTCAGAAGTATAAGCATCTCCATGTTGTAGAATAGATAAGATGCAATATTCTAAAACACCTTTACGCATTTGTGCCTTTGTATTTTCTATCTTCATTGAGTGTTATTTTATAAATTTTATAGTGAAAGGATATGTATACATTTCACCTTTGTTGGCTTTTAGCGCAGCAATAATTATCAATGCAATTTTTGCGAGTACTACAAAACTTACTATAGATGCTATGCCAAGTAAGCCAAAAATTCCAGAACCAATATCAATTCCGAAATCTATATGATCTACATTATCAAACCAATTAAATATAGATCCGAAGAAAAAAGGAAAAATAGTAGCGCTTAGTATAAAAATGTATAAACCAAAACTGATGTTAAAGTTCACGGCTTCTTTACCGTGTTCATCTAAATAAGAACCTCTTTCTTTTAATGTTTGCCATAATATAAGCGGTGCAATAATGCTTCCGAAGGGAAATAAATAACCAGCAAAAGCAGATATGTGTATTAAAAAAGCGTTGGTATTTTGGTTGTTGTTTTTCATAAAAAATGATTTATATAATACTTTCTTATGCAAATATATATCTTTTAAAAGGTATTATGTAAAACATAGTACTGTATTTAACATTTAAGGAGTAGGGACTTATTTGTTTAAAAATGTCTAAATTGCCAGCAAATACAAAGTAAAAATGAAATTTACCCCAAGAAAAATAAATATATTTATGTTTTTTAAATTGCCCGCTGCTTTTTTTACAGGTGTGCGTGTAGAATCTCTTTCTACAGAAAAATCGATAGTAAGAGTTAAACATCGTTGGGTAAATCAAAACCCATTTAAAAGTATGTTTTGGGCGGTTCAAGGAATGGCTTCGGAGCTTTCATCAGGTATTTTAGTAATGCAAGCAATTGATGCTTCTGGCAAAAAAGTTTCAATGTTGGTAACAGATATGAATGCAACATTTACAAAAAAAGCCACAGGGCGTATTCGTTTTGAATGTAAAGACGGATTAGCAATTAAACAAGCAATTCAAAAATCTACAGAAACAGGAGAAGGACAAACTGTTTTAGTTACTTCAGAAGGAATAAATGAAGAAGGAATTTCTGTTTCTAAGTTTCAATACGAATGGAGTTTGAAGGTTAGAAAGTAAGTGGTTTTTAGTTGGTAGAGAATAATCTTTAATTGTTATTTTGATTAATTTTTCTGTAGAATAAAGAAAAACTATATCAAGAATAGTTGTAACAAAAGCAAGTTTTAACCTTCTAATTATCTAAAGTAAGGTCTAGTAACTAAACTATAAAATGCTAAAAAATGAATGTACACAAAATAGAGTGTCGAATTTTTAGAGAAGAAATACAGTATATAGAAATTGAACTCGTCCCGTAAGAAGATGTAGTTTTGCTGAAAGAGGAAATTTTATAATGTTAAGAAGAAAGTGTTCTTGGTGGAATTGATGACCTTATTAGATGGTGATAATCGGTTTTAGACATCCTTTAATCGCAGGGCGATAGCCCAATTGGGTTTAATTCCCCGACGCTTGCGTCGAAATAAAAAGGGAATTCCTATTTAATACCTCGTATGCTTGCGTCGAGGTAGTTTATTATAAATAACAATTATTTGAGCATTTCCCTTCGGGTCACGCTTTTCACTATATCTTTTTTTTATTCTTCAAAAAAGGATGCCGTTGCAATCGCTAATGCAAACAGAGTACCCTAAAATAATTTGTATTTCATACATTGTTAATTCATAATTTGTAATTACCTTTGCAGTCCAAAATTTAAGAACCAATAGCTCAGCTATTTAAAATATAGAAAATACAGATGAAAGGAGGTGCACCACTATGTTAATTATTCCAATAAAAGAAGGAGAAAACATCGATAGAGCGTTAAAACGTTTTAAACGTAAATTCGACCGTACAAAAACAATGAGAAACTTACGTAACAGAAAGCAGTTTACAAAACCGTCTGTTGCCAAGAGAGCTCAAAGAATTAAAGCGGCTTACGTTCAGAGATTAAGAACACAAGAAGAAGTTGGTTAACCAACCGTTTTAAGTATCAAATAAAAAAAAATCCCACGCATTTTGCTTGGGATTTTTCTTTTCCTATAAATTCACTACATTTATTAATTCGTAATACTTTGTAATTTGATAGAACCTTTCCTTACATATATAGCATTAGAAAAAAACTATTCTAAGCACACTGTACAATCTTACAAAACCGATTTAATTGCTTTCAGAGATTTTTGCGCTACTGAATATGATCAAGAAAGTTTAGAAGAAGTGCATTACCCACAAATAAGAACATGGATTGTTAGTTTGGTAAATCAAAAGATATCAAACAATACTATTAACAGAAAGATAAGTTCGTTAAAATCATTTTTTAAATTTTTACAAAAAATAGGGGAAGTAGAAATTAATCCGCTAGCAAAACATAGAACATTAAAAGTAGAAAAGAAAATACAAGTACCATTCTCTATAGAAGAAGTAAATAAGGTAATAGAAAATATAGAACAAGGAGACGATTTTACGTCGATAAGAAATAAGTTAATTGTCGAGTTGTTTTACTCTACAGGAATAAGAAGAATAGAACTCATTAATATAAAAGAGACCGATGTTAATTACTACGATAAAACGGTTAAAGTTTTAGGAAAGCGAAACAAAGAACGTTATGTACCGTTATTACCATCAGTATTCGAAACATTAGAGCGGTATTTAGAATTAAAAAGAGAAATCTCAAATTTAGTAGAAGAATTATTTATTACCGAAAAAGGAAATAAAATTTACGAAACTCTTGTCTATAGGATAATAAATTTGTATTTTAGTCAAGTTTCCTCTAAAGTAAAAAAGAGTCCGCATATGTTGCGTCATACGTTTGCTACGCATTTATTAAACGGAGGAGCAGATTTAAACTCGGTTAAAGAATTGTTAGGACATTCAAGTTTAGCCTCAACTCAAGTATATATTCATAATAGCTTGGATAAAATAAAAGAAGTGTATAACAAAGCTCATCCTAGGGAGCGACAAAAGAACAACTGACCGTATGAAAGTATCCACACAATCGGTAAATTTTAATGCAGATCAAGATTTACTAAATTTAATTGAAAAGAAAGTAGAAGGGCTAGTAAAATTTCACGACAAAATTGTCAACGCAGAAGTGTTTTTAAAAGTTCAAAAGACAAGTGAGAAAGAAAATAAAGTCATTGAAATTAAAATAAACATACCTGGTGGCGAATTAATAGTAAAAAAACAGACCAAAACTTTTGAAGAAGGTTTAAATATTTCCTTAGAATCATTGAAAAGGCAGTTAAAAAAATCAAAAGAAAAAAATAGAGAGTCTTTAGTCTCTTAAAAAGAGAAAATTTTTTAATAAAAAGCTCCTCAAACAAAAAAAACTTTATACATTTGCAGTCCGTTAGAAATAGCGGATTGTTTTTTTATGAAAACAGCCGATGTAGCTCAGCTGGCTAGAGCAGCTGATTTGTAATCAGCAGGTCGTGGGTTCGAGTCCCTCCATCGGCTCAAAAAGAACAAAAGTTCATTAAAATAGTTAAAATTTTGGGGAGATACTCAAGCGGCCAACGAGGACGGACTGTAACTCCGTTGACTACGTCTTCGCAGGTTCGAATCCTGCTCTCCCCACAAAATTTTAAACCTTTGGTTTTTTTTAAAATCAAAAATGCGAGAGTAGCTCAGTTGGTAGAGCGTCAGCCTTCCAAGCTGAATGTCGCCAGTTCGAACCTGGTCTCTCGCTCTAATTATATCAACAAAGCCGATGTAGCTCAGTTGGTAGAGCGCATCCTTGGTAGGGATGAGGTCACCGGTTCAAATCCGGTCATTGGCTCTTATAGGTTTTATTAAGAATAAATTGAACACTAATTATAAATTAAGATTAAAATAAATTAAACATGGCAAAGGCAACTTTCGATCGTTCAAAACCACACTTAAATATTGGTACTATTGGACACGTAGATCACGGTAAAACAACTTTAACTGCTGCTATAACTAAAGTTTTAGCTGATGCAGGATTATCAACTGCATTATCATTTGATCAAATTGATAACGCACCAGAAGAAAAAGAAAGAGGTATTACAATTAACACATCACACGTTGAGTATTCGACAGTAAACCGTCATTACGCTCACGTTGATTGCCCAGGTCACGCGGATTATGTAAAGAACATGGTAACGGGAGCTGCTCAAATGGATGGAGCTATTTTAGTAGTAGCTGCTACAGATGGACCAATGCCACAAACAAGAGAGCATATCTTATTAGGTCGCCAAGTAGGAATTCCTAGAATGGTTGTATTTATGAATAAAGTAGATATGGTTGATGATGAAGAACTATTGGAATTGGTAGAGATGGAAATTAGAGAGTTATTATCTTTCTACGAGTATGATGGAGATAATGGACCTGTAATTGCTGGATCTGCATTAGGTGCATTGAACGGTGAACAAAAATGGGTAGATACAGTAATGGAATTAATGAATGCTGTTGATACTTGGATTGAATTACCTAAAAGAGAAATTGATAAAGACTTCTTAATGCCTATTGAAGATGTATTTTCTATTACAGGTCGTGGTACTGTAGCAACAGGACGTATCGAAACCGGTATTGCAAATACAGGAGATGCTGTAGATATTATTGGTATGGGAGCTGAGAAATTACAGTCTACTATTACTGGTATTGAAATGTTTCGTCAAATTTTAGATAGAGGTGAAGCTGGAGATAACGCGGGTATTTTATTAAGAGGTATTGAGAAAAGTCAAATATCTAGAGGTATGGTAATCTGTAAGCCAGGTTCTGTAACTCCACATAAAAAATTCAAAGCAGAGGTGTACGTTCTTAAAAAAGAAGAAGGTGGACGTCATACGCCATTTCATAACAACTATCGTCCACAGTTCTACGTAAGAACTACAGATGTAACAGGAAATATTAATTTACCTGATGGTGTTGAGATGGTTATGCCAGGAGATAACTTAACAATTACTGTTGATTTAATTCAGCCAATTGCATTAAACTTAGGTTTACGTTTTGCTATCCGTGAAGGTGGTAGAACAGTTGGAGCTGGACAAGTAACAGAGATTTTAGATTAAGAATACTAGTTTAAAATAAATTATATTTTATAAGGTGTCCCGGTTTTTTCGGGATGCCTTTATCAATGAATAAGAAACGGGCGTAGTTCAGCGGTAGAGCACTGGTCTCCAAAACCAGCTGTCGGGAGTTCGAATCTCTCCGCCCGTGCAAAACAACAATAAGAGAATGAACGTTATACAATATATCAAAGATTCTTTTGAAGAATTAAGTAATCATATGACTTGGGTTTCTAAAGAGGAAGCTCAAAAAACAACGGTAACTGTAGCAGTATTTACAATACTATTTGCTTTAGCAGTTGCAGCTATAGATTACGTTTTTCAAACGGGATTAAATAACTTTTTCACAATGTTTAAACAATAATAATTATGGCAGCTGATTCAGTAATGAAATGGTATGTAGTAAGAGCCATTGGAGGACAGGAGAATAAAGTGAAAGCGTATATAGAAACTGAAATTTCTCGTTTAGGTCTTTCAGATTATGTGAGTCAAGTACTTGTTCCGAAGGAAAAAGTGATTCAAATTCGTGATGGAAAGAAAATTCATAAAGAACGTGCTTACTTTCCTGGATATATTATGGTAGAGGCAAATTTATCAGGAGAAGTACCTCACGTTATTAAAGCAATAACAGGTGTTATTGGTTTTTTAGGTGAAACAAAAGGAGGAGAACCTGTACCGATGCGTAAATCTGAAGTAAACAGAATGCTTGGTAAAGTAGATGAACTTTCTGTGCAAGATGAAAATGTTGCGATTCCTTTTAATATAGGCGAAACAGTAAAAGTTGTAGATGGACCATTTAATGGTTTTGATGGTACTATTGAAAATATAAATGAAGAGAAGCGCAAACTTGAAGTAATGGTGAAGATTTTCGGAAGAAAAACACCATTAGAATTAAGTTATATGCAAGTAGAAAAGATATAGGTGTTACATAATTATATATCGATGCGTTTTTGAGCTTCCACGAGAAAACACATCAATTAAAATTTAAACAATGGCAAAAGAGCTAAGCAAAGTAGTTAAATTACAAGTAAGGGGAGGCGCAGCGAATCCATCGCCGCCGGTTGGACCCGCTTTAGGTGCTGCTGGTGTAAACATTATGGAGTTCTGTAAGCAGTTTAATGCTAGAACACAAGACAAACCTGGTAAAATTTTACCAGTTGTTATTAATGTTTACAAAGATAAGTCGTTTGACTTTGTGGTAAAAACACCACCAGCTGCAGTACAATTATTAGAAGCAGCAAAAATTAAAAAAGGCTCAGGAGAACCAAATAGAAATAAGGTAGCTAGTGTTACTTGGGATCAAGTTAGAAAGATTGCTGAAGATAAAATGGTAGATTTAAATGCCTTTAAAATTGAATCAGCAATGAAAATGATTGCTGGTACAGCTCGTTCAATGGGATTAACAGTTAAAGGAGATGCTCCAGCTTAAAACTTTATAGAAAATGGCAAAATTAACTAAAAAGCAAAAAGAAGCAAGTGCTAAAATTGATAGTACTAAAGCTTATAGCGTAAATGATGCATCAGCTTTAATAAAAGAAGTAACAAACGTAAAGTTTGATGCCTCTGTAGATTTGGCGATCCGTTTAGGAGTAGATCCAAGAAAGGCGAATCAAATGGTTCGTGGAGTTGTAACCTTACCACACGGTACAGGTAAAGATGTTAAAGTATTAGCATTAGTAACTCCAGACAAAGAAGCAGAAGCTACAGAAGCTGGTGCAGATTATGTAGGTTTAGATGAATATCTTCAGAAAATTAAAGGAGGGTGGACAGATGTTGATGTAATAATCACTATGCCAAGTGTTATGGGAAAATTAGGTCCTTTAGGACGTATATTAGGACCTCGTGGTTTAATGCCAAACCCCAAAACAGGTACAGTAACTATGGATGTTGCAAAAGCTATAAAAGATGTAAAAGCTGGTAAGATTGACTTTAAAGTTGATAAAACAGGTATTATACACGCAGCTATTGGAAAAGTATCTTTTAGTGCTGATCAAATTGCAGAGAATGCAAATGAATTATTACAAACTATTATTAAATTAAAACCAACAGCTTCTAAAGGTGCTTATATTAAAAGTACTTTTATGTCTAGTACCATGAGTCCTAGTATTGAGTTAGAGGTAAAATCTGTTTAATAAGCCGTTAAAACGTATCAATCATGACAAGAGAGGAAAAAACAAAAGCAATACAAGACTTAACAGCGAAATTAGCAGATACTAATACCATTTATTTAGCAGATATTTCTGGTTTAAATGCTTTAGCTACTTCTAATTTACGTAGAGCTTGTTTTAAAGCTGATGTAAAATTAACTGTTGTAAAGAACACACTATTATCAAAGGCTATGGAAGCTTCTGATAAAGATTTTGGTGATTTAGTAACAGTATTAAAAGGAAATACTTCAATGATGACTGCTGAGGCTGCAAACGCACCAGCAAAGGTTATTAAAGAGTTCAGAAAAAAATCAGATAAGCCTGTATTAAAAGGTGCATTTGCAGAAGAGTCAGTTTATATTGGTGATGATCAATTAGACACTCTAGTAAATATTAAGTCTAGAGAAGAGCTTATCGGAGATATTATTTCATTATTACAATCGCCTGCTAAGAATGTTATTTCGGCATTACAATCAGGAGGTCAAAAACTTTCAGGGATACTTACAACGTTATCTGAAAAATAAGTACGCGCACTAATAAACTAAAATAAATAAAATTTTTAAAAACAATTAAAATGGCAGATTTAAAAGATTTCGCAGAGCAATTAGTTAACTTAACAGTAAAAGAAGTTAATGACTTAGCTACTATTTTAAAAGACGAACACGGTATTGAGCCTGCAGCAGCAGTAGCAGTAGCAGGACCAGCAGCTGGTGGCGGAGACGCAGCAGATGAGCAAACTGAATTTGATGTAATTTTAACAGCAGCAGGTAGTTCTAAGCTTGCAGTTGTAAAATTAGTTAAAGAATTAACTGGTTTAGGATTAAAAGAAGCTAAAGGTATCGTAGATAGCGCACCAGCAGCAGTAAAAGAAGGAGTATCTAAAGATGAGGCTGAAGGTCTTAAAAAATCTTTAGAAGAAGCTGGAGCAGAAGTAGAGCTTAAGTAATCTTCTTGTCCCGAGTTTAACACGGGAACAAACAATAAAGGTTTAGGTACTGAGGGGGGTTAGCTCTTTAGTCCTAAACCATTTTGTGCATATATTCGTTCTTTATTTATCACGATTTTTAAATTGTGATTTTACGATTATAACTAGCTTATTTAAAGTTAGTTGCAGCAATTAAGATTGCAAAATGAGGTCTGTAAGACTTCGAAAAATTATATTTTTAATTTAAAAATAATTTCTCTTTTGGCAACGAAAAATACTACTGAAAGGATCAATTTCGCATCATCTAAGTTAGGGACGGATTATCCAGATTTTTTGGATATTCAAGTAAAATCTTTCCAAGATTTCTTCCAACTTCAAACAAAGGCTGAAGAGCGGAGTGAAGAAGGTTTGTACAAAACCTTTATGGATAACTTTCCAATTACCGATACGCGTAACAATTTTGTATTAGAATTTCTAGACTATTTTGTAGATCCACCAAGATATAGCATTCAAGAATGTATAGAACGTGGTTTAACACATAGCGTACCTTTAAAGGCACGTTTAAAATTATACTGTACCGATCCAGAACACGAAGATTTTGAAACCATTGTACAAGATGTATATTTAGGAACTATTCCTTATATGACAAACTCTGGTACCTTCGTAATTAACGGTGCAGAAAGAGTTGTAGTATCGCAATTACACCGTTCACCAGGTGTATTCTTCGGGCAATCTTTCCATGCAAACGGAACCAAGTTATACTCTGCAAGAGTAATTCCATTTAAAGGTTCTTGGATAGAGTTTGCAACCGATATCAATCAAGTAATGTATGCCTATATTGATAGAAAGAAAAAATTACCAGTAACAACATTATTTAGAGCCATTGGTTTTGAGAGAGATAAAGATATTTTAGAGATTTTTGATCTAGCAGAAGAAATTAAAGTTTCTAAAGCAGGATTGAAAAAAGTTCTTGGGCGTAAATTAGCAGCAAGAGTTTTAAAGACTTGGCACGAAGATTTCGTAGATGAAGATACTGGAGAAGTAGTGTCTATAGAACGTAACAAAATTGTTTTTGATCGTGATACAATTCTAGAGAAAGAACATATAGATGGAATAATCGAGTCAGGTTCTAAGATTATCCTTTTACATAAGGAGAACAATGATATGGCTGATTATGCAATCATTCATAACACATTACAAAAAGACCCAACAAACTCAGAAAAAGAGGCTGTTGAACATATCTATAGACAACTTCGTAATGCTGAACCGCCAGATGAGGAAACAGCAAGAGGAATTATTGATAAATTATTCTTCTCTGAACAACGTTATAATTTAGGTGAAGTTGGTCGTTTTAGAATGAACACCAAGTTACAGGTAAATGAACCTATAGATCAGAAAGTCTTAACAAAGAACGATATTATTACTATTATCAAGCATTTAATTGAGTTAATCAATTCAAAAGCTGAAGTAGATGATATTGATCACTTATCTAACCGTCGTGTTAGAACTGTTGGAGAACAATTAGCAGGTCAATTCGGTGTTGGTTTAGCGCGTATGGCGCGTACCATTCGTGAGCGTATGAATGTGCGTGATAACGAGGTGTTTACACCAATCGATTTAATTAATGCTAAGACTTTATCATCAGTAATTAATTCATTCTTTGGTACCAACCAATTATCTCAATTTATGGATCAAACCAATCCATTAGCAGAGATTACACATAAGCGTCGTTTATCGGCTCTTGGACCTGGAGGTTTATCAAGAGAAAGAGCAGGATTTGAAGTTCGTGATGTTCACTATACACATTACGGTCGTTTATGCCCGATTGAAACACCAGAGGGACCAAATATTGGTCTGATTTCATCTTTAGCCGTATTTGCCAAAGTGAATAACTTAGGGTTTATTGAAACTCCATATGTAAAAGTTACAGAAGGAAATGTAGATGTTAATAAAAAACATATCTATTTAAGTGCCGAGGAAGAAGAAGGAATGAAATTTGCACAATCTAATGTTGAGGTTAATGCAGAAAGAGATATTGTTGGTGATAAAGTTATTTCACGTGAAGGAGGTGATTTTCCAGTAGTTACTCCAAATGAAATAGATTATATGGACGTTGCTCCAAATCAAATTGCATCTATTTCTGCTTCATTAATTCCTTTCTTAGAACATGATGATGCCAATCGTGCATTGATGGGGTCAAATATGATGCGTCAAGCAGTACCATTATTACGCCCAGAATCTCCAATTGTAGGTACAGGATTAGAACGTAGAGTTGCAAAAGACTCTCGTATCTTAATTAATGCTGAAGGAGAAGGTGTAGTAGAATATGTAGATGCAAATAAGATAACAATTAAGTATGATAGAACTGAAGAGGAACGTTTAGTTAGTTTTGAATCAGACGAAAAATCATATAACTTAATTAAATTTAGAAAAACCAATCAAGGTACAAATATCAACCTAAAACCAATTGTACAAAAAGGAGATAGAGTTGAAGCAGGACAAGTACTTTGTGAAGGGTATGCAACACAAAAAGGAGAATTAGCTTTAGGTATAAATATGAAAGTAGCCTTTATGCCTTGGAAAGGGTATAACTTTGAGGATGCGATTGTGATTTCTGAAAAAGTAGTTCGCGAAGATATCTTTACATCTATTCATATTGATGAATATTCGTTAGATGTTCGTGATACTAAATTAGGTACCGAAGAATTAACAAACGATATTCCTAACGTTTCTGAAGAAGCTACTAAAGATTTAGATGAAAACGGAATGATTCGTATTGGAGCAGAAGTTAATCCTGGTGATATTCTTATTGGGAAAATTACTCCAAAAGGAGAATCTGACCCAACTCCAGAAGAAAAATTATTACGCGCTATTTTTGGTGATAAAGCAGGTGATGTAAAAGATGCATCATTAAAAGCTTCTCCATCATTAAGAGGTGTAGTAATTGATAAGAAACTATTTAAGAGAGCTGTAAAAGACAAACAAAAAAGAGCAAGAGATAAAGAAGCTATAATAGAGTTAGAAGCAGATTTTGTATTTAAGTTTGAAGAATTACAAAACAATTTAATAGAAAAATTATTTACCTTAGTTAATGGTAAAACGTCTCAAGGAATTTTGAATGATTTAGGTGAAGAAGTACTTCCAAAAGGAAAGAAATTTACACTAAAAATGTTAAACTCTGTAGAAGATTATACGCACTTAACAGGAATTTGGACAACAGACAAAACGTTAAATAAATTAGTCGTAGAATTAGTACACAACTATAAAATTAAAGTAAACGACTTACAAGGTAGTTTACGTCGTAAGAAGTTTACGATTTCTATAGGAGATGAGTTACCAGCAGGTATTTTAAAACTAGCTAAAATTTACATTGCTAAAAAACGTAAGTTAAAAGTAGGAGATAAAATGGCGGGTCGTCATGGAAATAAAGGTATTGTTGCTCGTATTGTTAGAGCAGAAGATATGCCTTTCTTAGAAGACGGAACTCCAGTAGATATCGTGTTAAATCCATTAGGAGTACCATCTCGTATGAATATTGGTCAGATTTATGAAACTGTTCTAGGTTGGGCAGGTCAAAAATTAGGAACTAAATATGCAACACCAATTTTTGATGGAGCATCTTTAGACCAAATTAATGAAATTACTGACAAAGCTGGTGTACCAAGATTTGGACATACTTATTTATATGACGGAGGAACAGGGAAACGTTTCGATCAACCAGCAACAGTTGGTGTTATTTATATGATTAAGTTAGGGCATATGATTGAAGATAAGATGCACGCACGTTCTATAGGGCCATACTCATTAATTACACAACAACCATTAGGAGGTAAAGCACAATTTGGTGGTCAGCGTTTTGGAGAGATGGAAGTTTGGGCACTTGAAGCATATGGAGCATCAAGTATCTTACGTGAAATCTTAACTGTAAAATCTGATGATGTTATGGGTAGAGCTAAAACATACGAAGCGATTGTTAAAGGAGAAACAATGCCTGAACCAGGTTTGCCAGAATCTTTTAATGTATTAATGCACGAACTTAAAGGTCTTGGTTTAGACGTTAAGTTAGAAGAATAATTAACAGTGAAGCGTCGCAGGATTTATATTTCTGCGGCAACTCATTTTTTCAATATTTAGCCTCTTTTTAGAGGCATTCAATTTAAAATTTGACCATCCAATTATGGCAAGAAGAAACGAAAAGTACACTGTAAAAAAGTTTAATAAAATTTCAATTGGTTTATCATCACCAGAAGCAATTTTAGAGATATCTAAAGGGGAGGTGTTAAAACCAGAAACTATCAACTACCGTACACATAAACCAGAAAGAGATGGTTTATTTTGTGAGCGTATTTTTGGTCCTATTAAGGATTATGAATGTGCCTGTGGGAAATACAAAAGAATTCGATATAAAGGAATTGTTTGTGATCGTTGTGGTGTAGAAGTTACTGAGAAAAAAGTACGTAGAGATAGAGTAGGGCACATCGGTTTGGTGGTTCCTGTTGCACATATTTGGTATTTCCGTTCGTTACCAAACAAAATGGGATACCTTTTAGGGTTACCTTCTAAGAAATTAGATATGATTATCTATTACGAGCGTTACGTGGTTATTCAACCAGGTATTGCTAAAAATGTAGAAGGTGAACCATTACAAAAAATGGATTTCTTAACGGAAGAAGAATATTTAGATATTCTTGAAACAATACCACAAGAAAACCAATATTTAGAAGATTTAGACCCAAACAAGTTTATCGCTAAAATGGGAGCTGAGTGTTTAATTGACTTATTATCACGTATTGATTTAGATGCATTGTCTTTTGAATTGCGTCATAAAGCAAATACAGAAACCTCTAAACAACGTAAAACAGAAGCATTAAAACGTTTAAATGTAGTTGAAGCGTTTAGAGATTCTCAAAAAAATAGAGATAACCGTCCAGAATGGATGATTATGAAAGTAGTTCCAGTTATTCCACCAGAATTACGCCCATTAGTACCATTAGATGGTGGTCGTTTTGCAACATCTGATTTAAATGATTTATACCGTCGTGTAATTATTCGTAACAATCGTTTAAAACGATTAATAGAGATTAAAGCGCCAGAGGTTATTTTACGTAATGAGAAACGTATGTTACAAGAATCAGTAGATTCATTGTTTGATAACACACGTAAATCATCTGCAGTAAAAACTGAATCTAACAGACCATTAAAATCGTTATCTGATAGTTTAAAAGGAAAACAAGGTCGTTTCCGTCAAAACTTATTAGGTAAACGTGTAGATTATTCTGCACGTTCGGTAATTGTTGTTGGACCAGAATTAAAATTATTTGAATGCGGCATCCCAAAAGAGATGGCAGCTGAATTATACAAACCTTTTGTTATTCGTAAGTTAATAGAAAGAGGAATTGTAAAAACAGTAAAATCTGCAAAGAAAATTATAGACAGAAAAGAACCAGTTGTTTGGGATATCTTAGAAAATGTAATTAAAGGACATCCCGTTTTATTAAACCGTGCACCTACATTACACAGACTTGGTATCCAAGCATTTCAACCAAAATTAATTGAAGGTAAAGCAATTCAGTTACACCCATTAGTGTGTACAGCCTTTAATGCCGATTTTGATGGAGATCAAATGGCGGTTCATTTACCATTAGGACCAGAAGCTATTTTAGAAGCACAATTATTAATGTTAGCTTCTCATAATATCTTAAACCCTGCAAATGGTGCTCCAATTACAGTACCATCACAAGATATGGTTCTTGGTTTATATTATATGACCAAACTTAGAAAATCAACAAAACAAGTTCCTGTTAAAGGAGAAGGTTTAACTTTCTATTCTCCGGAAGAAGTAATCATTGCTTTTAACGAAGAAATGGTTGATTTGAATGCTGGAATTAAAGTTAGAACAAAAGATATAGATGAAAACGGAGAATTAGTTACTAAAATCATAGAAACTACCGTTGGTCGTGTATTATTTAATGAAAAAGTACCTGAAAAAGCAGGATATATAAATGAAGTTTTAACGAAGAAAAACTTAAGAGGAATTATTGATGGTATTATAAAAGCTACTGACATTCCTACAACTGGAGATTTCTTGGATGAAATTAAAACTTTAGGATATAAGTTTGCCTTTGAAGGTGGGTTATCATTCTCTTTAGGAGATATTATTATTCCAGAAGAAAAGCAAGCTATGATTGCGAAAGCAAACAAAGAAGTTGATGGAATTGTAGGGAATTATAATATGGGATTATTAACCCAGAAAGAGCGTTATAATAAAGTAATTGATGTTTGGAGTACAACCAATAATCAATTAACGGAGTTATCAATGAAAAATTTACGTGAAGACAAACAAGGATTCAACTCGGTATTTATGATGCTTGATTCTGGAGCCCGTGGATCTAAAGAGCAGATTCGTCAGTTAACAGGTATGCGTGGATTAATGGCAAAACCTAAAAAATCTACCGCAGGTGGTGGAGAAATTATTGAGAATCCAATTCTTTCTAACTTTAAGGAAGGATTATCAATTCTTGAATACTTTATCTCTACACACGGTGCACGTAAAGGACTTGCCGATACAGCATTAAAAACAGCCGATGCAGGGTATTTAACACGTCGTTTAGTAGATGTATCTCAAGATGTTATTGTAAATATAGACGATTGTGGTACGTTACGTGGATTAGAAGTTACTCCATTAAAGAAAAATGATGAAATTGTTGAATCTTTAAGCGATAGAATTGTTGGTAGAACAGCATTACACAATGTATATCACCCAGTTTCTGATGAAGTTTTAGTTGAAGCAAGTGAGTTAATTACAAACGAATTAGCTATTGAAATTCAAAAAATTGGAATAGATAGAGTTGAAGTTCGTTCTGCATTAACTTGTGAAGCAATACGTGGTATTTGTGCTAAGTGTTATGGGCAAAGTTTATCATCAAGTAAAAAAGTTCAAATTGGTGAAGCAGTTGGTGTAATTGCAGCACAATCTATTGGAGAACCTGGTACACAGTTAACACTACGTACATTTCATGTTGGTGGGGTTGCAGGTAATATTTCAGAAGAAAATAAATTAGTAGCCAAATTTGACGGTGCAGTGAAAATTGAAGATTTACGTACTGTTAATGGTAAAGATAATGATGGGAATGCAGTTGATATTGTAATTTCTCGTACTGCGGAAATCAAAATTATTGATAAGAAAACAAAAGCTACACTAAGTACAAACATTATTCCTTATGGTTCTACCCTTTTAGATAAAGATAGAAAAACCATTAAAAAAGGAGATATTATTTGTCAATGGGATCCATTTAACGGTGTAATTGTTTCTGAGTTTGGAGGAAAAGTGAAGTTTGACGATTTACAGCAAGGTATTAACTTTTCTGTAGAAGTAGATGAGCAAACTGGTTTCCAAGAAAAAGTAATTACCGATTCTAAAAATAAAAAAATCATTCCTTCTTTAATTATTGAAGATAAAGATGGGAATGCTTTACGTTCTTATTCGTTACCACTAGGCGCACACTTAATGGTAAGTGACGGAGACAAAGTAGAAGAGGGGCATACATTAGTTAAAATTCCTCGTAAGTCTGGTAAAGCAGGTGATATTACAGGGGGGTTACCACGTGTAACGGAGTTATTCGAAGCACGTAACCCATCTAACCCAGCAGTAGTTGCTAAGACAGATGGTGTGGTTTCTTTCGGTAAAATTAAGCGTGGTAATCGTGAGATTATTGTAGAATCTAAAACGGGTGATATTAGAAAGTACTTAGTAAAGTTATCTAACCAAATTTTGGTACAAGAAAATGACTTTATTAAAGCTGGTATGCCACTTTCTGACGGTGCAATTACGCCTTCAGATATTTTAAATATCAAAGGGCCATCTGCAGTACAAGAATACTTGGTAAACGAAATTCAAGAAGTATATCGTTTACAAGGTGTAAAAATTAACGATAAACACTTTGAGGTTGTAGTACGTCAAATGATGCGTAAAGTTAAAATTATTGATTCTGGAGATACTTTATTCTTAGAGAACCAATTAGTTCATAAAAATGACTTTATCACAGATAATGATGCTATCTATGGTATGAAAGTAGTTGAAGAAGCTGGAGATTCAGAGAATCTGAAAGCAGGTCAATTAATTTCTCCACGTCAATTACGCGATGAAAATTCGTTATTACGTAGAAATGATAATAATTTAGTTACAGCTCGTGATGCTGAACCAGCAACTGCTGAGCAGATATTACAAGGTATTACAAGAGCATCGTTACAAACTAAATCGTTTATCTCTGCGGCATCTTTCCAAGAGACAACTAAAGTATTAAATGAAGCCGCTGTAAACGGCAAAATTGATACGTTACAAGGTCTTAAAGAAAATGTAATTGTTGGTAAAAGAATACCAGCAGGAACAGGAATGCGTTCTTACGATAATATAATTGTAGGTCCTAAAGACGAGATGGAAAAAAGTTTATAAAAACGTGTAAACGTTTAATTTAATATTAAAAAGTTGAATTGTTTATTGTAATGTATTACACTATTCAATTCAACTTTTTTACTTTTATAAACAGTTACACAATTTAACAACTAAATAACATATTATGGCTGAAAATAAAAATCAAGAAAATCAATTAAATATAGAATTAGATCAAGAAATTGCTGAAGGAACCTATTCTAATTTGGCAATTATTAACCACTCTGGGTCTGAGTTTATTGTAGATTTTATTAATATTATGCCAGGTGTCCCGAAGGCAAAAGTAAAATCGAGAATAATTTTAACTCCGCAACACGCTAAGCGTTTATCTAAAGCTTTGGCAGAGAATATACGTAAGTTTGAGCAACAAAACGGAGAAATAAAAGATTACGAGCAACCATCAATTCCAATGAATTTTGGACCTACTGGACAAGCTTAAAAAATTGAAAACTTAACAGTTTTTCTTTTTTTAATCACTGGTAGATTCAACTAGAGTAATCGAAAATAGGTTAAGAATCAAACTAAATATCTTTATCTCTCCCTATCTTTGGAACTTTAAAACAAACCATATAATGAAATTAATACAATATATCCTTTTAGTAGGTTGTGTTTCTTTAGTAGTATCTTGTGAAACAAGAACTAAAAAACACTATTCAGCAGTAGAAATAGCACAAGAATCTGCAAAACTAAATACTTTTTTCGAGAAACAATTTAATGGTTTTTTAGATAGACACCCGATATATCAAACCTATTTAGGTATTAAAAAAGATGCCGATAAATGGAACGATATTTCGGATGCGTTTAAAATCAAAGAACTTGAGCTTACTAAAAAAGCACTTTCTTGGTTGCAAGATTCTGTACATACAGATGCGTTAAATGCAGATGCAACATTGAGTTATCAATTATTTAAGCAGCAACTGGAAAATGATATAGCAGATGATCAATATAAAAAATACGAATATCCAGTAAATCAAATGGAGGGTATGCAAGCAGCAATTCCTGCTTTTTTTAATTAATATGCATCAAATATTTACTATAAAAGATGCGGAAAATTACATTGCACGATTATATAATTTACCAAAATTATTTAGCCAATTAGAAACGAATTTAAAAGCAAGTGAAGCAGCAGGGATTATGGCTCCGAAGTTTGTATTTGCTAGCGTTTTAAATGATAGTAGAAATATTATTAGAGGACAGCCTTTTGATAATTCAACAAAGAAAAGTACGTTATTAAATGATTTTGAATCGAAAGTAAATAAGCTCGAAATTTCATTAAAAGAAAAATTAGATTTAATTTCTAAAGGAAAAGAGGCACTTTTAAAAGGTGTTAAGCCAGCGTATCAAAATTTAATTCTAACATTAGAAGCACAAGAGAAAGTAGCCACTACCGATGATGGTGTTTGGAAGTTTCCAAACGGAGAAGCATTCTATAACAATGCTTTAAGGCGAACAACTACAACTGATTTAACCGCAGATGAAATTCATAAAATCGGATTAAAAGAAGTAATACGTATTCATGATGAAATGCGTGTAATTATGAAAAAAGTAGGCTTTAAAGGGGATTTAAAAGCATTTTTTCAATTCATGAAAAATGACAAACAGTTTTATTATCCTGCAACTAAAAAAGGACGTGCAGATTATATTAAACAAGCTAAATTTGTAATTGATAGTATGAAGACTCGTTTAGATGAATTATTTATTACTAAACCAAAAGCAGTCTTAAGGGTAAAAGCAGTGGAAAGTTTTAGAGAAAAATCAGAAGGAAAAGCATTTTATGAACAACCGGCATTAGATGGTTCTAGACCTGGGACGTATTATGTAAACCTGTATGATATGGCAAGTATGCCTTCTTATCAAATGGAAGCATTAGCATATCACGAAGGTATTCCTGGACATCATATGCAAATTGCTATTGCGCAAGAATTAAAAGATATGCCTATGTTTAGAAAATTAGGAGGTTATACTGCGTATGTTGAAGGTTGGGGATTGTATTCTGAATACATTCCGAAGGAAATGGGTTTTTATGCAGATCCGTATTCTGACTTTGGAAGATTAGCAATGGAGTTGTGGCGCGCTTGCAGATTAGTGGTAGATACTGGGATTCACGCTAAAAAATGGACACGTAACGAAGGGATTAAATATTACACAGACAATACACCAGATACAGAGCTAGATGCAATAAAAATGGTAGAACGTCATATTGTAATGCCAAGTCAGGCAACGGCTTATAAAATTGGAATGTTAAAAATTATTGAGCTTCGTGAAAAAGCAAAAACAGAGTTAGGAACACAATTTGATATACGGAAATTTCATGATGTAGTTTTAACCAATGGTCCTTTACCATTAACTGTTTTAGAAGATCTGGTTAATGAGTATATTGCTTCAGAAAAGTAAACACGGTCTCTATTTAATTTAACAAAAAAACTCGATGCGAAAGCACCGAGTTTTTTTGCTATTATTCCTAAGAAAGCAAGAATCTATATTCTATTTTCAAATAGGGTTTACATTTCTTTGAACTCCTGTTTTCTTAGGAATTAGTTTAGCCCCTTATAAGTTCGGAGTGATATTTTAAATTTCAAACTAATACATTTGAGATATGAAATACAAGAAATGGAGTTTATCAGAGAAGTTAGAAATTCTATCCTGTTCAGAAGAAAACGGAATTATAGAAACTTGTCGTAAATACAGCGTTAGTACAGGGGCTTTGTATAGTTGGAAAATAGAAGTACGAGAGTCAAGGAGAAGCAGGCTTAAAAGTCACTTATGATATTCGTAGTAAGGAACTAAAGCAATCCGAAGAAGAAAACAGAATACTTCGTAAGTTGTTAAGTAACAAGGAAATTGAATTAGAAATTCAACGAGAACTTTTAAAAAAAAAGTTTGGGACCTCCGATCCAAGAAAAATTTAGTCGATGTTTTCTTTAGAAAGTATACTATTAGTAAAACTAAGATTATCAATATGGTAGGTATTGTGCATAGCAGTTATTATCGTACACCTAGTCTTGGTAAAAAGGGTAAGACAGCAAGTAAACTCAGTTATAATAAGATAAACGGTTGGGTAAATCAAGAAGTTGTAGTTCAGGCTATAAAAAAAGTTTTAAGCCATGAATTTATAGATTGTGGATACCGCTTAATGACTGCTTATTTGAAGCGAGATGGTTATCTAATTAATCATAAAAAACTATACAGAATAATGAAGGAAGAGGGGTTGTTAAAACTTGAAAATCGAATAAACAGAAGTGGTTCTGGTCGTAAATTCGTAAAATTTAGAAAAGTAAACACTTCTAGACCTTTCGAGTGTTTAGAAATGGACATAAAGATGGTTTGGATTCCAAAGGCTGGTAAAAACGCTTATTTGATATCTATAATAGATGTTCACTCGCGAAGAATATTAAAAGACTATTTTTCTTTTTCAATAAAACAAGATAAGGTGATAGCATTGCTTTCTGATGTGTTTTTAGAGTATCAATATCCTGAAAATGTAGTTATTAGAAGTGATAACGGAAGTCAGTTTATTGCTAAAAACGTACGAGAATATCTTGGACTAATAGGCGTTCAGCAGGAATTTACACATATAGCAACACCAGAAGAAAACGCTCATATTGAAGCATATCATGGCATATTAAAAAAAGAAGTCTTCACAAGAGTGGATTATAGAACTTTTGGAGAGATTGAACAAATACTAAAAAGATATGTCATTTTCTATAACAATAATAGGATACATGGCCTTTTGGGGCGCATTACACCAATGGAAAAATGGAACAAAGACAAACATTTAATTTTAATGAAAAATTTAACCGCTTAATTAATAATCGAAGTTTAGAATAATACTCTTGTTTTATAGGGGGCAAAACAGCTACATTAAAAAAGAAGCTTTAAAAAATTTATAAAAAACTTGTTGCCTAGTTTCAAAAAATTATATTTCTTTGTCGCACTTAAAAAAAGCCGATGTAGCTCAGCTGGCTAGAGCAGCTGATTTGTAATCAGCAGGTCGTGGGTTCGAGTCCCTCCATCGGCTCAAATTAAAAAACATCAATCTTGTGATTGATGTTTTCTTGTTTACAAACCAAACAAACCAGTTTCTTTTTATTTTGTAAATTGCTATTAACTTATGATACAATTTATACTTATTAACTTAACGGTAATTAATCGTAACATTTCAAATTAAAAGTTGTATCTTTTCGCTATGGAAAAGATGGATTTTAGAAAACTCACAAGTGTTGAGAGATACGTTTTTAGAAAACGAGGGCTTTGACTAATTAAGTCAGGAAAAAAGCAAAAAGAAGTAGCGAAATTATTAGGTGTTCGAGAAGCGACAGTTAGTGATTGGGTAAAACAATTATCGAGAACATGGTAATAAAGGCTTAAAGGATATATCAAGAGGCGTAAAATCAGAGGATAAGAAGTTGCTGTCTTTAGATATCGAAAAGAAAATTCAAAAAATGATTTTAGACACGATGCCAGATCAATTAAAATTGCCCTATTCCTTATGGACACGCAAAGCAGTAAAAGAATTGGTAGAGCGGGAGTTTGGGATTGTATTGGCAATCAATACAATGGGTGATTATTTACGTTCTTGGGGATACTCTCCACAGAAGCCAAAGAAGAAAGCCTACGAACAATGTTCAAAAAAAGTGCAAAAATGGTTAGACCAAGAATATCCAGCAATAAAAGAAAGAGCGAGTTTAGAAAATGCTAAGATTCATTGGGGAGACCAAACAGTAGTAAGAAATAATAGCCAACATGGAAGAAGTTACGCTCCAAAAGGAAAAACTCCTGTAAAAAAAAGTATGGCAAAACGGTTTTCAGTAAACATGATATCCACAATAACCAATAGGGGAAAAGTTGAATTTATGGAACAACTCATAAAGAATAAAGAAATGAAAATCTTTTTAATTCTTGACAACCTGAGAGTTCATCATAGTAAAATTGTAAAGCAATGGGAACAAGAAAACAAAGAAAATATCGAACTATTTTATTTACCATCTTATTCTGCTGAAAAAAATCCTGATGAATATCTAAATTGTGATTTAAAATATGGGTTGTCAGAAAAACCTGCTCCTAAAAATCAAAGTCAATTGCAAAATAATTTAGAAAACCACATGCTAATGCTACAAGGAAATGAAAGTAGAGTAAGGAAATATTTTAGACATAAAGACATCAAATATGCCGCTTAAAAATAATTACGGTTAGAACTCGTCAGGTTAATAGCTCATAGATTAAGCACAGTTATTAGCGCAGACGAAATTGTGGTACTTCAAAAAGGCAAGGTTTTAGAACAGGGGAATCATAATGAGTTATACCGTTCTAAAGGACATTATTATAAATTATGGCAACAACAGATGCCTAATTTACAATAATCCGCGTCTAATGTAGTTGTAAATTCGGTCTAAACTGGTAGTAATTACAAATCTAATTTTGCCGCCGTAATTACCACTAAATTGAAGTCCTTCATTGGTGTAAATAGGAAAATAGAATTCGAAAATATTTGGTATAAAATTAAGGCGAACTCCGTTTTCATAAAAGAAATTTGGATTTGGATTTTTATTTTTAAGTACCGCAACATCGTTATAAACTTCTAGCCATTTCCAGATACCAAAACTGGCGTTTCCAGATAAAACCATCTGATTTGCAAAAGAATTATCTTTAAAATTTGATTTGAATCCACCATCTGAAACTACAAATTGTTGGCTAAATAACCCAGAACTTTCTGAGCGTCCAAACAAACTTTGTTCAAATAAATAATCGGAGCTACGATTTAATCCAAAGCTAAAATAATTTCCTTTAGAAGTATTATTTAAAAAGAAACCTCCAAACAGACGAAGTTCTAAGCTATTGTTTCTGGTAAGTTCTTTTCTATAGCGAATATCTGAAGAGAATTTTGTAAAATTATTACCAAATTCTGCATTTACAGCATATTGAAACCGTCTAACAACATTGGGTTTGCTATTAACATATCTAATATTAAATATGGTGTATTTATCTCTTTGATAAACTGTTGCTAAATCAGAAACTTCTTTGTTTATATACACCAAACGAGTAAGTAAAAACTTAGAGCCAACATCTCGTAAACTATTTCTTTTAAATTGAATATTTACGCTAGGAGAGAAGGAATTGTAGCCTAATTCTGGTGCGTAATGATAGTTGCTTCCGCCAACTCCATAACTTATTCTGTAAATTTTTCCTTTTTGAATGTATTGATTGTATGCTAGAGAATATCCGCCAGTAAAATTTTTCCTTTTTGTACTGTAGTTTGGTGTTAAACTGAATTCAAAATTATGAGCTATTACAGGTTTGTTATTAAAATTTACACCTAAAATTATACCATCGTATAAATTGTATTTTATATCTGGGCGATAAAAAATTTGATTGTAATATGGGTCTTCAATATCTCGATAAAACCGAAACTGTAAAGGTTTATTAATTAAACTATTATTTATTCTCCTAAAATTATCTAATGAATTGTATTCAGGATATAGCTGTTCGTAATTTAAAGCGAGTTTATCAAAACCATTACGAGCAATTTTAATAGTTTTAATAGAATCTACATTTGTAATCCATTTTTTAAAAATAATTTTTTTGTCTTTTACTCCATAAATAGCAACAGGCGCAGTAATATTTCGTTTGTTTTTAATGGTTATTTCTAACGAATCTTTATGCTGAACAACCTTACTAATTTTATAATCAATTTTTTTGTTGGTTTGCACATAATCACCAAAAAACCAACCTAAATCTTTTTCTGTTTTAGATTGAAGTATTTTTGCATACTCTTTACTGTCAGTAATTTTTAATTTATTTTTCAAGTAAAACTCTTTAAATGAGCTTTTTAAGATGCTATCGCCAATAAAATCTTGCAAATATCTAAAACCTAAACCAGCTTTGTATTTACTTATTATTTTTCTATTGAAATTTGAAAGAGAATCTGCTCTTGTAGTTAATGGTTGATCGTAAAATCTACGAGCACTAAATTGATATACAAACGGGTATTTGTCATTCTGTTTTAATTTGGCAATATTGTATTTTTTTAGTGGCCAATATTTAGAAAATTTCCCTAAAATGGTCATATCTGGGTAGTATTTTTTAACATACTCTATCATAATAAATGTTTGAATACCATCTGTTAACCAATAGTCTTTTCTTCTATTCAGTAATAAAACATCGTCTGTGTATTTTATGGTAAGCGCTTTTAGAAAACGCATTTCCCAACGGTAATTTTTTGGGAAAGCGTTTAACCATTCAGGTAAGCCATAAATGTCGTGTAAAGAGTTTTTTCCTACGGAATTCCAATCTACAAAAATTTCTCTGTTAGGGTATTTTCCAAGAAAAGATTCAATAAAACTTAATTCTCTTTTTACAATGCTTGTAGCTAATGTCTTATCAAGGTATTCTTTGTGAATATCTGTAAGAATTTCTACATTTTTTGTTTTGTAAGACTTAAATTTTTGAGCAGTATCTAAACTGATAATAATGTCTTTTTTGTTTCTTCCGATGAGATAAAAGCTATTAAAACCGTCTTTTTCAGTTTTGTATTTATACAGATTGCTTTCTAAGAAATATTTTTTTGGTAAATCAATTTCTATGTCAAAATCAGCTACTTCTTCAAATAAGTCGTCTAAATTTAGATTACTCATTAACTGCCAATCTTTTTTAAATACAGCAGGTATTAAATACCAGAACCTAAAATGATAACCATTAAGTGTTTTACCGTAGCCTGTAAATTTTGCATTAGGAAATTTTATAGTATAAAATGCTGTAATGGTAACACTATCTTTTGGTTGTAGAGGTTTGTTGAGTTCTATTTTTAAGATATCAGGATGATTAATGACCTCGTTAAAAACAGGAATTTGATAATCTATTGTTATGTTATGAATTATGGTGTGTCCACGCTCATTTTCTTTTGAAAAATTAAAATCTTTTCGATAATCGTTAAGAAAACGTTTAGCAAGAGGTGTATTTTTATTTGCAAAACTATTTGCCCAATTATGCAAAAAAATGGTTGTGAAAGTACTGTCTGAAGTATTATGAAAAACTATTTTCTGTTGAATTTTTAATTCATCTTTTTCAGCATTTAAAATTGCTTTTATTTTTACAGCGTTTGTTTGTGCTGTAAGTAAATTACAACAAAAAATAAAGAGTAAGGATGTTAAAATTCTATAGTTCAAACTAATAAAAAACTCGTTGCACAATGTACAACGAGTTTTTAATCCCACCCAGTGGGTTTAATTCCCCGATGCTTGCATCGTAAATGATTAAGGTTTTTTTCTTTTTTATGCCTCGTTGGCTTGCCTCGAGGTTATTAACTATGTTTTATTTTTTTTAGAAATTCGGTTTTAATTGATATTTTGCATAGAATTTATTTAAATGCTCAATAGCTTCATCTGCGGTATCTACAACTCTAAAGAGTTTTAAATATTTTTTACTTAACTTTTCATATCCTTCGACAAAACTCAGCCATAATTTTAAAAATAGCCCAAGAATCGTTTGTTTTTACCTCATTCCACGTTTTTGGTTGTAGTTTTTATTTTTATATCGTCATTTGTCATAAATTTCTCTTTTAATTTTAATGTTTCTTTCACAAAGTGAAGACTTGCTAAGCTAATTCTTTTTTAAGAATACTTATAATAAAAAAGTGTTTAAAAATTTATAACAGAATATTTTGTTAAATCTTTTTTTTTTTTTTTAAGTTTGGAGAGTCTTTGAAATGAAAAAAATAAAATTATTTTCAAGGTTCCTATTAATAATATTTACAATTGTAAGCTGTTCCAGTGAAGATTCAAGTATTGAAGAAACAGTAACGAATATTGAAGAAACAGTAACTAACTCTGTTGATTTAATTAATATCCACAGTCAAATCAAACAAAAATTTGATAGTTTTTCTTTAACATCAAAAGCTCAGAAAAATGTTTATAGTAAAGGTGAGCAAAATGAACTAAAGGAATATATCGATAAAGTTTATAATGCAAATTATGAATTTGCAATGACTAACGGAGTTGAGAGTTTATTTTCTGAATATGGTCTAAATCCAGATTTAATTAATGTAGCAGAATGGGCAATTGGTTTTTTTGCGACTAAAAGTTGGACTACATATAACTTACTCATGTTACGCATCCAAACCTCAAAAAAGGATGATTAAGCAGCTTTAGGTGTTGATAACTTTCTGAGTTCGTTATGAGCTGCTTTTTGAGCTGCTAAATAGATTTGTGTTTTCATAGCAAAATGATTTTTCCCTGTTCTTTGTTTAAGCCACTCTAACTTTATATAAGCTACAATTGACAATACAAAATGATTCGTTTGAGTTTCTGTTTTTTTAGTTGGAGATTTAGCAAAACCTGTGTTACTTTTAATCGATTTGTGATACTCTTCTACTGCCCACCGTTTTTTGTAGATTGTAGTTATTTGGTTATACGATAAATTTAAATCACTACAAGCCAAGTACAACTCGCCGACTGTATCATTCTCGTTTTTGAAAACTTGCTTTGTAAGCAACAGCGGAAAGTCTAGTTTTTCAAACCAAACTTCCACGGTTTGTTGTCTTGGCTGTAATGTTTTAATATTCACGTATGCTCCATTTTGCTTATCTTCTAAGGATAAGGCTACTTTTCGATTGCTTTTTAAGGCAATAATAAAATCATTTTTTAAAAGTTCTTTACAATAAACCATGTTCTCTGCTGAAGAAAACCAACTATCAGCCAACACATAATCAAAGTGTATTTTGCTACTACATTCCTGCAACATTTCTCTAAAAAGTTCGTTTTTAGTTTTGCTGCTTTTACGCTTTTGCCTTCCTGTTTTTTTGTCGGTAACCCAAATATTTTTCTTTATAAACTCTACACCACACGGTATACGCATGCCTCCAACTTCGACTAAAGCAGTTAGAAAATTAACCCCTTTTACAGACCTTCCAAACACATGGTCAAAATGCCAAGTGTTCAACTCACTTTCATCTGTATATTGTTTTTCTTGTATCGAATCATCAAAACTTAAAATGATAGTTTCTTTAGATTGAGTCAATTCTTCAACATAAGGTTTTGCCTTTTTCCATAGAAATTTACTGTCATAAACACCCGTTGATAATGCTCGTGTTATTTTATCATGTTTTATAGAGAGTAATGAAGCCATACCTGTAGCTGTCGTGTAAGAACTTGAACTTATCAAATAATCAGTATACAAATCAACAAAATTATCCATCTTTTTATTTCTCAAAGTTGTTAACAAGATAAACTATAAATATCTTAAATTCAAATTATTCTTGCGTAAGGTGAGTAACTTAATTGCATCTTGTGCAGAAACTAATGTTTTAGAAAAAAGTATAGCAGCTCCTTTTTTAGGAGAAGGATTTGTTTCTATAAGAAAATTAGAAGATATAAAGATAGCATTACCAACAATTTAAAATTATGAAAATAAAAATTTACTGGTTCATATTCCTTACAATAATTTCCCTTTTTTCTTTCTATGACTTATATTGTACTTTTATAGAGATAAAAGAAATTGATTGGTTATTAGTAGTTGGTAAATTGTTTGCGAATTTTTATATTTTAGGTTCAGTTACATTTTTAATCTATAAGAAATTTAAAAAAAACACCCCATAACAAAGTAATATATTTTTTTAATTGGGTTGCTTATAAATTTAGATTACTCATTAATTGCCAATCTTTTTTAAATACAGCAGGTATTAAATACCAGAACCTAAAATGATAACCATTAAGTGTTTTACCGTAGCCTGTAAATTTTGCATTAGGAAATTTTATAGTATAAAATGCTGTAATGGTAACACTATCTTTTGGTTGTAGTGGTTTGTTGAGGTCTATTTTTAAGATATCAGGATGATTAATAACCTCGTTAAAAACAGGAATTTGATAATCTATTGTTATGTTATGAATTATGGTGTGTCTACGCTCGTTTTCTTTTGAAAAATGAAAATCTTTTCGATAATCGTTAAGAAAACGTTTAGCAAGAGGTGTATTTTTATTTGCAAAACTATTTGCCCAATTATGCAAAAAAAATGGTTGTGAAAGTACTGTCTGAAGTATTATGAAAAACTATTTTCTGTTGAATTTTTAATTCATCTTTTTCAGCATTTAAAATTGCTTTTATTTTTACAGCGTTTGTTTGTGCTGTAAGTAAATTACAACAAAAAATAAAGAGTAAGGATGTTAAAATTCTATAGTTCAAACTAATAAAAAACTCGTTGCACAATGTACAACGAGTTTTTAATCCCACCCAGTGGGTTTAATTCCCCGATGCTTGCATCGTAAATGATTAAGGTTTTTTTTCTTTTTTATGCCTCGTTGGCTTGCATCGAGGTTATTAACTATGTTTTATTTTTTTTAGAAATTCGGTTTTAATTGATATTTTGCATAGAATTTATTTAAATGCTCAATAGCTTCATCTGCGGTATCTACAACTCTAAAGAGTTTTAAATCTTTTTCGCTAATGTTTCCTTCAGCTAATAAAGTTTCTTTAATCCAATCTATTAAACCGCCCCAGAATTTTTTTCCAACTAAAACAATTGGAAAACGACCAATTTTATTGGTTTGAATCAAGGTAATTGCTTCAAATAATTCGTCTAAAGTTCCAAACCCACCAGGCATTACTACAAAACCTTGAGAGTATTTTATAAACATTACTTTTCTAACAAAAAAGTAATCGAAGTCTAAGCTTTTTCCTCGGTCTATCCAAGGATTGTCGTGTTGCTCAAAAGGTAATTCAATATTTAAACCAACTGAAGTTCCTTTACCGCGATGTGCTCCTTTATTACCGGCTTCCATAATTCCAGGGCCACCACCAGTAATTACACCAAAACCATTTTGGGTTAATTTAAAAGCAACTTCTTCTGCCAATTTATAATATGGATGATCTGGTTTGGTACGCGCAGACCCAAAAATAGAGACACATGGACCAATTTTACTTAACTTTTCATATCCTTCGACAAACTCAGCCATAATTTTAAAAATAGCCCAAGAATCGTTTGTTTTTACCTCATTCCATGTTTTTGGTTGTAGTTTTTCTTTTATTTTTCTATCGTCATTTGTCATGTTTCTTCTTTTTAATTGTTTTTCTTATTGAAAAGTAAGCCAGCTAAAGTAATTATTTTTTAAGAATAGTAATAAGTAAAGTTTAAAAACATAATTTTTAGAAAATTATAACAGAATGTTTTGTTAAATCTTTTTTTTTAGATTTGAGAGTAATTAATTTCATAAAAAGATTCGTTATAGCAAAAAGAGAATGTATTTTTAAATTGCAATCATTCTTTTTTATTTTTTTGATATTTAACACAACTTATTAAAATTAGTAGATACAGATGTTCATTAAATTTACAAGATTGTTTATTTCTCCAATAGGAATAACGTTTGTGTATATGGAAAGTTGCGTTTTTGTGTGCGAGGATTTTCCGCAGAAAAATCAGATGTAACAAAAACGCAACTACCTTTGTTTAAGCCTAAAAGCAGCAATTTTTTATATACAATGTTATGGGCTTTTAAAAAGATAAAGGATTATTCTAAAAATAAATATTAAAATAATTAAAGATATTATATTTATAGATTTAAAATTCCATTTTTCTTTACTCCAGTTTTTAATTGATAGATAAAGTAAAATAAATGGTATAATAAAAAATGGAATAGTTAATAATTCCGTAAAAACTCCAATTATTACATAATTAATTTTGAAATGTAATCTCAATAATAGAAATAAAAAATACATTAAGGTTATCAAAGTGCCTATAAGAATTTTTCTGTTAAAAACTAAATTTTTAATATATACTAATAATTTCATAATAAGTTTTTTTATACAGTTGGTTAAGTTCTAAATTAGATATGATTTAAAACGTAGCCAATATTTTACATGTTTATTAACTGGCGGCAGGCACACAATTACCATCTAAGCAGATATAACCCTTTGGACAATCATTATCATTCATACAGAATCTGGGACACAACCTCCAAAACACCAAGTATAAGCACAACTCGTACAAAATGCATCGTGTATATAGCATAAAGGGTGAGTATATAAGCAACAACCACTATAATTACTACAACAACCCCAATCTGAACCACAACCTAATGGACACCACCAAGCACAATCTCCACGTGCCACTTGACTACTTTTTTCTTGATTTCCGTTTTTTATTAAATCAAGAGTTTTTAGGTATAATTCTTTATCTATATAAAACCTATATAATTTTTCAAATGATATAACTTCTTCTGAAGTTGTGTCCAAGTATTTGGTTAGGGATAAAGAACTAGAATCTAAAAAAACATCTTTATTTTTTGCTATTGTTTTTTTTATGATATTCACATTCATTAAATAATCTTCTTGACAAAAGAAACCAGTTTTGTTTAATAAATAACCTGGATGTAATGTGCATTCACAATCATTACTTTCTTTTTCAAGACTTCTTTTTTTTGAATTTAAAATTGAATTGTGAAAAAACAAAGAACCCAACAATGGTTTAACTTGGTCATTTTTGTATTGAGAAATAATATTATTCATAAATGATTTGAAGTGATTATTTATTTTTAAATAATCATTTATTCCTAATTTGTAATTTAAATTGTTTGCAATATCAATTACTTTTTCTACTTGATAAAGTTTGTAATCTTTTAAATCAGTATCAAGGTTAAATTTTGTTTCATAGATGATTTCTTTTTTTCATTTTCAATACTAAATGTAGAAAAGATTATGTTTTTATTACTAATCGTTTTGAATTGAAATTTTTTATTCTCAAACATTTGAGAAACTTCCAATAAGTTTCTATTAAAACTAATTGTTTCTAAGATTGTATTGGATTCCGTTTTTATATAGATAATTTCAGAACTACTCTCTTTTTCACAACTTTGAAAAGAAATAAATATGGAAATAATGGCAACAAAAAGTATTAATAATTTTGTTCTAATATGTTTCGTAATAATTGAATCAATTTTAACGCATTCATCTTTTGGTGAGTGTTGAACACTTGCAATTTTGCCCTCTTCTTCAAGAAAACTCTGTTATTAGACAATTCAATTATTATTCTCTTTTACTTTTTTCTCTCAAGTAGAGAATTTCTTGAGTATAGTTTAGACAGTCGTTTTAATTGCCCACAACGGCTCCGGACATGAAGCGTTTTTTTTATTTTGGAATATACGAAGTATTTCAAAATAAAAAAAATGATTTATGTCCATTGTTGCTGTGAGTTCGAAGCGTAGCGTAGATCTCAGAGTGACAAGGCGCGCCGGAGCCGTTGCAGATGAGTACGTAGCGATAGCGGAGTATTCATCTGCAACGTATTGGTGTATAAAACGGAGCGATTTTAACAACGAGTATTTTCCACCGGAAAATACAAAGTTGCTAAAATTGCCAAAACTTTGATGTAGCACAGATTAAAGCTATGTTTTATACACGTGGTTAGCACTTGTTTAATTAATTTTTCGTTCAGTTTTCTGTCTTTTTAAATAACTTTTCCCTGTTTTCGTTAAAATTCCGAGTGTGAGAATTTTCCCATTTTGAGTGAAAAATCCCATCGTATTTCTCGGTTTTTCTTATTTTTCGTTAGTTTCAAATTTCTCAACCAATTTCATTTTTCTATTTTTGTTCGGTTTAAGTGATAAATTCTGCCACAATTTTGATTTCAGAATGAGAAAATTCACGCATTTTTCAGCCATTTCTGTTTCTCATTTTTCAACCCAAAAGAAGGAGGGTTTTCCCGTTCTTTTCCGTCATTGAAACTCACTTTTATAAACCACTTTTTTTTGATTCTGAGTGATTTCCGAAATGAGTGCTAACGCTGTCTATTATCATCTTTTCTGAAAAAACGTATAGTTGGAGAGAAGGGGTTTTAATTTTTGGGGCAGCATTTTTTTTTAATTGGGTTGCAGATAAACTTATAATAGAAAAACTTATTGGTTATAAAGGGAAGAGAACTAAAAAATAATAGTAAACTAGCGATAAGTAAACTTTATTTATTGCTAGTTTTTAATTCTTTTTTCAAAAACTTAGCGGTATAACTCGTTTTATGTTTAGCAACCTGTTCGGGAGTTCCAGTAACTAAAACCTTTCCGCCTTTTTTTCCACCTTCCATCCCAATATCAATAATATAATCTGCCAATTTTATTACATCCATATTATGTTCAATAATAAGAACAGTATTCCCTTTATCGGCAAGTTTATTTAAAACACCCATTAAGACTCTAATATCTTCAAAATGTAAGCCAGTTGTGGGTTCATCAAGAATGTAAAATGTATTTCCTGTATCTCTTTTAGATAATTCTGATGATAATTTAATTCGTTGTGCTTCGCCACCAGAAAGTGTGGTAGATTGTTGCCCGAGCGTAATATAACCCAAGCCAACATCTTTTATAGTTTTTACTTTTCTATATATATTCGGAATATGTTCAAAGAACTCAGTTGCCTCATCAATAGTCATATTTAATATATCAGAAATTGATTTTCCTTTATAACGAATTTCTAAGGTTTCTCTGTTGAAGCGTTTTCCTTGACAGGTTTCACACTCAACATGAACGTCAGGTAAAAAATTCATTTCAATTACTCGAACTCCACCACCTTGACAAGTTTCACATCTTCCGCCTTTTACATTAAAAGAAAAACGACCAGGTTTGTAGCCACGAATTGCAGCTTCTGGGGTTTTAGCAAACAAACTTCTAATTTCACCAAAGGCACCTGTATATGTTGCAGGATTAGATCGAGGTGTTCTACCAATAGGAGATTGGTCAATCTCAATTACTTTATCAACATATTCTAAGCCTATAATTTTTTTATATGGCATCGGTTTTTTTACGCCGCGATAAATATGTGCGTTTAAAATAGGATATAAAGTTTCGTTAATTAAAGTCGACTTTCCGCTTCCAGAAACGCCAGTAACACAAATCATTTTTCCTAAAGGAAGTTCAACCGAAATATTCTTTAAATTATTTCCTGTTGCTCCAGTTAGTTTTATCGAATTACCATTTCCTTCTCTTCGTTTTTTAGGGACTTCAATTTGTTTTCTTTTTGACAGGTAATCTGCCGTAAGTGTATGGTGATCTTTAAAATCTTCAAAAGTTCCTTGGCTTACAATTTCACCTCCATGTCTTCCAGCGCCAGGACCAATGTCTATCACAAAATCGGCTTTTCTAATCATATCTTCATCATGCTCAACAACTATAATAGAATTGCCAATATCACGTAATTTAATTAAAGAATCAATCAGTTTTTGGTTGTCACGTTGATGTAGGCCAATGCTTGGTTCATCTAAAATATAGAGAACCCCAACGAGTTGGGAACCTATTTGAGTTGCTAGCCTTATACGTTGTGCTTCTCCACCAGAAAGTGATTTTGAGGTTCTGTCTATCGTTAAGTATTCTAAACCAACATCTACTAAGAATTGAATTCGAGTACGAATTTCTTTTAGTATTTCTGATGCAATTATTAATTGTTTTTTGGATAATTTTTTGTCTATTTTCTGAAACCAATCCGCTAATTCTAACACATCCATTTGCGCTAAATCGCTAATATTCTTACCCGTAATTTTAAAATGAAGTGCTTCTTTTTTAAGACGTTTTCCTTCGCAAGTAGCACAAGAAACTTCATCCATAAAATCTTTTGCCCAGCGTTTTATAGAAGTACTTTCAGTATTTTTGTATTGGCTTTCTATAAAGGCAACAATGCCTTCAAAATCAATCTCATAATTACGCGTTACACCAGCTAATTTCGATTGAATTTCAAACTTTTCATTTCCACCATTTAGAATAATATTCATGGCTTCTTTCGAAATCTTTTTTATTGGGTCAGAAAGTTTGAATTTATAACGTTCAGCAATATTTTGTAACTGTTTAAAAATCCAACTATTTTTTTCTTCTCCTAAAGGAATAATTCCACCATTTTTTATAGAAATAGTGTTGTCAGGAATTATTTTTTTATGATTAATTTCATTGGTAACTCCAAGTCCGTTACATTTAGAACAAGCGCCTTTTGGTGAGTTAAAAGAAAACGTATTTGGTTCAGGATTTGGATAGGCAATTCCTGTAGTTGGGCACATTAATTCTCTACTAAAATAACGCGGTTTTTCGTTATTATCAACATCAATTACCATCAGTATGTTGTTTCCAGAATATAAAGCAGTTTTTATGGTTTCTTCTAGCCTCTTTTCAGAAGATTTGTTTATTGCTAAACGATCAATAACTACTTCAATATCGTGTATTTTATAACGATCTAGACGCATTCCTTTTACAATTTCTTGTATTTCTCCGTCTATGCGAACACGTACAAAACCTTGTTTAGAGATTTGTTCAAATAACTCACGATAATGCCCTTTTCTAGATTTTATTAACGGTGCTAAAACTGCAATTCTTTTTTCGTCGAAATCTTTTAAAATTAAATTTTTTATTTGTTCATCAGAATAGCTAACCATTTTTTCGCCAGTATTATAGGAATACGCATCAGCTGCACGTGCGAAAAGTAAGCGAAGAAAATCGTAAATTTCGGTAATGGTTCCAACGGTAGAACGTGGACTTTTATTTGTTGTCTTTTGTTCTATTGAAATTACAGGTGAAAGCCCGTCAATTTTATCAACATCAGGTCTTTCCAATCCGCCTAAAAACTGACGCGCATACGCAGAAAAAGTTTCTATATAACGTCGTTGCCCTTCTGCATAAATAGTATCAAAAGCTAAAGATGATTTTCCGCTTCCGCTTAAACCCGTTATAACCACCAGTTTTTCACGAGGAATTTTTACATCAATATTTTTTAAATTATGAACTCTTGCACCGTAAACTTCAATATATTCTTGTTCTTTTGACATTCGTGTTTTTTGAAAAAAAAGCAAAGTTACCAATTTGAATTGAGTTTTGGTTTAGCTGTTGATAATAAATCAACTGAAAATAGTACCTTGCATTTAAAAGAGGTAAGTGAAATTTATACATTCTGTACGACATTTTTTTGAACGACATGGTTTTGCGGTTTCGTCTCGATTTGCAGACAGGTTAGGGATACGCGCAACTAATGTTCGATTATTTTTTATTTATATATCGTTTGTCACCGTAGGTTTATCGTTTGGGTTTTATTTAACGTTAGCATTTTTATTACGATTAAAAGATATGATTTACACCAAAAGAACTTCGGTTTTTGACTTATAAGACATGAATAAACTCTTTCAATCTCGTTTATACCGTGCATTAATATTATTTTTTCTAATCATTTTAGCAGGAATTTTTGGGTTTATGGGTATCTCAGGCTATGGTTTTGTAGATGCACTTTATATGACAGTAATAACAATGTCTACCGTTGGTTTTAGTGAAGTTCAACCTTTTACGCAAGCGGATAAAATCTTTGCAGTTTTTTTAATTTTAACAAGCGTTTTTGTAGTGGGTTATACCATTTCATTATTTTCAGAATATCTGGTTAGCGGACAATTATTTGAACATTTTAAACATAGAAGAGTGGGACGTGAAATAGCACAACTTAAGGGGCATACAATTGTGTGCGGTTACGGTAGAAATGGTAAACAAGCCATAGCCAAATTGAAAACTTACAATAAGAAGTTTGTGGTTGTAGAGCAAAATAAAGAGTTGGTAAAACAGTTAGATATCGACGGGATTTTAAATATTGAAGGCGATGCTACAATTGACGAAACATTATTAAGTGCAGGAATTAACAATGCTCAGAACTTAATTACGGCACTACCTTCAGATGCAGACAATTTATTTGTGGTTTTAACAGCAAGTCAGCTGAATAAAAAATGTAAAATAATAAGTAGAGCTTCTAAAGAATCATCATACAGTAAATTAAAAATTGCTGGAGCAGAAAATGTAATTATGCCTGATAAATTAGGAGGTGAGCATATGGCTTCTTTAGTAGTAACGCCAGATATTATTGAGTTTGTAGATCAATTAACTATCTCTGGAGAAACAACTATAAATCTTGAAGAAATAGATGTAAATAATCTTCCTGAAATATATATTGGTAAAACAATTCTTGACTTAGATTTACGAAAAAAAACTGGCTGTACAGTTATAGGCTATAAAACGACAGAGAAAGAATATATAATTAATCCAGACGCTTCTATAAAACTAATAAAAAACACTTATTTAATAGTTCTAGGAAGACCAGAACAGATTATAAAATTAAGAGGATTGTTTTAAATGGTACGCTTTAATAACAGGAAGTAGGTTTGTTAGGGTAAACACTCTTAAAACAATTACTAGACACGCGTTGTAATATTATAGCAATTTCAAAAGGAGAAAAAAAATAAAGAATTATGTGGTTCTGTAAAGAATTTAGCAGCAATCTGTGAAGAGTTAAATATGCATTTAATACATATCAATAGATTTTATATTTGATTAACTAAGAAGAGGTTATGAAGAAATGGATGCACCAAATCCAATAAATTACTACGAAAAATCAAAATTATTAGCTGAAGAAGCAATTGTAAATTCTGCAATAGATTATACGTATATTACGTGCCACTTTAGTGTATGGAAAAGTTGATAAAATGAATAAAAGTAACCTTGTTTTATGGTTAAAATAAAAATTAGAAGACAAAGAGGAGGTTACTATTGTAGATGACCAATTATAGAATGCCAACCTAGTGTAGAAGAATTAACGAAAGCTTGTTTATTAGTAATGCAAGAAAAAGCTATAGGTATCTTTCAATATTTTATCTAACAAACTACTAAGTATTTATGAAGCAGCACAACAAATTACTGCCGTTTTTAAGCTTAATAAAGCCAATTTCTACAAAAACTTTAAATCAAACAGCGTTAAGACCACACCAAAAACAGGATTCAATTTAGAAAAGACAAATAAAAAACTAGGTTTTTACCCAAAATAATTTAAAGAAGATTTGCAAGGTTTTAAAGAAAAGTTCACGTAAAATTCATATTTAACGAACAAAACTTGTCAAAAGTGCAATTTTTTAAGATATTGCGAATTACAAATTTAAAAACTAACACAATTATTTATATTATGAAGAAACAACTATTAGCGTTGCTGGCAATTTTAGTACCGATATTTACATTTGCACAAGAAAAAGGTTTAGATCAGCGTATAGATGAAGCATTTCAGCCGATTTCAAATTTTTTTAGCAATATAATTTTCTTTCCAATTTATCAAAGTGAAAGTGTTACAATTCCTTTTGTACTTCTTTTATTAGTTGGTAGTGCTTTGTTTTTTACAATATATTTTAAATTTCCAAATGTTTTTCATTTTAAAACAGCAATTGATGTTGTGAGAGGTAAATATGATGAGTTGGATGAAGATCATGGTGTAGATGAAATGTATGGTAATAGTACCCCAGGAGGAGATGTTTTTGAAACGATAAAAGATGAAAGCGTAGAAGGAGAAGTTACACATTTTCAAGCATTAGCTACAGCCGTTTCTGGAACTGTTGGAAATGGAAATATAGCAGGAGTTGCTTTGGCAATTGCTTTAGGAGGTCCAGGAGCTACATTTTGGATGGTAGTTTGTGGGTTTTTAGGAATGTCTACAAAATTTGTAGAATGTACATTAGGAGTTCAATATAGAGATGTTGGAGAAGATGGAACCGTTTATGGCGGTCCAATGTATTATATAAGTAAAGGATTAAAAGAAAGAGGGTTTGAAATGTTTGGAAAAATAACAGCAGTTATTTTTGCTATTTTCTGTATTGGTGGATCTTTTGGAGGTGGTAATGCCGCACAATCAAACCAAGCAACAGTAGTTTTAAAAGAATTATTAGGCTTAGACAGTGCTGCAGCAGGAGTATGGATTGGAGCTGTATTAGCAATCTTAGTTGGAATTATTATTATTGGAGGAATTAAAAGAATTGCTCAAGTTACTGAAAAAGTAGTTCCATTTATGGCAGGATTATATGTGTTAGCTTGTTTATATATTTTAGCCGTTAACTTTTCATTAATTGACGATGCATTTTCTTTAATATTTAGAGAAGCTTTTAACCCAAAAGCTATTGGAGTTGGAGGATTTATAGGGGTATTATTAGTTGGGTTTAAAAGAGCTGCATTTTCAAATGAAGCAGGAGCAGGTTCTGCATCAATTGCGCATTCAGCCGTAAAAACAAAGTATTCAGCTTCAGAAGGATTAGTCGCGTTATTAGAACCTTTTATTGATACAATTATAATCTGTACAATGACAGCTTTAGTAATTATTATTTTTAACTTCGGAGGAGATGCATCAGGTGCAACAATTTTCCAATATGGAGGTGATGGGTCAGGAGCAGTAATGATTGATGGAGTTGCATACGAAGGAGCAGGAATTACGTCACAAGCATTTGCAGCGTATATTCCTTATTCTAATGTATTATTAACTGTTGCGGTTGTTTTATTCGCAGTTTCTACAATGATTTCTTGGTCTTACTACGGTTTGCAATCTTGGAAATATTTATTTGGTAGAGGTAAAGCGGCCGATTTAACATACAAGTTTTTATTCTTATTATTTATAGTTATTGGTGCAGCAGCAAGTATGAAGTCTATTTGGGATTTCTCAGACGCAATGATCTTTGCAATGGTATTCCCGAATATGATAGGGTTATTCTTCTTATTTCCAGTAGTTAAAAAACAATTAAAGAGATATACGGATGCTATAAAAGAAGCGAAAGTATAAAAACATTTTTATGAATATATTCAAATCCCATTTCTGGTATAACAAACGCCAACGAAATGGGATTTTGTTTTTGCTATTACTCATAGTTTTATTACAAGTATTCTATACATTTTTTAATTTTTATTCGGAAGAGTTACAAGACGAAAACAATCCGGAATTAGTAGCTTTTCAACAAGAAATAGATAGTTTAAAAGCTGTTGAAATTGAACGTAGAAAGCCTAAGATATATCCGTTTAATCCAAATTACATAACTGATTTTAAAGGAGAACAATTAGGGATGTCTTTAAAAGAAATTGACAGACTTCATAATTTCAGGAAACAGAACAAGTTTGTGAATTCTGTAAGAGAATTTCAGCAACTGACAAAAATATCAGACAGTTTATTGCGTAAAATATCGCCTTATTTTAAATTTCCAGATTGGGTTGTAGCAAGAAATAATCGTATTCAGAAACAGTTTAAAAAACAACAAAATAGTATCCAGAATATAGCTAAAGAATTAAATGGGGCAGATGAAGCTTCCAAAGAAAAAGAAGTAATTATAAAGGTAAATGTGAATACAGCAACTTTTAAGGAAGTATTAAGAATACCTAATATAGATTATGAATTGTGTAAGAAAATTTTTGAATATCGCGATGAGGTTGCTGAGTTTCAAGATATATCTGAATTGAAAAATATCAAAGATTTTCCGTTGGAAAAATACAACAGAATAATTGTATATTTGACTGCAGAATAAACAAACAACAACTTACACACACACACACATGTACTTTACTGAAGAACACGAATCTTTTCGACAAAGTTTTAAAGAATTCTTGCAAAAAGAAGTAGTTCCGCATATAGATAAATGGGAAAAAACAGGAACCGTAGAGCGTTTTATTTGGAAGAAATTTGGAGATATGGGCTACTTCGGGTTGAACCAATCAGAAGAATATGGCGGACTTGGTTTAGATCTTTTTTATACCGTAATTTTTCTTGAAGAACTGCAGAAAGTAAACTCTGGCGGATTTGCAGCTAATATGTGGGCGCATGCTTATTTAGCAATGACCCATTTAAATAAAGAAGGTGATAATCGTATTAAAAAACAATATTTAACACCAAGTATAAACGGCGATAAAATAGGATGTTTATGTATTACAGAGCCTTTTGGGGGAAGTGATGTTGCAGCAATGCGAACTACAGCAATTAAACGAGGTGATAAATATATTTTAAACGGTTCTAAAACTTTTATTACAAACGGAGTGTATTCAGACTATTTAATAGTTGTAGTAAAAACAAACCCTGAAGAGAAGTACAAAGGAATGAGCATTTTTATAGTTGACAGAGATACTCCTGGTATTTCTTCAACAAAATTAGATAAGTTGGGTTGGCGAGCATCTGATACCGCAGAAATTGCGTTTGATAATGTTACAATTCCTGCAGAAAATTTAATGGGAGAAGAAGGAAAGGGATTTTCGTACGTAATGCAACATTTTGCTTTAGAACGCTTGGTTATGGCAATTAATGCACATGCTCGTGCAGATTATGCTGTAGCGTATGCTATAAAATATATGGAAGAACGGGTTGCTTTTGGTAAATCGTTAGATAAGTTTCAGGTATTGCGTCATAAAATTGCAGAAATGGCGAGTAAAGTAGATATGTGTAGAGAATACAATTACTCAATAGCAAAGCGTTTAAACGATGGGGTTTATGTTGTTAAAGAAGCAAGTATGGCTAAATTATTATCAACCAAAATGGCTGACGAAGTTATTTATGATGCTTTACAATTATTAGGTGGTTATGGTTATATGGAAGAATACCCAATGGCGCGTTTACTTCGTGATAGTCGTCTTGGACCAATTGGTGGAGGAACTTCTGAAATCTTAAAAGAGATTATCGCAAAAATGGTAATTGACAAGAAGGAATACAAACCAGTGACATAGCTCGTTTAATTGAAGAAAATAAAAAAAATCGAAACTAATTTAGTTTCGATTTTTTTTATGCTTTTTTTGGAAGGTTTCGCTAATGATTAGGTTATGATTTTGTTGTGGATAAATTCGCTAAGATTTTCCGCTATAGAAATCAGTACTATTTAAAATATACTAAACTTTGGTGAGAAACAAAATAACAATGAATTATAGCCATTGTTACCTAAAGGCTTTATATTAATTTCAAGGGACGTGGAAGTAACTAAAACAACCAGGCTATAAAAAAGTTGGATACTATAATCTAAAAATTTACACTATCTTTGCAAAAGATTTCTTTCAGAAAAAAACGACCTGACTAATTCTACTACTGATATTATAAATAGAATTCGTTTCATACTCTCATACGAATATTGAAAAAAATGACTACTAGTTTGCATTAGTAATACTGTCTTCTATCGTTAATTTTCTGCGCTAACTCGCCAATTACTGGGACTAAAAATATAAGATTTTTCTTATATGAATTGATTTTAATTAAAATTATTATTTACATGGATGAAATTTACAATTTGAATAACTCTGAATGCTCAGAAAAAATTACTACGGCACTTGTTCTTGCAGCAGGTACAGGGAGTCGCTTAAGCCCTTTAACCAATGACGCCCCAAAATGTTTGACCAAAGTTAATGAAATTGAAATTCTAGGACGTCTTATAGAAACCCTTCACCATTACAAATTCACACGCTTAGTTATTGTTATTGGACCATTTGAGCAACAAATTAGAGATTATATTGAAAGTAGATCTAAAAATATTACAGTTGAGTACATCGTAAGTACATCATATAAAACGACAAACAATATCTACTCACTATGGATGGCAAGAGAAAAAATAAAGGAATCGTTCGTCTTAATTGAAAGTGATTTAATTTTTAAGTCTTCTCAACTCAAAGAAATGCTTTTACCAAATAAAATTGCTGTTTCTCATATATTACCTTGGATGAATGGGACAACCATAACCATTGATAAACAATTACCTAGTCAGATAGCTGCTTTTAATCTTGGTGGAAATTCAACAAATGATACCAACTTTAAAACAGTTAACATTTATAGTTTTTCACCACAATCATGGAGGCAAGTTAGTAAACGATTAGACTCATGGATTTCGAAAGGTAAAGTAAATGATTATTATGAGGCTGTATTTGCAGAAATGGTAGCAGATGGCAGTCTAAAATTTGAATGTGTTTACTTTGATAGTGATTTTTGGTATGAAGTAGATACCATAGAAGATTTGCGCGAGTGTGAAAAAAATATGTTACATACAAAACAATCATTATCAGCCGTAGTTTAGTAAAAATAATATGTTGAATAAAATTTATAAAAACATCCCAAACATTGTCTCAATTCTTGGTGTTCTACCTTTAGTAATCCTATTTTCAGACAATGGCTTCTTGTATATAATCCCTTTGATAATCTACAACAATATTATGGATGATCTTGATGGGATTCTAGCAATAAAACTAGATGCCAAAAGTGAATTTGGGGCTCGGATGGACAATGTTTGTGATGCAGTGTCTCATACCGTTCTTGTTATGTTTATTGGATTACACTATGGTGTTGTTTGTGGTGTTATAGGTTTAATTGCTGTTGCTGCAATTTTAATACGGTCAGTATCAAGGCTTAATCCTGCTTTTACAAAATCAGCAGGCTCACCTACTAATGAACTTATTCGTCACATTTTGTTTATACTTCTATTAGCTGATTTATTTAGTTTCGATCCTACTTGGACGTTAATTATTATATTTCTAACAAACACAATAACTATGTTTGTACCTTACCCTATGCCTTACTTGATTAGAAGTATGACCAAAAGTGCCACAGCAATATCATTAGTTAATTTATCACTTATTTTAGCATGGTTGGTTCCATACACTGCTCCTGTAATTGCGGCTGTATTTATCTTTTCTTATCTCTATTCTCTGATTAAAGTTCTAATAGAACACAAAAAATAAATTTCTACGCTGCAAAAGTCTTTTTTGATTTGTGCTTATGAATAGAAAGAAGTAAAACTATATGAGGTTTGCTTTTTTGTGGCAAAATAAAATGTGCAATTTGGTCGGTTGGCTGTTCTTTTTTAGCACGATTTCTTTTTTGTAGTGTTTGAATGGTAATGTGATTTTGAATATGCGTCGTTTTAATGACTTATATTCAACGCTAGCAAAAGGTAATAGAAAATTTTGTTAAGAATCAAACTAAATTTTAGGGCTAGTTTATTTACAATACTCCGTTAAACTTTGCCCTAACCCTCTAACAGTCAATTAAATAAGTTAAAAAAACAGGTTCAAAAATTAGGATAGCTCCCTGATTATCAGTAAATTAATAGTTAATTTCAAACAGCTATTAATGATGCTTCTCAAGGAGAAATCCAACTATAAATATCACACAAAAAGATTACTTAACAAAATGAAAGATGTAAATAAATGGCAATATGATTTTATGTTGGAAGTTTTTGGTCTATTTCTCAGCATAAAAGGACGTTTAAATTTTATGCAGTTAAGTCGTTATGGTGATCATGGAGAACAACATTACAGGAATCAGTTTAGTAAGTCTTTTGACTTTTTAAATTTCAATAAAGAATTGATTACTGAGTATGGGGGCAAACATTTAACCATTGCTTTCGACCCGAGTTATGTTAGTAAATCTGGTAAATCCACCTGTGGAGTTGGTTATTATTGGTCTGGTGTAGCGGGAAAGGCAAAATGGGGATTGGAAATATCTGGTATAGCAGCGATTGATATAGATAATCATACAGCGTTTCATTTAGAGGCTGTTCAGACACCAAATAATTTGGAATCAAAAAGTTTGGTAGATCATTATGCCAATATATTGATTCAAAGAAAAGAGGTCCTTCTTTCGATGTCTAAATATGTTGTGGCAGATGCTTATTTTTCCAAATACGGTTTTGTTTCTAAACTCTCTGATAATGGATTGGAGACCGTTAGCAGACTAAGAAACGATGCTGACTTACAATATATTTATACTGACCAACAGAAATATGGGAGAGGAAGACCTAAGAAATATGATGGAAAAATTGATTATAAAAAACTTAGAAAAGAATATTTTTCTTTGATAGAAGACAATCAGCAAAGCAAAGTATACAGCGCTATTGTATACTCAAAATCATTAAAAAGAAAAATCAATCTTGTGATTGTTTATTTCCTTAAAAAAGGAAAATGGAATCATAAATTATATTTTTCTACAGATGTAACAATTTCAGCAGAAATGATTTTGACATATTATCGCACCAGATTTCAAATAGAATTTACTTTTAGAGATGCCAAGCAATACTCAGGTCTAAATCACTGTCAAGCAAGAAGTGAAGATAAACTCAACTTTCATTTTAATACAGCACTTACAACGGTTAATCTCGCTAAGATTACACATTGGATGCCTATTGAAAAAAGGCTAAGAGGGGCTTTCTCAATCAAGGATATTAAAACCTTACATCACAATGAGTTAATGCTTGCTCGATTTTTTAACGTGTTCGCTATAAGACCGAACTTGAAGAATAATAAACAAAAAATTAAAGAACTACTGTATTATGGTATCAGAGCAGCATAAAAACTTAACGGAGTATTGTATTTAGAGAACTAGAAAAAATTATACTTTTCTAGTTTTATCCAGTAAATAAAAATCAGCTAAAACTAAAGCGGTTAAAGCCTCTACAATAGGAACCGCTCTTGGAACAACACAAGGGTCGTGTCTTCCTTTTCCTGTGATTTCTGTGGTTTTTCCTTCTGCATTTATAGTTGCTTGATTTTTCATTATCGTAGCTACTGGTTTAAAAGCTACGCGAAAATAAATATCCATTCCGTTGCTAATTCCACCCTGAATTCCCCCAGAAAGATTTGATGTTGTTGTGCCGTCTTCGTTAAAAATATCGTTGTGTTCAGAGCCTTTCATTCGGCTTCCGCAAAATCCGCTACCAAATTCAAAACCTTTTACAGCATTTATAGATAACATTGCTTTTCCTAATTCAGCATGCAATTTATTAAAAATAGGTTCACCTAAACCAACTGGCACATTCTGTACAACACACGTTATTGTGCCACCAATGGTTTCACCTTCTTTTTTAATTTCTTTAATTTTAGAAATCATTTTTTTAGCGGAAGCCTCATCAGGACAGCGTACATCATTGTTTTCAATTTTAGAAAAATCTAAATCTTGATACGGCTTGTTTATAAAAATATTTCCAACTGAAGAAGTAAACGCATTAATGTTAATGTGAGAAATTAATTGTTTTGCCAATGCGCCAGCAACTACCCAATTGGTGGTTTCGCGAGCAGAACTTCGTCCGCCACCACGATAATCGCGAATTCCATATTTCTTATCATACGTATAATCTGCGTGTGAAGGTCGGTACACATTTGTGTTATGATTGTAGTCTTTACTTTTTTGGTTGGTGTTTTTAATAATAAAGCCAATGGAGGTTCCTGTGGTTTTTCCTTCAAAAATACCAGATAAAAATTCAACAGTATCAGGTTCTTTACGTTGTGTAACAATTTTTGATTGCCCAGGTTTACGTCTGTCTAATTCAGATTGAATAGCTTCAAAATTAACTTTTAATCCAGCAGGAAAGCCATCAATTATACCCCCAATGGCAGTCCCGTGAGATTCGCCAAACGTGGTGAGTTTTAAAATATTTCCAAAGGAATTAAACATATTTTCTATATTGAATTTACAAAGTACGAATTTAATCTTTTAAGTTAACAGGAAGAAGTTCTGCGGATAAAAATTGTAGTAAAAAAATTCAATAAAAAGTTTCTAAAAACAAAAAAAGGGTTTTATCTTTGCACCCGCTAGTAAGAAATTGTTAGTCGACTCGGAGAATTGGCAGAGTGGTCGAATGCGGCAGTCTTGAAAACTGTTGACTGTCACAGGTCCGGGGGTTCGAATCCCTCATTCTCCGCAAGAATATTAAGAAACCGAGCAATTTGCTCGGTTTTTTTGTTTTATTTTGTTACAATGAAAAACCACAATCAAGATTCTGTAAACCTTAATAAATTTATTAGTTCTACAGGAATTTGTTCTCGTAGAGAAGCAGAAAAATTTATTATAGAAAAAAGAGTAACGATTAAGGGAAAAACTGCCGAACTAGGTAATCGTGTTTTTGAAGGAGATATTGTAAAGATTGACGGTAGGGAATTAGCATCAAAACCCAAAACAATCTATGTTGCTTTAAATAAGCCTGTAGGGATTGTCTCTACAACCGATAGTAAAGAACGTAAAAACATTGCAAAATTTGTTGGGCATCCACAACGGTTATTTCCTATAGGTCGTTTAGATAAACCTTCTGAAGGATTAATTTTTCTTACTAATGATGGAGATATTGTAAATAAAATTTTACGAGCAGGAAATAATCACGAAAAAGAATATATTGTTTTAGTTGATAAGCTGATCAACGATAAATTTATTCAACAAATGAGTAATGGGATTCCGATTTTAGGAACGGTTACCAAAAAATGTAAGGTTGAAAAAATTAATGATAAAACTTTTAAAATAACTTTAGTTCAAGGATTAAACCGTCAAATTCGTAGAATGTGTGAGTATTTAGAGTACGAAGTAACTAAATTAAAACGCACGCGAATTATGAATGTAAAGTTGGGGGCTTTAAAACCGGGTGATTGGCGAGAACTAACTTTAGAAGAAATGAAGCAAATAAATACAATGATTTCTGCTTCTTCTAAAACAGAAGAAGCTTCCGTTGAGGTTAAAAAACAATCGCCTAAACGAGAAAAAATTACTACTAAAAAGCTAAATAATTTCAATAAAAAAAGTGCCGAATTCAGAAAGAATTCACCAAAAACTAAAAAGAAGTCTAGTTCTTTCGGAAGAAAAAGAAAACGATTCTAATTAATAAAACCTTGACAATCTTTTGATTTATTCATCTTTAAATAGTGGTATCTTTGCATTCGATGAAATTTGACTTACACATAACCGACCCAAAGAGTAAAGCAAGAGCTGGTACAATTACATTAGATCACGGTCCTGTAGAGACGCCTATTTTTATGCCAGTTGGTACTGTTGGTACTGTAAAAGGGGTTCATCAATCAGAACTTAAAAATGAAATAAATCCTGATATAATTCTTGGCAATACTTATCACTTATATTTGCGTCCAAAATTAGAAATTTTAGAAGCTGCTGGTGGTTTACACAAGTTTATGAATTGGGATGGAAATATCTTGACAGACAGTGGTGGTTATCAAGTGTATTCGCTTTCTGGAAGAAGAAAAATTAAGGAAGAAGGCGTAAAATTTAAAAGCCATATAGATGGTTCTATGCATTTTTTTTCACCAGAAAACGTAATGGAAACTCAACGTATCATTGGTGCAGATATTATTATGGCATTTGATGAATGTACACCGTATCCGTGTGATTATAATTATGCAAAACGCTCTATGCATATGACACATAGATGGTTAGATAGATGTTTAAAACATCTTGAAAAATTACCTTTTAAATACGGATTTGAGCAAACGTTCTTTCCAATAATTCAAGGAAGTACCTATAAAGATTTGCGTAAGCAATCGGCTGAATTTATTGCAAACGTTGGTGCACAAGGAAATGCTATTGGAGGGTTGTCTGTTGGTGAGCCTGCGGAAGAAATGTATGCAATGACAGAAGTGGTTACGGCAATTCTTCCTGAAGATAAACCACGTTATTTAATGGGAGTTGGAACTCCAATTAATATTCTTGAAAATATTGCATTAGGAATTGATATGTTTGATTGTGTAATGCCAACACGAAATGCACGTAACGGAATGTTATTTACCGCTCATGGAACTATCAATATTAAGAATAAAAAGTGGGAAGATGATTTTTCTCCAATAGATGAAATGGACATTACCTATGTAGATACTTTATATTCTAAAGCCTATTTACGTCATCTATTTATAGCAAAAGAAATGCTAGGTAAGCAAATTGCTTCTGTGCATAACCTTGGGTTTTATTTATGGTTAACTCGAGAAGCTAGAAAACATATCTTAGCTGGAGATTTTACAGAATGGAAAAATAAAATGGTAAAACAAATGGATAAACGTTTGTAAATTCTTTAAATATAAAAAAATAAAGCTTCGCTTTTGAAAATACTAGATTGGTACATATTAAAACGATTTTTAACAACGTTTTTATTTACGTTGTTAATCTTAATTCCAATTGCGGTTGCTATTGATATATCTGAAAAAATTGATAAATTTTTACGCCATGATGATTTAGGTTTATATCAAATAATTAATGAGTATTACAAGAACTTCATTATCTATTACGCTAATACTTTTATGCCCTTGGCGCTTTTTATAGCAGTAATTTTATTTACATCAAGGTTAGCAAATAATACAGAGATTATTGCTATAAATAGTTCTCAAATATCATTTACACGTTTTTTATATCCTTATTTTGTTGGTGCAACGTTGGTTACTATTGTAGCATTGTTAATGAATCATTATGTAGTGCCAAGTAGTAGTAAAGTTCGTAAGAAGTTTGAGCAAACGTATATAAAACCTCAAAAATATAGCGATAAATTAGTAAGAGATTTTAGTTTGCAATTAAACGATAGCACTTATATTTTTATTCAAAGTTTTGATTTGAAAATAAAAACAGGTTATAATTTTTCAACAGAAACCTATAACGGATTAAAATTGAAATATAAACTTACGGCAGACAATTTAAATTGGAATGAAAAAGATAGTACTTTTAAATTACTAAACTGGAAAGAGCGTAAAATATATAAGAATTACGACAGTATTTTTTCTGGAAATAAGTTAGATACCGTTTTTGCTTTTACACCTAAAGATTTAATTTACAGATCTGCTTTGGCACAAGAAATGCCTTCAGGAGAGTTAGCAGCATTTATAAACCTTTCTAAAAAGAGAGGAATTAAAAATTTAAACGTTTATTTGGTAGAGCTGTATAAACGTACCAGCTTGCCTATTGCATCATACGTATTGACGTTAATAGCGGTTGCATTAGCGTATAGAAAGCGTCGCGGAGGTACAGGTGTAAACTTAGCTATTGGTATATCGGTTATGTTTATTTACGTATTCTTTTTAAAAGTTGCTGAGGTTTTAGGATCTGTTGCAGGTGCAAATCCATTATTAAATGTTTGGATGCCTAATATTATTTTTGGTATATATGCCGCTTATTTATATTGGAATGCTCGGAAATAAATTAAAAAACTATCTGCATTTACACGTAATTGTTTTCATTTGGGGATTTACAGCAATTCTTGGAAAACTTATCTCTATAGATGCAGTTCCTTTAGTTTGGTATAGAATGAGTTTGGCAGTTATTTTTATTTTAATTTACTTTCTAATTACCAAAAAAAGTTTTTCTGTTGATAAAAAAGGAATCTTAAAATTTATACTCACAGGAATTATTATCGCTATTCATTGGGTAACTTTTTTTAAGGCGATAAAAGTTTCTAACGTTTCTGTTGCTTTAGTAATGATGAGTACAGGTGCTTTTTTTACCTCATTATTAGAACCCATTTTCTTTAAGCGAAAAATAAAATCTGTTGAAATTATTTTGGGCTTATTAGTCATTTTTGGCTTGTACATTATCTTTAATTTTGAAAGTCAATATTTAGAAGGAATAATTTATGCGTTAATTTCAGCGAGTTTATCTGCTTTATTCGCAGTTTTAAATGGGTTGTTTGTAAAAGAATACAAAGCAGAAGTAATATCATTTTATCAACTACTTTTTGGGACACTTTTTATAACCGTATTTCTAATTTTTTCTGGAAGCTTCACTATAGAATTTTTTCAACTATCAACATCAGATTGGGTGTATTTATTAATTTTAAGTAGTATTTGTACAGCATATGCTTTTATTGCTTCAGTACATATAATGAAATATATAACGCCTTACACTGTTATGCTTACCACAAACCTAGAACCCATTTATGCTATTGTTTTAGCATTGATAATTTTTGGAGAAAAAGAACAAATGAATCCAGAGTTTTATTACGGAGCATTAATTGTTCTCGGAACAGTTTTAATTAATGGAATCTTAAAAAATAAATCAAAAATTATAAAGAAAATCAAACAGTAACTGTTGGCAAAAAGTTGACAGTTTATATGTGTCAAATCAAATTTTATAGTATGTTTGTGTTATTGCAAACAACTAAACTAATAATCATATTACGATGGAATATTTAGATTTTGAAATACCAATTAAAGAGTTAGAAGAGCAGTTGGTAAAATGTTTTGAGATAGGAAAAGAAAGCGAAGTAGATGTTACTGCTACTTGTAATAAGATTAGAAAAAAGCTAGAAAAAGTTAAAAAAGATATTTATAAAAATCTTACTGCGTGGCAGCGTGTGCAATTATCACGTCATCCAAATAGACCGTATACTTTAGATTATATCAACGCAATTTGTGGCGATACATTTATGGAATTACATGGCGATAGAAATGTAAAAGATGATAAAGCTATGATTGGAGGTCTGGGTAAAATAGGCAATCAAAGTTTTATGTTTATTGGTCAGCAAAAAGGATACAATACCAAAACACGTCAGTATAGAAATTTTGGGATGGCAAATCCTGAAGGTTATAGAAAAGCATTACGTTTAATGAAAATGGCGGAGAAATTTGGTATTCCTGTTGTTACTTTATTAGATACTCCAGGTGCGTACCCAGGTTTAGAAGCTGAAGAACGTGGGCAAGGAGAAGCTATTGCGCGTAATATCCTTGAAATGACTCGTTTAAAAACTCCAATTATAACAATTGTTATTGGTGAAGGAGCTTCTGGTGGTGCACTTGGGATTGGTGTTGGAGATAGAGTGTATATGATGGAAAACACTTGGTATACTGTTATTTCTCCAGAATCTTGTTCCTCTATTTTATGGCGTAGTTGGGAATATAAAGAGCAAGCAGCTGAAGCTTTAAAGCTAACAAGTAATGATATGAAGAAGATGAAGCTTATCGACGGAATCATAAAAGAACCTATTGGTGGAGCGCATCGCGATAGAGAAGGAGCGTATAAAGTTGTACAAGAACAAATAATAAAAGCTTTTGATGAGCTGAAAGACTTGTCTAAGAAAGAACTAGTTATGAGACGTATGGATAAATACGCAAATATGGGAGTTTATAAAGAATAGGTTTTCGAATAAATTGTAAATAAAAAGCATCAAAATTTTAAAATTTTGATGCTTTTTATTTTCGCAAACTGCAAACGGGAGTGTAATTTAAACTCTGTCTGTGTTTTTTTTCCGTTTTAAAAATAGTTTGATTTTTTCTTTTCATACTCTGGCTTAAAAAATCGAACTGTTTTTAAAATGAGCCCCAGCGGCAGCGTCACGAGCTGCTTTTGGGGATGCTAATATCGAGCGGTATTCTCTCTCCAAATTTAATATATAATTGTTGAATAATCAAACTCCAATTGTGGAGCGGACTTATCCACTTTTTTTGTATGTTTTTTGTTGCGAGATAAACCAACTTTAAAAGCGCCATATCATTTACAAAAGCACCTTTGGTTTTGGTTACTTTACGAACCTGTCTGTGGAAACCCTCTACGGCATTTGTAGTATAAATAATTCTTCTGATAGGCTCTGTATATTCAAAATATTGAGAAAGTTCCTCCCAATTTCGCCGCCAACTCTCAATGACAATAGGATATTTTTCGCCCCATTTCTCTTCTAAATTTAACAATTCATCTTCTGCTATTTCCTTATTGATGGCTTTGTAAACTAATTTTAAATCCTTCATAAATGCTTTCTGATCTTTCGAGGCTACATATTTTAAAGAATTACGAATTTGATGCACAATACATTTTTGTATTTGTGTTTTTGGAAAGATGCTCAAAATAGCTTCAGAAAATCCTTTTAAATTATCAGTGCAAGCTATCAGTATATCTTCAAGCCCTCTGTGTTGTAAATCTGTTAAAACTTGCAACCAAAAATTAGCTCCTTCGCTTTGTGAGATATACATTCCTAAAACCTCTTTATGTCCTTCCTTGTTGATTCCTAGAATATTATAAAGTGCTTTATGGGATACTTTTCCATCAACACGAACTTTATAATGCATCGCATCTAACCAAACGATACAGTACATAGATTCTAATGGGCGACTTTGCCACTCCTTGATGTCTGGTATAATTTTATCTGTAATTTGGCTTAATACTGTGTGAGAAATATCGGTATCATACATCTCTTTTATATGAGAGCAAATATCTCTTAAACTCATTCCTAATCCATATAAACCTATTATTTTATCCGATAAACTCTCCGCTAATATCGTTTGTCGCTTTTTTATAATCTCGGGCTCAAAACTGCTATTCCTGTCAGTTGGGGTTTGAATTTCAAAAGTACCTAAGCCGCTTTTTATCGTCTTTTTGCCTTTCCCATTTCGCTTGTTTTTGTTTGATGAATCGCTCAAAAATAAATGGCTTTCCATCTCCGCTTCTAAAGCTTTTTCTATAAAACTCTTTAGCATAGGAGCAAATGCGCCTTCTTTGCCAAATAAACTCTTACCCGATAATAATTGGTCTAAGGCTTTCTTTTCTAATAAATCTTGTTCTGTTTGTGTCATCTTTTCTGTTTGAATAAAATTAATGCTTTTTTTATGCAGACAGAGTTGAGTTTACAGTCTCCTGCAAACTGAATTATATTCCTAACACAGTAAATAATTTCTTTAACTCTGGGCTAGAAGGCCTTGGAGCATCATTATTAATAATATTTCCTTGTGGATCTAGTAAAATAAACCTTGGTATGCCAGTAACTTGATAATCTTGCATAAACTTAATGTCTTTGCCTGTCCAAAGTTGCATGCCAGTTAAATTTTTATCAGTAACAAATTTCTTCCATTTAGCATTTGCTTTCTCCCAAGTACCACCACTTCTTCTGTCGCTATCTGTAGAAATACTAACAAATTCAATATTTTTATCATGATATTCCTTTTCTGTTTTTTGCAAAGAAGGAATTTCACGAATACAAGGTCCGCACCAAGTTGCCCATAAATCTATATAGACGTATTTACCTTTTAAATCATCTAAAGAGGTTGTTCCTCCTTTAAAATTCTCATAATTTTCAAATTTAGGAGAAGGTTTCCCTTTCGTAATTTTTTCCATTAAAGAGGCACGTTGTTTAGCTACTGGATGTTGTTTGTCGTAGTTTTTTTCTAAATAATCTAACATACGTTGGTTTTGACTTTTACTAGATGCTAAAAGCGTACTGTCTATATTAGTATACAAATTTTTAATACTGTCTAAGCCTTTTTTAATTCTAGCAACCTTGCTGTCAAAAATGTTTTTATCAAGTGAAAACAATTCCATCGGATTTTTTATTACAGAAGTACCAAAAGTATATCGAGAAACTATAAAATTGTTGCTTTCAGAACCTTCACCAGTATATTTAAAATTACTAATACTACTTTCTGCATCTGCATTTAAGGTTAAATTATAACCATTAGCTAAATATATAGGGTAGTTTTTATTAGATGGAGTAGTTATAGAGTAGTAGTTATTCTTGGTTACTTTTAAGGTGTCTTTAAAAGTTCCATCGCTATTAAATTTAATTACTTTATTAATATCTAGACCTTTAATGGTCATTATAGAGTCGGTATTATTAGCAAACTTTCCTTGAAAAGTTAAATAATCTTTAGAGTGTTCCTTTTTACAAGAGGCTAAAATTATGATTACAAGAGCTAAAATGCTTAATTTTTTCATTGTGAATTAATTTAATTTCCGCAAATATAGTCTAAAAATTTGCATAGGTAAATTTGAATGTATTTTTTAAAACTTTAAATAAACGGACTACATAGAGTCTCTAATTTTATTTTTAGAAAAAAAGTATAATTTTATGTCATAATATTAAAAACACAGAATTATTTTAATCATTCTGCTACACTATCTATTAAGATTTCTAACATCTCTATAGCAGCTTGAGCAATTTTTGTTCCAGGACCAAAAACACCTACAGCACCTGCATCAAATAAAAATTGATAATCTTGTGCAGGAATTACACCGCCTACAATTACCATAATATCTTCACGCCCATAATTTTTTAATTCTTCAATTACTTGCGGAACTAATGTTTTATGACCTGCTGCTAAAGAAGAAATTCCGAGAATGTGAACATCGTTTTCTATAGCTTGTTTTGTTGCTTCTTTTGGAGTTTGAAAAAGTGGACCAATGTCTACGTCAAAACCTAAATCAGCATAACCTGTTGCTACAACTTTTGCTCCACGATCATGACCATCTTGCCCCAGTTTGGCAATCATAATTCTAGGTCTACGTCCTTCTAATTTAGCAAAACTATTTGTTAATTTTAGTGCCTTTTTAAAAAGTGAATCGTCTTTTATTTCTTTACTATACACGCCCGAAATGGTTTTATGTACTGCTTTGTGTCTTCCAAAAATAGTTTCTAAAGCATCCGAAATTTCGCCTAAAGTAGCGCTGTTTCTTGCAGCCTTTATAGCCAAATCTAATAAATTTCCATTAGCTGATTTAGCACATTTAGTTAAATCTGCTAAAGATTTTTTTACTTCAACAGTATTTCTGCTAGATTTAATATGGTTTAATCTATTAATTTGAGATTGTCTAACAGCTTGGTTATCAACTTCTAAAATATGTAATGGATCTTCTTTTTTTAGTTGATATTTATTTACACCTACAATTACATCTTGATTGCTGTCAATTTTTGCTTGTTTTTTTGCAGCAGCTTCTTCAATACGCATTTTTGGAATTCCTTTTTCAATGGCTTTCGTCATTCCACCTAATTCCTCAACCTCTTCAATCAGTTTCCATGCATTAATAGCAATTTCTTCTGTCAGTTCTTCTACATAGTAACTTCCCGCCCAAGGATCTACTGTCTTGGTAATATAAGTTTCTTCTTGTAAATAAATTTGCGTATTACGTGCAATTCGTGCAGAAAAATCTGTTGGTAGTGCAATAGCTTCATCTAATGCGTTGGTATGTAAGCTTTGCGTTCCGCCGAAAGCAGCAGCCATAGCTTCTATAGTTGTGCGAGCTATATTGTTAAAAGGATCTTGTTCTGTTAAGCTCCATCCACTTGTTTGACAATGTGTTCTTAAGGCTAACGATTTTTGATTTTTTGGATTAAACTGTTTTACAATTTTCGCCCATAACATTCTACCAGCTCTAAGTTTAGCAATTTCTTTAAAATGATTCATACCAATTGCCCAAAAGAATGATAAACGAGGAGCAAAAGCATCAATATCCATTCCTGCTTCTATACCTTTTCTAAGGTATTCTAATCCATCAGCTAAAGTATAGGCTAGCTCAATTTCAGAAGTTGCACCAGCTTCTTGCATATGATACCCCGAAATAGAAATTGAATTAAATTTGGGCATATTTTCAGAAGTATATCTAAAAATATCAGCAATAATTCTCATGGAGGGAGCTGGCGGGTAAATGTACGTATTACGAACCATAAACTCTTTTAAAATGTCATTTTGAATTGTGCCTGTAAGTTGTTCTGGAGAAACACCTTGTTCTTCTGCAGCAACAATATAAAATGCTAAAATGGGTAAAACAGCTCCGTTCATAGTCATAGAAACAGACATTTTATCTAACGGAATTTGGTTGAATAAGATTTTCATGTCTTCAACCGAATCTATAGCAACCCCTGCTTTACCAACATCTCCTTGAACTCGCTCGTGATCTGAATCGTAACCTCTATGTGTTGCCAAATCAAATGCAACGGATAATCCTTTTTGTCCGGCAGCTAAATTCCTTCTATAAAAGGCATTACTTTCTTCTGCGGTTGAAAAACCTGCATATTGACGGATTGTCCAAGGTCTACGAACATACATTGTAGAATAAGGTCCACGAAGATTTGGTGCAATTCCTGCCACAAAATTTTCGTGAGAAAAACTTTCAGTTTTTAGCTTTTTATTTTTTGCTAATTTTATTTTTGAAATATTTTTTCTACTCATTTTCAATTCGTTCTTGTTCTAATTTTTCAGCTAATCGATGTTGAATAATTGGTTGAATTAATGTTTTTTCTTTGCGATATTTTATAAATGGATACAATTCTAAATTATTTTTCATTGCATCTTCTTTATTCTGAATTTTATTTGTACCCAATAAAACTAATTCACCTGAACTAAACTTTGCTTGTTCTTTGTTAGCAGATTCTTTAATTTTTCTTTGAATATTACCTTCTTTTAGTTGTTTTAAAAATCCACCACCAGTTTCTATTTGCTTGAAAATTTCTAATGCTTTTTCGGCTAATTGTTCTGTAATAGTTTCAATATAATAAGTTCCGTCTGCAATGTTTTGTGCTTTTGAAAGCTCACTTTCTTGCTGTAAAATTAAGAGTTGATTACGAGAAATTCGTTCGCCAAATTCATTAGATTTATGATGCGCTTTATCATAAGAAACATTAGCGATAGTGTTGGTTCCTCCTAAGATTGCACTCATGCATTCTGAAGTTGTTCGTAACATATTTACATTGTAATCATACAGTGTTTTATTGCGTAAACTTGGTTGCGTAAAAATATGTGCTTCAGATTCAGTATTATATTCTTTTAGTAAAGAACTCCATAATATTCTAAAAGCTCGAAGTTTGGCAATTTCAAAAAAGTAATTACTTCCAACAGAAAAATTAAAATAAATTTTTTCTGCAATATTTTTTCCAAAATGATTCAAATACTCGTTTGCCTGCGCTAAAGCATAGGCTAATTGTTGTGTGTTATTTGCTCCTGCATTTTGATACAAATTTGCATTTATAGCAATACAATTGTCGTTTTTAGAAACAATATTTTCTAATTGTTTATAGTCTTCTTTTAAGTTGAAAAACCAATTGCCTGTTTCAGCTAAGTTGCCAATAATATCAATATTAAAAAAAGTATTTATTGAGTTGATGTGTTTAGATAATTCCGAAACAAAATCAGCATTTAAAAACTGAAATTTAAAATAAATTTTGGTTGATGAAACATCAATATTTTTTAATGCTATTTTATAGTTAAAAGTATTTTTTGCGGTGAATTCTATTGCGTTTGCGCCGCGTTTTAAGGCATCTACGGCTAAATAGTTGGCAATTTTTTCATCATCAATAAATATAGATTGACAAATTGAAAACCCTTTTTTAGGTAAATCTATAGTTTGGTGTGTACGGTCTTCTTTGGTGTAAAACGGGCGGACAGTAATGTCTTCATCAGTTTGCCAAAGAAGTACATCGTTATAATCGGCACCTTTTAAATCAACTTGAATTTTTTGTTTCCAAGCTTGTGGCGAAATATCTTCAAAATCTTTAAATAAATTAGTACTCATTTATTTTTTTATAGTATCAAACTCAATAATAAATACATCTTCATTTTCTTTCTTCATAAAATATTTCTCTCTTGCATAACGTTCTAGTAATAAGGAATCTTGCAATTTTTCTATGATAAATCTATCTTCAGAAATCCTCTTTTTATAAAACTCTATTGAAGTTTCCAATTCGTTAATTTCCTTGTTGTATTCTCTATGTCTTAAAAAAGAGTTCTCATCAAAAAAAAGCATCCAAATTAAAAAAATGCTCAAAAATAAAACATAAATTAATCCTACTGAGACCCCAAAAACGTTAAATGTTTTTTTTAACTTCATAAATTATAGATGCTGGCTAATTACAGTTTTAACAATATCAATGGCTACAGTATTATGTAGGTTGTTTGGAATAATAATATCAGCGTAGTTTTTTGTAGGTTCTATAAATTGTTGGTGCATTGGTTTTAAGGTATTCTGGTATCGGCTTAAAACCTCTTCTATATCTCGCCCTCGTTCATTAATGTCTCGACGAACTCTTCGAATTAGACGCTCATCTGCATCGGCGTGAATAAAAATTTTAATATCGCATAAATCACGTAATTCTTTACTATTGAAAATTAAAATTCCTTCAATAATAATAACTTTTTTTGGAGGTGTTTTTAGGGTGTCTTTTGTGCGGTTATGGGTTACAAAAGAATATATAGGTTGCTCTATTATCTTGTTCTCTTTGAGCATTTTTAAATGTGCTACCAACAACTCAAAATCAATAGCTCTTGGGTGATCAAAATTTATTTTTGTGCGTTCTTCATAAGGTAAATCATTAGTAGCTTTATAGTATGAATCTTGTGATATAACGCAGACTTCATTTTCTGGAAGTTGGTTAATTATCTGAGTTACTAGGGTTGTTTTACCACTTCCTGTTCCACCAGCAATTCCAATTACAAGCATATTTTTCATTTATTTTAGGTGTCAAATAACTAGAAACAAATTTAGTGAATTTAAAAATTAACCAATGGTATTCTTAACGCTAATTATTTCTGCAGCAATACTTACTGCAATTTCTTCTGGAGTTTCACTTTTTATAGGTAAACCAATTGGGGAGCATAAACCGTCTGTAATTCTTCTTGTGTAAAACCTTCTTTTAGTAAAACGTTCCACATTGTATATAGCTTAGTTTTACTACCTAAAACACCTAAAAAATGATGCTTTTTTCTAAGAAGTTTACTTAAAACTAATTTATCATCTATATATGTATTAGTCATAATTGCTATATAACTTGAGTTACTTTGTTGAATGTGTTTAGCAATGTTATTATAATTAATAATGGTTATGTTTTAGAATAATGTGGAATCATTAATTCCATATAATTTTCTTCAATTGCTTTATATGTGTTTATAGCTTTAGCGTTTTTTATCATGATATTTGCTATATCTACTGTTTGAGAGAGCGATTTTTTAACCTTCTGCAAGAATACAAACCAGTTTAGATAGCCACTCAAATATTTTGTTGATACACCATAGAAAGGTTTTATCCATCTTTGATAACGATTGTCTATTGAGTTTACATGCTGCACATGGTAGCACTTGTCTTTTATGTGTTTTGATGCTATAAATGTATGATGCTCCATCTGCTTATCTTTTGCCCATTTAATTATAGAAGGATGAGAATCTGAACAAAGTACGTTTTCAGGTTTTAGTAACGTTCCTATTGTTTTTTCAATACTATGCACATCAATCCTGCCTCTTTTAGCGACACGCATCATTGGATTGTTATTTCTATCTGTGGCAACCATTATAGAGATTTTATCATTGCTCACACCGCGTTTGGTTTGTCTATCACTTGGTCTCTTGTAAGGTTTTCTTTGAAGATCTCGACTTCCTTTATTATTTATATTAAGCTGTTTGTCATCACATTCAACAATTCCTGAGAACTCTTCTCCATTAAAAACGGATAAACAAGATAGTAACTTGTGTCTCCAATCAAAAATAGTTTTAACATTGACTCCAATCTTTTTAGCGGCTTTACGGATACTCACGCTTTCAATCATAAGAACTAGATAATCTTGAAATTCATCCACTTTCTTTATGCCATCCATAGCAGTACCTGTAAGATCATTAAAGGTTTTAGTGCAAGATTTACATTTGTAGCGCTTACGCCCCTTATAGCCTCCATGCCCGTAAATATCAGAACTTTGACAATGTGGACAGTTGATTGGACGGTCTTTGTTTAGGTTGTCTATAAGCATATTTAGTTTTGGCACTTTCAAATCACGACTCAATAAACCGACTAATTCCTTTTTCTGCTCTTGACTCAACACTCTTATTATACTTTGTAAATCCATATCTATAATGTTTTTATAAAGATAGTGAAATTCTACATTATTCTAAAACATAACCTTAATAATTAATTTTTGATGCACAAAGTTGTTGTTTTCTAATGTATTTAACTTTTTTCTATTATCAAAAAAAACAAGATAACCCGCTGTGTTATAGTTGTTTAGGTCATTTATTATTTGTATATTATACTGATAATCAATAACTTAACTCAATAAAATCAGATAGTAAAATAATAAGTATTTTTAAGCAAGTAGAAGATCCTAGATGTTTTGCCCCCTATAAAACAAGAGTATTATTCTACAATACTCCGTTAAACTTTGCCCTAACCCTCTAACAGTCAATCAAATAAGTTAAAAAAACAGGCTCAAAAATTAGGATAACTCCCTGATTATCATTAAATTAATAGTTAATTTCAAACAGCTATTAATGATGCTTCTCAAGGAGAAATCCAACTATAAATATCACACAAAAAGATTACTTAACAAAATGAAAGATGTAAATAAATGGCAATATGATTTTATGTTGGAAGTTTTTGGTCTATTTCTCAGCATAAAAGGACGTTTAAATTTTATGCAGTTAAGTCGTTATGGTGATCATGGAGAACAACATTACAGGAATCAGTTTAGTAAGTCTTTTGACTTTTTAAATTTCAATAAAGAATTGATTACTGAGTATGGGGGCAAACATTTAACCATTGCTTTCGACCCGAGTTATGTTAGTAAATCTGGTAAATCCACCTGTGGAGTTGGTTATTATTGGTCTGGTGTAGCGGGAAAGGCAAAATGGGGATTGGAAATATCTGGTATAGCAGCGATTGATATAGATAATCATACAGCGTTTCATTTAGAGGCTGTTCAGACACCAAATAATTTGGAATCAAAAAGTTTGGTAGATCATTATGCCAATATATTGATTCAAAGAAAAGAGGTCCTTCTTTCGATGTCTAAATATGTTGTGGCAGATGCTTATTTTTCCAAATACGGTTTTGTTTCTAAACTCTCTGATAATGGATTGGAGACCGTTAGCAGACTAAGAAACGATGCTGACTTACAATATATTTATACTGACCAACAGAAATATGGGAGAGGAAGACCTAAGAAATATGATGGAAAAATTGATTATAAAAAACTTAGAAAAGAATATTTTTCTTTGATAGAAGACAATCAGCAAAGCAAAGTATACAGCGCTATTGTATACTCAAAATCATTAAAAAGAAAAATCAATCTTGTGATTGTTTATTCCCTTAAAAAAGGAAAATGGAATCATAAATTATATTTCTCTACAGATGTAACAATTTCAGCAGAAATGGTTTTGACATATTATCGTACTAGATTTCAAATAGAATTTACTTTTAGAGATGCCAAACAATATACTGGTCTAAATCACTGTCAAGCAAGAAGTGAGGATAAACTCAATTTTCATTTTAATACAGCACTTACAACTGTTAATCTTGCTAAGATTACACATTGGATGCCTATTGAAAAAAGGCTAAGAGGCGCTTTCTCAATCAAGGATATTAAAACCTTACATCACAATGAGTTAATGCTTGCTCGATTTTTTAACGTGTTCGCTATAAGACCGAACTTGAAGAATAATAAACAAAAAATTAAAGAACTACTGTATTATGGTATCAGAGCAGCATAAAAACTTAACGGAGTATTGATTCTAAACTTCGATTATTAATTAAGCGGTTAAATTTTTCATTAAAATTAAATGTTTGTCTTTGTTCCATTTTTCCATTGGTGTAATGCGCCCCAAAAGGCCATGTATCCTATTATTGTTATAGAAAATGACATATCTTTTTAGTATTTGTTGGTGTAATAGACAAAAAGGAGGCTAAAAAGTTCTGCAAGCCTTATATTTGTCTATTACGCCGAAATTTTGTTTCCCTTTGCTATTATTGAGTTTTCAACCTGACAAGTAGCAGAGTTGTCCATTAGCATATACGATTTTATTGTAATACACAAATTGATTAACTCTGAATCTATTAAAGAAATGAGATGCTTTAATTTCTTTGTTCTTGTGAGGTTATAAATACTTTAAAATTATTACGAATACAGGATGTAGTATCTAATGCTGTTTCTGTTAAGAAAAGCTAGCCATTGTTCACCTACAAACTCCTTGTCTGCAACAATAGAATCAATTACATCTTTGCCAAAAAGCTTGATAAACCTACCGATTAAATCAATACGCTTTTGACTATTGGAATTACCTCTCTTATCAAGCATGGTAAAGAGTAAAGGAAAGGCGACACCTTTATAGGCAACAACCTAGCATAAAAATATTGATATTAGCTTGTCCAAACTTCCAATTCGTCCTATCAATACTTAGTATAAAGGTATCTTGTTTAGGCAGAATACTAAAAATAAGACGAGCTATAAGATCCGCATCAAAACTATAATTGGCAATAAACCGCTGAATACGCCTTAAAGAAGAGCCAGGGCTAGCTCTGCTATCTAAAAGCATTGGCTAGTTTTTCAAAAGTAACTGTTTTAACTTTACATAGCGCAATAATAAAATGTGAAATAAGTTTTACTCTAGCTAAATTTACCCTTCCTTGGAATTGGGCATTAAGAATTGAAACTAATTCATTATTTTTACTGATAACATTGGTTTTCTTCATTAGAAAAATGCGTGAAATTATTATTCTAATATAATGAAAATCAATGTTTTATGCTAATTATTCAACACTTAATCTATTAATTATATTTTTTGTCATGTACTAAAAAAAAAGAGCTAACCTTAGAGTTAGCTCTTTGTAGCCATTAATTATACAGATTGTTGTGGTTTGTATGTTATTAAAAACAAATCAAATTTATTTCTGAAACTTTATTAGAACTATTAATTTTAAAGTGCAAACCTACACTTCCTGTATCTTGGTCTGTGAAATTATAACTGTTATCTTCTTTATATGTATTAAATATTAAATTTCCAAACTTGCTTTTATCATCTCCTATTTTGATTGACAACCCTTTTATATTTACAGTTACAGAAGAGTTAAGAACATAAATACTAGTTAAATCATAATTATTCCCCGTGTCAGTTTCATCTTCAAAACTAAGTACTATATTGTCATTTGACAATTCCTTTGCTAAAAAAGGGGCGCTATCATTAGCTTCTTCTACAATATTATTTCTAAATAAAGTTTTCATTTTATTTAAATCTCCACTAGATTCCATAATAGTACCAAGCGATACATTATTGAATTGTATTCCTTCAAATAATTCGTTATCATTCAAATTATTTAGCTGTGCTTTACAAGAAATTGTAACTAACAATACCATTGTAATTAAAAATATTTTTTTCATAATTTGTGGTTTGTATTTAATTCAAATTATTAAATAATTTCATCCGTGTCTCTTATTTTCCAAAACAATTATTTTCAATTTCACTATCTAGTTTTATTAAGTAAAAGCCTTAATGTTTTTAGAAAAAAAACATTAAGATTATAAAGGCTAACCAATAAAAAATAATTCTGTATTGAATCAATAAGTAATTATCGTGAAACGAAATAATAAAATATTCCTTTGCTAAAAACCCTATAGTGATGAATGAGAAAAATAAAATGCTAAAGATTAAATATGTGTTTCTTTTCATTTTAAAAAATTTGTGTGTAGTTATAATTATCTAGAAAAAAGGCATTGAAAAATGTAAATTTACCAATTTCTATATCTTGAAACCCAATACCAGTTATGATTTCATTTTTTAATTCATTTGGAAATTTTTTCAAACTGCATTGATTTTCAAGTATTAACTCAATAGAATTAATTAAATTAGCGTATTTTTCCAATAAAGTGTCACTTAAGATTGGCGGATGCTTTCGTTTTATTTCTCTCACGCTCTCTCTCTCTCTCTCTCTCTCTCTCTCTGTTTTTAAAATATATGCCCAACTACACATAGGAACCCGAAAAATCGGATTTAATAATTTGAAAATTATCTGTGAGTATTTTCTCAAATTCTTTTTCTTTCCAAAGACCATTATCTAAGAACTCAATCACTTTTTCTCTAAAATTCTCAAATTTGAGATAGAATTTATTGTACACCACTTTTCTCTTTAGAATTTTCCAAAGACGTTCAATAATATTGGTTATGTTTTAGAATAATGTAGAATTTCACTATCTTTATAAAAACATTATAGATATGGATTTACAAAGTATAATAAGAGTGTTGAGTCAAGAGCAGAAAAAGGAATTAGTCGGTTTATTGAGTCGTGATTTGAAAGTGCCAAAACTAAATATGCTTATAGACAACCTAAACAAAGACCGTCCAATCAACTGTCCACATTGTCAAAGTTCTGATATTTACGGGCATGGAGGCTATAAGGGTCGTAAGCGCTACAAATGTAAATCTTGCACTAAAACCTTTAATGATCTTACAGGTACTGCTATGGATGGCATAAAGAAAGTGGATGAATTTCAAGATTATCTAGTTCTTATGATTGAAAGCGTGAGTATCCGTAAAGCCGCTAAAAAGATTGGAGTCAATGTTAAAACTATTTTTGATTGGAGACACAAGTTACTATCTTGTTTATCCGTTTTTAATGGAGAAGAGTTCTCAGGAATTGTTGAATGTGATGACAAACAGCTTAATATAAATAATAAAGGAAGTCGAGATCTTCAAAGAAAACCTTACAAGAGACCAAGTGATAGACAAACCAAACGCGGTGTGAGCAATGATAAAATCTCTATAATGGTTGCCACAGATAGAAATAACAATCCAATGATGCGTGTCGCTAAAAGAGGCAGGATTTATGTGCATAGTATTGAAAAAACAATAGGAACGTTACTAAAACCTGAAAACGTACTTTGTTCAGATTCTCATCCTTCTATAATTAAATGGGCAAAAGATAAGCAGATGGAGCATCATACATTTATAGCATCAAAACACATAAAAGACAAGTGCTACCATGTGCAGCATGTAAACTCAATAGACAATCGTTATCAAAGATGGATAAAACCTTTCTATGGTGTATCAACAAAATATTTGAGTGGCTATCTAAACTGGTTTGTATTCTTGCAGAAGGTTAAAAAATCGCTCTCTCAAACAGTAGATATAGCAAATATCATGATAAAAAACGCTAAAGCTATAAACACATATAAAGCAATTGAAGAAAATTATATGGAATTAATGATTCCACATTATTCTAAAACATAACCATAATATTTAAGTTGGGTGAATATGGTGGCATAAATTTTAAGACAATCCGAGGATGTTCTTTTAAAAACTCTTTCACAATTTGAGAATGATAATACCGAGCATTATCCAATATGATGTGTATTTTCCCTTCTTTTTGTTTGTCTAATATTTGGATTAATAGAGCAATCATTGTTTGGCTATTAATTCGCTCATCTTCTACATAAAAGAGTTGTTTTGTTTTCAAATTAAGTGCTCCGTTTATATTAGTTCTTTTACGTCCATTATTGGTTTTAATACCAAATTAACTTTATAATATCGCATTATATTGATTCTTTTTTACGATATTTTTGTAAAAATTATTTACCATAACAAGGCTATGCTAAATAATTTTCACTTCAATCTAGCAAAAAATAACTCAATCTAATGCGACATTATAAAATTAAATTGGTATAAGATGTTTGGTCTGTCCTTTTTTGATCCAACCATGGCTAGCAATAGTGTTGTGGGTGTACGCCATCCATAAAATAGATTTGATCTTCTTTGGTCAAATTTTCTTTCAGTTCTTTGTATTGCTTTACAAACTCTTCTTGTTTTTCAACATTGGCTTTACAAGGGGTTAATACTGGTTTCTTGTATACAAACCCTAGTCTTTTTAGAAGTTCATTAATGCCTGAACAAGAGTAGTTAATTTGAAATTCTTTCTCAATCCAAGCAACAATTCCTTTAGAATCCATATAGGTATTCTCTGCAATGTGCTTCTCTAAAGTATCTAATTGTTCAGTAGTAAGAAAAGAGATGCCACCTTTATTGTTGTCTGTTAAGAGTGCTTCTGCTCCTTGGCTTAGGTACTTATTTCTATAGCCTCTTACGGTATCATCATCTAAAAGAAGGATACTTATAACATTCACACAAGAAAAACCATCATCAAGCATTAGAATTGCTTTTAGCTTATCTGCGTGTTTTCTTTGCCTACAAGTACGATGTAATTGTTTAATTTTAGTTCTCTCTACTTCTGATAAATTTATTGTCATACATCTGAATATCAACGTAGTAAATATACAAAATAGTATTGAAACCACCAAGCAAAGTGCCTTTAAATAATTGATTATTAGTTGATTAATTCAGGAATTTAGTCTTAACGGATTTGTGTTTCCCGAAAACCTAAATGGTTTGAGTATAGAATTGCTAAAATTAAAGAGGCGATTCGAAAGTATAGGAAATAGCGGTTTAAAAAATAGTTAGACTTTCTGTTTGACACAAATTGCACAAATTAACACGAATAAATCAGTGAAATTAAACTAAAAATAGTCTTACAAATTATATCCAATACTAAACATAATTATTCTAGGTAAAATATGTGTTTTAGTATCAGAAATAACATAATCTGAAAAGCGATTGTTTTGTTTAAATTTTGTGTTGAATAAATTCTGACTTGTTAATTTAAAACTCCAAGCACCATCTTCTTTTCTATACGACAAGGTTGAATTGGCTATTTCATAATTATTGTTAATACCTTGTCTTTTATTTTGATACTTGTAATGTATATAATCAAATGAAAATATAAATCCTTTTAAGAAATCGTAATCTATATTTATAAAAGGTTCGTTAGTTACAAACTTTGATGTAGAGTTGCTAGAGATATAATTACCTACAGTTCTTTTATACCCAACTTCAATATTTGGTAAATTATCAAATAACGTTTCTGCACCAACATTAAAAGAATAGTTTCTGTTTTTATTGGTTACAAAGCTATTATTTATACTTTGTAAATAGCTTGAATTATTATAATTCCCTCCGACTTTATAACGTATGTTTTTAATTCTTTTTCTCAAAGATGTTCTTAAGCTCCAATCTTCATTAGGATTGTCTAACATTTGAATTGTTAGAAAACGGTTTATGTCATCGAAGTTTACTGCATTTCTAAATCCTTTTATTTTTTTAGTATAGCTAGCGCTTGCTGTAAGCATTAAACCACGATACAAACTAAATCTACTATATCTAATTCTTGCGGAATGAAATAATTCGTTTTCTAAGGTTGAATTCCCTCTAAAAACAGAATTATACGATTGTAAATAAAATCGATTTGCTAGTTTTGAAGCATTTGAAAAATTCGTTTTCAAATTATAATTGAATTGAATTTTTTTAGATTTATTAAATGCTATCTTCATTAAAAAATCAGGAAGAATTGTCCATTTACTTTTTTGGATATTGCTCCCTTGGTTTACCTTCCAATTATATTTATGTAAATAGGCACCTTGTTTAAAGGTAAAAATACCTGTACGAAATTTATAATGCGCCCCGATAAAAAAATCGTTGTGCTTAAAGACGGTTGTATTGTTAAAATTTGCTGCATTAAAATTAATCTCATTTCCGTTGTCTAACAATTGTTTGTCGTTACTTATAAACTTTTCTTGTTGATGTGTATTACCAACAGTTGTGTATATATGGTTATTGTTGTTTAATACCCAAAAATCTTTAAAAACGGTATATAAATGATGTTTTTCGTTTTCTTTGAGTTGCTGTAACCGAAAGCTACTTTGAGTTGCATCGGCAGGAATTAACGTTTGTAAAATAGGGTTTGTAGTATTCCAAAGAGTAGTTGGGTTGTTCTTATCAAACGTATAATTTGCTATTGCAGAAAATGTGTGTTTTTTAGAGTGCTTTTTGTGCCATTCAATATTTTGATTTACATACCAAGCTCCATTTTTAGCATCAGTTAAAATAGTATTTTGGCTTGAACCTATAACAGATAAAATAGTGTTATTATTATAGTTATTAGTCCTTTTAACTTGCGTTCTAACATACCATTGCTCTTGATTATTTGGTGCATATTCAAAATTAAATTTACCAATACCTAATACGTTTTTATGTTTTGTTAAATTTTCTTTTTCCTCCGTAAATGAAGAATATGTATTTAACGTTTCTAAAAAACGTTGTGTATTTGTATGCGAAAAAATAGCATAGCCAGAAATATCTACTTTACTAGAAGTGGTCTTCGTAATATTTAAAGCAGCAAAACGTTGACGACTCACTACTAAATCTTCACTTTCAATAAACTGTGTAAAATCACCCCCTTTCCAATTAAAATTACCGCTAAACACGGCGTTTATACCTCCTTGAAAACTTAAATAATCTTTAAATGTAAATGTTTTTTCGCCTGTATTATTTAAATTACCAATAAAATTCACATTCGTTTTTGGCGAATAATAAAACAAATTTGCATGCGTTCTATAATATTTTTTGTTTCCTTTACCCACTTCAACATCACCAAAAGTAAAGTGTTTTTTATCTTCTTTTAATTTAATATTCATTGCCATTTCATCGCTATCAGAAATGTTTTTTAAAAAAGCTACCTCGTTATAATTATCTAAAACCTCTACTTTATCTACAGCATTTGCAGGTATATTTTCTACTGCTAATTTAGAATTGCCCCCAAAAAACTTTTTACCATCTACTAATAATGTAGTTACTCTTTTACCTTGTACAGTTATATTACCGTTTTTATCAACCTCTACACCAGGTAATTTTTTTAATACGCTTTTTAATTTACGCTCTTCACCAGTTACAAATTTCTTGGTATCGTAAATTATAGTGTCTTGTTTTACTGTTACGGGTAATTCAATAATTACTTCGTCTAATTGATTTTTCGCCTCTTTTAAGATAAAATTTTTAGTGCTGTTTTGAACTGGTATAATCGTATCATTTATTGTTTCATAGCCTAAATAGCTAATACTAATAACATACTCATTATTCTTTTTTAATTGTAAACTATATCTACCTTCCTCATCAGTAATGGCAAAGGTTAGATTTTTAGTAACATCTTTTGGTTTAGCAATTACATTGGCATAATTTAAAGGGTTTTGTAAACTATCTTTTACAAAACCTTTTAAGGTTATGGTTTGAGCCTGCGTAAAACTTGTAACTATTAAAATAGATATTAAAAACAATAGGTTTTTGATCATAAAAATGTAATCTAATATCCTTTATTTTTTTTAAAATTCCCCATAGCTTCAGAAAGCATGGTATTCATTTCTTTATCAGTAACCTTTTTTCCTTTTGTAGGTTTTTTAATAGTAACTGGTTTTGTAGTGTTTAATTCTATTCTAGTAGCTACATATACATTTCTACCGTCTTTTAATTCTACTATTAAGCCAGGCAAACCACTATACCCAATTGGACCAAATGAAGCGTTAATTTCTGGGCTATACCAAGCTGTTCTTATATATTCTTTTTCTTTACCGTGATACATTTTCCTTTCTCTTGTAATCGCTTTAAAGCAAGTATAATCTCCTATTTTTTTTGTTTCATTACTAAGCTCCCAATTTAATGTAGAGCTGCTTATTAAAAAATCTTCTCCAAAAGCATTAGTCTTTTCTAACCTCTCTTTAGCAGAATTATAAAATTTAGATTGACCATATGGTATTAAAGCCATTCTATAAAATTTATTATCTTCAATATCTATTGAGTTTACAACTTCAAAAGTACTTTCATTATTTTTAAAACTTAATTGAAACTCTATATCCTCTAAAGCCTTTATCATTTTATCTTCAATCATTTTAAATTTATTGAAGTTAATAGTTTTATCTTTTTTAACAAAAACTCTTTCTACTTGTTGTTTTTTATAAATTACAATTCCTTTTTTGATTTGGCTTTGAATGTTAGTGCTTAAGAAGAAAAAGGTTATTATAGGTACTATTATTATTTTTAAATGCATTTTAACTCTTTTTAAAATAGAAGGTAAAATGGTAACATTTTACCTTCGTTATTATTCATTTATGATTATTAACAAAAATATTTGTAATATAAATCAGTCATTTTATAATCCATCTCATCACTCCCCCAATCACTTCCAAACGCCCATGCATCTTCTATACAGCTAATTACTACTGTATCAACTTCACTCTTCTTATTTACTTCTGCATTTACTAAACTACTTGTTGCAAATACAAATGCTACTACTAAAAATACTTTTTTCATAATTTCTAAAATTTTAATTAGTTAATTTAAGTCTATATATAAAGACTCGTTAATTTATTTTTTAAATACTACGAGGTGTATTATCTTTGTACTACTTTCCTCTGTTTGTTTTTTGTCAATTCATTGGCAATTCTTTTTAATTAAACATATACCTAGACGTTTTTGTTTTTTAAATTGTATAGCAGAGGGTTTTTATTTTTTTAAAAAATATATAAAAACCCTATTCATAGCATTTTAAGGTTCTCAAAGATGAATGGTTTTTTTTACTATTCCAACTTTTTTTAATCACTTTTTAGAGTAACCCTTTCGGGTTACTCTAAAAAGTGATTATTTTATTCGTTTATTTCTTGCTATCTTAGCTTAGAAAAAAGAAAATTGATACCCTTCAATCCAACTAAACCACTATGGACTAAAAGTCCATAGGTTTAAAAATCGGACTGAAAGTCCGGAGTACGTGATTACTCAAACGAAAGTTAGAGATAAAAAATCTATATTCTAATTTTATTTATTTTAACAAAACCGAATAAAATTTTTAGAAGCTAAAGCGACATGCACTAAAGTACATAGTTTTAACTTCACCTGAGACCAATAAAAAATAACTTAAGCTATAATTAATTATTCTTTCTTTCTTCAATCATTTCTTTATACCTTTTATGTGATTCTTCTTTAGTTATTATGTTTTTCATTTTCGGCACTTTAAACTTAACTCCTTTAGTAGGGTTCAGGCTAATTTTAGTTGCAATAATTGAAAATTTTTTCTTTTTAATTTCTAAAATTAATCCCGGTAATCCTTTATAAAATTTTGGTCCAAAATTTAAAGGAATTTCTGGACTAAACCAGGCGATTACTTTTTCGTTGTAAAAATAACCTCTTCGACTATAAAGCTTTTCAGTTGCAATTGCTTGGTAACATAGATATCTTCCGATTTTTTTGGTTTGTTTAGTGATTTTCCATTTAAGTGATTTATGAGAAATGTTTCCAACATATTCATTTATTTCAATTATTTTATTTGAAGAATTATTAGTGTAATAAGGCATAGTGCTAACTATTCCTTTTGTTGTGTTATATGTGTTTTCTATTTCTAAATCAGGATTGTAATAGTAATAAGACTCATTTTCTTTAAATTTCAATATTAATTCGACATCTCTTGCGTTGTTATAAGCGTCAAAACTGAATTTTTTATGAGACATCGGTATGTCTTTTGTTTCCATATCTTTTAAAATACTATCTATATGTTGCTGATTAAGGGAGCCTTTATATAAAACTATTCCTTCATTTTTTTGCCCGAAAGAAAAGTTTATAAAAAATAAGGTAAAAAGAATTATTATTTTTTGTTTTTTATACATTTTTTATTTTTTTTTAATCTTACGAAAAAGCCTTATAGTGACTTTTTCGTAAGATATATTAATTATTAGCATCCATTTGAACCCATACAAGATGCAAAATGCTCATAGTTATCGGGAGCATGATTATCACAAACAGTATAAACTGTATGACAATCAACTTTTACTGCTTTAGTGATCTCTTTTGGTGTTTCAACTACGCTTGCATTTGATATAAATGTTATGCCAAATACCATTCCTAAAATTAATTTTGATATATTTTTCATAATTTCTAAAATTTTAATTAATTAATTTGAGTCTATATATCAATACTCCGTTAAACTTTGCCCTAACCCTCTAACAGTCAATCAAATAAGTTAAAAAAACAGGCTCAAAAATTAGGATAACTCCCTGATTATCATTAAATTAATAGTTAATTTCAAACAGCTATTAATGATGCTTCTCAAGGAGAAATCCAACTATAAATATCACACAAAAAGATTACTTAACAAAATGAAAGATGTAAATAAATGGCAATATGATTTTATGTTGGAAGTTTTTGGTCTATTTCTCAGCATAAAAGGACGTTTAAATTTTATGCAGTTAAGTCGTTATGGTGATCATGGAGAACAACATTACAGGAATCAGTTTAGTAAGTCTTTTGACTTTTTAAATTTCAATAAAGAATTGATTACTGAGTATGGGGGCAAACATTTAACCATTGCTTTCGACCCGAGTTATGTTAGTAAATCTGGTAAATCCACCTGTGGAGTTGGTTATTATTGGTCTGGTGTAGCGGGAAAGGCAAAATGGGGATTGGAAATATCTGGTATAGCAGCGATTGATATAGATAATCATACAGCGTTTCATTTAGAGGCTGTTCAGACACCAAATAATTTGGAATCAAAAAGTTTGGTAGATCATTATGCCAATATATTGATTCAAAGAAAAGAGGTCCTTCTTTCGATGTCTAAATATGTTGTGGCAGATGCTTATTTTTCCAAATACGGTTTTGTTTCTAAACTCTCTGATAATGGATTGGAGACCGTTAGCAGACTAAGAAACGATGCTGACTTACAATATATTTATACTGACCAACAGAAATATGGGAGAGGAAGACCTAAGAAATATGATGGAAAAATTGATTATAAAAAACTTAGAAAAGAATATTTTTCTTTGATAGAAGACAATCAGCAAAGCAAAGTATACAGCGCTATTGTATACTCAAAATCATTAAAAAGAAAAATCAATCTTGTGATTGTTTATTCCCTTAAAAAAGGAAAATGGAATCATAAATTATATTTCTCTACAGATGTAACAATTTCAGCAGAAATGGTTTTGACATATTATCGTACTAGATTTCAAATAGAATTTACTTTTAGAGATGCCAAACAATATACTGGTCTAAATCACTGTCAAGCAAGAAGTGAGGATAAACTCAATTTTCATTTTAATACAGCACTTACAACTGTTAATCTTGCTAAGATTACACATTGGATGCCTATTGAAAAAAGGCTAAGAGGCGCTTTCTCAATCAAGGATATTAAAACCTTACATCACAATGAGTTAATGCTTGCTCGATTTTTTAACGTGTTCGCTATAAGACCGAACTTGAAGAATAATAAACAAAAAATTAAAGAACTACTGTATTATGGTATCAGAGCAGCATAAAAACTTAACGGAGTATTGTATATTAAAGACTCGTTAATTTATTTTTTAAATACTACGAGGTGTATTATCTTTGTACTACTTTCCTCTGTTTGTTTTTTGTCAATTCATTGGCAATTCTTTTTAATTAAACATATACTTAGACGTTTTTGTTTTTTAAATTGTATAGCAGAGGGTTTTTATTTTTCAAAAAACATAAAAACCCTATTCATAGCATTTTAAGGTTCTCAAAGATGAATGCTTTTTTTCACTATTCCAACTTTTTTCAATCACTTTTTAGAGCAATCGTTTTGATACTACTCGAAAAAGTGATTATTTTATTCGTTTATTTCTTGCTATCTTAGCTTAGAAAAAAGAAAAGTAGCACCCTTTCAATCCAAAAAAAAATATGAGAAATCAATTAAAAAATCAATTAAAAGATCAATTAAAAGAAATACTATTATTACTTAGAAAAAGAAGAGAAGAATTAGGTATTTCTCAAGATAAAATGGGTAGAAAAATAGGCATTCAGCAAAATTCTTACTTTAAATTAGAAAAAGGAGACACCAAACTAGATATGCTTCGTTTTTTGCAAATTACCACGATTTTAGATTTAGACCCTGTAGAAATAATTACTAAATCTAAAATAGCTTTTAAAAAATAGTTAAGAATGCTTTCAGATAAACTGAAAGCATTTTTTAGGTTAATTATTTGACCGTACAAAAAACACATCTCTAACTACACCATTAATATCTTTAAAATAAAATCGTGCTAAAGACGTATCTCCATTGTAATTAAATTCGCCAAAAAGAGCTCCGTATTGGCCTCCATTATTGCTATGATATACATTTGCCCACCAAGGGTTATTTTCTAAACCATCTTCAGCATCTCTAATACCTCTTCCGCCAAGACCTGAAACAAAAGCAAAAGAACGTCCTTCATCATTACTAGTTAGGGTCATCACTAAATAAATTTACTGTATTATTATTGCTTGAAACTATTTGATTTTGAAAATTACTCATCTCATATGTTCTACTATATGAATGTTCATGACCTGTAGCAATTATGGCACCTGCCTTTCTTGATTCTTCGTAAACACTCCAACCTGCCTCGTCATTTTTCCCTCCAATTTGCATCAATCTCTGGTTTTTATGCCAAAATGCGATTTTCCAAATAGAGGTATTATTAGCGAATTCATTTCGTATATAACTTCCTGCCGTTGTGGTACTGGTTCCTAATTCATCTGGAGCTGAACTTACAAATGAAACTCCTTGAAATGCAAAAGAAGATAATACGCCTAATTGACCTTGCCATGGAATTTCTAACCTTTGAAATCGTGCTTCTAGAAAAGATTGATAGCCATTAGTACCTGTCCACACTCCATCATCATGATTGCCAACACAATAAAAATAAGGAAAATTAGGACCTAGAGTTGTATTTATATAGCTTTCAAAGTCAATTGGTACTTCGGCATAATTAAGATCTCCTGCATGAATTACGACTTGAGATCCTTCATTTTTTATAAGATTTAAAACAGCGATTGCATTAGTACCAATATTTGAATCTCCATAGAAAGCTACTTTAAAATTTTCTGGAGTTTTAACTGTAAAATTAGGCCCAAATGTTGTTTGCATAGTTTGAGTGCTAACAGTTACATATATTGAGCCTGAATAAGCTCCTGTTGGAACAATTGTTGAAATTTTAATGTTAGATGATGAGGTAATTTTAGCAGGTATTCCATTAAATTTAACAACATTTCTTGATATCACATCACTAAAGTTTGTTCCTGTTATTATTACTTCTGTTCCTTCAAGACCAGTTATTAACCTGACGAGTTCTAACCGTAATTATTTTTAAGCGGCATATTTGATGTCTTTATGTCTAAAATATTTCCTTACTCTACTTTCATTTCCTTGTAACATTAGCATGTGGTTTTCTAAATTATTTTGCAATTGACTTTGATTTTTAGGAGCAGGTTTTTCTGACAACCCATATTTTAAATCACAATTTAGATATTCATCAGGATTTTTTTTCAGCAGAATAAGATGGTAAATAAAATAGTTCGATATTTTTTTTGTTTTCTTGTTCCCATTGCTTTACAATTTTACTATGATGAACTCTCAGGTTGTCAAGAATTAAAAAGATTTTCATTTCTTTATTCTTTATGAGTTGTTCCATAAATTTTATAAACATTTGAGAATTCATCGTACTTGTATATATCATAAATTCAACTTTTCCTCTATTGGTTATTGTGGATATCATGTTTACTGAAAACCGTTTTGCCATACTTTTTTTTACAGGAGTTTTTCCTTTTGGAGCGTAACTTCTTCCATGTTGGCTATTATTTCTTACTCCTGTTTGGTCTCCCCAATGAATCTCAGCATTTTCTAAACTCGCTCTTTCTTTTATTGCTGGATATTCTTGGTCTAACCATTTTTGCACTTTTTTTGAACATTGTTCGTAGGCTTTCTTCTTTGGCTTCTGTGGAGAGTATCCCCAAGAACGTAAATAATCACCCATTGTATTGATTGCCAATACAATCCCAAACTCCCGCTCTACCAATTCTTTTACTGCTTTGCGTGTCCATAAGGAATAGGGCAATTTTAATTGATCTGGCATCGTGTCTAAAATCATTTTTTGAATTTTCTTTTCGATATCTAAAGACAGCAACTTCTTATCCTCTGATTTTACGCCTCTTGATATATCCTTTAAGCCTTTATTACCCTGTTCTCGATATTGTTTTACCCAATCACTAACTGTCGCTTCTCGAACACCTAATAATTTCGCTACTTCTTTTTGCTTTTTTCCTGACTTAATTAGTGAAAGCCCTCGTTTTCTAAAAACGTATCTCTCAACACTTGTGAGTTTTCTAAAATCCATCTTTTCCATAGCGAAAAGATACAACTTTTAATTTGAAATGTTACGATTAATTACCGTTAAGTTAATAAGTATAAATTGTATCATAAGTTAATAGCAATGGTTATGTTTTAGAATAATGTGGAATCATTAATTCCATATAATTTTCTTCAATTGCTTTATATGTGTTTATAGCTTTAGCGTTTTTTATCATGATATTTGCTATATCTACTGTTTGAGAGAGCGATTTTTTAACCTTCTGCAAGAATACAAACCAGTTTAGATAGCCACTCAAATATTTTGTTGATACACCATAGAAAGGTTTTATCCATCTTTGATAACGATTGTCTATTGAGTTTACATGCTGCACATGGTAGCACTTGTCTTTTATGTGTTTTGATGCTATAAATGTATGATGCTCCATCTGCTTATCTTTTGCCCATTTAATTATAGAAGGATGAGAATCTGAACAAAGTACGTTTTCAGGTTTTAGTAACGTTCCTATTGTTTTTTCAATACTATGCACATCAATCCTGCCTCTTTTAGCGACACGCATCATTGGATTGTTATTTCTATCTGTGGCAACCATTATAGAGATTTTATCATTGCTCACACCGCGTTTGGTTTGTCTATCACTTGGTCTCTTGTAAGGTTTTCTTTGAAGATCTCGACTTCCTTTATTATTTATATTAAGCTGTTTGTCATCACATTCAACAATTCCTGAGAACTCTTCTCCATTAAAAACGGATAAACAAGATAGTAACTTGTGTCTCCAATCAAAAATAGTTTTAACATTGACTCCAATCTTTTTAGCGGCTTTACGGATACTCACGCTTTCAATCATAAGAACTAGATAATCTTGAAATTCATCCACTTTCTTTATGCCATCCATAGCAGTACCTGTAAGATCATTAAAGGTTTTAGTGCAAGATTTACATTTGTAGCGCTTACGCCCCTTATAGCCTCCATGCCCGTAAATATCAGAACTTTGACAATGTGGACAGTTGATTGGACGGTCTTTGTTTAGGTTGTCTATAAGCATATTTAGTTTTGGCACTTTCAAATCACGACTCAATAAACCGACTAATTCCTTTTTCTGCTCTTGACTCAACACTCTTATTATACTTTGTAAATCCATATCTATAATGTTTTTATAAAGATAGTGAAATTCTACATTATTCTAAAACATAACCAAAATATTTTACATAACACATATATATACCCACTACACATAGGAACCCGAAAAATCGGATTTAATAATTTGAAAATTATCTGTGAGTATTTTCTCAAATTCTTTTTCTTTCCAAATACCATTATCTAAGAACTCAATCACTTTTTCTCTAAAATTCTCAAATTTGAGATAGAATTTATTGTACACCACTTTTTTCTTTAGAATTTTCCAAAGACGTTCAATAATATTTAAGTTGGGTGAATATGGTGGCATAAATTTTAAGACAATCCGAGGATGTTCTTTTAAAAACTCTTTCACAATTTGAGAGTGATAATACCGAGCATTATCCAATATGATGTGTATTTTCCCTTCTTTTTGTTTGTCTAGTATTTGGATTAATAAAGCAATCATTGTTTGACTATTAATTCGCTCATCTTCCACATAAAAGAGTTCTTTTGTTTTTAAATTCAGCGCTCCATTTATCTTGGTTCTTTTACGACCATTATTGGTTTTTAGCTATTTTGTTTGTCCTTTTTTAATCCAACCATAGCTTGCAATGGTATTGTGTTGTGGGTGTACACCATCCATAAAATAGATCTGATCTTCTTGGCTCAAATTCTCTTTCAACTCTTTGTATTGAGTTACAAATTCTTCTTGTTTTTCAACATTGGCTTTACAAGGTGTTAATACTGGTTTTTTATACACAAACCCTAGTCTTTTTAGAAGTTCATTAATGCCTGAACAAGAGTAGTTAATTTGAAATTCTTTCTCAATCCAAGCAACAATTCCTTTAGAATCCATATAGGTATTCTCTGTAATGTGCTTCTCCAAGATGTCTAATTGTTTAGAACTTAGAAAAGAAATTCTCCCTTTATTGTTATCTGTCAATAGTGACTCAGCTCCTTGATTTAAGTAAATAGTCCTATATGTCCTTACAGTATCATCATCTAAAAGAAGAATCTTACCAACATCTACACAAGAAAAACCATCATCAAGCATTAGAATTGCTTTTAGCTTATCTGCGTGTTTTCTTTGCCTACAAGTACGATGTAATTGTTTAATTTTAGTTCTCTCTACTTCTGATAAATTTATTGTCATATATCTGAATATCAACGCAGTAAATATACAAAACAGTATTGAAACCACCAAGTAAAGTGCCTTTAAATAATTGATTATTAGTTGATTAATTCAGAAATTTAGTCTTAACGGATTTGTGTTTCCCGAAAACCTAAATGGTTTGAGTATATTAAACAAGAATACAGGCTGGAGGATATTCAACTAAAAACCTTTGATGGCTTACAATCAATGCTTGCTGTACTTACAGTAGCAATGTATATGATTTATAAAAAAACACAATCCATACATTTTGATTTATTGCTTGATGCTGGCTACAACTACCTTAACAAACATACTGTGAGAGAGTTAACCAATTTTATCTACTATAAAATATCAAAGGTCGTTTCCATTTTACTAATGCCAACAAAAAGTAGATGGAAAATAGAGCGAGAGCTGCCTCAAATTAATGTTGGTCAACTTAATTTAAGGTTCAACTAAAAAAACAGGGGATGGCTATTAAAAGTAAACATAAAATGATGTATAAAATCAGATTTCTATTAAATTTCATATATATGTGAATAAAATGTTTTTTTATTAGGATGATTTGTATATAATATTGTTGCGTCTGATTTAGACAACTCCTTTAGTAACTCATTTAAGTTCTTAAAGGATTCTTCATCTAAGTTTGCAAATGGTTCGTCCCAAATTATTATTTTTGGTTTTGTAATTAAGGTCGAAATTAATCCAACTTTTTTTTGATTACCAAGTGAAAGGTTTTTAATTTTTTTATTAAAATCATTAAATAATAATTTTTTCGAGTATTCATCTATATATTTTGTGTTCTTTACTTCTTTTTTAGTAAGTAAAAGACATAATTCAAAATATTCACGAGCAGTTAAATAAGGTATTAGGAAGTCTTTACCTAAAAAGCATGCTGTAAACTCTTTCCAAATATCATTTTTAATATTTATTTTATTTAAAAAAATAGCACCTTTTTTATAGTTAATAAGACCACATATAGCGTTTAATAAAATAGTTTTACCACTTCCGTTTTCTCCTGTAATCATCAAAACTGAACCTTTTTCAACATAAATATCTTTGTAATCTTTAATGAAGCCATCTATATCTACAAGTAAATTACTTATTTCAATCATTATTTATTTTAATTTTTGAGTTATTAATTAATTGTTTTTTTATTAGGTGTATTATTTTATTCTTAAAGAAGAAAAAAAGTATAACATTTATAGATAAAAACAGAGTTGATAATTTAAGGAAGGGGTACAAGTTAAAAATATAATATGACAGTGAGGATAATATAATTATAAGAATTGAAGATGCAATATGTATTATATTTTGTTTTATAATAAATACTTGATTATCGAAAAGGTCAATAGTATCATCGTCATAAGAAAGTATCCAAAGAACTAATAAAGTAAAAAAACCTAATGAGTTAATACTAGACAATATAATTATCTTTAAATAATAATAATAATCAAAATATAAGAATAGTATAATTGAAGTAACGATATAGATTGATTGGATAATGTAAACAAAAATAATTTTTGAAATTAATAACTTCTCTAAGGCTCTCTTTAGGAAGAAAAATTTATAATTTAAACGCCCCCAATACCAGCAAAACAAACTTGAACCCATGAATGAGATAAATGGTAATAAATAGACTATACTAAATATTGAATATGATTCGTTGTCTTTAGGTCTTGAAAGTAAAAAATATAAACAAATTATTAAAGTAATAGGAGAGAATGAAAAATACAATAAAGTGAGTCTATTTCTGAATATAAGCTTTAATTCAGCTAAAAATAATTTATATATCATTGGATAAAAAGATATTTCTTAAAGGTTATATATAATAAAGATAATTGTAGCAATGTAAAACATAAAATACCTGATATTGGTATTGAATTTAAATTGAAAATAAAAATTAAATAAATAAAAAAAATACTGACAATATAAAAAAGAGTTTTTACCTTTATAAGTCTTGAAGATCTTTCCATTACTGTATTAATTATAAATATTGTGAATAATATTTTTATTAACTCTAAAGAGTAAAATTCTTTAATTTTAAGTAGATATAGTATAGCCAATAAAAGTAATAAATTTGAAATACACCAAAAAGCATCAGCTATGTAATAAAGGAATAGTCTTTTTTTTCTAATTTGTAAATATAAAAAATGATTGAATGAATAAATTCTAGATTGAGTTAATAGTCTTTTTATTATTAAGTCAATAATAATAGTATATATTGTTATGCTTTTAATATTATGGATATTACTTGTATTTAATAATAAATATAAAGAATTGCATATAAAAATAGATGCTATACTTTTAATAATTATAAAAGATAGTTGTAGGTTATTTAAATATCTCAATATTTTTATCATATAGTTTGCTTATTAACTCATGTTACGCATCCAAACCTCAAAAAAGGATGATTAAGCAGCTTTAGGTGTTGATAACTTTCTGAGTTCGTTATGAGCTGCTTTTTGAGCTGCTAAATAGATTTGTGTTTTCATAGCAAAATGATTTTTCCCTGTTCTTTGTTTAAGCCACTCTAACTTTATATAAGCTACAATTGACAATACAAAATGATTCGTTTGAGTTTCTGTTTTTTTAGTTGGAGATTTAGCAAAACCTGTGTTACTTTTAATCGATTTGTGATACTCTTCTACTGCCCACCGTTTTTTGTAGATTGTAGTTATTTGGTTATACGATAAATTTAAATCACTACAAGCCAAGTACAACTCGCCGACTGTATCATTCTCGTTTTTGAAAACTTGCTTTGTAAGCAACAGCGGAAAGTCTAGTTTTTCAAACCAAACTTCCACGGTTTGTTGTCTTGGCTGTAATGTTTTAATATTCACGTATGCTCCATTTTGCTTATCTTCTAAGGATAAGGCTACTTTTCGATTGCTTTTTAAGGCAATAATAAAATCATTTTTTAAAAGTTCTTTACAATAAACCATGTTCTCTGCTGAAGAAAACCAACTATCAGCCAACACATAATCAAAGTGTATTTTGCTACTACATTCCTGCAACATTTCTCTAAAAAGTTCGTTTTTAGTTTTGCTGCTTTTACGCTTTTGCCTTCCTGTTTTTTTGTCGGTAACCCAAATATTTTTCTTTATAAACTCTACACCACACGGTATACGCATGCCTCCAACTTCGACTAAAGCAGTTAGAAAATTAACCCCTTTTACAGACCTTCCAAACACATGGTCAAAATGCCAAGTGTTCAACTCACTTTCATCTGTATATTGTTTTTCTTGTATCGAATCATCAAAACTTAAAATGATAGTTTCTTTAGATTGAGTCAATTCTTCAACATAAGGTTTTGCCTTTTTCCATAGAAATTTACTGTCATAAACACCCGTTGATAATGCTCGTGTTATTTTATCATGTTTTATAGAGAGTAATGAAGCCATACCTGTAGCTGTCGTGTAAGAACTTGAACTTATCAAATAATCAGTATACAAATCAACAAAATTATCCATCTTTTTATTTCTCAAAGTTGTTAACAAGATAAACTATAAATATCTTAAATTCAAATTATTCTTGCGTAAGGTGAGTAATTAAAGGCAAGAGTAATTTTCGTACTCTTGCCTTTTGTTTTTAATTAGCTTTTTGTAGAGAAATGGGGAGAAGCTGCTACTCGTTGTTTAGAGAGGCAGCGCATACCATACCAGTTACAAAGGCGCCTATACCTCCAGTTACTATACCCATAGTAAATGCCGCAACTCCACAACCCCATTGTTTTCGAGTTGGCCAACCCCAACCTGCTTGAAGGTTTTCCATTTGATTTAATTCTAATTTTTTCATAATAAAATAATTTTAAGTTATGCCATTCAATTTTAGTTAAGTTTTAGAAATTGTGAATGGCTTTAGTCAATTTCTAAATTTTTTAATCGATAGAATCCTCCGAGGCTCTGCCTCGGGATAGTTCATTATTATATAGTTTAATGCCAAATATGCAATTTTCAACTTCTCAAATATAAAAAATACATTTAAATATTCAGAGGATTTAACCCGAATAATTCATCAGAAATCAAAAAACCTGAATGTAAAGTGTTATATTTAAGCAGTTAAACACAAAATACATCATTTTTTAAAACACCCATATTTGAGCACTAAAGATACTTTATTTTATCGAGGAAATCAAGCTATTTCGGTTGATTTTTCAGCCACAGAGATTAGTTCAGATGGTTCTTTGATTCTTTTAGAAAAGTTAGAGAGAACCCACAACTTACTAAAACATTTTAGCAAGTTACTTCCTGATCTTCGAAACCCTAAATACATTACTTACAGTCGAGAGCATCAACTCAAGCAACGTGTGTTTATGCTAATGCTAGGTTATCAAGATGCCAATGATGTGACCCATTTACAAAATGACCCATTATTTAAAGATGTTCTTCAAGGAGATTTGGCTTCTCAACCTACTATTTCTCGTTTTGAAAACAGTTTGAATAAAGAAACTATTTTCAAACTTTCTTACGCCTGGATTGATCGTTACGTATCAAGCCTAAAAGGTCGAGATGAAATAACAATTGATGTTGATGCTACCGATGATCCAACATATGGGAATCAACAAATGTCAATGTTCAATGGTTATTATGGACAGTTTATGTTAAATGAATTATTTTTTCATGATGGAGAAACCGGTCAAATTATCCTGCCAGTTCTTCGCCCAGGAAATAGCCATTCGAATCGATGGTATGTCGGAATTTTAAGAAGAATTATTCAAAAAATAAAAAAAGCATATCCTGAACTAAAAATTACTATTCGAACAGATAGTGGATTTAGTTGTGCTCCTTTTTATAAATTAGTAGCTGATTATGATTTGTTTTTTGTAACAGGTCAGGCTAGTAATTCGGTACTCAAAAGAAAGGTTGAGCGTTGTAAAAAAGCGGTTCAACTTCAATATGTAAATCAGCATAAAAAACACCAACATTTCACATCGTTTCGCTATCAAGCCAAAAGTTGGCATAAACCACAACAAGCTTACTGTAAAATAGAAAGTACAGGGAAAGGTTTAAATGTTCGTCATTTTATAAGTAATATTAAAGAGAAAGGTGCCCGAGAAATATACTTTGATTTCTATGTAAAACGAGGTGAATCTAGCGAAAACAGAAGTAAAGAAGTCAAGAATATGTGTTTTTCCGATCGATTATCCAATCATGGATTTGTTGCAAACTTCTTCAGGTTGTTTTTAAGTAGTTTAGCCTACGAACTATTTTTATTACTAAAAAAAAGCATCAAAAAAACAACATTTGAAAAGGCTGAAAAATGGCAAATAAATACAATAAGAACCAATTTATTAAAAGTTGGAGCTACCATAAAAGTCACTAAAAAACGAATATATTATCAGTGATCAAGAGCATTTGTATATCAAGATTTGTTTCGAGAGATAATAACTCAATAACGGTTTTAAAGTGAGAATTTTAAAACCTTGGGATACCTATGCTCTGTTAGTAAAATTAATCCTTTTTAACTTTTAAAATCAATTATAACATACTATTTACTCCAAAAAAGTTTAAAAAACGAAAGAGAGAATCCTAAAATCTAGAGATAAAAAATCTATTTTGAAATTTGTTCTAAATATAAATCCTATGAATAATGCGGGTTAACCCTTTTTTTTCATTTCAGACGTTTGAGTCGTGTTTTGACCCCTATAAAACAAGAGTATTATTCTACAATACTCCGTTAAGTTTTTATGCTGCTCTGATACCATAATACAGTAGTTCTTTAATTTTTTGTTTATTATTCTTCAAGTTCGGTCTTATAGCGAACACGTTAAAAAATCGAGCAAGCATTAACTCATTGTGATGTAAGGTTTTAATATCCTTGATTGAGAAAGCCCCTCTTAGCCTTTTTTCAATAGGCATCCAATGTGTAATCTTAGCGAGATTAACCGTTGTAAGTGCTGTATTAAAATGAAAGTTGAGTTTATCTTCACTTCTTGCTTGACAGTGATTTAGACCTGAGTATTGCTTGGCATCTCTAAAAGTAAATTCTATTTGAAATCTGGTGCGATAATATGTCAAAATCATTTCTGCTGAAATTGTTACATCTGTAGAAAAATATAATTTATGATTCCATTTTCCTTTTTTAAGGAAATAAACAATCACAAGATTGATTTTTCTTTTTAATGATTTTGAGTATACAATAGCGCTGTATACTTTGCTTTGCTGATTGTCTTCTATCAAAGAAAAATATTCTTTTCTAAGTTTTTTATAATCAATTTTTCCATCATATTTCTTAGGTCTTCCTCTCCCATATTTCTGTTGGTCAGTATAAATATATTGTAAGTCAGCATCGTTTCTTAGTCTGCTAACGGTCTCCAATCCATTATCAGAGAGTTTAGAAACAAAACCGTATTTGGAAAAATAAGCATCTGCCACAACATATTTAGACATCGAAAGAAGGACCTCTTTTCTTTGAATCAATATATTGGCATAATGATCTACCAAACTTTTTGATTCCAAATTATTTGGTGTCTGAACAGCCTCTAAATGAAACGCTGTATGATTATCTATATCAATCGCTGCTATACCAGATATTTCCAATCCCCATTTTGCCTTTCCCGCTACACCAGACCAATAATAACCAACTCCACAGGTGGATTTACCAGATTTACTAACATAACTCGGGTCGAAAGCAATGGTTAAATGTTTGCCCCCATACTCAGTAATCAATTCTTTATTGAAATTTAAAAAGTCAAAAGACTTACTAAACTGATTCCTGTAATGTTGTTCTCCATGATCACCATAACGACTTAACTGCATAAAATTTAAACGTCCTTTTATGCTGAGAAATAGACCAAAAACTTCCAACATAAAATCATATTGCCATTTATTTACATCTTTCATTTTGTTAAGTAATCTTTTTGTGTGATATTTATAGTTGGATTTCTCCTTGAGAAGCATCATTAATAGCTGTTTGAAATTAACTATTAATTTAATGATAATCAGGGAGTTATCCTAATTTTTGAGCCTGTTTTTTTAACTTATTTAATTGACTGTTAGAGGGTTAGGGCAAAGTTTAACGGAGTATTGATTCTAAACTTCGATTATTAATTAAGCGGTTAAATTTTTCATTAAAATTAAATGTTTGTCTTTGTTCCATTTTTCCATTGGTGTAATGCGCCCCAAAAGGCCATGTATCCTATTATTGTTATAGAAAATGACATATCTTTTTAGTATTTGTTCAATCTCTCCAAAAGTTCTATAATCCACTCTTGTAAAGACTTCTTTTTTTAATATGCCATGATATGCTTCAATATGAGCGTTTTCTTCTGGTGTTGCTATATGTGTAAATTCCTGCTGAACGCCTATTAGTCCAAGATATTCTCGTACGTTTTTAGCAATAAACTGACTTCCGTTATCACTTCTAATAACTACATTTTCAGGATATTGATACTCTAAAAACACATCAGAAAGCAATGCTATCACCTTATCTTGTTTTATTGAAAAAGAAAAATAGTCTTTTAATATTCTTCGCGAGTGAACATCTATTATAGATATCAAATAAGCGTTTTTACCAGCCTTTGGAATCCAAACCATCTTTATGTCCATTTCTAAACACTCGAAAGGTCTAGAAGTGTTTACTTTTCTAAATTTCACGAATTTACGACCAGAACCACTTCTGTTTATTCGATTTTCAAGTTTTAACAACCCCTCTTCCTTCATTATTCTGTATAGTTTTTTATGATTAATTAGATAACCATCTCGCTTCAAATAAGCAGTCATTAAGCGGTATCCACAATCTATAAATTCATGGCTTAAAACTTTTTTTATAGCCTGAACTACAACTTCTTGATTTACCCAACCGTTTATCTTATTATAACTGAGTTTACTTGCTGTCTTACCCTTTTTACCAAGACTAGGTGTACGATAATAACTGCTATGCACAATACCTACCATATTGATAATCTTAGTTTTACTAATAGTATACTTTCTGAAAAAAACATCGACTAAATTTTTCTTGGATCGGAGGTCCCAAACTTTTTTTTTAAAAGTTCTCGTTGAATTTCTAATTCAATTTCCTTGTTACTTAACAACTTACGAAGTATTCTGTTTTCTTCTTCGGATTGCTTTAGTTCCTTACTACGAATATCATAAGTGACTTTTAAGCCTGCTTCTCCTTGACTCTCGTACTTCTATTTTCCAACTATACAAAGCCCCTGTACTAACGCTGTATTTACGACAAGTTTCTATAATTCCGTTTTCTTCTGAACAGGATAGAATTTCTAACTTCTCTGATAAACTCCATTTCTTGTATTTCATATCTCAAATGTATTAGTTTGAAATTTAAAATATCACTCCGAACTTATAAGGGGCTAAACTACTTGGTATGATTATATGGAGTTGAAAATTCCAAATACAACAAATGCCATCGATGGACATTTCTCAGATTTAAAGAATAAATTAAGAAACCACAATGGACTTTCAATAGAAAGAAAACGCAAATTTATTGATGATTTTTTTAAGGCATAAAGGCTTCAAAAAATATCAAAAAAGAGGCTCTTTCAAGCCTCTCAATTTTGACATTTTCGTCAGCCTTCAAGATAATCCCTAATAGGTTGCTCTCCAGCAGAGCCTATTCCCGTTTTACTTGATAAATCAAAGATAAAAAAAAGGAAATTAAAGTGCAAAAACTAATGAAAAATAGAGCCTCCTTTTTGTCCACTTGAAATATTTTAACTAAAAACAGCCTCCTTTTTGTCTATTACACCCAATTCTTAGTCTTTTTTACCTAGCTAATATAAAGAATATTTTTTATTGATTGATGAGAGAAACCGTCTGAACTGCCACTAAAGCGGCTGTTTCTGTACGTAACCTGCTGTTTCCTAACGAAATAGGAATGTATTTTTTTTCTATTACTTTTTTTATTTCTTCGAAAGAGAAATCACCTTCTGGACCAATGAGAATCGTAATTTTTTCTAAAGGAATAATAACATTTTTTAATAAAGTTTTTTCATCTTCTTCACAATGTGCAATGCAAATTTTTCCATCTAGTTTTTGGTTTATAAAATCAGTAAATTTCATAGCCTCATTTAATTTAGGGAGTGTAAATTTTAATGATTGTTTCATCGCAGATTGAATTATTTTTTCCAATCTATCGTATTTAATGGTTCTTCTTTCAGAGTTTTGGCAAATAATTGGTGTGATTTCATCAATACCTATTTCTGTAGCTTTTTCTAAAAACCATTCTAAACGGTCATTATTTTTAGTCGGTGCAATTGCAATATGTAGATAGTAACTCCAAGGCTTTGGTTTCTCTTTAATATTTATAATAGTTGTAGCGCATTTTTTATCATTTGCTATGCTAATTTCCGCAAAAAACAGTAATCCTTTTCCGTTAGTAATATGCAAAATGTCACCTTCCTTTTTGCGTAATACACGCACAACATGACGGCTTTCTTCTTTAGAAAAAGTAAGTTGTTTTGTGTTTTTTGTTATTTCTGAGTTATAAAAAAGTTGCATTACAAATTTAGTTTATAAGTACTACGGCGTTTATAAGTTATTGGAGCAAAATCTTTCCAAAGTTTATGAATTGCTTCGTTATCTTCTAATTCTGGTGTTCTAATACAGTTCTCAATACCTAAAGGCGAGAAAGTCTTCGTATATTCATCAAAAATAATAGCATGCACTCCTTTGTTTTGGTATTCAGGATGAACACCTATTAAATAAAAAATAACATCTTTAGCTTTCTTTTTAGCCTTTAGTAAATGGAAAATACCAAACGGGAATAATTTTCCATTTGATTTTTGTAATGCTTCTGAAAAAGAAGGCATAACAATAGCAAAAGCTACAACTTTATTGTTCTTATCGAATACAAATTTTATGTATTCTGGATTTATAAATGAAATATATTTCTTTTTAAAAAATGCAATCTGAGCTTTAGAAATTGGTACGTAACTAGAGAGTTTTGAATATGATTTTTCAAAGACTTCAAACATTTCATCTACATGCGGCATAATCTGTTTTGTTGCTGTGAAATGTGGTGCGGTTAACTCATACCTTTTTTTTAAAATAGTGCTGATTCGACCATAATATTTTCCGTCAACATTTTTAAATTTGAATTTACTTTCTAACCAGCTCTTCTCTTTTTTAAATCCTATTTTTTCTAAATGATCCATATAATATGGATGGTTATACCACGTAATCATAGTGCCAATTTCATCGAAGCCCTCGGTAAGAATCCCTGTTTTATCTAAGTTTGAAAACCCAACAGGTCCTTCTATAAAATCTAATTTGTTTTGACAACCAATCTCTTTTATTTTCTCAATCAAAACTTTGGTAACTTCGAGGTCATCAATAACATCAAACCAGCCAAAACGCATTTTTTTTATGCCTTGTTTTTCAACTTCATAACTATTAATAATAGCTGTAATTCTGCCAACAATTTTGTTGTTTTTTAGCGCGATAAAAAAGCGTGCATCTGCATGTTCAAAAACAGGGTTTTTGGTTTTGTCAAATCCAGCCACTTCATCTTTTATAATAGGCGGAACCCAGTATTTGTTGTTTTTATATAGTGAAAAAGGAAACGTAACAAATTGTTTCATTTCCTTTTTTGTGGTTACTTCTTTTAAGGTTATCATTATTTTTAACCGTTTTTCTTTTTTCCGAAGATATTAGAGAAAATACCTCCTTTTTTTTTCTTTTTTGTTACCGCTTTTTTACGCTGTCTTTTAGGTTTCTCTCTAGCTTTTTTTCCAGAATCAATTTTAATGATTGATTTGTTTTCCTTTTTAAATAAACCAAATCCACCCAATAAACGACCAAAGAAGCCTTGGTTTTCTCCAGAAGAATAACCTTCAGGTTTTATTTCATTACCAAACTCATCTATTTCCTTAAAATTATCTTGGTGTTTGTCTATGCGATAAGAGACTCCAAAGTTACCATAAAAGCCAGTGCTATTTTCTTGAAAAGTAGCTCTTAGGGAAGTGTTAAATTGTACGTTTTTAGAATATAAATAAGCAGCACCTAACCCTAAATTGCTTTTACTTTCTAAATTGTTATATGCAGCTTGATGCTCTATAAAACCAGACCAATAATCATCAAAATTATAGGTTGCCGTAACTATATGAGAAAATTCAGGATAATCGCTACCAATGTAATCGTAATATAAATTACTTACTAAGTTAAACTTCTGCGAAAATTCATTTTGAAGTAAAATTCCAGCTTTTGGAGTAATTCCTCCACGATTATGAAAATCGGATAAAACGCTACCAAAATTTACACCACCATAAACGGCAACAGCAGGTATTAAACGCTTCCAGTCAAAAGCCATTCGTTTTTTCCAACTTCTTATTTCTTTAGATTTATCTTTATAAGTTGGTTGATATACCAAGTATTTTGCTCCTAAAGTTAATTGACTAAAGCCTGTTTCATTAAAAGAAGATTCAAAGATATTTTTAAATACAATTTTATCTTTTTCAAAAGTAGCATTAATATTTAATTCTAATTTATCAAGAAAAAAACTAGTCCTAAAAAGTAAATTAAGACCTGCTGCTTGCGGATTGCTAAACGTTGGGATTGCACTTGTTTTTCTAAAAAAAATGGTAGATTCAAACTGATATACTCCAGTACCAACACTATATGGGCTTTCAGAAAAACCAGGTCTGTTAGAATTGATAACTTCGGTATATTGTGCATGTGTTCCTAAAGAAAATCCAACAATAAGCACAAACAAGAGTTTTTTAATCATAGTGTATTCAAAATTTGAAACTTTACAAACATACATTAAAAAAAAGCATTCCGCAATGTAACTTTTGTATCTTGTTAACGTTTCAATTGCAAGCAAATTGTTACTTTTGATTGATTTTTTAATTTGAAGAAAAGAGATTATGAAAACATTATTAATTATCGGAATGATTTATTTTACATTTCGTTTTTTAGCACGTTTTTTTGCGCCATTTTTAATGAAAAAAATGGTAAGTAAAATGCAACAAAAAGCAGAAGAGCAATTTGGGAATAAGCATAGAGAAAACACCATTAAAGATGGGGAAACTATAATAGATAAAAAACCACAACAGTCTCAGCAAGGTAGTAAAAGTGTTGGTGAATATGTTGATTTTGAAGAAGTTGATTAACCTATGGATTTTAAAAAAGCAGTACCTTATTTTCTTGTATTCGGAATTTTTGTAGTTGCATCGTTGGCTTATTTTAATCCTGTTTTAAGTGGGAAACAAATAAAACAAAGCGATATTACTCAGTTTTCGGGAATGGCAAAAGAAATTAAAGAGTATAGAAAAGCTAATGACAACAAAGAGCCGTATTGGTTAGGAAATGCTTTTAGCGGAATGCCAGCATATCAAGTAAGTACGTATTTCCCAAACGATTTTGTACGCTATATTGATAAAGGTTTACGCTTTTTACCAAGACCAGCAGATTATCTTTTTTTATATTTCTTCGGATTTTTTCTCTTGCTCACCGCCTTAAAAGTTGATTTTAAACTTGCTATTTTGGGGTCTTTAGCCTTTGGTTTTTCAACCTATTTAATTATAATTTTTGGAGCAGGACATAATGCCAAAGCACACGCAATAGCATATATGCCTGTTGTATTAGCAGGGGTTTTATGGGTTTTTCAAAAACGATATTTGCTAGGGTTTATAGTTACTGGTTTGGCAATGGCATTAGAAATTTATACGAACCATTTACAAATGACTTATTATTTAGGTTTTATAATGATAATTTTAGGAATTGTTGAACTTATAGAAGCTATAAAAAAGAAAACTATAGTTGTTTTTTCAAAACAAGTTGGAGTAATTTTAGCGGCTGTAATTTTGGGAATTGGTGTTAATGCTACGCGAATTATGGCTACTAAGGAATATTCTGATTTTAGTACACGTGGAAAATCGGAACTCACTATAAATCCAGATGGAAGCCCAAAAGAAGCAACTTCTGGTTTGGATAAAGCATACATAACACAATTTAGTTACGGAATTGCAGAAACATTTAACTTAATGATTCCTCGTTTTATGGGAGGAGGAACTGTTGAAAAGTTAGGAGAAAGCTCTAAGTTTTATCAAACGATAAAAGCTGAAGCAGGGGCAAAAACTGCTAGAGAACATTCTAAACAAGTGTTTTCTTATTGGGGAAATCAACCTATTGTAGAGGCGCCAGCGTATATCGGCGCAATTGTATTTTTCTTGTTTTTCTTAGGAATATTTCTTGTAAAAGGGAAAATAAAATATTGGTTGGTTGCAGCAACTATCTTTTCTATTATGATGAGTTGGGGGAAGAATTTTGGAGGATTAACAAATTTCTTTATTGATTATGTTCCGTTATATAACAAGTTTAGAGCGGTTTCTTCCATTCAAGTTATTGCAGAGTTGTGTGTTCCGCTATTGGGTATTTTAGCGTTAAAAGAATTTTTCTCTGCCGAAGTTTCTTCCGAAGAAAAAGAAAATTCGCTTAAAAAAGCAATGTATGTTGGAGGCGGAATTAGTTTGTTTTTTATGCTCTTTGGATCGAGTTTATTTCCTTTTGAAGGTATTAGGGATCAACAATACACACAATTATTAGGGTTGGTAGATGCTTTAATTTCTGATAGAAAATCGATGTTGTTTTACGATAGTTTACGCTCTTTAGTGTTAATTGTTTTATCTGCGGGTTTATTATGGCTTTTCTTAAAAAAGAAGTTAAAAAGGCTTCCTGTAATTGCTGTTTTAACAGGCTTAATTTTATTTGATTTGGTTTCTGTAGATATTAATTATGTGAATAAAGAAGATTTTACTTCAGCAAGAAAAGTGCAAGAACCATTTACTGCTTCAGAAGCCGATAAACAGATTTTAGAAGATAAAAGTTATTATAGAGTTGGTAATTTTACAACAGACCCAATGCAAGACGGGCGAACGTCTTATTTTCATAAATCTATCGGTGGGTATCATGCAGCAAAAATGGGACGTTACCAAGAGTTGTTCAATTATCAAGTTGCTAAAAACAATATGGAAGTGTTAAATATGTTAAACACTAAATATTTTATTGTAGGTGCAGATCAAGTACAATTAAACCCTGATGCGAATGGAAATGTGTGGTTTGTTAATAAATTAGAAATCGTAGACTCTGTTAATCAAGAAATGCAAGCATTGGATAGTTTAAAAACAACAAATGAAGCTGTTCTAAATCGTAAAGATTTAGAGTATTACATTTCCAAAGATTTTGATTTTTTAAATAAATTTGAAAAAGATTCAACAGCAATAATTAGTTTAACAGCGTATAATGTTAATCAATTAACATATCAATCAAAAACAACTAAAGAACAGTTTGCTGTATTTTCTGAAATCTACTACAAAGATGGTTGGAACGCATATGTAGACGGGAAATTAACACCACATATTAGAGTTAATTATGTATTACGAGGAATGGTGGTTCCTGCAGGAAACCATACAATAGAGTTTAAGTTTGAGCCTTTAGTAATTAAAACTGGGAGCAGGGTTTCTTTAATTTCATATGCGTTGTTATTGTTGATTCCTGTTGGATGGTTTTTCTTTGAGAAGAAGAAAAACGATTAAATATTTTGTATGGATTTAATAAATTTCGAAAGAGTAATACCTTTATATTTCTTAAAAACTCTTGTAAAAGCAGAAGTATTAGTATAACCAACCTCCCCTAATGCATAAATAGAGTATTTTTTATAACGGCATCGGTTTCTAATTTATGAACCGATATACTCTATTTTAAGTTTGGTATAATGCTGTTTAAATGTTTCTTTCTGAGTTATTAAAGACAAAGAAAATATAGGTAGAATTTGTATTTAATCTTTTTAGCAATGGTCTTAATCGAGAAATTATGCTTTAAAAAGCTTAAATTAGTGTCAATTTCTTGCAATATTTTTTTGAAGGTAAAGAACCTAAACTTTTTTTATGGAAGCTAATAGTTTTTTTGAGTAAAAAAATAAACTATCAATATTTCTATAAAAAACAACTTTTCTTATATGAATTAAATTTAGGTGTTTAGTTTGTATATACCTAATTAATCGAACAGTTCTTTAGTGTTAAAGGGACTAGAGAGAAACCAAATATACTCTTTTTAACCTACTATTCATAAGGCAGAAAATTGCTTTTTTGAAAGATTATTACGGCTAGTTTTTTTATTTACCTTTTATACAATTAGTGTACTTTTGTTAGAAGGAGTATTCCCTTATAAAGAGAAGAACAAATGTTTGTCTCAAGGGGGTATACTGTTTGTGCTGAAAAGTATAATATATGAATATCGGAATGATTTTAGACAGTAATTTTCCACCCGATCCTAGGGTAGAAAATGAAGCTATTGAATTGATTAAAAATGGACATTCTGTTTATCTGTTTTGTTTAACATACAAAGGAGAATTAGAAGCAGAAATTATTAACGGAATTCAAGTAAAAAGGTATATCTCTAATAAATTAGAATATAAATTATCTGCATTATCATATACAGTTCCCTTTTATAGGTTTTTAATGCAACGAAAAATTCATCATTTTATAAAGTCGAATAATATTGAGGCTTTACATATTCATGATATTAGAATTGCTGAAACTGTTTTTAAAGTGAATAAAAAGAATGGTTTGCCTGTAGTTTTAGATTTGCATGATAATATGCCTGAAGTGATGAGGTTTTATCCGCATTTGCAAAAATTTCCAGGAAAACATATAATATCACCTAAAAAATGGAAGCAAAAGGAAGAGGAGTTTATTGCGGAAGCTGATAAAATAATAACAGTTTCTCAAGAATTTATAGATGAAGTTATTTCTAGAACCAATATTAATAAAGAAAAAATAATATTAGTACCTAATACTATTAGAAAATCCTTTTATGAAGATGCTAAAAAGGATTTACAAATTTCCGAAAAATATAAAAACAAATTTGTTATTTTATATTTAGGAGACACTCATTTGCGAAGGGGTTTGCAAACTGCTATAGCGGCAATTTTTGAATTGTCTAAAGAAATAAAAAATATAAAATTGGTTATTGTTGGTAAAAACACAACAGACCCAATTTTAAAAAAACAAGTTAAAGGTTTACAAATAGAAGAGTTTGTAGATTTTGAAGGTTGGCAAAATGTTTCTCTGTTTCCAAGTTATGTTAAAGCAAGCACTGTGTGTATTTCGCCATTGCATAGAAATATTCAACACGATGTAGCTTATGCAAATAAATTATTTCAATACATGAGTTTTGGTAAGCCATTGTTAGTGAGTAATGCAACAGCGCAAGCTAAACTTATAGAAAAAGAAAACTGTGGATTGGTTCACGTTGAAAAAGATAGTAAAGATTTTTCTAATAAAATCTTAAAGTTATTTAATGATAAGGATTTAAGAGAAAGATTAGGTGACAATGGGGAGAAATTTGTAAAAAACCATTTTACTTGGGAGAAAACATCGAAAAAATTAATAGATTTATACAATAACTTAGAATCTTGAGAGCTTTAATAATTACATATTATTGGCCTCCCGCAGGTGGAAGTGGTGTGCAACGTTGGTTGAAATTTGTAAAATACTTACAAGATTTTAATATTGAACCGGTGGTGTATATTCCTGAGAATGCAAACTATCCAATAGAAGATAAATCTTTGCTAAAAGAAACTCCAAAAGGAATAGAGATATTAAAACTACCAATTAAGAATCCGCAAGATTTTTTTTCGAGTAAAAAGAAAAAAACAGGAGTTGCTAATGTTAGTAAAGGTGGATTTTTATCGTGGCTTCGAGGTAATTTTTTTATTCCAGATGCCAAGAAATTTTGGATACAACCTTCCGTAGAATATTTAGAAAAATATATAAATGAAAATAATATAGATGTTATAATTTCTACAGGCCCGCCGCATAGTATGCATTTAATTGCAAATCAATTAAAGAAAAAAACAAACCTAAAATGGATTGCCGACTTTAGAGATCCATGGACAAATTTGTATTATAATTCAGATTTTAACTTAACCACATTTGCTAAAAAGAAACACAAGGAATTAGAGACTGAGGTATTACAAAATGCTGATGTCATTTTAACGGTAAGCCATCATTTAAAAAAAGAGTTTGAACAGATTGCAAGCAACGTAAAAGTAATTACTAATGGCTACGATGATGAGGTTTTAACCAAGGGAGATATTCTATTAGACACTAAATTTTCTATAGCACATATTGGTTTATTACCAAAACAAAGCAACCCGAAGTTATTATGGAAGGTATTGCAAGAAGTTTCTGAAGAGGATAAAAATTTTGATTCAGATTTATCTATCATTTTAACAGGGAATGTTAGTGAAGAAGTTAGAGAAGATATTAGGAGCTATGGATTAACTAACAATACTATTTTTAATAGTTATATTCCTCATAAAAAAGCTGTTGAGTTACAAAAAAAGGCACAGGTTTTATTGTTGTTAATACCAAATGTAAAGAATTCTAAAGGAATCTTAACAGGTAAATTGTTTGAATATATCACTTCAAAAAGACCTATTTTAGCAATAGGTCCAGAAGATGGAGATTTGGCAATGATATTAACAAAAACAGAAACGGGTGCAATTGTAAGTTTTACAAATGAAGCTAAATTAAAATCAGAAGTTTTACAGTTATATGCTAATTACAAAAAAGACAGATTGGTTGTAGAGCCAAAAAATATTGAGCAGTATCATAGAAAAGAGCTCACCAAAAAGCTTTCAGAAATTATTAAAGAATTAATTGCAAACTAATTGGGAATAATATTTAAACAATCTTTTAGGAACACTTTAATTATCTATTTTGCTTTTTTAATAGGAGGTGTAAATACGATAGTTTTTTATCCAAGGTTCTTAGGTGCCGAATATTATGGTCTAGTTACTTTTTTATTATCATCTTCTAATTTAATAATGCCTTTAGCTGCATTTGGTGTTCAGCATACAATTATTAAGTTTTTTTCATCTTATAAAACGAAAGAACAAAAAGATCGATTTTTATCTACAGCATTTTTCTTACCATTGCTCATCGCTGTACCGCTAGGTTTCTTTTGGAATTATATGCACGATTGGATAATGAGCAGCGTAACCCCTGAAAATCAAGAAATAGAAAGTTATACAGTTTCTATATATATAATTGCTGTTTGTTGTGCATATTTCGAACTTTTTTATTCGTGGACAAAAGTACACTTACAAACTGTTTTTGGTAATGTTTTAAAAGAATTATGGAATAGAGCTGTAATAATGATATTATTAATAGCTGTTTTTTTTAGTTATTTAACCAAGGTAGAGTTTATTTACTATTTAACAGCTGCTTATATATTACGAACTCTGGTTATGATGTTCTATGCCTTTTCAATTTACTTACCAAAGTTTAGCTTTAAATTACCAGATAATTTTTCAGAAATACTAAAATATTCTCCATATATAATTTTGGCAGGAAGCGCTGGGGCTATTTTGTTAGATATTGATAAAATAATGATTCCAGGAAAAGACACTATTGAGAAAGCGGCTTATTATTCTGTTGCGGTATTTATTGGTTCTTTTATTGAGGCGCCAAGTAGAGCAATGACACAGATTCTACAACCTTTAACAGCTAAAATTTTAAATGATAATAATACGATTGAAGTAGAAAATTTATATAAGAAAAGCTCGATTAATTTACTGTTAATTGGTGGGTTATTCTTTCTGTTAGTGAATTGTGGTGTACATGAACTCTTTAAGTTAATGCCTGAAAAAGGATATGCTGGTGGAGAATATGTTGTCTTATTGATTTCTTTAGCAAAATTGTACACAATGTTTCTAGGTAACAATGGCGCTATTATTAATAATTCTAAATTTTATAGAGTAGCACTTCCAATGGGTGTTGGTATGGCATTTATGGTATACTCTTTAAATAAGTTATTTTATTTTGAATTAAATTTTGGCACAAACGGTTTAGCACTATCTACAATAATAGCGGTGTTTGTGTTTAACACGGTTAAAATTTGGTTTGTAAACAAAAAGTTTTCAATGACACCTTTTACAAATAAATCAGGGCAAATGACTTGTATTATTATAGCTCTTTTTGTTGTTTTTTACTTCTGGAATTTCACTGTATCATCTATGAAAATCTTTAGTATTGAAATTGCACCGCTCATTAATATTATTCTAAAGAGTATTTTAATTACTATTTTGTATTTGTTTTTAGTAATTAAATTAAAAATATCTAACGAGATAAATGGTTTGGTGAAACGTTTCTTTTAAAAATAACAGTCTACAAAATCAGCGAACATGTGTAGTAACAAGCCTATTGCTAAAATTCTTGTTTTGCTAAAAAGACTTCCAATAAAATAAATAGCAATTGCATAATAAGAATGTAATAGATGGAAACCAATGCTACACCTATTAGCATTAAAAATAGGAGTTGCAAGTAAATGATCTACGTCTACTAACATTGTAGTAATAAAAATTAGGTAAATCTTTTTCCAGTCTTTTCTAAAGAAAATAAAAGCAATAAGTGCTGGAAAAATAAAATGTAACCCGTAGTGAATTATAACTTTTAACACAGTTAAAAGTTAACTTGCTCTAAGAAAATAATTGCGTTTGGCCCTTCCATAAAAAGTAAATCTAACATAGAAAGGTTGGGAATAAAACCATGCTTATCATCAAACATTTGTGTGTATTGAGGTATTGAAATTTCTATACCATTTTTTGCAATGGCTAAATTTCTGTAATCTTTTTCTTTTGGATGTAATTCATACTCAGTATTTTTTGAAAAGTCAGATGGTGTTTGTAATGCATCCATTAAAAATAAAAAAGTATCAATAGTTAAATCTTGTAAAAATTTATACTTTTTAGTGAAGATAGGCATCAAGTCATCCTCATAAAACTCAAAAAAAGGTGAAGTTCTATAGGCACTTTGCAGTGATTTTAAATGTTGTATTTGCCATGTAAAGTCATTTTCAATAAGTGTATCCTTTGTTTTTTTTCTTCCTTCAGAAGTTGTGTGTTTTACAGGAATGTTTAACAATTGCTTCCCATTAGCTGCATAGATGTAACAACGATTTCTATACGTTTGTTTCTGGTAATTATCTTGTGTTTCAAAGATAACCTCGTCCGTATTTATTATTGCCAAATATTGCGAAATAGGAGAGAAGTAAGTAGGAATAAAAAGTGCCATAAGTTATTATTTCTAAGAAAGCAGAAACTTACTCTTTAGATTTTTTGCCTGTATAAAAACTATATACAAAATAACCTAAGATAAGAAGCAGTACTAAATACCTATAAGATGTAGGTTTTCCATCTCCATGAATAGTAGTAAACATTCTATCCCACCGAATAGATTTTATTTTATCACTAAAGTTAAAAATAGAAATATTAGGATCCCAACTTAACCAAATCATAACAGGTTTACCAACCACATGATCAAAAGGTACATAACCCCAATAACGTGCATCTAAAGAGTTTTGACGGTTGTCTCCCATTAACCAATAATAGTTTTGTTTAAAGGTATAGCTATCAGCCTCTTTTCCATTAATATAAATTTTATCACCTTGAATAACTAAATTGTTGTTTTCATAACGTCCAATAATTTGTTCGTAAAACGGAATAGTTTTAGAGTTTAAGGCAACAGTAATTCCTTTTTCAGGGATATAAATGGGTCCAAAATTATCTGAATTCCATTTGTACTGTGGGTTGTGAGGAAAAATACTTTTATCAAAACCTTCGTTTGTATTAAGGTTTTTGGAAATACTTTTCACTAATGGGTTTTTAGCCATAGCAGCAGCTTCATCATCTGTTAAATTCAAGATGTATTTCCCGTCTTTTGTACCGCCTTCACGAACATTATAACGATTTATAAATGCGCGACTAAATTGCTTTCCTTCAGTGTCTACCTCAAAAAACCATTGCGGTTTTGCTCTATCAGGTAAAACAGTTTTTTTACCATTAATAAACACATAACCATCACGAACTTCTAAACTGTCGCCAGCAATACCTACTGCTCTTTTTACATAGTTTGTTTTTTTGTCAATCGGTTTATAAGTGTATTTTCCAGAATTGTCTCCCCACATAGAAGCCAAACTATCTACAGGCCAACTAAAAACTACAATATCATTACGCTTTATCTTTTGAAAACCAGGTAAACGTAAATAGGGTAAAGAAAGCTTATTTAGCAAACCGTCTTTATCTTTATCATCTGATAAAAAAGATTTCCCAATAAATGGCAGCGTATCATGAACCATTGGTGCAGAAACGGTTGTCATAGGTACTCTTGCTCCGTAATGGAATTTGCTTACAAACAAATAATCACCTACTAATAAAGTTTTTTCTAAAGATGAAGTAGGTATGGTATATGGTTGCATAAAATATGTATGCACTAAAGTAGCTGCAATTATAGCAAATGCAATAGAACTTACCCATTCGCCTAGAGCAGAACGCGGTTTCAGGCTTCTGTTTTCTATGTGCTTAGCGTCGGTAGCATAGTTAATGTAATATATAAATAGCCCTAAAGTTACGATCGCTAAAATGGTGTGTAGACGCTTATTAAACCCAAAACTTCGGCAAGTTTCTATCCAGATAATTGGAAACATTAATAAGTTTATTATTGGGACAAATAACAAAATAACCCACCATTTTGGTCTGTTAATTATTTGCATTAAAATAACTGCATTGTAAATAGGAATTGCAGCTTCCCAAGCTTGTCTTCCTGCTTTTATGTATAATTTCCAAGTTCCTATAAAGTGAATTACATTTAGAACTAGAAAAACTAAAAACCATTCGGTTAGTGTCATAATTTATATTTTCTGTTAGGTCGAGCGCAGTCGAGACCTATTTTAAAAAACTCTCGACTGCGCTCGAGAAGATAAATTTATATTGATTAGAGAAACAATCTTCAAATTGTTACATTCTTTAACCAATGTTTAACACATCTTTCATTGTAAAAACTCCTGTTTTTCCATTTAGCCATTCTGCTGCAATTACTGCGCCTAGAGCAAAACCTTGTCGGTTATGAGCGGTGTGTTTTATAGCTATTGTGTCAATTTCTGATTGATATGTTACCTTATGAGTTCCTGGAATATTTTCAATTCTTTTTGCCGCAATAGAAATATTTTCTTCGGAAGCTTCGCCGTCTAATTTCCAGTTAGTTTTGTTAGAATTTTCAACAATACCTTCTGCCAAAGTTATTGCTGTTCCGCTTGGAGCATCTAGTTTTTTTGTATGATGAATTTCTTCAATAGAAATACTGTAATTGTTAAGTTTTGTCATCATTTTAGCAAGCTGTTTATTTAGCTCAAAAAAGATATTTACGCCTAAACTAAAGTTGGAAGCATAGATAAACGCTCCTTTTTTCTTAGTACATAATTCAATAATATCATCATATTTTTCTAGCCAACCTGTAGTGCCAGAAATTACAGGAACATTGTTATCTATACAATTGGAAATATTTTTTACTGCGGATGTTGGAGTGCTAAAATCTATTGCTACGTCTGCATTTGTAATAATATGTATGTCCTTTCCAGAAGATTTTATTACAATTTTATGACCACGTTCTAAAGCAATTTTTTCAATCTCTTTTCCCATTCTTCCATAACCAAGTAAAGCAATTTTCATTTAAAAAGAATATTTTAAAGAGAGTCCAACTTTTGGAGCTTCAACAAGCATTTTGTCAGGTTGAATAGTTGGGCGGATAGTTAAATTATCATTCGTGTTAAATTGTAGTAAATGTGCATTCACACTGGCTTCAACAATTTGTAAAACGTATAGTAAAATGCCTGTTAAAAGAGATAAATCTCTATTTTTTTGTAAAGTTTTTTGAGCACTTTCTAAACCAGTAGTAGAAATTAGTTCTTGTCCGTTAACAGTAAATTCATCAGATAGACCTTGTTTACGTCGTTTAAATGCAGTTCTGAAGCGGTTGTATTCGTTACTATTGTCAATGTAAAAATAAATGCTTGTTGCCATTCCTGCCCAAACTATTGGAACTTTCCAATATTTTTTGTTGTAAATTTGACCACCACCAGGAAAAATAGCGGAATAAAATGCTGCTTTTGAAGGCGATAACGGATTGTATTCTATGTTATTTAATTCTAATTGACGTGCTTTTACTGCGGTACTGTCTTTCTGGGCAGCGGCAGATAACCCAAAGAAAAACAAACAAAAAACAAGTATGTAAAGTTGAGTACGCAATTATTTTAATAGATTTTTAATGCGATTAAAATCTTCTTCTGAGTGAAAATGAATAGAGATTTTCCCTTTTCCTTTACTATTAACAGAAACGTCTATTTTGTGCCCAAAGTATTCACTAATCTCTTTTATATTTTCTTTAATAAACTTTGGTAAGATTTTCTTTTTTACAGATTTAATAATTTTACCTGTTTTAATAGTTTTAACCAACCCCTCTGTTTGACGAACTGAAAGCTTATCACGTAAGATTTTCTCGTAAATATTTAATTGGTTTTCAGAACTTTCAATATTTATAAGTGCTCTTCCGTGTCCCATAGAGATAAACCCATCTCTCATTCCTGTTTGAACAATAGGGTCTAATTTTAGTAGCCTTAAGTAATTAGTTATTGTTGAGCGTTTTTTACCAACGCGTACGCTCATTTCTTCTTGGGTTAAATTTATTTCTTCAATTAAACGTTGATATGAAAGTGCAATTTCAATTGGATCTAAATTTTTACGTTGAATATTTTCTACCAATGCCATTTCTAGCATTTCTTGGTCATTGGCAATACGTATGTATACCGGAATTGTTTTGTTGCCAATTAATTTTGAAGCTCTAAAGCGTCTTTCTCCAGAAACTAATTGAAATTTATCTTCTGCTAGTTTACGAATTGTAATTGGTTGAATTACACCAAGTTCTCTTATTGAACTTGCTAACTCACGTAATGCTTCTTCATTGAAAGATGTTCTTGGTTGATAAGGATTTACATCAATTAAACCTAAATCCATTTCTATTATGCTACCAACAACTTTATCTGCATTTTTATCAGATGCAGAGGTAATATTTGAGGTTTCTTTTAATAAGGCAGACAGCCCTCTTCCTAAAGCTTGCTTTTTAGTTGCTTTTGCCATTTTTATGCGTGCTTTTTTAAAAGTTCGTTCGCCAAATTTAAGTAATTTACAGCACCTTTACTCGTAGCATCATATGCAATAATACTTTCACCATAACTTGGAGCTTCTCCAAGGCGCGTATTTCTACGAATAATTGTATCGAAAACCATAGAGCTAAAGTGTTTTCGAACCTCGTCAACTACTTGATTAGAAAGACGTAATCGATTATCAAACATAGTTAATAATAGCCCTTCTATATCTAAATTTGGGTTATGTATATTTTGAATGCTTTTTATAGTGTTTAATAGTTTTCCAAGCCCTTCTAAAGCAAAATATTCACATTGAATGGGAATGATAACAGAGTCTGCAGCTACTAAAGAATTCAAGGTAATTAAACCTAAAGAAGGCGCGCAATCAATTAAAATATAATCATAGTCATTTTTCAAATCAACTAATGATTTTTTTAACATATGCTCTCTTTCTTGTTTGTCTACTAATTCAATCTCAATTGCGACTAAATCAATATGTGACGGAATAATATCTACATTAGGAGAAGAAGTTTTTATAACAGCTTCTTTTGCTGAAATGGAGTGTTCTAAAACTTGATATGTTCCAAAGTCAACACTTTCAACATCAATTCCTAACCCAGAAGAAGCGTTGGCCTGTGGGTCTGCATCTATCAGTAAAACCTTCTTTTCTAAAACCCCTAAAGAAGCGGCAAGATTTATTGTCGTTGTAGTTTTACCTACTCCACCTTTTTGATTTGCTATTGCAATTATTTTTCCCATTAAAATCAAGTGATTTGTAAGTAGTAAAATTACAATTTATTCTCTTTTTTTTTAATTAAAGATGTTAACAAAAACATAAAAACACAATTTACTGTTATTCAGTAGAATGCATCTGTTGTGATGAATTTTTAAACAATATTTTTTAGACCTCACAGGTTTTTAAAACCTGTGAGGTCTTTTGCTTACTAAGGTGATTAATTTATTGGTCTCAAATGAAGTTAAAACTATGTACTTTAGTGCATGGTGGTTTAGTTTGCAAAAAGAATAAATTATTTTCTGTTATGTACTCAGAAAATTTACATAAAAAAACCGAAGTGTTTACTTCGGTTTTGAACAGGGTACTATATTTTATTTTTTAGGAATATTCTTTAAAATTTCTAGTAGAAACTTCCAGAATTTTAGGGTTGAAGAAATTTGAGCGCGTTCATCTGGAGAGTGTGCACCTTTAATATTTGGTCCAAAAGAAACCATATCTATATTCGGGTAATTCAGACCTAAAAGACCACATTCTAAACCTGCATGGCATGCAGCTACATTGGGTTTTTCGTTATGTAATTCTTCATACAATTTTGCAATTAAACTCACAATTTCTGAATTTACATTAGGCTGCCAACCAGGATAAGAACCTGATAATTCTATGTTAAACCCAGCTAATTCAAATGCAGAACGTAAAGAATTTGCTAAATCAAATTTGTTGGTTTCTGAAGAGGAACGTGTTAAACATCCAATTTTTATAGCGCCATCTTTTACAATTACGCGTGCAATATTATTAGATGTTTCTACCAAGCCTTTAATATCTGGACTCATTCTATACACGCCATTAAATGCGGTGTAAATAGATTTTATGAATCCTTCTTGAACATCTAAATCCATTACTAATTTTGGTAAATTAGCTTCTTCTAATTCAATAGAAAGATTTGGCTCTAATGTTATAAACTCTTGTTTTATAGTATTGATAAGTTCATTTAATTCAAACAAAAAAGGTTCTTTAGAGGCAGTGTCAATTACAATTTTAGCAAAACTTTCTCTCGGAATTGCATTACGTAAACTACCACCATTTATCTCAGAAATACGAAGTCCGAAATGCTCAAAACCATCAAATAATAAACGATTCATAATTTTGTTGGCATTTCCAAGGCCTTTAATAATATCCATTCCAGAATGCCCGCCGTTTAAACCTTTTACAGAAAGGTTAAAAGCTGTAGTATTTTGTGGTGTTTCTTCTTCAGAATAAGCTCTTGTGGCAGTAATATCAATTCCGCCTGCGCAACCTATTCCTATTTCATCATCTTCTTCGGTATCTAGATTTAGTAAAATTTCACCTCGTAAAACTCCACCTTCAAGTCCCATTGCACCAGTCATCCCTGTTTCTTCATCAATAGTAAAAAGAGCCTCAATTGTAGGGTGTGCAATATCTGTAGAAGATAAAACTGCCATAATTGCTGCAACGCCTAAACCGTTATCTGCACCTAAGGTTGTTCCTTCTGCTTTAACCCAGTCTCCGTCGATAAACATTTTAATTCCTTGAGAATCAAAGTCAAAATTAGTGTCAGAATTTTTTTGATGAACCATATCTAAATGTCCTTGCATTACCACCATTTTTCTATCTTCCATTCCAGAAGTTGCTGATTTGCGAATAATGACATTTCCAACCTTGTCAACAATAGTTTCAAGGTTAAGGTTTTTCCCGAAATTAACCATAAATTGGATAATTCTTTCTTCTTTTTTAGATGGACGAGGAACTGCGTTTAGGTCTGCAAAATGATTCCAAACAATGGTAGGTTCTATATTTCTTATATCTGTATTCATTGGTTTATTTTTTAATGTTTTATGTGCAAATTTAATTGATTTCAATTACAACTTCATTAATATTTTTTCTAACTTTCTTTAAATCTTTCATATAGCAATCATCTGCTCTAAAACCAACGGATAGAACTAGAACAGAGGTCAAGTTTTGTTTTTTTAAATGTAGTATTTCATCATATTTTTCAGAAGAAAACCCTTCCATCGGACAAGAATCAATTTGCTCAATAGCACAGACTGTTAGTAAATTACCTAAGGTTAAATAGGCCTGATTTTTATTCCATTGAAATAATTCTGCTTGTGTTTTTTTAGAAATATCATCTAGTAAGAAATCTTTAAACGGATTTAAAATTTCGTCAGGAGTATTTCTAACTCTCTTAACCAATTTAAAATAATCTTCAATTTCGTTTGTTAAATATTCTTTCGGAATGCAAATAACCAAAACGTGTGATGCTTGCGCAACTTGTTTTTGGTTCCAAGAATGTGCTACTAAAGATTTTTGTAACTCTTTATTCTGAATAATTAACAATTTAATAGGTTGCAATCCGTAAGAAGTAGCGGTTAAGTTAAATGCTTCTTTTAAGGTGTTTATTTGTGTTTTTGTGAGTAATTTATTTGTGTCAAATTTTTTAACGGCATAGCGCCATTGTAAACTATCTATACAATTCATTTTATTATTTTATACGGCAAAAATACATCAATAAAAATGAGGTAGAACATTGAAGTTAATTATAAAAAGTCTAATAAACGGAATCTTTATAGGTGTCAATAATCTTTAAAAAGGTTTCAGGTTCTGGTCTTACGCGATAGTTGTCAGTTAAATCTGCAAAAATAATTTTATTGTTCTTGTCTGTAATTATTATGGTTGGCATTACCACATCAGAATCATAACCTAAAGTTTGAAAACCAGTTGGCAAACCATTTTTATGATATATTCCAATTTGTTTTGCTACGGTATTATCAACATCTACTAAAAACTGAAAGGGAACATTGTGCTTTTCTGTTAAATCTTGCGTAAATTTATGTGGTTGAGAACTTACTAAAAACATATTTACATTTCGTTTAGCTAGCTCTTTGTACTTGTAAACTACTTCTCTAATTTGCGCCATACATAACGGGCACCAATTACCTCTGTAAAACATATAGATGCTAAAATCTCCTGAGAAATTTTTGGTAGAAATGGTTTTCTTTTCTCCATTTTGAAAGCTAAAAAAAGGTAATGTTTTCCCTTTCTGTAAAATAGCTGTATCTCTTTTCTGAAAAGTCGAATACCAAGTTAAATATAAAACCCAACAGATTAAAATAATTGCTGAATAGATAAAATATTCTTGTTTAAAATTGATGATGGTAAATAAAAAACTAATAGTGATTGGAATTGTTATTGGCAATAAAGCTCTACTTGTTCTTGCTTGAGTTTTTATAAATAACATTGAAAAAAAGAAGACAACCATAAAAGAGGAAATGAGTGCTCCAATATGATGTAGCTGTAAGCTTTCTTTTGTTAAATTGATACTTGTTCTTACCAAAATGAATAAAGCTAAAACAGGGAAAGAGCTTATAAAAATTGATTTTAAAATATTTTTCATAACTTAATGGTCGAAGTCATTTAAACTTTTTTCATAAAATAAAAAAGGGTTGTCTATATTTGCGTTACGACACGTAAAATAATCAAAAACAACCCATTATGTATACAGTACTGGGCAAATATACAATAGAAATGGAAATTATACCACATATTCCTAGAACAAAACGGAGATTTCCAAACGGTTCTGTTGTTTAAGATTGTAAATGCTTACTTTATAAACTAAAGACTGGTGTTTATAACGATCTTATACTATTGAGGTGCAATTTGAAGTGATAACAGCAGGTCTCGAACAAGCAGGTATTTCTGTAGATCGATTTTTCTTGAATGCTAATGCAGGTTTTGGCTCAAAAAACTTTCGAGAATTATGCAGTAAAAAAGAGATTAATGCCAATATTTGTTTTAATAAACGCAACGGAAAATTAGATAGAGATGAGTATTTTAATCAAGAATTATATGATGAACGTTATGAGGCAGAACGCACTAATGCTTGGGGTGGATAGCTGTCGTTCATTACTTAACCAATTCGATACAACAATAGAGAGTTGGAAGAGGTTTAACTACCTCGAATTCATAGTTATTGCACTCGAAAAAATCAAGAAAATAAAAAATATAAAAGTTTAAATCACTTCGTTGAAAAGGAAAAGTGAAATTACAATATTTAGGAGCAATGAAAGAAGATTTTCTACAGTACGTTTGGCAATACAAACTCCTCACATTAAAAGAGCTGTTTACTACTAAGAATGAAAAAGTAACTATTCTAAATTCTGGAATACATAATAAAAATTCGGGGCCAGATTTTTTAAATTCACAACTAAAAATTGATAATCAAATTTGGGTTGGAAATGTAGAGATTCATGTAAATTCTTCCGATTGGTATGTGCATAAACACGAAGAAGATACTAATTATGATGCTGTTATTTTACATGTAGTCTGGAGTGACGATGTAACCGTTTTTATGAAAAATAATAAACCTTTACCAACTTTAGAATTGAAGAGTTTTGTAGATGAAAAATTACTCACTAGTTATCAAAAATTATTTTCAAAACAAGAATATTTTATTCCTTGTGAAAAACAAATAACTTCTATAAGTTCTTTTAAATTAAATAATTGGTTAGAGCGTTTGTATTTTGAGCGTTTAGAGCAGAAATCATCATTCATTAAAGAGTTATTGCTAAAATCTAATTTTAATTTTGAAGCAGTTTTATTTCAATTATTGGCAAAGAATTTCGGATTAAAAACGAATGCAGATGCATTTTTAAATTTAGCAACTTCAATTGATTTTTCTATTGTCAGAAAAGAACAATTTGACGAACAAAAATTATCAGCTTTATTATTTGGGCAAGCAGGGTTTTTATCCGAAGAAATAGAAGGAAATTACTATTCAGAGTTAAAAAAGGAATATAATTACCTAAAACATAAGTATAAGCTAAAGCCTATTGTTAATGGACAGTTTCAGTTTTTTAGAATGCGACCAAGCAATTTTCCAACGATTAGAATAGCGCAATTGGTTTCTTTGTTTTTACATCATCAGAGCTTGTTTTCTAAATTGATGGAAACTAGAGAATTAAAAAGTTTTTACACGTTGTTTTCTGTTGAAGTAAACGGTTTTTGGAAAACACATTACACCTTTGAAACGACATCGAAAAAATCACCAAAAAAACTTACAAAATCTTTTATTGATTTGTTACTAATGAACACCATTATTCCATTAAAATTTGTTTATCAAAAGAGTAGAGGAGAGGCAAACCTTGAAGAAATATTAACGTTAATTCAGCAATTAAAACCCGAGAAAAATAGCATTATTTCTAAGTTTTCAGATTTAAAAATTACAGCAAAAAATGCATTTGAAAGTCAAGGGTTGTTGGAACTTAAAAATAATTATTGTTCTAAAAAACGTTGTTTAGAGTGTGCAATTGGAAATAATTTATTGAGAGAATGAAAAGAGGTCTCGCAGGTTTTTAAAACCTGTGAGGTCTAATCTATATTCTAATATCTAACAGGCGAAGCGGGTTTAGTACCTTTTTTAATACAAACTCTTAAATTTCTGTGGATTTACTTCATGCATCATTTCATATATTTTTTCAAAAACATCTTCAGCAGATGGTTTAGAAAAATAATCGCCATCGGTTCCGTAAGCAGGTCTATGTGCTTTTGCGGTAAGTGTTTGTGGTTTGCTGTCTAAATATTGATATCCGTTTTGGTTCTCTATAATATTTTGTAATAAATAAGCTGAAGCTCCTCCGGGAACATCTTCATCTATAACCAATAAACGGTTTGTTTTTGTAATTGACTTTACGGTATCGTGATTAATATCAAAAGGTAGTAAGCTCTGTGCATCAATAATTTCAATATCAATACCAACTTGCGTTAAATCTTTAGCCGCTTCTTCAATAACTCTTAAGGTTGATCCATAAGAAATAACCGTAATATCTGTTCCTTCTTTAATGATCTCTACAACACCAATTGGTGTTTTGTATTTGCCTAAGTTTGTAGGCATTCTTTCTTTTAAACGGTAACCGTTTAAGCATTCGATAACTAAAGCCGGGTCATCACCTTCTAAAAGTGTGTTATAAAATCCGGCAGCTTGCGTCATATTTCTAGGAACTAATACGTGAATTCCGCGAATGTTATTTATAATTCCTCCCATTGGAGAACCAGAGTGCCAAATTCCTTCTAGCCTATGTCCGCGAGTTCTAATAATTAATGGCGCTTTTTGTTTTCCAAAAGTTCGGTAACGTAGGGTTGCTAAATCATCGCTCATAATTTGCAAAGCGTACAATAAATAGTCTAAATACTGAATTTCTGCAATTGGACGTAAACCACGCATTGCCATTCCAATTCCTTGACCTAAAATAGTAGCTTCACGAATTCCTGTATCAGAAATTCGTAACTCACCAAACTTTTCTTGTAAGCCTTCTAGGCCTTGGTTTACATCGCCAATATGACCTGTGTCTTCACCAAAAATTAAAACCTCTGGACGTTTAGCTAAAATAGCATCAAAATTATCACGCATAATTAAACGAGCATCTACTAAATTTTCTTCGGGTGCATAGGTTGGGACAACCTGACTTACATTTAAGGTTGATTCTTCAGTTTCGCTCATTAAATGTGAAGAGTATTTTACTGTCGCATTTTTTGTTGCGTTTTTTATAAAGTTTTGTAATTCAATTTTTTCTATAAAATTCTCATCTTTTACATAGCGTAAAGTTTTGCGACAAGCAATTAAAATATCTTTCCTAATCGGTTCTATAATAGCAGATAAATCGTTTTTGTACTTGTTTATAAAAGTACTATTACTACTTTTTTGAGCAACCCTTCCTAGCAAATCTACAGTTGTAGTAACTTCTGCTTTTATTTCATTTAAAAAAGCATTCCAAGCGTTTCTTTTTGCAGCTGAAACTTCTTTTTTTGTTTCTCTTTCAAGTTGAATAAGTTCATCTTCAGAGTCTACAAATTTTAATATACTTCCATCATCATCTTGTAGTTCAAAATCTAAAATCCATTTTCGCATTTTTGCAATACAATCAAAATCTTGTTCCCATTGTAGGCGTTCTAGAGATTTATATCTTTCGTGTGATCCAGAAGTTGAATGTCCTTGAGGTTGTGTTAATTCTTTTACGTGGATTAATACTGGAATGTGTTGTGTTCTGGCAATCTCTGATGCTTTTTTATATACATCAATTAATTGTACATAATCCCATCCGTTTACAACAATAATTTCGTAACCATTGCTGCCGTTTTCTCTTTGAAATCCCTTTAAAATTTCTGAAATATTTTCTTTAGTCGTTTGGTGTTTTGCGTGTACGGAAATCCCATATTCGTCATCCCAAACATTTATAATCATTGGTACTTGTAAAACACCTGCTGCATTAATAGTTTCAAAAAACACCCCTTCAGAGGTGCTTGCGTTACCAATGGTTCCCCAGGCAACTTCATTTCCTTTATTAGAAAAATTAGTAAATTTTTCTAATCCTTTTACATTTCTGTAAATTTTTGAAGCTTGTGCTAAACCCAGCAAACGTGGCATTTGACCTGCGGTTGGAGAAATATCTGCTGATGAGTTTTTTTGCTTCGTTAGGTTTTTCCAATCTCCATTTTCATCTAAAGAATGCGTAGCAAAGTGTCCGCCCATTTGCCTGCCTGCAGACATCGGCTCTATATTAATATCAGCATGCGCATATAAGCCCGCAAAAAATTGTTGCGTATTTAATTGCCCAATTGCCATCATAAAAGTTTGGTCTCGATAATAACCTGAACGGAAATCTCCATTTTTAAAAGCTTTTGCCATAGCTAACTGCGGTACTTCTTTTCCGTCTCCGAAAATACCAAATTTGGCTTTTCCTGTTAACACTTCTCTACGACCTAATAAACTACATTCTCTACTTAAGCGTGCAATTTTGTAATCTTGTAAAACTTCATTTTTAAAATCGTTAAAGGAAAGTTGTTGGGTATTATTAGAAAGTGCTACGCTGTTTGCCATAAGATAGTAGTTTTTGCTTCTTTTGCAAAGGTAGTTTTTTTAGATGAAATTTAAAAATATAATTTTTTATTGAATATTCTGTAATAAAAGTAAAGAAAATAATCTATTTATTGTGATAAATGCATTTTTTTCATTCCTTTTTAATTTCGTTCTCAAAGTTTTCAAAAACTCTTAAAAAGATAGTTGATGTGCATCTATAAAACACGTAAAAAAGTACGGGTAGTAAAATTTGTACCCTTTTCCATTCGCCAATATTGTACGAGAGGTATTTTATGTTCTCCAGCAAAAAAATTATGACTGGTGTAACCTTTCTCTATTCTTAACGCTCTAATTCGTTTTGCTATGTGTAGAATTCTAGTATCCATTTTGTAACTACAAATATCTTTGAACTCTTCAAAACAGTAGCATATTATAAATGGTTTACTTAGTCGCTCCTTAAAAAGGTTTCAACATTCTGATTTACAGTTAATTATTTGATATTTTTCACTGTTTATATAGTATTTAATTGCAAGATTTTCCGTATATTATAGTATAAACCTTGCAATAAATGATAGGAAAAACAGCGAATCAAAATCAACAAAATTTGTTCAGACCTTTGCTCAAGGATTTTATTAATTTGAGCCACGAATTAATTTTGTTGCTCAACAAAATAGATTGGAAATACTTTGAGAAAGATTTCTCACAGTATTATTCACATACAGGTCAACCAGCGATGCCAGTACGATTAATGGTTGGAAGTTTACTGCTCAAGCGTATTTATAATTTATCTGATGAGCGTCTATCCGAAGCTTGGGCAATGAACCCTTACATGCAATATTTTTGAGGCATGGCTTATTTTGAGTATCAATTTCCCTGTGATCCAAGTGACTTTGTACATTTCAGAAAACGTATAGGAGAACTAGGAGTTCAAAAAATATTTGCATACTCTATCCGTCTTTTTGGTAAAGCAGCCAAAGAAAAAGTAACATTATCAGACACCACAGTAGCAGAGAACAACACTACCTTTCCTACAGATGCTAAATTAGCCAAAAAGATTATTGATAAATGCAATGATATTGCTAAAAAAGAAAAGATAAAGCAACGACAAAGTTATGTCAGAACCTCAAAGCAATTATTAAGAGACACCCATAATCGTAAACATCCAAAGCGATATAAAAAAGCAAAGAAAGCAGATGCAAAACTAAAAACTATAGCAGGTCGTTTACTTCGAGAGTTGGAAAGAGAATTACCCGAACACGTTTTAGAAGTCTATAAAAAGCAGTTTGCTTTGTATTATCAAATCTTACATCAAAAGCGAACAGATAAAGATAAAATTTACAGTATTCACAAACCATTTACAGCATGTATCGCTAAAGGGAAAGTGCATAAAAAATATGAATTTGGCACTAAAACAGGGTTAATTACTACTTCAAAAACATTAATCATTACTGCGATAAAAAGTTTTAAAGGCAATCCTCACGATAGCAAAACAATAGCACCATTATTAGAACAAATGCAATCCAATATTGCTTTTTTACCCCAAGAAGTTGTTTATGACAGAGGTGGAAAAGGCATCAAACAAATAGGTAACACCAAAATATCAACTCCTGATTATAGACCTTTAAAACGAGATACAGAATATCAGAAAAGATGTAAAAGAGGAAAATTTAGAAGAAGAGCTGCTATTGAACCAGTTATTGGTCATTTAAAAACAGACTTTAGATTGAACCAAAACTATCTTTGGGGAGAAAATTCCCCGCAAATCAATGCCTTTTTAGCTGCTACAGGTTGGAATCTTAAGAAATTTATGAAACAACTCAAAGAAGAATTTAATAACTTATTGGTTAATATTTTAAGACCTCTTTTTTCTTTATTTTCTTCGCCAAGAAAATGGGTTGTTAAGGTTTGACTACTTACCTATTTGTAAAAGTAACTATTGTTGCTATGGTGTTCTTCGGTACAACGAGTCAATATCCTAACGAGGAATTAAATCTAAAATTTGGCGAATAAGTGGCGTATTTGTATTTTTAGTATGCAAACCAAAAAATAAGGGATTCTCAAGCTATTTTAAAATGCAAACTTTCGGATAGTTGTGAGTTAAGATTAAACAATTAGGATTAGATAGTATAAAAAACCTTGATTCAAAATTTTGAATCAAGGTTTTAATTTATTTTTAATACCACCAGTGGGTTTAATTTCCCGATGCTTGTGCTTGCATCGAAAGGATTAAGGTTTTTTCCTTTTTCATACCTGGCGGGCTTGCTCTGAGGTTATTGATTAATTGAAATTAATTATTATACAGTACCCACTCTCCTTTTTCTAAAAGCGGAATTGCTTGTTTGTATTTAATTTGTTTTTCTTCACCACTTAGTACGTTTTTTATAATAACGCGTTCATTACGACCAATTTTTGGTTGTTCACGAACAATAGTTTCTATAGGTTCGTGTTGTTGTTGGCGAGAGTTTTGAATAGCTTTTTGCGTAGAATTTTGTACATCATCTTTACGTAAATTTAATTTTTCGCGTTTTTGTTCGCGAGCTTCAGAAATTTGATTTGCTTCTTGGCTTGGTAATTCACCTTTAAATAAGAAGGATAAAACTTCTGTATTAATTTTATCAACCGTAACTTTAAACATTTCAAAAGCTTCAAACTTATAGATTAACAATGGGTCTTTTTGTTCGTAAGATGCATTCTGAACCGATTGTTTCAATTCATCCATTTTACGTAGATGTTCTTTCCAGTTTTCATCTATAATAGCTAAGGTAATGTTCTTTTCAAAATCAGTAATTAAAGTTTTTCCTTCACTTTCATATGCTTCCTTTAGGTTGGTAACAACTTGTAAAGTTTTTACGCCATCGGTAAAGGGAACTACAATTCGCTGATATTTATCGCCTTCATTTTCATAAACATTTTTAATGACAGGAAAAGCATGAACTGCATTTCGTTGAATTTTATCTTGATAGTGTGCTGTAATTAATTCATATAATTTATCAGTTAATTCTTTTTCCGATAATTTATTAAATTCTTCTTTTGAAAACGGTGATGTCATTGAAGAAAAACGAATCAATTCAAATTCAAAGTTCTGAAAATCTTTATTAACTTTATTGCTGTTCACAATAGATTCACAAGTGTCATAAATCATATTGGCAATATCAATTTTTAAACGTTTTCCATCTAATGCATGTCGACGACGTTTGTATACAAATTCACGTTGTGCATTCATAACATCATCATATTCTAATAAACGTTTACGAATTCCAAAATTATTTTCTTCAACTTTTTTCTGCGCACGCTCAATAGATTTAGAAATCATAGAGTGTTGGATAACTTCACCTTCCTTTAAGCCCATTCTATCCATCATTTTGGCAATTCTTTCAGAGCCAAAAAGACGCATTAAATTATCATCTAACGCTATATAAAACTGGGTAGAACCTACATCTCCTTGACGCCCTGCACGACCACGTAATTGACGGTCTACACGGCGAGAATCATGACGTTCTGTACCAATAATTGCTAATCCACCAGATTTTTTCACTTCATCAGACAGTTTAATATCGGTACCACGACCAGCCATATTTGTTGCAATAGTTACTACTCCAGGGTTTCCTGCTTGAGCAACAACATCGGCTTCACGTTTATGTAATTTTGCATTTAAAATATTATGTGGAATCTTACGCATTTGTAACATTCTACCTAGTAATTCTGATATTTCTACGGAAGTTGTACCTACTAAAATTGGGCGACCTTGACCCACTAAGACAACGATATCATGAATAACTGCGTTGTATTTTTCACGAGTTGTTTTATAGACTAAATCTTGTTTGTCGTCTCTTTGAATAGGTTTGTTTGTTGGTATTTCTACGACATCTAATTTGTAGATTTCCCAAAACTCACCAGCTTCTGTAACCGCCGTACCTGTCATTCCAGATAATTTACGGTACATTCTAAAGTAATTTTGAAGCGTAACGGTTGCAAAGGTTTGCGTTGCATCTTCAATTTTTACATTCTCTTTTGCTTCAATTGCTTGATGTAATCCGTCTGAATAACGACGACCGTCCATAATACGTCCCGTTTGTTCATCAACAATCATTACTTTATTTTCCATTACCACATATTCAACATCTTTTTCAAAAACTGTATAGGCTTTTAAAAGTTGATTCATAGTATGGATACGCTCACTTTTTATGCTAAAATCTCTATATAGTTCTTCTTTAATTGCTGCTTTTTCTTCTGAGGAAGCTTCGCTACTGTCAATTTCTCCAATACGAACGCCAATATCTGGTAAAACAAAAAATGTATCGTCATTTGTTTTTTCTGATAAATGAGCAATTCCTTTATCAGATAAATCAATTTGATTGTTTTTTTCTTCAATAGTAAACCACAATTCTGTATCAACCTCTGGCATCAACTTATTATTGTCTTGCATATAGAAGTTCTCAGTTTTTTGTAATAATAACTTTATTCCTTCTTGAGATAAAAATTTAATTAAAGCCTTGTTCTTAGGTAGTCCTCGATGAACGCGCAATAATAAAAAACCACCATCTTTAGTGTTTCCTTCGGAGATTAGTTTTTTAGCTTCTGCTAAAACACTTACTAAATATTTACTTTGTAAGGCAACTAGATCGGCAACTAAAGGTTTTAATTCAGTAAATTCGTGTCTGTCTCCTTGCGGAACTGGACCAGATATAATTAATGGTGTACGAGCATCATCAATTAAAACGGAATCTACCTCATCTATAATAGCATAGTTTGGTGCACGCTGTACTAGATCTTCTTTTGAAGAAGCCATATTATCACGCAGGTAATCGAAACCAAATTCGTTATTTGTTCCGTAGGTAATATCTGCGTTATATGCTGCTCTACGAGCTTCTGAATTCGGTTCATGAAAGTCAATACAATCTGTTGAAAGACCATGGAACTCAAAAATTGGAGCCATCCACGCACGGTCACGTTTTGCTAAATAATCGTTTACTGTTACTACGTGAACACCATTTCCAGTAAGTGCATTTAAGTATACAGGAAGTGTAGATACTAATGTTTTACCTTCACCCGTCATCATCTCAGCAATTTTACCTTGATGTAATACAGAACCACCAATTAACTGAACGTCATAGTGAATCATATCCCAAGTTACAGGTTTACCAGCGGCATCCCAAGAGTTTAGCCAAATAGCTTTGTCGCCTTCTAAAATAACATGTTCGTTTGTTGCAGATAATTCGCGGTCAAAAGATGTTGCAGAGACTTCTATTTTTTCATTTTGAACAAAACGTTTTGCCGTTTCTTTAATAACAGCAAAAGCTTCTGGCATAATAGCTTCCAATATCTTTTCAGATGCTTGGTAAGCATTGTCTTTTAAGGTGTCTATTTCTTCATAGATTTCTTCTTGGCTATCAATATCTGCAGTTATGGCTTTCGCTTCTAAAGTTGCAATTTTATTTGTAAATTCTTTAATGCCATTAGTAATTTTAGTTTTAAATTCGAGAGTTTTAGCACGCAATTCATCATGAGAAAGCGCAGAAAGAGCACTTTCAAAAACGTTTACTTTTTCAATAATTGGTTGTAATATTTTTAAGTCTTTTTGCTGTTTATCTCCAACAAATAATTTAATGATTGAGTTTAATATGCTCATTGTAATATGTTTTTCAGTTTAGTATTAAACTGTTTAGTTTTTTGTTCTAAGATGGGGGTTCAAATTTACCAAAAAAAAAAGCCTCCAAAGAGACTTTTAAAATATTTTTTTTAACGATTTGTTTTAATACTCGTCTTCATTCCAAAGATAGTCTTCTTCGGTCGGGTAATCTGGCCAAATCTCAATAATTGAGTCGTACGAATCACCTTCGTCTTCGATACCTTGTAGGTTTTCTACAACCTCTAAAGGTGCGCCTGTTCTAATAGCGTAGTCTACTAATTCATCTTTGGTTGCTGGCCAAGGTGCATCTGCTAAATAAGATGCTAATTCTAATGTCCAATACATTTCTTGTAATTTAATTTTGTGCAAAAATAATTTTTTTGCGGAGTTATGCAAGTTTTTTTTAAGAAATATAAAATCAATAAAAAAAGAACTTAATTTTTTTTCTTGGGAATCCATTTGATTTCCCTTGCTGATAAGTCTTTAGACAATTTTCGTGCCAATACAAAAAGATAGTCAGAAAGTCGGTTGAGGTACATTAAAATGTTTGGACTTACACTTTCTTGGTCATTTAAAGCAACAGATAAACGTTCCGCACGTCTGCAAACGCATCTTGCAATGTGACAAAATGACACCGTTTGATGACCTCCTGGGAGAATGAAATGCGTCATCTGAGGAAGTTTTTCATTCATTAAATCGATTTCATTTTCTAAAAACTGAATTGAATCTTTATCAATTTTAGGTATATTTAAACGCTCTTTTCCATTTTTTAAAGTTTCTTTTTCTGGTGGAGTTGCCAACATTGCACCCAAGGTAAACAGTTCTACTTGAATTTTATTAAGAGCATTTTTGATTGGCGTATCAATATTTTGATCTCGTATTAAACCAATGTGAGAGTTTAGTTCGTCTACAGTTCCATAGCTTTCTATGCGTAAATGGTATTTAGGTACACGTGTTCCACCAAAGAGAGCAGTAGAGCCTTTATCGCCAGTTTTTGTATATATTTTCATTTAAATAAGTTTCAAAGGTGAAAGTTTCAAAGTTACAACGTTTTAAATTCTAATTGTAAAATGTTGTTTTGTAGTTTCTTTTTTGAAGAAAACGATTCCCCATTGAAAAGTATCTATAGTTGTTGTAACTTTTGGATGTTGTTTAATTATTAGCCAAGCTTCTTCCATCTCTAAGTTTCAATGAATATCATCAAAAATAAAAAGGGAGTTATTAGTTGCGCTTTGTAAACAGGTTTCAAAATATTGTAAAGTTGCTTCTTTTTGATGATTTCCGGCAAAGTAAATTAAATTAAACTGTTTATTTTTTATTGCCTTTGGAAGTGTTTTTGAAAAATTACCAACTATTAAATTGATGTTGTTAAATCCAAAATAATCAAATTGTTGTTGGGCAATTTTAGCTGTTTCAGGGCAGCCTTTAAGCGTTGTGGTTTTTGAGTTTTTATTCCCCACTGTCAAAGCAGCGGTTGCTAGCCCGAGTGATGTGCCAATTTTCAAAATGGTTTTTGGTTAAAAATGGGCAACAATGTTCATTAACAACCTTGCTCTTTTGTTATTTATTCCTGCTACTTGTGCAATTTTAGAGATGTGCCTTTTGTTTGAAGAAAAAATAGCAGAACTTGCGCCAAAATCGGTTACTTTTATAGTGTTTTTGTTATTTAGTAACTGATTTTTATAACGTTTTAAAACGTTAATTTTATCATTATTAATTTCTTCCTTTAAAAAAGGAAAAGTTTTTTATGATCTCTAAAAGAAGTAAGAAAAAAGCGCAAGTATGTAATTAGCTTAAAAAACATTATATAACTGCAAATGATAATGTTAGGTATTTAAGTGAGTTAGAAAGTTATATACAAACACATCGTTCTTTTGATAATAAAACAATATTAGCTCCTGTATTAGTAGATGTAGCAGATGCAAAAATTTCTTCCTAAATATCTGATCTAATTCAGAAATCTATGCTTAGAGAAAATTTGCGAAATACGGTAACAGCTAACTATCCGCAGGTTATTTCATTAGAAAGAGAAATTAACACGAGCAGAAATGTATTATTAGAAAATATAGGAACGTTGCGTAGTTTATTAAATAATAGACTGAGAAGTACACAAGGTAGATTAAATTCTTACAGTGGTAAATTACCTCAATTACCAAAAAAAGAACAGGAACTTACTAAAGTTTCAACGTAATTATAAAATTTCTGAATCTAATTATAACTACTTAAAGCAGAGAAGTTATGAAGCTGGTAGTGCTATTGCTGCCAATGTTTCAGGTGTAAAAGTAATAGATTTCAGTTAAAGATTTAGGGCAAGTACCTGTATACCCTAACACACAATTTAACTATGTTTTAGCGTTAATGGCTGGGGTTTTACTTCCGCTATTTTTTACCATTTTAAAAGAAATTTTAGATAATAAAATACATACGGTAGAAGAGATTCAGAACAATTATCATATTCCTGTTTTAGGAGTTGTGGAAAAATATATATTAGACACCAATTTGGCTTTTTTTACGAAGCCAAAATCAACAGTAGCAAAATCATTTAGAGTGTTACGCTCTAATTATTCAGTTTTTATTTAAAAATGGGAGTGAGAATGCTTCTAAAGCAAAAACATTGGTCTTAACTTTGTCGGTAAATGGTGAGGAAAAAATAATGATTTCTATTAACATGGCAACGGTTTTTGCTTTAAGTGGTAAGAAAACTGCATTGGTTGGTTTGGGTTTACGTAAGCCTAAAATTTTTGATGATTTTAATTTGTCTAACAATTTTGGTGTGGTAAATTATTTAATCAATCAAAAAAGTCTAGAGGAAGTTACACATCAAACAGAGATTCCAAATTTAGATTTGATTTTATCTGGACCAGTACCTCTAAATCCATCAGAATTATGATTAAGTAAAAAAGCTGATGAAAATTAAAAGTGAGATAGGGTTATAGTAAGTCTAAAATATATTTAGGGCAGCGAGTAGGTTTTTTTGTCTTCATATTTATAAAAGCCAAAACAGTATTTCCTGTACATACTAACTCATTATTTTGATTAGTAATTTTTAAATCAAACTCAATTTTTACTGTTGGTTTTTTCTTTAAAATAGTTTCTATGGTAAGTGTATCATCATAAAAGGCAGATTTTTTAAAATCACATTGCAAAGAAATTACAGGTAGCATAATTCCGTTTTCTTCCATATTTTTATAAGTGATACCTAAAGAACGCAGCCATTCAGTACGCCCAAGTTCAAAATATTGTGCGTAATTACCGTGATAAACTATGCCCATTTGATCTGTTTCAGCGTAACGTACTCTAAATGAAAGAAAATGTGTTTTCAAATATGTTTTTATTTTTAGCTCCCTATTTTAAGCAAAAAAAAGTTAATAATCAATAGCTAATGCATTTTTTTATAATGAATTTTATTCACATCTTTGTAGGGCTATTTTTAAAGGGGAAACAGGATGGCTTTTTAACTTTAAATTAACTCAATACTCTATACTATTCGAATGACTAAAACTGCGGAAACAGTTTGGGGGGAATGTCTGTCTTTTATAAAAGACAACATTAAACCTCAAGCATACAAAACATGGTTCGAGCCAATTATACCAGTTAAAATTTCTGGAGAAGCACTTACAATTCAAGTACCTAGTAAATTTTTTTACGAATGGTTGGAAGAACATTATATTAAATTATTGCGTGTTGCTTTGGTTAGAGAGCTAGGTAGTGATGTTAAATTAATTTACGATGTACGTATGGAAAATACGTATAGTAGTAACAACCCTCAAACGGTAAGAATTCCGAGTTCTAATAGAAACCCAATGAAGGCGCAAAGAATTACGGTGCCATTAGAGTCTAAAAGAGAATTAAAAAACCCATTTGTAATTCCAGGATTGCAAAAGGTTAAGATAGAATCTCAATTAAATGCAAATTATAATTTTGATAATTTTATTGAAGGAGATTCAAACCGATTAGCACGTTCTGCTGGAATGGCAGTTGCCAATAAACCAGGAGGAACATCTTTTAACCCATTATTAATTTATGGCGGAGTTGGTCTTGGAAAAACTCACTTAGGACACGCTATTGGTGTTGAGATAAAAGATAAATACCCAGACAAAACGGTTTTATATATATCTTCAGAAAAATTTACACAACAATTTATAGATTCTGTAAAATCGAATACACGTAACGATTTTATTCATTTTTATCAAATGATAGATGTGTTAATAATTGATGACGTTCAGTTTTTATCAGGAAAAGCAGGTACACAAGACGTGTTTTTTCATATATTTAATCATTTACATCAAAATGGTAAGCAAGTTATTTTAACTTCTGATAAAGCGCCTGTTGATATGCAAGATATTGAGCAACGTTTATTATCACGTTTCAAATGGGGATTATCAGCAGAATTACAACCGCCAGATTACGAAACAAGAATATTAATTCTTCAAAATAAATTATTCCGTGATGGCGTAGAAATGCCAGAAGAAATTGTAGAATATATTGCTAAGAACATAAAATCTAACGTTCGTGAATTGGAAGGTGTGCTTATTTCTATGATTGCACAAGCCTCTTTTAACCGAAGAGAATTTACGTTAGAATTAGCAAAACAAATTGTAGATAAATTTGTAAAAAACACGAAGAAAGAAGTTTCTATAGACTTTATTCAAAAGGAAGTTTCTAAATATTTCGATATGGATGTGGCTACTTTACAATCTAAAACACGTAAACGTCATATTGTGCAAGCGCGTCAATTAGCAATGTTTTTTGCAAAACGATTAACAAAAACATCTTTAGCAAGCATTGGTAATCAAATTGGGCAACGCGATCATGCAACCGTTTTACATGCTTGTAAAACGGTAGACAATCTTACGGAAACCGATAAGCAGTTTAGGAAGTACGTAGAAGACTTAAGAAAGAAACTTACTTTTTAAACTATAAAATTTTTCACCCTGAGCTTGTCGAAGGGTGATTTTTTTTACACCTATTTCTAATGAAAATTTTAATGGTTTGTTTAGGTAATATTTGTCGTTCGCCGTTGGCGGAAGGAATTTTACAATCTAAAGTTAACAATACTGTTTCTGTAGATTCAGCAGGAACTGCTGGTTACCATGTTAAAAGTTTACCAGATAAACGCTCTATTGAAGTTGCAAGGAAGCATGGTTTAGATATTACTAATCAACGTTGTAGAAAATTTACTAAAGAAGATTTTGATAATTTTGATTTAATTTATGCGATGGATGTTAGTAATTATCAAAATATAGTACTTTTAGCAGATGATAAAAATGATGAAGCCAAAGTTAAAATGATTTTAAACGAAACGTTTCCTAAGGAAAATAGAAACGTTCCCGATCCGTATTACGGAGGCGATCAAGGTTTTGAAAATGTATATCAAATGTTAGATAAGGCTTGCAGTGTAATTGCTAAAAATATAAATAATGAAAGGTAAACTTTATTTAATTCCGACAACTTTAGGCGATACAGAACCGTTAGAGGTAATGCCACTTTCAGTGAAAAAAGTAATTGAACAAATAGATCATTATATTGTTGAAAATGAAAAGTCTGCAAGACGTTTTATTAAAAAAATATCTCCAAAAAAACCGCAGTCTTCATTGCAATTAATGTTATTAGACAAATATGCTAAAGAATTAGAAACAGGTAGATATTTAGATGTTTGTAAGCAAGGAGTTAATGTTGGCTTGCTTTCTGAGGCAGGTGTTCCAGCTGTTGCAGATCCCGGAGCTTCTATTGTTAAATTAGCACATGAAAACCAAGTTCAAGTAGTGCCGTTAGTTGGACCTTCTTCTATTTTAATGGCAATGATGGCTTCTGGGATGAACGGGCAAAACTTTGCGTTTAATGGTTATTTACCTATTGATAAGTCTGATAGAAAAAAGATAATTAAAGATCTTGAGCGATTATCAAAAGATAAAAATCAATCGCAAATTTTTATAGAAACACCGTATAGAAACGAAAAAATGTTAGCTGATTTAAAAGCCGCTTTACATTCAGGAACAAGTCTTTGTATTGCTTGCGATATTACACTTCCTACAGAATATATTAAAACTTTATCGGTAAAAGATTGGCAGCATCAAAAACCTGATTTACACAAACGCCCAACAATTTTTATTATTCAGAAGTATTAAACTTTCGCTTTTCTATCGGCAATTATATAAGAAACATCATAGTTAGAGAATTTTTTTATATAAGACTCTATGGTAGAACCAAATGCATCGCTAAATTTAGTAGCCCCATTACTGCGAAGATATTTCTTTACATTTCCAGCACCACTTAAATGTGCAGCGGCTAAAATACCAGATTCAGTAATTTTAATTCCGTTAATGGTTTTACCAACAGAGCGTTTAATATCTTTTCTAAGTATGTATTTATTTACTTTACAAAGGGCTATAAAAGCGCGCTCTTGTAATTCTGGATTGCGTAAAAAAGCTTGCGTATTGTATATGTTAAAGCGTTGTAAAGTGGTTTTTCCAAATTGATATTTACCAAGATACCCTAATTTGTTTACAACAGAATACTTTCCTTGAGATTCTTTAAAAGCCAAAGCTTCTTTAAAGCCTATAAAATCTTTTTGTAAAAAAGGGATGTTTACACTCGTAGTATTTTCTACGGTTGTAATTTTTGTGGTTTTACGTACTTTAGAATTAGTAGTAGTAAAGTTGGTTAAAATCACAAAACCAAAAATTAATAAAACATTCTTAATAACTAGCTTACTTTCTGTTTAGCGATGCAAAGATACTATAAAAAGTATAACTAATTAGTATTCAGTAATTTATAGTATTTTTCTATTGTCAAAAAAGGAATAAATCTGAGGTTCTGTTTAGAAGAAAGAGGCAGATTAACAGTTTTGTTGTCAATATTTTAATGATGAACATATTTTATTGAGAATAAAATTATGTTAAATTTTATCTATTTATTCCCCTTTGACTTATCCAACGTTGATATTTTGCCGCATTTCGGTTATGTTGCGATAAAGTTTTGGTAAATTCATGGTATCCAATTTTATTAATGCTTGCACACATAAACATATAGTTGTGTTTCTTCGGGTTTAAAACCGCATCTATGGCGGAAACATCTGGCATTGCAATTAGCGTAGGAGGTAAGCCTCTATTTTTATAGGTATTATAGGGTGAATTAATTTCTAGATCTTTGGTAAGTACACGTTTTACTACGTAATCTTGCCCTTCAAGTTCTTTTACGCAATAAATTATTGTTGGGTCTGCTTGTAAAGGCCATTTATTTTTTAGCCTGTTAAGATATAAGCCAGCTACAATTGGTCGTTCGCTTTTTTGAGCGGTTTCTTTTTGAACTATAGACGCTAAAGTAATTACTTCGCTTTTGGTTAGGTCTAGTTTTTTAGCTTTTTCCAATCGAGAGGTGTTCCAAAAATGATTATATTCTCGTAACATTTTATTTCTAAATTTCTCTGCGGAAGTGTTCCAGTAAACCTCATAACTATTTGGAATATAAATTTGTATAGCTGCTTTTTTAGATAAGTTGTTTTTTGATAAAAACTCTTTATTAGTAAAAGCAGAAAGTAGTGAAATGGAATCTGCTTCGAGTTGTTGTGCAATTCTACCAGCTAATTTTTCTACAGTATCTTGGTTGTTGAAAGAAATTTTTATTGGAGTTTGATTTCCAATTCTTAACATGTTTATCAAATCGTTATTTGACATTCCTTTTTTAAGTAAGTATCTACCAGACTTTGGTTTTGAAAGCTTCTTTTTAGCGGCTACCCAAAGAAACGTTTGTGGGCTTTTAGAAAAAGGCTCAATTTTGTTTTTAATATCTATAAGGCTTTCATTAGAATGTACATAAAGAATAGTATTCTCTTTAATTGTATTCCCAAAAATTTTCTGATAATAATTATAGCTAATTATTCCTCCAAAAAGCAAGAATCCTAAAATACTGTATAAAAGTTTTTTATTCATTGATAAGTTGAAATAATATTTCGTTTTTATAATTCCCTTCGGATAGAATCCAATCTTTTTTAACGCCGACTTGTGTAAAGTTATGTTTTGTAAATAATGTTATACTTTTAGTATTGTCTTCGGTAATATTCGCAAAAAGCTGATGTAAATTCAAATGTGTAAAACAATATTTTATAAGTAGTTCTAAGGCTTCTAAAGCGTAACCATTTTGCTGATACTCTTCAGAAATTAAAACTCCAACACCTGCACGTTGGTGTTGCGGGTTAAAATCGAATAAATCTATCATTCCAACGGGGTTTTTAGAATCATTTTCTTCAATTATTAAACGTAATTGTTTTGCTTCATAAATATCTAAATGTGCATGTTCCAGATATTGTTTTAGCACAAATTTAGAAAACGGAGTTTGCGTATGGCTTACTTCCCAAAAGATTTCATTATTTTCTGTATTAAACAAAAACTGTAAGTCTTCAGGTTCTAAAGCACGTAATTTTATTTTTTGACCACAGAGTAACATAGAAAATATAGTTTATTCAAGTAAACCTCTAAAATAATTGTTCACAAATCAATCCCGTCCTAAACGTTTTAAAAATTAATAAAAAAAGAGAATTATTTTTAAGTATCTCACTTAACTTTGAGTTGGACAACAAAAAACATCATTCTCTATGTCAAATATATCACTTTTTGGTCAAATAATTCAAAAATTAGACCGTTCAATTTTCAAAAGAATAGTAAAATAGTATAAAACAGATAAACATCAAAAAGGATTCGATAGTTGGTCACATTTAGCTTCAATGCTTTTCTGTCATTTTGCAAAAAGACAATCATTACGTGATATTAGTAATGGTTTGCGCTCGGCTACAGGGAATTTAAATCACTTAGAAAATGTTCATGCTCCCACTAAGTCAAACTTAGGTTATCGTAAATCAACATAGAAGCTGGAGACTCTTTAGAGATTGCTATTATGCCTTACAAAAGCAATTAGGACAGCATGTAGGATTAAGCAAGTAAAATTCAAAATAAAGTCTAAAATACTCCTGTTAGACGCCAGTACAATCAGTTTATGTTTATCACTTTTTGATTGGGCAAAATACAAAACAAAAAAAGGCGCAATTAAATTACATACATTGCTTTATTTTGATGGAAACTTACCTGTTTACGTAAATATTACTGATGGAAAAACAGCAGACAATAAAGAAGCTTATGATATACCTTTAGTAGAGAACAGTGTAATAGTTGCTGATAGATTCTACAATGATTTTCATTTATTAAACGTTTGGGACAGCAATAAGGTATTTTTTTAAATCAGAACAGTTTTTAACTGTTTTTGTAGCGAAATTAGTACTTTTACTTTATCCTAAAATTTGTTTAGGACGGGATTGGTATTAAACTTTCTACGGCTTTCAATTCCATGACTAAATAATTTTCAACAAACAAATTTGCTCTTAAGCGAGTATCTAATTTAATATTTCTATAGCGTACAGGTACAATTAATTCTGAAGAAAAAGAGAATCCTTTGTACTTGAGTTTTTCAATTAAACACTTTCTAACAAGCCCGCTTCTAAAGCTTTGTGTACATTTATATAACAACCAGTTACCTTATAAGTTAAACTATACTATATATTTTTTGATATTTCCATTTTGCTATATGCTCTATGTAGCTACGTGGTTTACTGTTCCAGAGAAAACAAATACTGCTTTCCCAATCAAAAATATGTTTTTATAAATACCTTTCTCTTCGGAGAAAGAAACCTCTAATACTCCGCCTTCAACCAAAAGTTTTACCGTATTGTTTTCTGTTTGTTGTGTTTTATGCATAGCAATTGCAACGGCAGTAACGCCAGTTCCGCAAGCTAAAGTTTCATCTTCAACACCACGCTCATATGTACGAACTTTAAAAGTATTGTGGTTTACTTTTTCGGCAAAGTTTACATTACTTCCAGCTTTTCCGTATGAATTTCTAATTTTTCTTCCTTCGAAAAAAACATTGAAGTCTGTAATATTTTTTACTAATTCTACGTGATGTGGCGAACCTGTATTTACAAAGGTAAAGTCCTTATAATTTTTAACTTCTTCAATATCAATCATTTGAAGCGAAACCACCTCTTCTTTAATTGTTGCAAAGTGTAAACCGTCTGAAGCTAAAAAAGCAGCTTTATTGTCAATTATACCTAGTTTATTGGCAAATGCAACAATACATCTTCCGCCATTTCCACACATTGTATTGGTGCTTCCGTCAGCATTATAATAAACCATTTTAAAATCAACAATATTATCGTTTTCTAATAAAATAAAACCATCTGCGCCAATACCAAAATGTCTATCGCACAATTTGGTAATTATATCGACGTTATTTTTTGGAAAGGTTTTTGTTCTATTATCGACTATAATAAAGTCATTTCCTGTTCCTTGGTATTTATAAAAAGTCAAATTCATAAGAGTACAAAGATAGGAAAATCAACTACAAAAATGAGGTGTTAAATAGAGGTTAAAATGTGTTAAAGGAAGTTAAACAAATTTACTCAATATGATAAAATTGTATATTTGAGTATTATATAAACTAGAAAGATATATGAAGAAATTATTTGGAATTTTCGGAATTGCCATTCTTGGCGGAATAGTAACGTTAGGAGGCTATAAAATGTTGATTGAAAAACCACAGGTTATTGCGCAAGAAAATGTAGCGCCTAACTTACAAATGGTACATACAAATTATAATCCTATGATTATAAATTCTTCTAGTACGCCTACAGATTTTACTGATGCTGCAGAAAAAACAGTAAATGCTGTAGTACACGTTAAAAATACAGCTATAAAATCTAATGTAAATTCGTTATCAGATTTGTTTTATGGTAGGGTTCCAAGAACTCGAGTAGGTACGGGAAGTGGTGTAATTATTTCTCCTGACGGATACATTGTTTCGAACAACCACGTAATTGCAAATGCAAATGAGTTAGAGATAACACTTAATAATAGAAAAAAATATAAAGCTGAATTAATTGCCACAGATGAAAAAAATGATATTGCCTTATTAAAAATTAATGCAGATTTTGATTTACCATATATTCCGTTTGCAAATTCAGACAACTTAAAAGTAGGTGAATGGGTTTTGGCAGTTGGTAATCCATATAATTTAAATTCTACGGTAACCGCAGGAATTGTAAGCGCAAAAGGACGTGATTTAGCAGGTAATGGAAATATTGATGCATTTATTCAAACAGATGCAGCTATAAACTCAGGGAATAGTGGAGGCGCTTTGGTAAATACACGTGGAGAATTGGTGGGAATTAATACCGCAATTACGTCAAAAACAGGTTCTTTTATTGGGTATTCTTTTGCGGTGCCATCAAATATTGTGCGTAAAATTGTAGATGATTTATTAGAATTTGGTAATGTACAAGAAGCAATTTTAGGAATTAATATTGATAATTCTAAAGCTTCAGAAAATATAGAAGGAGTTAAAATAGAAGCTGTTTCCTTAGATGGAGGTGCTAAAAAAGCTGGTTTGCAAGGTGGTGATATAATTACCATGGTAGATGACGTAAAAATTGCAAAATTTTCTGATTTAAAAGGACAATTAACTGCTAAAAGACCAGGAGATTTTGTTAATATAACTATAGACAGAGATGGTTCTGAACTTACAAAGCAAGTAAAATTAAGTAAAAAAGATACATTTTTTTCCAGCTTTGGAATTCAACTAAAAGATTTAACAAAAGAAGATAAAAAGAAATTCAAAATTAATTATGGAGCAAAAATTATAGGACAATCTACAAATCGAATTTTGCTACATTTTGGAGTAGGTGAAGGCTATATTATTACAAAAATAAACGGAATAATAGTATCTAATGCTTCAGAGGGAGTTTCTATTTTAGATAAATACATTCGTAATCGTAATCAAAATATGTCTTTAGAAATGCTAAACCCAAAAGGAGAATTAGAAAGATATAGGTTCTAATAATATATGTAGGTTAATAAATGTTAAGAGTCTGGTTTTTAATCCCACCAGTGGGTATAATTCCCCGATGCGTGCAATCTGGAAATGATTAAGGTCTTTTTCTTTCTCATGACGGTGGGCTTGCCCCGAGGTTATTGACTTTTTAAAAATCGGACTTTTTTTATGCGCTAAAATGTTTTGAAAAAACGGTACGAAATCGATTGAAATTAATACTTTTGCATTGAATTTAAACATTTCAAAAACACAACCATGTCATCAATAGTAAACTACGAAAAAGAAGTTGTTTTACAAGCAGAAACTAGAAAGGCAACTACAGAATTCATTAATATTGTAAACGATTTATGGTATGATAAATCTATCGAATTGGTTTTATTTCGCAATACGTTAATAGACAAACGAGTAAGCGAAATTTTAAATTTGATTGATTACGCAGGAGAATTTGTTGCAAAAGCTATTACAATTCAAGATGCTTTAGAAATTGCACGCGCAATTCAGCAAATAGAGTTGCCAGCATCAAAATTAGATATTGGTAAATTATCGTACGAATGCTATTTAAATGTAAATGGTAGTAAAGACAAAGTTGCATTTGTAAAAAATAAATTAAAAGACGCAACAAGTGTTGGTAACATTCAACCAAGAGACGTTGTTTTATATGGCTTTGGAAGAATAGGGCGTTTATTAGCGCGCGAGTTAATGAGTAAAATGGGGCGTGGTTCTCAATTACGTTTGCGTGCAGTGGTAACACGTGGAGAAATAAACCAGACAGTTTTAGAAAAAAGAGCATCTTTATTAAGTATAGATTCTGTTCATGGTGATTTTCTTGGAACCGTTCAAACAGATGTAGAAAATAATACTTTAATTATTAACGGAACAACCGTTCATATGATCTCTGCTTCTCAACCAGAAGATATTGATTACACAAAATACGGTATTAACGACGCTTTAATTATTGACAATACAGGTGCATTTAGAGATAAAGAAGCGTTAAGTCGTCATCTAACAGCAAAAGGAGCAAGTAAAGTTTTATTAACTGCGCCAGGAGCAGGAGTTCCTAATATTGTATATGGAGTAAATCATTTAGAACATAACCCAGATACGGTAGATATTTTCTCTGCAGCATCATGTACAACAAATGCAATTACGCCAGTTTTAAAGGTTTTGGAAGATAACTACGGAATTAAAAAAGGACACTTAGAAACAATACACGCATATACAAACGATCAAAATTTGGTAGATAATATGCATAGTAAATACCGTAGAGGTAGAGCCGCAGCATTAAACATGGTAATTACAGAAACAGGTGCAGGTAAGGCAGTTGCTAAAGCCATACCAGCCTTAGAAGGCAAGCTGACTTCAAACGCAATTCGAGTTCCAGTCCCTAACGGTTCTTTGGCTATTTTAAACTTACAATTGCATCAAAAAGTAACTACCGATTCTATAAATGCAATTATGAAACAATACGCTTTAGAAGGTGATTTAGTTGAGCAAATTAAGTATTCGTTAGACAACGAGTTGGTATCTTCAGATATTATAGGTACAACAGCCCCCTCAATTTTTGATAGTAAAGCAACCATTACAGATGGAGATACTATTGTAATTTATATTTGGTACGATAACGAATATGGGTATTCCCATCAAGTAATGCGTTTAGCAAAATACATTGCCAAAGTACGTCGTTACACTTATTATTAGAACATTGCCCTGAACACCGTTAAAAAGGTCTCATCATAAATCAAAACCGAAGCATATTTTTTTCGGTTTTTTTATTTGAAGCTATTCCTGCTTTCGCTACTCGCTGTTTCGTTCCTCAACGAGCTCAAACAAACCGCTCAATCAGGGCTAAGTTTATTTGCCGAAATTTTCCTTAAATTAGCCATCAAACAAACTAAAAACGAAAACTCTTTTTTCTTGACTTATACCCTTATTAATAATGGCAACTACCAACGCACAAACTCAATTACCATATTATGAAATTCCCAGAAGCACCAAAATAATTTACAGCAGGAATTGTAGCAGGTAGAATGGTAGATGGACTCGGTTTTAGATACTATTGGGTAACCGAAAGATTAGCAGCAAACGATTTATTAAAATTTGTAATGAAAATCAACAGCCAAAAAGATAAAGTAGAAGAATATCCATTTCGGAATCAAATAAACGGATTCATTGAAGATGCGGTTTGTCACTGCAGACAAAAAGTATCTTTTCGTCGCTCTTCAGAAAACCCATTTTCAAAAGGAGTAAGCTTATTGACAGGTAAAGTTAAGAAAGTAAATGCAGAAAAATAGTATGTTAATTGCTTTAATGGAAGAATATCATAGAGCAACGGTTGATTATAAAGAAATTTTATCCAATCTTTCTCGAGAAAATTTTATTAAAATTCGCGATGTAGAAACACAAGACCCAGATTGTAAATCAATACAAGCAGTAACGCTTCATATTATTAAATCGGGTTACACCTACGCAAATTATATTCAATCGGTAAGTAATAAAACTTGGTTAGACTACAGTAAAAAAGTAAATATACCCAAATTTGCAATTCAAGAAATAGATAAAATGCTTGCTTATACAGCACAATCTTTTCATGATAATTGGTATAAAACAAATAAAGAATTAGAAAAATATTCTTTTAAAACACGTTGGAATATAACGTACAATTTAGAACAGCTATTAGAACACGCAATTGTTCATATTTTAAGGCATAGAAGGCAGGTTGAAGAATTTCTATCCAAATAAAAGCGAAACCTCACAGGTTTTAAAAACCTGAGAGGTTTATGTAATTGAAAATAAATGATAATCAAACAAAAAATACAATCGCTTCGCGATGAGTTAAGAACACATAATCATAATTATTATGTGTTAGATAATGCAACTATTTCAGATTATGATTTTGATATCAAACTAAAAGAGTTAGAAAAGTTAGAGGAAGAGAATCCACAATTTTTTGATGTTAATTCTCCAACACAAAGAGTAGGAGGAGAGATTACAAAAAACTTTGAAACGGTTACTCATAAAAACCGAATGTATTCGTTAGACAATTCATATTCAAAAGAAGATTTATTGGATTGGGAAAAACGAATTCAAAAAATGTTAGGAACAGAAGATATTGAATATACTTGCGAATTAAAATATGACGGAGCTTCCATCAATTTAACGTATAAAAATGGTCAGTTTGTAAAAGCGGTAACACGTGGCGATGGTTTTCAAGGAGATGATACTTCTATAAATATTAGAACTATAAAATCTATCCCGTTAATACTTAATGGCAATTTTATTACTGACTTTGAAATGCGAGGAGAAATCATTTTACCACTCGATGGATTTAATAAAATGAACGAAGAACGTATTGCAAATGGAGAAGATACGTATAAGAACCCTAGAAATACAGCAAGCGGAAGTTTAAAATTACAAGACAGTGCAGAAGTAGCAAAACGTCCATTAGACTGTTTATTATATCAAGTAGTAACTGATGAGCGAAAATATAAAACCCATTTTGAGAGTTTAGAAAATGCTAGAAAAGTTGGTTTTAAAGTTCCTAAAACAATAGCCCTAACAAAAACTATTGACCAGGTTTTTGACTTTGTAAATCATTGGGATATTAAACGACACGATTTACCGTATGAAACAGATGGAGTCGTTGTAAAAGTAAATAATTTACAACAGCAAGAAGAGTTGGGGTATACGGCAAAAGCGCCACGTTGGGCAATTGCATATAAGTTTAAGGCAGAACAAGTTTCTACAGTTTTAAATGAAATTACGTATCAAGTTGGGCGAACAGGAGCAATAACTCCAGTTGCAAATTTAGAACCTGTACAATTGGCTGGAACTATTGTAAAACGAGCATCATTACACAACGCAGATCAAATTGAAAAGTTAGACATTCGTATAAATGATACTGTTTTTGTTGAAAAAGGAGGGGAAATTATTCCGAAGATTATTGCAGTAGATTTCACAAAAAGACCTGATGATTCTGAACCAACAAAATATGCAACTAATTGTCCTGAATGCAATACAGAACTGGTTAGAGAAGATGGAGATGCAAAACATTATTGCCTTAATGAGTTTAGTTGTGCGCCACAAATAACAGGTAGAATTCAGCATTTTATCAGTAGAAAAGCAATGAATATTGATGGTTTAGGAGGGGAAACAGTAGACTTGTTACGTAAAGAAGGTTTAATTGAGAATTACGCAGATTTATATAATTTAAAAGTTGCGCAAATTATTCCTTTAGAAAGAATGGCAGAGAAATCTGCACAAAATATGGTAGCAGGAATTGAGAAGTCAAAAGAGATTCCGTTTGAAAAAGTGTTATTTGCTTTGGGAATTCGATTTGTTGGAGAAACTGTAGCTAAAAAGTTAGCGAAACATTTTAAATCGATTGATAATTTAATGACTGCTAATTTTGAAACCTTAATTTCAGTAGATGAAATTGGAGCTAGCATTGCGCAAAGTATTCTTGATTTCTCTAATGATTTAGGGAACATTCAATTAATTGATAGATTAAAATCTTACGGATTACAATTAGAAGTTTCCGCAGAAAGTTTAGAAAATAAAACTGATAAATTAGAAGGAAAAGTATTTGTAGTTTCTGGAGTTTTTCATCAAATGAGTAGAAATGAACTCAAAAAAGCAATTGAAGATAATGGAGGAAAAGTAAGCTCTTCAATCTCTAAAAAAACAAGTTTTATTGTTGCTGGTGATAATATGGGACCAAGTAAATTAACAAAAGCACAAGGTTTAGGAGTTGAAATTATTTCTGAACAAGGTTTTATTGATATGATAAATTAATTATGACCAATAAAATTAAAATAACCATTGCTTCTATAGCCTTTTTACTCGTTGCATTTACCGATATATATGCGGTAATTATGCAAAATAAACCTATAGAAATACTTTTTAAGCCATTGTTAATGTCAACTTTGGTAGCTGTGTATTTGCTGTCGGTTAAAAAACCAAATTTTTGGTTGGTAAGCGGCTTGTTCTTTTCCTTTTTGGGAGATGTTTTTTTATTAGATAAAACCAATTATTTTGTATTCGGGTTAGCATCGTTTTTAATAGCACATGCTATGTATATAAAAATGACGTCTAAATTTTTGAAAAAACCTTCTTTTTCAAAAATTATAAAAGCAGTAATTCCATTTGTTATATTATTTTCAGGAATATTATTTCTAATTAAAGATAATTTAGGAGAAATGTTACTTCCTGTAATAGTTTACGGACTCACAATTTCAGTTTTTGGTACTTGTGCTTTGTTAAATTATCAGCAAGAAAAATCAACGGTAAATACATGGTTATTATTAGGTGCGTTACTATTTATAACTTCAGACAGTTTAATTGCTTTAAACAATTTTTATACACCAAAAAGATTGTTCGATATTTTAATTATTATTTTGTACACCGTGTCTCAATACTTAATTGTTAAAGCAGTAGTTGCTAAAAGTGAATAATTACTAATTGGACTGAAAGGCTAATAATGGGTTGGTTTTCATCAAACTAAAAATAATTTTTTTTCACTTGATACCTCTATGGCTCTGCCTGGAGGTAATTACTTCTGTTGGGTTGGGTTCTTGCTATCAGAAACCTCAAATTCAACTTCAATTTTTAGACGAGTTTGTAGTTGCCAATTCTGCTGAATTTAAAGGAAGTATAATTGGCGGGGTATCTGGAGTTGATTACGCTAATAATAAATATTTTTAGGTAGTAGATAATCGTAAAAAATCCGCGTTTTATAATCGCAGATATTGCTGTAAATAAAGACACTATTTCATCAATTAATTTTTTAGATATTGTTTATTTGGTTCTACCACGAATTTAATGGAATTTATTAAATTCGTAAAAAAAAGGTAAAATGTTTACACATCAATTTTTCGATTTACTACTAAATTTAGATGACAACTGGCAAGTTGTAAAAGTAGAAGCAGATTATGCAATTTCAGACATAAAAATAGTCATTAAATTCATAGGAGAAAGAGCCCTTTGTCCAGAGACCATGGAATTATGTAGTTTATATGACCATGCACCAAATCGAGAATGGCGTCATTTAGATACGATGCAATATAAGACTTTTATAAGTTGTAAGTTGCCAAGAATAAAGAACAGTCAAGGAGCTGTAATCACCATAGTTCCGCCATGGGCAGATAAGCATACACGTCATACACACCTTTTTGAACATGCAATAATTGATTTACTATTAGCAACTAAAAATCAAACAAAAACAGCAAAATTAATGCGTTGTGGTTTTAATGTCATCAATAGAGTAATTCATTTAAGTACAGAAAGAGGTTTGAGTAGGAGAGATTTATCAAATATGGATTTTAGTCGTTTGAGTTTGGATGAAAAATCGTTTAAGAAAGGACATAAATATATAAGTGTCTTAAGTCATCCTAGAAGTGGTTTTATCATAGATGTAGAAGAAGGAAGAACTAAAGAATCTGTAGAAAAACTATTTGATAAATCTATGACAAAACAACAACAAAAACAGGTTAAAACTATAAGTTTAGATATGTGGAAAGCTTATATTTCTACCTCTAAAAGTCAATTACCAAACGCATCTATTGTTCACGACAGATTTCATTTGGTTAAGTATTTAAATACCGCTATTGATAAGGTTAGAAGAAGAGAAGTTAAAACGAATGATGAATTGATAAACAGTAGATATGCGTTACTTAAAAACCAAGAAAACCTAACCGAGAAACAACGAATAAAATTTGATGCAATAATCAAGGCGAACTATGAAGTTAGCAAGGCGTGGCAAGTCAAAGAAAATTTTAAAGATTTATTCCATAAAGAAACTAAGTATATTAATGGTTTTTATTTACTAATTAAATGGATACGAAATTCTACTTCTAAGCAAATTAAAGAAGTAACAAAGGTTGTTACAATGTTTGAAAAACATCTCTCTGGAGTTATAAATGCCTTAATAACTGAGTATAGCAATGCAATGGCTGAAAGATTAAATGGAAAAATACAAGAACTTAAATCTATTGGAAAAGGATATAGAACTTTTAAAAACTTTAGAAGTGCAATACTCTTTTTTAATGGAGGTTTAAATCTTTACCCATTAAAATAAGGGTAGAGCCGTTTATTTAAAAGATTCAACTCAGCTTTTTTATCAGGAAAACAGGCTTGATTTAGAATCTATTTTTGTTAATGAAGCTTTATGTAATGTTAAATTTGTTAGTGAAGGCTCCATTCGTAGCGGTAAAAATCCTTTAGTATTTTCTGTTGACATTGCTAATAATACTGTTTTAAATTATTCTATTCCAACCTATTTTAAAGCCAGTTCGCTTTCTAAGCCAAAGCATAATAAAGCTTTTGAGAGTTCTTCTAAAAGTATTGATGGTAAAGGTTTTTGGGTAGGAATGGAGGTGTTTTGCAATCTGACGGAGAAGAGCCAACATTTATTAAAACCAATTCACCTATTCGTATAACCTATTTTGAGAACCAAACTGAAAAAGCTACAAAACAATTTGCCTATCAATTAGATAAGATTGATACACCATCTAAAGGAAAAATAAATATAAACGGTGTTACGGCTATTTTAGAATATAAAAAAATAACTTTTTTATAGTAGAAAGAGCCTATCAAAATAATTTTGGTAAGTATGGAAATACTATTAAAATTTTTACGGTAACGATAGATGAGAAAACCACGAATACGATTGATATATTGTCTTTAAAAAAAAGTAAATATATATTTGCGAAAAAAGAAGTTGCTATTAAATTCAATACTCCGTTAAACTTTGCCCTAACCCTCTAACAGTCAATCAAATAAGTTAAAAAAACAGGCTCAAAAATTAGGATAACTCCCTGATTATCAGTAAATTAATAGTTAATTTCAAACAGCTATTAATGATGCTTCTCAAGGAGAAATCCAACTATAAATATCACACAAAAAGATTACTTAACAAAATGAAAGATGTAAATAAATGGCAATATGATTTTATGTTGGAAGTTTTTGGTCTATTTCTCAGCATAAAAGGACGTTTAAATTTTATGCAGTTAAGTCGTTATGGTGATCATGGAGAACAACATTACAGGAATCAGTTTAGTAAGTCTTTTGACTTTTTAAATTTCAATAAAGAATTGATTACTGAGTATGGGGGCAAACATTTAACCATTGCTTTCGACCCGAGTTATGTTAGTAAATCTGGTAAATCCACCTGTGGAGTTGGTTATTATTGGTCTGGTGTAGCGGGAAAGGCAAAATGGGGATTGGAAATATCTGGTATAGCAGCGATTGATATAGATAATCATACAGCGTTTCATTTAGAGGCTGTTCAGACACCAAATAATTTGGAATCAAAAAGTTTGGTAGATCATTATGCCAATATATTGATTCAAAGAAAAGAGGTCCTTCTTTCGATGTCTAAATATGTTGTGGCAGATGCTTATTTTTCCAAATACGGTTTTGTTTCTAAACTCTCTGATAATGGATTGGAGACCGTTAGCAGACTAAGAAACGATGCTGACTTACAATATATTTATACTGACCAACAGAAATATGGGAGAGGAAGACCTAAGAAATATGATGGAAAAATTGATTATAAAAAACTTAGAAAAGAATATTTTTCTTTGATAGAAGACAATCAGCAAAGCAAAGTATACAGCGCTATTGTATACTCAAAATCATTAAAAAGAAAAATCAATCTTGTGATTGTTTATTTCCTTAAAAAAGGAAAATGGAATCATAAATTATATTTTTCTACAGATGTAACAATTTCAGCAGAAATGATTTTGACATATTATCGCACCAGATTTCAAATAGAATTTACTTTTAGAGATGCCAAGCAATACTCAGGTCTAAATCACTGTCAAGCAAGAAGTAAAGATAAACTCAACTTTCATTTTAATACAGCACTTACAACGGTTAATCTCGCTAAGATTACACATTGGATGCCTATTGAAAAAAGGCTAAGAGGGGCTTTCTCAATCAAGGATATTAAAACCTTACATCACAATGAGTTAATGCTTGCTCGATTTTTTAACGTGTTCGCTATAAGACCGAACTTGAAGAATAATAAACAAAAAATTAAAGAACTACTGTATTATGGTATCAGAGCAGCATAAAAACTTAACGGAGTATTGAAATTTAAACAGTGTTAAAAATAAACTTACAGACGAAATTATAGATAATATTGAAGGAATTACGTTTGGACCAAAACTATCTAACGGAAACCAATCTTTAATTCTAGTTTACAACGATAATTTTCAAAGGTATGGTAAGCAACTTAATCAATTTTTATTATATAAATCATTAAAAAATAAACTATTTTACCGTTTCTACGAAGACAAGAATCTGTAAAAATATAAACAGGGCTTCTGCCTTTATAGAGATAGCAGCTATTAAAAATAAAATAATTATATTTTTTAACAATATTTAAACCTAATTACTTGTTCATTTTTCTAAAAAATAAAGAAACGGTACTCAAAGAGAAAATAGCCTTTTTACAAGTTGAAAATTCAAGTGAAAAGAAATTGCTTAATGAGTTTATACAAAAAGTAGCTATATTAACCACGGTGTCAATTTCTAATCAATTTAACTTACAAGAATTGGTTGATAAAAAGTTGAATGTTCAAAGTGCTAAAATATACAGTTACAGGAAATTTAACAAAGGAGATCAACCTTCTAATCAGTATTTTTCAGAAACAGATATTGCTAAAAATGGTAATATTTTAAATATTAATTTTAATGATTTTCTAACGCAAGAATTCGATTTACTTATCACTCTTTTAGATGTTGACAATTTGTATGTTGATTATGCGACTGGAATTTCTAAAGCCAATTTTAAAGTTGGTTTTGCTAATGGAATCTCTAGTTTTTATGACCTAGAAATTACAGGTAATACTACTGATTTAGATGAGTTTTTATCAGAATTAAAAAAATATTTAATCATTTTAAATAAATTGCCTACGGAAGAAAATTTAACACAGAAAACAAATTTGTAAAATTTACCTCTAGATGGTTTTTTAGTGTTTAAATTGTGAATAAAAATGTATTTTTACATCTCATAAAATAGAAGAAAATGCAACAATTTATTGGTACGGGTGTCGCTTTGATAACACCATTTAAAGAGGATTTAAGTGTAGATTATATAGCACTTAAAAAATTAGTACGCTATAATATTGATAACGGAATAAATTATTTAGTTATTAATGGTACAACTGGAGAAAGCGCAACGATTACCAAAGAAGAAAAAGAAGAAATTATTAGTGTAATTGCTAAAGAAAACAATAAGCGTTTACCACTAGTCTTAGGAGTTGGTAGTGGAAACACACAAACGGTAATTAATGAATTAAAAATGTTAGATTTAACAGATATAGATGCAATTTTATCTGTTGCGCCTTATTACAGTAAACCTACTCAAGAAGGTTTTTATCAGCATTTTAAGGCAATCGCTTCAATAACTACAAAACCAATTATTTTGTATAACGTTCCTGGTAGAACCGCTAAAAATATGGAGCCTGCAACTACACTGCGTTTAGCAAGAGATTTTAAAAATATTATAGGTGTTAAAGAAGCAGGAAATAACCAACAACAATACTACGAATTGATAAAAAATAAACCTGAAGATTTTTTAATTATTTCGGGTGATGATGATTTGGCTGTTGGTACAATACTAGCGGGTGGAGCAGGAGTAATTTCGGTACTAGGGCAAGCCTTTCCAAAAGAATTCTCTAAAATGATTCAATTAAGTTTAGAAGGAAAAAATGAAGAAGCTTATAAAATTCATTACAAACTAATGGATATTACTTCAGCTATTTTTGAAGAAAATAACCCTGCAGGAATTAAAGCAGTACTAAAGAAATTAGATATTTGTTCAGATAAAGTTCGTTTGCCTTTAGTAGAAGCAACATTAGAATTGCAAAGTAAAATAGAGACTATTATAGGTGATTTATAATTTGTCTAAACAAAAATTAAGAAAACAAAAGCCTACAGTTGTAAAATTGTGATCTTTTTTTAGCATCTTTGAAAAGTAAAATAAGAATATTATGTTATCACAAAAAATAGAAGACGCATTAAATAAACAAATTACTGTTGAAGCAGAATCGTCACAAGTATATTTATCAATGGCATGTTGGGCAGAAACTCAGGGTTTTGAAGGTGTTGCAGAATTTATGTATGCACATTCTGATGAAGAGAGGGGGCATATGTTAAAATTGGTAAAGTTTGTAAATGAGCGTGGCGGACACGCTAAAATATCTGATTTAGTTGCCCCACCAATTGAGTTTGGATCTTTTAAAAGTTTGTTTCAGACATTGTTTAACCATGAAGTTTTTGTGTCAAAATCTATTAACGATTTAGTTCATGTTACGCTAGAGGAAAGAGATTATGCAACTCATAATTTCTTGCAATGGTATGTTTCTGAGCAAATTGAAGAAGAAGCGTTAGCAAGAAACATCTTAGATAAGATTAACTTAATTGGAGATGATAAAGGTGGTTTGTATTTGTTTGACAATGATGTAAAACAGTTGGTTGCTAAGGCAAATATCCCGCCAGCTTAATTAACAAACAATTAGTACTCAATTTACACTATTTTTAGAGATTTTATGGTTTATTGCAGAACGAAAAAATCGTTTTATTAATCCATTAAAAATCACTAATTTTGCACCCGACCTATTTGGCAGTTAAAAGAATGAAGAAAGTAATGTATTTATTGGTAGTAAGTTTAATGTTGGTGTCCTGCGGAGAATATCAAAAAGTATTAAACAAAGGTACTACTGAAGATCAGTATAAAATGGCAGTAAAAATGTACGAAGCCCAAAATTTTGGGAAAGCACTTCGTTTGTTTGAAAAAGTTACGCCAACCTATAGAGGTAAACCACAAATGGAGCGTATTCAATTTATGGTTGCACAATCCAATTTCAATGAAAAAAATTACACCTTAGCAGGTTATTATTTTGATAGATTTACTAATAATTATTCGAAGAGTTCTAAAAAAGAAGAAGCCTCATTTTTATCAGCCTTAGCCTTTTATAAAGCCGCTCCTCGTTTTAGTTTAGATCCAACAGATACAAACAAAGCATTAGCTTCTTTTCAGAAATTTATAGATACATATCCAAATTCATCAAGGTTAGCAGAAGCTAATAAATATTATAAAGAGTTACGGTATACGTTAGAAAAGAAATCATTCGAAATAGCAAAAACATATTATAATACAGCAGGTTACGATTCTAGGAATTATAAAGCTGCTATTGCAGCGTTTGATAATTTATTGTCAGATTATTTAGGAACGGAATTTAAAGAAGAAGCGTTATTTTATCGCTTAAAAGCAGCGCATGATTTTGCTTTTAAAAGTACACATCGTAGAAAAAAACAACGGTTAAAAGAGGCTGTTGATGCCTACGAAAAGCTAAAAAGGAATTTTCCACAATCAAAATTTATGGAAGACTCTAACAAGATGTTAGCAAAAATTAAAGAAGAACAACAACAATTTGCAAAAAGCTAATTATGGATTATAAAGAAACAAACGCAGCAGTTAGTACAATTACATATGACACAGATGCAATTGAAAACCCAACAGAGAATATCTATAAGGCAATTTCAATTATTGCAAAAAGAGCTGTACAAATTAATTCTGATTTAAAAAAGGAATTAGTAGACAAGTTAGAAGAATTTGCTACTTATAACGACAGTTTAGAGGAGGTTTTTGAAAACAAAGAACAAATCGAGGTTTCAAAATTCTACGAACGTTTACCAAAACCAACAGCTTTAGCAGTTGAAGAATGGTTAAATGATAAAATTTATTATAGAACTCCAGATACAGAATAATGTCTGTATTGCGCGGTAAAAAAGTTTTACTCGGCGTTACTGCCGGAATTGCCGCTTATAAAACGGCCAGTTTAGTTCGTTTATTTATAAAATTAGGCGCAGAAGTTCAAGTTATTATGACTCCTGCGTCTAAAGATTTTATAACTCCACTCACACTTTCTACACTTTCTAAAAATCCTGTTCATTCTACTTTTTATAATAAAGAGGAAGAAAACGAGTTTTGGAACAATCACGTAGATTTAGGTCTTTGGGCAGATATTATGCTAATTGCACCTGCAACTGCAAACACATTGTCAAAAATGACAAATGGCACTTGCGATAATCTATTACTTGCAACTTATTTGTCTGCAAAGTGTCCAGTATATTTTGCGCCAGCAATGGATTTGGATATGTATATCCATCCATCTATCAAAACGAGTTTAGATAAACTACAAAGTTTTGGAAATGTTTTAATTCCTGCTGCTTCTGGCGAATTAGCCAGCGGTTTAATAGGAGAAGGAAGAATGGCAGAACCTGAAGATATTGTTTCATTTATAGAAAAAAATATACTTTTTACATTACCGCTACGCGGGAAAAAAGTTTTAATTACCGCAGGTCCAACGTACGAAGCTATAGACCCTGTTCGTTTTATAGGGAATCACTCTTCAGGAAAAATGGGATTTGAAATTGCGAAAGCAGCAGCTAATTTAGGTGCGGAAGTGTTTTTAGTTTCAGGACCATCACATCAAAAAGTAAAGCATTCATTTATAAAAAGAATAGATGTAAAATCTGCGGAAGAAATGTATGATGCTTGTCATAAGTACTATGCAAATGTAGATATTGCTATATGTTCGGCAGCAGTGGCAGATTATAGACCAAAAAATATTGCATTACAGAAAATAAAAAAGAAAGAAGCATCGTTAAGTATTGAGTTAGAACTAACAAAAGATATTTTAGCATCGTTGGGCGAAATTAAAAAGCATCAGTTTTTAGTAGGTTTTGCCTTAGAAACTAATAACGAATTAGAAAATGCAAAAGGGAAGTTACAGAAAAAGAACTTAGATCTTATTGTGTTAAACTCGTTACAAGATAAAGGCGCTGGTTTTGCTACAGACACAAATAAAATTACTATTATTGATAAAGATTTGAATGAAAAACCATTCGAGTTAAAATCTAAAGCTGAAGTAGCTAAAGACATTATTAACGAAATTATAGAGAAAATAAATGCGTAACTTTTTACTTGTATATTTTGTGTTTTTTGGATTGAATACCCTTCAATCTCAAGAACTAAATGCTTTAGTAACTATTAATTCAGACAAAGTTCAAAGCACAAATAAACAAGTATATTCAACATTACAAAAGGCGCTTACAGAGTTTATCAATCAAACAAAGTGGACAAATAAAACGGTTAAACCACAAGAACGTATAAACTGTGCGTTTACAATTATAATTAATTCTCAGTCAGGAAATAATTTTGATGCCAGTTTACAAGTGCAATCTACACGCCCTGTTTATGGTTCAACGTATGTAACACCTGTGTTAAATATTAACGACGGTAGTTTTAATTTTCGGTATAATGAGTTTGATCCGTTATTATACAATCCAACAACATTCGATTCTAATTTAGTTTCTACCATAGTTTTTTATATATACACAGTTTTAGGTGTAGATGCAGATACTTTTAAATTAAAAGGCGGACAAGAATTTTTGAAAAAAGCTGAAAATGTAATGTTGCAAGCACAACAAAGCGGACTTTCTGCATGGCAAAGTGAAGTAGGAAAACAAAACCGTTTTGCTATAATAGATAACTTATTATCGCCTAAATACAACGTGTTAAGAAGTATTTATTACGATTACCACCGTAAAGGGTTTGATGTATTTAGTAAAAACGAAAGTGAAGCAAAACAACAAATAGAAACAAGCGTTTCACAACTACAAAAACTGCATAATATTACCGTTGGTAATTATATGATTCGTATATTTTTAGATGCAAAATCAGATGAAATAGTTACAGTTTTCTCTGACGGAAAAACGACTAGAAATCAACCAAAGATGGTTGAAGTTTTACGGAAAATTTCGCCAACTAATGGTAGCAAATGGAGAAAAATTAAGTAATTTTAGTTGCTCCAAACAAAAACAATCTTTCTAACAGGTAAATTCTTACCCTAATTTAGAAACGCAATTATCTTTTTCTTGAATAGATAATTCATATTGTCTAATATTTTTTTTGAAAGTTGATTTGTTTGAATATATTTCTCAACTTCTCATTTTTTTAATCAAAAGAATTCCTCAAGGTTTGCTTCGGGGTTTAGCGGGAAAGTTTGAAAAACGGAGGGTTTTTCAAAAATTTTGTAAAAGTGTAATTTTGCATATAAGGATAATCATATATACAAGCGTCATCATAAGAGTTCACTTTTATATCATTTAGTTTTTCCGTTGAAATATAGAAGAAAAGCTCTAACCGAAGAATCAGAATCAACATTGAAAGATCTTTGTAATAATACCAATTTAATCGCAGGGCGATAGCCCAATTGGGTTTAATTCCCCGACGCTTGCGTCGAAATAAAAAGGGAATTCCTATTTAGTCAAACCTTAACAACCCATTTTCTTGGCGAAGAAAATAAAGAAAAAAGAGGTCTTAAAATATTAAACAATAAGTTATTAAATTCTTCTTTGAGTTGTTTCATAAATTTCTTAAGATTCCAACCTGTAGCAGCTAAAAAGGCATTGATTTGCGGGGAATTTTCTCCCCAAAGATAGTTTTGGTTCAATCTAAAGTCTGTTTTTAAATGACCAATAACTGGTTCAATAGCAGCTCTTCTTCTAAATTTTCCTCTTTTACATCTTTTCTGATATTCTGTATCTCGTTTTAAAGGTCTATAATCAGGAGTTGATATTTTGGTGTTACCTATTTGTTTGATGCCTTTTCCACCTCTGTCATAAACAACTTCTTGGGGTAAAAAAGCAATATTGGATTGCATTTGTTCTAATAATGGTGCTATTGTTTTGCTATCGTGAGGATTGCCTTTAAAACTTTTTATCGCAGTAATGATTAATGTTTTTGAAGTAGTAATTAACCCTGTTTTAGTGCCAAATTCATATTTTTTATGCACTTTCCCTTTAGCGATACATGCTGTAAATGGTTTGTGAATACTGTAAATTTTATCTTTATCTGTTCGCTTTTGATGTAAGATTTGATAATACAAAGCAAACTGCTTTTTATAGACTTCTAAAACGTGTTCGGGTAATTCTCTTTCCAACTCTCGAAGTAAACGACCTGCTATAGTTTTTAGTTTTGCATCTGCTTTCTTTGCTTTTTTATATCGCTTTGGATGTTTACGATTATGGGTGTCTCTTAATAATTGCTTTGAGGTTCTGACATAACTTTGTCGTTGCTTTATCTTTTCTTTTTTAGCAATATCATTGCATTTATCAATAATCTTTTTGGCTAATTTAGCATCTGTAGGAAAGGTAGTGTTGTTCTCTGCTACTGTGGTGTCTGATAATGTTACTTTTTCTTTGGCTGCTTTACCAAAAAGACGGATAGAGTATGCAAATATTTTTTGAACTCCTAGTTCTCCTATACGTTTTCTGAAATGTACAAAGTCACTTGGATCACAGGGAAATTGATACTCAAAATAAGCCATGCCACAAAAATATTGCATGTAAGGGTTCATTGCCCAAACTTCGGATAGACGCTCATCAGATAAATTATAAATACGCTTGAGCATTAAACTTCCAACCATTAATCGTACTGGCATCGCTGGTTGACCTGTATGTGAATAATACTGTGAGAAATATTTCTCAAAGTATTTCCAATCTATTTTGTTGCTCAACAAAATTAATTCGTGGCTCAAATTAATAAAATCCTTGAGCAAAGGTCTGAACAAATTTTGTTGATTTTGATTCGCTGTTTTTCCTATCATTTATTGCAAGGTTTATGCTATAATATACGGAAAATCTTGCAATTAAATACTATATAAACAGTAAAAAATATCAAATAATTAACTGTAAATCAGAATGTTGAAACCTTTTTAAGGAACGACTATTTAATACCTCGTATGCTTGCGTCGAGGTAGTTTATTTTTATAATACCGTATTAAAGCCATTTTAGTAAGTGTAGAGAAGTTTTACCCAATTATTTTCTATTGGAATAAACTGTAACTTACTTATAACACTACATTTATGAGTTTCTATTCTACCATGGTCTAGTTCTTCGCTAATAGTTGTTTTTATAGATTTCCCAAATCTAAATTCATCTTCAATATGGTTCTAATAATTGCGGTTAATTGCCTTTACTGCTAAGAGATAATCGGCCTATTTGTCTATAATAGCAGAGGCTATTTCTGTTTGACACCCCATAATGAGTATATTGCTTCAGAAAAGCAAGCACGGTCTCTATTTAGTCGCTCCTTAAAAAGGTTTCAACATTCTGATTTACAGTTAATTATTTGATATTTTTCACTGTTTATATAGTGTTTAATTGCAAGATTTTCCGTATATTATAGTATAAACCTTGCAATAAATGATAGGAAAAACAGCGAATCAAAATCAACAAAATTTGTTCAGACCTTTGCTCAAGGATTTTATTAATTTGAGCCACGAATTAATTTTGTTGAGCAACAAAATAGATTGGAAATACTTTGAGAAAGATTTCTCACAGTATTATTCACATACAGGTCAACCAGCGATGCCAGTACGATTAATGGTTGGAAGTTTAATGCTCAAGCGTATTTATAATTTATCTGATGAGCGTCTATCCGAAGCTTGGGCAATGAACCCTTACATGCAATATTTTTGTGGCATGGCTTATTTTGAGTATCAATTTCCCTGTGATCCAAGTGACTTTGTACATTTCAGAAAACGTATAGGAGAACTAGGAGTTCAAAAAATATTTGCATACTCTATCCGTCTTTTTGGTAAAGCAGCCAAAGAAAAAGTAACATTATCAGACACCACAGTAGCAGAGAACAACACTACCTTTCCTACAGATGCTAAATTAGCCAAAAAGATTATTGATAAATGCAATGATATTGCTAAAAAAGAAAAGATAAAGCAACGACAAAGTTATGTCAGAACCTCAAAGCAATTATTAAGAGACACCCATAATCGTAAACATCCAAAGCGATATAAAAAAGCAAAGAAAGCAGATGCAAAACTAAAAACTATAGCAGGTCGTTTACTTCGAGAGTTGGAAAGAGAATTACCCGAACACGTTTTAGAAGTCTATAAAAAGCAGTTTGCTTTGTATTATCAAATCTTACATCAAAAGCGAACAGATAAAGATAAAATTTACAGTATTCACAAACCATTTACAGCATGTATCGCTAAAGGGAAAGTGCATAAAAAACATGAATTTGGCACTAAAACAGGGTTAATTACTACTTCAAAAACATTAATCATTACTGCGATAAAAAGTTTTAAAGGCAATCCTCACGATAGCAAAACAATAGCACCATTATTAGAACAAATGCAATCCAATATTGCTTTTTTACCCCAAGAAGTTGTTTATGACAGAGGTGGAAAAGGCATCAAACAAATAGGTAACACCAAAATATCAACTCCTGATTATAGACCTTTAAAACGAGATACAGAATATCAGAAAAGATGTAAAAGAGGAAAATTTAGAAGAAGAGCTGCTATTGAACCAGTTATTGGTCATTTAAAAACAGACTTTAGATTGAACCAAAACTATCTTTGGGGAGAAAATTCCCCGCAAATCAATGCCTTTTTAGCTGCTACAGGTTGGAATCTTAAGAAATTTATGAAACAACTCAAAGAAGAATTTAATAACTTATTGTTTAATATTTTAAGACCTCTTTTTTCTTTATTTTCTTCGCCAAGAAAATGGGTTGTTAAGGTTTGACTATTTAATTTAACAAAAAAACTCGATGCGAAAGCACCAAGTTTTTTTGTTATTATTCCTAAGAAAGCAGGAATCTATATTCTATTTTCAAATAGGGTTTACATTTCTTTGAACTCCTGTTTTCTTAGGAATAACAAATATTAGTTTCCTTCCTTAACTTTTACGGCATCAATAAATTTTTGTAAACGTTTACCGTATTGAGATTCTTTAACTTTATCTGTTAATGAGTTATTTATGGTGTCTAATAATTTAATATTAGCATCAAACAATTCAGTTAAAGCAATATAAGGAGCAGCTTCACTTTCTGCATTATTTGTCGCAAATTGTGTAGTAAATAAGAAACGTTTACGCATCATTTTTTTATAATCTATTTCTAATTGCTTTATCAATTCATTATTTTTTGCAGATCTAGCTTCAAAATCTTTTTTAATAAAATCTAAACGTTGATCAGTAAAACGTCTATCATATTTTTTAAATTTTTCATATACTTTTTGGTTTTCTGAACCTTCAATTTTAGGTGAATAGCCAAACTTATCTAACCTGTCATTGATTGTAATTGTTCCTTCTTCACCAAAAAACATAATCCTTTTTTCTGTTGTGTTTCCATCAAAAGTTAAATAATACATTACAGGGTCTTTAATGTTATCAGATAATAAAAAGGTGTCGCTTCCTAATAACTTTACAGAATCTACAGAAATTAGAACGGTATCATCCATTTTTTGAAGATACAAAGTCCCTTTTTTTAATCCTTTAATTTGACCTTGTACTAACATGTTTCCTTGTTTTTTAGGAACGCAAGAAATAAGTAGTACTGAGGCTAAAAGTGTATATAAAATATTTTTCATTTTTTTAGTTTTAAAGACCTTTCGACGATGCTTAGACGGTGCTTAAGGTGACATAATCATATTTTAGAAGTTCGTGTGCAAATATGCGTAATTTGATTAGACTTTGGATGCTATTTCCATCAAAATTGTACAGAGAATTGCACCAACGGTTCCAATTGCGTAGCCAAAAACAGCCAATAAAACACCCACAGAGGCTAATGATGGATGAAAGGCGGCGGCAACAATTGGGGCAGAAGCTGCTCCTCCAACATTTGCTTGACTGCCAACAGCTAAAAAGAAGTATGGTGCTTTTATTAATTTGGCGACTAGAATTAATAAACCTGCATGTATTGTCATCCAAACAACGCCGATTATAATTAAGCCTAAATTATCGAAAATCATAGCTAAATCCATTTTCATTCCAATAGTTGCTACTAAAATATAAATGAATATACTTCCTAATTTACTTGCACCAGCACCTTCGTAGTTTTTTGCTTTTGTGAAAGATAAAATAATTGCAATTATGGTTGAAATACTAATTAACCAAAAGAAACCAGACCCTAAAAATGTGAATATATTTCTCCAAGCGTTAGATTCTATTCCAGAAACAAAATCATTAAAAAATGAACTTAAATAAGACGAAGCAAAATGGCTAAACCCAACAGTTCCAAAAGCAATTGCCAACATAATCATTAAATCTGCTAAAGACGGATTTCTTTTTACGCCTTGCGTAAAAGAAGTTACTTTTTCTTTTAACTCTTCAATAGCAGAAGTATCGGCTTTTAACCATTTATTAATTTTGTCTTTTCTTCCAATTCCAATTAGTAAAATTGCCATCCAAATGTTTGCAACAACAATATCAACAAATACCATTCCGCCATATTTTTGAGGATTGTATTGGTAGATTTCTAACATGGCTGTTTGATTTGCTCCACCACCAATCCAACTTCCTGCAAGTGTAGAAAGTCCACGCCAAACGGCATTAAAATCTGCACCGCCAACGGTTTCTGGAGAGAAAATAGAGATTAACAAAATTGCGATTGGTCCACCAATTATAATACCTACGGTTCCCGTAAAAAACATAATTAATGCTTTAGAACCAAGGTTAGAAATTGCTTTTAAATTAATACTTAACGTCATTAAAACCAATGCTGCGGGTAATAAAAACCGACTAGCTACATAATATAATTGAGATTTATTTTTTACAATCTCACCAGTTGCACTAGTAATTTCCCATTCTGGGGAAATAACTCCAATTGTTGTAAAAATTGCAGGAATAAGGTATGCCATAAATAAACCTGGAACTATTTTGTAGAATTTATGCCAAAAGCCAGAAGTTTTAGATTCTGTATAAAACACAAACCCTAAAGAAACCATTAGAATTCCGAATACAATAGCGTCGTTAGTAAAAGTTGGTGTAGTCATTTAAATTAGTTTTTGCTAAAGTAATAAATAACCTTGACCCAAGGGTACGAGGCACTAAGTAAGAGTTTTTTTATTTAGAAACAAGCATTGGAAATTAGATCTAATTGGGCTATCGCCCTGCGATTAAAAATATAAATGAAATAAATTACTCTTTATTCTTCTTTCTTTTTAGGTGTTCTTTTTGCTTCTGTAAGTGCCTGCATTAGCATCCATTCTATTTGTCCATTTGTAGAACGAAATTCGTCTGAAGCCCATTCTTCAATGGCTTTTATCATATCTTCATTTATGCGAAGTGCAAATGCTTTTTTCTTTGCCATGTCTATTTTCTTACAAAAGTAACAACTGTTTTAATTAGTTCTTCAGAAAGCGGATATTCTGTCGAATAATACGAATTTAAATTGTTTTTATTAGCAGTGCGTTTATCATAACTAAAAAATGCAATATTATTTTTATTAATAGAATCTCTAAATTGTTTAATATAGTTAGCTTTTACATTTTGTTTGAGTTGATTACCGTTTCTATCAACTTGCCCAGAACCATGAATCCAAATTAATAAAGGTGTTTTTTCTTCGGAAAAAGTTAAGGCTCCAGGAAGTTCTATACCATCATTTTTAATTAGAATTTCTTCGGAAGTTATTTGAGCAAAAGACGTTGAAATATTAATTATTAGTACTGTTAAATATAAGGTTACACGTGTCATGCCGTTTTTATTTTAGATTTATAAGTTGCAAAACTCGTTTAACATCATTTTCTTTTTGAGTTCCAATTAGTAATTTTTTACCATTTTTAAACTCAAGTTGAATACCAACACCTCCAGAAATAGTAATGGCTTTTCCTTTAGATTTATTCCAAAAAGAACCACCTTTTAATCCCCAACCACCATACTCTCCAATTGGGTCATAATTTCTTACATAAGCATTACTTACCTCACTCCAGGCAATTTTTTTCAACGACCAATGAAACGGAAAAAATTGATAGTAAATCCCTTTTTCATCTACTCCAGTAGCTATTAACCTGACGAGTTCTAACCGTAATTATTTTTAAGCGGCATATTTGATGTCTTTATGTCTAAAATATTTCCTTACTCTACTTTCATTTCCTTGTAGCATTAGCATGTGGTTTTCTAAATTATTTTGCAATTGACTTTGATTTTTAGGAGCAGGTTTTTCTGATAACCCATATTTTAAATCACAATTTAGATATTCATCAGGATTTTTTTTCAGCAGAATAAGATGGTAAATAAAATAGTTCGATATTTTCTTTGTTTTCTTGTTCCCATTGCTTTACAATTTTACTATGATGAACTCTCAGGTTGTCAAGAATTAAAAAGATTTTCATTTCTTTATTCTTTATGAGTTGTTCCATAAATTCAACTTTTCCTCTATTGGTTATTGTGGATATCATGTTTACTGAAAACCGTTTTGCCATACTTTTTTTTACAGGAGTTTTTCCTTTTGGAGCGTAACTTCTTCCATGTTGGCTATTATTTCTTACTACTGTTTGGTCTCCCCAATGAATCTTAGCATTTTCTAAACTCGCTCTTTCTTTTATTGCTGGATATTCTTGGTCTAACCATTTTTGCACTTTTTTTGAACATTGTTCGTAGGCTTTCTTCTTTGGCTTCTGTGGAGAGTATCCCCAAGAACGTAAATAATCACCCATTGTATTGATTGCCAATACAATCCCAAACTCCCGCTCTACCAATTCTTTTACTGCTTTGCGTGTCCATAAGGAATAGGGCAATTTTAATTGATCTGGCATCGTGTCTAAAATCATTTTTTGAATTTTCTTTTCGATATCTAAAGACAGCAACTTCTTATCCTCTGATTTTACGCCTCTTGATATATCCTTTAAGCCTTTATTACCATGTTCTCGATAATTGTTTTACCCAATCACTAACTGTCGCTTCTCGAACACCTAATAATTTCGCTACTTCTTTTTGCTTTTTTCCTGACTTAATTAGTCAAAGCCCTCGTTTTCTAAAAACGTATCTCTCAACACTTGTGAGTTTTCTAAAATCCATCTTTTCCATAGCGAAAAGATACAACTTTTAATTTGAAATGTTACGATTAATTACCGTTAAGTTAATCTTGAAGATGATTATGATTACGATTTTAATTATAATCACGCACCAATTTTACCATTGGCAAGCCATGATACGAACGGAAATGTAATTTATATTGGTTCTATTTGTAAAACAGTTGCACCTGTTTTTAGAATTGGTTATTTAATTGCTTCCAAAGAATTTGTAGATGAAGCTTCTAAATTACGTGGATTTGTAGACAGACAAGGCGATGCTTTATTAGAGTTAACGTTTGCAGACTTTATTAAATCAGGAGATTTAGATCGTCATATTAGAAAAGTGATAAAGATTTATAAGCAAAGACGCAATTTGTTTTGTAGATTATTAAAAGATCAATTAGGAGAATCTTTTCAGTTTAAAATTTCTAAAGGAGGAATGGCAGTTTGGGTGCAGTTGAATAAAAAATATTCTTGGAAACAAGTTTCTAAAGAAGCTAAAAAATACCAACTAGAAATATGGCATTGGCAACGTTACGATTTAGCAAAAACCAATCATAATGCAATAAGAATTGGGTTTGCTTCTTATAATGAAGAAGAAACTTATGAGTTGATTTTGATCTTAAAAAAAACGATGGAAAGTCTATCTATAAATTAGCTTTTATCATTCTATCGTTTCCAAATATATCTTTCTTTAAAGTGATGTCTTTAAAACCTTTTTGGTGTAATATGGCAACAGTTTCTTTTCCTAGATATTGATTGATTTCGAAAAATAATAAACCGTTTTTTACAAGGCGAGTTTTAGCCAAGTCGGCAATTTTAGTGTAAAAAATAAACGGATTTTCATTAGAAACAAACAGCGCTAAATGAGGCTCATTTTTTAGTACATTATTTTTAATGTCTACTTTTTCTAGTTCGCGAACATATGGCGGATTGGAAATAATAACATCAAATTTATTGTCATTCTGAACTTGTTTCAAAATCTTATCTAAATTATTTATCTTTAAAATATCTTGTTCAATAAAATTAACATTAACGTTGTTCAATTTTGCGTTTTCTGCCGCAGTTTTTAAAGCTTCTTTAGAAATATCAATTGCATAAATAGTTGAGTTAGGTAAATGTTTTGCTAAAGAAATAGGAATACAACCAGTTCCTGTACCAATATCTAAAATTGATAATGGTTTCTCGACGGAGTTTATCTTGAGTGAAGTCGAAAGACTCGAAGTGACATCTGATTTTGGCTTTGTAACTTTTTTACTTTCCAACTTTATAACTTCATCCAAAACCCACTCAACCAACTCTTCAGTTTCTGGTCTTGGAATTAAAGTATGCTCATTTACTAAAAATAGAAACCCATAAAACTCGGTATTTCCTATAATATATTGAATAGGTTCTTCCTTTTGTAGTCTTTTTAAAGCAGTGTTTAAAAGCGATAACTTATCCAAAGTAATCTCAAAATCAGGTTTTAAAACGGTGTCAATTCGTTGAAAATCTAAATATTCTTCTACCAATAAAAAAAAGAAAGAATCTATTTCTTTTTTTGGATAAATTGATAAAAGTTCTTTGGTGAAATATATTTTAAACTCGCTTAATTGCATTTAATAATAGTGTTTCTTGATTCTTTTTTTTATACGCTTACTTCTTTTCTCTTTAATCTTGTTTCTAAAAAACTACAATTCTTTAATCATCCAAACATTGCAGGAATAATGTCCCGTATTTCCTAATGGTTTTTCTAAATTAGTAAAACCATTCTTCTTATACAAAGCTCTTGCTGCATCCATATAAGGCATCGTTTCTAAATAACAATGCGTATAGCCTAGTTCTTTTGCTTTTTTTAAACACGTAGAAATTAATTTAGAACCCAACCCTTTTCCTCTAGCAATTGGTAGGAAATACATTTTTTGAAGCTCACAAATATTTCCTTCAAAATTATCAAGTTGCGCAATTCCTACACCACCAACAATTGTATCTTTATGCTCAACAATATAATAACTAGATGTTAATTTTTGATAATTATCAAACATAGTATCGGTAGCTTTATCTTCATAAGCCGTTCCTACTTTTGGTGCTCCAAACTCAACCAAAACATTTCTAATTACAACTGCTATTTCTAGATTGTCTTGGGGCTGAATCTCTCTAATAATAAAACCTTTTGGAGTCATTGTAATACACTATTTTTGTAAAAGCAAGTTACTTAAAATTAAATATAAAAATAATGAAAATAATAGCCTATTTTTTAATCGTTTTTTTACTAATAACAAGTTGTTCAGTTAAGAAAAAACCAATTTTTTTAAAGATTGATGATATTAAAGTGTTATCTTTTAAAACAGATACTATTCGTTTAAGAGCTAATGCATACTTTAAAAACCCGAATGATATTGGTGGAAAAATTTCTACGGATGAAATTAAGGTTTTTGTTAATGGTACAGAATTAGCACAAGTTTCTTCAGAAGAATTTAAAGTACCTGCAAATAAAGATTTTGCAGTTCCGTTACTGGTTGTTATTCCAGCAAAACGTGTTTTTGAAAATAATAAAGGAGGAATTCTTGGCGGATTGCTTAATTCGTTACTAAATAAGAGCTTAAAGGTGCAATTTAAAGGAGATATTAAATATAAAGTACTTGGTTTTTCTAATGTGTATCCTATTGATAAAACAGAAGAAATTAAAATAAAATTTTAGAAATTAATCACAAATTTTACATAAAAAGAGCTTTGCAGCTCGCTAAGAACGGAATTGGAACTGCACGCCCAAACCCGTCAGTTGGTGCTGTTGTGGTTTGTAATAATACCATTATTGGTGAGGGTTTTACTTCGCCATACGGCGGAAATCACGCAGAAGTAAATGCTATTAATTTAGTTAAAAACAAAGAACTTTTAAAAGAAGCTACTATTTATGTGACGCTAGAACCTTGTTCGCATTCTGGTAAAACACCGCCTTGTGCAGATTTACTTGTAAAGTATCAACTTAAAAATGTTGTAATTGGCTGTGTAGATACTAATAGTTTGGTTGCTGGCAAAGGAATTGAACGATTGCAAAAAGCAAGAATAAATGTAATTGTTGGTGTTTTGGAAAATGAATGTTTAGAACATCACAAACGGTTTTTTACAGTTCAGAATAAAAAGCGCCCATATATTATTTTAAAATGGGCGGAAACTCAAGATGGTTTTATTGCTCCAATTTCGAAGGATAAACAAAAACCAGTGTGGATTACGAATACATATTCACAACAATTAGTGCATAAATGGCGAAGCGAAGAACATGCAATTTTAGTAGGAACAAATACGATAATTGCCGACAACCCTAACCTGAATGTTAGAAGTTGGTCTGGTAATAACCCTATAAGAATTGTCTTAGATAAGAGTTTGCGAATTCCTGAAAATGCAAATGTGTTTGATGGAAGTGTAAAGACGATTGTTTTGATAGGTTCAAGAAAAGAGAAACAAGAATCAAGACAAAACATTGTTTTTGAACAAATAGATTTTTCTTCCCGCGTAGCGGAACAAATTTGTGATGCTTTACAGAGACATAAAATTCAATCGGTAATTATAGAAGGCGGAACTCAAATTTTAGAAACATTTATTAATGCCAATTTATGGGATGAAGCTCGAGTTTTTACAGGCGAAGTTTTATTTAAAAGCGGAGTAGAAGCACCTAATTTTAAAACAAGAATTTTATCTGAAGAAAAAATTAAAAATGACACTTTAAAAATATACAAGAATGATTAAAAATATCATTTTCGATTTTGGCGATATTTTCATCAATTTAGATAAACAAGCCACGTACAAAGAAATGGCAAAATTGGGTGTTACAGATATCTCTAAAGAAATGATTGAGGTGTATCATCAGTATGAAAAAGGATTAATTTCTACGAAGGAGTTTGTAGATTTTTATTATCAAAAATTCGACATTAAAAAAGAAGATTTAGTTCGAAGTTGGAATGCTATTTTATTAGATTTTCCGAAAGAGCGGTTCGTTTTTTTAAAAGAATTAGCGGCTAGTAAAAAGTACCGTTTATTTTTGTTAAGTAACACGAACAGTCTGCATATTTCTTGGATTCAAAACGATTGGGGAATGGAATTGTACAACGAGTTTAAAAACTGTTTTGAACAATTTTATGTATCGCACGAAATAAATTTAAGGAAACCAGATGCAAACATTTATAAGTTCGTTTTGAATGAAAATAATTTGATTGCAGAAGAAACATTATTTGTAGACGATTTAAAAGAAAATACAGACGTTGCAAAATTACTAGGAGTACACGTTTGGAATTTAATTCCTGATAAAGAAGATGTAGTTGATTTATTAAATAGAAAAGAATTTTTAGCGTGATTTATCTTGTTTTAAGTATTTTAATTTCCAGTTTACTATTCGTTATTTTTAAACTCTTCGACGTGTTTAAAATTAATACACTACAAGCAATTGTGGTAAATTATGTAGTTGCGCTATCGTTTGGTATTTTTGACTCAGAAGTTTCTTTATCAACTACTGAAATACCAAAACAACCATGGTTTATTGGTGCGTTTTCTTTGGGGTTTTTATTTATTTTCATCTTTAACGTAATGGGAATTACTGCACAGAGAAATGGATTATCCGTTGCTTCTGTAGCAGGAAAAATGTCTGTGGTAATTCCAATTATTTTTGGAATTATAATGTATAATGAAGGCGCTGGTTTTGTAAAAATAGCTGGAATTTTGTTGGCATTAGTTGCCGTATACTTATCATCAGCAAAAAGCGATAAAACTCCTGTAAAGTTTAAGAATTTACTATTTCCGTTGATACTATTTGTAGGTTCTGGAGTGTTGGATACTACGTTAAAATATGTAGAAACTACGTCTGTCTCTAATGGAGAAGAACCATTGTTTTTAGCTACCGTTTTTGGTTGCGCGTTTATTTTGGGTGTTTTTGTTATAATTACTCACTCATGTTACGCATCCAAACCTCAAAAAAGGATGATTAAGCAGCTTTAGGTGTTGATAACTTTCTGAGTTCGTTATGAGCTGCTTTTTGAGCTGCTAAATAGATTTGTGTTTTCATAGCAAAATGATTTTTCCCTGTTCTTTGTTTAAGCCACTCTAACTTTATATAAGCTACAATTGACAATACAAAATGATTCGTTTGAGTTTCTGTTTTTTTAGTTGGAGATTTAGCAAAACCTGTGTTACTTTTAATCGATTTGTGATACTCTTCTACTGCCCACCGTTTTTTGTAGATTGTAGTTATTTGGTTATACGATAAATTTAAATCACTACAAGCCAAGTACAACTCGCCGACTGTATCATTCTCGTTTTTGAAAACTTGCTTTGTAAGCAACAGCGGAAAGTCTAGTTTTTCAAACCAAACTTCCACGGTTTGTTGTCTTGGCTGTAATGTTTTAATATTCACGTATGCTCCATTTTGCTTATCTTCTAAGGATAAGGCTACTTTTCGATTGCTTTTTAAGGCAATAATAAAATCATTTTTTAAAAGTTCTTTACAATAAACCATGTTCTCTGCTGAAGAAAACCAACTATCAGCCAACACATAATCAAAGTGTATTTTGCTACTACATTCCTGCAACATTTCTCTAAAAAGTTCGTTTTTAGTTTTGCTGCTTTTACGCTTTTGCCTTCCTGTTTTTTTGTCGGTAACCCAAATATTTTTCTTTATAAACTCTACACCACACGGTATACGCATGCCTCCAACTTCGACTAAAGCAGTTAGAAAATTAACCCCTTTTACAGACCTTCCAAACACATGGTCAAAATGCCAAGTGTTCAACTCACTTTCATCTGTATATTGTTTTTCTTGTATCGAATCATCAAAACTTAAAATGATAGTTTCTTTAGATTGAGTCAATTCTTCAACATAAGGTTTTGCCTTTTTCCATAGAAATTTACTGTCATAAACACCCGTTGATAATGCTCGTGTTATTTTATCATGTTTTATAGAGAGTAATGAAGCCATACCTGTAGCTGTCGTGTAAGAACTTGAACTTATCAAATAATCAGTATACAAATCAACAAAATTATCCATCTTTTTATTTCTCAAAGTTGTTAACAACAATACTCCGTTAAACTTTGCCCTAACCCTCTAACAGTCAATTAAATAAGTTAAAAAAACAGGCTCAAAAATTAGGATAACTCCCTGATTATCATTAAATTAATAGTTAATTTCAAACAGCTATTAATGATGCTTCTCAAGGAGAAATCCAACTATAAATATCACACAAAAAGATTACTTAACAAAATGAAAGATGTAAATAAATGGCAATATGATTTTATGTTGGAAGTTTTTGGTCTATTTCTCAGCATAAAAGGACGTTTAAATTTTATGCAGTTAAGTCGTTATGGTGATCATGGAGAACAACATTACAGGAATCAGTTTAGTAAGTCTTTTGACTTTTTAAATTTCAATAAAGAATTGATTACTGAGTATGGGGGCAAACATTTAACCATTGCTTTCGACCCGAGTTATGTTAGTAAATCTGGTAAATCCACCTGTGGAGTTGGTTATTATTGGTCTGGTGTAGCGGGAAAGGCAAAATGGGGATTGGAAATATCTGGTATAGCAGCGATTGATATAGATAATCATACAGCGTTTCATTTAGAGGCTGTTCAGACACCAAATAATTTGGAATCAAAAAGTTTGGTAGATCATTATGCCAATATATTGATTCAAAGAAAAGAGGTCCTTCTTTCGATGTCTAAATATGTTGTGGCAGATGCTTATTTTTCCAAATACGGTTTTGTTTCTAAACTCTCTGATAATGGATTGGAGACCGTTAGCAGACTAAGAAACGATGCTGACTTACAATATATTTATACTGACCAACAGAAATATGGGAGAGGAAGACCTAAGAAATATGATGGAAAAATTGATTATAAAAAACTTAGAAAAGAATATTTTTCTTTGATAGAAGACAATCAGCAAAGCAAAGTATACAGCGCTATTGTATACTCAAAATCATTAAAAAGAAAAATCAATCTTGTGATTGTTTATTTCCTTAAAAAAGGAAAATGGAATCATAAATTATATTTTTCTACAGATGTAACAATTTCAGCAGAAATGATTTTGACATATTATCGCACCAGATTTCAAATCAATACTCCGTTAAACTTTGCCCTAACCCTCTAACAGTCAATTAAATAAGTTAAAAAAACAGGCTCAAAAATTAGGATAACTCCCTGATTATCAGTAAATTAATAGTTAATTTCAAACAGCTATTAATGATGCTTCTCAAGGAGAAATCCAACTATAAATATCACACAAAAAGATTACTTAACAAAATGAAAGATGTAAATAAATGGCAATATGATTTTATGTTGGAAGTTTTTGGTCTATTTCTCAGCATAAAAGGACGTTTAAATTTTATGCAGTTAAGTCGTTATGGTGATCATGGAGAACAACATTACAGGAATCAGTTTAGTAAGTCTTTTGACTTTTTAAATTTCAATAAAGAATTGATTACTGAGTATGGGGGCAAACATTTAACCATTGCTTTCGACCCGAGTTATGTTAGTAAATCTGGTAAATCCACCTGTGGAGTTGGTTATTATTGGTCTGGTGTAGCGGGAAAGGCAAAATGGGGATTGGAAATATCTGGTATAGCAGCGATTGATATAGATAATCATACAGCGTTTCATTTAGAGGCTGTTCAGACACCAAATAATTTGGAATCAAAAAGTTTGGTAGATCATTATGCCAATATATTGATTCAAAGAAAAGAGGTCCTTCTTTCGATGTCTAAATATGTTGTGGCAGATGCTTATTTTTCCAAATACGGTTTTGTTTCTAAACTCTCTGATAATGGATTGGAGACCGTTAGCAGACTAAGAAACGATGCTGACTTACAATATATTTATACTGACCAACAGAAATATGGGAGAGGAAGACCTAACCCGCATTATTCATAGGATTTATATTTAGAACAAATTTCAAAATAGATTTTTTATCTCTAGATTTTAGGATTCTCTCTTTCGTTTTTTAAACTTTTTTGGAGTAAATAGTATGTTATAATTGATTTTAAAAGTTAAAAAGGATTAATTTTACTAACAGAGCATAGGTATCCCAAGGTTTTAAAATTCTCACTTTAAAACCGTTATTGAGTTATTATCTCTCGAAACAAATCTTGATATACAAATGCTCTTGATAACTGATAATATATTCGTTTTTTAGTGACTTTTATGGTAGCTCCAACTTTTAATAAATTGGTTCTTATTGTATTTATTTGCCATTTTTCAGCCTTTTCAAATGTTGTTTTTTTGATGCTTTTTTTTAGTAATAAAAATAGTTCGTAGGCTAAACTACTTAAAAACAACCTGAAGAAGTTTGCAACAAATCCATGATTGGATAATCGATCGGAAAAACACATATTCTTGACTTCTTTACTTCTGTTTTCGCTAGATTCACCTCGTTTTACATAGAAATCAAAGTATATTTCTCGGGCACCTTTCTCTTTAATATTACTTATAAAATGACGAACATTTAAGCCTTTCCCTGTACTTTCTATTTTACAGTAAGCTTGTTGTGGTTTATGCCAACTTTTGGCTTGATAGCGAAACGATGTGAAATGTTGGTGTTTTTTATGCTGATTTACATATTGAAGTTGAACCGCTTTTTTACAACGCTCAACCTTTCTTTTGAGTACCGAATTACTAGCCTGACCTGTTACAAAAAACAAATCATAATCAGCTACTAATTTATAAAAAGGAGCACAACTAAATCCACTATCTGTTCGAATAGTAATTTTTAGTTCAGGATATGCTTTTTTTATTTTTTGAATAATTCTTCTTAAAATTCCGACATACCATCGATTCGAATGGCTATTTCCTGGGCGAAGAACTGGCAGGATAATTTGACCGGTTTCTCCATCATGAAAAAATAATTCATTTAACATAAACTGTCCATAATAACCATTGAACATTGACATTTGTTGATTCCCATATGTTGGATCATCGGTAGCATCAACATCAATTGTTATTTCATCTCGACCTTTTAGGCTTGATACGTAACGATCAATCCAAGCGTAAGAAAGTTTGAAAATAGTTTCTTTATTCAAACTGTTTTCAAAACGAGAAATAGTAGGTTGAGAAGCCAAATCTCCTTGAAGAACATCTTTAAATAATGGGTCATTTTGTAAATGGGTCACATCATTGGCATCTTGATAACCTAGCATTAGCATAAACACACGTTGCTTGAGTTGATGCTCTCGACTGTAAGTAATGTATTTAGGGTTTCGAAGATCAGGAAGTAACTTGCTAAAATGTTTTAGTAAGTTGTGGGTTCTCTCTAACTTTTCTAAAAGAATCAAAGAACCATCTGAACTAATCTCTGTGGCTGAAAAATCAACCGAAATAGCTTGATTTCCTCGATAAAATAAAGTATCTTTAGTGCTCAAATATGGGTGTTTTAAAAAATGATATATTTTGTGTTTAACTGCTTAAATATAACACTTTACATTCAGGTTTTTTGATTTCTGATGAATTATTCGGGCTAAGAAATATGATGAAAAAATTGATTATAAAAAACTTAGAAAAGAATATTTTTCTTTGATAGAAGACAATCAGCAAAGCAAAGTATACAGCGCTATTGTATACTCAAAATCATTAAAAAGAAAAATCAATCTTGTGATTGTTTATTTCCTTAAAAAAGGAAAATGGAATCATAAATTATATTTTTCTACAGATGTAACAATTTCAGCAGAAATGATTTTGACATATTATCGCACCAGATTTCAAATAGAATTTACTTTTACAATACTCCGTTAAGTTTTTATGCTGCTCTGATACCATAATACAGTAGTTCTTTAATTTTTTGTTTATTATTCTTCAAGTTCGGTCTTATAGCGAACACGTTAAAAAATCGAGCAAGCATTAACTCATTGTGATGTAAGGTTTTAATATCCTTGATTGAGAAAGCGCCTCTTAGCCTTTTTTCAATAGGCATCCAATGTGTAATCTTAGCAAGATTAACAGTTGTAAGTGCTGTATTAAAATGAAAGTTGAGTTTATCTTCACTTCTTGCTTGACAGTGATTTAGACCTGAGTATTGCTTGGCATCTCTAAAAGTAAATTCTATTTGAAATCTGGTGCGATAATATGTCAAAATCATTTCTGCTGAAATTGTTACATCTGTAGAAAAATATAATTTATGATTCCATTTTCCTTTTTTAAGGAAATAAACAATCACAAGATTGATTTTTCTTTTTAATGATTTTGAGTATACAATAGCGCTGTATACTTTGCTTTGCTGATTGTCTTCTATCAAAGAAAAATATTCTTTTCTAAGTTTTTTATAATCAATTTTTCCATCATATTTCTTAGGTCTTCCTCTCCCATATTTCTGTTGGTCAGTATAAATATATTGTAAGTCAGCATCGTTTCTTAGTCTGCTAACGGTCTCCAATCCATTATCAGAGAGTTTAGAAACAAAACCGTATTTGGAAAAATAAGCATCTGCCACAACATATTTAGACATCGAAAGAAGGACCTCTTTTCTTTGAATCAATATATTGGCATAATGATCTACCAAACTTTTTGATTCCAAATTATTTGGTGTCTGAACAGCCTCTAAATGAAACGCTGTATGATTATCTATATCAATCGCTGCTATACCAGATATTTCCAATCCCCATTTTGCCTTTCCCGCTACACCAGACCAATAATAACCAACTCCACAGGTGGATTTACCAGATTTACTAACATAACTCGGGTCGAAAGCAATGGTTAAATGTTTGCCCCCATACTCAGTAATCAATTCTTTATTGAAATTTAAAAAGTCAAAAGACTTACTAAACTGATTCCTGTAATGTTGTTCTCCATGATCACCATAACGACTTAACTGCATAAAATTTAAACGTCCTTTTATGCTGAGAAATAGACCAAAAACTTCCAACATAAAATCATATTGCCATTTATTTACATCTTTCATTTTGTTAAGTAATCTTTTTGTGTGATATTTATAGTTGGATTTCTCCTTGAGAAGCATCATTAATAGCTGTTTGAAATTAACTATTAATTTACTGATAATCAGGGAGTTATCCTAATTTTTGAGCCTGTTTTTTTAACTTATTTAATTGACTGTTAGAGGGTTAGGGCAAAGTTTAACGGAGTATTGCTATAAGACCGAACTTGAAGAATAATAAACAAAAAATTAAAGAACTACTGTATTATGGTATCAGAGCAGCATAAAAACTTAACGGAGTATTGTCAAATAGAATTTACTTTTAGAGATGCCAAGCAATACTCAGGTCTAAATCACTGTCAAGCAAGAAGTGAAGATAAACTCAACTTTCATTTTAATACAGCACTTACAACGGTTAATCTCGCTAAGATTACACATTGGATGCCTATTGAAAAAAGGCTAAGAGGGGCTTTCTCAATCAAGGATATTAAAACCTTACATCACAATGAGTTAATGCTTGCTCGATTTTTTAACGTGTTCGCTATAAGACCGAACTTGAAGAATAATAAACAAAAAATTAAAGAACTACTGTATTATGGTATCAGAGCAGCATAAAAACTTAACGGAGTATTGATTCTAATAAAAATAGAATAAATATTGAGGAAGTTTATCAACCTTTTTTAGAATATGATTAAAAAAATTGGTTCTACCACGAATTTAATGGAATTTATTAAATTCGTAAAAAAAAGGTAAAATGTTTACACATCAATTTTTCGATTTACTACTAAATTTAGATGACAACTGGCAAGTTGTAAAAGTAGAAGCAGATTATGCAATTTCAGACATAAAAATAGTCATTAAATTCATAGGAGAAAGAGCCCTTTGTCCAGAGACCATGGAATTATGTAGTTTATATGACCATGCACCAAATCGAGAATGGCGTCATTTAGATACGATGCAATATAAGACTTTTATAAGTTGTAAGTTGCCAAGAATAAAGAACAGTCAAGGAGCTGTAATCACCATAGTTCCGCCATGGGCAGATAAGCATACACGTCATACACACCTTTTTGAACATGCAATAATTGATTTACTATTAGCAACTAAAAATCAAACAAAAACAGCAAAATTAATGCGTTGTGGTTTTAATGTCATCAATAGAGTAATTCATTTAAGTACAGAAAGAGGTTTGAGTAGGAGAGATTTATCAAATATGGATTTTAGTCGTTTGAGTTTGGATGAAAAATCGTTTAAGAAAGGACATAAATATATAAGTGTCTTAAGTCATCCTAGAAGTGGTTTTATCATAGATGTAGAAGAAGGAAGAACTAAAGAATCTGTAGAAAAACTATTTGATAAATCTATGACAAAACAACAACAAAAACAGGTTAAAACTATAAGTTTAGATATGTGGAAAGCTTATATTTCTACCTCTAAAAGTCAATTACCAAACGCATCTATTGTTCACGACAGATTTCATTTGGTTAAGTATTTAAATACCGCTATTGATAAGGTTAGAAGAAGAGAAGTTAAAACGAATGATGAATTGATAAACAGTAGATATGCGTTACTTAAAAACCAAGAAAACCTAACCGAGAAACAACGAATAAAATTTGATGCAATAATCAAGGCGAACTATGAAGTTAGCAAGGCGTGGCAAGTCAAAGAAAATTTTAAAGATTTATTCCATAAAGAAACTAAGTATATTAATGGTTTTTATTTACTAATTAAATGGATACGAAATTCTACTTCTAAGCAAATTAAAGAAGTAACAAAGGTTGTTACAATGTTTGAAAAACATCTCTCTGGAGTTATAAATGCCTTAATAACTGAGTATAGCAATGCAATGGCTGAAAGATTAAATGGAAAAATACAAGAACTTAAATCTATTGGAAAAGGATATAGAACTTTTAAAAACTTTAGAAGTGCAATACTCTTTTTTAATGGAGGTTTAAATCTTTACCCATTAAAATAAGGGTAGAGCCAAAAAATTTAATACAAACCACAACACGGTATATCAAAAATAGCAGTTAAGTGCAAACTACAAAGTTTGTGCTTTTCTACTGTTTTTATTTCTAAAATTGAAAATAATAGCATTTTTATTCTGCTACTTTCCATATACAAAACGTTATAAAATCATAGTAGCTCGTAAAAATATATCATCAATAAAAAATAAAGCAGATTGAAACGCGTTTTATTTCAAACGTTAGCAAACACCTTTTTTATCAACAAAACTCTTTAAAAATCAGTTATTTGTATTAAAAAATTTTCGTACATTTGCACTCCTTTTACGATAGCAGATTTATAAAAGGGCAAAAACAAAAAATAATAAGTTTAATTTCTCTTGAAGTTAATATCGTTAAAATCTGATTAACAGAAAGATACAAAGTATTATTCAGAATGTCTGAAGAAACAAAAAACACTACTGAAGAAGTAGTAACCGCACAAGAAACTGTTGAAACAACTCCAGTTGTAGAAGAAACAGTAAACCCAGCACAATTTTTAGCAACATTTAATTGGCATAAATACGAAGAAGGTATTGATGAGGTTGATCAAACAAAATTAGACGAATTCGAAAAAGCGTTAGAAGGAACCTTAGGTTTTGTAAACGAACATGATGTAATTGAAGGTACAATTACTAGAATTACAGATCGTGATGCAATTATTGATATCAATTCTAAATCAGAAGGAGTTATATCTTTAAACGAATTTCGTTATAACCAAGCTTTAACTGTAGGAGATACAGTAGAGGTGTTAGTAGACAAGAGAGAAGATGCTTCAGGTCAATTAGTATTATCTCATAAAAAAGCACGTGTAATTAAAGCATGGCAACGTGTAAATAAGGCACATGAAACAGGAGAAATTGTTAACGGTTTTGTAAAATGTAGAACTCGTGGAGGTATGATTGTAGATGTATTTGGTATTGAAGCATTCTTGCCAGGGTCTCAAATTGATGTGAAACCAATTAGAGATTACGATCAATATGTAGAGAAAACTATGGAATTTAAAGTTGTTAAAATCAACCATGAATTCAAAAACGTAGTAGTATCTCATAAAGCATTAATCGAAGCAGATTTAGAAGATCAGAAAAAAGAAATCATAGGTCAGTTAGAAAAAGGACAAGTATTAGAAGGTGTTGTAAAAAACATTACTTCTTATGGTGTGTTCGTAGATTTAGGTGGTGTAGATGGTTTAGTACATATTACAGATTTATCTTGGTCAAGAATTAACCATCCAAATGAGATTGTTGAATTAGATCAAAAATTAAACGTTGTAATCTTAGACTTCGATGATAACAAATCTAGAATTCAATTAGGATTAAAACAATTATCAGCACATCCATGGGAAGCTTTAAGCACTGAATTAAAAATTGGTGATAAAGTAAATGGTAAAGTAGTTGTAATTGCAGATTACGGTGCATTTGTAGAAGTAGAAGAAGGTGTAGAAGGCTTAATTCACGTTTCTGAAATGTCTTGGTCTACACATTTACGTTCTGCACAAGATTTTGTAAAAGTAGGCGATGTGGTAGAAGCTCAAATCTTAACATTAGATCGCGAAGAGCGTAAAATGTCTTTAGGGATGAAACAACTACATCCAGATCCTTGGACAGACATTACCACTAAATACCCAGTAGGTTCTACACACACAGGTACCGTTCGTAACTATACTAATTTTGGTGTATTTGTAGAAATGGAAGAAGGTATAGATGGTTTAGTATATATCTCAGATTTATCTTGGACAAAGAAAATTAAACATCCATCAGACTTTGTAAGTGTTGGTGATAAGTTAGAAGTTCAAGTATTAGAATTAGATGTAGAAAACCGTAAGTTAAACTTAGGTCATAAGCAAACACAAGATAACCCTTGGGATGCACATGAAGCTATGTTTGCAATAGATTCTGTACACTCAGGTAACATTAAAGATAAGAATGATAAAGGTGCAACAGTAACTTTTGAAGGAGATGTTGAAGCATTTGTTCCAGGTCGTCTTTTAGAAAAAGAAGATGGTACTAAGTTAAATAAAGGAGATACTGCAGATTTCAAGATAATTGAATTCAGCAAAGAGTATCGCAGAATTGTTGCTTCACATACAGCAATCTTTAGAGAAGAAGAAAAGCGAAACATAAAAGTAGCTGCTAAGAAAGCTTCTGAGACTGAGAAAACTACACTTGGAGATATCGGCGGTTTAGCTGAATTAAAGAAGAAAATGGACGCAAAGAAATAAAGTTTCTTACAACCATAAGTCATAAAAAGTCGTTACGAAAGTAACGGCTTTTTTTTGTGCAGCTTTTTTACACCTGTTACTACGAGTAAATTTGTGTTGAGAAGTTTTTGGGTGTTCCGGTTTTGGTATGTAAGTATTAATGTTATTCTGACTCTATTTCAGAGTCAATCACATCAAATAACATAAAACGAATCAAACAAAAACCGTTGCGCTTTACGCTATATCTTTTATGCGATTTTTCTTCGTAAACTCAGAGGGCAACATAAAAGGATGTCGCTACAATCGGCTAACACTAAATTAACTTTATAATGTTGCATTATATTGATTCTTTTTTACGATATTTTTGTAAAAATTATTTACCATAACAAGGCTATGCTAAATAATTTTCACTTCAATCTAGCAAAAAATAACTCAATCTAATTATTACGACATTATAAAATTAAATTGGTATAACACAAATAAGCAAATAGAATAGCAATCAACAAATATTTTTTAGCCCTCACAGGTTTTTAAAACCTGTGAGGGCTTTATGACTAAAGTGATTATTTACTCTACAAAAAGAATAAATTATTTTAGCTAAGTTCTAAGATACAATACTCCGTTAAACTTTGCCCTAACCCTCTAACAGTCAATTAAATAAGTTAAAAAAACAGGCTCAAAAATTAGGATAACTCCCTGATTATCATTAAATTAATAGTTAATTTCAAACAGCTATTAATGATGCTTCTCAAGGAGAAATCCAACTATAAATATCACACAAAAAGATTACTTAACAAAATGAAAGATGTAAATAAATGGCAATATGATTTTATGTTGGAAGTTTTTGGTCTATTTCTCAGCATAAAAGGACGTTTAAATTTTATGCAGTTAAGTCGTTATGGTGATCATGGAGAACAACATTACAGGAATCAGTTTAGTAAGTCTTTTGACTTTTTAAATTTCAATAAAGAATTGATTACTGAGTATGGGGGCAAACATTTAACCATTGCTTTCGACCCGAGTTATGTTAGTAACTCATGTTACGCATCCAAACCTCAAAAAAGGATGATTAAGCAGCTTTAGGTGTTGATAACTTTCTGAGTTCGTTATGAGCTGCTTTTTGAGCTGCTAAATAGATTTGTGTTTTCATAGCAAAATGATTTTTCCCTGTTCTTTGTTTAAGCCACTCTAACTTTATATAAGCTACAATTGACAATACAAAATGATTCGTTTGAGTTTCTGTTTTTTTAGTTGGAGATTTAGCAAAACCTGTGTTACTTTTAATCGATTTGTGATACTCTTCTACTGCCCACCGTTTTTTGTAGATTGTAGTTATTTGGTTATACGATAAATTTAAATCACTACAAGCCAAGTACAACTCGCCGACTGTATCATTCTCGTTTTTGAAAACTTGCTTTGTAAGCAACAGCGGAAAGTCTAGTTTTTCAAACCAAACTTCCACGGTTTGTTGTCTTGGCTGTAATGTTTTAATATTCACGTATGCTCCATTTTGCTTATCTTCTAAGGATAAGGCTACTTTTCGATTGCTTTTTAAGGCAATAATAAAATCATTTTTTAAAAGTTCTTTACAATAAACCATGTTCTCTGCTGAAGAAAACCAACTATCAGCCAACACATAATCAAAGTGTATTTTGCTACTACATTCCTGCAACATTTCTCTAAAAAGTTCGTTTTTAGTTTTGCTGCTTTTACGCTTTTGCCTTCCTGTTTTTTTGTCGGTAACCCAAATATTTTTCTTTATAAACTCTACACCACACGGTATACGCATGCCTCCAACTTCGACTAAAGCAGTTAGAAAATTAACCCCTTTTACAGACCTTCCAAACACATGGTCAAAATGCCAAGTGTTCAACTCACTTTCATCTGTATATTGTTTTTCTTGTATCGAATCATCAAAACTTAAAATGATAGTTTCTTTAGATTGAGTCAATTCTTCAACATAAGGTTTTGCCTTTTTCCATAGAAATTTACTGTCATAAACACCCGTTGATAATGCTCGTGTTATTTTATCATGTTTTATAGAGAGTAATGAAGCCATACCTGTAGCTGTCGTGTAAGAACTTGAACTTATCAAATAATCAGTATACAAATCAACAAAATTATCCATCTTTTTATTTCTCAAAGTTGTTAACAAGATAAACTATAAATATCTTAAATTCAAATTATTCTTGCGTAAGGTGAGTTAGTAAATCTGGTAAATCCACCTGTGGAGTTGGTTATTATTGGTCTGGTGTAGCGGGAAAGGCAAAATGGGGATTGGAAATATCTGGTATAGCTGCGATTGATATAGATAATCATACAGCGTTTCATTTAGAGGCTGTTCAGACACCAAATAATTTGGAATCAAAAAGTTTGGTAGATCATTATGCCAATATATTGATTCAAAGAAAAGAGGTCCTTCTTTCGATGTCTAAATATGTTGTGGCAGATGCTTATTTTTCCAAATACGGTTTTGTTTCTAAACTCTCTGATAATGGATTGGAGACCGTTAGCAGACTAAGAAACGATGCTGACTTACAATATATTTATACTGACCAACAGAAATATGGGAGAGGAAGACCTAAGAAATATGATGGAAAAATTGATTATAAAAAACTTAGAAAAGAATATTTTTCTTTGATAGAAGACAATCAGCAAAGCAAAGTATACAGCGCTATTGTATACTCAAAATCATTAAAAAGAAAAATCAATCTTGTGATTGTTTATTTCCTTAAAAAAGGAAAATGGAATCATAAATTATATTTTTCTACAGATGTAACAATTTCAGCAGAAATGATTTTGACATATTATCGCACCAGATTTCAAATAGAATTTACTTTTAGAGATGCCAAGCAATACTCAGGTCTAAATCACTGTCAAGCAAGAAGTGAAGATAAACTCAACTTTCATTTTAATACAGCACTTACAACGGTTAATCTCGCTAAGATTACACATTGGATGCCTATTGAAAAAAGGCTAAGAGGGGCTTTCTCAATCAAGGATATTAAAACCTTACATCACAATGAGTTAATGCTTGCTCGATTTTTTAACGTGTTCGCTATAAGACCGAACTTGAAGAATAATAAACAAAAAATTAAAGAACTACTGTATTATGGTATCAGAGCAGCATAAAAACTTAACGGAGTATTGAAGATAGATATTGATTGCCTTTGTAAAAAGCATTTATTTATGATTCCATCAGATTTCAGGGATTTTTTTATCAATAGTGCCAACCAATATTTTTCCCTTAAAACTTTATGTTTTTTTATAATGCCATATATTTGTCTTTCTTAACAAATTATATAAATGACATTAATAAAATCAATTTCAGGAATTAGAGGAACCATTGGCGGCAATGTAGGTGATAACTTAACACCAATAGATACCGTAAAATTTGCATCTGCTTACGGTACATTTATCAAAAATAATAACCCAGAAAAGAAGAAGATAAAGATTATAATTGGTAGAGATGCTCGTATTTCTGGGAAAATGATAAGCAGTTTAGTTGCAAATACTTTAGTTGGTCTTGGAATTGATGTTGTAGATTTAGGGCTGTCTACCACACCAACCGTAGAAATTGCTGTTCCATTAGAAAAAGCAGATGGTGGAATTATTTTAACTGCATCTCATAATCCAAAACAATGGAATGCCTTAAAGTTATTGAATGAAAAAGGAGAGTTCTTAAACGGAGAAGACGGAGCAAAAATACTTGAACTTGCAGAAAGTAATAGTTTGCAATTTGCAGAAGTAGACGATTTAGGAAGCTATAAAAAAAATAAAAAATATTTAAAAAAGCATATTAAAGAAGTTTTAAAACTTGATTTAGTTGATGTTAAAGCTATTAAAAAAGCAAAATTTAAAGCAGTTGTAGACGGTGTAAACTCTACAGGAGGTATTTTTATTCCAGCTTTATTAAAAAAATTAGGCGTTAAATGTGTTGAATTATATTGTAAACCAAACGGAGAGTTTCCACACAATCCAGAACCATTAAAAGAAAATCTATCAGACATTTCTGAATTGGTGGTAAAAAAGAAAGCAGATTTAGGAATTGTAGTAGATCCAGATGTAGACAGATTAGCATTAATTTCAGAAGATGGTTCTATGTTTGGCGAAGAATATACTTTAGTTGCTTGTGCAGATTATGTCTTAGGACGTTTAGGAGGCGGAAATACAGTTTCTAATTTATCATCTTCAAGAGCTTTAAGAGATGTAACAGAAAAACATGGAGGCACGTATACTGCGAGTGCCGTTGGAGAAGTGAACGTGGTTATAAAAATGAAAGAAACCAATACCGTAATTGGAGGGGAAGGAAATGGAGGGATTATTTATCCAGCTTTACATTACGGGCGAGATTCATTGGTTGGAGTTGCGTTATTTTTATCTCATTTAGCGCACAAGAAAATGTCTTGTTCAGCATTAAGAAACTCGTATCCAAGTTATTTTATGAGTAAAAATAAAATTCAATTAACACCACAAATTAATGTAGACGATATTTTAAAAAAAATGGCTGCTAAGTATAAAAATGAAGATGTAAATACTATTGACGGTGTAAAAATAGATTTTGCTCAAGAATGGGTACATTTACGTAAATCAAATACAGAGCCAATTATTAGAATTTATACAGAAAGTAGATCGCAAAAAAATGCAGATACTTTAGCAGTAAGATTTATTGCTGAAATTGAACAAATAATCAAATAAGGTTTGAAAATAAGAATTATATATATAATCGTTTTTTTAGTTTGTAGTGTTGTAAGTGCTCAAGAAAATCAAGTTAAAAAAGCAATAAATAAAGGTAAATTTTTTGTGTATTGGGGTTGGAATTGGGCAAACTATTCAAATTCAGATATTCGATTTAAAGGTACTAATTACGATTTTACATTATCCAACGTAAAAGCATTAGCCCGCATTATTCATAGGATTTATATTTAGAACAAATTTCAAAATAGATTTTTTATCTCTAGATTTTAGGATTCTCTCTTTCGTTTTTTAAACTTTTTTGGAGTAAATAGTATGTTATAATTGATTTTAAAAGTTAAAAAGGATTAATTTTACTAACAGAGCATAGGTATCCCAAGGTTTTAAAATTCTCACTTTAAAACCGTTATTGAGTTATTATCTCTCGAAACAAATCTTGATATACAAATGCTCTTGATCACTGATAATATATTCGTTTTTTAGTGACTTTTATGGTAGCTCCAACTTTTAATAAATTGGTTCTTATTGTATTTATTTGCCATTTTTCAGCCTTTTCAAATGTTGTTTTTTTGATGCTTTTTTTTAGTAATAAAAATAGTTCGTAGGCTAAACTACTTAAAAACAACCTGAAGAAGTTTGCAACAAATCCATGATTGGATAATCGATCGGAAAAACACATATTCTTGACTTCTTTACTTCTGTTTTCGCTAGATTCACCTCGTTTTACATAGAAATCAAAGTATATTTCTCGGGCACCTTTCTCTTTAATATTACTTATAAAATGACGAACATTTAAGCCTTTCCCTGTACTTTCTATTTTACAGTAAGCTTGTTGTGGTTTATGCCAACTTTTGGCTTGATAGCGAAACGATGTGAAATGTTGGTGTTTTTTATGCTGATTTACATATTGAAGTTGAACCGCTTTTTTACAACGCTCAACCTTTCTTTTGAGTACCGAATTACTAGCCTGACCTGTTACAAAAAACAAATCATAATCAGCTACTAATTTATAAAAAGGAGCACAACTAAATCCACTATCTGTTCGAATAGTAATTTTTAGTTCAGGATATGCTTTTTTTATTTTTTGAATAATTCTTCTTAAAATTCCGACATACCATCGATTCGAATGGCTATTTCCTGGGCGAAGAACTGGCAGGATAATTTGACCGGTTTCTCCATCATGAAAAAATAATTCATTTAACATAAACTGTCCATAATAACCATTGAACATTGACATTTGTTGATTCCCATATGTTGGATCATCGGTAGCATCAACATCAATTGTTATTTCATCTCGACCTTTTAGGCTTGATACGTAACGATCAATCCAAGCGTAAGAAAGTTTGAAAATAGTTTCTTTATTCAAACTGTTTTCAAAACGAGAAATAGTAGGTTGAGAAGCCAAATCTCCTTGAAGAACATCTTTAAATAATGGGTCATTTTGTAAATGGGTCACATCATTGGCATCTTGATAACCTAGCATTAGCATAAACACACGTTGCTTGAGTTGATGTTCTCGACTGTAAGTAATGTATTTAGGGTTTCGAAGATCAGGAAGTAACTTGCTAAAATGTTTTAGTAAGTTGTGGGTTCTCTCTAACTTTTCTAAAAGAATCAAAGAACCATCTGAACTAATCTCTGTGGCTGAAAAATCAACCGAAATAGCTTGATTTCCTCGATAAAATAAAGTATCTTTAGTGCTCAAATATGGGTGTTTTAAAAAATGATGTATTTTGTGTTTAACTGCTTAAATATAACACTTTACATTCAGGTTTTTTGATTTCTGATGAATTATTCGGGTTAGACAGACCAACAAAATTTTCGTTTAGAGATTATTTTAACCCGGAAAGAGTTACCATTCCACAGACAAATTATAGAATAGGCTATTTTTTTAAAGAAAATTATACCGTTTCTATTGGTGTCGATTATATGAAGTATGTAGTAAATGCGAATCAAACAGTTCAAGTAAACGGCGAGATTGGTGCAAACAGACCATTCGATAAGACCTATACAAACAGAGAGATACAATTAACAGAAGACTTTTTAGCCTTTGAACATACTGATGGATTAAATATTACATTCTTAAAACATTTTTTTATTCAAACTGATCTTAAAGCGGTTATATAAACATGTCGGGTATTAGAACAGCGTTAGATGCGGCAGATACTGCATCACAAAGTTTTTTTTTAACATTTCTTATCGGAGGAAAAATTAGATTATAATGGAATCACTTGAACAGTATTTTAGTAAATTTAGAAAAAATATAATAGGTGTAGATCAAGCTTTCGCATCACCTTATGGAGAGCAAAAAATAATATATACAGATTGGACCGCAAGCGGACGATTGTATAGACCTATTGAAGAGAAAATTTGTAATGAATTAGGTCCTTTTGTAGCCAATACACACACAGAAACTTCTACTACAGGGGCATCTATGACATTAGCCTATCACAAAGCTAGAAACATAATTAAACATCATGTAAACGCCTCTAAAGACGATATTTTAATTACCGAAGGCTCAGGAATGACTGGAGTTGTAAACAAATTTCAACGAATTTTAGGGCTTAAAATTTGTGAAAATTTAAAAGAATACACCAACGTTCCAAAAGAAAAAAAACCAATTGTTTTTATAAGTCATATGGAGCATCATTCTAATCATACTTCTTGGTTAGAAACTATTGCAGATGTGGTTGTAGTTCCTTGTAGTAAAGCAGGTTTGGTATGTATGGATATGTTTGAAAAAACCATTCAAGAATACCAAGATAGACCAATTAAAATTGCTTCAATAATTGCCGGTTCTAACGTAACAGGAATAAAAACCGATTACCATAAAGTGGCGGCACTTATTCATAAGTATAATGGATTATGTTGTGTAGACTTTGCCTGTTCTGCACCATATGTAGATATTGATATGCATCCTGAAAATAAGGACGAGTATTTAGATGCTATTTTCTTTTCCCCTCATAAATTTTTAGGTGGTCCAGGAAGTTCTGGCGTATTGATTTTTAATAAGAAATTATACAGAAACATGGTGCCTGATAATCCAGGAGGAGGAACGGTAAGTTACACAAATCCGTGGGGAGATCATGATTATTTTGATGATATTGAAATACGTGAAGATGGCGGGACCCCCGCATTTTTGCAAACTATAAAAATTGCACTTTCTATTCAGTTGAAAAATAAAATGGGAACGGAGAACATTAAAAAACGAGAAGATGAAATTAATCCTAAGTTATTTGAAGCCCTAGAAAGTTTGGATGGAGTTTATATTTTAGCACCAAACCATAAAGAACGCCTAAGCATTTTTTCATTCTATTTTAAAAAATATCATTTTAACTTAGTTGTAAAGTTATTGAACGATCGGTTTGGAATTCAAACACGTGGAGGTTGTTCTTGTGCAGGAACTTATGGTCATTTTTTATTGAATGTAGATCAAGAAACTTCTAATAGAATTAAAAGTAAAATTTTAGAAGGTTGTAATACTGAAAAACCAGGTTGGGTACGGCTTTCATTGCACCCAACAATAACAGATAAAGAAATTGAATTTATTTGTAACTCATTAAAAAAACTTCATAGAAACATAGAACAATGGTCTAAAGACTATCGTTATGATATGCAGAAAAATGATTACGTTCATATTTCAGCAGAACCTATAGAAAAGAAATTAGTTGAAGGCTGGTTTTCAGTTTAAGCCTTCTTTTTCATAGCTTTCCATTCATTATATTTATCTTTATGCTTAAAGCGTTTGTGAGACCATAAATAGAATTCGGGTTGTTTGTTAATATGAGATTCAGTAATTTTTAAATACATATCAGTAATCTCATAATCTTCAAAATCTTTAGGGGTAGCGGTTATTAATTCAAACTCAGTTTCGTAATACCCTCTTTTTATTTTTGTAGTTTTAAAATTAACAACAATTAAATCGTGTTTTTTTGCTAACATTTCTGCGCCAGTAATCACAGGTACCTTTACTCCAAGAAATTTACTCCAATAATGTGTTTTGTGTAATTGAGGAGATTGATCGCTTAATAAACCATACATTGATAGCTTATTTATTTTTTTATTATTTTCTATTGTTTTAGAAATAAGGGATGTTTTTATGAAATTAGCACCAAATTTAGAACGAGTTGTTGTTATTTTTTTATCGAAATAAGGATTTTTAATTTTTGCATACGCTGCATAAGGCGAAAAATTAACCAGTTTATTTAAACAAATAACCCATTCCCAATTAGCATAATGAGCTCCTGTTAAAAGAATACTTTTATTTAACGGTTCTAGTGATTTAAAAAGTTCAACATTTTTATATTTATAGCGTTTTAAAATTTCTTTTTCAGAAATAGTAAAAGCTTTTATACTTTCAACCAACAAATCTGTAAAATGGCGAAAGAATTTTTTTTGAATTTTTTTTAATTCATTTTCTGATTTTGAAGGAAATGCTAATTTTAAATTGTTGTAAATTACTTTTTTTCTATAGCCAATTACATAATAAAGTAATGCGTAAAAAACATCAGAAATACCATATAAAATAAACATTGGTAGTTTGGAAATTAGCCAAATAAGAGGGTAAACTACTATAAATGATAAAAACTGCATAGTGTAATAATAAGGTGTAAATATCTAACATTTATGCGTATTTATCTATTGATAAACTAATTAATAAATTTGTGTAGATTTACGGTTTAAAATTAAATATGAATCAAGTAGTTTTAATAGTAATTGTTGCCACCGTTTTAGTATCTATAAAAGGGTTTAACGACTTTAGTTTTTTTGATAAATATAAGTTCCAAGTAAGTAAAATTTTAAATGGAGAGCAAATAAGAATGTTTACTTCTGGATTCTTGCATGCCGATTGGATTCATCTTGGCTTTAATATGTATGCATTATATTTATTCGGAAAAATTGTAGCTGGTAATTTAGGAAATACTAGTTTCTTAATTATCTACTTCGGAAGCTTATTAGCAGGTAGTGTATACTCTTTTTTTTATCATAAAAAAGAACCTTATTATAGTGCGATTGGTGCATCTGGAGCAGTCTCTGGAATTGTATATGCAGCAATACTATTGCATCCAGAAATGGAATTAATGATGATTCCAATTCCAATACCAATACCAGGTTATATTTTTGGTATTGGGTATTTATTATATTCAATCTACGGGATGAAAAAACAGCTAGGTAATGTTGGGCATTCTGCACATTTAGGTGGTGCAATAGGAGGCTTTATTTTAACGTTGTTGTTGTATCCATCAGTAATATCAGAAAATCAAACATTAGTAGCTTTATTAGCAGTTCCAATTATTGGGGTACTGCTTTTTGGTAATAAATTAAAAAATATTTAATAAAAAATGGAAAATAATAATAATAATAATAATCAAAATATAGGCTTATTTACTAAAATAATTCTCTTTTTGTACTTAATTGTTGGGCTTTCTCCTAAGGTTGTAGAGATAGAATACGAAGGGTTTCAGTGGCTTTATTTTTCGATTTTAAATATACTTTCTTTAGCTTATATATATTCAAAAAGAGAACTATTTAATCCATTTAGTTTAGAGAAAAAAGCAAATCAATTTTTTATATTGTTTCTATTGTTTTTAGGAGTTTCATTATTCTCAATATCTCAAGCTACTGTAGTAAGTGAGAGTTTAGTTCATATTTCAAGGTTAATAAATGTAATAGTTGGTATTTATGTTATATATATATTGGTCAGAAGTAATCCAAAAGAATTTTTTGAATTTGTTTGTAGGGTGTGTGTTATATTATTAGCATATCATTCTTTTGTAACGTTAGAGCATTACATTGGTAATTATTCAAAGCCAAGAAATATAGACCTATATGAAACTTTTCTGCATTACTATGGTAACATAAATATATTTACGGCAAGTTTAATTGTAAAACTTCCGTTTGCTATTTATTTGTTTTTTATATCTAAAAATAAAATTTGGAAAATTTTTAGTGCAATAATTATACTTACAACTATACTTTCTCTGCTCTTTGCTGGTTCTAGAACAGCACTGTTATCTGTGGTACTTATTATGGGCTTAACGCTTATTGCTTATTTATTTCTTATAACAAAAAATAAGAAGAAATATATTTCACACCTTATATTTATAGGGATCATACCTTTTGTCTCTTTATTTATAATGTTAAATGTAAACAGGGTTGATAAAAATAAGATGAATTCTGTAAGTAACTTTTATAGTTATGTTTCTAATGATATAAAAAAAACGGATAGGTTTTTTAAGAAAAACTCAGACTTTGCAAAGACTAATGTTATTCTAGATAAGAAGGAAGAAGATGGGGTAGGAACAAAATTACTGAAAGCATCTGGAAGACATAATATATGGACATCTGCGGCAATAATTTTTAAACAACACCCAATATTAGGAATTGGTTATGGAAACTTTAAAATGTATCCATTAGAGGATTATTTTATGAATAAAGTTGGCTCAACAACTTATTCTAAGCCCATAAGAGTTCATAACGATTTTTTTGAGAAATTTGTTGAAACAGGTGTTTTTGGAGGAATACTTTACCTTTTGCTTTTCATATTTATTTTAAAATTGATAAGGCATCAATTCAAGTCTGATAATAAAGAAATAATTCTTTTTTTATTTTTATCAATATTAGCATATTCTATAGATGCCTTTTTTAATTTCCCTTTAGAAAGAGTTCCTATTCAATTATTTTTTGTACTCGTAGCAGCATTTGTATTGGCTATAAACTATAAAGAAACTCAAAAAGAGAAAGCGCTAAAAAGCTCTAAAACAACACAGGTTTTAGTAATTTCTTTAGCTTTAATTTCTATACTTACCGTTTTTTCAAACTATTTAACTTTTAAAGCATACAGTGTAAATACTATAATTAAGAATGAGAAAAAACTAAATAAAAAAGGAATATATAATTTCACGTATTCAGGAATGAATAATTTAATAAATGATTACCCAACTTTAGATCAAGATGGTATTAATATGAAATACTATTTAGCCACTTATGCTGCTAAAGAACAAAAATATGATGAAGCACTAAAAATACTTAATGGAGCATTCAGTGATAAATCATATAATTTTCTGATAAAAAAACAAAAAGCAGAGATCTTTTTAAAAGGATATAAAAATCTTGATAGTGCAGAATATTACTTTAAAGAAGTTTTTAAGGTTTACCCATCTTATAAATTTAATTACATTATGTTAAGGAATATCTATATAGGTAAAAAAGATACTGTTAACCTTGAAAACCTAATGAATAGATATACAAAGAGTAATTATACAGATGATGTTGAATGGGTTTATAAAGCAAACTATTATAATAAAAAAGATAAAGACCTAAGTAAGGCCATAAGTATTTTAGACACTGCGTTAGCATATAATAAAAAAATAACGCTAGTAGAAGCTAAAATGAAACTCAAAAAGTATAAAAACATTAATACTTATATTAATACAAAAAAGACAAAAAAATTGTACGATGAAGTAATCACTTTTTATAATAAAGGAAAGTTTTCTGACGCAAAAAAGTTGTTGTCTCAAATGCTAAAAGATAAACCTGACGATCATTTTGCGGTGCTTTATTTAGGTATTATGGAATTAAGTTTAAAAAATTATAAAAAATCTATTAAATATTTAACAGAATCTATAAATAAGAATATATTTAAAGAAGGAAAGGCAGAATATTGTAGAGCTATATGCTATGATAAATTAGGAGAGAAAGAGAAATCTAAAGCAGATTATAGAGCAGCAAGAGTTAAGAAGTTTCCGCAAGCTTTAAAGTTGCCTGAATCAAAATATAAATAATAAAAAAAACCGAAACTAATTAGTTTCGGTTTTTTTGAGCGAGAGACCAGGTTCGAACTGGCGACATTCAGCTTGGAAGGCTGACGCTCTACCAACTGAGCTACTCTCGCGCGGTATAAGCGATGCAAATATAATATCAAATTGGAGTTGAACAATTTTTTTAAGCAAAAAAGTAATAAAATTTATTGCCCTCTCTTAGTACTTTTAAAAAGTGAAAAGGCACTATCTCATAATCTGTGTAAGTTTAAAATCTCGGGAGTTATAACTCCCGAGATTTTAAACTTACACAGATTATGAGATAGTGCCTCATTAATACAAAAAAGACATATCTTTACAAGACACTCGAGGGTTTGCCTCGGAGAATTTTATTGATTAAATAATATCGCCGTTTAAAATTACTCTTTATAATTCTTTTCATCTTTCCATCCTTTAGTGCTAGCAGTTCCTAAAGTACCAACAGCTTTTATGCCTCCAAAGGTATAAGTTTCGCTAATTCCAATTGCTTCTAATTGATTTGCAGGAATTGGCATCATTGTAGGAGTTCCTTCTTGCAACAAGTCATTACGCTTCATAAAAGACCATTGTAAGTATGCACTTCCTGTTAAATATAACTCAACAGCATACTCGTAATGTAGTGCTTTCATTACTTCTTCATAAGTACTCCCTGTTGTTATTTTTCCAACTGTTTTTCTAACAGATGAATTTAATATAGCAGCGGCAGCGACGGCACCTTGTGATTTTAAAGTTGCTTCAGCTCTTATATAATCTATTTCTGCTTTTAAAAATATTGGGACTTGGAATCCAGGTTGGTTTTGGGCATTAAATCCATTTGTATCCCATCTTTTAATTCTATAATTGCTAAAAAGACTTCTATTTCTACTTTCTCTTAATATGCCGAAAGATCTATTATATTCAAAATAATCATCTCCTCTGGGGTCTGTAGCAACCGCTTTAGGTAAAATACCTGTATCAGGATAATCCTTGTTAATTCCTAAATAATTAGGGTCTAATAAATGTTGAACTTTAACATCTACTTGTAAATAACCAGCACCAGTACTCGGAAATCTATAAGAACCAAGATGCATAAAAGAGGGATACCAAATATACTGGTTTACTACTGGGATATAAAAATCTGCTTTAAAACCATTGTTAGCATAACTTAACACCTTAGCGTAATCTAAATTTTTAGCTTCTGCTTTACTACGAGGTGAGCTAATTAATGTACGTGCAGCGTATGAATTTATGTACTGTAAAAACGTAGCTTTATTCATTGAATTCTCTAAGAAGTATGTATTGTTAAAAGAATCTGTCGCTGTTGTCATCACGGCAATGGCTCTGTCATAATTAACAATGGAGCTAGCACTAATCTCTGAAATATCTCTTGTTTTTAATAATTCTTCTATAGAAGAATCCCAATTAACTAAGTAAGCTTTATCATAAACCCTAGCAAGTGCACCTTCTGCTGCACCTTTAATAAAGTATGCAGATGCAAGAGCTTCAACTGACTTATCTATCCCTTTAACAATAAAATCGTTTTTCTCGCCTTCAATCCACTTAATTATGTGATTTGCAGCTTTAATTGCTTTGTAGGCCCTACCCCAACAAGAACTTGCTGCAAGTCTTACAGAAGAAGTAGGTGTGTTTACATACTGTAATCTTGGTTGCTGTGCAAATTGATAAAACCCATTTATAGCATTAGTTGTAGTCATTTGATCTGACATGAGCATAAATCCCAGTGCTGTAGCAGAAAAATCAATGGTTACTATAGACTTATGTCCTCCTATAATAATTTTTTCTAAATCGCTAGCATTTGATATTACTTGATTATAGTCAGGTCTGTTAACATTGTCTATGTCTAAATCTGTTTCACATCCGTAAAACAGAAAAATTGATATTGCTAATATTGAATATATTTTTTTCATTTTTGTTTGAATTAAAATTTTAAACTTAAACTAAGGGAAAATGTTCTGTATAAAGGATACGAATATTTTTCAAAACTTGCCTCTGGATTCCAACCTCTATAACCTGTTATAGTTAATAGATTTCTTCCTACCAAAGCAAGTTTAACATCCTTAAATATATTTTTTATAGGTTTTAAAGAATACGATAGTGAAATTTCTCTTAATTTTAAAAATGAAGAGTTTTCTACAAATGCACTTGAATAATCATTTGCATTAGAAATAACACCACCGCCTAAAAAATTTGAATGATGTCCAGCTTCAGATGCTTCTTGTTGTAACACACTTCTATCTAAACTCAACAAATCTTGATTTGTCGCATTATAAGTATCTCCATTGTGTTTATAATCCATAAGAACGTAGATTCCAAAACCATTTTTAAACTTAAAGCTGTTAGAAAAGCCTAATTTAAAGTCTGGAATTGAGTTTCCTATTGCAGTTGTAGCTTTATTTCCCAAATTATCCATTAGCATAAATGCTTTTTCCTTTGGTGTTCCTATATCAGCAGTAACAACAATGTAGCCAAGGTTGTTTTTTGATAAATCTCTAATATTAAGACCAACAGGCATATTATGAATGTTTGTAGGAGTACCATTAGCATCAGATTTAATATCACTTAATGATTTAAATACTTTGTTACCATACATAGTGCCAATTTCAACACCTTCTTCAACTCTAAATAATGCAGCTGTAAATGGGAATACTCCACTTAAATCTGTAATTGTACTTGTTGATGTGTCAAATACAACATTAGCACTCCAAGAAAACACATCATTATCAATAATATTAGCCGCTAAAGACATTTCAAAAGTAGATGCTTCCAAGAATCCAATATTTTGAGTTTGAGAATTATATAAAGAGAAAGCAGATGGTAAAGTTCTAATTAAAAAATCATTTTTAATGTTTGAAAATGAATAAGAAGTAGCAAATTTAAATTTATCGAAGAAGCTAACATCTATACCAACTTCAAGCTCTCTATTTTCAGACGGTTTTAAATTTGGGTTTCCTGATTGGGTAAATCTTATATTCCTTCCAAAAATGTTTGCAGTTTCGTATTGAGCATTGAAACCAGGTCTTCTACCAGCAGTACCATAAGATGCTCTTAGTTTTAATTCTTGAACATTTTTAATATCAACATCTTGTGTTAAACGATACGCTAAAGATCCTCTAAAATATGTTTGCCACCTTTGATTTGACCCAAATAATGAAGAGCCATCACGTCTTATTAATCCGCTAAAAATTAATTTATCTTTATAATCTAAATCAGCAGTTATAAAGAAGTTTTTAGCATTTTTTTCAAATTGTAAAGAAGACATTGAACGGGTTTTTCTTTCAGTAATTGAAATGTTATAAACTCCTTTAGAAGTTAAATTAGAACCAATCATCCTAAATGAACTACTTTTTGCGTGTTCTAATAAAATTTTTGCAGTGAAACTTGCTTTTAAATCTTCTGTAATATTTGTTTTATAATTTAAAAGAGCACTTCCAGTATTAAATATAGATTGGTTTCCATTAACTTCAATTAGACCATTTAGACCCTTGCTTACGTAAACTGTTCTATCCCCTATAGGGATATATCTAAAATAATCACGTTGATAGTTATTAAAAGATGTAGCTAAAGTTAACGTTAATTTATCTGAAAATTTGTAATCAAAAGTTAGAGCAATAACATGTCTTCTGTTTTTATCAGAGCGTTTAACAGTATTATAATAATGATAAGGACTTTCCAAATTTACATTTTGAACTTTTAATCCGGTTGGTACAAATAAATAATCTCCATTAGCATTTTTTTCTAAGATATCAACAATAGGAGCAAAGGTTAGTGCTGAACCCCATATACTACCACGACCATTTCTAGAAACTTCAGAGTTTTCGTTAGTGCTGTAAGATGATCTAAACCCAATAGAAACTTTATCAGTAGGTGAAAAATCAAAATTTGCACGAAATGTTTTTCTTTTATTTCCACCTGTAATTGATACTATACCTCCTTTGTTTTGGTTTTGAGCAGCAAGATAAAAGTTATAAGACTCTCCGCCACCACTTATAGAAATACTATTATCTTTATAAACACCATTTGAAATACCTCTTTTAAACGTGTTGTAAGTAGGTAAGCCAGTAGTATTATAATCACCATCAAAAAGACCATCAGGATCCTTTTGAGCAGCACCATTAGAATCTAATATTAATGTTCCATCTGGATTAGTTAACCAATTGTGTTTTTGAGTAACCTGAAATTTCTTTTCTAAACTATTAAACCCTAATTCAGACCTAAGAGATACAGTAATATTGTTAGCTCCTCTTTTTCCTTTTTTTGTGATGATATGAATAACCCCAGCAGCAGCTCTAGATCCATATAATGAAGATGCTGCTGCTCCTTTAATAATTTCAATAGATTTAATATCAGTGGTATTTATGTCTCCTAAGCTTTGATTAGTTATAAAACCATCAACTAGAATTAAAGGAGAAGTATTACCAAATATAGATTTAGCACCTCTGAAAGAAACTGAAGCAGAACCATCTCCTTGAGATTGGGAAATGTTAATACCAGAAACTTTACCTCTTAAAGTACTTGCAGCATCTACAGCTAGCACTTCCTCTAGTAAAACTCCACTGATTTTAGTAAGTGCAAAACCAAGTTTCTTTGTTGATGTACCTGTAGCGACACCAGTAACTACAATTTCATCTAATGTATTAATGTTGTCAACCATAGCAACGTTAATTGTATTAGAATTACCAACTGTTTTCTCAATAGTTATACTCCCTATATAACTAAACCTTAAAATATCACCAATTTTAGTCTTAATGTAGTACTTACCATCAAAATCAGTTTCTGTACCCAAAGAAGTGCCTTTAATTATAACACTTACTCCTTGAAATACCCCTGAATCATTAATAACAGTACCTGAAACAGTCTTTTCATCTAAAACTGTTTCTTGTGTAAATGCCACTTGCACTACTAACAACATTAGTAACAGTGTCAAAATTCCATTAAACTTTGTTTTCATTTTATATTTTTTATATTTCACTAAAAATCTCAAAAAAAACTCACATATTCTATTTTTTAACAATAAATTAACAGTAGCCAGTGCCTGGTCGGTAAGTACCTTAATTTGCTAAAGAGTTCAATTTTTGTGTTGTACTTTTCTTTATTTTTAAAAAAAAAGGGTTGAATTTGAAGATAGGATTAAGTTATAAATAACCTAATCCCGAATTTTAAACTTACACAGATTTTGCAAGAGTGTCAAAATAAAAAGTCTCAAACCAATGTTTGAGACTTTTAGTAGCGAAAACGGGACTTGAACCCGTGACCTCAGGGTTATGAATCCTGCGCTCTAACCAACTGAGCTACCTCGCCTAGTTGCGAATGCAAATATAATTTAATTTTAATTTTACACAACACAACAAATCAATTTTTTTAAAAAAGAATTATTACTTATATTGCCAATAAACAAACACTTTATGAGTAAAATTAAGTTTGAATTAGAAATACCAATACATGCCTCTTCAAGTATGTTGTATCAATATATATCATCTCCATCTAATTTACAAGAATGGTTTGCAGACAAGGTTAATGTAAGAGGAAAAATAGTAACTTTTGAATGGGATGAAGTTGAAGAACAGGCCGAAATCATCACAAAAAAAACGAATGAAAGAATACGTTACAAATGGTTAGAAAGTGAAGGTGATGACAGTTATTTTGAAATTAGAATTCAAGTAGATGCGCTTACTAAAGATGTTTCTTTAATGATTACAGATTTTGCTGAAGAAGATGAAGTTGAAGAATCTAAGAAACTTTGGGAAAATCAAATTGAAGAATTAAGACATACTATTGGTGCTTAAAAAATAAAATTATAAAATTTAAACTCGACTATATGTCGAGTTTTTTTATGCTTTTTTTTGAAGGAAAGTAGTAACTTCGCAGTGTAAAAATTAACAGAATGATTAACCATAATGGCACTTTAGTATCTCCTAAAAGCATAAATATATCAACAGAAAATAGAGGGTTTAAATATGGCGATGCTATCTTTGAAACCCTTAAAGTAAGTAATAGAAGAGTATTGTTTTTTGAAGATCATTATTTTCGTTTAATGGCTTCGATGCGAATGTTACGTATGAAAATTCCGATGAGTTTTACTTTAGAATTTTTAGAGCAAGAAATCTTAAAAACTGTTACAGAACAAGAGGAAGCAACTTCGTACAGAGTTCGTTTAACAATATATAGAAAAGATGGCGGATTGTACAACCCAAAAACTAATGAGATTGATTACCTAATTGAAGCCACACCAAATACATATCAAACTAAATCAGTATATAAAATAGATTTATATAAAGATTTTTACAACTATTCTGGTTTGCTTTCAACCGTAAAAACGAATAACAGAATGGTAAATACTCTAGCAAGTATTTATGCTTCAGAAAATAATTTTGATAATTGTATTTTGCTTAACGAACGCAAAGGTGTTGTAGAGGTTACTAATGGAAACATTTTTATAATTAAAGATAAAACTATAAAAACTCCAGCTTTAACAGAGGGGTGTATTAAAGGAGTTGTGAGAAAAAAAGTGATAGAAGTTTTAGATAAACATCCAGATTTTTCTATTGAAGAAACTAGTATTTCTCCATTTGAAATTCAAAAAGCAGACGAGGTTTTTATTACCAATGCTATTATAGGTATTCAGCCAGTTACTAATTATAGAAAAAAAGAATTTGTTACTAAAATAGGAATGAAGTTACAAAAGAGTTTAAAAATATTAGAAATTACTGAGAAGTAAAATTTTACTAATTTAAGTTAATATCACTTGGTGCATTTGCCCACAATTTATATTTTCCGCCTTTTTGTAAAAGTTTGTTTTTCCAGATAGTTTCATTATCAGTAGTAAAAATATTAAGGAAATCGTTCTCAGAAATAAACCAAGAATTGGTTTTTAATTCGTCTTCTAATTGACCAGGACTCCAGCCTGAATACCCTAAAAAGAATCGAATATCGCTACTCTGTAATTGTTTAGTCATTAAAAGTGTTTTAAGCGATTCAAAATTACCTCCCCAATAAATACCATTTGTAACCTCAATGCTATCTGGAATTAATTCGGGAACCTTGTGTACAAAATACAAATTATCTTGTTCTACTGGGCCACCTTGAAAAACAGTAAAGTTGCAATCTATTTCAGGAATTAGATCATTTAAGTTGTATTCTAAAGGTCTGTTTAAAATAAAACCAACAGAACTTTCTTTAGTGTGTTCTGTAAGTAAAATAATACTTCTTTTAAAAGAAGTATCATTTAAAATAGTAGGTTCTGCAATTAATAATTGCCCTTTTTTAGGCATAATAGATTGTTTTTTTAAAAAAGTTAGACCATTAAAAATAGTTAAATTTTCGCAATAAAAAAACTCTCTTGAAAAATAAGAGAGTTTTATATAAAAACCGTAAGTTTTTTTTAGTTTACAGCTTTTGCTAAACCAGCACCAGCTTTAAATTTTGCTACTTTTTTAGCAGCAATTTGAATAGGTTTTCCAGTTTGTGGGTTTCTACCAGTTCTTGCAGCTCTTGAAGATACTGACCAAGTTCCCCATCCTACTAGAGATACTTTATCACCTTTCTTTAAAGATTTAGTTACATTTCCAGTAAAAGAATCTAACGCTAATTTAGCTGAAGCTTTTGAAATTCCTGCATCAGCAGCCATTGCATCGATTAAATCTGATTTGTTCATAGTTAAATAGGTTTTTAAAATTATTAATATGTTTTTGCTTTAATAGCTCAACAAATATAGACGGAATAAGGGTTTACACAAGTTTAGTCCCGAAAAAACAAGTGTTTTGTTAATAAATACCAGTAAAATGTTAATAACCGAAGCGAAAAGTAACGAAAACTTAAAATTTGAAGCCTATAAAGGCTTTAGAGCATTTTTGCATCTGCACTAAAAGTAAAGCCATTTAAAAGACTTTTTGCGTCCATTTTCTTCTTACCAGAGAGTTTAATCTCATTAATAATAAGGTAGCCATCTGTCGTGGCAACTTTCAATTCTTTTTTAGTTGTAAGAATAGTTCCACTTTTTTCAGCAGGGTTGCCAAATTCTTTAGAAACCGTATATAATTTAGCCGGAATTTCTTCACCTTTAATATATATGATAGTCCACGCTGTGGGAAATGGATTTAAACCACGTACCTTATTATATATAACATCTAGTGGAAGCGACCAATCTATTTTACAATTATGAGTATATAACTTTGGTGCAGATTTTTCTTCTAATTCTGGTTGTTTGATGGTTTTTACTTCATCTTTAGCAATTAGATCTAATGTTTCTGCAACCAAGCCTGCTCCAAGATACATTAGTTTATCATGTAATTCACCAACGGTTTCGTCATTTCTAATACCTACTTCTTTTTGCAAAATAATTTTTCCAGTATCAATTTTATCATCAATAAAAAAGGTAGTTACACCCGTTTTAGTCTCGCCATTAATAATTGCCCAATGTATTGGCGCCGCACCACGGTATTCAGGTAATAGGGAAGCGTGTAAATTAAAGGTGCCATATTTTGGCATACTCCAAATGGTTTTTGGCAACATTCTAAACGCCACTACAATTTGCAGGTTAGCGTTCAATAACTTTAATTCTTCTTGAAAAGCGTCGTTTTTTAAATTTTTAGGTTGAAGAATAGGTAAACTTACAGATTGCGCATACTTTTTTACTGCAGATTTATTTAGTTTTCTACCGCGTCCTGCAGGTTTATCAACCGCAGTAATTACACCAACAATATTGTAGTTATTTTCAACTAAATGTTGCAAAATAGTTGCAGCAAAATCGGGTGTTCCCATAAAAAGGATACGTAAGTCTTTCATTTTAAAAAGAATTTATTGTGTAAATTTAATCCTATTTTTTCTTCGGATAATAGCTGGCGTAAATGTACCAAAATGTCTTGTTCGTTTGCAGTTAATTGTATACATATTTCTTTAGAAGAAGCACTTTCTCCTTCTTTTAAAAATATAATAATTTCTTTGGAAATATTTTTAAATGGAGTTTTTTTTTCAGCTAAACAAACATCACAAATTCCACACTTTTTAGCATTATTTTCATTGAAATAAGATAATAATTGAATGCTTCTACATATTGTATTATTCTGAATAAACGCCAAAATATCAGTTGCTTTTTGTTTCTTTTGATGTAAAAATTGTTTTATTTCTTTAGCCTTTGGGTTAATGGTTTTATCATCTTCACGCGGCAGCAAAAACTGAATATCAGAATTGTTTGTAGCTTCTTTATAAAGTAATAAACCTTCTGATTGTAACTTTAGTAAATTGGTAATCACTTGTTCAGAAGTTATACCTGTTTTTTTTGCTAAAGTAAACTCGTTTATTTTGGTTTCTTGCTCAAACAATCCACCATAACTTCTTAATAATGTTTTTATAAAAACTTTGTTAGACTTGTAATTTATAATTTTTGAACTTGAAACTTGAAACTGAACTGTAGATTTTTTATTAAAGTTATTTGTCAATTCAATAATACCATTATTAACTAAAATATTGAGAATCGTAGCGGTTTTATTAGAAACAAAACTGTATTTCTTGCAAAAGCCTAAAAAGTTAAAATCTAAAGAACTTTCTGGCATTTCACCTTTTGCAATTTGAAAATGTTGATATAATTTTTGATGCACTTCTTTCACTTCAAAAATAGTAGGTAAAGATTGTGTAAGTTGTTTTTCAAAAATTCTAATATCGTTTGCATTTTGTAACAAAACAGCAAAAGATTTTTGGTCACTTCTTCCTGCTCTTCCAGTTTCTTGTAAATAATTCTCTATACTATTTGGAAAATCAAAATGAACAACAACACTAACGTTTGGTTTATCAATTCCCATTCCGAAAGCATTGGTTGCAACTATAATTGGTGTTTTTTCTGTCATCCAATTTTCAAATGCAATTTGTTTTTCTTTGGAAGATAATCTGCCGTGATAAAAACTGCTTTTAAAATTATTTGCATTTAAAAAATTTGAAATTTGCTTAGTTTTTTTTCTTGAATTTACATAAACAATTGCGGGCGATTTTGTCTTGGTAAAAATTTGTTGTAAACGATATAATTTATCTTCAACTATGAAAACCTGATAGGCTAAATTCTCTCGAAAAAAAGATTTTTTAAAGATTTTTGGGGCTTGCAATTCTAAATTCTCTGTAATATCTTGTAATACTTTTTTGGTTGCAGATGCTGTTAACGCAATAAAACTTGCTTTAGGTTGTAGCTCTCTAAGTTTTTTTATATTTCTATACGATGGGCGAAAATCGTGCCCCCATTCAGATATACAATGTACTTCATCAATGGCTATTAAAGAAACATTTAATTCTTTGATTTTCTCTTGAATAAATTTTGCTTGTAGTCTTTCAGGAGATAGATATAAGAACTTATAATTACCAAATTTTAAATTGTCAAAAAGGATAATTATTTCATCTTGAGAGCTTCCTGAAGAAATAGTTGTTGCTTTAATTCCTCGCTTTTGTAAACCTTCAACTTGATCTTGTATTAAGGCAATTAATGGGGAAATAACAATACAAATACCATCAAAAAGTAATGCAGGTATTTGAAAACAAATTGATTTTCCACCACCAGTTGGTAGTAACACCACAACATCATTTTTTGCTAAAACAGCCTGTATTATTTTTTCTTGCGGGTCACGAAAATTTGAGTGTTTCCAAAATTTTTGTAATATCTCTAATGGAGAAATCATACATTGAATTCTAAAGAATTCAAAATAAAATTGGTACGTTCATCTTCAGTTTCAAAAGGAACTTCAATTAATTGATATCCAATTTCTGTATACGCTTTTCGTAAAAAACCATCAATTTGTTTTGACTGCTCAAAAGTTTCGTAACGTTCGTTATCTGAAGTGTAAATTTTTTTCCAAGGAGAAAAAATAAAAAGTTTATTATAGGTGTATTTCTTACTTTCTTCAATAAAAATTGGCGGATATTCAGTTTTAAAATAATTCATATATGCATAAACATCAGGGATTCCACGATCAAAGAAAGTAAATTTTTCATTGCTTTTTTCTGCATTTATAAATTGTTGAATTCTTCCTTCCAATAATTTTTCACTAAATAATAAAGGTTGTGTTAAAAATAGTTGGTCTATTCCTTCTTGTTGTGCTTTTAAGGTTACTTCCCTAGAAACTTCTTCCATACAATAAAATCCGCGTTTTTTGAGTTTGTTTAGAATAGTAGTTTTTCCAGTTCCAGGACCTCCAATAAGAACAATTTTTTGCTGCATCAAGCAAATGTAAAATTTAAATGGTTAAAAATAATAATATAGTGTAATTTTGTGGCTTGTTATTTGTTAAGAATTTAGAAAACACTTATGCAAGATAGAAAAGAATTTTACGAGAATCTAAAAAATCAGTTAGATGATACTACTAAGTTTCCTGCTGATTATATGTATAAGTTTATTGTGCCTACAGAAGAAGGACAAACAGAAGAGGTACAAAAGTTGTTTGATAAAGGAGAAGCCGTTATTAAAACAAAAAAATCGAAGACAGGAAAATATAGTAGCGTTTCTATCGTATTAAAAGTAAAATCCTCTCAAGAGGTTATTTCATATTACATAAAAGCTGAAAATATTAAAGGCATAATCTCTTTATAAAATACTTTAAATTATGAAAAAAATAATTTTATTTTTTGCAATTGTTATTTTTAGTGCATCTCTTTTTTCTCAAAAGAAAAATGTGCTATTTACTATAAATAAAGAACCTGTTTATGTTGAAGAATTTAAACGTGTTTATGAGAAGAATTTAAATTTAATACAAGATGAAGATTCTAGAAATATTGATAATTATTTAGATTTATATATAAACTATAAGTTAAAACTAAAACAGGCATATTCACTTGGTTTAGATAGTTCTAGAAGCTATAAAAGGGAATTAAATACGTATAAAAATCAGCTATCTGCGCCATATTTACAAGACAACTCTTTGATAGATAAATTGGTTGAAGAAGCTTATTTTAGAACAAAAAATGAAATAAAAGTAAAACATATTTTAGTGCGTTTTCCTAAAGGAATGGAAGAAAATGATACGCTTGAGTACTTTAAGAAAATATTGAGTTACCGTAACAGAATTATTAATGGAGAACCATTTGAAAAGGTTGCTTTTGAAGTGTCAGAAGATCCTTCAGTAAAGAAAAATAAAGGAAATTTAGGTTATTTCTCTGCATTTCAAATGGTATACCCTTTTGAAGATGCAGCATATAAAACTAAAATAGGCGAAGTGTCTAAACCTTTTAAAACTCGTTTTGGATATCATATTTTAAAAGTTGATGCAATGCGTTCTTCAAGAGGAGAGTTTGAAGTGGCTCATATTGTTGCAAACGATAGAAGTATTGTTGGTAAAGTAAGAATGGATTCTGTTTATAAGAAATTACAAATGGGAGAAAATTTTGAAGCGCTAGCAAAACAATATTCTTCTGATAAGGGTTCTGCAGTAAATGGAGGTAAATTACCTAAGTTTGGAACTGGTAAAATGGTAGATGGTTTTGAAAACATTGTGCATTCTCTTCAAAAAATAGGTGATTATAGCAAACCGTTTAAAACCAAATTTGGTTGGCATATTGTAAAACTGCTTAAAAATTACCCTGTACAACCGTTAGAAAAAGTAAAAAAGAAATTAAGAACTAAAGTTAAAAGTAGCAGTAGAGCAAAATTGTCTAGACAAGCAGTTGTAAATCGGTTGAAGGCAGCATATAAAATTCAGTTGAATGATGAAGCTTTTAAGCAGTTTAAATCTGGCAGAAGAGATTTTTCTAAAGATAGTTTACAAGCTGTTTTAATAACTATTAATAATAAGAAAATTACGCAAGAATCTTTTGCAATATATATAGGGCACCGTCGTCATTTACCAATAGATATATTAAAAGAAAGCTTTATAAATCAAGAAATAATTACTTATTTTAAAGAAAATTTAGAATACACAGAACCAAAATATAAAAATACTATACAAGAATATAGAGACGGTTTGTTATTGTTTGATTTAATGGAGAAAAAAATATGGAACAAATCGGTAAAAGATACTCTTGGTTTGCGAAATTTCTTTTCAAAACAAACAAAATTTAAAGAACAGAAACTCTCTGAAATTAAAGGAGAAGTAATGAGTGACTATCAAACATATTTAGAGGAGAATTGGATAGAAGAATTGCGTAGAAACATTAAAATAGATATTAATAAAAAGGCATTACGTAGGTTTAAAAAACAATACAATCAATAGTGAAAAAAGCACCTTATATATTGGTTTTAATATTCTTCATTTCTTGTGAATATTTAGGTATTCATCCTAAAGGTATAGAAGAAGTTGAACCACCAATTGCTACAGTTTATCAAACTAAACTGTATAAAAAAGACATAGAGAATATGTTGCCAAAGAATATCTCTAAAAATGATAGTTTGGTATTGGTAAAAAGTTTTATAAACTCTTGGGCAAAGCAACAATTATTGCTAAAAAAAGCAGAAGAAAATGTTTCTGAAAGAAATAATAATAAAATTAATAGTTTAGTTGAAGAGTATAGACAAAGTTTGTTTGTAAATAATTATAAAGAACGCTTAATAAAACAACAATTAGATACCATAATTGCAAAGACAGAAATTCTTGAGTATTACCATAAAAATAAAGAAAACTTTAAGCTAAACGAAGAGTTACTGCAGCTTAAATATGTGCATTTTGGTAATGGTTTTATCAATAAAAAGAGCATTATAAAGAGGTTTAAATCTACTAAAGAAGCAGATTTAGAAATCTTAGAAAACCAAACCATAAACTTTAAATCCTCTCGCTTACGAGATACTACTTGGGTAACAGTAGAAGAGCTTATGTTAAAAATTCCACCATTTGCCACAGAGCCTAAAGAAAAACTGTTAAAAATATCTAAATTGATACAAAAGGAAGATAGTTTAGGAGTATATTTGGTCGCTGTAAAAGACGTTTTAAAAAGAAACGAAGTTGCACCTTTAAGTTATATAGAACCTAAAATAAAGCAGCTAATTTTATACAAAAGAAAATTAGAATTAATACGAGAGATTGAAAAAACGCTGATTAATGATGCCATTAAAGACAAACATTTTAAAGAATAGTAAACTTTTTACCTTTTTATTTTTCTTCGGAATAATAGCAGTTAACGCCCAAAAAATAAAAATTGATGGAGTAGCGGTAGTTATCGGTAAGAATATAGTTTTAGACTCAGATATTGCTAAGTTTAAACAAGAAGTAGAATTGCGAAGCGAAGGAAAAATTAAATTTTCTGATTGCGAAATGCTAGAGCAATTAATGGAACAAAAATTATTAGCACACCATGCAGTAATTGACAGTGTTACCGTTACTCAGTCTCAAATAGACAAACGTGTAGAGCGTAGTGTGAAATATTTTACGCAAGAATATGGTACAATAGAAAAAGTTGTTAAAGCTTATGGTTTTAATGATTTAGAAGATTTGAAAAAGGAGTTAGGTAAGGTTCAAAAAGAGAATTTACTTATAGAAAAAGAGCAACAAAATATTACAGAAAAAATAGATATTACACCAGAAGAAATTCGTGTGTATTATAACGGATTAAAAGAAGATAATGAGTTGCCAGAATTTCCTGCGGAAATAGAATTAGCACAAATAGTATTATATGCAGAACCAACTAAAGAAGAAAATGATAGAATTTTAACAAAACTTTTAAAAATAAAGAAAGAAGTTGAAGAGGGTTCTAGTTTTAAGTTAAAAGCCATTATTAATTCAGATGATCCATCTGTTGCTAAAAATGGTGGAAATATGGGGGCAATCAATAAAAACAGTCCATTTATAAAAGAATTTAAAGAAGTTGTTTTTTCTTTAGATGAAGGGCAGATTTCTGAGCCTTTTAAAACTATTTTTGGATATCATATAGTATTATTGCATAAAATTCAAGGAAACACACGTGAGGTATCACATATTTTAATGCAGCCAGAAATTCCTGATGCTAAATTAGCAGAAACGAAAACGAAAGTTGAGAAAATAAGAAAAGATATCTTAGAAGGTAAAATTACTTTTGCAGCTGCTGTTAAGAAATTTTCTGAAGATAAAGATACTAAAAATAACGGTGGAATAATTGTAAATCCATATAGCGGAGAACCTGCTTTTGAACTTACACGTATGGATCCTGCAATGTATGCACGTGTTAGCAATTTAAAGAAAGATCAGATTACAGAACCTTTTTATGATGAAACTAGAGGGGGAGAGAAGATGTATAAAATTATTTTAATGAAAAATCGTACAAATACTCATAAAGCAGATTTGATAGAAGATTATGTTAAGGTTCAGAAATTGGCATTAGCAAAGAAGAAAGAAGAAGGAATTGCTAAATGGTCTAAAGACAAAATAAGTGATACGTATATTAAAATGGGTTCAGATTTTAAAAAATGTACCTTTAAAAAAGATTGGAAAAAAAGGAATAAATAAGAATCAATAAATTTTATATATTGTCATTCTCGTTTCGATACTTCGGAACGGGAATATTTTTTAACTGTAATTCGATAATTAATTATGTCAGACGTAGCGGCGGTAAACAATTTAGTCCAGAAATATTTACAAATAAAGCAAGAAATAGGTAAGGTAATTATTGGTCAAGAAGAGGCAGTAAAGTTTACACTACTGTCTATTTTTTGTGGTGGACATTCGTTGTTGATTGGTGTTCCAGGTTTAGCAAAAACGTTATTGGTAAATACCGTTTCAGATGCGTTAGGATTAAATTTTAAACGTATTCAATTTACACCAGATTTAATGCCTTCAGATATTTTAGGAAGTGAGATTTTAGACGAAAATCGTCAGTTTAAATTTATAAAAGGGCCTATTTTTTCTAATATTATTTTGGCTGATGAAATTAACCGTACACCACCAAAAACACAAGCGGCACTGCTAGAAGCAATGCAAGAACGTTCAGTAACAATTGCTGGTCATCATTACAAATTAGATTTACCATTTTTTGTTTTGGCAACTCAAAACCCTATTGAGCAAGAAGGAACATACCCGTTACCAGAAGCACAATTAGACCGTTTTATGTTTTCTATAAATTTAGAATATCCAAGTTTTGAAGAAGAAGTGGAAGTGGTAAAAAAAACAACTTCTAATGAGCAGCAAACGGTAAACCCATTATTTTCTGCGGAAGAAATTGTAGCGATTCAAAAGCTGATAAGAAAGGTTCCTGTAGCAGATAATGTGGTAGAATATGCGGTAAAATTGGTTGGTAAAACAAGACCAAAATCTCCAGAAGCAACTGAGTTAATTAAAAAATATGTTGATTGGGGAGCAGGTCCAAGAGCTTCACAAAACCTAATTTTAGCAGCTAAAGCGTATGCTGTTATAAACGGAAAGTATTCACCAGATATTGAAGATGTGCAAGCAGTTGCTGTGCCAATTCTTTCTCATAGAATTGTAAAAAATTACAAAGCAGAAGCAGAAGGTGTTACAATTAAAGATATGGTTACTTCGTTGTTTTAGTTTGCAAGCTTATTTTATTTCAATTTTTTTCCTAAAAATTTTGGTTGAATTCTAAATAGAATATCTAAAAAGGCTTTTGTTTTTAATCGAAAGAATTCCCCGACGCTTGCGTCGGTGGTCAAGAGGAAAGTTTGAAAACCTATGGTTTTCATCAAACTAAAAATAAGGTTTTCTTCTGCTTGATACCTCGTACCCTTGGGTCGGGGTAGTTCATTTCAGATTTTCCAGTAAAATCTTTTGCGTTAAAACTAATCGCTGTAATTCCATTATTTTCAGCAAGATATATTGCTCTTTTCATTATGAAATTTTTGTGAAATAATAGTAATGTTTTTTTGAGCGAAAATTTCTTTAGCTCTTACAACAGAGTCTAATGTTCTAAACCCAGCATAATCAAGAAAAATTTTATCAGCAGGAATCCCTTTCTTTATCAATTCATTTTTGAAACCTGTAGGTTCATCATAACTTTCATTTCCAAAGTATACTCCTCAGACTAAAATAAAATAAATCTTACCTTTTCTATATAACTCTACTGTTGCGTTTATTCTATATTTAAAATTTATAAATCACCTCTTCCATCTTTAAGAGCCTTAGACGTTCCTAATACAAGTCTAACCTTTGTTTTTCTTTATTTTTGAAGAATCTGAAAATGTTTTATTTTCTGCGTTTTTTTTGATTGAATAGTTAGAAACAAGAATTAAAATTATAAGAATTAAGAATAGAATCGTTCTTTTTCATGTGGCTTTAATATTAGTTATATATACTGAAATATTTTTTTAATTCCACTCAAATAGGTTTAATTCCTTGATGCTTGTATCAAAAAGCGGAAGGTTTTTCTTTTTTCATACTTTGTCTCTTGCATTGAGGTGGTTGATTTAATATAGAAAATCAGATTAATTAAGTTCTCAAAAAAATAGCGCGATAAAATTAACCTTTAAAAAAACTAAACATATTACCACCATAGCGTTTGTTATAAGAAAATTTTGGGTGTTCAGAAAGCTTGGTATGTTTAGAATGCTCTACAATTAACAAACCCTCTTCATTTAAGAGGTTTCTTTCGAAAACTAAATCTACAATTTTTAAAAACTGTTCTGGTTCAAAATTATATGGCGGATCTGCAAAGATAATATCTGCTTTTAGCGGAGTTTTTTCTAGAAACCTATATACGTCACTTTTTAAGCTGTTAATGTCTAATTCGAGCTCTTTTGCCGTATTATAAATGTATTTTACACAAGCATAATGACTATCTATTGCCGTTATTTCTTGTGTGCCACGAGAAGCAAATTCAAAACTAATATTTCCTGTACCTGCAAATAAATCGATTACAGAAATTGTATCAAAATAATATAAGTTGTTTAAGATGTTAAACAAGCTTTCTTTCGCCATATCTGTTGTTGGGCGAACGGGTAAGTTTTTTGGTGCAGAGAGTCTTCTACCTTTATGTTTTCCTGAAATTATGCGCATTTATGAAACAAGTATAAAATTAGAATGCTGTGAGAAATCTTCCGAATCAATAAAAAAACCTAAAGATGTTTTTATAAAACCTATATTTCTAACGTAGTTGTAGGCTATTTTATAATTTTCTGAATCCTTTTCAATAGTACCTAAAAAGGTAAGCTGAAACTCATCTGGATTTAAATTTAATTGTTCAGCTACAAATAAAATATAGTAGATAAAATCTTCTTTAGTGTTGAATGTGAATGTATTATATAGCACTAGTTTTTTATTCTCAATAACTATAATATCTAATTGAGTATTGGTAACGTGCACAAAAAACTGTTTTCCAATTTTTTCTTTAGAAAGACCTATTAGTTTGTCAATTAAAATTGTTGCATGGTGTTTGTACTCAAACTCCCCAAAATTCTGAAATAAATAGTTGTTTACGTTTACATACGGAATATACACGTTTTTAGCGTTTAGGCTAGGTAAATCATCAAAAGCAATAAAGTCGGTTGCTAACGTTTTTATAGTATAATCTAGATATGTTTTTAGGTTATCTTCATCAAAATATTCATAAGGAACCAAGGATGCTAAATTATTTTGATGTATAACTTCTACCGATTTAAAATCTTGTTGTAAATTAGTATCTGAACTAAAAATAGCTTCAATTTTTTCGAGTAAAAGTTCAGGTGTTGGTAGTGTTCCTTTAAAAGTATATTCAGTAAAATGAATTATTTTAAAAGAAAGATCTGTTATACAAAAAGAAAATCCATCCAAACTAAATTGGATGGATAGATTTTTTTCTTGTGCACTTGTGCTTATATGTTTACTCTTTTTTTGTAGCAACACTTTTATCGTATAATGGAGGCCAGTTACCACCAGTTGTTACTTCTACTAGAGAACCAACGGATACAAATGCTCCTTTAATTTGATCTGTTGTTATAGCTTCTAATTCTTGTTTAACTAAAGACCTATCCATGCCTTCTAAGATTAAAGATTTTTTAACCTTAGCTATAAATACGGGCACTTCTAAACCAGCTACTTTCTCTACTCTACCAGTTTCTATAGTAAACTCTTTACCATTTGTACCTGGTACTTTAAACATATCTTTATAGTTTCTATTTTTAAAATAGTTTAAAACAGGTTCATATCCTGTTGTATCTACTTTTCTTTTAGAAACTTCAATAAAAATACCACCACCACGATTTTCTTTTACCGTAATGTTTTTAGTTTCTGTAAGCACTAATTTTCCGTTTTCTATAAAGGTAATTAAAGCCTTTTTGTCTTTTGTAAACGTACCGTGTACTTCATTGTACTTAACTTCGGCATCACGTATTATTTTTAAATTACCAATAACTCTAGAATAACGTGCTTTTTTGTCTTTATCAAATTTAATAGGCTTCATAATACCGTCATAAATTTTAACCCCTAAAAAAACAGCAACAGCTAAAAGTAATATAGACACTAACCATCTCATTTTAAGAGGTATAAATTTAACAATAACGTAAGCTAAAATAATTACAGCTGCAACAGCTAATAAAATCGTTAGTAATAATCCCATTTTTTTTTATGTTTTTAATATATGATACTCGCAAATCTACAATTTTTTTTTAAAGATGAAAACTTTTATTTATAAATCAATGCTATCTTTGAACAATGATAAAATCCGCGCAAGATTTCTACCAAGAATTATTAAAAAAATTTCCGCATTCTCCAACAATAAAACAGCAAGAGTTATTAAACTTATTAGCTATTTTTACTTTTGAAGAAAATGATAGCGCCTTGTTTTTATTAAAAGGATATGCAGGTACAGGAAAAACTACTACTATAAGTACAGTAGTAAATTGCTTGTCTAAAGCAGGTAGAAAGGCTGTATTGTTAGCGCCAACAGGTCGTGCAGCAAAAGTAATTTCTAATTATTCTAAACGACAAGCACTTACAATTCATAAAAAAATATACTTCCCAAAGAAGTCAGGTAATGGAGGTGTAAGTTTTACCAAGCAAACTAATAAGCATACAGACACACTCTTTATTATTGATGAAGCTTCAATGATTCCTGACAAACCTCAAAACGCAAAATTGTTTGAAAATGGTTCTTTATTAGATGATTTAATCTCGTATGTATATTCTGGGAAAAATTGTAAAATTATTTTTATAGGAGATACAGCCCAACTTCCACCTATAAAATTAAGTATAAGCCCAGCTTTAGAAGCATCAAAGTTAGAATTTGAATATAGTAAAGAGGTTACAGAAATTGAGTTAGACGAAGTTATGCGCCAACACGAAAACTCTGGAATTCTTGCCAACGCAACTACGTTACGGTTACATTTACATAACAATGTTACAAATTTTCAGTTTGATGTAAATTTTCCTGATATTATTCGTTTAGAAGATGGTTACGATATTGAAGACGCAATAACATCTTCTTATGATGGTGAAATTGGAGTTGAAGATACTGCTTTTATTGTGCGTTCTAATAAACGTGCAAACCAATATAATCAACAAATACGAACAAAAATTCGCGGGCAAGAAAATGAAATTTCTACAGGTGATTACGTAATGGTTGTGAAAAATAATTATTTCTGGTTGAAAGATTCTTCTTCCGCAGGGTTTATAGCAAACGGAGATATTTGCGAAATAATGCGTATTAATAATATAAAAGAACTCTACGGATTTAAATTTGCAGAAGTTGAGATTAGAATGATAGATTACCCAGACATGAAACCTTTTGAAACGGTATTGTTATTGGATACTTTAACAAGTGAAACACCCTCTTTGAGTTACGAAGAATCTAATAAATTATATGAAGCCGTAAAAGAAGATTTTGCAAACGAAACCAAGTATAAGCAGTTTCTATTCATTAAAAAGAATAAATATTTTAACGCGTTACAGGTTAAGTTTTCATATGCAATGACTTGTCATAAATCTCAAGGAGGTCAATGGAAAACTGTTTTTATAGAGCAGCCATATTTACCTGAAGGACCAAATATTGAATATTTACGATGGCTCTACACCGCAGTTACAAGAGCACAAGAAAAACTCTACTTAATTGGTTTTAAAGATAATTATTTTGAAGAGTAGTTTATTGTTTCTGCGAAAGCAGAAACCGATAAGAACTTATGGTTTTAAAATTTCTAATTAAACTGATAACTCAACAGAATTGTACCATAAAAGTTAGTGTTAGGTACACGCACGCTTTTCAATTTTTTGGTGTATAAATGAAATGCATAACCAAAATTAAATCGGTTTGCTGTAAAACGTATTCCAAATTCTGAAGAAAACGTAAGCGGTTCTATCTCAAAAGTAACAGGGCTGCTATCATTAAGAAAACTACCTTGTATAGTTGCATCATAAGCTACATAACTTACTATAGGTTTTGCGTATAAAAACACTTCAACTTCATTATTAAAACTAGTATTGTTACTGTTTAAGTTTCCGCCGAAGGCAATAGAATTTACTAATTTTTGAAGAGGAACAAACCCTGTTCTAAGATATAAGCCTGTTGAAAAATTTGTAAAAACGGTACCTATTTTAGCATTATTGTACCAGTTTATATCAAAATTAGTAGTGTTGAATAAAGGTTTTATATAGGCTGCATTTATATTTAAAGCAAAGGCATTCGTTATTTGATATTTCCAACCAATAGCTTTTTTAAACCCATAAATATCATGAATAATATCTTGTAATTCCCAACCCAATGCATTTGAACCAATAATACCAATTTGAGTGGAAATTTTTAGAACATCATTGTTTTTAAAAAAATAATCTACTCCAAAACTTCCATATAAATAACCAGCAAAAGGTCTATCATGCTCTTCTTTTAAATCAAATAGAGCTTTAAAAGGCGTGTATATATGGTGCCCTAATTGATATTCATATACTTTTTTGGCAATCTTTTCATTAGACGTATTGGTTAGGTGTCTGTAAGAAAAAAATATACCGTTTGTGTAGTAACGATCTTGCTGTGTAGGAGTATATAAGTCGTTGTCGTTTAAAAAACTAAACTCTTTGGCATATTTTCTTTGCGAAAAAAGAGTTGCTGTTAAACAAAGGAGCACAAAAAATATTTTTTTTTTCATATGATACAAATATATTTTTTAGAACTGAAATAGTTGTTATTTTAACATAATAATTACTAATTTAGTCGTTCTTTTTTACTTCAGAATGAAAAACAAAGCAAGATTAACAATTCAAGATTTTAAAAGTGCACAAACTACTAAAGAATTAGTAGCACTTCTTAAGCAAAAAAAAATTTCTTATAAGAAGGTTAAAAAAACACTTGCATATGAAAGTGAGTTGCGTAAATTACAAGTAGAATTGGTAAAATTACAACAATGGGTTTCTAAGAATAACAAGCGTGTTGCAGTAATTTTTGAAGGACGTGATGCCGCTGGAAAAGGCGGAAATATTCGTAGATTTATGGAGCGTCTTAACCCGCGTTCTATACGTTTAGTGGCGCTTAACAAGCCAACAGAAACTGAAAAAGGGCAATGGTATTTTCAACGCTATATTAAAGAATTACCGAACCCTGGAGAAATTGTTTTTTTTGATAGAAGTTGGTATAATAGAGCGGTAGTTGAGCCTGTTATGGGTTTTTGTACTGAAAAAGAATATAAAGAATTTTTAGTGCAAGTTCCAGATTTTGAACATATGCTGTATGAAGACGGAGTAGTAGTTATAAAGTTTTGGTTATCCATATCAAAAGACGAACAGATAAAACGTTTTGACGCTCGAATAGACAATCCGTTAAAACGATGGAAGTTTAGTTCTGTAGATAAAAAAGGACAAGAACTGTGGGATAAGTACACTTTTTACAAAGAAGAAATGTTTACCAAAACGCATACAACCTATTGCCCGTGGATTGTTATAAAAACCAACAACAAAAAAACAGCACGTTTAGAAGCAATGCGTTATGTACTTTCTCAATTTGATTATGACGGGAAAAAAAATGCTAAAACCACGTTAAATATAGACCCAAATGTAGTAATGCGTTACTACCGCTCTGTATATCAAATAGATTAAAATGGAAAAGAAACTTACAGAAGATGATATAATAAAATTGAACTCTACTATTGGGTTAAAAACATTGCTTTCTAAAGAACCAATAAATTTAGAGCGCGCAGTTAGATATGTAAATTACGAACAAAAACTTAAAGAATTACAAGTAGAATTAATACGATTACAAACTTGGGCAATTAATAGTAACGAACGTATTATAGTGATTTTTGAAGGTCGTGATGCAGCCGGAAAAGGTGGTGCAATTCGTAGAATAACAGAACGTATTAATCCACGTCATATGCGTATTGTGGCGTTGCCAAAACCTTCGGAAGATGAGCAAAGTCAGTGGTATTTTCAACGTTATGTAAAGCAATTTCCAAAAGCTAGAGAAATGGTTTTCTTTGATAGAAGTTGGTACAACCGTGCGGTGGTAGAACCTGTAAACGGATTTTGTACTGATAAAGAATATAAAATTTTCATGAACCAAGTGAACGATTTTGAGCGTATGATTTTAGAATCTGGCATTCGATTGGTAAAGATTTATATGTCTATCTCTAAAAAAGAACAGGCAAAACGTTTTCAAGACATTAAAAACGACCCGTTAAAACAATGGAAAATGACAGCTGTAGACGAACGCGCACAAGAACTATGGGACAATTACACCGAGTATAAAAAAGCAATGTTTACTAAAACGGACACCAAAATTTCACCCTGGAAAGTAATTCGAGCCAATCGTAAAACCGAAGCGCGTATAGACGTAATTACCCATGTTTTAGATAGCATTCCGTATGATAAAAATACAGAAATTTAATTTGCAGGGCGCGATAGCCCAATAGGGTTTAATTCCCTCGACGCTTGCGTCAAAATAAAAAGAAAATTTCTATGAACCAGAGTTCAATTATTATTATAAAATATTAAAACCTCGTACCCTTGGGCGAAGTTTTTTTTAGAAGCTATTTCCAGCTTTCACTACTCGCTTTTTTTAGTTTTGTTCTCGATACAAATTTATTCATTCTTCATAAATTCACTCGAACCAACAACTAAAAAAGAGCTCAAACAAACCGTTCAATCTGGGCTAAACCTGTTTGCTAACTTTATAGTTTTGTCATTTCGCAGTTTACTTTTTTGTAAACTGTGGCAATCTCATAATTAAAAAAAAGATTACTTCGTTATTTTTCCTTGTCATTCCTACGAAAGTAGGAATCTATACCAAGTAAAGGTTGTAAAATTAAACGAGTGTAAACTCTAAGATTAAGAAAGCAACCGTTTTACTTCCTTAAAAATTATAAAAACTTGGCTAGCAATTTGTTTATTTGTAACCAAATAAGCTTCACGTTCTTGCGCTGTTCCGTCAGAAAATTTCGGATCTACAAAAGGCAAATGAAAACGAGCAGAAGCCTCTGAAATAAACGGGCAGTTCACATCAGCATTATCGCAGGCTGTTATGGCAATAAAAGGCGAACCATTTTCTTTATCATCATAAATTTTTGAAAACCCAGTAATACATTTCTCACTGTCTTTAAAAGAAATTAAATACTTCGGGTTTTGGTGTGAAAAATCAATCACATTAAAATTAAAACCAACCTGTTGCAATGTTTTTACAGTATTTGGCTTAATAGACAAAAAGGAGTCTTAAAGTCTCTATAACGCTTATTGTCATTATCTTTGGAGTAAACGAAAGCTTATGAATAAAAAAAGTGTATAAATTGTCACGGTTATTTCACAAAAAAGAGTGGTTTTAGAAATGGAAAACAGAGGTATAAATGTAGGACTTGTGGAAAGCAATTTTTAGGAGGTTATAGATTAAATCCTGCACTACTTTGGGAAGAATATTTAAGAGGTAAACAAACATATTTACAGTTGGCTAAGAGATATAATTGTTCGAAGCGAACGATTCAACGCAAGATTGATTTGCATAAGGTCTCTATTTTTTCAAAAGAAGCTAGAGAAGTAGTCGTATTGATGGATACCACTTATTGGGGAAGAAATTTTGGGGTAATGCTCTTTAAAGACGCTATTACCAAAGAAAACTTACTGAAATATTATGTAAAGAATGAGACTAATTTTCTTTACAAAAAAGGGATAGAAGAGTTAGCATTAAAAGGGTTTACAATAGTTGCAATAGTAAGCGATGGAAGAAAAGGATTAGCTCAATCTTTTGGATCAATACCAGTTCAAATGTGCCAGTTTCATCAAGTGGCAATCATCAGAAGATATATCACTAAAAACCCTAAACTTCCAGCATCTATCGAATTAAAGGAGCTTGTTTCTATGATGAAAATGACAGATAGAGAATCTTTTGAAGGCGGTTTAAATAATTGGTTTATAAAATGGGAAGACTTTCTAAATGAGCGAACAGTAAATATTGAAACAGGCAAGAGTTATTACACACATAAGCGTCTGAGAAGTGCTTATAGAAGCCTAAAAAGTAATTTACCTTGGTTGTTTACTTGGTATGATTATATCGAATTAAATATCCCAAATACGACCAATGCAATTGATGGGCATTTTGCAGATTTAAAGAATAAACTCAGGAATCATAATGGATTATCCATTGAGAGAAAAATAAAGTTTATTAACGCTTTTTTAGGAGTTTGATAAAGTAAAATAGGTAGACTCCTTTTTGTCCACTTGGAAATATTTAATCAAAAACAGACTCCTTTTTGTCTATTACGCCCAGTATTTTTATAAAAAGCAGTAACTTCAGTTCCGCCAGAAAAAGAAAATATATTTTGTAATTTAAAATACTCAACAGCAAAGAACACCCATACTTGCCCTAATTGACTTCTGCGTGAATTGTGCGTACAAATAAAATTGATATTTACGCTGTCACCTTCATTAAAAACGGTAGCAATTTTTTTAGAAACCTCGTGCAAAATACTTTTTCTTTCTGCAGAAATAGCACTATTATTAACTGCATTTTTAAAAAAAGAGACGGTTTCTATGTTAGTAGTTTCTATCATTTTTTTGTAATTATTTTACAAGGTAAAAATAATTTTTGTTTGTAACTTGCCGTTTACTAAAAGATTAATAATGCATTTAGAAATTGGAAATAAAGTTGCGGTTTTAGATGACGTTGTCAAAGGAATTGTTGTAAAAATTTCTGGCGATACTATTTCCGTTAAAACAGATGATATGACGTTTGTTTTTCAAAAGTCTGAGTTAGTAAAAATTGGAAAAGAACAGCGAGAACTTACCAAGTATTCTGATATTGATAATGAGCTTTTAAAAGAAAAAGCGTTTTCGCAAGAAAAGAAAAAAACGTTATTTGTAAAGACGAAAAATGAAGCAGTAATGGAAGTAGATTTGCATATAGATAAGTTATTAAAATCTAAAAAAGGATTAGATAATTACGATATTTTAACACATCAAATTACTACCGCAAAACGAAAATTAGAATATTGTATTCAAAAACGAATTTCTAAATTAGTCTTTATTCACGGAGTAGGAGAGGGCGTTTTAAAAACAGAATTAGAATTTTTATTAAATAATTATCCTGTAAAATATTACGATGCTTCTTACAAAAAATATGGTTTAGGAGCTACTGAAGTTTATATTTTTCAAAATTAATGACATACTTTATTGTTGTGTACAATTCCTACAAAAGCAGAAATCTGTAGAAACGTAAATTTAGATTCCTGCCTTTGAAGGAATGGCAAACCTTCATTAATTTATAATAGACTAAAAATTCTCTGTATTTTTGCTGTATGAAAACTATCTTTTTAGATAACGCATCTACAACGCCAATGCATCCAGAAGTTATTTCTGTGATGCAAAAATCTATGCAAGAAAATTTTGGAAACCCTTCTTCTACACATCAGTTAGGTAGAAAAGCAAAATCGGCAGTAGAAACAGCGCGTAAAAATATTGCGAAACACTTTAAGGTGTCTGCAAGCGAAATTATTTTTACTGCTGGAGGCACAGAAGCAGACAATTTAATTTTATTCAATGCAGTTACTAATTTAGACGTTAAAACAATTATTACTTCTAAAATTGAACATCACGCAGTGTTGCATTGTGTGGAGCACCTTCAGAAAGAAAATAATACAGAAGTTTTATATGTAAATATTAATGAATTTGGCACGATTGATTTAGATCATTTAGAAGAGCTACTTTCTTTAATAAAGAATAAAACATTAGTAAGTTTAATGTATGTAAATAATGAAATAGGGAACATTTTACAAGTTGATAAAGTGTGTGATTTATGTCAAAAGTATGCTGCGCTTTTTCATTCTGATACAGTGCAAATAATTGGACATTATACTATAGATTTACAAAAAATACCGATAGATTTTATTGCTGCCAGTGCACATAAATTTCATGGCCCTAAAGGAGTTGGTTTTGCTTATTTTAAAAAAGGGTTTGGTATTAAGCCAATGTTATATGGAGGTGGACAGGAAAGAGGCGCGCGCTCAAGTACAGAGAATGTACATTCAATTTTAGGTATGGAAAAAGCGCTGGATTTAGCACTGTATTCTCTTAAAGATGATGTAAATTATGTCAAAAATTTAAAGAGCTATTTTATTTCAGCGTTAAAGAATACGTTTGATACTGTTATGTTTAATGGACTTTCATCTAATTTGGAAAAGAGTAGTTATACTATTTTAAATGTTCGTTTTCCTGTAAAAAAAGAGATGCTATTATTCTCTTTAGATTTAGCAGGAATAGCAGTCTCTGGAGGTAGTGCTTGCCAAAGTGGAAGCAATAAAGGGTCTCACGTTTTACAAGCATTTTTATCTGAAGAAAATGCGAACAATACTTCTGTACGGTTTTCCTTTTCAAAATTCACCAAAAAAGAAGAATTAGATATTGCACTTACAGCATTAAAAAAGCTCCTTTGAGAAGGAGCTTTTTGAGTTATTTTATCTATTAAAAGATAACGATTACTTGATCAGTACAGGGCGTAATTATACTTTTTTAAGTTACAAATTCAATTATTTACCTGATTACTAGTTGTTTAAATTATTAATATATTGTATTGATAATTATATAATTTAACTATATCAATACTCCGTTAAACTTTGCCCTAACCCTCTAACAGTCAATCAAATAAGTTAAAAAAACAGGCTCAAAAATTAGGATAACTCCCTGATTATCATTAAATTAATAGTTAATTTCAAACAGCTATTAATGATGCTTCTCAAGGAGAAATCCAACTATAAATATCACACAAAAAGATTACTTAACAAAATGAAAGATGTAAATAAATGGCAATATGATTTTATGTTGGAAGTTTTTGGTCTATTTCTCAGCATAAAAGGACGTTTAAATTTTATGCAGTTAAGTCGTTATGGTGATCATGGAGAACAACATTACAGGAATCAGTTTAGTAAGTCTTTTGACTTTTTAAATTTCAATAAAGAATTGATTACTGAGTATGGGGGCAAACATTTAACCATTGCTTTCGACCCGAGTTATGTTAGTAAATCTGGTAAATCCACCTGTGGAGTTGGTTATTATTGGTCTGGTGTAGCGGGAAAGGCAAAATGGGGATTGGAAATATCTGGTATAGCAGCGATTGATATAGATAATCATACAGCGTTTCATTTAGAGGCTGTTCAGACACCAAATAATTTGGAATCAAAAAGTTTGGTAGATCATTATGCCAATATATTGATTCAAAGAAAAGAGGTCCTTCTTTCGATGTCTAAATATGTTGTGGCAGATGCTTATTTTTCCAAATACGGTTTTGTTTCTAAACTCTCTGATAATGGATTGGAGACCGTTAGCAGACTAAGAAACGATGCTGACTTACAATATATTTATACTGACCAACAGAAATATGGGAGAGGAAGACCTAAGAAATATGATGGAAAAATTGATTATAAAAAACTTAGAAAAGAATATTTTTCTTTGATAGAAGACAATCAGCAAAGCAAAGTATACAGCGCTATTGTATACTCAAAATCATTAAAAAGAAAAATCAATCTTGTGATTGTTTATTTCCTTAAAAAAGGAAAATGGAATCATAAATTATATTTTTCTACAGATGTAACAATTTCAGCAGAAATGATTTTGACATATTATGCACCAGATTTCAAATAGAATTTACTTTTAGAGATGCCAAGCAATACTCAGGTCTAAATCACTGTCAAGCAAGAAGTAAAGATAAACTCAACTTTCATTTTAATACAGCACTTACAACGGTTAATCTCGCTAAGATTACACATTGGATGCCTATTGAAAAAAGGCTAAGAGGGGCTTTCTCAATCAAGGATATTAAAACCTTACATCACAATGAGTTAATGCTAGCTCGATTTTTTAACGTGTTCGCTATAAGACCGAACTTGAAGAATAATAAACAAAAAATTAAAGAACTACTGTATTATGGTATCAGAGCAGCATAAAAACTTAACGGAGTATTGTATATGAAATCATCAAGTAATTTAAAGGACATTTTGGGTAAATAGAAGATCACAGAAGCCATATAAACCAACTTCATAATTTAGTTGATAAATTATATATCTAGTTTAGGGCTTGCAGATTTTATCAAGAAGATATCATTAGATATTTAAGAATAGTCAGTTTAAAAATATGATTTATGCTATAACTGGAGTTATCAATAAAGTTGATTATGTTTATTTTTAACCTTGCACTGTAATTTTTGAATACGACACAAAAAATAGCGTATTGTTTCGCTATTTTTTCTAATGATATCAAATTCATTATAAAAAATATTGCCCCAATCCAACTCTGTGAGGTGTCACTTCTTTTGGCTTTAATACTGCTTAAGCCGTATGCGTTTTTTGCTTGTCCGAATTTACCTTCTATATGATTTCTTTGGTTTCGTTCTTTTTTTAATTTTCGTTTTTGATAAGCATTAAGGTTTGTTTTCTTTGGTCTTCCTAATGGTTTTCCTACAATCCGTATTCCTCTTTCTTTGAGCCAATTTCTGTTTTTTCTATTCAAATATATCTGGTCTGCTAAAACCAGTTCTGGATAATGACCAAAGGTTTTTGTGTACATATTTACCTGTAATTCTAAATCACTGGCTTCATTAAATTGATCCCAACTTATATGTTCCACTCTGCTCATTCCGTCCACCACACTTGCACTTATTTTTGCACCAAATTCTGTAGATGTTTTGTCTTTTCCTCTAGGAATAGGACGTATATAAGGTTGATAGATATTGACAATTCTATCTTTTACACGATGTATTTTTTCTTGATACATATACTGTTGTTGTACATAAAGTTGCTGTACTATCCAATAAATTTTTTGGTCTCGTTTTGGCAGTGGGAACTTTGAGGGATATGGGTTTTTCATTGGAAATAACCCTACAAGAACTTCTTCTTTCTTGAGGATTTCTATGTCGTCTAACAGGTTTTTAATATAGGTTAAATTGCGTTTGACATAATTTAGTTGTTTGCCAATAAACTTACGAATCTCTTTTTTTGATTTTCTTCTTTTTTTTGAAAACACCAAATATTCTGTTCGTGCTATCCTGCGATAATCTCTAGGCTTTTTTAAAGTCGATTGTTTGTAGAGTAAGTCTATAAAACGTTCGGTTTCTTTCCTAGCAGTATTCAGAAGTCCTGCATCGGTAGGAAAAACAATTTTATGATTTGCAACTGTGGCATCAATCTTTAAGGTTCCTTTGTTTTTTGGAAAACCATCATCATCACCCCCAATCATTTTCTTTTTAGACGGTCTTAAATCATCTGCTTTTTTAATGATAAGTGCATTCCATAGGTCAAAATCATTTGCGCCCATCCGCTTGCGGATATCTACAAAAACGGTGGGATGAAAAGGATCTTTAGTTTGAAAACTTGTAAGACCACAAAAATATTGCAAATAAATATTCTCGCTAATCATAGCAACGGTTCCTCTATCATCCAACCCTAATTTGTGTTTTATGATAATGGCGCCAATCACCATTCTTACATCAATACTCTCACGTCCTGCATGGCTATGGAGTGCCTTGCTATAAATAACTGCCAAATCATCCCAAGGAATAATTGTTGCCAATTTTACCCAACGATTTTCAAGCGAAAGTTCCTGGGAAAAAGGATGTGAAAATCCATCTAATGTTAGTTGATTTGAGGCGGTATATTTTATCATAACTGCACGGGTTTATGATAGTAAGATACGAAAACCTATGCTTTTATCAAAATAATATCACTACTAACATGCAGATAAATCATTGATTGTTAATTAATTATGTTTTATTTTTTAGAAAATCAGCAAGCCCTAGTTACTCAAAAATATTTCCCTAAAAAAAGAATATAGCCTAAATTAGATTATTTAAGGATGTTTTTAGCTTTAAATGTGTGTGCGTGCCGTAAGAAATAAAAACACTCTTAAAAAGCAGTTATTTTCACTATAACTGATAAATTAAATCTATTTAACTTTAGATATTGATAGTTAAAATTGATAATTAAGAAAAGGTAATTACAAAAATGGTTTAGCAGAAAAAAATATAGGAAAAGACATCGGTCAAAGAAGAAGCGCATTAAATTAACCACAAGTCTTCGAGTTAAAGTAAAGAATTCATTTAGAATGATTACAATCCAGAACAAGTGATAGGGTATTGTAAAAAACTAAGATTACTCTGTATTTCTCACGAAACAATATATCAACTTATATGGGGTAATAAGAAGGGAAGTGTTAACCCGAATAATTCATCAGAAATCAAAAAACCTGAATGTAAAGTGTTATATTTAAGCAGTTAAACACAAAATACATCATTTTTTAAAACACCCATATTTGAGCACCAAAGATACTTTATTTTATCGAGGAAATCAAGCTATTTCGGTTGATTTTTCAGCCACAGAGATTAGTTCAGATGGTTCTTTGATTCTTTTAGAAAAGTTAGAGAGAACCCACAACTTACTAAAACATTTTAGCAAGTTACTTCCTGATCTTCGAAACCCTAAATACATTACTTACAGTCGAGAGCATCAACTCAAGCAACGTGTGTTTATGCTAATGCTAGGTTATCAAGATGCCAATGATGTGACCCATTTACAAAATGACCCATTATTTAAAGATGTTCTTCAAGGAGATTTGGCTTCTCAACCTACTATTTCTCGTTTTGAAAACAGTTTGAATAAAGAAACTATTTTCAAACTTTCTTACGCCTGGATTGATCGTTACGTATCAAGCCTAAAAGGTCGAGATGAAATAACAATTGATGTTGATGCTACCGATGATCCAACATATGGGAATCAACAAATGTCAATGTTCAATGGTTATTATGGACAGTTTATGTTAAATGAATTATTTTTTCATGATGGAGAAACCGGTCAAATTATCCTGCCAGTTCTTCGCCCAGGAAATAGCCATTCGAATCGATGGTATGTCGGAATTTTAAGAAGAATTATTCAAAAAATAAAAAAAGCATATCCTGAACTAAAAATTACTATTCGAACAGATAGTGGATTTAGTTGTGCTCCTTTTTATAAATTAGTAGCTGATTATGATTTGTTTTTTGTAACAGGTCAGGCTAGTAATTCGGTACTCAAAAGAAAGGTTGAGCGTTGTAAAAAAGCGGTTCAACTTCAATATGTAAATCAGCATAAAAAACACCAACATTTCACATCGTTTCGCTATCAAGCCAAAAGTTGGCATAAACCACAACAAGCTTACTGTAAAATAGAAAGTACAGGGAAAGGCTTAAATGTTCGTCATTTTATAAGTAATATTAAAGAGAAAGGTGCCCGAGAAATATACTTTGATTTCTATGTAAAACGAGGTGAATCTAGCGAAAACAGAAGTAAAGAAGTCAAGAATATGTGTTTTTCCGATCGATTATCCAATCATGGATTTGTTGCAAACTTCTTCAGGTTGTTTTTAAGTAGTTTAGCCTACGAACTATTTTTATTACTAAAAAAAAGCATCAAAAAAACAACATTTGAAAAGGCTGAAAAATGGCAAATAAATACAATAAGAACCAATTTATTAAAAGTTGGAGCTACCATAAAAGTCACTAAAAAACGAATATATTATCAGTTATCAAGAGCATTTGTATATCAAGATTTGTTTCGAGAGATAATAACTCAATAACGGTTTTAAAGTGAGAATTTTAAAACCTTGGGATACCTATGCTCTGTTAGTAAAATTAATCCTTTTTAACTTTTAAAATCAATTATAACATACTATTTACTCCAAAAAAGTTTAAAAAACGAAAGAGAGAATCCTAAAATCTAGAGATAAAAAATCTATTTTGAAATTTGTTCTAAATATAAATCCTATGAATAATGCGGGTTAAGGGGGTGAGGAGGTAAAAAAGATACTAGAGGTGTTATGGTGGGGTAAATAGATATATTAAAAGTGTTCTAAAATTAGTAGTACAACGAAACAGATTTGGAGACCTTGAAGTTGATTTAATAATTGGAGAAAATCACAAAGAAGCTATTCTTACCATAAATGATAGCGTTAGCGGAATCTTAAAAATAAAAAAGTAACCTCCTAAAGAGGTAGTGGTTGTTGCAGTAGCAATAAACGAGCTATTGGAAGAAATGGATTTCTTATTTGAATACGATAACTTCCGATAATGGAAAAGAGCTTGCGGGTTATAAAGATGTAGGTAGATTCAAGTAGCAAATGCGACTTTTTGGTTTACAAATCTATAAAATAGATTAAGTTATAAATAACCTAATCCCGAATTTTAAACTTACACAGATTTTGCAAGAGTGTCCTAATACCGCTGATGAGCGATAAAAGAGATTGAATTTAAGTTAAATTTACGTCCACAAAAAAGGTTATAAACTTTTCCAATATTATTTGTTTAATACATGAATTTAACATATTTTTATAGAATAGTTAGAGATTGAATTTAGGCTCTTATTAATATTTATTTCAATAAATTACGAATCTCGTTTATTTAAAAGAAATATCTAAAATTAATAAACAAATTAACTCATCTCAATAATGTAAAGTTAAGATTTGGTAGTTTATTTGAAAATTAACTTTTCGACAAAAAAAGTTTAAAACAACAACAACAACAACAACAATATTATTATTATTATTATTATTATTATTTAGAACAATATTATTATATAAGACTTATGGGGAAAATTACATTTTATTCCGTTTTAAAAAATCAAACACTTTTAAATAACTTTAAAATAAAATTACAATACTCATTCTTTGTAATTTTATTGTTTGCGTTTTCTGTTAATGGATTGGCAGTTGAAAAGTCAACTACTATTTTCACCAACGGTTTATCAGGTGTTGGAAATATTATAACTACAGTTAGTAGTCTTAATGATTTTATCCCTCCAAAAGAAGGCGTTTTTGATGGTGATGTAATTAATAATGCTGATTTGGTAGACACCGATTTAGATGGAATCCCAAGCTTCATAGATATTGATGATGATGATGATGTTATTTTAGATGTAGATGAATGTGGTGGTGAAAAATACACTATCAATGGAGGAAACGTTGGAAATATTATAACTACAGTTAGTAGTCTTAATGATTTTATCCCTCCAAAAGAAGGCGTTGATATTTTTAATAAAGAAATAATAATTAAAGATTATCTGACCGGTTTTTATGTTATAGCAGAAGAAGTCGTTTTTGATGCAAATTATTATAATGTATCGGATAACCTCTATAGCCTTGCAAGCGCGGCAGTGGGGGTGTCAAGTGTAGATTTTGCAGGTAGACTCACAGGTGCGACAGGAACTTATGGCGCACCAGGTACGGACTTTCTAGATAATTTAACTCCTGCAATTTATGCCGCGCGCATCGACCCCCGCAAATACTCAGGAAACTGCGATTTTGATAATGATGGGGTTTTGGATATAGAGGAGTGTTCAGTAACCACCACCACCGTTAACGCTAAAGTTAAAGGAACAACAAATATCAGTAGTGTATTGGGGCAAAGTTCGATACCTATTACTTTTAATGGTGCGGGGAAAACAGTAACGGCTACATTAACCCAAAGTGGAGGTTCATTCTTGAATGGAGCAGAGACGGATATTGTCAGATTTAATGAATTTGGAGATAATTTTCCTAATCAGACATGGACATTGACCTTTGCTCAACCTGTTTATAATCTTGAATTGTATTTTGGAAATTTGGAACGAGACGACGGAACTTCTGGAAGAGAGATCCAAATAGGAAACTTTATCATTAATTATGAAGACGCTACTGTAGAGAATGGGGCTTCATTTGATCTCATTCAGGCGAACCCTTATGGATTTACCAATTTTGAAAGTAACCCAAGAAATTTGGAGACCATTACTTTTTTAGGAACTCCTGGCATTCGACCAGTGAATCAGCCTTCTGGTCAAGGAAGGCAAGGTAGAGGAACTTTGGATTTTATCAATGCTACGTCTTCTTTAGGAGTAAATAGTATTTCTTGGCAGGTAGATGCAGGTGGACCAAAAAATGGTGGAGGTCCTACAGCTGTACTGGGAATCGCTGTTAGCACGATAGGTTCATTGGTAGACACCGATTTAGATGGAATCCAAGACCTCATAGATATCGATGATGATAATGATGGTATTTTAGACGTAGATGAATGTGGTGCTGAAAAATACACTATCAATGGAGGAGACGGAGGAAGTACTACAAATTTCTCTTTTAACGATGCTAAAAGTGCTGTTTTTGATTTTACAGTGGTAGACAATGCTTTTTCTATTACTGTAAATGGTGGCGGATTACACGAAAATAATATTTTACAATTTCGACAGAGGACTCCAACAGTTGGAGAAGTCCGTATAGTATTTAACTCTGACGGTGCTTCCCTTTTGGGATCTTGGCTTCCTAATACAAATGGATTACCAAGATTTAAACTTATCATTAAAACCAGTGGAGAAGTTGTAATTTACGGAACAAGGTCAACTACTTCTCCCTCACTAGAATTAATGAAAACCATAGACGCATCTCCTTTTAAAACGATATCGTTTATTGCAGATTCTAATTCATTTTCTGTAGTAAATCCTAATGGTGTTGGTGGGGATGAATTAAAAGGAACTGCATATATTTTTCCAGAGTGTGCAGATACAGATGGAGATAATATTCCAAACCAATTGGACCTTGACTCCGACGGCGACGGCTGCTCCGATGCCTTAGAAGCAGGTACAACGACGAGTGACACTACGGACTTCCAATTTGCCAAAACAGGCACGGGGGGCAACGGTTTTGAAGATACACTTGAAACTGCTGGAAACGGAATATACACGGGCATATATACCTATGCAGATGCAATTGATAATCAGGTAAACATATGTAACGTCTGTACTGACCTTAACAAATACTCAGGAAACTGCGATTTTGATGGCGATGGAATTAATAATGATGTTGATTTAGACGATGACAATGATGGGATTTTAGATAGTGATGAAGGAGGATGTATATCGTCTAATATTACACAAACGTGGACAAATAAGGGACAAGGAGTTTGGGAGTCAAATATCTCTACAGTAAAAGTTAGAATTACTTTTGGAAACTATAGTACTTTTTGGAATAGATTTGGGTTTCCTCACAATGGACCATTAGATAATACATGTGGAAATTTTACATCTACAGAAACAATTGCAGGAGGAAATTCTCTTATGATGTTTACTGCTTTAGGATCAGGATCTGCAACAGGAACATTTACTGTTGAGTTTTTAGACCCAACAAGTAATGCTTCAATAACTATAGAAAACCCTGTAATACATTGGGCAGGTCTTGGAGGAGGTAGTAGCGACGGTCTTTTTGATTCTTCACGTTGGGTTTTACAAGGAGGATTAACTCAAACTATGCTTTCCGGTACAACAGAATTTGCCGTAACCACAACAACAGTTCAGCATGGCGGTTTAGGTAGTGCTACTATTTCAGGTGATGCTGCAAGCTGTGCTTTAGGAGAGGCGTCTGGAAGTATTCAAATAAATGGTGCAATTAGTTCTTTTACCTATAATGTATCACAATTAAATAGTTCAGGCAATCTTGATCAAAGTGAAGGAGATGCTATTGAATTTATATTTGAAGCTTGTCTACCTCTCGATACAGATGGAGACGGAATTCCAAACCATCTAGATACTGATTCTGATAATGATGGGTGTCCAGATGCAACTGAAGGCGCAAATAAGATGACAACTACAGGAACGCTTTTAGGCGGAAGTATAAAAGGTAGTTCAGCTAATTTAGGTACTGTTTCTAACAATAATGGTATTCCATTGCCTTTAGGTGCAGTAGGTGGAAATGGAATTGCAGGTCAAGGAACCACTACAGGTGTAACTACAGCAGTGCAAGTAATACCAGCAACACTAACAACACCGCAAGTAGTAAATGCTGGCGATAGTGTAACTTTTGATGCTAGTGCAACAACTGCCAATTCAACCACAACATATACAGGTACAGCACCAAATACATTACCAGATTATAGTGTAAATGCAAATAATGCAAGTGCAGGTTTACGTTACGAATGGTTGTTTAATAATGGATCTGGTGGAGGTTTTGCAACAGTACAAGCGGCATCTACCACAGCAACATATACGGTATCTAATGCTGCTGCCACAAATGACGGAACCTATAGAGTTATTATTACACACGTAGATAATAATTGTATTTTAGAAGAAAAAGAGGTGGTGTTAAATATTGCATTACAGGCAGATTTAAGTTTAACAAAAACAGTAAACAACGCTATAGCTAAAATAGGAGAGGATATTGTATACACACTTACTATAAAAAATGATGGACTAGTGGCAGCAGCAGGTGTTCAAGTGACCGATGTGTTGCCTGCAGGTTTAACATATGTGTCAGACAGTTCTGGAACAACATCAACAACCTATGCAGACACAGATGCTGATAACAAAAAAGACTTATGGACTGTTGGTAATATTGCAGTAAATCAAACAATAGTCTTGCAAATAACTGCAACAGTAACTGGTGCAGGTACAATTGTAAGTACATCACAAATAAAACAAAGTAACCAAACCGATACAGACTCTGTTCCTGGTAACGAAAATTAAAAAATAATACACTTATGTGTTTTGTAAAAAAAAACGTACATTTGCAAAAATATAAATATTCCTCAGGAATATTTAAAAACACATTTTATTAGATGTTTCTAAATAAATTTTTACTTAACATTAAAGGGAAAACAAGCATTAGATGCAATGCGTTTTTTTTAGTTTTCTCTTTTATTCTTTTTTTCGGTTTAAATACGTACTCTCAATGTGCTAATGGGGATGGCTCTTTTGTAGGAACCTTTAGTCTTGATTGGACAGCAGCTCAAATTGACGCATCACCAATGAGTTTTTCTACAACATTAAATGGTAAAAAAATTAATGTTATTAATGAGGTAACTAGTAACGCAGGTGGTGGGTCCGTAACTTTTAAAGGTTTAACGGCGAATTATTCAAAAAGTATCTGCAGATGCAGGAGTGCCTTTAGATGGGCATGTTCAGTTGCAATTAAGGTATGGCGATCCTATTACCGTTGGTAGTACAACACGAACTACCTTTGAAATTACGCCAGGTGAATTTGGAAATTTGAATATATTCATTTCAGATGCTGAGGATTCATATTTTGTAGTTTACGCAGAAGATGCTTCAGGAAATAGATTATTAACAGCAAATTGGAGTGTAGCCTCTTATGAACAAGACGGAACATCTCCAGCAGATAATCCAAATTCTTATGTTGTTAATGCTACAGATATTGCTTTTTTAGAAACAGGAACACGTCAAAATGATGATGCAATGCGTATCCGTTTAGATTATAATACTTTATTGGTTGCTACCAAATTAATTGTAGAGACAGAAAAAACAGGAATAAAAGTTGCTAATAGTGATAAGATTGAATTTATGTTAACCACAACAGGTGATTTACAAGACACAGGCGGTGATCAAATACCAGATACTACAGATTTAGACGCTGACAACGATGGTGTTTTAGATAAAGATAAGATGTGTGGAGGAGCCTTTAATCTTGATTGGACAGTAGCTCAAATTGACGCATCACCAATGAGTTTTTCTGCAGCATTAAATGGTAAAACAATTAATGTTATTAATGAGGTAACTAGTAACGCAGGTGGTGGGTCAGTAATTTTTAGAAGTTCAACGGTGAATTATTTAGGAAGTATCTCTGCAGATGCAGGAGTACCTTTAGATGGGCATGTTCAGTTACAATTAAGGTATGGAAGTGGTGTTAATACCATTGGTAGTACAACACGAACTACCTTTGAAATTCCGCCAGGTGAATTTGGAAATTTGAATATATTCATTTCAGATGCTGAGGATTCAGATTTTGTAGTTTACGCAGAAGATGCTTCAGGAAATAGATTATCAGTAACAAATTGGGATGTAATCTCTTATGAACAATACGGGGCATCTCCAGCAGATAATCCAAATTCTTATGTTGTTAATGTTACAGATATTGCTTTTTTAGGAACAGGAACACATCAAAATAATGATACAATGCGTATTCGTTTTGATTATAATACTTTATTGGTTGCTACCAAATTAATTGTAGAGGTAGAAAGAGCAGGAACAACGGTTTCTCATCTTGATCTTATTGAATTTATGTTAACCACAACATGTGATTTACAAGACACAGGCGGTGATAAAATACCAGATACTAATAGTGATTTAACCACAGCATCTGATTTACAAGACACAGACGGTGATCAAATACCAGATACTACAGATTTAGACGATGATAATGATGGTATTTTAGATACCGTAGAGTGTAGTAATGGGGTAAATACTCAAGAAAAAATAGGAGGAGCTGTTTTTGGAACAACTCTGGATTTTATACCAAAATCAGGTGTTCGAAGCGGATTGAAATTTACTTCTTCACCTGTCGCACAAAACGGGAGTTGTACTTATACAAATGTTCGAGAAATAGGTGTTAATGCTACAGGAATAGGAATAACTTTTTTTAAAACTAGTCAAGCAACTGGAGATTTAGGAACAGTTGATATAGATGCAGATTTAGTTGCAGAAACAACATTAGTTCATTCTTTTGTAGCATCTAATGTAGTTGTTATAAGAGATATAGATGCAGATATTTTTACATTTACTTTAGAAACTTGGTCCGTAGTAACAGGTTTATACACCTTACCAGCAGACATAAATCTAGTTGTCACCTCTGGAACTGGAACTTTATCAGCAGTTACAGATTTAGGGAATGGTATTTTTCAATATACCGTAACTGGTGTGAGAAATAGTAATACAGAACTTAACTTGTCTTCTGCTTCTAGAGAACTTATTAAAAGATTTAGATTTACTGCTAAAGATATTCCAAATTATTCTGGAGATAGAGTTGCTTTTGAAATAATCAACAATATTGTAACGTGTAATGATACTGATGGCGATGGCATTCCAGATTATTTAGATACTGATTCTGATAATGATGGGTGTCCAGATGCAACTGAAGGCAGAAATAACATAGCAACTACAGGAACCCTAACAGGCGGAAGTATAGAGGGTAGTTCAGCCAATTTAGGTACTGTTTCTAACAACAATGGTATTCCATTACCTCTAGGTACAGTAGGTGGAAGTGAAGTTGTAGGTCAAGAAACCACCACAAATGTAACTACAGCAGTGCAAATAATACCAACAACACTAACAACACCTCAAACAATAAATGCTGGGGATAGTGTAATTTTTGATGTAAGTGCTACCACAGCCACTTCAACCACAACATATACAGGTACAGCACCAAATACAGTACCAGATTATAGTGCAAGTGTAAATAATGCAAGTGCAGGTTTACGTTACAAATGGTTGTTTAATGATGGTTTTGGTGCAGGTTTTGTAATAGTACAAGCGGTATCTACTATGGCAACATATACAGTGTCTACTGCCGCTGCCGTAAATGACGGAATCTATAGAGTTATTATTACACACGTAGATAATAATTGTATTTTAGAAGAAATAGAGGTAGTGTTAAATGTTGCATTACAGGCAGATTTAAGTTTAACAAAAATAGTAAACAATGCCATACCTAAAATAGGAGAGGATATTGTATACACACTTACTATAAAAAATGATGGGCCAGTAGTAGCAACAGGTGTTCAGGTAACCGATCTGTTGCCTGCAGGTTTAACATATGTGTCAGACAATTCTGGAACAACATCAACAACCTATACAGACACAGATGCTGATACCAAAAAATACTTATGGACTGTTGGTAATATTAATGTAAATCAAACAATAATCTTGCAAATAACGGAAACAGTAACTGGTGCAGGTGCAATTGTAAGTACATCACAAATAAAACAAAGTAACCAAACCGATACAGACTCTTTTCCTGGTAACGGAAATTAAAAAATAATATACTTATGTATTTTGTAAAAAAAACGTACATTTGCAGAAGTATAAATGTTCCCCCAAGCATATTAAGAAACACATTTTATTAGATGTTTCTAAATTAATTTTTATCTAAAATAAAATAATATATATATATATTATGGGGGGTCATAAAATTTACTTACTGGAGAATAAATTTTCACTTAACATTAAGGGAGAAACAAGCATTAGATGCAATACGTTTTTTTTAATTTTCTCTTTCATTCTTTTTTTCGGTTTAAATACTTACTCTCAATGTGCTAATGGAAGTAATTCTTTTACTTGGGTTGGTACAGGTTCTGGTAATCAGGCAGCCATGGAGCGATTGGATACTAGTATTTCAAGTACAGTATCAGGCTGTTCCGAAGGTAATATTACCGTTAATGTTAATTTAGAAAACCCTAATAATATTTTTTATAGTAACAATATAGACGGGACAGATACTTCTGGGACGAGCGGAACTTTTGCGCAACCAGGGTATACGATTTGGTTAGATAATAATAATGATTTATTTGATAGCAATGTAATGAGTTTAGGTGAAGAGGTCTCACTTGTTTTTACTTTTTCGCAGCCTATAATTCTTACAAATTTTCTAATAAAAGATATTGACTGGAGAAATAATACGGTCAGTTCACGTTGGAGAGATAAAGTTGAAGTAACGGCAACTAATGGAGGTGTTAATGTGCCTTTAACAGCTTCCAAAGCAAATGCAGCAAGTACAATGACAATCTCTGGTCAAACAGCTCTCGCGGCTTATAATACTGGAGGAGGTGATGGGAGGGTAGGTTTTGATGATAATTTAAGTCACGCTATTTGGAGTTCTAGTGCTACTATAACAGAATTAAAAATGACTTATAAAGTTGGTGTGGGTAATTCTGGTCAACAATCTATTCAATTAGGAAATTTTAATTTTTGTTGTCCATCTGTAGCAGCAGGTCCATGTACGGTAGGCGCAGTAGCCAATGGTGTATCTACAGCAACAGATAATGATGGGGACGGAATAAATAATGTTTGCGATTTAGATGATGACAATGATGGTATTTTAGATCTCAATGAAACCGTTCCTTGTAATGGACCCTTAAATATTAATGTTAATTCAAGTTCTGCAGGTGCAGTACAAAGTTTTACTGATTTTGATGCTACTTATACAACTCTCTCTGGACCTAAGGCAATTCTGTTTTCTACAGGAGGACTTGATGGTTTTGAAATTAGAGCTTTTTCACATATTGATGTGGCATTTTCACCGCGAGTAATAAATTTAGAATATATTATTTCAGATGTGGATACACAAGAAAAAATTAGACTTTATGCATATGATAAAGAGGGTGTATTAATTACTGATATATCTTCTTATGTCACCAGTATTGGTGCTAACGTAAATGTAAGTCAGCACCCATTAGCAAGTTTATTAATAGAAGGAATTGATGCTGTCTCAACTGGAAGTACTGATGATGTTGCAAGAGTTTATTTTAATTTTACAACCGATATATCGCATATTTCGTATGACTTTTATGCTAGAGAAAGGGGTACTCCAGAACTATTTATTTCAGGGGCTTGTCCAGTTATAGACACCGATAACGATGGCATACCAGATTATTTAGATACCGATAGTGATAATGATGGATGTTTTGATGCTATAGAAGGAGACGGAACTTATACCGCTTCTCAAGTAGATACAAATGGGATGTTAGATTATGCAAACCTTACGACATCAGGAATAAATACAACTACAGGAGTTGTAAATGCTGGTTCGCAAGACACCAATGCAAATGTAACCAGAGCTGTAAGAGTAACCCCAACAACAATAACAACTCCGCAAACAATAAATGCAGGAGACAATGTAACTTTTGATGCTAGTGCAACAACTGCAGATTCAACAACAATATATACAGGTACTGCACCAAATACAGTACCAGATTATAGTGTAAGTGGAAATAACGCAAGTGCAGGTTTACGTTACAAATGGTTGTTTAATGATGGTTCTGGTGCAGGTTTTGTAACAGTACAAGCGGCATCTGCCACGGCAACATATACGGTATCTAATGCTGCTGCCGCAGATGACGGAACCTATAAAGTTATTATTACACACGTAGATAATAATTGTATTTTAGAAGAAAAAGAGGTGGTGTTGAATGTTGCATTACAGGCAGATTTAAGTTTAACAAAAACAGTAAACAATGCCATACCTAAAATAGGAGAGAATATTGTATACACACTTACTATAAAAAATGATGGGTCAGTGGCAGCAACAGGTGTTCAAGTGACCGATGTGTTGCCTGCAGGTTTAACATATATGTCAGACAATTCAACAACAAGCACCACATATGCAAGTAATATTTGGAATATTGGTGATTTGAATGTAAATCAAACAATAAGTTTAGAAATAACAGCAACCGTAAATAGTGCGGGTACTATAGTAAATACAGCAGAAATTACAGAGGTAGATCAGTTAGATATTGATCTATAAAAAATAACAGAAATTAAAAATAAACCATAGTAAGGCATGGGTAAAAAATACAATAACAGACAAACAAAGTGGAATAAAATAATTAGTTTGATACTAGTTATTTCCGCACTTTCATTTACTACACAAAAAACATTTGCACAGAATGCGGCAATTGTAGTAAACACAACTACCCTAGATGGTAACGATACTGTAAATGATATAATTAATTATAGCGTTTCGGTTCGTAATACTGGTAGTGTACCATTAACAAGTGTAAGTTTAACGAGTTTTTTAACTCTTGATGTGGCTCCTTTAACTTTAGATAGCGGAGATACATCAAACTCTGGAGTACTAGATACAGATGAAACTTGGGTGTACATTGGTAGTTATACTAATACAGTGGGAACAAGTGTGTTAAATACATTTAGTCTTACTTCTGCTGAAATTACAACTGCAATAGATTATGCTCATACTGAAGCAGTTCATGAAGATGATTATGCTCAAGCTGTTATTAAAGTACTTCCTGCCTTAATTTTGGAAGACGTAATAGTAACAGAAGGAACAGATACAACTGCAACTGTCCTAGTAAGTATTTCTGCTCCAAGTAATGAAAATATAGAGGTGTCTATTACTCAGACAACTGGAACAGCTGGAACAGCGGATTATACTGAAACAACAATCAGTGTAACCATTACAGCGGGACAGACAATGACTACTGTAAATATTCCAATTTTAGATGATTCTACTGGAGAATCTACAGAAAGTTTCACAGTAAATGGAAGCTCATCAAGTACGTGTGTTGCAACCCCAAGTACAGTAACTATTTTAGATGATGATACCCCAACAATAACAATTGGAAGCGATACTGTAGTAGAAGGAAATTCAGTTTCTATTCCAGTAACATTAAGTAATCCAAGTAGTGAAGATGTAGTTGTATCGATCACGTATGACAATGGAAGTACACAAGGATCATCAGATTATGTAGCCACTACAGTAAGTGTTACTATAAAAGCAGGGGAGACCAGTGTTAATATTCCAATCAGCACCGTAGAAGATACTACGAATGAACCAACAGAGAGTTTTACAATCAACGGAACAGTAACCAGTGGAACAACCTCTAATGCTACGGCAGTAGGAACAGTAACCATTACAGATGATGATGTTTCACCAACAATAACAATTGGAAGCGATACTGTAGTAGAAGGAAATTCAGTTTCTATTCCAGTAACATTAAGTAATCCAAGTAGTGAAGATGTAGTTGTATCGATCACGTATGACAATGGAAGTACACAAGGATCATCAGATTATGTAGCCACTACAGTAAGTGTTACTATAAAAGCAGGGGAGACCAGTGTTAATATTCCAATCAGCACCGTAGAAGATACTACGAATGAATCAACAGAGAGTTTTACAATCAACGGAACAGTAACCAGTGGAACAACCTCTAATGCTACGGCAGTAGGAACAGTAACCATTACAGATGATGATTCAGTCCCAACAATTACTTTAGGTGATGTAATGGTAACAGAAGGAACAGATGCAACCGCAAAAATTCCAGTAACGTTAAGCAACCCAAGTGATGAGCCAGTAGATGTAACGGTAACAGTAACGGCAGGAACAGCAGGAATAGATGATTATGTAGAAACAGTATTAACGGTAACAATTCCAGCAGGTGAAACTCAAGGAGTAGTAAGCTTAGGTATTGTAGATGATAATATTGATGAAGCAACAGAAAGCTTAACCGTAGTAGGAACAGCAGACAATGCAACTACTTCAAGTCCAGCAACGGTAACAATTATTGATGATGCAAAAGATACCCCAACAATTACTTTAGGTGATGTAACGGTAATCGAAGGAACAGATGCAACCGCAAAAATTCCAGTAACGTTAAGCAACCCAAGTGATGAAGATGTAGATGTAACGGTAACAGTAACGGCAGGAACAGCAGGAATAGATGATTATGTAGAAACAGTATTAACGGTAACAATTCCAGCAGGTGAAACTCAAGGAGTAGTAAGCTTAGGTATTGTAGATGATAATATTGATGAAGCAACAGAAAGCTTAACCGTAGTAGGAACAGCAGACAATGCAACTACTTCAAGTCCAGCAACGGTAACAATTATTGATGATGCAAAAGATACCCCAACAATTACTTTAGGTGATGTAACGGTAATCGAAGGAACAGATGCAACCGCAAAAATTCCAGTAACGTTAAGCAACCCAAGTGATGAAGATGTAGATGTAACGGTAACAGTAACGGCAGGAACAGCAGGAACAGATGATTATGTAGAAACAGTATTAACGGTAACAATTCCAGCAGGTGAAACTCAAGGAGTAGTAAGCTTAGGTATTGTAGATGATAATATTGATGAAGCAACAGAAAGCTTAACCGTAGTAGGAACAGCAGACAATGCAACTACTTCAAGTCCAGCAACGGTAACAATTATTGATGATGCAAAAGATACCCCAACAATTACTTTAGGTGATGTAATGGTAACAGAAGGAACAGATGCAACCGCAAAAATTCCAGTAACGTTAAGCAACCCAAGTGATGAGCCAGTAGATGTAACGGTAACAGTAACGGCAGGAACAGCAGGAATAGATGATTATGTAGAAACAGTATTAACGGTAACAATTCCAGCAGGTGAAACTCAAGGAGTAGTAAGCTTAGGTATTGTAGATGATAATATTGATGAAGCAACAGAAAGCTTAACCGTAGTAGGAACAGCAGACAATGCAACTACTTCAAGTCCAGCAACGGTAACAATTATTGATGATGCAAAAGATACCCCAACAATTACTTTAGGTGATGTAACGGTAATCGAAGGAACAGATGCAACCGCAAAAATTCCAGTAATGTTAAGCAACCCAAGTGATGAAGATGTAGATGTAACGGTAACAGTAACGGCAGGAACAGCAGGAATAGATGATTATGTAGAAACAGTATTAACGGTAACAATTCCAGCAGGTGAAACTCAAGGAGTAGTAAGCTTAGGTATTGTAGATGATAATATTGATGAAGCAACAGAAAGCTTAACCGTAGTAGGAACAGCAGACAATGCAACTACTTCAAGTCCAGCAACGGTAACAATTATTGATGATGCAAAAGATACCCCAACAATTACTTTAGGTGATGTAACGGTAATCGAAGGAACAGATGCAACCGCAAAAATTCCAGTAACGTTAAGCAACCCAAGTGATGAAGATGTAGATGTAACGGTAACAGTAACGGCAGGAACAGCAGGAATAGATGATTATGTAGAAACAGTATTAACGGTAACAATTCCAGCAGGTGAAACTCAAGGAGTAGTAAGCTTAGGTATTGTAGATGATAATATTGATGAAGCAACAGAAAGCTTAACCGTAGTAGGAACAGCAGACAATGCAACTACTTCAAGTCCAGCAACGGTAACAATTATTGATGATGCAAAAGATACCCCAACAATTACTTTAGGTGATGTAACGGTAATCGAAGGAACAGATGCAACCGCAAAAATTCCAGTAACGTTAAGCAACCCAAGTGATGAAGATGTAGATGTAACGGTAACAGTAACGGCAGGAACAGCAGGAATAGATGATTATGTAGAAACAGTATTAACGGTAACAATTCCAGCAGGTGAAACTCAAGGAGTAGTAAGCTTAGGTATTGTAGATGATAATATTGATGAAGCAACAGAAAGCTTAACCGTAGTAGGAACAGCAGACAATGCAACTACTTCAAGTCCAGCAACGGTAACAATTATTGATGATGCAAAAGATACCCCAACAATTACTTTAGGTGATGTAACGGTAATCGAAGGAACAGATGCAACCGCAAAAATTCCAGTAACGTTAAGCAACCCAAGTGATGAAGATGTAGATGTAACGGTAACAGTAACGGCAGGAACTGCAGGAATAGATGATTATGTAGAAACAGTATTAACGGTAACAATTCCAGCAGGTGAAACTCAAGGAGTAGTAAGCTTAGGTATTGTAGATGATAATATTGATGAAGCAACAGAAAGCTTAACCGTAGTAGGAACAGCAGACAATGCAACTACTTCAAGTCCAGCAACGGTAACAATTATTGATGATGCAAAAGATACCCCAACAATTACTTTAGGTGATGTAACGGTAATCGAAGGAACAGATGCAACCGCAAAAATTCCATTAACGTTAAGCAACCCAAGTGATGAAGATGTAGATGTAACGGTAACAGTAACGGCAGGAACAGCAGGAACAGAAGATTATGTAGAAACAGTATTAACGGTAACAATTCCAGCAGGTGAAACTCAAGGAGTAGTAAGCTTAGGTATTGTAGATGATAATATTGATGAAGCAACAGAAAGCTTAACCGTAGTAGGAACAGCAGACAATGCAACTACTTCAAGTCCAGCAACGGTAACAATTATTGATGATGCAAAAGATACCCCAACAATTACTTTAGGTGATGTAACGGTAATCGAAGGAACAGATGCAACCGCAAAAATTCCAGTAACGTTAAGCAACCCAAGTGATGAAGATGTAGATGTAACGGTAACAGTAACGGCAGGAACTGCAGGAATAGATGATTATGTAGAAACAGTATTAACGGTAACAATTCCAGCAGGTGAAACTCAAGGAGTAGTAAGCTTAGGTATTGTAGATGATAATATTGATGAAGCAACAGAAAGCTTAACCGTAGTAGGAACAGCAGACAATGCAACTACTTCAAGTCCAGCAACGGTAACAATTATTGATGATGCAAAAGATACCCCAACAATTACTTTAGGTGATGTAACGGTAATCGAAGGAACAGATGCAACCGCAAAAATTCCAGTAACGTTAAGCAACCCAAGTGATGAAGATGTAGATGTAACGGTAACAGTAACGGCAGGAACAGCAGGAACAGATGATTATGTAGAAACAGTATTAACGGTAACAATTCCAGCAGGTGAAACTCAAGGAGTAGTAAGCTTAGGTATTGTAGATGATAATATTGATGAAGCAACAGAAAGCTTAACCGTAGTAGGAACAGCAGACAATGCAACTACTTCAAGTCCAGCAACGGTAACAATTATTGATGATGCAAAAGATACCCCAACAATTACTTTAGGTGATGTAACGGTAATCGAAGGAACAGATGCAACCGCAAAAATTCCAGTAACGTTAAGCAACCCAAGTGATGAAGATGTAGATGTAACGGTAACAGTAACGGCAGGAACCGCAGGAATAGATGATTATGTAGAAACAGTATTAACGGTAACAATTCCAGCAGGTGAAACTCAAGGAGTAGTAAGCTTAGGTATTGTAGATGATAATATTGATGAAGCAACAGAAAGCTTAACCGTAGTAGGAACAGCAGACAATGCAACTACTTCAAGTCCAGCAACGGTAACAATTATTGATGATGCAAAAGATACCCCAACAATTACTTTAGGTGATGTAACGGTAATCGAAGGAACAGATGCAACCGCAAAAATTCCAGTAACGTTAAGCAACCCAAGTGATGAAGATGTAGATGTAACGGTAACAGTAACGGCAGGAACTGCAGGAATAGATGATTATGTAGAAACAGTATTAACGGTAACAATTCCAGCAGGTGAAACTCAAGGAGTAGTAAGCTTAGGTATTGTAGATGATAATATTGATGAAGCAACAGAAAGCTTAACCGTAGTAGGAACAGCAGACAATGCAACTACTTCAAGTCCAGCAACGGTAACAATTATTGATGATGCAAAAGATACCCCAACAATTACTTTAGGTGATGTAACGGTAATCGAAGGAACAGATGCAACCGCAAAAATTCCAGTAACGTTAAGCAACCCAAGTGATGAAGATGTAGATGTAACGGTAACAGTAACGGCAGGAACCGCAGGAATAGATGATTATGTAGAAACAGTATTAACGGTAACAATTCCAGCAGGTGAAACTCAAGGAGTAGTAAGCTTAGGTATTGTAGATGATAATATTGATGAAGCAACAGAAAGCTTAACCGTAGTAGGAACAGCAGACAATGCAACTACTTCAAGTCCAGCAACGGTAACAATTATTGATGATGCAAAAGATACCCCAACAATTACTTTAGGTGATGTAACGGTAATCGAAGGAACAGATGCAACCGCAAAAATTCCAGTAACGTTAAGCAACCCAAGTGATGAAGATGTAGATGTAACGGTAACAGTAACGGCAGGAACAGCAGGAACAGATGATTATGTAGAAACAGTATTAACGGTAACAATTCCAGCAGGTGAAACTCAAGGAGTAGTAAGCTTAGGTATTGTAGATGATAATATTGATGAAGCAACAGAAAGCTTAACCGTAGTAGGAACAGCAGACAATGCAACTACTTCAAGTCCAGCAACGGTAACAATTATTGATGATGCAAAAGATACCCTAACAATTACTTTAGGTGATGTAACGGTAATCGAAGGAACAGATGCAACCGCAAAAATTCCAGTAACGTTAAGCAACCCAAGTGATGAAGATGTAGATGTAACGGTAACAGTAACGGCAGGAACCGCAGGAATAGATGATTATGTAGAAACAGTATTAACGGTAACAATTCCAGCAGGTGAAACTCAAGGAGTAGTAAGCTTAGGTATTGTAGATGATAATATTGATGAAGCAACAGAAAGCTTAACCGTAGTAGGAACAGCAGACAATGCAACTACTTCAAGTCCAGCAACGGTAACAATTATTGATGATGCAAAAGATACCCCAACAATTACTTTAGGTGATGTAACGGTAATCGAAGGAACAGATGCAACCGCAAAAATTCCAGTAACGTTAAGCAACCCAAGTGATGAAGATGTAGATGTAACGGTAACAGTAACGGCAGGAACAGCAGGAATAGATGATTATGTAGAAACAGTATTAACGGTAACAATTCCAGCAGGTGAAACTCAAGGAGTAGTAAGCTTAGGTATTGTAGATGATAATATTGATGAAGCAACAGAAAGCTTAACCGTAGTAGGAACAGCAGACAATGCAACTACTTCAAGTCCAGCAACGGTAACAATTATTGATGATGCAAAAGATACCCCAACAATTACTTTAGGTGATGTAACGGTAATCGAAGGAACAGATGCAACCGCAAAAATTCCAGTAACGTTAAGCAACCCAAGTGATGAAGATGTAGATGTAACGGTAACAGTAACGGCAGGAACAGCAGGAATAGATGATTATGTAGAAACAGTATTAACGGTAACAATTCCAGCAGGTGAAACTCAAGGAGTAGTAAGCTTAGGTATTGTAGATGATAATATTGATGAAGCAACAGAAAGCTTAACCGTAGTAGGAACAGCAGACAATGCAACTACTTCAAGTCCAGCAACGGTAACAATTATTGATGATGCAAAAGATACCCCAACAATTACTTTAGGTGATGTAACGGTAATCGAAGGAACAGATGCAACCGCAAAAATTCCATTAACGTTAAGCAACCCAAGTGATGAAGATGTAGATGTAACGGTAACAGTAACGGCAGGAACAGCAGGAATAGATGATTATGTAGAAACAGTATTAACGGTAACAATTCCAGCAGGTGAAACTCAAGGAGTAGTAAGCTTAGGTATTGTAGATGATAATATTGATGAAGCAACAGAAAGCTTAACCGTAGTAGGAACAGCAGACAATGCAACTACTTCAAGTCCAGCAACGGTAACAATTATTGATGATGCAAAAGATACCCCAACAATTACTTTAGGTGATGTAACGGTAATCGAAGGAACAGATGCAACCGCAAAAATTCCAGTAACGTTAAGCAACCCAAGTGATGAAGATGTAGATGTAACGGTAACAGTAACGGCAGGAACCGCAGGAATAGATGATTATGTAGAAACAGTATTAACGGTAACAATTCCAGCAGGTGAAACTCAAGGAGTAGTAAGCTTAGGTATTGTAGATGATAATATTGATGAAGCAACAGAAAGCTTAACCGTAGTAGGAACAGCAGACAATGCAACTACTTCAAGTCCAGCAACGGTAACAATTATTGATGATGCAAAAGATACCCCAACAATTACTTTAGGTGATGTAACGGTAATCGAAGGAACAGATGCAACCGCAAAAATTCCAGTAACGTTAAGCAACCCAAGTGATGAAGATGTAGATGTAACGGTAACAGTAACGGCAGGAACAGCAGGAATAGATGATTATGTAGAAACAGTATTAACGGTAACAATTCCAGCAGGTGAAACTCAAGGAGTAGTAAGCTTAGGTATTGTAGATGATAATATTGATGAAGCAACAGAAAGCTTAACCGTAGTAGGAACAGCAGACAATGCAACTACTTCAAGTCCAGCAACGGTAACAATTATTGATGATGCAAAAGATACCCCAACAATTACTTTAGGTGATGTAACGGTAATCGAAGGAACAGATGCAACCGCAAAAATTCCAGTAACGTTAAGCAACCCAAGTGATGAAGATGTAGATGTAACGGTAACAGTAACGGCAGGAACAGCAGGAATAGATGATTATGTAGAAACAGTATTAACGGTAACAATTCCAGCAGGTGAAACTCAAGGAGTAGTAAGCTTAGGTATTGTAGATGATAATATTGATGAAGCAACAGAAAGCTTAACCGTAGTAGGAACAGCAGACAATGCAACTACTTCAAGTCCAGCAACGGTAACAATTATTGATGATGCAAAAGATACCCCAACAATTACTTTAGGTGATGTAACGGTAATCGAAGGAACAGATGCAACCGCAAAAATTCCAGTAACGTTAAGCAACCCAAGTGATGAAGATGTAGATGTAACGGTAACAGTAACGGCAGGAACAGCAGGAATAGATGATTATGTAGAAACAGTATTAACGGTAACAATTCCAGCAGGTGAAACTCAAGGAGTAGTAAGCTTAGGTATTGTAGATGATAATATTGATGAAGCAACAGAAAGCTTAACCGTAGTAGGAACAGCAGACAATGCAACTACTTCAAGTCCAGCAACGGTAACAATTATTGATGATGCAAAAGATACCCCAACAATTACTTTAGGTGATGTAACGGTAATCGAAGGAACAGATGCAACCGCAAAAATTCCAGTAACGTTAAGCAACCCAAGTGATGAAGATGTAGATGTAACGGTAACAGTAACGGCAGGAACAGCAGGAATAGATGATTATGTAGAAACAGTATTAACGGTAACAATTCCAGCAGGTGAAACTCAAGGAGTAGTAAGCTTAGGTATTGTAGATGATAATATTGATGAAGCAACAGAAAGCTTAACCGTAGTAGGAACAGCAGACAATGCAACTACTTCAAGTCCAGCAACGGTAACAATTATTGATGATGCAAAAGATACCCCAACAATTACTTTAGGTGATGTAACGGTAATCGAAGGAACAGATGCAACCGCAAAAATTCCAGTAACGTTAAGCAACCCAAGTGATGAAGATGTAGATGTAACGGTAACAGTAACGGCAGGAACAGCAGGAATAGATGATTATGTAGAAACAGTATTAACGGTAACAATTCCAGCAGGTGAAACTCAAGGAGTAGTAAGCTTAGGTATTGTAGATGATAATATTGATGAAGCAACAGAAAGCTTAACCGTAGTAGGAACAGCAGACAATGCAACTACTTCAAGTCCAGCAACGGTAACAATTATTGATGATGCAAAAGATACCCCAACAATTACTTTAGGTGATGTAACGGTAATCGAAGGAACAGATGCAACCGCAAAAATTCCAGTAACGTTAAGCAACCCAAGTGATGAAGATGTAGATGTAACGGTAACAGTAACGGCAGGAACTGCAGGAATAGATGATTATGTAGAAACAGTATTAACGGTAACAATTCCAGCAGGTGAAACTCAAGGAGTAGTAAGCTTAGGTATTGTAGATGATAATATTGATGAAGCAACAGAAAGCTTAACCGTAGTAGGAACAGCAGACAATGCAACTACTTCAAGTCCAGCAACGGTAACAATTATTGATGATGCAAAAGATACCCCAACAATTACTTTAGGTGATGTAACGGTAATCGAAGGAACAGATGCAACCGCAAAAATTCCATTAACGTTAAGCAACCCAAGTGATGAAGATGTAGATGTAACGGTAACAGTAACGGCAGGAACAGCAGGAATAGATGATTATGTAGAAACAGTATTAACGGTAACAATTCCAGCAGGTGAAACTCAAGGAGTAGTAAGCTTAGGTATTGTAGATGATAATATTGATGAAGCAACAGAAAGCTTAACCGTAGTAGGAACAGCAGACAATGCAACTACTTCAAGTCCAGCAACGGTAACAATTATTGATGATGCAAAAGATACCCCAACAATTACTTTAGGTGATGTAACGGTAATCGAAGGAACAGATGCAACCGCAAAAATTCCAGTAACGTTAAGCAACCCAAGTGATGAAGATGTAGATGTAACGGTAACAGTAACGGCAGGAACAGCAGGAACAGATGATTATGTAGAAACAGTATTAACGGTAACAATTCCAGCAGGTGAAACTCAAGGAGTAGTAAGCTTAGGTATTGTAGATGATAATATTGATGAAGCAACAGAAAGCTTAACCGTAGTAGGAACAGCAGACAATGCAACTACTTCAAGTCCAGCAACGGTAACAATTATTGATGATGCAAAAGATACCCCAACAATTACTTTAGGTGATGTAACGGTAATCGAAGGAACAGATGCAACCGCAAAAATTCCAGTAACGTTAAGCAACCCAAGTGATGAAGATGTAGATGTAACGGTAACAGTAACGGCAGGAACAGCAGGAATAGATGATTATGTAGAAACAGTATTAACGGTAACAATTCCAGCAGGTGAAACTCAAGGAGTAGTAAGCTTAGGTATTGTAGATGATAATATTGATGAAGCAACAGAAAGCTTAACCGTAGTAGGAACAGCAGACAATGCAACTACTTCAAGTCCAGCAACGGTAACAATTATTGATGATGCAAAAGATACCCCAACAATTACTTTAGGTGATGTAACGGTAATCGAAGGAACAGATGCAACCGCAAAAATTCCAGTAACGTTAAGCAACCCAAGTGATGAAGATGTAGATGTAACGGTAACAGTAACGGCAGGAACAGCAGGAATAGATGATTATGTAGAAACAGTATTAACGGTAACAATTCCAGCAGGTGAAACTCAAGGAGTAGTAAGCTTAGGTATTGTAGATGATAATATTGATGAAGCAACAGAAAGCTTAACCGTAGTAGGAACAGCAGACAATGCAACTACTTCAAGTCCAGCAACGGTAACAATTATTGATGATGCAAAAGATACCCCAACAATTACTTTAGGTGATGTAACGGTAATCGAAGGAACAGATGCAACCGCAAAAATTCCAGTAACGTTAAGCAACCCAAGTGATGAAGATGTAGATGTAACGGTAACAGTAACGGCAGGAACAGCAGGAATAGATGATTATGTAGAAACAGTATTAACGGTAACAATTCCAGCAGGTGAAACTCAAGGAGTAGTAAGCTTAGGTATTGTAGATGATAATATTGATGAAGCAACAGAAAGCTTAACCGTAGTAGGAACAGCAGACAATGCAACTACTTCAAGTCCAGCAACGGTAACAATTATTGATGATGCAAAAGATACCCCAACAATTACTTTAGGTGATGTAACGGTAATCGAAGGAACAGATGCAACCGCAAAAATTCCAGTAACGTTAAGCAACCCAAGTGATGAAGATGTAGATGTAACGGTAACAGTAACGGCAGGAACTGCAGGAATAGATGATTATGTAGAAACAGTATTAACGGTAACAATTCCAGCAGGTGAAACTCAAGGAGTAGTAAGCTTAGGTATTGTAGATGATAATATTGATGAAGCAACAGAAAGCTTAACCGTAGTAGGAACAGCAGACAATGCAACTACTTCAAGTCCAGCAACAGTAACAATTATCGATGATGCAAAAGATACCCCAACAATTACTTTAGGTGATGTAACGGTAATCGAAGGAACAGATGCAACCGCAAAAATTCCAGTAACGTTAAGCAACCCAAGTGATGAAGATGTAGATGTAACGGTAACAGTAACGGCAGGAACTGCAGGAATAGATGATTATGTAGAAACAGTATTAACGGTAACAATTCCAGCAGGTGAAACTCAAGGAGTAGTAAGCTTAGGTATTGTAGATGATAATATTGATGAAGCAACAGAAAGCTTAACCGTAGTAGGAACAGCAGACAATGCAACTACTTCAAGTCCAGCAACGGTAACAATTATTGATGATGCAAAAGATACCCCAACAATTACTTTAGGTGATGTAACGGTAATCGAAGGAACAGATGCAACCGCAAAAATTCCAGTAACGTTAAGCAACCCAAGTGATGAAGATGTAGATGTAACGGTAACAGTAACGGCAGGAACTGCAGGAATAGATGATTATGTAGAAACAGTATTAACGGTAACAATTCCAGCAGGTGAAACTCAAGGAGTAGTAAGCTTAGGTATTGTAGATGATAATATTGATGAAGCAACAGAAAGCTTAACCGTAGTAGGAACAGCAGACAATGCAACTACTTCAAGTCCAGCAACGGTAACAATTATTGATGATGCAAAAGATACCCCAACAATTACTTTAGGTGATGTAACGGTAATCGAAGGAACAGATGCAACCGCAAAAATTCCAGTAACGTTAAGCAACCCAAGTGATGAAGATGTAGATGTAACGGTAACAGTAACGGCAGGAACAGCAGGAACAGATGATTATGTAGAAACAGTATTAACGGTAACAATTCCAGCAGGTGAAACTCAAGGAGTAGTAAGCTTAGGTATTGTAGATGATAATATTGATGAAGCAACAGAAAGCTTAACCGTAGTAGGAACAGCAGACAATGCAACTACTTCAAGTCCAGCAACGGTAACAATTATTGATGATGCAAAAGATACCCCAACAATTACTTTAGGTGATGTAACGGTAATCGAAGGAACAGATGCAACCGCAAAAATTCCAGTAACGTTAAGCAACCCAAGTGATGAAGATGTAGATGTAACGGTAACAGTAACGGCAGGAACAGCAGGAACAGATGATTATGTAGAAACAGTATTAACGGTAACAATTCCAGCAGGTGAAACTCAAGGAGTAGTAAGCTTAGGTATTGTAGATGATAATATTGATGAAGCAACAGAAAGCTTAACCGTAGTAGGAACAGCAGACAATGCAACTACTTCAAGTCCAGCAACGGTAACAATTATTGATGATGCAAAAGATACCCCAACAATTACTTTAGGTGATGTAATGGTAACAGAAGGAACAGATGCAACCGCAAAAATTCCAGTAACGTTAAGCAACCCAAGTGATGAAGATGTAGATGTAACGGTAACAGTAACGGCAGGAACAGCAGGAATAGATGATTATGTAGAAACAGTATTAACGGTAACAATTCCAGCAGGTGAAACTCAAGGAGTAGTAAGCTTAGGTATTGTAGATGATAATATTGATGAAGCAACAGAAAGCTTAACCGTAGTAGGAACAGCAGACAATGCAACTACTTCAAGTCCAGCAACGGTAACAATTATTGATGATGCAAAAGATACCCCAACAATTACTTTAGGTGATGTAACGGTAATCGAAGGAACAGATGCAACCGCAAAAATTCCAGTAACGTTAAGCAACCCAAGTGATGAAGATGTAGATGTAACGGTAACAGTAACGGCAGGAACTGCAGGAATAGATGATTATGTAGAAACAGTATTAACGGTAACAATTCCAGCAGGTGAAACTCAAGGAGTAGTAAGCTTAGGTATTGTAGATGATAATATTGATGAAGCAACAGAAAGCTTAACCGTAGTAGGAACAGCAGACAATGCAACTACTTCAAGTCCAGCAACGGTAACAATTATTGATGATGCAAAAGATACCCCAACAATTACTTTAGGTGATGTAACGGTAATCGAAGGAACAGATGCAACCGCAAAAATTCCAGTAACGTTAAGCAACCCAAGTGATGAAGATGTAGAGGTAACGGTAACAGTAACCGCAGGAACCGCAGGAACAGATGATTATGTAGAAACAGTATTAACGGTAACAATTCCAGCAGGCGAAACACAAGGTGTCGTTAACTTAGGTATTGTAGATGATAATATTGATGAAGCAACGGAGAGCTTAACCGTAGTAGGAACAGCAGACAATGCAACTACTTCAAGTCCAGCAACAGTAACAATTATCGATGATGCAACCGATGTACCAACAATTACTTTAGGCAATAATGTAACGGTAATCGAAGGAACAGATGCAACCGCAAAAATTCCAGTAACGTTAAGCAACCCAAGTGATGAAGATGTAGAGGTAACGGTAACAGTAACCGCAGGAACAGCAGGAACAGATGATTATGTAGAAACAGTATTAACGGTAACAATTCCAGCAGGCGAAACACAAGGTGTCGTTAACTTAGGTATTGTAGATGATAATATTGATGAAGCAACAGAGAGCTTTACAGTAGTAGGAACAGCAGACAATGCAACTACTTCAAGTCCAGCAACAGTAACAATTATCGATGATGCAACCGATGTACCAACAATTACTTTAGGCAATAATGTAACGGTAATCGAAGGAACAGATGCAACCGCAAAAATTCCAGTAACGTTAAGCAACCCAAGTGATGAAGATGTAGAGGTAACGGTAACAGTAACGGCAGGAACAGCAGGAACAGATGATTATGTAGAAACAGTATTAACGGTAACAATTCCAGCAGGCGAAACACAAGGTGTCGTTAACTTAGGTATTGTAGATGATAATATTGATGAAGCAACAGAGAGCTTTACAGTAGTAGGAACAGCAGACAATGCAACTACTTCAAGTCCAGCAACAGTAACAATTATCGATGATGCAACCGATGTACCAACAATTACTTTAGGCAATAATGTAACGGTAATCGAAGGAACAGATGCAACCGCAAAAATTCCAGTAACGTTAAGCAACCCAAGTGATGAAGATGTAGAGGTAACGGTAACAGTAACCGCAGGAACAGCAGGAACAGATGATTATGTAGAAACAGTATTAACGGTAACAATTCCAGCAGGTGAAACTCAAGGAGTAGTAAGCTTAGGTATTGTAGATGATAATATTGATGAAGCAACAGAAAGCTTAACCGTAGTAGGAACAGCAGACAATGCAACTACTTCAAGTCCAGCAACGGTAACAATTATTGATGATGCAAAAGATACCCCAACAATTACTTTAGGTGATGTAACGGTAATCGAAGGAACAGATGCAACCGCAAAAATTCCAGTAACGTTAAGCAACCCAAGTGATGAAGATGTAGATGTAACGGTAACAGTAACGGCAGGAACCGCAGGAACAGAAGATTATGTAGAAACAGTATTAACGGTAACAATTCCAGCAGGTGAAACTCAAGGAGTAGTAAGCTTAGGTATTGTAGATGATAATATTGATGAAGCAACAGAAAGCTTAACCGTAGTAGGAACAGCAGACAATGCAACTACTTCAAGTCCAGCAACAGTAACAATTATCGATGATGCAACCGATGTACCAACAATTACTTTAGGCAATAATGTAACGGTAATCGAAGGAACAGATGCAACCGCAAAAATTCCAGTAACGTTAAGCAACCCAAGTGATGAAGATGTAGAGGTAACGGTAACAGTAACCGCAGGAACCGCAGGAACAGATGATTATGTAGAAACAGTATTAACGGTAACAATTCCAGCAGGCGAAACACAAGGTGTCGTTAACTTAGGTATTGTAGATGATAATATTGATGAAGCAACGGAGAGCTTAACCGTAGTAGGAACAGCAGACAATGCAACTACTTCAAGTCCAGCAACAGTAACAATTATCGATGATGCAACCGATGTACCAACAATTACTTTAGGCAATAATGTAACGGTAATCGAAGGAACAGATGCAACCGCAAAAATTCCAGTAACGTTAAGCAACCCAAGTGATGAAGATGTAGAGGTAACGGTAACAGTAACCGCAGGAACAGCAGGAACAGATGATTATGTAGAAACAGTATTAACGGTAACAATTCCAGCAGGCGAAACACAAGGTGTCGTTAACTTAGGTATTGTAGATGATAATATTGATGAAGCAACAGAGAGCTTTACAGTAGTAGGAACAGCAGACAATGCAACTACTTCAAGTCCAGCAACAGTAACAATTATCGATGATGCAACCGATGTACCAACAATTACTTTAGGCAATAATGTAACGGTAATCGAAGGAACAGATGCAACCGCAAAAATTCCAGTAACGTTAAGCAACCCAAGTGATGAAGATGTAGAGGTAACGGTAACAGTAACGGCAGGAACAGCAGGAACAGATGATTATGTAGAAACAGTATTAACGGTAACAATTCCAGCAGGCGAAACACAAGGTGTCGTTAACTTAGGTATTGTAGATGATAATATTGATGAAGCAACAGAGAGCTTTACAGTAGTAGGAACAGCAGACAATGCAACTACTTCAAGTCCAGCAACAGTAACAATTATCGATGATGCAACCGATGTACCAACAATTACTTTAGGCAATAATGTAACGGTAATCGAAGGAACAGATGCAACCGCAAAAATTCCAGTAACGTTAAGCAACCCAAGTGATGAAGATGTAGATGTAACGGTAACAGTAACGGCAGGAACAGCAGGAACAGATGATTATGTAGAAACAGTATTAACGGTAACAATTCCAGCAGGCGAAACACAAGGTGTCGTTAACTTAGGTATTGTAGATGATAATATTGATGAAGCAACAGAGAGCTTTACAGTAGTAGGAACAGCAGACAATGCAACTACTTCAAGTCCAGCAACAGTAACAATTATCGATGATGCAACCGATGTACCAACAATTACTTTAGGCAATAATGTAACGGTAATCGAAGGAACAGATGCAACCGCAAAAATTCCAGTAACGTTAAGCAACCCAAGTGATGAAGATGTAGAGGTAACGGTAACAGTAACGGCAGGAACAGCAGGAACAGATGATTATGTAGAAACAGTATTAACGGTAACAATTCCAGCAGGCGAAACACAAGGTGTCGTTAACTTAGGTATTGTAGATGATAATATTGATGAAGCAACAGAGAGCTTTACAGTAGTAGGAACAGCAGACAATGCAACTACTTCAAGTCCAGCAACAGTAACAATTATCGATGATGCAACCGATGTACCAACAATTACTTTAGGCAATAATGTAACGGTAATCGAAGGAACAGATGCAACCGCAAAAATTCCAGTAACGTTAAGCAACCCAAGTGATGAAGATGTAGAGGTAACGGTAACAGTAACGGCAGGAACAGCAGGAACAGATGATTATGTAGAAACAGTATTAACGGTAACAATTCCAGCAGGCGAAACACAAGGTGTCGTTAACTTAGGTATTGTAGATGATAATATTGATGAAGCAACAGAGAGCTTTACAGTAGTAGGAACAGCAGACAATGCAACTACTTCAAGTCCAGCAACAGTAACAATTATCGATGATGCAACCGATGTACCAACAATTACTTTAGGCAATAATGTAACGGTAATCGAAGGAACAGATGCAACCGCAAAAATTCCAGTAACGTTAAGCAACCCAAGTGATGAAGATGTAGAGGTAACGGTAACAGTAACGGCAGGAACAGCAGGAACAGATGATTATGTAGAAACAGTATTAACGGTAACAATTCCAGCAGGCGAAACACAAGGTGTCGTTAACTTAGGTATTGTAGATGATAATATTGATGAAGCAACAGAGAGCTTTACAGTAGTAGGAACAGCAGACAATGCAACTACTTCAAGTCCAGCAACAGTAACAATTATCGATGATGCAACCGATGTACCAACAATTACTTTAGGCAATAATGTAACGGTAATCGAAGGAACAGATGCAACCGCAAAAATTCCAGTAACGTTAAGCAACCCAAGTGATGAAGATGTAGATGTAACGGTAACAGTAACGGCAGGAACAGCAGGAACAGATGATTATGTAGAAACAGTATTAACGGTAACAATTCCAGCAGGCGAAACACAAGGTGTCGTTAACTTAGGTATTGTAGATGATAATATTGATGAAGCAACAGAGAGCTTTACAGTAGTAGGAACAGCAGACAATGCAACTACTTCAAGTCCAGCAACAGTAACAATTATCGATGATGCAACCGATGTACCAACAATTACTTTAGGCAATAATGTAACGGTAATCGAAGGAACAGATGCAACCGCAAAAATTCCAGTAACGTTAAGCAACCCAAGTGATGAAGATGTAGAGGTAACGGTAACAGTAACCGCAGGAACAGCAGGAACAGATGATTATGTAGAAACAGTATTAACGGTAACAATTCCAGCAGGCGAAACACAAGGTGTCGTTAACTTAGGTATTGTAGATGATAATATTGATGAAGCAACAGAGAGCTTTACAGTAGTAGGAACAGCAGACAATGCAACTACTTCAAGTCCAGCAACAGTAACAATTATCGATGATGCAACCGATGTACCAACAATTACTTTAGGCAATAATGTAACGGTAATCGAAGGAACAGATGCAACCGCAAAAATTCCAGTAACGTTAAGCAACCCAAGTGATGAAGATGTAGATGTAACGGTAACAGTAACGGCAGGAACAGCAGGAACAGATGATTATGTAGAAACAGTATTAACGGTAACAATTCCAGCAGGCGAAACACAAGGTGTCGTTAACTTAGGTATTGTAGATGATAATATTGATGAAGCAACAGAGAGCTTTACAGTAGTAGGAACAGCAGACAATGCAACTACTTCAAGTCCAGCAACAGTAACAATTATCGATGATGCAACCGATGTACCAACAATTACTTTAGGCAATAATGTAACGGTAATCGAAGGAACAGATGCAACCGCAAAAATTCCAGTAACGTTAAGCAACCCAAGTGATGAAGATGTAGAGGTAACGGTAACAGTAACGGCAGGAACAGCAGGAACAGATGATTATGTAGAAACAGTATTAACGGTAACAATTCCAGCAGGCGAAACACAAGGTGTCGTTAACTTAGGTATTGTAGATGATAATATTGATGAAGCAACAGAGAGCTTTACAGTAGTAGGAACAGCAGACAATGCAACTACTTCAAGTCCAGCAACAGTAACAATTATCGATGATGCAACCGATGTACCAACAATTACTTTAGGCAATAATGTAACGGTAATCGAAGGAACAGATGCAACCGCAAAAATTCCAGTAACGTTAAGCAACCCAAGTGATGAAGATGTAGAGGTAACGGTAACAGTAACGGCAGGAACAGCAGGAACAGATGATTATGTAGAAACAGTATTAACGGTAACAATTCCAGCAGGCGAAACACAAGGTGTCGTTAACTTAGGTATTGTAGATGATAATATTGATGAAGCAACAGAGAGCTTTACAGTAGTAGGAACAGCAGACAATGCAACTACTTCAAGTCCAGCAACAGTAACAATTATCGATGATGCAACCGATGTACCAACAATTACTTTAGGCAATAATGTAACGGTAATCGAAGGAACAGATGCAACCGCAAAAATTCCAGTAACGTTAAGCAACCCAAGTGATGAAGATGTAGAGGTAACGGTAACAGTAACCGCAGGAACAGCAGGAACAGATGATTATGTAGAAACAGTATTAACGGTAACAATTCCAGCAGGCGAAACACAAGGTGTCGTTAACTTAGGTATTGTAGATGATAATATTGATGAAGCAACAGAGAGCTTTACAGTAGTAGGAACAGCAGACAATGCAACTACTTCAAGTCCAGCAACAGAAACAATTATCGATGATGCAACCGATGTACCAACAATTACTTTAGGCAATAATGTAACGGTAATCGAAGGAACAGATGCAACCGCAAAAATTCCAGTAACGTTAAGCAACCCAAGTGATGAAGATGTAGAGGTAACGGTAACAGTAACGGCAGGAACAGCAGGAACAGATGATTATGTAGAAACAGTATTAACGGTAACAATTCCAGCAGGCGAAACACAAGGTGTCGTTAACTTAGGTATTGTAGATGATAATATTGATGAAGCAACAGAGAGCTTTACAGTAGTAGGAACAGCAGACAATGCAACTACTTCAAGTCCAGCAACAGTAACAATTATCGATGATGCAACCGATGTACCAACAATTACTTTAGGCAATAATGTAACGGTAATCGAAGGAACAGATGCAACCGCAAAAATTCCAGTAACGTTAAGCAACCCAAGTGATGAGCCAGTAGATGTAACGGTAACAGTAACGGCAGGAACAGCAGGAACGGATGATTATGTAGAAACAGTATTAACGGTAACAATTCCAGCAGGTGAAACTCAAGGAGTAGTAAGCTTAGGTATTGTAGATGATAATATTGATGAAGCAACGGAGAGCTTAACCGTAGTAGGAACAGCAGACAATGCAACTACTTCAAGTCCAGCAACGGTAACGATCTTAGATGATCTAACCGATGTACCAACAATTACTTTAGGTGATGTAACGGTAATCGAAGGAACAGATGCAACCGCAAAAATTCCAGTAACGTTAAGCAACCCAAGTGATGAGCCAGTAGATGTAACGGTAACAGTAACGGCAGGAACAGCAGGAACGGATGATTATGTAGAAACAGTATTAACGGTAACAATTCCAGCAGGTGAAACTCAAGGAGTAGTAAGCTTAGGTATTGTAGATGATAATATTGATGAAGCAACGGAGAGCTTAACCGTAGTAGGAACAGCAGACAATGCAGCTACTTCAAGTCCAGCAACGGTAACGATCTTAGATGATGAAAAAGATACCCCAACAATTACTTTAGGTGATGTAACGGTAATCGAAGGAACAGATGCAACCGCAAAAATTCCAGTAACGTTAAGCAACCCAAGTGATGAGCCAGTAGATGTAACGGTAACAGTAACGGCAGGAACTGCAGGAATAGATGATTATGTAGAAACAGAATTAACAGTAACAATTCCAGCAGGCCAAACTATGGTAACAGTATCAATATCTATTTTAGATGATACTTTAAATGAAGAAACTGAAACATTTACTGTAAATGGAGATGTAACATCAGGAAATACAACGAATAGAAAACCTAAAGGAGTAGTAACAATCTTAAACAACCCCGTAGATGTTGATTTAAATATTGTAAAAACTGTAGATAACATCTCACCAATGCCAAACGGAGTAAGTGAAGTTATGTTTACAATAGAAGTTACTAATAATTCTAATATAGAGGCAACAGGTGTAGTAGTAAGTGATGTGTTAGAAAATGGGTTTACTTACGTGTCTTCTACGCCAGAGGTTGGAAGTTTTGTATCAGGATTATGGACAATAGGTACTGTACCAGCTAATTCTACAATAACTTTATTAATAACAGCTATTGTGAATAGTGATCCTGATGGAAGCTTAGATTATTTCAATACAGCAATTATTGATAGTGCTGATCAACTGGATACTAACATATCTAATAACACTAGTACAGTAACTTTAACACCAGTTTGTTTAACAGTTTATAATATCTTTACACCAAATGGAGATGGTCAGAACGATACATTAAGAATAGATTGTATCGAACAATACCCAGGAGCTACAATAGATATTTGGAACATATGGGGTAATACAGTTTATACTGCTACCGATTATGATAACAATAATGGATGGGACGGTATTTCTAACGGAAGAGCAACAATAAGTGCAGGAGATAAGTTACCAGCAGGTACTTACTTCTATGCAATTGATTTAAAAAATGGTAGTCCAGTTATAAAAGGATGGATACAAATAGCATATTAAAAACTATAAACGATCTCAAAACTAAAAAAATGAATAAGTTTTTAAAAACATCATTACTACTAGTACTGTTAATCTCTTTGGAAGGTTTTTCTCAACAAGATCCTCAGTACACACAGTATATGTATAACACAATGAGCGTGAATCCTGCCTATGCAGGGTCTCGCGGTCATACTACAATAACTGCTTTAGGTAGAACTCAATGGGTTGGCTTTGAAGGCGCACCAGATACACAAACATTAAGTTATGATACTCCTTTAGGATTTAGCGGTATAGGTTTAGGTATCAATTTAGTGAATGATAAAATAGGTCCCACACATGAGACATATTTAGATGCTAATGTATCTTATACAATTAGAACTGGAGATGAAGGTAATTTAGCATTAGGGCTAAAACTAGGAGGACGTTTATTAAATATAGATTGGACAACAGGAACTATTTTACATCAAAATGACACTTCTTTACCACCTATAAACAATAAGTTTTTGCCAACACTAGGAGCAGGAGTTTATTATCATACTCCAAAATGGTATGCTGGTTTATCAGTACCAAATTTTATACGAACAGATCATTATAATGGTTCTGGAAATATAGGGAAAGTATCCGTAGAGCGTTTACATTTCTTTTTAATTGGTGGGGTTGTATTAGATTTAAGTGAAGATCTTAAGTTTAAACCAGCAGTATTATTTAAAGGCGTTTCTGGAGCACCAGTATCATTAGATATTTCTGCAAATTTTTTGTTTAATGAAAAATTTAGAGCAGGTTTAGCATGGAGATGGGATGATTCTATTGCCGTTTTATTAGGCTTTCAAGTAAGTGGTGGTTTAAATATAGGTTATGCATATGATTTAACCACATCAAATTATAGTAATTACAATTCAGGAACTCACGAGGTAATGCTTCGCTATGAAATATTTAGAGAAGGTCCAGTAAAATCTCCAAGATTCTTTTAATCAGGTTAATTATGAAAACAAAACTACTTTATATATTATTATTTTTTGTTTGTATTCAAACATACGGGCAACGAAAATACGCAGCAGATAGATATTTTAATGAATATGCGTATAAAAAATCTGCAGAATTGTACCATGTAATCCTTAAAAAAGGAGATAGCTCTAAATTAGTTTTAGAACGTTTGGGAGATTCTTATTATTACAATACAGATACTGAAGAGGCTGAAAAATGGTATGGTAAGTTATTAAATAACTATCAGGCAGAAGTTTTGCCAGAATATTATTTTCGGTATGCACAAGTTTTAAAAAGTAATGGTAAGTATAATGAATCTGACGCAATGATGAAGAAATTCAAAAGTTTGCAAGTATCAGATACTAGAGCTGAAGTTTTATATAAGATTCCTAACCATATTTCTGTTTTTAGTGATGAAACAGATATGGTGGTTAATTTACATAATGTATCAATAAATACTAAGTATTCTGATTATGGAGGATTTGAAAAAGAGGGTAAGTTTTACTTTGCTTCAACAAAACCTAAATCATCAGGGAGAAACAGGATTTATAAATGGAACAATCAACCGTTTTATAATTTATATGAAGCAAATATTGTAGAGCAACATATTAGTGGAGAGACAAATGAGTCAAAAATTATTGAGCTGACAGATCAAAATATTTTGTCAGATGAAATAAATACTCGTTATCATGATGCATCAGCTATTTTGACAAAAGATGGACAAACTATGTATTTTACTCGTGATAATTATAATGGAAAGAAACTAGAAAAAGACAAAAATAGATGCACACACTTAAAGCTTTACAGAGCTAGTTTAGTTAATGGTTATTGGGCTAATGTAGAAGAATTATCATTTAATAGCGAAGATTATTCTATAGGTCATCCTGCATTAAGTAGAGATGAAAAGACGTTATATTTTACTTCGGATATGCCTGGTGGTTTAGGGGCTACAGATATTTATAAAATATCGCTTTTCACACCCAATCAATATGGACTTCCAGAGAACTTAGGGAAACCAGTAAATACAGAAGGAAGAGAAATGTTTCCTTTTATCAGTCAAGACGATGTGTTATATTTTTCTTCAGACGGTCATTCAGGTTTAGGAGCATTAGATATTTTTGAGACAAAAATAGAAGGAAATACTTATACTAAAGTAAAAAATATAGGAGCACCATTTAATAGTAAATTAGATGATTTTTCATTTACTCTAAATAAAGATAAAACAAAAGGTTTTTTATCTTCCAACAGAGAAGGAGGTAAAGGAGATGATGATATTTATAGTTTTAGTATTTTAAATGTAAAACCCGTACTATGTACACAAAATGTTACTGGAATTGTAACAGATAATGTAACAGGAAATATTATTGCGCAAGCTACTGTAAAGTTAATAGATACTAATGGAGCTATTATAAAAACAACTCAAAGTGATGCTAGTGGAGTATATTCTTTTTCTGAAGTAGATTGTAAGAACAGTTATAAACTATTAGGGGAAAAGAAAAATTATACTTCAGATAGAAACTCGGTAAGTACTACAGATATTTTAGGAGAAACTCAAAAAGCAGATTTAGAATTAACCGCACTAATTATAGGAAATGAGATAGTAATAAACCCAATATTCTTTGATTTTGATAAATTTAACATAAGAGCAGAAGCAGTTTATGAATTAGAGAAGATTATTACTGTAATGAATAGTAACCCAGAAATGGTTATTAAAATTGAATCTCATACAGATAGTAGAGCTACTAAAGCATATAATAGAAAATTATCTGATAATAGAGCAAAATATACTAGAGATTATATAACCTCAAGAGGAATAGCATCTAACAGAATAGCAAGCGCTATAGGTTATGGAGAGAGTCAGTTATTAAATAATTGTAATGATGCTAATCAAAATACATGTACAGAAGAAGAACATCAACGTAACCGTAGATCTAAATTTATTATAGTTAGCGGTAATAATACAAATATAAAAGTTAATGACCCTAGCTCTGTGCCATTAAAAAAGATAGATTATAAACCAGGAAGAAATTAAAGTATATATAGTGAAAAAATAGCTTTCATTTTATGTAACACTCCAACGGTTAAACTGTTGGAGTTTTTTTATTTTTATTGAAACTCTAAAAATAAGAAGTTAATGTTTAGGGCAAACACATACTTTAAAATTCGAAACCTATAAACCATTTAAAAAACAAAGAGTTGTGTTTTGGACTTTTATTATAACCCTGAAAAGTTAAAAACATAACTTTCTGATTATTAGTGGTAAATAAAAAGTATGAGTTTGCCCTGAGTTAATGTTTACGTTTACGGGCCAATAATGTGTTTTTTAGTAACATTGCAATTGTCATAGGTCCAACACCCCCTGGTACAGGTGTAATAAAAGCGGCTTTCTTAGAAACCTCTTTAAAAGCAACATCACCAACCAATCTATACCCACTTTTTTTGCTTGGATCAGCAACTCTGGTAATACCAACATCAATAATAGTAACGTTGTCTTTTACCATATCTGCTTTTAAAAACTCAGGGATTCCAAGAGCGGCAATAATTATATCAGCTTGTTTGGTTATTTCAGAAATATCTTTCGTTCTACTATGGCAAATAGTTACAGTTGCGTTACCAATTTTACGTTTTTGAGAAAGTAAAATACTCATTGGACTACCAACTATATGGCTACGACCAATAATAACGGCATGTTTACCTGATGTTTCTACACCATAACGATCTAACAATTCTAAAATACCAAAAGGAGTAGCAGAGATAAAAGTGGGTAGATTTAATACCATTTTACCAACATTGGTAGGATGAAATCCATCTACGTCTTTATCAGGGTCAATAGCCATTAATATCTTTTGTTCATTAATATGCTTTGGCAACGGAAGTTGTACTATAAAACCATCAATATCGTTATCAACATTTAAAATATTAATTTCATTAAGTAATTCTTTTTCAGTTACATCTTCGGGTAGTCTAATTAAAGTAGATTCAAAACCTACACGCTCACAAGCTTTTACTTTTGCATTTACATAGGTTAAACTTGCACCATCACTACCAACAATTATTGCTGCGAGATGTGGTGTTTTTTCTTCGTTTCTCTTTAATTCTTCAACTTCAATAGCAATTTCTGATTTAATATCTGCTGAAGTTTTTTTACCGTCTAATAATATCATTGTTGTATAAAGTTTAAAGTAAGAAATAAAAAAAGCTACTTGTACAAGTAGCTTTAAATTTTTGTTATTTCATATTTTGCATCATCTGCATCATTTTTTTTCCGCCGCCACCTTGCATCATTTTCATCATTTTACTCATTTGTGTAAACTGTTTCATAAGCTGATTCACTTCTTGAATTGAAGTCCCAGAGCCTTTTGCAATCCGTTTTTTTCTATTCGAATCTATCGTTGTAGGTGTACTTCTTTCTGAAGGAGTCATTGAATGGATTATAGCTTCAATTCCTTTAAAAGCATCATCATCAATATCTACATCTTTCATTGCTTTTCCAGCACCAGGAAGCATTTCAATTAAATCTTTCATACTTCCCATTTTCTTAATCTGCTGAATTTGCTTCAAGAAATCATCAAAACCAAACTGATTTTTTGCAATTTTCTTCTGAAGTTTTCTTGCCTCCTCTTCATCAAATTGATCATGGGCTCTTTCTACAAGAGATATAACATCTCCCATGCCTAAAATTCGATCTGCCATACGATCTGGATGAAACACATCTATAGCATCCATTTTTTCACCCGTACCAATAAATTTAATAGGCTTATCTACTATCGATTTAATTGATAAGGCAGCTCCACCACGTGTATCACCATCTAATTTTGTAAGAACAACACCATCAAAATTTAAAATATCATTAAATGCCTTTGCAGTATTAACAGCATCTTGCCCTGTCATAGAATCTACAACAAACAACGTTTCTTGCGGGTTTACAGCTTTATGAATATTAGAAATCTCAGTCATTAAAACTTCATCTACAGCTAAACGACCTGCGGTATCTATAATAACTACATTTTTACTATTCTCTTTTGCATAGGCTACAGCATTTTTAGAAATCTCAACAGGATCTTGGTTACCTTCTTCGGCATACACTTCAACACCAATTTGCTCTCCAACAACCTGTAATTGATTTATCGCGGCTGGTCTATATACATCACAACCAACCAATAAAACTTGCTTGGATTTCTTGTTTTTTAAGTAGTTTGCTAATTTTCCAGAAAAAGTAGTTTTTCCAGAACCTTGTAAACCAGACATTAAAATTACGGTTGGCGAGCCTCCTAAATTAATACCAACGGTTTCGCCTCCCATTAACTCGGTAAGCTCGTCTTTCACCAATTTAATCATTAACTGCCCAGGATTCAAGGAGGTTAATACATTCTTTCCCAGTGCTTTGGTTTGTACTCTTTTGGTAAAGTCTTTAGCAATTTTAAAGTTTACATCGGCATCTAAAAGCGCCCTACGAACTTCTTTTAGCGTTTCTGCAACATTTACTTCTGTAATTTTTCCGTGACCTTTTAAGGTGTGTAAGGCTTTATCTAACTTTTCACTTAAACTATTAAACATAAATCAACTTCAATTTTTAGAAAAACAAAGATAAAAATAAGTGATGAGTTATAAGTAATGAGTGATGAGTTTTTTTTGGCGTTCGAGCGGGCTTTCACTACTCGCTTTTTATTCGTGCCTCATAAAAGAGCTCAAACATACCGTTCAATCCCTAACGCATGTGTACTTGCAGAGCTTTTTGCTATTTTTAACTTAGTGTTTGCTTTCTAAAATTTTTGTATGATGTTCAGTATGATACGCCGTCCACATAATAATTTCACGTATAGGCATTTTACCCATTAATGGGTGAGGAAATATTAAATTATCTAATTTTTCATCTTTCCATTTTTTAGTTTTATACTGTAGTTTTTTATTTTGAATTTCAAGCGTAGAAAACAGTTGTTTCATCCTTTTTTCTGAAGGAGTTTTAATATTTATATTAAATTTTTCGACTTTTTCTTGGTTGGTAACTAGTTTTTCTAGGTAACGTTTTACCACTTCATTATAAGTTCTAACTTCTCTATTTGATTCCTCAAATTTATATTTTAAGACAAAGAAAGGCAAGCTCAACGCAAGATTTACTTGTTTAATTGAATCTACCAAATGTTCTATATGTTGTCCTGCAGTCCATTTTCCTTCCGGACCTTTATTAAAATAACCTTCAGGCTGATTTTTTAACCAATCAAATAATTGTTGATGTTTTTCTTCCAATAAATCTACAATAGCTTCTTTATTCATTCTAAAAAGGATTAGAAGTTAAATGTAAGAAAAAAATTAATATAATTTTCTTTTCCCCCATCCAATAATTCCAGATTAATAATAATAAAGGAAAACCTATTTTAACAGACGTAGAAGTTAATTGTAAACGTGTAAAAACGGTAGTTCCACAAAGAATAAACTTTAATATAATGATTTTATATGAGCTTATCAAGTACCCAATTAGGTCATCGCTATGGAATAAGCCAAACTTCTACTTGGTTTATGTAGCTAAATTTACTGTTGGAGAAAAAGAAGAAAGTAAACAAGGAAGGGGGGAGTAAAAAGAAAAAAGTAGTGATAGCAGTAGAGCTAACCAATAAGCACCAAGTAAAGTGGGTTTATATAAAATCTATTGATGACTATTATTGCAAATCATTAACGCCTATTTTTGAAGAACATATTATACTTCTGCTAAAATTTTTACAGACAAATGGCGTGGTCATGAACCGCTAAAAAAACATACAATATCACACAAGCTAAAAGGGATAATGGTAAAAATTTTAAGAAGTTACATATTATGATTCATCAAGTAAAGTCTTGGTTAAGAACAATACCAACTCATGTTTCTAAATGGCATATTCAAAAATACTTTGATGAGTTTGCTTACATAATTAATAGGTCTCAATCAAAGAATACAATTTGGCACAATACCATTATTAAAATGGTGAAACACAAACCTATTACACAAAAACAAATTATATGGAAACTAAGTTAATAACTTTATATGAATATAATTTTCTATTTCTCCAAAATAAACTTCATCGCAACACCATTAATACAATGACGTTTCCCTGTAGTGTTCTTCGGGCCATCATCAAACAAATGTCCAAGATGCCCACCACAAGTATTACATTTTAATTCGGTACGCTTATACCCAATCTTGTAATCTATAACAGACTCAACATTCCCTTTAACGGCTCTGTCAAAAGAAGGCCAACCAGTACCAGAATCAAATTTATGTTCAGATTTATATAATGCGGTATTACAAGCAGCACAAACATAGGTTCCCGTTCTTTTATTGTTATTAAATTTACTTGTAAAGGGGCGTTCAGTTCCTGCTTCTCGAAGTACATAATACTGTGCTGAATTTAAGTCTTTCTTCCATTCATTTTTAGTTTTAGAAACTGTATAAATTTTTACTGCTTTTTTTTCTTCAGGTTTTGTTTGAGCAGTAGTATTACAACTAAATAAAATTTCAACAGATAACAAAAACAATATTTTCTTCATAATTAATTTTTAGTGATAAAATTTGCTACACGGTTCATTGTTTGTTTATCTCGTAAAATTTTAGTGTGCCCCAATCCATGAGTAATTAACAACGTTCCGTTCTCTAAGTTCTGACGAATTTTATGAGCACAACTTACAGGCACATCTCCATCAGAAGTATCATGAACTATCAATGTTCTAATTTTAATTTTTTTCGCAACAATGCTACTCGCAAAATCATCTAATTTAATAGCCCAATATTTTTCAAAATAGTGTTGCAATTTTGAGGCAATTACTGACTTTAGTTCTAAATTTTTCACAAAGCTTTTAATAATATCGGAAATTAAATCAGCCGCACCAATAGTTACTAATTTTTTAAAAATAGGCTTTTCAGACGCTACATTTAAAAGCATCATAGCGCCAAAAGAATGACCCACAGCAGCTTCAAACGGACCAAATTCTTCATTTATAGCTTTTATAGTTTCAATATATTCAAGCATATTGGTTGTCTTTCCTGTAGATTTTTCATGTGCAAGACCATCAAACGAAATAGTCATATAACCTTTTTCCAATAATTTATCGGCAATCATAAACAATTGTGTGCTTCTTCCATCCCAACCATGTGCTAGTAAAATCTTCTTTTTAGAATACCCATAAGACAAAATGTTTATTTTTTTTCCTATTCTAGGAATCTCTAAAATATTTTTTTGTGCACTTTTAAACATCATTTTTTCTCTTTTTGGTGTTGGGTAGCTAATAGGAGTAGTAAACAACTTCGCAGAAAACCAAATTGTTACTCTATGTGAAATGAATTGTAAAGACTGTGCAAGTATTTTTACTATTCGCGGAATTTGAAGACTGGCTGGCAAGATTTTTGTGTTTTCTAAAAGAGACATTAGTAAAATATATTTTTATGGTAAAAATAGAATTTGTAACTTTAGAAATCTAAATTATTAGATGACTTTTTAAAAACTAGTTGTCAAACTTAGTAGTAAGAATAGTTAAACAAAAAATTAAATACAATGAAAAAAATTTTAGCATTAGTGTTTATTTCAATTTTATTTATTGAATGTAGCACAGTACCCATTACGGGAAGAAAACGTATTAACTTTGTAAGTGATGCGCAAGTATTGCCTGCAAGTTTTGCACAATACAAGGGTTTCTTGAAAGAGAACAAGCTTTCTACAGATGCTGCAATGACTAATGAAATTAAAACTGTTGGTAGAGATATTTCTGCCGCTGTAGATAGGTTTATGAGAGCAAACGGTATGCAAAAAGAAGCAAATTCGTACCGTTGGGAATTTAATTTAATTGATAATAAGACAGTAAACGCTTGGTGTATGCCAGGAGGGAAGGTAGTTTTTTATACAGGAATTTTACCAATTTGTGCAAACATAAATGGTGTTGCCACAGTTATGGGACATGAAGTTGCACACGCGTTTGCAAAACACGGTCAAGAGCGTATGTCATCTTCACAAATTCAACAATTAGGAGGTGTCGCATTAGCAATTGGAACCGCGGGAAGTAAAAATAAAAAACAAGTACAATTATGGAACATGATTTACGGTGTAAGTTCTCAATTAGGAATGCTAGCTTTTAGTAGAACCCATGAAACAGAAGCAGATAGGTTAGGATTAGTATTTATGTTAATGGCAGGTTATGATGGGTCAGAAGCTGCAAATGTTTGGGTTAGAATGAGTCAAAGAGCAGGTGGTAAAGCTCAACCAGAGTTTTTAAGTACACATCCGTCAAACCAAACACGTATTGTGAATTTACGTAATTATTTACCAACAGCTAAACGTTTGGCTATAAAGTTTAATAAACAAGGTATAGCTGCTAATACAGCTATTCCTAAAAAGTAATAAGTAAAATAGAATTACTATACTGTAAGCCATTCTTATCTTAGATAAGAATGGCTTTTTAGCTTTTATGAATGTTCCTAAAAAATAGCTATTGTATTAGGTGCTTTTCTTTTTTTTGGTTTGTTTTCAAAAACTAATTTTATGCAGTGTTACCTGTCTGGTTTTTTTTGAAAACTTGCTAGCGTTGGCGTGAAAGCTCTTTTAAATTTGTGAGGCACGAGCAACTTTAAATGTGCTTGAACTTGCGTTGGCAATCCTCCGTTTAAATTGTTTCCAATCCTAAGTCCTTCAAAAATGCATTATGTTCTTTTAATGATTTACTTGCTTTCTTTTCTATGTTAACCAATTTTTTATTCACTTTTTCTAAATCAATTTTAACTTCTGGTTTAGCCGTACTTACATATCGAGAAATATTCAGATTGTAATCGTTTTTCTTAATTTCCTCCATAGAAACTCTACGAGAATAACGTTCTTCCTCTTTTCTGAATTGATACGTTTCTACAATTTTTTGAATGTCATTTGCTTCTCCCTTTTTTATGTCTCCTTCACGTAATACATTTTGACGCTTCTCTTTTTGATAATGTTCACTTGCATTTATAAAGAGTACATCATCATCTTTTTTACATTTCTTCAAAATTAAAATGCAAACAGGAATTCCTGTTGAAAAGAATAGATTTGAAGGTAAACCAATAACAGTATCTATATTTCCATCTTTTAGTAGTTTTTCTCTTATACGAGATTCTGCTCCACCTCTAAATAATACTCCGTGAGGTAATATAATTGCCATTGTACCATTATCACTTAAAAAATGAAAACCGTGTAATAAGAAAGCAAAATCGGCAGCTGATTTAGGAGCCAATCCGTAACTTTTAAAACGGAAATCTTCTCCCATTGCTTCTGAAGCTTCCCAACGTAAACTAAAAGGTGGATTTGCTACTATGGCATCAAATTCTACTTTTTTAGCAGGATTCATTTCGTTTAAAATATCCCATTCGTTTTTTAGGGAATCTCCGTGAAAAATTTCAAATTCTGAATCTTTTACTCCGTGCAATAGCATATTCATTCGTGCTAAATTGTACGTAGTTACGTTTTTTTCTTGTCCGTAAATTCTACTTATTGTACCGCCTGCTTTTTCAATTTTATTCTTTACATTTAAGAGTAAAGAACCCGAACCACAAGCAAAATCTAATACTTTATTTAATTTTTTCTTTTTCCCAGCTTTTGGGTTTTGACTATCTAAGGTTACAATCCCTGACAAGATAGTCGATAATTGTTGTGGTGTATAAAACTCACCTGCTTTTTTACCTGAACCTGCTGCAAACTGACCAATTAAATATTCGTAAGCATTTCCAAGTGTATCGTTTTCTTTATCAAGACCCTCTGTAATACCTTCTGCAATCTTTTGAATGATGGTACACAGCTTTTTATTTCTAGCTTCATAGTTTTTACCCAACTTTTCAGAATCTAGATTGATTTCGGAGAATAGACCTTTAAAAGAGCTCTCAAAAGATTCATTTTCTATGTACTTAAATCCTTTTTGAAGGGTTAGCAACAAATCATTGTGTTGTGTTCGTGCTAGTTCTGAAATACTTCCCCATAAATAATCGGGTTTGATTACATAGTGTACTTTTCTACGCATCTGTTTCTCAAAATCGACAATATCATTTGCGTTTTCAGTATACCAAACAGATAATGGTATTTGAGTATCCTCATCTTCTAATTTTGGATAATCTGAGCCTAATTCTTTTTGTACAGATTGCTCGTAATTATCTGATAAGTAGCGTAAAAATAGAAACGACAACATATAATCACGAAAATCATCCGCATTCATTGCACCTCTTAATTCATTGGCTATATTCCAAAGGATTTTCCCTAGTTCTTCTTGTTTTTGTTTTGCTGTCATAATTAAGCTTGTTCTATTATTTCAGGCAATATTTCTGGATTAAATTTATAATTTTCCATAAACTGATTAAAAATCTTTTTAAAATATTCTTTGTTTTCAGGCAACATTTCAACAGGATCGTATAAAGAGTAATTACCGTGACTAAGGATGTTTATTATCCTAGCGAATACTATTCCTTCTTCATCATCTTCCTCTTTTTTAATGCAATTTGAGAAGTTACTAAAACCGTGAAATGTAGCTGTCTTTTCTAGAATACTTCTTAATATGTTAAAATGATAAGTGTATAAATTTCCTGACTCTACCGCTTTATGTAAATCTTTAATTAGAGAAACGTGATGAAAAAAAGGTGTATCTGTTGTGTCGGTTAAAGAATAGTTATTATCACTTGTTTTACTTAAAAAATATTTTTGACCTCTTTTTAATTCATTACACATTACGTTAAAAAAGAGTGTATGATGAGAAGAAATTATTGTTTTCACATTGTTTCCTTCTTTTTTAAGCATTTGTGCTAAATGACTTGCAACTGCAATTGTATTATTATCATCCAAAGATGAAATAGGGTCGTCTATATAAATATATTTTACCCAATCATAGTTTTCAGCCTCATCTATTGCAAGTTGAGCAATAGCCAAGAAAAGACACCATATAAATATATTTTCTTCTCCTCTTGAAACCTTTATGAATTCAATATTTTCGGTAGTGCCATCTACTAATTCTTCTCTAATAAATTTTACAGCCCAATATTCTTTTTCATCTTGACTATTCTCTTTTTTGTAATCGAATATGGTTAAAAAATTAAAATCTGCATATCGTTGTAGTAATGGTCGAATTTTGTTGTCGATATCTAAATTTTTAATACCACCAAAAAATTTAGAGTCTTTATTTAAGAGTAAAACCCTATGTGTATCATTATCTAAATCATTGTCCCAAGTAAATAAGTCTTCCGTAAATGCATTAAAATATAAAGTGTCTGGATTTCCATCACTTTTACCAGCTTCTTTAAAAGTCATTGATAAACGTGTTTTTCCAATACCATTATATGCAAAAAGTAAAAAGTATTTATTTTCTAATGTTCTAATATATTTTACGATTTCATCAAGGGCTTCAAAAGGCAAAAAACCTACAGATTTAAGAGTAAAAATAATACTGTTTATTGTAGGTTCATTCAAGTCTTGTTTTAAATTGTAGACTCTTTCCTTAGTGTTGTAGACGTAGTTTTCATCAAGAATTGATTTATAATGTTTCTCAAATTCTTTTTTATTTGGTTTATTTGAAATTTTCTTTTGATAAACGTCTTTGTCTATTTTTTGTATTCTTTCCTGACTCATATATTATTATTTATACTTGGAAATAATTGCTGCATTAAGCCTTTTTTATGTTCTTTTAATGCTTCTATTTTTTCGGTTTGTGATTCTATTAAATCATCTAAAGAAGAAAGGAATTCGGCTATTTTTTGTTGTTCACCAGTTTCAATTTCAGGATAAGGTATCTGGCGTTCTTTTAGTTTTGAAAAGTGCCTTTTATATTCTTCCATTTTCAAAGGATTATTTTGTAGGGAGTAATATAAATAACGAGTGTCAATATTTTTTTTTCCTTCAAAAACTTTAATGCCATCAGCACCTTGTATGAATGGGATATCAATAATTTTCAATATACAAGTGTGGTCTCCAAATACAATTAATATTCTTTCATTTTTAATTATTGCATTTACATCATTTGACCATCCTGCAATATCATTTTGAGACTGGTCAATAATAGGATATTTCCCTTTTAATTGATATTCACTTGATTTTAATTTCTTTGGAGGTGAAACCATTAATATTAAATCTTTCAATTCATCAACAGTCCAATCTCCATCATTCGCAAACTCAGGAAAACGAAATTGTGGTTTGGTTTCCCCATTAGCAGGGAAAAGTTGTTGGAGTAAACCTTTTTTGTGGTCTTTTAAATGGTCTAGTTTTTCGTTTTCTGCTCCTATTACATTATCTAAAGAAGAAAGGCAATTGGCTATTTTTTGTTGTTCTTTTTCGTTATCAGGATATTCAATTTCTAATTTTTCTAACTGACTATTGTAAAGGTGCATTACGGAAACTCCCTGAGCCATTTTAGCGATTGCTCTTTTTTTTGCACTATTTAGATAATATGAAAAGAAAACGCCATTTATTTTTGACCGAATAATATTTAAATCACCACCTAATGCAATACCTTCACGCAACACACAAGATGCTCTAGCTATATCAATTCGAGTTTCTCCAGAAGAAGGGATAATAACATCATTTTTTTTACTTAAATTTAACTCATTCTTAGGTAAATTAGTTCTTGAAATTACTTCATCAATTACTTCATTATACCTTGTATATAATTCTCCATATCTAATACAAAAAAGTTTACCATCACTAACAATATCCTTTTTCGATACACTTTTTCCTTTAGAAAAAGTTGCAATTATACCAAGTATATTATATTTCCAATCTCCATCATTTTCAAATTCAGGAAAACGCAATTCAGGAACTAACTTGTTATGTTTTTTTTCTTTATTCATAAGCGTTTAATCCTGCTATGTCCCGCCCTTGGGCTAGTTTTAATAATAAAGGCACTAACTCATCCATTAAAGCCAATTCTTTTACTCTGCGGTCTTTCCAACCTAATTCTAAAGGTGCTAATAAATCGGTGAGCTTTTCGCCATCAAAAATCATTCGGTTCATAATTGCATCTATAAACGCAGTTAGGCTTTCCGTTATAATATGGTGTTTTTTGGCAATGTTTTGGATTTCATTAACCGATTTTTGGTCTTTAAATTTTTGATAACCTGCTCTAATTTCTTTTTCGGTTAAACCTTTACCTACCTCTAATGAATTGATGTAATCAATAATATCTTCACGCTCGTCCATCAAATTGGCACTAGAGCTTAATAGATTGATTAATTGTATACGTGTCTTCTTTTGTTTAGAAGGTGCGTTTTGCGTGTATTTAGCAATCAGTCCAATAATGTAATCGTAATCAATTACCGCAGAGGAGAAGAGTACAAACTCAAAATCTAATTGTTGTATGTCTTGCGGTGTATCGTCCCCTTTTTTGTCTTGTTGTGCTTTTAACCGTTTTGCAGTATCTATATACGCACTTCTAAATGAACGTAAGTTATCCTCAGAAAGTAATGCTTCAATAGTTTCACTTTGCGTTTCTTTTAAATCGGTATATTGGTCTAGTTGTGTTTTTAAACGTTGTACTTCTTTAAAAGTATTAATGAACTCCGCACGAGCTTCATCTCCTTTTAGGTTGTTTACTTCAGAAGGTGTGCAATCTAAACCTTTAGAGTCCATAAACTCCTTTAAGTTTTCTACTGCTTCTTTGTATTTTACTATTACTTTTGGTGCTGCATCTACTACCCAAATTTCTTTAGGGTTGTCAACATTAGCACCAGAGAACAATACCATTGCTTTATCTACTTCATTTTCTTGTTGCCTAAAATCTAAAATATTACCATAAGGTTTGGTATCATTAATTACCCGATTGGTACGAGAAAAGGCTTGTATTAATCCGTGATATTTTAGATTTTTATCTACATATAAGGTGTTTAAATATTTAGAATCAAAGCCTGTCAAAAGCATATCGACCACAATCATTACATCAATCTTGTTTTTGTGGGCATAATCTGCATTTGAGTATTTTTGGTCTTTAATGCGTTGCTGTACATCTTGATAGTACAAATCGAAATCGGTTATCCTGTGATTGGTTTCGTATTGTTTATTGTAGTCTGCAATAATGTTTATTAACGCTTCTTTCTTTTTGTTTGGTTCTACTTCATTATCGGCTTTTTCTTGGGTTAAATCATCTTGTAATTGTTTTATATCTGCTTTGTTCTTTTTGTCTTTATCGTTCTCATCTGGTAACACTTGAACAGGCGGAGAAAACACACAAGCAATATTTAAAGGGCGATAATCTTGATTTTCTTCCAGCTTTTCTGCTTGTAATTCTTTAAACATTTCATAATACTGAATGGCATCATTGATAGAAGCGGTAGCTAAAATAGCATTAAAGCGTTTGTGATGCGTAGCAGTATCGTGCTTATTTAAGATAGCAGTTGTAACGGCTAATTTATGTAAATCACCTCCTACAGTTATATTACCATCAGGTTTATAATAGTCGATATGAAATTTTAATACATTTTTATCTTCTATGGCGTGAGTAATGGTATAAGAATGTAGTTCTTTTTGAAAAACATCTTCTGTTGTTTTATAAGACGCTTGTTTCCCTTCAATGGTTTTGTAGGTTGCATTTTCTTCAAAAATGGGTGTTCCTGTAAAACCAAAGAGTTGTGCCTTTGGAAAGAAGTCTTTAATCGCTTTATGGTTTTCACCAAATTGTGAACGGTGGCATTCATCAAAAATAAAAACGATTCGCTTATCACTTAACGGTTCTAAGCGTTCTTTATAATTTTTGGTGTTTTTAGAATCTAACGCTAAACCTAATTTTTGAATGGTAGTAACAATTACTTTATCGGCATAATCGGTAGATAGCATTCTTCTAACCAAGGTTTCGGTATTTGTATTTTCTTCAACACTTCCTTCTTGAAATTTATTAAATTCCTCACGAGTTTGACGGTCAAGGTCTTTTCTGTCTACAACAAATAAACATTTTTCAATATCTGGATTGTCTTTTAAAAGGGTAGAAGCTTTAAAAGAAGTTAGTGTTTTTCCACTTCCTGTTGTGTGCCAAATATATCCGTTTCCTCTATTTTGGTGTATGCAATCTACAATAGCTTTTACGGCATAAATTTGATATGGTCGCATCACCAATATTTTTTGCTCACTAGCTACCAAAACCATATAGCGACTTATCATTTGACCCAAAGTGCATTTTTCTAAAAAGGTATCTGTAAAGTCGTCTAAATGATTGATTTTAGAATTATCTTCTTTTGCTAATGTATATACAGGTAAAAATTGTTCATCTGCATTAAAAGCAAAATGTTTGTTGTTATTATTGGCAAAATAAAAGGTTTTTGTTTTATTGCTTACTATAAATAGTTGCATAAAACACATTAACGAATTGGTGTATCCGTTTCCTGGGTCGCTTTTGTATTCCACAATTTGCTGAATAGCACGATTAGGACTAACGTGTAATGATTTTAATTCAATTTGCACAACAGGCACTCCGTTAATCAATAAAATAACATCATATCTATGATTGCTATTTTCTGTATTCATTCGGAGTTGATTAATAACCTCAAAATCGTTTTTGCACCAATCTTTTATATTTACTAAAGTGTAATGTAAAGGTGTTCCATCTTCACGAGTAAATGAGTTTCTTTTTCTCAGATAGTTAGAAGCTGTAAAAACATCTGGATTTACAATTTCTTCTCGTAATCTTTCAAATTCGGAATCCGTTAATTTCACTCTGTTGAGCAACTCAAACTTTTGTCTAAAGTTAAGTTCTAAAGATTCTTTGTCTCGAATATCTTTTCGATACGTATATTTTAAGTCTTTTAACCTTTCAATTAATTCTTCTTCTATTTGTTGTTCCTTGGTCATTAACCTTTTTTTATCAATGATTTTACTTCTACGTTTAAGATTTTCGCAATCTCAAACTAAGTTTCTAAACTTGGTTGCCTTCTGTTTTGAGCATAAGAGTTTACCATATTATAACTCTTACCCAGCTCTACAGCAAGCCATTTTTGTTTAATTCCTTTTTTTTCTAAAACCTCTTTTATTCGGTTCATTTATTGAATATATTAATTCAGTCTGCAAAATAGAACTAATATTTCAACATCTCACAAAATGAGTTAAAACAGTCATTCAGTTTGGGTGGCGGTAGGTATTAGAAGTTAGCGAAAGGTATCCAAAAATACCTTAAAAATCAAACTAAATTTAGAGCTAAAAAAAAACTCGTAACTTTAAATAAGTTACGAGTTTTAAAACTTTTTATAGCCGTTAAATTACTTCACTTCCATCAATTCTACATCAAAAATTAAGGTTGCGTTTGGTGGAATTACCTCACCCGATCCAGCTTCTCCGTATGCTAAGTTAGAAGGAATTACAAAACGAGCTTTATCGCCAACATTTAATAATTGAATACCTTCATCCCAGCCAGCAATTACTTGACCAACACCAATAGCAAAATCAATTGGTTGTTTACGTTTGTAAGAAGAATCAAAAACGGTTCCGTCTAATAACTGACCTTTATAATGTACAGAAACGGTTGCGCCTTTAGCAGCCTTTTTACCTGTTCCTTTTTGAAGAATTTGATAACGCAATCCAGAAGGGGTTTCATTGTAACCAGATGCTACCGAATCTAACAATTCTTTTTGCTTTGCATTTTCTTCAGCCTCACGTTTCTCTCTAGAACCTTCAAAGGTTCTAAACGCTTCAACAGCATTAAATGCTTTAGCGGTTTCACCAACACGAATAATTTCTAGACTCATATCATCACCTTGAGCAATTGCATCAATTACATCTTGCCCTTCAATAACGCTACCAAAAACAGTATGTTTATTGTCTAGCCAAGGCGTAGCAATGTGTGTAATATAAAACTGACTTCCGTTGGTTGCTGGTCCAGAATTAGCCATTGCTAATTTACCTGGCGCATCGTGTTTTAAATCTGGATGAAACTCGTCATCAAACTTATAACCAGGGTTTCCAGTTCCGGTTCCTTGTGGGCAACCACCTTGAACCATAAAATCTGGTATTACTCTATGAAATTTTAATCCGTTGTAATAAGGTGTTCCTTGTGGTTTTATTTCGTTTTCTAAGTTCCCTTCAGTTAAGGCAACAAAATTACCAACTGTTCCAGGTGTTTTTTCGTATTCTAAATTCACTAAAACATCGCCTTTTGGCGTTGTGAACTTTGCGTAAATTCCGTTATTCATTTTTCTTATTTTTACTATTTAATTCATTATTTTTTTGGGCGCTCGAGCGGGCTTTCCGTTATATCTTTTTTTCATACTTCAAAAAAGGATGCCACTTCAATCCCTAGCGCAAACCAACTTTATTCTTTTACCAATAATGTTGATAGATTAAAACTTAAACCAATATTAACAGCATTAGAGTTTACATTACCAAATGGCGAATAATATTTTCCGCCAGCGGCAAAAATAGCAATTGCATTTGAAATAGAATAACTTAATCCAATAGTTGGTCTTATTATAATTCCTTCATCCGTATCAACTCCTGCGCCACCACCAGCACCAACAACAACTTCAAAATGCGCTCTCATTTTCTGATTAAAAAAACGAGGACTGTACATTCCCAATCCTGCTAAACCATGCGCGTATCCACCAGACTTTCCGCCGTAGGCAAAACCAGCTTCACCAATTAAATAAAAGGTTTTATTTAAATCGAAATTAGCTTGTAGGGCAATTAATTGTAAATCGGCAGATAAAATATTATTTGGGTCATCCGTTTTTTGCACATTAAAATAGGTCTGATTTTGCAAACTCACACGAATGCCTTGTGTATAAAAATTTGTATATTTTTTTTCTCCAGAAGATGTGCCACCACTCAACCCAAAGTATTTTAAACCAAAACCTAAAGTATACGCTTCTAAATCTCCAGCGATAGCTTTGTAATACCCTCCGTGAGTGCTTAAAGCAAACTTGTCTAAAAATTTAAAGTCGAAACCAACAGAAGGGTAGAGCATCAATCCGCCTTCAGGAGTAACTCTTCCGCCTGCAGCACCAATTCCTAATTTGGTAAAAATAGTTATATATTTTGATTGATATGGATAATAACCAGCACCAAAAAACAAATCCATAAAACCAGCACGTAAACCTTTATAAACAGCATCTGTGTGTGCAAAAATAAAAGTATTATCACTTATATATTTCTGATATTCAAACCCAAGAACATATAAAGTTTCCGTTAACGGATCGCCATTATCCTTTTTAGAGTTCCCTCTTGGAAAAAAGAAATCGAAACGAACTTGCTGTGCGTTTTTTGTAACAGTTTTTTGCCAAAAACTATTAGAAGATATATTTTTTGCAATAAAGTTTTTATGTGATTCTTTATAACTAGCAAATCGTAAAACACTAGGAATTTCAATAAAAAAGGAAACAGCATTACTTTTTACTTCTCCTGAATAAAAATTTAGGTGACTGTATTGAATTCCGAATGAATAATTGTTTTTCTTGTATTGTAAACCAATATTCAGATTTATAAAGCCGCCGTCGTTTATTAAATATCGGTAGCCACCACCACCTCCAAAATGAAAATTAGCGTCTATATATAAATTCTTGTAGAGTTGTTTGTTAATTCCTAATTCTGCGCCCAAAGTAAATAAGCCGCCTTGATCTCCAGTAACCGCAGCATGAAACGCAACACCACCATATAACCAATTGTTAATTGGAACTTGATAATGCAAGCCCATTAACCCCATAGTAGATTTTAAGTTCGAATCAAAATTTGTAGGCATTTCTACAGGAATAAAGTTTATACGAACCTTATTGTTGAGCTCTTTTCCTTTTAATGTAGAAAGGTTTTCTTGTGAAAATGAGAAAAAAGAACATAGAAAAAAGAATAGAGGTATAAAAGAAACAATATTTAACTTCTTTATCTTTATTAAAACAACCTCTTGCTTTTTGTTTCTTGTCTCTTTAATATTTTTACTCAAACTCACTAACAAAATGTAGTTTTACTGTTGGAAATTTACTTTGCGTCATTTGAATAGTAAAAGCAGAATCGGCTAAAAAGACAAGTTTACCTTCTTTGTCTTTTGCTAAATAACGTTGTTTTATCCGTTTAAACTCTTTGAATTCTTCATTCTTTGGGTCTTCTGGTTGCACCCAACAAGCTTTATGTACAGAAATATTTTCATACGAACATTTAGCGCCGTATTCATGCTCTAATCTGTATTGAATAACTTCATATTGTAAAGCACCAACAGTTCCTATAATTTTACGACCGTTCATATTCATTGTAAATAACTGCGCTACACCTTCATCCATTAATTGATCTAAACCTTTGTATAGTTGTTTAGATTTCATGGGGTCTGCATTATTTACATAACGAAAATGTTCTGGAGAAAAACTCGGAATTCCTTTAAAATTTAATTGTTCTCCTTCGGTTAAAGTATCTCCAATTTTAAAACTTCCAGTATCGTGTAAGCCTACAATATCACCAGGAAAAGATTCATCTACAATTTCTTTCTTTTCAGCAAAAAATGCATTTGGACTTGAAAACTTTACTTTTTTGTTGTTTCTAACGTGTAAATACGGAAAATTTCTTCTAAAAACGCCAGAAACAATTTTTACGAAGGCTAATCTATCTCGGTGTTTAGGATCCATATTTGCGTGAATCTTAAATACAAATCCTGTTAGTTTTTCTTCTTTAGAATCAACTAAACGTTCTTCTGCTTGTTTAGGTTGTGGCGTTGGTGCAATTTCTATAAAAGCGTCTAACAATTCTTTTACGCCAAAATTATTTAAGGCAGAACCAAAGAATACCGGTTGTAAATCTCCTGCTAAATATTCTTTTTGATTAAATTTTGGGTACACTTCATTAATCAATTCTATTTCTTCTCGCAGTGTTTCTGCAGCAGTTTCTCCAATAATTTTATCTAATTCTGGATTTGAAAGATCGTTAAATTCAATTCCTTCTGAAATACTTTGTTTATTGTCTCCAGAAAAAAGATTCAATTTTTTCTCCCAAATATTATAGATTCCTTTAAAATCGTATCCCATTCCTATAGGAAAACTCATTGGTGTAACGCGTAAACCTAATTTTTGCTCAACTTCATCTAATAAATCAAAGGCATCTTTTCCTTCTCTATCTAATTTATTAATAAAAACCAATATTGGTATTTTACGCATTCTACAAACTTCAACTAATTTTTCGGTTTGAGGTTCTACACCTTTTGCAACATCAATTACAACAATAACACTATCTACAGCCGTTAAAGTTCTAAAAGTATCTTCGGCAAAATCTTTGTGACCAGGTGTATCAAGAATGTTTATTTTTTTGCCTTTGTAAATAAATGCCAAGACAGAAGTAGCTACAGAAATACCACGCTGACGCTCAATTTCCATAAAATCGGATGTTGCGCCTTTCTTGATTTTGTTGTTTTTTACAGCTCCAGCTTCCTGAATTGCGCCACCAAAAAGGAGTAATTTTTCAGTAAGTGTTGTTTTACCAGCATCTGGATGCGATATAATTCCGAATGTGCGTCGTTTTTGTATTTCTTCTAAGAAACTCATCAATAAAAATTAGCTTGCAAAGATACTGCATACAGGTGCAATTATCAATTTAAAACGTCAACTTTCATTATAATATCATCTACGGGCCAATCTCCTGGGCCTACTTTTACATTTGCAATTTTTTCTATTGTAGAAAAGCCTGAAATTACTTCTCCAAAAACAGTGTGTTCGTTATTTAAGTGATGTGCTCCGTTTTTATTTTGAACAATAAAAAACTCAAAAGGAGTAGAAAGTTTATTGGGGTTGTCTTTCCATTCTCTTGCTGCAGATAAGGCGCCGTATTTATGTCTTCTGTTTCTTCTAAATTCTGGTCTAATTAAATAATTATGATACTTATAACGAACTTTAGATTTTCTAAAATCTTCAGAATCACCTCCTTGAATTACAAAGTCTTTAACAACCCTGTAGAAAACAGTGTCATCAAAATACCCAACTTTAGTTAAAAAAATAGGTTATGTTTTAGAATAATGTGGAATCATTAATTCCATATAATTTTCTTCAATTGCTTTATATGTGTTTATAGCTTTAGCGTTTTTTATCATGATATTTGCTATATCTACTGTTTGAGAGAGCGATTTTTTAACCTTCTGCAAGAATACAAACCAGTTTAGATAGCCACTCAAATATTTTGTTGATACACCATAGAAAGGTTTTATCCATCTTTGATAACGATTGTCTATTGAGTTTACATGCTGCACATGGTAGCACTTGTCTTTTATGTGTTTTGATGCTATAAATGTATGATGCTCCATCTGCTTATCTTTTGCCCATTTAATTATAGAAGGATGAGAATCTGAACAAAGTACGTTTTCAGGTTTTAGTAACGTTCCTATTGTTTTTTCAATACTATGCACATCAATCCTGCCTCTTTTAGCGACACGCATCATTGGATTGTTATTTCTATCTGTGGCAACCATTATAGAGATTTTATCATTGCTCACACCGCGTTTGGTTTGTCTATCACTTGGTCTCTTGTAAGGTTTTCTTTGAAGATCTCGACTTCCTTTATTATTTATATTAAGCTGTTTGTCATCACATTCAACAATTCCTGAGAACTCTTCTCCATTAAAAACGGATAAACAAGATAGTAACTTGTGTCTCCAATCAAAAATAGTTTTAACATTGACTCCAATCTTTTTAGCGGCTTTACGGATACTCACGCTTTCAATCATAAGAACTAGATAATCTTGAAATTCATCCACTTTCTTTATGCCATCCATAGCAGTACCTGTAAGATCATTAAAGGTTTTAGTGCAAGATTTACATTTGTAGCGCTTACGACCCTTATAGCCTCCATGCCCGTAAATATCAGAACTTTGACAATGTGGACAGTTGATTGGACGGTCTTTGTTTAGGTTGTCTATAAGCATATTTAGTTTTGGCACTTTCAAATCACGACTCAATAAACCGACTAATTCCTTTTTCTGCTCTTGACTCAACACTCTTATTATACTTTGTAAATCCATATCTATAATGTTTTTATAAAGATAGTGAAATTCTACATTATTCTAAAACATAACCAAAAAATAAAACTTGCACGGTGTATTGGAGTATCATTATATAGTTTTAGCTTAATATTTCCATACTTAGTCTTTATAAGAACGGTTGTCTCTTTATTTTGATTGCCATAAGCGATTAAAAATGATTTAGTGTTTTTTCTGTTAAGAGAATCCCACGCTTTTTTAACTACTTTTTCTACCTCTTTTTTCTTTACAATTGTATTCTTTTTAATTTTTCTTTTTTCAGAAGAGTTACTGCTATTACAATTTACAAACCCTATAAGTATTAGGAGAAGGAAAAAGGGTTTTAATAATTGCATTAAATAATAATAGATTAAATTTCAGTAAGCAAAGATAAACAAACTATGGGTTGATTTTTGTAAGTTTGTTTTTCAAATTTTGAAATGACAGAAGAACAGGTAATTTTGGTTGATAAGCAAGATAATCCGATAGGGTTAATGCCAAAAATGGAAGCGCACGAAAAAGCGTTATTGCATAGAGCATTTTCAGTTTTTGTGTTTAATAATGAAGGGAAATTATTATTGCAACAACGCGCTAAAGAAAAATATCATTCGCCTTTGTTATGGACTAATACTTGTTGTTCTCACCAACGAGATGAAGAAACAAATTTAGAAGCAGGTAAGCGTCGTTTAGAAGAGGAAATGGGTTTTGCATGTGAGCTAGAAGAGGTTTTTAGTTTTATTTACAAAGTTCCTTTTGAGAATGGTTTGACCGAACATGAATTTGATCACGTAATGGTGGGGAAATTTAACGACGAACCAATCATAAATACAGTAGAAGTAGAAGCGTATAAGTGGATGACTATGCAAGAAGTAAAAGAAGACATAAAGTTACATTCAGAGAATTATACGGCTTGGTTTCAAATAATTTTTGAAAAATCATACAATAAAGTAGCACAATATGCCTAAAGTTACAGTACATAGAAAAGCCCATTTTAATGCAGCCCATAGGTTGTTTTTAAAAGATTGGTCAGATGTAAAAAATGTTGAGATTTTTGGAAAGTGCAGCAACCCAAATTATCATGGACATAATTACGAATTGATTGTTTCTTTAACTGGAGAAATAGATAAACAAACAGGGTTTGTATATGATTTAGGTAAATTGAAAAAATTGATACGGATAGAGATAGAAGATGCTTTTGATCATAAAAATTTGAATGTAGAAGTAGAAGAGTTTAAAGAACTAAACCCAACTGCTGAAAATATTTCTGTAGTTATTTATAATAAACTTAGAAAATACATTCCAGTAAATTTAGATATTGAGATTACTTTATACGAAACACCGAGAAATTTTGTAAGCTATTCAGGATAATAAATGACAAAAATAAATAACTCACCTTACGCAAGAATAATTTGAATTTAAGATATTTATAGTTTATCTTGTTAACAACTTTGAGAAATAAAAAGATGGATAATTTTGTTGATTTGTATACTGATTATTTGATAAGTTCAAGTTCTTACACGACAGCTACAGGTATGGCTTCATTACTCTCTATAAAACATGATAAAATAACACGAGCATTATCAACGGGTGTTTATGACAGTAAATTTCTATGGAAAAAGGCAAAACCTTATGTTGAAGAATTGACTCAATCTAAAGAAACTATCATTTTAAGTTTTGATGATTCGATACAAGAAAAACAATATACAGATGAAAGTGAGTTGAACACTTGGCATTTTGACCATGTGTTTGGAAGGTCTGTAAAAGGGGTTAATTTTCTAACTGCTTTAGTCGAAGTTGGAGGCATGCGTATACCGTGTGGTGTAGAGTTTATAAAGAAAAATATTTGGGTTACCGACAAAAAAACAGGAAGGCAAAAGCGTAAAAGCAGCAAAACTAAAAACGAACTTTTTAGAGAAATGTTGCAGGAATGTAGTAGCAAAATACACTTTGATTATGTGTTGGCTGATAGTTGGTTTTCTTCAGCAGAGAACATGGTTTATTGTAAAGAACTTTTAAAAAATGATTTTATTATTGCCTTAAAAAGCAATCGAAAAGTAGCCTTATCCTTAGAAGATAAGCAAAATGGAGCATACGTGAATATTAAAACATTACAGCCAAGACAACAAACCGTGGAAGTTTGGTTTGAAAAACTAGACTTTCCGCTGTTGCTTACAAAGCAAGTTTTCAAAAACGAGAATGATACAGTCGGCGAGTTGTACTTGGCTTGTAGTGATTTAAATTTATCGTATAACCAAATAACTACAATCTACAAAAAACGGTGGGCAGTAGAAGAGTATCACAAATCGATTAAAAGTAACACAGGTTTTGCTAAATCTCCAACTAAAAAAACAGAAACTCAAACGAATCATTTTGTATTGTCAATTGTAGCTTATATAAAGTTAGAGTGGCTTAAACAAAGAACAGGGAAAAATCATTTTGCTATGAAAACACAAATCTATTTAGCAGCTCAAAAAGCAGCTCATAACTAACTCAGAAAGTTATCAACACCTAAAGCTGCTTAATCATCCTTTTTTGAGGTTTGGATGCGTAACATGAGTAAATCAGTTTTTAAAATTTGAACCTATTCTCAAAGAAAAAATTTGGGGAGGAGAGAAATTGATGACTTTACTCAATAAAAAATCCGATAGAAAAAACATTGGTGAAAGTTGGGAAATATCTGACGTTGAGGGCAATACGTCTATTGTTGCTCATGGTAATTTAAAAGGGAAGAATCTTAAAGAACTTATAACGGAGTACAAAGAAAGTCTTGTTGGCGAAAAAGTATATCAAATTTTTGAAGATAAATTTCCGTTACTAATTAAATTTATTGATGCTAAACAAGATTTAAGTTTACAAGTACACCCAGACGATGTTATTGCTCAAAAAAGGCATAATTCATTAGGGAAAACCGAAATGTGGTATGTTTTAAATTCTGATAAAAATGCTAATATAATTATTGGTTTTTCTGAAGAAACTGATAAGAAAACGTTCTCTGAAAGTTTATAATTAGGTAAAGAGTTAGAACAATTAAATATAGATTCTGTAAAAAAAGGAGATACTTATTTAGTGCCAGCAGGAAGAATACACGCTATTGGAAAGGGTGTTTTATTAGCCGAAATTCAAGAAACATCAGATATTACCTATCGTGTTTCTGATTGGAATAGAAAAGACAGACAATACAGGGAAATTAAGAGAGTTACATGTAAAATTAGCGTTAGATGCTATTGATTACTCTGCAAAATCTAATTATAAGGCTGAATATCTTAAAAAGAAAAATACACCTTCTAATATTGTTGATTGTGAATACTTTACCACTAATTTTTTACAATTAACAAATAAGTATACAGCTAATTATAATGATAAAGATAGCTTTATTATTTATATATGTACCAATGGTATAGTTGAATTTAAAACGGTTAATTTTTCTGAAAAGCTTACTGCAGGAGAAACCTTATTAGTGCCAGCTTGTATAAAAGAATTTGAAATTATTCCTGAAAAAAAATCAGAATTGTTAGAAGTTTATATTAAGTAAAATACTCAAAATTTTAAATAACATTTTTATTTTTTGTTGATTTAGTGTCAATCAAAATTTTAATTAAATATGTATCTTTGAAACTCAATTTTTATATTTCTTTATGAAGATTATAGCAATGATTCCTGCCAGATATGAGGCATCAAGATTTCCAGGAAAATTAATGAAAGATTTAGGAGGTAAATCTGTAATTGTTAGAACGTATCAAAGCGCTGTTTCTACTAATTTATTTGATGCTGTTTTTGTAGTAACAGATTCTACTATCATTTTTTCTGAAATTATAACCGCTGGCGGAAAAGCAATTATGAGTAAAAAAGAACACGATTGCGGTTCTGATAGAATTGCTGAAGCAGTTGAAAATATAAATGTAGATATTGTTATTAATGTTCAAGGCGATGAACCTTTTATTGATGCAGTTTCGTTAGAAAAATTAATTACTGTTTTTAAGAATGATACCAAAAAAGAAATTGATTTAGCATCTTTAAAAGTGCAGATGACTTTGGAAGAGGATATTAAAAACCCTAATAATGTAAAGGTAATTACTGATGAGAATGATTTTGCAATCTACTTTTCAAGAAGCATAATTCCGTATTATAGAGATAAAGATGTTAGCGTAAAATACTTTAAACACAAAGGTATATATGCTTTTAGAAAAGAGGCTTTATTAGACTTTTATAAAACACCAATTACCCCTTTAGAAGCTGCTGAAAAAATTGAAGCGATTAGATATTTGGAAGTAGGGAAGAAGATAAAAATGATTGAAACAAGTGTAGAGTCTATTGGAATTGATACTCCTGAAGATTTAGAAAAAGCATTAAAATTATTCAGTTAAATGTATAGAAACATAAAAGTTATTGCTTTTGATGCTGACGATACACTGTGGGTAAACGAAACTTATTTTCGTGAAGCGGAAAATGAGTTTGCTAAATTGCTGTCAGATTACGAAACTGAGAATAAAATTCATCAAGAATTATTTAAAAAAGAAATAGCAAACCTTTCTTTATACGGTTACGGAGTTAAAGGTTTTACGCTGTCTATGACGGAATGTGCTTTAGAGCTTTCTAACTATAAAATTAACCCTAAAAAGCTACATCAAATTTTAGAAATAGGTGTAAAAATGCTTAAAAAACCCATTGAATTGTTAGATGGAGTAGAAGAGGTGCTACAAAAATTACAAGGCAGTTACAAGTTAATTGTAGTTACTAAAGGAGATTTATTAGATCAAGAACGTAAACTAGAAAAATCAAGAACCTTAAAATACTTTCATCACACAGAAGTAATGAGTGATAAAAAAGTAGTTGATTACAAAAAAATGATACATCATTTAGATATTAAACCTTCAGAATTATTGATGATAGGAAACTCCTTAAAATCAGATGTTCTACCACTAATTGAAATAGGTGCTTTGGCAATTCATATTCCGTTTCATACAACTTGGGCACATGAAGAAGTCTCTGAAGAACAAAAATCTAATGAATATAAAACGGTTTCAAAAATTACAGATATTTTAAAGCTCTTATAAATGTTATCGAGTTCATATTAATCATTTCTATTAAAATGTAAATGGAATACTTAGATATAAATAACTGGAATAGAAAACAACACTTTAAACATTTTAGAAAACTCAAAGACCCTAATTTTGGAGTTGTTGTTAAAGTAGACGTTACTAAAACGTATCAATATGCAAAAGCAACTAAAACGTCGTTTTTTGTTTGCTATTTATATGCGTGTATAAAAGCAATTAATTCTGTTGAAAACCTAAAGTATAGAATTGAAGAAGATAGAATTGCTATATATAATTTAATTCACGCATCTGCTACCGTAGCAAGATCTAACAGAACTTTTGGTTTTTCTTTTGTTGAGTTTTCAGAAAATCTTGAAGAATTTAATGCTAATTTTCAAAAAGAAAAAGAACGTATTCAAAACTCAACAGATTTATTTCCTCCAAAATATTCGTTAGGCTGTATTCATTGTTCAGTCTTGCCTTGGCTTGATTTTACGAGTCATAAAGAACCATTTTCCGGTAATAAAAATGATAGCGTACCACAATTAGCTTTTGGTAAAGTTGTAACAGAAAACGGACAAAAAAGAATGTCTGTGGCAATTACAGTGAATCATGCATTGGTAGATGGTTACCATGTAGGATTATTTTTTGAAGAATTTCAGAAACAGTTGGATAATTTCAGTTAAATTTGCAACCAAATTAAATAAATTATGGCAAGTATAAAAAACTTAAAAAAAGATATTAATTACACTTTAGGCGATATTATTGAAGAATGTTATGTTTGGGAATTAGTTAACCCAAAAGGAGATTCTAAAAAATCTGAAGCAATTATAGATGAAGCAATAAACACTTTTGATGATTTGATTGCAAGAGTTCATACTAAAGGTGTTGAGAATAAAAAAGCACATTACAAGGCTCTTAGTGTAGAGTTAGAAACTAAAGCGGCAGATTTAATAGCAAAAGTGAATAGCCTATAAACACTTAGTTTGTGAGTACTTTAACAATCCAATCTTTCATTAAAAGGTCAGATTTTTTATATTTACACAATAAATATTTTCGTTAGAGATTTAGTTCACAAACAAACAATACTTAATAAATGGCAAGAGCAATGTTCGAGTACACCAAAACAATACTTAAAAAAGTAAGTTTCAATTCAGACTTGTTTTGCAAAGAATTAGAGAAAGCTTTACAAAGATTATTGCCTTATGAGATTAATGAGTTAATCATTTGGCTTAGAGAATTTACGAATAATAAACCTGAGTTATACGGTTGTATGTCATTAATAGAAAACTAAAAAAAGGAGTCAATTGACTCCTTTTTTTAGTTTTTAGATTTATATTTTCCTCGATAGTTGGTAAAGTAATCTATTGGAGCTTCAAAATTAACCTTTTTAGGAAGTTCTCCTAATGAAATCTCTGTAATAATATTGTTTTCTATTCCATCAAAATAATTTTTTGGAACTGAAAAAGCGTTGTTGTTGCAGACTTTACTTCGGGTAAATTCTTCGCTATGTTGTAAATTGGTATTCATTCTATTATGTTAGACTTACTTTTTATTAAAAGGTTTAATTTACTGTTGTTTTAATAAAAGTTTCAATCTTTTTTACTGCGTGATGATAGGGTGTTTTTAAAGCGCCAGCCAAGGTTTCTAAAATAGCTGAAATCTCTTTATACTTCATGTCATCAAAATATTTCAGATTAAAAACTAATTGTTGCTTTTGTGGTAATATTGCAATAGCTTGTTGTAAAATTAACTGAATTTCGTCGCCTGAAAAATTCACATCGCTTGTTAAGCTGTTTACCATTTTTTGTTGCCATTGCTCAATAGCAACATTATTTTCTTTAACCCTTTTATTTATAAAAGTAATAGCTTCATTAGTTGCAATTCTATACATCTATGAGTATAGCTTACTTTCAGCTTTAAAATTATGAATGCTTCTAAAAATCTTTATAAATGTATTTTGAAGTACGTCATCTGCATCATCATAAGGAAATTATAATCTTACGAAATGCCAGTACAAACGTTCTTTATATTGAGAAATCAATATACGGAATGCTTGTTCTTTGTATTGAGTGCTTTGTAATTGCTCAATGAGTGTAACTTCGTCTGTCAACTAGTTTGTTTTTGTATTAGACGATTTTAAAATCGAAAAGGTTTAAAACAGTGTGTTATTAATTAGCAACACGTTTTCTAGAATAACCAAATAAACGTTTTTCTTTAATAATTTCAGGTATTCCTTCTGGCAACATATTTTCCCAGCCTTTTTCACCTTCTTTAATCATTTTTAGTACTTTACGAGAAAAAATATGTAGAATCTTTTTGTCGAAATTATCAATATTTACAAGCTTTCCATTGGCTTTAAAGAACTTATATAATTCTTTTACTCTAGGATGCACTTTTAGAGTTTCGCTTGTAATAAACTCGTTTGTTTCATTATCCTTATAAGGATACATATATATTTTTAAATCTCGATAAAATAGTTTGCCAAAAGCTTCTAAAATACCACCACTTAAATCTCGGTAATACTTTTCATCAAAAATTTGAATTAAATTATAAACGCCCATTCCTAATCCCATACGAGCTTTGGTAAATTCACTAAAGTATTCTACCAATTTAAAGTACTGCTGAAAATTGGTAATCATTACATTTTGCCCCAAAGAACACAATAACTCTGCTCTATCTAAAAAATCTCGTTCATTAATTTCGCCTTCTGCACGTAAATTACTTAATGTAATTTCAAAAATAATTTGTGAATTTTCTGGATCTACTTTACTTTCTTTAAAAAAGAGTGCTTTGGATTTTTCATACATATCCATATTCACTTTCGTTACCGGCCTAAAACTACCACGCATTGCCAAAATATTCTTTTTATATAATACTTGTGCAGGCAATAAGTTATTTCCGTCAGGCCCAAACATTACGGCGTTTGTCATTTCATTTTTAACTAATTGCAAACTCATTAAACGATTATCTACATACATAAAACGAGGGCCAGAGAAATTAACCATATCAATTTCTAACTGATCTTTGTTTAAATTATCATAGAAAGATTTTACTAATTCCTTCGGGTTATCGTTCATGTAAAACCCACCATAAATTAGATTTACACCTAAAACACCAAGTGTTTCTTGTTGTAAGCGCGCATCTGTTTCTTTAAAACGGAAATGCACAATAATTTCATTATAATCTTCTAATGGGTCTAATTGAAAACGGATGCCAACCCAACCGTGCCCTTTAAATTTTTTAGAAAAATTAATGGTTGCAACGGTATTCGCATAGCTAAAAAATAATTTATCAGGATGTTTCTCTCTACTTAATCTATTTTCAATTAAATCGATTTCGTGACGCAACATTCTTTTTAGACGAGGCTCAGTTACATAACGATTATCTTTTTCTATTCCATAAATAGCGTCAGAAAAATCTTTATCATAAGCACTCATAGCTTTTGCAATTGTACCAGAAGCACCGCCAGACCTAAAGAAGTTTCTTACCGTCTCTTGTCCTGCACCAATTTCTGCAAATGTACCATAGATGTTAGCATTCAAATTAATTCGCAATGCTTTACTCTTAGTAGTAGGTACGCTACTTATTTTTTGATCTCCTTTTAACGTAATCGCCATGTTGTTTGTTTTGTATAGGAAAACAAATGTAGTAAAATTACGAGTTATCAGTCAATTTTTATCTTATTTTTGTCTTGATGAAAGTAACTTTTTTAGGCACAGGGACTTCTACAGGTATTCCTATGATTGCAAGTACACATCCTGTTGCAAAATCTATTGATACGCGAGATAAACGTTTGCGTTCTTCCATTTTAATATCTTGGAATGATGTAAATTATGTTATTGATTGTGGGCCTGATTTTCGTCAGCAAATGTTACGAGAAAACGTGCAATCTATCAATGGTATTTTATTTACCCACGAACACGCAGATCATATTGCGGGTTTAGATGAAATTCGCCCATACGGTTTTCAAACAGGAGAAGTGCCTATTTATCTATCTGAGAGTGTTTTAGAAAAATTACAAAGGCGGTATGATTATATTTTTGCCACGGAAAATCGGTATCCAAGCGCACCAAAAGTTGAAGTAAATATTATATCTCATAAAGAAAATTTTAATTTAAACGGAAAAGAAATTATACCTATTGAAGTAATGCATGGAAACTTGCCAATTTTAGGGTATAGAATTGGAAATATGGCGTATTTAACAGATATTAAAACAATTTCTGATGAAGAAAAAAGTAAGCTATGTAACCTTGATTTACTAATTGTTACAGGTCTTCGAAAAGAGGCGCATCCAACACATTTTAACATTAAAGAAGCGTTGGATTTTGTAAATGATATTCAACCAAAAAAAACATATTTAACGCATATTAGTGAACTACTTGGTTTTCATGCAGAGGTTGAAAAGGAATTGCCAGAAAATGTATTTTTAGCGTATGATGGATTAGTTTTAGAATTGTAAACTAATTGGCATAAGAATTGACTTTATATTAGGGATTAATTAATTTGAATTTAATTAATTAATTGATAATCAAAATTTTAATAATCATAAAAGTGAGTTTTAAATAATCATTGAATATTGAAAAATATTGATTTCAATATTTAATGTCACATTGACAGCAAAATATAATAATGAGTAAATCCAAAATAATACATTTAGACAGTTTGTCGCTTCAAGATATATTTAACGAAGATTCTGAGTTAATTCCGTTAATGACACCTGAAGATGAAGAAATTATTAATAAAGAAGCAGTTCCAGAAATTTTACCAATACTTCCATTAAGAAACACCGTATTGTTTCCAGGAGTGGTAATTCCTATTACTGCAGGTCGTGATAAATCTATTCAGCTAATAAAAGATGCTAACAAAGGCGATAAAATTATAGGAGTTGTAGCGCAAAAAAATGAGGATGTTGAAATGCCAACGGCTAATGATATTCATAGAACAGGAGTTGTTGCTCAGATTCTTAGAGTTTTAAAAATGCCTGATGGTAATATTACGGTTATTCTTCAAGGAAAAAAACGCTTTGAAATAGAGAGTATTATTGAAGAACAACCGTATTTAAAAGCGGTTGTAAAGGAGGCTGCAGAAGAACGCGAAGTTGATGATAAAAAGGAGTTCAATGCTATTATAGATTCTATAAAAGAGCAAGCTTTGCAGGTGATTGAGGAGAACCCGATGTTACCTTCGGAAGCTTCTTTTGCTATAAAAAATATTAAAAGTAATTCGTTTTTGGTAAGTTTTATTTCATCGAATATGGACTTAAGTGTGATGCAAAAACAAGTTGTTCTTGAAAAAGATAACTTGAAAGAACGTGCACTTTTAACGTTAAAAAACTTAAATAAAGAGTTACAGAGGTTACAATTAAAGAATGATATTCAATCTAAAACACGTTCAGATTTAGATCAGCAACAACGCGAGTATTATCTTAATCAGCAGTTAAAAACCATTCAAGATGAATTAGGAGGCGTTTCTAATGATCAAGAATTGGAAGAAATGCGTGCCAAAGGAAAAACTAAAAAATGGACTAAAGAAGTTGCAGTAATCTTTGAAAAGGAAATTAATCGTTTAAAACGAATGAACCCGCAAATGGCGGAATATGGCGTGCAACGTAGCTATTTAGAATTGATGTTAGAATTACCTTGGGGAGAATATTCCAAAGATAAATTCGATTTAAAAAAGGCACAAAAAATTCTTGATAGAGATCATTTTGGGTTAGAAAAAGTAAAAGATAGAATTATAGAACATTTAGCCGTTTTAAAGTTAAGAGGCGATATGAAATCGCCAATTATCTGTTTATACGGGCCTCCAGGAGTTGGTAAAACTTCATTAGGTAAATCTGTAGCAGAAGCTTTAGGGCGTAAATATGTACGTATGTCTTTAGGTGGTTTACGAGATGAAGCAGAGATTCGTGGACATCGTAAAACCTATATTGGGGCAATGCCTGGAAGAGTGATTCAAAATCTTAAAAAGGCAGGTACATCGAACCCTGTTTTTGTACTAGATGAAATTGATAAATTAGGACAAAGTCATCAAGGAGACCCTTCTTCAGCAATGTTAGAAGTATTAGATCCTGAGCAAAATAGTGAGTTTTATGATAATTATTTAGAGGTTGGCTACGATCTTTCTAGAGTATTATTTATTGCTACAGCAAATAACTTGGGGCAAATTCCGTGGGCGTTACGAGACCGAATGGAAATGATTAACGTAACAGGTTATACGATTGAAGAAAAAATTGAAATCGCCAAAAAATATTTATTACCAAAACAATTAAAGGAACATGGACTTACTACTGATCATTTAAAATTAGGGAAAGCTCAGTTTGAAAAAATTATTGAAGGCTATACACGTGAGTCTGGTGTTCGTGGTTTAGAAAAGCAAGTGGCTAAAGTGGTTCGATTTGCAGCTAAATCTATAGCAATGGATGAGGAATATGAAATTGCTCTTACCAATGAAAAGATTGAAGATATTCTTGGCGCTGCACGTTTAGAACGTGATAAGTATGAAAATAATGATGTTGCTGGTGTAGTTACTGGTTTAGCATGGACAAGTGTTGGTGGCGATATTTTGTTCATCGAGTCTATTTTATCAAAAGGAAAAGGAAATCTTTCTATTACGGGTAATTTAGGAAAGGTGATGAAGGAATCAGCAACGATAGCAATGAAGTATATAAAATCGAATGCTGAAGCGTTTGGAATTAAACAAGAAATTTTAGATAAATACGACGTACACATTCATGTGCCAGAAGGTGCAACTCCAAAAGATGGTCCAAGTGCAGGTGTAACAATGTTAACGTCTTTAGTATCGGTATTTACGCAACGTAAAGTGAAAAATAAATTAGCGATGACTGGAGAAATTACGCTTCGCGGAAAAGTATTACCAGTTGGCGGAATTAAAGAAAAAATATTAGCTGCAAAGCGTGCAAATATTAAAGAAATAATTCTGTGTAAGGAGAATGAGAAAGACATTTTAGAAATAAAGAAAAGTTATTTAAAAGGATTAAAATTCTATTATGTAACGGAAATGCACGAGGTAATTGATATTGCTCTTACTAAGCAGAAAGTTAAAAATGCTAAAAAATTAAATTAGCGTAACAAAAAGCCTCACAATTTGTGAGGCTTTTTTTATTGGTTTCGTAAATGGTTAAAATTATGCACTTTAGTGCATTTGGCTTTAGCTTTATTGCTTACAACCTTAAAAGAATTATCTAATTGTATTACCTAAATTAATAGGTCTAATTGCTCCTGTTTTTATCTTTATTTAAGGTGTAATAGACAAAAAGTAGGCTATTTTTAGTTGTTTTTTTTCAAGTGGACAAAAAGTAGGCTCTAAATTCCATTAAAATTTGCACATCAATTTTACTTATTTTATGTTTGATTTATCAAGTTAAACGGATATTGGCTCTGCTGGAGAGCAACCAATAAAGGGATGCCTTGACGGCTGACGAAAACGTCAAAATTAAGAGGTTCAATCGAACCTCTTTTTTGATGTTTTATGAGGCCTTTATGCCTTGAAAAAGGCATCTATAAATTTAATTTTTCTTGCTCTTGATAATCCATTATGATTCCTGAGTTTGTTCTTTAAATCTGAAAAATGTCCATCAATTGCATTGGTGGTATTTGGAATATTTAACTCCATATAATCATACCAAGTAAAAAGCCATTTTAAATTTGTTTTTAGGCTTCTATAAGCACTTCTTAATCGCTTGTGTGTGTAATAGCTCTTTCCTGTTTTTGGACTGATAGATCTTTCGTTTAAAAAGGGTTTTCTTTGATGTGCCATAGTTCTAATCTTCCTTTAAAAGATTCTTTATCTGTCATTTTCAATATTGAAACAAGTTCTTTTAACTCAATAGATGCAGGCAGTTTAGGGTTTTTAGTAATCTATCTTCTTATAATGGCTACTTGATGGAACTGGCACATTTGGACAGGAATATTGCTAAACAATTGTAACAATTCTCTACGACCATCACAGATAATTGCAAGAACCTCAAAACCTTTTCTTTTTAACTCATTTATTCCTTCTAGGTAAAGTGAATTTGTTTCGCTTTTTACATAATATTTTATAAGATTTTCTTTGGTGTAGGCATCTTTAAAAAGCATTACTCCAAAGCTCCTTCCCCAATAGGTTGTGTCCATCAAAACAACAATTTTTCTTGGCTCTTTTTTAGGAATATTTACTTTGTATAAATCTATTTTTCTCTGTATAGTTCGTGTGGAGCAATTATACTTTTTTGCCAACTTTTTATAAGTCTGTTTCCCTTTAGAATATGCAATCCAAAGTTCAGCAATATGTATCCTATTTCCACCTAAAAATTGTTTCTTACAGACATAGCATTTATACATCTGTTTTCCATTACGAATCCCATTTTTCTTTGTTATTGTACTACTACAATAAAAGCACTTTTTTTATTCAAAACCTTTGATTTGATGTTAAGTCAACAAAGATAAAGCTTACAGGGATTCTTAGCCTACTTTTTGTCTATTACGCTTCTATGGGTAATAAAATCTGTTGGAAAAGGATATAGAACTTTTAAAAACTTTAGAAGTGCAATACTCTTTTTTAATGAAGGGTTACATCTTTATCCATTAAAATAAGGGTAGAACCATATTTCTTATAAAAAAGGATAAAAAATTCTAAATTTAGAAAATATATTTTAATCCTAAAGTGATTCCGGTACCTAAACCTTCTTGAGTTTGGGCATCAAACATATTAAAACCAAAAGAAGTTGTAGATGTAGAGCTTCCGTTTTCTTGTTTAATGGTATTGTAACCAAATCTACCAAATTTAGCTTCTACCGTCCAACTTCCACCGATAAAAAAGTCAATTCCTGGCTCAATATTAAAACCATATCCAGTAAAGTTTTCATTTAAAAGTAAAGGAATGTTTCCTTCAAGAAACAAAAAGAACTTGTCAGACATTCCGTAGTATTTTCTTATTAAAGGTTTAATAATGTAAGTATTTGTGTTTCCTAAAGCATTTGTGTATCCTATCGCTGCTCCAACTGTAACTGTAGGAGATATAAAGAGACCAGCTGCAGGTAAAATTGTAAATGATGCATCTGTATCTGTAGTTTTAGAATAGTTAAAAGATGCTAATCCCCACCAAACTCCTTTAAATCCTTTGTTTTCTTTTTGTGAATAAGAATTTGTCAACGTAAAAGTAGCAATAATTGCTGCTAAAATAATTTTTTTCATTTGTATTGTTTTTATATTGTTTAACTTAACAGGGCAAATTTACGGCAACTTCTTTTTTTAGAATATGATTTTTGTCATAGATGTTATTATTCAAAGGGGGGCGGTCATTATTTAGGATTTCTTCAAGCGGCATATTTGATACATTCGTGTTTAAAATAATTGAGTTATACGTTTAGTGTCTGTTTTATTTGATTTTGATAAATTGGTTTACTTTCTATCATTCTGTTAATTGTTTTATGAAAGATGCTCGTTTTAAATTGCGAACGATTAATTCTAAAACAAAACTCATCAAAGTATGCTTGTATATGCCATTTACTCACATGAGTTGGTATTGCTCTTAACCAAGATTTGACTTGCATAATGATGATGTGTAATTGTTTAAAATTCTTTCCATTCTTACTATATTTTTGTTCAATATTATAAATTTCTTTCAAGGGCTCGTATCCTCTCCATTTATCCGTTATTATTTTAGCAGATGTGCTTATATGCTCTTCAAATATTGGTGTTAATGATTTTGCCGAATAATCCTTAATTGATTTAATATAAACTCTTTTAACTTTGTTGTTATCTGTTAATTCTACTGCGATAACTGCCTTTTTCTTTTTTGTATCATAACTTCTTCCTGGTTTACCTTCTTCTTTTCCTCCAACAGTAAATGCATCAACATGAATTAATTTTTCTAAAGGATATTTTTGACTACTTTTCATTGCCTTACGCACTTTTTGCATAAAATATCATGCTGTTCCTTGACGAATACTAAAGCGTTTTCCCATTTGAATATTAGAGATGCTTTTGCTACTTGTACTCATTTCAAAAACCACACAAAAAGCTTTTTGCAAACCAAATTTAACCTTATGAAACAAGGTGTTGGCAGTTGCGCTTTCTACATGATTACAGGCATAACAATGGTAATTATATCCTGATTTCTCACAACCTTTTGTATGTCCATATTTGCTACAAGTAAAACCATCTTGCCACTTTATTGGTCTCAGATAAAGTTAAAACTATGTACTTTAGTGCATCTAGCTTTAGCTTCTAAAAATTTTATTCGGTTTTGCTAAAAGAAAATTTAGTTTTGAAATAGGTTTTGTCTTCAATTTCCGTCCGAGTAATCACGTATCGCTGACTTTAGTCAGATTTAAAACCTATGGCCTTCCAGTCCATAGTGGTTTATTTTTATCTCAATAGAGTTTTGCTTTATAAAATTAACTATTACTTTCGATATTTCATCAATTAACTCATTAGAAGCGCCATTTGTCAATTGTCTGGTGTGAATTACTAACTTTGGGTTTTTGCCTTTTGAATAATGAATCCACATTTTATTAGACTTACCACAAACTAATTGTTTATCAAAATCAACATTAAATAATTCACATACTTCTCCTTGATATGTCTCAATATATGTATTATCAGATGCCGTTATTAGAACTATAGGGAAGTTTTGAATAAATTTACTTTTCCAAAAACAATCCTTTCTCTTTTCAATACTCCGTTAAGTTTTTATGCTGCTCTGATACCATAATACAGTAGTTCTTTAATTTTTTGTTTATTATTCTTCAAGTTCGGTCTTATAGCGAACACGTTAAAAAATCGAGCAAGCATTAACTCATTGTGATGTAAGGTTTTAATATCCTTGATTGAGAAAGCCCCTCTTAGCCTTTTTTCAATAGGCATCCAATGTGTAATCTTAGCGAGATTAACCGTTGTAAGTGCTGTATTAAAATGAAAGTTGAGTTTATCTTTACTTCTTGCTTGACAGTGATTTAGACCTGAGTATTGCTTGGCATCTCTAAAAGTAAATTCTATTTGAAATCTGGTGCGATAATATGTCAAAATCATTTCTGCTGAAATTGTTACATCTGTAGAAAAATATAATTTATGATTCCATTTTCCTTTTTTAAGGAAATAAACAATCACAAGATTGATTTTTCTTTTTAATGATTTTGAGTATACAATAGCGCTGTATACTTTGCTTTGCTGATTGTCTTCTATCAAAGAAAAATATTCTTTTCTAAGTTTTTTATAATCAATTTTTCCATCATATTTCTTAGGTCTTCCTCTCCCATATTTCTGTTGGTCAGTATAAATATATTGTAAGTCAGCATCGTTTCTTAGTCTGCTAACGGTCTCCAATCCATTATCAGAGAGTTTAGAAACAAAACCGTATTTGGAAAAATAAGCATCTGCCACAACATATTTAGACATCGAAAGAAGGACCTCTTTTCTTTGAATCAATATATTGGCATAATGATCTACCAAACTTTTTGATTCCAAATTATTTGGTGTCTGAACAGCCTCTAAATGAAACGCTGTATGATTATCTATATCAATCGCTGCTATACCAGATATTTCCAATCCCCATTTTGCCTTTCCCGCTACACCAGACCAATAATAACCAACTCCACAGGTGGATTTACCAGATTTACTAACATAACTCGGGTCGAAAGCAATGGTTAAATGTTTGCCCCCATACTCAGTAATCAATTCTTTATTGAAATTTAAAAAGTCAAAAGACTTACTAAACTGATTCCTGTAATGTTGTTCTCCATGATCACCATAACGACTTAACTGCATAAAATTTAAACGTCCTTTTATGCTGAGAAATAGACCAAAAACTTCCAACATAAAATCATATTGCCATTTATTTACATCTTTCATTTTGTTAAGTAATCTTTTTGTGTGATATTTATAGTTGGATTTCTCCTTGAGAAGCATCATTAATAGCTGTTTGAAATTAACTATTAATTTAATGATAATCAGGGAGTTATCCTAATTTTTGAGCCTGTTTTTTTAACTTATTTAATTGACTGTTAGAGGGTTAGGGCAAAGTTTAACGGAGTATTGTCTTTTTTAACTCTGTTTTAAATCCATCTAATTGTTTTGCTTCGTTTGTTGTTGGTGCGACTAAATTACTTAACTCAGTTGTAAATGTGTTTTCGACAAAAGTTATTTTGTAGTCTTTCTTAGAAGATTCTATTATCTGTAATTTGTCTATTATTTGGTTATATAATTTTTGATATTTCTGCCAAGTATGTCTATGGTTTTTCACGTTTGATTCAGGAGGTACAAAACTCATAGAATAATCAATATTTTTTTCTTTCCAAGAATTAGCACTACCGTGAGTTATTGTTGTCCCGATGGGAATACCGGCTTCTTTTCCAACAAACAATATTTTTGCGTTTGGGTTTCCTAATCCAACATATTGATTATGTTCTATACTATTCTCAATTAACTCTTCAAATTCCTTCGTATAATTCATTATTTTCTTTTTTGAAATGTATTCAAATTTAAAAATTGAGTTGTCGAAATTGAAAGACAGGTTTTTCATTTACCCTCTTTTTTTTAATTATTGCCAACAACAGAATATAGACTGCTACCAAGATATCTGCTTTTAAAAATGGAATATAGGTTTTAACTTTGCGGAATGTCATCAACGGCTACCAACAATCTGTATACTAAAATTATTGATACAAAATTCTTAAAAAAAAAGAATTTCACTAGAAACTGACAGATTTATTAATTTTAGAACTTAACGTCTTTTAAACTTTGCTACTTTATAACTCTCTAATCTAAAGTATATCTAAACTTCCTTTTCCTTCTCTAATTATTACTGGATAATTGCCAGTTAAGTCTATTACTGTAGATGCATAATTATCTCCATAACCACCGTCTATAACTAAATCTACTCGGTTTTGCCATTTTTCAAAAATAAGTTCTGGATCTGTAGTGTATTCTAAAATATCATCTTCATCGTGAATTGAAGTTGATACAATTGGGTTGCCTAACGCTGCAACAATAGTACGTGCAATGCTATTATCTGGAACTCTAATCCCAACAGTTTTACGTTTTTTAAACACTTTTGGCAACGTGTTACTTCCTGGAAGCACAAATGTGTATGGACCTGGTAATGCTCGTTTTAATATCTTATAGGTAGCTGTGTCTATTTGTTTTACGTAATCGGACAAATGACTTAAATCGTTACAGACAAAAGAAAAATTTGCTTTTTCTAATTTTATGCCTTTAATTTTCGCCACTTTTTCTAAGGCTTTTGTATTCGTAATATCGCATCCTAAACCATAGACAGTGTCTGTTGGATAAATTATTAATCCTCCATTTCGGAGAACTTTTACAACTTTATCTATCTCTTTCTCGTTAGGGTTTTCGCTATATATTTTTATAAATTCAGCCATTAATTAGAAGATTATGTTCTTAGTTTAAAGATACAAACAAAAAACTTCTGACTTGATAAACAAACTAGAAGTTCTTTTTTATAACGACACATAATTGATTAGCTAGCCCCGATTGAAATGGCATCCTTTTTAATTTTCTGTTCGAATTAATTTGTGAAGTATAAACAAATTTGTATCGAGAACAAAATTAAAAAGATATAACGAAAAAGTGGGATAAAGCTTCTTATAAAAACTTTACGCTTTTTCTACCAACCTAAATCCTTCGCCGTGAATATTTAAAATCTCTACGCCTTCGTCTAGTTTTAAATACTTACGTAGTTTGGCAATATACACATCCATGCTTCTAGAGGTAAAGTAGTTATCGTCTCTCCAAATTTTTGTTAACGCCAATTCACGCGGCATTAAATCATTCTTATGAATAGCCAACATACGTAATAACTTGCTTTCTTTTGGTGATAATTTTTGTATCTTTCCATCTTCTCCTATAGATAAATGACGTAGTTTAGAGTTAAAGAAAAAATTGCCAATATTAAATTCAAATTGCTCGCTTTCTGGCGAAACTTCGTTTCCTTTACGTTGTAAAATTGCTTTTATTTTATGTAATAAAACTTCAGAATCGAACGGTTTATTTAGATAATCGTCCGCACCAACTTGGTAACCGCGCAACACGTCTTCTTTTAACGTTTTTGCTGTTAAGAAAATAATTGGCACTTCTTTGTTAGTTACACGAATGTCTTGTGCTAGCGAAAAACCGTCTTTACGCGGCATCATTACATCTAAAATACACAAGTCATAATCGCTATTTTTAAACATAATTAACCCTTCAATTCCATCCTTGGCGAGTGTTACATTGTAATCATTTAACGCTAAATAATCTTTTAAAACTGTTCCAAAATTTGGATCGTCTTCTACTAATAATATTTTTTTACTTCCCATAATATATCGTTTTAAATTAATGGTATTTTCACTATAAATGTGCTTCCTTTTCCTTTTTCACTATCCACAAAAACTGTTCCATAATGGTTATCTATTATTTCTTTTACATACGCTAAACCAAGTCCGTGACCTTTTACATTGTGTATATTTCCTTTTGCTTCTCTATAAAACTTAACAAAGGCTTGTTTTTGTGCTTGTTTACTCATTCCTATTCCTTCATCTTTTATTTTAAGAATGAAGAACTTATTAGTACTTTCTGTAAAAACATCAATTTTTGGTGCTTCTTCAGAGTATTTTAATGCATTCTCTAATATATTAACTACAACATTGGTAAGATGAAATTGGTTACCTAATACTTCTTTTGATATAGCTTCAAAATGTGTAGTTATACTCCCTTTTTTATCTGAGACCAATAGTTGAATGTGTTCTATTGCTTCTTCAATTGTGTCGGTCATATCCACCGTATCCTTACTTATATCTAGTTGATTCTTTTCTAACCTTGACATTCTTAACACATTTTCTACTTGTCCATGCATTCGTTTATTTTCTTCACGAATCATTTTTACATAACGTTTTACCTTTTCTTCGTCATGAATAATCTTTGGGTTTTTAATAGCATCTAACGCCAAATTGATAGTTGCTATTGGTGTTTTAAACTCGTGCGTCATATTATTAATAAAATCAGTTTTAATTTCTGATATCTTTTTTTGACGTACTAATTGAAACAATGATGTTGAAAATGCAGCAACAATAATGCATATAAAAAATAACGACAATAATAAAATTTTCATCATACCAGAAAGTAAATGTTTTTCACCATCTGGAAATGATATATATAACTTGTAATTACTATTCCCATTTTTATCTTCAAAAAGCGGGTAATAAAAATCTTTCTTTAGTTGAATTTTAAAATATCCTGATTTTAATGTTGTTGCTAAACCATCATCATATACACCATATTTAAATTCCTGTTTTATATTTCGCTTTGCTAATTCTTCTTTTATAATTGCATTTAACGCTCTATTTCTAATTCTTTCATGAATGAGTTTCATACCCATACGTTTGTTATACAAATTTTCAAACTGTTGATCATCGTACCAATAATCTTTAAAGACTGTATTTTTTTTTTCATCAAAAATTGGTGCAAAATCGTTATCAACAGAACCTTTTATTAACCTTGAATGGAAGCTGTCTTCTTTACTACTGTATCTTTTTATAATAACTGCATCATCATTTAAAAACCCTGGAGGTATTTCAAAATTTTCTTCTAAAATAGTAGACCCAAATGTAAATTTTACTTTTCTGGCTGTATCAATTTGTTCCCATAAAAAGCTTGTGACTTCTGCATCGTTACGGTATCTATTATTTTCAAAAAACTTTTTATATTCTCTTAAAAACTCATTAACCTCTCTTGCTCTTATAACTTCAGAAACTTTCGCTAATGCAATAGTTACATTATTCTCAAATTGTTTTTTTTTACTTTCAAGAGCATCATTAATCCAATATACTTGTACCGCAATAATTCCTATTAAGGAGATACTCATTAATACAACAATAAGAATGAAAAATTTCCTACTCATCAAGCCAAAATTAACGCATTAGTTTAAAGGGGGGGCATTTTTAACGTAGATTAACAAAAATACTGAAGTTTTAAGAGTTTTTTAAGGAAAATACTGAAGAGTTACTAACCTAAAGACTCTTTTTCGTTAAATTATTATGAATCTTCAAGATTTGACGTTCTGTATCTTCTAAAGAAGTGTTGTAAATTATGTAGTTAGATTGAATAATTTTCTTGGCATCACTCCACTGGTTTTTCATTCGATTTTTTATTGCTACTTCTAATAAATTATCGCGTGCCACTACTCGCTGAATTCTAACATTTTTTGGTGCAGTTACCGTAATAATTTTATCACAGAGTTTATCGCTTCCGTTTTCAAATAAAATAGCATTCTCGTACAAAATATACTCTCTATCTTGATGTAACTGAATAAACTCCTGTAAATGCTTATGTACTTCAGGGTGCACAATAGTATTTAAAATAGCTAATTTTTCTTTACTACTAAAAACAATATTAGCTAAATAAGATCGGTTTAATTGGTTGTTTTCATAAACTTCTTCACCAAACTCAACAACTAGTTTAGTACGTATAATCTCAGAAGAATTCATTAATTTCTTAGCTTCAACATCAGCAATATAAGTTGCAATAGCAAACTGTTGAAACATTTTTAATACTGTAGATTTTCCGCTACCAATACCACCTGTTAAACCTACAATCATTATTTATGAATTAAAAAATCGATTTTATTCGGTTCAATTTTTACTGAATAAACTACACCTGGTTTTACCGTAACCTTTGGCACTAAATAGTTTACATCGTTTTCTGCGACTTTTTTATAATCGCATACAACTGTAAATGAATTCATCTTTACATTATTAAAATCTTTTAAACCAACTTTATAAGTAAGTTTAATTTTTTTTGGAAATGTATTTAAATCTACACCTACTGGTATATTTATAACCGAAAAAGGAAGTTCAAATTTGCCTTCAGTAAACTTATCAACCTTACCTATAAGTGTAACTTTTTGATGACTAAAACGTATATTTTCTATAGTATTTGGAAGCTGTAAAGCAACTTCTTGCCTAAAGTTTTTAGAAATATTTTCTAACTCTAATTGAGTAATAGCAATGTTTTTAATTTTATCTAATTGTAACTCTGATCCAAAAATTGTAATACTATCTGGCTGAATTACAACAGTTTCTAATAAATTATATCCTGGTTGAAAGTGTAAATTTATATCAGCAATTACAGGTATTTTCTTTGTAGCTAAACTTCCAATTTTTAAATGAATGGAATCTTGTAAAACCTCTACAAATTGCAAACCAGAAGGTAATTGCTCTTGAATTGCCTGTTTATGGTTGTTTGGTAACAAATAGAAATTGTTTTTTGTTTTTTGGCGAAGTTTACGAGTATCTAACCTTATTTTTTTATTTGAAAATTTTTCAGAAAACAATCTAAACCCAGAACCTTTTAGTAATAAATCAATAGTTTCTAGCGGCTTTTCTTGCAGTATTTTATTTTGTGGTAAAGCTTCATAATTAATAGTATATGAAACAACCGAAGTATATTCTTTAGATAAGTTGATAAGCATCCAAATTAATAAAGATGTTATTAAAAAACTTATAAAGGCTTTGGGTATATTCCGTTTATTTTTCATGAATACTGCAATCTACATAAAAACAAAAAAGTGAGCAAAAAGCTCACTTTTTTATCAATTAAAAAATTGATTTATTTTTGAACTGGACTTAAATAACGTTTGCTTAATTCCATTGAAACAGCAGAACGTTCAAATTTAATTTTTCCTGCACCGGTTTCAATAGTTACAGTTCCTTCAGAGTCGTTTAAATCTACAATCTTACCATGAATACCACTAGAAGTTACTACTTTAGTTCCTTTTTTTATTTCAGCTTGAAATGATTTTTCTTTTTTTGCTTTCGTCATTTGTGGGCGAATCATAAAGAAATACAACACACCAATCATTGCAACAAATGGTAGCATGCTCATTAAACTGCTTTCTCCAAATTGTAAAAAAATATTTGCTATCATTATGCTTTTGGTTTTTTAGCCTTTGGTGTAACCATTCCTGTTATTTTTACTACTTCTCTACCCGCTGCAGTATTTGTATATAAAGTAACCGATTTAGATTGTCTGTTCGGTTTACCGTTGGTGTTAAATTTTACTTTAACTTCTCCAGATTCTCCTGGAGCAATTGGTCCTTTTGGCCATACAGGAACTGTGCATCCACAAGTTGATTGTGCTTTGGTAATTACTAAATCAGATTTACCTGTGTTTGTAACTATAAAAGAAGTTTCTACTATATCACCTTCTTTTACGGTGCCAAAATCATATTCTACCCTATTAAAAGATACAATTGGCGCTCCTTTACTAATATCGTTATCGCGTTTTTCAGCTTTCACAATATTTTCTTTTTTTACTTTTGAAGCTGCATTTCCTTCTTTACAAGAAACTAATGTTCCTGCAGAAATAATAAATGCTAAGGCTATAATTACTCTTTTCATCTTAAAATTGTTTTTATTTACTATTGGTAAAATTACTGTTTTTTTTTCATTACATCAAACCTCTACCCATTTTAACCATTTTTTTATTGGCTAAATAATCTTTTGAAAGTTTATCTAATACTCCATTTACAAAATAACCGCTTTTTTCTGTTGAATAATCTTTGGCTAATTCTATAAACTCATTAATGGTTACTCTACTTGGTATTGATGGGAAATGTAAGAACTCTGTAATTCCCATTTTAATTAAAATCATATCTATATCTGCAATCCTGTCAAATTCCCAATTTGGGGTTTTTGCTGTAATGTCTTCTTCGTATTTATGATGATTCAACATTGTCTTTTTAAATAAATCAGATACAAAATCTTCATCGTCTTTATCTTTATACAAACTACCTAATAAAAATGTTTTATTCGCTTTCTGTTTGTTTAATGTTTTTACAATCCATGTATTTACAAACGGAATATCATCTACCCAAGAAATCATTTTATCTTCGTAATATTCTGCTAATTTCTCATTTGGAGCTATAATTTCTCTATAAAAATCAATTACAAAACTTTTATCTACATTATATGAGTCTTCAATAGTATCTATGTATTTTTTATAGAGGTTGCTTTTTAATAATTCTTCCCATATAATTTTTACATATTCTGTGTCTTCTCCCCAGTTATTCAGTTTATTAACTTCTATATAGCTTTCCATAGAAATGCTTTCAGAAATTGTATTAATTAATTGGTTTTTAATAAATTTTGTATTGGGTTGTAAGTCTTCTTTAGTGGCAAGAATTTTCTTTTTAGAAAGTTCCATTTTTTTATGTGCTAGCTTTTGAACGGCAACCAATAATTGAAGTTGTAACACATATAAATCGAACATTTTTTGAATGCTGAATTTTAAGAATTTTTCTTCCTTAAGTAAATCATCATTATGAGATTGTTGCATTGCATATACGGACTGCATTACTTTAACTCGAATATGTCTTCTATTAATCATTTTAAAGAACGTATAAAAAATTAGTGTGTTAGAAAAACCTAACGCCTTGCAAAAATATATGTTTTTTCTTATTAATTTAGCAAGAAACTGAGAAAATTATTCTCCTTTTTTTATTTTATCTATTTGCTAAAAAAATAATTATTATAAGAGCATATTTGTAAGTTTTATGCTTACAAATATTATTTTTAATCCTGTATCTTCGTCATTCAAAAAAATAGCAAGATAAAAATTGAAAGCACTTCAGTACTTAAATAAATATTTTATAAAATATAAATGGCGATTGTTAATTGGAATAGTCATTACCATTTTATCAAAAATACTAGCATTAGAAATTCCGAAGATTATTAGAAACTCATTAAATGTAGTTGAAGATTATCAAGCAGGGAAAATTACAGATTTAGCTGAAGTAAAATCAGTATTACTACAAAATGTATGGTTGATTATTGGTATTGCTTTATTGGCTGGTTTCTTTACTTTTTTAACGAGACAAACCATTATTGTTATGTCTCGCTTAATTGAGTTCGATTTAAAAAACGAAATATATCAACAATATCAACAGCTTTCTATCAATTTTTATAATAAGAATAGAACAGGCGATTTAATGAATCGTATTAGTGAAGATGTTACTAAGGTACGTATGTATGTTGGTCCCGCTATTATGTATTCATTAAATGTGGTTATCTTGTTTATTGTTTGTTTTAATCAAATGTATAGTGTAGATCCTACATTAACTATGTACACGTTAATTCCTTTTCCGTTATTATCTGTTTCTATTTTTTGGTTAAGTAAAGTTATTAATGCTAGAAGTACGGTTGTGCAGCAATATTTATCAAAACTAACTACTTATAATCAAGAATTTTTCTCAGGTATAAGTGAGGTAAAATCTTACGGAATTGAAACTTCCGTTATTCAAAATTTTGATGCTTTAGCAGACAAGAGTAAAGAAAAGAATATTGCGTTGTATAAAGTACAAGCATTGTTTTTTCCATCAATGGTTCTCTTAATTGGAATTAGTAATTTGATTGTTATTTACGTTGGAGGACAACAATATATTAATGGTGAAATTAAAATTGGTGTTATTGCTGAATTTATTTTATATGTAAACATTCTTACATGGCCAGTTGCTGTAATAGGTTGGGTAACCTCTATGATACAACAAGCAGAAGCTTCTCAACAACGCATAAACGAGTTTCTAGAACAGGTTCCTGAAATACAGAATATGGTTTCTTACCCTACAGAAGTTAAAGGAAAAATAGAATTCAATAATGTTTCTTTAACCTATGACGATACAAATATTACCGCATTAAAAGACATCAGCTTCACCGTAAACCCTGGTGAAACCTTGGCTATTTTAGGTAGAACAGGAAGCGGAAAATCGTCTATTGTAAATCTAATTTCTAGATTATTCGATACAACTAAAGGAATTATTTTAATTGATGATATTCCAATACAAAAATGCAATTTAGATTCTGTAAGAAGTCAAATTGGATTTGTACCACAAGATCCTTTTTTATTTTCTGATACTATAGAAAACAATATTAAATTTGGAAAAGAAAACGCCACAGAAAAAGAAATTATTGAAGCTGCAAAAAGTGCAGTGATACATGATAATATTACTGAATTTAAAAATGGTTATAAAACTATTTTGGGCGAACGTGGAGTTACGCTTTCTGGAGGTCAAAAACAACGAACCTCTATTGCAAGAGCTATTATTAAAAATCCTAAAATATTAATATTTGACGATTGCTTATCGGCTGTAGATACCGAAACGGAAGAGACAATTTTATCCAATTTAAAACGTGTTTCTAAAAACAAAATCGCTTTTATAATAAGTCATAGAGTCTCCTCGACAAAAAATGCTGATAAAATCATTGTGCTAGATAAAGGGCAAATAATTCAACAAGGAACTCATAATCAACTTATAAAAAAAGAGGGTTACTATAAAGAGTTGTATGAACAACAGCTTTTAGAAAAATAAATTTAGTGTTTAACAGTGCTAAATAAAATATTTTGTTAGATTTGTTTAGTAAATTTTAATAAACAAACTACTATTATATATAATTATGAGCGAGAGAGTTGAACAAGAAGAGATCTTTTCACAAGTATTAAGAGCAGGAAGAAGAACGTATTTTTTTGATGTTAGAGCAACAAAAGCAGACGATTACTACCTAACTGTTACAGAAAGTAAAAAGTTTACACACGATGATGGTTCTTTTCATTATCAGAAACACAAAATTTATTTATATAAAGAAGATTTTTCTGATTTTCAAGAAATGCTACAAAAAGCAACTGACTATATTGTAAATGAAAAAGGACAAGAAGTAATTAGCGAGCGCCATCAAAAAAATTATAAAAAAGAAGAAACTAAAACAATCACAGAAGAAGCTGAAGCAACTACAGAAAGCTTTATAGATATTTCTTTTGACGATATATAACAGTCTTAGACTATTTTGATTTGAATAATTCTGTGAAATATTTCACGGGAGTGTAATTTAAACTCTGTCTGTGTTTTTTTTCCGTTTTAAAAATAGTTTGATTTTTTCTTTTCATACTCTGGCTTAAAAAATCGAACTGTTTTTAAAATGAGCCCCAGCGGCAGCGTCACGAGCTGCTTTTGGGGATGCTAATATCGAGCGGTATTCTCTCTCCAAATTTAATATATAATTGTTGAATAATCAAACTCCAATTGTGGAGCGGACTTATCCACTTTTTTTGTATGTTTTTTGTTGCGAGATAAACCAACTTTAAAAGCGCCATATCATTTACAAAAGCACCTTTGGTTACTTTACGAACCTGTCTGTGGAAACCCTCTACGGCATTTGTAGTATAAATAATTCTTCTGATAGGCTCTGTATATTCAAAATATTGAGAAAGTTCCTCCCAATTTCGCCGCCAACTCTCAATGACAATAGGATATTTTTCGCCCCATTTCTCTTCTAAATTTAACAATTCATCTTCTGCTATTTCCTTATTGATGGCTTTGTAAACTAATTTTAACCCGAATAATTCATCAGAAATCAAAAAACCTGAATGTAAAGTGTTATATTTAAGCAGTTAAACACAAAATATATCATTTTTTAAAACACCCAGATTTGAGCACTAAAGATACTTTATTTTATCGAGGAAATCAAGCTATTTCGGTTGATTTTTCAGCCACAGAGATTAGTTCAGATGGTTCTTTGATTCTTTTAGAAAAGTTAGAGAGAACCCACAACTTACTAAAACATTTTAGCAAGTTACTTCCTGATCTTCGAAACCCTAAATACATTACTTACAGTCGAGAGCATCAACTCAAGCAACGTGTGTTTATGCTAATGCTAGGTTATCAAGATGCCAATGATGTGACCCATTTACAAAATGACCCATTATTTAAAGATGTTCTTCAAGGAGATTTGGCTTCTCAACCTACTATTTCTCGTTTTGAAAACAGTTTGAATAAAGAAACTATTTTCAAACTTTCTTACGCCTGGATTGATCGTTACGTATCAAGCCTAAAAGGTCGAGATGAAATAACAATTGATGTTGATGCTACCGATGATCCAACATATGGGAATCAACAAATGTCAATGTTCAATGGTTATTATGGACAGTTTATGTTAAATGAATTATTTTTTCATGATGGAGAAACCGGTCAAATTATCCTGCCAGTTCTTCGCCCAGGAAATAGCCATTCGAATCGATGGTATGTCGGAATTTTAAGAAGAATTATTCAAAAAATAAAAAAAGCATATCCTGAACTAAAAATTACTATTCGAACAGATAGTGGATTTAGTTGTGCTCCTTTTTATAAATTAGTAGCTGATTATGATTTGTTTTTTGTAACAGGTCAGGCTAGTAATTCGGTACTCAAAAGAAAGGTTGAGCGTTGTAAAAAAGCGGTTCAACTTCAATATGTAAATCAGCATAAAAAACACCAACATTTCACATCGTTTCGCTATCAAGCCAAAAGTTGGCATAAACCACAACAAGCTTACTGTAAAATAGAAAGTACAGGGAAAGGCTTAAATGTTCGTCATTTTATAAGTAATATTAAAGAGAAAGGTGCCCGAGAAATATACTTTGATTTCTATGTAAAACGAGGTGAATCTAGCGAAAACAGAATTAAAGAAGTCAAGAATATGTGTTTTTCCGATCGATTATCCAATCATGGATTTGTTGCAAACTTCTTCAGGTTGTTTTTAAGTAGTTTAGCCTACGAACTATTTTTATTACTAAAAAAAAGCATCAAAAAAACAACATTTGAAAAGGCTGAAAAATGGCAAATAAATACAATAAGAACCAATTTATTAAAAGTTGGAGCTACCATAAAAGTCACTAAAAAACGAATATATTATCAGTTATCAAGAGCATTTGTATATCAAGATTTGTTTCGAGAGATAATAACTCAATAACGGTTTTAAAGTGAGAATTTTAAAACCTTGGGATACCTATGCTCTGTTAGTAAAATTAATCCTTTTTAACTTTTAAAATCAATTATAACATACTATTTACTCCGAAAAAGTTTAAAAAACGAAAGAGAGAATCCTAAAATCTAGAGATAAAAAATCTATTTTGAAATTTGTTCTAAATATAAATCCTATGAATAATGCGGGTTTAAATCCTTCATAAATGCTTTCTGATCTTTCGAGGCTACATATTTTAAAGAATTACGAATTTGATGCACAATACATTTTTGTATTTGTGTTTTTGGAAAGATGCTCAAAATAGCTTCAGAAAATCCTTTTAAATTATCAGTGCAAGCTATCAGTATATCTTCAAGCCCTCTGTGTTGTAAATCTGTTAAAACTTGCAACCAAAAATTAGCTCCTTCGCTTTGTGAGATATACATTCCTAAAACCTCTTTATGTCCTTCCTTGTTGATTCCTAGAATATTATAAAGTGCTTTATGGGATACTTTTCCATCAACACGAACTTTATAATGCATCGCATCTAACCAAACGATACAGTACATAGATTCTAATGGGCGACTTTGCCACTCCTTGATGTCTGGTATAATTTTATCTGTAATTTGGCTTAATACTGTGTGAGAAATATCGGTATCATACATCTCTTTTATATGAGAGCAAATATCTCTTAAACTCATTCCTAATCCATATAAACCTATTATTTTATCCGATAAACTCTCCGCTAATATCGTTTGTCGCTTTTTTATAATCTCGGGCTCAAAACTGCTATTCCTGTCAGTTGGGGTTTGAATTTCAAAAGTACCTAAGCCGCTTTTTATCGTCTTTTTGCCTTTCCCATTTCGCTTGTTTTTGTTTGATGAATCGCTCAAAAATAAATGGCTTTCCATCTCCGCTTCTAAAGCTTTTTCTATAAAACTCTTTAGCATAGGAGCAAATGCGCCTTCTTTGCCAAATAAACTCTTACCCGATAATAATTGTCTAAGGCTTTCTTTTCTAATAAATCTTGTTCTGTTTGTGTCATCTTTTCTGTTTGAATAAAATTAATGCTTTTTTTATGCAGACAGAGTTGAGTTTACAGTCTCTATTTCACAGATTAATTTACATCAAATACAGTTTTAATTCAAGTTTATTTACACAATAAAAAACCATTAACAGTTTGTTAGTGGTTTTTTGATTTACAAAACTCGTTTCATAACGCTTGCTTTTGCAACCGTTTCTTCCCATTCTTTTTTAGGGTTACTGTCTTTTGTAATTCCGCCACCAATAAAAATAGTAACACCGTTTTTTTGAACTTCCATACAACGAAGGTTTACAAATAAGTTTGACTTCTCTACTACGCTCGAGGTAATATTACTGTCTTTAAAATTTAATTCACCTAAAAAACCTGTATAAAAACTACGTTTGTAATTTTCATTCTCTAAAATAAATTTTTTAGCTATTTCTTTAGGTAAACCACAGACTGCTGGTGTTGGATGTAAACTCGTAATCAAATTTAAGTTTTGAGTTTTTAGCTGTCCAGAAATGGTAGTTTTTAAGTGTAATAAATTTCCCGATTTTACCGTTTCTACTTCTGAAACAGAAAGATTACTAACTAAAGACTGTATATTAGAAACTATAAAATGAGTAACAAACTGTTGTTCTTCAATTTCTTTTTGTTGCCATACAACATTTGTCGTTTCATTATATAATTGTGTTCCTGCCAATGCCATCGTTTCAAAATTATCTCCAGTTACTTTTAACAACGTTTCTGGCGTAGCTCCAAGCCATAAACCAACTTTTGGATGAAACCAAACATATACCATTGCTGTTGGATACACTTGTAATAATTTTTTAAACGTGTTAATTACATCAAATTTAGCTAGTTGTATTTCTTCTTTTCTAGAAACAACTACTTTTTTAAATTGCTGATCTTCAATTTTTTTAATTGCTTTTTCAACTAATTGAATATGGAATTCTTTAGACGGTTCATCAATAGTAAAATCATTTTCGAAATTAAATTTTTCTTCTACTTTAATTTCTTCTGACACAAATTTAGATTGATTTTCTGGAATTAAAATTGCTGGGTTTTCAGCATTAAATGGTGCAAAAATAAATCCATTTTCGGTAAAATCTTTGGTATAAAAAAGTGAATCGTTTTTCTGAAAAAATGCAGACACCAAACTTTCGTTTGGTTTTCTATATACAACAAAAGGTAATTTTTTTTGACTATGAGATTCTATTTTATCTAAAATTGTACTCAATCTAATTCTTTTAAAATTTGTGTTTTTATAAACTCAAAATTACTCCAAATTAATTCGTGACCAGCACCTTCAATAGTAATCAAATCAAATTTCTCTGAAGGAAATTGTTTTTTTAAAAATTCAGAATTTGAATATGGCACAATCCAATCAGCATCTCCATGAATACTAACAATAGTATTTGGTGTCGATTTCCAATCATTTTCAAAATTTTGTAAATCTGTTGAATGCGACATTTTTTCTTTTGAAGCTTGTTTCCAAATATAAGGAACCAACCAATTGGTAAATTTCCACTTATAAAAATTTAACATCCAAGGCATCGGTTCAACTTTACTATACACTGCTGGCGCGCAAAGAATAACTTTTTTAAATCGTTTTTTTGTTGATAAAGCAATTGGACCTCCGTATGAATAACCAACTAAAATAGTTTTTTTTGGATTCAAATTTTTAGTTAAATCTTCTAACATATCACGTTCAAAAGCAATACTTTCTTGTACATTATTTTTATCCTGATAATTGTATCCAATTCTATCATATGAAATCATATTCGCTTTGGTTTGCAATAAACTATCACTCATATAACGAGCAAAATCTGTACAAGAACCAATTGTTCCATGTACAAATACCAACGTTGGCAAGGTTATGTCTTTTTGAATAGTGAGTTTCCTGTATTCAAAATCTTTAAATTTTTCCTTTGAAATTAACGGCTTAATAGCGCTTTTCTCAAAAGAAACTAACACTTTGTTATCTGGTTTAGGTGCTGTAAAACTACTAAAAGCCCAATACAAACTAACAAGTAAAATTAGCAATAGAACACCAATTATTTTTAGAATTTTCTTAAAGAGTTTCATATTTTCTTTTGACATTTCTGTAAAAACAGAAATCAATTATTTTTTATCTAAAATAATATTAGTAAGTTTACAAATAGAAATTAAGTTTTCATTTTCATCGGTAACTCTAATTTCCCACAAATGCGTTGTACGCCCCTTATGAATAGCTTTGGCAGTAGCAAAAACGGTTCCTTCTCTAATACTTTTTATATGATTTATACTTAACGCTATACCGTTTATCAACTTAGAAGTATCGTTTAAAAAATATGCCGACGCACAACTACCAACAGTTTCTGCAATAGCCGCTGTTGCGCCGCCATGCATAATTCCGTAAGGTTGATGTACTTTAGACGTTACAGGCATTTTTGCGGTTAAAAAATCTGCGCCAACATCTACAAACTCAATATCTAATGTTTCCATAAGCGTATTTGGATTTATAGAATTGAGTTTTTTCAGTATTTCAGTCTTATCCATTTGTCTTATTTAGAACAGTAAATTTACACATATTTTATTGTACTTTTGCAACGAATTTGAAACTGTAAAAATGTACAAAATCCGTGTAATTTTAGACACCAAAAAAGATGTAATTCGCACGTTTACTATTAACAATAATGTTACTTTAGAATTACTGCATAATACTATTGCCAATATTTTTGGCTTTAACGGTAACGAAATGGCCTCTTTTTACAGAACAGATGATGAATGGAGTCAAGGTGAAGAAATTCCGTTATTTAATATGGCAGAAGCGGGTGTTGATCTTTCTATGGTTACAGAAATTTTACATGAATCTCTTCCGAAGAAAAATGATAAATTAATTTACGTCTACGATTTTTTAAAAATGTGGACGTTTTATGTGGAAGTCATTGAAATTTCTGATCAAGAAATCACGGAGACTAAAATTATTTTATCTGTAGGTGAAATTCCTGAAGAAGCACCAGAAAAAGAATTTAAAGCTGAAGATTTAAATGGTAATTCAGATGATGAATTTGACGACCCATTTGATGATATTGATAACTATGATTTTTATGAAAACTAAACTTTTACAAATTCTAATTTGTAACAAAGTTGTACATTGTTCGTAGAATAACAAATCGATTAAAACAATTTCTTTGGAAACAATCTTATCTCTTAAAAATCTCGATAAAAAATACGGGCGAGTTCATGCAGTTAATAATCTTTCTTTTGATATTCAAAAAGGAAACGTTTATGGAATTTTAGGGCCTAATGGAAGTGGAAAATCTACCACTTTAGGTATAATCTTAAATGTGGTTAACCAAACTTCAGGTAATTTTTCTTGGTTTGGTGGCGCAATATCTACTCACGAAGCCTTAAAAAAAGTAGGTGCAATTATAGAACAACCTAATTTTTACCCATACATGACGGGAACACAAAACCTACAGTTAATCTGTAAAATTAAAGGTGTTTCGTATGATAAGATTGATGAAAAACTACAAATTGTAAACCTTTTTGATAGGAAAGATAGCAAATTTAGAACTTATTCTTTAGGAATGAAACAACGTTTAGCAATTGCATCTGCACTGTTAAACGACCCCGAAATATTAATTTTAGACGAACCAACAAATGGTTTAGACCCACAAGGAATTCATGAAATTAGACTTATAATACAAGAAATTGCCAGCAAAGGAGCCACAATTTTATTAGCTTCTCACCTATTGGATGAGGTTGAAAAAGTATGTAGCCATGTTGTGATTATTAGAAACGGAATAAAATTATATAGCGGTCGTGTTGATGAAATGACAACTTCTAATGGCTTATTTGAATTAAGGGTTGATGGTGACGATACACAATTATTAGAGATTTTAGAAAACCATTCAGCAATTGGAAAAGTATCTATAGATCATAAAACTATTATTGCCAATTTAAATAGTGAATTATCGGCTTCAGAAATTAACAAATATTTGTTTGATAAAGGTATTACAGTATCGCATTTAGTAAAGCGCAAACCTAGCTTAGAACAACAATTTTTAGACTTGACAAGCTAAGAACCACCTCGACGCAAGCATCGGGGAATTAAACCCATTGGTGGGGTTAAATCTAATTTGGCTATCGTCCTGCGATTAGATTAAACTTAAAAAACTACACTATAATATGTTACGACTACTAACAATAGAATTACATAAATTAAAACACAATCGCGCAAGTAGAGTTTTATCTATCATTTACTTTGGTTTGCTAACCTCTATTGCACTTATCGCTGCTATTCAATTTAATTTATTTGGACAAACCATTCATTTAGCTGAACAAGGTATTTTTAATTTTCCGTATATCTGGCATTTCAACACCTACATTGCCGCCACAATGAAGTTCTTTCTGCTATTGGTAATTGTCTCAATGATGGCAAATGAATATAGTAACAAAACCTTAAAACAAAACCTGATTGATGGTTTAAGTAAAAAGGAATTTATTTTATCTAAATTCTATGCTGTTATTGTGTTTGCATTAGTTTCTACCCTATTTGTTTTTGTGGTTTCATTAATACTCGGATTGGTATATTCTGATTATAATGAAATAGGGATTATAACTTCAGGTTTAGAGTATATTCTAGCTTTTTTTATAAAACTAGTTGGTTTCTTTTCCTTCGGATTATTCCTCGGAATACTAGTAAAACGCTCTGCATTTTCTGTAAGTGCTATGCTTGTATGGTTAATTGGCGAAAGTATGTTTAAAGGTTTTCTATACTATTCTTTTAGAGGCGTTGATACTGCTACAGAAAAAGTAGATAGTATTATGCGCTTTTTTCCTTTAGAGGCCATGGCAAACCTGATAAAAGAACCTTTTTCTCGCTTAGGAGCAGTTAGAACAATGGCTGAAAAAGTAGGCAGTGGATTTAGTAAAGACTACGCAGTACAATTCTTTGACGTAGCTATTGTCTGTATGTGGACGTTTATCTTTATTTATTTGTCTTATGCATTGTTAAAAAAGAGAGATTTATAATACTTTTTTCCTAAATTTGAGGGATATACAAGAAACAACTTAAAATGAAAAAATTATTACCTTTTATATTCATATTTATCTCTATTAGTCTATTAGCACAAAAGCAAGCTAACGTTTGGTATTTTGGCGAAGAAGCTGGGCTAGATTTCAAAACAACCCCTCCAAGAGCGCTAACAGACGGGAAATTAAATACTACTGAAGGCTGTTCTTCTTTCTCAAAACCTGATGGTACTCTTTTATTTTATTCTGATGGAATTAAAGTATATAATAATGAACACGAGTTAATGAAATATTCAGACGGCTCTTTAGCTAATGATTTAAAAGGAAACCCTTCTAGCACACAATCGGGTATGATTATACCTAAACCAGGATCTACAACTATATATTATCTATTTACTGTTGGTACAGATTTTGTTTCAAATGGAGTTAATCCAAACCCTGGATTTAATTATTATACTATCGATTTTTCTTCCAATCCTTTAGGAGAAATAACAGAAGGTCCTGTTAATTTAGCTATAGATCCTTCAACAGGATTTGATTTAAGTAATGCTTGGTCTGAAAAGGTAACTGCTGTTAAAGGTAAAAACTGTAATGAGATTTGGGTTCTTTCTTTTGTTCAAAATACTTTCTATGCTTATAAAGTAGATACTACTGGAGTTAATCTTAGTAAGCTGGTTACTAGTGAAGTGAATTTTAATGCTAGTGATAAAAGAGGATACCTGCAAGTATCACCTAATGGAGAAAAAATTGCTTTTGCAGATTATAATGAAGGAGGAGGAACGAGTATAAATGGTAGTTTGGTTTTATTTGACTTTGATAATGAAACAGGAAAAGTAAACCCAAACTCTTCGCAAACTCTAATACAAAGGTTTTCTAACCAGAGTCCCTATGGAGTTGCTTTTTCTCAACAATCAAATAAGTTATATGTTTCTACCTATAATGGATTGTTTAATGTTTTTCAATTTGATATGGAAAAACAAAACATTGCTGGTAGTCGTACTCAAATAGCATCAAGATTAGGGTTTAGAGGCGCATTACAATTAGGTCCTAATGGGAAAATATATGCTTCTATACCTGGTAATACATCTTTAGATGTTATTGAAAACCCAAATGAAATAGCTAGTAATATTATTTACTCTCAAAATGCCATTGATTTAGGTGGAAAAACTGCTTCTCAAGGCTTACCCCCATTTATAGCATCTTTATTACTTTCTATAGAAATAACAGACACAACTACCAATCAAGTAATTAATAACGAAAACTTACAATATTGTATTGGAGAAAACAAAACGATAAGCCCAAAACTTGTTACAGGTTCTACTCCGCCAATTTATCAATGGAGTTTTGATAATGGCACAACTACTGCAGTTTTTCCGAACCCTACTAATAGCCCAGATTTAGTGTTAACCAATTTAACTACCGCAAATAATGGCAGCTATTTACTTACTGTTACTTTTACAGACGACTGTACAACAAACTTAGAAGGCACGTTTAATATTGAAGTTTTTGAAGCTGCAAGTGCAAAACCAAATCCAGACCCAATTAATTTTTGCGATACAGACGCTACAACACCAAATAATTTTGATTTACCAGCACTAAAAGACACAGAAATTTTAGGCGCTTTAGCCTCAACAATTTTTGAAGTTTTATATTTTGATAGTTTAGCTAAAGCGGAAGAAAATGCTCTTAATTCTAATTTAGGCAACCCTTATGAGGCTAACAGCACAGGCATTTACCCTATTTACGCACGCGTACAACATAGAAATGCACCAGGCGCCTGTTTTGCTATTACAAAATTTGTGTTAGAAGTAACCAATGAACCTGAACCTGTACAGCCTACAGTTTATAGAAAATGTGACGATACTGTAAACGGTGGAGATACAGACGGCTTCTTTAACTCTTTTAATTTAGCCTCTAAAGACAGTGAAATACTAAAAGGGCTTACTCCTGTTGGTCAATATTTAGTTTCATACCATACAACATTAAACGATGCGCAAACAAGTGCAACTACAAATGCAATTCCTAAAAATACACCTTATAAAAATATAGATAAAAACGAACAAATTATTTATGTACGTGTAGAAAATAAAGACAACACCAATTGTTATACGGTTTCTGATGATTTTAATCATCCAACTAGTACATTTAAAGCTTTTAAACTGATTGTTGATAAACTTCCTGAAATTAAAGCAAATCCTGCAGAAATACGCCAATGTGTGAATACTTTTGACGGATTATCAACCATAAATTTAACAATAGCACAAACTAATATTTCTAATAATCATAATAATAATGAAACTTTCGAATATTTTGAAGATCAGCGAGCTACACAACAAATTTTAAATTTCACCTCATATCCTGTAGACGCTAACACAAATCCTCCTAAATCTGTTTGGGTGAAAACTATTTCTGAACACGGCTGTGCTAGAGAATTAACAGAATTAAAACTAATTATAGGACAGGCTGCCGACAAGACCTATGATGAAACTTTTTTTGAATGTGACGACTTTCTAGATACTGATGGAAATGACACCACTGGAAGTAATAATGACACCGATGGAATTACAACATTTATTTTAGATAAAAATAAAATTATAAGTAACATTACTACAAACCCTAATATAGAAGTCTTCTTTTATGAAACAGATAGTGATAGAGCAAATTCTATAAAAACTATTGATATTGCTAGCTATAGAAATATAAACACCCCTACTATTTCTGGTAATAAATTCCCTATTTATTATAAATTAGTAAACAAAATTAATAATGACTGTCTAGGTTTAGGTCAAATCTACTTACAAATTACTCCTGTTCCAATTGCAAACCCAATTAACGCAACAAATACCTATGAACTCTGTGATGATCTTGTAGACGGAGATGCTACCAACGGGATTATTCAAGACATCGATTTAGAGAGTCAAACCGCAACAATCCTTGGAAATCAAAACCATGCCAATTATACGGTAACATATCACCTTTTACAAGCAGAAGCTACTTCGGGTGCAAACCCTTTAGCCTCACCATTTACAAATACAGTTGCTGGTAGACAACCAATTTACGTTCGTATAGCCGGTAATGGTTGTGCTTTTGATAGATATTCATTTAACTTAGTCGTAAACTCATTACCAATTGCTAACTCAATTAATATGGCAAATATTCTTGAAGTTTGTGATGACAATTCAGATGGGTCTGCAACTAATGGCTTTGTACAAAGTATCAATTTAGAAACACAAACTGCTACTATTTTAGGCAGTCAAGACCTTACTAATTTCACAGTAACGTATCATACCACCTTTGCACTGGCACAAAATGGAGGTACAAACATAACAGGTTTGTTTTCTAACGATGTAAATCCTGACAGGGTCTTTGTTCGCATTATTAATAACACCACAGGCTGTGTAAATAGCACTTTTAATTTCGGTGTTCAAATAAACCCAGAACCGTTAGCTAACCCACAAAATACGTTATCTAATTTATCTCTTTGCGATAATGCTGCGGACGCAGATGATACTAACGGATTTGTACAAAATTTTGATTTAGACAGTCAAATACCTAATATTTTGGGAGATTCTACAGTACAAGATGAAGATGATTTTAATGTTACTTTTCACCTTACACAAGCAGGTGCCACTTCAGGAGACAATCCTCAGAGTACGCCATTTACAAATACAACTATAAACGAACAAACCATCTATATACGCATACAAAACAAAGCAACAGGCTGTGTAAATGATGATTTAACTTTTCAAGTAATTGTAAATCCGCTACCTGATTTTGAAGTAACAAGCCCACAAATTGTTTGCTTAAATAATACGCCGCTTACATTGTTTGTAGAAAACCCAAATACAGTTTACACCTACCAATGGTCAGATTCTAACGGAACCGTCCTAGGAACAGCTAATACACAAGAAGTAAGCACAGGAGGAGAATACACTGTAACGGCAACAACTACAGACGGCATGTGCCCTAGAAGTAGAACTATTACCGTTAACGAATCAAGTATAGCTTCTATTCAAAATGAAGATGTAACTATAGATGATGCCATTTACATAAATGGTTCTACTACAAATTCTATCACTATTAATAATGATAACAATAATCTTGGTGTAGGTGATTATGAATTCGCTTTAGTAAATGAAGCGGGAATTACCATTAGAAATTACCAAGAAGAATCAGTTTTTGAAAATATAGAAGGCGGTATATATACCATTCACGTACGTGATAAAAATGAGTGTGGAGCCGCAACATTAACCGTTGCGGTTATTGATTTCCCTAAATTCTTTACGCCTAACGGAGATGGCATTAATGATACATGGACAATTAAAGGTGGAAGTTCTACTTTCTTCCCAGTAAATAGTGTCTATATATTTAACCGTCAAGGAAAATTAATTACACAATTTAATTTTAATGCTACAGGGTGGAATGGCTTATATAATGGAAACCAAATGCCATCTAACGATTATTGGTTTAAAATTAGATTGGTAGACAGGCAAGGGGTTCAACATAATAAAGATGGGCATTTCTCTCTCCTTAGGAAATAAAAAAATAAAAAGCGAAACAATATGTTTCGCCTTTTACTTTTCACTAATTCCCTTTTATAGAATCTATCTTTCTTTAAAGTTTATCCGTATTTTTGTCTTCTATGGATTTTAAATTAGTATCAGAATTCTCACCAACTGGAGATCAGCCAGAAGCAATAAAACAACTTTCTGAAGGTCTTTTTTCAAAAGAGAAATTTCAAACATTATTAGGTGTTACGGGTTCTGGTAAAACATTTACGATTGCTAATGTGGTTGAAAGAACGAATCGTCCAACTTTGGTGTTAGCGCATAATAAAACGTTGGCTGCTCAATTATATTCTGAGTTTAAGCAGTTTTTTCCAGAAAATGCCGTAGAATATTTTGTATCCTATTATGATTATTACCAACCTGAAGCATATATTCCCGCTTCGGGGACTTATATTGAAAAAGATTTATCTATAAATGAAGATATTGAACGACTTCGATTAAGTACCACTTCTTCCCTGCTTTCTGGTCGTAGAGATGTATTAGTGGTTGCTTCCGTTTCTTGTTTATATGGAATTGGAAATCCTGTTGAGTTTAAGAAAAATGTAATTCCGATTGAAGTTGGGCAACAAATTTCTCGCACTAAATTTCTACATCAATTGGTTACAAGCCTATATTCACGCACAGAAATTGAAGTTAAAAGCGGTACCTTTAAAGTAAAAGGAGATGTGGTAACTATTTATCCTTCTTATGGAGATAATGGATATCGAATTCATTTTTTTGGTGATGAAATTGAAGAAATTGAAAGCATAGATATTGAGAGTAATACTATTGTTGAACGGTTTGAAAACTTAACAATTTACCCTGCAAATTTATTTGTAACATCGCCAGATGTCTTGCAAAATGCTATTCATTTAATTCAAGATGATATGGTAAAACAGGTTGATTATTTTAAAGAAATTGGTAAACATCTCGAAGCAAAACGTTTAAAAGAACGCACCGAATTCGATTTAGAAATGATACGTGAACTCGGTTATTGCTCAGGAATTGAAAACTACTCTCGGTATCTTGATGGACGAGAAGCTGGCACTCGCCCATTCTGCTTATTAGACTATTTTCCTGACGATTATTTAATGGTAATTGATGAAAGCCACGTTACCATTCCGCAAACACACGCAATGTATGGTGGTGATAGAAGCAGAAAAGAAAACTTGGTGGAATACGGATTTCGTTTACCTGCTGCAATGGACAATCGCCCTTTAAAATTTGAAGAATTTGAAGCCATTCAAAATCAAACCATTTTTGTAAGTGCAACCCCTGCAGATTACGAATTACAAAAAACTGAAGGTGTTTATGTAGAGCAGGTTATTCGCCCAACAGGATTATTAGATCCACAAATTGAAATTAGACCAAGTTTAAATCAAATTGATGATTTAATTGAAGAAATTCAAATTAGAGTAGAAAAAGATGAACGTGTTTTGGTAACAACCTTAACCAAAAGAATGGCGGAAGAATTAACAAAATACTTAAGTAGAATTCAAATTAGATGTCGTTATATACATTCTGATGTTGATACTCTAGAGCGTGTAGAAATTATGCGAGATTTGCGCAAAGGTTTATTTGATGTGTTAATTGGTGTAAATCTTTTACGTGAAGGTTTAGATTTACCAGAAGTTTCTCTTGTAGCTATTTTAGATGCTGATAAAGAAGGTTTTTTACGTTCGCATCGTTCACTTACACAAACTATAGGTAGAGCCGCTAGAAATATAAATGGTCTAGCTATTTTATATGCTGATAAAATGACCAAAAGTATGCAAAAGACTATTGATGAAGCGGATCGTAGAAGAGAAAAGCAAATTGCATACAATACTGCTAATAATATTACACCAACACAAATAAATAAAAAGATAGATAATTCTTTAACTAAAAGCGCAGTTACTTCCTATCATTATGATAATGCTGCACAAAAAGCCGCAGAACAAGAATTAGAATATTTACCAAAAGAAACCATTGAAAAACGCATACGAGAAAAACGCAAACATATGGAAGCTGCTGCGAAAGCGTTAGATTTTATTGCTGCCGCACAGTTTCGTGATGAAATTAAAGTGTTAAAGGAAAATTTGTAACCACTTAAATTCAAGTAATAAACGCAACTTTTAGAGGATTTATAACTTCAGTTATTTTTTCAGGCACTATCTCATAATCTGTGTAAGTTTAAAAATCTCGGGAGCTATAACTCCCGAGATTTTTTTTATTAACTTTAAACTTTAACACCTTATATTATGAAACCAGAAGACATTTTAAACGATTCTTTTTTACAGCAATTCAAGAGCGGAACAGAACTAACCTCCTTTTTAGAAGACTTGCATAAGCGAGGCATAGAAAAGATATTAGAAGGCGAATTAGACGCACATTTAGATTATGAAAAACATCAAAAGCGTAGCGATACCAATGCGCGAAATGGCTATACTTCAAAAAAGTTAAAAACTACCTTAGGAGAAACGACGATACAAATACCACGAGATCGAGAAAGTTCATTTAATCCAATGCTTATTAAAAAACGCCAAAGCACAGCAGATGGAGTAGAAAATATAATCATCTCTCTGTACGCAAAAGGGATGAGTACCAGTGATATTGAACAGCAAATATATGAGTTGTACGATTTCAATATTTCTACTGCCACAATCTCAAGAATTACCGATAAAATAACAGGAGATATCATTGCTTGGAAAAATCGCCCCCTAGAACAAACCTACCTAATCGTCTGGATGGACGGTATTGTTTTTAAGGTTAGAGAAAACTCAAAAGTGATTAACAAAACCATTTACATCGCAGTAGGATTACGCACAGATGGTAAAAAAGAGGTGTTAGGATTATGGTTAGGTAAAAATGAATCTTCCGCCTTTTGGATGTCTGTTTTAAGTGATATTAAAGCACGAGGAACACAAGATATTTTGATTACTGCTACCGATAATTTAAACGGATTTACAGAGACCATAAAAACGATGTTTCCTAATTCTGTAACTCAAATATGTGTAGTACATCAAATTAGAAACACCATGCGTTATGTGGTCTGGAAGGATAAAAAGGAGTTTGTAAAGGATATGAAACAAATCTACACAGCACCCACAAAAGAAGCCGCCAAAGCCGCTTTAAACGACTTCAAAGACAAGTGGAACTCTAAATATTCTTACGCCATTAAAAGTTGGGAAAATAATTGGGATGAACTCACTGTTTTCTTTGATTTCCCCGCTGAAATTAGAAAAATAATATACACCACTAATCTCATCGAAAACTTAAACGGAAAGATTAGAAAATAGGCGTAATAGACAAAAAGGAGTCTGTTTTTGATTAAATATTTCCAAGTGGACAAAAAGGAGTCTACCTATTTTACTTTATCAAACTCCTAAAAAAGCGTTAATAAACTTTATTTTTCTCTCAATGGATAATCCATTATGATTCCTGAGTTTATTCTTTAAATCTGCAAAATGCCCATCAATTGCATTGGTCGTATTTGGGATATTTAATTCGATATAATCATAACCAAGTAAACAACCAAGGTAAATTACTTTTTAGGCTTCTATAAGCACTTCTCAGACGCTTATGTGTGTAATAACTCTTGCCTGTTTCAATATTTACTGTTCGCTCATTTAGAAAGTCTTCCCATTTTATAAACCAATTATTTAAACCGCCTTCAAAAGATTCTCTATCTGTCATTTTCATCATAGAAACAAGCTCCTTTAATTCGATAGATGCTGGAAGTTTAGGGTTTTTAGTGATATATCTTCTGATGATTGCCACTTGATGAAACTGGCACATTTGAACTGGTATTCATCCAAAAGATTGAGCTAATCCTTTTCTTCCATCGCTTACTATTGCAACTATTGTAAACCCTTTTAATGCTAACTCTTCTATCCCTTTTTTGTAAAGAAAATTAGTCTCATTCTTTACATAATATTTCAGTAAGTTTTCTTTGGTAATAGCGTCTTTAAAGAGCATTACCCCAAAATTTCTTCCCCAATAAGTGGTATCCATCAATACGACTACTTCTCTAGCTTCTTTTGAAAAAATAGAGACCTTATGCAAATCAATCTTGCGTTGAATCGTTCGCTTCGAACAATTATATCTCTTAGCCAACTGTAAATATGTTTGTTTACCTCTTAAATATTCTTCCCAAAGTAGTGCAGGATTTAATCTATAACCTCCTAAAAATTGCTTTCCACAAGTCCTACATTTATACCTCTGTTTTCCATTTCTAAAACCACTCTTTTTTGTGAAATAACCGTGACAATTTATACACTTTTTTTATTCATAAGCTTTCGTTTACTCCAAAGATAATGACAATAAGCGTTATAGAGACTTTAAGACTCCTTTTTGTCTATTAAGCCAGAAAATACACAAAAAACAAACTTTCTTTCCCCACGGATGACGCGGTAATGAAGTCCGTATTTTTAGCACTAAGAGAAAGCACAAGAAAATGGACAATGCCAATTAGAAATTGGGGCGTTATTCTTAACCAATTTTTGATTATATTTGAAGACAGGATTAAGTTATAAATAACCTAATCCCGAATTTTAAACTTACACAGATTTTGCAAGAGTGTCTTTTTTCAAAAAGAAGGTTTTAATTCCTTCCCTTTGAAATAGATACCGTATCATAAGCAAGCAATAGAGACCATAAACAATAGGGTTTTCGGGAATGTCAGCGTGTTGTAAACAGTTTTTTCTATTTTCAGTATTTAATTCACAGTTAAAATATAAATAAATGGATATTCATCTCCACCAATAGAATTATCACAATTAACTTCTTCATTTTCATTTATTTCCCTAAACGTTATATTAATTTGAAGATTCTCAGTTTTATAATTCTCAGGTAGATTAGCTGCATAATATATTGTTTGATTACTAATTGGCAAATCAGTAGTATTTTGGTCAAATTCAATTAAATAGTCAAGAGTACCAGGAATATCGTCTAAAATCCCACATTTGTTTCCTTCTCTTAGTACAGTCACATTAAAAGAATCGTTGTTTTCTCCATCATCATCATCATCGTTATTATAACTTGTTATAAATACTATTGTCATTATTAGTAATAAGTTCAAAGAAAGAGGAACTAACGAAAACACAAATGGGCTCATTAGAAGATACCTTCCTAAAGGAACTGATTTTAATGAAATTAGCAAAAAACAACTCCAAATTATTCAAGATAAACTGAACAATAGACCTCGGAAAATCATCAACTATAAAACACCCAAAGAAATGATGGATCTTGAACTTAAAATTGTAGCTTAGTATCATTTAATTAAAAGCAACGATTTGTTGCGTTAGAACATTGAATCCAAGCTTTTCTTTCCATATCATAAAAGATACAAAAAAATAACCAAATAATAAAGAATTATTGATTCTTAGTTAATAGTCATGAATAATGCGGGTTAAAAAGATTATTTTCTTCAGAAGAAAAACATTGCTATTTAGTCAAACCTTAACAACCCATTTTCTTGGCGAAGAAAATAAAGAAAAAAGAGGTCTTAAAATATTAAACAATAAGTTATTAAATTCTTCTTTGAGTTGTTTCATAAATTTCTTAAGATTCCAACCTGTAGCAGCTAAAAAGGCATTGATTTGCGGGGAATTTTCTCCCCAAAGATAGTTTTGGTTCAATCTAAAGTCTGTTTTTAAATGACCAATAACTGGTTCAATAGCAGCTCTTCTTCTAAATTTTCCTCTTTTACATCTTTTCTGATATTCTGTATCTCGTTTTAAAGGTCTATAATCAGGAGTTGATATTTTGGTGTTACCTATTTGTTTGATGCCTTTTCCACCTCTGTCATAAACAACTTCTTGGGGTAAAAAAGCAATATTGGATTGCATTTGTTCTAATAATGGTGCTATTGTTTTGCTATCGTGAGGATTGCCTTTAAAACTTTTTATCGCAGTAATGATTAATGTTTTTGAAGTAGTAATTAACCCTGTTTTAGTGCCAAATTCATATTTTTTATGCACTTTCCCTTTAGCGATACATGCTGTAAATGGTTTGTGAATACTGTAAATTTTATCTTTATCTGTTCGCTTTTGATGTAAGATTTGATAATACAAAGCAAACTGCTTTTTATAGACTTCTAAAACGTGTTCGGGTAATTCTCTTTCCAACTCTCGAAGTAAACGACCTGCTATAGTTTTTAGTTTTGCATCTGCTTTCTTTGCTTTTTTATATCGCTTTGGATGTTTACGATTATGGGTGTCTCTTAATAATTGCTTTGAGGTTCTGACATAACTTTGTCGTTGCTTTATCTTTTCTTTTTTAGCAATATCATTGCATTTATCAATAATCTTTTTGGCTAATTTAGCATCTGTAGGAAAGGTAGTGTTGTTCTCTGCTACTGTGGTGTCTGATAATGTTACTTTTTCTTTGGCTGCTTTACCAAAAAGACGGATAGAGTATGCAAATATTTTTTGAACTCCTAGTTCTCCTATACGTTTTCTGAAATGTACAAAGTCACTTGGATCACAGGGAAATTGATACTCAAAATAAGCCATGCCACAAAAATATTGCATGTAAGGGTTCATTGCCCAAGCTTCGGATAGACGCTCATCAGATAAATTATAAATACGCTTGAGCATTAAACTTCCAACCATTAATCGTACTGGCATCGCTGGTTGACCTGTATGTGAATAATACTGTGAGAAATCTTTCTCAAAGTATTTCCAATCTATTTTGTTGCTCAACAAAATTAATTCGTGGCTCAAATTAATAAAATCCTTGAGCAAAGGTCTGAACAAATTTTGTTGATTTTGATTCGCTGTTTTTCCTATCATTTATTGCAAGGTTTATACTATAATATACGGAAAATCTTGCAAGTAAATACTATATAAACAGTGAAAAATATCAAATAATTAACTGTAAATCAGAATGTTGAAACCTTTTTAAGGAGCGACTATTTAGCAACGCTTTTTTATTCGAATAAAGCAGCTAAAAACTCGGCAACACAGGCTGGTTTTTCTTGCTCTTTAATTTCAATAGTACATAGAAAAGTAACTTTAACACCATTGTTTTGTAAATCTTCTACTTGTTTTACAGTGGTTAACATTCTAAGCTCACTATTTACATAAACAGGGTTGGGAAAACGAACTTTATTTAATCCGTAGTTTAAACCCATTTTTACACTTTTTACAACAAATAATTCTTCTAGCATCTTAGAAATCATAGCGACAGACATAAACCCGTGCGCAACAGTTTTACCAAACGGACTCTCCTTCTTTGCTCTTTCTTCATCAATATGAATCCACTGCTTATCTAAAGTTGCGTTGGCAAAATCATTTATCATTTGTTGAGTTACAGTATACCAGTTCCCATCAGGAAGCGATTTTCCTTCTATGGTTTTAAACTCTTCTAAATTATTGAATATTAATTGTTTCATAATCTTTAATGAATAATGTTGAACCGTCATTCTCAACCTTGCTAAGAGCTCAATACTTAGCTTATTATGGATTTCCGTTTTTACAGGAATGACAAAATAAACTTAAGTAATGCTTATTTTCCGAAGAGATCAGTATTAATTTTTGGTAATTCAAAATGATATTTAACAGAAACAAATCGTATAATAAAAATTATTATTGCTGCTATTACAAATTGAATTGTTGGCTCAATACCTAAAAAACCTAAAATCAAATAGGTCAATCCACCAATTAAACATGCTGAAGCATAAATTTCTTTCTTAAAAATAAGTGGAACTTCATTTGTTAACACATCTCTAATTACACCGCCAAATACTGCAGAAACCATTCCCATAATTAACGCTATAAATGGATGTAAGTTAAAATTTAATCCTTTTTGTAAACCTAATAAAGTAAAAACGCTAATACCAATAGTATCAAATAGAAACATCGTTTTACTTAATGGTGCAACTTTACTTCGAAAGAAGTACATTGTAAGAACTCCTGCTAAAATTGTCCAAATATAATTTAAATCTCCAATCCAATTTATTGGATGTGCGTTGATTAGAATATCACGCAACATTCCGCCACCAACAGCAGTTACAAATGCAATTATAATTACCCCAAAAGCATCAAAGTTTTTCTTTTTAGCAACCAATGCACCACTAAGTGCAAAGGCAAAAGTTCCTGCTATGTCTAAGGCATAAATTATTGTCATTTCACTGTTGTCTCGGTAAATTTAATATTAAGTTCTTTTTGAATTTCGTGTATGCGCTCCAATTCATATGCTAAAATTAAAGCTACAGAAACACCTGTTTTACCTGCTCTTGCGGTTCTTCCGCTTCTGTGCGTATAGTATTCTAACTTTTCTGGTAACTGATGGTGAATTATAAAGTTCAAATCTTTTACATCAATTCCGCGAGCTGCAACATCTGTAGAAATTAAATATTGTAAACTTTCATTTTTAAAAGCACGCATTACTTTATCGCGTTCTCTTTGTTGCATATTGCCTTCTAAAGCACCAACAGAAAAACCTTCTGCTATTAATTCTTCTGTTAAATTTTGGGTACCTGCTTTGGTTCTGCAAAAAATAATACCTCTTTCTGAAGTTCTTTTCTCTAAGAAGTTAATAATAATATTCGTTTTATCTTTAATAGTAGTTTTTATAAACTGATGACGAATGTTTGCATTTACCAACGAGTTTCTATTAATTTCAACTCGTTTTGCATTTATATGCATATAAGTTTTAATGATTTTTTTAATCTCATCTGGCATTGTTGCAGAAAATAACCATGTATTTCTATCACCAGAAGTATACCGTAAAATACGATTGATATCTTGCTTAAATCCCATACTTAGCATTTCATCAGCTTCATCTAAAACAACTGTTTTTACGTTCTTTAGATTAATTTCTCCCCGTTCTATCAAATCAATTAAACGCCCAGGAGTTGCTACCACAACGTGTGTAGTTCTTTTTAGATTATCAATCTGACGTTCAATTTTTTCTCCGCCATAAACAGCTTCAATAAAAATCTTATCAGTATTGTATTTTATAAACTTAAAAAATTGCTTTTTTATTTGTTGAACCAACTCACGCGTTGGCGATAAAATAAGTGCTTGAATTACACCTTTCTCAGCATCAATTTGATGTAATATTGGCAAGCCAAAAGCAGCCGTTTTTCCAGTACCTGTCTGTGCCAGTCCAATAAAATCAGTTTTTGAATTTAGTAAGAAAGGAATTGTTTCTTCTTGAACTTCAGTTGGTGTAATTATACCTAACTCTTTTAGAGATTGTATATACTCTTTACCAATACCAATTGCTGAAAATGATGCCATTTATATTTTTTTAAAGCGCAAAGATACTTTTATTTAGTAGGTTGTAATACTTTTAAAATATTTTCTGTAATTCTAACAGGCTTGTACGTTTTGGCATCTAACATTCCCCAAGTTGTAATTGCTTTTACTAATAACAATACTCCGTTAAACTTTGCCCTAACCCTCTAACAGTCAATTAAATAAGTTAAAAAAACAGGCTCAAAAATTAGGATAACTCCCTGATTATCATTAAATTAATAGTTAATTTCAAACAGCTATTAATGATGCTTCTCAAGGAGAAATCCAACTATAAATATCACACAAAAAGATTACTTAACAAAATGAAAGATGTAAATAAATGGCAATATGATTTTATGTTGGAAGTTTTTGGTCTATTTCTCAGCATAAAAGGACGTTTAAATTTTATGCAGTTAAGTCGTTATGGTGATCATGGAGAACAACATTACAGGAATCAGTTTAGTAAGTCTTTTGACTTTTTAAATTTCAATAAAGAATTGATTACTGAGTATGGGGGCAAACATTTAACCATTGCTTTCGACCCGAGTTATGTTAGTAAATCTGGTAAATCCACCTGTGGAGTTGGTTATTATTGGTCTGGTGTAGCGGGAAAGGCAAAATGGGGATTGGAAATATCTGGTATAGCAGCGATTGATATAGATAATCATACAGCGTTTCATTTAGAGGCTGTTCAGACACCAAATAATTTGGAATCAAAAAGTTTGGTAGATCATTATGCCAATATATTGATTCAAAGAAAAGAGGTCCTTCTTTCGATGTCTAAATATGTTGTGGCAGATGCTTATTTTTCCAAATACGGTTTTGTTTCTAAACTCTCTGATAATGGATTGGAGACCGTTAGCAGACTAAGAAACGATGCTGACTTACAATATATTTATACTGACCAACAGAAATATGGGAGAGGAAGACCTAAGAAATATGATGGAAAAATTGATTATAAAAAACTTAGAAAAGAATATTTTTCTTTGATAGAAGACAATCAGCAAAGCAAAGTATACAGCGCTATTGTATACTCAAAATCATTAAAAAGAAAAATCAATCTTGTGATTGTTTATTTCCTTAAAAAAGGAAAATGGAATCATAAATTATATTTTTCTACAGATGTAACAATTTCAGCAGAAATGATTTTGACATATTATCGCACCAGATTTCAAATAGAATTTACTTTTAGAGATGCCAAGCAATACTCAGGTCTAAATCACTGTCAAGCAAGAAGTGAAGATAAACTCAACTTTCATTTTAATACAGCACTTACAACGGTTAATCTCGCTAAGATTACACATTGGATGCCTATTGAAAAAAGGCTAAGAGGGGCTTTCTCAATCAAGGATATTAAAACCTTACATCACAATGAGTTAATGCTTGCTCGATTTTTTAACGTGTTCGCTATAAGACCGAACTTGAAGAATAATAAACAAAAAATTAAAGAACTACTGTATTATGGTATCAGAGCAGCATAAAAACTTAACGGAGTATTGTAATAAGGTATCGCCTAAATAAAACTCCATAAACCGTTCAGATTTAAAACTCTTAGAGCTTCCAACCCAAGTTTTAACTTTAATTTCATCTCCTAAAACAGCTTGTCTTACATAATCTATTTCATGACGAACAACAACCCAAACATATGCTGATAAAGGGTGTTCTTTTGTTAGTAAAGCCCAATGCTCAAAAGCAACTTCGTCCATCCATTTAATATAAACCACATTATTTACATGGTTTAAATCATCTATTTCTAATGCCGTTACAATACGTGTTGTTTCAAAAATGCTGTTCATTTATTGGCTTTTAACAAAACTACATAAAAGTATTATAGATGACTATTATTATATGCACCTTTGTGCCTTTCTTTATTATATATGGAAAGTATTGTGCCTAAGTTTTTTTTTGGAATTGATGGTGTTTGGTAATTCGTTTGCTATTGCAGATATTTTAGCAACAATAATTACTTATGTAGTTCTACCAAGAGAACTAAAAAAGAATTTGAATTAAGAAGTTCTAAATAATAGATTCTCCGTTTAAATTGGTTGTTAAAATATCGCTAAACAAATTGAAAAATGGGCGTAAAGTTTTATAACTCTTATCTAATTCTGATAAAAAATTAGGGTCTAATACTTCTTTATCTGTAAAGTTTTTAACAGCAATAAATCCTTTTTTACGTAATAAATCTACATCTGGATGTTCTTTGTCGAAACCTCTTGGTGCCGTTTTTAGTTCTGAGCCTTCAAATTTATTTCCAAAGTGTTTTTTAAATTCTTTATTTTTTAAGATACCTCTAAATTCTGTAGCATCAGTTTCAATTTCTTTTCTAATTCTTAGTAAATCTTCTTTGTTAGGTTCCCAAAATCCGCCAGCTAAAAAAGACTCTCCTGGACGAATGCGTAAATAATATCCTCCTCGTAAATGTTTTCCTAATCTAGAAAATGAACCTGCAAAATGTGGTTGATATGGAGTTTTATCTTTAGAAAACCGTACGTCTCTATAAATTCTAAATAGTTTAAACCTATCTATTTCATCGTGTTTTTCTAAGCTTTCTCTAATGGCAGCATAGAAGTCTTTTGCGTTGTCTTGTGCATTTTTAAAAACTGGTTTAGTTTCTGCAAACCAATCTCTATTGTTATTTTTCTTTAAATCTTTTAAATAGTGTAAAGACGTTTTTTCGAACTGCATTTTATCATAAAATTTTAGAAATTGAAAGGTACAAAAAAACGCTGCTAAAATTAATTCTCTCTTTTATCAAGCATGGTAAATAATAATGGAAACCATTCGCAAAATATTCTACAGAAATCCTCAATTTATGTGGAAAAAATAAATCAAGAGAATTTACAACTCCTGTGATAATTTCTAACGTGTATTATTTACTTAGAAAAACAGCAAAACACGATATTATTGTTGAAAAATTAAAGCAACTTTTCAGTATAATTGAAATTATCAAAATGGATAAAAATGCAGTTTTAAACGCATTAAATTCGGGATTTAAAGATTTTGTAGACGCTTTACAAAATTTTTCCGCAGTAGAAAATGGAGAAATTAAAATTATTTTGACAAGAAACATAAAAGATTTTAAAAAAAGTGAATTAGCAATTTTGACACCTGAAACTTATTTAAAAGGAAAAGCTAGTAGCTAATCTAATCGAGTAGACGGCTCTAATTAAAACAGCCAGAGTGCGCCTAATGGTTTGTATAAGATTAGTAGCGGATTAAAAAGTATTGAACTTTGTCTATTCTCTAACTTTTGTTAAATGTACTAAACTTTATTTTAAAGCACAAAACCCGCTACTATTTTTATATATTGTTAGCTACAGGGCATTGTTTCTGTCAGCTGTATATTTTTCTGTTTAGTTACAATTTAAAGCTCTTTTGCGATTTTTGGAGAAGCGTTGGCTCGTGCAAATTGTAAATGTGCTTGGAATATTAATAATCAAATTGCCAAGTTATTCCAAAATATATAGTTCTAAATTGAAAATAATCAAAGCGATTAGAAGTATAATCAGCGTCATATAAAATTTGCCTTTCGTTTTTTCGATTTAGTATATTATTCAATGAAGCAAATGGGATTAATGCACTTTTCTTAAATTTCATATACTTACTTATGCTTAAATCCAATCTGTTATAATTATTATATTGTAAACTGAACAAATCTTCGCCAAAAATGGATTCGTAAAAACCTGTATTGCTATCAAAAGTTGCATCTATAATCGGATTGTAATAAGTGCCTGGTCTCGCAATATAGGTTAATGCCAAAGAAAATATTTTTGGGTTATTGTATTGTAAGGTTGTTTTCAATAAATAGTCAAAATCATTTAGCCCTTTATAATTTTCATTATCAATGAAAAATTACCATCAAAATCTGTTGTTGTTCCTTTTTGTGGTTCTGATTTTAAGTAAATATTTACCGCAAAAACAGGTTCTCCTTTTTTGTCTTTAACTACACCTTGTATAAGATTTTGAGAAAAGCATTGAGAAGTGAAAAATAAAAAAATAAAAAATAGTACACATCTCATCTATTTGCCAACTAATTTGGATGCTAATTGATTAATGGTATAGCTTTCAGGAAACTCTTTAATTCCTTCTTGAAAATATTTTTTAGCCAATTTCCATTTTTCTTTTTTGATGTAAAGTTTGATTAGCATTTCATAAGATTCTTCTTTTCCCCAAGATGGTAAGTAATCATTTTTAATTTTTTGAGTAGGAAAAGAAATTGCTTTTAATAAGTATTCTTCCGCTTCTTTTCCTCCTCCATATTTTTCAGGAGTATGAAAATCGTTACTTGCAAAAACATAATAGGCTCTAGGGTTGGTAGAGTCTATAGCGATAGCTCTTTTAATATTCTTTTTTATATTACTAGAAACAATCATAGCTTTCATTCCTTTAAACTGAATGCCAAAGCCTTGAAGCATAGCCAACAGCGCATAATCTTCCGAATTTTTATTTTTCATTTCTTTTAGCCAAACTATACCTTTATCAATTTCCTTTTCAGCAGTTTCTTTGTCTCCTTTTTTGAGATAGTAAATTGAAGAATAGAACTGTAAGTATGATTTCCAATACAAAATGATATTGTGTTTTCTGGTTGTATATAGATTTTCTAATTCTTTGTCAAGTAAGTTTAAATTCTTATTGTTTTTAGCCGTAAAACTTTGCACAAAAGCATTGTAAATTTTTTCTTGAATCCCAACAAGCAAAGAATCTTGTTGTATAGTTTGTGACTGCACTTGATAACTGACAATTTGTGATTTGTCAAATTCTGTTGTATTTCCTTTACAGGAAATAAATAATAGTGAAATAAATAGTAATCGTATCATAATGTTGGATTTGTAAATTAGTTTACAACATAAACTAAATAGTTAAAAAAATTATTTTATATATTGTTTAATTGCTTTTACATATTCTTCAAAAGCATCAATTCCTCTATTTGTAATTTCAATTGATGTATGTTGATAGTTGTTTAAAAACCCTTTCGTTATTCTTATATATTCTGCTTTTTTCAATTTTTTAAGTTGCACACTAATATTACCTGATGTTGCTTTGGTAATTTCTTTCAATTCATTAAAATCAGACTTCCCGTTAGTTACCAAAAAAGAAATAATAGCCAAGCGGAGTTGAGAATGTAATAATGGATTTAGATTTTTAAACATTTTATTTTCTCTTATGTTGAAGCATTAATATTATTCCAGGAATTAAAATGGCAATTATGGCAACAATTCCCATTAATAAAGGGAGGTAAACCCATTCAAGATAAAAGCCTAAAAATGCTGAAAGACCAATAATAATACCAGAGTAGAGTAGTAGTTTGCTTTTTATAGAAGTTCCTGAAACTATTGTTCCGATAGATAGTAAAATTAGAATAATGGGTATTAAGTTTTCTTTTAGATTATTTGCAAATAAAAATCCTAAAATCATCATATTAACTGATAAAACAATCCACAATGCAGATACTATTTTACTGATTAAATTTTGCTTGTTTTTTCTTTTCTTTTTTGAGAAGTAGATTGTAGAATAAATTGCTCCAATTGGCATTAATAAATAAGGATACCAATTAATATTATAATACTCATTTTTAAGTAGCACAAATTGACTAATAGAAGTTATGGCAATTAACGCTCCCCAAAACATATAAATAAATCCATTTTCTTCAAATTTGTTTCTTGCTTGAGTAATCACTTGGGTAATCAATTCAAGACTTTTTTCGGGTGATAATTTATCTGTTTTCATAAAAATAATTATTAATTTCACTGCAAACATAAAGTAGTTTATGTTATAAACAATATTTATTCCGTGTTTTTTATAAAAGGAAAATTAATCGAAAGAATTCCCCGACGCTTGCGTCGGTGGTCAAGAGGAAAGTTTGAAAACCTATGGTTTTCATCAAACTAAAAATAAGGTTTTCTTCCGCTTGATACCTCGTACCCTTGGGTCGGGGTAGTTCATTATGCTGTAAAAATTAGTTTGGTGTGGTAACAGGCTCTTTTATTTTTGGTTATGTTTTAGAATAATGTAGAATTTCACTATCTTTATAAAAACATTATAGATATGGATTTACAAAGTATAATAAGAGTGTTGAGTCAAGAGCAGAAAAAGGAATTAGTCGGTTTATTGAGTCGTGATTTGAAAGTGCCAAAACTAAATATGCTTATAGACAACTTAAACAAAGACCGTCCAATCAACTGTCCACATTGTCAAAGTTCTGATATTTACGGGCATGGAGGTTATAAGGGGCGTAAGCGCTACAAATGTAAATCTTGCACTAAAACCTTTAATGACCTTACAGGTACTGCTATGGATGGCATAAAGAAAGTGGATGAATTTCAAGATTATCTAGTTCTTATGATTGAAAGCGTGAGTATCCGTAAAGCCGCTAAAAAGATTGGAGTCAATGTTAAAACTATTTTTGATTGGAGACACAAGTTACTATCTTGTTTATCCGTTTTTAATGGAGAAGAGTTCTCAGGAATTGTTTAATGTGATGACAAACAGCTTAATATAAATAATAAAGGAAGTCGAGATCTTCAAAGAAAACCTTACAAGAGACCAAGTGATAGACAAACCAAACGCGGTGTGAGCAATGATAAAATCTCTATAATGGTTGCCACAGATAGAAATAACAATCCAATGATGCGTGTCGCTAAAAGAGGCAGGATTGATGTGCATAGTATTGAAAAAACAATAGGAACGTTACTAAAACCTGAAAACGTACTTTGTTCAGATTCTCATCCTTCTATAATTAAATGGGCAAAAGATAAGCAGATGGAGCATGATACATTTATAGCATCAAAACACATAAAAGACAAGTGCTACCATGTGCAGCATGTAAACTCAATAGACAATCGTTAACAGTGTCTTTATTTTTAAAAAGTATGATTCTACCCTGACTTTTCGGTTACTTTTTTTACTATAATCTATCTTCAACTAAAGTCATAATGCGTTCAAACTGTTCTTTTAATCCCATATCGGAATTATCAAATTCAATAGAATCATCAGTCTTAGTTAATGGGGAATCTTCTCTTGTAGAGTCTATTCTATCACGTTCAACTACGTTGTGTAAAATCTCTTTGTAATTAACTTTATCACCTCTATCTATCAGCTCTTTATAACGTCTTTTTGCACGTTTATCTGGAGAGGCAGTCATAAATAATTTTAGTTCGGCATCAGGAAAAACAACCGTTCCAATATCACGACCATCCATAACAATACCTTTATTTTTCCCCATAGCTTGTTGTTCAGCAACAAGCTTTTTTCTGACTTTAGAAATCGTAGCAACTAGGCTTACCAATTTTGAAACTTCCATTGTTCTAATTTCTTTTTCAATATTCTTGCCATTTAAAAACATTTCTGCGAAGCCTAGATCAGTATTGAAATGAAAAGAAAGTGAAATATTTTTTAAATCGGAAATTAATTTATTTGTTTCAAAACTATCTTCAGAAATATAGTTTTTCTGCATTGCATATAATGTAACTGCTCTATACATAGCACCAGTATCTACATACACATAACCTAATTGTTTAGCCAATTGTTTGGCAATGGTGCTTTTTCCTGTTGAAGAAAAACCGTCTATAGCAATCGTTATTTTTTTAGACATATAATTTGTTTGTTGCACATGGCAAAGGTACTATCAAGCTAGGAAAAGATGAAATAGAAACGTTAAAAATTTTTAACTTTTAACTTTTTAAAATTGCGCCCGCCTAGATCTATTTGCATACTAAAAGTACTTACATTACTAGCAGAATGATATTTAGAATATGCATAATTGAATTTAATTTTATTCATTTTTAAACCGAATCCAAAAGATATTCCGCCAAAAGTACGCACATTTTGAAGCTGTAACTCTTTACCACGTCTAAAATTATACCCTACACGTAAATTAATGGCACTTTCAGGAAACAACTCCGCACCAACTACAAAATGTCTAAAGATATTGTTAATAAAAGAAATACTCTCTTTAGTTATATTTCCTTTTAAATCTGTTATAGAATTCGAAGGGTTTGGTACAGCTACTTGCCATTTCTGTAAATTATCTAAAGTCAAATACCAACGTAATGGAACATTTTCTAATTGATACGAACCACCAAAAACAACTTCAAAAGGCAAGCGCTCTCTAATACCATTAAATGTACTTATTTGTCTACCCATATTGCGAGCAACTGCCGAAAAACGATATGGTTTATAAGGGCTATAATACATAACACCTAGATCTAAAGCCATTCCTGTAGAAGAAAACCTATCTATTGAAGAATTAATAACCTTCATATTAGCACCCACATAAAAATTTGTCCTTGGAATGTTATACCCATAACCAATTGACAGTGCTATATCACTTGCATTAAAATTCCCTGTTTCATTTCCTTCCACATCTGCCCCAATTAAAGTGCCGTAATTCAAGTACTTAACACTTGTGTGTAAGGTTCCAAACCGCCTATTAGGTGCATACGCAAAAGAAACTGAGCCAATACTTATTCCAGCCAAATAACTGGTATAGTTTACTGCTAATTTAGAATCAATTTCATTGGTTATCGTTGCAGGGTTCCATGTCGGTTGACTTACATCATCAATCAAAGTCAATACTTCGCCTCCCAAAGCCACTTGTCTTGCCGATGTAGACAAATTTAAAAATTGATATACTTCTTCACCTCCAACCTGTGCAAACATACTGTAAGAAAATAAATATAATAAAAAGACTAAAAAACGTAATTTCATAAATAATTTACAAAGTAAACAGAAATATAAAACATAACGTAATAAAACGGTAATATTTTATACATACTATACTCATTCCATATAGTAACCCGACAAATTGGGTTTAATTAAAAGAATTCCTCGAGGTTTGCTTCGGGGTTTAGCGGAAAAGTTTGAAAAACGGAGGGTTTTTCAAAACATTTTGTAAAAGTGTAATTTTTCATATATGGATGATTATATATACAAGCGTCATAATAAGAGTTTACTTTTATATCATTTAGTTTTTCCGTTGAAATATAGAAGAAAAGCTCTAACCGAAGAATCAGGATCAACATTGAAAGATATTAGCAATAAGGTATCGGAACGATAGAAATATAATTTATCGAGATAGGGTATGAATCAGGTCGTGTTCATTTTTTAGTTCAAGGGGGTAGCATCAATGTCAGTGACTAAATTAGTTAGAACAATAAAAAGTATAACGGGAATAGAATTATTTAGGTTGCCCCCAAAGATAAAACAGTTTTTGTGGGGAAGCAAGTTATGGACAAGTGGATACTATGCAAATACCGTAGGTGAGTATGGCAATAAGGATGCGATAAAGAAATATATTGAAAATCAAGGAAAACAAGAGGAGTATAAGAAAATCATTCAGAACAACTTAAGCTGTTTTAATACTTCGAGGCTTGCCTCGGGGTAGTTTTATTGAACCCTAAGTAAGAGAACCGTACGCTTGTGGTGTGTTAGCAATCATTGCGGAACGCACTTAAAAATTTGAAATTTAAAGTTAAAAAAACAACTGTATTTCTCTCTCGAAATCTGAATTAAATTGCGGAATGAAAATTCACTCAAATCTGAATAAAAATAACCTCGGACTTTTTAGCAAGATTACGGAATCAAATTCTGAATCGAAAAACAAAAAACGAATTGTATGTGGAATTGAATGAAATACGGAAAATAGGAAAACGGAACTATACACAAAAATCAGGGAAGACCTACTCTCTATCGGAAAATTAGCATCGGAATTTGAGTAAGTTTGTGGTATCTAAAAGGTTGACTTTACTCAAAATCGGAAAATATAAAAAACGAAATGCTAACAAAGTATAAAATTAATTACTACTTTAGTACTTAACCAAAGGTCATTGCAATTTTGTTACGTCTGATTTTCCTTCGAAAAATCCTCGCACATAAAATCGTAACTAATATTATACCAGCACGTTATGGGTAATTAAAACTGAAGTTCAATCATATCCCAGAATAAACTCTGCTTGGAAGAAAAAAATAAAAGAGATTGTGGGAGCAGGAGTTTCTACAATTTCTATAATTATGCAATGGTAAACTGAATTTAATGATGGAATTAATAAAAAAAGTTTTAGTTATTTTTTTAATTATAGTTATATCTAATTTACTAATTGAATTTCTTTTTGAAAATAAAATTGAAAATTTAGTAAATTTAAAATTTTTATTGAGCACATTTATTATTAGCATAATTTGTGGTATAATTCTTATTAAAAAAAGCCATAACAATCTGTATAGTTAATGGCTACAAAGAACTAGCTTTAAGGTTAGCTCTTTTTTTATAAAGTTTATTTATTACTTGAAATTTATAGAATTTTAACACGCCTAACCATACATAAACCGAGAGGCGTACTCTGGCTGTTTCAGTCAGAGCCGTCTACTTGATTCTGAGGCGTTTTTCCGCCAAAGGTCAGACAGCGTAACTGCCCGAACGGTTAGTGGTATATCCAAATATACTATAAAAACTACAGATATCCAACAGGGCAAACGCATTAAACTTTCATTAAATTTAGCACTTTTATAAGGTAATGATTGTCCCAGCCTGCTTTCATTTTTCAATAAATTTAAAGCTATTTTGTTGAGTCTTGAGAGGTTCTGTGTTGAATTTCCTTTTCTTTTTCTTGAAGCATCTTCTCTAAAAATCACTGAAATTATTCCGATAAGGAGAATGCTTTCTAAATCGTAAAGTTGCTTATGTGAGCGTCTAAAATCGGGTATTTGACCAAATGTAGTCTTTAATTTGTCTGTTGTTTTTAAATTATATATTGTATTTAGTCGTTCCTTAAAAAGGTTTCAACATTCTGATTTACAGTTAATTATTTGATATTTTTTACTGTTTATATAGTATTTAATTGCAAGATTTTCCGTATATTATAGCATAAACCTTGCAATAAATGATAGGAAAAACAGCGAATCAAAATCAACAAAATTTGTTCAGACCTTTGCTCAAGGATTTTATTAATTTGAGCCACGAATTAATTTTGTTGAGCAACAAAATAGATTGGAAATACTTTGAGAAAGATTTCTCACAGTATTATTCACATACAGGTCAACCAGCGATGCCAGTACGATTAATGGTTGGAAGTTTAATGCTCAAGCGTATTTATAATTTATCTGATGAGCGTCTATCCGAAGTTTGGGCAATGAACCCTTACATGCAATATTTTTGTGGCATGGCTTATTTTGAGTATCAATTTCCCTGTGATCCAAGTGACTTTGTACATTTCAGAAAACGTATAGGAGAACTAGGAGTTCAAAAAATATTTGCATACTCTATCCGTCTTTTTGGTAAAGCAGCCAAAGAAAAAGTAACATTATCAGACACCACAGTAGCAGAGAACAACACTACCTTTCCTACAGATGCTAAATTAGCCAAAAAGATTATTGATAAATGCAATGATATTGCTAAAAAAGAAAAGATAAAGCAACGACAAAGTTATGTCAGAACCTCAAAGCAATTATTAAGAGACACCCATAATCGTAAACATCCAAAGCGATATAAAAAAGCAAAGAAAGCAGATGCAAAACTAAAAACTATAGCAGGTCGTTTACTTCGAGAGTTGGAAAGAGAATTACCCGAACACGTTTTAGAAGTCTATAAAAAGCAGTTTGCTTTGTATTATCAAATCTTACATCAAAAGCGAACAGATAAAGATAAAATTTACAGTATTCACAAACCATTTACAGCATGTATCGCTAAAGGGAAAGTGCATAAAAAATATGAATTTGGCACTAAAACAGGGTTAATTACTACTTCAAAAACATTAATCATTACTGCGATAAAAAGTTTTAAAGGCAATCCTCACGATAGCAAAACAATAGCACCATTATTAGAACAAATGCAATCCAATATTGCTTTTTTACCCCAAGAAGTTGTTTATGACAGAGGTGGAAAAGGCATCAAACAAATAGGTAACACCAAAATATCAACTCCTGATTATAGACCTTTAAAACGAGATACAGAATATCAGAAAAGATGTAAAAGAGGAAAATTTAGAAGAAGAGCTGCTATTGAACCAGTTATTGGTCATTTAAAAACAGACTTTAGATTGAACCAAAACTATCTTTGGGGAGAAAATTCCCCGCAAATCAATGCCTTTTTAGCTGCTACAGGTTGGAATCTTAAGAAATTTATGAAACAACTCAAAGAAGAATTTAATAACTTATTGTTTAATATTTTAAGACCTCTTTTTTCTTTATTTTCTTCGCCAAGAAAATGGGTTGTTAAGGTTTGACTATTTAGCAAATTTAATTAATTGATTTATACAATTATTTATCAGTAAATATTATTTTATTTTTAGCGCGTTTTCCCTGTTCCCATTGCGTTAATAGTAATGGTATTTCCTGCAATTTTATTACTTTAATTCCTTAAATTTTTTTCTACCTAAAACAAAATATTGCCAAACCACAGAAGTGTGTAGATTGTATTCGTAACTACGTTGTAATTTTCTACGTTTCTTGAAGAATTTATAGAAGTTTTTATAAAAACTAAAATGTGATTTTATAATAGCCCAAGTATGTATTGGGCGTAACTCAATAATAAATTTTAAACCTGCAATTCCGTCTAAGATTAAACGAGAAAAAACCACAAATAAAAACCATTGTGTAGGTACGTTTTTAACAACGGTTAGTAAACTATTTCTAAAATTTAGATATGTTTTCTGCGGGTTACTTTCTTGTAATGTTGCTCCACCAACGTGATATACAGTAGAAGTTCCTACGTATTTTATGGTGTAACCTTCGTTTTGTGTTCGCCAACACAAATCAATCTCCTCTTGATGCGCAAAATAATCTTCGTCAAACCCACCAAGTTTGTGATACACTTTAGAACGGATAAAAAAACAAGAACCAGAAGCCCAAAAAATATCAGCAATATCATTAAATTGACCGTTATCAGTTTCTAAATGATTAAATACACGCCCACGACAATAAGGGTACCCATATAAATCTACAAACCCGCCACCTGCACCAGCATATTCAAACTTAGTTTTATCTTTGAAAGATAATAATTTGGGTTGAATAATTGCCGTATTTTCTTCGGCTGTAAAAACTTGTAAAATAGGAGGGAGCCAATTTTCGGTAACTTCTACATCAGAATTTATGAGACAATAAATATCGGCATCAATATGTTGTAAAGCATCATTGTAGCCTTTTGCATATCCTGTATTTGTTGGGTTTTCAACAATATTTACTGAAGGAAAATTGGTTTTTACAAAGGCAACAGAACTATCAGTTGATGCATTGTCTGCTACATAAATTTCAGTTTGCTGGCTAAAATTTATAATGGAAGGTAGAAACTGTTCAAGCAGTTTTTGTCCATTCCAATTTAATATGACAATTGCAGTTTTCAAGAAGGCAAACTTACGGTTTTAAGATGAATCTGATATTTAAAATTTTCATAAATCAAACCGTATCTACTTACTTGTAGTTAGGTATGTTTTTGAGGAAGATATAGGTTTTATTCTCAATGTCTATTTGGCAAAAATAATGTTGTAAGCCGTTGGTAACAATCAAATAATTGGCATGCAGTTTTAAATTATATCGTGCAATTTGATCAAAAGTATCTTGGCTAATTTTTATAGTAGGAGATTTACATTCAATTAGTATGTTTGGTAAACCTTCCGAAGAAAAAATTAAAATATCGCTACGCTTTTTTAAATTGTTGATTGTTAGTTGTTTTTCTACAGCAATTAACGAAATAGGGTATTTTTTTTCTTCAATTAAATAAGCTATAAAGTTTTGACGCACCCATTCTTCAGGAGTTAAAACCACATATTTTTTTCGTACTTTATCAAAAATAAACGTGTGTTTTTCGTTACTTTTGGTCTTGAACGAATACTCGGGTAGATTAAGTTTTTGCATCAATCAAAAGTAATTAAAAAATTAGTTATGATACATTTATTAGTAGGTAATACTGGAGCAGGAAAATCTACTTATGCAAATACATTAAAAAGAGAAATAAATGGAGTTGTATTTATACTAGATAAATGGAATAAAATATTATTCTTTCTTGATAAAAGTAAAGATGATAGTTTAGATTGGTTTCTAGAGAGAATAGAATTTTTAAAAGAAATTTAGAAAAAGGTGAAACTTTTGAATTTGAAGTAAGTGAAGGTAATTTTGAGTTTATGGAGGGTTGGTTTGAGACCCTTACAGAAGATGAGTTATTAAACGCTATCATTATAAAAAATTAAATGAACGAGATAAAACATATAATATCTGATATCAAAAATGGGAATATAAAACCTATTTATTTTTTAATGGGAGAAGAACCATATTATATTGATAAAATCTCAGAATATATTGAAAACAATGTATTAGATGAAGCTGAGAGAGGTTTTAATCAAATAGTTATGTATGGGCGTGATGTTGCAATTGATGAAATTGTATCATCTGCAAAACGGTATCCGATGATGGCTGAACGTCAGGTTATAATTGTAAAAGAAGCACAAGATTTGGCACATTCTATAGATAAGTTAGAGAGTTATGCTGAAAACCCACAACTTACAACAGTTTTGGTACTTAATTATAAATATAAAAAACTTGATAAGCGTAAAAAAATCTATAAGGCCATTGCTAAAAACGGATTGATTTATGAGAGTAAAAAACTGTATGAGAATCAAGTTTCAGATTGGATTAGACGTATTTTAAGCGGAAAAAAATACCAAATTGAACCAAAGGCATCACAAATGTTGGTAGAGTTTTTAGGTACAGATTTGAGTAAAATATCTAACGAATTAGATAAATTAACTACTGTTTTACCTGTAGAAACTATTATTAATGCGGCTCATATTGAAGAGAATATTGGCATTTCTAAAGATTTCAATAATTTTGAGTTGCGTAAGGCTGTTGGAGAAAAAAATATTGTAAAAGCTAATAGAATTATAAATTACTTTGCTGAAAACCCTCGTAAGCACCCGTTAGTAATGACTATTTCTTTACTGAATAGTTTTTTTACGCAACTACTTTCCTATCACGGATTAAAAGATAAATCTAGAGCAATGGTTGCAAAAACATTAGGTGTTTCGCCTTATTTTGTAGGAGATTATGTTTCGGCAAGTAAAAACTATCCAATGCGAAAAGTAGCACAAGTAATTGCGCTATTGCGTAACGCAGATGTAAAAAGTAAAGGTGTTGGAGCTAACCAAACTCAACGAGATATTTTAAAAGAACTAATTTTTAAAATTTTGCATTGAGTGCATGATAAAAAATAATTTGATCTTTTTGTAAAGTTAATAATTGTCTTAGCAGTTAAAAACCAGTGAGGTCTGAAAAACATTATTTTAAAACACTCACGCTAGTGAGTTCCATTTTTAAGTTATTTTTGCCATGTACTAACCTGAGTTCGATTAATAATTTCAGCTAAGTTTCTAATTAGCATAATACATTATTGAATAGTTGTTGTTTATACTTATGCCATACATAGGGCAAATACATACTTTAAAAAACCAAAACCTATAAACGATTTAAAAACAAAGGGTTGTGTTTTGGACTTTTATTATAATCCTGAAAAGTTAAAAACATAACTTTCTGATTATTAGTGATAAATAAAAAGTATGAGTTTGCCTTGATACCATACACTATTAGAAGTAAAGGCTATAGCTGTTACTATTGCCACTTTACTGGTTAAATTCTTGATTTTTAAAGGGTTTTCATTATTTTTATAAATAGTCGTTCCTTAAAAAGGTTTCAACATTCTGATTTACAGTTAATTATTTGATATTTTTTACTGTTTATATAGTATTTAATTGCAAGATTTTCCGTATATTATAGCATAAACCTTGCAATAAATGATAGGAAAAACAGCGAATCAAAATCAACAAAATTTGTTCAGACCTTTGCTCAAGGATTTTATTAATTTGAGCCACGAATTAATTTTGTTGAGCAACAAAATAGATTGGAAATACTTTGAGAAAGATTTCTCACAGTATTATTCACATACAGGTCAACCAGCGATGCCAGTACGATTAATGGTTGGAAGTTTAATGCTCAAGCGTATTTATAATTTATCTGATGAGCGTCTATCCGAAGCTTGGGCAATGAACCCTTACATGCAATATTTTTGTGGCATGGCTTATTTTGAGTATCAATTTCCCTGTGATCCAAGTGACTTTGTACATTTCAGAAAACGTATAGGAGAACTAGGAGTTCAAAAAATATTTGCATACTCTATCCGTCTTTTTGGTAAAGCAGCCAAAGAAAAAGTAACATTATCAGACACCACAGTAGCAGAGAACAACACTACCTTTCCTACAGATGCTAAATTAGCCAAAAAGATTATTGATAAATGCAATGATATTGCTAAAAAAGAAAAGATAAAGCAACGACAAAGTTATGTCAGAACCTCAAAGCAATTATTAAGAGACACCCATAATCGTAAACATCCAAAGCGATATAAAAAAGCAAAGAAAGCAGATGCAAAACTAAAAACTATAGCAGGTCGTTTACTTCGAGAGTTGGAAAGAGAATTACCCGAACACGTTTTAGAAGTCTATAAAAAGCAGTTTGCTTTGTATTATCAAATCTTACATCAAAAGCGAACAGATAAAGATAAAATTTACAGTATTCACAAACCATTTACAGCATGTATCGCTAAAGGGAAAGTGCATAAAAAATATGAATTTGGCACTAAAACAGGGTTAATTACTACTTCAAAAACATTAATCATTACTGCGATAAAAAGTTTTAAAGGCAATCCTCACGATAGCAAAACAATAGCACCATTATTAGAACAAATGCAATCCAATATTGCTTTTTTACCCCAAGAAGTTGTTTATGACAGAGGTGGAAAAGGCATCAAACAAATAGGTAACACCAAAATATCAACTCCTGATTATAGACCTTTAAAACGAGATACAGAATATCAGAAAAGATGTAAAAGAGGAAAATTTAGAAGAAGAGCTGCTATTGAACCAGTTATTGGTCATTTAAAAACAGACTTTAGATTGAACCAAAACTATCTTTGGGGAGAAAATTCCCCGCAAATCAATGCCTTTTTAGCTGCTACAGGTTGGAATCTTAAGAAATTTATGAAACAACTCAAAGAAGAATTTAATAACTTATTGTTTAATATTTTAAGACCTCTTTTTTCTTTATTTTCTTCGCCAAGAAAATGGGTTGTTAAGGTTTGACTAAATAATCTACCGATAACTCCGTTTAAAATGGAGCGTATAGCTTCTCTTTTATCTGTAGCTTCAATTTCTCCGCCACACAGTAGCAAACAATTTTAAAGATTTATCTGGTTCCGCCGCTAATCAACTTTGTACTCCATCTGATGTGTTTTTATAAGTGATTCCAGCAATATTAGCAATAAGGTGTTAATACGGAGTCGATGGTGAAAAAGTCGGTTACTCCTATTGTGGCATCAGTAATTAAACGATTAATACCTTGTAATTTAGAAACTGATTTTTATTATTCAACATTTAATGCTCTTTAATCAAAAAATACGAAGTTATATTTTTTTATGAGAAAGATAATAGGCAATAAACCTTACATATAATAAAAAAAACCTCGCAATTTTTCGAGGTTTCTATATGTATAATAATTTTACATTTATCTTTTTTCAATACCATCAACTACTAAACGAGCTTCTCGATTCGCAATTTCCCAAGCTGTATAAAAAATCAAACGCGTACGTTTCTCTAACATTTTGTAGTTAATTTTATCAGGAGTGTCTGATGGTTTGTGGTAATCTGCGTGTGTTCCGTTAAAGTAAAAAATAACAGGAATACCATGTTTTGCAAAATTATAATGGTCAGAACGATAGTAAAAACGATTTGGATCGTCTTCAGCATTATATTTGTAATCTAAATTTATATTGGTATATTTTTTATTTACTTCCTCAGAAAGGGCATGTAGTTCTGAACTCAATTTATCAGCACCAATTAAATATACATAATTTGGTGCACCCTTATGAAGCTCATCAACACGACCAATCATATCTATATTTAAATTTGTAACTGTATTTGCCAAAGGAAAAACAGGGTTTTCTGTATAATATTTAGAACCTAATAATCCTTTTTCTTCACCAGTTACGTGTAAAAATAAAATAGAACGTTTTGGACCTTTACCAGCTTCTGTTGCTTTCTTAAAAGCTTCAGCAATTTCTAAAATTGCTACTGTACCAGAACCATCATCATCAGCACCGTTATAAATTTCCCCATTTTTAATGCCTTTGTGATCTAAATGTGCAGAAATAACTACAATTTCATCTGGTTTTTCTGTTCCTTTAATAAATGCAAGTACGTTTTCAGAATCTTTTAATTTGCCTATTCTGGAGTTTTTATTTAACCAAGTAGATGAGATTTCTTGAAAATAATCATTACCACCAATTGGAGATTTAATTCCATGGTTCACATAAAAATTTTTTAAATATTCAACAGCTTTTTTCTGCCCTGGTTCACCAGTATCTCGTCCTTCAAATTCATCAGAAGCATATATAAATAGATGATTTCCTAAGTCTTTTGCTGTAATGGTTTCGGCGTATTTTTTAGCTTGATCAATATTTTCCTCATTATTTGTTGAGGTTTCTTTACTAGAACCGCAAGCTACAAATGCCAAAGCACTTGCTATATAAAGTATTTTTTTCATTAATATAGTTTTAACTATTTAAGGGTGATAGGTTGTCAAATGTAACGAAAAGTTACACCAGCATCAAATTTAATTTTTTTTGATGACGAATTGTTTTAATGTTTTGTTAAAACTGATGAGTTCTTTAGGAAATAACTCGTCAAAAGCATTTTTACTAATAAGTTCATCAGAAGTGCCACTGTATATTTTTTCTTCGGATAGAAGAATGAATTCATCTGCTAATTGAATCGCTAAATTTACTTCGTGTGTAGAAATAATGATGGTTTTCTGCGTTGTTTCAACCAATTTTTTCAATAAAGAAAATACTTTAAATGTATGATGAATGTCTAAGTGTGCAGTTGGTTCATCTAAAATGATAATTTCTGTGTCTTGGGCTAAAGCTCTAGCAATTAAAACTCGTTGTAATTGACCATCACTCAATTCATAAAAAAGATTACTTTTTAAATGTTCAATTTCTGTTTGTTTAATTGCCCAGTTTATTTTCTGAATATCGTTTTCTGATAAAGTGTCAATCCAATTTGTATAGGGTTGCCTTCCTAATGCAATTAGTTCAAAAACAGTTAATTGGCTTTCGGGTAAGCGTTCTGTTAGTACTAAGCTTAGTGAAGTAGCTAAATCTTGATTTGTATATTCTAAAATATTTTTCTGATTGATATAAACACTTCCATCTAAAGGATTTTGAACCTTAGAAAGCGTTCTTAATAAAGTAGATTTTCCTATTCCGTTTTTACCTAATAACGCTACAAACTTCCCTTTTTCTACAGATACATTAATACCTGAAGCAATTACATTCTGCTGCTTTTTTGTTTGATAGCCTATTGATAGGTTTTTAGTTTTAAGAACGATATGTTTAGATACAGATTTCACTAATTTTCACTAATTTTTTATTTTGAACATAATCTTTCAACTTTAGGACTTTGAAATTTATTTCTAAACATAGATTTTCTTTTTTCTAATTAATAGCCAAATAACAACTGGCGCACCAAATAATGACGTTATAGCATTAATTGGTAACGTAAACTCACTTGTTGGTAATTGTGAAATACTATCACAAATAAGTAATGCAATAGCGCCAATTAAGGCAGAAGAGGGAATTAATATTTTATGATTAGAGGTTAAAAAAAGCATTTTTGCAATATGAGGAATTGCTAACCCTATAAAAGCAATTGGCCCCGAAAAAGCCGTAATTACACCTGTTAATAAACTTGTAATTAATAAGATAATATTTCTACTCTTTTTGATATTAATACCTAAACTTTTCGCGTAATTTTCACCTAATAAAAAACTATTTAAAGGTTTTATTACAGAGAATGTTGCTACTATTCCAATGAGATAAATTACGCCAAAAACAATGAGCTCTGTCCAAGTTAAGTTTCCTAAACTACCAAAACTCCAAAACATATATTGTTGAATTTGTTCAGCTTCGCTAAAATATGCAAGAACAGAGATAACAGCTGCAGTTAATGAACCAAACATTAATCCTATAATTAGAATTGACATGGTATTTCGAATTCTGTTTGCTGCAATTATTACTGCTGATAACACTAAAAAAGCACCTAAACTTGCTGCAATTGCTAATGCCCAACTAGAAAATGCGAATGACATAAAAATCCCGCCAAATAAACCTGAACCTAAAACTAATAAAGCGACGCCTAAACTTGCACCAGAAGAAATTCCTAAAACAAAAGGTCCTGCAAGTGGGTTTCTAAACAGTGTTTGCATTAATAACCCACAAATAGAAAGCCCAGACCCTACTAAAACAGCAGTAATTGCTTTTGGTAGTCTAAAATTTAGAATGATTGTATTCCAACTATCTTTGGAAGGAATGCCTCCAAGTAAGCTTTTAAATATATCTTTTAAAGGAATAGAAACAGAACCTAAACTAATATTTATAAATAGAAAGATAATCAGTAAAACTGATAAGAGAGTAAAGTGTTTGGTATATGATTTAGTTAAATTCAATTATTGCAACTTAGTTAAAAAATCGATTAACTTTTTAATTGCAATTCCACGGTGGGAAATTTTATTTTTTTCTTCTGAAGTCATTTCAGAAAATGATTTTTGAAACCCTTTTGGTTGAAAAATTGGATCATAACCAAAACCTTTTCCGCCTTGTTTTTGGTATAGAATTTTACCTTTGCAAATTCCGTTGAACAAAAATTGTTTTCCATTTAAATTTAGACAAATAGATGTTCTAAATTGTGCATTTCGGTTTTTTGTATGTTCTAATTCAGATAGTAACTTTTGCATATTATTTTCAGAATTATTTTCTTTTCCCGCGTAGCGAGCAGAATAAATCCCTGGTTTATTATCTAAACTTTCTACTTCTAAACCAGTATCATCTGCAAAACAATTATAATCAAATTTAGTTGTAATATAATCTGCTTTAATTTTAGCATTTCCTTCTAGCGTTAGTGCCGTTTCTTCAATTTCATCAAAATAATTAAGGTCTTTTAAGCTCAATAATTTTATTGAATTTGGGAGCATTTTTTGAACTTCTGCTAATTTATTTAAGTTATTGGTTGCAAAAACTAATTTCATAATTAATCAGCTATAATTTTTAATACTAATTCTTTAGTCAATGGTTTTTCGTTGGCTATTTTTTTGATGTTTTCAAAGGTAAATACAAAATTACAACCTGTTTTATAATTTGAACAACCATAAGCTGTTTTACCTTTTAAAACAGTTCCTTTTTTACATTTAGGGCATAAAATTTTTTCTGATTGATGAGGTTTTTCCTCATTCTTCGTCGAAATGACAGCTTGTTTTGGTTCTAATCTTAAAGTAAAGTTCTCATCAAACCGAATTAAACCTTCAACAGAACCTAAATTAGTTTTAAAACCTTTTAAATTAGTTGTACAACCTTTGTCAATTAACCTTATTAGTTGGTTTTCTGAAACTTTCTTACCGTAAATTTCAAATGGAATTTTTAAATCACAATTATTTTTATATTTAGAACACCCAAAAGCAGAAGAGCCTTTTAAAAGTGTTCCTTTTTTACATTTAGGGCAGGTTTTACCAATAAGTTGTCTCTTTAATTTTGTTGATGATTTTTTAGGTTGCGGTTTTGAAGAGTTCTCAACCGAGTTAGAACTAACAGCGGAAATTCTTTTTTTAGAAGTATTAGAACGCACTTCATAGACCAATTCGTCCACCATTTTTTTCATGTTCTTGATGAACGTTCCTGCATTAAATTCTCCTCGTTCAATTTCCTTTAAACGTTTTTCCCAACGCCCAGTTAATTCGGCAGACTTTAATAATTCGTTGTCAATAATATTAATTAAATCAATTCCTGTTTGTGTTGGTAATACTAATTTTTTCTTACGCTCAATATATTTTCTTCGGAACAACGTTTCAATAATACTTGCCCTGGTAGAAGGTCTTCCAATTCCGTTTTCTTTCATTAATTCACGTAAATCATCATCATCAACTTGTTTTCCTGCAGTTTCCATAGCGCGTAATAAACTTGCTTCAGTAAAATTTCTTGGTGGTTTTGTTTCTTTTTCTAAAAACGAAGGTTCGTGTGTTCCTTTTTCACCTTTTACAAAAGCAGGAAGTGTTAATTGTTCATTTAATTCCTTTTTTATTTTGCTCTCTTCAGTTTCAAAAGCAACGCGCCAACCTTTTGTAATAATTTCTTTACCAGTTGTTTTAAAAGGAACTTCAGCTGCTTTACCAATTACAGAAGTATTAGAAACATTAGAATCTGGATAAAAAACACCAATAAATCTACGTGTTATAATATCATAAACTTGTTGTTGATTGTATTGCAGATTTCCTTGAATTCCTGTAGGAATTATAGCATGGTGATCTGTTACTTTTTTATCATCAAAAACACGTTTAGATTTCTTTATTTTACTTCCTAAAAGTGGTTGTGTAAGTATACTATAGTTGGTTAATTTCGATAAAATCCCTGTAATTTTAGGATATACATCATTTGGTAAAAAAGTAGTATCAACTCTTGGGTAGGTAACAACTTTCATTTCATATAACTTTTGAATCATTTTCAATGTTTCATCCGCAGAAAAACCAAATTTATTATTACAGTATACTTGTAAACCCGTTAGATCAAAAAGTTTTGGCGCATATTCTTTTCCTTTCTTTTTGGTGACAGAAACAATTTCGAAATCAGATTCCTTTACTTTATTCGCTAAAACTTGCCCATCTTCTTGTTTTAAAAAACGACCATCTTCATAATTAAAAAGTGTTTTTCTATAGGTAGTTTGTAGTTCCCAATAAGGTTGTGGCTTAAAATCATGAATCTCCTGAAAACGATTTACCAACATTGCCAAGGTAGGAGTTTGCACTCTACCAACAGATAAAATTTGTTTGTAACCACCAAATTTTACAGTGTATAAACGTGTTGCGTTTAAACCTAAAAGCCAATCTCCAATGGCTCTGGAAAACCCTGCGTAATATAGATTATCATATTGTTCTGCAGGTTTTAAATTTTTAAACCCTTCTTTTATAGCTTCTTCTGTTAAAGATGAAATCCATAAACGTAATACTTTTCCTTTGTAACCTGCTTGATTAATTACCCAACGCTGAATTAATTCTCCTTCTGTTCCTGCATCTCCACAATTAATAACAACATCTGCTTTTTCGAATAAAGATTTTATAATATTAAATTGCTTTTTAATTCCTGAATTGCCAGTAACTTTGGTGTCAAAACGTTCTGGCAACATTGGTAAGTTGTTTAAATCCCAGCTTTTCCAATGCGGTTTGTAATCTTTAGGTTCTAAAAGTGTACATAAATGCCCAAAAGTGTATGTTACTGCATAACCATTTCCTTCGTAGTAACCATCACGTTTTGTGTTGGCTCCTAGAATATTAGCAATTTCTCTTGCTACACTTGGTTTTTCGGCAATACAGACTTTCAATATTGATTTGTTTTAGAGAGTCGAAAGTAAGAAAATTATAGGGATAGAAAAATAAAAAATGATGCCTATTTTTTTTGCCTTTATTACTTCTTGAAGTTTTCTGTCAAAACCATACTTTCTAAACCTTTCTAATTCAGAATTATTTGATGTCTTTTGTAGGGAATAAATTAGAACCAAATCCAAAAGAAAATAAAAAGAATGGTATTTTATCTTTAAAACTTAAAGATGTAATTTTTCTAATTCTTTTATTTTTTTCTTCCTGATTCATAAATTACTTCACCAAAGCTAACTGAATTCGCTTTCTAACAATATCAACTTCTAAAATTTTAACAAGAATTTGCTGATTTAAAGCCACAATTGCATTGACATCTTTCACAAAAGTATCTGATAAGTTAGAAATGTGAATTAAACCACTTTCTTTAATTCCAATATCTACAAAACAACCAAAATTGGTAATATTATTTACAATTCCCGATAATAATTGCCCTGTTTTTACATCGGAAATTGTTTTAATATTTTGATCAAAAGAAAATAGCTGCGCTTTAGCTCTTGGGTCTATACCTGGTTTTTCTAGCTCCTTAATAATATCTTCTAAGGTTGGCAAGCCAATTGTTTCAGAAATATAATTTTTCAACTCTATTTTTTGAAGTAACTCTTTATTTCCAATAAAGTCAGTAATATTTTTTTTGTTGTCTTTCGCCATTTTATCAACTACAGCATAACTTTCTGGGTGAACTCCAGAATTATCTAACGGATTCTCCCCATTTTTAATTCGTAAAAAACCAGCAGCTTGTTCAAAAGCTTTTCCGCCTAAACGGGGTACTTTCTTAATCGCAATTCTTGAAGTAAAAGAACCGTTTTCGTTTCTGTAATTTACAATATTTTCCGCAATCTTTGGTCCAATTCCAGAAACATAACTTAACAAAGATTCGCTTGCTGTATTTATGTTTACACCAACTGTATTTACGCAACTTTCTACAACAGTATCTAAAGATTTTTTTAATTTTGATTGATCTACATCATGTTGATATTGCCCAACACCAATCGATTTCGCATCAATCTTCACTAATTCTGCCAATGGATCTTGCAATCTTCTTCCAATAGAAATAGCACCACGAACAGTAACATCGTAATTAGGAAACTCATCTCTTGCAATTTTAGAAGCAGAATAAATAGATGCGCCAGCCTCACTTACCACAAAAACTTCAATGTCCTTTTTAAAGGGAATTTTCTTTACTAATTGTTCAGTTTCTCTTGAAGCAGTTCCGTTTCCAATAGCAATTGCTTCAATTTTATAAGCATCAGCTAAAGAACTAATTTTTTTAATTGCTTCTATCGTTTGATTTTGTGGTCCATGCGGATAAATATTCTCATTATGTAATAAATCACCTTGTTTACTTAAGCAAACAACCTTACAACCCGATCTAAAACCAGGGTCGATTGCCAGAATTCTTTTTTCGCCTAAAGGAGCGCCTAATAATAGTTGTTTTAAGTTTTTTGCAAAAACGGTAATTGCTGCTTCATCTGCTTTTTCTTTGGCAATAGACAATGCTTCGTTTGATAAAGAAGGGAATAACAATCGTTTATAAGCATCGGCAATTGCTAATTGTATTTGTGTAGAACATTCGTTTTGAGAACGAATAATTCGATTTTCCATTTTTTGAAGTGCATAATCCTTGTCAATTTCTATTTTAACACGAATAAAACCTTCGTTTTCTGCCCGTAAAATTGCCAATAACCTGTGTGATGGAATTCTGTTTAGAGATTCGTTCCAATCAAAATAATCTTTAAATTTTTGCGCTTTTTCATCAGTAACCTTTGCTTTAATTACTTTAGATGAAATCATCGCAAAACGTTTTAATTGATGGCGAATATTATTTCTAATATCTGTACGTTCATTAATCCATTCTGCAATAATAAAACGAGTGCCTTCTAAAGCGTTTTTAATCGTTTCAACTTCGTTGGAAGTGTATTTTGAAGCAGTATATTCTAAATCATTTACTCGTTGACTCATTATCATTTTTGCCAACGGTTCTAAACCTTGTAAACGTGCCGTTTCTGCTTTGGTTTTACGTTTCTTTTTAAAAGGCAAATACAAATCTTCTAAAGAAGTTAAATCTCTAGAATTGCTTACCTTTTGTGTTAATTCAGAAGTTAAAACACCCTGTTCTTCTAATGCTTTTAAAATGGCTTTTTTCCGCTTTTCAAGAGCTTCAAAAACTTCTTTGAATTTTACAATTTCACCAATTTCAACTTCATCTAAATTACCAGTCATTTCCTTTCTATATCTAGAAATAAAAGGAATTGTAGCGTCTTCATTTAATAATAAAATGGTGTTTTTTACAGACTTTTCTAATAGTTGTGTTTGTTGAATTATATATTGAAGAATTTGCATTTTTTTAATTGAATTTTTTGTTGAATAATTATAAATTATTCATGATGATACGGTTCATTTCTAAGAATTGTAAATCCACGGTAGAGTTGTTCTACAACAAACAAACGAATCATTTGGTGTGAAAATGTCATTTTAGATAACGAAATTTTTTCAGTTGACTTTTTATAAACAGCATCAGAGAAACCGTAAGGTCCACCAATAACCAATACTAATTGTTTAATTCCGGAGTTCATTTTTTTCTGAAGATATTCAGAAAATTCAATAGAAGTAAAATCTTTCCCTTTATCGTCTAATAAAACTAATTGATCCGTATTTTGAAGTTTAGATAAAATTAAATCACCTTCTTTTTCTTTCTGTTGAGATTCGCTTAATTTTTTCACATTTTTAATATCAGGAATAATTTCTTGCTCAAATTTTATATAATGCTTTAAACGATTTTGGTATTCATCAATTAACTGAATCAGATTTTTATTATCTGTTTTACCAATGGCTAGTAATTTTATTTTCATTTTTTTGTCACCTCGAGCGCAGTCGAGACCTAATTAAAACCTTTCGACTGCACTCGAGGTGACATTATTGCCAGTACAAATTTATTCGTTTTCATTTATAAATTCGCTCTAACTAACAAAAAGTTAAAAATCATTACTATTTTTACATCAGAATAAAAGAAATTACATGATATCAAAAGAACAATTTAATAAAGAACTCGATTTAATAATTACAAATGCAATTAGAGAAGATATTGGCGAAGGCGACCATACTTCTTTATCTTGTATTCCTGCGGATGCACAAGGAAAAGCAAAATTGTTAGTAAAAGACGAAGGAATTATTGCGGGTGTAGCATTTGCTAAAATGGTTTTTAAATATGTTGATGCTGATTTGAAAGTTGAAACGTTTATAAATGATGGCGAGGAAGTTAAATATGGAAATATTGTTTTTTATGTTTCAGGGAAATCACAATCAATTTTAATGGCAGAACGTTTGGTTTTAAACGCAATGCAACGTATGAGTGCTATTGCAACAAAAACAAAATTATTTGTAAACCTATTAGAAGGAACAAAAACCAAAGTATTAGATACACGTAAAACTACACCAGGAATTCGCGCATTAGAGAAATGGGCAGTAAAAATTGGAGGTGGAGAAAATCACCGATTTGCATTGTATGATATGGTGATGATTAAAGATAACCATATAGATTTTGCTGGTGGAATTACCCAAGCAATTACAAAAACCAAGAAATACTTAGCTGAAAAAAAAATAGACATTAAAATAATTGTAGAAGCTAGAAGTTTAGAAGAAATTAAAGAAATACTTTCTAACGAAGGTGTTTACAGAATTTTAATAGATAATTTTAATTATGAAGATACCCGTAAAGCAGTTGCCTTAATTGGTGACGCATGTTTAACAGAATCTTCTGGAGGAATTAATGAAGAAACAATAAGAGCATACGCAGATTGTGGCGTAGATTTTATTTCTTTAGGTGCATTAACACATTCGGTGTATAATTTAGATTTAAGTTTAAAAGCAGTAGATTAATAAAAAACCCTAATACTTTAAAAGATGAAAAAATATATAGTAATTGCAACTTTAATATTCGTAGCAAGTTGTACTACAAAAGAAGCAAAAAAAGAAACTCCTATGAGTCTGTTAGAAAACCCTTTATTGATTAAAAGTACATTAGAGTACGGCACGCCAGATTTCACCAAAATTAAAGATGAGCATTTTATGCCTGCAATTTTAGAAGGTATGAGGTTGCAAAATAAAGCGATTGATAAAATTGTTGAGAATAAAGAAGTTCCAACTTTTGAGAATACAATAGTAGATCTTGAAGAAAGCAGCAAAACATTAGATAATGTTACCGCTGTTTTTTTTGCTTTGGCAGGAGCAAACACCAATGATGTTATTAAAGCAGATCAAAAAGAATTAGCGCCTAAATTCTCGAAACATTCAGATAATATTTTTTTAAACACTAAATTGTTTAGTAAAATTAAAATAGTTTACAATAATTTAGGGAATTTAAAATTAGATGCTGAATCTATCCATTTAGTAAAAGAATATTATAAGAATTTTGTAAAAGCAGGAGCTAATTTATCAGAAGATAAAAAAGAGAAATTAAAAGAAATTAATTCTGAAATAGCGAGTTTATCAAACGATTTTGAAAAAAAATTACTAGATGCAAGTAAAAAAGGAGGTATTGTAGTTTCTGATGCAAAAAAACTAAAAGGATTTTCTGAAGAAAAAATTAAATCTTTAGAGAAAGATGGTAACTATGAAATTCAATTAATAAACACCACACAACAACCATCATTACAAACCTTAGAAAATAGAGAAGTACGTAAAGAGTTATTCGAAAAATCTATTCATAGAAGTGATGCGGGAGAATATAATACAAGCAATTTAGTTAAAAAAATGGTTAGGTTGCGAGCAAAAAAAGCACAAATTTTAGGTTTTGATAACTATGCAAGTTGGAGTTTACAGGGTAGTATGGCTGCTACACCAGATAAAGTTTTTGAGATGTTTAAGAGCTTAATTCCTGGTTCTTTAAAGAAAGCAGCATCCGAAGTAAAAGAAATTCAAGCAGAGATTTATAAAACTGGCGGCGATTTTAAGTTAACTCCTTATGATTGGAATTATTATGCAGAAAAAGTTCGTATGTCTAAATATAATTTGAATGAAGCAGAAATAAAACCTTATTTTGAAGTAACAAATGTGTTAGAAAAAGGAGTTTTTTATGCAGCAACTAAATTATATGGAATTACTTTTAAAAAGCGAACTGATATTCCAACATATCATCCAGATGTTGTGGTGTATGAATTATTTGAAGAAGATGGAAGTAAGCTAGGCTTGTACTTCGGAGATTTCTTTGCAAGAGATAGTAAACGTGGAGGAGCGTGGATGAGTAGTTTTGTAAAACAATCTAAATTGCGTAACCAAAAACCAGTAATTTATAATGTGTGTAATTTACCAAAACCAGCCGAAGGCCAACCTGCTTTAATAAGTTTTGATGGCGTAGAAACAATGTTTCATGAGTTTGGGCACGCATTGCATGGCTTTTTTGGAAATCAAAAATATGCATCAATTTCGGGTACAAGTACTTCGAGAGATTTTGTAGAGTTTCCATCGCAATTTAATGAAAACTGGGCAACGCATCCAGAAGTTTTAAATAACTACGCAATACATTACAAAACAGGAAAAGTTATTCCAAGTTCTTTATTGAAGAAAATTAAAGATGCAGGAACTTTTAATCAAGGATATTCTATGATTGAAAATTTATGCTCATCAAGTTTAGATATGAAATGGCATACAATTTCTGCGGATGATAAAATTGAAGACGTAGCAAAATTTGAAGAAGAAGCTTTGAAAAAAATGAAATTAAATGTAGCTGAAATTCCACCAAGATACCATTCAACGTATTTTGCTCATATTTTTAGTGGAGGTTATGCTGCGGGATATTATTCGTATTTATGGACAGAAATGTTAAGTCATGATGCATATGATTGGTTTAAAGATAACGGGTTATTAACGCGTGAAAACGGACAAAAATTCCGTGAGCAAGTTTTATCAAAAGGAAACACAATGGATTATGCTGAAATGTATAAAGCCTTTGCAGGTAGAGATCCAAAAGTTGGACCGATGTTAAAAGCTAGAGGGTTGAAATAGTAGTAGAGTGGTGAAGTAGCAAAGTCTCAAAGTAGTAAAGTCTAAAAGACTCAAAGTAATTAGGTTACAGGGAAATAGGCTAAACTTTGAAACTACTTTGAAACTACTTTGCAACTATTTTTAAACTTTGAAGCTAAGAAAAAGGAAAAAGAATGAAAACGTTTAGAGATTTATTAGTATGGCAAAAGTCTATGAATTTTGTAACTGAAATTTATAAAGTTTCAAAACTGTTTTCTAAAGAAGAAAATTTTGGATTAACCTCACAAATAAGAAGATGTGCGGTTTCTGTACCTAGTAATATTGCAGAAGGTTATGGGAGAGAGGGCGTTAAAGATTATCTTTGTTTTTTAAATATTGGAATAGCTTCTTTATTTGAGTTACAAACTCAATTAGAAATAGCATATAATTTAGAGTATATTAATAAATAAAAGTTTGAAAAACTGTATGGATTCTCAAGAGAAATAGAACGAATGTTATCAAGTTTTATAAGAAGTATAAAATCAAAACACAAATAGCGATGAACCTTTGTAGCTCCTTTTAACTTTGCAACTTTATACTATTTTTTAACTTTGGAACTTTGTAATTAAATAAATGAGTAAAGAAATTGAAGATAAGCTAAAAAAAATACCAATTGTAAATCTTTTGGTAAATTTTGGGAAGAAAATTAAAATCCCTGGATTGCATGGTATGTCTTTATATGATGTAATAGAAATGTACATTATTGGCATTGTAAAAGGAGCGTTAACAACACGTGCAGGCGGAATTGTGTTTAGTTTTTTTATGGCAATTTTTCCATTTATGCTTTTTATTTTATCGTTGATTCCATACATTCCAATAGAAGGTTTTCAAGATAATTTATTTGGATTAATTCAAGAAATGTTACCACCTAAAACTTTTGAAGCTGTAGATGGTGTGCTAAAAGATATTATAAACAATCAATATGGCGGTTTGTTATCTTTTGGTTTTTTAGCATCTATGTTTTTAATGACAAATGGTGTAAATGCAATCTTTGGTGGTTTTGAATATTCGTATCACGTAAAAGAATTTAGAAATGTTTTTAAAGCCTATTTTGTTTCGTTGGGTGTTTCGTTATTAATGTCGTTGTTCTTAATAGTTACGGTAGTTTTAATTATTTATTATCAGATTGCTTTAACAAGAATAGACAAGAGTGGTTGGTTAGATACAGGTGATTTAAACTTATTTTATTGGGGAAGAGGATTGTTGTTTTTAATAATGATTTTTACTATTGTTTCCATGTTATTTCGTTACGGAACCACACAAGGTAAAGACGTAAAATTCTTTTCTCCAGGAGCCATATTAACAACCGTTTTATCGTTGTTTACGTTTTATTTATTTGGTATCTATGTAGTGAAGTTTGCAACCTATAACAAATTGTATGGTTCTATTGGTACGTTATTGATTTTAATGTTATTTGTTTGGTTAAATGCCATAATCTTGTTGTTAGGCTTTGAATTGAATGCTTCTATTTATAGATTAAAACATAGAAATAAAACTTCATAATTAAGTACAGAAACACATTATATTTTTCAGATATTTGCACACGGTTTGTTATTCCTGCGAAGGCAGGAATCTAAAACAGACCTTAATATGGATTTCTGTCTTTGCAGGAATAACAGAAATAAAGAATTAATAAAATGAAAGTAGGAATTCCTAAAGGAACACGAGATTTTTCACCCACAGAGATTGCCAAACGTAATTATATATTTAATACAATTAGGCATTCGTTTGAAAACTTCGGGTTTCAACCTATTGAAACTCCAAGTTTTGAAAACTCTTCTACGCTTATGGGAAAGTACGGGGAAGAAGGAGATCGTTTGATTTTTAAGATTTTAAATTCTGGAGATTATTTAGCGAAAGCTGATGAAAAATTATTATTAGAGAAAGCAAGTAATAAAGTTATTTCTCAAATCTCAGAAAAAGCACTCCGTTATGACTTAACAGTACCATTTGCAAGATACGTTGTGCAGCACCAAAATGATATTACGTTTCCTTTTAAACGCTATCAAATTCAGCCAGTTTGGCGAGCAGATCGTCCGCAAAAAGGACGTTTTAGAGAATTTTTTCAATGTGATGCTGATGTTGTTGGTAGTAAATCTTTGTGGCAAGAAGTAGAGTTTGTACAATTGTACGATACTGTTTTTACTAAATTAGGTTTAGCGGGAACAACTATAAAGATTAATAATCGTAAAATATTGTCTGGTATTGCAGAAGTGATTGGTGCAAAAGATAAATTGATAGATTTTACAGTAGCGTTAGATAAATTAGATAAAATAGGAGAGGAAGGTGTTGTAAAAGAAATGCTATCTAAAGGAATAACTGAAGACGCGATACAAAAAGTGAATCCGTTATTTCATTTCACAGGAACTAATTTAGCTAAATTAGCTTCTTTAGAAACAATGTTACAAACTTCGGAAGAAGGGTTAAGTGGGGTTAACGATTTACGCACAGTTATACAAAGAATAGAGAAACTTGGTTTAGAAACAGCTACATTAGAGGTAGATGTTACTTTAGCTCGCGGTCTTAATTATTATACAGGTGCTATTTATGAAATTGCTGCGCCAGAAGGAGTGCAAATGGGCTCTATTGGCGGCGGTGGGCGTTATGATGATTTAACAGGAATCTTTGGTTTAAAAGATGTTTCTGGAGTTGGAATTTCATTTGGTTTAGATCGTATTTATTTGGTAATGGAAGAACTTGGTTTGTTTAAAACGGTTGAACTCTCAAAACCAAAAGTGTTATTTTTGAATTTTAATGAAGAAGAAAATCTTCTTAAAATGAAGGCTATTAAAGCTTTACGAGACAATAATGTTAAATCAGAATTATATCCTGATTTTGCAACAAGTAATAAACAACAAAAAAAACAATGGAAGTATGCTACAAATAGAGAAATTGAATTTGTAATTGCTACTATTGAAGATAATAAGTTTATTGTGAAAAATAACGGCGAGCAGTTTAATTTGTCGTTAGATGAATTGATTGAAAAAGCAAGATACTAATTACATAAATTAACACGAATTTTGGTTGCTATTGTCATTCCCCAGAAAATGGGAATTTATAGAAACATAAGTGTAAATTCTTAGTTTATTGGAAAATAATACGAAACTTGGCAAGTATGCCCGCGTTAGGGATTGCAGTGGAAAGCCCACAGTTTTTTGAGGCACGAAAAAAAACGAGGACTTGCAATGTAAAGCCCGCTCGAACGCCCAAATAAATAAAAATAAAATTAATTAAAGTTGTAACTTTGCAACTAAATTTAGAACGAAATGTTTGAAGTGAATAACAACAAAATGAATGACGAGAGGATAGAGGAGATAGGAGAAAACCACTTTGGAACGTCGGCAAAAACGCCTTTGAGAGACGATGCATTTGATATTTCTGATGCAGAAAAAATAGATAGAATTCAAGAAAGTGTTAAAGATATTTTAACCACTTTAGGAATGGATTTAACAGATGATAGTCTGCAGGGAACTCCGAGAAGAGTTGCAAAAGCTTTTGTTAATGAAATTTTTATGGGATTGAACCCTGCAAATATGCCAAAAGCATCAACATTTGAAAATAATTACAATTATGGTGAAATGTTGGTTGAAAAGAATATTATAGTGTATTCTACTTGTGAGCATCATTTGTTGCCAATTATTGGTAGAGCACACGTTGCTTATATTTCTAATGGAAAAGTAATAGGACTTTCTAAAATGAATAGAATTGTGGAGTATTTCTCTAAAAGACCACAAGTGCAAGAGCGTTTAACAATGCAGGTTGTACAGTCTTTACAAAAAGCTTTGGGTACTCAAGATGTTGCCTGTATTATCGACGCAAAACACCTATGTGTAAATTCTCGTGGAATTAAAGATATTGAAAGTTCTACTGTTACTGCAGAGTTTGGTGGTAAGTTTAAAGAAAGAGATACTAAACGAGAATTCTTAGATTACTTGAAAATGAATACTGATTTTGATTGATTTTAATTAGATGATTATATGAAATAAAGTTGTTAATTCTATTTAATATTTTTTAACCTCTGTAAATCAATAAGTTAAGTTTTTTTTTAAAAAAAAATACTTTTTTGTAGGATTTTTAAATATTTGGCATTAAATTTGCACTTTATTAAACGTTGTTAGCAATGAAGTTAATAACACAAATTTATTATAATGAGTAAAGGTATCGTAAAATTCTTCAATGAATCAAAAGGATTCGGTTTTATAACTGAAGAAGGAAACAACAAAGAACATTTTGTACATGTATCAGGTTTAATTGATGAAGTTCGTGAAAACGATGAAGTTGAATTTGACTTACAAGAAGGAAGAAAAGGATTAAACGCAGTAAACGTAAAAGTTATATAATTATATATTTTATTACTAGTTAATTTTTTAATGAAGAAGCCTATCAATATTTGATAGGCTTTTTTGTTTTTACTGTTTAAAGGAATTAATATGATTGACGGAAGAAAAAGGAGTAATATACAAATAGGTTTATTTGTTGAAGTTGTACAGAAACATCATCAAAGAAGCGGAGAGCTTACTGAAGGTGTTGTGAGTAAAATTCTAACAAAATCTACATATCATCCACACGGAATTAAAGTTCAGATAGAATCTGGACTTGTTGGTAGAGTTAAAAATGTGTTTGAAGAAGAGTAATACTATTCTTTTAGTTGGTTATATTTTTGAAGTCCAAAATATATAAAAGCACAAGCTATTGAAGTTTTTATTGCTAAATAGAGGTACTTACTTTCTGTATACCAAGAAAAAATAATTTTATACGTTTCTTTACCTTCAAAAAAGTTAGTAAAAGCATCTACAAGTAATATTAAACCAAAAATAAAATATAAATAAGGAATATATTTTTTCATTATTGAGGAATTTTAATAAAATATTTTTTACCGCTTGCATTATTTAATTTGGTTTCTCGCAACCATGGGTTTACCAGTTTTAAGTCTTTGTAAGTAACTCCGTGTTTTTTAGCAAACGCAGCTAGATTAGGTATTGGAGTGTTAACTTCTACTTCGTACGTATCTGGATACGTATATAAATCTTTTTGGTCGTACACAAAACCATATTTTTCTGGATTGCTCATAATCTCTTTTAAAGCTAGAATTCTAAATACATAACGTTCAGTTTCATCAGGTAAACGAGCGTCGTAATAACTAGTTACATTTTGAGCTTTTAATCTTTCAGAAACTCTACCAACTCCAGCATTATATGCAGCAGCAGCTAAAGTCCAAGCACCAAATATTTTCTTAGCGTGTTTTAAATAAATTGCAGCAGCTTTAGTAGATTTTTGTATATGATAACGTTCATCTACATTCTTATTTACTTCTAACTTGAATTTTTTTTCTCTTGCCGTTCTAGGAAGAAAATGCCACAACCCAGAAGCACGTGCATGTGAAGAGTTGTTTACTAATAATCCGCTTTCTGCAACGGCAAGGTATTTAAAATCGTCTGGTATGCCATATTCTGCAAGTAAAGGTTCTATTATTGGAAAGTATTTATTTGCACGTTTTATCATTAATAATCCATTAGATTGCCAGTAGGTATTTACTAACAACTCACGATCCATTCGCTCTCTAATATCTGGTTTTTCAATAGGAACACGTTCTCCTGCTAATTCTAAATAGCTTGGTATTTTTACTGCCTTGATTTCATATTTTTCACTAACATTTTTTATTGTTTTAATATTGGTTTTACCCATAACATTCATCAATAAAAAAGCCAATGCAATAAAAGTAATAATACTTAAAAAACGTGTAGATTTATTCAAAATTTTAATTTTTATAAAAGTACAGAAACAAATGTGAATATTACTTCAAAATTTCTTCAATAATTTGAGAAATTTTCTTAGCCTTTGTAATAATCATAATATGTGTTCCGTTATTGATTTCTATACAGTTGTTTATGTGTTTTTTAGGAAAAACACTGTCGTTTGTTCCATGAATATGTACAATGCCTTCAGGTGATTTTTCTTGTTGCCAATGTAGTACATTGTGTATTGCCCAGCTAATGTATTTAGGATTCCGAACCGACATATATGTTCTGTATAATGCTGCTTTCTTTTCAAGGAAATCTCCCAAAAAATATTTCTCATAAGCTTCAAAATTGGCTACTATACTGGTTGGAAATAATTTATAGGCTCTCGTAGCTCTAGCTAATTTTAGTCGTTTAGGTAGTTCTAGTTTACTTTTTATGCTCGATATAATTATTATTTTTTTTGCATTTACAAGCTTACTCATTTCTTGAACCATTATACCACCAAAAGAAACACCAACTAATACGGGGTTTTTATGTTGTATTTTTATACACATACGTTGTGCGTAGTTACTAATAGTTTCTTCTTGCGTAAGTGGGAGCATCCAATCTAAATAATGTAACTCATACAAATCTTCGGGAAGTGAAATAAACTCAAATATTTTAGTATTGGCGCCTAAACCAGGTACAAGGTATATATGTGTTTTATAGCTCATAGAATTTTTTTTCTAATAAGATGTCTTCTATATATTCTGTTAAAACTACTAATTCTGTTGGAACCTCTTTCCAAACTCGTAACTGAATTTCTTTTTTATTATAAGTAATATAAGAACTTGGAATATCCATTAAACGAGGGTTGTTGTAAGAACTTTTATAAGAAGAGAACGAAGTTCTACTCAATTTATCTTTTAAGGATGAAAACTGTTTGTCTGTAAGTTGAAATTCTCTTTTCCCTTTTACTAATATATTTTTTATACCGTTATAAAACACTTTTCCTTCTTTATTAATGCGAACATTATATGTTGGGCAATGTCCGTAACAAGGTGTTTTTCTGTAGGAAACAAACGTGTTGTTAATTTTTTCTTTTATGTTATTTATTGTTGCAACTCCATTTAATTCAACAGATTTAAACTCACCAGATTGTTGTAGTCTTTCTATCCAGAAATCTCGTTTTTCAGCAGGAATTTTTATCAAAACAATTTTTGTAGCTCCTTGGTTAAATAATACGCCACTCCAAGTAAGACCACTATTTTCAATTAATTGCTTAGCATCGTCCATTCTATTAGGGTACTTTAAAACCACAATTAATTCTTCTTTAATAATTTTTGGAGCTTCCACAGGTTTTTCTGTTTTAGTTTCTGAAGCTTCTTTTATATTGCTATTTACTGGCTTTTTAGGAGAGCCACAGCTTAAAGCTAGTAAAAAAAATGATAGTATTATAAGCTTCATAATATTTTTTAAGAGTTATTAAATGTAGTTTAACTTTAAGACCAAACTAAACAGTTGCAGTTTCATTTACAAAAGAAAAACGAACTAAGCCGTCTTCATCTATTTTTGTTAACGTAACTTGGTGTAATGTGTTTACTAATTCAGGATTCCACGGTGTTTTTACTTTTACGTAATTTTCTGTAAATCCGTAGATATAGCCTTCTTTATTTTCGCTTTCAAACAAAACGGTAAGTGTATTTTCTAATTGAGTTTCATAAAAAGATCTACGCTTTTTAACAGATAACCCACGTAGCATTTTACTGCGCTTTGCACGAACGTTTTTAGGAACTATGCCATCCATTTTAACCGCTTCTGTATTGGGTCTTTCTGAATAGGTGAAAACGTGTAAATATGAAATATCCATTTCATTTAGGTAATTATACGTTTTTAAGAATAATTTATCAGTTTCTCCAGGAAAACCAACAATTACATCAACGCCAATACAAGCATTAGGCATTACTTTTTTTATTTTTGAAACTCTATCTGTATATGTTTTTGTAAGATAACGGCGCTTCATCAATTTCAATAACTCGTCGCTTCCAGATTGTAGTGGAATATGAAAATGAGGAACAAACGTATTAGATTTTGAAACAAAATCAATAGTTTCGTCTTTTAATAAGTTTGGCTCAATAGAAGAGATTCGTAAGCGATGAATACCATTAATAGTATCTAATTCCTTTACCAATTCTAAAAAAGTATGTTCGTGTTTTTTATTACCAAATTCACCTTTACCATAATCACCAATATTAACACCCGTTAGTACAATCTCTTTAATACCTCTTTCTGAAATTTCTTTGGCATTTTTTAATACATTTTCCAATGTATCGCTACGAGAAATTCCGCGTGCTAACGGAATTGTACAATACGTGCATTTATAATCGCAACCATCTTGTACTTTTAAAAAGGCGCGAGTTCTATCTCCAATAGAGTAGGAGCCTACATAAAAATCAGCTTCAGAGATTTCACAAGAATATACTTTGCCAATATCATTTTTAGTTAAATCGTTTATATAGCTAGTAACATTAAATTTTTCAGTAGCACCTAAAACCAAATCAACACCATCAACTTGGGCTAATTCTTCAGGTTTTAATTGTGCATAACAGCCAATGCCAATAATAAAAGCGGCATCATTTTGTTTTAAAGCTGATTTCACAACGCTTTTAAAGCGTTTATCTGCATTATCTGTAACCGAACATGTATTTATAACATATACATCTGCTTTGGTGTCAAATGCTACACGTTCAAAACTTTCAGCTACAAAATTACGAGCAATAGTTGAAGTTTCAGAGAAATTTAACTTACAGCCTAAAGTATAAAAAGCAACTTTTTTATCTGCATTCATTGGTGTACATTTATCGGATACAAAAATACGATTTTATAAATGATTTTTGAAACGGAAAGGCTGCTAGTTAGAAAACTTACAGTAGGTGACATACAGCCATTTTACCAATTGGAAAGTAACCCGAAAGTATTGCAATATGCAACAGGAGATGTTAAAACGTTTTCTGAAGCTGAAGAAGACCTTCATAATTTAATTGAAAAATACAGTTTATCAACCAATAATTTTTGGATTTATACTATTGAAAGAAAATCTGATAAAGCCTTTGTAGGAACGCTGGCATTGATTAAAGATGATAATAATGATGATGAAATTGGTTACCGTTTTTTAGAAAAATACTGGAAAAACGGGTATGCTACTGAAATTTGTAAAGAATTAATACCGTATTGCAAACAAATAGGAATGACTAAATTAATTGCTTGCGTAGTTGACATAAATGTAGCGTCAGCAAAAATTTTAGAGCGTTTTAATTTTAAATTTGTTAAAAATTTTATTTCTGAAGATATTAAATTACAAGAAACTAAATACGAACTGATTTTATGATAGTTAAAGATTTAAACCCGCCTTATTATGCCGTTATTTTTTCTACAATAATAACTACTAATACAGAGGGTTATATAGAAACTGCTCAAAGAATGGAAGAGCTTGCCAAAGAACAGAAAGGGTATTTAGGTATAGAATCTGCACGAAATGAAATTGGTATTACCGTTTCTTATTGGAAAACCTTAGACGATATTGTAAGTTGGAAAAATAATGTAGAACATATTGAAGTAAGAAATTTAGGAAGAGAGAAATGGTATCAACAATATCAATTAAGAATCTGTAAAGTAGAAAGAGAGTATGGATTTGAGAAATAGAATAAAGAATAAAGAATTAAGAATTAAGAGTTCATGGTCTCAAAAGAAATTGAGAACGATTTCTGTTTTCTCTTTTCTCCTTTCTTTTCTCTTTTTTATTTCTTGTGAAAAAAGAGTTTCAAACTTTGATGAATCCCAAGTTTTTAGATATAATGAGCATTCTAATATTACTTCGCTAGACCCTGCTTTTGCTAAAGATCAACGAAATATTTGGGCGGTAAATCAGCTATACAACGGGTTGGTTAAATTAGACGATTCTTTGCATATACAACCAGATATTGCAAAAAGTTGGTCAATTTCTGAAGATGGAAAAACGTATACATTTTTACTTCGTGATGATATATTCTTTCACAAGAGTAAAGTCTTTGGAAAAGATATTACACGAACTGTAAACGCCAATGATTTTGAATATTCTTTTAATCGGTTATTAGATAAAAATGTGGCTTCACCTGGAGGGTGGGTTTTACAAAACGTTCACGGTTTTTTTGCTAAAAATGATAGCACTTTTGTTATCAATCTAAAACAATCTTTTCCGCCATTTTTAGGACTGTTAACAATGAAATATTGTTCCGTTGTTCCAAAGGAAGCTGTAGATTATTTTGGAAATACTTTTAGAGCAAATCCAATAGGTACAGGTCCTTTTCAATTTAAATTATGGGTAGAAAACACCAAGTTGGTGTTGCGTAAAAATCCGTTGTTTTTTGAAAAGGATGAACAAGGAAATCAATTACCTTATTTAGAGGCGGTTGCAGTTACTTTTTTACCTGACAAGCAAAGTGAATTTTTACAATTCATTCAAGGAAATTTAGATTTTATGAAAGGTTTAGATGCTTCTTATAAAGACGATATATTGAATACAGATGGAACATTAAAAGAAAAATATGCCGCTACAATTAATATGCAAACAGGCGCGTATTTAAATACGGAATACCTCGGGATTTATATCGGTAAAAATAACGTTTCTCCAACAAAATCAAAATTAATACGACAAGCTATAAACTACGGATTTGATCGTGATAAAATGATAAAGTTCTTGCGTAACGGAATAGGAACACCTGCAACAAGCGGATTTATACCCAACGGTTTACCTTCTTATAACAATCAAAAAGGATATACATATCAACCAGAAAAAGCAAGAAAATTAATTCAACAATATATAGCTGAAACGGGTAATACGTTACCAGAAATTGTAATTACTACGAATGGTAATTATTTAGATTTGTGTGAATTTATTCAACGAGAATTACAAAGAAATGGTTTGCAAGTAAAGATTGATGTGTTACCTCCATCAACTTTACGTCAAGGAAGAGCAAATGGTAAATTGCAAATTTTTAGATCAAGTTGGATCGCCGATTACCCTGATGCAGAAAACTATATGTCACTTTTTTATAGCAAGAACTTTACGCCAAACGGACCCAATTATACGCATTTTAAAAATGATGTATTTGATGTTTTATACGAGCAATCTATATCTGAAGTAAACAACAAGAAACGGTACAAACTCTATCAAAAAATGGATTCTATTATAATTGAAGAAGCGCCAATTGTTCCGTTATATTATGATGAAGTAATTCGTTTTCGACAAAAAAATGTACAAGGATTAGGTATAAATCCTATTGATTTGTTAAACATAAAAAGAGTAAGAAAAATAGATAAATAATATTTCTGTTATTCCTAAAAACAGGAACTTATTTGTAATTTTTTAAGAAGCTATTTCCCGCTTTCCGTTATATCTTTTTTATTTTGTTCTCGATACAATTTTTTTCATTCTTCAAAAATTTACTCGAACTGACAATTAAAAAGGATGCCACTTCAATCAGGGCTAAGTTTGTTTGTTGATGTAAGTTCAATATAAGAAACAATACTAATTTTAAACTCACCTGTCATTCCTGCGAAGGTAAAAATAATAAGAACCCATTATATTTTAGTAATATAGACTCCAATGGTTATGTTTTAGAATAATGTAGAATTTCACTATCTTTATAAAAACATTATAGATATGGATTTACAAAGTATAATAAGAGTGTTGAGTCAAGAGCAGAAAAAGGAATTAGTCGGTTTATTGAGTCGTGATTTGAAAGTGCCAAAACTAAATATGCTTATAGACAACCTAAACAAAGACCGTCCAATCAACTGTCCACATTGTCAAAGTTCTGATATTTACGGGCATGGAGGCTATAAGGGTCGTAAGCGCTACAAATGTAAATCTTGCACTAAAACCTTTAATGATCTTACAGGTACTGCTATGGATGGCATAAAGAAAGTGGATGAATTTCAAGATTATCTAGTTCTTATGATTGAAAGCGTGAGTATCCGTAAAGCCGCTAAAAAGATTGGAGTCAATGTTAAAACTATTTTTGATTGGAGACACAAGTTACTATCTTGTTTATCCGTTTTTAATGGAGAAGAGTTCTCAGGAATTGTTGAATGTGATGACAAACAGCTTAATATAAATAATAAAGGAAGTCGAGATCTTCAAAGAAAACCTTACAAGAGACCAAGTGATAGACAAACCAAACGCGGTGTGAGCAATGATAAAATCTCTATAATGGTTGCCACAGATAGAAATAACAATCCAATGATGCGTGTCGCTAAAAGAGGCAGGATTGATGTGCATAGTATTGAAAAAACAATAGGAACGTTACTAAAACCTGAAAACGTACTTTGTTCAGATTCTCATCCTTCTATAATTAAATGGGCAAAAGATAAGCAGATGGAGCATCATACATTTATAGCATCAAAACACATAAAAGACAAGTGCTACCATGTGCAGCATGTAAACTCAATAGACAATCGTTATCAAAGATGGATAAAACCTTTCTATGGTGTATCAACAAAATATTTGAGTGGCTATCTAAACTGGTTTGTATTCTTGCAGAAGGTTAAAAAATCGCTCTCTCAAACAGTAGATATAGCAAATATCATGATAAAAAACGCTAAAGCTATAAACACATATAAAGCAATTGAAGAAAATTATATGGAATTAATGATTCCACATTATTCTAAAACATAACCACTCCAATTAAGTACGTAAACAGCAATGTCTAACTTATTAAACTTTTAATCTTTGCTTGAATAGTTTTCTTAATATCCTTTGGGTATGAGCGTTTACCATGAAAAATATCAGCCATAGCTTCACTAAATTGCTGTCCGTATTTTTTTAATAATAGATTTCTAATTGTTTTTTGCTCATAAAACCATTTAGAAAGCCACATTCCAGTTTTAAGTTCTGGTAACATTTTTGCATTCAATTTTTGAAGATATAACTCTTTAGACTTTATATAATCTAACTCGCCTTCCACGATTGCTTCAGCAACTAAAACACCACTATAAATTGCATTTGAAATTCCTTCGGCAGTAATTGGATCTGCAAAACCAGCAGCATCACCAATTAAAAAAGTTCTATTTTGTACAAAACCATCAGTTCTTGGTGCAACAGGAATTTGAAATCCGTGTTGAGATTCACTAATAATATTGGTAATTCCAATAGTTTTTAAGTATTCTTGATAATATTCTTTTAAATTTATTTTAGTTCTTCTTGTAGAAGCAACGCCAACAGACAAATGATTTTTCTTTGGAAAACTCCATGCATAACCATACGGAATTGCATCAATATCAAAACGAACTTGGTCTTTTAATCGGTTAAAATCTTCTTCAGGAACTTCAACTTCATATTCTAATGCAGGAATCAACTTACGTGTATCTTCTTTCCATCCAGCCATTTTAGCGGTTGGACTCAAAACGCCGTCTGCAGCAATTACAAATTTTGCAGAAATCTCACTTTTAGAAGTTGTTATAATAACTTTATCATCTTCAAAAGAAAGTGATTTTAATTTGTTGTTTTCTAGCAAAGTAACACCTAATTCTTTCGATTTTTCAACAATTAAGTTATCAAAAGCATCACGCATTATCATTGTAATTGTAGGGTCTTCTCTATGTGTTTGAAAATGTAAATTTTTGCCAAGATAAATATCTATAGTATAAAATTCACGTTCAATAACACTAGTAATGTCAAAAGGTAAATCATTACGTCCACGAAAAACAAATCCGCCACCACAAGTCTTGTAGCGAGGTAAAGTTTCCTTTTCAATAATTACAGTTTTTAAACCTTTTTTTGCCAAATGAAAAGCAGTAGAAGCTCCAGAAGGACCACTACCTATAATTGCTACATCAAAATGATTCATAGTAAAAAATTTCGGCGAAGATACTAATTACTCCCAATTAAGACGAGCGAAAATAGGGAAGTGGTCAGAATATTTTACAGGATACGTTTTAAATTGATTAATGTTTATACTTTGATCGGTTAAAATAAAATCGATACGCATTGGAAACGGATAATTAAATGATTTTCCAAAACCTTTACCAGCCTTAACAAATGCATCTTTTTTGCCTTTAGATATTTGATTGTATACCCAAGAATACGCAGTATTATTAAGATCACCACACACAATTTTTTTACCTTTCCATTTTTGTTCGTGGGCTAAAAACTGTTCAATTTGTGTTGCTTGTTTTTTAAATGTGGTAGATAATCGTTTGAATAATTTTTCTGAAGTTTCCTCTCCAAAATTCTCTTTATTTGGGTTTATTTTTAGCGACTGAAGATGAATATTATAAACCCTTATAGTGTCCTTATTTTTAAGAATATCAACAAATATTGCATTGTTTGCACTTTGTTTAAAATCTAAAGAGCCTTGATTTATAATAGGAAATTTTGAAAAAATTGCCAAACCAAACTTGTTCGTTTTAGATTTTAGTTTGATGTATTTATGCGGATACAAAAAACGGATACTTGGGCTGTTATAGAACTCTTGTAAAACCAATATATCTGGGTTTTTATTAGTAATAAAATCAAACATCTTTTGTGCAGTTTGCTCGTCTTTATTCCATTTATAAAGGTTAAACAGGCGTACATTATAACTCATTATTTTCACATCATCATTCAGTAAAATTTTCTTTTGAGAAAATTTATAGAAAGGTGAAGAAAATAACCAGCCAATAGCTAAAATTATACCTGACAAAAAAAAATGTTTTTTGAGTTTAATTAGCCAATACACAAAGAAAAACACATTGATAATAATTAAAACAGGTACAAATAAACTTAGTATAGCAACTGAGGGAATTGATTTTGGTGATATAAATGGTAAGACATACGAAAGCAACAACACGGTTGCAAAAACCGAGTTGAGGTAATAACCTAGTTTGTTAAAAATAGATGCCCTTTTTTTTGCCATTTAACTCTGATTAATTCTTTGTACTCTTTTAACTATTTCTTTTTTTGTTTAAATAGGAATTCTTTTTCGTTTTTAGTTAAAGTATCATAACCAGATTTACCAATTTTATCTAAAATGGCATCAATTTGTTCTTGATTCTCAGACTTTATAACTGTTTTAGTTTTCTTTCCTGATTTATAAACGGTTTTTAATGGTTTTTCTTTCTTTTGGAATAGTGTATGTGTATTAAACCATTTAAAAATATCAATTTTAGTATTACTTGCTTGATTTACATAGAAAAACCCGAATAACGCGCCACCAATGTGGGCTAAATGTCCACCAGCATTTCCTGCAGGAATTTGAATTACATCTAACGCAACCCAAATAAGTGCTAAATGCCATAATTTTATAAATCCTATTAATGGAAATTTTAACTGGTAATTGGGCATATACGTAGCTACTCCAATAAAAATAGCCGAAATCCCTGCAGATGCGCCCAGTAAAATACTTTTGTCTGTGTCTTTTGTTAAGCCAGGGAAATAGTTGTAGCTCATTAAGAAAACGAGTCCGCCAAAGATAGTTCCAAAAATGTAAAAATTTAGTAAGTTTTTAGGTGTAAAATACTGTGTAAATAAATTTCCTACGTAGTATAACGCAATTAAATTCATTAGAATATGAAGAAAACCTACGTGCAAAAATCCATAAGTAATAAGCGTCCAAGGTTTATATAAAAGCTCATTAAAATTTGCGGGGAGTGCAAACCAATCTACTATAAAGTTATTGTTAGATTGAAAAAGAAATCTGCCAGTATTAAAAATAAAAGTTAAAAGAAATACAGCTACATTTATATAGATGAGTTTTTCTACAACATTGGCAGTTTTATAACGATATTGAATGTCTTGGATTATATTCATTTTAATTAACTCTAAATTGTGTTTTTTTCCAATACCAAGCAATAATAAACCCAATAATTGCACCACCAATATGGGCGAAATGTGCCACATTACCTATAGAATATTTAGTTACGCCGAAAAATAAATCTCCAAGAATCATTACTGGAATAAAATACTTTGCAGCTATTGGTACTGGGAAAAATATCAATGCTAATTTTGCATTTGGGAATGCTAATCCGAAAGCAACTAAAACACCATAAATTGCACCAGAAGCACCTACAGCGGGCGTGTGGTATAGGCTATAGAACTCACTCATTTCTTGGTTTGATAATGTTATAATTTCGTTATTATAACTTCCTGTTGTTAGTATATTTTGAATATCTGAAGCAGATATTCCGAGGTTAACCAATTGGTTATAAACTCCATTAAATTGATAGTAATTAACTAAAGTGTAAATTACTCCAGCTCCAATTCCTGCGGAAAAATAAAAGAATAAAAACTTCTTTTTCCCCCACATTTGCTCTAATGGCGTTCCGAATGCCCAAAGCCCATACATATTAAATATTAAATGCATTGGACTACCATGCATAAAAATATGTGTTATATATTGCCAAATACCAAAGTGTTCATTTTGAGGAAAATGTAGCGCAAGAATGTTTGTTAAATCTAAATTTAGTAGCTGAGGGCCAAAAAATAGAATAACATTTATAATAATTAGATGCTTAATGGCATCAGTTAATTTTTGCATCATAATTTTTATTTTAACTACTAAAAATTTTATCTACTTCGCTTAGTGTTAGTGTTTTAAATATTAATTTTCCAAAAGGAGAAATAGTAGATTCTTTGCACGAAAATAAATCGTTTACCAAACTTTCTTGTTCTTTCTGGTTTAGTTTTGTGCCTGTTTTTATTGCTAAAGATTTTGCAAATGATTTTGCTAAAACGTCAAAATGACTAAAGCTTGCACCTGGAATTTCTAACTTAATATCGTCTAATAATTGCTCTAAAATCTGTGTAATTTGACTTTCGCTTATTGATGTTGGAATCCCGCCAATAACAACACTTTCTTTGGTGAATTCATTAAAAACAAAACCAGCACTTTCTAGTTCTAATTTTAGCGTGTAAATTACTTCTATATCAGAAGATGCAAAGGCAATACTTACTGGAAATAACAATTGTTGACTAGTAGCTTCTTCTATCGTAATTTTTGCAAGAAAATCTTCATATAAAATTCGTTCATGCGCTAATGATTGATGTATTAAAACTACACCAGATTTTATAGAACTTAATAAATATTTTTTCTGAATTTGAAATGTTTGATATGATCTGTTTTCTTCTTGATTATCAAATAATTGTTCTTGGTTTTGCTGAATGTCTAACTCAGTATTTGTATATAAAGCTTCCCAATTTGATGTTTGTTTTGTATAGGATTGTTGATGGTTTTTCTGTGGAATATTTTTTACTTCAGGTGGGTTATTTTTAAACGGATTAAAACTTGGATCTACCGATATTTTTGGCGTAGAAATTGTTCCTTTATTTTTAAAGCTATATGGGGTGTCTAAGGTAGCATCTCTATTAAAATCTAATACTGGCGCAACATTAAATTGCCCTAAACTATGTTTTACCGTAGCTCGTAAAATGGCATATAATGCCTTTTCATTATCAAACTTAATTTCTGTTTTTGTAGGGTGAATATTAATATCTATACTACTTGCAGGTACTGTTAGGTATAAAAAATATGATGGGTGTGAGCCATATTCTAATAAACCATCAAAAGCATTATTTACTGCGTGATTTAAGTAAGCGCTTTTTATAAAACGATCATTCACAAAAAAGAACTGTTCACCACGTTTACGTTTTGCGAATTTTGGCTTAGCAACAAATCCGTTAATGGTTAAAATATCAGTTTGTTCTTCAATCGGAACTAATTTTTCATTCATCTTACTGCCAAAAACAGCTACAATTCGCTTACGTAAATTACTTGATTTTAAATGATAGACTTCATTGTTATTATGATGGAATAAAAAAGAAATATTTGAGTGTGCTAATGCAACTCGTTGAAATTCATCAATAATATGACGTGTTTCAATAGTATCTGACTTTAAAAAATTACGTCGTGCAGGAATATTGTAAAACAAGTTTTTTACCGCAACACTTGTTCCTTTGGAGGTCGCAATAACTTCTTGAGAAATTATTTTACTTCCTTCAATTTTTATATGTGTACCAAGCTCTTGGTCTTCTTGTTTTGTTTTTAGCTCAACGTGTGCAATGGCTGCAATAGAAGCTAAGGCTTCGCCACGAAAACCTTTAGTATTTATGTTAAATAAATCTTGGGCATCTCTAATTTTAGAAGTTGCGTGACGTTCAAAACTTAAACGAGCATCGGTGGTAGACATTCCTTTACCGTCATCTATAACCTGAATAAGTGTTTTACCAGCATCTTTTAATAATAATTTTATAGAAGTTGCACCTGCATCAATAGCGTTTTCAAGTAACTCTTTAACAACAGATGCAGGGCGTTGTACCACTTCGCCAGCCGCAATTTGATTGGCAACGTGATCAGGTAATAATTGAATAATATCTGACATTAATCTTTGGGTAAAAATATAGAAAGGTCAAATTCTATTAGCCATAAAAAAAATAATACTAATATTGCAATAATATAGAGTATTATTTTATTTACGTCACCGTTTTCTGAACCTTTAAGTTCGCTTATAGCTTTACTAAATTTACCTTTTAAGTCATTATTTTTGCCAACAGTAGTTCTAAACTCATCAAACTTGTGTTTGAGTTCATACGGGTTTCCTTCGCCTTTATAATAACGTGGTGTGTAATCAAATTTCTTAGGTTCTCGTTTAAAAATTGCCATAATATTAGGTTTTAGTTCGGTAGAAAAAATCAAAAATTAAACCAATTTCAAAGTTACTGAATAAAAAGAACTCATCAAAAAATGAAGTAAAAAAGAATTCTTAAAAATTAGTTTTAAGCTGGAGTTAAAATCCGATTTCAACAGAAGAGATTCCAGTATTTTTTATAGCAGCCATTTTTATAGCAGCCACAGCGCATTCAATTCCTTTATTACCTAATTTACCACCAGAACGGTCTATAGATTGTTGTTTGGTGTTGTCTGTTAATACACAGAATATTATAGGAACATCATACTTAATGTTTAAATCTATAATGCCTTGAGTAGTACCCTGGCATACAAAATCAAAATGTTTTGTTTCTCCTTGAATTACATTTCCAATGGCAATTATAGCATCTACATTCTGAGTTTTAAGCATTTTCTTGCAGCCATATACTAGTTCAAAACTACCAGGAACATTCCAAGAGATAATGTTTTCTTTGGTTACGCCACAATCTATTAAAGTATCTATTGCGCCTTGCTGCATATTGCCTGTAATCTCAGGATTCCATTCAGAAACAACAATCCCAAATCGAAAAGATTTCGCTTTGGGGATTGTTGTTTTATCGCAATAAGATAAATTAGTTGTTGCCATATTTTAGTATTCAGTTGGCAGTACTCAGTTGGCAGTATTCCGAATAAACGTAAACTGTTACTGTTTTACCGCTTACTATTTAGCGTATTTAGCACTATTAATGTATTTATCAATATCTCTACCTTGCTCAGATTTTGAGTATTTATTTTTTATTTTTGTAAAGAAATCTTCTGCTTTACTAAATTCTTTTAAGCCCATTGCAGTTTGTGCTGCTTTGAATAAGAATAGCGGTGAAGTAAAATCGTTATCTTTTTTATTAGCTGCTTTTTCGTAATAATCTAAAGCATCTTCAGGTTGCCCTAGGTCTGCAAAAGCATCTCCAATAGCTCCTAAAGCGGTTGGTCCTAATAACTCATCATCAGAATCAAACTTACTTAAATGTTCAATAGCATCTTGGTATTTTTTCATTTGTAAAAAAGAAACACCAGCATAATAGTTTGCTAAGTTTCCAGCTTTTGTTCCGCTATATGTAGCAGCAATGTCTATAAAACCGTATTTACCATCTGCACCTTCTAAACCTAAGTTTAATAAAGAATCTATTGCAGCACCAGAAGAAGTAGTTGCTTCGTCAAAATATTTTCTTGGAAAAGCTAATTCATTTGTAGCTTCTTTTTCTGTAGGTTCTGCTGCAAATTTATTATAAGCCATATAGCCTAAAATTAAAGCTGCTACAGCTATTAAACCATAAAATAAAGGCTTGCTGTTTTTTTCAATCCATTGCTCAGATTTGTTAGCGGTTTCATCTAAAGTATTAAATACTTCAGCTGTTGCACTGTTCATTTCTTCAACTTGTTGTTGTTCAGCTTTATTCTGTGCTTTGTATTTTTTTTTGTATGTTGCCATGTCTACGTAAAATTAATCGGTTGCAAAATTAGTTTTTTTAATTGGATTTTAAAAGGTAATAATTGGTAAATTTTCAATATTTTGCAGTGCGTTTTTTTATCGTATAATAGCCAATGTATCTTCAGAAAATATCATTAGTAAATTTTAAAAATATTACAATGCAAAATTTTAGTTTTCAGCATAAAATAAATTGTTTTGTAGGTGACAATGGTGTTGGTAAGACCAATATTTTAGATGCTATTTATTACTTATCTTTTGCTAAAAGCTATTTTAATTCGATTGCAGGACAAAATATAAAGCATAGAGAAGATTTTTTTATGATTGAAGGCGATTATTTATTGAATGATAGAAGTGAGAAAATTATTTGTTCATTAAAACGAGGTCAGAAAAAGGTTTTAAAACGAAACGGAAAAGCTTATGAGAAGTTTTCTGAACATATAGGGCAGTTACCGCTTGTAATCATTTCGCCTGCAGACAGAGATTTAATTACCGAAGGAAGCGATACGCGGCGTAAGTTTATAGATGGTGTAATATCTCAACAAGATAAACAGTATTTACAATATTTAATTTCGTATAATAAGGTGTTGTTACAACGAAACGCATTGTTAAAGTATTTTGCACTCAATAGAACTTTTGATGCTTTAAATTTGAAGGTGTATGATGAACAATTGATTGGTTATGGAGTTGGGGTTTACGAAAAACGCAAACAGTTTTTAGCACAATTTGAGCCTATTTTTAGAGAGAAACATCAAATTATTTCAGGCGGAAAAGAGCAGGTAAGTTTGAATTATAAAAGCCAGTTGAATGAGACTTCTTTTGAAGAATTATTAACTCGAAATTTAGAAAGAGATAAAATATTGCAATACACATCGGTTGGGGTTCATAAAGATGATTTAAGTTTTGAGATTGACAAACATCCTATTAAAAAATTTGGTTCTCAAGGGCAGCAGAAATCGTATTTAATAGCGTTAAAACTGGCACAATTCGATTTTATTAAAGAACAAGCATCTATAACACCAATTTTATTGTTAGATGATATTTTTGATAAATTAGATGAACATCGGGTTTCGCAAATTATACAATTGGTAAATAAAGACGATTTCGGTCAGATTTTTATTACCGATACACATTCTGAACGAACAGAAAAAGTGCTACAACAAGCAGATAAAGAGTATCAAATATTCAAGTTATAAAGTTGTAAATTTGTTATTTCGAGTATTATTGAGGTCAAAATATTTTTTGATTAAAAGTAGCAAACGAAGTTTGTAGATTGATTAATAAGGTCTCGATTCCGCTTGACCAGACATTAGAATTTTAAAATGAGTAAAAGAGAAAACGAAAGTGTTTCCATTAAAGACATACTAGATTCTTTTATTAAAGAGAGTAAGTTAAGTAAAGGGATGCAAAAATTAAAGATAGACGAAGCTTGGACGAAACTAATGGGGCAAGGTGTTGAGTCTTATACAACTCGTATTCAACTACAAAATAAAACGTTGGTGGTTAGTTTGTCTTCTTCTGTATTACGCGAAGAATTAAGCTATGGAAAAGATAAAATTGTTAAAATGATTAACGAAGAAATGGGCGAGGAAGTAGTAAAAAAGTTACTGTTGGTGTAAGAAAAAACGAATGTCCTCACAGCTATGCACAGTTTTTCGAAATTCAAAATAGTGAAACTTTTGAATTTTGGAAAATTGCGTATAACTGTCTGTTGTAAACCATTAACAAACTGACTCAAAATAGAGTAAAATAAATATATGTTTAATTTAAAATCAAAAAAAATGATTAAAAAATCAATGAAAATGATGGCAATAGTATTTGCATCATCAATGTTATTAACGTCTTGTTATTCTTACACAAGTGTTGTAGGAAATGGCGCACAAGGAAACAATCAAACTACACAATGGAATCATTATGTGATTTATGGTTTAGCACCTGTTGGAGTTTCTGATTCAAAACAAATGGCTGGCGGAGCAGAAAATTATACTGTTCACACAAGACAATCATTCGTAAATGGTTTAATTTCAGCAATAACTTTTGGTATTTATACACCAACAATTACAACTGTAACTAAATAATTGAAATCATAAAGAAAGGTAATAGGTAAAACTTTACCTTTCTTTTATTAATTTTTTTTATGAAAAAAACAATATTTTATATTTCATTAGTGTTGTTAATTATAATGTTAGTGAATATTATTCAAATATTATCTACTGATTTTCAAAGATTGACTGAATATGGTTTTGGGTATTTATTAGGAAAATTCATTCTTCTGATTTTATTTGGGGCAATAGTCTTTTTTACGAGAAAATATAATGCTTTAGATAATAACGATTAATATCAACGACTAAAAATCTAACGGAATAAAAAAACAGAAACCGAAATCTTAGAAAGTTTGCGAAAATAAAACGGAATATCCGAAACGAAAATCACCAATTAAAAGATAAAATATACTGACTCGTCCTAAAATAAGGCACTATCTCATAATCTGTGTAAGTTTAAAATCTCGGGAGTTATAACTCCCGAGATTTTTTTTATTAACTTTAAACTTTAACACCTTACATTATGAAACCAGAAGACATTTTAAACGATTCTTTTTTACAGCAATTCAAGAGCGGAACAGAACTAACCTCCTTTCTAGAAGACTTGCATAAGCGAGGCATAGAAAAGATATTAGAAGGCGAATTAGACGCACATTTAGATTATGAAAAACATCAAAAGCGTAGCAATACCAATGCACGAAATGGCTATACTTCAAAAAAGTTAAAAACTACCTTAGGAGAAACGACGATTCAAATACCACGAGATCGAGAAAGTTCATTTAATCCAATGCTTATTAAAAAATGCCAAAGCACAGCAGATGGAGTAGAAAATATAATCATCTCTCTGTACGCAAAAGGGATGAGTACCAGTGATATTGAACAGCAAATATATGAGTTGTACGATTTCAATATTTCTACTGCCACAATCTCAAGAATAACCGATAAAATAACAGGAGATATCATTGCTTGGAAAAATCGCCCCCTAGAACAAACCTACCTAATCGTCTGGATGGACGGTATTGTTTTTAAGGTTAGAGAAAACTCAAAAGTGATTAACAAAACCATTTACATCGCAGTAGGGTTACGCACAGATGGTAAAAAAGAGGTGTTAGGATTATGGTTAGGTAAAAATGAATCTTCCGCCTTTTGGATGTCTGTTTTAAGTGATATTAAAGCACGAGGAACACAAGATATTTTGATTACTGCTACCGATAATTTAAACGGATTTACAGAGACCATAAAAACGATGTTTCCTAATTCTGTAACTCAAATATGTGTAGTACATCAAATTAGAAACACCATGCGTTATGTGGTCTGGAAGGATAAAAAGGAAGTTTGTAAAGGATATGAAACAAATCTACACAGCACCCACAAAAGAAGCCGCCAAAGCCGCTTTAAACGACTTCAAAGACAAGTGGAACTCTAAATATTCTTACGCCATTAAAAGTTGGGAAAACAATTGGGACGAACTCACTGTTTTCTTTGATTTTCCCGCTGAAATTAGAAAAATAATATACACCACTAATCTCATCGAAAACTTAAACGGAAAGATTAGAAAATACACAAAAAACAAACTCTCTTTCCCCACGGATGACGCGGTAATGAAGTCCGTATTTTTAGCACTAAGAGAAAGCACAAGAAAATGGACAATGCCAATTAGAAATTGGGGCGTTATTCTTAACCAATTTTTGATTATATTTGAAGACAGGATTAAGTTATAAATAACCTAATCCCGAATTTTAAACTTACACAGATTTTGCAAGAGTGTCTTTTAATGATTTCGCAATCTATAATCTCTCCGTTTTTTAGTCCGTAAGTGTATTTTTTTGCTGTTGTTCTAAAATTTGGATAAAACTCTTTTTTAATTGGAATTGTTGCTTTATGTTCTCCCAAAACAAAATAATCAGGTTTTCCGTATTCATTGATTAAAACACTAACTTTTTGGGTTGTACCAATCAACTTTTCCATTTCTCCATTCGTCCATTTTCCTCGTTCAATATTATCTCCAAGTATCGGCTGATTGTTTTTATTAAATCCTTGAAATACTGTTTCAACTTCGTTACCTGCTTTCCAATTTTCATAATCTGATTCGTTCATAAAAGTCGATATATGAATTAAACCTAATATTGATCCACATTTCCAATTAAAGTGAATTCCTAAATCTACAAAAAAACCATATTTAGTTTTTCTTAAAATAATTCCACGATATTTAGAGTACTTCTCCAAATTCGGATTTTCAAATTTATGTTCTTTTGCGCCTATTTGAATTGAAATTGGATTTTCCTCGACATTATGAATTTTTCCCGTAAAATAATTTCCAACAATTGAATTAGAAGCATTTTTCCAAAATTCGATTGAAGGATATGACCAACCAAAATGTTTAAATGAAACATATGCAAATAAGCCACTAACTTTTACTAAAAAACCTTTTTCTTTCGGTTCAACAATTCTGAAAGTCAAACTTTCCTGATTTGTAAAAGCATTTTTTATGTTTAGCAACAAATCTTGAAGGTAATCCTTGTCATTTTTTGAGTCAAGATAGTATTCAATATTTTCTGCTGTTTTCCCCAATGTTCAATGGTTTTTTCGTATGTGTGGCAACGTTTTTGTATATGGTTTGTTACGTGTTTAAGCAACTAATTTAGTAAATAATTACCGACTAAGAAAGTCCGCTAGGACTTTCGCAAGTAAGCAATAAGCCAGTAATAAATTATATACGGTGTTGCCAGTAGTTTTTATTCCGCATAGTTTATTTTCACTTCTGTTTTTATTGGTGTAAATAGGATGAAATCAAATCCGGAAATTAAAATTTTCAGGTCTGAATTCAATTCTATTTTTTTCTTTTTTACCAATTCTAAAATCGGTTTTGTTTCTATAAGAACCCATTTGTCTTTTTTAGCCAATTCCAAAACAGGTTGATATACTTTTCCGTCTTCATCATCTAAATAATCATATATTGTTCCGTTATTATCTTGCGAATATCGAGCGAAACAATTTATAGAAGTTGATTCAGTTCCATTAAAATAAGATAGTTCTTTAATCATATTTCCTAAATCATAAATTCGCAACCAATTCTTTCCTCTTGCAAGATGCATAGAACCCATTTTCATAAATACTTTAGGAAGAGAATCTGTTTTTAATGCAATTTTATAGTTCTCACCAAACTTCCGTTTCATATATTTCATTCTTGTGAAATTATTCTCACTATACTTTTTAGTTTCATTAAAAGCGTAAATTTCCCAAGAAGTAATTAAGTCTGCTATAATTTTATTTTGTTTCTCATTTTTGCATTTTTCAAAGAATGATTTTAAAATAGATGATTCTAAAAGATTGGTGCACATTGGGTAATTCTTATTTTTTTGATCTTTTTTAAATTCTTCTATAATAAATTGCTTTGCCGCGTCGAAATAAGGTTTTATTAAATCTTTTTTATCAGACAGATTATAGATTTCATCAATTAAAAAAAGGTGTGATGACCAAAATTCTTGGTCAATACCCCAAATTTCAAAATTTTCATTTATCGCTGTTTTGAGAAAGCGTTCATCTTTTTTGCCATCAAAAAAAGGAATTGGTATGTCTTTGTAATTTGAGTAAAAATTTGTGTTAAAATCAAATAACGAATTCTGCTCTTTAATTACAGTAATCATTTTTTCGGTACTGTTTGGTCCAACTTCTACCGCAAAATAGTTGAAATTCGAGTGTTTTAATTTTGGAAGAATTGCATTTGTAAATTCAGATATTTCGGGCGAATAATGTTCTTCTCCTAATAACAATACTCCGTTAAACTTTGCCCTAACCCTCTAACAGTCAATTAAATAAGTTAAAAAAACAGGCTCAAAAATTAGGATAACTCCCTGATTATCATTAAATTAATAGTTAATTTCAAACAGCTATTAATGATGCTTCTCAAGGAGAAATCCAACTATAAATATCACACAAAAAGATTACTTAACAAAATGAAAGATGTAAATAAATGGCAATATGATTTTATGTTGGAAGTTTTTGGTCTATTTCTCAGCATAAAAGGACGTTTAAATTTTATGCAGTTAAGTCGTTATGGTGATCATGGAGAACAACATTACAGGAATCAGTTTAGTAAGTCTTTTGACTTTTTAAATTTCAATAAAGAATTGATTACTGAGTATGGGGGCAAACATTTAACCATTGCTTTCGACCCGAGTTATGTTAGTAAATCTGGTAAATCCACCTGTGGAGTTGGTTATTATTGGTCTGGTGTAGCGGGAAAGGCAAAATGGGGATTGGAAATATCTGGTATAGCAGCGATTGATATAGATAATCATACAGCGTTTCATTTAGAGGCTGTTCAGACACCAAATAATTTGGAATCAAAAAGTTTGGTAGATCATTATGCCAATATATTGATTCAAAGAAAAGAGGTCCTTCTTTCGATGTCTAAATATGTTGTGGCAGATGCTTATTTTTCCAAATACGGTTTTGTTTCTAAACTCTCTGATAATGGATTGGAGACCGTTAGCAGACTAAGAAACGATGCTGACTTACAATATATTTATACTGACCAACAGAAATATGGGAGAGGAAGACCTAAGAAATATGATGGAAAAATTGATTATAAAAAACTTAGAAAAGAATATTTTTCTTTGATAGAAGACAATCAGCAAAGCAAAGTATACAGCGCTATTGTATACTCAAAATCATTAAAAAGAAAAATCAATCTTGTGATTGTTTATTTCCTTAAAAAAGGAAAATGGAATCATAAATTATATTTTTCTACAGATGTAACAATTTCAGCAGAAATGATTTTGACATATTATCGCACCAGATTTCAAATAGAATTTACTTTTAGAGATGCCAAGCAATACTCAGGTCTAAATCACTGTCAAGCAAGAAGTGAAGATAAACTCAACTTTCATTTTAATACAGCACTTACAACGGTTAATCTCGCTAAGATTACACATTGGATGCCTATTGAAAAAAGGCTAAGAGGGGCTTTCTCAATCAAGGATATTAAAACCTTACATCACAATGAGTTAATGCTTGCTCGATTTTTTAACGTGTTCGCTATAAGACCGAACTTGAAGAATAATAAACAAAAAATTAAAGAACTACTGTATTATGGTATCAGAGCAGCATAAAAACTTAACGGAGTATTGAATAAGAGAAATTGATTTTTAGAAATTACACTGTCCAGTATTTTTGCTCCTTCACCAACTATATTGTTGTTTATAAGTTCAAATGTGTAAGCAAATTCAGAAATGTCGGTCGATTTTAATTTTTCTTGAGAAAATATTGTTGTCGAGAAAATCGAAAATAGAAGAATGTAAATAACTTTTGTCATTATAAGTTTTTTATTAAAGACTATGGTTTTTCTATTTTGTTACGCCGTTTCTCAAATTACTGCCAACGGTTTGTGTATGAAGCGTTGGGCGTTTAAAAGTACTTCACTTTCGGTTTATCACTATCTTTATTAAAAAGCACTAACTTTGATTTAATCACTTATTGCCCAGTGATTTATACACTTTGTTATGCCCTTTTTTTATTCTTTTCGTTCTGTTGATAGCGTTGGCAAGACATACTCTTTTGCGATTTTTGGTGGTGTGGTGGCTGGTGTGAATTGCAAATGTGTATGGCTTTAGCGTGGCATATTTTTATTAAAATCAAACATTAGATGATAAATTCTTAATTTCTGATTGTCCTTGTCAATGTGCTCAGATTGGTAATGATATTCAAAGTCTTTTATAAAAGTACTTTTTGTTATTTTTTTAGTTGTATCTACTGTTTTATTTACTTCTAAAATCGTGTTAATATTCTCTATGTTTTGATGAATATCTAACTTTTCGACAATAAATCCAATCATTCCATTCACACGATAATAAGAAGAGTATTTTTTTGATGTAAAACGTTCAATACCATTAGAAATGTATTCCGCATTTAGTCCTGAAGTTCCTGTTGTATTTATATTGTCTAATCGTTTACATTCAATAGTATAAAATGCTTTTGTTTTTTTTAAAATATCTCTTGTGGTAATCTTTATATCCGTTCTTCCTTTTGACTCATCTTCTTGCACTTCTCTTTCAAAATTATACAAGTTAATTAATCCTATTTCCTCTCTGATTTTATCATTCTTTAAATATTTCAATAACAATATATCTCTTATTGCATTTTCATTATTTTCAATTGTTGAATAATCTACAATCATTTTATGATAACAAACAGTAATTTTTGAGAGAATATCTTCAAAATTCATATCATAAAATGGAATTGAACCACTAAAGTTGGTAGCATCTAAACTATTATACATTGAATTTACCTTTTTTACCTGCTACAAGAATAGCATCCATAAATTCATCTACGTCAAGATGTCCAATTGCTTTGTGCCAAAGTTTTCGTTCATTTGGCTTTATAATGTAAAACCCATTTTCTTCAAATCCTCTTATGTCTTTTTGAATAAATAGTTGATCTGTAATTTTTTCAATACCCAATGAAAAAAGAAATTCAAGAATAATTGTATTTTTTTCTTCTGTTAATTTTATTGAAGCCTCTTTTGATTTGAAAGGGATTAATTTAAAGAATAGTCCTATTATTTGATTTGTATGTTTTACTTCAACTACTAATTTTTGATTGAGTTTTTTGTAAACAGGATTGAAACGTTCAAAAAATAGATTGATATATTCAGAAATAGTTTCGCTTTCCAATTTTAAAGGATTAAAAATATTTTCATATCCTTTATGCTTCATTATTAGAGGGATAGAATAATTAGTTGCATAATCGACTAAATCTTTTTCTAAAGGGCTACTAATATATTCATCAAATATAGTATTATCTAAATTAGAGTAATCGTATTCAGAATTTGTTATTGTAAGAATTTTCTCTTCTATTTTTAATTTGTTTTTTTCGATTTCCTTTGCTTCTTTTACTATGCTTTTTGATGGCAAAAACCAAAAATTAAGAAGTTCTTCATCCTCAGACTCTTCTCTTTCTATTCCAGCAGAACTTCCTGTAAGTAACATATAATATGAAAATAGGGATGAGCAAATTATACCATTAATATTGTATAATAAATCTAAGTCAGACTTACTATTAATTTTAATTGCTCTAACTGAACTTGTAAAAACTCTCTTTTTATGATTAATTGCAGAGTTTGATTTGAATTTGGTTGATATGCCTCCTGTAATTAATAAAGAATACGGCTCAAATAGTTCTATAAATGGAACACCTTCTCTTTTGTAAATATATCCAACTTCTGGTAGAGTCCATTTTGATTTAGAGGGTGAAATATAGAATGGTTTAAGTTCTTTCTTTTGAGTGTTTAAAAAGTCAACACCAACTAAGGTTGGAACTGGTATTTTTTTTGTACTGTCTTTTCTTTTTAAACCTTGTTTAATTAATAGGTTCTTTTTATTTATTTCATTTTCAATAGATGTAGTGTCTGAAAAAAGACGTTTTACGAAATTAAAATCAAGATAACTACCATATACTAATACTTTCCATAAGTAATCATAGTCTTTTAGTTTTTTCTGAGATACTTCTTTATAATCTCCTCTTTGTATGGTAAATACTTTAAATAGAGAAAAAAAGCGACTTGGCTTTAAAGTAATATGTTTAACAATATTTTCATTCGTTTCCTTATTTGGAGTATACTGATAGAATAAAACAGATGCAGGAGCAACTGCCTTATCATTAGAGTTATTAAAAACCTCTTTTCTTACAGGTGCTAATTCAAAAACTTTATTTAGTAAAAACTTATCTAAAAAGTATCGTCTAAATCCTTTAGCATTTAGATTATATAAAATTTTACTTGTTACAATTAAACTGATGTTTGTATTTGTAGATGAAAAGTCACTTGTGCGTAATACAAACGCTTGTGCTATTTCATTATTACTAATCTCAATTTCTATGTCAGATTTTCCTTTTTCTTTTTTTCTTCTGTTTTTTATGTATTGGACAAACAATGGTATCTTTTCTTCTCCTTTCCCTCTTTTCCAAGGTGGATTTCCTAAAATGAAATTGAAATCTATTTTTTTAATTACATTGTTAAATTCTGCTTTCGTGTCAAAAAAGTCTGACGAAAAAAAGTTTTTGTTTTCTAAAAGAGGAAACTTGAAGTTTTCAATATCAGAAGGGTTTTGATAATCTAAAAGAGTTAAATAAATAGAAAATATAGCAACATTTATAGCACTTTTATCTTTGTCTATTCCAAAAATGTTATTGGATGCAAGTTGTTTTAAATCTTCTTTGTACTTATCAATATTTTTTAAATAATTCGGATTGTTTTCTTGATATTGTTCGATTATTTTTCTTAGAGTTTCCACCAGAAAAATTCCAGATCCACACGAAGGGTCAAGTACTTTGCAATTGTGATTAGATTCTTTCTGAATTTGTTTTTCTACCGTTTCAGCAAGAATATAATCTACTAAAAATAATGGAGTATAATAAGCACCTTGTTTTTCTTGTTGGTTTTGTCCAATGAAAACTTCATATACATTGCTAATAAATTCAACAGGAATAATTGAAAAATCATACAAGTCAAAAAGAGATACTTGACCTGATGCTACTTCATCTCCTGATAACAATTTAATTATTGTAGAAAAGCAACTATCGGGTATTGTATCAATTTCATTTTCCGTGATAGGAAATAAATCACCATTAAATTTATCTTTTAGATATTTAAAAAACTTTTTTATTTGGATTTTATCCGATAATAAGTTGCAAAATTCTTGATTTGTCCATTTTCGAGATTTTCCTTTTTGTTCAAAATCTAATTTTATTTCTCTGTCAATTAAATAACGAACAAAGATTACCTTACCGATAAGTGAGTTTGTCAGTTCTTGAGATAATGATTGAGCAATTAGTATATCTCTTGCAGATTTGATATTATTTAAAAGGTGAAAATCAATTCTGTTTTTTGAGTTAAAATCCTTTTCATATTTTTTCCAAGTTTTCCCAGTAACTAACTCAAAATATTTGAAATCATTTAATTTTTCTTTATTGCCAAAAAGTTGTAATGTATCTTTTTTAATATCGTAATTAAACCCATTATAAATTTCTACAGAATCTTGTTCTACTATTATAACTATTGGAGATTCATTAAAATTCCAAATACCTTCAAGTCTGTCTTTTTTCTCACTTCCAAGGTTTTTAAAAAACAGTATAAATGGCTTATTGTCAATGCAAAATAACGCATCTGGTTTAATAGTATTCTCCAAAAGTCTTTCCACACGATTTGAAAATAACCTTTCCCTTTGCTCGGTTGCAATAAAAAGACCATTCTCTTTACAATACTCCGTTAAGTTTTTATGCTGCTCTGATACCATAATACAGTAGTTCTTTAATTTTTTGTTTATTATTCTTCAAGTTCGGTCTTATAGCGAACACGTTAAAAAATCGAGCAAGCATTAACTCATTGTGATGTAAGGTTTTAATATCCTTGATTGAGAAAGCCCCTCTTAGCCTTTTTTCAATAGGCATCCAATGTGTAATCTTAGCGAGATTAACCGTTGTAAGTGCTGTATTAAAATGAAAGTTGAGTTTATCTTCACTTCTTGCTTGACAGTGATTTAGACCTGAGTATTGCTTGGCATCTCTAAAAGTAAATTCTATTTGAAATCTGGTGCGATAATATGTCAAAATCATTTCTGCTGAAATTGTTACATCTGTAGAAAAATATAATTTATGATTCCATTTTCCTTTTTTAAGGAAATAAACAATCACAAGATTGATTTTTCTTTTTAATGATTTTGAGTATACAATAGCGCTGTATACTTTGCTTTGCTGATTGTCTTCTATCAAAGAAAAATATTCTTTTCTAAGTTTTTTATAATCAATTTTTCCATCATATTTCTTAGGTCTTCCTCTCCCATATTTCTGTTGGTCAGTATAAATATATTGTAAGTCAGCATCGTTTCTTAGTCTGCTAACGGTCTCCAATCCATTATCAGAGAGTTTAGAAACAAAACCGTATTTGGAAAAATAAGCATCTGCCACAACATATTTAGACATCGAAAGAAGGACCTCTTTTCTTTGAATCAATATATTGGCATAATGATCTACCAAACTTTTTGATTCCAAATTATTTGGTGTCTGAACAGCCTCTAAATGAAACGCTGTATGATTATCTATATCAATCGCTGCTATACCAGATATTTCCAATCCCCATTTTGCCTTTCCCGCTACACCAGACCAATAATAACCAACTCCACAGGTGGATTTACCAGATTTACTAACATAACTCGGGTCGAAAGCAATGGTTAAATGTTTGCCCCCATACTCAGTAATCAATTCTTTATTGAAATTTAAAAAGTCAAAAGACTTACTAAACTGATTCCTGTAATGTTGTTCTCCATGATCACCATAACGACTTAACTGCATAAAATTTAAACGTCCTTTTATGCTGAGAAATAGACCAAAAACTTCCAACATAAAATCATATTGCCATTTATTTACATCTTTCATTTTGTTAAGTAATCTTTTTGTGTGATATTTATAGTTGGATTTCTCCTTGAGAAGCATCATTAATAGCTGTTTGAAATTAACTATTAATTTAATGATAATCAGGGAGTTATCCTAATTTTTGAGCCTGTTTTTTTAACTTATTTAATTGACTGTTAGAGGGTTAGGGCAAAGTTTAACGGAGTATTGTCTTTAGAAAGGTTTAGTTTTTTAAATATTTGATTTAGATGTCTCAATTATTTTTCTTCTTTTGGAATTGCAATAAGTTCACGAACGTCAATATCTAAAACAGAGGCTATTTCTGTCAAAGTTTCTAAAGATGGTTGTCTTTCATTGTTGCACCATAATGAAATAGTTGATTGATTTTTACTTAGTTTATCCGCTAACCATTTATTTTTAACGTTTAGTTCTGCTAAAACAACTCTTATTCTATTTATTTCCTTTTTGCTCAACTATTTTGTATTTTAAGCAAATATATTTACTTTTTACATAAAAAAGAATGATTTGGTTAATTATATTTTATTCGAGCGGTAGAAAATATTTACTCTTTATTTTTTAGAACTGGCTTGATTTTAATTTTAGTGTTGGCTGTTGGCTTTTCAAAGGTTTATATTATTCTCAATTGTTGCTATTATTTTCGGTTCTAATTCGTAGAGTTCGTAAATAGTTGCATTTATACTGCTTTCTGCGGTTATAATTTCAGCATTTATTTGTTCTAATTCCTTTTCAAGTTGTATTTCACGTTCAAAATTGTTTTCCGCTTTTGCTTTCTCTAATAAACTGCTAAAATCTATTTGTTTTTGCTTATTTGCTATTATTGTTTTTACCAATTCTGATGTTTGTATTTGTACTTCTTCTGATGGCTTTATTATTGGTAAATTCAATAAAGGGTTTTTGTCAATTTGATAGTTGTTTCCTTGCATTTTGCCTTTAAATTTCAGCCAAAACGCTATTAAATTAGAGTTCAATAAGCCTGTTAAATATTTTTGGTTAATCCTTTCGGTTTTAATAACCATAAATGTTCTATTTATATAAGCATCAAAATTAGTATAAGTAAATCTTGGACGAACAGAACATTTTCTTAAAGAAAATATTTTTTCACCTGTGAAATATTGTTGGTCTCTTGAACGGTGTAATCCATAAGGTTTGTTGACAGAAGTAAAAACTTCTAAAAATTTATCCAAATGCTTTTTTAGTTTCGGAAATAGTTCCATTTTACTTTCATCTTTGAATGATGAATTCGTGTAAATAATCCAATATTTATTTTTCTGATTACCATAATAACTATGTAATTCACTTGTAGTGTAAAATGGCTTAACTAACTCTTTTTCTTTTGCACTTAGATTTAATCTTTCATATTCAACTTGACTTATATTAAAAATCCCATCTCCGATTTCAACATTATCAATTACTTCTTTATGCTTCTTGTTTACAAAATCTTGTAAGAGGTCAATTCCTGATGCAATTTCTTTTGAATTTAAACTGAAATTAGTTTTGTCTTTGATGTTGTCAATAATCAAACTAAGTTCTGAGTTTATAAAATGTATAGGTTGATTTTCTAAATCTTCTTTTGAAATTTCAGTTTTATAATACTCGAATTTAGGGTCAATAATTCTTTCAAGGAAAAGTTGAGCATTTTCGTGTTTTATCTTTTTATCTAAAACTTTAGAAAAGTCCAATGAATAATTTTCATTTTCATTTGTTCTTTCCATTATGTAAATCATTGTTTGTATTCCTGCACTATCAAACACCTTAAAATCTCCAAAATCAATAAATTCAATTAGTTTCCCTTTACTAATTATTAAATTTCTAAATTTTGAAGCACCATCATTTGTAATCCAATTATTTGGTGCGATATAACCAATAAGACCGTAATCTTTTTTTATAATTTCTAATGCTAAATCACCAAAGAAATACCATAAGTCCATTTTTCCTTGATAACAATAATGCTCGTGTAAACCATCAAATGCTCTTTTGTTTGTGGCTTCTTTTATGTATGGCGGATTTCCAATTACACAATCAAAACCACCATTATCCATAATAGTAGGGAAAAGTTCTCTATAATTTGCCAATAATGAGTTTTCGCAAACGATATTATTATTTAAACTCGATAATTTTCTGCCTTTTTGTGCTGTTCGTAACCAAAGCGAAAGTTTTGCTATTTCAACACTTTCTTCATTAATATCTACTCCGAAAAGATTATTTTCTAAAATAGATTTATCTACGTCAAATAAACGCATTGGCGAATGAGTTAATTCAGCAATTATATCGTCAATTATCTTATGTTCTTCAATTAAAAAATTGAGTGCTTGATTTAGAAAAGCACCACTTCCACACGCTGGGTCTATAATTTTTAAAGTGAGTAACCAATCTTTATAATTTTTTAGTTGATTAACCCGCATTATTCATAGGATTTATATTTAGAACAAATTTCAAAATAGATTTTTTATCTCTAGATTTTAGGATTCTCTCTTTCGTTTTTTAAACTTTTTTGGAGTAAATAGTATGTTATAATTGATTTTAAAAGTTAAAAAGGATTAATTTTACTAACAGAGCATAGGTATCCCAAGGTTTTAAAATTCTCACTTTAAAACCGTTATTGAGTTATTATCTCTCGAAACAAATCTTGATATACAAATGCTCTTGATCACTGATAATATATTCGTTTTTTAGTGACTTTTATGGTAGCTCCAACTTTTAATAAATTGGTTCTTATTGTATTTATTTGCCATTTTTCAGCCTTTTCAAATGTTGTTTTTTTGATGCTTTTTTTTAGTAATAAAAATAGTTCGTAGGCTAAACTACTTAAAAACAACCTGAAGAAGTTTGCAACAAATCCATGATTGGATAATCGATCGGAAAAACACATATTCTTGACTTCTTTACTTCTGTTTTCGCTAGATTCACCTCGTTTTACATAGAAATCAAAGTATATTTCTCGGGCACCTTTCTCTTTAATATTACTTATAAAATGACGAACATTTAAGCCTTTCCCTGTACTTTCTATTTTACAGTAAGCTTGTTGTGGTTTATGCCAACTTTTGGCTTGATAGCGAAACGATGTGAAATGTTGGTGTTTTTTATGCTGATTTACATATTGAAGTTGAACCGCTTTTTTACAACGCTCAACCTTTCTTTTGAGTACCGAATTACTAGCCTGACCTGTTACAAAAAACAAATCATAATCAGCTACTAATTTATAAAAAGGAGCACAACTAAATCCACTATCTGTTCGAATAGTAATTTTTAGTTCAGGATATGCTTTTTTTATTTTTTGAATAATTCTTCTTAAAATTCCGACATACCATCGATTCGAATGGCTATTTCCTGGGCGAAGAACTGGCAGGATAATTTGACCGGTTTCTCCATCATGAAAAAATAATTCATTTAACATAAACTGTCCATAATAACCATTGAACATTGACATTTGTTGATTCCCATATGTTGGATCATCGGTAGCATCAACATCAATTGTTATTTCATCTCGACCTTTTAGGCTTGATACGTAACGATCAATCCAAGCGTAAGAAAGTTTGAAAATAGTTTCTTTATTCAAACTGTTTTCAAAACGAGAAATAGTAGGTTGAGAAGCCAAATCTCCTTGAAGAACATCTTTAAATAATGGGTCATTTTGTAAATGGGTCACATCATTGGCATCTTGATAACCTAGCATTAGCATAAACACACGTTGCTTGAGTTGATGCTCTCGACTGTAAGTAATGTATTTAGGGTTTCGAAGATCAGGAAGTAACTTGCTAAAATGTTTTAGTAAGTTGTGGGTTCTCTCTAACTTTTCTAAAAGAATCAAAGAACCATCTGAACTAATCTCTGTGGCTGAAAAATCAACCGAAATAGCTTGATTTCCTCGATAAAATAAAGTATCTTTAGTGCTCAAATATGGGTGTTTTAAAAAATGATATATTTTGTGTTTAACTGCTTAAATATAACACTTTACATTCAGGTTTTTTGATTTCTGATGAATTATTCGGGTTAAATCTTCTGCTTTTTCTATGATAAGTGCATTCCAAGCATCAAAGTTATTTGCACCCATGCGTTTGCGAATATCAACAAACACTGTAGGATGAAAAGGCTCTTTTGTCTGAAAAGCTGTAAGTCCGCAGAAGTACTGAAGGTAGATATTCTCACTTATCATCGCCACAGTTTCTCTGTCGCTAACATGCAACTTATGTTTTACGATAATAGCTCCAATAACCATTCGAACATCAATACTTTCCCTACCTAAGGTACTGCTGAGTTGTTTTAAATATACCGACGATAAAGCATCCCAGGGTATAATTTCTGCTAACTTTACCCAACGATTCTTGGGTGATAATTCTTGATCGAAAGGGTGTGAAAATCCTGATAAAGTTAACTGGTTGCTTGGTGTATATTTTATCATAAGTGCAAAGTTATTTACATAAAGTTAAGAAAACTAATGCACTTACGCAAGAAAATAGACAGCAAAAATACAGATAATAATATGACTTACAGCGAATTAAATGAGCGTTCTGAAAAAATCAGCAAACCCTAAATTAATAAGCCTATTGCCCCTGTTTTTATCTTTATTTTACTTAAAAAAAAAGGGGGGGGTAAACTATCTTAAAAAAGAATATCTGATACTAAAACTACCAAAACTCCAGATTATTAAAAATAACTCCTGCTGCTGTTTTTTTTACAGAAATTATAGTTATCTTTGAAAATATAACAAAATAAATGATGGTTTTTAGACAAACTGCCGTTGGTAGCAATTAAATAGAAAGTCTGAATGAGCCAAAAAAAAGACTTTAAAGAGGGAGTAGGCATTAATTTAAATTAAAAACTTTGGTTCTACCACGAATTTAATGGAATTTATTAAATTCGTAAAAAAAAGGTAAAATGTTTACACATCAATTTTTCGATTTACTACTAAATTTAGATGACAACTGGCAAGTTGTAAAAGTAGAAGCAGATTATGCAATTTCAGACATAAAAATAGTCATTAAATTCATAGGAGAAAGAGCCCTTTGTCCAGAGACCATGGAATTATGTAGTTTATATGACCATGCACCAAATCGAGAATGGCGTCATTTAGATACGATGCAATATAAGACTTTTATAAGTTGTAAGTTGCCAAGAATAAAGAACAGTCAAGGAGCTGTAATCACCATAGTTTCCGCCATGGGCAGATAAGCATACACGTCATACACACCTTTTTGAACATGCAATAATTGATTTACTATTAGCAACTAAAAATCAAACAAAAACAGCAAAATTAATGCGTTGTGGTTTTAATGTCATCAATAGAGTAATTCATTTAAGTACAGAAAGAGGTTTGAGTAGGAGAGATTTATCAAATATGGATTTTAGTCGTTTGAGTTTGGATGAAAAATCGTTTAAGAAAGGACATAAATATATAAGTGTCTTAAGTCATCCTAGAAGTGGTTTTATCATAGATGTAGAAGAAGGAAGAACTAAAGAATCTGTAGAAAAACTATTTGATAAATCTATGACAAAACAACAACAAAAACAGGTTAAAACTATAAGTTTAGATATGTGGAAAGCTTATATTTCTACCTCTAAAAGTCAATTACCAAACGCATCTATTGTTCACGACAGATTTCATTTGGTTAAGTATTTAAATACCGCTATTGATAAGGTTAGAAGAAGAGAAGTTAAAACGAATGATGAATTGATAAACAGTAGATATGCGTTACTTAAAAACCAAGAAAACCTAACCGAGAAACAACGAATAAAATTTGATGCAATAATCAAGGCGAACTATGAAGTTAGCAAGGCGTGGCAAGTCAAAGAAAATTTTAAAGATTTATTCCATAAAGAAACTAAGTATATTAATGGTTTTTATTTACTAATTAAATGGATACGAAATTCTACTTCTAAGCAAATTAAAGAAGTAACAAAGGTTGTTACAATGTTTGAAAAACATCTCTCTGGAGTTATAAATGCCTTAATAACTGAGTATAGCAATGCAATGGCTGAAAGATTAAATGGAAAAATACAAGAACTTAAATCTATTGGAAAAGGATATAGAACTTTTAAAAACTTTAGAAGTGCAATACTCTTTTTTAATGGAGGTTTAAATCTTTACCCATTAAAATAAGGGTAGAGCCAAAACTTTAAACAATGAAAAACAACAATTTTATTTTATTACTTTTTAGTATTATTTTATTGAACAGTTGTGAAGATGATGAAGTAAGTACTAATAAGTCAGAGGACATTACATCCATAGAAATTAAAGAACTAGCCAATTCATTTTCTCAATACTTTGAAAGTAAAGAAACTTTGACTACTGCTTTTGAAAATTCTAGAGCAAATTATCTAAAAGCAAAATCAGGAGCAAGTAAAGAAATATCAATGACAATTAATGTTGATATGACTTCGGATGAAGTTCGCTATTATAAGGAAGATTTACCAAGTATTTATTCAAATAAACAAAAAGATTTCTTATTGAATTACTTTAACAGAGTTGCTAATGTAACTAATGGAGAACTATTAACTGAAATATCGTATTATAAAAGTTTATTGAAAAGCCAATCGTTTGAAGTAGAAGAATACAATCAAATTTATGTCATTTTAGATGTTGCAGAACAAACTGTAGTAGCTATTAACGATATGCTACCAAAAGAAGATAGTGCAAATTACCTTGCCCGTTCAAATGGTGATTGGCGCGGTTTTTTAAAATGTATGGGAAGTAAAGGAAAAAGTATTGCTAGAGGCATGGTAGAAGGTGCTGTCGCGGGTGGTATAGCTGGAGCTTACGCTGGCGCAGCTGGAGGAACAGTTGTACTACCCCTTGTTGGAACAGCTACTGGAGCTGTGGGAGGTGCCGTTTTTGGCGCTGCTAACGGTGCAGTTGTAAGCGCTATAGGTGCGACATTATGGGCAGCAGCAGATTGTGGAAACTCAGGACCAAAACCTACCTGTACTACAATGCAAATGCCAGGAGGTAAAGAAGGTGTTGAGGTCTGCGGAATAAGTAATGAAAAATAATAAATAAAATTTGGATAGGTTATGAAAGTAAATAAAAACTTCAAAATATTTTTTAAAAAATATTTTTATAAAATTCGAATTATTATTATCCTTTTAGGAACATTTATTATGTTTCATGCATATTATTTTTCTGATAAACCTGCTACTTTAGAGACAATAATTCAAAATAAAGGAGATAAAATGATGTATTTATGTATTTTCTTTTCTTTTGGAATTTCTTTGTTGATGAGTTATTCTGTAGGCCTTTTTAATAAAGGAAATATTAGAAAAATGACAACAATGGATGGAGATGAGGAATAAAAGCCCATAATCGAGTAGACGGCTCTGACTGAAACAGCCAGAGTGCGCCTCTCACACCACTAAGCGTACGGTTTTCGTACTTAGCGGTTCATTAAACAAAAGCTAAATGTTACTTTGTTATTGTTCCTTTGACCGTTACGATAAACGATACTGCTGTACCTCGTTTATCATATGAAATCAAATTCACGCTAACGTTTAATGTTCTGTCCTTCCTTGCTTGTGAGACCTCCGTTTATTTGTAATGTCTCGTTTCCTACAAGTACTATGACTTCTGCTGACTTCTCTGCTGTACCAACTCGTGATTACAGAGACCTCCCTTGGTAAGGTAAATGTCCTTTTGTCTAATCCTGCGGGATCTACATAGTTACCCCTTTGGTATTCGTAGGACTTTGTAAAGGTGGGCTTACTTATCCTAGATAACTACGCCTCATATCCCGTTTCTGTTCGTCAGTTCAGACAACGTAGTCTCGCTTACTTCAGATATAACCTCACGATTATCACCCTTGCGACTTACTTGGCTTCAGGACGTTACTCCTGCGCATAAGAGACTTACACCCTTTGGACTTGCTCTAAAAAAATATTTAAAGAACTTTTATTATATTTACCATTCAAGGCACACACAATGTATATAATTAATGCGGATTTTGTGCTTAATTCAAAGTGCAGTACTTTCTACAAACAACGCCAAATATAAAATTTAGTTTGTAGGAAAAAATACAAGCAAAATTATTATATTTGGCTAAGTGCTAAACCGAAAAGATAGTTCTTTTAAGTTCCGCACTAACCATATACCAACCGTTGCCTTTAATGGCGGAAAATTCGTCAAAATCAAAAAATTTTAGTTTTTTAAAACTGAATTTTGAATAATAACAGAATGGAAAGTTGGAGCGAAAAAGCACAACAACGGAATGAGAAACTAGATTGAAAAATTATAAATATGGAGAAACCTCATTGGCGGAGAATTTCCAAACTGTGTGGAATTAAAAGTTAAAACGGAAAACTCATTCCGATGGCTATCGGAATTGCGGAATTGAATATTGCAACGTGAAATTTGAGCACAAAAGCGGAATTGAAAGTTGGAGCGGAAAAGTTTAAAACAAAAATTGTAACTAAACTGAAAATCATTCGAGCGGAATTTTACTCGGAATGAATAAATTGAAAAGAAAATTAACAACGGAATTAAAAACCACTAAAAGGCAATCGAGTAGACGGCTCTGACTGAAACAGCCAGAGTGCGCCTCTCACACCACTAAGCGTACGGTTCTCGTACTTAGCGGTTCATTAAACAAAAGATAAATGTTACTTTGTTATTGTTCCTTTGACCGTTACGCTAAACTATACTGCTGTACCTCGTTTATCATATGAAATCAAATTCACGCAAACGTTTAATGTTCTGTCCTTCCTTGCTTGTGAGTCCTCCATTTGTTTTATGGCTCGTTTCCTACAAGTACTATGACTTCTGCTGACTTCTCTGCTATATCATCTCGTGATTACAGAGACCTCCCTTGGTAAGGTAAATGTCCTTTTGTCTAACCCTGCGGGATCTACATAGTCAAACCTTAACAACCCATTTTCTTGGCGAAGAAAATAAAGAAAAAAGAGGTCTTAAAATATTAAACAATAAGTTATTAAATTCTTCTTTGAGTTGTTTCATAAATTTCTTAAGATTCCAACCTGTAGCAGCTAAAAAGGCATTGATTTGCGGGGAATTTTCTCCCCAAAGATAGTTTTGGTTCAATCTAAAGTCTGTTTTTAAATGACCAATAACTGGTTCAATAGCAGCTCTTCTTCTAAATTTTCCTCTTTTACATCTTTTCTGATATTCTGTATCTCGTTTTAAAGGTCTATAATCAGGAGTTGATATTTTGGTGTTACCTATTTGTTTGATGCCTTTTCCACCTCTGTCATAAACAACTTCTTGGGGTAAAAAAGCAATATTGGATTGCATTTGTTCTAATAATGGTGCTATTGTTTTGCTATCGTGAGGATTGCCTTTAAAACTTTTTATCGCAGTAATGATTAATGTTTTTGAAGTAGTAATTAACCCTGTTTTAGTGCCAAATTCATATTTTTTATGCACTTTCCCTTTAGCGATACATGCTGTAAATGGTTTGTGAATACTGTAAATTTTATCTTTATCTGTTCGCTTTTGATGTAAGATTTGATAATACAAAGCAAACTGCTTTTTATAGACTTCTAAAACGTGTTCGGGTAATTCTCTTTCCAACTCTCGAAGTAAACGACCTGCTATAGTTTTTAGTTTTGCATCTGCTTTCTTTGCTTTTTTATATCGCTTTGGATGTTTACGATTATGGGTGTCTCTTAATAATTGCTTTGAGGTTCTGACATAACTTTGTCGTTGCTTTATCTTTTCTTTTTTAGCAATATCATTGCATTTATCAATAATCTTTTTGGCTAATTTAGCATCTGTAGGAAAGGTAGTGTTGTTCTCTGCTACTGTGGTGTCTGATAATGTTACTTTTTCTTTGGCTGCTTTACCAAAAAGACGGATAGAGTATGCAAATATTTTTTGAACTCCTAGTTCTCCTATACGTTTTCTGAAATGTACAAAGTCACTTGGATCACAGGGAAATTGATACTCAAAATAAGCCATGCCACAAAAATATTGCATGTAAGGGTTCATTGCCCAAGCTTCGGATAGACGCTCATCAGATAAATTATAAATACGCTTGAGCATTAAACTTCCAACCATTAATCGTACTGGCATCGCTGGTTGACCTGTATGTGAATAATACTGTGAGAAATCTTTCTCAAAGTATTTCCAATCTATTTTGTTGCTCAACAAAATTAATTCGTGGCTCAAATTAATAAAATCCTTGAGCAAAGGTCTGAACAAATTTTGTTGATTTTGATTCGCTGTTTTTCCTATCATTTATTGCAAGGTTTATACTATAATATACGGAAAATCTTGCAAGTAAATACTATATAAACAGTGAAAAATATCAAATAATTAACTGTAAATCAGAATGTTGAAACCTTTTTAAGGAACGACTACCTACAAATCCAAGAGCATTACGTGCGAAGTATGAGTCTTGTATTTTAGAAAAAAAGAATAAACGTTATCCTAAAGTTGGTTTAGAAGGATTGATACACGACAATTACTGTAATAAGCACTCTACTAAAATTTCTGATGAAATTGGCGATTGGTTAATGGCTCATAAATGTTTACCGCTTAACTATTCCTATTACGAACTTCAAGAATTATACAATGAAGCACGTTTAGAAAAGGGTTGGTCCTTTTTATCTGAAGGAGCAATTAATAATCATTTAACTAAACCAGAAAATGTAAGAATTTGGACGTTAGCAAGTAATGGAATTGAAGAATATAACAAAAAATACGCTCACACTTTAAGTAAAGATAAAAACAGATTATTCCCTAATGCGCATTGGGCGATTGATGGTACCAAGTTAGATGCTGTTCATTTTTGGGACACAACTTCTAAAATGGCAGCAGTTTGCAAGATTAATGTTCTGTTTGACGTGTATAGCGAAAAGGTTTTAGGCTGCTCATTTTCGATGACAGAAAATCACGTAGATCACTTTATCGCTTTACGAATGGCAGTAGATGAATCGGGTGCTAGACCGTATTTATTTACGTATGATGCGCAATCTGCTCACAGGTCTAAAAAAATGCAAGAATTATACTCTAAAGTCATTGCAGTAGGAGGACAACACTATCATCATAAAGTAGGTAGAAAATCGAATCCGATGGAACAGTTTTTTAACCGATTTCAGCAACAAGTTGTACTGAAACGTTGGTTTACCGACGGGCAATCTATTAAAGCAAAACAAAGCAGGTCTAAAGCGAGTTTAGAGATTGTACATCAAAATAAAGGAGCACTGCCAACTTATGAGGATTTGCAAAAGCATTTTGAGATTATGGTTGCAGAATGGAACTCAAAACCTCGCTCTCGAAAATCTACAAAAACGAGAAATGAATTTTACAGTACTTCTACAAATCAATACTCCGTTAAACTTTGCCCTAACCCTCTAACAGTCAATTAAATAAGTTAAAAAAACAGGCTCAAAAATTAGGATAACTCCCTGATTATCATTAAATTAATAGTTAATTTCAAACAGCTATTAATGATGCTTCTCAAGGAGAAATCCAACTATAAATATCACACAAAAAGATTACTTAACAAAATGAAAGATGTAAATAAATGGCAATATGATTTTATGTTGGAAGTTTTTGGTCTATTTCTCAGCATAAAAGGACGTTTAAATTTTATGCAGTTAAGTCGTTATGGTGATCATGGAGAACAACATTACAGGAATCAGTTTAGTAAGTCTTTTGACTTTTTAAATTTCAATAAAGAATTGATTACTGAGTATGGGGGCAAACATTTAACCATTGCTTTCGACCCGAGTTATGTTAGTAAATCTGGTAAATCCACCTGTGGAGTTGGTTATTATTGGTCTGGTGTAGCGGGAAAGGCAAAATGGGGATTGGAAATATCTGGTATAGCAGCGATTGATATAGATAATCATACAGCGTTTCATTTAGAGGCTGTTCAGACACCAAATAATTTGGAATCAAAAAGTTTGGTAGATCATTATGCCAATATATTGATTCAAAGAAAAGAGGTCCTTCTTTCGATGTCTAAATATGTTGTGGCAGATGCTTATTTTTCCAAATACGGTTTTGTTTCTAAACTCTCTGATAATGGATTGGAGACCGTTAGCAGACTAAGAAACGATGCTGACTTACAATATATTTATACTGACCAACAGAAATATGGGAGAGGAAGACCTAAGAAATATGATGGAAAAATTGATTATAAAAAACTTAGAAAAGAATATTTTTCTTTGATAGAAGACAATCAGCAAAGCAAAGTATACAGCGCTATTGTATACTCAAAATCATTAAAAAGAAAAATCAATCTTGTGATTGTTTATTTCCTTAAAAAAGGAAAATGGAATCATAAATTATATTTTTCTACAGATGTAACAATTTCAGCAGAAATGATTTTGACATATTATCGCACCAGATTTCAAATAGAATTTACTTTTAGAGATGCCAAGCAATACTCAGGTCTAAATCACTGTCAAGCAAGAAGTGAAGATAAACTCAACTTTCATTTTAATACAGCACTTACAACGGTTAATCTCGCTAAGATTACACATTGGATGCCTATTGAAAAAAGGCTAAGAGGGGCTTTCTCAATCAAGGATATTAAAACCTTACATCACAATGAGTTAATGCTTGCTCGATTTTTTAACGTGTTCGCTATAAGACCGAACTTGAAGAATAATAAACAAAAAATTAAAGAACTACTGTATTATGGTATCAGAGCAGCATAAAAACTTAACGGAGTATTGTTATAGTAATAACCATTATAATCTTTAGTTACTATTCCGAAGATTAGCATTAAAACCGAAAACAATATCATCAAAAATGATATTTTTTTGTCTTTAAGAAATTCCATATTTATTGTAAATATTGTTCTGGTTTAATTTTAAAACTATAAAATTCATTTCCTTGTGAATCTTTGTAGATGCTATTAATTGTAACTTTTAAAAGTTCATAAGCTTTGTCATTTCCTTGATTTTCTTTTGCTCTTTTAATTTGGTTAATCTCAATTGCTTTTAGAGAGTTTATAACTTCGCTTTTATTCTCAATATCAGGTGTAATGTCAGTTAGAATATAGCTGTAAGTCATTATGCTTTTATCTGAATCATAAGTGACCTTTTCGGCAATAGTATATTCATCAACTTTTCTTGGTAGTTTTTCTGTTTCGTTAGTCGATTTAGCTACGTTTTGTAAATATTCAACTGCTTTAATTCGTTCATCTTGTTTTTCGTTTTTACAACTAAATGTAAATGCAATTAATAAAAATAGAAGTAAGGTTTTTTTCATTTTGCTGATTGTTAGTTGGTTAGTTCAAATGTGTGGTAACGGTTAGTATAAGAAACGTAGGGCAGTTGATAAGCACTTTTGTTTCGGTTTATTACTTAGCTAAATATAAATATTTTGCCTTTATCTTTTGTTCTATAAACGCCAAATTTTATATTTAGCGGACTTTATTAATATGCACAGACCTTTGGGTTAAGCACAAACGCCCTATGTTTTTTATACATTGTTACCCACTGGCTATTTTCCGCAAACTTGCTAGCGTTGGCGTGAAAGCTCTTTTAAATTTGTGAGGCACGAACAAACTTTAAATGTGCTTGAACTTGCGTTGGGCTTATTCCAATATAATTTCATACTTATTCATTAAAAAATTATCTATTTCAACTTGTTCAGTTAAGTTAGATAACAATATTTTCTCGTTTTCAGATAAATCGCAAATTCCAAAACTCTTTATATAATTTTTAGCCACAGAAAAATAATCTCCTGCATATGGTTTACTAGTGTTTTCAATATAATACCAAAATATTTTTGACATTAATATTTTTTGTAAAAGAAGTAGGTCGTCTGTAGATTCAGATAATACGGCATAACCATTATAAAATAACAATTCAGTGTCTTCTGTAAGGACAAAACAAGGTTTATTGGTTATGTAAGGGAATAGTAATTTAAAGCCATTTAAAGTCAATGCTTGATTTCTTCCAAACGCAAACCATTGGTCATATTTTTTATTTCCTTTGTCTCTTAATGCTAATGTTTTTTTGTTAGTTAATAAATATTTGAAAGTAAAAGGGTAATTTGTTCTAAACTCAGGTTCAGTAAGTGTTTTAAGTGTTTTTTTACTGGTTTCAAACAATTCAGTTTTATTTAGCTCAATATTGTAAGGAAAAATTAATTTCTCCGTTTTCGCTTCAAGTTCTAATTCTGTTTTTAAGGTGTTCGGTTTTATAGCATCTTTACAAATTCCCTTTTCAATTTTATACTCAACATTGTCTTTCAAAAGGTAATAGAATTCATTATCCTCTTTTACAGGTTTGAATACATAAATATTGTTTTTTAGCGTAGCAAAACCGTTACGTATTTCAAACTTCTCACCTAAAGGAGTTCCGCAATTTTCAATTTTTGATATAACTTTACGTATCTTTTTACTAATTAAATACCAACCATTAAAATCATCAAGATTTGAATAGGGAATATCTATGTAATTTAACGATTTTATTTTTTGAATTTGATGACTTAATCTTTTCACATATTTAACTGAAGTACTTTCTTTTTTTCCAATAAAACAGATACAAGTATAAGTTGTTCTTTTCTTAAATAATTGTTCTCCACCAAAATCTATAATAGAAATATCAAACTTATTGGTTGAAAAGTAATTTCTCACAGACCTACCATTTAAACTTTTGTAAAAAGTGTTGACGGTTATATATCCTAAAATTCCGTTTTGGTTTAAGTTTTCCATGCCTATTTCAAAAAAAGGAATGTATAAATCAGGTTTTCCAGTTTTAGAAACACTCCAATTTACTAATAAAGCTTTTGTTTCTTCATCCATTTTGGATGAACCAACATAAGGTGGATTTCCTACAATAATATCAAAACCATTGTTCTCGTTTAAAGTTTCAACGGTACTCCAATCAAAGCTAAGAGCATTACCACAATATAAGTTGAAATCATATTCGATTCTGTCTTCATTATTTGTAATAGCAAGTAATGAAAGTAATATCTTGGTTCTTAGTATGCTATACTCTTGAATGTCTAAGCCATAAATGTTATCTCTGTATATTTCATAGAAACCTTTCTCTGTATTACCCCGATAGTATTCAGTTATTGTTTTAAAGAATCCGCCACAACCACAGGCAATATCTCCAAATTTTAAATTTGGAATTAATTCATCATTCTGCTTTTCAATTACAGTTTTAACAATATGTTTTCTAATGTATTCAGGTGTAAAAACAGCTCCGTTAACTTCTTTATCTTGTGGAGATATAACAAATTCAAACAGCTCAATTAATTCTTCTATATCAAAAGAATGCTTGTCAAATAATTGAATGAATTCCGTTACCTGATTTAATTCTTTTTCTTCTGATATAATAAAATCGTTTATGAATGTATTTGTAACATTTTTTATATTATTTACAACCAAAAATGAAGACACCAAAAGACGATTGACATCTTTTGTATCATAAGAATAGTTTTTTAAATATTTTAGTATACTTTGATTCATTTTAGTTTATATACAATGGGAAAAGTTTATTTATTGTGAAGTCTTGATGTGTGTTTGTTGAATCAAAAGCTTTAAAATATGGAGTCCATAATCTTTCTTGAGCTCGTTTCATTATTTGTTGATAATCATAATTTCCTTTTAATTCATTTACAAAAGGATAATCTTTCGAGCTGTAAAAATTTGAAATAATAAAATGAAATCCTAAAAATATATCCATTGGTGGGTGTGGTAATCTTGGGCTGGAAAAGATGGATAAACCACCTGTATCTATTCCTTCTAGAAATTCACCTCCAAAATGAAAATGATATGTTGGATGTGTATATTTTGGATCTGTACTGTCTATATGCTTGTCTAAATGCCAACAGTTTTTATATGGCTCACCATCTTCATCTTCTGTACTTGCATAAGAGTCAATATTTAATTCAAATAAATAATTTTCAACAATGTCGTTTAGTGCAACATCTTTTTTATTTAGTGAAATTGTATTATCTAGAGATATTTTATATTTATTTAAAGTTTCGGGCATAGTACCTGAAATTCGCTTATTTAAATTAAAAATTATGTCTTTAATATCATACTCAAAATAATCTAAATTTTCTAGTTTACCTTGAAACGTATAAAGTTTTTGAAAATCACCTATTTGATATTCACTTATTAACTCAAGAAACATGCTTAACCCGCATTATTCATAGGATTTATATTTAGAACAAATTTCAAAATAGATTTTTTATCTCTAGATTTTAGGATTCTCTCTTTCGTTTTTTAAACTTTTTCGGAGTAAATAGTATGTTATAATTGATTTTAAAAGTTAAAAAGGATTAATTTTACTAACAGAGCATAGGTATCCCAAGGTTTTAAAATTCTCACTTTAAAACCGTTATTGAGTTATTATCTCTCGAAACAAATCTTGATATACAAATGCTCTTGATAACTGATAATATATTCGTTTTTTAGTGACTTTTATGGTAGCTCCAACTTTTAATAAATTGGTTCTTATTGTATTTATTTGCCATTTTTCAGCCTTTTCAAATGTTGTTTTTTTGATGCTTTTTTTTAGTAATAAAAATAGTTCGTAGGCTAAACTACTTAAAAACAACCTGAAGAAGTTTGCAACAAATCCATGATTGGATAATCGATCGGAAAAACACATATTCTTGACTTCTTTAATTCTGTTTTCGCTAGATTCACCTCGTTTTACATAGAAATCAAAGTATATTTCTCGGGCACCTTTCTCTTTAATATTACTTATAAAATGACGAACATTTAAGCCTTTCCCTGTACTTTCTATTTTACAGTAAGCTTGTTGTGGTTTATGCCAACTTTTGGCTTGATAGCGAAACGATGTGAAATGTTGGTGTTTTTTATGCTGATTTACATATTGAAGTTGAACCGCTTTTTTACAACGCTCAACCTTTCTTTTGAGTACCGAATTACTAGCCTGACCTGTTACAAAAAACAAATCATAATCAGCTACTAATTTATAAAAAGGAGCACAACTAAATCCACTATCTGTTCGAATAGTAATTTTTAGTTCAGGATATGCTTTTTTTATTTTTTGAATAATTCTTCTTAAAATTCCGACATACCATCGATTCGAATGGCTATTTCCTGGGCGAAGAACTGGCAGGATAATTTGACCGGTTTCTCCATCATGAAAAAATAATTCATTTAACATAAACTGTCCATAATAACCATTGAACATTGACATTTGTTGATTCCCATATGTTGGATCATCGGTAGCATCAACATCAATTGTTATTTCATCTCGACCTTTTAGGCTTGATACGTAACGATCAATCCAGGCGTAAGAAAGTTTGAAAATAGTTTCTTTATTCAAACTGTTTTCAAAACGAGAAATAGTAGGTTGAGAAGCCAAATCTCCTTGAAGAACATCTTTAAATAATGGGTCATTTTGTAAATGGGTCACATCATTGGCATCTTGATAACCTAGCATTAGCATAAACACACGTTGCTTGAGTTGATGCTCTCGACTGTAAGTAATGTATTTAGGGTTTCGAAGATCAGGAAGTAACTTGCTAAAATGTTTTAGTAAGTTGTGGGTTCTCTCTAACTTTTCTAAAAGAATCAAAGAACCATCTGAACTAATCTCTGTGGCTGAAAAATCAACCGAAATAGCTTGATTTCCTCGATAAAATAAAGTATCTTTAGTGCTCAAATATGGGTGTTTTAAAAAATGATGTATTTTGTGTTTAACTGCTTAAATATAACACTTTACATTCAGGTTTTTTGATTTATGATGAATTATTCGGGTTAAATCTTGTCTAAAACATCTTAAATTCCAACTATCCATTCGCTCTTTCTTTTTTTACTAATTCACTCACCTTACGCAAGAATAATTTGAATTTAAGATATTTATAGTTTATCTTGTTAACAACTTTGAGAAATAAAAAGATGGATAATTTTGTTGATTTGTATACTGATTATTTGATAAGTTCAAGTTCTTACACGACAGCTACAGGTATGGCTTCATTACTCTCTATAAAACATGATAAAATAACACGAGCATTATCAACGGGTGTTTATGACAGTAAATTTCTATGGAAAAAGGCAAAACCTTATGTTGAAGAATTGACTCAATCTAAAGAAACTATCATTTTAAGTTTTGATGATTCGATACAAGAAAAACAATATACAGATGAAAGTGAGTTGAACACTTGGCATTTTGACCATGTGTTTGGAAGGTCTGTAAAAGGGGTTAATTTTCTAACTGCTTTAGTCGAAGTTGGAGGCATGCGTATACCGTGTGGTGTAGAGTTTATAAAGAAAAATATTTGGGTTACCGACAAAAAAACAGGAAGGCAAAAGCGTAAAAGCAGCAAAACTAAAAACGAACTTTTTAGAGAAATGTTGCAGGAATGTAGTAGCAAAATACACTTTGATTATGTGTTGGCTGATAGTTGGTTTTCTTCAGCAGAGAACATGGTTTATTGTAAAGAACTTTTAAAAAATGATTTTATTATTGCCTTAAAAAGCAATCGAAAAGTAGCCTTATCCTTAGAAGATAAGCAAAATGGAGCATACGTGAATATTAAAACATTACAGCCAAGACAACAAACCGTGGAAGTTTGGTTTGAAAAACTAGACTTTCCGCTGTTGCTTACAAAGCAAGTTTTCAAAAACGAGAATGATACAGTCGGCGAGTTGTACTTGGCTTGTAGTGATTTAAATTTATCGTATAACCAAATAACTACAATCTACAAAAAACGGTGGGCAGTAGAAGAGTATCACAAATCGATTAAAAGTAACACAGGTTTTGCTAAATCTCCAACTAAAAAAACAGAAACTCAAACGAATCATTTTGTATTGTCAATTGTAGCTTATATAAAGTTAGAGTGGCTTAAACAAAGAACAGGGAAAAATCATTTTGCTATGAAAACACAAATCTATTTAGCAGCTCAAAAAGCAGCTCATAACGAACTCAGAAAGTTATCAACACCTAAAGCTGCTTAATCATCCTTTTTTGAGGTTTGGATGCGTAACATGAGTAATTCACGAATAGCTTTTTTATCAATCTCACTTATTTGATTTTTGTAATCGTCCATTTTTCCAGCTAAAGCTGAATCAATAGAGATGTACTCTTTTTCTTGCCAAGGCAAATAGTCTTTTAAGAGTTCAATACCGTCAAAAGGGTCTAGTGCTTCTTTAGAAGTTTTGCAAATCGTCCAAAAATTTGAACTAACAGAATTTTTTGTTTTTGTTATTGGAGTTAAATCTTCTAAACTTAATTTCGTTTTCAATAGCTCAACTCTATCTTTAGCATTTAAACGTCTCATGGTTGTTTCAGCTGATATTGTTTCGTCCCACCATTTATCAATGTTATCCATCCACCAACGGTTATGGTATTCTGAAAAGACACCTGTAAACATAGTTGGTTTTAGGGAATCTAATAATTTAGTCCAATCTTTTGAGTTTTTTGAAACACCAAGTCTTGCGGATAATACATCTTCACCAATTAAAACACCAACAGGTCTAATAATTTCATAGTAAATAAAGTTACTTAACATGAAAACATTATTATCTATCTTTTTAGCTTCAGCATTAATTCTAGAGTGTAAGGCGTTAGGGTTATCAATACTTAAAATTTTATCTAAGTCAAATTTATGTTGTTTAATAGTTTCGTAAGTATTTATGAAGGAATCGGGAGTGTAATTTAAACTCTGTCTGTGTTTTTTTTCCGTTTTAAAAATAGTTTGATTTTTTCTTTTCATACTCTGGCTTAAAAAATCGAACTGTTTTTAAAATGAGCCCCAGCGGCAGCGTCACGAGCTGCTTTTGGGGATGCTAATATCGAGCGGTATTCTCTCTCCAAATTTAATATATAATTGTTGAATAATCAAACTCCAATTGTGGAGCGGACTTATCCACTTTTTTTGTATGTTTTTTGTTGCGAGATAAACCAACTTTAAAAGCGCCATATCATTTACAAAAGCACCTTTGGTTTTGGTTACTTTACGAACCTGTCTGTGGAAACCCTCTACGGCATTTGTAGTATAAATAATTCTTCTGATAGGCTCTGTATATTCAAAATATTGAGAAAGTTCCTCCCAATTTCGCCGCCAACTCTCAATGACAATAGGATATTTTTCGCCCCATTTCTCTTCTAAATTTAACAATTCATCTTCTGCTATTTCCTTATTGATGGCTTTGTAAACTAATTTTAAATCCTTCATAAATGCTTTCTGATCTTTCGAGGCTACATATTTTAAAGAATTACGAATTTGATGCACAATACATTTTTGTATTTGTGTTTTTGGAAAGATGCTCAAAATAGCTTCAGAAAATCCTTTTAAATTATCAGTGCAAGCTATCAGTATATCTTCAAGCCCTCTGTGTTGTAAATCTGTTAAAACTTGCAACCAAAAATTAGCTCCTTCGCTTTGTGAGATATACATTCCTAAAACCTCTTTATGTCCTTCCTTGTTGATTCCTAGAATATTATAAAGTGCTTTATGGGATACTTTTCCATCAACACGAACTTTATAATGCATCGCATCTAACCAAACGATACAGTACATAGATTCTAATGGGCGACTTTGCCACTCCTTGATGTCTGGTATAATTTTATCTGTAATTTGGCTTAATACTGTGTGAGAAATATCGGTATCATACATCTCTTTTATATGAGAGCAAATATCTCTTAAACTCATTCCTAATCCATATAAACCTATTATTTTATCCGATAAACTCTCCGCTAATATCGTTTGTCGCTTTTTTATAATCTCGGGCTCAAAACTGCTATTCCTGTCAGTTGGGGTTTGAATTTCAAAAGTACCTAAGCCGCTTTTTATCGTCTTTTTGCCTTTCCCATTTCGCTTGTTTTTGTTTGATGAATCGCTCAAAAATAAATGGCTTTCCATCTCCGCTTCTAAAGCTTTTTCTATAAAACTCTTTAGCATAGGAGCAAATGCGCCTTCTTTGCCAAATAAACTCTTACCCGATAATAATTGGTCTAAGGCTTTCTTTTCTAATAAATCTTGTTCTGTTTGTGTCATCTTTTCTGTTTGAATAAAATTAATGCTTTTTTTATGCAGACAGAGTTGAGTTTACAGTCTCAAGGAATCTAGTTTTTTCTTGAAATTTGGCATATCATTTGAAAATTCCTCTTTTGTTAAAACAAAATCAAATAAGTCTTGACTCGTTAAATCTTTATCAAATTCAGCAACTTTTATTGTTTCATTAGACATTAATACCATAGGAAAACCTTGTAAGTCCTCTTTATGTTTGGTTCTTAGTGTTTGTGCAATAGTTGGAGCATCAAAACAAGCATTATTTGATCCTTTGGTCAATCTATAATCTAAAACAGTTGCTTTAACATTCTTAAACTCTTCTAGTTCTAAGAATAAGTCAGATAAATTTGAAGTTGGGTTATATAACCTAACTTCATAACCTAAATTTTTAATGTCCTCTTCACGACTTTTTGTTTCTAAATCGTCTATATATAATATATTATATGCCATAATCATCAAGTTCTTTATCTGTTGCTGTTGGTATTTCAATTCTTAAACAAGTATTAAATCCTTCTTTTGGAGAAACTACTTGAATACTTCCTCTATAACTAGAAACAATATCTTTTACTATTTTTAATCCTAATCCTGTTCCTGTTATTTCATTACTTGAGTCTATTTCATCCAAAGTATTTGGGGAAGTAGTTGTAAAGAATTCTTCAAATATTTTCTCTTCATTTTCTTCTGAAATTCCATCTCCAGTATCTGAAAATTCTAAAAAGATGTTATTATTATCTAAACCACATTCAATTTTTATTTTTCCTGATTTTTTCGTTCTTTTTATTGCCTTTTTAGCATTTGTGTAAAAATTAAAAAGGATTGAAGACCATTCAGATGGATGCATAGGTCTAGTATATAAATAAGAGCCACTTCTTATGGGTAAATTAAATTGAATATCACTTTTTATGGCATCATTGTGTATTGATTTCCAGAAATTTTCAGAAGTGTTTTGAATTTCAATAGGCTTTAATTCTCTAACGACATTTTGAGAAATTACATTATCAAAATAAGAAGTATAACTTTTAAAGGTTGTAATATTTTTATCTAAGATTAATAGTCTTTCAGTTAGAACGGTATCAGAGCGTAATTTTTCTAAAAGAAACTTTACATCTGATTCCATACTACTAACATAATCTCTTACTTCATGTATAAATTGACCAATAGTTATACCAACACTACTTAAAACACGCAGCATTGATTTTTCTTTTAGCATTTTAGTCGTTTCTTCTTTTTGTAATTGAGCTACTTCTTCTATATCTTTTTTAAGCTGTTTAACTTTCTTTCGTCTTTTTCTTTTAGCATTAATATCTCCTTCTTCTTTTTCTAACTCAATATCCAAAGCTTCCAATGTATGTGCAATATCTTTAATTCGAACTTCAATTTTCTTATAAAGTTTTCCTTCTTTTTTTTGCCCTGAGACAATTTTAATATTTCGAACTTCGGCAACTTTTATTACTCCGGTAATTAATGTTCGATATACAAAATTTTGTAATTGTATTAACGCTTCATTTTCCATTAAACCTTCACGACTAGAAGTTTCATTAAATTTTTTTTCAGAATCCGTTAGTTCAACAAATCCAAAGAAATTGATATTACCATGTACAGGAAGAATTGAACGCTGTCTTATAGATGCATCTAGTTTTAACCAATCATCTTTTGGTTCGCCATATGGTAACACTCTAAAACCATTTCTATATAATCTAATACCTCCTAATGTTTTAGCTAAATGACGAATACTTGATTCATGCATTTTAGGAATTAAATTTTTACCATAAATATAGTAGAAAGCTTTAAATTTTACTCTTTTTAATTGAGAGAATGGTAGGAACATATCGTCAGGATCACTACCTATTTCTCCATAATCATCTATTTTTAACTGTTCACTTTTTATTGAATAAATACCTAGTCCATTTTCATCAATCCAACCTTCAATTTCAGCTAAAGCATGGTCATAAATCATACTAGATTCATCAGCTATAATTGTAGATTTATTATTTTCTACTTTTTTTAAAACTGATTTAAATCCAGGGTCTATTATTTCTTTAATTTCATTTTCGTCTTCCTCATTGTTTTCTTCGTTCAGTTCTGATAAGGGAAAGGGTTGCATAATAGCACTAACATATCTGTAAATTCGTTTTATTGCAGCTGATGTCCACTTATCTTTTAAGCCATCTATTTTTAAAGTGGTTCCTTCTTCCTTTTGCTTTTCTACTGTAATAATTTTATTGGTAATATTTACTAAATCAATATCACCTTTGTATTTTTTCCATTCTATAGTTAGTTCAAGTGCATTTTCACTAGTCTTAGTTTGTGTGGTAATGGTAAGTTTATCACCTAGCCTTTGTACAGCAAATCGTCCAATACCTTTTTGGCCAGACCTTTTACGTTCATAACGTACGGAAAGAGGGTTGTGTAATTTATCTGTAGAAGAAATACGCATAAAACCGTTAACCAATTGTTCTCTCGTCATTCCAATGCCATCATCATCAATTAGTAAAGTTCCACCAATAGAATCAGAATCTTTAAATTTTAGTATGACTTCTTTTGCATCTGCATCATAAGAGTTTTTTACTAATTCAGAAACTGCAGTTTCTTGTCTAGCAACTAATTCAGTTCCTAATCTATCTATTATTCCCGCATCTACACTAAAGCGAATGTTATCTTTGTCAAAACTTGCTAATTTTGTAGATAATTCTAAAATTTTACTGTAATTACTAGAGTCATTGGCTAAGGTTTTTTCTAATTCTTCCCTAATTTGTTTTTCTTCCATCATTACATTGTTTTAATTCTAGTGTTCAATTCCGTAATTCTCTCTATCAGCTTTTCAAAACTAATAGTAGAACCATAAAACATACTTTCTTGCATGGTTTTATAATCTTTTTCCCAATCCTTAATTGTTTCATCTGGAGGAACAATGTTAATTGATTTGGGCATATGGTTTGCATAATCAATTCCTCTAATGGCATTGAAACTCTTTCTGTGTTCCACAATTGTATTATATAGAGCAGTGTCTTTTAAGGCTTCTATTCCATGAGTAGTATCCATTAACTTTTCTAAATCATATAAATGACGACTCATTCTTTCCACTCGTATAAATTTCGTCTCTTTTTGAAATTCTTCATGCAACAAAAATATTTTTTCAAGAAAAGTTCGTTTTGGAGATACTACAGGAATTGTAATTTCTTTTTCAGTAAATGGAAGTTGGCTAAACTCACTTGACACCATTGATATAATCGATTTATTATCTACAGGCTCCATTAAAGACCTTGCTCCAACTTCAATTAGTACTCTAGGCTTTAAGTACTGAGATTCTTCTGTTAAAGATTTGTATCGTAATTCAATAATTAATGGGTCAGTATCGGTATTTTTTGTTTTTTGAACGACTAATTCATAATCTGATACACCTAATTTTACTAGTTCATTATTGATGTCGTTATAAAACTCTGTTCCAATGAAAGAATAAGAAACCTTTCTTAGTTTCTTAACTTGTGTTTTACTCAATTCCCCTTCAAATCCAAGGTGTTTTCTATCAATTACTAAATCAATATCTTCTGAAAAACGTTCAATTAAATTCCAAGCTTTACTAAGAGAAGTTCCGCCTTTAAAAACTATTTGATTAGCATATGGTAATGAGAAGATAATATTTAAAGATAAAGTTACCCACCAATCTTTTTCTACAGCAGAAGAAGGCAAACCAGAGCGTTCACTTGTTTGATTAAAGATATTCAGTTTATCTTTTTTGTTAAGTTTTATAAAGTTTTTCATTATTTTCTTTTCTTTATAATTCTAGATATCCATGCAGGAGATAATTTTGCATCATGTTCTATGGTTTCTGCTTTTTCTAATTTAAGATGTTCCGAAATTATTTCTATTTGTTCCTCTGTAACGTTTTCTTTCCCTATCTCTTTTAGGGCTTGTATAACTAAATTAGTTATTTTACCTTTTACAGCTAAGTTCTTAGGAGTCGTTCTTTTAAATTTAATTGTTCTTTTTCCAACAACAATACTGCGAGCAGCTCCGTCTGTAAGAAAAACAATATTCATAGGTATTTGATTAGATAAACCGAGTTGATTTAAAGCTTTTATTCCTGTTGGGATAATTCGAGCTTTATCTCTGTCTGCAATTGCATTGGCTATTTCTTCTATAGATGGATATAAAATACCTAGAAGTTTATCTTCTTTCGGATATAAGTATATTCCATGTGCTAATCTGATTAGAAACTTTTTTGTCTCAAGTCGTAATAATGACTTTTTTACAGCCTCCACATTTCCCACGCTTTCAAAGTAAGAAGGGAATAGAATACTCCCTCTTTTCATTGATTTTATCTTGTTTTCAATTCTAGTTTGAACTGAGTTATTCATGGTACTGTTATTTGTGTCCCAAATTTAGTAAATATTTGGGACAATTTACTTGTTTGTAGTAAATATTATTTTTTCGGAGCGGGTAGGGAAGTGAAAGCTCTTTTTATTTTGTGAGGTACGAGCCAAATAAAATGTGCTTGAACGTGCGGTTGGCTTTTTTTTTCGCTTGTGGGTAACGTGCTTGTGTATGATTTCGTTGCGTATGCAAGCACTAAAATAGTAAATATAAACGGACTAGAAAATTCGGAAGAATTTTCGTAAGTAAGGACTGAACTAGCAATGAATTATACACGTTGTTGCCAACTGTACTTTTCAATCAGTTCAGATGTTCTTTGACATACTGAAAACTTTATTTTTTTTGAGCGTTGGCAGATTGATGACAGTCGGAAGCAAAACTATTTTAGTCAAACCTTAACAACCCATTTTCTTGGCGAAGAAAATAAAGAAAAAAGAGGTCTTAAAATATTAAACAATAAGTTATTAAATTCTTCTTTGAGTTGTTTCATAAATTTCTTAAGATTCCAACCTGTAGCAGCTAAAAAGGCATTGATTTGCGGGGAATTTTCTCCCCAAAGATAGTTTTGGTTCAATCTAAAGTCTGTTTTTAAATGACCAATAACTGGTTCAATAGCAGCTCTTCTTCTAAATTTTCCTCTTTTACATCTTTTCTGATATTCTGTATCTCGTTTTAAAGGTCTATAATCAGGAGTTGATATTTTGGTATTACCTATTTGTTTGATGCCTTTTCCACCTCTGTCATAAACAACTTCTTGGGGTAAAAAAGCAATATTGGATTGCATTTGTTCTAATAATGGTGCTATTGTTTTGCTATCGTGAGGATTGCCTTTAAAACTTTTTATCGCAGTAATGATTAATGTTTTTGAAGTAGTAATTAACCCTGTTTTAGTACCAAATTCATATTTTTTATGCACTTTCCCTTTAGCGATACATGCTGTAAATGGTTTGTGAATACTGTAAATTTTATCTTTATCTGTTCGCTTTTGATGTAAGATTTGATAATACAAAGCAAACTGCTTTTTATAGACTTCTAAAACGTGTTCGGGTAATTCTCTTTCCAACTCTCGAAGTAAACGACCTGCTATAGTTTTTAGTTTTGCATCTGCTTTCTTTGCTTTTTTATATCGCTTTGGATGTTTACGATTATGGGTGTCTCTTAATAATTGCTTTGAGGTTCTGACATAACTTTGTCGTTGCTTTATCTTTTCTTTTTTAGCAATATCATTGCATTTATCAATAATCTTTTTGGCTAATTTAGCATCTGTAGGAAAGGTAGTGTTGTTCTCTGCTACTGTGGTGTCTGATAATGTTACTTTTTCTTTGGCTGCTTTACCAAAAAGACGGATAGAGTATGCAAATATTTTTTGAACTCCTAGTTCTCCTATACGTTTTCTGAAATGTACAAAGTCACTTGGATCACAGGGAAATTGATACTCAAAATAAGCCATGCCACAAAAATATTGCATGTAAGGGTTCATTGCCCAAGCTTCGGATAGACGCTCATCAGATAAATTATAAATACGCTTGAGCATTAAACTTCCAACCATTAATCGTACTGGCATCGCTGGTTGACCTGTATGTGAATAATACTGTGAGAAATCTTTCTCAAAGTATTTCCAATCTATTTTGTTGCTCAACAAAATTAATTAGTGGCTCAAATTAATAAAATCCTTGAGCAAAGGTCTGAACAAATTTTGTTGATTTTGATTCGCTGTTTTTCCTATCATTTATTGCAAGGTTTATACTATAATATACGGAAAATCTTGCAATTAAACACTATATAAACAGTGAAAAATATCAAATAATTAACTGTAAATCAGAATGTTGAAACCTTTTTAAGGAACGACTATTTTAAATAAAAAACCCAGAGCAAGTCTGGGTTTAGTTTTATTTTATTATAGTGCACCATTATAGTATTTAGAATAAATAATAAGGCACTTATTTGATGCAAATATACAAAATATTATTCAAAATCTATGCCCAATTTTATTTTTAACAATATTTCGTATTACTTCATTGTCTTTATAAGACTCAAATAAAGCATTAATAGCAGATTCCATTTCTTCTTTTCTACTAGTTGAAATTTTACCAATAATATATAAAATAACTTTGATACAGGAATCTAAATTATGTCTTTCAGAACTATTAAATTTTATTTCAGCGAAAGCAGATATGCTTTTAGATAGGTTTAAATCAAACATTACACTACTATGGGCACAACAGTTTCTTACATATACTATTGTATTAAGCAGATTTATGAATTTATGAAAGTTTCTAACTCCATACAATTCTGAAATTCTTACCTGTATATCATCTTCGTTTAATGACTTGTAAATTTTTGCAATTGCACCAAAAGTTAAAAACTCTAGTGTTTTCCAAGCAGGTGCATACCTGTCATTTATATATTTAGCATGATGTTTTCTTAAAGTCTTATTGTCATTAATAAAATCATCATTATAATGAAGTTCAAAATTTTCTATAAAATCTCTTGAAACTACCTTGTAATCTATAAACCATGTAGGTGAAGTTTTATATTTATTAGAAACATAATAAATTAATTTTGTTCTAAAGTTTAACTCGATTCTATTTAAATATTTCGTTAAAATACTCCTTAAATCTACATCCAGATAATAAAGGTTTACAACATCTGAAAATTTCGTTCCTTTTTTGAAATTGTGATTTTCATCTACTTCAAATGGATGCCAGTAAAAGCCTAAACGATAATATCCAATATCTAATAGTATTTCTTTTACTTTTGATTCTTCCATGTCGAAATCCATATTTCTAGATTTTAGGATTTCTATTTGTTTAGTTATGCTTGTTGCTATTGCGCCCATTTAAAAAAAATGTAAAAATTTGAATTTAAAAAGTCTAAAGATAATAATTAACGTATAAAGTTTGTGAATTAATTTTTTCCGCAAACTTGCTTAAAAAAGCAAGGCAAAAATAAAGAGATTTCAGTAAGTCAGTTCAATAATACTTGGTTCAGTTGTATTGTTGGCAACGGTTAGTATATGAAGCGTTGGGCATTTAAAAGCACTTCACTTTCGGTTTATTACTATCTTTATTTATATGCACTAACTTTTGGGTAATCACGTATTGCCCAGTGATTTATATACATTGTTACCACACGTTATTCTTTTTCAAGGATTGTCATTAGTCTGTGATTAAGGTAAAGTTTCTCTTTCCCTAATTTTACAGATTTTAGAAAACCTTTTTCCTCTAATTCTATTAAATAATTCCCTACGGTTTTTGCTGTTCCTAAACCTGCATCAACTAAATGCTGTCTTTTTGTATAGGGAAGTTTATATAGTATTTCTATTAAATCTTTAGAATACGCTTTTGGAAGTTCTTTTTTAATTTCTTCTGAAGTTGTTTTCATTGAATTTAAAATGTTTTCCAATCTCGTTATTCCCTTTTTAGAAGTCCATTCAATCATATCTAAAATATACATTATCCAACTTTCCCAATCTTCTTTTTCAGTTACTTGTCTTAATCTTTTATAATATTCTGATTTGTTTTTTATAATATACTCGCTTAAATAAATAGCAGGAATGTCAAGTAGTTTTTCAATTTTAAGATAAAGTAAGAGTAGTATTCGTCCTGTTCTTCCATTTCCGTCAGAAAAAGGGTGTATTGCTTCAAATTGATAATGTAGCAATGCTAATTTTATTAAAGGGTCTAATGAGTCATCTTCATTTATAAATTTTTCAAGATTCCTTAATTTTTCTCGAATTACAGATTCTCCTGATGGAGGAGTATAAATAACTTCTCCTTTGGTATTGGAAAGTGTTGTTCCAGGTGTAGTTCTAATATTAGATGTGTTTTGTCGGATGCGTTGCATTATTTCAACACAAAGATTCGTAGTAATGAAAGGTCTTGATTCTAATTGTTCAAGTCCGTGCCAAAGAGCATCTTTGTAACTTATAACTTCTTTTGTCGTTGGGTTCTCAAATTTTTTGTCTGCAATTACAGATTTGTACAATTCATCATTAGTAGTAATGATATTTTCGATTTCAGAACTGGCTTTTGCTTCTTGTAGATGAATTGTATCTAAAAATAATCTCGGATTTGGAAGATTTGTTATTGCTCCATTTAATTGGGCTAACGCTCTACTTGCAGTAATAGTTTTACGTAAAATTGCTGTGGTTTCCAAATTTATACTTGGAGGTAGAATAGGTAAACTATTATAAGGCTTATCTTTTTTAAAATCTCTCATATTGAACGAAGGTAAGTTTTACTCTCTTTTGCTTAACGAGTGTAAATATAGCACATATTTACACTCATAAGTGTTTTAAGTGTAATTTTTACCTTTAAGATAGATACTATTATTTTTTACCTTTTATATAATTGTTTGTTTTCTTAACAGGATTTTTAAAAGCCTTTTCCATTCTTTCGGAAGCATCTATCATAAACTCTATCATTCTATTCCAATCACTTTTTTCAAAGTAACTTACTCCAGTTAATTCAGATTTTATTCGGCAAGATACTTTGTCATCCATTCTTTCCCATTCCAATTCTCCACCAAAACTGTTTTCAATAATATCTTTCATTTGATAGCAATACTCCGTTAAACTTTGCCCTAACCCTCTAACAGTCAATTAAATAAGTTAAAAAAACAGGCTCAAAAATTAGGATAACTCCCTGATTATCATTAAATTAATAGTTAATTTCAAACAGCTATTAATGATGCTTCTCAAGGATAAATCCAACTATAAATATCACACAAAAAGATTACTTAACAAAATGAAAGATGTAAATAAATGGCAATATGATTTTATGTTGGAAGTTTTTGGTCTATTTCTCAGCATAAAAGGACGTTTAAATTTTATGCAGTTAAGTCGTTATGGTGATCATGGAGAACAACATTACAGGAATCAGTTTAGTAAGTCTTTTGACTTTTTAAATTTCAATAAAGAATTGATTACTGAGTATGGGGGCAAACATTTAACCATTGCTTTCGACCCGAGTTATGTTAGTAAATCTGGTAAATCCACCTGTGGAGTTGGTTATTATTGGTCTGGTGTAGCGGGAAAGGCAAAATGGGGATTGGAAATATCTGGTATAGCAGCGATTGATATAGATAATCATACAGCGTTTCATTTAGAGGCTGTTCAGACACCAAATAATTTGGAATCAAAAAGTTTGGTAGATCATTATGCCAATATATTGATTCAAAGAAAAGAGATACTTCTTTCGATGTCTAAATATGTTGTGGCAGATGCTTATTTTTCCAAATACGGTTTTGTTTCTAAACTCTCTGATAATGGATTGGAGACCGTTAGCAGACTAAGAAACGATGCTGACTTACAATATATTTATACTGACCAACAGAAATATGGGAGAGGAAGACCTAAGAAATATGATGGAAAAATTGATTATAAAAAACTTAGAAAAGAATATTTTTCTTTGATAGAAGATAATCCGAAAAGCAAAGTATACAGCGCTATTGTATACTCAAAATCATTAAAAAGAAAAATCAATCTTGTGATTGTTTATTCCCTTAAAAAAGGAAAATGGAATCATAAATTATATTTCTCTACAGATGTAACAATTTCAGCAGAAATGGTTTTGACATATTATCGTACTAGATTTCAAATAGAATTTACTTTTAGAGATGCCAAACAATATACTGGTCTAAATCACTGTCAAGCAAGAAGTGAGGATAAACTCAATTTTCATTTTAATACAGCACTTACAACTGTTAATCTTGCTAAGATTACACATTGGATGCCTATTGAAAAAAGGCTAAGAGGCGCTTTCTCAATCAAGGATATTAAAACCTTACATCACAATGAGTTAATGCTTGCTCGATTTTTTAACGTGTTCGCTATAAGACCGAACTTGAAGAATAATAAACAAAAAATTAAAGAACTACTGTATTATGGTATCAGAGCAGCATAAAAACTTAACGGAGTATTGGATAGATAAAATCAAATAGATCTTTATTTTCTTCTTTACTTCCTCTGTTTATGTAAATTTCACTGCGACAATAGTTTTTACTCATTGCTAAATTCAAATTTACTCCAGTCATTCCAATGCCAATGCCAATCCAATTGTCTTTTGAAGGTGAAATGTTAGAAAACAGATTATTGATTTTGTTACTTTCTTTTATATACTGTTCCCAGAAATTTATTCTAATTAGATGTCTGTTCTTTAAAGTTTCTTGAACTTCTACTTCTTCTTGTGCTTTAGATGCTATTCCAATTGTAAAATCTTCTGTGTCCTTTATTGGTAATATTTGTTCGAAATTTAAAAACAATTGTTCATTTAAAGCAAAAGGTGTTACTTTAAAGCATTGAATTCTTATTTTAAAGTTCATTAACCATAAAACAGAAGAAGTAACCTCTTTTCTGAATTTAGCAGCAATCATTATTAATCTCTGTGAGTTCAAACCTTGATTTAATAAAAGTTCTTCTATTTCTTTATTGTCATAAAACTCTGAAATTTTATCTTCTGCCTTTGCTGTTGTCCCTAAATATTCTTGAAAAATTTTGATTATCTCTTGTTTTGTTAAACTTGAACAATATGAAGCGTATTTAATTGTCTGCCAAGTAACGTCTTTTCCACTATCATCAAGTTTGTTTTCGATTATAACTAAATTTCCAAATTTATCTAAAGCCAATAAATCAAGTCTTTCTTTCGTTTCACTAAAGCCACTAAATTCTTTTTGAATTATTAAAAGTTCCTCTCCAAGAGTTGAAGGGTTATTTGCTATCCACTCTTGTAAATGTTCTCTTTCTCTAAATTTTAATTCAGAAAAGGTCTTTTGTTCAAGTTTAGTAATTCTATTTTCTGATTTATTTATCAGGTACATTTTGCGTTCTGTTTTAATGTGTGGTAACGGTTTGTGTATGAAGCGTTGGGCATTTCAAAGCACTTCACTTTCGATTTATTACTTGCATTGTCTATATGCACTTACTTTGAGTTAATCACTTATTGCCCAATGATTTATACACTTTGTTAGCGGTTCGTTGTATTACTTTTTTAATGCATTTTTTACAATATCTAAAATCATTTTCTCATACGTTAGCCCTGTGTTTAGTTTATAGCACTTGTATAAATATCCAGTACCTAAACCGGGAATTAAATTTGCTTCCAAAAAATAGGGAATGCCTTTCTCATCCATTTTAATATCTATTCTTCCATATCCTCTTGCACCTAATGCTTTAAAAGAATCCAATGCTAATTTTGATATTTTATTCTTAACATCTTCATTTTCTATTTTTAATGCCAATTCCTTATCTGCAATTTTATCTGTAAATCCTAAAATCCTATCTCCTTTAGTATTTTTCTTTGCCAATAATTCAATAGGATAAACTTTATATGAATTATTCTTAAAATTTTGAAAAATAGCCACAGTATATTCTTTACCATTTAGATACTTTTCAACTAAGGATACAGTACCTTGATTTTCAAAGATAGAAGACAATTTTCTTTGATAATCATTAAAATTAAAAACCAAAGAATTAGAATCAATACCTCTTGAATCGCCTTCGTAAAGAGGTTTTATGAATAATGGAAAATCAAGAGGAAGATCATTTTGAATGTATTGATTAGGCTTTGCAACAAAAAAAGAAGCCGTGTTGCATCCGTATTTCGAAACGATATCCTTTGCTTTACTTTTGTCAAATTCATATTCAATAGATTTTTTTGATGAACCTGTATATAGAATTTTATGACCGTCTAAATAATCTGAAAACCAAATTTTATTTTTTGAACTTCTTTGTACTGAATTTAGATCAAATCCTATATATTTAATTCCTGAAACTATTAAATCGGGTTTTTTCCTTATGAGTTCTTTTAAGTCTTTCTTTCTTTCTATAATTGATATTTCAACTTTTGAGTAATAATTACTTAGTGTTTTGTGCAACAAGTCGAGTGTTTTTTCTGGCATTAAATTAAGCCGGCCTATTCTTGTCGTTACGATTTCAATATATTCTTTCCTCTTATCTGTCTTCATTCTTTATTATCTCACTTATGTGTTAATGACCACTAACGGTTTGGTATATGAAAAGTTGCAGAATAAAAAAGCTATTACTTTCAGTTTAAAATAAAAATAACAGAAAAGTACAAACTTTATAGCTTGCACTTGACTGCTATTTTTTATATACCGTGTTGTGGTTTGTATTTAATAGGACTCATGTACTGTTGCAACCTTAATATATTTCTTTCCTTTTATTAGAAAAATAACATACTTCCCTAAATATTTAGCTAATTTTGTATCATCAAGTTGATCTTTTTTATAATATGGATTGGATTTAAAATATGAATTAGATTTTTTTAAAACATTTTTAAAACATAGAACGTTTTTTGGTTTTAAATTAAAATAATTTTCTTTTTCAAGTAAGTAAACCAATTCTTCCCTTACACCTGTTCCTTTTATAATATAAAAGAAGGTTTTTTCAATAGAGTCGTACTTTCTATTTAATAAAGAACTGTCATATTTAATAAATAACGTATCTCTTTTTTGTTCTTGAGCCAATAATACAGTAGAAAACAAACAAAATGTGATGAATATTAAATTTTTCATAATTAATTAGGGCAGTTTTTAGTTGTACTATGGTAGTGAGCATTTAAAGCATTAGTTAACTCTGTTTTCTTCGAAGAAGCTAAGTCAGTGTAAGCTTTTACATTGTGGTCTTTCAGTCCTTGCCAAGCTAATGCTTCATAAAAACTATTTGGCAATGGATTAGTTCCATTATTAGTAAGATAATTATAATCGCCCTCTAAAACATTTTTATAAAAGTTTTTTAATGCATCTCGCATTGAATTTACATATAAATCTGCCATAGTATCGTGTTGAGGAGTAGCTAGAAAGTTTCCATTTTTAAAATACTCATAAGTAGTTTTAAAATCTAAATCGCCATCATAATTTGTAGTATTTATCTTTCGATACATATCAGCGTGGATATATTCATGAATTAGAGTCCTTGCCGCAGCTAAAGCTGGCATGTCAGATAATTTGTTTGTACTAATTTCAATATTAATTAAAGAAGAGCCAGGTGTATGTCTTGTTTTTCCATTAAGTTCTATTGTTGTATTTTTTCTAAATATTTTGTCTACTGACTTTATATTAATATCAAACTTAGAGTTTCCTTCAAACTTACTAAGAATGTCTTTAATAAATGTATTTCCGTTTTGGGTTAGTTTATCATTAAGACATTTTGCTTTATCAGTAAGTTCAGATGAGTCAATTTTATCATCAGCAGAATTATTATTATCGACAGGTCCGTTACTACCACCACCACCAGTACCATAATTCCAACTCATTCCAGTATCTGGACCATTAGTACCTCCTTCTTGACCTGTTGAGGGAGAAACATAAAGCCCAGTAAAAGGTGCGTTATTTCTAGAATTTGATTGAATCGTAATTTCTTCTAACTCTTGATTACAGAAAATATCTCTATTATCAGCATCCTCATCACAATCTTCTCCACCGCTTTTAGCGAAGTATTTTTTATTTTGAGTTTCTTTTTTTACAAGTTTTGAGATAATAATTCCATCTTTTACTAGATAAGCATTAATTAATTTTCCAGATAAATTAGTAATTCCAATTTTACCAGAGAAGAATTCATTGTTAGGCTTTTCATTTTTTGACATATGAAAAAAAACACTTTCAACACTTCCATTTATTTTTATTAATAAAAGTCTACTCGTTACATCTTTATAGTTTAGATTTACAGGAATAACAGCTAAAGATTCACTACTATTCTTAATTTTTTGGTAAGAAATTTCGTCAAAATAAAATTTAGAAAATGTCTTAAGTCCTTTAGCTTTATATGATAATTGATTATTTTTAAAATTATCAATTTCAGATTTGCTTAAAGTTTGAATAGTATCGTTTTGAGTTTCAATTTGTTCATTTTCGCAATTAGATAGTATGAAAGAGCTTCCTATGAGAAAAATTCCTAATTTAAAAAGTTTAACTAATTTATTTTTTTTGGCTTTCATTGTTTTTTTTAATTTAGTGATTAACATTTATTTTTGTAAATAACGAGTTTTAGTTTATGTTTTCAATTCAGCCGTTTGAGTGAGATATAAACCACAACGTTCAGTATATGAGGCGTTGGGCACTTTATAGCACCAAACTTTCAATTTACTACGCTGTTTATTTATATTCACAATCTTCAATTTAACTGCCAGTCGCCCAATGACTTATATATATTGTTGGCATTTCGTTATTTCTATTTCAACATCTTTCTCCAACTGTCCATATATCCATAATCTGTCCAATATTTTTCAAGTCCAGAAGGATTGAGTGATTTTGGGTTTTCTTCAAAAGACCAAAGTTCACCAGGTTTTTCCCTTGCTATTTTGATTGCGTTTTTAAAAATATTAGAACTTCTAATTTCAATTGGATTATCCGAATTATGATATGCTCTCCATTTTACGGTATTCTCGGCTTTCCATTCTTCAATATCTCCTGCTACAAGTATATATTTGAACCTTGAAACTGCTCCAAAAATTCGACTTTTTTCTGATGGATTTTCATTAAAATATCTAATCCAACTTTTAACTTGTTCGATAGCGTGATTTAATTCTACACGAGGTTCTTTATTTTTAGTAAATAGTTCCATTCTCGGTTTCTCTATCTCGACTAACACCCATTCTGGTCCATCAGAATTATCATTTAACCAAGCAAAATCACATCTATATTTTCCACCAAAAGAAATTTCCGAGAAATTTGGTTGTATTCCATATTTACGTGAGTACAATTCATAAAATAGAAATGAATTATTTTTCAAAACATTCAACAATTCTACTTCCGAATTATTTTCAAAAGATTTATTCAGTTCGTTTTCTACATTGTCAATATTCCAAACGCTCATTTTATAAATCTTTGAAAATTTCTATTATCTCTTGATAGGTAGTTGAATTATCAAAAGAATGCAAAACTCCACCTTTATGAGTTCTTTCTTTAAGTTCTATTTGTCCAGTTTGATGATTGTATGACATAGCATATCTATTTTGTCCAACCCAAAACCAAAGCATATTCGCTGGGCTTCCGTTGTATTCTCTTACTTCTATTACTCCGTCAGATTTCCAGATTATAGCACCTAAAAGTGCTAATGATACTCCTTCTACATTCCCTGCGTGATGTTCAGCCCTATCTAAAACACCTGATAAGTATTGCTGTAATGTTTCAATCGAATTTATTGATATTGCCATATTTCTCTATTTTTTTTAATGAACGCCAACGTCTCGGCTATGGTTAGTATGGGATTTCAAAGGACTAAACTCTCAGTCTTGCACTATGTTTGTTAAAGGTTCTGAACTTTATTATTAGCACCAAAACCCGTATTAATTATAGCCATTGTTGGCGTTTCGTACTTTGTTTCTTCCGCTACTTTTTCTATTTTAAAGGTCTTTTCTTTACTTTCAAATACTCCTATTTCAATGATTGTTTTTGCGAGCATATCAATTACAGAAACAGATACACTATTCCCAATTAATTTCATCCATCTTGCTCTTGATTCTGGAAGTTTAAAGTCTTTTGGGAAACCTTGAATAACACAAGCCTCTTCTTTGGTTATCTTTCTGTAATTTTTAGAGAAATATACTTTGTCTAAAAACTCTTGTCTATATATATCGTGATTATCTGTTTTTAAATTGGATAATGTTATATAGTCGTTTGTATCACTTGCTACTAATGTTGGGAATACGTCTGATGTTGGCAGAAAAACTCTATTCACTCCATATAATCCACTACTGATTTTGGTGTTCTTAAAATCATATCTAATTTCTGAACATTCAATGATATTTTTTTCTTTTAAAGTTTCTAAAGTGTCTTTTATTGATATTTTTTTGATTTTTAAGGGTCTATGTGTTTTTAAATCATCAATAAATAGATTGGCATTAGACTGTTTTGAAATTATCTCTAATTCATTGTCTGTTAGTTCTGATTCTTCAAATTCATTTATTTTAAATTGATATTCTTCTTCTTTTAAAATATCTAATATAACTAATTTTGATAATTCCTTTTTAGTTATTGAAGCGTCTAAAGTTTTAAAATGCTTTAAAGAAAGAGGATTGCCATCTAATTTTCCAAATTGACTTTTTCGTCTATTCTTTAGAAGTAGTAGGCAAATGTCTTTTTGTCTTTCTGTTGTTTCTAATATATCCCAAGAATGGATTGTACTGTGTCCATTTCTTAAATCGTTAAATAAAAAGTAATCATTAAAACCATTTTTACTTGAAAGGCTCATTTGTTTAGCCAAAATTGGATTGCCAAATAAGTCTTTTTGAATTATTGAGTTTTCTTTTGTTTTAGGTAACTTAACGCCTAAAATATCTGCAAGTTTTATTCTGTTTTCAAATGGTTTTGGTAATTTGAAATTATCCAAATGTTTTTTTTCTTTGAAACCTACGATATAAACACGAATTCTATTTTGAGGAACACCATAGTCAAATGAATTAATAACAAAATATTTCGCAAAATATCCTGCTTGTTTAATTCTATCCAAAATGTATGAAAATGATTCTTGGTTTCTTGGGTCAACTAAACCTTTAACATTTTCAAAAATAAATGCTTTGGGTTGAGATTGTTTTAATAAAAAGATTGTGTCATTCCATAATTGACCTCTATCATCATCAAAGCCTAAATTTTTTCCTGCAATTGACCAGCTTTGACAAGGAACTCCTGCCGTTAAAATGTCGTGTTTTGGTAATTTTTTGATTTTTGTAATATCTCCTAAATTGCTTTCAATACTTTCGTTATGATTTTCGCAATAGACGTTAACAGCATCTTTATTTATTTCACTAAAGTTGATACATTTTCCACCGTTATTGGATAAAGCCATTTTAAAACCTCCAATACCCGAAAATAGGTCTATAAAAGTAAATTTGTTTTTCATATCCTTTACTTTTATTGTAATTTGGTGTCTTTATAACCTTCTGGTGGTTCAATTCCTAAAAACTCTTTATAAATTCGTTCTCTATATTGTAAACCTAATTTATTGATTTCTGTAACGAAATTTTTATACGTTCCTTTTCCTCCAATTAGTTCCCAAAATTCATTGCCAATTAAAACGAACGCATCATTTTGCATATTAAACCATCTTAAAGGAAAACTCCAATTGTAATCTTCTTTTTTACCGTATGGATTGTATGCTAATGCGAAAAAAGAAAAATCAACTTTTTGCGGCTCCATAGCCATAAGTTTAAACATTTTCTCTTTACTGACTTTGGTTTGGTCACTATTTGGAAGTGGTGCTTTTATTTCAAAAGCATATTTCTTTCCTGTTTTTTTACTATCTATAAAAATATCACAAACTACAGTTGTAGGAATAGGTTTGCCTTTTCCTTTTAAAATGTATTTTAGTTCTTCTTCCCAATTAGGTTTAACTTTATCTTCTCCTTTTTTCTTGTGTTCAAGTCTATTAAGTACTTCTTGAATTCGTTTTAACCTTCCACTACTAACTTCTCCGTTAATAAGGTGTCCCATTCTACAATCTCCGTGATATTCATTAGCAACTACGTGAGCAAGTTTTTCCCAAACACCACCAAAAGGTGTAACAAAACGTCTTTCAAAATGCGAACCTTTAAAGATTTCATCAGGAACAAGTGCCGCATAAAGTGGTTTGCTTGAATGATGTTTTTCTTTTATAAAAGGGTCTGTTATCAAAACCTTATTCATAACTTTGTCCATCAATTTAGATACAACTCTTATGATTCCTTCACTTACTTTATTTTCGCTCTTTTTCGCCATTTATTGGTTGTAATGTTTTGTTTTTTCAAAGGTACAAATTTCGTTTGTTTTAGTTTGAAGGTTTCGTTTTTAGTTCGATTTTCGGGTATGAACGCCAACGTTTAGTATAAGAAACGTAGGGCAGTTAAAAAGCACTTACGTTTCGGTTTATTACTTAGCTAAATATAAATATTTTGCTTTTATTTTTCTATTAAACGCAAAATTTTATATTTAGCGGACTTTGTTAATAAGCACAGACCTTTCAGTTTAGCACAAACGCCCTATGTTTTTTATACCTTGTTAGGTGTCTGGCTTTTTTTCTTTCCGCAAACTTGCTAGCGTTGGCGTGAAAGCTCTTTTAAATTTGTGAGGCACGAGCAAACTTTAAATGTGCTTGAACTTGCGTTGGCTTAATTTATAATCTCTAATATTCTAATATATTTATCTAAATTTCCTATTTTGATAGTGTCTCCAACAGATTTTCCTTTTAAAGCAACTCCTAGTGGCGTTTTAATATTTATTTTCTGAATTCCATTTGATTTTTCTGCTTTTGAAATAGTTTGTTCTACTAAATGAATTTTTAAATTTTTATCAATATTCAAATATTTCACTATTACTTTACTATTAATATCAATGGTTTCTTTAAATAATTCTGTTTGAGTATCTTCTTTATTACTAACAGCTTCAATAGTTTCTTTTAAGTCCTTTTGAAGGCTCGGAGATACTTTAGATAGTTCGTTTTCTATTATCGTTATATTGTCTGTAAAAGCTAAACCTGTTTTTGATTTATCTTCAAAAATTGAAGGATTACTATTTTCAATACTTTTGATAAAATCAACTAATTTTCTTGTTTCTTTTTGTGGATTTCGCCACCAATTTGTACTCCAAATTCTATGAAATACAAAACCGTGTCCTTCAAGTATTTTTTGTCTGTGCAAATCGTGTAGATATGCTTCTTGGCTTGAATGATATGTAGCGCTATCACATTCAATCGCAATTTTAGGTAATCCAATATGTTTTGTGTCATAAACCATATCAATTCTAAAGCCTGCAAATTGCAGTTGAGGAATGATATTGCTTTCATCAAAATGCTCCGTTAAAGCTTCATATACTTCTTCTTCAAATGGAGATTCAAGGTCTTCATTTAGATTGTCAATGGTTGTGCTTTTAGTTGAGTTTTCTGCAAGTGTATTTAATACAGAAATTCTTGCTTCATTATCTTCTTCACTAACGGCTTTTGAATATGCTAAATAAGCATACAAAGCACCTTTTCTATTATTAGAGCCTTCATTTATTAAATGCTCTTTATAGTTTAAAAAGACATCTTCAGGAATTGAAGAACAAACATATACTTTGTATTTTGCTCGTGTAACAATAACATTTAGAAGTTTGTATCCTTTTTGATGATTTATAGAACCAAATCGTTGAGCAAATTTCCCTTCTTTATTTATACCATAAGTAGTAGAAAGAATTATTACATCTCTTTCATCTCCTTGTATGTTTTCTAAGTTTTTAACAAAAAATCCATTCTCTTCGAGTTCAATTATTTTGTCATTAAAATCGCTGTATTTTTCAAATTTTCTTCGTTCATTAATTTTTCCAAGAATTAGATTACGTTGATTAATATTGAAAGTAGCAACACCAACTGTTGGGTATTCTCCATTTGGTAATCTTGAAATGTTTTTATCAATAATTGATAGAATTGTTTCCGCCTCTGAATCATTTGAAGTATCTGAATATGTCCCATTTACTGGAACATATTTAATTGGAATATAATCAAAACTATTTGGGAGTGGTTTTAAACGCTGATTATAAAAGGCATAGTTAGAATAATCGATAAGGTAAGGATGTCTTGAACGATAATGAAAATCTAAGTGTTTTTTCTCAAAGCCTAATTCAGATGCAAAATCAAGAAGTGATTCGCAATCTGAAAGCGAATTACTTATGTCATTTTTAATTTTATCTAATTCGTCTTCAAATTCATCTTCATCATCAATTGCTCCATCAAATATTTTACTAAAATAATTTGAAGGTGGCATTTGGTGTTCGTCACCTGCTATAATAATCTGCTTTCCTTTTAAAAGTGCAGGTAAATTATCTTCTAATTTTAACTGACTAGCTTCATCAAACATAACAATATCAAAATATTGATTTTGATTTTTAAAAAGATTACTTGCTACATCTGGAGTTGTAAGAATTATAGGGAAAAAAGTAGTAAATAAATCAATATCTAACTTAACAATTTCACGTAAGGACAATCTTTTGTGTCGTTTTCCTGCTCTCTTGTTATATAAATTTTCAACAGCTAAATTTGGATGTTTATTGTTGAATTCTCTTGTAGCATCTATTTGTTTTGAATACCAATATTCATTAATGTATTTAATTTGTTCATTTTCAAGTTCAGATAAAGATTTACTTAATTCAATATGGTCATTATCATTTGTCGGTAAACTTATGTTTGCAGAATTTACAAGCATAGAGTTCAGGTAGAAAATCATAAAGGTTTTTCTCCAATTTGTTTTATCTTTTAATTGGTCAATGATTAGTTTATGCTCTGTAGATAAAGAATTATAAAATTGAAACCACTTAAACTCAATAGAGAAAAGGTCGTTTTCATTTGAGAAAAAATGTTCTTTAGAATCAATTAGAGCTTGAACTTGAGAACTTAATCTATTTTGTGAATCTCCGTTCAGTCCATTTAATGTCCAATTTTGCTCTTTGATTTTAGATTTTAATTCACCAAATTTTATTTTTATTGATTGTAGTAGTTCAGTATCAAATTCCTTTTCAGTTGATTTAAGTAAGTTTAGTGATTTGTACTCATTTTCGATTTTAGATTGAAATTCAATATTAATTCGTTCAATTATTAACTTATGGTTCTTAAGTATATCTTGATTTTCTTTAATCGAATTAATGAAGTCAATATTTTCAAAATCCTTGTTATTTTTTGTTGTTATAGAATAGTTTTCAAAAAGTGAGCTTATTGTTTGTTGGTCAATAATTGTAGTTTTCTTTTCTTTTGAAAAAAGTGAAAGTGTTTTGAATAAAAATCCATTTGCTTTTTCCTCATCTAAAAAGTCATTGTTTTCTTTGTGTTTTTTTAAAATATGTTGGATGGAAGTTTCAATGTCATTAATTGAAGTTTTTTGCAAGTGTAATTGCTCATTTCTTATTTGATAATATTCCATTTCATAATTTGAAATGTTACCTATTAATGTTTTTAGCTCTTTTTTATAGATTGAAAAATCTTCTTCAATTTGTTGTTCTATTATAAATGGATTGTCTCCAACTAATTTTATTGAGTTTATAAAAGAAAGGCTTATGTGAGGTTTAAATTCGTCATATAAATTTTGACCTTTTCTAATTATTTCAAGTAATTCATTGAGTTCAGATGATTCATAATTGAATGTTTCTTTATCTAAATCAAGATTGTATTCTTCTGAATTGTTTTTTAATTCTGATAATAAAGAACCAACAATGTGAGTCCAATTTTTATTGCCGACTAAGTTTTTACCTAATTTTTTATGTTGTTTATTTATTGAATCAATTAAATTTTTTGATTTGTTAATTATGTTATCTAAGGTTTCTTTGGAATGAGTATACCTATATCTTCTATATGACGAATTATCAACCCTATCTCTAACGGAATCAATTGCTATTCTTCTGTCTTTAACTATGTCCTTTAATAAAACACATTGATAATTAAGCCCTTTTTCATTTAGAGCATTGTAAAGTACTTCAAGAGCAGTCCGCTTTTCACAAACCACAATTGTCTTTTTTTGATTTTCTAAAGCGTTAACTAAAATTGCTGTAAGCGATTGACTTTTTCCTGTTCCTGGCGGACCTTGTATTAAAATATTTCTAGACGCTTTTAATGAATGTAAAATACCTTGTTGCGAAGGGTCGGTTTCAACTGATGAAATAGGTTGAAACGTATGTTCTTCCATATCTTCAAGGTCAATGGTTGCACCTTTTAATTCAAGTAGATTACTGTAATCGTGAATTATATTTTGTTTTTGAACCTCAAAAATTGAAAAAAGCCCACCAAAATCTATGAAAGAGTTGTTAGATGTTAACGGTAATTTTTCATAATGTTTTTTTTCAGGAATTGATTTTATGTCATTAAGCTTTTTTTCAAAAGTTTCACGAAGATTATCTGGAATTGAAGTGTTTATGGATTCAATAATATTTACGCAAATGTCTAACAGTTCGTTTTTGTCAATTAAGCCATCATCTAAAAAGTCAGTTGAAATTTGATTAATTTCAATTTTCGAATCATTTTGTAAATGATTAACTCATGTTACGCATCCAAACCTCAAAAAAGGATGATTAAGCAGCTTTAGGTGTTGATAACTTTCTGAGTTCGTTATGAGCTGCTTTTTGAGCTGCTAAATAGATTTGTGTTTTCATAGCAAAATGATTTTTCCCTGTTCTTTGTTTAAGCCACTCTAACTTTATATAAGCTACAATTGACAATACAAAATGATTCGTTTGAGTTTCTGTTTTTTTAGTTGGAGATTTAGCAAAACCTGTGTTACTTTTAATCGATTTGTGATACTCTTCTACTGCCCACCGTTTTTTGTAGATTGTAGTTATTTGGTTATACGATAAATTTAAATCACTACAAGCCAAGTACAACTCGCCGACTGTATCATTCTCGTTTTTGAAAACTTGCTTTGTAAGCAACAGCGGAAAGTCTAGTTTTTCAAACCAAACTTCCACGGTTTGTTGTCTTGGCTGTAATGTTTTAATATTCACGTATGCTCCATTTTGCTTATCTTCTAAGGATAAGGCTACTTTTCGATTGCTTTTTAAGGCAATAATAAAATCATTTTTTAAAAGTTCTTTACAATAAACCATGTTCTCTGCTGAAGAAAACCAACTATCAGCCAACACATAATCAAAGTGTATTTTGCTACTACATTCCTGCAACATTTCTCTAAAAAGTTCGTTTTTAGTTTTGCTGCTTTTACGCTTTTGCCTTCCTGTTTTTTTGTCGGTAACCCAAATATTTTTCTTTATAAACTCTACACCACACGGTATACGCATGCCTCCAACTTCGACTAAAGCAGTTAGAAAATTAACCCCTTTTACAGACCTTCCAAACACATGGTCAAAATGCCAAGTGTTCAACTCACTTTCATCTGTATATTGTTTTTCTTGTATCGAATCATCAAAACTTAAAATGATAGTTTCTTTAGATTGAGTCAATTCTTCAACATAAGGTTTTGCCTTTTTCCATAGAAATTTACTGTCATAAACACCCGTTGATAATGCTCGTGTTATTTTATCATGTTTTATAGAGAGTAATGAAGCCATACCTGTAGCTGTCGTGTAAGAACTTGAACTTATCAAATAATCAGTATACAAATCAACAAAATTATCCATCTTTTTATTTCTCAAAGTTGTTAACAAGATAAACTATAAATATCTTAAATTCAAATTATTCTTGCGTAAGGTGAGTCAGTAATCAATTCTTTATTGAAATTTAAAAAGTCAAAAGACTTACTAAACTGATTCCTGTAATGTTGTTCTCCATGATCACCATAACGACTTAACTGCATAAAATTTAAACGTCCTTTTATGCTGAGAAATAGACCAAAAACTTCCAACATAAAATCATATTGCCATTTATTTACATCTTTCATTTTGTTAAGTAATCTTTTTGTGTGATATTTATAGTTGGATTTCTCCTTGAGAAGCATCATTAATAGCTGTTTGAAATTAACTATTAATTTAATGATAATCAGGGAGTTATCCTAATTTTTGAGCCTGTTTTTTTAACTTATTTAATTGACTGTTAGAGGGTTAGGGCAAAGTTTAACGGAGTATTGTCAGCATAAAAGGACGTTTAAATTTTATGCAGTTAAGTCGTTATGGTGATCATGGAGAACAACATTACAGGAATCAGTTTAGTAAGTCTTTTGACTTTTTAAATTTCAATAAAGAATTGATTACTGAGTATGGGGGCAAACATTTAACCATTGCTTTCGACCCGAGTTATGTTAGTAAATCTGGTAAATCCACCTGTGGAGTTGGTTATTATTGGTCTGGTGTAGCGGGAAAGGCAAAATGGGGATTGGAAATATCTGGTATAGCTGCGATTGATATAGATAATCATACAGCGTTTCATTTAGAGGCTGTTCAGACACCAAATAATTTGGAATCAAAAAGTTTGGTAGATCATTATGCCAATATATTGATTCAAAGAAAAGAGGTCCTTCTTTCGATGTCTAAATATGTTGTGGCAGATGCTTATTTTTCCAAATACGGTTTTGTTTCTAAACTCTCTGATAATGGATTGGAGACCGTTAGCAGACTAAGAAACGATGCTGACTTACAATATATTTATACTGACCAACAGAAATATGGGAGAGGAAGACCTAAGAAATATGATGGAAAAATTGATTATAAAAAACTTAGAAAAGAATATTTTTCTTTGATAGAAGATAATCCGAAAAGCAAAGTATACAGCGCTATTGTATACTCAAAATCATTAAAAAGAAAAATCAATCTTGTGATTGTTTATTCCCTTAAAAAAGGAAAATGGAATCATAAATTATATTTCTCTACAGATGTAACAATTTCAGCAGAAATGGTTTTGACATATTATCGTACTAGATTTCAAATAGAATTTACTTTTAGAGATGCCAAACAATATACTGGTCTAAATCACTGTCAAGCAAGAAGTGAGGATAAACTCAATTTTCATTTTAATACAGCACTTACAACTGTTAATCTTGCTAAGATTACACATTGGATGCCTATTGAAAAAAGGCTAAGAGGCGCTTTCTCAATCAAGGATATTAAAACCTTACATCACAATGAGTTAATGCTTGCTCGATTTTTTAACGTGTTCGCTATAAGACCGAACTTGAAGAATAATAAACAAAAAATTAAAGAACTACTGTATTATGGTATCAGAGCAGCATAAAAACTTAACGGAGTATTGTACTTAGTACATAACAAAAAATAATTTTAAAAATATAAATCAATAATAGTCAGTATCTTAAAATGATATTTTTCAGACCTCACAGGTTTTTAAAACCTGTGAGGTCTTTAACTACTAAGACAATTATTTACTTTAAAAAAAGAACAAATTATTTTTTGTTATGTATTTAGACTTTAATTATTTAAATTTTGTCGCTACTTTTTGTGCTATACCAATAATAACTTCAGTAGCTTTTACAATACTTTCTACAGGAACATACTCATAACGTCCATGAAAATTATGTCCGCCAGCAAAAATATTAGGACAAGGTAATCCTTTAAAAGAAAGTTGAGAACCATCTGTACCACCACGAATTGGTTTTATTAAAGGTTCAATATTCATGTCTTTCATTACTTCTTCAGCAATGTCTACAATATGCATAACAGGAACTACTTTTTCCTTCATATTATAATACTGATCTTTAATTTCTACTTCAATTAAATCCTTTCTTAGTTTATTATTTAAATTATTTGCAATAGTTTGCATTAATTCTTTGCGTTTTTTAAACAAATTCATATCATGATCACGAACAATATATTTTAAAATTGTTTGTTCAACTTTTCCCTCCATAGTATGTAAATGAAAAAAGCCTTCGTAACCAGAAGTTTTTTCTGGAACTTCATTTTCTGGAAGCATAGAAATAAATTCGTTTGCAATTAGCATCGAATTTATCATTTTTCCTTTTGCATAACCAGGGTGTACAATTTTACCGTTTATAGTAATTACTGCTCCAGCTGCATTAAAATTTTCATATTCGAGTTCTCCAATTTGGCTTCCATCCATTGTGTATGCCCATTCTGCACCAAACTTTTCCACATCAAATAAATGCGCACCTTTACCAACTTCTTCATCAGGAGTAAAGCAAATTCTTATTTTTCCATGTTTAATTTCTGGATTACTAATTAAATATTCCATCGCAGAAACTATTTCGGTAATACCCGCTTTATCATCTGCACCAAGTAGTGTAGTACCATCGGTTGTTATAATAGTTTGCCCTTTATATTGTAGTAAATCATCAAAATAATCTGGAGATAAAACAATGTGCTGCTCTTTGTTTAAAAGAATATCTTTTCCATCGTAATTTCTATGAATTTGTGGTTTTACATCTTTCCCTGTAAAATCTGGACTTGTATCTATATGAGCAACAAAACCGATAGTTGGCACCTCATAATCTATATTACTAGGTAACGTTGCCATAATGTAACAGTTTTTATCTAACTCAACATCTTGCATCCCAATTTCTTTGAGTTCTTTTTCTAACATTCTGGCTAAATTCCATTGTTTCTCTGTGCTTGGAAAAGCAGGATTATTCGGGTCAGATTCGGTATCTACAGTTACATAGCTAATAAATCTTTTTATAATATGTTCTTGGTTCATTGTGTAGTTTTTATGATTGTAAAAATAGTTATTTCATTTGGTTATGTTTTAGAATAATGTGGAATCATTAATTTCATATAATTTTCTTCAATTGCTTTATATGTGTTTATAGCTTTAGCGTTTTTTATCATGATATTTGCTATATCTACTGTTTGAGAGAGCGATTTTTTAACCTTCTGCAAGAATACAAACCAGTTTAGATAGCCACTCAAATATTTTGTTGATACACCATAGAAAGGTTTTATCCATCTTTGATAACGATTGTCTATTGAGTTTACATGCTGCACATGGTAGCACTTGTCTTTTATGTGTTTTGATGCTATAAATGTATGATGCTCCATCTGCTTATCTTTTGCCCATTTAATTATAGAAGGATGAGAATCTGAACAAAGTACGTTTTCAGGTTTTAGTAACGTTCCTATTGTTTTTTCAATACTATGCACATCAATCCTGCCTCTTTTAGCGACACGCATCATTGGATTGTTATTTCTATCTGTGGCAACCATTATAGAGATTTTATCATTGCTCACACCGCGTTTGGTTTGTCTATCACTTGGTCTCTTGTAAGGTTTTCTTTGAAGATCTCGACTTCCTTTATTATTTATATTAAGCTGTTTGTCATCACATTCAACAATTCCTGAGAACTCTTCTCCATTAAAAACGGATAAACAAGATAGTAACTTGTGTCTCCAATCAAAAATAGTTTTAACATTGACTCCAATCTTTTTAGCGGCTTTACGGATACTCACGCTTTCAATCATAAGAACTAGATAATCTTGAAATTCATCCACTTTCTTTATGCCATCCATAGCAGTACCTGTAAGATCCTTAAAGGTTTTAGTGCAAGATTTACATTTGTAGCGCTTACGACCCTTATAGCCTCCATGCCCGTAAATATCAGAACTTTGACAATGTGGACAGTTGATTGGACGGTCTTTGTTTAGGTTGTCTATAAGCATATTTAGTTTTGGCACTTTCAAATCACGACTCAATAAACCGACTAATTCCTTTTTCTGCTCTTGACTCAACACTCTTATTATACTTTGTAAATCCATATCTATAATGTTTTTATAAAGATAGTGAAATTCTACATTATTCTAAAACATAACCTTTCATTTCAATTTTTTCTAGCAAATTTATAGCTTTACAGAGCCTTTCTTTTATTAAAGAATCGCCATAAATTTCAACTTTAGAAAGCAAAAAATTATCAGAGTTTATTTTTGAATATATATTTAAAATTTGATATGAATATTTACCTTTTTGTCCTTTTGATTGTTGAATATAGGAGGGTTTCTCCAAAAAAATTACTTTTTTAGCTTTTATGTTTTTAAGTTGTAATTCTTTTTCTTTTTCAATTAGTTTTAATAAAAAAGCATCATCAAAATTGATAGAATTATGGATGTAAGTAATATCAATTAGAGTAGACTTTGTTAAGGGTTTTGTAGTATCTGCGGCATAAATAGAGGTTTGAGAATTATCGTAATACAAGTTTACTTTCCAGTTTTTAGGAAAAGTAACCGTAAATAAACTCCGTATATCTGAAGTTTTTTCTAAATTAGAAAAAGAAGAATTTGTACAGTTAAAATCATTTTTTAACTCTGATGATGAGCAAGAAATAAAAAATAAACTAACTAAAAAGAGTATATCTAAAGATTTCATAATTTTTGTTTTTCAAAATACGAAATTAACAAATCTACTACATAACTATATGATTGAATTCCTTTGTCTTGTTTATTCGCTTTTAAATAGGAATTATAACCTTTTTTTAAATAAGGTTCAATCGGATTTTTGTACTGTTGCCAAAACAGATAACTTACATTAAAATCTTTTGTAACTCCTTTATTTACCGTTTTCCAAAGTTCTTTTGAGAGTTTCTTGTTACGCTTTCTAATTTCTGAAATACAATAACCAAACGCCATTCTGTATCCCGAATATTGAAAGTAACTATCTTTATTATAAATAGCGGCTAAAAAACCAACAAAATTAGCCTCGTTTTCTGCGGAAAAACCTATTTGATGTGCCATTTCATGACATATTGTTGTTGGGTAACTTGTTTTAGGTAATAACTTATTTACTTGCGCTTCTCCAGTTATTGGGTTTAAATAACCAGCAGTTCCATTATAGGTCTGTAATAAGCTTACAAACGAGTTTTTTACAGATGAATATTTATACGCCAATTGCGGAAAGTCTTTCGCTAAATTTGTATATCCAACACTGGCTAAGCGATACATTTTCTTCTGTTTATAAGGGTTTTTAACTCTTATCGTATCATTTTTTGTAATGTTAAATTGTGCTTCATTTAGCTTTGTAATAATATGTTTTGTAACATTTGTCAATTGTTTTGTGGTATATTTAGAGTGCTCTAAATCAAGGTTTTTAGCTAGCGGTTCGCGAAAATAATTCAATCCCCAAAAAAGATAAAAACAGCAGTATAACACAGATAAAAATGCAGTAAATTTTAAAGCTTGTGGAATAAGATTTCTAAATCTATTTTTTATCAAACTATAAATCTCGCAAAGCGAAAAGAATATGAATATTAACCCTAAAACATCTCCAACAGAAAAAGGAACCCAACCAAATAGTATTCGTAGAAAACGAGAAATATACGGATATATTCCGTTAGAATAATAGTTCTCTACAACTTGTGGGTACTGACTTAATAGCTGTATTAAACCATACCAAATTGGTAATAAGAGTGTTAAGGCTATATGTTTTTTATTCCATTTGATTGGGTGAAAATACTAAACATTTTTCACAAGTTGCATACTTATTAACAAGTTAGTAACACTAAAAAAACAATCTTATTTACAATTATTGTGTACAAATAAAAGTTGCATTTTAGAAAAACAATTCGATGTAAAAAATTACATTTGTATTTATGGAAAAAACAAATCTAGTTACTAATCAAAAAATAGACAAATCGCGTATAATTTCTCTTGAAAGAGGGAAGATTCCGCCGCAAGCAGTTGATTTAGAGGAGGCTGTATTGGGTGCAATGATGATTGATAAGAAAGGAATTGATGACGTAATAGATATTTTACATCCAGAGGCATTTTATGATAATAAGCATCAATTAATTTATGAAGCAATTTATACACTGTTTCAAAATTCAGAACCAATTGATTTATTATCAGTTTCTAATCAGCTTAAAAAGATTGCAAAATTAGATTTAGCAGGAGGCGATTTTTATTTAATTCGTCTTACGCAAAAAGTAGCATCTTCGGCACATATAGAGTTTCATTCACGTATTATTTTACAAAAATTTATTCAACGTAAATTAATATCTATTTCTAGTGAAATTATTGAAAATGCGTACGATGAAACTACCGATGTTTTTGACTTGTTAGATGATGCAGAAGCAAAACTATTTGAAGTTACACAAGGAAACTTAAAGAAAGGGTCGGAAAATGCAGAAAGTCTTGTAAAACTAGCCTTAAAGAAGATTCAAGATATTTCTAATCAAGATGGTATGAGTGGTTTAGCAACTGGTTTTACCAAGTTAGATGCACTTACTTCTGGTTGGCAACCATCTGATCTAATTATTATTGCAGCGCGTCCTGGCATGGGAAAAACTGCCTTTGTAATTTCGATGGCAAAAAATATGGCAATCGATTTTGGTCATGCCGTTGCAATATTTTCTTTAGAGATGTCTTCTGTACAGTTAATTACACGTATGATTTCTTCAGAAACTGGTTTAACTTCAGAAAAATTAAGAAAAGGAAATTTAGAACCACACGAATGGGAACAGTTAAACGTAAAGGTAAAACGGTTGTCTGATGCACCTATTTTTATTGATGATACACCATCACTTTCTATTTTTGATTTACGTGCAAAAGCACGAAGATTAGTATCACAGCACGGAGTTAAAATTGTTGTAATTGATTATTTACAATTGATGACTGCCGGAAGCTCTTCTAAAGGAGTAGGAAACCGTGAACAAGAAATTTCTATGATTTCACGTAACTTAAAAGCCTTAGCAAAAGAATTAGAGATTCCTGTAATTGCTTTATCACAGTTATCACGTGCGGTTGAAACTCGTGGAGGAAGTAAACGACCTTTGTTATCTGATTTACGTGAATCGGGTGCCATTGAGCAAGATGCCGATATTGTAAGTTTTATTTTCCGTCCAGAATACTACGGAATGACAGAATGGGATGATGATGATCATACACCGTGTGAAGGTCAAGGAGAATTTATTGTTGCAAAACATAGAAATGGTGGTTTGGATAATATCCGTTTAAAATTTACAGGGCATTTAGCAAAATTCTCAGATTTAGAAGAAGGCTTTAGTAGTGAATTTGAATCGTCTATGAATGCAGATGTAAACCAACGTATAGAGCCTAAAGATGCATTTGGTACAGGAGATGAAAATGATGACGTTCCGTTTTAGTTGATAATTGACATTTGGTAAAATGTAATATTGAAAATTTTAAAAATGAAAGAGCAAATAAATATAAATGATATTCTAGTTGAATTTACTGAAGCTAAAATGACGCAGAAATTATAACACGATACTTTTAACAAAAAATTAATTTAAGTTTTCGTAAATTTGAAGTATGAGTAGTTTACATACAAGAAAATTAAGTTTAATAGAATATTTAATTTCTTTACAAGATAATAAAGTTTTTAGTTTTATTGAAAAAACTATTTATCATTTTAAAGAAGAAACAGAGTTGTACCAAATTTTCTAAAAATGAATTGATTGCAAGAACAAAAGAAGCAGGCTTAGATTATGAAAAAGGAAATTTTTTAACTCAGAAAAGAATAAAGGAAGAAAGTAAAAATAAAAACATCGTTATTTAATAACAATACTCCGTTAAACTTTGCCCTAACCCTCTAACAGTCAATTAAATAAGTTAAAAAAACAGGCTCAAAAATTAGGATAACTCCCTGATTATCATTAAATTAATAGTTAATTTCAAACAGCTATTAATGATGCTTCTCAAGGAGAAATCCAACTATAAATATCACACAAAAAGATTACTTAACAAAATGAAAGATGTAAATAAATGGCAATATGATTTTATGTTGGAAGTTTTTGGTCTATTTCTCAGCATAAAAGGACGTTTAAATTTTATGCAGTTAAGTCGTTATGGTGATCATGGAGAACAACATTACAGGAATCAGTTTAGTAAGTCTTTTGACTTTTTAAATTTCAATAAAGAATTGATTACTGAGTATGGGGGCAAACATTTAACCATTGCTTTCGACCCGAGTTATGTTAGTAAATCTGGTAAATCCACCTGTGGAGTTGGTTATTATTGGTCTGGTGTAGCGGGAAAGGCAAAATGGGGATTGGAAATATCTGGTATAGCAGCGATTGATATAGATAATCATACAGCGTTTCATTTAGAGGCTGTTCAGACACCAAATAATTTGGAATCAAAAAGTTTGGTAGATCATTATGCCAATATATTGATTCAAAGAAAAGAGGTCCTTCTTTCGATGTCTAAATATGTTGTGGCAGATGCTTATTTTTCCAAATACGGTTTTGTTTCTAAACTCTCTGATAATGGATTGGAGACCGTTAGCAGACTAAGAAACGATGCTGACTTACAATATATTTATACTGACCAACAGAAATATGGGAGAGGAAGACCTAAGAAATATGATGGAAAAATTGATTATAAAAAACTTAGAAAAGAATATTTTTCTTTGATAGAAGACAATCAGCAAAGCAAAGTATACAGCGCTATTGTATACTCAAAATCATTAAAAAGAAAAATCAATCTTGTGATTGTTTATTTCCTTAAAAAAGGAAAATGGAATCATAAATTATATTTTTCTACAGATGTAACAATTTCAGCAGAAATGATTTTGACATATTATCGCACCAGATTTCAAATAGAATTTACTTTTAGAGATGCCAAGCAATACTCAGGTCTAAATCACTGTCAAGCAAGAAGTGAAGATAAACTCAACTTTCATTTTAATACAGCACTTACAACGGTTAATCTCGCTAAGATTACACATTGGATGCCTATTGAAAAAAGGCTAAGAGGGGCTTTCTCAATCAAGGATATTAAAACCTTACATCACAATGAGTTAATGCTTGCTCGATTTTTTAACGTGTTCGCTATAAGACCGAACTTGAAGAATAATAAACAAAAAATTAAAGAACTACTGTATTATGGTATCAGAGCAGCATAAAAACTTAACGGAGTATTGTAATAAAAGGGGACTACAAAATTATTTACAAACCTGTTAAAGTAAAGTCTTCTAATTACAGATATTTTTGATACAAGACAAAATACAACAAAGATTAATAAGCAAAATAGAAATGATTAAAAGAATTCTTTCCATATTCACTTTTTTACTGATTTCTAACTCAATTTGGGCATCGTTTATATATATACCAATGAGTCAAGACAATCAGAAAAACCATTTAAAAGCATACGGAATTGTTTATTATGCTTTAGAAAACGGATTAAAATCTAAATGGCTACTTAATTATGACGGTGGCGCATTTTTGATAGAAAACAATGAAGCTGTAGAAAAAGAATGTAAAATTCGAGGGGTTTCATATCAAATAATTTCAGATGCTAAATCGGCATTAATTTTAGAAGAAATTTCTTCGCCAAGTCAAAATCAAGAAGCGGTAACGTTAGAAAAAGCACCTAAAATAGCGGTGTATTCACCAAAAGACAAAGCTCCTTGGGATGATGCGGTAACAATGGTTTTAACCTATGCAGAAATTCCGTTTGATGTAATTTATGACGAAGAAGTTTTAAACGATAAGTTATTGTTATACGAATGGCTACACTTGCATCACGAAGATTTTACAGGGCAATATGGGCGGTTTTATGGAGCTTTTAGAACTGCGCCTTGGTATATTCAACAGAAAAAAGATGCAGAGAAATTAGCAAAAAAATTGGGTTATAGCAAAGTTTCTGAAGCTAAAAGAGATGTTGCAAAAAAAATTAGAGATTACGTAATCGGTGGCGGGTTTATGTTTGCAATGTGTTCTGCAACCGATAGTTTTGATATTGCATTGTCTGCCGATGGTGTAGATATTGCTGAAGCTATGTTTGATGGTGATGCATCTGAACCTAATTATCAATCAAAGATTGATTTCTCTAAAACCTTTGCATTTAAAGATTACGTGTTAATTAGAAATCCAACAATCTATGAATTCTCTTCTATAGATATGACGCGAAAACGAAAAATTTCAAAAACTTCAGATTACTTTTCTTTGAAAGAGTTTTCAGCAAAGTGGGATCAAGTACCAACAATGCTAACACAAAACCATACGCAGTTGATAAAAGCCTTTATGGGGCAAACCACGGCGTTTGATAGAAATACGCTAAAATCTACCGTATTGGTAATGGGAGAGAATAAAACGAATGGAGAAGCACGTTATATTTATGGAACTATAGGAAAGGGAATGTTTACCTATTATGGCGGTCATGATCCGGAAGATTATACGCATAGAGTTGGTGATCCAAAAACCGAGTTAGACCTACACCCAACTTCGCCTGGATATCGACTTATTTTAAATAACGTCTTATTTCCTGCTGCTAAAAAGAAAAAACAGAAAACATAAAACATAAAGTAAGGTCTAATAGACAAAAAGGAAGCTCTATTTTTTATACATTTTTGCACACAAATATTACTTTTTTTATTTTTGATTTATCAAGTAATACCAAATTAATTAGCTAAAGTCGTTATTTTATATGTATTTACGGATGGCAACAGCAAGAAAATTTATACTAAAAGAGAGTCCTTCTTAACTGATCTCTCTTCGAAAAAAACAAAGACAGTATCGTATTGAAAAAAGGATTATCTGGCTTTTAGAATTGCAAAAAGGCAAGTTTAAAACTCGCGAAGCATCACTCCCTAGATTCATCAAGGATTATCAAAACGTGTAAATTCAAGTGAGCAACCATTTTTAGGGTACTGGGATGCTGTGCAATGGGTCAAGAACGAGTACAATGTTGCTATACAGTACTATAACTTAAGAAGATATTTAATACAGCACTTTAAGACCAAGTTAAAAGTTCCAAGAAAATCTCATTACAAGAAAGATGATAAAGCGGTAGATGCTTTTTTAAAAACTCCCGAATACCTTACAGAACATTATATTTAGTCTAAATAAAGATACGTATTCTAGTGTCAATTTATATTTCCAAGATGAAGCTAGGTTTGGAACCATGCCTCACCTTGGCAGGTATTTAACAGCTTGTGGAATAAAACCAATTGTATCCTTATCAACACGTCTTTAAAACCACCTATTTATACGGAAGCTATTCGCCAATCAATGACCATAGTTTTGTTTGGGAAATTAACGACGTAAATACCACTATATTTGAATCTTACCTTAAATAATTCTCAAAATATAACCCTAATGAATATAAAATTGTTGTCATTGATAACGCAGGTTTTTACTCTACAAAAAAGAAGTCCCTGAAAATATTTTCTTTTTTGCAAATTTTTATCGAGAATAAAACAAAAAAAAGCGAGTAATGAAAGCACGACCTTTAGGGAACGCCCAAAAAATATTTTATCTTTGTAACCGAAAATAACAATATGAAATACGCAAAAAATATATTAGAAACCATTGGTAACACGCCATTGGTACGGTTAAATTCTGTAACCAAAGAGATTGATACTTTGGTGTTAGCAAAGGTAGAAACCTTTAATCCCGGAAACTCTATTAAAGATAGAATGGCGTTAAAAATGATTGAAGATGCAGAGGCCGATGGGAGCTTAAAACCAGGTGGAACCATTATAGAAGGAACTTCTGGGAATACAGGAATGGGATTGGCGTTGGCAGCAATTATAAAGGGATACAAGTGTATTTTTGTGATTTCAGATAAGCAGTCTAAAGAGAAAATGGATATTTTGCGTGCAGTAGGCGCAGAGGTTATTGTATGTCCAACAAATGTTGAGCCTACAGATCCACGTTCGTATTATTCAGTTTCTAAACGTTTAGGTGAAGAAACGCCAAATTCTTGGTATGTAAATCAATATGATAATCCATCTAATGCGTTGGCACATTACGAGCAAACAGGTCCAGAAATTTGGGAACAAACTGATGGAAAAATTACTCATTTTGTAGTTGGAGTAGGAACTGGAGGAACCATTTCTGGGACTGCTAAATTTTTAAAAGAACAGAATCCGAATATTAAAATTTGGGTAATAGATACCTATGGCTCTGTATTTAAAAAATACCATGAAACGGGTATTTTTGATGAGAACGAAATTTATCCATACATCACAGAAGGAATTGGAGAAGATATTTTACCTAAAAATGTAGATTTTTCTTTAATTGATGGTTTTACAAAAGTGACTGATAAAGATGCGGCTATTTATACGCGTAAAATTGCGAAAGAAGAAGGTATTTTTGTTGGAAATTCTGCAGGTTCTGCAGTAAAAGGGATGTTGCAGTTAAAAGAGCATTTTACAAAAGATGATGTTGTAGTTGTACTTTTTCATGATCACGGAAGTAGATATGTTGGTAAAATATTTAATGATGATTGGATGCGTGAACGTGGTTTTTTAGAAGAGGAAATTACAACTGCAGTAGATTTAATTAAAAACCATATTGATAAGCCTTTAATTACCGTGCAAACAGAAGAATTGGTTGCTCATGCAATAGACAGAATGCGTGATTTTAAAATATCACAAATTCCTGTTAGAGATGCAAATAGTTTTGTAGGTTCTATAGATGAATCTATATTATTGCATAGTTTTATAACGGATAAAAATATTGCCGAAAAACCAATTAGAGAAGTGATGGGGAAATCATACCCTGTCGTTAAAAAAGCAACTTCTATAGAAGAGGTCTCTAGGTTAATAACTAAAGAAAACCAAGCAGTTTTAGTAGATTTAGAAAATGGAAAATATCATATTATTACAAAGTATGATATTATAAATGCGATATAATTTACGTATTCTAAATAGTATAAACTAAAAAACTATTTCAAAAGAGTGTATTATACTGATATAGGTTGACCTTTTTCAGGTTTAATTTATACCGTTCAAACTATTTTTTCAGCCGTTTAGAAGGCGAGAAATAATTTGAACTATTTTATTTTCTAAATTGTTAGTTCTGTCAAATTTACATCATATCTTCGATATGATTTATATTTTATATTTGGATTTAAATGAGCTTCGGCTGGTTTTCTTAATTCTAAGCTAAAATGTGTTCTTAAGTTGTTGTAAATGTGTACTGCTTGTTTGGTCGTTTCTTGAGCGATAACAGTATTTTTAAGACAGTTTTTAAGTCCGTATTCGTACTTTAATGTTCTATTAATACGCTCTGCAATGGCATTTTCATAAGGGGCGTATTGCTCAGTCATACTCATAATTATGCCATTACTTTCTGCAAATTGAGTGTATTTTGGATTGCAATATTGAAACCCTCTGTCAGAATGATGTATCAATTTTTTATTAGGATACTTTCTGTTTTTAATAGCCATAGCAAGAGCTTCTGTGCAAAGAGATGTTTCACTATTATTGTCGAGATTGTATCCCATAATTTGCTTAGAATAAGCATCTGTAACGATTGCTAAATAATTATGACCATTGTCCGTTTTAATGTAAGTGATATCGCTTACCCAAAGTTGTTCTGGACGATTAGGAACTCGATCTTTAATTAGGTTTTTATATTTTCTAAATTGATGTTTAGAATTGGTTGTTGTTACATAGTTTTTAAGCTTAGGTACAAGTAAATTATGGAGTCTTAAAAAACCGTAAAACTTGTCTCTCCCTATTTTAATATCTTGATTTATAAAGTCCTTTTTCAGTTCATAATAGAGTTTAATTTCACCAGTTCTTTGCCCTACTATTTTCCGATAATCTTATACCATTACAATAAGTTTTTCGTGATTTAATCGTCTGGTTTCTTGTGATTTAAGTCTTTTGTAGAATGCTTGTTTACTAATCCCAAAACATTGATAGAACCATTTTCTTTTAAACGGTTTTTTTTCTTTATTTCTATCTCTTTTGCTAATGTTTTGGGCAACGACTTTTTTGACAAATCGACTCCAGTAATAATTTCCATATCGGCAATAATATTAACTTAACGGTAATTAATCGTAACATTTCAAATTAAAAGTTGTATCTTTTCGCTATGGAAAAGATGGATTTTAGAAAACTCACAAATGTTGAGAGATACGTTTTTAGAAAACGAGGGCTTTCACTAATTAATTAGCCATCCCCCGAAAACGACATTTAATAATTCGTTAAGGGTTTATTTCATTGGTATTTTAGGGTGATTTGAAATTGGAAAACTGTTTAAAAAGTTGTATTTTGTAGATGTAAAAAAACAAATATACTTTAAAAACAGTTCCATAAGCAAGATACTAACAAAAAAGATACAAACCCAATTGAGCGCCTATTTTTCATCAGATACAGTAATGACAAAACCAGAATTACGGTGTTTAAAAGAGATGGTTTTAGGGGTTTTAAAGTCAAAATCTGTATTTGTAAATCAAATAGCGGCTAGCCTACGAGAATCTTTAAAACTCAAAGATGTTTGCAAACGGCTTTCGGCTCAATACTTAAAAGAAGATTACTCAAAAAAAGTGCTGACTACTCATCTTAAAAATGTTGGTAATAGTATTTCAAAAGATAATTTTATACTTATGGACGGTACAGATATTAGCAAGAAGTACGCTAAATATATGGAGGGTTTAGAATTTGTAAAGAATGGAGATACAAGTAAGATAGGCTTAGGTTATAATGTTCTGAACATAAATGCAATTAATATTCATAAAGAGATGACTCCTCTTTATAGCAAGGCTTACAGTTTTAAAATGGGTGCTTTGAGTAGTAATAATGAGATAAAAAAAGGAGTAAGAGAGGTTAAACAACATATAGGAGATAAAGGGTGTTGGGTTTTTGACCGAGGAGCAGACACGGGTATTTTAAAAGATTTTTTTATTGGTGAATGCTCACAAGCTATCATTCGTTTAAAAAGAAATACAATGATTTTCTATAAAAAAGACAACTTTAAAGTAAGTCAACTCATAAAAAAAGTAAATTTTTCAGTCACCCAAACTGTTACCAAGATAAAGAAAAGCAAGCCTGTCTTAAAAGAATATCAATTAGGAGCAATCCCAGTGAATTATATCATAAAAGGAGTTACACACTCATTATGGTTAGTTATTTCAAGAAATTTAAAACACGGTGGTCTTTGTTATTTACTTGTCAAAAGCAAACTTTCTACAGCCATAGAAGTCGCAAAATGGGCTTTCAATGGATATGGTTTACGTTGGAAAATAGAAGAATATCATAGGCATGTAAAACAAGAGTACAAATTAGAAGATGTTCAACTAAAAACTTTTGATGGACTACAATCAATGCTTGCCATCCTTACTGTTGCTATGTACATGATTTATAAAAAAATACAGTCTTTACATTTTGGATTATTACTCGATTCAGGCTACAATTATCTAAACAAATATAGCCCAACAGAACTAACCAATTTCATTTATTACAAAATATCAAAAGTGGTTTCCATACTGCTGATGCCAACCAAAAACAGGTCGAATGTAACTAGAACAACTCCTCTGGAGATAAGCTGGCAACTTAATTTTGGATTTAACTAAAAAAAACAGGGGATGGCTAATATTATTCTAAACTTCGATTATTAATTAAGCGGTTAAATTTTTCATTAAAATTAAATGTTTGTCTTTGTTCCATTTTTCCATTGGTGTAATGCGCCCCAAAAGGCCATGTATCCTATTATTGTTATAGAAAATGACATATCTTTTTAGTATTTGTTCAATCTCTCCAAAAGTTCTATAATCCACTCTTGTAAAGACTTCTTTTTTTAATATGCCATGATATGCTTCAATATGAGCGTTTTCTTCTGGTGTTGCTATATGTGTAAATTCCTGCTGAACGCCTATTAGTCCAAGATATTCTCGTACGTTTTTAGCAATAAACTGACTTCCGTTATCACTTCTAATAACTACATTTTCAGGATATTGATACTCTAAAAACACATCAGAAAGCAATGCTATCACCTTATCTTGTTTTATTGAAAAAGAAAAATAGTCTTTTAATATTCTTCGCGAGTGAACATCTATTATAGATATCAAATAAGCGTTTTTACCAGCCTTTGGAATCCAAACCATCTTTATGTCCATTTCTAAACACTCGAAAGGTCTAGAAGTGTTTACTTTTCTAAATTTCACGAATTTACGACCAGAACCACTTCTGTTTATTCGATTTTCAAGTTTTAACAACCCCTCTTCCTTCATTATTCTGTATAGTTTTTTATGATTAATTAGATAACCATCTCGCTTCAAATAAGCAGTCATTAAGCGGTATCCACAATCTATAAATTCATGGCTTAAAACTTTTTTTATAGCCTGAACTACAACTTCTTGATTTACCCAACCGTTTATCTTATTATAACTGAGTTTACTTGCTGTCTTCCCCTTTTTACCAAGACTAGGTGTACGATAATAACTGCTATGCACAATACCTACCATATTGATAATCTTAGTTTTACTAATAGTATACTTTCTGAAAAAAACAGCGACTAAATTTTTCTTGGATCGGAGGTCCCAAACTTTTTTTTTAAAAGTTCTCGTTGAATTTCTAATTCAATTTCCTTGTTACTTAACAACTTACGAAGTATTCTGTTTTCTTCTTCGGATTGCTTTAGTTCCTTACTACGAATATCATAAGTGACTTTTAAGCCTGCTTCTCCTTGACTCTCGTACTTCTTTTTCCAACTATACAAAGCCCCTGTACTAACGCTGTATTTACGACAAGTTTCTATAATTCCGTTTTCTTCTGAACAGGATAGAATTTCTAACTTCTCTGATAAACTCCATTTCTTGTATTTCATATCTCAAATGTATTAGTTTGAAATTTAAAATATCACTCCGAACTTATAAGGGGCTAAACTAGCCAACGCTATCAGCAGAACGGAAAATAAAGTACGAAAACACAATCGAGTAGACGGCTGACGACCAAATCGCCAGTACGCCTCTCACACCACTAAGCGTATGGTTCTCGTACTTAGCGGTTCATTAAACAAAAGATAATTTTAATTGAATATCTTTTGGTATAGACCTACAAGACATTTGAAATTGAGCAGAAAAAGAAAGATAACCACGTTTTAATAGTCTTTCGACTGTTATTGTGGTTTTCATTATTGGGCTTAATGCCGTTGCCCAGCCACCCATACGTGAACGTGACCAAGCATAAGCCTGACCTTGAGAAATACCCAAACGGATATAACTTCGCATACGTTTGTTTGGCTTTTTCCAGTGTTTCCAAATACAATAACGTAACCTACCACGAACCCAAGCGTCTAATTCTTTTAACTTTGTGGTCATATTGGCAAACTTATAGTAATTTACCCAACCACGTGTAAAAGCCTTTAGTCTTGAAATTCGGTCTGTAAAAGATAAAGCCGAAGTTTTACGAGTTAGTTGTTTTACCTTTTGTTTCATTGTTCTGAAACTTTTTGGTGAAACTCGTAACTTGTATTTTCCTCGTTCATCCTTTTTGTAAGTCGATACAAATCCATAACCTAATACAAAGTAATTCACAGGGCGACAAATTGTCGTTTTCTGATGGTTTACTTGTAAGTGTAATTTGGTTTCTATGAATTTAATAGTACTAGTTAACACTCTTTTGGAGGAGCGTTTACTCTTAACAAATATGCTACAATCATCGGCATATCTTATAAAACGTAAGCCTCGTCTTGTCAACTCTTTATCTAATTCGTTTAAGATAATGTTTGACAATAATGGACTTAAAGGGCTGCCTTGTGGCGTCCCTTTGGTACGCTGTTCTGATAAACCGCCTAACATCATATTAGATTGCAAAAATCTTCTTATGAGTTTTAGTCAATACTCCGTTAAGTTTTTATGCTGCTCTGATACCATAATACAGTAGTTCTTTAATTTTTTGTTTATTATTCTTCAAGTTCGGTCTTATAGCGAACACGTTAAAAAATCGAGCAAGCATTAACTCATTGTGATGTAAGGTTTTAATATCCTTGATTGAGAAAGCCCCTCTTAGCCTTTTTTCAATAGGCATCCAATGTGTAATCTTAGCGAGATTAACCGTTGTAAGTGCTGTATTAAAATGAAAGTTGAGTTTATCTTCACTTCTTGCTTGACAGTGATTTAGACCTGAGTATTGCTTGGCATCTCTAAAAGTAAATTCTATTTGAAATCTGGTGCGATAATATGTCAAAATCATTTCTGCTGAAATTGTTACATCTGTAGAAAAATATAATTTATGATTCCATTTTCCTTTTTTAAGGAAATAAACAATCACAAGATTGATTTTTCTTTTTAATGATTTTGAGTATACAATAGCGCTGTATACTTTGCTTTGCTGATTGTCTTCTCTCAAAGAAAAATATTCTTTTCTAAGTTTTTTATAATCAATTTTTCCATCATATTTCTTAGGTCTTCCTCTCCCATATTTCTGTTGGTCAGTATAAATATATTGTAAGTCAGCATCGTTTCTTAGTCTGCTAACGGTCTCCAATCCATTATCAGAGAGTTTAGAAACAAAACCGTATTTGGAAAAATAAGCATCTGCCACAACATATTTAGACATCGAAAGAAGGACCTCTTTTCTTTGAATCAATATATTGGCATAATGATCTACCAAACTTTTTGATTCCAAATTATTTGGTGTCTGAACAGCCTCTAAATGAAACACTGTATGATTATCTATATCAATCGCTGCTATACCAGATATTTCCAATCCCCATTTTGCCTTTCCCGCTACACCAGACCAATAATAACCAACTCCACAGGTGGATTTACCAGATTTACTAACATAACTCGGGTCGAAAGCAATGGTTAAATGTTTGCCCCCATACTCAGTAATCAATTCTTTATTGAAATTTAAAAAGTCAAAAGACTTACTAAACTGATTCCTGTAATGTTGTTCTCCATGATCACCATAACGACTTAACTGCATAAAATTTAAACGTCCTTTTATGCTGAGAAATAGACCAAAAACTTCCAACATAAAATCATATTGCCATTTATTTACATCTTTCATTTTGTTAAGTAATCTTTTTGTGTGATATTTATAGTTGGATTTCTCCTTGAGAAGCATCATTAATAGCTGTTTGAAATTAACTATTAATTTAATGATAATCAGGGAGTTATCCTAATTTTTGAGCCTGTTTTTTTAACTTATTTAATTGACTGTTAGAGGGTTAGGGCAAAGTTTAACGGAGTATTGTTAGTAGCATACGGTCTTTAATCTTGCGATTCAGTAAACTCATCAAATAATCGTGGTTTACAATATCGAAAAACTGTTTGAGGTCTAAATCAATAATATCTTGATAACCCTCATTGATGTAATTCAATCCTTGTAAAACTCCTTGATGGGCATTTTTACCCTTTCTAAATCCATAACTAAAGTCTGAAAATTCATAATCATACATTGGTTGTAGTACTTGATGTACTGCTTGTTGGATTAAACGGTCTATTACCGTAGGAATACCCAATAGACGTTTACCGCCATTTGATTTAGGAACTCACCTTACGCAAGAATAATTTGAATTTAAGATATTTATAGTTTATCTTGTTAACAACTTTGAGAAATAAAAAGATGGATAATTTTGTTGATTTGTATACTGATTATTTGATAAGTTCAAGTTCTTACACGACAGCTACAGGTATGGCTTCATTACTCTCTATAAAACATGATAAAATAACACGAGCATTATCAACGGGTGTTTATGACAGTAAATTTCTATGGAAAAAGGCAAAACCTTATGTTGAAGAATTGACTCAATCTAAAGAAACTATCATTTTAAGTTTTGATGATTCGATACAAGAAAAACAATATACAGATGAAAGTGAGTTGAACACTTGGCATTTTGACCATGTGTTTGGAAGGTCTGTAAAAGGGGTTAATTTTCTAACTGCTTTAGTCGAAGTTGGAGGCATGCGTATACCGTGTGGTGTAGAGTTTATAAAGAAAAATATTTGGGTTACCGACAAAAAAACAGGAAGGCAAAAGCGTAAAAGCAGCAAAACTAAAAACGAACTTTTTAGAGAAATGTTGCAGGAATGTAGTAGCAAAATACACTTTGATTATGTGTTGGCTGATAGTTGGTTTTCTTCAGCAGAGAACATGGTTTATTGTAAAGAACTTTTAAAAAATGATTTTATTATTGCCTTAAAAAGCAATCGAAAAGTAGCCTTATCCTTAGAAGATAAGCAAAATGGAGCATACGTGAATATTAAAACATTACAGCCAAGACAACAAACCGTGGAAGTTTGGTTTGAAAAACTAGACTTTCCGCTGTTGCTTACAAAGCAAGTTTTCAAAAACGAGAATGATACAGTCGGCGAGTTGTACTTGGCTTGTAGTGATTTAAATTTATCGTATAACCAAATAACTACAATCTACAAAAAACGGTGGGCAGTAGAAGAGTATCACAAATCGATTAAAAGTAACACAGGTTTTGCTAAATCTCCAACTAAAAAAACAGAAACTCAAACGAATCATTTTGTATTGTCAATTGTAGCTTATATAAAGTTAGAGTGGCTTAAACAAAGAACAGGGAAAAATCATTTTGCTATGAAAACACAAATCTATTTAGCAGCTCAAAAAGCAGCTCATAACGAACTCAGAAAGTTATCAACACCTAAAGCTGCTTAATCATCCTTTTTTGAGGTTTGGATGCGTAACATGAGTTAGTAAGTTTGAAGGAAACTCTAAGTTTGATATTAATATAAAGTCAGTAGACAAAATATTTAGAAAAAATACAACAATAGAACTTAATGGAAAAACAAGACATACACCTGGCTCTTCTTTAATTAATATTGAAATTAGTCAAACAAATTATCTGACATGCCAGCTTTAGCTGCGGCAAGGACTCTAATTCATGAATATATCCACGCTGATATGTATCGAAAAATAAACACAACAAATTATGATGGGGATTTAGACTTTAAAACTACTTATGAAAAATATGAAAAGGAAAAACAACATAATACCATGGCAGATTTATATGTAAATTCAATGCGAGATGCATTAAAAAACTTTCATAAGAATGTTTTAGTGGGAGATTATAATTATCTCACTAATAATGGAACTAATCCATTACCGAATAGTTTTTATGAAGCATTAGCTTGGCAAGGTTTAAAAGATGCTAACGTAAAAGCATATACAGATTTATCTACGACAAAAAAAACAGAGTTGACAAATAGCTTAAATACACACTATCACCGTACAACTAAAAACTGCCCTAAATAATTATGAGAACTTTTATATTCATCGCTTTTTGTTTGTTTTCTAGTGTCTTATTGGCGCAAGAACAAAAAAGAGATACATTATTTATTAAATATGACAATTCTTTATTAACGAGAAAACATGACTCAATTGAAAAAGAGTTCTTTTACTTAATAAAAGGAACAGGTAATAGTGGACTTATATATTTGGAAGAAAAAAAAGTTTATAAAAACCTAAAACCTAATAAAACTTCATGCTTTAGAAATATTTTAAAAGACTCCAAGGCCTATTATGAAAAAGGCAAGTTAAGTGATCCTAAACTTGTTGAGTATTTAGGAAAGTATATTGTCTTTTTAGTTAAAGGAAATAAATTTATAAAAGTTTCAATAGTACATGAAATAGAATAAATACAAACCACAACCACGTATATAAATAATAGCAGAAAAAGTACAAGCTATAAAAGTTTGTGCTTTTTCTATTATTTTAGTTTATAAACTAAAAATAATAGCATATTTACTCTGCTACTATTCATATACAATACCGTTGCAGATGAATACTCCGCTATCGCTACGTACTCATCTGCAACGGCTCCGGCGCGCCTTGTCACTCTGAGATCTACGCTACGCTTCGAACTCACAGCAACAATGGACATAAATCATTTTTTTTATTTTGAAATACTTCGTATATTCCAAAATAAAAAAAACGCTTCATGTCCGGAGCCGTTGGCAACCATAAAAACAGAACGCTAAAAATGGCAGAAGAAATTAAAATCGGAAAAAAAATATTTATCCGAAATGCAGGAAAAAATGAATATTGGCTTCAAGATATAATTTACGAAAATCCGAAAATTCTCGGACTTGGAAATTTAGTCCCTGTCTATAAAGAAAAAGACAATCAAGTGGAGGAAGACTTGATATTCTTTTAAAAGAACCTGAAGAAAATTTAATGTACGAAGTCGAAGTTATGCTTGGAGAAACCGACCCTTCACACATTATTCGTGCAATAGAATATTGGGATAATGAAAAGCGAAAATATCCTCAAAGACAGCATTTTTGTGTTTTAATTGCAGAAAGTTTTGATAGAAGATATTTTAATGTAATTCAACTTATGAGCCTAAATATTCCAATGATTGCAATTCAAGCAGACTTATTGGAAGTAGATGGAGATAAAATATTAAATTTCACAAAAATAATTGACATTTACATTGAACCAGACGAAAACGAAGATGAAGTAAAACAAGTAAATGAGGCTACTTGGGATAAAAACTCTCCTTGGACAAACTCAAATGCAAAAGAATTAGTTAAAGTTCTTAAAGATGAAAAACGAAAAATTAATTTTCGATATACACAAAGTTATATAAGTCTTAATATTAATGGAAAAAATGCGTATTGGTTATGCAAAAGAATGAAACCGACTTCTGCCCTATTTTTCGGAGTAAAGGATGATGAAAAAGCAGAAACAATTAAAAAAGTATTGGAAGATAATGATGTTGCTTATACTTACAATCGTTATAAAGAATTTATGATAAATGTAAATAGTGATTTTTTTAAAACGAATGGGGAAATTCTCAACGAAATTCACTCAATCGTACATAGAAAAATAGTTGATGAAGAATAAATAACGGTTGCCAACACCGTATAAAATTAATGCTTAAGGTCAGTGTTTAACCGAAGTTTTGGCATATTTACAAAGTACGCAAAATTTTTCAAATTTTGCATTTTACGGAAAAATAAGATAAAATTTAAAAAATTCTGCTAAGTGCCAAACCCGAAAATTATTGTATTTTTAACCAGCACTAATCTTATACCAGACCGTTGCAGATGAATACTCCGCTATCGCTACGTACTCATCTGCAACGGCTCTGGCGAGCCTTGTCACTCTGAGATCTACGCTACGCTTCGAACTCACAGCAACAATGGACATAAATCATTTTTTTTATTTTGAAATACTTCGTATATTCCAAAATAAAAAAAACGCTTCATGTCCAGAGCCGTTGTGGTTAATTTAAAAAACAAATAAATATGTGTACAAATATTCTTTTAAAACCGAAGGACAATATAGTAATCTCTGCAAGGACAATGGATTTTGGTAGTTCATTTCAAACTAGTCTTTGTAAAATAAATCGAAACACTCATCATCTAACAACTAACAAAATTCAAATTGATCCTGAGTCAAAAGAAAATCCCATTCTAAGATGGAAAAACAAATTTGGATATCTTTCTGCTGAGGTTCATATACCTAATCCAGACTTTAACATTCCTATAATTATGGATGGTATGAATGAAAAGGGATTATCAGTGGCTTCACTTTGGTTAAAGTGTACAAAGTTTCCTAATTTACATTTACGAAAACAAAACATTAGTTCTTTTGATTTTCCAAAATACATTTTAGGTACCTGCGAAAGTATAAATGAAATAGAATCAAAGTTAAATGATTTAAACGTCTATGGCTCAAAATATATTGACCCTGTGCATTATATATTCACAGATAAAGCAGGTAAAAGTATTGTGGTGGAATTTGAATTAGGAGAAATGAAAAAACACATTATAGATAATGGGGTATTGACAAATGATCCGTTTTATCTTGAGCAACTTAAGAACCTCAAGAATTACGAAAACTTAAATTTTCACAATAAAGATTATACTTTTTGCGATGGTAAGAAGAAACAAGAAACAAATGGAAGCGGTTTATTAGGTTTACCAGGTGATTCGACACCCAAGTCTCGTTTTGTAAAAGCAACTGAATTTTCTAAAATTCAATTTATTCCAGAAAATCAACAAGATGCTATTTCTACAGTAGCAAATATAATAGGTTCTTTCCATGTTCCATTCGGAACAATATTAAAAAACGAGAGTTCTAAAGTTGTTGATTATACAAAATGGCATGTGATTAGAGAACATAATGGTTATGGTGAATTAAATTATTATTTCCAGACTAAGGAAAACCCAACAATTTATAAAGTAGAACTTAATAACTTAAATTGGGATGCTCTAGAACCGTCTGAAATTAAGTTTGAACAACCAAATTGGTTTCAAGACAAAACAAGTAAATTTTAAACTTGATTAACAGTAAAAAACTAACCACAACAATGTATATAAAAAATAGGCGAAACAGTAACAAACTGAAGGCTTTTGACCCCTATCAAAACTTATGCTTAACTCACCTTACGCAAGAATAATTTGAATTTAAGATATTTATAGTTTATCTTGTTAACAACTTTGAGAAATAAAAAGATGGATAATTTTGTTGATTTGTATACTGATTATTTGATAAGTTCAAGTTCTTACACGACAGCTACAGGTATGGCTTCATTACTCTCTATAAAACATGATAAAATAACACGAGCATTATCAACGGGTGTTTATGACAGTAAATTTCTATGGAAAAAGGCAAAACCTTATGTTGAAGAATTGACTCAATCTAAAGAAACTATCATTTTAAGTTTTGATGATTCGATACAAGAAAAACAATATACAGATGAAAGTGAGTTGAACACTTGGCATTTTGACCATGTGTTTGGAAGGTCTGTAAAAGGGGTTAATTTTCTAACTGCTTTAGTCGAAGTTGGAGGCATGCGTATACCGTGTGGTGTAGAGTTTATAAAGAAAAATATTTGGGTTACCGACAAAAAAACAGGAAGGCAAAAGCGTAAAAGCAGCAAAACTAAAAACGAACTTTTTAGAGAAATGTTGCAGGAATGTAGTAGCAAAATACACTTTGATTATGTGTTGGCTGATAGTTGGTTTTCTTCAGCAGAGAACATGGTTTATTGTAAAGAACTTTTAAAAAATGATTTTATTATTGCCTTAAAAAGCAATCGAAAAGTAGCCTTATCCTTAGAAGATAAGCAAAATGGAGCATACGTGAATATTAAAACATTACAGCCAAGACAACAAACCGTGGAAGTTTGGTTTGAAAAACTAGACTTTCCGCTGTTGCTTACAAAGCAAGTTTTCAAAAACGAGAATGATACAGTCGGCGAGTTGTACTTGGCTTGTAGTGATTTAAATTTATCGTATAACCAAATAACTACAATCTACAAAAAACGGTGGGCAGTAGAAGAGTATCACAAATCGATTAAAAGTAACACAGGTTTTGCTAAATCTCCAACTAAAAAAACAGAAACTCAAACGAATCATTTTGTATTGTCAATTGTAGCTTATATAAAGTTAGAGTGGCTTAAACAAAGAACAGGGAAAAATCATTTTGCTATGAAAACACAAATCTATTTAGCAGCTCAAAAAGCAGCTCATAACGAACTCAGAAAGTTATCAACACCTAAAGCTGCTTAATCATCCTTTTTTGAGGTTTGGATGCGTAACATGAGTGCTTAATTTAAAATTTAGTGTTTCGAAACCGCCTACTTTCCATATACTAAACGTTGTGTTTCATACCGAAAAACGACAGCACAAACGAAAAAACAATAACAAATCCAGCCGCACATTATACACATTTGTTTTTTGCCATCACGCAATCCAATCCAAAAAAACAAAAGAGCATAATTTTTGCCAACGCTCGAAAAAATGGTAGATTTGAAACTTGAACTATGGCGAAATTTATACAAAAAATAATAGATGAAGTAATAGACCAATATATGTACGCTGACGAAACTAATCGTCCTTGGATTATTGGTTTTAGTGGTGGGAAAGATTCTACCGTAATGCTCCAACTCGTTTGGAAAGCAATTGAACAAATTAAAGAACTTACTGGAATTGTAAAACGGGATATTTATGTCGTATGTAATGATACAATGGTTGAAAATCCAGTCATCACAGAATATGTTCACAGAGTTTTAGATAAGATTGAACAAGCAGCAGTAGAGCAAGACATACCAATAAGAGTAATTAAAACAATTCCAAGATTAGAAGATTCCTTTTGGGTTAATTTGATAGGTCGTGGTTATCCTGCACCAAACAATGCTTTTAGATGGTGTACCGAAAGATTAAAAATCAAACCAACTTCAAGATTTTTAATTGAACAACTTGATGAATTTGGAGAAGCGATTATCTTAATTGGAACAAGAAAAAGTGAAAGTGTTCAACGTGCAAAATCAATGAAAAAGCACGAAATTAGAGGTAAAAGATTAACCAAGCATCCAACTCAACCGAATACGTATATGTATGCTCCTATTAGAAATTTGGAGTTAGAAGAAGTTTGGTATATCATTAATGCAATGGAATCTCCTTGGGGTTCTGATAATTCTGAACTTTTCCAACTATATGCAGATGCAAGTGCTGATGATTATGAGTGCCCAACAGTAGTCACCAATAAAGAACATAAATCTTGTGGACAAAGTAGATTTGGTTGCTGGACTTGTACCGTTGTAAAAAAAGACAAGTCAATGACAGCCCTAATTGATAATGGTTTAACTTGGCTAACACCATTATTAAATCTACGTAATCAAATGGTGGAAGAAAGGAATATTACGAAAAACAGAATGCCCGAAAGAAGAAATGGAACAAAAGCAATTAATGGTTTTGGACCTTATACACCTGAATATAGAGCATCACTTTTAAAAAGACTATTAATAGCACAAAAGGAAGTTCAAAAAGATAAGCCTCATATAGAATTAATTACAAATCAAGAATTAGTTGCAATCCAAACAATTTGGTACCGTGATTTGATTTTCAACCAAAAAATTTCCAAAATTTACCGTCAGGCATACAAAACAGATATTGATATGAAAGACCAAAATGAAAAACAAGAGAAAGAATTAAAATTATTAAAAAAGGTATGTAAAAATAACCCTAAACATTTTGATTTAATTCAAGATTCTTTAACACTTCAAAAAAACAAATCGCTTTTAAATAGAAAAAGAGGGTTAAAAGATGACATTGAAAAACTTGTAGAGCAATTCATCAAAAACAACAAATAATTATGTTTATAAAAGAAATTGTTTTAGAAAACTTTAGAATTTATAAAGGAATTAATAAAATTCAATTATCACCTACTGACGATAAAAATATTATTGTTATTAGTGGTAAAAATGGTTTTGGAAAAACTACTTTTTTAATGTCTTTGGTTTGGTGTTTGTATGGTAAACAAATGGAAAAGGTCGATGTGCTTTATCAAAAAGAAATTGCAGATAAAGGTGGTTATGGTAAATATATTGGTAATAGTTTAAATAGATTAGCGAAAGTTGAGGGTAAAACTAGATTTTCAGTATCTATAACGTTTGGAGATGTTAATATCCCTGAAATTACTTGTTCCGAAATCAAAATCACACGAACGTATGATACTGTAACGAGCACAAGTGATAAAGTGGAGGTTTTAGTTGATGGTTTTAGAAATGAATTAATTCAAGACTTAACATCGGATGGGAAACAAGATGGAGAAGAAATTTTTATTCGAGATTTTATTCTTCCTATTGAAATTGCTAAATTTTTCTTTTTTGATGCAGAAAAAATAGTGTCACTTGCAGAAGTAAATTCACCCGAACAAAGAAAACTTTTAAGCAAAGCATATACAGAAGTTTTAGGGATAAAAAAATATGAAGACCTAAGGGATACATACGAAAATCTGCAAGATGATTATCGTAAAAAATCTGCAAGCCCTAGAGAGAAAGCAGAATTAAACCAAATTAAAACCGATATAGACAATACACAACTTGAGATTGATTCCATTGAAGAGAAAATTCAAAAATTGAATGACGAAAAAATGGAAAAAACAATTGACTCTCAAGATATTCAACGCAAACTCATTCAAGAAGGCAATCAAATGACCCTTGAACAATTAAACACTTTACGAGATGAAGAAACTATCCTTAATAAAAAACTATCCGAATTACAATTAAATCTTAAAGACTTATTCGATTTAATTCCATTTGGTCTTGCAGGTGAAACTTTAATGGAAGTTTCAACACAATTAGAAAATGAAAAATCTGTTAGGACAAATCAATTTAAACAAGAAGATGTTAATGAAAAAGTAAAAAATGTTTTAGATGATTTAGAAAATGAAAAGAAAAAACTAACTACTATAATCCCTTTTGATATTAGAAAATTTTATGATGAACAAATTCAAAAACTTATCAAAAAACATTTCTTCTCCGACATCAAACATATCCCAAGTAATTTTCAGGTATTACACGATTTTTCTGACTCAGAAACAAATGAATTTAATCAATTAATAAATAATTTAAAACACACATTTAAAGATAAATTTACAAGCCTAAATAATGAATATTCACGTTCTAAAAATCAAGTAGATTCTATTCGTAGAAAAATTAGAAATGCAGAAAAAAATGCAGAAGACGAATATATCTCAAATTTAAGAGAGCAAAAAGAAATTTTTGACAAAAGAATAGTAATTATTGAAAATGAAATAGGTGATTTAAAAGAAAAAATAGGCTCTCATAAAAATGACATTAAAACATTCAGACAAAGACAAGAAGAACTACGAAAAAAACTTGATGCTTCTAGAATGTATAGTGAAAAAGATAAAGTTATTAGAGAGTTAATTAAGGAACTTAAAGACTTTATAAAATCTCTTAAAGAAGAAAAGAAAAAGTCATTAGAGGAAAATATGCTTCATCAATTAACTATACTGATGCATAAAAAAGATTTTATTAAAAAAGTTGTTGTTGATATTAACCAACACGGAGATGATGTAGATATCAATCTTTTTAATGCAAGAAACGAGAAAATTGATAAAGGCTCTTTATCAATGGGAGAGCGTCAAATGTATGCTTCTGCTTTATTAAAAGCACTAGTAGATGAATCGGATATAGAGTTTCCAGTATTTATTGATTCACCAATGCAAAAATTCGATAAAGACCACGCAGAAAATATAATTAATGAATTTTATCCAAACGTTTCAAAACAAGTTGTTTTGTTTCCTCTTATTCATAAAGAATTGACAGAATCGGAATTCGAGTTATTAAAACCAAGAATAAGTAAAGCGTTTATTATCAATAATACAAGTACAGATACATCTGAATTTTTAGAAGTTCAACCTGAAAATCTTATCCATAAATATAACGAACTCTATGCAAATTAATATAAGAACATCCGAAGCAAATCAAGAGATTGTTAGAAAACTAACAAGTAAATTGCCTGTTGGGACAAAAGAAAATGTTATTGCAAGAATAGCGTTAGGCTACTCATTACAGACCAATAAAAAGTTTAGTAATTCAGACTTCAATTTATACGATTCGAAAGGAAAAGAATACAAAGATCATATTTTATTCGATGCAAAATATAGAGGTTTTTTTATTGCTTTAATTTGTCAACATTATGGAATCTATAAGACAAATGAAAATATACCGAAATATATAAAGTTGCACATTGATCACGGTTTAGAAAAAATGGATAATCTGTTTTCAAACAGTAATAATTATACTTTTTTCGATTTTATGATTGAGCATTTAGATAGAGGAATCTCTTCTTTAGAAAGTGTTACTGTTAATCTTGATGCCGTAAGAAATAAAAATCAAAATATTGAAAAATCATATTTTGGCGAACCATTAAAAATAAATATCGGAAAAAAATTAAATTCTGATGATGAAATTCTTTTAGGCTTTAATGATACAAATTTATACAACAATAGTCATATAGCAGTTGCTGGAAGTTCTGGCACAGGAAAAACACAGTTTGCTTTAGAGTTATTAAATCAAATAAGTGAAAAATCAAATCATCACGTAAATTTTATTTACTTAGATTTTAAAGGCTTAAAAGATGATGATTTAAAACAACTCCAACCATTTTTTGATAAAACAAAAGCAAGGTTTATAGATGTTCCTAAAACGCCTTTCCCTGTAAATCCATTATCTTTTATTGATAGTATCAATGAAGTAGATAAACAAATGGGGATCGACAAATTTGTGGATATTATTTGTAAATATTCTAATCTTGGAATCAAACAAAGAGGAATATTAAGAACTGCCACAAATGAAGCGTTTTTAGATAAAAAAACAGGCTATTATCCATCTTTCCCAGAGATTAACGAAAAATTGCTTGATTTAGTTGGAGAAAAACGAGATACTCTAACTGAAATTATAGATGAATTAAGTCGATATAATATTTTTAAAGAGGATAAAAAAGGTGGTTCATTTCTAAATCAAAATACATACCTCTCATTATCTGGAGACTTATCAAATTCTGTTCGGTTTACATCCTTATTTTTAATTATCAACTATATTTATAATACGTTTATGAATATGGAAAACTCGCCTACTAATAATGGAAATAAAAGTATGCGATATGTTTTATTAATTGATGAAGCACACGTAATATTTAAAGAACGTAAATATCAAGATATTTTAGAGAAAATATTGAGAGAAATCCGCTCAAAAGGAGTTTCTGTTGTACTTTTATCACAAGGTATTGAAGAGTTTAATCAGCCTAACTTTGATTTTTCAAGTATGTGCGAAATGTCATTTTTGCTTGACATCAAAGATAAAATAAACAGTAAAGCAATAAATAAATTTTTAGGTTTTAGCAAATCAGAAGGGATTAAAGCAGCAAGAAGTTTAGAAAAGATAGAAAAAGGTCAAGGAATATCAAATATAAAAGAATATCCAAAAGGCGAATTATTTGAATTAAGGCAATTTTATAGAGATGGCAATAAATAAAACATATAATTTTAAAGAAATCCCTTTTTCGGATTTAAAGTTGGACTTATACAACCCTCGACTACCCAAATCAAAACAAGGAAAAGATGAGGCAGAAGTAATAAAATTTATGCTTTTAGAATCTGCAACCTTAGAGTTGATGATGGCAATTGGTGAAAATAATTTTTTTGCAGGAGAGCAACTTTTGGTTGTACCAGATGAAAATGAAGGTGGTAAATATATTGTAGTTGAAGGAAACAGAAGATTAACAGCCGTAAAATTATTATCAAATCCTGAATTATCAATAGTAAAGAAAGAAGCAATAAAAAAGATATGCTCAGAGGCAGAATTTAAACCAATAAACATTCCTTGTTTAATATTCAATGAAAAACAAGAAATATTAAAATATTTAGGATTTCGTCATATCACAGGAATAAAATCTTGGCGTTTATTAGAAAAAGCAAGGTATTTATTAGACTTAAAAGAAACTGATTTTAAAAACATTCCTTTTTTACAAGCGTGTAGAGATATTGCCAAATCTATTGGTAGTTCAAGTAGTTACATTCGTAGATTACTAACAAGCGTTGAATTATATAAAATTGTAGAAGATGAAAATTTTTACTCGATAGATAACCTTAACGATACTCGATTTTATTTAAATTATTTTACAGATGGCTTAAATAAAAAAAATATTAGCCGATTTTTAGGTGTTGATTATAATAGTGAAGAACCTCTGAAAAACTTGGATAGTACAAAATTAAAAGAAATTACACATTGGTGGTTTGAAAAAACAGAAGGAAAGTCAAGAGTTTTAGGTGATAGTAAAAGTTTAACAGTATTAGATGCTGTTATTAATAGTCCAGTAGCATTAAGTGCTTTTAGAGAAGGTGCTACAATTGATAATGCTTATGAATTAACAGATGATTTAGAAATTCTTTTTAGAAAAGAAATTGAAAAATCATTAATGGCAATTGAGCAAGCAGATATTTATTCCAACAAAATTAAAGATTTTTATTCAGGTCTTTATGATGATTTAAAAAGTATTAATGACATAACAAAGAAAATTAAGAATTATCAACAACAAAAGGAAAGAGAAAATGAAGACTTTTGAGGATAAAATTAAAGATTGTTTTGTTAATTTTGATAGTATCGACAAGCCAACATACACAGAAAAGGAATTAAACTTATATGCAGATTTTGTTGAATTAATAACACTATTTTCAAATACAGATGGCGTTTCTTCTGGAGATATTTTAGATAGGTTTTTTGGTACAAAGGACTATTCTGATAATGAAATTACAAATGCTGAACAAAGAGATAAAGATGAGAGTTTTATAAATGAAATATTAATGATTGTAGAGGAAAGAGTCAAACTCTATAAAGAAGATTATCCTTTCTCTTTTGATGATTCTGAAATAATCTTATTAAAAGAAAACCTTACTTGGAGAAATAAGTTATATTTAGGATTATTGATTTCATCTAAACTAAATATATTTAATGAGTTTACACCTGTACTTTCAACTGAATTTGAAACTATTTCATATTTTGCATTCAAAAGTTACTTGCCTGCCTATTCAATAATCAAGGAATTTGGAAAGAACACAGAATATACTGGAAATGCTATAAATAAAATTACTCAATTAGCAAGTGACTTAGGATTAGATATAGATAGCGATGAATTAGAATGTGTATCTGAAAGAAACTACCAAGAAAGAGGTCTTGATGTAATTGGCTGGATTCCATTTGATGATAATTGTAAGAATAAATTAGTTTATTTAGCACAATGCGCCTGTGGTAAAGATAAAGAATCAAAGTTTCACGATACAAGAAGGTTTGAGAATTATCTTTTATTCTATAAAACAAAGCCTCAACATATTATGTTTATACCATATTCATTAATCAATGTTTCTAAAGGTAAATTTTATCAATCCGATTTAATAGAAAAAGACTTTTTAATAATTGAAAGAAAAAGGATATTGAATTTATTCAACAATGAAGATGTATTTAATGATTTAGAAATGAATAAAATTGTTGAAAACTGTATTGCTTATTCGGAAGATATAGTTTAAGATCCAACGCTTAAGCCATACACATTTGCAATCGCTACAGCCAACGCTCAAGCCAAAATTGCAAAAGAGTATGTCTTGCCAACGCTATCAACAGAACGGAAAATAAAGTACGAAAACACAACACCGTGTAAAATTCATTGCTAGGTTTTGGCTTATTTAGGGCTTGCAGATTTTATCAAGAAGATATCATTAGATATTTAAGAATAGTCAGTTTAAAAATATGATTTATGCTATAACCCGCATTATTCATAGGATTTATATTTAGAACAAATTTCAAAATAGATTTTTTATCTCTAGATTTTAGGATTCTCTCTTTCGTTTTTTAAACTTTTTCGGAGTAAATAGTATGTTATAATTGATTTTAAAAGTTAAAAAGGATTAATTTTACTAACAGAGCATAGGTATCCCAAGGTTTTAAAATTCTCACTTTAAAACCGTTATTGAGTTATTATCTCTCGAAACAAATCTTGATATACAAATGCTCTTGATAACTGATAATATATTCGTTTTTTAGTGACTTTTATGGTAGCTCCAACTTTTAATAAATTGGTTCTTATTGTATTTATTTGCCATTTTTCAGCCTTTTCAAATGTTGTTTTTTTGATGCTTTTTTTTAGTAATAAAAATAGTTCGTAGGCTAAACTAGGGCTTGCTGATTTTCTAAAAAATAAAACATAATTAATTAACAATCAATGATTTATCTGCATGTTAGTAGTGATATTATTTTGATAAAAGCATAGGTTTTCGTATCTTACTATCATAAACCCGTGCAGTTATGATAAAATATACCGCCTCAAATCAACTAACATTAGATGGATTTTCACATCCTTTTTCCCAGGAACTTTCGCTTGAAAATCGTTGGGTAAAATTGGCAACAATTATTCCTTGGGATGATTTGGCAGTTATTTATAGCAAGGCACTCCATAGCCATGCAGGACGTGAGAGTATTGATGTAAGAATGGTGATTGGCGCCATTATCATAAAACACAAATTAGGGTTGGATGATAGAGGAACCGTTGCTATGATTAGCGAGAATATTTATTTGCAATATTTTTGTGGTCTTACAAGTTTTCAAACTAAAGATCCTTTTCATCCCACCGTTTTTGTAGATATCCGCAAGCGGATGGGCGCAAATGATTTTGACCTATGGAATGCACTTATCATTAAAAAAGCAGATGATTTAAGACCGTCTAAAAAGAAAATGATTGGGGGTGATGATGATGGTTTTCCAAAAAACAAAGGAACCTTAAAGATTGATGCCACAGTTGCAAATCATAAAATTGTTTTTCCTACCGATGCAGGACTTCTGAATACTGCTAGGAAAGAAACCGAACGTTTTAGTTTAGCCCCTTATAAGTTCGGAGTGATATTTTAAATTTCAAACTAATACATTTGAGATATGAAATACAAGAAATGGAGTTTATCAGAGAAGTTAGAAATTCTATCCTGTTCAGAAGAAAACGGAATTATAGAAACTTGTCGTAAATACAGCGTTAGTACAGGGGCTTTGTATAGTTGGAAAAAGAAGTACGAGAGTCAAGGAGAAGCAGGCTTAAAAGTCACTTATGATATTCGTAGTAAGGAACTAAAGCAATCCGAAGAAGAAAACAGAATACTTCGTAAGTTGTTAAGTAACAAGGAAATTGAATTAGAAATTCAACGAGAACTTTTAAAAAAAAAGTTTGGGACCTCCGATCCAAGAAAAATTTAGTCGATGTTTTTTTCAGAAAGTATACTATTAGTAAAACTGAGATTATCAATATGGTAGGTATTGTGCATAGCAGTTATTATCGTACACCTAGTCTTGGTAAAAAGGGGAAGACAGCAAGTAAACTCAGTTATAATAAGATAAACGGTTGGGTAAATCAAGAAGTTGTAGTTCAGGCTATAAAAAAAGTTTTAAGCCATGAATTTATAGATTGTGGATACCGCTTAATGACTGCTTATTTGAAGCGAGATGGTTATCTAATTAATCATAAAAAACTATACAGAATAATGAAGGAAGAGGGGTTGTTAAAACTTGAAAATCGAATAAACAGAAGTGGTTCTGGTCGTAAATTCGTGAAATTTAGAAAAGTAAACACTTCTAGACCTTTCGAGTGTTTAGAAATGGACATAAAGATGGTTTGGATTCCAAAGGCTGGTAAAAACGCTTATTTGATATCTATAATAGATGTTCACTCGCGAAGAATATTAAAAGACTATTTTTCTTTTTCAATAAAACAAGATAAGGTGATAGCATTGCTTTCTGATGTGTTTTTAGAGTATCAATATCCTGAAAATGTAGTTATTAGAAGTGATAACGGAAGTCAGTTTATTGCTAAAAACGTACGAGAATATCTTGGACTAATAGGAGTTCAGCAGGAATTTACACATATAGCAACACCAGAAGAAAACGCTCATATTGAAGCATATCATGGCATATTAAAAAAAGAAGTCTTTACAAGAGTGGATTATAGAACTTTTGGAGAAATTGAACAAATACTAAAAAGATATGTTATTTTCTATAACAATAATAGGATACATGGCCTTTTGGGGCGCATTACACCAATGGAAAAATGGAACAAAGACAAACATTTAATTTTAATGAAAAATTTAACCGCTTAATTAATAATCGAAATTTAGAATAATACTCTTGTTTTATAGGGGTCAAAACACGTTTTATAGACTTACTCTACAAACAATCGACTTTAAAAAAGCCTAGAGATTATCGCAGGATAGCACGAACAGAATATTTGGTGTTTTCAAAAAAAAGAAGAAAATCAAAAAAAGAGATTCGTAAGTTTATTGGCAAACAACTAAATTATGTCAAACGCAATTTAACCTATATTAAAAACCTGTTAGACGACATAGAAATCCTCAAGAAAGAAGAAGTTCTTGTAGGGTTATTTCCAATGAAAAACCCATATCCCTCAAAGTTCCCACTGCCAAAACGAGACCAAAAAATTTATTGGATAGTACAGCAACTTTATGTACAACAACAGTATATGTATCAAGAAAAAATACATCGTGTAAAAGATAGAATTGTCAATATCTATCAACCTTATATACGTCCTATTCCTAGAGGAAAAGACAAAACATCTACAGAATTTGGTGCAAAAATAAGTGCAAGTGTGGTGGACGGAATGAGCAGAGTGGAACATATAAGTTGGGATCAATTTAATGAAGCCAGTGATTTAGAATTACAGGTAAATATGTACACAAAAACCTTTGGTCATTATCCAGAACTGGTTTTAGCAGACCAGATATATTTGAATAGAAAAAACAGAAATTGGCTCAAAGAAAGAGGAATACGGATTGTAGGAAAACCATTAGGAAGACCAAAGAAAACAAACCTTAATGCTTATCAAAAACGAAAATTAAAAAAAGAACGAAACCAAAGAAATCATATAGAAGGTAAATTCGGACAAGCAAAAAACGCATACGGCTTAAGCAGTATTAAAGCCAAAAGAAGTGACACCTCACAGAGTTGGATTGGGGCAATATTTTTTATAATGAATTTGATATCATTAGAAAAAATAGCGAAACAATACGCTATTTTTTGTGTCGTATTCAAAAATTACAGTGCAAGGTTAAAAATAAACATAATCAACTTTATTGATAACTCCAGTTATAGCATAAATCATATTTTTAAACTGACTATTCTTAAATATCTAATGATATCTTCTTGATAAAATCTGCAAGCCCTAAGTAAGCACACCTTTACAAAGTCCTACGAATACCAAAGGGGTAACTATGTAGATCCCGCAGGATTAGACAAAAGGACATTTACCTTACCAAGGGAGGTCTCTGTAATCACGAGTTGGTACAGCAGAGAAGTCAGCAGAAGTCATAGTACTTGTAGGAAACGAGCCATTACAAATAAATGGAGGTCTCACAAGCAAGGAAGGACAGAACATTAAACGTTTGCGTGAATTTGATTTCATATGATAAACGAGGTACAGCAGTATAGTTTATCGTAACGGTCAAAGGAGCAATAACAAAGTAACATTTACTTTTGTTTAATGAACCGCTAAGTACGAGAACCGTACGCTTAGTGGTGTGAGAGGCGCACTCTGGCTGTTTCAGTCAGAGCCGTCTACTCGATTGTAACATGTTATTTTTTAAGAGGAATAGAGATTCCAAATGCCGCAGCTCCAGCGAATTGTTCCACACTATTATGAAAATAGTATGTAAATGCAATATCAAAATTGCGTTTAGGTCCTAATTCCAAGCCAATTGAAACAGGAATGTGAAAAATTAATCCACTGTCTTTAATATTCGTAAATGGTGTAAAAGTCTCAAAAGAACCAATTGATGCTCCGATTCCAGATTCCAAATAAGGTGCAACCCAAGGAATAGGAGCAGTGATTCTTACTTTACCTCCAATCAAAAATGCGTTTGCGGTTGATTTATATTCAGGCGAATTTTGCTCGTTGTCTTCAGCTTTGGTTAATATCAAACCTGCATAAGGTCTAATGTCAATCCATTTTGCAATTGTCAAAACATATTCTCCTTGTAAATAAAAACCAGAACCAGTAATATCAACATCATCGTAAGGAGCACTTAATCCATAACCTATTGAGATGTCAATTGACTTTTCTTTTATTAGTTGAGCTTTAACTTGAGTTGAAGCCAAGATTATTAAAATTATAGTGCAGGTTTTTTTCATAATGTGTTACAACGTGTTTGTATAAGATTTTTTGCGCGTTTAAGCACCTAATTTAATAAATACAAAACCAACTAGAAAATCCGCGAGGATTTTCGTAAGTAGAGTAGAACCTAGCAATTAATTTTATACGGTGTTGGCAATAGTATTTTTCACTATTATTTCATTTAGTTTTTGAGTGTCATTTTCCGAAATTTCATTCAAGTCCAGCGTTACTATTTTTCCGTTCTTTTTTGTAATTATCAACTTTTTTTCATTTAGTTCAGTCTTTTTGATTTCGTCAAAACTTAACGATTTTCCCAGAAAGGAATTAATTCGGATAACTGCTCCTTTTTTATTCCATTGTATATAGTTTTTATACCAAAACATTCTACTGAAAAAAAGTGCTTGTAGAAAGAATCCAACTCCACTTATCCGTTTATTTATATTGGGATTATCAAATGGAATAAATTCAAAGATTCCGAACAGTAAAAAAAATATTGATAAAATTAAAATTATGGTTAAAAACCAACTCTTATTTAAATTGTCAAAATATATGTTTTTCATTTTCCGCTATTGATTTAATTAACTTGTAAGCATAAAGAATCGCAATTAAAGACATTATTCCGAAAATCCAATATTCCGATTTTGAATAGTAATTTATTCCGCCAATAATTCCAAATGCAGTCCATAAAAGGTTAGTTAGAATTTTACTTTTATTCAATTCGTTCGTTTTCTCGTTGTGTTCTGTCATATTATTGCCAACGTGTTTGTGTATGGAAAGTGCTGTTTTGTGAGAGGCTGATTTTCCGCAGGAAAATTGGACTTAGCAAAAAAGCACAGACTTTTGATTAGGCACTAAACTAAGCATTTTTTATACACGGTGTTATGTTTTAGTGCTTTTAATTCCGCTGTTAAATTCCTTTTCAATTTATTGATTCCGAGTGTAATTCCGTCCAGATATTTTTTGGTTTAGTTACAATTTTTGTTTTTCAACTTTTCCACTCCAACTTTCAATTCCGCAAAGTTGAGTTTTCCGTTTCTAATTTAATCTCGTTGTGGTGCTCAATTTCCGCAACAATAATAAATTCCTTTGTTGTGCTAAAATTCCCGTTTCAACATTTCATTCCGTTATTATGCTAAATTCCGCACGAATCCTTTTCCCGAATTATTGCTAAAATTCTATTTTTAAAAACTATAGTTTCTCGTTTTCGGCAGTTTTCCCGCATTAAACATAACGGTCTTGTGTATGATTTCGTTGCGTGATTGAGCAACTAAATTACTAAAATTTGACGGAACTGGCTCAAAATCCGCAGGATTTTCCAAGTACAAAACTACCAAGCAATGAATTATACACGGTGTTGTGTGGCGTTTTTTATTCCTTTTTCAATTGTCCGATGAGATATGTATCTCCTGAATCAAATCCAACACCAAAATATAATTGTTCTCTTTTTTTAATTGATTCGAATAAGCCAAACTTTTTAATCTTGTACGTTAAAAATTGACTTTTCAAGTTTTTCATTGCGTGCGCTACAAGTAAATTCAGAAGTCCATTGAAAACCAAAACTTCGTAATCTCCTGATAGCCCATTTTCGGATTTAAGATTGTCTATTTTCTCGAAGTCATCTAATAATAAATAACGCCTTTTTGGTAAATATTCAGTATCGCAATTCCAATCAGAATCTTCTTTAGGGGAAAATTTTGATCCAGCAATGTAGATTGTTGTTTTACTTTGTCCACCATCAATATCAGGAAAGGATAATTCGGAAAGTCCAAAATAAATTGATTTTATCTCTTTTGGGATGGGTTCTTTTTCCAGAACTTCGATAAGCCAATCCTGAAATTCCTTTAAAAGTCCATTAATATCTATTTGAACGATTGGTAAATTGTTGTCAGATAAAACCTTTTTTATTTGTTCATATCCAGACAAAACATCTTTATTTTCTTTTATCTGACTTTTTAATAAGTCATTGATTTTGTTCCAATCCATTCAGTTTTTTTAATGACACACAACGTTGTTGTATATGGTTTGTTGCGTGTTTCAAGCAACTAATTTAGTAAATAATTACCGACCAAGAAAGTCTGCAAGGACTTTCGTAAGTAGGCAAGAAGCCAGCAATAAATTATATACGGTGTGTGTGCCTTGAATGGTAAATATAATAAAAGTTCTTTAAATATTTTTTTAGAGAAAGTCCAAAGGGTGTAAGTCCCTTATGCGCAGGAGTAACGTCCTGAAGCCAAGTAAGTCGCAAGGGTGATAATCGTGAGGTTATATCTGAAGTAAGCGAGACTACGTTGTCTGAACTGACGAACAGAAACGGGATATGAGGCGTAGTTATCTAGGATAAGTAAGCACACCCTTACAAAGTCCTACGAATACCAAAGGGGTAACTATGTAGATCCCGCAGGATTAGACAAAAGGACATTTACCTTACCAAGGGAGGTCTCTGTAATCACGAGTTGGTACAGCAGAGAAGTCAGCAGAAGTCATAGTACTTGTAGGAAACGAGCCATTACAAATAAATGGAGGTCTCACAAGCAAGGAAGGACAGAACATTAAACGTTTGCGTGAATTTGATTTCATATGATAAACGAGGTACAGCAGTATAGTTTATCGTAACGGTCAAAGGAGCAATAACAAAGTAACATTTACTTTTGTTTAATGAACCGCTAAGTACGAGAACCGTACGCTTAGTGGTGTGAGAGGCGCACTCTGGCTGTTTCAGTCAGAGCCGTCTACTCGATTGCCACACGTACTTTTTTAGTCCATTGGTGGTTCGATTAATAATTTTGGTTCTACCACGAATTTAATGGAATTTATTAAATTCGTAAAAAAAAGGTAAAATGTTTACACATCAATTTTTCGATTTACTACTAAATTTAGATGACAACTGGCAAGTTGTAAAAGTAGAAGCAGATTATGCAATTTCAGACATAAAAATAGTCATTAAATTCATAGGAGAAAGAGCCCTTTGTCCAGAGACCATGGAATTATGTAGTTTATATGACCATGCACCAAATCGAGAATGGCGTCATTTAGATACGATGCAATATAAGACTTTTATAAGTTGTAAGTTGCCAAGAATAAAGAACAGTCAAGGAGCTGTAATCACCATAGTTCCGCCATGGGCAGATAAGCATACACGTCATACACACCTTTTTGAACATGCAATAATTGATTTACTATTAGCAACTAAAAATCAAACAAAAACAGCAAAATTAATGCGTTGTGGTTTTAATGTCATCAATAGAGTAATTCATTTAAGTACAGAAAGAGGTTTGAGTAGGAGAGATTTATCAAATATGGATTTTAGTCGTTTGAGTTTGGATGAAAAATCGTTTAAGAAAGGACATAAATATATAAGTGTCTTAAGTCATCCTAGAAGTGGTTTTATCATAGATGTAGAAGAAGGAAGAACTAAAGAATCTGTAGAAAAACTATTTGATAAATCTATGACAAAACAACAACAAAAACAGGTTAAAACTATAAGTTTAGATATGTGGAAAGCTTATATTTCTACCTCTAAAAGTCAATTACCAAACGCATCTATTGTTCACGACAGATTTCATTTGGTTAAGTATTTAAATACCGCTATTGATAAGGTTAGAAGAAGAGAAGTTAAAACGAATGATGAATTGATAAACAGTAGATATGCGTTACTTAAAAACCAAGAAAACCTAACCGAGAAACAACGAATAAAATTTGATGCAATAATCAAGGCGAACTATGAAGTTAGCAAGGCGTGGCAAGTCAAAGAAAATTTTAAAGATTTATTCCATAAAGAAACTAAGTATATTAATGGTTTTTATTTACTAATTAAATGGATACGAAATTCTACTTCTAAGCAAATTAAAGAAGTAACAAAGGTTGTTACAATGTTTGAAAAACATCTCTCTGGAGTTATAAATGCCTTAATAACTGAGTATAGCAATGCAATGGCTGAAAGATTAAATGGAAAAATACAAGAACTTAAATCTATTGGAAAAGGATATAGAACTTTTAAAAACTTTAGAAGTGCAATACTCTTTTTTAATGGAGGTTTAAATCTTTACCCATTAAAATAAGGGTAGAGCCATAATTTTAATACAAAACTATTTTTTTTACTATTTATTTTAATGGGCACTATCTCATAATCTGTGTAAGTTTAAAATCTCGGGAGTTATAACTCCCGAGATTTTTTTTATTAACTTTAAACTTTAACACCTTACATTATGAAACCAGAAGACATTTTAAACGATTCTTTTTTACAGCAATTCAAGAGCGGAACAGAACTAACCTCCTTTCTAGAAGACTTGCATAAGCGAGGCATAGAAAAGATATTAGAAGGCGAATTAGACGCACATTTAGATTATGAAAAACATCAAAAGCGTAGCAATACCAATGCACGAAATGGCTATACTTCAAAAAAGTTAAAAACTACCTTAGGAGAAACGACGATTCAAATACCACGAGATCGAGAAAGTTCATTTAATCCAATGCTTATTAAAAAATGCCAAAGCACAGCAGATGGAGTAGAAAATATAATCATCTCTCTGTACGCAAAAGGGATGAGTACCAGTGATATTGAACAGCAAATATATGAGTTGTACGATTTCAATATTTCTACTGCCACAATCTCAAGAATAACCGATAAAATAACAGGAGATATCATTGCTTGGAAAAATCGCCCCCTAGAACAAACCTACCTAATCGTCTGGATGGACGGTATTGTTTTTAAGGTTAGAGAAAACTCAAAAGTGATTAACAAAACCATTTACATCGCAGTAGGGTTACGCACAGATGGTAAAAAAGAGGTGTTAGGATTATGGTTAGGTAAAAATGAATCTTCCGCCTTTTGGATGTCTGTTTTAAGTGATATTAAAGCACGAGGAACACAAGATATTTTGATTACTGCTACCGATAATTTAAACGGATTTACAGAGACCATAAAAACGATGTTTCCTAATTCTGTAACTCAAATATGTGTAGTACATCAAATTAGAAACACCATGCGTTATGTGGTCTGGAAGGATAAAAAGGAAGTTTGTAAAGGATATGAAACAAATCTACACAGCACCCACAAAAGAAGCCGCCAAAGCCGCTTTAAACGACTTCAAAGACAAGTGGAACTCTAAATATTCTTACGCCATTAAAAGTTGGGAAAACAATTGGGACGAACTCACTGTTTTCTTTGATTTTCCCGCTGAAATTAGAAAAATAATATACACCACTAATCTCATCGAAAACTTAAACGGAAAGATTAGAAAATACACAAAAAACAAACTCTCTTTCCCCACGGATGACGCGGTAATGAAGTCCGTATTTTTAGCACTAAGAGAAAGTACAAGAAAATGGACAATGCCCATTAGAAATTGGGGCGTTATTCTTAACCAATTTTTGATTATATTTGAAGACAGGATTAAGTTATAAATAACCTAATCCCGAATTTTAAACTTACACAGATTTTGCAAGAGTGTCAAAACGAATGTCCTCACAGCTATGCACAGTTTGACTCGTCCTAAAATAAGTTTACAGTTTATATAATTAATCCTGTAATAAGTTTACAGTTATATTTACGTCCTGTTCTTGCTTTACAATGTTACTATTTTTCTTATAATAATTCTTCCATAATTTCTTTAGTTTAATTTTTCCTGTTGATTGATGTACTTGGTTTGGTGTTAGGTTACTAATACTCATATGTGGTCTTTCGTTATTGTATAAATCCACCACAGCTTTAATACCAACTTAACTTTATAATACCGTATTAAAGGCATTTACATAATGATGATTTCCCGTAATATATTTAATCGTTTCTGGACTCATTTGATTTACCATATCATGTAACCAATCGGTTAGCTTTTCCATGGTTTCAAATCGTTGGTTTTTATATCGGTTTTATTCCACAAGCTGTTAAAATACCTGCCAAGGTGGGTCATCATTCCAAACCTAGCGTTCATCTTGGAAATATAAATTGACACTAGAATACGTATCTTTATTTAGACTAAATCTAATGTTCTGTAAGGTATTCGGGAGTTTTTAAAAAAGCATCTACCGCTTTATCATCTTTCTTATAATGAGATTTTATTGAAACTTTTAACTTGGTCTTAAAGTGCTGTATTAAATATCTTCTTAAGTTATGGTGCTGTATAGCAATATTGTACTCCTTTTTAACCCATTGCACAGCATCCCTGTACTCTAAAAATGGTTGCTCACTTGAATTTACACGTTTTGATAATCCTTGATGAATCTGGGGAGTGATGATTCTCGGGTTTTAAACTTGCCTTTTTGTAATTCTAAAAGTCAGATGATCCTTTTTTCGAAGAGAAATTAGTTAAGAAGGGCTCTCTTTTAGTATAAATTTTCTTGCTATTGCCATCCGTAAATATGTAATAAAATAACGGCTTTAATAAATTAATTTGGTATTATATGTTTAGGTTATGTTTTAGAATAATGTGGAATCATTAATTCCATATAATTTTCTTCAATTGCTTTATATGTGTTTATAGCTTTAGCGTTTTTTATCATGATATTTGCTATATCTACTGTTTGAGAGAGCGATTTTTTAACCTTCTGCAAGAATACAAACCAGTTTAGATAGCCACTCAAATATTTTGTTGATACACCATAGAAAGGTTTTATCCATCTTTGATAACGATTGTCTATTGAGTTTACATGCTGCACATGGTAGCACTTGTCTTTTATGTGTTTTGATGCTATAAATGTATGATGCTCCATCTGCTTATCTTTTGCCCATTTAATTATAGAAGGATGAGAATCTGAACAAAGTACGTTTTCAGGTTTTAGTAACGTTCCTATTGTTTTTTCAATACTATGCACATCAATCCTGCCTCTTTTAGCGACACGCATCATTGGATTGTTATTTCTATCTGTGGCAACCATTATAGAGATTTTATCATTGCTCACACCGCGTTTGGTTTGTCTATCACTTGGTCTCTTGTAAGGTTTTCTTTGAAGATCTCGACTTCCTTTATTATTTATATTAAGCTGTTTGTCATCACATTCAACAATTCCTGAGAACTCTTCTCCATTAAAAACGGATAAACAAGATAGTAACTTGTGTCTCCAATCAAAAATAGTTTTAACATTGACTCCAATCTTTTTAGCGGCTTTACGGATACTCACGCTTTCAATCATAAGAACTAGATAATCTTGAAATTCATCCACTTTCTTTATGCCATCCATAGCAGTACCTGTAAGATCATTAAAGGTTTTAGTGCAAGATTTACATTTGTAGCGCTTACGACCCTTATAGCCTCCATGCCCGTAAATATCAGAACTTTGACAATGTGGACAGTTGATTGGACGGTCTTTGTTTAGGTTGTCTATAAGCATATTTAGTTTTGGCACTTTCAAATCACGACTCAATAAACCGACTAATTCCTTTTTCTGCTCTTGACTCAACACTCTTATTATACTTTGTAAATCCATATCTATAATGTTTTTATAAAGATAGTGAAATTCTACATTATTCTAAAACATAACCTATGTTTACAAACGGTTAGCTGCCGCTTTTATAACACTAATATTTAACTCTTGATTCGCATTATTAATAAAATGTTTCTTTACTTCTGGAAAATATTTGTTTGCTTTTCGAATGGTTTCTTCTGCATTTAATCCTTAAATTTCTTTCCCTTTTTTAAGGTTTTGGTGTAAGCCTATTTTAGGACAAGACACTAAAAACCCCGTTAAGAATACTTTCTTTTTCGCCAATAATTAAACCCAAATCCAAACCCAAAGAGTAGTAAAATTGGTAGAACTATATTGAAAAACTGCCAAAAATTACGTTCCTCAAAAGCTTGTTGTTTATCTAAAATATTAAGTTGAAGCGATTTGTTTCTAAGATTTATAAGTCCGTTATCGTCTAGCAAATAATCAACTGAGTTTAGTAAGAAATCTTTATTTCCAAAACGTTCATTAGTCCATTTGTCTGTAGCTAAATCGTGCGGCTTTTTGTGTAGAATTTGATTTTTACCAATATCGCCATCAGCAATAACAATCATTTTATTTTTTGTTGATTTTTTTTTGAATAAATTACTTTTAAAAGGTTTAATTCTATTGGCGTACGCCGAAGAAAACTGACCTTCTAATAATACAGCAAATAGCTGATTTCCTCCTGAAAATTCATTTTTTTTAGGTTCGTTTACAATGCTAGAAAGTTTTACAATAGTTGGCAACCCAATTTGTTTTGTAAACACAGAACTTACTAATAAAGGTGTTTTTTTAATATTATTTTTAAGTGTATCTATTTGCGTTACAAAACGCATACGAACAGGTAATATGTTTTTAGTTATCGAATGTTTTGTATTTCCGCTAACTAACGGGTGATAAAACCAATTTAGATTTTGAAATTGAGGTTGATTCCCTACATTTCCTGTTGCTAACGAAATTTTTGCGGCATACAAATCTTGTACCAATTTGTTGTTTAAACGCACTCCATAATTAAATAAAATATCGGTTAACCCTAAATCGCGAGGGTATGCCAACATTGTGCCATTGTTATATAAACTATCGGTATCGGCTTGTACATTATCTAACATCCATAAGGTTTTACCTCCGTTTATAATAAACTGGTCGAGTGTAAATTTTTCTTCGGAAGTAAATTTTTCAGTTGGTTTTGCAATAATTATTAAATCGAAACTAGTAATATCTTGTAGTGTTTTCTGTGGGTTTTTTGCCACAGAATCTAACGTGAATTTTGCTAAGTGATATTTTTTGCCAACTTCACTTAAAAAACTATATAATTTAATGTCTTGTAATTCGCCATTCCCTGTTAAAACAGCAATTTTTTTCTTTTTTGTTTGAATGATAACATTTATAGCACTTGCAAATGAATATTCTAAACTTTCTATTGCATTTTGCAATTGCTTTTCTTGTGTTTTTGCTTGCAACTGTGGTAATAAAGAAACTATTCTAGTTCTCTTTCCATAATTAATTTCTGCCCAAGGAAATATAATAGCGCTAGATAATTTGCCGTCTTCTTCAACGGTTAATTGACTTGGCAGCATTCCTTTCTTTACCAACTGTTCCCGTTTATTGTTAGGGTTTATAAATTGGATTTTAATATGGCTATTTTTAGCTTGTAACTCTTCTAAAAACTGACGCGTTTCTGTTTGTAATCGTTGGAATTCCGAAGGAAAATCTCCTTCCAAATATACTTTTACAAGAAGTTGATTCTCTATTTTATCAAGAATAGACGTTGAAACTTCAGACAAGGTGTAACGTTTGTCTTGTGTTAAATCAAAACGTTTATAAAATTGCTTTCCTATAAAATTTAAGACTAATAATCCAATAAAAGCGAATGCTACATTTTTTAGTTTTTTATTCATCTAGTTGTTGTTTAGTAATGAATAAAAAGAAAGCAGTTACAGAGAGAAAATAGAGGATATCACGTGTGTCTAAAACGCCGCGAGAAATACTTTTAAAATGTTCGTTAATTCCAAATTTAGATATATTTTGATTGTTAAATAAATTGCTCAATGAGTCAAACCCGAAGAACAGAAAGAAGGTGATAAAAACACCTAAAATAAAAGTAACAATCTGGTTTTTAGAAAGGGTAGAAGTAAATAAACCAATAGAAGTATAGGTTGCTGCTAAAAACAACAAACCAATATAAGAACCAATGGTACTTCCAAAATCTATATTTCCAACAGGGTTTCCAAGTTGGTAAATGGTGTACACGTATGTTAATGTTGGTATTAACGCAACTACTACTAAAAGCAGCGATGCTAAAAATTTACCCAACACAATTTGCCAATCGGTAAGCGGACGTGTTTTTAAAATTTCAATAGTTCCGTTGTTAAATTCATCAGCAAAACTACGCATCGTTATTGCAGGAATTAGAAATAAAAACACCCACGGAACTAGAAAAAAGAAGTTGTTTAAATCGGCAAAACCAGCATTTAAGATGTTGAAATTATCTTTAAAAACCCAGAGAAATAAACCGTTTACTAATAAGAAAACTCCAATAACCAAATAGGCTACTGGTGATGCGAAAAAGGCATTGAATTCTTTTTTTAATATTGGAAACATATATAGTATTAATTGTTTTTTTCTATTCGAAAAATACGATTATTATTAAAATATTTATCTCTTCTTTCTGATTGAAAAAAAAATTATGTTTCTTTAACAACGCAATAGAAGCATTATTATTTTTAGGTGTAAAGCTTCAATTGTTTTTAAATTTAAATTTTGAAACCCAAAATTGATAACTGACTGCATTGCTTCACTCATAAAACCTTTTTGTTGGTAATTAAGTGTTTAGTCTCATAATTAAGTATTTAGTTTATATCCAATTTCAGCATAGTTTTTACCTAAATTAACTTTATGCAAAACAATACTTCCTATTACTTTTTCTTTGTATTCTTTTTGTGTGTACAAATTTATTGATTTCTTCACTAGAACGTAACTCGAAAACTACTTCAACATCACTCAAAGTTGCTTGTTTTAAAACAAGTCTTTCCGTTTTTATGACAGGAAAAGGTGTACAGTTTGATGTTTATTATTATAAGCTATACGTTTTATCCAGACTCCATGCTAAAGGTTTGTCATTAAATAATACTTTGGTTTTTGCCCAAATTTCTTTAAATAATTCTGAGTTTCGGTAATTCTCTAAATCTTGCTCGGTTTCCCAATAACTATAGGTAAAAAATATATTCGAATTTGTTTTATCTCTATATAATTCTAATAAACAACAACCAGATGCGTTTCGTATAAATTCTTTCTTTTCATTAAAATTCTCTAAAAATTCTTTAATTTTTTCTGAATGAAAACTCAACTTTACAATTCGTACAAACATAGTTTCTTGTTAATTTAACGTTGTAAAATTAGGTGATTTTATGTTTTCAAACTCTACAGAAATGGTATCTCTATAGCCCATTCCTAATAAAGATGAAGCGCCACCAACCGTTTTTAGATTACTTCTATACACAGCAATTTCTAAATATCCTGCAGAATTGAACAAAGCCAAACGTTCACCATCATTTCTACGGCGTGCTTCAGTAACAGTGTAATCTACAATTTCATTGTATTTAGAATAAATTTTATTGAAAGAGTATCGGCGTGCAGTAATTTTAAACGGACGTCCTTTGCCAACTTCGTTAAACATTTTTTTGCTAATGTTACTAATTACGTTTCCATAATTATCAATATATATGATACCACCTAAAATTAATGTTTGAGTCTGATTAACTTTCGGCTGAATTTCAATCATCTTTTTACATTCTTGAATTTCCTTACCAATAACACCTAAATTACCACCGCGAGCAATATGACAGGCAACTTGCACAAAAACATCTAATACAGGAAAACTACTCTCTATACGATTGTGAATATTGATTTTTACAATCTTTGTGGGGTTAATTTCTGAAGTAATCATTGAGATTAATCCGTTGTCTGGGCACACAAAAAAATGACCATCTAATTCTAAGGCAATATGTTTATTTTCTAAAGAAAGCTCAGAGTCTACGCCCACAATATGAATGGTTCCTACGGGAAAACTCTTATAAGAATTTTTTAAAATATACGCAGTTTCTGTAATGTTAAATGGCGCAATATGATGTGTAATATCAACAATTTTTACATCAGGTAATTCTGTGTAGATAGCGCCTTTTACAGCACCAACAAAGTGGTCTTTGGTTCCAAAATCTGTAGTTAATGTAATCAGAGACATTAAAATTTCACCTGTTAATTAATTGTGTAAAAGTTGTTGACTATTTTACGCAAATCTAATCAATTCTTCAAAAATAATTTCTAAATTTCTGCTGTATTTTAATCTAAGGTTTTATGCACAACTATAATATTAACAAAAACAGTCTATGACTGTAAATTTTAAAAATATTTCCATTTGAACGAACGTATAATTGAGTTAACAGAAATTAACCCCAATGATTTTTTTGGAGCGCAGAATGGCACAATAGAGCAATTAAAAAAATATTTTCCAAAAATTAAAATCGTAGCTCGCGGGTCAAAATTAAAAATTTACGGAGAAGCAGCACTTTTAGACGAGTTTGAGAAAAGGGTTGGAATGCTTATTAAATATTTTAATAAGTACAATAAATTAGATGAAAATAGCATTGAACGCTTACTAACTTCTACAGGGAAAGAAGATAAACTAATAGGGGAGTCTACAGATATACTTGTACATGGAGTTGCTGGAAAACAGATAAAAGCACAAACTCAAAATCAACGAAAGATGGTTACTTTAATGGCTAAAAATGATATGCTTTTTGCAGTAGGACCTGCAGGAACAGGTAAAACATATACAGCGGTTGCGTTGGCAGTAAGAGCGTTAAAGGAAAAAGAAGTTCGTAAAATTATTTTAACACGCCCAGCAGTAGAATCAGGCGAAAATTTAGGATTCCTTCCAGGTGATTTAAAAGAAAAATTAGATCCTTATATGCAACCTTTATATGATGCTTTACGAGATATGATTCCGCATGAACGTTTAGAATCTCATTTAGAAAAAGGTATAATTCAAATTGCTCCATTGGCATTTATGCGTGGTAGAACTTTAGACAATGCGTTTGTAATTTTAGATGAAGCACAAAACACGACTCATAATCAAATGAAAATGTTTTTAACCAGAATGGGAAAAAATGCGAAGTTCATAATTACTGGAGATCCAGGACAAATAGATTTACCACGCAAGCAAGTTTCAGGTTTAAAAGCATCTTTATTAACCTTAAAAGATATAAACGGAATTGCACAAGTATATTTAGATGATAAAGATGTGGTTCGTCATCGTTTAGTGAGAGAAATTATTACGGCTTATAAAAGTATAGAAACGGAGTAGTTTTTAGTTGTTAGTAAATAGCCATTAGCTTATTTTTGCATCCAACAACAAACAACAACACAACAAGTAATGAATACAATTAATGAAACGAACTTTCGGTTTCCTAAGCAAAAGGCTGTTTATAAAGGTAAAGTAAGGGAAGTTTATAATATAGATGATGCTGTTTTAGTAATGATTGCTTCTGATAGGTTATCTGCTTTTGATGTAGTTTTACCACGTCAAATTCCGTATAAAGGTCAAATTTTAAATCAGATTGCAACCAAAATGATGAATGATACATCTGATATTGTTCCGAATTGGTTGGTTGCTAATCCAGATGAAAATGTGGCAATTGGTTATTTATGCGAGCCATTTAAAGTAGAAATGGTAATTCGTGGTTATATGTCTGGTCATGCAGCTCGTGAATATAAAGCTGGTAAAAGAGTTTTATGTGGAGTAGAAATGGCTGAAGGATTAACCGAAAATGATAAATTTTCAACACCAATTATTACACCTTCTACCAAAGCAGATAATGGAGGTCACGATGAAGATATTACTCGAGAAGAAATTTTATCAAAAAGAATAGTTTCTGAAGAAGATTATATTATTTTAGAAAAATATACAAGAGATTTATTTCAAAGAGGAACAGAAATAGCGGCTTCTCGTGGTTTAATTTTAGTGGATACTAAATACGAATTTGGTAAAACCAAAGACGGTAAAATTGTATTGATTGATGAAATTCATACACCAGATTCTTCTCGTTATTTTTATACTGAAGGATACGCAGAACGACAAGAAAAAGGAGAAAAACAAAAACAATTATCAAAAGAATTTGTGCGTGAATGGTTAATTGAAAATGGATTTCAAGGAAAAGACGGACAACAAATTCCAGAAATGTCAGATAAGAAAGTTACTGAAATTTCAAATAGATATATAGAACTGTACGAACAGATTACTGGAGAAACATTTGTGAAAGCAAATACAGAAAATGTACTAGAGCGTATAGATAAAAATGTAACGGAGTTTTTAACTTCTAAATAATAAAACCTCTCGACTGCGCTCAAGGAGACATTAAATTGTCAGTTCGAGCGCAGTCGAGAACATAAACCAAACAATAATGATAATAAAACCAATAACAAGAGGCTTTATTTGTTTAACATCACACCCAATAGGTTGTGCGCAAAATGTTAAATATCAAATTGAATATGTAAAATCTAAAGGAAAAATTGAAGGCGCTAAAAAAGTATTAGTATTAGGTGCATCAACAGGGTTTGGATTAGCATCAAGAATTGTAAGTGCATATGGTTCAGATGCTGCAACAATTGGTGTTTTCTTTGATAAACCACCAACAGAAGGAAGACCCGGTTCGCCAGGTTTTTACAATACAGCAGCTTTTGAACAAGAAGCGCAAAAGGCAGGTTTATACGCAAAGAGTATAAATGGAGATGCGTTTTCAAATGAAATAAAAGAGCAAGTAATCAACTTAATTAAAGAAGATTTAGGTCAGATAGATTTAGTTATTTATAGTTTAGCATCACCAGTAAGAACACATCCAGAGTCTGGAAAATGTTTTAAATCAGTTTTAAAACCAATTGGAGAAGTTTTTACGAATAAAACAGTAGATTTTCATACAGGAAATGTATCAGAAATCACTATAAACCCAGCAGAAGGAGAAGATATTGCTAATACAGTAGCAGTAATGGGTGGAGAAGATTGGAAAATGTGGATGGACGCTTTGCAAGAAGCAAATGTTTTATCTGAAGGTATTAAAACGGTTGCCTATTCTTATATTGGACCAGAAGTAACAAGGTCTGTCTATAGAAACGGAACAATTGGCGCAGCTAAAGATCATTTAGAAGCAACTGCATTTACAATTACAGACGATTTAAAATCGTTGGGCGGAAACGCGTATGTTTCAGTAAATAAAGCATTAGTAACCCAAGCAAGTTCAGCAATTCCTGTAATTCCGTTATATATTTCTTTACTATATAAAATAATGAAAGAAAAAGGAATTCATGAAGGATGTATTGAGCAAATACAACGCTTGTATAGCGAACGTTTATTTGGCGGCGATTTAGCTTTAGATGCCAAAGGAAGAATTAGAGTTGACGATTGGGAAATGAGAGAAGATGTGCAAGCAGAAATTTCTGAATTATGGAAAAAAGCAACTACAGAAAGTTTACCTGAAATTGGCGATTTAGAAGGTTATAGTAACGAATTCTTTAACTTATTTGGCTTTAAAATTGAAGGAATAGATTATAATGCTGATGTAAATGAATTAGTTAAAGTTCCAAGTATTCAGTAAGATTGTTATTCTTGTAAAATTTATGCTCAACTTAATTGGGTAACAAGAATCTTGCTATACTCGATACATATTGCTTTTCGGAAATTTAAATGAATTTATTTTTTTCTTTATCAAGGCAAAATCTTCAATCATACACCGCTATGGTTTAAGGTTTTAACGCTTAGAAAGGAGAAAATAAAGAGAGAAAAACCAGAAAATATATGTGTATTGAATATATAAGACCTCACCCGTTTTAAAAACATGTGAGGTCTTATTTTTAATTATTTTTATAAAAAATGAAAGCAGTAACCATTAAAAAAATTAAAGACGAATTATCACATAGATCTGCAAATGATTTAATGGAGTTATGCTTAAAATTATCTAAATTCAAAAAAGAAAACAAAGAATTACTTACGTATTTATTATTCGAATCTCATAGCGAAGAAAAGTATATAGAAAGCGTAAAAGAGCAAATAGATGCGCTTTTTACTCAAATAAATACCAAGAGCTATTTCTATATTCGTAAAAGTGTTCGTAAGATTTTAACAATTATCAAGAAATTTATAAGATATTCTAAAAAGAAAGAAACTGAGGTTGAATTATTATTACATTTCTGTTGTAAACTCAAAAACTTTAAACCTTCAATAAATAGAAGTCAGCAGTTAAAAAACTCGTTTAACAGACAAATTATTTTAATTGAAAAAGCGATTGCAACCTTACACGAAGATTTACAGTATGATTATAAATTAGAGTTAGAAGAGTTAGTAGGTTAACTTACTATATTATTTGTTTAGTTTTCTTTTGAATCTGCTCCCCAAAAACGACGACTTTCAATAAAAACCTGCTCTTCTTCAAGCTGTTTAGGGGTTAATACCTTTAAAAAAGAAGGATGTTGTTCAATAGCATATTCAATTTTAGTAACAATATCTGCAACATCTTCATTCTCATAATCAATCTCTAAAGGTTCTTTAATAACCATAGATTGTAGTACGTTTCTCTTTTTAATTTGTAGTCCTTTTTTATCAAAAGAACGTCTAAAACCATCAATAACTATAGGTACAACAATAGGTTTGTGCTTTTTTATAATATGCGCTGTTCCTCTTCTAATAGGTTTAAAAGCAGTTGTTGTTCCTTGCGGAAAAGTAATTACCCAACCATCATTTAAAGCTTTTCCAATATTAGAAACATCAGACATTTTTACTTGTCTTTTTATATCTTTACCTTCACTACGCCAAGTTCTTTCTATAGAAACAGAACCTGCATAAGCAAAAATTTTAGGTAACAATCCAGCACGCATAGTTTCGCCAGCGGCAACATAATAGATATTTAATTTTGGCTGCCATATATAGCCAATATTTTTAATGTTATTATCACGTCCTTTTAAAGCGGCGTTAAATACATGAAACATAGCTGCAACATCTGCAAAATAAGTTTGATGATTAGAGACAAACAATACATTTTTTTCTGGCAAATTTCTAAGAATTTCAGAGCCTTCTATTTGTAAGCTATTGAATCTACGATAACGACCATGAGAAACAACTCCAAAAATACGAATTAACCATTTTTTTAAGAATAATATGTGTCCAAAAGGATTTCTTTTAAATAAAGGCATTAATTTTTAATTTTGAAGAGAGAGGCTAAAGTACAAAAACATTTTGTATCTCATAAAAGTAATAATTCCTTAATTTCTGCAAGCATCATTGCTGTTGCTCCCCAAACAGTGTAATTATTTAATTTAAAGCACGGTACGCTAATTTCTTTCATATACGAAGTACTCATAATTTTAGAGGTAATATTGTTGTCGTCTAACAAATCTCTTACTAATACTTCAATATTGGTTTGTACTTCGGCGTTTTTGTTGAAGTTCGGCTTTGTTTTAGAAAAACCAATAAAAGGAGTTGCTAAGAAATTACTTGGCGGAATATAGACATCGGTAATTTCTCTTATAATTTCTATAGATGCAGGTAAAACACCAACTTCTTCGTGCGCTTCACGTAGTGCCGTATGTTGTAAGTTTTTGTCATTTTCTTCAATCTTGCCACCAGGAAAACTAATTTGACCAGAATGTGTGCCGTTATAACTTGCACGTTCTGTAAGTAAAAAACAAGTTTCACCATTTTTATTCGGATAAAAAAGGGCTAAAACTGCTGCTTTTTTTGGACTTATATTCTTTATTTTTTCTTCAGAATATTGCAACCGTAGCTGTGGGGCTAGTTTAAACTGGGCTTCTAGCCCACCAAGTTTAGTGGTTTTGTAATGATGTATGTTAGATTGGAATTCAGAAAACTTCATTAAAATTTGTAATTTTAGGCAAATTTATTCATTTCTGATGTTATAGTTTCCTTTTTGGCGTGAATTTTGCCTTTTGTCAACTATAAAATAAAATTTTAAAATGAAAAATAAATATCAAAAATTAGCTCTTGGGTTGCTGTTTGATGCCTTTGGTTATGCATCTTTTGCATTTCCGCTTTTAGATATTGTTTGGGCGCCAGCTTCAGCATATCTAATGACTAAAATGTATAAAGGAAGAGAAGGGAAAATTGCTGCGGTAATTACTTTTATTGAAGAAGCAATGCCGTTTTTAGATGTAATACCAACCTTTACATTAATGTGGTTGTATATATATGTTTTTAAAAATCGAAATCAAAAAAGAAAACAGCAATTGAAATTTAGTTTTTAAATAAAAATCCTAAACCTAATCGGCTTAAAAATTTCTTTTCAAAATTCCAAAAAAATTTAGATTGACCAAACAACCAACCCATAATAGGTAAAGTTAATTGATAAATAGGGAAAATAAGCAGTACTCTTAATACCCAATATAAAATTGGACTTAAAGTTTCGGGTGATAAGCCAAGGTATGCTGTTATTGGTTTTGCAACCCAAGCAGCAAAAGAACCGTTAATTGTAAATACAATTAGTATGGCCGCGATTGCCCAGTTACTTTCAATTCCCCAACGTTGTTTAAGTTTTTTCATGGTAAAAATAAAACGCAAAAGTACAACAAGAAAAAAGGTCAAACAATTATTGTTTAACCTTTTATTATGCATTAGAAATAGTTATTTCTTTCCAAAAAGACTACCTAAAAGACCTCCAAGTCCTCCAGATTTGTTACCTCCTCCAAGTATCATTCCAGCAACATCATCAATAATGCTACCATCACCGTTTGCGTCTAAAATTTTCTCTAAGAAACTTTGCTCTTTTTTAGCTGAGTCACCTCCTAGTAAGCCACTTAGCATTCCTCCTAAGTCTCCAGCGTTACTAATGCCACTTTTTTGAGTCTGTCTTCCTAATACACCCATTAAAAGAGGAGTAGCTATTTTTAAAATATTAGCAACAGAACTTATGTCCATTCCTGCTTTTTCACCAATTATTTTTTCAACACCTTGTTGTTTGTTTCCTAAGATATGACCTAAAATTCCAGTTCCATCTTGTTTAACAGTTTCATCAACTCCACCGCCAAAGAAACCTCCAAGGTTATCTAAAATGCCACCGTTATGTTTTTTAAAAGCTCCCATTAAACCTTCTGCACCTTGCGGTGTAGAAGCGTTACGTTGCATTGCTTTTATTAATACTGGTAATGCCATTGTTAAAACACTACTTGTTTTTCCCGCATCTTGACCTGTAGATCCAGAGACACCCGCTATAATTGATTTTCCTAAGTCGCTATTTAATAAGTCTAAAATTCCTGCCATTTTTTTGTTTTTAATTGTTAATATTAAGGCTTGTTATAAAATGTGACTCAATATACAAATAAAGTCACACTCTTTTCCGGTTTTTTTTCTTTACCTTTCAAATTCTAAAAATAACGAATATATATAATTAATGAAAAAACTAGCACTACATTGGAAAATATTAATAGGAATGGTATTGGGAATCCTTTTTGGGTTTTTAGCACTTCAATTTGGATGGCAAAATTTTGTTGCAGATTGGATAAAACCATTAGGTACTATTTTTGTGAAATTATTAAAATTAATAGCTGTTCCGTTAATTATTGCGTCACTTATTAAAGGAATATCAGATTTAAAAGACATTTCGAAGTTTAAAAACATAGGTATTAAAACAATGTTTTTATATATAGGAACCACGGTTATTGCTATTACAATAGGATTAATTTTGGTAAATGTAATTCAACCTGGCAAAGGAATTTCGCGAGAAACCGTTGAAAAATTAACCAATACCTATGCTAAAAGTTCAAGTATTACAGTAAAAATTAGCGAAGCTACAAGGCAACAAAATAGCGGGCCATTACAGTTTGTAGTAGATATGGTGCCAGATAATGCTATAAGTGCTATGAGTAATAATAAGGCAATGTTACAAGTAATTTTCTTTACCATCTTTTTAGGTATTTCAATGTTACTAATAGGGGAGAAGAAATCGAAACCATTAAAGAAGTTTTTTGATAGTTTAAATGAGGCTGTTTTAAAAATGGTAGATCTTATTATGTTAATTTCTCCATATGCAGTATTTGCTTTATTGGCAAATGTTGTGGTAACCTCTGGTGATCCAGATATATTAATCGCCTTATTAAAATATGCAGGAGTTGTAGTTTTAGGTTTATTGATCATGATTGTATTCTATTGTATTTTAATAAGTGTTTATACAAAGAAAAATCCGTTATGGTTTTTAAAACAATTAAGTCCAGCTCAATTATTAGCCTTTTCAACAAGTTCGAGCGCAGCAACTTTACCTGTAACTATGGAGCGTGTAGAAGAGCATTTGGGTGTGGATAAAGAAGTATCTAGTTTTGTACTGCCAGTAGGTGCAACTATTAATATGGATGGTACAAGTTTATACCAAGCAGTTGCTGCAGTTTTTGTAATGCAAGTTTTATGGCCAGAAGGCTTAGGTTTTTCTAATCAAATGGCAATTGTATTAACAGCATTATTGGCTTCTATAGGAAGCGCAGCCGTTCCTGGAGCAGGAATGGTAATGTTGGTAATTGTATTAGAGTCTATTGGTTTTCCAAAAGATTTATACCCAGTAGCATTGGCATTAATTTTTGCAGTAGATAGACCATTAGATATGTTACGAACAACAATTAATGTAACAGGAGATGCTGCTGTTTCTATGATTGTTGCAAAGTCGGTTGGAAAATTACACGATCCAAAACCAAAAAATTGGGATGACAATTATGACGAAGTAAAATAATATATTTTAAAAGTTAAGTAGACGAAGCATAATTTTAACATCCTTTTTCTGAAAGGGAAAATCTATGAAAATGAAAATAATTGTTGATGTTCCTTTGGTTTCAGTTAATTGGTTACATCAATATTTAGATGCAGAAAACCTTTTAATTTTTGATGCTACTATTTCTAAAGTTACTTCAGAAATTGAAGAAGTTAAAGAGGTAACTCAAATAGAAGGTGCTCAATTTTTTGATATTCAAAAAGTGTTTTCAGAAGTTGAAGCACCATTTTCTAATACTGTTTTATCTACGGATAAATTTGAAATAGAAGCTCAAAAGTTAGGTGTAAATCAAGATAGCTGTATTGTTGTTTATGATAATTTGGGTGTTTACGCATCGGCACGAGTTTGGTGGATGTTCAAATTGATGGGGTTTAAAAACATAGCTGTTTTGAATGGTGGGTTTCCTGTATGGAAAAAAACAGGTTTTTCAACGGAAAAAATAAAGGAAAACTTGAAAGTTAAAGGAGATTTTAAAGTGGATTATCAACCTAATAAAATTTGTTTTATTGAAGATGTGTTATTGGTAAGTTCAATCAAAAATAAATTAATTATTGATGCACGTTCTGAAGTGCGCTTTTTTGGAAAAGTACCAGAACCAAGAGTTGGAGTGAGAAGTGGGCATATTCCTAATTCAATAAATTTGCCGTACACGGAGCTTCAATCTAACGGAAAAATGAAGTCAGAAAAAGTATTAAGAAGTATATTTAAAGAGAAAAACCCTAATAAAAAGGAACTTGTGTTTTCTTGTGGTACAGGGATTACCGCCTGTGTTTTGGCTTTAGCAGCAGAGGTTATAGGTTGTAAGAATTATTCGGTGTACGATGGTTCTTGGACAGAGTGGGGAAGTGCTAATAAATTACCAATTGAATTATAAATTATGATACAAAATTGGACTAAAGAATAATTTACTACATATGTTTTGTTGTACGTAGCACAGAGTAATACCAAATTAACTTTATAATGTCGCATTATATTGATTCTTTTTTACGATATTTTTGTAAAAATTATTTACCATAACAAGGCTATGCTAAATAATTTTCACTTCAATCTAGCAAAAAATAACTCAATCTAATTATTACGACATTATAAAATTAAATTGGTATAATTATATTGAAACTGAAGACGAGCGTAAGTTTATTTTACAAAAAGTAAATAAAAAATTGTTCAATGCAATTCATACAGAAATTGTACACGATACCGATTACGAATCTATGGGGAAAATAAAAAATTATTTAGCAGATAATCAATACTCATAAGAAGATAAAACTCATCTAATTAAAGATGTAAAAGAGGTTTGTTTTGCTGATGGTTCTGTAGATATTCTAGAAAAAAATGCATTCTTATTTTTGAAGAAAATATTGAAACAACAAATTATTATTCTTACATGTAAACCAAAAAAATTTCAGTAAGCACACTTTAGGTAGTTTAAAATAAGAGGTATTAAAATTATTACATTTGTATTTTTTTTGTATATTACAAGAGAACACAAAGGCTACTGATAGTTATTTATGATTTTTTTTGGAAGGAAGGATTAATCTAAAAACTTCACTTTTAATTTATCTGTCAGAATTATACAACTTTCTTTTTTGCCAAACCATCTATAACGGTTTTTAGCTATAAAATCATATACTCTATTTCTAATAGATTTAGGGAAAATCCAAAAAACTTGTGTTATTTTCCAAAAACCACCAAAAGCATTCATAATTTTAAGAGCTGCGGAAGATTTTATATGGTAAGAAACCGAAGGTTCATACAAAATAATAGCATCTACCTTAGAGGTGTTAATATTTAAATGATTTGTAATTTTTTTACCAATATTAGATTGTAAAGAAGTAAAAACAAATTGATTCTTAGTATCAAGCTTTATCACTCTTAATACAGAATTGTTGCATAAATTGCAAATACCGTCAAATAAAATTAATTTTTTTCCTTCAGGAATACTAAACATTATAAGCTCTTGAAAATTTTTTACAAAAATACAAGTTATTTTTGTAACAAAAATTAATAGGTAACGTCTTATTTAAGTAGTTAGAAAAGGAATTCCTTTTAACAAAAAAATAGGAAGCATACTTTTAGTAATTGATTACCTTAGTATAAAATTAACCAACCAATGATTCGAATAGAAAACTTACATAAATCATATCCTATCGGGAAAGATTCACTACATGTTTTAAAAGGATTAGACTTACATATTAAAGAAGGCGAATTTGTGTCTATTATGGGGTCTTCAGGTTCTGGTAAATCAACTTTATTAAATATTGTTGGTTTGTTAGATTCGCACGATGAAGGTAATTATTATTTAAACGGGCAGTTAATTGAAAATTTAAACGAAAAGAAAGCGGCTGTTTTACGAAATAAATTTTTAGGTTTTGTATTTCAATCTTTTAATTTAATATCCTATAAAACAGCTTTAGAAAATGTTGCACTACCTTTGTATTATAAAGGTGTTAAGCGTAAAGAACGTTTGCAAATAGCATTAGATTATTTAGATAAGGTAGGTTTAAAAGATTGGGCAAACCATTTGCCAAGCGAACTTTCTGGAGGGCAAAAACAACGTGTAGCGATTGCTAGAGCTTTGGTAACTAAACCTAAAGTAGTACTAGCAGATGAGCCAACAGGAGCTTTAGATTCTACCACAACTGATTCAGTTATGGGTTTACTAAAAGAAATTAACGATGAAGGAATGACGGTTTTTGTAATTACACATGAAGAAGAGGTAGCAATGCAGACAAAAAGAATAGTACGTTTAAAAGATGGTGTTATTATAAGCGATAATTTAACAGAAAAACCCAAAGCAGTTTAATTATGTTTGATTTAGACCGTTGGAGAGAAATTTTTCAAAGTATTAGTAAAAACAAATTACGTTCTGTAATGTCTGGTTTTACAGTAGCTTTTGCAATCTTATTATTTACCTTGCTTTTCGGTATTGTAAGTGGATTGAGTAATTCTTTTAAAGGAGCTTTTGTAGATGATGCAATGAATACAATGAGGCTTCGAGTTTGGAAAACTTCAAAACCTTATAAAGGGTTACAAACAGGAAGAAAGATACAACTCAAAAATAAAGATTTTGACTTTGTAAAAAACGAGTATGAAGATAAAATACAGTACTTAACTGCACGTGTTTATAAAAGTGTAAATATTTCTTATAAAAATAAATCAGACAATTATCAATTAAGAGGAGTACATCCTGACCATCAGTTTTTAGAAAAAACAATAATAGATGAAGGACGATATATCAATGAAAGAGACTTGAAAGAGAAATCGAAGGTTATTGTTATTGGTCGTTTGGTAAAACAAGATTTATTTGGTGAAAAACCAGCGCTAGGAAAACGTGTAAATGTAAACGGTATTTCATATCAAATTATTGGAATTTTTTCTGATGAAGGAGGAGATAAAGAAGAAAGACAAACCTATATGCCAGTTACAACTGTGCAAATGATATATGGTAATAATGATAATTTAAGTCAAATTATTGTTGGGTATGACCCTAAATTAAGTTTAGATCAGGCAATTGCATTTGGTAATAAAATGGAGCATGATTTACGGAAAAAATTAGGAATTCATCCAGATGATCAAAGTGCTCTATCTGTTATAAATATGGCAGAAACTAATAAAGGAGTTGGAACTTTAATGTTGGCATTATATTTTATTGTAATTTTTATAGGATCAGGAACTTTAATTGCAGGCATTATAGGGATTAGTAATATCATGATTTTTGTCATTAAAGAACGTACCAAAGAATTTGGTATTAGAAAAGCATTAGGAGCAAAGCCTTCATCAATTATTGGTATGGTTGTTCAAGAATCTGTATTAATTACAACTGTCGCAGGGTATTTAGGGTTATCCTTAGGAACTTATATTTTAAGTTTACTTGGCGATAGTTTAGAAAAGTATTTTATAAAAGACCCAAGTGTTAGCCCAGGTATTGTAATTGGAGCAATGGTAGTTTTAGTACTATCAGGCTTAATTGCAGGGTATTTACCTGCTAAAAGAGCTGCAAATATTAAACCAATAGTAGCATTAAGAGCAGATTAATTATGAAATTTTTATTCGATTCAGACACTTGGCAAGAAATTTACGGAAGTATCCGTAAAAATAAAGTAAGAACAGTAATTACTATTATTGGTGTTCTTTGGGGAATATTCTTATTAGTTGTTTTATTAGGTGCAGCAAGAGGAATGGAAAATAATTTTAAGAAAATTTTTGGAAATTTCGCCACAAATAGTGTCTTTATCTGGACACAATCTACAGATAGGCCTTTTAAAGGATTTCAAAAAGGGAGACGGTTTTTACCAACATTAACAGATGTTAAAATTTTAAAAGAAGAATTTAAAGAAATAAAAATATTGGCTCCAAGAAGTCAAACAAATGCACAGATAATAAAAGGGTTTAAATCAGGAAGCTTTCAAATAAGTGGAGACTATCCAATTTTAGATCAAGTACAAAAGAAAAACTTAATTTACGGGCGTTTTTTAAATGAAAATGATATACTATCCAAATCAAAAGTAGTTGTAATTGCAGAAGGTATATATAAGCAGTTGTTTGATAAAAAAGAAAAACCGATTGGACAATATATAAAGATTAACAATATCAACTATAAAGTAATAGGTGTATATAAAGAATCTAGCAGAATTAACATTGATGGAGACTCTGCCTATATTCCTTTTACAACCTATCAACAGGTTTATAATATGGGCGATAAAATACATTGGATGATGATTACAGCCAATGAAGGTGTAGATATCAAACAAATGGAAAAAGACATTTTATTAACCTTAAAGAATTTACATAAAGTGCATCCAGATGATAAAAGAGCCTTTGGTAGTATAAATTTGGGAGTTGAAATTGCAAAATTTACAGGCTTTTTAACAGGTATGCAGTTTTTAACTTGGTTTGTTGGTATTGCAACTTTAATAGCAGGAGTTTTTGCCATTGGTAACATTCTATTAATTACAGTAAAAGAAAGAACAAAAGAAATAGGGATTAGAAGAGCCTTAGGAGCAACCCCTAAAAGTATTAGACAGCAAATTATATTAGAATCAGTTTTTTTAACAACCATTGCAGGAATGTTAGGTGTTATATTTGGAGCATTAGTGCTATTTTTAATAGATGCAGCATTTGGGCAAGGTCCAGATGCCACATTAGTAAACCCAACGGTAGATGTTCCAGTTATTATGATTGCATTTACAACCCTAGTAATATTAGGTACTTTAATAGGCTTAATTCCTGCCCATATGGCAACAGTAGTAAAACCAATAGAAGCATTAAGAGAAGAATAAAATCAATTAACAGATTATGAGTAAAAGAGCAAAAATTATTTTAGCAATTATCGCAATATTGTTCGCAGTAGCACTAATATGGTTCGCTAAAAAGAACCAAAAAAATATTGTAGAGTTTGAAACAGAAAAACCATTTAGAACAACTATTATTAAAAAAACGGTAGCAACAGGTAAAGTAGTTCCGTTAGAAGAGGTTGAAATAAAACCACAAATCGGAGGGATTGTAGACAAGATTGTTGTAGAAGAGGGAGCTATTGTAAAAGCAGGTGATTTAATTGCAACGGTAAGAGTAGTGCCAAATATAGCTTCTTTAAATAGAGCTAACGGAAGCGTTAAAAACGCAAAATTATCTTTTAATAATGCAAAAGTTCAATTTAATAGAAATAAAAGCCTATTTGAAAAAGGAGTTATCTCTCGTCAAGCATTTGAAAATTCAGAATTGAGTTACAACAATGCAAGACAAGCTTTATCTAATGCAAGGTCTGATATGGATATTATTAAAAAAGGAACAACAGCAGGTTTAGGTAGTGCAGCCAATACAAGTATTAGAGCAACTACATCTGGTATGGTTATTGAGATTTCTGTAAAAAAAGGATATCAAGTAACACAAGCTAATGATTTTAATGCAGGTACAACCATTGCAAGAATTGCAGATATGACCAAAATGATTTTTGAAGGAAAGGTAGATGAATCTGAAGTAAGTAAATTGGTAAAAGGAACAAAAATTGAAATAGCTATAGGCGCAATTGAAGGTAAAAAATTCCCTGCAGTTTTAAATTTTATTGCCCCAAAAGGAACAGATGAAGGCGGCGCAGTTCAATTTAAAATAAAAGCAGATGTATCTTTAGACGACAAATATTTTATAAGAGCAGGTTATTCTGCCAATGCAGATATTATTTTAGAAAAGAAAGATTCGGTTTTATCGATAAAAGAAGCTTTATTGAGGTTTGATGAAAAAACCGAAAAACCATATGTAGAGGTTAAAACTGCCGATGGAAAGTTTGAAAGAAGAGATGTGAAATTAGGCACTTCAGACGGTGTAAATATAGAGGTTTTAGGCGGTGTTACTAAAGACGATGAAATTAAAATTTGGAACAAAGCATCGGAAGATAAAAAGAAAGATGATTAATCAATCATTTTTTTTTGCTTTTTGTTAGATTGAAAAGAGGAAATTCACTTAATTGAATTTCCTCTTTTTTATCCTGTCATTCCTGCGAAGGCAGGAGTTTATAGAAACTTATTTTAAAAGATACTGAAACCCAACTTCAATCCCTAAAATATTGTAACCATTATTTGGGAATTGAAAATTGAGATTAGAAACATGCCCAAAATTACTGCCTAAATAAAAATAAGTTTTAGAAGAAGTTTGATAGTTAAAACCTAAAGAAAAATTTTAGATAAACGTAAAACCTTTTGCCAAACGTTCGGTGTCAGTATCAATTAAAGATAAAACCTAGACAGACTGTAAATTGAGCATTAAGCTTGGCTATTAATTGTTTTTTAACTGATAAACCAAACTCTAGCGAATATAAGTTTACAGACTTTAATTTGGTATAAACCTCTCGTAACTCTAAATAATTATTGCCATAACGAGGTTGCACAAAAAACTCATTTAATAATTGATGTTTTAAAAAATGAACCTGCGGCTGTACAAACAATTCCTAAAAGAAAAACAATAAAAAAATATTTCATATTTAAAATGTATAAAAAAGAGTCATTCTATTAAAACGACTCTACAATATTTTTTTCATACTGCTTTTGCAGTTAAAAAACTATGTGTTCTATGTGGTTTTTTAAACAAACATTTTAGCAACTTTTTCTGCTTTTCTGCTTTCAGAATAATCATAAAAACCTTCACCAGATTTTATGCCTAATTTACCCGCATTCACCATATTTACCAATAACGGACAAGGAGCATACTTCGGGTTTTTAAATCCATCATACATCACATTTAAAATAGATAAACAAATGTCAAGACCAATAAAATCAGCTAATTGTAAAGGACCCATTGGATGCGCCATTCCTAATTTCATAACCGTGTCAATCTCAGCAACACCAGCAACATCGTTGTACAGTGTTTCAATCGATTCGTTAATCATTGGCATTAAAATTCTATTTGCAACAAACCCAGGATAATCATTTACTTCTACTGGGGTTTTATTAATTTTTTTAGTCAAATTAACCGTAAAATTCATCACTTTGTCCGATGTGTTATAACCGCGAATAATTTCAACTAATTTCATAATCGGCACAGGATTCATAAAATGCATTCCAATAACTTTATCAGGGCGAGCAGTTACGCTTGCAATTTTTGTAATAGAAATAGACGAAGTGTTAGTCGCTAAAATGGTGTATTCAGGACAAATTTCATCTAAATTTTTAAAAATATTTAGTTTTAAATCTAAGTTTTCAGTTGCTGCTTCAATCACTAAACTAGCATATTGCACACCTTCTTTTACCGAAGTATAGGTTGTAATATTTGCCAATGTTTTTGCTTTATCAGTTTCTGTGATTTTTTCTTTAGCAACCATTCTATCCAAATTTTTGGTAATAGTTGCCATTCCTTTATCTAGCGCAACTTGCGATATATCAATAAGTTGAACATTGTAATTAAACTGTGCAAACGTATGAGCAATTCCGTTCCCCATTGTTCCTGCTCCAATTACAGCGATATTTTTCATAAGTATATTTAAAGATTAAAAGATTCAACAATTAGACTCTTTTTAATTATTTAATTTTTAAGGTTATGTTTTAGAATAATGTGGAATCATTAATTCCATATAATTTTCTTCAATTGCTTTATATGTGTTTATAGCTTTAGCGTTTTTTATCATGATATTTGCTATATCTACTGTTTGAGAGAGCGATTTTTTAACCTTCTGCAAGAATACAAACCAGTTTAGATAGCCACTCAAATATTTTGTTGATACACCATAGAAAGGTTTTATCCATCTTTGATAACGATTGTCTATTGAGTTTACATGCTGCACATGGTAGCACTTGTCTTTTATGTGTTTTGATGCTATAAATGTATGATGCTCCATCTGCTTATCTTTTGCCCATTTAATTATAGAAGGATGAGAATCTGAACAAAGTACGTTTTCAGGTTTTAGTAACGTTCCTATTGTTTTTTCAATACTATGCACATCAATCCTGCCTCTTTTAGCGACACGCATCATTGGATTGTTATTTCTATCTGTGGCAACCATTATAGAGATTTTATCATTGCTCACACCGCGTTTGGTTTGTCTATCACTTGGTCTCTTGTAAGGTTTTCTTTGAAGATCTCGACTTCCTTTATTATTTATATTAAGCTGTTTGTCATCACATTCAACAATTCCTGAGAACTCTTCTCCATTAAAAACGGATAAACAAGATAGTAACTTGTGTCTCCAATCAAAAATAGTTTTAACATTGACTCCAATCTTTTTAGCGGCTTTACGGATACTCACGCTTTCAATCATAAGAACTAGATAATCTTGAAATTCATCCACTTTCTTTATGCCATCCATAGCAGTACCTGTAAGATCATTAAAGGTTTTAGTGCAAGATTTACATTTGTAGCGCTTACGACCCTTATAGCCTCCATGCCCGTAAATATCAGAACTTTGACAATGTGGACAGTTGATTGGACGGTCTTTGTTTAGGTTGTCTATAAGCATATTTAGTTTTGGCACTTTCAAATCACGACTCAATAAACCGACTAATTCCTTTTTCTGCTCTTGACTCAACACTCTTATTATACTTTGTAAATCCATATCTATAATGTTTTTATAAAGATAGTGAAATTCTACATTATTCTAAAACATAACCATTTTTAATAACTTTTGGGCGTTTTAACAGGCTTTCGCTATTTGCTTTTTTTAGTTTTGTTCTCTATAAAAATTTATTCATTTCTCATAAATTTACTCGAACCGCCATCTAAAAAAGAACTTAAACAAATCACTCAATCCTTAACGCACCTAGTTTATATATTTTTAGCCAAACTTTGCACTTTATTGCTTTTTAACTTCGTCACTTTATCACTTTGTTACTTTTTAATTTTGTTATTTATCAAAACAGTCTATAATCATATATGCAACTCTAAGGGCTTCTGTTCCTTGGCTTAAAGAAACCACAGGAACAGTATCATTAACAACAGCATCTGCAAAAGATTCTAGTTCATCTAAAATAGCGTTGTTTGGTATTATATCTGGATTATCAAAATATATTTGTTTTTTAACACCTTCAGCATTCTGCAAAATCATCGCGAATTCATCAGGGTTTTCAGGTGCATTTTTCATTTTTACAATTTCAGACTTTTTTTCTAAAAAATCTACAGAAATATAAGCATCACGCTGAAAAAAACGAGTTTTACGCATGTTTTTCATTGAAATTCTGCTGGCAGTTAAATTGGCAACACAACCATTTTCAAATTCAATTCTTGCATTGGCAATATCTGGAGTTTCAGAAATAACTGATATTCCACTTGCATGCACATTTTTCACTTTAGAATCTACTACACTTAAAATAATATCAATATCGTGTATCATTAAATCTAGCACTACAGGAACATCTGTTCCGCGTGGATTAAATTCTGCTAATCGATGACATTCTATAAACATTGGTGTATCAATCATGTCTTTAACTGCCGTAAACGCTGGGTTAAAACGCTCTACGTGCCCAACTTGCCCATGAATATGTTGTTGGCTCGCCAAGGTTCTTATTGCTTCTGCCTCTTGTAGCGTATTGGTAATTGGTTTTTCAATAAAAATATGTTTGCCTTTTTCTATAGCTTGTTTAGCACAATCAAAATGAGAAAGTGTGGGGGTAACAATATCTATAATATCTACAGCATCAATCAATTCTTCAACAGAGTTAAACAAAGTGTAACCAAATTCTTTGGCAACTTTTTCTGCATTTTCAGTAAATGGATCGTAAAACCCTACTAATTTATATTTTTCTGATTGTTGTAATAACCGTAAGTGAATTTTGCCAAGGTGACCTGCACCTAAAACGCCAGCTTTTAGCATAGTGTATTGGTTTTTTATGGTTGAAAATTTCAACGAAAACAAAGATACAATTTTATGATAAATTCTTTAGATTAATTGCTATTTTTAGTTTTGTAAAATGAAAGATACCACCAAACATCAAGGGCTTAGAAATCAGTTAGCTGCTGTGTTACAAGCAAAAGGAATTACGGATAGAAATGTGTTAAATGCAATTAGAAAAATCCCTCGTCATTTGTTTATTGATTCTAGTTTTGAAGCGCACGCATATCAAGATAAAGCATTTCCTATTGTTGCAGAACAAACTATTTCTCAGCCATATACAGTTGCTTTTCAGTCACAAGTTTTAGAAATAAAGAAAGGTGAAAAAATATTAGAGATTGGTACAGGTTCTGGTTATCAAACAGCAGTTTTGTTAGAACTTGGAGCAGAAGTGTATTCTATAGAACGCCAACATGAGCTGTTTAAAAAAACTTCGATATTTTTACCTAAATTAGGATATCGTGCTAAGAAGTTTATTTTTGGTGATGGTTATAAAGGTTTACCAGAAAAAGCACCTTTTGATAAAATAATTGTTACTGCAGGTGCGCCATTTGTACCAAAACCGTTATTAAGTCAATTAAAAGAGGGAGGGAAGTTGTTAATTCCTGTAGGAGAAACAACTCAAATTATGACCTTGTTTATTAGAAAATCGGCTAAAGAATTTGAAAAACACGAATTAGGCGATTTTGCTTTTGTACCTATGTTGCAGAAAAAGAATTAATAGAATTAGTTTTAAAGTTTTTTAGTTTTGAACACTAAATATTATTTCTTTCTAGACCAATAAGTAGTTCTTCCAAAGGTAACAAAACCAATATAACCACGTATTTTTAGTGTATCGTTGTTTTTTAGTTTAATATAACATTTGTATTTTTTCCCTTTTTTTGGATCTAATATTTTTCCTCCACTCCATTGGTCACCATCTTTTTTTAAACCGTTTAAAATATGCATTCCAAGAATTGGTTTATCCTTTAGTTTCCCTTTACATTTAATACAAATATCGTTTTTATGAACTTCATCTATAATTTCAATAATTTTAGCGTAGGCTTTTCCATCTTTTTTATAGACTTCGACTATAGAGTCAACTTTGTCAGTTACTTCATCGTGATTTTCCCATTTACCAAAAATAGTTTGGGCATTTATAGATAACGTTATCGTGAAAACTAATAGAGTTAAGAGGTGTTTCTTCATTTTTAGATGTATTTTAATTAGATATCTTATTTAACGCAATAATCATTTCAAGTCAATTAATCATATTGAGCATCAAAGTTTCCATTCCATTTTTCCTGAACTCGCATAATTTGTTCAATAACATCGCGAACACAACCTTCGCCACCTTTTTTATCAGAAATATATTTAGAAACTTGTTGAATTTCTCTTACGGCATCGTTAGGGCAACAAGGCATTCCAACAAGTTTCATTACAGGGTAGTCAGGAACATCGTCTCCCATATATAATATATTTTCAGGATTTAAACTGTACATATCTATCAATTCGTTGAACTGTTCAATTTTATCGTGAGCGCCCAAATAAATATCTGTAATTCCAAGGTTTTTTAGGCGAGTTCTTACACCTTCATTTTTTCCGCCAGAAATAATACAGACTTTAAAACCAGCATTTACAGCAGATTTTAACGCATAACCGTCTTTAATATTCATTTGTCTAACTAATTGTCCATCTGGCATAACAGTAACAATTCCGTTAGTTAAAACACCGTCAACATCAAAAATTAAGGTGTTTATTTGAGGTAAATATTCTTTATAACTTTTTTCCATCGTTTTGGATTGATTGCGTGAGCAATTTATAAATTTCTTGTTGATGTTCATTCAGCATCTCTAAATGACTCTTTATAGTTTGCTGATCGTTACGTTTTGCAGGACCAGTTTGTGCTTCTTTGGGTGTAAGTTTCTTAATTTTCTTTGCGGTTTCTTGAATAAGTGGTTGTAAAATTTCAAACGGAACTTGGTGTTCTGTACAAATATTATTGGCAATTGTATATAAATAATTTGTAAAATTGTTTACAAAAACGGCTGAAAGATGTAGTCTTTTTCGTTGTTCAGAATTAATAGAATATATTTTTTTTCCGATAGATTTTGCTAATGTTTCTAATAACTGTAAATCTTCTTTAGTCTCTGCTTCCAAACAAAACGGAACTTTTTTAAAGTTTACTTTTTTATCTTTAGAAAAACTTTGTAGTGGATAAAAAACCCCTTTTTTACTGCTGTTTTTAAGAGTATTCATAGCGAGAGCTCCAGAGGTATGAACCACAAAAGTTGCATTAATTTTTGATGAAACTTTAGTAATAGCATCATCAGAAACCGCAATAATTGCTACATCAACTGAAGAAATATCTTGAACCTTACGAGAATTTATTTGTATAACAGCTATATTTTTAGCTTTAGAAAAAGCTTTATGTAAATGCGTTGCTACATTTCCGTTACCAATTATTGCTACTGAAATCATTCGAGCGAAGATATTGAAAATCTTGTTACCATTAGAATTGGTTTTGTATTTTAGCTTGTAAGTTTAAAAAGCATATATTTTATTTGCTTATATTGAGTAAGTGATTGAATAATGCAAAAGTAGCGTCATTCTGAATTTATTTCAGAATTGCATAGATTAAAGAATAATGAGAAGCTGAAACAAGTTCAGTTTGACGAAAACAGAAAAATGAAACTAGATATATTAGCTTTTGGCTCACATCCTGATGATGTAGAGTTAGGTTGTTCTGCAACAATAGCCAAAGAAATTTTTTTAGGTAAAAAAGTAGGGATTGTAGATTTAACTCGAGGCGAACTTGGTACGCGTGGTTCTGCGAAAATTAGAGATCAAGAAGCAAAAAATGCTGCTAAAATTTTAGGAATTACAATTCGTGAGAATTTAGGTTTTGCAGATGGCTTTTTTATAAATGACAAAAAACATCAACTAGAAATTATAAAAATGATACGTAAATATCAACCAGAAATTGTGTTATGCAACGCCATTGATGATAGACATATAGATCACGGAAAAGGGAGTAAATTGGTTTCTGATGCTTGTTTTTTAAGCGGATTGTTGAAAATAGAAACAGTAGTGGAAGAGAAGCTACAAGAAAAATGGCGACCAAAACAAGTATACCATTATATACAATGGAAAAGTCTTGAGCCTGATTTTGTAGTTGATGTTACTGGTTTTATGGATAAAAAAATGCAATCGGTTTTTGCATATTCCTCGCAGTTTTACGATCCAAAAAGCAGTGAAGTAGAAACGCCAATAACAAGTAAAAACTTTACTGATAGTATTGAGTATCGTGCAAGAGAATTAGGACGATTAATAGGCGTAGAGTTTGCAGAAGGTTTTACTTCAGAACGTTACGTAGCTGTGGAAAGTTTAGATAAATTAATTTAATTTTTTGTTTTGTGGAAATTAAAAATACGGTTATATTTGCATCCGCTAATAGCAAATGGTGGTTGTAGCTCAGTTGGTTAGAGTATCGGTTTGTGGTACCGAGTGTCGCGGGTTCGAATCCCGTCTTCCACCCAAAGGCAAGCCCTTATTAGTTAAGGGTTTGCCGTAATTAAATCCTCATTTGAGGGTGCATTTTTTAAGAGCCGTCCCTAAAATGCACAAATGGCAGAAAGAATTTCACTACACAATGGATGCTCTGCATCTATCCCTGCAGTAACACCTAGAAAACAGGAAGGAAAGAACTACTAGAAAAGGACTGGAGGATTCAATATTATTTTTACAATCCTAATTTCAAGAAGCCTTCACGACTGTAATACTCCCCTAAAACTGTACCACTAGTTAGGGCTTGCAGATTTTATCAAGAAGATATCATTAGATATTTAAGAATAGTCAGTTTAAAAATATGATTTATGCTATAACTGGAGTTATCAATAAAGTTGATTATGTTTATTTTTAACCTTGCACTGTAATTTTTGAATACGACACAAAAAATAGCGTATTGTTTCGCTATTTTTTCTAATGATATCAAATTCATTATAAAAAATATTGCCCCAATCCAACTCTGTGAGGTGTCACTTCTTTTGGCTTTAATACTGCTTAAGCCGTATGCGTTTTTTGCTTGTCCGAATTTACTTTCTATATGATTTCTTTGGTTTCGTTCTTTTTTTAATTTTCGTTTTTGATAAGCATTAAGGTTTGTTTTCTTTGGTCTTCCTAATGGTTTTCCTACAATCCGTATTCCTCTTTCTTTGAGCCAATTTCTGTTTTTTCTATTCAAATATATCTGGTCTGCTAAAACCAGTTCTGGATAATGACCAAAGGTTTTTGTGTACATATTTACCTGTAATTCTAAATCACTGGCTTCATTAAATTGATCCCAACTTATATGTTCCACTCTGCTCATTCCGTCCACCACACTTGCACTTATTTTTGCACCAAATTCTGTAGATGTTTTGTCTTTTCCTCTAGGAATAGGACGTATATAAGGTTGATAGATATTGACAATTCTATCTTTTACACGATGTATTTTTTCTTGATACATATACTGTTGTTGTACATAAAGTTGCTGTACTATCCAATAAATTTTTTGGTCTCGTTTTGGCAGTGGGAACTTTGAGGGATATGGGTTTTTCATTGGAAATAACCCTACAAGAACTTCTTCTTTCTTGAGGATTTCTATGTCGTCTAACAGGTTTTTAATATAGGTTAAATTGCGTTTGACATAATTTAGTTGTTTGCCAATAAACTTACGAATCTCTTTTTTTGATTTTCTTCTTTTTTTTGAAAACACCAAATATTCTGTTCGTGCTATCCTGCGATAATCTCTAGGCTTTTTTAAAGTCGATTGTTTGTAGAGTAAGTCTATAAAACGTTCGGTTTCTTTCCTAGCAGTATTCAGAAGTCCTGCATCGGTAGGAAAAACAATTTTATGATTTGCAACTGTGGCATCAATCTTTTAGGTTCCTTTGTTTTTTGGAAAACCATCATCATCACCCCCAATCATTTTCTTTTTAGACGGTCTTAAATCATCTGCTTTTTTAATGATAAGTGCATTCCATAGGTCAAAATCATTTGCGCCCATCCGCTTGCGGATATCTACAAAAACGGTGGGATGAAAAGGATCTTTAGTTTGAAAACTTGTAAGACCACAAAAATATTGCAAATAAATATTCTCGCTAATCATAGCAACGGTTCCTCTATCATCCAACCCTAATTTGTGTTTTATGATAATGGCGCCAATCACCATTCTTACATCAATACTCTCACGTCCTGCATGGCTATGGAGTGCCTTGCTATAAATAACTGCCAAATCATCCCAAGGAATAATTGTTGCCAATTTTACCCAACGATTTTCAAGCGAAAGTTCCTGGGAAAAAGGATGTGAAAATCCATCTAATGTTAGTTGATTTGAGGCGGTATATTTTATCATAACTGCACGGGTTTATGATAGTAAGATACGAAAACCTATGCTTTTATCAAAATAATATCACTACTAACATGCAGATAAATCATTGATTGTTAATTAATTATGTTTTATTTTTTAGAAAATCAGCAAGCCCTAGTTAGGGTTTGCTGATTTTTTCAGAACGCTCATTTAATACTCTGTAAGTCATGTTATTATCTGTATTTTTGCTGTCTATTTTCTTGCGTAAGTGCATTAGTTTTCTTAACTTTATGTAAATAACTTTGCGCTTATGATAAAATATACACCAAGCAACCAGTTAACTTTATCAGGATTTTCACACCCTTTCGATCAAGAATTATCACCCAAGAATCGTTGGGTAAAGTTAGCAGAAATTATACCCTGGAATGCTTTATCGTCGGTATATTTAAAACAACTCAGCAGTACCTCAGGTAGGGAAAGTATTGATGTTCGAATGGTTATTGGAGCTATTATCGTAAAACATAAGTTGCATGTTAGCGACAGAGAAACTGTGGCGATGATAAGTGAGAATATCTACCTTCAGTACTTCTGCGGACTTACAGCTTTTCAGACAAAAGAGCCTTTTCATCCTACAGTGTTTGTTGATATTCGCAAACGCATGGGTGCAAATAACTTTGATGCTTGGAATGCACTTATCATAGAAAAAGCAGAAGATTTAAAACCCAAGAAAAAAAAGAATAGTTCTAAAGATAATGACGGCGAGGATATTTCCAACAAGGGCACCTTAAAGATTGATGCCACAGTAGCCAATCAAAAAATTGTTTTTCCAGAAGATGCAGGTCTGTTAAATACCGCAAGGAAAGAAACCGAACGCATCATTGATTTACTTTACAAACAAACAACGGGTTCGATAAAAAAGCCAAGAGATTATCGTAGAATAGCGAGAACAGAATACTTAGTTTTTTCAAAGAAAAGGAGAAAAACAAAAAAGGAAATCCGCAAATTTATACGAAAGCAGTTAGGCTATGTAAAACGCAATATAGCCTATATAGTGCCTGGTCGTAAACTTTTATTTTGTTGATTATTAAGTTAATAACTTACTATTTCGGATCGAATCTTTCTTCAAAAAAGCTGTAAATTAGAAAGAACAATGATTTTACTAGGATTATCCGCTGTAGATTCGCCAAAAAAAGAAACGATGCGTAAACGATTTGAAGTATCACCAATTCTAGGAAGCCTTCCTATTTCAGAGGTAGTGATTCCTACCAAAAGCAGAGACGAACTTGCGCCTGTATTACTAGCTCTTCAAACTATTTTTGTCAATGAGTTGTATCACCAAAAAATGTTTTCCATCGTAGCGCCTATAATTTTAAGAGATAAAAAGCAAACAGGTAGAGAAGGCATGAGTATTTGGGAAGTGATTGTTTTGTCTGTGATTCGATTAACGCTCAACACCAATTACGACCGGCTGTTGTGGATTGCCAATTTTGATAAATGTGTTCGCCAGCTGATGGGAATCGAAGGCGATTCTTATGGTTTTTCATCGGAAGTCAAGCAGTATAGTTTAACCGCTTTAAAGGAGAATATTGGTTTATTAAAAACCGAGAGTATCACCAAAATAAATGCCTTAGTCTTGGAAGTGGGACAAGGGTATTTAAAAAAAAAGACTCGGAAACTCTTAGGCTCAAAGCCGACAGTTATGTAGTAAAAACCAATGTTCATTTCCCTACGGATTATAACCTGTTATGGGATGCTTCCCGAAAGTGTATTGAAATTAGCTGTTCTTTGGCAAAAGAACAAAACCTAGAGGGTTGGCGCAAAGACTTAGATTGGAAAAAACGCATTAAAATCGAGTTTAGAAAACTTCAAAAAACTAAAAAGTCAGGAGGTAAAAACAAAGAGTTTCGTTTAAAATATGCCGCTAAAAATTATCTAGACATCGCCAAAGTACTTCAAAAAAAGGTAGTAGAATTCCAAACTGTTTTCACGCCAAAGACGCTTTCTCAAGAACTAGCCTTTGTAGCATTGAAATACTATTTTGAAATGCTAATCAAGCATATAGATTTGGTAGAGAGACGACTTCTAAAAGGTGAAAAAATTCCACATAATGAAAAAATATTTTCTTTATTTGAACCACACACCAAATGGATTAGCAAAGGCAAGGCAGGTGTTGTTGCTGAGTTCGGAGAAAAACACTTGATTGTAACCGATCAACATCACTTTATCGTTTTAGATCAAATCATAGCAGATACTCCTGATGCTGCTTTTACCATTGATATTGCAGAAAGGCTTAAAAAACAGTTTGGTGGTCGGATTGCCTCTTTAAGTTTTGATAAAGGATTTAGCTCCAAAGAAATTATAAAAGACCTAGAGTCAATCATCCCAAATACCATCATAAAACAAAAGGGAAAGCCTAATAAAGAGCGCAAAGAAATAGAGCATTCGAAAGATTTTAAAACCCTAAATAACGCACATAATGCTGTCGAATCTAATATTAATCAACTTACATATCACGGACTAGAGAAGTGTTGTGATAAAGGGAAAATCAATTTTGATAAATACGTGTCTCTAGCCGTTTTGTCTTACAATCTTCATAGGCTGGGAAACTTGATAAAAAAGGAAAAAGAAAAAGCGAAAACAAAAAAGAGGCAAAAAGTAGCCTAAAAACAAGGTAATCTAGTCTTTTTAAGGATACCTATGATTTAAAACCAAATTTTAGACCTAAAAAGGAGGATTTTATCAAGTTGAACAGCCTCCGTTTTAAAAAACTTCAAATCCAACCCTTTTTTTAAAAAATAAAGAAAAGTACAACACAAAAATTGAACTCTTTAGCAAATTAAGGTACTTACCGACCAGGCACTATATAGAATCGTTTCTAAACCAACTTGAAATTCAAAGAGCAAAAGCAGCATCTCTGGGGATGTTCCCTACTATAAAAGATCCTTATCCGGCTATGCTTCCCTTGTCCAAACGCGATCAAAAGATATATTGGGTAGTTTAGCCCCTTATAAGTTCGGAGTGATATTTTAAATTTCAAACTAATACATTTGAGATATGAAATACAAGAAATGGAGTTTATCAGAGAAGTTAGAAATTCTATCCTGTTCAGAAGAAAACGGAATTATAGAAACTTGTCGTAAATACAGCGTTAGTACAGGGGCTTTGTATAGTTGGAAAAAGAAGTACGAGAGTCAAGGAGAAGCAGGCTTAAAAGTCACTTATGATATTCGTAGTAAGGAACTAAAGCAATCCGAAGAAGAAAACAGAATACTTCGTAAGTTGTTAAGTAACAAGGAAATTGAATTAGAAATTCAACGAGAACTTTTAAAAAAAAAGTTTGGGACCTCCGATCCAAGAAAAATTTAGTCGCTGTTTTTTTCAGAAAGTATACTATTAGTAAAACTAAGATTATCAATATGGTAGGTATTGTGCATAGCAGTTATTATCGTACACCTAGTCTTGGTAAAAAGGGTAAGACAGCAAGTAAACTCAGTTATAATAAGATAAACGGTTGGGTAAATCAAGAAGTTGTAGTTCAGGCTATAAAAAAAGTTTTAAGCCATGAATTTATAGATTGTGGATACCGCTTAATGACTGCTTATTTGAAGCGAGATGGTTATCTAGTGCCTGGTCGGTAAGTCCCTTAATTTGCTAAAGAGACACTCTTGCAAGAGTGTTATATTGTGCTAAGCTGTTCATTCTGTTTAACTTATAAGCACTATTTTAGTTGAAAAAGTATGTATTTCTTTACACGCTACTTTTCATATACCAAACGTCAGCCGTCTACTCGATTAGCGAAGTTAGTTTTTTTAGGAGAAAATCAAGAGGCTATTTTACTTTTTCCACCAATTCTAATTTATCTGTAGAAGCTTTTGTAGTAAAAATATTATAGTTTATAAAAGCATTTTTCTTTTCAATTTTATCAATTGTACCTATAGAATTACTATCAATTAAACGAACTCTATCACCAACTTTAAAAACATAATCTGATTTTTCTTTTGCAATTTTTGCAGCTTCTTTTTTCTTTTCTTTTCTAACCTCAATTACTTTTTCTAAAACTTCTTTTTCAATCTGTTTTACAATGGCAATTTGTTTTTGGTTACTAATTTTTTCTTGTCTCTTTTCTGTTTTTGTTTTCTTCTTCGGTGGATTCTTCTTTGTATACTTAACCTTCTCTACAGTTACCCATTTTATAAAATCACTAGAAAGTTCTTTTTTATTATTGGTTTGAAAATATTTATTCAGCAATTCATTTGTTTTTCGTCCTAATGATAACATTCGTTGATTGCTATCGTATAATTTTTGAAAACCAGAAAGTTTATCTTGTAATTTCTGTTCCTTCTTTTGTAAACTATCAATATGTTCTTGTCCTTTAGTTTTTTGTTGTTCAAGCGAATCAGAAGTTTTTTGAAGTTTATTTCGTTCTTTCTGTAACTTAGAAATGGTTCTATCTAAACGAATTTTTTCAGTTTCTACTCGTTTTTTTGCACGATTAATTATACTATACGGAATTCCGTTTTTTTGTGCTACTTCAAAAGTGAAAGAGCTTCCTGCTTGCCCAATAAACAGTTTATATAGCGGTTCTAACGTTTGCTCGTCAAATTGCATATTGGCATTGGTAACATTATCTAATTCGTTTGCTAATACTTTTAAGTTTGCGTAATGTGTGGTTATAATTCCGTAAGATTTTTTTTGATGAAACTCTTCCAAGAAAATTTCTGCTAATGCACCGCCCAATTCAGGGTCTGAACCAGTACCAAATTCATCAATTAAAAAAAGTGTGCTATCGTTACATTTGTGTAAAAAATTACGCATATTTTTTAATCGATAGCTATAAGTACTTAGTTGATTTTCAATAGATTGATTATCTCCAATATCAGTTAGAATAGTTGTGAATATTGATGTTGAACTGCGCTCGTGGACAGGGATTAATAAGCCGCTTTGTAGCATTACTTGAAGTAGCCCAATAGTTTTTAAAGTGATGCTTTTTCCACCTGCATTTGGGCCAGAAATAACAATAATCTGTTGTGTATTATTTAGTTCTAAAGTCTGCGAAATGGTTTCTAATTCTTGTTGTTTATTTTTTCGCCATAACACAGGGTGAAAAGCATCTTTAAAAAAGATTCTTTTTTCTTTAGTAACCTTAGGAAGTAAAGCGTTAATTTCTTTAGCATATTTAGCTTTTGAAGCAACAACATCTAAATGCGTTAAAAATTTTAAATATTCTTCAAGTAAATAGATATAAGGTCTAAGTTCGTTGGCTAAAACTCTAAGAATTTTTACAACTTCTTGCTTTTCTTCGTATACTAAATTTTGTAATTCTCTACTGTATGTTAGTGTAGCTTCTGGCGCTATGTAAACAATTTTTCCAGATTTAGAGGCACCTAGCAAACTCCCTTTTACTTTACGTCTGTGCATTGCTAAGACTGCTAAAACACGTTGATCGTCAACAATTGTTTCTTTAATATCATCTAAATATCCAGCGGCAATATTTTTACTTAATGACCTTGAAAAGCTTTCAGAGACTTTACCACGAATGGCATTAACATCTTTTCTAATTTGTTTTAAAACTGATGAAGCATTGTTGGTAACTTCACCATAAGAAGTAATTATTTTTTTAACAGCGTCAGAAACAATTGTAGTATATTCAATTTTTTCAGACAATGTGAAAAGTGTAGGGTAGTAGATTTTAAACTTCTTGAGAAATTTTTTGTTTTCATTTACAGTTTCTGTTACTGTAGCTAGTTTAAGATAGGCATCTGTTTCTAAAAAGCTATTTTCAATAGCTAATCGGTTGATGCTTTCTGTAACGTTTTCAAAACTATGATTGGGAATTCTATTTTCGCTTACAAAAGAATTTAGGTATTCGTTTACTAAATTTAACTCAAAAAATAAATCTTCATTAGTAGTTATTGGTTTAATTTTTAACACCCTTTCTTTACCTAAACCAGAACCACAAAATTCTGCAACTTGTTCTAAAACTGTTGTAAATTCTAAATCTTGTAATGTTTTTTCTGATATGTTTGTTTTCAATTTTCTACTTTTGAGTCAGACAAAAATAATAAGAATGTATCTAAAAATAGCTGATAGTTGGCAAGATATTTTACAAACAGAATTTTATAAACCTTATTTTAAAAGATTAACAGGTTTTGTGAAAACTGAATATGTTGAGAATACTTGTTATCCTAATGAATTAGCTATTTTTGCAGCTTTTAATACCTGCTCTTTTAAAGATGTAAAAGTAGTTATTATTGGTCAGGATCCATATCATGGAGCTGGACAGGCTAACGGATTGTGCTTTTCGGTTCATGATAAAATAAAGCATCCACCATCTTTGAAAAATATTTTTAAAGAAATAGAAATTGATTTAGGTAAAGAGTATCCGCAAAGCGGAAATTTAGAAAGATGGGCAACACAAGGTGTTTTATTGTTAAACGCAACTTTAACGGTTCGTGAGCATGAAGCTGGAAGTCATCAAAAAAAAGGTTGGGAACAGTTTACAGATGCAATTATTAGTACTGTTTCTAAAGAAAAGGAAAATATTGTTTTTTTACTTTGGGGAAAATTTGCCGAAGGTAAAATGAAATTGATTAATAGCAAAAGGCATAAAATTTTTATAGCTCCACATCCATCACCTTTAGGGGCTTGGAGAGGTTGGTTTGGATGTAAGCATTTTTCTAAAACGAATGCTTTTTTACAAACAATAGGTAAGATGCCTATTAATTGGTGATTTATATTGTATAAAACACAAGCCTTGGCAGGTGCGTTTAGCCCTGATTGAACGGTCTGTTTGAGCTCCTCGAAGAGAGCGAGTAGTGAAAGCAGGAATAGCTTCTGATAAAAAAAATCTGCCATAAAAAGCGGATTCATTGAATCTGAATAGAGAATTACCCGTTATTCTATAGTTGTTGCATCTGCTATAACTATATCTTGCTGATAATTAACTTGTTGTTTAGTTTGTTTAGTTTTAGATGCTAAACCGCAAGGTTTAGAACTTCTACAGGAAGAAAATCCTACCATTCCAATACAACAAATTATAATAAAGATTATTTTTTTCATTTTTTTTATTTTTTCAAAAATCAAATGTACATATTTTTTATAAACTCGCTAGATGTTTTCTTCTGATGGATAACGCCAAAGTGTATGAGTTTATTTTGAATGCGCCCAATTAAATTTTTGGTCATTGGTTTGCCTTTATTCCATTCGGTAATAGATAACCATTTTTGAATGTCAGGTAGTTGTTGTTCGTAACGCTTGGCTAAAATATCATCAATATCATCAATATTTTTAAAATCTTTAACACAGTTGTTAATAATGTCTAAAATAGCTTTTATTTCGGTTGGGTGTTTTTCTAACGCTTCATTTCTAACAGCTATTACAAAGCAAGACCAAGGGGTTGGGGAATCTCCTAATCTTCTAAAAGTACCATTATCTACCAATGGTTTTGTGGTGAAATGTTCCCACATAAAATAATCTGCTTCTCCGTTTGTTAAGGCGTCAATTCCGCCTTGTAAATTACCGATAACTTTAAACTTCAGTTTGCCTATATTCCAACCATTATTATATGCATTTACTATTGCCATTAAGTGAGAGCCAGACCCGTACCTGCTAATTGCAACGGTTGCGTGTTCTAAATCTTCTATTTTTTTAAAGGAAGATTTTGCACCAACGTGAATACCCCAAATCAACGGGCTTTTTATAAACGTTTGCGTTATTTTAGAGGGGTTTCCATCAATAATATCTTTGATAATTCCTTCGGTAAGAACAATGGCAATATCTGTTTCACCATTGCGAAGTGCTTTACACATTGCGCCAGTTCCGCCATGATAATCTTTCCAGCGAAGGTTAATGCCTTTTTTTGTGTATTCTTTATTTTTTAGCGTAATGTACCAAGGGTAGTTAAAGTGTTCTGGTACACCACCTATTTTTAAATTAACCATTTATTCAACTAATTTATCTAGCGTGTATTTTATTAAGTCTGCTACTACTTTATTAGGGTTTTTACTAAATGTTCGGTTAGCTCTATTGGCAATTATAGCGTTCATAGAAAGTGCATTATGGTCAAGTAGTTTTGCTAAACCATAAATTGCTGAGGTTTCCATTTCTAGGTTGGTAACTCGTATTCCGTTATGGTTAAAGCTGTCTATTTTAGAATTTAAATTTGCATCTTGTAAGGGTAATCGTAATACACGACCTTGTGGTCCGTAAAATCCACCAGCAGTGGCTGTCATTCCTTTAAAAACTATTTCTGAAGATAATTTTTTTTCTAATTCTTTTCCGTTGGAAATAATTAAAGGATTACATTTTTTTGATGACCAATTGGTGTGTTCAGCAAATGCATTTTCAATGGCTGGGTGTGCAATTTTATCTACTTGATATGAATGTAACATTCCGTTTATATCGAGTGCATATGAACTCATTAAAAAACTATCTACAGGGATATCTTCTTGTAAAGAGCCTGAAGTTCCAATACGTACAATATTTAAAGTAGTATGATTTTCTTTTACTTGGCGCGTTTCTAAGTTTATGTTTACCAAAGCATCTAACTCGTTTAGAACAATATCTATATTATCGGGGCCAATTCCTGTAGAAATTACTGATAAACGTTTGCCTTTACAAGTTCCTGTTGTAGTTTTAAATTCACGTTTTTGAGTGGTAAACTCTATAGAGTCAAAATGTGCTGTTACTTTGTCTACACGGTATTGATCACCTACAAAAATAATATTATTAGCGATATGTTTAGGAAGAAGATTTAGATGATAAATGCTTCCGTCAGGATTTAATATAAGTTCAGATTGTTGAATTTTCATAAAGTTGAACAAATGAAAAAGTTATTGAACCTTCGCTTAATAACTTATGTTCTTTTAAGATGTAATTTTTAGTAATCTATCAGTAGTATTAACATATAGATAACTATATTTTTTAGAGCCTCCAAGGTATTCAAAATCTGAACGAATTTGTGAATAATAATTCATTTGATTGTGTAATACTTTCTTACCTATTTTACTTAATTTAACAGGGTTAAATGAAGTGGTAAATAACTTTTTCATTTGTTCAACTTTATGAAAATATTGTATATCTCCAAAGCCGTAGTTTTCTTGGCTTTTTAATAAATTACTTACCAATTGTTCTTTTTTTGTAAAAACGTTTTCTTTTACTGCTTTTAAAATGGAGTTCTCTATAAGATTTAATCCATTATCGGTAGAAGGAAAGCGTACTAAATGGGTCTTTAATGCATCTGCTAAATATGTAAATGGAGATTTTGAATTGTATTGATGTACCGTTTGTAATCGTAACGGGCTATCTGAACAATATAATTGCCAAATATAATCTGCGTATTCAATATCATCTTGAGATAACTCAACTCTATTCTTAAAATGCTCTTGCATTTGCTCTGAATTTAAGTCAGGTAAACTGAATAATTTATCGCTTCCGTCAATTTTACCGCTTGTTACTAAAGAAATTTGATAGCCTTTTCTATATCTTTTTAACCAACTTATAACTGCTAACATATTTATTTGACAGAATAAATCATACTCAAACCACAACACAATTTCTTTTTGCTGTTTTTGTCTACAAAGATTTCTGTATTCTTTTAACGTATAATCTATAAATTTTTTCTTACTAACGTTATAGGTAGCTTTAAAGAATTCGAAACGTGTTTTCCAAAAGGTTTCACTACCAACATCGCTAGAAGTTTTTCCTTCACACAGCATTTCTCGCCAAGTAATAAAACTACCTTTAAACTTTAATTTCTGTAAGTATTTTGTGGTGTTGTCACCATTTGTGATATGTAGAAAAGAGGTGTTCATAATATAAAAAATGTATTATTCTATTACTTTAAAACGACAATATATGTTATTTATTTTCACGAAATTTATTTTTACTAAATAATTATTTTAAGCTAATTAAAATATGATTTGTGTAAAAAATATCGATTTAAGTTTATTCTCACCAGTGGGTTTAATTCCCCGATGCTTGCATTGAAATGATTAAGGTTTTTTCCTTTTTCATGCCTGGTGGGCTTGCCCCGAGGTTATTGATTAAACTTAACCACCAACGCGTTTTACATTAAACCCCTTATTTTTTAAGAACTGCATAATTTTATCTCGATAATCGCCTTGAATAATAATCTTCTCATCTTTAAAACCGCCGCCAACACTTAAAAGTTTTTTAATTTCTTTAGCTAGCTTTTTAAAGTCTTGTGTCGCTCCATTATATCCTTCTATAATAGTAATGGGTTTTCCTTTTCGTTTTTCATATTTACAAAGTATTGGTTCTTCTTGAAGCCAAATATCTGATTTTTGTGTAACTTCCACTTCAGTTTCTTGATGTTCTGGAAATAAGTTTTTTAATTGGTCTTTAAAATCCATCTTTTTATAGTATTTAGTAGTAATATTCAGTTTGTTTGTTCTGTAAACTGAGATTGAATACTGTTTTACTTTTTTAGTCCAAGTTCACGTAAGCGTTCATCTAAAAATTCACCAGCGGTAATATCTTCAAATCTTTTCGGGTTTTCTGCATTAATACAGTTTTCTAAAACATTTAATTTCATATCTGAAATAGGATGCATAAAAAACGGAATAGAATACCGAGAGGTTCCCCACATTTCTTTTGGTGGATTGGTAACTCTATGTATTGTTGACTTTAACTTGTTGTTGCTAAGGCGAGATAGCATATCACCTACATTAATCATTATTTCGTCTGGTTCTGCAACAGCATCAACCCAATCTCCTTTATGATTTTGAACTTGCAAACCTTTACCTTGCGCACCCATTAATAAAGTAATTAAATTAATATCTCCATGTGCCGCAGCTCTTTCAGCTCCTTTTGGTTCTGATTGAATAGGAGGATAATGAATTGGACGTAGAATGCTATTCCCGTTTTTGATGTAATTATCAAAATATGTTTCTTCTAAATTAAGATGTAAGGCTAAAGAACGCAACACATATTTTGCTGTTTTTTCTAGCATTTGATAGGTTTCTTTTCCTATTTCATTAAATTTTGGAAGTTCTTTAACATTTATATTTGTAGGGTATTCATCTGCATATTTAGAATCTGAATCTACATATTGACCAAAATGCCAAAATTCTTTTAAATCGCCTTCTTTTTTTTCTTTTGCACTTTCTTTTCCGAAGGAAACATAACCGCGTTGACCACCAATTCCTGGAATTTCATATTTTTCCTTTACTTCATTAGGTAAACTAAAAAAGTTCTTAATCTCTGTATATAAATTGTCTACCAGTTTATCGTCTAAGAAATGACCTTTTAAAGCTACAAAGCCAATGTTTTCATATGCCTGACCAATTTCTGAAATAAATTTTTGTTTACGAGCTTGATTACTAGATAAAAAGTCAGCTAAATTTACGCTTGGTATTTTATTCATATTAATAAAGTTTGTTTATATAAGCGATAAAGTTAATAAAAACGATGATAAAATCAAACTTTACTTATTAATAAAAGGTATTAAATAAGAAATAGTGTAATTAAAACCAAAGCCAGCATTATTAGCATATACATGATTAAAACCAGGAGCGTATAAGGTCTTAAAATTTATAGGGTCTTCAATACTAATACCAACTTTATAGGCAACGCTAAAGCCAATAAATAAATTTTTAAAGGTTTCTGCTTTTATACCTAATTGTAGTTCTACCCAATGTGCGTTTAGCCCTGTTTGGGTAACAGGAACTGTTATTGTATTTGCAGGAAAAAAGGTGTTGCCAACATTGGGTGTATAACTATTTAAAGTGCTGTCAAAAATTGAAAACCCGTAGCGAAAACCTATCATAATTTCGTTATTCATATCTAGCCAATTATTATAGGCATTATAGTTTGCGCCTAAACGAATATAGCTTCCTTTTACGGTTGAATTGGTGAAGTCTTCAAAGGTTATTTCTTCTTCAAAACCTAATTCTGTAGCAGCATACCAGTTTTTAGAAAGACGATAATCTCCTAAAACCTCAAAACCGCTATAACTTTTATCGAAAATTGAACGAATAGGTTTGCTAATATCTATTCCTACCCTAAAACCGTAATCAGTTTTGTATATAATAGTATCTTTTTTTTCTTCGGATTTTTCTTTAGTTTGTGAAAAACCTTTAGCAACCAAAAAAACTAATGAAAAACTAATGAAAAACCTGTACATGTGCTGAATTTTGATTGTTAATTATCGGGATAACAGTGTTTGGTGTTATTGAAGAAATCCATTTATTTGTTGGTGCGTCTATAGCTAAAGAAACATTACTGTAAACGTAACGAAAACCACAAGAACGTGATACATATTCTTCTTGAACCGTATAAGAAATGGTAAGTTTATTAAGTAGCAACGTTCCTTTAGAGAGATTGTAAACCATTTCTGTTGTTAATGGATTTAAAGGAATTGCTATAGAATCTGTAACTTGATTTTTAAAAATACTGTCCGTTCTTCCTACTGCCCAAATATATAGAGAATCAGTAACTTTTAATGTTGAAGTACTCGTAGCATCGTAAAAGCGTAATACTAAATTGGGTGTTGTTGGGTCTGTACAAATATCATCTATTTCGCAAGCGGAAATAAGACCTATAAATATTAATACAATAAAGAAATATTTTTTCATAAAAATAATTTTAAACAAAATTATAAAAATTAAACCGAAACAAGCTTTTTGAAGCAAGATAAAACACCTAATAGTAGGTATTAAATTAAACAGCTAACTATCTAATTTTGGTTTAATTAATAATTATAAACACATTAAAGATGAGATAGTATTGTTTTTTTAGCAATTTAAGTAGCAGTAAAGGGTTTTTTCTCGAACAATTCTAGCACCAATAATTATATTTTGGAAAAAATAAAGTTGAATTGGGAGTGTCTGAAAGCGATGTAGAAATATTTATTAATGGGGAATTAGTAGGGAAAGGAACAACAATAGTAACGGTGCCAAAAAAAGATTGTGTAACAGTTATAATAATAAAAACAGGGTATTTAACCGAACGGGTAGAGTTTTGTAATAAAAAAAACATAACAAAACCCCAAAAATCATATTATGTTGAAATGAAACGTGACGATGCTTCAATACAAACTGATATTGCCAATATAGGGTGTAATAGACAAAAAGGAGGCTGTTTTTATGATATATCGATATTCAATTTTTTTATCTCTGTAATACGCGTGAAGAAGGTACATCCACGCAATATACGACAACACAATAAAACTTTCTGATTTGAACTGAATATTTGGATTGTTAAAAATTTGTACGGCTGAAAGCATTGCTTCACGAGATTTCGTAAGAAGTTCTGTTTTTACCGATTTAATTTTTCTTTTTGCCTATTCAGTTTTTTGTATGAGCATTAACGTTATGTATAGAGTTAGTGCTGATAAAGGTACAATAATTTTCGAGTTTAGCACTTAGCAGAATTTTTTTTATTTTTAGCTTATTTTTCCGCTGAATGCGAAAGTTGAAAAATTTTGCGGACTTTGTAAATATGTCAAAACTTCGGTTAAACACTGACCTTAAGTATTAATTTTATACGGTGTTGCAATAGTTTTTATTTTTTTGTCTCCGCAGTTTTAAGTTTTCAGATAATTTATTTTTCAATTCGTCATAATCTAATTGAGTCAGATTTCCATTCATTTAATAATGTTTTATCTTCTTCAGGCAATGTTTTTATTTCTATCCCTAAAAGAATATATGCTCCATTTTTAATTGGTAAAGATGTCTTTATAAAATTATCCACTTCGTTAATTAATTTTAGATAGTTTTGCATATTTTTAGAATCATATTTCAATTGCTCATTTGACATATGAATATGAATGAATATACAATACTCCGTTAAACTTTGCCCTAACCCTCTAACAGTCAATTAAATAAGTTAAAAAAACAGGCTCAAAAATTAGGATAACTCCCTGATTATCATTAAATTAATAGTTAATTTCAAACAGCTATTAATGATGCTTCTCAAGGAGAAATCCAACTATAAATATCACACAAAAAGATTACTTAACAAAATGAAAGATGTAAATAAATGGCAATATGATTTTATGTTGGAAGTTTTTGGTCTATTTCTCAGCATAAAAGGACGTTTAAATTTTATGCAGTTAAGTCGTTATGGTGATCATGGAGAACAACATTACAGGAATCAGTTTAGTAAGTCTTTTGACTTTTTAAATTTCAATAAAGAATTGATTACTGAGTATGGGGGCAAACATTTAACCATTGCTTTCGACCCGAGTTATGTTAGTAAATCTGGTAAATCCACCTGTGGAGTTGGTTATTATTGGTCTGGTGTAGCGGGAAAGGCAAAATGGGGATTGGAAATATCTGGTATAGCAGCGATTGATATAGATAATCATACAGCGTTTCATTTAGAGGCTGTTCAGACACCAAATAATTTGGAATCAAAAAGTTTGGTAGATCATTATGCCAATATATTGATTCAAAGAAAAGAGGTCCTTCTTTCGATGTCTAAATATGTTGTGGCAGATGCTTATTTTTCCAAATACGGTTTTGTTTCTAAACTCTCTGATAATGGATTGGAGACCGTTAGCAGACTAAGAAACGATGCTGACTTACAATATATTTATACTGACCAACAGAAATATGGGAGAGGAAGACCTAAGAAATATGATGGAAAAATTGATTATAAAAAACTTAGAAAAGAATATTTTTCTTTGATAGAAGACAATCAGCAAAGCAAAGTATACAGCGCTATTGTATACTCAAAATCATTAAAAAGAAAAATCAATCTTGTGATTGTTTATTTCCTTAAAAAAGGAAAATGGAATCATAAATTATATTTTTCTACAGATGTAACAATTTCAGCAGAAATGATTTTGACATATTATCGCACCAGATTTCAAATAGAATTTACTTTTAGAGATGCCAAGCAATACTCAGGTCTAAATCACTGTCAAGCAAGAAGTGAAGATAAACTCAACTTTCATTTTAATACAGCACTTACAACGGTTAATCTCGCTAAGATTACACATTGGATGCCTATTGAAAAAAGGCTAAGAGGGGCTTTCTCAATCAAGGATATTAAAACCTTACATCACAATGAGTTAATGCTTGCTCGATTTTTTAACGTGTTCGCTATAAGACCGAACTTGAAGAATAATAAACAAAAAATTAAAGAACTACTGTATTATGGTATCAGAGCAGCATAAAAACTTAACGGAGTATTGAATATAAGTACTTACTTTGTATTGTAATTCTTTTTATTTATTATAATCATAAGTATTTGTTGCTAAATTCAAGCCACAAATGCAACTTTTTGGTTAAACAATAATTTTCATTTCAAATATAGGTGTTTCAAAATTAAATTGTTTTCTAGGTCTGTTATTCAATTTGGTTTCAATGCTTTTTATGTATTGGTTTGATAGTGTTTTAAAGTCTGTCTTTAGGGATATATTGCCTAATTAATCCATTTGAATTTTCATTAGAACCTCTTATCCCAAGAATTATAAGGATGTGCAAAATAATAGTCTACATATAATTTTTCTGCTACGCTTTGATGCGTTGCAAATTCTTTTCCGTTATCGGAAGTAATCGTAAAAATATATGGAATCCAATCTTCTAATAGTTCAGTTATTGTTTCTTGTACTATTTTGGCTTCTTTAGATGGTGTTTTTTTCATTTTTAGCATACCACTAGCTCTGTCGTTTATTGTAATGATGGCTTGTTTGTGGTTTTTACCGATTATTAAATCGACTTCTAAATCGCCAATAGGTTTTCTACCTTGTCTGCGAAGATGAGTATAAAGTGTTTCTAAGGCTTTTTTGTTATCCCAAATAGCTGATAAATACGTTCTATCGAAACTACTGGTTTCTCTTGTTTTGAAAGTATTTCAACAACTTGTTCTAGACTATAATCTTCTCGCAATAGAGCTTCTACTCCCTTTTGCATTTCTAAAGTGAATTTACTATACTTATGTTTCTCTTTCTGACGTTTAGCGTATTTGATGTTGGCTAGTTCATCTTTGTAGATTCCACTACGACTGTCCGAATTTCGCTTAAGTTATCTACTGATTACAGATTTGTCTTTATCAATCGCCGCCATAGCTATTTCAATTTGCTTGTAGCCTTGTTTTAACATACTACTAATTGTGCACCTTTGAGATTCGGTTATGTGAGACATACAACTTCTTTTTTTGCAATTTGAGGCAGTAAGATAGCATATCCATCAAAACTGGAAGGAGAGATTTTCTCTCTTTCTGTTTTGAAAAATAACACCTAATAGCTCAAATCTAAAAGTTGCATTTATTAGTTGAATTTAAGGAATACAAAAAAACCTCCATTTATTAGTAGAAGGCTCATTAGTTTTACGTTACAAAAATTAACTATCAGATAAAATACTTTTTTCCTTTTCAGGAAGTACTTCTTTGCTAATATATCCTTTAATTTTTACTGTTTTATGTTCCGTTTTTGCGTTAGAAAAAATAGTAATTACCTTAGAAAACCCACCTAAGCGTTTAGTATCATAAGAAACTTCAATTTTACCTTTTTCTCCAGGCATAATTGGTTTTTCTGGTTTTTTAGCAACTGTACAGCCACAAGAAGATTTTATATTTTCTATAATTAGAGGTGCATCACCTACATTTGTAAATTCAAAAATACGAGTTCCATCACTTCCTAAACCAATTTTACCGTAATTTATTAATTCTGCATCAAATTTAAACTCTTGTGCAGATGTAGTTAAGTTTATCAATCCAATAAAAAACAATGTTATTAGTATTCTCATTTTTAGCTTATTTAGTTATATATCCTTTTACTTTAATTTTTTTTATCTCATTTTTTGCATTTGAAAAAATGGTAATTGTTTTAGAAAAACCTCCTGGTTTAGAAGTGTCATAATATTACTGTAATATAAGATTTTTCTCCAGGCATAATAGGTTTTGTCAGTTTTTTAGGAACAGCACAATCACATGCTGCCTTAATATCTTTAATAATTATAGGCGCATTACCAATATTGGTAAATTCAAAAATGCGTTTACCATCTGCACCTTTTTTAATTTTTCCGTAGTTTATAACTTCTTTTTTAAATTGAAATTCTTGTGCAGAAACCCCTGTTGAAAATAGTCCAAAAACTAATAAAAGTAACCATTTATTCATATTACAAATTTACAATTTTTTTTTGATAAAAAATCAACTATACATTTTCTCTTCAAAATAGATAATTGTATTTTTGCTAACTATCATTTCAAAAACCATTCCAGAAAATGCAAATCCCATCAAAATATAACGCAAGTGAAGTAGAAGGTAAGTGGTACGATTACTGGATGAAACACAATTATTTTCATTCTGAAGTTGATGATCGAGAACCATATACTATCGTAATTCCACCACCAAATGTAACAGGAATCTTACATATGGGGCATATGTTGAATAATACAATTCAAGATGTATTGATTCGTCGAGCGCGTTTATTAGGAAAAAATGCATGTTGGGTTCCAGGAACAGATCATGCCTCTATTGCTACTGAAGCTAAAGTTGTTGCCAAATTAAAAGAACAAGGAATTGATAAAAACGATTTAACGCGTGAAGAATTTTTAGCACACGCATGGGAATGGAAACATGAATATGGCGGAATAATTCTAGAGCAACTAAAAAAGATAGGAGCTTCTTGTGATTGGGAAAGAACTTCATTTACAATGGATCCAGCGATGTCTGAATCTGTAATTAAAGTGTTTGTTGATCTATATAATAAAGGATTAATTTACCGTGGATATAGAATGGTCAATTGGGACCCTGAAGCAAAAACAACCCTGTCGGATGAAGAAGTTATTCATATTGAAAAACAAGGAAACTTGTACTATTTGGAATATAAAATTGAAGGGTCTGATGATACATTAACAATTGCAACTACGCGCCCTGAAACTATTTTTGGAGATACAGCAATTTGTATCAATCCAAATGATGAACGTTTTTTTCATTTAAAAGGAAAAAAAGCAATTGTACCAATATGCAATCGTGTAATTCCTATTATTGAAGATGAATATGTAGATGTTGAATTTGGCACCGGTTGTTTAAAAGTAACTCCTGCGCACGATCAAAACGATAAAATTTTAGGAGAAAAACATAAATTAGAAGTAATTGATATTTTTAATGATGATGCTTCTTTAAATTCTTTCGGGTTACATTATCAAGGAAAAGATCGTTTTGTAGCTCGTAAAGAAGTGGTTAAAGAATTAGAAGAAAAAGGGATTTTAGTAAAAACGGAAGTTCATACTAATAAAGTAGGAACCTCAGAAAGAACTAAAGCCATTATAGAACCAAGATTATCAGATCAATGGTTTTTAAAAATGGAAGATTTAGCAAAACCTGCTATTGAGGCTGTTTTAGGAAAAGATAGTGAAATTAAGTTGTATCCGAAGAAATTCGAAAACACCTATCGCCATTGGATGGAAAACATCCGTGATTGGAATATTTCTCGTCAATTATGGTGGGGGCAACAAATTCCAGCGTATTTCTACGGCGATGGAAAAGAAGATTTTGTAGTTGCAGAAAATATTGAAGATGCTGTTGTTTTAGCACAAAAAAGAACAGGGAAAGTTGATTTAGTAGCGACCGATTTAAGGCAAGATGAAGATGCTCTAGATACGTGGTTTTCTTCTTGGTTATGGCCCATGTCTGTTTTCGACGGAATTAATAATCCAGAGAACGAAGAAATTAAGTATTATTATCCAACAAACGATTTAGTTACAGGACCAGATATTATATTTTTCTGGGTAGCTCGTATGATTATTGCTGGTTATGAATATAAAGATGAACGCCCGTTTAAAAATGTTTATTTTACAGGTTTGGTACGTGATAAACAACGTAGAAAAATGTCTAAATCGTTAGGAAATTCACCAGATGCTTTAAAATTAATTGAAGATTACGGAGCTGATGGAGTTCGTGTAGGTTTATTATTAAGTTCTGCTGCAGGAAATGATTTAATGTTCGATGAAGATTTATGTAAGCAAGGAAAAGGGTTTGCAAATAAAATTTGGAATGCTTTTCGTTTAGTAGAAGGTTGGGAAGTTAATGCATCTATTGCCCAACCAGAATCAGCTAAAATTGGATTGAAATGGTACAATGCAAAGTTTCAAACCGTGTTAGCAGAAATAGAAGATCATTTTTCTAAATACCGTTTATCAGATGCTTTAATGGCAGTCTATAAATTAATTATGGACGATTTTTCTTCATGGTTATTAGAAATGGTAAAACCAGGATATCAGCAACCAATTGATCAAAAAACATACCATGCGGTAACCGCTATTTTTGAAGATAATTTAAAAGTATTACATCCATTTATGCCTTTCTTGTCAGAAGAAATTTGGCAATATATTTCAGAAAGAACTCCAGAAGAAGCGTTAATTATAGCAAAACACCCTGAAGTTAAAAAAGTAGATACGGCAATTATCAGTCAATTTGAATTTGCTGCAAATGTTGTTTCGGGAATTAGAACTATCAGAAAAAATAAAAATATTTCATTTAAAGATACAGTTGAATTATCTGTCGTAAATAATGAAAAATTTACTACAAATTTTGATGTAGTCATTCAGAAGTTAACCAATACATCGATAATTAATTATATTTCTGATAAAGTTGATGGCGCTTCGTTTAGAGTAAAATCTAACGAATATTTTATTCCTATTGCGGAAGAAAATATAGACGTAGAAGCTGAAACTGAAAAATTAGAAAGTGAATTAAAGAGGGCAGAAGGGTTTTTATTCGGAATTCAAAAGAAATTATCTAACGAACGCTTTGTAAATAATGCGCCAGAAAAAGTGTTAGAATTAGAGCGTAAAAAAGAAGCGGATACGTTAGCTAAAATAGAAACAGTTAAAGCTAGTTTAGCTAGTTTAAAATAAAGATAAATAAATTTATAGAGGTCACGGTAGATAGCTTTATATATTAGTAGTTGATAAAATGAGGGATTTATGGATGTTTTAAAAGGTTAGGTTATGTTTTAGAATAATGTGGAATCATTAATTCCATATAATTTTCTTCAATTGCTTTATATATGTTTATAGCTTTAGCGTTTTTTATCATGATATTTGCTATATCTACTGTTTGAGAGAGCGATTTGGTACATTCAAATCACGACTCAATAAACCGACTAATTCCTTTTTCTGCTCTTGACTCAACACTCTTATTATTCTTTGTATAATCCATGTCTATAATGTTTTTATAAAGATAATGAAATTCTACATTATTCTAAAACATAACCTTTTATTAATAAAATTTCTTTTTTAAGCTCATCAAGAATCTCTTCATCAGCATCTAGAATAAAAACCCAATTATTAGAAGCTTTAGAAATTGCATGATTTTTTTGAGAAGAAAAATCATCAAATTCCCTTTGCAATAAAATAGCTTTTGATTTCTCTACAACCTCAATAGTTTTATCTGAGTTAAAAGAATCAATTACAATAACCTTATCAGCAAAAACAACAGAATCTAACGCTTTTTGAATATTGGATTCTTCGGTTAAAGTTGTAATTATTGCAGTTGTTTTTGTCATAGAAAACTAAACTTATACCGCCACATCATACTCCCGAAGTGCATCATTCAACGAGGTTTTCTTATTTGTACTCTCTTTACGTTTTCCTATAATTAATGCACACGGAACTTGATATTCACCTGCCGAAAACTTTTTAGTATAACTACCAGGAATTACTACCGAACGAGCAGGGATTCGACCTTTAGTCTCGACAGGTTCATCTCCAGTAACATCAATAATTTTTGTACTCATTGTTAAAACAACATTTGCACCAAGAACAGCCTCTTTTTCTATATGAACTCCTTCTACCACAATACAACGAGAACCAATAAAAGCGCCATCTTCAATAATAACAGGACTCGCTTGCAAAGGTTCTAAAACTCCGCCAATACCAACTCCACCTGAAAGGTGTACGTTTTTACCAATTTGCGCACAAGAACCTACTGTTGCCCAAGTATCTACCATTGTACCTTCATCTACATATGCACCAATATTTACGTAACTTGGCATTAAAATAGTGCCTGAAGAAATATATGCTCCATAGCGTGCAACTGCACTTGGCACAACTCTAATTCCTTTTTCTTTATAATTACGTTTTAATGGAATTTTATCATGATATTCAAAAATACCAGCTTCTAAAGTTTCCATTTTTTGAATAGGAAAATACAAAACTACAGCTTTTTTAACCCATTCATTAACTTGCCAACCATCTTTGGTAGGTTCTGCTACACGAAGTTTACCAGTATCTAACAAGTCAATTATCTTTCTAATAGTTACAATTGTTTTATCTTCTTTTAATAACTCGCGGTTATCCCAAGCTTTTTCTATAATAGATCGTAATTCTGTCATTTTTTAAAAATTTTAAACAAATATAACGACTACATTAGTCTTGGCATAAATTTAGTGTAGTAAAAACAGAAAACTTACTTTTGTATAAATTTTAACACGAATAATGGGACGCATTTTAGCAATAGATTTTGGAAAAAAACGCACAGGAATTGCAGCTACAGATGAACTACAAATAATTGCATCTGGTTTAACTACTGTAGAAACAGCGAATTTAATTCCGTTTTTAAAAAACTATATTTCTAAAGAAAAAGTAGATTTATTTTTGGTTGGAGAGCCAAAACAAATGGACAATTCTGAAAGTGAAAGTGAACAATTTATTAAACCTTTTTTAGAAAGTTTATCGAAAGAGATTCCTACTATTCCCATAGAACGGGTTGATGAGAGGTTTACTTCAAAAATGGCTTTTCAAACGATGATAGATAGCGGACTTACCAAAAAACAACGTCGCAATAAAGCTTTAGTAGACGAGATTAGCGCAACCATTATTCTTCAATCATATTTATATAGTAAATAGTTTTTTGCAAAAAGCAATCTTTGTACTTTTGCAATTATTAAAAATTAAAAAATGATTTTACCTATAGTTGCTTATGGCGACCCTATTTTACGTAAAGTTGGAAAAGAAATCGATAAAGATTATCCGAATTTAGAAGAATTAATTACCAGTATGAAAAAAACCATGTATAATGCTTCTGGCGTTGGTTTGGCAGCTCCACAAATTGGAAAAAATATTCGTTTATTTATTATTGACGCTTCGCCATTTTCTGAAGATGAAGATTTAGACGAGAAAGATAGAAAAGCGCTAAAAAACTTTAATAAAGTATTTATAAATGCTAAAATTATTGAAGAAGAAGGTAATCAATGGGCATTTAATGAAGGTTGTTTAAGTATTCCTGATGTACGTGAAGATATTTTTAGACTAGAATCTGTAACAGTTAAATATCAAGATGAAGACTTCAAAATACATACTGAAACTTATATAGGTTTAGTGGCGCGTATTTTTCAACATGAATACGATCATATTGAAGGAGTTTTATTTACTGACAAACTTTCATCTCTCAAGAAAAGATTAATTAAGAAAAAATTAGAAAATATATCAAAAGGAAAAATAAATACAGACTATATAATGCGTTTTCCTAACCTTAAAAAAAGATAAATGAAATTTAATAAAATTATAGCCGTAACAGGTAAACCAGGCTTGTTTGAAATCTTATCACAAACCAAAACAGGCGTTATTGTAAAATCTCTATTAGACGAAAAACGATTTTCTATAACACAAACTCAGAATGTAAGTTTGTTAGAAAATATTGCAATTTATACCTATGAAAAGGAAATTCCTTTAGGGCAAGTTTTTAAAACTATTGCAGACAAAGAAGATGATAAAGAAGCCATTTCTCATAAGGAAAGCGGAAAAAAATTAGAAAGCTATTTTTCTGAAGTTTTACCAGATTATGATGCTGAAAGAGTGTATACATCTAACATTAAAAAAGTAATTCAGTGGTATAATATATTAGTTAAATCAGATTTTGATTTTGCTACTTTAGCTTTTGAAACTTCTAACGAAGAAGAATAAATTTTGAATACTCGTACCCAACAATTAGACGCATTTAATAGGCTTTTGGATATTATGGATGAACTTCGTGAGAAGTGTCCGTGGGATAAAAAGCAAACATTAGAAAGTCTACGTCATCTTACTATTGAAGAAACATACGAGCTTGCCGATGCAATTTTAAATAACGATTTACCTGAAGTTAAAAATGAACTAGGTGATTTACTGTTGCATATTATTTTTTATGCCAAAATTGGTAGTGAAAAAAAAGCTTTTGACATTGCTGATGTTGCCAATGCGATTTCCGATAAGTTAATATATAGACATCCACATATTTACGGAGATGTTACCGTTAAAAATGAAAAAGACGTTGAACGTAATTGGGAAAAACTAAAACTCAAAGAAGGAAGAAAATCAGTTTTAGAAGGTGTTCCAAAAAATTTACCAGCACTGGTAAAAGCAAATCGGATTCAAGATAAAGTTGCAGGCGTTGGTTTTGATTGGGAGGAACCTGAACAGGTTTGGGAAAAAGTTCAAGAAGAACTTGCCGAGTTAAATGAAGAGATTAAAAATAACAATCAAAAAAATATTGAAAAAGAATTTGGGGATGTGTTTTTTTCAATGATTAACTATGCTCGATTTATTGGTGTGAATCCTGAGAATGCATTAGAAAAAACCAATAAAAAATTTATTAACCGCTTTCAATTTTTAGAAGAAGCAGCTAAAAAAGAAGGTAAAGAGCTTTCTGACATGACACTTGCTGAAATGGATGTGCATTGGGAGAATTCGAAAGAGTACTTTAAATAAGTCAATAACCTCAGGGCAAGCCCAACAGGCATAAAAAAGGAAAAAACCTTAATCATTTCGATGTAAACATCGGGGAATTAAACCCGCTTGTGGGATTAAAATCGGAACGAAATTAAAAAATATTTTCAGTTATGAATGCTTTATTTGTTATACGTGCAACTGGTTCGTTTTCTACACAGCAAGCACAATTAGAACTTTTTTATGGTTTACAAAAAAAAGGTTTAAACATATTTCTCTTGGGAGAATTATCTGAAAACGTTATATCATTTTTAAATGATAAAAACCTTCCGTATTATAATATATACCCAAATTCTAAAATTGATAGAAATTATATTAAAGAATTTCAAAAAATAATAGAAAAACATACTATTAATATTGTTCACTTTGTTGATGGAAAAGCTAGCAGAAGTGGATTGATAGCTCTTAAAAAATACCCCACAATAAAAATAACGACATATTATGGTTCAGTTAGTTTACATTGGTATGACCCAAGCGCATACTTAACCTATTTACACCCAAGAATAAATGCTATTATTGGTAATAGTAATTATGTATATACACATATTAAAAAACAGCTTTTTGGTAAAAGCAAGCAGAAAGTTGTACGAATTTTTAAAGGATATAACCCTGATTGGTTTAAAGACATTCTGCCTCTTAATTTTGAATCAATTGGTATTCCTAAAGATGTAATAATAGTCTGTTCTGTAGGAAATCACAGAAAAATAAAAGGAACTAATTTCTTTTTAGAATCATCAAATTTTTTAGAAACAAAAAAAGAAGTACATTATGTTTTAATTGGTCATAACACAGATGCATCTCATCTTACTAAAATTGCAAAAAACAGTAAAATAACTGATAGAATTCATTTTTTAGGAAGTAAAACAAATGTAATTTTTCTTATAAAAAATGCAGACATTTATGCACAAACCTCTATTTAGTAAAGGTTTTGGAAGAGCTGTTAGTGAAGCAATGTCTGTTGGTAAGCCAATTATTACAACAGATTCTGGTGGAGGTACAGAATTAGTTGATAAAAATAGTGCAATTGTTGTTCCTATAAAAAACTCTAAAGCTATTGGGCAAGCGGTTTCTAAATTAGTAAATGATGATGCATTACGTGTTGAAATGGGTAAAAATGCTAATAAAAGAATCCAAACAGTATTTCATATAGATAAAACTATTGAAGAAACATTAGCGCTTTACAAAAAACTTTTAAATGGGTAATATTCTTATCATAACTGGAGGAAGCAAAGGAATTGGAAAGGCTATTGCTCAAAAATATGCTTTAGAAAACTATAAAGTTTACTCATTAGCTAGAAGTATAACTGACATTGAAAATGTTACACAAATTGCCGTAGATTTATCTGATACTAAAACAATTAAGAAAACTTTTTTAATGTTGTTTGATGAATTAAAAAGTCAAGAAATCTCATCAATTACATTATTAAATAATGCAGGAAGGTTGGGTAAAATTGCTAATTTAGAAAATATTGACGTAGAAGATATTGCTACGTCAATTAGGCTGAACACTATTACACCACTTATTTTGTCGAGTTTATTTATTAAACACACAAAACATTTAATGTGTAAAAAACAGATTATAAATATTTCTTCTGGAGCAGCAACAACACCCTATGAAGGTTGGAGCGTATATTGCTCATCTAAAGCTGCATTAGATATGTCTACAAAAGCTATTGCAGCTGAGCAAAAGAAACTCAAAAATGGCGTAAAATGCGTTGCTATTTACCCTGGAGTTGTAGATACCAATATGCAATCGAAAATAAGAAATACTTCTGAAGAAGATTTTAGAAGCCTACAACGTTTTATTGATTTAAAAGAAAATAATGAATTGTACACTCCTGAATTTGTTGCGAAAACTATTTTTAAAATTGATATTGAAAATCAATTAGAAAGTAGCGATATAGTTGATCTTAGAAATTTTTAAGAAAACAATTTGGTTTGTTTCTAAATATTTTTTAAAAAAACGAATTTCGTTAACTTCTAATATAAGTCATTATAACAATACATATTCTAAACAACATTAACAAAACCTTACTATTATCTTAATAAAGCCAAAACCAAGCAATTTGCTTGGTTTTTTATGCTTAGACTAATAGACTACAGCTTTCTACGATTATCATCAGACTGTGTGTCTATTAACTTATTGTAAGGATCTACACCAACTTCAATTGGCTTTTTATCAACTATAATAGATATTTTATTATCAATTCTAGTTATTTTATGTTTCTTAAAATACAACTCTGTTTCTTTCTTTTTTCCATCAATTTCTTCTTCACCAAAAATCCCGATATCAATATAATCTGCTAATTTTACAGATAAAATTGGATTCTTCATTTTTTCTGATTTATAAGAAAGTGTATCGCCAACTTGGTCACCATAATAACGTTTTCCTTTATCGTCATTTCTATATTTAGAAACTTCAAACTCAATATCAACTTGGTATGTACCATTTTCTAGCTCAGTAGATTTTACATCTACAATACGGTTTTTATACAGTGTAATGGTTTCAAACATATCTTTAATAATATATTGTAAAGAATCTGGTGTTGCTTTCTTTATATAGTCAACCATTTCTATAGATGTTGTATAAGGTGCGTTTTGAAACTTTACTTTCTCTACATACTGTTTAAGTGCATTGTTTAAATTGTCTTCGCCAATATAATCACTCAAAGCATATAAAACCATTGATCCTTTTTGATAATGAATATAACCTTGCCCATCGTTATACATCAATGCATTCTCTCGTTTACGCTCAAAAGTACGTTGCTGTAAATATCCATCTAATGCTTTCTTTAAAAATTTACGCATTTTAGATTTACCGTACACGTGTTCTAAAACTTTTAAAGAAACATATTCAGACATACTTTCAGACAGCATAGTTGCGCCTAAAACATCAGCCCCAATTACCTGATAGCCAAACCATTGGTGCGCCAATTCGTGCACCGTAATTGCAAATGGATAATCTACACCACCTTCTTCAGAATCATCTACATCAGCAATAAAACCAACACCTTCAGAAAACGGAATTGTATTTGGAAAAGATTGCGCAAAACTTCCGCCTGTTCTTGGAAATTCAACAATGCGAACTTGTCTATGTTGATATGGACTAAAGTTTTTAGAATTATAATCTAACGAAGCTTTAATTCCTTTAAACATTCTATCTAAATTATATTCGTGTCCTTTTTGGTAGTAAATTTCTAAGTTTACATTGTTCCACTTATCTTTTTTAATTTCATATTTTGCTGAATTAAACGCAAAGAAATTCAATATTTTACTATCCATTTTATAGTGAAAATACTTTCTACCGTCTTTTGTCCATTCTTTTTGTAAATATCCTGGAGCAATTGCAATTTGATCTTCAGATGTTGAAACTATTGCTTCAAAATCTATCCAATCTGCATCTTTAGAAATATACGTGTCTCCTAAAGCTGTAGAATCTGACGGATGTGGGCGTAAATTATTTTTTGGTAAATCATATTTTTTACGAGTTTTGTTATCTGTCAATTCAGGTCTAGAAGTATATCCTAAAGAAGGATATAATTCTGTGTTATTTATAAATGTTCCATTATGTCTAACAGGAGAATGACTTCGTAAAAATGTATTTGGTTTATTTTGAACCGTAAATGCTAACTCTAAACTATCACCTGGCTGTAAAGGTTTTTCTAACTGATAAATGTCAAAATTTTGAATAGTATCTTCCATAACCAACGTATTTGGTTTGTTAAACTCAAACGTATTTATATATCCGTTATGATTTAAGAAGATACTATCGATAACTTCATTGGTTTTGTTAATCATTTTATAAGTTCCCGAAGATTTAAAATCTCTCGTTTTAGGAAAAATATTCATAGCAACATTTACAGCAACAATACGTGGTTGTGCTTTTCCTTCGTATTTTTTATAGTCTTTCTCCCATTTAACTTGCATTTTCTCTCTTTCTTTTGAGGAGCGATTCTCATTTAAATAATTATTTTCATAATAAATTCTTCCTCCAATTCCGAAAAATAAAATAGCTAGCACTGCTAAAGCAGTAATTGTTTTAGCATTTAATCGTTTTTTTGCAATTTTTAATCTTTCTGCAAAAGAAAATGTTATGCCACGCAACCAAAACAACCCTGCTAAAATCAATAAAATTAAACCTCCAATAAACCAATATACTTTATAAGTAAAGTATTTATTAAGTGAAGCTCCATACCCATTCATATCTGAATATTGATAACCTGGGTTTTGATTGTATTTAAATACAGATTGTTCAATTCCTGCAAGCGATAATAATGGTAAACCTATTAAAATAATTAACAACACAAACAATCCTAAATATTGGTTTTTGATTAACGTTTGAATTAAGATTGCTAAAAAAGCCCAAATAACAAAATGAACAAACATTAATATGTACAACTCAAATAAGTAATGACCAATTTCAAAATTATAATACCCTTTATATATTTGAAATAGAACTCCGCCTACTAAAATTACGATTAATAAAACCAATTGCATTTTAAGTAAAGCAATAAATTTAGAGCCTAATAAAGTCCAATTTCTTACTGGAGTTACATCTACTATATGATTTATTCTAGCCATTTCACCTCGGCGAATTAACATACCTGCGTATAAAAACGTTAGTAAATTAATAAAAAATGTAAATGTTCCTCCTGGTAATAATAACATTTGCCAAGTTGTTGGATACGTTTTTGTTCCAAACAACTCACCAGCAGTTAAGGCAAAAGCCAATAATGATATTAAACCGACTACTAAAATAGCAATAAAAGCCCAACTGCTAACAATGTATTTAAAATCTATGTTAGAGAGTTTCCACATAGTTTTTAAATTGTTTTTAAAAGAGTAATCGTACTGTACCTTTGGAATTTCAACACGTGTAATTCCTCCGAAATTTTGCTTAATAACTCTTTCTCCTTTACCTTTTTTAAAGTTGAATGAAAATGCATTTTGACTAAAAGAAAACAACTTATAAACTCCTGCTAAAACCACAGATGCAATTCCTAACCATAATAACCTGTTATAGATTACTACACCTTTAAACGGTAGCATTAATTCATTTTGTTCTGCTACTGTCCAGTAACGGGTATAATAGTCTGCGGCTTGTCCTCCAAATGGATCAAACAATGCTGTCCAAAATCTATTGTCAGGGTTCAATAAAAAACTTTCTGCAACAGACTGTACAAACATTAATAAAACTACGGTTATAAAACCTGCAGCAATATTTCTGGTAAATGTTACCACGCCAAAAACAATAGCACCAAATAATAATACATTGGGTATTATATATACTAAATAAGAATAAATGTATGCAGAAAAGTTAAATGCCCCAACAATTTCTTGATTGGTTCCAGGCAACCTAAAACCAATAAACAAACCAATTCCTGTAACAAATATTATAAATAAAACAACTAAAAAAGCACTAAGAAATTTTGCTGATAAATAGCTTGTTTTACTAAATGGGTACGAGTATAAAATTGAATGCATTTCGCTTTTATAATCTCTGTAAACAGAAAGTCCAATAATAGAAGGAAACAAAAAGAACAAGAAAATTGCCATGGCATTAAACATTTCGTTAATAGCCATTGGTGAGTTTACAATTTTTGATGCCCCTGTAGTTACTGTTAATCCGTCAAAAACACCAGCAGAACTTGCCGATAAAAGTATAGCCAATAAAAAGAAAATACCAGCATAAATATAGGTGGTTGGTTTTTTAAACCAGTAAGATAATTCGTATTTAAATATAGTGAAAAACATAATTTTAGATTGTTAGATGAATAGATTATTAGATAGTTTGAAGTTTAGAATTTCTAATTATCTATGAATCCAATACTGGTTGATCATCTTTTAAAGCGATAAAATATACATCGTCTAATTGTGGTTCTGCGGTTGTAAAATCATCTGCTGGTTTTTCATCAGCAAACACACGTACATTTATTGTATTATCTTGGTTATAGTTTGAAGACAATAAATTAAAATTTGCTTCTACTTCTTCTAAATCATCTCTATTAATAATTTTTGTCCAAATTTTCCCTTCAATTTCTTTAGTTGCTTCTATTGGCGTAATTTTCTTTAAAATTCTTCCACCATTTAAAATTGCCATTTGGTTACATAATTCTTTAACATCTTCTACAATATGTGTAGAAAAAATAACGGTACAATTTGTACCAACTTCGCGTAAAACATTTAAAAAACGATGACGTTCGGCTGGGTCTAAACCTGCTGTTGGCTCATCTACAATAATCAACTTTGGATTGTTTAAAAGTAATTGTGCAATTCCAAAACGCTGTTTCATCCCACCAGAATAACCTGCAACATATTTTTTTCTAACTTCATATAAATTAGTTATTTCTAACACTTCTTTTACCAATTTTTGCCTATCTAATTTTAATGAAACACCTTTTAAGGTTGCAAAATAATCTAACAAATCTTCCGCAGACACTTTTGGATACACTCCAAATGATTGCGGTAAATACCCTAAAATTTTACGAAGCGCCATTTTATCTTCCAAAACATTAATATCTCCAAAAGTAATTGAACCTGAATCTGGGTTTTGTAACGTTGCAATAGTTCTCATTAAAGAAGATTTTCCTGCTCCGTTTGGCCCTAATAAACCGAACATTCCTATACCAATTTCAAGATTTAAATTATCGATAGCTTTTACACCATTTTTATAGGTTTTAGTTAGATTTTTTATAATTAGTTTCATCCTAAGGTTATTTTATGATTTAATTTATTGATAGATAAGTGTACAAATAACAACTTTTGTTACATATTTTTCAAATTTTTTAATAAAATACTTTATTTTTACAGCATAACAAATACAAATATATGGCAAAAAAAAAATCAATATTAACTAAAAAATCAATCGATTTTTTAGAAAAATATTTAAACAATGCAGCGCCTACAGGTTACGAATGGGAAGGTCAAAAAATTTGGATGGACTATCTAAAACCGTATGTAGATACTTTTATTACAGACACGTATGGTTCTGCTGTAGGAATTATTAACCCTGATGCAAAATACAAAGTGGTCATTGAAGGGCATGCAGATGAAATTTCTTGGTATGTAAATTATATTTCTGATAACGGATTAATTTATGTAATCAGAAATGGTGGTTCAGATCATCAAATAGCACCAAGTAAAATAGTGAACATTCATACTAAAAATGGTATTGTAAAAGGCGTTTTTGGTTGGCCTGCAATTCATACAAGAAATAAAGCCAAAGAAGAAGCTCCAAAACCAGATAATATTTTTATTGATACTGGTTGTGCTACTAAAAAGGAAGTTGAAGAATTAGGCATTCACGTTGGTTGTGTAATTACGTACCCAGATGAGTTTCATATTTTAAATGGCGACAAATTTGTTTGTAGAGCGTTAGACAATAGAATGGGCGGATTTATGATTGCCGAAGTTGCTCGTTTATTAAAAGAGAATAAAAAGAAATTACCTTTCGGACTATATATTACAAACTCTGTACAAGAAGAAATTGGTTTACGTGGTGCAGAAATGATTACACAAACTATTCAGCCAAATGTTGCTATTGTTACAGATGTAACGCACGATACAACTACGCCAATGATAGACAAAAAAAAAGAAGGTCATTTAGAAATGGGTAAAGGACCTGTTATAGCGTATGCACCCGCTGTTCAACAAAAACTACGCGATTTAATTACTGAAACTGCAGAAGCAAATAAAATTCCTTTTCAACGCTCTGCATTATCTAGAGCAACCGGAACAGATACAGATGCTTTTGCTTATAGTAATGGTGGTGTTGCTTCTGCATTAATTTCTTTACCACTACGATATATGCATACAACTGTAGAAATGGTACATAGAGATGATGTAGAAAATGTAATTAAAATGATTTATGAAACATTATTGAATATTAAAGACGGAGAAACATTTTCTTATTTTGAATAATTTTTTAGTTACTATCAGTTCACGGTTCAAGTGAGTCTGAGAGGAATAAACAAATTTGTATTGAGAACACTATTAATGTGTTCTCGATATTTTTTTTATTACATTTCAACAAAAAACGCCACAAAACATAGTGATTTTATGGTGTACTTAACTCCGCAGTTCTTTTTGTTAAAGAATTGAAAAGCCTTGTAAAATAAAGGCTACAAGACTTTTCAATTCAATTATTTTCACCTTTTTGGGTAAAAACCCTTGCAGGTGAAAGTTACAATTTCTACAGAAAACATAAATGCTTACGACGAATTAAATTACATATCCGAAATATTCAACAATCTTGAGTTCTCGATTTTGATTGAAAAACATTTAGGCACAAGACCTTTACAGTTAGAGTTTAGTCATTGTGACGTTATAAAAAATATTTGGATGCTTTTTTTAGCTGGCGGAGATTGCGCTGAGGATATTGGGGAACATTTAAAATCTGATTTACTTCAAATTCCTAATTTAAAGATCTGCTCTGCGGATACTATTGGTAGGGTTTAAAAAAGTTTATCGCAAGAAAAAGAAATTCACCTGAGCAGCAATGGTATTGAGCATCAGCTTAGTAGCTACAAAAATCTAAATGCTATGATTTTGACCATCAATTTATTCCTTGTAAAAAGTATGATTCTAAAAAGAGTTATAAAATGAAACAAGGCTATTTCCCTGGAGTCTCCACTATCGGGAAACACATTGTTCATATTGAAAATAGAAACGGTAATACCAACGTAAAATACAAACAAGCAGACACCCTGAAGAACGCTTACAGCTCACTAAAAAAACAAAGCCATTAGGTATAAACAGAAGTCGTATGGATTGTGGTTCTTTTAGCAAATAAATCATTGAGGTGGTTGAGCAGAATAGCAAAATGTTTTACATAAAAGCACAACGCTGTGCAGAACTCTCAACCAAAATTAGAGCAGTAAAAAAATAGGAGACTGTAAGAAATAGGTCTTTTTGATGTAGAAGTTTGCAGTATAAACTACACCCCCTTTTAAAGGCGATAAAACAGGGCAAACAGATATTGAATTCCAAGATAGTTTTATTTATCGTGCAATTTTAACTAATGACAGCGCCTCTAGTAATAAGGATGTAATTGTTTATTACAACCAAAGAGGAACTACTGAACAGATTTTTGATGAAATGAACAATGATTTTGGTTGGAAAAAATTACCCTTTTCGTTTTTAGAAGAAAATACTGTATTATATTGAAAATCAAGGAAAACAAGAGGAATATAAGAAAATACATTCAGAACAACTTAAGCTGTTTTAATACTTCGAGGCTTGCCTCGGGGTAGTTTATTTTGTAAATTAAAAAAGTATGATTCTTCCCTACCTAATTATCAGGGCAAACTCATACTTTTATTTTTAAAAACTCTAATATTTCATTTTCAGCACATTATGTTTTTAGAAAAGTTAGTACTTGTAAAATCCCAAAAGATAACTTGCTAATTATCAATACTTATAAAAAAGCATGAGTTTGCCCTGACCTAATTATGAAGTCGTTTCTTTTGTTAACTTACTTTCTGTATCTTGCAACTTATTATGCATGCATAATAAAATTAAAAAGGATACTATGAAATACAAGCATATTTTTGAACCATTAGATTTAGGCTTTACTACATTAAAGAATAGAATTTTAATGGGGTCAATGCATACTGGTTTAGAAGAGGAAAAAAATGGTTTAGAAAGAATTGCAGCCTATTATGCAGAACGTGCAAGAGGAGGTGTTGGTTTGATAGTCACAGGTGGGGTTTCGCCAAATGTACAAGGCTGGACTGTACCATTTTCAGCACGAATGAGTACTAAAAAACATGCACGACATCATAAAATAATTACAGATGCAGTACATAAAGAAGGAGGGAAGATATGTATGCAAATATTGCATGCAGGTCGTTATGGATACCATCCGTTATCAGTTGCACCTTCAGCAATAAAATCACCAATAACACCTTTTAAACCCTTTAAATTAAGAACATCAGGAATTCGTAGGACGATTAGAGATTTTGTGAATTGTGCGAAACTATCTAAAGAAGCAGGATATGATGGTGTAGAAATTATGGGTTCAGAAGGGTATTTAATTAATCAGTTTATAGCAAAACGGACTAATAAACGTACCGATAATTATGGTGGGAGTTATGAAAACCGTATGCGTTTACCAATAGAACTAGTAAAACAAACGAGAGAAGCAGTAGGCGAAGAATTTATTATTATCTACCGTTTATCAATGTTAGATTTAGTTGAAAAAGGAAGTACTTGGAAAGAAGTAGTTCAATTAGGTAAGGAGATTGAAAAGGCGGGAGCAACCATAATAAATACAGGTATTGGTTGGCATGAATCTCGTATACCTACCATTGCTACATCGGTTCCAAGAGCAGCATTTACTTGGGTAACACAAAAAATGAAAGAAGAATTAACAATTCCGTTAATTACTTCTAATAGAATTAATATGCCAGAAACTGCCGAAAAAGTATTGGCAGAAGGTCATGCAGATATGATTTCTATGGCACGTCCGTTTTTGGCAGATCCAGAATGGGTAAACAAAGCAGCTGTAAATAAATCAGATGAAATTAATACATGTATAGGTTGTAACCAAGCGTGTTTAGATCATGTTTTTAAACAAAAAGTGGCAAGTTGTTTGGTAAACCCAAGAGCGTGTCATGAAACGGAATTGAATTATCTTTCGACGGAAAAAAAGAAAAAAATAGCAGTTGTGGGTGCAGGTCCAGCAGGATTGGCAGCTTCAACTATTGCCGCACAACGAGGGCACGAGGTAACATTGTATGATGCCAATAAAGAAACAGGTGGGCAATTCAATATAGCGAAGCAAATCCCAGGAAAAGAAGAGTTTTACGAAACCATTCGCTATTTTAATAAGCAAATTGAACTACACAATGTAACCGTAAAATTAAATACACGAGTTACTGCAGATAATCTAGCATTCGAAAATTTTGACGAGGTAATTTTAGCAACAGGAGTCAAACCAAGAACTCCAAGAATAGAAGGTATAGAACACGAAAAAGTATTAAATTATATCGATGTTTTGAAATTGAAAAAACCAGTAGGAAAACGTGTTGCAGTAATTGGAGCAGGAGGAATTGGTTTTGATGTGTCAGAATATTTAACGCACGAAGGCGAATCAACTTCTTTAAATATAGATGCTTGGTTAAAAGAATGGGGAATTGACAAAACAATTGAGGCTCGTAGTGGAATAGAAGGAGTAAAGGCTGAGGTTGAACCATCACCAAGAGAAATTTTTATGTTTAAGCGTAGTAAAGGGAAATTTGGTGGTAAATTAGGGAAAACTACAGGTTGGATTCATCGTTCTACCTTAAAAAAGAAAAAAGTACAATTTATCAACGAAGTGCAATACACAAAAATTGATGATGAAGGGTTGCATTATGTTCAAAATGAAGAAAATAAAGTGCTAAAAGTAGATAATGTAATAATTTGCGCAGGTCAATTACCTTTTAAAGAATTGTTAGAGCCTTTAGAGGCTAAAGGCATAAAAGTACATGTTATTGGTGGTGCAGATATTGCTGCCGAATTAGATGCAAAAAGAGCTATTGATCAAGGAAGTAGATTGGCAGCTAAAATTTAATCAAAAGAATTCCTCGAGGCTTTCCTTGGAGTTTAGCGGAAAAGTTTGAAAAACGAAGGGTTTTTCAAAAATTTTGTAAAAGTGTAATTTTTCATATATGGATAATCATATATACAAGCGTCATAATAAGAGTTTACTTTTATATCATTTAGTTTTTCCGTTGAAATATAGAAGAAAAGCTCTAACCGAAGAATCAAGGATCAACATTGAAAGATATTAGCAATAAGGTATCGGAACGATACGAAATACAATTTATCGAGATAGGGTATAAATCAGATCATGTTCATTTTTTAGTTCAAGGGGGGTAGCTATCAATGTCAGTGACTAAATTAGTTAGAACAACTTAAGTTCAATTAGTAAATGCAACTTTTAGTGGGAGTGTAATTTAAACTCTGTCTGTGTTTTTTTTATTTCTCAAACAAAACCACCGTTTCTATATGTGCTGTATGTGGAAACTGATCTACCAAACTAATTTTTTTAAGTTGATAACCAGCTTCTCTTAGTAACTCTGTATCTCTAGCTTGTGTTGCAGGGTTACAAGAAATATATACCATTCTGTCTGCATTTAAATTAATTATTTTTTGTAATGTTTTTGGTGCAATTCCTGCTCTTGAAGGGTCTAAAATAATGGTCTTAATTTTGTTTTGATATTCAGGGTGTGCAACTAAAAACTTGCCAACATCAGCAGTAAAAAACTGTAGCCCTTCAATGTTGTTTCTTTTGGCATTTTTTTTGGCATCTTCAATTGCTGATGCAACAATATCGACTCCGATAATTTTAGTATTTTTACTTTTAGAAGCTACAATTTGACCAATGGTTCCTGTTCCGCAAAACAAGTCCATAACAACAGTATTGTCTACTTTTGTTTTATCTTCTAAAACATATTCTACAACTTTATTGTATAATTTCTCTGCACATTTAGGGTTTGTTTGAAAGAAGCTTTTCATACTAATTTCAAAGTCTAAACCGAGCAATTCTTCTACGATTTTTTCTTTACCATACACCAAATCTAAGCTTCCAGAAGTAGCAATAGTTCTGTCTCCAGTTTCATCATTTATGGTATGTAATAAACCGGCTAAACGTTTGCCAAAAATATCTTTTAGGAAGGTTGCAAATTTTTGTAAATCGAATTTATCTAAATCTGGTGAAGTTGTTACTAGATTACACAATAACTCGTCTGTTTTAAAAGATTTTCTAACCACAAAGTATCTAAAAAAACCTTCTCTTCTAGGGCCGTGCCAAGGAGCTAAACCTGTTTCTTGACAATATTTTCTAATGTTAATTAGATTGTCTTCCATTTGCTTGTCAAACAACCCTGAATCTTTATCTAAATTATCTCCCATCCACCAAACACCACGTCTTTTAAAACCTAGAGTGAATTCATCTTTATCCGTTTTATTAACTCTATCGTAACCAATTGCAGAGAAACCATATTCCATTTTATTTCTATAATGAAACACGTTTGGTGAGGTTACAAATTCGTCAAATAAATCTTCTATATTTTCTACTTTACCAATTCTTTTAAAAAGAGATAAGGTGCTTTCTTTTTTATATGTATGTTGTAATTTTATTGGTAATTGAATGTATGGCGCACCAGGAATATCTTGAAAAGGAACTTCAATTTCATCTTCAGACGGTTCTAAAACATCAATTAGTTTTGCTTCAGCATATTTTTTGCTCGATTTACTAATCTGAGCTTTTACTAATTGTCCTGGCAATGTATTTGGCACAAAAATTACAAAACTTCCTTCTTCTGAATGAATTCTGGCAATTCCTTTTCCGCCAAAGGCGTAATCTTCAATTTTTAATTCTAAAACTTGATTCTTTTTTACAAATTTATTTCTTTCTCTACGTGGCATTCTATAATATATATTGGTTTGCAAAGCTATGAAACAAATTAGTATTGCATAGAAAAGTGAAATTATTATTTACAAATTAAGTAAAAAGCACCTCTATTGAGGTGCTTTCTTTATTTTATGTGAAGTATTTTTTAGTAAACTTATCTAAAATATTAGCCATTTGTTTTCCTGCCGCTTCACTACCTCCTAAGCTGAAATATAAAACTACGGTTAACAGCTAGAGCATCCAAAGTAATACCGAAAGCTAAGTTAATAATATCATCTGCAATTCCCATTCTACGTAAGCCAATTGCTAAGAAAATTGCTGAAATGGTAACTTTAATAACCCAGTAATAAACCATCCAATGATAATAATTACTATAGCTGCTATTGGTTGCCAAAAAGAGCCTGTTAAATTGTTGTAAGTCTCGATAATTTGATTCATTTATGGTTTTTTTTTGATTCATATTATATGACACATTAATTTAACCTAAGCCACTTTTAATTAAATTTAGTACTTTTGTAGTTCTTTAGGGATGATTTCTTTCCCACGCTGAATTTTCGATAATTTTCGAAAGGATAAAGGTAGATAAGGAATGGTTATTTTACTCGTTAAACGAGATTTAATTATTAATGTTTGCATCTTTATAAAGGTGTTAAGCGATGCCTTACTTTATATAAAGGCAAAACCTTAAATTATTAAAAATGGCTGTTTTAGACCAATTAACTTCGCAACAAGCGATTGAATTAGAAAACAAGTACGGTGCACACAACTATCATCCACTACCAGTAGTTCTTAATAGAGGTGAAGGTGTATATGTGTGGGATGTAGAAGGTAAAAAATATTATGATTTTTTATCAGCGTATTCTGCAATAAACCAAGGACATTGTCATCCGAAAATTGTGAATGCAATGACAAATCAAGCAAAAACATTAACCTTAACGTCTCGGGCATTTTATAATGATATGTTAGGTAAATATGAAAAAATTGCAACTGAACTTTTTGGTTTTGATAAAATATTGCCAATGAATACAGGTGCAGAAGCCGTAGAAACTGCTTTGAAATTATGTAGAAAATGGGCGTATGAAGTAAAAGGAATTGGTGAAAACAAAGCGCAAATTGTTGTTTGTAAAAATAACTTTCATGGAAGAACAACAACCATAATTTCATTTTCAAACGATCCTATAGCTCGTAAAAATTTTGGACCGTATACAAGCGGATTTATAAAAATTGAATACAATAACTTAGAAGCTTTAGAAGAAGCTTTAGAAAGTGATAAAAATATTGCTGGTTTCTTAGTAGAACCAATTCAAGGAGAGGCAGGGGTTTATGTTCCCTCTGAAGGTTATTTAGCAGCAGCAGCAGCATTATGTAAAAAACACAATGTGTTATTTATTGCAGATGAAGTACAAACAGGAATTGCACGTACTGGTAAAATGTTGGCAGTAGATCATGAAAATGTAAAACCAGATATTTTAATTCTTGGAAAAGCATTAAGTGGTGGCGTATATCCAATTTCTGGAGTGTTAGCTAATGATAACATTATGAATGTTATTAAGCCAGGAAGTCACGGTTCTACTTTTGGAGGAAATCCAATTGCAGCAGCAGTAGCAATAGCAGCATTAGAAGTTGTTCAAGAAGAAAGTTTAGCAGAAAATGCTGAACGTTTAGGGCAAATTTTTAGAGCTGAATTAACGGAGTTTGCTAAAGAAAATGATTTAGTAAAATCGGTTAGAGGAAAAGGATTGTTAAATGCAGTTTTAATTAATGATACAGAAGAAAGCTCTACAGCTTGGAATATTTGTATGAAACTTCGCGATAATGGTTTGTTAGCAAAACCAACACATGGAAATATTATTCGTTTTGCACCGCCATTAGTTATGACCGAAGAACAATTAATGGATTGTATTTCAATTATAAAAAAGACCATTTTAGAATTTTAAAACTATTCTAAATTTTAGTTATAAAAAAAGCAACCAAATGGTTGCTTTTTTTATTGCTGTGTATAAAAATTGTAATCTTTTATAACCGTTTCTACAAACTCTATTGGTTTTAACTCGGTTTTAATTTGAGTAAGTTCTATAATTTTAACGTGTAGTTTTAAAATAATTTTGTGATTACCTTTACGTTTTGCTTTGTAAAATAACTGGCGAATGGTTTGTATATCATTATCGGTTAGTGTAGTTACTTGTGGAAAAGTTGGTGTGTAATCTGAAGCAAAATCAGTTCCAATAGTATTTAAGGTAACACGTTTACGTTCAGAGATAACGGTTGTTCCTCCAGCAATATCACCAAGACGTTGTCCTTTTCCGTTCAATAAAATAGCTAATATTGCTACCGAACCACTGGCTAGTTGTATATCAATAACACGCAACATCCAACGTAAAAGGTAACTTCCAAAAGTAGGTTTAGAGCCGTCTAATTTTACCACACGAATTTGATTAATCATCTTTCCAGGTGTTTGTCCGTTACATAAAATTTCAAACAATAAACTATAGAAAAAGACAGGCAACCCAAGTAACAACCATACTGTCCACATTTTTATACCTGGTTTCATATTTAGCCAACTTATTATAAAAATTAAAGCAAAAAAATAGCCTACAATAATTATAGCATCTAACAAATAAGACCCAATACGGGTAGTAATATGTGCTACATTTAGGTTTATGGTAATATTTTGAGCAGTTTCTATTTGAAAATTATCCATTTTTAACGTTATTTGTTGCAAAATAATAATTGCGAATATAATAATTTAACCAATCTTTTTGAATTTAATTTTCTGAATGAGAGAAGCTTCTTTTGTAAATAAAAATAAGGAAAAATGGCAATTGTTTGAAGATGTGCTGTCTAATAAAAAACAGATTTCTCCAGATAAACTTTCTGATTTATATATTGAAATAACAGACGATTTAAGTTATGCAAAAACCTTTTATTCAAATAGTAATACCGAAGAGTATCTAAATTCTATTGCTTCTTCGGCGCATATTAAAATTTACAAGACCAAAAAAGAAGGAAAAAATCGTTTAGTACAATTTTTTCTGAAGGAATTTCCATTGGAGTTTTATCATTATCAAAGACAGTTATTAATTGCATTTATGGTTTTTGCATTTTTCACCTTAGTTGGCGCATTTTCAGTATCAAAAGATATTGATTTTGTAAGATTAATTTTAGGTGATAGTTATGTAAATATGACCTTAGAGAACATTGAAAAAGGAGATCCAATGGCGGTATATAAAAAATCGAATGAAACCGAAATGTTTCTTGGAATTACCATTAACAATATTAAAGTGGCAATGTATGCCTTTCTCTTCGGAATTTTATTTTCCGTAGGAACCTTATTTATTCTGATGCAGAATGGAATTATGTTAGGCTCATTTCTGTATTTTTTTTACGAAAAAGGACTATTTTGGGAGTCTTCTCGTACTATTTGGATTCACGGAACTATAGAGATTTCAGTTATAATTATTGCAGGTTGCGCAGGTATGGTTTTGGGTAATGGCTTGTTGTTTCCTAAAACATATTCGCGATTAGAATCTTTTAAACGAAGTATAAAAGCAGGTTTAAAAATTATGGTGAGTACTATTCCATTTTTTATTGTTGCAGGCTTTCTAGAAGGTTTTGTTACACGACATACAGAAATGCCAGATTGGTTGGCAATACTTATCATTGTTTCATCATTAGCAATTATCATATTTTATTACATAATTTATCCAATTCAACTAATAAAAAAAACACAAAATGAACAATAATCAGTATGTAGAATTTAAAAAGGAAAGAGATTTAGGCGCCATAATTACAGACACATTTAAGTTTTTTAGACTAGAATGGCAACCTTTTTTCACCACAATATTTAAAATTGCTATAGTACCAATTTTATTAGCAATTGCAGGTATTTTATATTATTCTTTTGAACAGTCTAACCTGTTCTCTTCTGTAGATTTTAAAAACTCAGAAAGTACATCTGCAGACCTATTTGGAGGTGGCGGAATGATCTTAGCAACTTTTGTTATGCTTATATCGTATGTTATAGCGTATATAATGATAAATGTTGCGGCGATGTACTATGTAAAATCGTATGTAGAAAATAAAGGGCAGATTAATTATGAAGAGATAAAACAAAACGTAAAAGAGAATATTTGGGCATTTGTAGGTCTTGGTATTTTAGTTGGAATTATAGCTGGTGTTGGTCTTTTATTCTGTATAATTCCTGGCATTTATCTTGGTACAATTTTGTCTTTAGCAACGGCTATTTATGTTTTTAAAGGTAAAGATGTAATGGAAGCTATAAATTATAGTTTTACTTTTATTAAAGACCATTGGTGGGAAACTTTTGGTATTTTATTAGTAATGAGTTTATTAGTTGGTATTTTAGGGTACATTTTTCAAGTTCCTGCATTAATTTATATGATGACAAAAATGTTTACAGGTGTTAGTCAAGAAGATTCAACAGCAATTATGAGTATATTTTCAGACCCCGTTTATTTATTTTTAAATATAATTGCTTATGTTGGTAGATTCTTGTTTTACGCAGTTACATTAGTATCTACGGTATTAATTTACTTTGATATTAACGAACAAAAATACGCTTCAGGTACTATTGAAGAAATTGATAGATTAGGTAAATAATTTGAAACACTTTTTATTGTACATATTATTTTTAGTTATTTCCTTCGGAAGTTTTGCGCAGCAAAATCCTTTTGAAGGAATTGCTATAGATTCTACTCAAATTCAACAGAAAAAATTTGATAAACAATCGCTAGAAACCTATAAAAATTCAGACAATTTTAATTATAACGTTCAAAAGAAAGAAAAAAATATAATTCAACGTTTATGGGAATGGTTAAGTAGAATGGTTAAGAAAATTATTTCTTGGTTTTTTGATGATATTACACCTGCAATAGGTCTTATTAAAAGCTTTCTGTCTGTTTTACCATATATTTTATTAGCCATTTTACTGTATTTTATTACTAAGTTTTTTCTAAAAGTAAATACTAATAATTTAATTACAGGTAATACTAAAGTAGCATCTATTCAAATAACAGATGATGAAGAACTAATTAAAAGCGATAATCTTCAAGAGCTTATAGATAAAGCAATATCTGATAAAAATTACAGATTGGCAGTTCGTTATTACTACCTGTTAACACTGCAGAAGTTATCAGATAAAGAATTGATTATATGGCAACAGGAAAAAACAAATGAAGATTATATTAAAGAAGTAGCAAGGACTAAAGTGCATCAGAAATTTAAAGAAAGCACGCGTTTATATGACTTTGTTTGGTATGGTAATTTTGAGATAGATGAAGTAGAATTTGCCAAAGCAGAACGCTTATTCACAAACCTTAAAACTAAAATAGGTGGATAAACGAATTAAAATATATATCGTAATTTTCCTTGCCATTGTTGCATTATTAATATATGCAGATGCCACAAAACTGAAACCAATTAACTGGTTCCCATCATATACAGCCAAAGATAAAATACCATACGGAACCTATATTTTACGTAACGAATTATCAAAGATATTTCCAGAAACACAAATTAAAGAAATTAGAAAAGCACCGTATCTTTATTTACAAGACAGCACCATAAGCGGAACCTATTTTTTTGTTGATAACGCTATCAATTTTGGTAAAGAAGAATTTAACGAGCTACTAGAATTTGTGGAACGAGGTAACGATGTCTTTTTATCAACCAACGGAGCAATAATAGATACTTTAGGCTTAAAAACAACTACTTTAGTAACTTCTGAGTTTGTTGAAAAAGTGAATGTTTCATTATTAAACCCCATATTTTCTGCAGATAGTTATTCGTTTGATAGATCGATGAGTCGTCTTAAATTTTCTGAAATAGATACTACAAAAACTACAGCTCTCGGAAAAATATCGATTACAGATACAGACGGAAAATTAGCAGATGAAGGAATTAATTTTATAAAATATAACTTCGGAAAAGGGAACTTTTACATTCATACCTTTCCGTTAGCATTTACCAATTACAACATAATTCATCAAGAAAACGAGACGTATGTTGCTTCAGTTTTATCATACCTAGATGAAGAAAAAACAATTTTGTGGGATGCCTATTATAAATCTGGAAAAACTCGAATTACCTCGCCACTTAATTATATTTTAAAATCGAAAAACTTAAAGTGGGCATATTTTATTGCGCTTATCGGAATTCTATTTTTTGTGTTTTTTAAAGCCAAAAGAGAACAAAGAAACATACCTGTTGTTACGCCGTTAAAGAATCAAACCTTGGCATTTACGCGTACTATTAGCAATATGTATTACGAAAAATCACAGCACAAAGAAATTGCAGATCATAAAATTAATTATTTCTTAGCATGGGTAAGAAGCAAAATAAATATTTCAACAGAAGTAATTAATTCATCATTTATAAAACATTTGGCTTCACGAAGTGGAAATACCGAAGAAGATACCAAGAAATTATTCAAAATAATTCAGAAAATTCAACAACAAAATAACGTTTCTAAAGAACAATTAATAAGGTTAAATAGTTTGATGGAAGTATATAAAATTAAAACAAAATAATATGGAAAATACGGATAATCAGCAGAATAAAAATCAAGATGTTTTTAAAAATCGTATTGATTTATCTAAATTAAAAGAAGCAGTAAATTCAATAAAAGAGCAATTACAGAAAGTAATTGTTGGTCAAGAAGAATTTATTGAATTGCTATTGGTTTCATTACTTGCAGACGGTCATGTTTTAATTGAAGGTGTTCCTGGTGTAGCAAAAACGGTAACTGCAAAGTTATTGGCAAAGACCATTGATACAGGCTTTAGTCGTATTCAATTTACACCAGATTTAATGCCGTCAGATGTTCTAGGAACTTCTATTTTAAATATGAAAACGTCTGATTTTGAATTTAAAAAAGGCCCAATTTTTTCCAATTTTGTATTGATAGATGAAATAAACCGAGCACCAGCAAAAACACAATCGGCATTGTTTGAAGTAATGGAAGAACGTCAAATAACTATAGACGGAGCAACGTATAAAATGAAACCGCCATTTATGGTGTTGGCAACTCAAAACCCTATAGAACAAGAAGGAACATACGCTTTGCCAGAAGCGCAATTAGATCGTTTTTTATTCAAAATAAATGTAGGTTACCCTAATATTGAAGAAGAAATAAAAATTATTAGCGGACACGATAAAAGAAAAGGACAGCAGCCACAAGAATTAATACAAGCGGTACTTTCTGAAGCAGATTTGTTAGAATATCGTAGTAAAATTTTCGATATTTTGGTGGAAGAAAAAATTGTAAAATACATTGCTGAAATTATTACGGCAACGCGTAACCATCCACATTTATATTTAGGAGGTTCGCCACGTGCAAGTATTGGGGTATTAATGGCTTCTAAAGCATTTGCAGCTATTAATGGGCGCGATTTTGTAATTCCAGAAGACATAAAAAAGAGTTTATACCCAGTATTGCGTCATAGAGTTATGTTAACGCCAGAACGAGAAATGGAAGGGATGACGGCAGATAAGGTTATAGAAATGATTATCCAATCGATAGAAGTACCAAGATAACGTGAAGTTTTACAAAACCATATTTATTCATAACCGTTTTTTCTATTATATAGCTGCGTTGTCGGCACTATTTTTAGTGTCGTATTGGCTGCCGTTTTTGTACCGTTTTGTATGGGTGTTAGTGTTGACTTTTGTAGTGTTAGCAATTTTTGATTTAGTTTTACTTTTTCGATTTAAAAAACCAATTATTGCGAGTAGAGAGTTGTCAGAGAAATTTTCAAATTCTGATGAAAACCCAGTTATTGTCAACTTACAAAATAAATACCCATTTGCTATTTTTGTAAAAGTGATTGATGAATTGCCTAATCAATTTCAGAAGCGAGATTTTCAACATTTAGCAAGTATAAAATCTACAGAAAACTATACGTTTGATTATCAAGTAACGCCAGTAGAAAGAGGCGAGTATCACTTCGGTTTTGTACACGTTTTTACTTCAACTATATTAAAAATATTTGCACGTCGTTTTAGTTTTGATAATCAACAAATGGTAGCAGTATATCCGTCGTACATCCAAATGAAGAAGTATGAATTTTTGGCAATGAGTAATCGTCTTACAGAATATGGTTTAAAGAAAATTAGGCGTATTGGGCATACAATGGAATTTGAGCAAATTAAAAATTATGTTCCTGGAGATGATGTAAGAACCATAAATTGGAAAGCCACTGCCAAGCAAGGCGGGTTAATGGTAAACCAATATCAAGACGAAAAAGCGCAACCTATTTATTCAATTATTGATATGGGGCGCGTTATGAAAATGCCCTTTGAAAACCTAAAATTGGTAGATTACGCTATCAATTCTACATTAGCATTTTCTAATATAGCGCTTTTAAAAATGACAAAGCAGGAATGTTAACTTTTTCTAAAAGGGTTGAAAACATTGTGCCAGCGAGTAATAAGAAAACACATTTATCAGTTATAAACGAAACGTTATATAATCTTGATACTAATTTTTTAGATTCCGATTTCAATTTGTTGTATGCAACCATTAAGCAAAAGATAAATCAGCGTAGTTTGTTAATTTTGTATACCAATTTTGAACATACTTCTGCATTAAAACGTCAGCTACCCTATTTACAAGCGATTGCTAAAAAACATTTATTGGTTACTGTTTTCTTTGAAAATACAGAGTTAGATGCTCTTATAGAAACGAATGCGGAAGACCTGCAAAATATTTATCATAAAACGATTGCAGAAAAATTTACTTTTGAAAAAAAACGAATGGTAAAGGAATTACAAAAAGCAGGAGTTTATGCGATACTAACCAAGCCAGAACATTTGTCTGTAAATGTTATCAATAAATACTTAGAGTTTAAAGCAAAAGGATTAATATAAGATACCTCCAAATAGTGTTTGATTTTTTGGAGGCCGTTTAATTTTACCAGTGGGTTTAATTTCCCAATGCTTGCATCGAAATGATTAAGGTTTTTTCCTTTTTTTATGCCTAGTGGGCTTGTCTTGAGGTTATTGGATTTGGAGTTTTTTTATTGTTGAGATTCTAATTCTTGTATTCTCTCTTGCATTAATTCTGGGTTTCCTAAAGCATCCCAACCAATATAAGAAATCATTACAATTATAAATACAATAAAAAGCACATTAAGTATTATGCCAATAATAGATAAAATTCTACCTGTAGAAACATTAGAATATCCTGTATAACTTTCTGGTGATAGGTTGTATACTTTTTTTGCTTTGTTTGCCATTACAAGTCCTGCAATACCTAAAGGAAGCCCTATTACACCGTAACAGCAACAGGTTAAAATAGATAAAACCCCAAGTATAAGTATACCAGTAGTGTTAGGTAGTTTTTGTTGTTCCATTAGATAATTTTTTTAAGTATTGAAAATAAAACTCATTTTTATTGAATAGCTTACTATTATAATAAGCACGTTAATAATAGCTAAACTAAGAATAATTTTTGACCCGTATTTAAAGCTGCTTTTTTTATTTATAAATACAACTATAAGCAGTAAGAGTAAAGTGTAAATAGCAGGATACATATAAAAAGCATCTACAAATTCTCCTCTAAAAAAATGCATTAATGAACGTTGAATTCCACACCCAGGGCAGTCTATTCCAAAGAGTTTTTTATTCAAACAAGGAATCATAAAATCTTCTATGTTAAAGCCTAATATCATTACTTAAACATATCCATTCCAGAAATATTTGGCATACCACTTTTAGCGGCTACAGCCATTTCTTGTTCGTTAATTTCGCTAGCTCGTTTAAGCGCTTTATTTAATGTGAGAATTAAATAATCTTCCAATTCTTCGGCATTATTTAATAAAGAGTTATCTATAGAAATTGCTTTAACCTCTCTATTTGCAGTAACGGTTACTTTTATTTTTCCTTCGGAAGAAACTTCATCAATTAAAACCGAGTTTAATCTAATTTTTGTTTCTGCTACTTTTTGTTGAGCTTCTTTTAGTTTACCCATCATTCCAGAAATATCTTCAAACATCTTTCTATTTTTTTTAAATTTTATTAATTACAAATTTAGTAATTTCACAACGAAATTAAATTAAACAAAATGAAAAAACTACTAACCTTTATTACAGTTTTTAGTCTTATTTTTGTTTCCGCTTTGTAAAAAAGAACAAACTAAAGAAATGAAGAATAACAACGCTATACCGCCTGTTGCAGAAAAGCAACCAAAAGAATTAGAGACACACGGAGATAAACGTACAGATAATTATTTCTGGATGCGACTTTCCGACGCACAAAAAAACGCAAAAGAGAAAGATGTACAGACTCAGAAAGTATATGATTACCTGAATGCAGAAAACACTTATTTTGACGAAGTAACTGGTTATACTGAAGATTTTCAAAAGAAATTGTTTAAAGAAATGAAAGGTAGAATTAAGGAAGATGATTCATCTGTACCTTATAAAAATAAAGGATACTACTATATAACTCGCTATGAAACTGGACAACAATATCCTATTTACACTCGTAAAAAAGGGAGTTTAGCGGGTGAAGAAGAAGTTATGTTCAATGTAAATGATGAAGCTAAAGGGCATGATTATTTTCAGTTAGGAGGGTTAAGTGTTTCTCCAGATAATAAGTTAGCTGCATTTGCGGTAGATACAATAAGCCGTAGACAATATGTTATTGGAATTAAAAACTTGAATACAGGAGAAATTTACAAAGATAATATTATAAACACAACTGGAGGTTCAGTTTGGGCAAATGATAACAAAACATTATTTTATACCAAGAAAGACCCACAAACATTACGAAGTTCAAAAATATTTAAACATATTTTAGGAACTCCATCTTCAGAAGATATTGAAGTTTTTCATGAAAAAGATGAAACATACAACGTATTTGTATACAAAACAAAGTCAGATAAATATATTGTAGTAGGCTCTAGTGCAACGGTTTCTAATGAATATCAAGTGTTAGAAGCAGATAAACCAAATGGAAAATTGCGTATGATTCAACCTCGTGAGCGAAATTTAGAATACGATATTGCGCATTATAAAGATTATTTTTATATCAAAACAAATAAAGATGGAGCGACTAATTTTAAGTTGATGAAAACTCCGATTGATAAAACGTCTAAAGAAAACTGGGTAGATGTAATTCCGCATAGAGAAGATACTTTATTAGAAGACATTTCAATTTTTAAAGAATATCTAGTTTTAGAAGAAAGAAACAATGGCTTAAATAAAATTCGTATTAAGCGTTGGGACGGAAAGGAAGATTATTATTTACCATTTAATGAAGAAACATATTCAGCAAATGTATATGGAAACCCAGAGTTTGATACAGATGAAATCCGTTATTCATATACATCAATGACTACACCTAGTTCAGTTGTTGATTTTAATATGAGTGATAAATCAAAAGAGCTAAAAAAAGAACAAGAAGTTCTTGGAGGTAAATTTAATAAGGAAAATTATATAAGTGAACGAATTTGGGTTCCTGCACGTGATGGTAAAAAGATTGCCATTTCTATTGTTCGTCATAAAGACACTAAATTAAGTAAAGACACTCCAATGTTACAATATGCGTATGGTTCTTACGGATATACAATTCCAGACAGTTTCAGTTCCACACGTTTAAGCTTATTAGATAGAGGTTTTGTGTATGCTTTAGCACACATTAGAGGAAGTGAATATTTAGGGAGAGAATGGTACGAAGACGGTAAAATGTTGAATAAGAAAAACACATTTACTGATTTTGTTGATTGCTCTAAATATTTAATTGATAATAATTACACCTCAGCAGACCATTTGTATGCAATGGGAGGTTCTGCAGGAGGTTTATTAATGGGGGCAATTGTAAATATGAATTCTGAGTTATATAACGGAATTATAGCAGATGTACCATTTGTAGATGTAATTTCTACAATGTTAGATGAAAGTATTCCGTTGACTACTGGTGAGTTTGATGAATGGGGAAATCCAAAAGATAAAGAATATTATGAATATATAAAATCATATTCTCCCTATGATCAAGTTGAAGCAAAAAGTTATCCAAATATGCTAATTACAACTGGTTTGCATGATTCTCAAGTACAATATTGGGAACCTGCAAAATGGGTTGCAAAATTACGGGAGTTAAAAACGGATGACAATTTACTAATAATGCATACAAATATGGACGCTGGTCATGGAGGTGCTTCAGGTAGGTTCAATGCTCTTAAAGAACTAGCAAGAGATTATACATTCTTTTTGGCATTAGAAGATAAATTAGGTAGAACAGTACTAAAACCTTAAAATAGTTCCTTTTAGGAATTGTTTAATAAAAGCGTATTTTTGTGCTTGATTGTAATAAAACCTTGTAGATATTCAATCTGCAAGGTTTTATTATGAAGTCAATAACCTCGGGGCAAGCCCACGAGGCATAAAAAAGGAAAAAATCTTAATCATTTCGATGCAAGCATCAGGGAATTAAACCCACCGGTGGAATTAAATTATAGAATGACAAGAAATCAGGATATTTATAATAGTATTTTAGACTTAATTGGAGAAACTCCAATGGTTAAGTTAAATAGAATTACGGCTGATTTAGAGGGGGTTTTTTACGCAAAATTAGAGTCTTTTAACCCTGGGCAATCTGCAAAAGATAGAATAGCAATACATATTATAGAAAATGCGGAAAAAAAAGGAATCCTAAAAAAAGGCGATACTATTGTAGAAACAACTTCTGGTAACACAGGTTTCTCTATAGCAATGATAGCGTTGGTAAAAGGATATAAATGTATTTTATCTGTAAGTGATAAATCGTCTAAAAATAAAATTGATGTTTTAAAAACGATGGGAGCAGAGGTACATGTTTGCCCTGCAAATGTACCTGCAGACGACCCTCGTTCTTACTACGAAATAGCTAAAAAAATTCATAAAGAAACTCCAAATTCAATTTATATTAATCAATATTTTAATGAATTAAATATAGCAGCACATTATGCTACAACGGGTCCAGAAATTTGGGAACAAACCAAAGGTAAAGTAACGCATATTGTAGTGGCAAGTGGAACAGGAGGAACTATTTCTGGAACAGGTAGATTTTTAAAAGAACAGAACCCAGCCATTAAAGTTTTAGGTGTTGATGCAGTTGGTTCTGTGTTGAAAAAATATCATGAAACTCGTGAGTTTGATAAGAATGAAATTATGCCTTATATGATTGAAGGTTTAGGGAAGAATTTAATTCCAACTGCAACAGATTTTGATGTGATAGATGTGTATGAAAAGATATCAGATAAAGAAGCAGCACAATCTTCAAGAGAGCTAGTTAAACAAGAAGGTTTGTTTTGTGGTTACACTTCTGGCGCAGTTATACAAGCAACTAAACAGTACGCAGCTAAAGGCCTGTTTGATAAAAACAGTGTAGTTGTTTTAATTTTTCCAGATCATGGAATTCGTTATATGGATAAAATTTATAGTAATTCTTGGATGAGAGTTAACGGGTTTTTGAAATAAGAAATTTCTCCACTCCACAATAAATACATACTTACATCCGGTCTAAAATAGGTTTTAATTTTTTAACTCCTAATTTCGCCCATTCGATAAACTCCAGACAAGCGGGATTCCCCCACTCTTTCTGTCTTCCTCAGCTTGACTGGGGATCCATATTTAAAAAAAACAAATAATAAACCTATTTTCCGACCGACACCAAAAATATCAAACCAAAAAGAGTGGAGAATTTTCTTATTTTATTGAGCAAACCAATTATTCGCCAAATCCAAGCGGGATTTCAAAAAGAACACTATTCCTGAGCAAGAATTGAATTTTAAACAATTCAAGAAAAGAAAAATATAAAAGTTTGAAAAAGAATAATCAACTAAAATTGTTTTAATGCCTCGAGGATTATTTACTAACTCACCTTACGCAAGAATAATTTGAATTTAAGATATTTATAGTTTATCTTGTTAACAATTTTGAGAAATAAAAAGATGGATAATTTTGTTGATTTGTATACTGATTATTTGATAAGTTCAAGTTCTTATACGACAGCTACAGGTATGGCTTCATTACTCTCTATAAAACATGATAAAATAACACGAGCATTATCAACGGGTGTTTATGACAGTAAATTTCTATGGAAAAAGGCAAAACCTTATGTTGAAGAATTGACTCAATCTAAAGAAACTATCATTTTAAGTTTTGATGATTCGATACAAGAAAAACAATATACAGATGAAAGTGAGTTGAACACTTGGCATTTTGACCATGTGTTTGGAAGGTCTGTAAAAGGGGTTAATTTTCTAACTGCTTTAGTCGAAGTTGGAGGCATGCGTATACCGTGTGGTGTAGAGTTTATAAAGAAAAATATTTGGGTTACCGACAAAAAAACAGGAAGGCAAAAGCGTAAAAGCAGCAAAACTAAAAACGAACTTTTTAGAGAAATGTTGCAGGAATGTAGTAGCAAAATACACTTTGATTATGTGTTGGCTGATAGTTGGTTTTCTTCAGCAGAGAACATGGTTTATTGTAAAGAACTTTTAAAAAATGATTTTATTATTGCCTTAAAAAGCAATCGAAAAGTAGCCTTATCCTTAGAAGATAAGCAAAATGGAGCATACGTGAATATTAAAACATTACAGCCAAGACAACAAACCGTGGAAGTTTGGTTTGAAAAACTAGACTTTCCGCTGTTGCTTACAAAGCAAGTTTTCAAAAACGAGAATGATACAGTCGGCGAGTTGTACTTGGCTTGTAGTGATTTAAATTTATCGTATAACCAAATAACTACAATCTACAAAAAACGGTGGGCAGTAGAAGAGTATCACAAATCGATTAAAAGTAACACAGGTTTTGCTAAATCTCCAACTAAAAAAACAGAAACTCAAACGAATCATTTTGTATTGTCAATTGTAGCTTATATAAAGTTAGAGTGGCTTAAACAAAGAACAGGGAAAAATCATTTTGCTATGAAAACACAAATCTATTTAGCAGCTCAAAAAGCAGCTCATAACGAACTCAGAAAGTTATCAACACCTAAAGCTGCTTAATCATCCTTTTTTGAGGTTTGGATGCGTAACATGAGTTACTAATTAGAATTTAATTTTCAATCAAATCAGATTGGTTTCTGAAAACTAATTTATCATCAAAAGCATCTAATAAAATAATACTATCGGTAGTTATTTTTCCTGATAAAATTTCTTTTGATAATTGATTTAACACCTCTTTTTGAATAACACGTTTTACAGGTCGTGCACCAAATTCTGGCTGATATCCTTTTACTGCTAAATACGCAATTGCTTCATCGGTAGCATCAAAAGTAATGTTCTGTTCTGCAATCATCTTTTTAACACTATTCAATTGTAGTTTTACAATTTGTTTAATATTGTCTTGTGATAATGGTGTAAATAAAATAATATCATCAATTCTATTAATAAACTCTGGGCGAACCGTTTGTTTTAGTAATCCGAGAACTTCGGTTTTTGCTAATTCCATTGTGGTATGAATATCTCCTTTTAAATTTTCGAATTTATCTTGAATTATATGACTTCCCATATTAGAGGTCATAATAATAATTGTATTCTTAAAATCTGCAATGCGACCTTTATTATCGGTTAATCTTCCTTCGTCTAATACTTGTAATAATACATTAAAAGTATCTGGGTGCGCTTTTTCAATTTCATCTAAAAGTACTACTGAATATGGTTTTCTGCGAACAGCTTCAGTTAATTGCCCGCCTTCATCATAACCAACATATCCAGGAGGCGCGCCAACCAAACGACTTACGGAATGACTTTCTTGATATTCGCTCATATCGATTCGAGTCATTGCATTTTCGTCATCAAATAAATAAGAAGCCAATGCTTTTGCTAGTTCAGTTTTTCCAACACCTGTGGTTCCAAGAAATAAGAAAGAACCAATAGGTTTATTCGGGTTTTGTAAACCTGCACGTGAACGACGAACGGCATCTGAAATCGCTTCAATTGCTTCGTTTTGTCCAACTACACGTTTGTGTAATTCGTCTTCTAAAAACAGTAATTTTTCACGTTCCGATTGTAACATTTTGGTTACGGGAATCCCTGTCCATTTTGCAACAACCTCAGCAACATCATCATAGGTTGCTTCTTCTTTAATTAAGGCATTCTCACTTTGATTTTCTAATTCTTTTTCTTTAATCTCAAGCGCTTCTTGAGCTTCTTTTATTTTTCCGTAGCGCAATTCAGCAACCTTACCATAATCACCATCGCGTTCTGCTTTTTCAGCTTCTAATCTGTAATTTTCAATATCGGTTTTTAGTTGTTGAATTGCATCGATAACACTTTTTTCCGATTGCCATTTTGCATTGATCTCGTTGCGTTCTTCTTTTAAATTGGCAACATCAGCATTTAAAGATTTTAATTTTGTTTCATCATTTTCACGTTTAATGGCTTCAATTTCAATTTCTAATTGCATAATTTTCCGATCCAAAACATCTAAATTTTCTGGTTTCGAATTTATTTCCATACGCAATTTTGCCATAGATTCATCCATTAAATCAATAGCTTTATCAGGTAAAAAACGATTCGTAATATAGCGTTGAGATAATTTTACTGCGCCAATAATAGCATCATCTTTAATACGAACTTTATGATGCGCTTCATATTTATCTTTAATTCCACGGAGAATAGAAATAGCACTTTCAGTATCTGGTTCATCTACCATCACTTTTTGAAAACGACGCTCTAACGCTTTGTCTTTTTCAAAATATTTTTGATACTCATCTAGTGTAGTGGCACCAATTGCACGCAATTCTCCACGAGCCAATGCGGGTTTTAAAATATTGGCAGCATCCATTGCGCCTTGTCCACCGCCAGCGCCAACAAGTGTGTGAATTTCATCAATAAAAAGTACAATATCTCCTTCAGATGAAGTTACTTCTTTAATTACTGATTTTAATCGTTCTTCAAATTCACCTTTGTATTTTGCACCTGCAATTAAAGCACCCATATCTAATGAGAAAATTATTTTGTTTTTTAGGTTTTCAGGAACGTCACCACGAATAATTCTGTGAGCTAAACCTTCTACAATAGCGGTTTTACCAGTTCCAGGTTCACCAATTAAAATTGGGTTGTTCTTTCTTCTACGCGATAAAATTTGCAGTAAACGGCGTATTTCTTCATCACGCCCAATTACAGGATCTAGTTTTCCGTCTTGTGCTAATTCATTTAAATTATTTGCATATTTATTTAAAGAATTATAGGTTTCTTCCGCAGATTGAGATGTAACACGATTTCCTTTACGCAACTCATCAATTGTGGCTCTTACTAATTTTTCAGTAGCTCCTTGGTCGCGTAATGCTTGACCAATTCCGCTTTTAGATTTACTAATTGCTAAAATTAAATGCTCTATTGAAATATATTCATCATTTAGTTTTTTAGCTACTATAGAAGCTTCATTCAATGTTTTTGTAGCTTCACGAGATAGTAGAATATCTGCTCCAGAAACTTTAGAAAAACTTTCTAATTGTTTGTCTAAAATTTGCTGTACAACATTAATATTAATGTTGAGTTTCTTTAATATAAATGGTAACACATTTTTATCAACTAAAGTTAAAGCTTTAAAAATATGCTCATTTTCTATTTGATTATGACCATAACTTTGCGCCAGTTCTTGAGCTTGTTGTATGGTTTCTTGTGATTTTGTTGTATAATTGTTAAAATTCATAATTTGGAAGTTTCAAATACAATACCAATCTGAATTAGCATTTAAAACCAGCCAAAAAGTCATTAAAATAGGTGTTTTTAAAGACATTTTGACTAAATGAAAGGTTTTTAATTAAATATCGACAGAAAACAAAAACATAAAATGGGATTATTCAATAATATATTTGGTAGTACATCAACAAAAAAAGAAGAAAAAAAATTTAATGTAAATTGGGTTCCTTTAATTTCTTTAGCGCAATTAGAAGAGATTAAAACACAATCTAAAACCGAAACAGTTGCTATTTTTAAACATTCTACAAGCTGTGGAATTAGCAAAATGGTTATAAAACAATTTAAAAACTCTTTTGATGAAAGTTTACAAAACCTAAAAATTTATTATTTAGATTTGTTAAACTACCGAGAACTCTCTAATGAAGTGGGTTATACGTTTCAAGTTTTACATCAATCTCCTCAATTATTAGTAATTAAAGATGGCAATACCGTTGCTCACGCATCACATTATGATATAATGCAAATAGATTTACATAAATTTTAGCCTTATTTTCTTATATAATATACAATTAGTCGTACTTTTGTAATTCTAAAAAATTTACATTTGTCTACAGAAAAATCAACTGTAACTACTACAGAAAAAGAGCTTTACGGCTATCAGAAAAGTGCTATTAATAATATTTTCAAAAGTTTTGAAAATGCACCTGAAAACTATCATTTGTTATATCAACTGCCTACTGGTGGTGGAAAAACAGTAATATTTTCTGAAATAGTTCGCCAATATATTAAAGAGTATAAAAAGAAGGTTTTAGTTCTTACACATAGAATAGAATTGAGTAAGCAAACTTCTAAAATGTTAAGTGAGTTTAAAGTTGATAACATAATTATCGACAGTACTGCAAAGTTAGACGATCAAGATAAATATGATTGTTTTGTAGCCATGGTTGAAACGCTCAAAAACCGTTTAAACGATAATAAATTTGATATTTCTGGTATAGGTCTAGTTATTGTTGATGAGGCACATTACAATTCTTTTACGAAGATTTTTAAATTTTTTGATAAGTCATTTATTTTAGGCGTAACGGCAACTCCGTTAAGTTCTAATAATAAATTGCCAATGCACGAGAATTACCAAGAACTAATTGTTGGTGAATCTATTAGTAATTTAATAGAAAACGAATTTTTAGCACAAGCAAACGTCTATTCATATAATGTAGGTTTAACTTCGTTAGAAGTCGGTGCAAATGGAGATTATACGGTAAAATCTTCTGAAGATTTATATACCAATAATGAAATGATGTCTAAACTCGTTTCTGCGTATGAAGAACGCTCAAAAGGAGATAAAACATTAATCTTTAATAATGGTATAAACACCTCTATAGAAGTGTATCATGCCTTTAAAAAAGCAGGGTATCCAATTGCGCATTTAGACAATACAAATACAAGAAAAGAACGCGATTTTATTTTAAAATGGTTCAATAAAACACCGAATGCAATTATAACTTCTGTAAGTATTTTAACTACAGGATTTGATGAACCATCAATTGGCTCTATCATTTTAAATAGAGCAACAAAATCGTTGACATTATATTACCAAATGATTGGTCGCGGATCACGTATTTTAAAGAATAAAAGCACTTTTAATGTAATTGATTTAGGAAATAACTTTCACAGATTTGGACCTTGGGGTGCCGATTTAGATTGGCAACGTATGTTTAAAAATCCAGATTTTTATATGGATGCTTTACTTTCTGATGAAGAAATTGAAAGTACTTTTAATTACGAATTACCTGCGGAAGTAAAAGCCCTATTTGCTAAAAGCGAAGATATTTTCTTTGATATGAAAGCAACATACATAGCAACCATTAGGGCAGGAGAGAGTTCTAAAAGAGTTCTAGAAAAGTCTATTGAACATCATACAAAAATGTGTGTAGAGAATAGTGAAGATATGTTTGATGCTTTAATCTTAGCAAAAAAATTAAGAGGAGATATAGAGGATAAAATTCATAGATATTCTAAATGTATTTCTAAAAGCACACATAATTTTGTTACTTGGCTAGAAGATGATTACCGTAAAAAACTAAACTCTAACATAAGAACAAATTTTGATGAAGTTTATGAAGAAATTCACGGGCATCCACCAATTGAGGAATAAAATAGTAAAAAAATCCACTTTGAAAGAAGTGGATTTTTATGAATGTCTAGTCCTAAAATACGGCTACAGATTATTATTAATTTATACTACATTTTTGCACATCGAATTCGGGGTTTTGTAACCCTGTCTTGTCCTGAAATAGGTTTACACCAAAACCTTAAAAAATGGATAAAAAAAGCAAACAAATTTCAGGCTTAAAAGCTGGAAAAATCATTCAAAAAGCAAACAAATATTTTTCAGAATCTGAGAAACATTTTATTATTAAAGAATTACTATCTACTAAATGTACAAAAGCTCAAATTTGGGAAAAGTACACGGGTCAATTAGAAGAACACGGGCAGTTATTACGTTGGATGAGACAATTAGGCTATAATACTTCTGTTAAAACAAGAAGACCTAATTTTGACACAAAAGCAACTGTAATGACTCCAAAAAAATCAAAAAAAGAAACTATAAATTCCTTTGATGACTTTGAAACACTTCAATTGAAAAAAAGAATAATAGAGCTTGAAAAGAAGTTAAAAGATGCAGATATGAAAGCTATTGCTTATTCAATAATGGTTGATGTAGCTGAAAAAGAATTTAATCTTCCGATTAGAAAAAAGTACAATACCAAGTCATAGAAGAAATGAGAAATACATTTACACACATAGGTTTATCCAAATTATGTGGTTGGTTTGGTATTACAAGCCAGGCTTATTACAACCATTGTTGGAAAGCTTTTGAAGTAGTTAGTGAACATCATATTATTATTGATAGAGTTAAAGAAATTAGAGAAAATCACCCAAGATTAGGAACAAGAAAACTCTTTGATATGTTACAACCTTTTTTCAAAGAACATCAAGTAAAAATGGGTAGAGATTCTTTATTTAACTTACTGTATATTAACCGTTTATTAGTTAGAAAGCGTAAAAGAAAAATAAGTACAACTAACTCATATCATAGATTTAGAAAATATCCAAATCTCATTAGAGAGTTTATTCCTACAGCAATTAATCAATTATGGGTGAGTGACATAACCTACTGGAAGATTGGAGAAAAGCACGTGTACATTAGTTTTATTACAGATGTTTATTCTCATAAAATAGTTGGCTACTATGTTGCTCAAACATTAGAGACTATTGAATCATTACAAGCATTGAAAATGGCATTAAATGGTTTAGGAACAGAACCAACTAACTTAATCCATCACTCTGACAGAGGAATACAATACTGTAGCAATTCTTATGTAAAGTTATTGCAGGATTATAATGTAAAAATAAGTATGACAGAGAATGGAGATCCTCTTGAAAATGCTGTTGCTGAAAGAATAAACGGAATTATAAAAGAAGAATATCTACATAACTATCAAGTAAACAACTTAAAAGAAGCTAAAGAACTACTTAAAGCTGTTGTTGACTTATATAACAATGAAAGACCTCATATGAGCATAAGTAACTTAACTCCTAATCAAGTACATCAATCAACAGAAAAACTTAAATTAAACAAATTATGGAAGAATTATTATAAGAAAAATAGTAACATTGTAAAGCAAGAACAGGGCGTAAATATAACTGTAAACTTATTTCAGGATTAATTATTAAAACTGTAAACTTATTTCAGGACGAGTCATTTGGTTTTTGCCGACACACAAGCCAACCCTAAAAAATCAAAAGAACTATTTCTTCCCTCCGCTCACAGACTGTTACTAAGTTTGAAAGGCAAAATCATTGAATATTCAAAAAGACTGAATATATTTGACATTAATTGTCAAGTGTAATTAGTCGCTCCTTAAAAAGGTTTCAACATTCTGATTTACAGTTAATTATTTGATATTTTTCACTGTTTATATAGTGTTTAATTGCAAGATTTTCCGTATATTATAGTATAAACCTTGCAATAAATGATAGGAAAAACAGCGAATCAAAATCAACAAAATTTGTTCAGACCTTTGCTCAAGGATTTTATTAATTTGAGCCACGAATTAATTTTGTTGAGCAACAAAATAGATTGGAAATACTTTGAGAAAGATTTCTCACAGTATTATTCACATACAGGTCAACCAGCGATGCCAGTACGATTAATGGTTGGAAGTTTAATGCTCAAGCGTATTTATAATTTATCTGATGAGCGTCTATCCGAAGCTTGGGCAATGAACCCTTATATGCAATATTTTTGTGGCATGGCTTATTTTGAGTATCAATTTCCCTGTGATCCAAGTGACTTTGTACATTTCAGAAAACGTATAGGAGAACTAGGAGTTCAAAAAATATTTGCATACTCTATCCGTCTTTTTGGTAAAGCAGCCAAAGAAAAAGTAACATTATCAGACACCACAGTAGCAGAGAACAACACTACCTTTCCTACAGATGCTAAATTAGCCAAAAAGATTATTGATAAATGCAATGATATTGCTAAAAAAGAAAAGATAAAGCAACGACAAAGTTATGTCAGAACCTCAAAGCAATTATTAAGAGACACCCATAATCGTAAACATCCAAAGCGATATAAAAAAGCAAAGAAAGCAGATGCAAAACTAAAAACTATAGCAGGTCGTTTACTTCGAGAGTTGGAAAGAGAATTACCCGAACACGTTTTAGAAGTCTATAAAAAGCAGTTTGCTTTGTATTATCAAATCTTACATCAAAAGCGAACAGATAAAGATAAAATTTACAGTATTCACAAACCATTTACAGCATGTATCGCTAAAGGGAAAGTGCATAAAAAATATGAATTTGGCACTAAAACAGGGTTAATTACTACTTCAAAAACATTAATCATTACTGCGATAAAAAGTTTTAAAGGCAATCCTCACGATAGCAAAACAATAGCACCATTATTAGAACAAATGCAATCCAATATTGCTTTTTTACCCCAAGAAGTTGTTTATGACAGAGGTGGAAAAGGCATCAAACAAATAGGTAACACCAAAATATCAACTCCTGATTATAGACCTTTAAAACGAGATACAGAATATCAGAAAAGATGTAAAAGAGGAAAATTTAGAAGAAGAGCTGCTATTGAACCAGTTATTGGTCATTTAAAAACAGACTTTAGATTGAACCAAAACTATCTTTGGGGAGAAAATTCCCCGCAAATCAATGCCTTTTTAGCTGCTACAGGTTGGAATCTTAAGAAATTTATGAAACAACTCAAAGAAGAATTTAATAACTTATTGTTTAATATTTTAAGACCTCTTTTTTCTTTATTTTCTTCGCCAAGAAAATGGGTTGTTAAGGTTTGACTAATTAATCAAGTGATATCTCACAAATGAAAGAAAACAAAACAACAGGCGAAATACTTCGAGAAAACAGAGAAAAAAAAGGACTGCTTTTAAGACACGTCTCTGCCAAACTCGATATTGATACTGCAATACTCAGTAAAATAGAAAGAAGTGAACGTAAAGCTACAAAAGAACAAATCTTAAAACTTGCTGAGATATTAGATTTAGACAAAGATGATTTACTTGTTCAATATCTGAGCGAAAGAATACTTTATGAAATAAAAGATGAAGAACTTGGAAGTAAAGCATTAAAAGTAGCTGAACAGAAAATGAAATACATAAGCAAAAGTAAAAGAGGAAACTGATGGAATTAAAATTAGAACTATTAGAATATCAAGAAAACGCAATCAAATCTGTTGTAAATGTATTTGATGGAAACGACAAAAACACATTTGATAATGCTTGTACTGATGGTATTCGTGCAAATATATGCACGCTTTCAAATGAGCCATTAACAGAAAACATCAAATCTATTTTACTCGAAAACGGAATTGATGAAGAAATTGCAGAACTCACAGATGAAAAAGAATTAACTATTGAAATGGAGACTGGAACAGGGAAGACCCTTGTTTATATTAAATCCATTTACGAAATGTTCAAGCACTACGGATTTACAAAATTCATCATTCTTGTTCCTTCAGTTGCTATTAGACAAGGCGTTTTAAGTACACTTTCAGCTTTTGAAAAACAACTAAAAGAGATTTACGGATTTACACCAAAAGCATTTGAATACAGTAGTAAACGGCTCAATAAAGTAACCAACTTTGTAGAAGAACAGCATCCGCAAATAATGGTAATGACTTTGGCTTCTTTTAACTCAGAAGACAAAATTTTAAACCAAGCCAAAAGAGAAGATTTATTTGCTAACATTCCTTTTATTGAAGCCATTGGACGAACGAATCCAATTATCATAATGGACGAACCGCAAGAGGGAATGGACACCGAAAATTCGATTAAACAAATCGAAAAACTCAATCCTTTATTTAAAATCAGATATTCAGCAACTCACAAAGTTGTAAAAAACAAAATCTATCGTTTAACACCTTACGACAGTTACAAACAAGGATTGGTGAAAAAGATTGAAGTTTTAACCGTTACTGAAAAAAATGATGAAGCTACTTTAAAACTTGAATTAACAGAAACTAAAAACGGCAAAAATCCAATACAAGCAAAAATTAAAGCTTGGCATCAATTAGCAAGTGGAAAGATTGAATTTAAGAATACAAAATGGCTGAAAGATGGGGATAACTTAGGTAAAGTAACCAACAACCCAAGTTATTTAAAATATTCGATTAGCAGAATAAATAAAAGTTTAAGAACTGGAAAATGGTCTGTTAGCTTTCATAATGGTGTTGAGATTTTTGAAAAACAAGCATCTGGAAATGTACAAAGTATTTGGGCTTTACAATTGGAGTGGCTCATACTTCGCCACTTCACAAAAAAACAAAAACTAAAAGAAAAAGGCATAAAATGCCTTTCGCTTATTTTTATTGATAAAGTTGCCAATTATGTAAGTGATGAACCGATAATCAAAAATCTCTTTATTAAAAAGTATAAAGAAATCTATCCTGAATTTCACGACAACAAAGAACCAACCTCAGAGCATATTGAAATGATTCAAGGTTCATATTTTGCAAAAACAGGTAAAAATGAATTTATAGATAATGAAAATTCAATGCGTAAAAACAAAGATGTTTTTGATGCTATTCTAAAAGACAAACAAGGTTTACTAAGTTTTGGTGACTCCATTTCTAATCAAATTGAATTTATTTTCTCACACTCCGCTTTAGGTGTTGGTTGGGATAATCCTAACATCTTTAACATTGCTACATTAAGCAATTCTTTTTCTGAAATTAAGAAACGTCAAGAAATTGGTAGAGGATTACGTATTTGTGTAAATACAGACGGACAACGTGTTTATGACAAACTAAATGTAAGTGATGATGAACGAATTAACCAACTGACTGTAATTCCGAATGAAACCTATGAAACCTTTGTAACTCAATATCAAGAGGAAATAAAAGAGGTTTACGGACTTGGAAAAATGGGGGCAGAAATGACTCATACACATAAAGGTAAACCACAAAATGAAGTGCGTTTTAAACGTAATGGAGACGAAACAGTAAACAAAGCCTTTAAACGTTTTTGGAAAGCACTAGCCAAGAAAACAGATTATACCGTAGGTTTTAATGAAAATTCTTTAATTAAAAAAAGTATTGAAGCACTAAATAAGATTGAAATTGCCGATTATGTGGCGGAAGTAAGTAGCCGAACAATTGGTTCAATTACGGAAGAAGGTATTGAAGATGAATTTGGTGGTACAGAAAACTACAAACTAAAAGCTCATTTTTCAGCATTAGATTTAGTAGAAGAAATGAGCGAAAACACTGGATTAAGCTACAATACACTTTTCAAAATTGTTCAAAGCATTAAAAACTATGACCATTTTGTAAAGAATCCTCCTCAATACATTCATCAAGCATCAGCTCTTATTAAGAACATTGAATTGGAAGAAATGCTTAGAGGTTTAGATTATCACCTTACAGATGAAACTTTTCCGTTTGAATTTGAGGAATATGTGAGAAATATTGACGAACAAAATTATGTGGACACACCCAAAAGAGGTGTTTTTGACAAAATGATAATTGATAGTACGGTTGAAAAACATTTTGCAATGGCAACCGATTTGGATGATGAAGTAATTTGCTTTTTAAAACTTCCTGCTTACTACAAAATACAAACACCAATTGGCGAATACAATCCCGATTTTGGCATTGTAATGAAACGGAAAAGTTTGAGAGACGGAAAACAAAGTGAGTTCTATTTTGTAATTGAAACTAAAGGAACAAACGACATCAATGATAAAAAATCACTCAAAGAAAGTGAAATTTATAAAATAGAATGTGCGGTAAAGCATTTTGCCACATTAGGAGTAGAAGTACACTACAAAGCACCTGTTAAGGAATATCAAAATTTCAAAATAGATGCTACAAATACCATTAACGCATTAATTGAAAAACAATGAAATCAGACGAAATAAAACAACTTTTCACACAATTTGAATCTGTATCATCCCAATTAGAAGGTGTTGAATGTTGGAGTGCCCGAGAATTACAATCACTTTTAGGGTATAGTAAATGGGAGAATTTTGAAAAAGTAATTCAAAAAGGCAAAGATGCCTGTTTTAATGCAGGAGAAGATGTTCCTAATCATTTTCCTGATGTCAGGAAGATGATAAATTTAGGCAAAGGGGCACAAAAAGAAATTGATGATATTCTTTTAACTCGTTATGCATGTTACTTAATAGCTCAAAATGGAGATAGCCGAAAAGAAGAAATTTCTTTTGCTCAAAACTACTTTGCTGTACAAACTCGTAGAGCTGAACTGGTAGAACAACGACTTTTAGAAAATGAACTAGTAAAAGCTCGTGAAAAATTAAGTCAAACAGAAAAACAGTTATCTGGAATACTGTATGAAAGAGGTGTTGATGGGAAAGGCTTTGCCGTTATTCGCTCTAAAGGAGACCAGGCTTTATTTCGTTTAAATACACAATCTCTTAAAAAGAAAATGGGCATTCCGTCAACTCGTCCTGTTGCAGATTTTTTACCAACCATAAGTATAAAAGCAAAAGACCTTGCTGCTGAAATGACAGGTCTAAATGTACAAAATAAAGATTTGAAAGGACAAAAACCTATCGAAAAAGAACATGTTGATAATAACAAGGCGGTTAGAAATATGCTTACAAAAAGAGGCATTGTACCTGAAAACTTACCCCCAGCAGAAGATGTGAAAAAATTGCAACGCAAACTCAATGCGGATGAGAAAAAGGTATTGAAAGAATCAAAATCTAAAAAGAAATAAGTCAGATGGAAGATATAAACAACCCAATGGATAACGTGCAATCGCACGATTGGAACAAAGAAAGATTGGATCAATTAAAACAATTAATGCCAGACCTTTTTACCAATGATGGTAAACTGAACATTAACGAACTCAAAAAAGTAATTGACCCACAAAGCGTAAACGAAACCGAACGTTACGAATTTAGATGGTTTGGAAAAAGTAATGCCAAAAGAGAAGCCTTTACACCTACTGATGCTACGCTTGTTTATGATGAAGCAAGAAGTGTAAACCCTACCGAAAGCGAAAATATTATTATTGAAGGTGAAAACTTAGCGGTGTTGAAATTACTAAGCAATAGCTACCGTGAGCAAGTAAAGTGTATTTACATTGACCCTCCATACAACACAGGAAAAGACTTTGTGTATTCTGATAGTTGGAAACAAGATAAAGCAGAATATTGGGAAGATGCCGAAATAACTGAAAATGGTTTTAAAATAGATACGAATGCAGATACAGACGGCCGTTTTCATAGCAATTGGCTGAATATGATGTACAGCCGATTATTAATTGCTAGACAACTTTTAAAAGAAGATGGTGTAATTGTAATTCATATTGATGAACACGAAGAACATCATTTAAGAAAATTGTGTGAAGATATTTTTGGAGAAGAAAATTTTTTAGGAAACATCATTTGGGATAAACAAAATCCAAAAGGTGATGCAAAATCTATAGGATACCAGCATGAAAACATTATGCTTTTCGCTAAAAGTAGTGAGTATTTATTTTCTGTTTCTGATTTGAGAAGAGAAAAGCCTAATGCCAATCAAATTTTGAAAAAGGCAGAAAAATTATTTAAAAAAGTATCAAAAACTGGATTAGATGAAGTTAACTCCGAATTTAAAGAATGGATAAAATATCAACCGTTTAGTGGTGGAGAAAGAGCTTATGACAAAATTGATAAAAACGGAAATGTTTATCAATCAGTTTCTATGGCTTGGCCTAATAAGAAGAAAGCCCCTGACCAATATTTTATTCCTCTAATCCATCCTACTACTAAAAAAGAATGTCCCATACCTGAAAGAGGTTGGAGAAATCCACCTGAAACAATGGAAGATTTGTTGAAGAAAAATTTAATCCTTTTCGGAGTTGATGAAACAACACAACCACGAAAAAAATATTTATTGAAAGAAAATTTAGTTGAAAACATTCCGAGTGTAATAAGTTTTGGAGGTAGTGATGATTCTTTATTCAAAAAATGGAATTTAGAATTTGATAATCCTAACCCGCATTATTCATAGGATTTATATTTAGAACAAATTTCAAAATAGATTTTTTATCTCTAGATTTTAGGATTCTCTCTTTCGTTTTTTAAACTTTTTCGGAGTAAATAGTATGTTATAATTGATTTTAAAAGTTAAAAAGGATTAATTTTACTAACAGAGCATAGGTATCCCAAGGTTTTAAAATTCTCACTTTAAAACCGTTATTGAGTTATTATCTCTCGAAACAAATCTTGATATACAAATGCTCTTGATCACTGATAATATATTCGTTTTTTAGTGACTTTTATGGTAGCTCCAACTTTTAATAAATTGGTTCTTATTGTATTTATTTGCCATTTTTCAGCCTTTTCAAATGTTGTTTTTTTGATGCTTTTTTTTAGTAATAAAAATAGTTCGTAGGCTAAACTACTTAAAAACAACCTGAAGAAGTTTGCAACAAATCCATGATTGGATAATCGATCGGAAAAACACATATTCTTGACTTCTTTACTTCTGTTTTCGCTAGATTCACCTCGTTTTACATAGAAATCAAAGTATATTTCTCGGGCACCTTTCTCTTTAATATTACTTATAAAATGACGAACATTTAAGCCTTTCCCTGTACTTTCTATTTTACAGTAAGCTTGTTGTGGTTTATGCCAACTTTTGGCTTGATAGCGAAACGATGTGAAATGTTGGTGTTTTTTATGCTGATTTACATATTGAAGTTGAACCGCTTTTTTACAACGCTCAACCTTTCTTTTGAGTACCGAATTACTAGCCTGACCTGTTACAAAAAACAAATCATAATCAGCTACTAATTTATAAAAAGGAGCACAACTAAATCCACTATCTGTTCGAATAGTAATTTTTAGTTCAGGATATGCTTTTTTTATTTTTTGAATAATTCTTCTTAAAATTCCGACATACCATCGATTCGAATGGCTATTTCCTGGGCGAAGAACTGGCAGGATAATTTGACCGGTTTCTCCATCATGAAAAAATAATTCATTTAACATAAACTGTCCATAATAACCATTGAACATTGACATTTGTTGATTCCCATATGTTGGATCATCGGTAGCATCAACATCAATTGTTATTTCATCTCGACCTTTTAGGCTTGATACGTAACGATCAATCCAGGCGTAAGAAAGTTTGAAAATAGTTTCTTTATTCAAACTGTTTTCAAAACGAGAAATAGTAGGTTGAGAAGCCAAATCTCCTTGAAGAACATCTTTAAATAATGGGTCATTTTGTAAATGGGTCACATCATTGGCATCTTGATAACCTAGCATTAGCATAAACACACGTTGCTTGAGTTGATGCTCTCGACTGTAAGTAATGTATTTAGGGTTTCGAAGATCAGGAAGTAACTTGCTAAAATATTTTAGTAAGTTGTGGGTTCTCTCTAACTTTTCTAAAAGAATCAAAGAACCATCTGAACTAATCTCTGTGGCTGAAAAATCAACCGAAATAGCTTGATTTCCTCGATAAAATAAAGTATCTTTAGTGCTCAAATATGGGTGTTTTAAAAAATGATGTATTTTGTGTTTAACTGCTTAAATATAACACTTTACATTCAGGTTTTTTGATTTCTGATGAATTATTCGGGCTAAGCCTTATAAATTTGTAACAGACTTTATTAAACCTTTCATTTCTGATAATGATATTGTTTTAGATTTTTTCGCAGGTTCAGGAACAACAGGACAAGCAGTAACCGAACTCAACCAGGAAGATGGCGGAAACAGAAAATATATTTTAGTACAGTTGCCAGAACAGACTAACGAAAAAAGTGAAGCCTACAAAGCTGGTTACAAAAAAATAAGCGACATTACTATTGAGCGAAACAAACGAGTAATTGAAAAGATACAGAAGGAAATAAAAGAAAAAGAAGGAAATAAAAAAGGAGAATTAGATTTTGCAATGGTAGCCGAAGAGTCCGTACAGTATGGGAAATCAAAAAAGACTGGTCTTGGTTTTAAAGTTTTCAAACTTCAAAAATCAAACTTTTCAAGAGTAGAATTTGCCCCAGACCCAGAAAAAACAGAAGAAGAAAATATTGAACTACTTAAAAAATACATCAAAAACAAAGAAGCACAATTGGTAAATGCTTTTAATAAAGATGAATTGATAACCGAAATACTAATTAAAAACGGTTTTAAACTAAATTATACGTTAACAAAGCAATTTATATTTAAAAAGAATGAAATTCTATCTGCAACAGATGGAGACAAAGAAACTTTAATCTGTTTAGATGTAGTTATTGCAGATGAAACTGTAGCTTTTTTTATAGAGAATCCAAGCCTAAAATTAATAGTATTAGAACGTGCTTTAGACACCACCAAAAAATGGAATCTAAAACACGCTATGGGCGATAAGTTTAATGCATTTTAAAAATCGAAAAATATGAGTACTAAAGTGATTAATTTGTTTGGGAATAAAATAGTTCCAAATACTGGTGTTAAATATTCTGAATTGTTAGAGCAATTTATTGCTCCATTTACCAATGATTTTAGAGATACAGAATATATTGAAGATATTTTTGAGTTTGCCATAAATGCTTGGAATTTTGGGAATATGGAAATTCTTCTACCAAAAGGAGGGTTTGAAAAAGCAACTGAATTAATTAAAGAAAAGGGAATTAATATTGTTTTATTACGTAAAATGATTGATTATAAGATTTCTAACTTTAAGGAGTATGAAAATTTTATTGTTGATTATGAATTAAAGGAAGTTAACGCAGGAGAAGACCCCATACTCAGTATTATTACTCAAGAAAAAGAAGCATATTTGGTTAATATGATGGGTTCGTTAGACAATGAAGTTACTGAAGATGATTTTGCAGAAAACTATATTAATCGCAGTGCAATTATCCTAAAACCGCAACAACCATTTGTAGATTGGTACTTTAATTTGAATCCTGAGGATGAATTGGATACTGAAGAAGATATTAAAGAAACCAATATTTATTTAGTTGATGATGAAATTGATGATGTAGAAAAATGGCTAAAAAAGAAATTTGACAAGTTTTTTATGATGGAGTTAGATGAATGGTGTGCAGATAAAAAAGAATGGCCTCAAAAACGTAATTACAAAATGTTTAAATTATGGTTTCGAGTTGAAACATCAGAAATGATTTATGACTTAGAAAAAAAACCAGTTCTAAAATCAGAATAACACAATAGTTGAAATATGAAAATACCATTAAACGAATTTGAGCAACTTATTGATGAGAAAATCCTTAAAAGAGGACTATCGTACTTTAAGGGTGGTGCAATAACCGATTTTTCAGAAATTTCAAACGGAGAGTATGAAGCCATTGTTTCGGGTACGGAAGAATACACCGTTCAATTAGAGATTAGTAACAATACCATTACCGAACACAATTGTGATTGCCCTTATGATATGGGACCAGTCTGTAAACACGTAGTTGCAGTAATTTTTCATCTGCAACAAGATGAATTAGAATTGAATCAACCTAACTTTATTATCCCTAAAAAGAAAAAAACTAAATCGGTTTCTCAACAAGTAAAAGAATTGCTCAAAGAAATTTCACACAAAGAATTAATTGATTTTGTGCAAGAAAACAGCAAAAAAGACAAGAAGTTTAGAAACTTTTTTTTAGCATCCTTTGGACATTTAAGTCAAAACCAATCGAAAGAATTTTATCAAAAACAGATTCATTCTATTTTACAATCAGCCGCAGGAAGAGACGGTTGGATAGGTTGGTCGGATATGAAATATGTGGTAAATACCACAGAACCATTTTTAGAAAATGCTGACAAATATTTAGCGAATAATAATTTTGAAAATGTATTTTTCATCAGCACAGCTTTATTGGAAGAAATGACAGAAGCCTTTCAATATGGTGACGATAGTAACGGTGATTTAGGTTATTTTGTAGAGTCGGCAATGGAGTTACTCTCAAAATTAGCTCAAGAAAAACTCCCTAAAGCCTTGAAAGAGGAAATGTTTGAATATTGTATTTCTGCCTTTAATAAAAAATTATTTGACGGTTGGGATTGGCATTTAGGCATGTTACACCTTGCTTGTGAGTTAATTGAAAAAGAAAGTGATGCGGATATTATATTGAATTGCTTGGATTCTGTTAATGGAGAGTATGAACGAGAGCGTGCTCAATCCTTCAAACTGGATTTATTAAGAAAGTTCAAAGATAATGATGAAGTAGAAAAATACATTAATAAACACATTTCAAACTCATCAATCAGAACCAAAGAGATAGAAAAAGCATTTAAAAACAAAGACTTTAAAAGGGTAATACAGCTTTCAGAAGACGGAATTAAATGTGATGAAAAGGACAAGCCTGGCTTAGTTAAAGTTTGGTACAATTGGTTACTAAAAGTTGCTCAATCACAAAAAGACACTTCAAAAGTTATTGAATATTCAAGGTTTCTGTTTATTGATAACTTTCATCCCGAACAGGATTATTATCAAATTTTAAAAGATAATATTGAAAATGAAAAATGGCATCCATTTTTAGAAGAAATAATAAAAGAGATTACTCCTAAGCAGAGATGGACTTACACAGAGTTAATTCGAAAGATTTACATAAAAGAGGAGTGGTGGGGTAGATTATTTTTAATGCTTAAACAAAATTTATCTATGGAGAATATCGAGCAGAATGAACAGTATTTAGCAAAAGATTATTCCTCAGAATTGATTGAACTGTATAGTGAAAGAATTACCAATTATGTAGAAAAATATATTGGACGAAATCATTATCAAACAGCTTGTAGGTATTTACGTAGAATGAAAAAACTGGGAGGGAATGAAAAAGTGAATGAATTAATAGAATTGTTTAGAAGGCAATACCCACAACGTAGAGCATTAATGGACGAATTAACCCGAGTATAAAGCCAACGCTAAAAGTCATACACATTGCCAAGTCACTTAAAAAACCAATCACACAAGCCAGAATCTGTCAAAAAGTATGCCTTTACAAAGCTAGCAACAGAACGAAAAAAGAACTAAACGGTGGGTAACAATGGTTAAAAAACATAGGGGTTTTTGTGGTAAACCTGCCTGACGGTAGGCAGGTTGAAAGTTAAGAGCTTTGATTGAAAACTGCCAAATCAAAATTTTGATACTGAAAAAAGAAAAATAATTATAAAAATATTTGGCTTGGCTAAGAAATAAACTGAAAGGGTAGAGGTTTCAAACTCCTCTACGATTTCTTAGCCTAGACGTTATACCACCAATGCAATTTATGGACATTTTTCAGATTTAAAGAACAAACTCAGAAATCATAATGGATTATCAAGAGCAAGAAAAATTAAATTTATAGATGCCTTTTTTAAGGTGTAAAGTCCTCTTAAAATATCAAAAAGGAGCACTAAAAAGCACTCCTTTTTTTGATATTTTTGTCAGCTATCAAGATATTACCTTTATTGGTTGATCTCTAGCAGAGCCAATATAATCGGAAAAACAAAAAGTACATTTTTTCAAATTAAAAAGTACATTTTTTCACCAAACACAGACATAACAAAGGTATCAAATATAGATACCTTTAAACAGCTTTTAAAGAGTATTAGAACTAGTCCACCGTTTATGAAGCATTATATCTGTATACCCCGTATTATGCGTTGTGTTATTGTAATGATAAACAACCTTAGCTTTATTAAAAGGATTTACGCCGCCAGTATTCGTTTCAATCCAATCACAGAGTTCTATAACACTTGACTTATTTGATGTAAAATAAAAATAATTATTACTTTTCAACACCTTTAGAACATCTAAATAATCGGCTAATTTCCAGTAGTTTTTATATGTAGAACAATCTGTCGACAAGTACGGAGGATCTACCAAAAAGACAACATTTGACACATCTTTGTATTTTTGGTAAATCTCTTTGTATTCTTCACAAATAAATTTAACTCCTTTCAAATAGTAGTCTGCATTATAGTCTGTTTTTCGAACTCTGTTGTAAAAACCTTGTTTGGTTAGTTCTTCATAGTTTTGAACGTAATTCATGCTGAATAATAAGTTAGCAGACAAGCTTATATAATCTACAAAACCTAACTTATCATATTTCAATATTATTTTCAAAGCTTCCTGTTTTTTCGGTTCTGGAAGTTTACATTTTTTATCATAACCTAACAAAATGACTCGAAGCTCTTCAATGATTAAATTAGTTGCTGGTATTGCTCTTAGTCTATTTTTAAAGTTGTCATAATCATTGTAAATTACTTTTGCCTTTGGTTTTTCTTGTTTCACTGTATGGCTTAATAAACCACTTCCTCCGAATAAATCTACATAAATAGCGTTATCAGGATAGCTTTTTAAAGCTTCTTTAAACTGTCTTACAAAATTCCTTTTTTGCCCCTGAAATGGCAATGGTGACATCGTGTATTTTTTTGTCATTTTTTTACTATTATTGTTGTTTTTATTTTGGTTAACTATTTGATTTTTTGTATCTTTGAGTAACGTATAGCCTTACGTACTCATGTTACGCATCCAAACCTCAAAAAAGGATGATTAAGCAGCTTTAGGTGTTGATAACTTTCTGAGTTCGTTATGAGCTGCTTTTTGAGCTGCTAAATAGATTTGTGTTTTCATAGCAAAATGATTTTTCCCTGTTCTTTGTTTAAGCCACTCTAACTTTATATAAGCTACAATTGACAATACAAAATGATTCGTTTGAGTTTCTGTTTTTTTAGTTGGAGATTTAGCAAAACCTGTGTTACTTTTAATCGATTTGTGATACTCTTCTACTGCCCACCGTTTTTTGTAGATTGTAGTTATTTGGTTATACGATAAATTTAAATCACTACAAGCCAAGTACAACTCGCCGACTGTATCATTCTCGTTTTTGAAAACTTGCTTTGTAAGCAACAGCGGAAAGTCTAGTTTTTCAAACCAAACTTCCACGGTTTGTTGTCTTGGCTGTAATGTTTTAATATTCACGTATGCTCCATTTTGCTTATCTTCTAAGGATAAGGCTACTTTTCGATTGCTTTTTAAGGCAATAATAAAATCATTTTTTAAAAGTTCTTTACAATAAACCATGTTCTCTGCTGAAGAAAACCAACTATCAGCCAACACATAATCAAAGTGTATTTTGCTACTACATTCCTGCAACATTTCTCTAAAAAGTTCGTTTTTAGTTTTGCTGCTTTTACGCTTTTGCCTTCCTGTTTTTTTGTCGGTAACCCAAATATTTTTCTTTATAAACTCTACACCACACGGTATACGCATGCCTCCAACTTCGACTAAAGCAGTTAGAAAATTAACCCCTTTTACAGACCTTCCAAACACATGGTCAAAATGCCAAGTGTTCAACTCACTTTCATCTGTATATTGTTTTTCTTGTATCGAATCATCAAAACTTAAAATGATAGTTTCTTTAGATTGAGTCAATTCTTCAACATAAGGTTTTGCCTTTTTCCATAGAAATTTACTGTCATAAACACCCGTTGATAATGCTCGTGTTATTTTATCATGTTTTATAGAGAGTAATGAAGCCATACCTGTAGCTGTCGTGTAAGAACTTGAACTTATCAAATAATCAGTATACAAATCAACAAAATTATCCATCTTTTTATTTCTCAAAGTTGTTAACAAGATAAACTATAAATATCTTAAATTCAAATTATTCTTGCGTAAGGTGAGTTACGTATTTAAACTGAATTTAACACTTTGCCCTTGCAATAACTTATCGGTATTTTCAATGTTATTATCGTAGATATGAACATTGCCAAGCATCAACGTAATGCTCTTTAAAGGCACGTTAATTTGCCTGCTAATTAAATATAAATGATAAATGTCCGCAGGCAACCCTAAAGAAGCATCACTACTGCGTTGATAAGCGGTTAACACTAACTTTCCTTTATCTATCTGAAATTGTATCAAACTCAAACACGGGTGCTGGTTACTTTCTGTATCATTTTTTCCCAGGAATAAAATGTAATTCTTCGATGATCTCTTTTCTCTATTAATTTGCTTAATAAGTCCTGGTAACTGCTCGAAATAAGTTGGGTAAGAATTCACTAAAATAGGACCACAATAGTCCCACCAGCTTACACCTATTTTTCGATATTCTTCCGTGTTTCGTTCGCCTTTCATAAAAAGGTTTAGCTCTTGTTTTAGCTTATTTCTCGCTACAGAATGACCTTCTAAAATCTCTAACAAATCAACAGGCTTTAGTTCTAGCTTTTCATTTAAAAGGTATTTTATGTTGCCTTTTTTATTGCTTTGTAATTTTCCTTTTTTAATTATTTTTTTTAATGTTTCGTGATACTTATTCATATTTATGTTTTTATATTTGCTTATCTAACCACAAACAATAAAGCCACAAGGCAACAGAAGACTTTGTCCTCCGTAGCCTTGTGGCTCTTGTTTAAAAAGTGGTCAGATATTTTTTAATGCGGGGGACTTTTTTTTTAACGTGTCCCTACCGAACGTTATTTTATTATAACAATTAAATCATTTGGCTTGTTTCGCTGTAAAGAGCCCTTAAATAAATGCCTTAACCAATTAACCCAAGTTAATTTTAATAACGGAACAGCTTGCTTAAAATGCTTCGCTGGCGTATCTGTTAGTGTCATAATATCAATCATTTCATTGTCGACTGATACTCCTACAAAACCCTCAGCATTTCTACCATCGTGAATAAACCACCAAATATTAAAGAAATCACCGTCCTCTTCATCAATGAAAGTCGCGCCGTCCACAGTAAACTTACCTAACCTAAACCTTCTCCAGTAGTACCAAAACAACTCTTTTAGTTGATTTTGATATTCTTTTGGAGCTTGTTTTATTTCTGCAAGCATATACGCTTTACCTTTTAAAAGTTGCTCGGTAGTAAACTTGTTATAAAAACGATTTTTTGCCATTATTTTTTTCATTTTTCAGTAAATTTAGTCACAATTTGATGCTTGGTGTCTACAACCCAATTACTCATTGTCTGTCTTTTTGAAGCAGCGGTTTGTATTAAAAGAATATTCACTAAATTATTTTTTAAACCTTTTGAGAAGCCTTTGGTTTTTGTTATAGAAGTCCCAAGGGTTGCATAAAAACTATCAATTTCTTCAATTGAATATTTGGCTCTACCCTTATTTTAATGGGTAAAGATTTAAACCTCCATTAAAAAAGAGTATTGCACTTCTAAAGTTTTTAAAAGTTCTATATCCTTTTCCAATAGATTTAAGTTCTTGTATTTTTCCATTTAATCTTTCAGCCATTGCATTGCTATACTCAGTTATTAAGGCATTTATAACTCCAGAGAGATGTTTTTCAAACATTGTAACAACCTTTGTTACTTCTTTAATTTGCTTAGAAGTAGAATTTCGTATCCATTTAATTAGTAAATAAAAACCATTAATATACTTAGTTTCTTTATGGAATAAATCTTTAAAATTTTCTTTGACTTGCCACGCCTTGCTAACTTCATAGTTCGCCTTGATTATTGCATCAAATTTTATTCGTTGTTTCTCGGTTAGGTTTTCTTGGTTTTTAAGTAACGCATATCTACTGTTTATCAATTCATCATTCGTTTTAACTTCTCTTCTTCTAACCTTATCAATAGCGGTATTTAAATACTTAACCAAATGAAATCTGTCGTGAACAATAGATGCGTTTGGTAATTGACTTTTAGAGGTAGAAATATAAGCTTTCCACATATCTAAACTTATAGTTTTAACCTGTTTTTGTTGTTGTTTTGTCATAGATTTATCAAATAGTTTTTCTACAGATTCTTTAGTTCTTCCTTCTTCTACATCTATGATAAAACCACTTCTAGGATGACTTAAGACACTTATATATTTATGTCCTTTCTTAAACGATTTTTCATCCAAACTCAAACGACTAAAATCCATATTTGATAAATCTCTCCTACTCAAACCTCTTTCTGTACTTAAATGAATTACTCTATTGATGACATTAAAACCACAACGCATTAATTTTGCTGTTTTTGTTTGATTTTTAGTTGCTAATAGTAAATCAATTATTGCATGTTCAAAAAGGTGTGTATGACGTGTATGCTTATCTGCCCATGGCGGAACTATGGTGATTACAGCTCCTTGACTGTTCTTTATTCTTGGCAACTTACAACTTATAAAAGTCTTATATTGCATCGTATCTAAATGACGCCATTCTCGATTTGGTGCATGGTCATATAAACTACATAATTCCATGGTCTCTGGACAAAGGGCTCTTTCTCCTATGAATTTAATGACTATTTTTATGTCTGAAATTGCATAATCTGCTTCTACTTTTACAACTTGCCAGTTGTCATCTAAATTTAGTAGTAAATCGAAAAATTGATGTGTAAACATTTTACCTTTTTTTTACGAATTTAATAAATTCCATTAAATTCGTGGTAGAACCGAATATTTATATGTTTTTTGAATTCTAGTCTCTATAATTATTCTTTCTATAATTGTTATAGCTTTTTCAACTGGTTTACCTTCATTATCAATATTTTTTACTATTTTTTTTTCAATAAAAAGGCTATCTACTATATCGGTTTCAAAAAACATATTTTTAATGTCAAATCTAAAACCTACTAATTTTCTTAATACATCACAATTACCGTCATTGTTAGATGTTGCTTTTTTTTCTGTTGAACGTATTGCTATCATTTTTTTATTTTTAAACTGTTATTAAGCCTGCCGCCGACACTCCTGTGAAATCTGTTGTAATGTCGTTTGTTGATATTATTTGTGTATTACTTTCGTCTAAATCCCATTGTAGTTTGCCAAAAGAAAAAGAGACCAAGCGTGTAAAGTGCATGAATGTGAGATACCCAAAAGCAGCACCTCTATCTATAATTATTGCAGGCTGTCCTGTTGGTGTATGAGTTCCTATTTTAACAGTAACGTTAAAACCTTTTACCCAATATTTATTACCGCTAGATGATAACCAAACACCTATTTTACTAACTCTGTAGGTATAATCTAAAAGTTCGATACTCAATTCATGATTAACACCTCTAACCACTAAAGGGCATACTATAACTTTATAGCGGTGTTTTTGGCGGTATAATTTCACGCCCTTAATGCGATCTTGTATTTTATGATAAGTAGAACCTGTATAACTATAAGATTTAGACATACCACTTGAAGGCGAAGGTTGTGAGACTTTTCTAAAATTACCATTTGTATCTACACTCAATAAACTATCTGACGGCAAACCATGTGGAATAGACCTAACCCTTGCATCCCCACTCACGTCAAAGACAGCTGTTGGTGCACTTGTTTTAATTCCTATTTTTCCGTTAGAATAAATATCATCGTTAACTGTTTTTGGTTTTGTTCCGTTTAACTTTCTCCATGAAATAGGTATATCTTGAGCATTGGCTTTTTCACTCCAACTCTCTCGCTCTAAGGATGTAATGTGTTTTATTTTATCGCCAATATGCTCTTCAAACGGTATCTTATCTGCCTTTTGTAGTAACAAATCATCTAATCCACCTACTTCAGCAGCAGGGACACTATCGTTTTTATGGCGTAGAGAGTTAAACGTTTCCGCCACTTGTGTTTCGGTTGGTTTAGCGTATTGCTTCCACCATTGTAAAATTGTTTGTATAGGTGTTGCCATCTTAATTAGGTTTTATGTATTGAATTACTACAGCTTTGTAGTGTACGGGTTCGATATTAATAGGTATTGGGTTAGTTGATCCTGCTTTACCAGTTTTTATTGTTACATCATATCTTCTATGTCTTGCTGCCTCTCCTTTTCTTTGTAAACCTATATTAGAGTTGTCACTATCCCAATCGTTATTTGCTCTTTGAAATTTCATGTTGTGGTCATGCTCAGGGATATTAGCTTCGCTTAAAGTTCTATCGTTAGATGTTCCTACTTTCCCTACAGAGCTTGCAGATCCTTTAATAAACATATCTATTAAATTATCTGTCCCGTTTTGCCCGTTAGCAATAAACCAGTTAGACGGTAAATCTACCTGCGCTATTGTAGTTCCAATAAACTTTATTTCCTTATTAATATATTGATGCGGCTGGTATCTTAAAAATTCATTCCAAGGTATAGAACCAGTACCAACACCGAACTCAATCCAGCGATCAAAAAACACAGCGTTTGAGTCTCCATTTTGAAAAACTAAAGGCGTTTCAGTTTCTCTAATTATTACATTAGGCTGCGTTATATCTCCTTTAAACGGAAACAGCTCGCCATTGTAATAAACAAAGCCATCTGTAGTAGTACTACCAATTACATTACAACCGCTTAAAATTGTTTTGTCTCCTGCTAATTCTCCAAATACATTAAAAATTTCATAAGCTTTTGTTATAAAATCTAGCGTATTGGTTTCAAAGCGATAACCTCCCGCTTGTTGTACATTAATTTTATTCATATTGCTTCTAGCTTATATCGTTTTACCCCTTCTTTGAAGTAGTTAATTTGCGCCGTTAATTGATCGGTTAATACGTTTAGAATTTCAGGTGGAACAAAGACTATAAAATCTACTCCTGTATCTGAAAGCTCGTCTCTTGTCCTTAGAAACATCGTCCCTAAAAACCTTGGAATTTCTTCAGGACTTGTATAGATATGTTCAGCATCAAACAAATTCCCATCTCCTATATAAATTCTGCGTAACGTATTATCAAATTTATCATTGAGTACATTACGTAAATAACATATTTGACCAGTATGATTTAACTTATGATTATCTTCTGCTTGGTCTCTTAAAAATTCATCATGCAGACTAACAATCGGGCTTATTAAAACTTTTATATACGCAATAAATTTTGGTTTTCTTTTATGAGTAGGTAGAAGTTGTACAGCATACTTATTTATGTTTATTCTATACCACATAACTTATATTGCTAAAATTATTTATCTTAAAATAACCGCTTTCAGGAATGCGTTTTACATTAATAATTGTTGGTGTTCCATGATTTTGAGATGTATTAACCCAGCTACTTTTAGCCTCTAATAAGTGTGCTATTCTAACACCTTTTACACCTTGCAATTTATCTACTAAACTTTGTAAAATAAGCTCACCGTTAAATGGTAGTTCTTTCATAAATTCTAACAAAGCATCTTCTACAGGTTTATTACCGTCCAAAATGCTAATTCCAGTAGGCGTTAACACTAAAGGATCTCTATATATTTGAATATTTAAAAATAAATTATCAGCTAAATAATTAATAATTGTAATTCGAGAACCTGCGAACTTTATTTCTTCAAAATAAGCTGTTAAAGCATCATACTGATCTATAGTAATTTTTGATAGTTCATTGTTTGTTTCTGTAGCTACTTTTATAATAATTACTCCACGTTCTGAGCTTTCATTTACTGCGGAATATTTAATGATTTTTGATGCATCTATATCCTGTTCACTAACTTTTCTATTATCAAACTTATCAGTATCTTCTATCAAGTCAAATCCATATTGAAAAGACAATGCCATAAAACGATACCATGGAAGTGTACCGCTTTTTTGATTTGCTAATTTATAATCAACATCTGCACGATGCGCATCGAAATAAGCACGTTGGTCTTGAAAACACCGAGCAACGATATACAAAAACAAATTCCAAATAGATACTTTACTAGCACTATTAGCCTCTGCTAAAACTGGATCGGTTTCTTTTATAGAAACCATTTGCTCTTTTATTTCCTGTACGTTACCTTTCATTTCTAACTTATTATAAAATCTAATCCTATTCGCCAGCACCCAATACCTTCGCATCCAATAACTTTATCAATTGCATCTTGGTTTAAATCGGTAGCTGGCAAAATGCTGTTTGCTTGGTAATAGCGTAAAATATCCTGGTCGTTTATTAATCCTTCAGGAACTATAATATCTGCTCCTGCAATAATATCTTGACTCGGAGCTTCATTGTTTGCTCGAGCAATTAACAAAGCGTTTCCAACCGTTCCAGTTAACTGAATAGCTAAATCTTGGTAGCATTGATTATCTAGTACTGTTACTGTCATCTTCAAAATATCTATTTAATTTTTTCATTATAAAACCTAACCCGCATTATTCATAGGATTTATATTTAGAACAAATTTCAAAATAGATTTTTTATCTCTAGATTTTAGGATTCTCTCTTTCGTTTTTTAAACTTTTTCGGAGTAAATAGTATGTTATAATTGATTTTAAAAGTTAAAAAGGATTAATTTTACTAACAGAGCATAGGTATCCCAAGGTTTTAAAATTCTCACTTTAAAACCGTTATTGAGTTATTATCTCTCGAAACAAATCTTGATATACAAATGCTCTTGATAACTGATAATATATTCGTTTTTTAGTGACTTTTATGGTAGCTCCAACTTTTAATAAATTGGTTCTTATTGTATTTATTTGCCATTTTTCAGCCTTTTCAAATGTTGTTTTTTTGATGCTTTTTTTTAGTAATAAAAATAGTTCGTAGGCTAAACTACTTAAAAACAACCTGAAGAAGTTTGCAACAAATCCATGATTGGATAATCGATCGGAAAAACACATATTCTTGACTTCTTTACTTCTGTTTTCGCTAGATTCACCTCGTTTTACATAGAAATCAAAGTATATTTCTCGGGCACCTTTCTCTTTAATATTACTTATAAAATGACGAACATTTAAGCCTTTCCCTGTACTTTCTATTTTACAGTAAGCTTGTTGTGGTTTATGCCAACTTTTGGCTTGATAGCGAAACGATGTGAAATGTTGGTGTTTTTTATGCTGATTTACATATTGAAGTTGAACCGCTTTTTTACAACGCTCAACCTTTCTTTTGAGTACCGAATTACTAGCCTGACCTGTTACAAAAAACAAATCATAATCAGCTACTAATTTATAAAAAGGAGCACAACTAAATCCACTATCTGTTCGAATAGTAATTTTTAGTTCAGGATATGCTTTTTTTATTTTTTGAATAATTCTTCTTAAAATTCCGACATACCATCGATTCGAATGGCTATTTCCTGGGCGAAGAACTGGCAGGATAATTTGACCGGTTTCTCCATCATGAAAAAATAATTCATTTAACATAAACTGTCCATAATAACCATTGAACATTGACATTTGTTGATTCCCATATGTTGGATCATCGGTAGCATCAACATCAATTGTTATTTCATCTCGACCTTTTAGGCTTGATACGTAACGATCAATCCAAGCGTAAGAAAGTTTGAAAATAGTTTCTTTATTCAAACTGTTTTCAAAACGAGAAATAGTAGGTTGAGAAGCCAAATCTCCTTGAAGAACATCTTTAAATAATGGGTCATTTTGTAAATGGGTCACATCATTGGCATCTTGATAACCTAGCATTAGCATAAACACACGTTGCTTGAGTTGATGCTCTCGACTGTAAGTAATGTATTTAGGGTTTCGAAGATCAGGAAGTAACTTGCTAAAATGTTTTAGTAAGTTGTGGGTTCTCTCTAACTTTTCTAAAAGAATCAAAGAACCATCTGAACTAATCTCTGTGGCTGAAAAATCAACCGAAATAGCTTGATTTCCTCGATAAAATAAAGTATCTTTAGTGCTCAAATATGGGTGTTTTAAAAAATGATGTATTTTGTGTTTAACTGCTTAAATATAACACTTTACATTCAGGTTTTTTGATTTCTGATGAATTATTCGGGCTAAAGCTCCACCAGCTTCTTTCCATCCAAGCGCGTTCATATTTTCTAGTAATGATTTAAAAAGTTGATATATTACACCCGCAATAAACGCCCAATATAAAATCGGAAATGGATTTAATTCAAATTCCAGAATCTCAGGAAAATCAAACCCATTTTTAAAAGAATGAAGCATCCAAATAATTGTTATATATGTACCTACTTTTAAAAACATTCTCCCCATTTTACGGCTTTCTACTTTTTCGCCTCGCTTTTTCGAAGCTTTAACTCCAGTACTAAATTCAAAAATATTTAAAGCCACAAAAGCCGAAAAAACCATAAAACTAAAGCCTAAGTAATCTTGTAAAAAAGTACTTGCTAATGCAACTAATCCACTCCAAGTAATCACTTTACTTGAAGCCATAAAACCAAAAGTGCTTGCTATATATTCTTTGCCGCTTGCAAAGCCGAAACCTTGTAAGTAATAATTAATTATTTTCATTTACTCTCCTTTGTATGCGTTCTTTTAATTGCTGGTAATTTTTACCATCCTTTTTCAATTCTATTTTTAAAAGCTGATTTAATTCAACTTCAGAAGTATTGCTATTTATTAATTCTATTAGGTTTAAACCAAATGTTGGAAATTCTTTATACTCACCTTTATTAGACTGCAAAATCAACCCTACTTCCTGATCTATGCTTTCTCCAATTACAAAGTCTCCATTAACAATTAATAGATCGCCATCTTCATCAAGTAAAATATCGTACGCCATTATTATTGTATTGTTCCTGTTCCCGTTACAGCTCCACCACTTACTGATGTTCCTGTTACTGCTGTTGTTCTACCAATTACAAAATCACTAATTAATTGCGCTTCTTGGTCTGCAATTGCTTTTCTTGCTTCTATAATATTAATATCAACTTTATCATTAAATTGATTTCTAATATCTTTCAATCCTTGTGATAATTGTGATTTTGATATTGCTGCCATTATTTCTCACTTTCAATTAAAAATTTTAAAATTTTTTTTAACTGCTCATTTTTAATATAAATTGTATGGTTTGGAGCATTTATAAAATTATCAGAAGTTAACTTCATACCAACTATAGACCCTTTCATACCTTCATCGAAATAGAACTCAATGTTTTGACCTAAAACAAGAGGCCTTACACGCTTACCTTCATCGGAAATCGCATAAGTATCAATACTTATTTTTGTTTTTTTAAAAAACATAATTCTATTCTATTAAAATGGTATTTAAACGCTCTTTAATCGCTGTTACTTTTGCTTGGTTTATGGTATTTCCATAAATGACTACTATCTTATTTACTTCATCTATAAAATCATTTAAAACATTTTTTAAACTTTCTCCATTTTGTTCCAACACAAACCCATCTTCTTTAATTTTAAAAATTGTTTTGTCACTTGTAAAAATTGTTTCTTCTATATTAGAAGCTTCAATCAAAAAAGTTGCTGAAGTATTGTTCCCCAAAACTCCAAGTAAACATTTTGCCCCTACTTTTGGCTTTTGATACACACCACCAACTCCCAATTGAACTTCGAAATAGTCCAAACCATCAATGATATCTGTTGCAACCATTGTTTTGTTTTCCCAATCAACAGCTTTTACTTTTGCCCAAACTATTTGGGGTTTTACGTGTGCTTTACCTTGCGCTGTTTGTAATCTTATAAATTCGTCTAATGCACCCATTTTACACTGTTGCTTTTTCGCCTAATTGTCCTTTTCTTCTATAGCCAGATGCATTCCAGTCTACAATTGTTTCTTCTATATAATACAAACCTTTTCTATCAGGATATAAACCACTATCTAAATTCGCTTTCATTCCATGTTTAAAAAACGGAACACCAAAAGCTGTTAAACCACCTGTAAAGCCATCTACTTTATACTTTTTAAAATCTTCCTTTGCCAACTTGGTTAATTCAGCTATTATTTCAATTCCGTAATAACTCAGTTGCCTTTCTTCTCCTGTTTTATCGCCAACAGTTACCTCTAACTTGTTTCCGTTGCTTAATGTGGAGACCGCAGTTATTCTTATAAATAAATCTTCTTTACTTTTATAATTCAAATTATTGTTTACTACATTTTTTTCTAAATGAAGATTAACAGGTGCTAAATCTGAATCATCTGCATAGACCTTACCACATATTAGTTTTTTACCATCCATATAACTAAACAAGCTATATTCATCTTTTAAATATTCTAATACTTTTGTAGCCGTTGTTTTGGCAAATTTTAAAGCACCAAGCTCTACCTCTAATGCATCAACCTCGTAACCAGGAGCAATCTTTTTTAATAGGCTTTCTAAGCTCGTTCTTGGCAGTGAAATATTTACTGGCAACTTTTTAAGTTGGTACATTTCATCCTCCATCTTTATCTTGATAGGAATATCTGCAGAAACGTGCGTAATATATCCTTCAAATTCTTTTATATAATTTTCGTTATACCCTAATTCTATCTTTACAGCATCGCCTCTTCTAAAATACTCTTTAACTTCATAGAAGTTAACTGTTGTTTTGCCTTGCTCAAAATAAATTGCTTTTCTTGGCAATATGATTTCTGCAGTATCTGTTAATCGTTTCCAACCACTTTCTATATGAACTGCATTAACATTTCTTAATATTAATTCTGGTCTATTTTCTGTTGCAGAAAACGTTATTTTACAAACCATTGCCAGCACCATTATAAAAATAAATTTGAAGGTTCGTCACTACTACATCTTAAAGAAAATGGTATTACTCCTGGTTTCCCTCGTAATTGATTAAATTGTATTTCGTTGATTACTAAATGCGAAATATCAAAATCATCAAACAACTCACTTACCACTTGTATACTATCTACAATAGCATCAAACTCATTTAATTTTATTTTCTGTTCTCTAGCTGTTTTTGCAGTTGTATGTGCTTTATCTGCTAAACAAAAACCCATAATATCTATTTGCCAATCATCAAAACCAAAAATCTCTTTGACGGTTCCTTTTGCTGCGGATGCTTTTGTTTTAACAATGGTTTTTGCTCTTCTTAAATTTACTAATGTTGATGCTGGTAAAGAAAAGTCTTCAAATTTATCTATTACTACTTCTCCAAAATCATTAAATATTTGATACCCTTTACCTTTAAATTTAATAGGTACAATCATTGGCGTACCCAAATAGCTTAATTTAGATTCATAATCTAAACCTTCAGAAACTTTGTCTATCTTATAATTACCAATGGTTTTTATACCAAAGGCAAGCTCAAAAAGTTCTGATGTATTATATTGTTGCATTATTCTAAGGCTATTGTTGCATCTCGCATTCTGTCATTAATTTTCCCAACTACTACGTCCGCAATTTCATCTGCCTTTTCCCTCCAATTACCAGCATTCATGTTGAAATAGTTTTTAATATCTAAATTCATAACAATACTTTTACCCGAACCAGCACCAGCACCATTAATACCTTTTAGACTTTTTGTTGGACCTGTTGGAAATGGAGGTGTTATAATTGGCGCTTTTGTTTTGGTGCTTATTACTTTTTCATCCCCAGCAACTTGATCATCTTCACCTACTTTTTTAACAGTTATTTCTGCCGAATTTTCAGCTCCAAACCCAAAGAAACCAGTAATGGAGTTCCAAACATCTTTTATACCATCCCACATTTTACCAACCCATTCAATAACAGATGAAAAGATATCTTTTATACCATCTTTAAAACCAGGGAAAATGGTATCTACCAAATCGATTATAAATTTAAACGGACTTATTTTCCACATAAATTTTGCAAATGCGACAATTACTGCTGTAATTTCATCCCAATACGTAATTAATAAAGCTATTGCACCAACTACCGCAACAATTCCTATAATTATTAATCCTATTGGATTTGCACTTATGGCAATATTGAACCCTAATTGTGCAGCCGTTGCAGTTATTAAACTAGTTATATAAGAACCAATGCCTGTTAATGCTGTTATTACAAATCTTCCAGAAGATTTTAATGCTGCTAAACCAGATAAACCTACATTCTTCAAAAAACCTAAAGCAGCTAAACCTCCTTTTTTAAATCCATTACCAATAAATTTTAAACCTTTACCCAATTTAGTGTCCATAATCATAGACACCCCTTTTTGTGCATTCTTTAAATCGGCTAAAACATCTACTGCAGAAAATGCGCCATTTACAAATGGTAAAAAGTTCTTTGTCCCGTTAAACATTGAGATTCCTAAATCACTCATAAATGACTTATAACGCTTCATTTTTTCTGAATACGTTCCCATAATTACAGACGCTTGCTCTGTTGCTGTATTTGTGCCTTTTATTTTTTTACTTAAAGCATCTTGCTCATCTACACTTCTTACAAGAATGTTTGCAGCTGCTGCATTTTCTACTCCAAACATTTGAGCAAAAATAGTAGCATCCGCTTGTGCCTTTCCTAACTCTCTTAATCGGGTTGTAAATGGTAATGTTTTATCAGAAACAATACTCATATCAACTCCATAAGCTTTTAACTTTTTAAGTGCTCTTTTTGGGAGAATATCTGCTCCAGCCATTTTTGTTAAAACATTTCTTAAAGCTGTACCACCTTCAGCTCCTTTTTTTCCACCTCTAGCTAATTCTTGAATTGCTGAATTAACTTCAACAAATGAAACTTTTGCTTCGGAAGCGGCAACACCAGAAACTTTAATTGCTTCACTAATGTCTGGAACTTCAGCCGCACCTTCTTTTGCGCCTGCTGCCATAACATTCATCATGTTTGTCATCTCTTCAGCAGCTTTTATTGGATCTTTTAAATCCACTCGAAACTGTAACATAGAAGTTGTCAATGCCTCTACAGATGCAGGCGCATCTCCACCCATTGTTTTAGACAACGTGAGTACATTGTCATTCATTATCCCTAACGCTTTGTCATTCTTACCGATATCAGGACCTAATTTAGAAAGAATCACTTTATAATTATTCAAAGAGTCGGAAGCTTCGCCACCAAATCTTTTTGCAGAACTTCTGGCATTGTCTCCTAATTTCTCTAAGGCGCTACCTGTTACTCCTGTAATTGCCTCTACTTCCGCTAATTGATCTTGAAATTTTTCTCCTGGTCCAACAAACTCATTTAATCTATTATTTAAGCTTCTAAAGCTATCTGAAATAGCACTAATATCAATAGCTGAAGTCTCCTTCAACTGTTTATTCATTTTAATAGTATCTTTAGTAATGTCACTAACATTTCCATCAATATTTTTAAGCGGAGCAGTAATTTTGTCCACCAATTCCAATATCCATTTTGTACTAACGCTTGACATTTAATTAGGTCTTTTTTGCTCCAAATATTTTAGCGAACATTTCAAATTGATTTTTTAAAGCATCATTACGCAACCATAATGCTTCTTGGAAAAGTTGCGCCCACTTTTCTAGTGTTAAGCTTTCTGGGTCTAGTTGAAATGCACTTCTAATAAGTGCGTTTCCTTTTAGATATTCATCTACACCTTCTGTATCACTTAATTTGGCGTGGGCTATAGCTTTTTTCCTTTTGCCTCTACTGTTTTAAAAAGTGTGCCAACATATTTCATCACACCAGTTTTTAACTCATCATCAGCAATAACTTCTTCAGAACCGCCAACACGTGTAGATTCAAACATAATTAGACCACTTTTAACAGGGTCATCTTCTGCATATTTAGCAGCTGCAGAAATAATATCTAAATTTGGCTTTTTTACATACGTAAAATGCGTATTGCCATCTTTAACAGATTTCACTTCGTGGATTTCTCCATGCTTTGCTTTTAAAGCATTTATTTTGTCTGAAGTTAATTTTCCTATGTCAGCCATTATACGTTCCAGTCTATGTGTGTGGTTAATAAATTATGTTCTATTGCAATTGTTTTGTCGCCTTGCTTCACATCTACACCATTGTCCATAATTATGCAATTCTGTACAACATCTTTGTAAATGATATTTCCATATTCATAACTCACCTTACGCAAGAATAATTTGAATTTAAGATATTTATAGTTTATCTTGTTAACAACTTTGAGAAATAAAAAGATGGATAATTTTGTTGATTTGTATACTGATTATTTGATAAGTTCAAGTTCTTACACGACAGCTACAGGTATGGCTTCATTACTCTCTATAAAACATGATAAAATAACACGAGCATTATCAACGGGTGTTTATGACAGTAAATTTCTATGGAAAAAGGCAAAACCTTATGTTGAAGAATTGACTCAATCTAAAGAAACTATCATTTTAAGTTTTGATGATTCGATACAAGAAAAACAATATACAGATGAAAGTGAGTTGAACACTTGGCATTTTGACCATGTGTTTGGAAGGTCTGTAAAAGGGGTTAATTTTCTAACTGCTTTAGTCGAAGTTGGAGGCATGCGTATACCGTGTGGTGTAGAGTTTATAAAGAAAAATATTTGGGTTACCGACAAAAAAACAGGAAGGCAAAAGCGTAAAAGCAGCAAAACTAAAAACGAACTTTTTAGAGAAATGTTGCAGGAATGTAGTAGCAAAATACACTTTGATTATGTGTTGGCTGATAGTTGGTTTTCTTCAGCAGAGAACATGGTTTATTGTAAAGAACTTTTAAAAAATGATTTTATTATTGCCTTAAAAAGCAATCGAAAAGTAGCCTTATCCTTAGAAGATAAGCAAAATGGAGCATACGTGAATATTAAAACATTACAGCCAAGACAACAAACCGTGGAAGTTTGGTTTGAAAAACTAGACTTTCCGCTGTTGCTTACAAAGCAAGTTTTCAAAAACGAGAATGATACAGTCGGCGAGTTGTACTTGGCTTGTAGTGATTTAAATTTATCGTATAACCAAATAACTACAATCTACAAAAAACGGTGGGCAGTAGAAGAGTATCACAAATCGATTAAAAGTAACACAGGTTTTGCTAAATCTCCAACTAAAAAAACAGAAACTCAAACGAATCATTTTGTATTGTCAATTGTAGCTTATATAAAGTTAGAGTGGCTTAACCCGAATAATTCATCAGAAATCAAAAAACCTGAATGTAAAGTGTTATATTTAAGCAGTTAAACACAAAATACATCATTTTTTAAAACACCCATATTTGAGCACTAAAGATACTTTATTTTATCGAGGAAATCAAGCTATTTCGGTTGATTTTTCAGCCACAGAGATTAGTTCAGATGGTTCTTTGATTCTTTTAGAAAAGTTAGAGAGAACCCACAACTTACTAAAACATTTTAGCAAGTTACTTCCTGATCTTCGAAACCCTAAATACATTACTTACAGTCGAGAGCATCAACTCAAGCAACGTGTGTTTATGCTAATGCTAGGTTATCAAGATGCCAATGATGTGACCCATTTACAAAATGACCCATTATTTAAAGATGTTCTTCAAGGAGATTTGGCTTCTCAACCTACTATTTCTCGTTTTGAAAACAGTTTGAATAAAGAAACTATTTTCAAACTTTCTTACGCTTGGATTGATCGTTACGTATCAAGCCTAAAAGGTCGAGATGAAATAACAATTGATGTTGATGCTACCGATGATCCAACATATGGGAATCAACAAATGTCAATGTTCAATGGTTATTATGGACAGTTTATGTTAAATGAATTATTTTTTCATGATGGAGAAACCGGTCAAATTATCCTGCCAGTTCTTCGCCCAGGAAATAGCCCTTCGAATCGATGGTATGTCGGAATTTTAAGAAGAATTATTCAAAAAATAAAAAAAGCATATCCTGAACTAAAAATTACTATTCGAACAGATAGTGGATTTAGTTGTGCTCCTTTTTATAAATTAGTAGCTGATTATGATTTGTTTTTTGTAACAGGTCAGGCTAGTAATTCGGTACTCAAAAGAAAGGTTGAGCGTTGTAAAAAAGCGGTTCAACTTCAATATGTAAATCAGCATAAAAAACACCAACATTTCACATCGTTTCGCTATCAAGCCAAAAGTTGGCATAAACCACAACAAGCTTACTGTAAAATAGAAAGTACAGGGAAAGGCTTAAATGTTCGTCATTTTATAAGTAATATTAAAGAGAAAGGTGCCCGAGAAATATACTTTGATTTCTATGTAAAACGAGGTGAATCTAGCGAAAACAGAAGTAAAGAAGTCAAGAATATGTGTTTTTCCGATCGATTATCCAATCATGGATTTGTTGCAAACTTCTTCAGGTTGTTTTTAAGTAGTTTAGCCTACGAACTATTTTTATTACTAAAAAAAAGCATCAAAAAAACAACATTTGAAAAGGCTGAAAAATGGCAAATAAATACAATAAGAACCAATTTATTAAAAGTTGGAGCTACCATAAAAGTCACTAAAAAACGAATATATTATCAGTTATCAAGAGCATTTGTATATCAAGATTTGTTTCGAGAGATAATAACTCAATAACGGTTTTAAAGTGAGAATTTTAAAACCTTGGGATACCTATGCTCTGTTAGTAAAATTAATCCTTTTTAACTTTTAAAATCAATTATAACATACTATTTACTCCAAAAAAGTTTAAAAAACGAAAGAGAGAATCCTAAAATCTAGAGATAAAAAATCTATTTTGAAATTTGTTCTAAATATAAATCCTATGAATAATGCGGGTTAAACAAAGAACAGGGAAAAATCATTTTGCTATGAAAACACAAATCTATTTAGCAGCTCAAAAAGCAGCTCATAACGAACTCAGAAAGTTATCAACACCTAAAGCTGCTTAATCATCCTTTTTTGAGGTTTGGATGCGTAACATGAGTTATTAAGAGGAAAAATGGTTTTGAATGTGTAAAATGCTATAACAAGATGAGCCAAATTCGCAATAATTTTGCAAGAACTTGCAACAAATGTAGCCATACAGAAACAGCACTAGCAAAATGGACTACCTAGTAAATATGTGACTAATTTTCTTACCCCGCATTATGCATGACTATCGTAAATACCATAAAAATAAATTCTCAAATATTTCATCTAAGAATTTGATGGAAACTCAGTAAGTTATTAGTTAAAATTTATGATAAAAGGAAATTTTCATTTCATTTTTCGATTAAAAATCGACTTTTTTAAGAACAAGGCATAACGATCCCTTGTAAGCCAATATTTCAGATAAAATAGTGGCTGCTGAATGATTATCTCACGGCATAAATCTTTGCAAACAAAAGCCTTTGATAGTTGATAATACACTCGTCTTTTGGTTCTTTTTATTGTTGCCCCAACCTTTAGTAAGTAGGTTCTTATCCAGCTAACTTGCCATTTTTTAGCAGCTTCAAAACTAGTTTTCTTAATCTTTTGTTTGATTAGCAAAAACATTTCGTAGGCAAGGCTACTAATGAAAAGGCGAAAGAAATTTACCCAATATCCATGATTAGAAAGTCTGTCCTAAAAACACCTATTTTTCACATCTTTAACCCTATTTTCCTATGATTACTATGAATTTTTTGGGTTAAGCTGTTTTCCTTTTATAGGATTTGTACGTTTGTTTATTATAGCTTAAATGTACATCTTGAGGTGTTTTTTAAATCTAAAGACCAATGTAACTTTTCATTATTGTAAATTCCTACAGCTTGTTTAATCCCTCCAGTGGGTTTAATTCTCCGATGCTTGCATTGAAATGATTAAGGTTTTTTCTTTTTTTATGCTTGGTGGGCTTATCCTGAGGTTATTGACTTTTAAATACTCAATTATAAGTTGTGAATAAAAACTTCTATTATACTTTTTTCATATTCACTATAATGTGTAGTTTTCCGTTTTAAAAAACTTTCATTGAATAGCTACTTAGACCAACTTAACGAAGCGCAAAAAGCGGCGGTTTTACAAAAAGACGGACCAATGATTATTATTGCTGGTGCAGGCTCTGGTAAAACACGTGTATTAACATATCGTATTGCGCATTTAATGCACCAAGGAGTTGATCCTTTTAATATTTTATCACTCACGTTTACTAATAAAGCAGCACGTGAGATGAAAGATAGAATTGGGTCTGTAGTTGGTTATAGTGAAGCAAAGAGTTTATGGATGGGGACTTTTCATTCGGTATTTGCAAGAATTTTACGTTCAGAAGCAGGCAAATTAGGGTATCCTTCAAATTTCACAATTTATGATACACAAGATTCTGTTCGTTTAATTTCGGCAATTATTAAAGAAAAGCAACTTGATAAAGAACGGTACAAGCCAAAGCAGATATTAAATAGAATTTCTTCTTTTAAAAATAGTTTGATAACAGTTAGAGCCTATTTTAATGATACTGATTTACAAGAAGCAGATTTACACGCAAGCCGACCAAAAGTAGGTGATATTTACAAAGAATATGTAGATAGATGTTTTAAATCTAGTGCAATGGATTTTGATGACTTACTATTGAGAACCAATGAGTTATTAGCACGTTTCCCTGAAGTGTTGGCAAAATACCAAGACCGTTTTAGGTATATAATGGTAGATGAGTATCAAGATACCAATCACTCGCAGTATATAATTGTACGTGCGTTAGCAGATAGATTTCAAAATATTTGCGTGGTTGGAGATGATTCTCAAAGTATTTATAGCTTCCGCGGAGCGAATATTCAAAATATATTAAATTTTCAGAAGGATTATCCAGATGTGAAAACCTTTAAATTAGAACAGAATTATCGCTCTACTAAAAATATTGTAAACGCAGCAAATTCAGTAATTGCAAGAAATAAAACGAAGTTAGATAAAAAAGTTTGGACATCTAATGTAGATGGAGAACTGATAAAAGTAATGCGTACCATTTCTGATGGAGAAGAAGGTCGTTTTGTGGCAAATTCTATTTTTGATTATAAAATGAATTTGCAACTAAAAAATGATCAGTTTGCAGTTCTATACAGAACCAATTCGCAATCGAGAGCAATAGAAGATGCGTTACGTAAAAAGAGTATTGATTACACAATTTATGGCGGAATTTCTTTTTATCAACGAAAAGAAATTAAAGATTTACTGTCGTATTTACGAATGTTAATTAATTCGAATGATGAGGAGGCATTAAAAAGAATTATTAATTATCCTGCTCGTGGTATTGGTGCAACAACCATTGATAAGTTAACAATTGCTGCAAATCATTATAATAAATCAATTTTTGAAATTATTAAAAATATTGATAAAATTGACATTAATATAAATGGAGGAACAAAAAATAAATTACAAAACTTTGTAAACATGTTATTGCGTTTTCAAATTGAATCGCAAAAAATGAATGCCTTTGAAATTGCTGAATTAGTAGTGAAACAAACGCAGTTAGTAAAAGATTTACAAAAAGAAGGAACCCCTGAAGGTGTTAGTAAAGTTGAGAATGTTCAAGAATTATTAAATGGAATTAAAGACTTTATAACAGATAAAATAGAACAAGGAGAAGATACATCGTTAATTTCATTTTTAGAAGATGTTGCATTGGCAACCGATTTTGATTCCAAAAAGAATGATGATAGACCGAGTGTTTCTTTAATGACCATTCATCAATCTAAAGGATTAGAATACCCGTATGTATATATTGTTGGTTTGGAGGAGAATTTATTTCCATCGGCAATGAGTATGAACACACGAAGTGAACTCGAAGAAGAACGTCGTTTGTTTTATGTGGCATTAACGCGTGCAGAGAAAGTAGCCTATTTAACTTATGCGCAAACGCGGTATCGTTGGGGAAAACTAACAGATGGCGAGCCAAGTAGGTTTTTGGAAGAAATAGACGATAAGTACTTGGAATATATAACACCTAAAAAAACAGCGCCTTCTATAAATCGATTTATAGATTCAGATATTTTTGGAGATGCCCCAAAGAAAATCCGTTTTGAAAAACCTATTCAGCGAAAGCGACAAGAATTTCAGCAGAAAAAAGCCATAAACAATTTAATTCCGCCGAAGGCTAAAATGAAAAAAGTAACAGAACTTGATTCAAAAATTAATTTATTTGACGGTAATATAACTGTGGGTAATGTTGTTGAACACAATCGTTTTGGTAGAGGAGAAGTAATTGCGTTAGAAGGAAAAGGGCCTAATAGAAAAGCAGAAATTCAATTTGGTACGGCAGGTAAAAAGAAACTTTTATTACAGTTTGCAAAACTAAAAGTAATAGGATAATTACTCAAAATAAATATGTATTTTGCAACGTTTAAAACTACATAGTAAATTAAAAACATAAGCAAACTTCAACGCTTATTTTAATAAAATTATAAAATGACATTCGATTTAGAATACAATTCAGATAGACCGTTAATGATAATCCCAGAATATGGTCGTCATATGCAAAAAATGATTAACCATTGTGTTGCTTTAGAAACTAAAGAAGAACGCAATATTATGGCAAAATTCATTATAAATGTAATGGGAAATTTACAACCACATTTACGTGATGTGCCTGATTTTAAGCATAAATTATGGGATCAGTTGTATATTATGTCAGATTTTAAATTGGATGCAGATTCTCCGTATGATATTCCTTCAAAAGAAGAATTGCAACAGAAACCAGAATCGATGCCATATCCAAAATCGGCTTCTAGATACCGTTATTACGGTAACAATATTCAAACAATGATAAATGTAGCCCTAAATTGGGAAGATGAGGATCAAAAAGAAGCATTAATTTTTGTGATTGCAAATCATATGAAAAAATGCTATTTAAATTGGAATAAAGATACTGTTGATGATGCTGTTATTTTTAAACATTTATACGATCTTTCTGATCAAAAAATAGATTTGCGTGAAACTACAGAGGTGTTGGTAGAAAGTAAACATTTATTACGCAAACGCCCTACTCAAGGTCAAAATCAAAAAGGAAAAAACTACAGTAATAATAAAGGAAAATCGAATAACAATCATAAATATCGAAAAAGATAAATGGCATCATTTAAAATTGAAGGCGGTCATAAATTAAGTGGAGAAATTCAACCACAAGGAGCAAAAAATGAAGTACTTCAAATATTATGTGCAGTTTTATTAACTCCTAAAAAAGTTACGATAAACAACATTCCTGATATTATTGATGTAAATAAGCTTATTTTTATTTTAGGTGAATTAGGTGTTAAAGTTGAAAAACTAACTCGTAATTCATACTCATTTAAAGCAGATGAAATAAATATGGGATATTTAGAATCACCTGAATTTAAAAGAGATGGAAGCTCTTTGCGTGGTTCTATTATGATTGTTGGTCCGTTATTGGCTCGTTTTGGCAGAGGATATATTCCAAGGCCAGGAGGCGATAAAATTGGGCGTAGACGTTTAGATACACATTTTGAAGGGTTTATTAAGTTAGGCGCAAAATTTAGATATAATAAAGAAGAGTATTTTTATGGTGTAGAAGCTCAAGATGGTTTAGTAGGAGCAGAAATGTTGTTAGACGAAGCTTCAGTAACAGGAACTGCAAATATTTTAATGGCATCCGTTTTAGCTAAAGGAACAACCAAAATATACAATGCAGCTTGTGAACCTTATATTCAACAATTATGTAAAATGTTGAACTCTATGGGAGCAAAAATATCTGGAGTTAGTTCTAATTTATTAATAATTGAAGGTGTAGAATCTCTTAGTGGATGTGAACATACAGTATTACCAGATATGATTGAAATTGGTTCTTGGATTGGTGTTGCAGTGATGACACGGTCTGAATTAACCATCAAAAATGTTAGTTGGGAGAACTTAGGTCAAATTCCGAATGTATTTCGCAAGTTAGGTATTCAGTTAGAAAAAAGAGGTGATGATATTTACATTCCAGCACAAGAATCTTACGAAATTCAAAATTACATAGATGATTCTATATTAACAATTGCAGATGCTCCTTGGCCTGGGTTTACTCCTGACTTATTGAGTATTGTATTAGTAATTGCTACACAAGCAAAGGGAACGGTGTTAATTCATCAAAAAATGTTTGAAAGCCGTTTGTTTTTTGTTGATAAATTAATTGATATGGGAGCAAAAGTTATTCTGTGTGATCCGCATAGAGCAACTGTAATTGGGCACAATTTTCAAAGTCAATTAAAAGCAACTAAAATGACTTCGCCAGATATTCGCGCAGGAATTTCTTTGTTAATTGCAGCGTTATCAGCAAAAGGAACTAGTATTATTAATAATATTGAACAGATTGATAGAGGTTACGAAAATATAGAAGCACGTCTAAAATCAATTGGAGCAAAAATTGAACGTATTGACATTTAAATTAATCAAAAATAATTAAAATACAATCGTGTCAATATGACACGATTTTTTTATTGGCAATATTCTTGCTTAACTATGATAGGAAATATAAAGAAATTATTTACAATGAGTAAAAATCAATATACCAAAGAAGACGAATTAAAGGATAAAATCAATAACGAGGAGTTAGATGATTTTATTGAGGAGAATCAAGAAGTTGATGCTGCTACGGAAGTAAAAGAAGAAAAGCCAGAACCAACTTTTCAAGAATTATTACAAACTGAAAAAGACAAATATTTACGTCTATTTGCTGAGTTTGAAAACTATAAAAAGCGTACTACTAAAGAGCGTATTGAATTATTTAAAACTGCAAGTCAAGAAGTAGTGACAGCTGTTCTGCCAATTTTAGATGATTTTGAGCGTGCGCTGGCACATATTGAAGATGATAAAGAAGCAGAAGAATTACGTAAAGGGGTCTTGTTGATTTATCAGAAAATGGTAAAAACATTAGAACAAAAAGGATTAACAATTATAGAAGTAAATGCTGGAGATGTTTTTGATCCAGAAATTCATCAAGCACTTACACAAGTTCCTGCGCCATCAGATGACTTAAAAGGAAAAGTTATTGATTGTGTAGAAAAAGGATATAAGTTAGGAGATAAAATAATCCGTCACCCAAAAGTGGTGGTAGGACAAGCGTAAGATAATGGCAAAACAAGATTATTACGAAGCATTAGGTATTTCTAAATCGGCAAGTGCTGCTGAGATTAAAAAGGGTTACCGTAAAATGGCTATTAAATATCATCCAGATAAAAATCCAGATGATACAACTGCCGAAGAAAACTTTAAAAAAGCAGCTGAAGCTTATGAAGTTTTAAGTGATGACAATAAAAAAGCCCGATACGATCAATTTGGTCACGCTGCTTTTGATAGACCACAAGGCGGCGGCGGCGGCGGTTTTGGCGGTGGCGGAATGAATATGGAAGACATATTTAGTCAATTTGGCGATATTTTTGGAGGAGGTGGCTTTAGTGGAGGCGGTCAACGTCAAGTTAGAGTTAAAGGAAGCAATTTGCGCATTCGCGTTAAACTAACCTTAGAAGACATTGCTAATGGGGTTGAGAAGAAGGTAAAAGTTCGTCGTAAAGTGCAAGCCAAAGGTGTTACTTATAAAACCTGTTCAACCTGTAATGGTTCTGGGCAACAAATGCGAGTTACCAATACTATTCTGGGTAGAATGCAAACTGCTATAACCTGTTCAACTTGTCATGGAGCAGGAGAAATGATAGACAAAAAACCAAGTGGAGCAGATGCACAAGGTTTGGAGGTAAAAGAAGAAACTGTTTCTATTAATATTCCTGAAGGAGTTACAGAAGGGGTTCAATTAAAAGTTGGAGGAAAAGGAAACGAAGCTCCAGGTAGAAATTCTATTTCAGGAGATTTATTAGTTTTAATTGAAGAATTACCACACGAAAACTTAAAGAGAGAAGGTAGTAATATTCACTACGATTTATATATCAATTTTTCTGAAGCAGTTTTAGGAGTTTCAAAAGAAGTAGGAATAGTTACAGGTAAAGTGAAGATTAAAATTGATGCAGGAACACAGTCTGGTAAAATTCTTCGTCTAAAAGGAAAAGGATTACCAAGTATTGAGCGTTATGGTAACGGAGACTTTTTAATTCATATAAATGTTTGGACACCGCAAGAGTTAACCAAAGAGCAACGTAAGTTTTTTGATCAAATGAAAGAAGATGAGAATTTTATGCCAAATCCAAAACATTCAGATAAATCATTTTTTGAGAAAGTAAAAGATATGTTTTCGTAAAAAAGGCAAAAGCAAAAAAATAATTTTACATTTTTTGCGAAAAAGTTTTTACAATACAAAAAAATATTTTATATTTGTGGTGTACGAGAGATATCTTGTACACTTTTTCTTTTTCATAGCAATTTTCCCACTCAATTTATTGAGTGGGTTTTTTTATGAATCAGTTCTTTAACATAATTAAGCAGACTTATCTTATCGACTTAAATTTAATTTAAGTAGGAAAGTCCGGACACCATAGAGTAGTATAGCGGATAACACCCGTCCAACGTAAGTTGAGGACCAGTGCAACAGAAAGAATGTACAGTTAGGCTGTAGTGAAACCAGGTAAACTCTATGCGGTGCAATGCCATGTAAATTAGAGCTTGAGAACTACTCGTTCGATTCTAAAGGGTAGGCAGATAGACCTTGTTAGTAATTTCAAGGCTAGATAAATGATAAGACTTAGACAGGATTCGGCTTACAAGTCTGCTTTTTTATTATCAACTTGATAATATTTTTTACTTTTTTTTTTATTTATTATAGAATTATTAAAATGTATAGAATTTAATAATTTTTGTCCATTAATTCAATCGATATGTTGTTTATTTTTTAAAAATCATTAAAAATACGTATTTTTGTACAACAAAAATTAATAAAAACTTCTAAGTATATGGCTTTTGACATTAATATGATAAAAGAGGTTTACGCAAAATTTCCTGAGCGTGTAGATGCAGCTCGTAAAATTACAGGTAAACCATTAACATTAGCAGAAAAAATATTATACGCTCACTTGTGGGATGGCAATCCAAACAAAGCATTTGTTCGCGGTAAAGATTATGTAGATTTTGCTCCAGATAGAATTGCACTGCAAGATGCAACAGCACAAATGGCTTTATTACAGTTTATGCAAGCTGGTAAAAGTAGGGTAGCAGTACCAACTACAACACATTGTGATCATTTAATTCAAGCAAAAAACGGAGCAAGTACAGATTTACAGAATGCGTTAAATACAAGTAATGAGGTCTTTAACTTTTTAGAGTCTGTATCAAATAAATATGGGTTAGGTTTTTGGAAACCAGGAGCAGGAATTATTCATCAAGTAGTTTTAGAGAACTATGCATTTCCTGGAGGAATGATGATTGGTACTGATTCTCACACAGTAAATGCGGGTGGTTTAGGTATGGTTGCTATTGGTGTTGGTGGAGCTGATGCAGTTGATGTAATGGCTGGAATGGCTTGGGAATTAAAATTTCCGAAGTTAATAGGAATAAAGTTAACAGGAAAACTTTCTGGTTGGACTGCACCAAAAGATGTTATTTTAAAAGTAGCAGGAATTGTTTCTGCAAAAGGAGGAACTGGAGCTATTGTAGAATACTTTGGAGAAGGAGCTACAGGGATGTCTTGTACAGGAAAAGGAACAATTTGCAACATGGGAGCTGAAATAGGAGCAACCACTTCTACCTTTGGTTATGATGAGTCTATGGAGCGTTATTTACGCGCTACCGATAGAGATGATGTAGCAGATGCTGCAAATAAAGTAAAAGATTACTTAACAGGCGATGCTGAAGTATATGCAAATCCAGAACAATATTTTGACCAAGTAATAGAAATCAATTTATCTGAATTAACACCGTTAATAAACGGTCCTTTTACGCCAGATTTATCTACAGGAGTTGGTAGTGATATGACAGCTAAAGCGAATAAAAATGAATGGCCATTAAAAGTTGAATGGGGTTTAATAGGTTCTTGTACAAATTCATCTTATGAAGATTTATCAAGAGCAGCTTCTATAGCACAACAGGCTTTAGATAAAGGAATAACTATGAAATCGAAATTAGGGATTAACCCTGGTTCAGAAAAAGTACGTTATACTGCAGATAGAGACGGAATTTTAAATGTTTTTGAAAAATTAGATGCAAAGATTTTTACAAATGCTTGCGGGCCTTGTATTGGTCAATGGGCACGTTATGACGATCCTAAGAATGCACCTAAAAACTCTATAGTCCATTCATTCAATAGAAATTTTGCAAAACGTGCCGATGGAAACCCTAATACACATGCCTTTGTAGCTTCCCCAGAAATGGTTGCGGCAATCGTATTATCTGGAAGGTTAGATTTTAATCCAATGACAGATACACTAATTAATAAGAAAGGTGAAGAAGTACTATTAGATGAGCCAACAGGATGGGAATTACCTCCAAAAGGTTTTGAAGTAAAAGATGATGGTTATTTAGCGCCTGAAGAAAATGGGAGTGGAATTGTGATAAAAGTAGATCCAACATCAGAAAGGTTAGAATTACTAACACCATTTACTCCATTAGGAAATGATATTACAGGAGCTAAATTATTAATAAAAGCTTTTGAGAAATGTACAACAGACCATATTTCTATGGCAGGTCCTTGGTTACGTTATCGTGGTCATTTAGATAATATATCTAACAATATGTTAATTGGTGCAGTAAATGCATACAATATGAAAACAAATTTTGTAAAAAGTCAATTAAATGGTGAGTATGATGCTGTACCAAAAACAGCACGTGCTTATAAAGCTGCAGGAATACATACAATTGTTGTAGGCGATCATAATTATGGAGAAGGTTCTTCTAGAGAACACGCTGCAATGGAACCACGCCATTTAGGTGTTGTTGCTGTACTCGTAAAATCTTTTGCTAGAATACATGAAACAAACTTGAAGAAACAAGGAATGTTAGGTTTAACATTTGCAAATGAAGCAGATTACGATTTAATTCAAGAAGATGATACATTTAACTTTATAGATTTAAATGAATTTGCTCCAGGAAAACCTTTAACATTAGAAGTTGTTCATGCAGACGGGAGTAAAGACACAATTATAACAAATCATACTTATAACCAAGGACAAATTGAATGGTATAATGAAGGTTCTGCTTTAAATTTAATTAAAAAACAAAACGTATAATAAGCAATAAATAGTTGATAATTATATTTTAAACTCCCAAAATTTGTTGGGAGTTTTTTTTATTTTTAACTGCTAAGTTTCACAAGGTTGTTGTTTAAAATTGAGGTGTAATAGACAAAAGTAGGCTATTTTTAGGTGATTTTTTTCAAGTGGACAAAAAGTAGGCTCTAAATTTCATTAAATTTTGCACATCAATTTTACTTATTTTATGTTTGATCTATCAAGTTAAACGGATATTGGCTCTGCTGGAGAGCCTGTCTGCCGACAGGCAACCAATAAAGGGATGCCTTGACGGCTGACCAAAACGTCAAAATTAAGAGGTTCAATCGAACCTCTTTTTTGATGTTTTATGAAGCCTTTATGCCTTGAAAAAGGCATCTATAAATTTAATTTTTCTTGCTCTTTATAATCCATTATGATTTCTGAGTTTGTTCTTTAAACCTGAAAAATGTCCATCAATTGCATTGGTGGTATTTGGAATATTTAACGCCATATAATCATACCAAGTAAAAAGCCATTTTAAATTTGTTTTTAGGCCTCTATAAGCACTTCTTAATCGCTTGTGTGTGTAATAGCTCTTTCCTGTTTTGGACTGTAGAATCCATCAAAACAACAACTTTTCTGGCGTAATAGACAAAAAGGAGTCTGTTTTTGATTAAATATTTCCAAGTGGACAAAAAGGAGTCTACCTATTTTACTTTATCAAACTCCTAAAAAAGCGTTAATAAACTTTATTTTTCTCTCAATGGATAATCCATTATGATTCCTGAGTTTATTCTTTAAATCTGCAAAATGCCCATCAATTGCATTGGTCGTATTTGGGATATTTAATTCGATATAATCATACCAAGTAAACAACCAAGGTAAATTACTTTTTAGGCTTCTGTTTTGACCCCTATAAAACAAGAGTATTATTCTAAATTTCGATTATTAATTAAGCGGTTAAATTTTTCATTAAAATTAAATGTTTGTCTTTGTTCCATTTTTCCATTGGTGTAATGCGCCCCAAAAGGCCATGTATCCTATTATTGTTATAGAAAATAACATATCTTTTTAGTATTTGTTCAATTTCTCCAAAAGTTCTATAATCCACTCTTGTAAAGACTTCTTTTTTTAATATGCCATGATATGCTTCAATATGAGCGTTTTCTTCTGGTGTTGCTATATGTGTAAATTCCTGCTGAACTCCTATTAGTCCAAGATATTCTCGTACGTTTTTAGCAATAAACTGACTTCCGTTATCACTTCTAATAACTACATTTTCAGGATATTGATACTCTAAAAACACATCAGAAAGCAATGCTATCACCTTATCTTGTTTTATTGAAAAAGAAAAATAGTCTTTTAATATTCTTCGCGAGTGAACATCTATTATAGATATCAAATAAGCGTTTTTACCAGCCTTTGGAATCCAAACCATCTTTATGTCCATTTCTAAACACTCGAAAGGTCTAGAAGTGTTTACTTTTCTAAATTTCACGAATTTACGACCAGAACCACTTCTGTTTATTCGATTTTCAAGTTTTAACAACCCCTCTTCCTTCATTATTCTGTATAGTTTTTTATGATTAATTAGATAACCATCTCGCTTCAAATAAGCAGTCATTAAGCGGTATCCACAATCTATAAATTCATGGCTTAAAACTTTTTTTATAGCCTGAACTACAACTTCTTGATTTACCCAACCGTTTATCTTATTATAACTGAGTTTACTTGCTGTCTTCCCCTTTTTACCAAGACTAGGTGTACGATAATAACTGCTATGCACAATACCTACCATATTGATAATCTTAGTTTTACTAATAGTATACTTTCTGAAAAAACATCGACTAAATTTTTCTTGGATCGGAGGTCCCAAACTTTTTTTTTAAAAGTTCTCGTTGAATTTCTAATTCAATTTCCTTGTTACTTAACAACTTACGAAGTATTCTGTTTTCTTCTTCGGATTGCTTTAGTTCCTTACTACGAATATCATAAGTGACTTTTAAGCCTGCTTCTCCTTGACTCTCGTACTTCTTTTTCCAACTATACAAAGCCCCTGTACTAACGCTGTATTTACGACAAGTTTCTATAATTCCGTTTTCTTCTGAACAGGATAGAATTTCTAACTTCTCTGATAAACTCCATTTCTTGTATTTCATATCTCAAATGTATTAGTTTGAAATTTAAAATATCACTCCGAACTTATAAGGGGCTAAACTAGCTTCTATAAGCACTTCTCAGACGCTTATGTGTGTAATAACTCTTGCCTGTTTCAATATTTACTGTTCGCTCATTTAGAAAGTCTTCCCATTTTATAAACCAATTATTTAAACCGCCTTCAAAAGATTCTCTATCTGTCATTTTCATCATAGAAACAAGCTCCTTTAATTCGATAGATGCTGGAAGTTTAGGGTTTTTAGTGATATATCTTCTGATGATTGCCACTTGATGAAACTGGCACATTTGAACTGGTATTGATCCAAAAGATTGAGCTAATCCTTTTCTTCCATCGCTTACTATTGCAACTATTGTAAACCCTTTTAATGCTAACTCTTCTATCCCTTTTTTGTAAAGAAAATTAGTCTCATTCTTTACATAATATTTCAGTAAGTTTTCTTTGGTAATAGCGTCTTTAAAGAGCATTACCCCAAAATTTCTTCCCCAATAAGTGGTATCCATCAATACGACTACTTCTCTAGCTTCTTTTGAAAAAATAGAGACCTTATGCAAATCAATCTTGCGTTGAATCGTTCGCTTCGAACAATTATATCTCTTAGCCAACTGTAAATATGTTTGTTTACCTCTTAAATATTCTTCCCAAAGTAGTGCAGGATTTAATCTATAACCTCCTAAAAATTGCTTTCCACAAGTCCTACATTTATACCTCTGTTTTCCATTTCTAAAACCACTCTTTTTTGTGAAATAACCGTGACAATTTATACACTTTTTTTATTCATAAGCTTTCGTTTACTCCAAAGATAATGACAATAAGCGTTATAGAGACTTTAAGACTCCTTTTTGTCTATTAAGCCACTTTTCTTGGTTGTTGTTTTGGTGTAGAAACTAGATGTAAATCTATTTTTCTTTGTATAGTTCGCCTGGAGCAATTATGCTTTTTTGCCAACTGTTTATAAGTCTGTTTCCCTTTAGAATATGCAATCTAAAGTTCAGAAATATGTATCCTATTTTCACCTAAAAATTGTTTCTTACAGACATCCCCTTTTTCTTTGTTATTGTACTACTACAATAAAAGCACTTTTTTTATTCAAAATCTTTGATTTGATGTTAAGTCAACAAAGATAAAGTTTACAGAGATTCTTAGCCTACTTTTTGTCTATTACACCAATAAATTCAATTTTTTGTTCCATAATTGTTGTTTCTTTCCAAGGCATAGTAATTTGTTTTTTATTCCAAATTACAACCTGAAAAAGTGTAAAGGATGTCCCTTTAACTTTGTCCCTTTACCGTACCGCCTTGTAGCTAGCGTTTGGTATATGGTTTGTTGCGTGTTTAAGCAATCAATTTAGTAAATTAAATACCGAATAGAAAATCCGCGAGAATTTTCGTAAGTAGGCTAGAACTAGCAATAAATTATATACACTGTTAGCAATAGTTTATCAAATTTTTTATTCTACAATTTATCAAGGAGAATTAATTAACAAAAATATTACCCAAGTTGGCTAGTTTATTCTTTCTTCAAAGTACTTGCAGAATAAGGATTGCTTAATAGTTCTTTAAAAATTTCCCAACGTTTTTCAGGATTACTGTAAGAACCACCTAACAACTCAATATGTTTTGCAACTAAATCCTTTCCTAAATTATAATTAATAATATAACTGCGGTTTGCTTCAATAAAACGTATGCTTTGTTCTGCTTTTTGTGGTGTGAAAAGACTGTACTTTTCAATTTGTTTTATGGCATTCTCACGTGAGAGATCTCCATTTAGGTATGCTCTTGCCGTTTCGTTTCTTGCATAGCTTAGCTCACTCATTAAATCTTGCACTTTATAAAACAGATCCGCTTTGTTCACATCTATGCCAGCAATTGGGAAAAGATGTTCCATTTCGAAGTTTATTCTTTTATCACTTGGAAAAACAACATCGATACCATAATTAGCACTACCTTCGGCAATGAGTGATACTGGTGAAAATAAAGGATAGACTGAATATTCCATCCAACCTTTGTTGTTTACCAGATTTTGTTCTGTAAGCATCATATAAATATGATGTCCAGGATATCCTTCATGGCTAGCCAAATCTATTGCTCTACTAATATAAATAGGAAAGTCAGTATTTATTTGTATTAAACTTTGAGCATTACCTTGATAATAATTATAGCCACTCCAAACTTTATCGGTTACATATTCTAGAACAAAATTTTCGTTTTCAGGTAATTCAAAATAGTTTTTTGTGATTTTTCTAGATTCGTCTATAGCAACTCTAAAAATTGTATCAAGTTTTTCTTTCGGAATAATAAACTCGGACATAAAATTATTGTATCTAGTTGGTAAATCTCCTTCACCAACTAATAAACTATCTAATCCAATTAATAATTCATTGAAATGAGCCATCGAGAAATGCGGAGGTTCGGCATCATAAAGTAATTTCGCTTCCTCATCAAATGTATAAAGTTTACCTCCTATCATTTCGGTTTTTGTTCTAACAGCAATGAGTTGTTTTTTAAGCATGTTAATTCGAGCAATTTCCAAATTTGGGTCACCTGAAACAAGTAATAAATCACATTGATTTATTAATGTATTTGCTCGTTCTACAAAATTATCTAGAGGTAATATTTCTGATTTTACTTCAGTTGGTTTCCAATCTTCAGGTCCAAAATAAGCATCTACAAAAGTATCATCATATTGTCCTATTTCTAAAACAAGTTTTACATAATTTTCGGCTATATTATCAATTGTTGGTTGGTTAGGTTTACATGAAGTGATGAATAATACAAGAATGATGACAAGAGGTTTTTTCATAATTAAGTTGGATTAGAATACTAAAATACAATTTTGTTGTTAAAAATTACTACTAACGTCTATTGTATGGTTAGTGGCGAGTTAAAATTAGTAAACTTTAAGTTAAGCACAAAACTTCGTGAAATAAATTTACTTAGGTTTTGCTATTAGTAGCCATTAACTATACAAATTATTGTACGCAGGTTTTTATTAAGGGCGCCTCTAAAAACTAAATAAGTTCAAAATTTTTTTTGTATCACATTGATTTTCAGTATATTTATATTATTATGAAACGATTTAAAAGGCATAGAGATTACGGTTTTTTTTTGATCAAGATATTCGATTAAGCAAACTTAGTATGTTAGGCGACCCATTAGAGAAATTAAATTCAGGCATTGATTTTGATATTTTCAGAGGTTTATTAGAAGAAAAAATAAGCATACCCCTTAAAGGAAAAGAAGGTCGTCTTGCTTATGACTGTGTGTTGATGTTTAAAATTTGCATTCTTCAGCAGTATTATGGTTTGCTTAGTCCCATATATAACAGGATTTACAATCTTTGAACTAACAACGAAAAAAATATGGGACAAATATTACACGGCACAGCCACAACTACGCACCGCATTAGAAAAGAAATACAAGGGTCTGATTCTACATTAAAAAGTTTAGCCTTCAAATATAACATCAACGTTAAAACAGTTAAGAAATGGAAGGCTCGCAATTTTATTGAGGACTTAAAATGCGGTAAAAAGAAAGGTCAAGACAGTGTTTTATGTGTAGTTTCAGAACAAATAATAATCGAAACACGTTATAAAAACAGTACTTCCTTTAGATGATTTATAGGTGGTTTTAAAACCAGTAATAGCATAATTATCAAGAAGTAATCTCCATCGTTGTTTGCAACGTAATAACATTAGTCGTCTTTCAGATTTACTTCCAAAAGAAGAGAAAAAGAAGTATAAGAAATTTAAAACATATGCTCCTGGATTTTTACATATAGACACTTCTAAAATTAGAATTAACAAACAAAAATGGTATCTTTTTATAGCCATTGATAGGGCTACACGATTTGTATATATAGCGGTTTATGACAATAAAAGAATGCAAACGGCAGCTGATTTCTTAGAAGAAGCCGTCAAACAATATCCTTTTAAAATAACAAAAATACTGACAGATAATGGAATGGAATTTTGCTATAATGCATTGGTTAAAGAGAAGAAACCTAAAAACAAAATCCATTTATTCATAAGGGTCTGTAACCAAAATAATATTGAACATTGAACAACTTTAGTCAAACATTCTTGGACAAATGGAATGGTAGAGGCTATGAATAAAAAAATAAAAACAAATACTACCAAAACAATACTCCGTTAAGTTTTTATGCTGCTCTGATACCATAATACAGTAGTTCTTTAATTTTTTGTTTATTATTCTTCAAGTTCGGTCTTATAGCGAACACGTTAAAAAATCGAGCAAGCATTAACTCATTGTGATGTAAGGTTTTAATATCCTTGATTGAGAAAGCGCCTCTTAGCCTTTTTTCAATAGGCATCCAATGTGTAATCTTAGCAAGATTAACAGTTGTAAGTGCTGTATTAAAATGAAAATTGAGTTTATCCTCACTTCTTGCTTGACAGTGATTTAGACCAGTATATTGTTTGGCATCTCTAAAAGTAAATTCTATTTGACAATACTCCGTTAAACTTTGCCCTAACCCTCTAACAGTCAATTAAATAAGTTAAAAAAACAGGCTCAAAAATTAGGATAACTCCCTGATTATCATTAAATTAATAGTTAATTTCAAACAGCTATTAATGATGCTTCTCAAGGAGAAATCCAACTATAAATATCACACAAAAAGATTACTTAACAAAATGAAAGATGTAAATAAATGGCAATATGATTTTATGTTGGAAGTTTTTGGTCTATTTCTCAGCATAAAAGGACGTTTAAATTTTATGCAGTTAAGTCGTTATGGTGATCATGGAGAACAACATTACAGGAATCAGTTTAGTAAGTCTTTTGACTTTTTAAATTTCAATAAAGAATTGATTACTGAGTATGGGGGCAAACATTTAACCATTGCTTTCGACCCGAGTTATGTTAGTAAATCTGGTAAATCCACCTGTGGAGTTGGTTATTATTGGTCTGGTGTAGCGGGAAAGGCAAAATGGGGATTGGAAATATCTGGTATAGCAGCGATTGATATAGATAATCATACAGCGTTTCATTTAGAGGCTGTTCAGACACCAAATAATTTGGAATCAAAAAGTTTGGTAGATCATTATGCCAATATATTGATTCAAAGAAAAGAGGTCCTTCTTTCGATGTCTAAATATGTTGTGGCAGATGCTTATTTTTCCAAATACGGTTTTGTTTCTAAACTCTCTGATAATGGATTGGAGACCGTTAGCAGACTAAGAAACGATGCTGACTTACAATATATTTATACTGACCAACAGAAATATGGGAGAGGAAGACCTAAGAAATATGATGGAAAAATTGATTATAAAAAACTTAGAAAAGAATATTTTTCTTTGATAGAAGATAATCCGAAAAGCAAAGTATACAGCGCTATTGTATACTCAAAATCATTAAAAAGAAAAATCAATCTTGTGATTGTTTATTCCCTTAAAAAAGGAAAATGGAATCATAAATTATATTTCTCTACAGATGTAACAATTTCAGCAGAAATGGTTTTGACATATTATCGTACTAGATTTCAAATAGAATTTACTTTTAGAGATGCCAAACAATATACTGGTCTAAATCACTGTCAAGCAAGAAGTGAGGATAAACTCAATTTTCATTTTAATACAGCACTTACAACTGTTAATCTTGCTAAGATTACACATTGGATGCCTATTGAAAAAAGGCTAAGAGGCGCTTTCTCAATCAAGGATATTAAAACCTTACATCACAATGAGTTAATGCTTGCTCGATTTTTTAACGTGTTCGCTATAAGACCGAACTTGAAGAATAATAAACAAAAAATTAAAGAACTACTGTATTATGGTATCAGAGCAGCATAAAAACTTAACGGAGTATTGACTAAAAAAAAGCATCAAAAAAACAACATTTGAAAAGGCTGAAAAATGGCAAATAAATACAATAAGAACCAATTTATTAAAAGTTGGAGCTACCATAAAAGTCACTAAAAAACGAATATATTATCAGTTATCAAGAGCATTTGTATATCAAGATTTGTTTCGAGAGATAATAACTCAATAACGGTTTTAAAGTGAGAATTTTAAAACCTTGGGATACCTATGCTCTGTTAGTAAAATTAATCCTTTTTAACTTTTAAAATCAATTATAACATACTATTTACTCCGAAAAAGTTTAAAAAACGAAAGAGAGAATCCTAAAATCTAGAGATAAAAAATCTATTTTGAAATTTGTTCTAAATACAATACTCCGTTAAACTTTGCCCTAACCCTCTAACAGTCAATTAAATAAGTTAAAAAAACAGGCTCAAAAATTAGGATAACTCCCTGATTATCATTAAATTAATAGTTAATTTCAAACAGCTATTAATGATGCTTCTCAAGGAGAAATCCAACTATAAATATCACACAAAAAGATTACTTAACAAAATGAAAGATGTAAATAAATGGCAATATGATTTTATGTTGGAAGTTTTTGGTCTATTTCTCAGCATAAAAGGACGTTTAAATTTTATGCAGTTAAGTCGTTATGGTGATCATGGAGAACAACATTACAGGAATCAGTTTAGTAAGTCTTTTGACTTTTTAAATTTCAATAAAGAATTGATTACTGAGTATGGGGGCAAACATTTAACCATTGCTTTCGACCCGAGTTATGTTAGTAACTCACCTTACGCAAGAATAATTTGAATTTAAGATATTTATAGTTTATCTTGTTAACAACTTTGAGAAATAAAAAGATGGATAATTTTGTTGATTTGTATACTGATTATTTGATAAGTTCAAGTTCTTACACGACAGCTACAGGTATGGCTTCATTACTCTCTATAAAACATGATAAAATAACACGAGCATTATCAACGGGTGTTTATGACAGTAAATTTCTATGGAAAAAGGCAAAACCTTATGTTGAAGAATTGACTCAATCTAAAGAAACTATCATTTTAAGTTTTGATGATTCGATACAAGAAAAACAATATACAGATGAAAGTGAGTTGAACACTTGGCATTTTGACCATGTGTTTGGAAGGTCTGTAAAAGGGGTTAATTTTCTAACTGCTTTAGTCGAAGTTGGAGGCATGCGTATACCGTGTGGTGTAGAGTTTATAAAGAAAAATATTTGGGTTACCGACAAAAAAACAGGAAGGCAAAAGCGTAAAAGCAGCAAAACTAAAAACGAACTTTTTAGAGAAATGTTGCAGGAATGTAGTAGCAAAATACACTTTGATTATGTGTTGGCTGATAGTTGGTTTTCTTCAGCAGAGAACATGGTTTATTGTAAAGAACTTTTAAAAAATGATTTTATTATTGCCTTAAAAAGCAATCGAAAAGTAGCCTTATCCTTAGAAGATAAGCAAAATGGAGCATACGTGAATATTAAAACATTACAGCCAAGACAACAAACCGTGGAAGTTTGGTTTGAAAAACTAGACTTTCCGCTGTTGCTTACAAAGCAAGTTTTCAAAAACGAGAATGATACAGTCGGCGAGTTGTACTTGGCTTGTAGTGATTTAAATTTATCGTATAACCAAATAACTACAATCTACAAAAAACGGTGGGCAGTAGAAGAGTATCACAAATCGATTAAAAGTAACACAGGTTTTGCTAAATCTCCAACTAAAAAAACAGAAACTCAAACGAATCATTTTGTATTGTCAATTGTAGCTTATATAAAGTTAGAGTGGCTTAAACAAAGAACAGGGAAAAATCATTTTGCTATGAAAACACAAATCTATTTAGCAGCTCAAAAAGCAGCTCATAACGAACTCAGAAAGTTATCAACACCTAAAGCTGCTTAATCATCCTTTTTTGAGGTTTGGATGCGTAACATGAGTAATTAATAAAGTAATTTTTAATTTCATTTGTTAAATTTTAATCCCACTAGTGGGTTTTATTCCCAATGCTTGCATTGAGATGGTTAAAGTTTGTTCCTTTTTTATGCCTCGTAGGCTTACTCAGAGGTTCTTGACTTTAGCAAATATAATAAAGTGGATATTTTACAAATTTTAAAATTTGTTAAAGTTTCTCTTCAATCGTTTTTATAATATTTTTTACATCTTCCTGATAATCAAACCATAAAATATCATTGCACCTACGAAACCAAGTTCCTTGACGCTTTGCAAAACGGCGTGTATTTTTCTTAATTTCTGAAATGGCAAATTCTTTGGTAAAGTTTCCGTTAAAGTATGTGAACAGTTCTCTGTAGCCAACTGTTTGTAAGGCATTCAATTCTTTATTTGGAAGTAGTTTTTTTGCTTCTTCTATCAAGCCACTTTCCATCATTATATCAACTCTGCGATTAATTCTGTTATACAAAATTTCTCTATCTGCAGTTAATCCGATTTTTATAGATTGAAAATTACGAGGAGTTTTTGGTTTATTCTTGAAAGTAGCATAAGGGGTTCCGCTACCAATACATACTTCTAAAGCTCTAATTAATCTGTGTGGATTATCAATTGCAATAAGGTTATAAGTTTCTAAATCGAGTTCTTTTAATTGATTCTGAAGATGTTCAATACCTTTTTCTTTTAGCTCTTTACTAAGGTTTTCTCTAATTTTAGAATCTACTGTAGGAAAATAATCTAATCCTTTTAAAACAGCATCTACATATAATCCGCTACCACCAACCATAATTTGAATTGGTTTTTTTTGAAACAACTCGTCTAATCTTACTAAAGCATCTTTTTCAAATTGACCAACCGAGTAGTCTTCAAAAATACTTCTATTTTGGATAAAATGATGTTTTACTGAAGCTAATTCATCTGTGTTTGGAACAGCAGTTCCAATAGTCATTTCTTTGTAAAATTGGCGAGAATCACATGAGATAATGTCTGACGAAAAGTGTTTTGCAAGTTGAATGCTTAACGAAGTTTTACCAATAGCTGTAGCACCAACAATGGTAATTAATATGTTTTTAGAATTCATTGTTTTATTCATGAAGGTTTTTGCCACAACTATAACAGAATTCTGCTTCATCAATATGATCTTCTGCTAAACAATTTGAACATGATTGTGTATTTATATCTACATCAGTTTTTGTCATTTCAGAAGAAACAATTCCTGTAGGAATAGCAATAATACCATAACCTAAAATCATAATAATACTGGCAATAAATTGCCCTAAAGGTGTGTGTGGTGCAATATCTCCATAACCAACAGTGGTAAGGGTTACAATTGCCCAATATACGCTTCTTGGTATACTTGTAAAACCGTTTTCGCCTCCTTCAATTAAATACATAATAGTACCTAAAATTACACAAAGAATAACAACAAAAAATAAGAAAACTCCAATTTTTGCTTTACTTGCTTTTAAAGCTTTTATAAGGCTGTCTGATGCTCCAATAAACCTAGCTAGTTTTAAAATTCTAAAAACTCTAAGTAAACGCAAAGCTCTAAGAGCAACTAAACTATGAGTTCCTGTAAAAAATATTGCTAAATACTTTGGTATAGTAGAAAGTAAGTCTATAATACCGTAAAAGCTAAAAATATATTTCCATGGTTTTTTTACAGTAGTAATTCGTGCAAGGTATTCAAGGGAAAAAAGAATAGTAATAATCCATTCAGAAATATTTAAGAAAGAATGATATTTTGTGTCAAAACTTTCTACACTTTCTAACATTACCAGTAAAATACTTGCAATAATGGTTATTAAAAGTATTACATCAAAGAGCTTACCAGCTGGTGTATCTGCTTCATAAATTATTTCATGAAGTTTGTCTTTAAAGGAACGTTTATTTTTTATGGGTTTTTTTTTCAAAAGATGATAAAAAATTGAGAGTGCAAAGTACTATAAATTCTATTGATTTTAAAATCTAACTATTTTTTGTACTTGTTTTTTATCCAAATAATTTTTCACAATATTTTTTGCAAGTATTTTGTCTTCTATAGGCGTTAAGATACTTTTTAAAACGTCTAATTGGTTTTCTTGAAACGCCAAATTTGTAAACCCGTAACCGATAACTTCATTATTCTCTATAAGTATTACAGCGTTTTCTCCAACATTTCTGCCTTTATCAAAAAGTATTAAATTTGGATATTGAAACTTAATTTTTTTCTTCTTTTTCTTTTTTTTCTTAATATTATATTTTGGCTTTAGAATATCTAATTCTAAATAATATTTTAATCTAGTAATTAGTTCGTTGCCCGTATTTTCAAAAGTTAAAGCAGTAACTTTTTCATGAATTTTTTGTGCTCTAACACTCGTTTTTAAAAACACGTTATTAAGTTCCTTCTTTATATTACTTCCTCTTCCTAAAAATAGAATTTTACCATCGTTATTATGTAAATAAAAAACGCCTGCAGTTTCGGGTGCAATTTCTAATAATTTTTTTAATTTCTGTTTGGTAGTTCTATTATCAAAGTATTTTATAGTATTTTTTAAAATATCTTTATTAGTATCTTTTTCTAACAAGAGTTTAAAAAGTTGTACTGTTGCTAATGCATCTCCATTAGCTCTATGTCTACCTGCAACTACAATTCCTAAACTACGGCATAGTTTACCAAGACTGTGAGATTCTTCTTCAGGTAATAATTTCTGACTTAACTCTACGGTACAGATTGTATTTCTTTGGAAATTAAAACCTAAACGATTAAATTCTGTTCGTAAAATTCGATAATCAAAAGTTGCATTGTGAGCAATAATTATACAACCTTCGGTAATCTCTACAATTTGTTTAGCAACTTCATGAAACTTTGGAGCGTTGCGCAACATCTTTTGATTAATTCCTGTAAGTTTAACAACAAATTCTTGAATTTCTCGTTCTGGATTTATAAGGCTAATAAATTGATCTACAGTAGTATGACCATCAAATTTATGAATAGCAATTTCGGTAATTCCTTCTTCGTTATATTTACCTCCGGTTGTTTCAATGTCTAATATTGCGTACAATTTTTCTTTTTTTTCTCTTAAAAAATAAAATTACACAATATAATTTCTTTGACCAAATATTGAGCTTCCTATTCTAACCATTGTGCTTCCGTTTTTTATGGCTAATTGATAATCGCCACTCATCCCCATACTTAAAGTTTTGAGTTTTGAGTTTTGGGTTTTGAGTTGGTTGAAAAAGTTTTTTAATGAAGAAAATTCTTCTTTAAGTTGTTGTTGGTTATCAGTAAATGTTGCCATTCCCATCAACCCTACAATAGTAATGTTTTGTAATGTAGAAAATTCTTTAGAAATTAAAATCGTTTCAATTTCATTAAAAGAAAGTCCAAATTTTGTATCCTCTTTTGCAATGCTTGCTTGCAATAAACAATTAATAACGCGATTGTGTTTTTTAGCTTGCTTATCAATTTCTTTAAGAGTTTTAAAACTATCTACTCCGTGAATTAAATCAACAAAATGCGCCATATATTTTACCTTATTACGTTGTAAATGACCAATCATATGCCATTCAATGTCTTTTGGTAAAGCATTGTATTTGGTAACCATTTCCTGAATTTTATTTTCTCCAAAAATACGCTGACCTGTACCATAGGCTTCTTGAATATCAATAATAGGTTTGGTTTTAGAAACAGCAACTAAAGTTATATTTTCAGGTAAGGTTAATGCTATTTCTTTAAGGTTCTCTTTTATTCCACTAAACATAATTAAATTTCATAAATTATTAGTCCGCTACGTAGTTTTGGTTCTATGTATGTTGTTTTTGGAGGCATTAATAAATCTGCATCTACAATTTCTTTTAATTCATTAATTGTTATTGGCAACATTCCGAAAGAAACTTTAAAGTTTCCAGTATCTACTTTAGTTTTCAATTCTAAACTATCAGATTTATCTTGAGAATAGATAATCTTAGAAGCATTTCTAATATCTTCAATGCCTAATATTGGTTTTAAAACTGTAGTGTACAGAATTTGTGCATCTAATTTACTTAATGTATTTGTAAACTTATAAACCGATTTACGTAAATATAACGAGTAAAATTCACCATCCAAATACATAGAGAAATGATGTTTTTTTAATGGTTTATATAATTCTTGACCACGGTTTTCAATTCTAAAAAACGTATCTAATTCAATTAAAAATTCATTTGGTGTTAAACCATTTAAGTCTTTTATAAATCGATTAAATTCGTAAATACTTAATTGACTTTCTGGGAGCAAGTAACTCATAAAAAAATTATAATTTTCTTTACCAGTATGATTTGGGTTTTGTGCTGCTAAATTCTGTGCTAGTAAACAAGAAGAAGTAGATCTGTGATGCCCGTCAGCAATATATAACGTATCAATTTCTTTAAAAGCTGTTGTTATTTGTTCAATATCATTTGCGTTATCAATAACCCAAAGTAAATGAGAATTTTTATCTGTTGTAGAAAATTCATATTCGGCTCTTTGTTGTTTATATTTTTTAATTATGGATTCAACTATAGCATTATCAGGATAGGTTAGGAGTACAGGTTCTGCGTTAAAGCCTGTGTTTTTTAAATAGTTTTCAAAAAATAATTCTTTTTTTCTAATTGTGCCTTCGTGTTTTTTAATTACGTTGTTATGATAATCTTCAACCGAAGTAGCAGAAATTATTCCACAGAAAGATTTTGTTGGTGTTGTTTTCTGATAAATATAAAAAGCGGGTGATTTGTCTTGTGTAAAAATTTCGTCTTCTTTAAATTCTAAGTACCGATTGTATACTAATTTAAAACGCAATTCTCCAGTAACATCTTGTTTATGATATTTATATCCTGGATTTATGATGTGCAAAAAGGAAAACGGATTAAAATCTAATTTTGCTTTTAACTTAGCATCTGTATAGGCTTCATACGATTTTGACGAAACTAAGGCTACTTTATCTCGGGTAGCTCTAACGGCTTTAAAAGGTTTTATAATTGCCATCTATTCAGACAATAATTCAATAATTTGTTCAGCCAATTCAGTACCAATTCTATCTTGTGCCTCTAAGGTAGCTGCACCAATATGTGGTGTTAAGGAAATTTCTGGATTCATTAATAATTGAATCTCTGGTTTTGGCTCATTTTCAAAAACATCTAAACCTGCAAATTGTACTTTGCCCGATTCTATTGCATTTACTAGGGCAACTTCATCAATAGAACCACCGCGAGCTGTATTTATAATACCAACACCATCTTTCATACTGTTAAATTGTTTCTTACCAATTATATGTTCTTTTAGACTAGGAACATGTAATGTTATAAAATCAGCCTGTTTTAAAAGAACTGCAATAGGTTGGGTTTCTATTTCTATATCAATAGATTGTCCATTATAAAAAGGAATATTTATAGTTACTTCTCCAATAAGAACATCCGTTGCAATTACTTTCATGCCAATACCTAAGGCAATTTTTGCAACTCCTTTTCCAATATGTCCAAAACCGATAATTCCTAAGGTTTTTCCACGTAATTCTGTTCCTGCAGAATACGCCTTTTTTAATTCTTTAAAGCGAGAATCTCCTTCTAAAGGCATTTCTCTATTAGATGAATGTAGGAAGCGTACCATTCCGAATAAATGAGCGAATACTAATTCTGCCACAGAATTTGAAGATGAAGTAGGTGTATTAATAACGTGTAAACCATTATCACGTGCATATTCAACGTCAATATTATCCATACCAACGCCACCACGACCAATTAATTTAATACTTGGGCATGCTTCAATTAATTCTTGACGAACTTGCGTTGCGCTTCGTACTAAAATAGCATCAATATTATTTTCGTTTATATAGTTTTCTAATTGTTCTTGGGCAACTTTTGTAGTAATTACTTCAAATCCATTTTTTTCGAGAGCGTCAATTCCACTTTGTGAAATTCCGTCGTTTGCTAATATTTTCATTATAATTTATTCAAAGATTAAAAATTGAAAAAATTAATAATTGTTACACTATCAATTTTTTTAATTGTTACATTAACTTATTCTTTCCAATTCTTGCATTACATCTACCAACGTTTGTACGCTAAATAAAGGCAATGCGTTATACATACTTGCACGGTAACCACCAATACTTCTATGACCGTTTAAACCATTTATTCCTGCTGCTGCCCATATAGCATCAAAAGTGTCTTTTAAGGCTTCATTAGTTAAAGAAAAAGTAGCGTTCATAGTACTTCTGTCTTCAGTGTTTACAAGCCCTTTAAATAAAGGGTTTCTATCTATTTCATTGTATAATAAAGCGGCTTTCTTATTATTTACACCTTCAATAAAATCAATTCCTCCTAGGTTTTTTAACCATTCTAATGTTAGCATAGAAACATACACTGAAAAAACGGCTGGTGTATTAAACATACTTTCTTTTGAAAGATGTACTTGATAATCTAACATTGACGGAATTGCTCTATCTACTTTGCCTAAAATTTCTTCCTTTATAACGATTAATGTTGCTCCTGCTGGACCCATATTTTTTTGTGCTCCAGCATACATCAAATCAAATTTTGAAAAATCCATCTGACGAGAAAAAATATCAGAACTCATATCACATACATTTACGCCATTAAAATGAGTAAATTCCTTTATTTGTGTTCCATAAATAGTGTTGTTACTTGTGGTATGGAAAAAATCTGCATCGGCAGGAATCTCATACCCTTTAGGAATATAACTGAATTTTTTATCTTTAGAGGAAGCAACTTCTACTAATTTACCAAATAATTTTGCTTCTTTAATTGCTTTTGAAGACCACATTCCTGTGTTTAAATAGGCTCCTTTTTTATTCAATAAATTATAAGCAACCATTAAAAATTGTGTGCTTGCACCACCTTGTAAAAACAATGCTTTATATCCTTTATTTTCTAACCCAAGAAGTTCTAAAGCTAAACTTCTAGCGTTTTCCATAACATCTACAAAGGGTTTGCTACGATGTGAAATTTCTAATAAAGAAAGGTTATCATCATTAAAGTTAAGTACGGCTTCAGATGCTTTTCGCAATACTTCTTGAGGTAAAATACAAGGACCTGCGCTAAAGTTGTGCTTTTTCATTCTTATTATATTTTGATACTATTTTAGACCAACAAAGATGCAATTTTATAGTTATATTTTTGATAAAAATTGGAGTGTGTTTACGCCATCGGCATAATCCCACAACTGCGGATGTTGGGTTTGACCAAAAGCAATTTCAGTCTCTATAAAATTATTGGAAACTACACATTGTATTTGTTCACGTTCCTTCTTAAGTTTAATTTTTAAATCGTCTGTAGTATCATAATATTCATAAAAAACAGAGGCAATAGGAGAGGCGTGACTTGCATCTTCTTTAATCATTAAAAATCCGTTTTCTAAAATATCGAACTCACTCATTAAATATACTGCTTTATTGTAATCATAATTATTAGCATATTTTGCATTATTGATTATGTCTTTTTGCGCATACATTCCGCGAAAAAAATTATCAAAATCATAACCCCTTGGGACAAATAATTTTGATACCGAACGACAACCTAACCCAAAATAACGGAAAACATCTTCGCTTAAATCTTGTAATTCATCTTTAGTTTCATTCCCTGTAAATACAGCTACTGAATTTCTGTTTTTTCTAATGATACTAGGTTTGTCTTTAAAATAATATTCAAAATAACGAGTAGTATTATTACTTCCTGTAGCAATTATAGCATCATAACTAGATAGCCGTTCTTCAGTGAACTCAATTTTTCCTTTTAATTCTGGTTCAGCATATTCTAAATATTTCGCTAAAAAAGGAAGTAAATGTTTATCGTTAGAAGATTGCTTAACCAATACTGAATGTCCAGAAATTAGCACTGATAAAAAATCGTGAAAACCTACCAACGGAATATTTCCTGCTAAAATAATGGCTACTTTTTTAGGAGCAATAGTTTGCTCCTCATTTGCAATCCATTGTTGAATATTTTTTTTTGATAAAGCTTTGGACCAACTTTCCAAAGAAAACAAAATATTATCTTCTGTAAACCATGAGTTATTTTCTCTAGCAACTTTTAATTGATGCTTCATTCCATCAAAAAACAAATCGTTAAACGGAATTGTATCGTTTTGAACTATTTTATTTCCTGAAAACTGACTTAAAAAAATGCCCAATTTTGCGAAGGCTTCAACTCTATTTTGGATTGTATCCATTTATTTTGGTTCTAAATTATTTTGGCGTTATTTTTGCAACTGCAAAGGTACAAAAACAGAAAATATACTATGGCAATTATAATAACAGATGAATGTATAAATTGTGGTGCTTGTGAGCCTGAATGCCCAAATACAGCAATTTATGAAGGTGCAGACGATTGGAAGTACGTAGACGGAACCAATTTAAAAGGAAATGTTGTGTTACTAAATGGAAAAGCTGTCAATTCTGAAGAAGATCAAGAGCCAATTTCTGATGAGATTTATTACATTGTTGCAGATAAATGTACAGAATGTAAAGGTTTTCATGAAGAGCCACAATGTGCGGCAGTTTGCCCTGTAGATTGTTGTATTCCTGATGATGATAATGTAGAGACGGAAGCAGAATTGTTAGCTAAACAACGTTTTATGCATAATGAGTAAACTATGAGATAAAATTTATGGGCATCTCTAAAAACCAAATAATCATTTTATCACATTGAATTTCAGTATATTTACTGTGTTATGAAGCGATTTAAAAGACATAGAGATTACGGTTTTTTTAATCAAGATATTCGATTAAGCAAATTAAGTAAGTTGGGAGCCTCTTTAGAGAAACTAAATTTAGGCATTGATTTTGATGTTTTCAGAGATTTATTGGAAGCAAAAATGAGCATAGCTCCAAAAGATAAAGGAGGTCGTCTACCATATGACTATGTATTGATGTTCAAAATTTGCATTCTCCAACAGTATTATGGTTTGTCTGATGACCAAATATCAAATAAATGACAGAATGAGTTTTATGCGTTTTCTAGATTTGACAATTTCGAATGACATTCCAGGGTTTAAAGTTACTGTTTTTCGGTTAAGTACTGACGCTCGTAATTTCGAATGGATTCGGACGTAGTCGAATCCGCCATAATTGCAGTTATACATTGTTGTAGCACGCTTTTATTCAGATTTACTCAAAAGAATACTTCGAGGCTTGCCTCGGGGTAGTTTATTCATCATTTTAATCTTAAAATATTTAAAAGCAACAGCAAAATATAAATGGTATCTTTCAAATTTAGTTGCTTTTCTAATGATTAACCTTTTTTTAAAAATTGATTTACAGAATTGGTTAAACGAACCATTTTTGGACAAAGAGAAGCCTCCGAATGGGGTACAGGGGTGCTTTTTTAAATCAGAACAGTTTTTAACTGTTTTTGTAGAAAAAGCAGTACTTTTACTTTATCCTAAAATTTGTTTAGGACGAGCGTTGTCCCAGTATTTCTAAACTTACACAGATTAAGAGATAGTGCCGCTTTTTTTGTTATATAACTATTTCTTGATTTCGAAGAATATCATCAATAGTCTCTCGTTTTCTAATTAAATAATCTTTTCCTTTATGTATCATAACTTCTGCCGGTCTATAACGAGAATTATAATTTGATGCCATTGAATAGCAATATGCTCCCGCGTTATGGAAGCATAAAACATCTCCTTCAACAATTTCATTTATACGTCGATTGGTGCCAAAAGTATCAGTTTCACAAATATAGCCCACAATAGAATAGAAGCGTTCTCTACTTTTTGTATTAGATATGTTTTCAATTTTATGATAAGAATCGTAAAACATTGGACGTATTAAATGATTTAATCCAGAATCTATTCCTGCAAAAACGGTAGAAGTTGTTTGCTTAATTACATTAACCTTGGCAAGGAAATAACCTGCTTCACTCACTAGAAATTTACCAGGTTCAAACATTAAAGTAAGTTCTTTACCGTATTCTTTACAGAAATCATTAAACCTTTTTGAAAGTTGTTTTCCTAGTTGTTCAATATTTGTAGAAATATCTCCTTCTTTATAAGGAACTTTAAATCCGCTACCAAAATCAATAAAATCAATATTATGAAACTGTTTAGCTACATTAAATAAAATTTCTGTTGCCCGTAAAAAAGTATCTATATCTAAAATATCAGAACCAGTGTGCATATGAATTCCGCTAATATGCATTCCTGTATTTTCTACAACCCTTTTTATATGTGGAACTTGATGGATAGAAATACCAAATTTAGAATCTATATGACCTACAGATATTTTACTATTCCCGCCAGCCATAACATGTGGGTTTATACGAATACATACAGGTATTTTAGGATGCTTTTGACCAAATAATTCTAAAATAGAAAGATTATCAATATTAATTTTTACACCTAATTTAGTAACTTCTTCAATTTCATTTAAAGAAACGCCATTAGGTGTATAAATAATATCTTGAGCGTTAAAACCTGCAATTAAACCTAGTTTTACTTCTTGAATAGAGACGGTATCTAAACCAGATTTCAGTTCATTAAAAACTTTTAAAATATTAATGTTTGATAGCGCTTTAGCAGCATAATTAATTTTAACATTTTTTACTTTTGAAAAGGCTTGTGTAATCCGTTTATATTGAGATATTATTTTAGCTGTATCATAGACATACAAAGGGCTATCATATTTTTTTGTTAATTGAAGTAAAACTTTTCTATCCATTATTATTCTAATTTGAGTTCAAAAATAAGAAAATACTAGTGATGCTAAAATTGTTTAAAATAATACAACACATCTTTATATTTTGTAAAATATTATACTTTTAATTTAGTCAATAACATCGGGGCAAGCCCACAAGGCATGAAAAAGAAAAAAAACCTTAATCATTTCGATGTAAGCATTAGCGAATTAAACCCATTGGTGGGGGTGTAAATTAAACGCTGTCTGTTCATTTTTTTACGTTTTAAAAATAGTTTGATTTTTTCTCTTGACAATCAAGTTTAAAAAAAAGCGAACTGTTTTAAAATGAGTCCCAGCGACAGTGTCATGAACTGCTTTTGGGGATGCTAATATCTAGCGGTATTCTCTCTCCAAATTTAATATATAATTGTTGAATAATCAAACTCCAATTATGCAGAGGACTTGTCCACTTTTTTTGGATGTTTTTTGTTGCCAGATAAACCAACTTCAACAGTGCCATCTCATTGACAAAAGCGCCTTTAGTTTTGGTCACTACTTAATTTAGTGTTGTCATTACCGTCTTGTTTCAGTTCATAAATACTTCCTTTTGCTTTTCTAATTTCATTTTCTAGCCAATTTGTTTCCACAGATTGTACATTATCGGTTAGCACTTCAATGTCTTCTGTATGGTCTAAATAAGGAAAATAGGCTTGTATAGTTACCTTTTGTGATTTATCGATATTAATAAGTTAAATCCACATCACTATTTGCAGGAAGTAATGCAGGTAAATCATTTGCGCTTATAATAATAATATTGTAAACGTGTTCATTGTAAATTGCTCTCGTTCCATCAGAAGCGTGTTCTCCTTGATATAAAGGTATTTTTATAAAATAGGTAGCCATTCCTGGGCGAATTTGTTTTTGAGTTTTTAATCTATTTTTAGTACCGATTAATGATAAAGATTTGTTTTTCTGTAAACCATTTACAGTAATTCCTTTGGTTTTAAAATAATAACTACCTCTTACTTATTGAAAGTAATTTACATTGTTTTCTGATGCTGGTCTTATCATTGGAATTAACCATTTTTTTGCGTTCAATTACAGTTCCAGTTTCCATAAGCTTTTTTTAAAAAAAATCATTGTCCATTTGAAGTTCTCCGACCTTCTTTCTTACTTTAATTCTACATACATATTGTTGTAATCTGGATTTGTCATTGCAGAGTTCCAATTAGAATTAGAACCTACAAAAGATTGTTGTTTTGAACTAGCACCTTTTGCTCCTGTAGTAATATATTGTATGGTTCTTGCCAATAAAGGCTCTGTTACGTCTCCAAGAACACCTAAGTTTTCAGGATTGTCTTCTGCAGCAACTTCAGGTATAAAACCTTTAGGTTTATTTTCTCCTAGTTTATTTTGTATCTCTAAAACAATAGGTTGCATAGCCCAAGTATGGCTCGTTTTAAGGTTAAAACCAGTTCTGCTAAAATTATCAGAATCATATAATGTTATAGAGCCAACATGTTTTCCGTACGTTTGAACACCAACTAATTTTACATTAATATAAGGAGATAAAGCATTTATAACCAATTCTGATGCTGATGCAGAACTTTTAGAAACAATAAAATACACCGTTGATAAATTCAAACTATTAATAGCTTCATCTAAAACAACAACTCCATCTTTATTTTTGTTTAGAATTCTATTGGTAAAATTATTAATAAAACTACTGCTATTTGAATTTGATATTACTTTGCTATTCCATTTTTGTTGTGCGTATAATTGTCTGTCAAACTGACCTGTTATCATACTTCCCAAATATACCGCCGTTTGCACAGAACCACCACCATTATAGCGTAAATCTATAATTAAATCTGTAACATCTGCTGTTTTAAATTTAGCAAACTCTGCATTTAATTGCCCATCAAACGACCTTGAAAATTGGTTATACATTAAATAACCTATTTTTTTACCACTAGGGTCAGAAATAACTTTTGCTATTTTTATAGGGTTTTCAGATACTTCAGTTTTAGTTAAATCTATTGTTGTTCCATTTGTAACAGGATTATCAGCATTATAATCCGCTAAATGAATTGTAAATGAATTAGCACCAAATAATGTATTTGCATTCGCTTCAGTTAATCTGGTTCCGTTAACCTCAGTAATAAGCATTCCTCTAGTTACGCCTTTTAAATCGGCATCAGAATCTTGTACCACATCTCTAACGTATACATAAAAGTTACCTGAACTATCTACTGCTCCTTTTAATTTCATTCCACTCGTTAAACGAATTCCTTGAAAAGATTTTTCTAAAGCAATATAATCATCAACAATCCAAGAAAATCTATCAGTAGTACCTCTTTGGTATAATAAATTTTTAAATAAATCAGAAGGATTATCAAATCCACCTAAATAGCTAAATAATTGTTGGTCAGAAGAAAAACGCCTGTCAGACAAGTCTGGTACATTTCCTTGCCATAAATAATAAGCATTTAAACCTTTCCAAACAAAGCTTTGAATTTCAATATCTGTTGGGAGGTTCTCTGTTTTAGAACAAGAAAAAATAGTTGTAAAAGCAAAAATAATTAAAAATAATTGTGTAAATTTCATAAATATGAGATATTTTATTATAGAGGTAACGTATTTAATTTAGTATTAGTACATTGTTTTTTAATCTTCCGCTGTGCGGAAACGAAAGCAATATTACAAAATATTAGATAGTACTTTGTAACAAAATTTATAATGCATCGTCGTAATAATGTAAACCTGATAAAATAGACGTAATAAATATCAGAAAATTACAAAAACTAATGACACAATCAGACTTTTTAAAAGCTGTTTTACCATTTAAAGACAAAGTCTTTCGTTTAGCAAAAAGATTGTTAGTTTCTACTGAAGAAGCTGAAGATGCTACACAAGAATTGCTTTTTAAATTATGGAATAAAAAAGAAAAACTGTCTGAATATAAGAATATTGAAGCGTTCGCAATGACTATGACAAAAAATTATTGCTATGATAGGTTAAAGTCGAAGCAGGCGAGTAATTTAACATTAATTCATAGTAATTATAAAGAGAAAGAAACGAGTCTCTACAAAAAAGTTGAGCTTCGAGATAGCGTAAACCAAGTACACAAACTCATTGAAAGTTTACCAGCGCAACAAAAAATTATAATTCAATTAAGAGATATTGAACAATATAATTTTGAAGAAATAGCCAAAATGGTAGATATGAAACCAACTGCCATTAGAGTAGCACTTTCAAGAGCACGAAAAACAATAAGAGAAGCATTAATTAAAAGACACAACTATGGGGTTAGCTAACATAGAGCAATTAGTAGAAAAGTATCTAAATGCAGAAACCACGCTGCAAGAAGAAGCAACATTAATAGATTATTTTTTATCAAATAATGTGACATCGCATTTGCAAGAATATAGTTCTATGTTTAGTTACTTTCAAGAAAGTAAAGACGAAACCTACACAAAAACCATTCGGTTAAAACCGAAAAAAACCAACGCTAAAAACTGGAAATGGTTACAAATTGCAGCGTCAGTCGTCTTATTAATGAGTATGTATCTAGGGTATGTAGAATATCAAGAAAAACAACAAGAAAAACAATTTGCACAAATTACAGGAGCATTAAAATTATTATCTACAAACCTTAAAAAAGGAGGTGATGCTGTAGCAAACTTGTATATATACGAAAACACAGTACATAAAATATTTAAAACCAAGTAAACACCAATGTTATGAAAAAAGTAATTTTAATAATAGCCTTAATTTCCACCTCAAGTTTAATTTTTGGACAATCAATTTTTGATAAATTAGAAGATTTAGACGATGTATCTACCGTTGTAGTTAACAAAGATGCCTTTGAAATTCTATTAAAATTCAAAGTAAATACTGATGATAATGAAGCGATGGAAGTCTTTAAAATGATTCAAGACCTACAAGAGTTAAAAGTATTTTCTACAGACAATGCAAGTATTGCAAATCAAATGGAAAATATGGTAAAGTCTGCCGTAAGTAAATCTAATTTAACAGAATTAATGCGTATTAAAGATAAAGGCTCTCGCGTAAAAATTTATGTAAAATCTAGTAAAAACAAAGATTTTGTTAGCGAAGTGCTAATGTTTGTAAAAGGCAAAGGTTCTAAAAAATGTAATTCAGAATCTGTAATCGTTTCTTTAACAGGAAGTATAGATATTAACAAAATATCTAAACTAGCAGATACATTTTCAAAAAAAAATAAAGATAGTAACAAGTAAAACAAAATGCCGAACTTTGTTCGGTGTTTTTTTCAATTAAAACATACACACACAAATGAAAAAATTATTCACTATACTTTCTTTTTTAGCTATTGTTATTTTGATGAGTTCTTGTAAAAGAAAGCCTTCTCTACAAAGTTATTTAGTTGAAAGTCAAGGTAAAAAAGGATTTATAACGGTAGACGTTCCTTCGAGTGTTTTAAAAATGACCTCTGGTAAAGAAGTTTCAGAAACTACAAAAGAAGCTATGGAAAGTATTCGAAAAGTAAATATTGTAGCGCTACCTTATAAAGACAATGAAGCCGCTTATGAGATTGAAAAAGATAAATTAAAATCCATTTTCTCTAACAGTCCTAAATACAAGAGTTTAATTACAATGAAAGATAAAAGAGGTAATATGAATTTATATTACTCAGGAAGCTCAGATAAAATTGATGAAATAATTGCTTTTGGCTATGGTAAAGAATTAGGAGTAGGAGTTGCACGTATTATAGGAAACAATATGAATCCTGGAAAAATAATGGAAGCAATGCGTCATGTAAATTTTGATGGAAGTGATGTAAACTTATCTCAATTTAAAAAGATTTTTGAGAATGCTAATAAAAGTAAAGTAATCGTTAAAGTTGATAAATCGAAAGAGTAATCTATTACTTTACACTAAAATTAAAAAGCCACAATTTATTCAGTTGTGGCTTTTTCCTTTTAACCACACCTTAACAAGTTACAACCTTTTATTTATTACTTTTGATTCATAATGGGCATTTTGTTTTTTTAGTATTTCTTTAACCCTTTTGGAATACTTTTTTATTTTTAAATGTCATTTCTTGCAAAGGGCAGGAAATCCATAAAAAAAAGTTTAAAATAAAATAGATTCCCGTTTTTACGGGAATGATAAATAAATATGAAAAAAATAATTTTACTTCTAGTTATAACAATCTTTACTTTAACAACTTTTGCACAAAACGCTTCGAGTTATAGAGCCGAAAAAGATAAAGTTCACGATTTAATTCATACTAAATTAAACGTAAGTTTCGACTTTAAAAATCAGCAATTAATAGGTGAGGAGTGGCTTACAGCAAAATCACATTTTTATTCGCAAGATAAAATTACACTCGATGCTAAAGCAATGATTATTCATGAAGTAAAAATGAACAATCAAAAGCTAGATTTTAATTATGATAATTATAAATTAATTATTGATTTAAAACGACAATACTCTCGTAACGAAGAATTTACACTTTACATAAAATATACTGCACGTCCAGAAAAAGTAAGACAAAAAGGAAGTACAGCGATTACACAAGCTAAAGGATTGTACTTTATAAACCCGACAGGATTAGACAAAGACAAACCTACACAAATCTGGACTCAAGGTGAAACGGAAGCAAGCAGTTGTTGGTTTCCAACGATTGATGCTCCAAATCAAAAAACATCACAAGAGATTTATATAACGGTTCCAGATAAATTTAAAACGCTTTCTAACGGTAAATTAGTCAGTCAAACTAAAAAAGGAAGTAATCGGACAGATTATTGGAAATTCGATCAAAAACACGCTCCATATTTGTTTTTTATGGGTGTTGGCGAATATGAAATTGTAAAAGATAAATACAAGAATATTCCTGTAAACTATTATGTAGAAAAGGAATATGCTCCATATGCAAAAGAAATCTTTGGAAACACACCAGAGATGATTGGCTTTTTTGCAAGAATTCTTGGAGTTGAATATCCTTGGAATAAATACGATCAAATTGTTGGTAGAGATTATGTTTCTGGTGCAATGGAAAATACCACAGCGGTAATTCATGGAGAAAAAGCGTATCAAAAACCAGGACAATTAATTGATCAAAATGTACAAGAAAATACGATTGCACATGAAGTTTTTCATCATTGGTTTGGAGATTTAGTGACTTCCGAAAGTTGGTCCAACTTAGCATTAAACGAAAGTTTTGCAAGCTATGGCGAATATTTATGGCTAGAGTATAAATATGGACAAGATGATGCCGATGCACATTTATTTGAAGACATAGAGAGTTATAAAAATGGACGGAATTTTGACAAGCATTTAATTCGTTTTGATTATGCAGACAAAGAAGATATGTTTGATTTTGTTACCTATAACAAAGGCGGTGCAATTTTGCATATGCTGCGTAAATACTTAGGTGATGAAGCTTTTTATGCCGGTTTGCAAAAATATTTAACAGATTACAAATACAAAGCTGCCGAAGCACATCAATTGCGTTTAGTGTTTGAAGAACTTACAGGAAAAGACTTAAACTGGTTTTTTAATCAATGGTTTTTTGGAAACGGACATCCGAAGTTAGAAATATCATACGATTATAACACCTTAGAAAGAACAGTTACTGTAAACGTAATTCAGTTGCAGGCAAATGAGTTTAAGTTTCCGTTGGCAATAGATATTTTTGAAGGAGCAAATGCAACGCGTCACAATGTATTTGTTGAAGGAAAAGAAGCTTCATTTATTTTGCCTTATACCAAACAACCAAGTTTAATTCAGGTTAATGCAGATGGTGTTTTAATCTGTGATATTACAGAAAACAAGGTATTAAGCGAATATATACATCAATTAAAATATGCAAAATACTATCCGCATAAAAGAGAAGCATTGTTAGAGGTTGCTAAAAAGCAAGATGATAAAAAAGCATTTAACGCGGTAGCAAATGCAATGTCAGATCCGTTTTATAAAATTAGAATATTGGCGTTAGAAAATATTGATTTAATCAATAAAAACACTAAAAAATCGGTTATAAATAAAATAAAGAAAATAGCAAATAACGATCCTAAAACATTGGTGCAAGCAGCAGCAATTGAGACTTTAGGTAAATTAACCGACCCTGAGTTAAAGCCAATTTTTGAAAAAGCTTTAGAAAGTAAATCATACTCTGTAATTGGTAAAGGCTTGATTGGTTTGTACTATGTAGATAAACAAGAGGCTATTGCAAAATCGAAGGCATTACCAGATGAAATTCGTCAAATACTTGCAGCACCTTTAACACGTATTTTTATTGAAGAAAAAGACGATAGCGAATTACCATTTGTAGCTAAAAATGTAGTTTCTGGTATGTTTTTATCAACAGACAATCGTACAAAAGCATTGTATAAGAAGGCATATGAACAAATTGGAAAGAGTAATAATTCTGTAGCTATTCAGAATTTAGTGGATGATATGGTTGTTAAAGGCAAGCAAAACAAACAATACGGGTTTGATAAAGTAGGCGTAAACTTATTACGCCAAATGGTGCAGTTTCAAAATAAAAAAAATCAGAGTAACAAAGCTAAAAATATAGCTATTATTAAAGAAGCGATGGCTAAATTGTTGGAGTAGTTTAATTTATTTCTAAAATAAAAATTAACGAACTTCGCTACTTTTCTGTATATGCGTTAATAAACTACCTCGACGCAAGCATACGAGGTATTAAATAGTCGTTCCTTAAAAAGGTTTCAACATTCTGATTTACAGTTAATTATTTGATATTTTTTACTGTTTATATAGTATTTAATTGCAAGATTTTCCGTATATTATAGCATAAACCTTGCAATAAATGATAGGAAAAACAGCGAATCAAAATCAACAAAATTTGTTCAGACCTTTGCTCAAGGATTTTATTAATTTGAGCCACGAATTAATTTTGTTGAGCAACAAAATAGATTGGAAATACTTTGAGAAAGATTTCTCACAGTATTATTCACATACAGGTCAACCAGCGATGCCAGTACGATTAATGGTTGGAAGTTTAATGCTCAAGCGTATTTATAATTTATCTGATGAGCGTCTATCCGAAGTTTGGGCAATGAACCCTTACATGCAATATTTTTGTGGCATGGCTTATTTTGAGTATCAATTTCCCTGTGATCCAAGTGACTTTGTACATTTCAGAAAACGTATAGGAGAACTAGGAGTTCAAAAAATATTTGCATACTCTATCCGTCTTTTTGGTAAAGCAGCCAAAGAAAAAGTAACATTATCAGACACCACAGTAGCAGAGAACAACACTACCTTTCCTACAGATGCTAAATTAGCCAAAAAGATTATTGATAAATGCAATGATATTGCTAAAAAAGAAAAGATAAAGCAACGACAAAGTTATGTCAGAACCTCAAAGCAATTATTAAGAGACACCCATAATCGTAAACATCCAAAGCGATATAAAAAAGCAAAGAAAGCAGATGCAAAACTAAAAACTATAGCAGGTCGTTTACTTCGAGAGTTGGAAAGAGAATTACCCGAACACGTTTTAGAAGTCTATAAAAAGCAGTTTGCTTTGTATTATCAAATCTTACATCAAAAGCGAACAGATAAAGATAAAATTTACAGTATTCACAAACCATTTACAGCATGTATCGCTAAAGGGAAAGTGCATAAAAAATATGAATTTGGCACTAAAACAGGGTTAATTACTACTTCAAAAACATTAATCATTACTGCGATAAAAAGTTTTAAAGGCAATCCTCACGATAGCAAAACAATAGCACCATTATTAGAACAAATGCAATCCAATATTGCTTTTTTACCCCAAGAAGTTGTTTATGACAGAGGTGGAAAAGGCATCAAACAAATAGGTAACACCAAAATATCAACTCCTGATTATAGACCTTTAAAACGAGATACAGAATATCAGAAAAGATGTAAAAGAGGAAAATTTAGAAGAAGAGCTGCTATTGAACCAGTTATTGGTCATTTAAAAACAGACTTTAGATTGAACCAAAACTATCTTTGGGGAGAAAATTCCCCGCAAATCAATGCCTTTTTAGCTGCTACAGGTTGGAATCTTAAGAAATTTATGAAACAACTCAAAGAAGAATTTAATAACTTATTGTTTAATATTTTAAGACCTCTTTTTTCTTTATTTTCTTCGCCAAGAAAATGGGTTGTTAAGGTTTGACTAAATAGGAATTCCCTTTTTATTTCGACGCAAGCGTCGGGGAATTAAACCCAATTGGGCTATCGCCCTGCGATTAAAACAGATGTTGTAAACAATGCCGTGCGTAAATAAAAACGCATAAGATTACTCAACTTTCGGAAATAAAAAACGTAAAATTTTATGGCGGAAATTTAGCCAGTTTCGGAAAAAATAAATATTGCGGAATTGGAATTTCGAAAACGAAATTTATAAACGAAAAAATAATCGCTAAAAAAAAGTTGAACACGGAAAATTTAAAAAACACTATTTACAACAAAATGTATAAAACATAGTTTAGAGTAGCCATCGCTTAGGGAATATTGCAGATTTTCCGCCAGGGTCTCATACAATTTCAGTAACCTATCTCTTAAACACTACTTATATATAAACCGTTAGCGAAACCATCTACTTCCTATACTCTTCAAACGTACCATCTTCATAAAAAACAACAATACGCTGTATTTTTTTTCCTGATAAGGTTTTAACTTCAGTTAAAGGTAAATTAGATGGAGTAGAAGTAGTTTGTCCACTTTCCTTCGGAAAAATACCTTTTCCGTTTAACAACCAATACATATCTACATCAGTAAAGGTGTTCGTTATTTTTAAAACAAAATCTAAACTCGGTTTATTTCTTCCTGATAAAATATGAGAAATAGAGGAGCGTTGTACACCAATATCGTCCGCAAAATTAGAGGCTGTTAATTGGTGAACTTTCATCACTTTTTTTAGTCTATTTATAAAATCTAAATTGTTTACCATTGTAATACTATCTTGTTGTTACAAATGTAACTTTTATAAACACTTCTTGCAAGTTTACAATGTTAAAGATGTAAAAAGTAATAATTTTATATAAATTAAAACTTTAGGTTACTAGATTTAATTACCTAAAAACAAGAGAGTTAATGCTTATATATAAACATTATTTATATTATTTTCTCTGTTGTTTACAGGCAATACTCCGTTAAACTTTGCCCTAACCCTCTAACAGTCAATTAAATAAGTTAAAAAAACAGGCTCAAAAATTAGGATAACTCCCTGATTATCATTAAATTAATAGTTAATTTCAAACAGCTATTAATGATGCTTCTCAAGGAGAAATCCAACTATAAATATCACACAAAAAGATTACTTAACAAAATGAAAGATGTAAATAAATGGCAATATGATTTTATGTTGGAAGTTTTTGGTCTATTTCTCAGCATAAAAGGACGTTTAAATTTTATGCAGTTAAGTCGTTATGGTGATCATGGAGAACAACATTACAGGAATCAGTTTAGTAACTCATGTTACGCATCCAAACCTCAAAAAAGGATGATTAAGCAGCTTTAGGTGTTGATAACTTTCTGAGTTCGTTATGAGCTGCTTTTTGAGCTGCTAAATAGATTTGTGTTTTCATAGCAAAATGATTTTTCCCTGTTCTTTGTTTAAGCCACTCTAACTTTATATAAGCTACAATTGACAATACAAAATGATTCGTTTGAGTTTCTGTTTTTTTAGTTGGAGATTTAGCAAAACCTGTGTTACTTTTAATCGATTTGTGATACTCTTCTACTGCCCACCGTTTTTTGTAGATTGTAGTTATTTGGTTATACGATAAATTTAAATCACTACAAGCCAAGTACAACTCGCCGACTGTATCATTCTCGTTTTTGAAAACTTGCTTTGTAAGCAACAGCGGAAAGTCTAGTTTTTCAAACCAAACTTCCACGGTTTGTTGTCTTGGCTGTAATGTTTTAATATTCACGTATGCTCCATTTTGCTTATCTTCTAAGGATAAGGCTACTTTTCGATTGCTTTTTAAGGCAATAATAAAATCATTTTTTAAAAGTTCTTTACAATAAACCATGTTCTCTGCTGAAGAAAACCAACTATCAGCCAACACATAATCAAAGTGTATTTTGCTACTACATTCCTGCAACATTTCTCTAAAAAGTTCGTTTTTAGTTTTGCTGCTTTTACGCTTTTGCCTTCCTGTTTTTTTGTCGGTAACCCAAATATTTTTCTTTATAAACTCTACACCACACGGTATACGCATGCCTCCAACTTCGACTAAAGCAGTTAGAAAATTAACCCCTTTTACAGACCTTCCAAACACATGGTCAAAATGCCAAGTGTTCAACTCACTTTCATCTGTATATTGTTTTTCTTGTATCGAATCATCAAAACTTAAAATGATAGTTTCTTTAGATTGAGTCAATTCTTCAACATAAGGTTTTGCCTTTTTCCATAGAAATTTACTGTCATAAACACCCGTTGATAATGCTCGTGTTATTTTATCATGTTTTATAGAGAGTAATGAAGCCATACCTGTAGCTGTCGTGTAAGAACTTGAACTTATCAAATAATCAGTATACAAATCAACAAAATTATCCATCTTTTTATTTCTCAAAGTTGTTAACAAGATAAACTATAAATATCTTAAATTCAAATTATTCTTGCGTAAGGTGAGTTAGTAAGTCTTTTGACTTTTTAAATTTCAATAAAGAATTGATTACTGAGTATGGGGGCAAACATTTAACCATTGCTTTCGACCCGAGTTATGTTAGTAAATCTGGTAAATCCACCTGTGGAGTTGGTTATTATTGGTCTGGTGTAGCGGGAAAGGCAAAATGGGGATTGGAAATATCTGGTATAGCAGCGATTGATATAGATAATCATACAGCGTTTCATTTAGAGGCTGTTCAGACACCAAATAATTTGGAATCAAAAAGTTTGGTAGATCATTATGCCAATATATTGATTCAAAGAAAAGAGGTCCTTCTTTCGATGTCTAAATATGTTGTGGCAGATGCTTATTTTTCCAAATACGGTTTTGTTTCTAAACTCTCTGATAATGGATTGGAGACCGTTAGCAGACTAAGAAACGATGCTGACTTACAATATATTTATACTGACCAACAGAAATATGGGAGAGGAAGACCTAAGAAATATGATGGAAAAATTGATTATAAAAAACTTAGAAAAGAATATTTTTCTTTGAGAGAAGACAATCAGCAAAGCAAAGTATACAGCGCTATTGTATACTCAAAATCATTAAAAAGAAAAATCAATCTTGTGATTGTTTATTTCCTTAAAAAAGGAAAATGGAATCATAAATTATATTTTTCTACAGATGTAACAATTTCAGCAGAAATGATTTTGACATATTATCGCACCAGATTTCAAATAGAATTTACTTTTAGAGATGCCAAGCAATACTCAGGTCTAAATCACTGTCAAGCAAGAAGTGAAGATAAACTCAACTTTCATTTTAATACAGCACTTACAACGGTTAATCTCGCTAAGATTACACATTGGATGCCTATTGAAAAAAGGCTAAGAGGGGCTTTCTCAATCAAGGATATTAAAACCTTACATCACAATGAGTTAATGCTTGCTCGATTTTTTAACGTGTTCGCTATAAGACCGAACTTGAAGAATAATAAACAAAAAATTAAAGAACTACTGTATTATGGTATCAGAGCAGCATAAAAACTTAACGGAGTATTGTTACAGGGGTACAAATGTAAAAACAATTTTAAGACACTTTTGTAAACTATTTATGTAAAAAGTTATTTTACAATTGTAACATTACTTAAATTTACTTTTGTAAAAACATCCCAAAAAGAAATACTATTTTTGCAGTGATATTATGAATACACAGCAGCTATCAATTATTGATCTAGAAAAATTATACCAACAGCAAAAAGAAACATTGTTGTTTGGTAAATGGATTATTTTTAAAAACATTGAACCGTTAATTTTAGAACTTAGTACAGTTCAAGTAAATCAGATTGGAACTTCAGAAAAGAATGTGCCAATTTACAAACTACAATTAGGTACAGGAAAGCGTAAAATTCTAATTTGGAGTCAAATGCATGGTAACGAAAGTACAGGCACTAAAGCTCTTTTTGATATGCTGAATTGTTTTGAAAACGAGTCAGCAGATTTTTTGAAAGAAATTTTAGACAACTGCACTATTCAAATCATTCCAATGCTCAATCCAGACGGAGCTTTAGCGTATACGCGTGTAAATGCAAATAATATTGATTTAAATAGAGATGCAGTTGCCTTACAAGCTAAAGAAAGTACAATTTTACGAACTGCTTTAGATGAGTTTAAACCAGATTTTTGTTTCAATTTACACGATCAACGCACTATTTTTGGAGTTGAAGGAACTCAAAACCCTGCAACTATTTCTTTTTTAGCGCCTTCAGAAGAAGAAACCAGAGCGGTTACCAATGGTAGACAACAAACTATGAACGTTATTGTTGCTATGAATTCTTTACTGCAACAAGTTATTCCCAATCATATTGGGCGTTATACAGATGAATTTTATCCAACAGCAACTGGAGATAACTTTCAAAAAATGGGATATAATACCATTTTAATTGAAGCTGGTCATTTTTTGAATGATTACAATAGAGAAGAAGTACGAAAATTCAATTTCTATGCACTCTTACAAGGAGTTCATCATATAGCAAACGCAACTAACTTTAATAATAAGTTTAAAGAATATTTTACTATTCCTAACAATCAGAAAAACTTTTTTGATATAATTCATCGATATAAAAATCAAGATGATGTTGGCTATCAATATGAAGATGAAATTTTGAAAGGAAAACTAGTTTCTAAACTAATAAAAACTCAAAAAGGAGGTTTAGATAACCATAAAGGACACTACAAAATCGTTTTCGAAAGCTAGTTTTATTGAATATTTCCATGTTTTTTCTTTATTTAGTTAAAAAAAAAACATATTTTTGCAGCATTGATTGAATAAAATACAAAAAATGAAGAAATTCGCACTCGATGAAATTGATCATCAAATCTTAGATATTCTTATTGAAAATGCACGTACTCCATTTACCGATATTGCTAAAAAATTATTAGTTTCTGCAGGAACAATTCACGTTCGTGTTAAAAAAATGGAAGATGAAGATGTTATTCAAGGTTCAACATTAACGTTAAATTACGAAAAAATGGGATACTCTTTTATTGCACATGTTGGTATTCTTCTTGATAAAACTTCTAAAACTCAGCAAGTTATAGAAAACTTAAGGGAGATTCCTAATGTAACTGTAGCTTATGTAGTTGCAGGTATGTATAATATTTTTTGTAAAGTGCGTGCAAAAGGCACGAGTGATGCAAAAGAAATTATTTATCAAATAGATGAAATTCCCGGAGTAAGTAGAACTGAAACTATGATTGCACTTGAAGAAAGCATTAATGACAAAAAGCGAATGATGCACGCTATTTTTAAAGAATTATAAAACAATTTAGATATATTATTATTAAATCCTCACTTTTTTAGTGGGGATTTTTTATGCATTCATAATTTTTCTATATATGTTTGTAAATAATAAACAACAACTATTTATTAATGTCTCATCAAATTAAGTATTCAAACAATACAATAGATAAAGCTACTTTACTTACACTTTACAAATCAATGTTAAAACCTCGCTTAATAGAGGAAAAAATGTTGATTTTACTACGCCAAGGAAAAATATCTAAATGGTTCTCTGGTATTGGGCAAGAAGCAATTGCTGTAGGTATTACAACTGCCTTAAATTCAGATGAATACATATTACCAATGCACCGTAATTTAGGTGTTTTTACAACACGTAAAATTCCGTTATACAGGTTATTTTCTCAATGGCAAGGTAAAATGAGTGGGTTTACAAAAGGGCGAGATAGAAGTTTTCACTTTGGTACACAAGATTATAAAATTATAGGAATGATTTCTCATTTGGGACCTCAATTTGGTATTGCAGATGGAATCGCTTTAGGAAACAGATTAAAAGAAAAGAATCAAGTTTGCGCCGTATTTACTGGTGATGGAGGAACAAGTGAGGGTGATTTTCATGAAGCTTTAAATGTTGCTTCTGTTTGGAATTTACCTGTTTTATTTTGTATTGAAAATAATGGTTATGGACTTTCTACACCTGTTTCTGAACAATTTAATTGTAAAAATTTAGCTGATAAAGGAATTGGCTACGGAATAGAGAGTCATATTATAGATGGAAATAATATTATTGAAGTATATACTAAAGTTTCTGAACTAGCAGAAAGTGTTCGGAAAAACCCACGCCCAATTTTAGTAGAGTTTAAAACCTTTAGAATGCGTGGGCACGAAGAAGCAAGTGGAACAAAATATGTTCCGCAAGAATTAATGGATCAATGGGCTACAAAAGATCCGATTGTTAATTTTAAATCATTTTTACTTTCTGAAGGAATTTTAACAGAAACTCAAGATGAAAGTTTTCATTCTGAATTTAAAGCAGAAATTGATGAACATCTACAATTGGCTTATGATGAAGAAAATATTACTCCAAATTTAGAAACAGAATTAGCAGATGTTTATCAAAATTTTGCTTTAAAAGAGGTTCTTCCATCTGAAAACAAAAAGAAGATACGTCTTGTAGATGCAATTTCAGAGGGGTTACGACAGTCTATGGAGAAACATAATGATTTAATTATTATGGGACAAGATGTTGCAGAGTATGGCGGTGTTTTTAAAATTACTGATGGGTTTGTAAAACAATTTGGAAAAGAGCGTGTAAGGAATACGCCAATTTGTGAATCTGCTATTGTTGCTGCTTCTTATGGTTTATCAATAAGCGGAATTAAATCTGTAATGGAAATGCAATTTGCAGATTTTGTTTCCTCAGGTTTTAATCCGATTGTTAATTTATTAGCAAAATCTCATTATCGTTGGAATCAAAATGCCGATGTTGTAATAAGAATGCCTTGTGGTGCAGGAGTAGGAGCCGGACCATTTCATAGTCAAACAAACGAAGCTTGGTTCACCAAAACTCCAGGGCTAAAAGTTGTGTATCCTGCATTTCCTCAAGATGCAAAAGGATTATTAGCGGCTTCAATAAATGACCCAAATCCTGTATTATTTTTTGAACACAAAGCCTTATATCGCTCTGTTTATCAGGATGTTTCAAAAGAATACTTTACACTTCCAATAGGTAAAGCGGCGCTTTTAAAAGAAGGAAATGATGTTACAATAATATCGTACGGTCAAGGAATTCATTGGGCTTTAGAAACTTTAGGAAATAACACATCAATTTCTGCAGATTTAATAGATTTAAGAACGCTTCAACCATTAGATACCGAAGCAATTTATAAATCAGTAAAAAAGACTGGAAAAGTAATTATTTTACAAGAAGACTCTATGTTTGGCGGCATTGCAAGTGATTTATCAGCATTAATAACAGAAAATTGTTTTGAAGAATTAGATGCACCTGTTAAACGTGTTGCAAGCTTAGAAACTCCAATTCCGTTTGAACCTAGTTTAGAGCAACAATATTTAGCAAATGTTCGTTTTGAAGAAAACTTAAAAGAATTATTGAGCTATTAATTTTAATCACTAACTTTAGCAAGTACACCTGCGTTAGGGATTGTAGCAACTGTCTGAGCTCTTTTTTGTTTCTTTAAAAACAAAAAAAGCGAGTGCGAAAAGCCCGCCCGAACGCCCAAATAAACTAAACTGTTTTTAAAAATGAACAAACAAATTATATTTAAAAAACGCCCAATTGGTAATGCAGGAGCTAATACTTGGGAATTACAAAACAATGCAATTCCAGAACCAAAAGACGGTGAAGTGCTAATCCAAAATCATTATATATCATTAGATCCCGCAAATGCGTGGTTGGATGAACGAAACAAAATCATACATAGCACCAATTGGTATTGATGAAGTGATGCGTGCCGGTTCTATAGGTAAAGTGGTTAAAGTAAATAACCATCCTACTTTTAAAATTGGAGATTGTATTACAGGTTGGGGAGGAGTACAACAATACATTGTTACTAATGGCCATAATTATTATAAAGTTGATGATACGTTAGCGCCAATGCCAATGTATATTGGAACGCTCGGAATGCCAGGAATGACAGCTTATTTTGGGATTATTCAAGTAGGAAAAATTAAAGAAGGAGACATTGTTTTAGTTTCTGGAGCAGCCGGCGCAGTTGGTAGTATTGTTGGGCAAATTGCTAAAATTAAAGGCTGTACCGTTATTGGTATTGCTGGAGGAAAAGAAAAATGCGATTATATTGTAAATGAACTTGGTTTTGATGCTGCTATAGATTACAAGTCTGAAGATATTTACAAAGCTTTAAAAGAAAAATGCCCTAAAGGAATTAATGTGTATTTTGATAATGTTGGTGGAGAAATATTAAACGCTGCATTAACCAAGTTAAGAATGCATTCTAGAGTAGTAATTTGCGGTGCAATATCTCAATACAATAACAAAACTGAAATTTCTGGACCAAGTAATTACTTATCATTACTAGTTACGCGCTCTACCATGCAAGGTATGGTTGTTATGGATTATGCAAAAGAATACGCCAAGGCAGCACAAGAAATGGGAATGTGGATACAACAAGGTAAATTAAAATCTAAAGAAGATATTTACAACGGAATTGAAAATTTTAATGAGACCTATCAACGTTTATTTTCGGGAGATAAAAAAGGAAAATTGATACTAAAAGTAATCGAGTAGAAGTGGAGCACTTTTTTCAATGCCCACATTGTTGGTCAGCCATTTCAATGCTTTTAGATGCAAGTATTCATTCTCAAACGTATATTGAAGATTGCGAAGTCTGTTGTAAATCCTATTGAAATTGTACCCCTTTTTGAACAAAATGAACCCCTCTCTTTTAACGCAACATCTATTGAATAATAAATTAGAATTGTTATTCTCCGTAAAACGAGAATAACAATTTTTATTTGAAGCTGTTTCCTGCTTTCACTACTCGCTTTTTTTAGTTGGATGTTCTCCCGCCTACAACTGCGCTCGAACAGCCAACTAAAAAAGAGCTCAAACAAACCGTTCAATCAGGGCTAAACTTGTTTGCTGGTTTTCTTAAAAAGCAGTTATTCCCTTATTATTGTCATTGCGAAGTTTACTTTTTTGTAAACTGTGGCAACCTTATAACTAAAAAAAACACTTTGTTAGCTTCCTCGTAATGACTCCAAATGTGTTATTGGTCTGCTAAAAAACTTATTTAAGCATCTCATTATGCAACTCTAAAACAGGTTTAGAGTGACGGACGATAAATTAAATTAATCCAAAGTATTCTTCCAAGAAAACTCTTCAAATAAAGAAACCCAATCTTTTGGAAATGATGCTTTTAAAAATAATTTTTCTCCCGAAAAAGGATGCGTAAACTCTAAAGATCCAGCATGCAAAAATAGGTTTTTCCAACCAAAATTATCTTTAAACATAACATCATGGTTTTTGTCACCATATTTGGCGTAATAGACAAAAAGGAGTCTGTTTTTGATTAAATATTTCCAAGTGGACAAAAAGGAGTCTACCTATTTTACTTTATCAAACTCCTAAAAAAGCGTTAATAAACTTTATTTTTCTCTCAATGGATAATCCATTATGATTCCTGAGTTTATTCTTTAAATCTGCAAAATGCCCATCAATTGCATTGGTCGTATTTGGGATATTTAATTCGATATAATCATACCAAGTAAACAACCAAGGTAAATTACTTTTTAGGCTTCTATAAGCACTTCTCAGACGCTTATGTGTGTAATAACTCTTGCCTGTTTCAATATTTACTGTTCGCTCATTTAGAAAGTCTTCCCATTTTATAAACCAATTATTTAAACCGCCTTCAAAAGATTCTCTATCTGTCATTTTCATCATAGAAACAAGCTCCTTTAATTCGATAGATGCTGGAAGTTTAGGGTTTTTAGTGATATATCTTCTGATGATTGCCACTTGATGAAACTGGCACATTTGAACTGGTATTGATCCAAAAGATTGAGCTAATCCTTTTCTTCCATCGCTTACTATTGCAACTATTGTAAACCCTTTTAATGCTAACTCTTCTATCCCTTTTTTGTAAAGAAAATTAGTCTCATTCTTTACATAATATTTCAGTAAGTTTTCTTTGGTAATAGCGTCTTTAAAGAGCATTACCCCAAAATTTCTTCCCCAATAAGTGGTATCCATCAATACGACTACTTCTCTAGCTTCTTTTGAAAAAATAGAGACCTTATGCAAATCAATCTTGCGTTGAATCGTTCGCTTCGAACAATTATATCTCTTAGCCAACTGTAAATATGTTTGTTTACCTCTTAAATATTCTTCCCAAAGTAGTGCAGGATTTAATCTATAACCTCCTAAAAATTGCTTTCCACAAGTCCTACATTTATACCTCTGTTTTCCATTTCTAAAACCACTCTTTTTTGTGAAATAACCGTGACAATTTATACACTTTTTTTATTCATAAGCTTTCGTTTACTCCAAAGATAATGACAATAAGCGTTATAGAGACTTTAAGACTCCTTTTTGTCTATTAAGCCAAATATTTTGAATCACCAATTAATGGGTGTGATATTTTATTCATATGCACACGTAATTGATGCATTCTACCAGTTTTAGGTTGTAATTTAACCAAACTATAGCGAGAAGAATCGTATGGTTTTACAGGAATATCTAACACAATTTTTTCAACAGTAGTTAAATGTGTTTCTGCTTCTTTGTGTACTTTTCCGTCACGTCCTTTTACAGGTGAATCTATAATTTTAGTTTCTGGAGAATGCCCACGAACTATGCCAAAATATGTTTTATCTATTTGATTATTAGTAAATAATTGTTGAAATTTAGAAACGTATTTTGTTTCTTTTGCTAATAAAATAATCCCCGAAGTTTTTCTATCTAACCGATGAATCGGATAAAATTTATGATTAAACTCATCAAACAAAAGCTGTAACAGCGATTTTTCATCCCCAACATTTCTAGAATGATATGCATGATGTACCAAAATATTATTTGGTTTGCTTACACAGATAATATATTCATCTTCAAAAACAACTTCTAAATTCAATTGTTAAATATTTTATCAAGTTGTTGATCTAATTCTGTAATCGTAATTTTGTTCTTTATATACCCACTACACATAGGAACCCGAAAAATCGGATTTAATAATTTGAAAATTATCTGTGAGTATTTTCTCAAATTCTTTTTCTTTCCAAAGACCATTATCTAAGAACTCAATCACTTTTTCTCTAAAATTCTCAAATTTGAGATAGAATTTATTGTACACCACTTTTTTCTTTAGAATTTTCCAAAGACGTTCAATAATATTTAAGTTGGGTGAATATGGTGGCATAAATTTTAAGACAATCCGAGGATGTTCTTTTAAAAACTCTTTCACAATTTGAGAGTGATAATACCGAGCATTATCCAATATCATGTGTATTTTCCCTTCTTTTTGTTTGTCTAATATTTGGATTAATAGAGCAATCATTGTTTGGCTATTAATTCGCTCATCTTCTACATAAAAGAGTTGTTTTGTTTTCAAATTAAGTGCTCCGTTTATATTAGTTCTTTTACGTCCATTATTGGTTTTAAGATGTTTGGTCTGTCCTTTTTTGATCCAACCATGGCTAGCAATAGTGTTGTGTTGTGGGTGTACGCCATCCATAAAATAGATTTGATCTTCTTTGGTCAAATTTTCTTTCAGTTCTTTGTATTGCTTTACAAACTCTTCTTGTTTTTCAACATTGGCTTTACAAGGTGTTAATACTGGTTTCTTGTATACAAACCCTAGTCTTTTTAGAAGTTCATTAATGCCTGAACAAGAGTAGTTAATTTGAAATTCTTTCTCAATCCAAGCAACAATTCCTTTAGAATCCATATAGGTATTCTCTGTAATGTGCTTCTCCAAGATGTCTAATTGTTTAGAACTTAGAAAAGAAATTCTCCCTTTATTGTTATCTGTCAATAGTGACTCAGCTCCTTGATTTAAGTAAATAGTCCTATATGTCCTTACAGTATCATCATCTAAAAGAAGAATCTTACCAACATCTACACAAGAAAAACCATCATCAAGCATTAGAATTGCTTTTAGCTTATCTGCGTGTTTTCTTTGCCTACAAGTACGATGTAATTGTTTAATTTTAGTTCTCTCTACTTCTGATAAATTTATTGTCATACATCTGAATATCAACGTAGTAAATATACAAAATAGTATTGAAACCACCAAGCAAAGTGCCTTTAAATAATTGATTATTAGTTGATTAATTCAGGAATTTAGTCTTAACGGATTTGTGTTTCCCGAAAACCTAAATGGTTTGAGTATAATTCGCCCTTTTTCATCTAATAAAACCATATGCGGAATACCGCGAACTCCATACATTTTTGCTATATGATTATCGTCATCATATACGTGATACCAATTCTCCATTCCATCATCATACACACCTACTTCCCATGCATTTATAGAGCGATCTTGTGAAACGGTAACAATATCAAAACCTTTATGTTTGTACTTGCTATAAAGGTTTTTAATTCTTGGTGATAGTTCTCTACAAGGCCTGCACCAACTTGCCCAAAAATCAATTAAAACTGCTTTTTTGCCTCGTTTAACTTGAGAAAGAGATATTATTCTTCCAATTAAATTTGTACCAGAAAACTCTTTTGCAATAGGGCGATTTTCAATTTTTGAAATTGCTTCAGAAACCTCTGTATCTCTTTTTAAATCAGATAAATATATTTTTAATTCGGTATTGGTTGAATTTGCTACTTCTTGCTGAATTTCGCTTATTATTTTTGAGGATAATTTTTCTTGCTGAAGAAGGTACAGACTCAATAAATTGTTGTTGTTTTCTTTTATAAAATTAAAGAAATTAGCTCTTTCTACTTTTCCAATGCTATCTGTGTAGCGTTAAGAAATCTATTTAAACTAATGTCTTTTGCATAAAACTGATTATGAAAATTAGATTTTGCAAGCGCATTTTTAATGATAACACTCTTATAATCAGATAATTTTTGATGTAATATCCCGCCAACAATAGTACTTTTTCCTTTTGAAAATAAAACACTAAAAGGTTCGTTTTCAAGTACTATTGGGTATAACTCCTTTTGAGTGTTCAACTTTAAAAAAACAATTTTAGGTGTGTTTACTTTTCCTTTTAAAAATATATTTTTATTGCTAATTTTCGCTTTATTAATCACCTTTAAATCAATATCTAACACGTAAATACTATCTGCTTTTGCATAAGAAATACCCGAAATACTGTATCCGTTAACATTTTTTGTAACAAAATAATTGTCTGCTTGTTTTTTTTCTGAAGTAGTACAGGTAAAAAGAAAAGCTAAACATCCGAAGAAAATAAATTTTTTAAGTAGCTGCATATTGTTTTTTAACTAATGACAACAAAATTAAGCATATTGCTCCAGAAACAAAAAAACCTACAAAAAGTGGGAGTGAAGTGGTGTTTACAAATTGCCCAATGTATGTTGCAATTGGAACTGCCATAATTGTGGATATGAATCCGTTAATTGCAGAACCAATTCCTGCAATATGTCCAATAGGTTGCATTGCTAATGCACGCAAGTTTCCGAATAAAAAACCAAGTGAAAAAAATTGTGATCCAAAGAAAAATAACAAAATTGTAATACTAGGATTCTCTTTTCCGAAGAACACTAAAACATATATTAATGCTGATGCTGTAAACCAAATCATAAAAATTTGAACCAGTTTAAACATGCCATATTTTAAAACGAATGTGCCGTTTAAAAAAGTAGCAAAACCTACAGCAATAGCAAGACCTGCAAAAATATAAGGAAACTCTTCTTTTAAAGCATACTGTTCTTCAAAAATCTTTTGGGAAGCAGATAAATAAACTATAAATGAACCCGTGATAAACCCTGAAATCAAAGTAAAAACTATGGCTGATTTATGCTTTAAAAATTCTTTTGTCCCCTCTATAAACAACTGAAGGGTAAGTGCTTTTTTATGTTCAGGTTTTAAGGTTTCTGGTTGCCTTTTCCAAAGCCAAAACATTACTAAAACTCCAAATATAAGCTGACTAAAGAAAATCATTTGCCAGTTAGAATTGTCTAAAATTAGTTTGCCCATTGCTGGTGCAACTATAGGGGCCAATATAAAAATAACAACAACAAAAGACATTATCCTTGCCATATAATCTCCACTGTACGAATCTCTTATCATTGCAATACTAATGGTTCTGGGAGCTGAAAGCCCTATGCCTTGTAGAATACGTCCAAAAATCATCATTTCTAAACTTTGTGCAGATGTACAAATAAAACTAGCTATCACAAATAATATAAACCCGAAGTATATAACAGGTTTTCGCCCGAAACTATCGGAAATTGGTCCAGAAATTAGTTGTCCGAAACCTAAACCTAAAAAAATCATTGTTATTAATAACTGATTATCATTAGAAACCTGAATACCAATATCAGTCCCAATTGCACTCAACGCAGGCAATAATGCATCTATAGATAATGCTACCAAAGACATAAGCGATGCCATTAGTACTATAAATTCTAGTTTTGATTGTTGTTTTTGCACAATTTTATATTGTTATTTTTCGGTATTAATTATTTCTTTAACAGCGTGTTTATACTTAAATGGATTTGTAGCTTTTTTAATTTTTTTGTACGTTTTCTGCGGATTATTACAAGACTTTGAAAAATATTCCCAAAAACCAAGCATTTTCATTTTTATAGGTGTTGGACCAGATAGAGCTTCGTCATATTGATGGTATATTTCATTATGAAAAGCTTCAAATTTCTCCCATCTATTAGCAGGGTATTCGGTTGTATTTGCTTTTATCATACTTGGTAAAAAAGGATCAGAGATTAAGCCTCTACCAATCATAAAATGGTTAATACTTGGAAAACGCTCTTGCATAGCTCTAAAACCTTTAACAGAGGTAATATCTCCGTTGTAGTATAATTTATGTTTGGATAAATCTATACATTTTTGAAAAGCTTCTAAATCTACACCACCTTTGTACAATTGTTTACCAATTCTTGCATGAATTGCAATGTTTTTTATAGGATATTTCTCTAAAATAGGGAAGGTGTGTAGTATTTCTTTACTGTTTTCATACCCCATTCTCATTTTCATAGAAACAATAACATCTGTTTCATTATGTACACGATGCAAAATTTCATCAATTTTAGTCGGGTTACATATTAATCCAGAACCCATACCAGATTTTGTAACCATTGGATATGGGCAACCTAAATTCCAATTTAGTTCTTTATAGCCAAGGTTTTGAATATATTTGGTTACAAATAAAAATTCATCTGCTTTATTGGTTATAATTTGAGGAATTACTTCTAAACCAATATTGTTTTCTGGTAATAAATCACGGTCATAACTTGATTTAATCTTTAATTTACCATTTAAGCGAATATATGGAGCGTAAAACGTATCAATTCCTCCAAAATGTTTGTTTTGGGCATTGCGGAAACGAAAATCAGTAAACCCTTGTAAAGGAGAAGCCAATAAAGTAAAACTCATATTTTTTTATTGACTGCAAATATACTCGATACATATAGTTTTTCGGGAATTTAAACGAATTTATTTTTTTCTTTATCAAGGGAAAATTTTCAATCATAGCACGGCTATGGTTTAAAATTTTGACAGCGCCTCTAGTGATAAGCATGTAATTGTTTATTACAACCAAAGAGAAACTACTGAAAATATTTTTAATGAAAATGAACAATGATTTTGGTTGGAAAAATTACCCTTTTCGTTTTTAGAAAAAAATACTGTATTTATGTTAGTTATGGCAATATTATGGCAATATGCAGAAATTTTTACTTACATTTAATTCGTGTTTTTTCAAAGAAAGTATCTTTTGTAAAAACAACATATAGACTAAAAAAGTTTATTTTCAGGTTTGTTATTGTTCCTTTTAAATGGATACGGCAATCACGGCAGAAAGTATTGAAATTATACACCAAAATGGAATATCCATTACTCTTAATAGATAGAATAAAAGCAGCTATATTTAGGCAGCATGGAATAACTACACCCTATGCAGAACTATATTAAGCTGACAATAAGTATATTATTAACAATGAAGAGTGATTAGGTTTTTAAACCTGACTAAAGTCAGCAATACGTGATTCCTCGAATGAAAATTGAAGATAAAAAATCATTTCTGAACTCAATTTTCTTTTAACGAAACTGAATGAAATTTTTAGACGCTAAAGCGAGATGCCCTAAAGTACATAGTTTTAACTCCGTTTGAGATTAATAACTCACCTTACGCAAGAATAATTTGAATTTAAGATATTTATAGTTTATCTTGTTAACAACTTTGAGAAATAAAAAGATGGATAATTTTGTTGATTTGTATACTGATTATTTGATAAGTTCAAGTTCTTACACGACAGCTACAGGTATGGCTTCATTACTCTCTATAAAACATGATAAAATAACACGAGCATTATCAACGGGTGTTTATGACAGTAAATTTCTATGGAAAAAGGCAAAACCTTATGTTGAAGAATTGACTCAATCTAAAGAAACTATCATTTTAAGTTTTGATGATTCGATACAAGAAAAACAATATACAGATGAAAGTGAGTTGAACACTTGGCATTTTGACCATGTGTTTGGAAGGTCTGTAAAAGGGGTTAATTTTCTAACTGCTTTAGTCGAAGTTGGAGGCATGCGTATACCGTGTGGTGTAGAGTTTATAAAGAAAAATATTTGGGTTACCGACAAAAAAACAGGAAGGCAAAAGCGTAAAAGCAGCAAAACTAAAAACGAACTTTTTAGAGAAATGTTGCAGGAATGTAGTAGCAAAATACACTTTGATTATGTGTTGGCTGATAGTTGGTTTTCTTCAGCAGAGAACATGGTTTATTGTAAAGAACTTTTAAAAAATGATTTTATTATTGCCTTAAAAAGCAATCGAAAAGTAGCCTTATCCTTAGAAGATAAGCAAAATGGAGCATACGTGAATATTAAAACATTACAGCCAAGACAACAAACCGTGGAAGTTTGGTTTGAAAAACTAGACTTTCCGCTGTTGCTTACAAAGCAAGTTTTCAAAAACGAGAATGATACAGTCGGCGAGTTGTACTTGGCTTGTAGTGATTTAAATTTATCGTATAACCAAATAACTACAATCTACAAAAAACGGTGGGCAGTAGAAGAGTATCACAAATCGATTAAAAGTAACACAGGTTTTGCTAAATCTCCAACTAAAAAAACAGAAACTCAAACGAATCATTTTGTATTGTCAATTGTAGCTTATATAAAGTTAGAGTGGCTTAAACAAAGAACAGGGAAAAATCATTTTGCTATGAAAACACAAATCTATTTAGCAGCTCAAAAAGCAGCTCATAACGAACTCAGAAAGTTATCAACACCTAAAGCTGCTTAATCATCCTTTTTTGAGGTTTGGATGCGTAACATGAGTTAATAAATTGTATTATACGCTCTTAGGAAATGGGATTAGTTGGGTGTAGTCTTTTTATTTATTTAACATAATATAAATTATAGTACAAATGTGTTATTATAGTTATAATAGCGGTTTATCCATTTGTAAGCTATAATTACATTATGTAAAATATCCCAAGAGCATTTTATTTCTATACGATATTCGGTACTTGGGTCAATAATAATTCAAATATGCGATTCTCAAAAACTTTACGTTTATGCATTTGTCCTATAATTAGCCGTTATGTAAAATTGCTGCTACCAACCACTTTATTGTTTGTTTAAAATATAATTGCTGATGCAATCATTTTTAAATCACAATTTGCAGCCGCTTGCCAACTCCAAAAAAAAGCTAGCCTTTTAGATTCTTATTTAGCTCAAAACTAAATTGATATTCTCGTACTAAAAAAAAGAAACAAAAATTCAAGGCTGCATATAATTTCGGAAACAATTACGGCTCATTCGCTATATTTTAGGATGAATTGTAACTAGGGCTTGCAGATTTTATCAAGAAGATATCATTAGATATTTAAGAATAGTCAGTTTAAAAATATGATTTATGCTATAACTGGAGTTATCAATAAAGTTGATTATGTTTATTTTTAACCTTGCACTGTAATTTTTGAATACGACACAAAAAATAGCGTATTGTTTCGCTATTTTTTCTAATGATATCAAATTCATTATAAAAAATATTGCCCCAATCCAACTCTGTGAGGTGTCACTTCTTTTGGCTTTAATACTGCTTAAGCCGTATGCGTTTTTTGCTTGTCCGAATTTACCTTCTATATGATTTCTTTGGTTTCGTTCTTTTTTTAATTTTCGTTTTTGATAAGCATTAAGGTTTGTTTTCTTTGGTCTTCCTAATGGTTTTCCTACAATCCGTATTCCTCTTTCTTTGAGCCAATTTCTGTTTTTTCTATTCAAATATATCTGGTCTGCTAAAACCAGTTCTGGATAATGACCAAAGGTTTTTGTGTACATATTTACCTGTAATTCTAAATCACTGGCTTCATTAAATTGATCCCAACTTATATGTTCCACTCTGCTCATTCCGTCCACCACACTTGCACTTATTTTTGCACCAAATTCTGTAGATGTTTTGTCTTTTCCTCTAGGAATAGGACGTATATAAGGTTGATAGATATTGACAATTCTATCTTTTACACGATGTATTTTTTCTTGATACATATACTGTTGTTGTACATAAAGTTGCTGTACTATCCAATAAATTTTTTGGTCTCGTTTTGGCAGTGGAAACTTTGAGGGATATGGGTTTTTCATTGGAAATAACCCTACAAGAACTTCTTCTTTCTTGAGGATTTCTATGTCGTCTAACAGGTTTTTAATATAGGTTAAATTGCGTTTGACATAATTTAGTTGTTTGCCAATAAACTTACGAATCTCTTTTTTTGATTTTCTTCTTTTTTTTGAAAACACCAAATATTCTGTTCGTGCTATCCTGCGATAATCTCTAGGCTTTTTTAAAGTCGATTGTTTGTAGAGTAAGTCTATAAAACGTTCGGTTTCTTTCCTAGCAGTATTCAGAAGTCCTGCATCGGTAGGAAAAACAATTTTATGATTTGCAACTGTGGCATCAATCTTTAAGGTTCCTTTGTTTTTTGGAAAACCATCATCATCACCCCCAATCATTTTCTTTTTAGACGGTCTTAAATCATCTGCTTTTTTAATGATAAGTGCATTCCATAGGTCAAAATCATTTGCGCCCATCCGCTTGCGGATATCTACAAAAACGGTGGGATGAAAAGGATCTTTAGTTTGAAAACTTGTAAGACCACAAAAATATTGCAAATAAATATTCTCGCTAATCATAGCAACGGTTCCTCTATCATCCAACCCTAATTTGTGTTTTATGATAATGGCGCCAATCACCATTCTTACATCAATACTCTCACGTCCTGCATGGCTATGGAGTGCCTTGCTATAAATAACTGCCAAATCATCCCAAGGAATAATTGTTGCCAATTTTACCCAACGATTTTCAAGCGAAAGTTCCTGGGAAAAAGGATGTGAAAATCCATCTAATGTTAGTTGATTTGAGGCGGTATATTTTATCATAACTGCACGGGTTTATGATAGTAAGATACGAAAACCTATGCTTTTATCAAAATAATATCACTACTAACATGCAGGTAAATCATTGATTGTTAATTAATTATGTTTTATTTTTTAGAAAATCAGCAAGCCCTAACTAGTTAAGACTGTTTTGAAGTCATTGTATAGTTGAAGTTCTTAACAAAATGTATTACTATACCCCTAAAATATTGCCGTTCATTTCACCTATTGTTTTCGCCAAAATTCTAGTAAGGCCGTTATGCCAATGCTTCATCTGGGTAAAAACGCAGTAATTCTATTAAACATTATATCTTCTATTATCCAATTGTAATAATTATTTCAGTTGATTACCTCAATCTCACATTTGCAATTCGTTCAAATTGGTTGTTATCTATATAACCATATACTTTACCTCTATTACCAATAAAGTTTATTGCATATTCTCTCAACCCAGCATAAATATCAGTTTCTTGACGATATATTCTTAATTCATATTCACTATCACCGATTCTAGATAAAGCCATAATATCTCCTTCACTCGCTAATCCAGTTCTCATTAACCTCCCTGTACCTAGTCTAAAATCCAAGTTGTTTTCTGCTTCAAATGTTACACGGCAATCATCAACAACAATATCTAAATCTTTATAATGAAGTTTAATTAATGCTGAATATGTTCTTTTTCTTCCTCTATTATTGAGAATAGTTAATGCGGGAAAAAAATCATATGAGAATTTACTTAAAAAGAAATATTGAGTCCCCACAGTTACACGTCCTTCAATACGCGAAGTATCATTTGCACTCAAAGTCATAATTAATGTACTACGTTGATTTTCATCAATAACAACTTCTCTTCTTAACTCATCATATAACAGAGACCAAGCTGGAGATTCTAAATCATCGAGTGTTGGTTTATGATAATCCCATCTTTGACCCATTAAATTCTCCATCAAATTATTCCAAGAGAAATCCATTTGTTGAGTATGTTCTCCAGTAGCAATTAATGAAGATTCAATATTGGCAGACATTCCTGGTCCAGTAAAATTACCTGAAGAAATCACAAGTGATTCATTTTCATCACTACTAGCTCCATAACATTTCATATGTAATAGTCTATTTCTATTGACCAAATGAACATCTACTCCAATCTCTAATAATTTTTCAACAACCTGTTTACTTGACAGTCTTTGAGAAGTTTTCCCTCCTAAAACAGCAATTACTTTCCCTCCAGCATCGATATGATTTCTAAAAGTATCATAAAATCGTATACCTCCATTATAATTTGAAAACCCTGAAATAAGAAACATCGAACCATTTCCTGGAGTATGATTTCTTACCCATACATCTTCAAGCATGTTGATTAAACCTTTATAATTTCTATCAGTACGATATACTTCTGGATGAATTGAATAATTAATCACTCATGTTACGCATCCAAACCTCAAAAAAGGATGATTAAGCAGCTTTAGGTGTTGATAACTTTCTGAGTTCGTTATGAGCTGCTTTTTGAGCTGCTAAATAGATTTGTGTTTTCATAGCAAAATGATTTTTCCCTGTTCTTTGTTTAAGCCACTCTAACTTTATATAAGCTACAATTGACAATACAAAATGATTCGTTTGAGTTTCTGTTTTTTTAGTTGGAGATTTAGCAAAACCTGTGTTACTTTTAATCGATTTGTGATACTCTTCTACTGCCCACCGTTTTTTGTAGATTGTAGTTATTTGGTTATACGATAAATTTAAATCACTACAAGCCAAGTACAACTCGCCGACTGTATCATTCTCGTTTTTGAAAACTTGCTTTGTAAGCAACAGCGGAAAGTCTAGTTTTTCAAACCAAACTTCCACGGTTTGTTGTCTTGGCTGTAATGTTTTAATATTCACGTATGCTCCATTTTGCTTATCTTCTAAGGATAAGGCTACTTTTCGATTGCTTTTTAAGGCAATAATAAAATCATTTTTTAAAAGTTCTTTACAATAAACCATGTTCTCTGCTGAAGAAAACCAACTATCAGCCAACACATAATCAAAGTGTATTTTGCTACTACATTCCTGCAACATTTCTCTAAAAAGTTCGTTTTTAGTTTTGCTGCTTTTACGCTTTTGCCTTCCTGTTTTTTTGTCGGTAACCCAAATATTTTTCTTTATAAACTCTACACCACACGGTATACGCATGCCTCCAACTTCAACTAAAGCAGTTAGAAAATTAACCCCTTTTACAGACCTTCCAAACACATGGTCAAAATGCCAAGTGTTCAACTCACTTTCATCTGTATATTGTTTTTCTTGTATCGAATCATCAAAACTTAAAATGATAGTTTCTTTAGATTGAGTCAATTCTTCAACATAAGGTTTTGCCTTTTTCCATAGAAATTTACTGTCATAAACACCCGTTGATAATGCTCGTGTTATTTTATCATGTTTTATAGAGAGTAATGAAGCCATACCTGTAGCTGTCGTGTAAGAACTTGAACTTATCAAATAATCAGTATACAAATCAACAAAATTATCCATCTTTTTATTTCTCAAAGTTGTTAACAAGATAAACTATAAATATCTTAAATTCAAATTATTCTTGCGTAAGGTGAGTTAATCATTATTTTCTAAAATTATTAAGGTCTCAGAATTTATTGCATTCGCACTATGCAATTCATAACGTTTATATGTCTGAAGAGGAATCATTTCTTTAATCTTCCAACCATTTTCTTCTGCTATTATTCCTAGATGGTGAGGTGTTTCAATTTGGAATGTTGTGCCTCCAAGAGTAGTTTTATTATGTCCAACTATAAGTGCATAATGTCCACCTTTTTTCAACTTTTTCTTAATTGATTTAAAGCTCATCATCATGTCTGAAAAGTACTTATAAAGTAATATTGGGACTGCTCTTCTTCTAAATCCATCATCAACACCAATTGATTTCTCAAGAGTTAAACAATATTGTAGTGTTTCTTCTGGAAGTAAATTAGTGTTCTTTTTTAAGTTATCCAAAGCTTCATCCTTCTTAGCCTTAGTATTCAATTCTCTACTGCCTGTTAAAGAAGCTTCTAAAGGTCTTATTTCAGAAGCTTTTGATAATTCTAACCAGACTAAACTAAGTCTTTGAGTATCAATATATGGAAGTGCCATTGCATAAGGTGGACTTGTTATAGCGATGTCATACTTCTTTAAATCCTTACTAAGAACTATAGATTCATCATGGTCTCTATTATCTTCTAACACAGCAAAACCAGTAGTATTTAACACTCCCGTAATTTTTTGAGCATTCTTTAAAACTTGTAAAAACTTATGAATTTTATCTTCAATTGCTTTTTCAAAAGGGATATCTGGCATTGGAGATTTTCTCCTTCTAATTCTTAAATCTCTTGGTTCTTGTAGAGAGTAATCTCTAAGAATATCACTAACAATAGTTAAAAAAATTATACTTTGAGGTTTAGGTAATTTATTCAAACAAATTTTAATTTGTTCAGCCTTGAACAGGATTTCTTTTGGGAACCATTTCAAAAGGTATTCTATTCTTTCATTATTTAAATCTAATTCAATTTTTATTTTACTCCATTTTTTTTTAACACTCAAAAATGAAGTTTCAAGGTCAACAGCGCTTGTGTTTAATGCCGCTATTTTTGCATTAGATAAATAAACAGCCATTGGATTTATATCTGTTCCTTCTGCATGTATACCCATTAAAGAAGATTCACACAAGGATGTACCACTTCCACAAAAAGGATCTAAAAGTCTATCCCCTTCTTTAGCATCTAGAATGTTTAAAATAGATTTTACAATTTGAGGGTTAAACTTCCCTTTATACTCATGCAACCCATGAACTGAATATCTTGTAAACTGTCGTTTCTTAGATTGAGAAAGCATTTGACTTGATTCTAATTCAGATTGAATTGTTTCAGATATAATTTTTTTATTATTTATCTTCGCAAAATAAACTAGTCTTTTTGCTAATTCAGTATTAAACTTTCCAAATATTTTAACTCCTCTTTTAGTTGTTTCAATTTTCTGAGGCCCTAGTAAGGATTCAATTTCAGAATACGCCAACTTTTTTTCGTAGTCAAAATATTTATATTTATGCCATTCTAACTCCAGTTCATTCATACCTTTCTTAATATAACTATGTGTTCTTGCTTAATTCTTGCATGATTCAAATTGAAAGATTTTCTGTTTGAATTCATATTTCGTGTTATAATATCTTCTAAAACAAACCCATTTGCTTTTCCAGCATTTGCAATTATGGTTTCATTTGCAATTATTTCTCCATGAATTTTCGAATTACCAGTTACCATAATAACTTTACCATCATTAACTACTAACTGATTGAATTTGAAAAATATTTGATTCATTTGCAATTCAAAATCAGCTACCGTCTGATGATTCTTTTTAAAATAATGAGCCCTCGCTCCAATCTCTTTATTTTTAACATAAATTGGATCGTATCCTAACCACCACATTCTATATTTGTGATATAACCAATATTCATAGGCATTTGGATATGGTGGAGAAGTAACGATTAATCCTATTGGTCGGTTTATTAAATTAATATCTAATTCTAATATATTTTTATTTAATATTGTTGCTTTGTGTTGGACTTTCTTTTCTTTTGGAATAAATTTTATTAATCGGTCGATACTCTTTAAAAATAAATCAAAAACTAAATCATAATTTACATCTTTGCTAACAGCTGCATACCTAGTATCACTATCTTGATTAGATACTTTAACAATAATGCTTGAGGCTGCAACTTTATAAATATCTTTAAGCCATAAATCTTTCGTTTTAAAAATCTCATCTGTTAAAGAAGCTAAAGCTAATTGCACTCCTTTTTTAAACCAATGATCAAGGTTTGGTATATCTGGAATCTTAACCTCTTCGGCATTCCTTTTTGCTTTAAAAACTAATTCCAGTGATTTGTTTTTTAAGGTTTCAGGTAGAGGGTTTCCTGTTTTAATTTTAGAAATTAAACATGCTATGGGATTTAGATCAACACCAAAAGATTCATAACCTGCAGTTTGAGACTCTAAAAGAGTAACCCCACTTCCACAAAAAGGGTCTAATATAGCTGTTTCAGAAGGGAAACTTATGTTTTCAATAATGGCCCGAGGTATTTCAGGGATAAATTTTGCTGGATATGGGTGTATAGAATGTATGCTTCTTGATTTATTTGAATTTTTAAAATCCCAATCAATTTTTCTTAATGGATGCTCCTTTATTTCATTTGTATTAAACATTTTGTAAATATAAAATGTTTAAACCCTTTTTGCTAACAATTTTAATTAAGTTTTAAGACAAAGTATTAAGACTATTTTACCCATTCCACACCCATTATACTTCCCTCCGATGTCGTCGCATAAAAAGTGTTTCATTAACATTGTAGTAGAACGTTTTAGAATATTTTTTCAGGAAAGACTGATGTAAACTTCGCTTTTACCAAAGCAAAGTAACATAACGCGGTACATTATAGTACAAATACTTAGTAATTGCTGTATAGCCGTTTTTCAGGCTATTTACACATAATTGTAGATATAGTGCCTTTAGGTCTATATCGTCAACAATTATGTTAAAAGAAATTACGGCTTATGAACTTGTAAGTTTATTTGATAGCTATAATTTAATATTATGTAAAATAGCCGCTGCCAAACACGCTCGATTGTTTGTTTAAAACAAAATTGCTAATGCAATTATTTTTAAACCACAATTTCCAGCCGCTTGCCAACGCCAAAACAAAAGCTAACTTTTTCCGCTATGTTTAAAAATTGCGTATTCGATAAAATGTACGTTATAAAAAAAATTACGAGATTCTCGTGGATTGCCACAAGAGTATAAAATTTTCCCAACCGCGTTATCCTTGCTTAAAATTTATATACACTTGTTAGATTTGTATTTCAATTTATATTTTTTCTTTTTTTCATTATCTTTTGTCTTGAAACAAAAGAAACAAAAATTCAAGGCTGCATATAATTTTGGAAACATTGCAACTAGTTAAGGTTGCTTTGAAATCCCTTGTATAATGGAATCTTTTAAGATTATGCATTGCTAAACCCCTAAAATATGGACGCTCATTTCACCTATTGTTTTAACCAAAATTTTATGAGACCAAGTTTAACATCGAAATTCTATTTTACATAATAAAATGGTTTATGTGTTTAATTCACTTCACATTATAATACTTTTACTATATTATTTATTAACATAAAAATTTTGTCTTTGAATATCTCTAAACTACATATTTTTTCGAAAAATACAGATGCAACGGCTTCATTGAGAGGTTTTTTGAAGCTAATTCATCAGTAGCAAATGTACGTGGTGATTTGAGCATTAGACTGCCAAACATTTATAAAAAACAAAACAATTATAAATAATAACAACCTTCATTTTACAAAAAAACACTAGTATAATTCATTGATATTTTTTTCTTAACTCAATCTCTTTTTTTGACACAAAACACATCTATTAGACACAAAATATGTCTAATAGATCACAATAATAATGCGAAAAGAGGAATTATTAAAAAAATCCTTCTTTTTATAAACACTCTTCTATATTTTATTTTGCTACATTTACCGCTCTAGTCTCTCTAATAACAGTAACCTTTACTTGCCCTGGATACGTCATGTCATTTTGTATTTTTTGAGAGATATTAAATGATAATTCTGCTGCTTTTGTATCGCTTACTTTCGCACTTTCAACCATTACACGTAATTCACGACCTGCTTGAATTGCGTAGGCTTTTTGTACACCTTGAAATCCGAAAGCAATACTTTCTAAGTCTTTTAGACGCTGAATATAGCTATCTAGCACTTGACGACGCGCCCCTGGCCTTGCCCCTGAAATTGCGTCACAGACTTGTACTATTGGCGATAACAAACTCTTCATCTCTATCTCATCATGGTGAGCTCCTATTGCATTACATATATCTGGTTTTTCGCCGTATTTTTCTGCCCATTGCATTCCTAATAAAGCGTGTGGTAATTCACTTTCCGCATCTGGCACCTTACCAATATCATGTAATAATCCTGCTCTTTTTGCTGCCTTAGCATTTAAACCCATTTCTGAAGCCATAATACCACAAAGATTGGCTACTTCACGCGAGTGTTGTAACAAATTTTGCCCGTAAGAAGAACGATATTTCATTCTACCAACAATTTTTATAAGTTCTGGGTGTAAACCATGAATTCCTAAATCTATAACAGTACGTTTACCAACCTCTATAATTTCTTGCGTAATCTGTTTTTCTGTCTTTTTAACAACTTCTTCAATTCTTGCAGGATGAATTCTTCCGTCAGTAACCAATTTATGCATAGATAAACGTGCTATCTCACGACGAACTGGGTCAAAACAAGAAAGAATAATTGCTTCTGGAGTATCATCTACAATAATTTCTACACCTGTAGCAGCTTCTATAGCACGAATATTTCTTCCTTCACGACCAATAATTCGCCCCTTAACATCATCTGATTCTAAGTTAAAAACAGATACACAATTCTCTACAGCTTGCTCTACACCTACTCTCTGAATAGTTCCTAAAACAACCTTACGTGCCTCTTGTTCTGCGGTTAGTTTTGCTTCTTCTATAGATTTTTGCACAAATGCCATTGCATCTGTTTTAGCTTCCTCTTTTAAGGAAGTAACCAACTCCGTTTTAGCTTCATATGCAGACAAACCCGAGATTTGTTCTAACATGTCTACTTGACGTTTATGCTGTTTTTCAATCTCGTTTTCCTTCTTATCTAAGAATTCTAACTTGTAATTAAAATCTTTTTCTTTTTGCGCTACTGCTTTGTTTAATTTAGACGATTTGTCTAATTCTGAAGATACTTTAGATTCTTTATCACGAATGCGTTTTTCAACATCAACAATCTTTCTTTCACGATTTAAAATTACTTTTTCGTGTTCAGACTTTAACTCAATAAATTTTTCTTTTGCTTGTAATATTTTGTCTTTCTTAACAGATTGGGCTTCTATGTTTGCCTCTTTTATAATGTTTTTAGCTTCTTTCTTAGTTTCTAATATTATTTTATTTGATTTAGATTTTTCTAACATTTTAGCAATCAAAAACCCTATTGCTAATCCTACTATTCCTACAATTGCAGGAAGCATAACTTCGTTCATAATAGTTGATTTATATATATAAAAAAACCTACATCAGCAGGGTTCTTAAAACTCCAAAAAAACAAGTTTAGGACTAACTGATTGTTCAAGGATCCGTACAAACATTAGTAAAACTAATATTAACGGCATGCTTTCCTAACCAAAACTCATCCTTTTTAATTGTATAACGTTGAGTTTAACAAACTAGATACTAATGTAGGCAGTAATTGTATTTATTTTAAAGAACTTATTCTAAATGCGAACTTACCAATTGTGTAAGCTCTGTTATTTTCTGTAATGCTTCTCCGGTTTCTTCATCTGTTTGTAATGAAGCTATTTCTGCTTTAGACGCAAATTGTAAGGCACACATTGCCAATACATCTTGTTTATCGCTTACCGCATAACTCTGTTCAAATTTACTTATTAATTGGTTAATGTTTTTTGCAGCCTTACGCATTCCTTCTTCTTCTTGAGTGCTATTAACACTTAACGGATACGTGCGACCTGCAATTACTATATTAACTTTTAACTTTGCCATTGTACGTTTATGAATTCAATTGAATGATACATTTATCAATCTCTCGAATTAAAGCATTTATCTTGAGTTTTGTTTCTCGTGTATTTTCTTTACTACCTTCTATAGTTTTGGCAACTTTTAGCAAGCTATACTCTGCTTGTTGATTCTCTAATTGTTGCTCTTTCCCTTTAAATTGAAGTTGTAACTCTGTATTGTTTTTTAATAAAGCTGTATTTTCTTCTTGTAAAAATTCATAATTGGTAAGCAAATTTTGCATTTTTTCTTCCAATAAATGAATGGCTTTAATTATGTTACCCATCTATTTTTTTGAGAATAAACTATACCCCAAATTTAACATTCTCTTTTAAATAAAGCAATATTTTTATGCTTTTTATTAAAATACTAAAATTCAGCTTACTACATTTTGATACAATTTTAGTATTTTAGCCTAAAAAATACTGCACTTTGAAACATACGCTAATTTTATTATTTATTTTTTGTTTTTCCTTCGGATATTCGCAAAACTATCCTCAAAACGATTTTGACAGTCCGTTAAAAATTCCAATTATTTTATCAGGTACTTTTGGCGAATTACGCAATAACCACTTCCATTCTGGACTAGATATAAAAACCCAAGGAAAACAAGGTTTAAAAATTTATGCTCCTGCAGATGGTTATATTTCACGCATAAAAGTTTCGCAATGGGGCTTTGGAAAAGCACTTTATATAACACATTATAACGGCTACACAACGGTATATGCTCATTTAAAAAAATTTGCAGAACCATTTGAATCGTATGTAAAAGCTATTCAATATAAAAAAGAAAATTATCAAACAGGAAATATTTATCCTATGGAAGATAAGTTTCTAATTAAAAAAGGACAAGTTATTGGATATACAGGAGATACGGGCAGCTCTAGCGGACCACATTTACACTATGAAATTCGAGATACCGCAACCGGACACATTATAAACCCGATGCATTTCGGGTTGATTCCTAAAGATACCAAATCGCCTATTTTTCAAAAAGCCATTGTATATGCACTGAATGATAATTCACGTGTAAACCAAGCATCAAAAAATATTACTCTTGCATTAAAAAACACTGGAAATTCTAACTATATCACCAATAGAATTACGGCTAGTGGATATATCGGTTTTGGTGTAAATGTTTTTGACAGACTTAACGGAGCAGTCAATAAAAACGGGATTTACAGTCTTGAAATGAACGTAAATGGCAACCGTGTTTATTATCATGATGTAGAAACGTTTTCATTTGCAGAAAGCAAATACATTAACTTATTAATTGACTATGAATACTTTTCAAAGTTTAGAAGTCGTGTTCAAAAAACTTATAGAGTAAAAAGCAATAAACTAAGTATTTATAAAGATTTAGTTGAAAATGGGAACGTTTATATAGAAAATGGCGAAAATTATATTATTGAAATAATTGCTAAAGATTTTATAGGGAATACTTCTATATTAAAAATTCCTGTTAAAGGTGTTGAAAACAATATTATTTTCAAAGCAAAAGACACTACAGCATATAAAATTACAGCAACCAATTTTAACAAATTTAAACAGAAAAACGTAACCATTGCTTTTCCTAAAAACACTTTTTATAACGATTGCTATTTAGACTTTAAAGTTAAAAATGGCGTGGCAAAAATTCATAATCCTACTATTCCGTTAGATAAAAAATTTACATTAACATTTGATACTTCATCTTATTCTGAAGCAGAAAAAAAGCAGCTGTATATTGCTAATATCAACAGAAAAAAATACCCAAGACATCAAAATTCTAAAAAGAAAATGAATAAAATATACACTACAACTAAAATTTTAGGTAACTATACTTTAAAATCTGATAATCAAAAACCTAAAATATCATTAATAAACTTTAAAAGAGATCAATGGATATCAAAATTAAATACTTTAAAAGTTAAAATTTCTGATATTGGTTCTGGCATAAAAAATTACCGAGCAACTATAGATGGTCAATGGGTTTTAATGGAGTACAATCATAAACGTAGCATATTAACGTATAATTTTAGTGATAAAAAGTTGGTTGGCAGCAAACATCTTTTTAAACTTGCAGTCTCTGACAACGTTGGTAATACCAAAACAATTTCTACAACGTTTTTTAGAAAATAAGCCTTAATTTATTTTATATTTTGAAACAATTTTTACTATTATTTTTGATACTACCTACGGTACTTTTCGCACAAAAGACTGCTACCGTAAAAGGTAAAATAATTAATAAATTTAACAACCCAATTGAAGGCATTGCTATTTCTTATCTAGGTAAAGGAACAACAACGAATGCCAATGGAAATTATAAATTTAGCATACCAATTAGAAAAACAGTAGATGTAACTTTTACTCATATTTCTTACAAGTTGGTAACTAAAAAATTTACAGCTCGTGGTGTAAAAACGTTTAACTACTCACCTACTTTATACTTTAAAACACAAGAAATTGAAGAAATTATTATTAAAAACCACAGAAAAGAAGCTGAAGGAATTACAACTATAGCTATCGAAAAAGTTAAAAATACTGTTGGCGCTAATGCTGGTGTAGAAAATGTTTTAATGACGCTTCCAGGAGTTAGTAACAACAATGAGCTGAGCACACAATATAACGTTCGTGGTGGTAATTTTGATGAAAACCTAGTCTATGTTAATGGTATCGAAATCTATCGTCCGTTTTTAATTCGTTCTGGGCAACAAGAAGGTTTGAGTTTTATTAACTCACATATGATTCAGAATATTAATTTTTCTGCAGGCGGATTTCAAGCAAAATATGGTGATAAACTTTCTTCAGTTTTAGATATAACCTATAGAAAACCTACAAAATTTGCGGCACAAATAGATTTAAGTTTATTAGGCGGAAGCGCAACCGTAGAAGGTCAATTACTTAACAATAAGTTAAGTGCAATTCTTGGAGTTCGTTATCGCGATAACAGTTTATTTGTAAATAGTAAACAAATAGAAGTTAATTTTAGACCAAAATTTACGGACATACAAACGTTTCTTTCATACAAATTCAATGAAAAATTGACATTAAATTTCCTCGGGAACTTCTCTTTAAACGATTATAATTACAAACCTTTAACTCGTAGAACTCGTTTTGGCACACTTGCAGATCCGTCAGAATTAATTGTTTTTTATGACGGCCAGGAAGAAGATGAATACCAAACGCTGTTTGGTGCGTTATCTGCAGACTATCAAGCAAATGAAAATTTAAAAATCACCACAACTATTTCAAGTTTTAACACGCAAGAACAAGAATATTTTGATATTGCTGCTTCTTATAATTTAGGTGAAGTTGATAGCAGTATTGGTTCTCAAACTTTTGGAGATGTTCAATTTTCTAAAGGAATTGGTTCTCAATTTAATCACGCTCGTAACGATTTAGATGCTTTAATTACTAATGTTCAACTAAAAGCGACTTTAAAAGATGAAAATAATGAATGGAAAGCAGGTCTAAAATATCAAACAGAAAATATAAAAGATAGAATTAGAGAGTGGGAAGTTATAGATTCTCTTGGTTTTTCTGTTCGTCCGCCACATATAATTAATAGTAATAACCAGCCATATGCACCTTTTACAGGCCCAATAGAACCCTTTCAAAGTATTCGAGAAGAGAATGAAGTAGACATAAATCGTATTTCTGGCTTTGTTCAATTTAGCAAAAAAACAACTTGGAAAGAACATGAAATATGGCTAAACTTAGGCGTTCGTGCACAAAATTGGTCTGTAGATGCAGCTAGATTTAATCTAGTAAATCATTTTATATTTAGCCCGCGAGCACAATTTGCTATAAAACCAGATTGGGAAAAAGATATGTTGTTTAGAATTTCTGGCGGATGGTATTCTCAACCTCCTTTTTATAAAGAACTACGTAACAATCTAGGAAAAATAGATCCAACAGTAAAAGCACAAAAAGCAATTCATTTTGTTGCTGGAAACGAATATAGTTTTAATATGTGGCAACGCCCGTTTAAGCTAATTACTGAAATGTATTACAAAGATTTATCAGATGTAAATTCATATACAGTAGATAATATTCGAATTCGTTACAGAGCCGACAATACAACGACCGCTTACACTTACGGATTAGACCTTAGACTTAACGGAGAGTTTGTTCCTGGCAGTGAAAGCTGGGTAAGTTTAGGTTATTTAAAAACAGAAGAAAATATTGGCGGCAGAGGTTACATTGCAAGACCTACAGATCAACGTTTAAAAGTTGGCATCTTATTTCAAGACTACATACCCAACCTACCCGATTTAAAAGCATATTTAAACTTGGTGTACAATACAGGTTTACCAGGAGGTTCACCTGCGTCTGCAGATGTATATCAATTCCAGAATAGGTTGCGAGATTACAAGCGTGCCGATTTAGGCGTTTCTTATATATTTGCTGATGCAAACAAACAACATAAAAAGGGGTGGTTACGTAATTTTAAAGAATTAACTGCTGGTTTAGAACTCTTTAATATTTTTGACATACAAAACTCAAACACCAATACCTGGGTTCGTGACGTCTATTCTAAACAGCAATTTGGCATCCCAAATTTTATGACGGGACGTGTTCTTAACTTTAAAGTTGGAATGAAATTTTAGGTTATCATATCTTCAATAGGGCTTTTTACATTTTGAATGGTAAATTGTGCTACTTTAACATATGTACTTTCCTGAAATAGGTTGACTAAAAATTAAACACTTAATTATAGTCACTTATGAAACAACAAAAACAACCTTGGCGAAAAAAAAGTTATGAAAAGGTAACTTTAGAACTCAAATTATCAATTGTTGACCAAATTCAAAATGGTCAAATCTCTACTAATTTCGTTTCAAAAAAATATAATATACCCAGAACCACAATAGCCTATTGGTTAAAAAAATATAGTACTTTAGTCCAACAAAATACAGGTATGAGTAAATTAGATGAGATTAAAAAACTAAAAGAGAAAGTTGAAGAGCTAGAGTTTGTTAAAGACTTTCAGCAGGATATTATTGCCGATATGGAAATCATTACTGGAGTCGATTTATCAAAAAAGTCATTGCCCAAAACATTAGCAAAAGAGATAGCACTAAAAAAGAAAAACCTTTTAAAGTCAAGTGGTTATATCAATGTTTTGGGATTAGCAAACAAGCTTACTACAAAAGACTTAAAACACAAGAAAACAAAAGATTAAATCACGAAAAACTGATTGTAATGGTACAAAATTATCGAAAAATAGTAGGGCAAAGAACAGGTGGAATTAAACTCTATCATGAACTAAAACAGGACTTTATAAAAAAAGATATTAAAATTGGAAGAGACAGGTTTTATGATTTTTTAAGACTACATAATTTACTGGTGCCTAAACTTAAAAATTATGTAACAACTACTAATTCTAAACATCAATTTAGAAAATATAAAAATCTAATTAACAACAAAGTACCAACAAGACCTGAACAATTATGGGTCAGCGATATCACATATATTAAAACGGATAATGGTCATAATTATTTAGCGATCGTTACAGATGCTTATTCTAAGCAAATAATGGGATATAAACTAGACAACCATATGAAGACGTCTCTTTGTACAGAAGCTCTTGATATGGCTATTAAAAATAGGAAATACCCTGATAAAAAATTGATACATCATTCTGATAGAGGTTTTCAATACTGTAATCCTAGATACACCAAATTTGCTGAAGAAAATGACATTATCATGAGTATGACTGAGCAATACGACCCTTACGAAAACGCTATTGCTGAACGAATTAATAGAACTCTAAAATATGAATATGGACTTAGAAACTGTATTAAAAACACATCCATTGCTCAGAAAATAACCAAACAAGCTGTATATATTTACAATAATCTAAGAACTCATTATAGTCTGGATTTAAGAAAACCTGCGGAAGTACATATAAATCCGACTATAGAATATAAATCTTACAAAAGAAATCAAAAAGACTTGAAAAAATTATTAATTTAGTATATTGCAATAATATTGTTTAAGAGATACCGTAGAAAGTTATTCTGATTTTTTTTGGCCTCTTAAACAGCCATAAAAAAAATCGGAAATAACTTTCGGTAAAATTAACCTAAAAAAAAGGTCAACCTATATCAGTATAATACAATATTGTAATGTTAGCAAATATTAAAATATAATACATATGAAAAATCTACGGACAATAAAATTTTTAGCTCTATTTTTTTTAATTTTCACACAATCTTGTGACGAATGCGAAGATACTTCATGTTTTTCACCCCCTTCTTCATTTGAATTTGAATTAGTAGCGAAACTAACTGGAGAAAATTTATTCACAAACGGAACATTTGACTCTAATGATATTAAAATAATAAACCTTGAGAACCAAAACAATGTTGAATTTAGATTCATTGATGAAAATGATTATAATATAATAGAAATTAATACTATTGGTTGGAATACTGAAATTGTGAATTACTCTATTCAAATTTCATCAACAAGTGTTTTTGAACTATTTGTAAATGCCGAAAGATTGAACAAGAATTGTTGTACTCATACAGAATATAAAGAAATACGAATAAAAAATGTAGATTTTGAATTAAATAAAGAAAATGGAATTTATAAAATACTAATAGAATAAAACATTTGCTAATCGAGTAGACGGCTCTGACTGAAACAGCCAGAGTGCGCCTCTCACACCACTAAGCGTACGGTTCTCGTACTTAGCGGTTCATTAAACAAAAGATAAATGTTACTTTGTTATTGTTCCTTTGACCGTTACGCTAAACTATACTGCTGTACCTCGTTTATCCTATGAAATCAAATTCACGCAAACGTTTAATGTTCTGTCCTTCCTTGCTTGTGAGTCCTCCATTTGTTTTATGGCTCGTTTCCTACAAGTACTATGACTTCTGCTGACTTCTCTGCTATATCATCTCGTGATTACAGAGACCTCCCTTGGTAAGGTAAATGTCCTTTTGTCTAATCCTGCGGGATCTACATAGTCGCTCCTTAAAAAGGTTTCAACATTCTGATTTACAGTTAATTATTTGATATTTTTCACTGTTTATATAGTATTTAATTGCAAGATTTTCCGTATATTATAGTATAAACCTTGCAATAAATGATAGGAAAAACAGCGAATCAAAATCAACAAAATTTGTTCAGACCTTTGCTCAAGGATTTTATTAATTTGAGCCACGAATTAATTTTGTTGAGCAACAAAATAGATTGGAAATACTTTGAGAAAGATTTCTCACAGTATTATTCACATACAGGTCAACCAGCGATGCCAGTACGATTAATGGTTGGAAGTTTAATGCTCAAGCGTATTTATAATTTATCTGATGAGCGTCTATCCGAAGCTTGGGCAATGAACCCTTACATGCAATATTTTTGTGGCATGGCTTATTTTGAGTATCAATTTCCCTGTGATCCAAGTGACTTTGTACATTTCAGAAAACGTATAGGAGAACTAGGAGTTCAAAAAATATTTGCATACTCTATCCGTCTTTTTGGTAAAGCAGCCAAAGAAAAAGTAACATTATCAGACACCACAGTAGCAGAGAACAACACTACCTTTCCTACAGATGCTAAATTAGCCAAAAAGATTATTGATAAATGCAATGATATTGCTAAAAAAGAAAAGATAAAGCAACGACAAAGTTATGTCAGAACCTCAAAGCAATTATTAAGAGACACCCATAATCGTAAACATCCAAAGCGATATAAAAAAGCAAAGAAAGCAGATGCAAAACTAAAAACTATAGCAGGTCGTTTACTTCGAGAGTTGGAAAGAGAATTACCCGAACACGTTTTAGAAGTCTATAAAAAGCAGTTTGCTTTGTATTATCAAATCTTACATCAAAAGCGAACAGATAAAGATAAAATTTACAGTATTCACAAACCATTTACAGCATGTATCGCTAAAGGGAAAGTGCATAAAAAATATGAATTTGGCACTAAAACAGGGTTAATTACTACTTCAAAAACATTAATCATTACTGCGATAAAAAGTTTTAAAGGCAATCCTCACGATAGCAAAACAATAGCACCATTATTAGAACAAATGCAATCCAATATTGCTTTTTTACCCCAAGAAGTTGTTTATGACAGAGGTGGAAAAGGCATCAAACAAATAGGTAACACCAAAATATCAACTCCTGATTATAGACCTTTAAAACGAGATACAGAATATCAGAAAAGATGTAAAAGAGGAAAATTTAGAAGAAGAGCTGCTATTGAACCAGTTATTGGTCATTTAAAAACAGACTTTAGATTGAACCAAAACTATCTTTGGGGAGAAAATTCCCCGCAAATCAATGCCTTTTTAGCTGCTACAGGTTGGAATCTTAAGAAATTTATGAAACAACTCAAAGAAGAATTTAATAACTTATTGTTTAATATTTTAAGACCTCTTTTTTCTTTATTTTCTTCGCCAAGAAAATGGGTTGTTAAGGTTTGACTAATTAGCATTGAAACAAAAAACCAGTAATTAATATGAAATTAACTACTGGTTTTTTTTATTAGATGTTCTGCCTTTTTCTTAAAAATCTTTTTTACGCAGTTTTATATTGATGCGAAATAAAGGTAAAACCACCCACAAACACAGTACAAAAAACGATAAAAAGACACCAATTGCTGTACCAAAAAAATCTTTAAAAACAGCTCCTGTATATCCTAATAATGCAGAAATATCTAATTTTAATAAGATTAAAATCCGAGATAAATCAATAGGGTTTAGCATCGTTGCAAACAAGGAAAATTTATCTAGCGGATACTCATTATACATCATTAGTAAAATCATAAATATTCCATCATAAATTACCGCTAAAAACAGCCACATTAAGATGGCATATCCAAAACCTTTTATTTTGTTTTCTGTTGACAACGCAATATTATACGCCAATGCTACAAAAATGAAATTTAAAAAAGAACCGACTACGATTAGCAAACTAAAATCAAAAATTGCTGCAGATTTAAACAATCCGTAGGCAACAAACGGAATTCCTAAACCCAATACTAAACTTAATGTTAGTGATAGAGAAATACCTATATATTGCCCCATAAAAATTTTATTTCGTTTTATAGGTTGCGCTAATAAAAGCTCAGTAAATTCTTTGGAATTGTAATAATACATTACGCCAAAAATAGTTCCAATTAAAGGAGTTAATACAATGATAATATTCATCATAGTTATTACTGCTTTGTTGATGTCGTTGTTTAAAAATAACAAGACAAAACCCAACAATAAATAAAATAAAAAATACACATAACTCCAACGGCTACGTAATAAATCGTATATACTGTATTTTAATATTTTAAGCATATTGTTTCGATATTAAATTCGCAATTGCGTGTTCTAAATTGGTTTGATTGGTTTGTTTTTTTAGTGCCTCTACACTTCCTTTAAAATAGATTTTACCGTCTAATAAAAACACGATTTCATCAGCAAGTTCTTCTACAACACTCATTATATGCGTGGTGATTAAAATTGTTTTTCCCTTTTCTTTTTCCTTTTTAATCAACTCTTTTAAATAAATCAATGCAATTGGATCTAAACCAGTAGTAGGTTCGTCTAAAATAATAAGCTCACTATCAAACATAAACGTCAACACTAAGTTTACCTTTTGTTTGGTTCCTCCAGAAAGATTTCTTAGTTTTTTATTCAAAAAAGATTTCAACCCAAACAGCTCAATCAATTCTTTTTCATCGGCTTTCTTCGGACGTAAATTCTTTACCATTTCTATCAATTCTATGACAGATAAATTAGCAGGGAAATTGGCAATCTGTGGTAAATAGTTTAGATCATTTCTATACTTCCATTCTTTTAAAACACTATTATTATCAATTAAAATATCTCCTTTATTGGGAACAACCATTCCTAACAAACATTTAATTAAGGTTGTTTTTCCAGAACCGTTTGGTCCTAAAATTGCAAAAATTCCGCCTTTGCTAATCGTTAAATCTAAACCGTCTAAAACAGTTAGTTTTCCGAATTTTTTATGTAAATTTTTTATTTCTATCATTTTTTTTATTTTAAACGCGATAAATCTCGTTTTTACATTATTCTAACGGATTTATAGGTTTCATCAACGGTTTGCTATCAACTAAGTTGTCTGGTGTAAAAACAGGAGACACTTTTTCAGAAAAATTGATAATATCTACAAACAAACTTCGTAATAAAACCAGTGTTTCTGGGATTCTGTTTACAATATATGAGAATAATTTCACAGGTCTGTGTGCCACATCTCCTATACCATTTTTATCAATATCGTACCCCGTATATTCACTCCAGTAGTTGGCTTCAAACCGGTTGTCATTCAATTTGCTATTGTAAGACAAATCAAAGGCATTGTGCATAAAATTATTGAATTCAAAAATATTAGTATAACAACCTCCTGTAAATTTTAATGCCCAACCGTTTCTAATAAAGTGGTTGTTCTTGTAATTAATTCTATTGCAACCATCAATATTAATTCCGATGGTATTTTGTTCAAAAATATTGTCGTGAATCTCGGCATCATTAATTTCTTTTAAAAGTAAACCGTAAGATGCGGTTCCCCAATTGTAATGAAACGTATTGTGATGCATTTTTATAAATTTAGAAAACATAACGGCAACTCCTGCTCCGTTGTTTTTAAACTCATTGCGTTGGTATTCATTGTGGTTTGAAAACATAAAATGCAATCCGTAACGAAGATTGTCTTTGCTCGTATTATTAGAAATACAACTTTGATTGACAAATTCTAAATAAATACCATCTCGCATACCTATGATCGTATTTCCTTCTATTCTCATTTTTTTACATTTCCAAATATGTATACCATTTCCCGAAGAAGACTCTATTACAGACTCTCCTATGATTTTATTATTTTGAATGACACCATATTTCGAGCTTTGGATGATAAAAGCATAGAAAACATTCTCAAAAAAATTGTCTTTTACTACAAAATTACGGCTATGTGAAATAAATATAGCGGCTATTTCTTTGGTATAGCTCATCCCTATATTTCTAAATTTAAATCCAGAAAGTGAAAAATCTTTTGCTTTGATTGCAAAAACACTATCGGTTTTATTTTCTGCATCAATAATAGGATAATTTTCTCCTATGATGTGAATGGATTTATTAACATAAATCTTGGTCTCTTTATAAATCCCTTTTTTTACCAAAACAGTATCTCCATCTTTTGCTAAGAAAACACCTCCTTTAATGGTTTTTACATCACAAGAAGCACATACCTTAATGGTTTTAGTCATTTTAGCAGTTTGTGCCTGTAGGCTAAAAGCAAGTGAAAAAGTAAAAATAAGCGTTAAAAACTTCATCTATTTTAAAAATTTACTTTTTAAGGATTCCCAAGTAAACAAGGTCCCTCCATTTTCTTTTTGAAACTGTACACTTATTTCTTTGGATTCAAATGCCGAAAGATTGGATCCCATCGGACTTTTTATTTTTTCACTAATCAAATAAGAAGCGGTTTTAGCGTCTACCAAATTTCCAGGGTGTGCATAATCTGCTACTAAAATAAAAACCAACTTATCTTCGTTTTTTTCTTGATTAATTTTCATCACCAAGCATTCTACAGCATCAAACACATAGGCTTTCCCTTTTTTCGTTACATATTGCGCTGCGTGGGTTTTATCAACCACGGTCATATCGCAATACGCGCAATGGTCTTCTCCGTATTTTATCGCTTTAGGAGCAACAGTACAAGAAGCTAATGAGAGTAAGACTCCTAAAAAAAAGCCCATTATTACAAATCTATTTTTCATTTTATATCTTAAATAAACACACGAAAATATACATTAAAACGAGTATATTCCATTCAATTTCACATTGAGTAAATACGTTCGTTTTTTCATTTTTATACTACTATTTCAATAGTTAAACTACTGCTTCTTTTTTACCTACAAAAAAGGCAACAAAAGTCATCATCATTCCAGTAAACATAAACCAAGCTCCCGTCATTGGATATGAATGTGCTGTAAAATTTAAAATCACTTTAGAACCAAATAATGGAGGTTGGAAGCCCATTATAGAACCATCTGGATTTTTAAAATTCATAATTGCTTTCGGATCTAAATTATGCCCGTAATCATACTCCCATAAATAGAAATCATACATTCCTGCTATTCCTAAAAGAGACATCAAAACAAACCATCCTAAAAACCATTTGTAATTACCCTTAAAACCGATAAACATTCCTAAAACTGACATCAAACCAATAACAATAGGAAATATTTTAAACTCAGGAATCGTTTCTGGTATGTATTTCATTCCCACATAATGGTTCATTAAATTGATGTTTTTAATATCAAACTCATGTGTGTCTGAAAATTTATTAATATGAATATTCATTCCTAACGGAATTGGATATTGCGGTGCTTCTAAGGTGATATTCCACAACGGAAAAATGAAGAGTCCCAGTAATAAAAAGGAACCCACAATCATTAATAAATTTGATTTTTTCATGATATAAATAATATAATAATCCTGTTAGTTTATTGAGTAAATCTACGTTTCCTTACTACAACTTCATGTAACAAAAGGTACATAAATAATAAAAAATAAGCTACTTTTTTTATAAGAAAAACGAGTAATTAATATTCTAACTGCCCGTTTTAACTACTAATTAAAAAAACTTAATCTTCTTCTTCACCAGGAACATCTCCGTCCAAAGTGTAAGAAATTTTTATATTTGAGTTTCTTGGTGAAACACGAATATATCCTTGCATTTCTTGATGTAGTGCAGAACAGAAATCTGTACAATAGAAAGGCCAAATACCTACTTGCTTAGGATTCCAAATAAAGGTAGCTGTTCTACCTGGCATAATTAACAACTCCGATGTGTTTGCTCCAATCATTGAAATACCGTGTGGCACATCATAATCTTGCTCTAAATTAGTTACGTGAAAAAACACTTTATCACCAACTTTTACACCTTCAATATTATCTGGCGAAAAGTGAGAACGTATCATCGACATAGAAATATGTACTTCTTTTCCTTTACGTACTACTCTAGTTTCAGATTCATTTTGAACACTGTAAGGGTGCTTATTATCTTCTAATCTAAATATTTTTGTTGGTTGTAAATCTTTTATAATTTGAGCAGAAATACCAGCAGCATAATGCGGTTCTCCAATCGTTGGAAAATCTAACAATAGTTCCATTTTTTCTCCAGAAATATCAAATAATTGTGCTGACTGACAAACCTCTGGACCTGTTGGTAAATAACGGTCTTTAGTTATTTTATTTAAAGCTATCATATATTTATCATCTGGTGTTCTAGAGTTTCCTCCAGGAATCATTAAGTGACCTACAGAGTAATACACTTTATGTCTATCAATTACTTTTAAGTCTTTGATATTCCATTTTACAACTTCTGATGAGATAAAAAACGATGTATATGCATTTCCTCTTGTATCAAATTCAGTATGCAAAGGACCTAATCCTGGTTGATTCAATACTCCATAATTTATAGCATCAAATTTAAGAATTGGAATTCCATAAGCTTCCCCATCAAATGCTTTGTCTTCAATTGCTTTGATCATTTTAGTAAATGAGTGAATGGTTAATTGAGCTGCCAATTTACCATTTCCAATAATGTACTCTCCTGTTGGATCTACATCACAACCGTGAGGAGATTTTGCAGTTGGCATAAAGAAAATTGCTCCTGGAACATCTTTTGGTTCTACAACCAATACTTCTGTTTTCATTACTGAAGTTGCAGTATGTGTATCATCATCCCAAGTATTGTGTGCATATCTTGCAGGTACTTTTTTACCACCTCCATTTTTCACATACTCAGCAATTTTTTGCCAGTTGATTGCAGCGATAAAATCTTTGTCATTTTGAGAAGCATTCACTTCCATTAAAGAATTTGCTTCTTCTGTATTATAGGTAGAAAAGAAAAACCATCCGTGAGATTTTCCACGACCTGGATGCGATAAATCATAGTTAAAACCTGGCATTTTAATTTGGAAATCGATACTCATACTTCCATGCTCTGGATCAATTTTTAAGAATGTTAAAGCGCCACTAAAGTTTCCTTTCATATCGCTAATAGACATATCTCTTTGAGGAAATGGTACTGAAAAACGAGTTCCTGCAACTACATACTCAGAGTTTTCTGTTACAAAAGAAGAAGAGTGATTTCCTGCTGAATTCGGAATTTCAATAATTTCTTCTGTTTCAAAAGTTTTTAAACTGATACGTGCAATACGAGGTGTGTTATTTTCATTAATAAAAATCCATCTACCATCTACAGAACCATTGGTTTGTGAAATATCTGGATGATGTGAATCTCCCCAAGGCACAAAACCATAAGAGGTCATTAACATTGGTTTGGTTTCTTCACTATATCCATATCCTTTTTCTGGATCTTGAGAGAATACTGGAATTACTCTAAATAATCTACCTGATGGTAAACCGTACACAGCTAACTGTCCACTAAATCCTCCTGAAAGAAACGCATAATGCGAATCATGTTCTCCTGGAGCTATATATACTTTTTCTGCCGCATTTCCAGAAATTGCGCCTTTGTTACTTTTACCTGTTGGAGCCCCACAACTCGCTAAAAAAGTAGCGGTAATTGCGAGGACAAAAATTGATTTAAAAATTGCTTTCATTTTTTAAGTTTTACTAAATTAGTTTTTTGTTCTAAAGTATTCTAAAATTGCTCTAGACTCTTTTTCTGTCAAACTCTGATTTGCCATCGGAGCATTGTATTCTGCTAATAATTGTTTTGCAATTGCATTTTCAACAATCATTACTTCTGGGTTTAAAATCATGTTCATAATCCATTCTGGAGAACGTCTTTGCGTAACACCTTTTAACGCTGGTCCTACAAAACGTTTTTTTATTTTATGACATGCAGAACACTTGTTTTTAAACAATCCTTTTCCTTCTGCTACTAATTTTTCATCAATAGCTTCTAAGGTCAAACTTTTTACAGGTCCAACTCCTTTATCGCTTAAATCTACTTTTGCGATTTCAGTTGTTGTTATCTCTTTAATAGCTACCTCTTGTTTTGGTGCTCTTTTTTTGATTACTTTTTTAGTTGCATTTGTAGTAGTTACTTTCTTTTTGTCATCGCCACAACTTGTAAAAACTAAGGCAACTGCTAGTACTAATATTGATAATTTGAATTTCATTATTTTAGATTTATTTAGTATTTATATTTATTTATCAGACGGCACTAATACATCTCCTACAACGTGTATCCAACCATTACTTACTTTTACTGACATTAAAATTTCTGTTCCTCCAACAAATATTTTTCCGTCTTTATTTTCAACGGTTAAATACTTTCCAGAAGCCATATATAATTTACGCCCTTTTCTTGCTTCTTTTTTCAACTGTTTGATAGGATAATTTGCTGGTGCCACATGGTTTACTAAAATAAAAGCCAATTTTGATTTATTTTCTGGCTTTAATAAGTTAGCAACAGTTCCTTCTGGCAATTTATCAAAAGCTGAATTTACGGGAGCAAAAACGGTTAAAGGACCTGCATTTACAAGCGCATCTTCAACTCCTGCTGCCAATACAGCCACAACCAAAGTAGAAAAAGGTGCATTACCATCTTTGTCTTTATACGTCATTGCAACTTGCAATACATTTTTTTGTTCTCCTTCTACAGCAGGTACTCCAGATTGTCCGTAAGATACTGTTTTAGTTGTTTTTAAATCTGTTGATGTTTCTTTTTTTACCTCTTCTTTACAAGCAGTAAAAAAAAATATCAAAACAAACGCCCATAATAATTGATTTGTTTTCATTTTAAGTTAGTTTTAAATTTTGTATAAAAATACAATCAAGTACACTTCTTAAATATGACTTTTATCATAAAAAGATATAATTCCTTAACTCCGCAGGTCTTTTTGTTAAAGAATTGAAAAGCCTTGTAAAATAAAGGCTACAAGACTTTTTCAATTCAATTATTTTTACCTAATTGGGTAAAAACCCTTGCAGGTGAAAGTTGCAATTTCTACAGAAAAGATAAGTGCTTACGACGGATTAAATTACATATCCGAAATATTCAACAATTTTGAGTTCTCGATTTTGATTGAAAAACATTTAGGCACAAGACCTTTACAGTTCGAGTTTAGTCATTGTGACGTTATAAAAAATCTTTGGATGCTTTTTTAGCTGGCGGAGATTGCGCTGAGGATATTGGGGAACATTTAAAATCTGATTTACTTCAAATTCTTAATTTAAAGGTCTGCTCTGCGGATACTATTGGTCAGGTTTTAAAAAGTTTATCGCAAGAAAAAGAAATTCACCTGAGCAGTAATGGTATTGAGCATCAGCTTAGTAGCCGCGAAAATCTAAATGCTATGATTTTTATTTTGACCGTCAATTTATTCCTTGTAAAAAGTATGATTCTAAAAAGAGTTATAAAGTGAAACGAGGCTATTTCCCTGAAGTCTCCACTATCGGAAAACACATTGTTCATATTGAAAATAGAAACGGTAATACCAACGTAAAAGACAAACAAGCAGACACCCTGAAGAATGCTTACAGCTCACTAAAAAACAAAGCCATTAGTATAAACAGAAGTCATATAGATTGTGGTTCTTTTAGCAAATAAATCATTGAGGTGGTTGAACAGAATAGCAAAATGTTTTACATAAAAGCACAACGCTGTGCAGAACTCTCAACCAAAATTAGAGCAGTAAAAAAATGGGAGACTGTAAGAATAGGTCCTTTTTGATGTAGAAGTTTGCAGTATAAACTACACCCCTTTTAAAGGAGATAAAACAGGGCAAACACGAGTTGCATATTGTTTGTTCATGATGGTTTTCAAAAGCGTGTGCAGCCTGTATAACTAAAGGTGTTACAGCTCAAGTATAAAAAATAAACAATATGTTTTTTTAGGTTTAGCAACTTACAAGGGTATAAAAATCAATATTTTAAAAAGTTAAAGAAATATTAATATTTCTTATTTACGAATAAAAACAGTTCCGTTTTGTTTAAAATTACTATATCCAATTTTTGCTGTAAAGTTATACGAAGTATCAGTAACCTTTGTAATCTGTACAAAAATAGGATCTTTATCCAGATCTTTTTTTGGCGATTTCATTTTTAACGTGTAAAAGAAACTATTTTTCCATTTAATATACAGTGTGTCTGTGTGTTCAATTTGTTTATCAAAAGAAGTACTATCATTAGAAATACTAACAACTTTAAAGTATTCTTCAATCTGTAAACTATCAATTCTAGTAATAACTGTTTTTCCGTAACTTTTACCGGCAGGAATTTCAAAAACCCCATGTTTAAAACGATCTGGATTTCCTTTTTTTTCTGCTACGCAGGATGTTAAAACAACGCAAATAAATAAGAAACAAGAAACAAGACTAAAAAATAAATGATTCCTTTTAAGTATAGTAATTTTTTCTCTTTGTTTTATTTTATTCATAATTTAAATTCCTGTATAATTACTTGGTGTAATGGCTTTTAACTCTTCTTTAATTGCTAAAGAAACTTCTAAAGTATCAATAAAATTGGCAATAGATTTTTGATTGATTTTTTCGTTAGTTCTGGTCAATCCTTTCAATGATTCATAGGGATTTGGATAGGCTTCTCTTCGTAAAATAGTTTGAATAGCTTCAGCCACAACTGCCCAGTTATTATCTAAATCTTCAGCAAATTTAGCTTCATTTAGCAATAATTTATTCAATCCCTTTAAGGTTGAAGAAAAAGCGATTAGCGTATGCCCAAAAGGAACACCTACATTACGCAAAACGGTACTGTCAGTCAAATCACGTTGTAAACGAGAAATAGGTAGTTTTGCAGATAAATGTTCAAAAATAGCATTTGCAAAACCTAAATTTCCTTCAGAATTTTCAAAATCAATTGGGTTTACTTTGTGTGGCATTGCAGAAGAACCAACTTCTCCTTTTTTAATTTTCTGTTTAAAATACTCCATTGAAACATAGGTCCAAATGTCGCGATCTAAATCAATTAAAATAGTATTAATACGTTTCATAGCATCAAACAAACTTGCCATATGATCGTAATGCTCAATTTGTGTTGTTGGAAATGAGTGTTGTAAAGCCAGTGTATTTTCAACAAAAGAAGTTCCAAAACTCTTCCAATCTATTGTAGGGTATGCAACTTTATGTGCGTTAAAATTACCTGTTGCGCCACCAAATTTTGCTGCGTGTGGTATGTTTTGTAAAAACCAAACTTGTTGCTGAATGCGTTCTACAAAAACAAATAATTCTTTTCCTAAACGTGTTGGCGATGCTGGTTGTCCATGCGTTCTAGCTAACATTGGTATGTCTTCCCATTCTTCAGATAGCTCTGCTAGTTTTACCGTTAATTCATCTAAAGCAGGGTAATAAACTTCTTCCATTGCGTCTTTAATAGATAATGGAATTGCAGTGTTGTTAATGTCTTGAGAAGTTAATCCGAAGTGGATAAATTCCTTATACTTATTAAGGTTTAGCTCTTTAAATTTTTGTTTGATAAAATATTCAACCGCTTTTACATCGTGATTGGTTACGCTTTCAATATCTTTAATACTTTGCGCATCTTCCGAAGAAAAATTGGTGTAAATTTTGCGTAAATCACTAAATAAATCGCTGTTAAAATCAGTTAATTGTGGTAATGGAATTTCGCATAGCGCAATAAAATATTCAATCTCTACTTGTACGCGATATTTTATAAGTGCTTCTTCAGAAAAATAATTGGTAAGTTTTGCTATTTTATTGCGGTAACGACCGTCAATTGGAGAAATAGCGTTTAGTTGTGTAAGGTTCATTTTTTGTTGTTGTATTGAAAGATGCAAAAATAAAAATTACTTAACCGATTCAGCTATATTTAAATAATAAATTATCTAAAAACTTTTCGTTTTATAATTTGTAATTCATTTTTAGCCTCAAGATTTTTAATAGTTCTAATTACAGTCTCAACCCGTAAACCTAAAATATCTGCAATTTGTTGTCTTGTGTATTCAATTTTAAAATTGAATTCTCCTTCAATTTTGTGTACATCATCTTTTAAATAATCAACAAACCTAAGTACTCTATGTTCTGGCTCTTGATTAGAAATTTCTGAAGCAATAATAGCCTTATAATACAGTTTATTCGCTAAACTTTTAATAATATTTAAATGTGTTTCTGGATGTTCAGACAACAACTCTAATAATAATTTTTTAGATAAAACGAGCACATTGCTTTCTGAGAGTGTTTCTGCATTTGCAGGGTATTTTACATCAATAAATAATGGGGATTCTCCAAAACTTTGCCCTTTATAAAATATGCCTTGAATAAATTCTTTTCCATCATCATTAAAGTTATTCATTTTTACAGCGCCACTTATTATTTGGTAATAGTTACGCGCATTTTCATTTTCATAAAAAATAATTTCATTGTTAGAAAACTCTTTCGTTTGGGCTCCAAATTTTCGTAAAAGTTTTTCGTTTATCATTATGATTTAAGTCATAAATTAAGGCGAGACAAAGGTATAATTTTATTTCTTAAAATTACAAAAATGGAATTAAAAGAAATTGAAAATCGAGAAGATATTTATTTATTAATATCAACTTTTTATAATAAGATTAAGTTTGATGATTTTATTGGACCCTTTTTTTTAAAAGCAATACCAGTATCTGAATGGGATGCTCATGTAGATAAACTTACAGATTTTTGGGAAACAAACTTGTTCTTTGCAAATAAATACAAAGGAAACCTGATGCAAGTGCATCAGAAATTAGATGTAACTAATAATTACAAAATTACACAAAAACATTTTGGTAAATGGTTAGAATTATGGATTTCTACTTTAGATGAACTTTTTTATGGTGAAAAAGCTCTTAAAGCTAAAAATAGTGCTCGAAACATTTCTTTCTTATTATTTTTAAAAATGTTTAATAATAAACCTAAAAAGTCAGCCTAGTTAACTGAAAAATTAACAGTAAACTATTTACAATAATACTTACTATAAAAACCCAAGTTGTAATTTTAAAAGACTGCTGACTTAAAACTACACAGTTCGTAGCCATCGCTAAACTAATCGAAGTCATTAAGATAGGCATATTAATCACATTATGTATAGATAGCGCAGCAGTTATAGAGCCAACTCCTGAGCCAGCCATAATATAACCTAAAGTAATACCTATTGCATTTGTTTTTTCTCTGCTAATAAATTGATTTACCCAAAGTATTGGAGAAAAAGTAATTGTTTTTTGAGTTTTTAAAATTGTTGCCTGAGCGCTCATAATTAAAATATTTATTGAACAAAATTATAAGTGATTTCACAATAATTTTATGATTCAAATCATAAACAAAAATTAATTAGGGCTTGCTGATTTTCTAAAAAATAAAACATAATTAATTAACAATCAATGATTTATCTGCATGTTAGTAGTGATATTATTTTGATAAAAGCATAGGTTTTCGTATCTTACTATCATAAACCCGTGCAGTTATGATAAAATATACCGCCTCAAATCAACTAACATTAGATGGATTTTCACATCCTTTTTCCCAGGAACTTTCGCTTGAAAATCGTTGGGTAAAATTGGCAACAATTATTCCTTGGGATGATTTGGCAGTTATTTATAGCAAGGCACTCCATAGCCATGCAGGACGTGAGAGTATTGATGTAAGAATGGTGATTGGCGCCATTATCATAAAACACAAATTAGGGTTGGATGATAGAGGAACCGTTGCTATGATTAGCGAGAATATTTATTTGCAATATTTTTGTGGTCTTACAAGTTTTCAAACTAAAGATCCTTTTCATCCCACCGTTTTTGTAGATATCCGCAAGCGGATGGGCGCAAATGATTTTGACCAATGGAATGCACTTATCATTAAAAAAGCAGATGATTTAAGACCGTCTAAAAAGAAAATGATTGGGGGTGATGATGATGGTTTTCCAAAAAACAAAGGAACCTTAAAGATTGATGCCACAGTTGCAAATCATAAAATTGTTTTTCCTACCGATGCAGGACTTCTGAATACTGCTAGGAAAGAAACCGAACGTTTTATAGACTTACTCTACAAACAATCGACTTTAAAAAAGCCTAGAGATTATCGCAGGATAGCACGAACAGAATATTTGGTGTTTTCAAAAAAAAGAAGAAAATCAAAAAAAGAGATTCGTAAGTTTATTGGCAAACAACTAAATTATGTCAAACGCAATTTAACCTATATTAAAAACCTGTTAGACGACATAGAAATCCTCAAGAAAGAAGAAGTTCTTGTAGGGTTATTTCCAATGAAAAACCCATATCCCTCAAAGTTTCCACTGCCAAAACGAGACCAAAAAATTTATTGGATAGTACAGCAACTTTATGTACAACAACAGTATATGTATCAAGAAAAAATACATCGTGTAAAAGATAGAATTGTCAATATCTATCAACCTTATATACGTCCTATTCCTAGAGGAAAAGACAAAACATCTACAGAATTTGGTGCAAAAATAAGTGCAAGTGTGGTGGACGGAATGAGCAGAGTGGAACATATAAGTTGGGATCAATTTAATGAAGCCAGTGATTTAGAATTACAGGTAAATATGTACACAAAAACCTTTGGTCATTATCCAGAACTGGTTTTAGCAGACCAGATATATTTGAATAGAAAAAACAGAAATTGGCTCAAAGAAAGAGGAATACGGATTGTAGGAAAACCATTAGGAAGACCAAAGAAAACAAACCTTAATGCTTATCAAAAACGAAAATTAAAAAAAGAACGAAACCAAAGAAATCATATAGAAGGTAAATTCGGACAAGCAAAAAACGCATACGGCTTAAGCAGTATTAAAGCCAAAAGAAGTGACACCTCACAGAGTTGGATTGGGGCTATATTTTTTATAATGAATTTGATATCATTAGAAAAAATAGCGAAACAATACGCTATTTTTTGTGTCGTATTCAAAAATTACAGTGCAAGGTTAAAAATAAACATAATCAACTTTATTGATAACTCCAGTTATAGCATAAATCATATTTTTAAACTGACTATTCTTAAATATCTAATGATATCTTCTTGATAAAATCTGCAAGCCCTAATTATCTTAGTATTAATTAAGTGCGCTAATTCGAGATGTACCCAATATTTTGCAAGCCAAAAAGATACAAAAAATTTATTGTATATGCACGGAACTGCAATTTTATTTGGGAAGTAGCAGGTGTTGATACACTCATTTCTGAAGCCTATCTTAAAGATTTTTCAGTATATAGACCTGGTAGTTTAAAATAATAGTTATTGATAATGCAGCTTTCATTCTGCCCTAAATATAGAAATACCAAAAAATATAGCACTCATCAGAATCCCACCATATACTCCAGAACTTAATTCAGCCGAGAAAGTATGGCAATATTAAAAAGAACGATTCAAAAATAAAACTTTTGGAAATATTAAAGAGTTAAAAAAATGGTTACATCAAATAGTAGTAGCGGAAATGACCTTTACATTAATTCATTTAAAGCTTGTTTTAATTTATAATTGGTATTATACACAAAACCTATTAACGTCCATTATTTGGAGTAGAATCTAAATCACCTTCATTAATTGCTCTAGTTATTTCTGCTATATTTATAAATGTACCTGCATCATTGACAATAACTGCCAAACTTAATTCAATAAAACCTCCATTTGGAATGGTAACATTATTTAGATCCCATACGCCAGAACCATTATCAAAATTTGTTCCTGTAGGCACATTAGAGCCAGTTATATAAGTTAACCCTGAAGGAAGAACGTTTGAAACTTCAATATCTGATGCTTCTTCTGGACCATCATTTGTAATAGTTATAGTATATATAATTGTTTCGCCAACTTTTAGAATTGAATTATCTACAGAGACTTTTAAGCTTAAATCTGAAGAACAATCTACGGCTAATGTTGCACTATCTTTAACTATTGTAGCAGGACAATTAGATTCGTAAAAACCTTGATAATCTAATTCAGCAGTAAAGTTACCAGAAAACGTGTCTGAACCTGTGTAAATAAATGTACCTGAAGCCGTATTAGAAGTACCTACTTCATTTCCATTTAAAAAGAATTTCCATGAATAGTCTTCTGATATAGCTGTACAACTAATTTGATTTATAAGTGAAGAATAGTCTATAGTTTTACACCCACCTTTAACAATAGCTACTGATGCTTCTGGACAAGGAATACAAACTTGAGGGGTTGTAAATGTTTCTTCTACTATTGAACATTCTGAATTTTGATATTTTATTGTAAATGTACTTGGGTCTGATATTCCACATTCATTAGTTATAGCTACAATAGAATATTCTAAAGTTACAGTTTCATTTAAAACTTTATCAACAAACCAATCTATTTCCTGTCCTGTAACTGTAAATGTGCCTTTGGTAGTTGTTAAGGAGTTAGGTACAATGGAAAACCCGTTTGGAACCTCATCTTTCATTAAAGCTTCGCCATCCACAGCAGTAGCAGTAGCAGGTAATTGCCCAAGTATAGCACTATATATGGTAGTTAAATCTGCTGCATTATTTGTGTAAAATGCGCCACTATTTTCTATTGTATTTAATGTGTGTTGAGAAATGGTTAATTCACTAGCTGATAAAGCACCTGTAAAACCTATTGTAAATATTTGCTGAAAAAAATCTTCTGAGTTAACAGTTAATGTCTCTAAATGTGCTGCAGCCGTAAAAGCTCTTGTTTGACATGGAGTATCTATTATGGTACTACTACAAGTATTGTTATCTGTAATAATTGTTCCTATTCCATTATGCCATTTTGGAATACCATCTGTCAATAAAATAACACTTCTTGATGTTGCGCAATCAAAAACACCCTTAGGGCCTGGAGGAGATAAGATATGTTTAGCTTTAACTAAAGCATCTTCCATATTAGTTGAACCTCTTGGGCTTATACTCTTAATTTTGTTAATAATAGTTTGTTTACCTGTTGCTTTAGTTAAGAATATTTTTATACGAGCAAAAGAACTATAGCTAATAATTGCTACCCTGTTCAATCCATTTGGGTCATTAATTGGATCAAAAATGTTATTTACAAAATCTATTGCTGCTTCTTTGGCCGTTTCTAAAAGTGTTTTAGAAACTCCATTTACTGTTACTAGATCCCTCATACTACCCGAACGATCTATTAACAAGACAACTTCTTGAGGCTTTATAGTGGGTGTTCCTGTAATTGTAAGTTCTACATCAAACTGCCTACAGTTTAATTTATTTTCTGTAATTACTTTATCTATTTGTACTTCTTGACTATAATTAGCTTGATAAAAAAATAAACTAAAAATAGTTAAAACTACTTTATAGTTAAATTTAATTTTTTTTCTCATAATTCATTTTTTAACTTAAAAACTAAAAAAAATTACTATAACTCCTAGTATTTTCACTACTCTTCCCATAATTATTCATTTTATGATTTTTATCATCAATAAAATCCTTAACCTTATCTTAATTTAACTTATAAAAAGTCAAATATAAGAACAATGTATTAAGAACCTGAGGGGGGGTTTACACGAAAAAAGATAGAACAAAAGTCTATATTCTTTTTTCATGAGGGGTTAAATTTTTTGGCTCTACCCTTATTTTAATGGGTAAAGATTTAAACCTCCATTAAAAAAGAGTATTGCACTTCTAAAGTTTTTAAAAGTTCTATATCCTTTTCCAATAGATTTAAGTTCTTGTATTTTTCCATTTAATCTTTCAGCCATTGCATTGCTATACTCAGTTATTAAGGCATTTATAACTCCAGAGAGATGTTTTTCAAACATTGTAACAACCTTTGTTACTTCTTTAATTTGCTTAGAAGTAGAATTTCGTATCCATTTAATTAGTAAATAAAAACCATTAATATACTTAGTTTCTTTATGGAATAAATCTTTAAAATTTTCTTTGACTTGCCACGCCTTGCTAACTTCATAGTTCGCCTTGATTATTGCATCAAATTTTATTCGTTGTTTCTCGGTTAGGTTTTCTTGGTTTTTAAGTAACGCATATCTACTGTTTATCAATTCATCATTCGTTTTAACTTCTCTTCTTCTAACCTTATCAATAGCGGTATTTAAATACTTAACCAAATGAAATCTGTCGTGAACAATAGATGCGTTTGGTAATTGACTTTTAGAGGTAGAAATATAAGCTTTCCACATATCTAAACTTATAGTTTTAACCTGTTTTTGTTGTTGTTTTGTCATAGATTTATCAAATAGTTTTTCTACAGATTCTTTAGTTCTTCCTTCTTCTACATCTATGATAAAACCACTTCTAGGATGACTTAAGACACTTATATATTTATGTCCTTTCTTAAACGATTTTTCATCCAAACTCAAACGACTAAAATCCATATTTGATAAATCTCTCCTACTCAAACCTCTTTCTGTACTTAAATGAATTACTCTATTGATGACATTAAAACCACAACGCATTAATTTTGCTGTTTTTGTTTGATTTTTAGTTGCTAATAGTAAATCAATTATTGCATGTTCAAAAAGGTGTGTATGACGTGTATGCTTATCTGCCCATGGCGGAACTATGGTGATTACAGCTCCTTGACTGTTCTTTATTCTTGGCAACTTACAACTTATAAAAGTCTTATATTGCATCGTATCTAAATGACGCCATTCTCGATTTGGTGCATGGTCATATAAACTACATAATTCCATGGTCTCTGGACAAAGGGCTCTTTCTCCTATGAATTTAATGACTATTTTTATGTCTGAAATTGCATAATCTGCTTCTACTTTTACAACTTGCCAGTTGTCATCTAAATTTAGTAGTAAATCGAAAAATTGATGTGTAAACATTTTACCTTTTTTTTACGAATTTAATAAATTCCATTAAATTCGTGGTAGAACCAATTTTTTTTTAAAATAAATAACAGTTGTTGTAAGGGATACAACTTTTGGAGAAAATTTTCTTACCCCCAGTCCGCTAATATATGAATAAAATACTTTATTACAAAGTTTATGTAATTAAACCTGGTTATGTTTTAGAATAATGTGGAATCATTAATTCCATATAATTTTCTTCAATTGCTTTATATGTGTTTATAGCTTTAGCGTTTTTTATCATGATATTTGCTATATCTACTGTTTGAGAGAGCGATTTTTTAACCTTCTGCAAGAATACAAACCAGTTTAGATAGCCACTCAAATATTTTGTTGATACACCATAGAAAGGTTTTATCCATCTTTGATAACGATTGTCTATTGAGTTTACATGCTGCACATGGTAGCACTTGTCTTTTATGTGTTTTGATGCTATAAATGTATGATGCTCCATCTGCTTATCTTTTGCCCATTTAATTATAGAAGGATGAGAATCTGAACAAAGTACGTTTTCAGGTTTTAGTAACGTTCCTATTGTTTTTTCAATACTATGCACATAAATCCTGCCTCTTTTAGCGACACGCATCATTGGATTGTTATTTCTATCTGTGGCAACCATTATAGAGATTTTATCATTGCTCACACCGCGTTTGGTTTGTCTATCACTTGGTCTCTTGTAAGGTTTTCTTTGAAGATCTCGACTTCCTTTATTATTTATATTAAGCTGTTTGTCATCACATTCAACAACTCCTGAGAACTCTTCTCCATTAAAAACGGATAAACAAGATAGTAACTTGTGTCTCCAATCAAAAATAGTTTTAACATTGACTCCAATCTTTTTAGCGGCTTTACGGATACTCACGCTTTCAATCATAAGAACTAGATAATCTTGAAATTCATCCACTTTCTTTATGCCATCCATAGCAGTACCTGTAAGATCATTAAAGGTTTTAGTGCAAGATTTACATTTGTAGCGCTTACGACCCTTATAGCCTCCATGCCCGTAAATATCAGAACTTTGACAATGTGGACAGTTGATTGGACGGTCTTTGTTTAGGTTGTCTATAAGCATATTTAGTTTTGGCACTTTCAAATCACGACTCAATAAACCGACTAATTCCTTTTTCTGCTCTTGACTCAACACTCTTATTATACTTTGTAAATCCATATCTATAATGTTTTTATAAAGATAGTGAAATTCTACATTATTCTAAAACATAACCTTAAACCTTAGGGCAGAATTATGCTTTTTTAATTTACAAATTCAATTACATACCTGATTACCAACTGATTAAACCGTTAATTATTCATGTATTGTACTAGTTATTGGGGCAAGTTAAAACAGCCGAGAGATCTAATGAAATTACGGCAATACTAAAGATATTACTAGATATTCTTAATATTTTAAGAAATACCATTACTATTGATGCTATGGGAACTCAAAAAAAATAGCCAAAAAATAATAATGCACGGTACTGACTATTATTTTAGCTGTTAAAGCAAATCAATCGCAATTATTGGAACACATTAAAAGATGAATTCCGATTTTCAAAACAACCAGAAACGTATACCAATCATGATTTAGGACATGGACGAATAGAAACGAGAACCTGCAGTGTGCTTAATAATTTTCAATTTATTGAACAGAATAATGGTTGGAAAAATTTAAAGACTATTATAAAAATAGAGAGTACCCGTGAATTTAAAAATAGCGATAAGAATACAGAAAAATCAACCCGATATTATATTTCTAGATTACAAAATGATGCAAATGAATTTCAAAAAAAGATACGATCACATTGGGAACTTCATTGGACGTTAGATGTTGCTTTTGCAGAGGATGCCTCTAGAAAAAGAGCAGGAAATGCTACCCAAAATTATTCTATCTTACTTAAAATAGCACTAAATCTATTGAAAAATGAATCATCAAAAAAATTATCGATGAAAAGCAAAAGGCTTGAGGCTGGATGGAATGAAGAGTATTTGTTGAAAATATTAAATGTAAAAGTATGATTCTGCCCTGCTTTCATTCTGCCCTAAATATAGAAATACCAAAAAATATAGCACTCATCAGAATCCCACCATATACTCCAGAACTTAATTCAGCCGAGAAAGTATGGCAATATTAAAAAGAACGATTCAAAAATAAAACTTTTGGAAATATTAAAGAGTTAAAAAAATGGTTACATCAAATAGTAGTAGCGGAAATGACCTTTACATTAATTCATTTAAAGCTTGTTTTAATTTATAATGGTATTATACACAAAACCTATTAACGTCCATTATTTGGAGTAGAATCTAAATCACCTTCATTAATTGCTCTAGTTATTTCTGCTATATTTATAAATGTACCTGCATCATTGACAATAACTGCCAAACTTAATTCAATAAAACCTCCATTTGGAATGGTAACATTATTTAGATCCCATACGCCAGAACCATTATCAAAATTTGTTCCTGTAGGCACATTAGAGCCAGTTATATAAGTTAACCCTGAAGGAAGAACGTTTGAAACTTCAATATCTGATGCTTCTTCTGGACCATCATTTGTAATAGTTATAGTATATATAATTGTTTCGCCAACTTTTAGAATTGAATTATCTACAGAGACTTTTAAGCTTAAATCTGAAGAACAATCTACGGCTAATGTTGCACTATCTTTAACTATTGTAGCAGGACAATTAGATTCGTAAAAACCTTGATAATCTAATTCAGCAGTAAAGTTACCAGAAAACGTGTCTGAACCTGTGTAAATAAATGTACCTGAAGCCGTATTAGAAGTACCTACTTCATTTCCATTTAAAAAGAATTTCCATGAATAGTCTTCTGATATAGCTGTACAACTAATTTGATTTATAAGTGAAGAATAGTCTATAGTTTTACACCCACCTTTAACAATAGCTACTGATGCTTTTGGACAAGGAGTACAAACTTGAGGGGTTGTAAGTGTTTCTTCTACTATTGAACATTCTGAATTTTGATATTTTATTGTAAATGTACTTGGGTCTGATATTCCACATTCATTAGTTATAGCTACAATAGAATATTTTAAAGTTATAGTTTCATTTAAAACTTTATCAACAAACCAATCTATTTCCTGTCCTGTAACTGTAAATGTGCCTTTGGTAGTTGTTAAGGAGTTAGGTACAATGGAAAACCCGTTTGGAACCTCATCTTTCATTAAAGGCTCGCCATCTACAGCAGTAGCAGCAGCACTTAATTGCCCAAGTATAGTACTGTATATGGTAGTTAAATCTGCTGCATTATTTGTGTAAAATGCGCCACTATTTTCTATTGTATTTAATGTGTGTTGAGAAATGGCTAATTCACTAGCAGATAAAGAACCTGTAAAACCTATTGTAAATATTTGCTGAGAAAATCTTCTGGAGTTAACAGTAAATGTCTCTAAACGTGCTGCAGCCGTAAAAGCTTTTTTTTGACATCGAGTATCTATTATGGTACTACTACAATAATTGTTATCAACAATTGTTCCTATTCCATTACGCCATTTTGGAATACCATCTGTCAATAAAATAACACTTCTTGATGTTACGCAATCAAAAACACCTTGAGGGCCTGGAGGAGATAAGACATGTTTAGCTTTAATTAAAGCATCTTGCATATTAGTTGAACCTCCTGGGCTTATACTATTAATTTTGTTAATAATATTTTGTTTACCTGTTGCTTTAGTTAAGAATATTTTTATACGTGCAAAAGAACTATAGCTAATAATTGCTACCCTGTTCAATCCATTTGGGTCATTAATTGGATCAAAAATGTTATTTACAAAATCTATTGCTGCGTCTTTGGCCGTTTTTAAAAGTGTTTTAGTAACTCCATTTACTGTCACTAGATCCCTCATACTACCCGAACGATCTATTAACAAGACAACTTCTTGAGGCTTTATAGTGGGTGTTCCAGTAATTGTAAGTTCTACATCAAACTGCCTACAGTTTAATTTATTTTCTGTAATTACTTTATCTATTTGTACTTCTTGACTATAATTAGCTTGATAAAAAAATAAACTAAAAATAGTTAAAACTACTTTATAGTTAAATTTAATTTTTTTTCTCATAATTCATTTTTTAACTTAAAAACTAAAAAAATTACTATAACTCCTAGTATTTTCACTACTCTTCCCATAATTATTCATTTTATGATTTTTATAATCAATAAAATCCTTAACCTTATCTTAATTTAACTTATAAAAAGTCAAATATAAGAACAATGTATTAAGAACCTGATGGGGTTTTTACACAAACAAAGATAGAACAAAAGTCTATATTATTTTTTCATGAGGGGTTAAAATTTTCTTTAAAATAAAGGTTATGTTTTAGAATAATGTAGAATTTCACTATCTTTATAAAAACATTATAGATATGGATTTACAAAGTATAATAAGAGTGTTGAGTCAAGAGCAGAAAAAGGAATTAGTCGGTTTATTGAGTCGTGATTTGAAAGTGCCAAAACTAAATATGCTTATAGACAACCTAAACAAAGACCGTCCAATCAACTGTCCACATTGTCAAAGTTCTGATATTTACGGGCATGGAGGCTATAAGGGTCGTAAGCGCTACAAATGTAAATCTTGCACTAAAACCTTTAATGATCTTACAGGTACTGCTATGGATGGCATAAAGAAAGTGGATGAATTTCAAGATTATCTAGTTCTTATGATTGAAAGCGTGAGTGTCCGTAAAGCCGCTAAAAAGATTGGAGTCAATGTTAAAACTATTTTTGATTGGAGACACAAGTTACTATCTTGTTTATCCGTTTTTAATGGAGAAGAGTTCTCAGGAATTGTTGAATGTGATGACAAACAGCTTAATATAAATAATAAAGGAAGTCGAGATCTTCAAAGAAAACCTTACAAGAGACCAAGTGATAGACAAACCAAACGCGGTGTGAGCAATGATAAAATCTCTATAATGGTTGCCACAGATAGAAATAACAATCCAATGATGCGTGTCGCTAAAAGAGGCAGGATTGATGTGCATAGTATTGAAAAAACAATAGGAACGTTACTAAAACCTGAAAACGTACTTTGTTCAGATTCTCATCCTTCTATAATTAAATGGGCAAAAGATAAGCAGATGGAGCATCATACATTTATAGCATCAAAACACATAAAAGACAAGTGCTACCATGTGCAGCATGTAAACTCAATAGACAATCGTTATCAAAGATGGATAAAACCTTTCTATGGTGTATCAACAAAATATTTGAGTGGCTATCTAAACTGGTTTGTATTCTTGCAGAAGGTTAAAAAATCGCTCTCTCAAACAGTAGATATAGCAAATATCATGATAAAAAACGCTAAAGCTATAAACACATATAAAGCAATTGAAGAAAATTATATGGAATTAATGATTCCACATTATTCTAAAACATAACCAAAATAAATAACAGTTGTTGTAAGGGATACAACTTTTGGAGAAAATTTTATTCCCCCCAAGCTGCTAAGCTATGAATAAAATACTTTATTACAAAGTTTATGTAATTATATCAAATTAATTAGCTAAAGCCGTTATTTTATTGTATATTTACGGATGGCAACAGCAAGAAAATTTATACTAAAAGAAAGTCCTTCTTAACTGATTTCTCTTCGCAAAAAACAAAGACAGTATCGTATTGAAAAAAGGATTATCTGGCTTTTAGAATTACAAAAAGGCAAGTTTAAAACTCGCGAAGCATTAGCCACTTATTTAGGCATAAATTTACGCACTCAAGAACGTTGGGTTCTTCGTTATATATCTGGGGGAATAACTGGATTATTGACAGACAAACCAAAAAATATTACCTCAAGAAGCATCACTCCCCAGATTCATCAAGGATTATCAAAACGTGTAAATTCAAGTGAGCAACCATTTTTAGGGTACTGGGATGCTGTGCAATGGGTTAAAAAGATATTTAATACAGCACTTTAAGACCAAGTTAAAAGTTCCAAGAAAATCTCATTACAAGAAAGATGATAAAGCGGTAGATGCTTTTTTAAAAACTCCCGAATACCCTACAGGACATTAGATTTAGTCTAAATAAAGATACGTATTCTAGTGTCAATTTATATTTCCAAGATCAAGCTAGGTTTGGAATGATGACCCACCTCGGCAGGTAGTTAACAGCTTGTGGAATAAAACCGATTGTATCTTATCAACACGTCTTTAAAACCACCTATTTATACGGAAGCTATTCGCCAATCAATGGCGATAGTTTTGTTTGGGAAATTAACGGTGTAAATACCACTATATTTGAATCTTACCTTAAAGAATTCTCAAAATATAACCCTAATGAATATAAAATTGTTGTCATTGATAACGCAGGTTTTCACTCTACAAAAAATATAGAAGTCCTTCAAAATATTTTCCTTTTAAGAATCCCTCCTTATGCGCCAGAATTGAATCCTTGCGAACAAGTATGGCAGTATATTAAAAACCGATATAAAAACCAACGATTTGAAAATATGGAAAAACTAACAGATTGGTTACATGATATGGTAAATCAAATGAGTCCAGAAACGATTAAATGAACTACCCCGACCCAAGGGTACGAGGTATTAAATAGGAATTCCCTTTTTATTTCGACGCAAGCGTCGGGGAATTAAACCCAATTGGGCTATCGCCCTGCGATTAAACCAAAAAAAACAATAATTATTTGCATTTTGGAGATTTCGATATCGCAGGAATTGGGATTTACTTAAATGAATACAAAAAGCATTTATCAGAAAAAGCAACATTTTTTATTCCTGAGAATATTAAAAGTACCCTAAGAAAAAATGGTAATAGAGACCGATTTGATAACCAAAAAATCAATTTCAAAATTGACAAAATACAGGAATCTAAAATTTTAGATTTAATTGAATTAATCAAAAAAGAAAAAAAAGGTTTAGACCAAGAATATTATATAGAAACAGATAGCCAACGCTCACTTCCGAGCTAAATAACAAACACCAGAAAATTAAGCAGAACGTGAAAAGCTCTATGCACAATCGAGTAGACGGCTCTCGTGCTTAGCGCTTCATTAAACAAAAGTATAACCGTTAAAAAAAATACGTTTACTTTGTTATTGTTCCTTTGATTGTTACGATAAACTATACTGCTGTATTTCGTTTATCCTATGAAACAAAATTCACGCAAACGTTTAATTCCTTTTCTTTATTTCTAAAATGTTTTTCTCATTCTCCTTACACAGAATTATTTCTTTAATATTTGCACGCTTTGCAGCTAATATTTTTAGGACAAGACTCTCTAAAAACCTTATAAGCTTTCCTTCACAGAATTATATTCTGTAATAATTTCTTCTAAAACTTCTTTTACCGATTTTATCTCGTGAATTAATCCTGCAATTTGCCCAATTTCTAGTTCGCCATTATCTAAATCGCCTTCAAACATTCCTCGTTTTGCGCGTGCTCTTCCTAATAATTCTTTTAACTGTTCTACTGTTGGTTTTTCTAAATATAACTCTTGTACTTCGTTGTAAAACTTGTTTTTTACCAAACGAACAGGTGCAAGTTCTTTCAATGTTAAATGTGTGTCGCCATCTTTAACATTAACAATAGTTTGTTTAAAATTATCATGTGCAGAAGATTCTTTGGTGGCAGCAAATCGGCTACCAATTTGCACACCGTCTGCTCCAAGAACCATGGCAGCTAACATTCCTCTACCAGAAGCAATTCCGCCTGCAGCAATAACAGGAATAGTAACTTGCTCTTTTACCATTGGTATTAAGGTAAACGTAGTAGTTTCTTCACGACCGTTATGACCACCAGCTTCAAAACCTTCGCAAACAACTGCGTCAACCCCAGCAGATGCTGCTTTTAAAGCAAACTTTACAGAGCTCACCACATGTACAACGGTAATTCCTTTCTCCTTTAAAAAAGAAGTCCATGTTTTTGGATTTCCAGCAGAAGTAAAAACTATTTTTACACCTTCTTCTACAATTATATCCATCAATTCCTCAATTTGAGGATACAACATTGGCACGTTTACTCCAAAAGATTTATTAGTTGCTTTTTTACATTTTTGAATATGGGTTCGCAACACATCTGGATACATAGAACCCGCGCCAATTAAACCTAATCCGCCAGCATTAGAAACTGCTGAGGCGAGTTTATAACCACTTACCCAAATCATTCCTCCTTGAATAATTGGATATTGTATATTAAAAAGTTTGGTGATTTTATTTTTCATTTTCTAAACTTAATTTAAAATAATAGGCAATGCAATTGGAAAGCTAACGGTTCTATTTACTAAATTTTTTTCATAACTTTTAAATATCTTTTTCAAGAAATTACTCCTGAACCTAATAACTCATCTCCGTTATACCAAGCAACAAACTGCCCTTCTTGAATTGCCGACTGCGGATTTTCAAACGCTACAAACAAACCATTTTCAACTTTGTGTAAAGTTGCTTTTTCTAATACTTGTCGATACCTAATTCTTGCTTCAACTTGCATTTTTTCATCAGTTTGTAATGCTATATCTTTACGAATCCAATGTAATTCTTCATTCGTAACATAAAGTACAGAGCGGTATAATCCTTTATGACTTTTACCTTCGCCTGTATAAATAATATTTTCAACAACATCAGTCTCTATAACATATAAAGCTTCTTTTGTACCTCCAACATCTAATCCTTTACGTTGCCCTTTTGTAAAATAATGTGCTCCTTGATGTTTTCCTACTATTTTTCCATCATTTTTATCATATTGAAACTTTGTTGCAAAATAATTTAGTTCAGCTTCCTTATTTAAAAACCTTGGAATTGATTTTGAGTACTGTTCAAAACCTGAAGGAATCTGTATAATTAAACCTTCTTTTGGTTGCAATTTTTGTTGCAAGAATTCTGGCAATCTAACTTTACCAATAAAACATAAACCTTGGCTATCTCGCTTATCTGCAGTAATCAAATCTGCTTCTTTAGCTATTTTTCTAACTTCTGGTTTTGTTAATTCACCTATAGGAAACATAGATTTTGCCAATTGTTCTTGCGATAATTGACATAAAAAATAGGATTGATCTTTATTTCCATCTTTTCCTGCTAGTAATTTATAAACAGGCTTTCCGTCAATAATTTCTTCGCCTTTTCTACAATAATGTCCTGTTGCTACATAATCTGCACCTAAACTAAGTGCAATGTCCATAAAAACATCAAATTTTATTTCACGGTTACAAAGAATATCTGGATTTGGTGTGCGTCCTTTTTCGTATTCATTAAACATATAATCTACAATACGTTCTTTGTATTGCTCGCTTAAATCTACTGTTTGAAAAGGAATTCCGAGTTTTTCTGCAACAATCATAGCATCGTTAGAATCTTCTAACCATGGGCATTCATTAGAAATAGTTACGTTGTCATCATGCCAGTTTTTCATAAACAAACCAATAACCTCGTATCCTTGTTCTTTAAGTAAATGTGCGGTTACACTACTATCTACACCTCCTGAAAGTCCTACTACTACTCTTTTCATTTTAATAAAATTCGAATGTAAAGATAAGTCTTATTTACAATTTTTAGTTACCCTTAAATCTGAAGAAATAGTGCTTAAATTATTTTTTAGGAATAGCGTGTGTTTTCTTTTTTCTATTTTCTTTATCAGAAATAGATTCGCCATCTACAAAAAACTCCCAACTACCAACACGCTTCCCTTTTTGGTAATTACCTGTTTCTTTTAAATTACCTTTTAAATCAAAGAATTTTGCGAGTCCGTCATATTTTCCATTAACAAAAGTTACTTCTTCTATCAAAATACCTTCGTCTGAATATTTTTTAGAAATGCCGTTTTTTAATCCGTTTTTATAGCCTGTTTCTTCGGTTATTTTTCCGTTAGGATAATAATTTTTCAACATTCCATCTAGCTTTCCTTCAGTATAAAATTCTTCAGATAATAATTTCCCGTTAGAAAAAAAATACGTCCACCTTCCTATTCTATCTTTACCTTTTACACTACCTCTACTTCTAATATCTCCTTTAGGAGTATAGTATTCAATCTTAGCGACATCAGAGTCTTTAGAAAAAATTTTAAGGCTTGTTGGGTGTTTAGAATTAGTCATTTTAAAATACATAAAAATGCCTACTTCCTTTCCGTTTTTAAAATTCCCTGTATACCTAAGTCTGCCATTGTTGTAGTACTTCTTCCAGTTTCCATCACGCTTTCCGTTAACATCTAATGCATTTACTTTTTGTGCGTTAATTGTTTCTATCATAAAAAAATATGATAGAAATAAACTAATTATAAATACTCTTTTTATATTTATCATTTGATGAATTTTTACTTGTAAATATACATAAACCATACCAAGAATGAGTAAAATTTAGATTGAATCTATTCTTTTTGATGCTGAAAACGTTATGCGTATAAATCGTAGTAAGGCGGCAAATATTGTATGGGAGAATCTAGAAATTTTTAAAGATTTGTTTGAAATGATTTTTAAAATAGGCAATGAACAATCTATAAAAGTTGCTTGGGTTTTGAATAGATTTGCACATATAAAGATTTAAATTTGCTATTACCTTATTTAGATGAATTTACTCAAAAAATTGGTACCGTTCATTTTGATAGCACCATAAGGTCTTGTGCCAAAATCTGTGAACATTTAGGCATTGCTTACACTTCTAAAAAAGAGACTTTTATAAAAAAAATTATCCGAAGAACATATTACTTTAATTATTGAAACTGGTTTTGATTGGCTTATTACCCCGCAAAAAAAATAGGTAGAATGATCCTTTTAAATTCAATATTCTCAATAAATAAGGTTCATTCCATCCAGCCTCTAGCCTTTTACATAAATTAATAATTTATTAAAGTCGTAATTATTTCGTATATTTAAGGATGGCGAAAGCAAGAAAATTCACTATAAAAGAGAGTTCTTCTGAACTGATTTCTCTTCGCAAAAAACAACGTCTATATCGTATTGAAAAAAGCTTGCATTGCATATTCTATGATTCGCTCTTGCGGATTGAATGGCTTTAAATCATCTAAACCTAAATATTTTACAGCAATTTTTATTTTTTCTTTGTCTGAAATTTCGAGTGAGCGTTCTTGTCTTTTTAGAAAAAAATCTCCTGTATCTAACATTACTTTTAAAGGAACTAAACCTACTAATTCTGAACCTGTAACTCGTAAACCACGTTGGGTAGCAGATTTTATAGTTTCGTTAAAGACCTCATACATTGAGGTAATGCTTATGTTTGTTAAGTTGTAAGAAACTTGAGCAACTCCATATTCTTTTATAAACCAACCAACTCCTTTTACAGCTTTTAATTTCCCTAGAACTCTAACAGGCTTGCCATTTGCATCCAATACTTTTTTTCCTGTAATTGAGTTGCCTTCTCGTTTTACTCTTCCAGATTCGCGAATGTCAAAAGCAATAGCGTTTGCGTGTCGAGTAGAAGTAGAGTTTAAATTTACGTTGTAGGCTATTAAAAAATTACGCGCAGAAATGGCTATAACTCCTGCAGATTTTACTTTATCGTTATAAGCTATTGGCCCAAAATCGGGTTTCCAATTTGGATTTGATAATTTCTTTTTTAAGCCTTCGTATTCTCCAGAACGAATAGTTGCTAAGTTTTTTCTTTCTTCGGAAGTTGCAGCATTTTCGTAAAAATAACCAGAGATTCCGAGTTCTTTACCAACTCGCTTGCCAAGTTTATGTGCGTATTTTGCAGTTTCGTTCATAGAAATATTTGCAATTGGTACTAACGGACAAACATCTGTTGCTCCAAAACGAGGATGCTCTCCCGTTTGTTTACTCATATCAATAAGTTCAGCAGCTTTTTTAATTAATAAAAACGCAGCTTTTATAACACTCTTAGGCTCGCCAACAAAAGTAATTACTGTTCTATTTGTTGCGTTCCCTGGATCTATATCTAAAAGCTTAACACCGTCAATAGTTTTTACAACATTTGCAATTTCATTAATTTTATCTAAATTTCGTCCTTCAGAAATATTAGGAACACATTCTATTAGTTGTTTGTTCATTTTAAAGTGTTTGTTGTTTTATTTTCAAATGTAAATTTTTCCTCTTAATAAAAGAAGAATATCATATTGCAAATTGGTATTTTAAATTAGATTTGTGATGAATGTTAAAAATTAAAATTACCCCCCCTAAATGATGATAAAAAAAATGATTGGCTTTTGAGATTACACCAAAAAAAAGTTTATTAAATTTAACCCGCATTATTCATAGGATTTATATTTCAATACTCCGTTAAGTTTTTATGCTGCTCTGATACCATAATACAGTAGTTCTTTAATTTTTTGTTTATTATTCTTCAAGTTCGGTCTTATAGCGAACACGTTAAAAAATCGAGCAAGCATTAACTCATTGTGATGTAAGGTTTTAATATCCTTGATTGAGAAAGCCCCTCTTAGCCTTTTTTCAATAGGCATCCAATGTGTAATCTTAGCGAGATTAACCGTTGTAAGTGCTGTATTAAAATGAAAGTTGAGTTTATCTTCACTTCTTGCTTGACAGTGATTTAGACCTGAGTATTGCTTGGCATCTCTAAAAGTAAATTCTATTTGAAATCTGGTGCGATAATATGTCAAAATCATTTCTGCTGAAATTGTTACATCTGTAGAAAAATATAATTTATGATTCCATTTTCCTTTTTTAAGGAAATAAACAATCACAAGATTGATTTTTCTTTTTAATGATTTTGAGTATACAATAGCGCTGTATACTTTGCTTTGCTGATTGTCTTCTCTCAAAGAAAAATATTCTTTTCTAAGTTTTTTATAATCAATTTTTCCATCATATTTCTTAGGTCTTCCTCTCCCATATTTCTGTTGGTCAGTATAAATATATTGTAAGTCAGCATCGTTTCTTAGTCTGCTAACGGTCTCCAATCCATTATCAGAGAGTTTAGAAACAAAACCGTATTTGGAAAAATAAGCATCTGCCACAACATATTTAGACATCGAAAGAAGGACCTCTTTTCTTTGAATCAATATATTGGCATAATGATCTACCAAACTTTTTGATTCCAAATTATTTGGTGTCTGAACAGCCTCTAAATGAAACGCTGTATGATTATCTATATCAATCGCTGCTATACCAGATATTTCCAATCCCCATTTTGCCTTTCCCGCTACACCAGACCAATAATAACCAACTCCACAGGTGGATTTACCAGATTTACTAACTCATGTTACGCATCCAAACCTCAAAAAAGGATGATTAAGCAGCTTTAGGTGTTGATAACTTTCTGAGTTCGTTATGAGCTGCTTTTTGAGCTGCTAAATAGATTTGTGTTTTCATAGCAAAATGATTTTTCCCTGTTCTTTGTTTAAGCCACTCTAACTTTATATAAGCTACAATTGACAATACAAAATGATTCGTTTGAGTTTCTGTTTTTTTAGTTGGAGATTTAGCAAAACCTGTGTTACTTTTAATCGATTTGTGATACTCTTCTACTGCCCACCGTTTTTTGTAGATTGTAGTTATTTGGTTATACGATAAATTTAAATCACTACAAGCCAAGTACAACTCGCCGACTGTATCATTCTCGTTTTTGAAAACTTGCTTTGTAAGCAACAGCGGAAAGTCTAGTTTTTCAAACCAAACTTCCACGGTTTGTTGTCTTGGCTGTAATGTTTTAATATTCACGTATGCTCCATTTTGCTTATCTTCTAAGGATAAGGCTACTTTTCGATTGCTTTTTAAGGCAATAATAAAATCATTTTTTAAAAGTTCTTTACAATAAACCATGTTCTCTGCTGAAGAAAACCAACTATCAGCCAACACATAATCAAAGTGTATTTTGCTACTACATTCCTGCAACATTTCTCTAAAAAGTTCGTTTTTAGTTTTGCTGCTTTTACGCTTTTGCCTTCCTGTTTTTTTGTCGGTAACCCAAATATTTTTCTTTATAAACTCTACACCACACGGTATACGCATGCCTCCAACTTCGACTAAAGCAGTTAGAAAATTAACCCCTTTTACAGACCTTCCAAACACATGGTCAAAATGCCAAGTGTTCAACTCACTTTCATCTGTATATTGTTTTTCTTGTATCGAATCATCAAAACTTAAAATGATAGTTTCTTTAGATTGAGTCAATTCTTCAACATAAGGTTTTGCCTTTTTCCATAGAAATTTACTGTCATAAACACCCGTTGATAATGCTCGTGTTATTTTATCATGTTTTATAGAGAGTAATGAAGCCATACCTGTAGCTGTCGTGTAAGAACTTGAACTTATCAAATAATCAGTATACAAATCAACAAAATTATCCATCTTTTTATTTCTCAAAGTTGTTAACAAGATAAACTATAAATATCTTAAATTCAAATTATTCTTGCGTAAGGTGAGTTAATTACTGTATTATTTATCACTTTTACTAATGCACAAACCAAATTAGGCACTGTAAATAGCGAGTTTATTATTGGTAAAATGCCACAAATGCAAAACGTTTTAAAACGTATAGATAATTACGGAAAACAATTAGATTCTTCTTTTCAAATTAAGACTAAAGAATATCAATCTAAAATTGATGCTTATAAGGCTGTAGAAAAAACATTATCGGATGCTGATAAGCAAACAAAATATCAGGAAATTACTGCTTTAGAGCAAGATATGGGTAAGTTTCGTAAAAACGGAACACAAATGATGCAATTACGTAGAGATGAATATATGCGCCCTTTATATAAAAAAGTATCTAAAATAATTGCTGAAATTTCTAAAGCAAACGGATATACACAAATACTAACCACAACAGGTAATCAGTTTGGATATATAGATGAACGTTTTGATATTACTCAATTAGTATTAGACAAACTCGGAATTAAATAAGATTATTGTATTTTTGATTTTAATGTATCAAAAACTAAAAGATTTAGAATTACAATACCAAGGATTTTTAAAAACCCCTTTTCTATGGTTTAGAAAAGGTGTTTTTGGTTTACATCAGTTTGAAAATCAAGAATTAAAATCTGTTTCTTTTACTAGTAAAATTACCCAAAAATTACGTCTTGGAAAGTTAGTTGAACGTTTTGTGTCATTTGAAATTCAGCAAAACCCTTCAATACAAATTATTGCAGAAAACATTCAAATTCAGCAAGATAAAATAACTTTAGGCGAGTTAGATTGTTTGTTTTTAAGAAATGACAAACCTATTCATTTAGAAATAATTTATAAGTTTTATGTATATGATAAAACCGCAGGAACTACAGAAATTGAACATTGGATTGGACCTAACAAACGCGATAGTTTTGTGCAAAAACTAACTAAACTAAAAGAGAAACAACTACCACTTCTTTACTCTAATCAATGTAAAGATTATTTACAAATACTTAATTTAAAATCATCAGAAATCGAGCAACAAATATATTTTAAAGCCCAATTATTTGTTCCTTTCAAAGATTTAGGAAAAGAGTTTTCAATAGTAAATAATAATTGCATTTGTGGGTTCTATATCTATTCAAAGGAATTAGAACAATTTAATGACTGTAAATTTCACATTCCTACTAAACACAATTGGCTAGTACAACCACACACAAATATTAATTGGCTTAACTATAAAGAATTCAATGAAAAATTGAATATATTTATAACAGAACAAAACGCGCCTCTTTGTTGGTTAAAAAAACCAAATGGTCAATTACAAAAGTTCTTTGTAGTTTGGTGGATCGCTAAGCGTCACTAAGTATTTTTACTGGTATTATTTCTCTCTTCTTTTTAAAATTTTTACCACATCATTTAATTTAAATCCTTTCGCTTGTAAAAGGAGTAGATAGTGAAATAATAAGTCGGCACTTTCATCTAAAAATAATGCATCGTTGTTATCCTTTGCCTCAATAATTACTTCTACTGCTTCCTCCCCTACTTTTTGTGCTATTTTATTAATTCCTTTTTTAAATAATGAAGCGATATATGATTTTTCTTCATCTGCATTTTTAATACGATTTTCAATTACATTTTCTAACGTAGAAATAAACCCAAAATTTTGATTATTTTTTTCATTCCAGCACGTATCTGAACCTTTATGGCATGTTGGTCCGTTTGGTGTTACTTGAATTAATAAAGTATCATTGTCACAATCATTTTTTATAGAATTTAGCTTTAAAAAATTACCACTCTCCTCTCCTTTTGTCCATAAACGTTTTTTAGTTCTACTAAAAAAGGTCACTTTTTTTAATGCTATCGTTTTTTGATAAGCTTCTTCATTCATAAAGCCTAACATTAATACATTTTTAGTAGTTGTATCTTGTATAATTACAGGTACTAGACCGTCATTATTTTTATTAAAATTGATGTTCATTCTTTATCTGTTATTAGTTTCACTTGCTATACTTTAAACAAAATATATTTTGATATTACTCGAAGTAACATTTTTTTAGATTCTTACAGAAATATTGTTCTTTTGTAATACTTCTTTTAATTCTTTTATTTCTATCTCTCCAAAATGAAATACACTCGCCGCTAAAGCAGCATCTACTTTTCCTTCTATAAACGCCTCTGTAAAATGTGCTATACTTCCAGCTCCTCCAGAGGCTATAATCGGAATATTTACCAATGTTGATAGTTTTACCAATGCCTTGTTAGCAAAACCATTTTTGGTACCATCATTATCCATAGAAGTAAATAAAATTTCACCTGCGCCTCTTTCTTCTACTTCTTTTGCCCAATCAAATAAATTCAATTCAGTTGCTATCTTTCCACCTACTAAATGCACAATCCATTCGCCTTTTATTTGTTTTGCATCAATAGCAACTACCACACATTGGCTACCAAATTGCTGTGAAATTTCATTTATCAATGCAGGTCTTTTTACTGCTGATGAGTTAATAGATACCTTATCTGCCCCTGATTTTAATAGCAATTCAACATCGTTAACAGAAGAAATTCCACCACCAACTGTAAATGGAATATTTACCTGTTCGGCAACTTTCAATACCAAGTCTACCAATGTTTTTCTGCGTTCTTCAGTTGCTGAAATATCTAAAAAAACGAGTTCATCAGCACCATTTTCAGCATACGCTTTTGCTAGCTCAACAGGATCTCCCGCATCTCGTAAATTCACAAAATTCACCCCTTTTACCGTTCGCCCGTTTTTAATATCTAAACAGGGTATTATTCTTTTTGTTAACATACTTTTTCTAAAAATAGGTCTCCTCGAGCGCAGTCGAGAGGTTTTATTAGTTCTAGACTGCGCTCGAACTAACATTAATTATTAATTATATAACTCTCTAATTCTTTTAATGAAATTCTATTTTCATAAATCGCTTTTCCTATAATAACTCCCTCACAACCCATTTCTGCTAATTTCGGAATTTCATCAAAGGTTGAAATACCTCCTGAAGCTATCAGTTTTATAGGTTTTACCTCCTTTAGCGTAGTAGAAAGGTCTTGATTAGTTCTCAACGGTGTTTGAGCTGAGCCTAAAATATCTGTATATAATTGAAATGATGGCCCTTCTAGCATTCCGTCTTTAGAGATATCCGTAGAAATTACATATTGAATCCCTTTTTTTTGATACTCTTTTATAAATGGAATAACTTCTTGAGTACTTTCTTCTAACCAACCCGAAATTGCAATTTTACCATTGCTTGTATCCGCTCCTAAAATTATTTTATCACTCCCATAAATAGTTATCCATTTGGTAAACAGTTCAGGGTTTTTAACAGCAATGCTTCCTCCTGTAATTTGATTTGCCCCTGAATTGAATGCAATCTTTAAGTCTTCATCTGATTTTAAACCACCACCAAAATCTATGTGTAAATTGGTTGTACTTGCAATCTGTTCCAAAATTTTATAGTTAATTATGTTACCTAATCTAGCTCCATCTAAATCTACCAAATGTAAATATTGAATTCCGATGTCTTCAAATTCTTTAGCAACCTCTAACGGATTTTCGTTATATATATTTTTTGTACTGTAATCTCCTCTTGATAAACGTACACACTTACCGTCTATAATATCTATTGCTGGTATTATTCTCATTGTTAATTGTTATTGTATCTTCAAAAAATTCTCTAAAATTTGCGCTCCTTTCACGCCACTTTTTTCTGGATGAAATTGTACTCCATAAAAATTATTTTTTTGCAAAGCAACAGCATACTCAAGTTCATAAACTGTACTTGCTATTTGTGCTGAGCAGCTTTCTACATAAAAACTATGTATCAAATACATAAATTCGTTTTCTTTAATTCCTTCAAACAACGGTGATTTTAAATTTGAAATGGTATTCCACCCTATTTGAGGAACTTTTACAACTTTTGTAAACCGTTTTACAGCAACATTAAAAATTCCTAAGCCTTTGGTGTTATTTTCTTCTGTATGCTTACACATTAACTGCATGCCTAAACAAATTCCTAAAACGGGTTGCTTTAATGTAGGAATCAACCTATCCAATCCACTTTTTTGCAACTTTTTTATTGCAGAGCTAGCCTCGCCCACTCCTGGAAAAATAATTTTATCTGCCGCTTTTATTTCTTCAATATTTTTTGACAAAACAGCTTCAACTCCTAATCGTTTAAACGCAAATTGAATACTTTTTATATTTCCTGCTCCGTAATCTATAATTACAATTTTCATTTTTTTAGCTTTTAGCTTTATTTTTTTACAATTAGCGAAAGGCTAATTACAAAAAATTAATGGATAGATTATAACATTCCTTTTGTTGATGGTAAAATCATTTTTTCTACATCTCTTTTTACAGCTACTTTAATTGCCTTGGCAAAAACTTTAAAAATGGCTTCTATTTTATGATGCTCATTGGTTCCTTCTGCTTTAATATTCAAATTGCATTTGGCACCATCTGTAAATGATTTAAAGAAGTGAAAAAACATTTCTGTTGGCATTTTTCCGACCATCTCTCGCTTAAAATCAGCATTCCAAACCAACCAATTTCTACCTCCAAAATCTATCGCTGCTTGGGCTAAACAATCATCCATTGGTACACAAAACCCATAACGTTCTATCCCTAATTTATTTCCTAAAGTTTTTGCAAATAATTTGCCCAGAGCAATGGCTGTATCTTCGATTGTATGGTGTTCATCTACTTCTAAATCTCCTACAACTTTAATTGCTAAATCCATTTGCCCATGACGTGCAATTTGGTCTAACATATGATCAAAAAATGCAATTCCTGTATCAATATTACTTTTACCTGTTCCGTCTAAATTTAATTGAATCGTAATCTTCGTTTCATTCGTATTTCTAGTTATTGAAGCGGTTCTTTCTTTCAGCTTTAAAAACGCATAAATAGCATTCCAATCATTACTTTCTAAAGCAATATAATCATCTAACTCTTCACGTTTTACTGTAATTTCATCTGTCCCTAAAAAGGTCTCATCATTAATGTAAATTCCTTTCGAGCCTAAATTTTTTGCGAGTTCTATATCTGTCAATCGATCTCCTATTACAAAAGAGTTTTCTAAATCATATTCCTCAGAAAAATAGGCTGTTAACAACCCTGTATTTGGTTTACGTGTTTGTTGGTTATCCCTTGCAAGCGTTCTATCAATAATTTCTTTTGTAAAAACAATCCCTTCTGCTGCTAAGGTTTTCATAACAAAATTATGAACTGGCCAAAAAGTATTTTCAGGGTATACTTCTGTACCTAAACCATCTTGATTAGTTACTAATACCAATTCAAAATCTAACTCTTTGGCTATTTTACTTAATCCTTGAAATACTTTTGGATAAAATTCTAACTTCTCAAAAGAGTCTGTTTGTTCATCAGCGGGTTCTTTTATAAGCGTTCCGTCTCTGTCTATAAATAATATTTTCTTCATTTTATTTTTTATAAATATTTCACAGGGGTTAAAAATCTGTAAGGTTTGTTAACTCTTTTATTAATTTGCTGTTCTCTTCTAAAGTTCCTACTGTTATTCGCAAACAATTGTTACACAAAGGTTGCTCAGTTCTATTTCTAACTACAATTTTTCTTTCAATTAGTTGATTGTATCGCTTTGTTGCATCATCAACTTGTATCAATATAAAATTGGCATCCGAAGGATAAATTGTGTGTATAAAATCTATTTTTCGCAATTCTTTTGCCAACCAAATTCGTTGTACTTTTATTTTCTGAATCTCATTTTGAATAGAAGTTATATTTCCTAGCCTTTCTACTGCTTTTAATTGTGTTAATTGATTTACATTGTATGGCGGTTTTATACTGTTTAAAATAGTTATAATTTCTTGAGATGCATAGCATATACCTAAACGGATACCTGCCATTCCATAGGCTTTAGAAAAAGTTTGTGTAATGATTAAATTAGGAAACTCTTCCAATCTTTCTAACCAACTTTTTTGTGCTGAAAAATCGATATAGGCTTCATCTATAACAACAATTCCTTTAAAATGTATCAATAATTTTTCTACTTCTTCTGTATTAAAACTGTTTCCTGTCGGATTATTTGGTGAGCATAAAAACAAAATTTTACTGTTTTCATTGGATGATTTTAAAATGGTAATTGTTTTCGGTTGATACGCTTTCGTTAAAAGAACTTCTTTTATTTCAATATCATTAATAGCTGCTAATACTTTATACATTCCGTAAGTTGGCGGAAGAATTATAATGTTATCTTTTTTAGGCTCACAAAATGCTCTGAAAATTAAATCTAGTACTTCATCACTTCCGTTGCCTAATAAAATATGTTGAGTGGAAACCTTTTTTTGAGTTGCCACTAGTTTTTTTACGAATTGTTGTTTAGGATCGGGGTATCTATTTATTCCATTTTCAAACGGATTTTCATTCGCATCTAAAAATACCATATCTGTATTAAAATCTGTAAATTCATCTCTTGCTGAAGAATAGGGTTTACAGTTTTGTATGTTTTCTCTTACTAGATTATTTATATTGAATTGTTTCATATATGGTTGCTTAAGACCTCTCGACTGCGCTCGAGGTGACATTTATAAAATTCAAACTTTTTAATCTTAGTGTTACCGCATTTTTATGAGCTTCCAGCCCTTCGGCTGTTGCCATTATTTCTATAGTTTTACCAATATTCTGAATGCCTTCTTTAGATATTTTTTGAAACGTTATACTCTTCGTAAAACTATCTAAATTTACACCTGAATAGGTTTTTGAAAATCCATTTGTGGGTAAGGTATGATTGGTTCCAGATGCATAATCTCCTGCGCTTTCTGGTGTATATTTTCCTATAAATACAGAACCTGCATTTATTATCTCATCTACAAAAAAGGTGTCGTTATTCGTTGAAATAATTAAATGTTCTGGGGCATATTCGTTTACGAATTTTATGGCAGTGTATGCGTCTTTAATTAAAATTGCTTTGGCATTCTTTAATGCTTTTTCTATAATTTCTTTTCTTGGCAATTTTTTCAATTGTTTTTGTAGTTCTTTTTCTACCTGAGAAATTAAATTTTCTGAATCTGATACTAAAATCACTTGGCTATCTACCCCGTGTTCTGCTTGGCTTAACAAGTCTGATGCCACAAAAGACGGATTTGCAGATTCATCTGCTATCACCAATAATTCACTAGGGCCTGCTGGTAGATCAATAGCTACTCTATACTTTGTTGCTAATTGTTTTGCAACCGTAACATATTGATTTCCTGGTCCAAATATTTTAGAAACTTTCGATATGGTTTCTGTACCAAATGTTAAACCTGCAATTGCTTGTATGCCACCAACTTTATATATTTTATCTACGCCACAAAGAGCTGCTGTATATAAAATAGCGGGATTAATGTTTCCTTTTTTATCTGGAGGAGAGCATAAAACAATTTCTTTACAACCTACTATTTTTGCTGGAACCGCTAACATTAGAACTGTAGAGAATAGTGGTGCTGTGCCTCCAGGAATGTATAACCCTATTTTTTCTATTGGTTTTTTTTCTTGCCAGCATAATACACCTCTTGTTGTTTCTACAGTTACTTTTTTAGTTTTTTGAGCGGCATGAAATGTTTCTATATTTGCTTTCGCTATTATAATTGCTTCTTTTAATGCTGTAGGAACTGCGCTTATTGCTTTTTCAATTTCTACTGCTGAAACTTTTATATTTTCTAACATAACTCCGTCAAAAATGGAAGTGTATTTTTTGATAGCAAGATCTCCTTTTTCTGAAATTTCCTTAAAAACCTCACTAACAGTTCCCTCAATATCTTCCACAGATTTTGTAGGTCTTTGTAGTAAAGATTCCCTATTATTTTTATTTAATCTTGTTATTTCCATACTTTTTTTAAACTTTATTTTTTTGCTCTAAAATTATTCAGTCCACTTTTTAGAGTACCATTTTTTCTATTGGACAGACCAGAATTCCTTCCGCTCCTTTTTCTTTTAATTGATCTATAATTTCCCAAAATTTGTTTTTCGGAATTACAGAATGAACAGAACTCCAGCCTTTTTCTGCTAATGGAAGTACTGTAGGGCTTCTCATACCTGGTAAAACATTTATAATATCTTGTAGTTTTTCATTCGGAGCATTTAGCAATACATATTTAGAGTTTCTTCCTTTTAAGACGGATTGGATTCTAAATTGTAATTGGTTTAAAATTTCTTTTACTTCCTCTTTTATCTTAGGAGAAACAGCCAATACAGCTTCCGATTTTAGTAAAATTTCTACTTCTTTTAAATTGTTTTTAAACAAGGTAGATCCACTAGAAACAATATCACAAATTCCGTCTGCTAAACCAATACTTGGGGCTATTTCTACAGAGCCATTAATAATGTGAATTTGTGTATCAATTCCTTTATCTGTAAGAAATTTCTTAACTGTATTCGGGTATGAGGTTGCTATTTTTTTATTTGAAAAGAAATCAATTCCATTGTAATTATCATTTTTAGGAATTGCCAGTGAAACTTTACATTTTGAAAATCCTAGTTTTTCTACAATCTGAATTCCTTCACCTTTTTCAATCAATACATTTTCTCCTATAATTGCAATATCTACTACGCCGTCTTTTAAATATTGAGGAATATCTCCGTTTCTTAAATAGAAAATTTCTACTGGATAGTTATTTGCTACTGCTTTTAATTGGTCTTTACCATTCTCAATTGAGATTCCACAGTCTTTTAGAATCTGTAAAGAGTCTTGATTGAGTCTTCCTGATTTTTGAATGGCTATTTTTAATTTACTCATATTTGTTTGTAAATTGTTTGAGTAAACCTTTTGAGAAGAAAATTTCTAGAAAAGAAATAAAAAAAACCCGTTTGATTTACTCAAACGGGTTTAAAATATATTTTAGTTTTTATTCAATACATTTTCAGTTCGCTTGAGTGCAAATATGAAAATGATGATGTAATTGAATAAAATTCATATCTTTATTTTGTTGCTACAAATATCTCGAATTATTTTCTAATAATCCTAATTATATTTTAATAAATTACTTAAATCTATAAAAATAAACAAAATAGTTAATTCTGTTATTTTTAAAACAACTAAGAAATAGACTAAAAATTAATTTTACTAAAACTTTAGTATTCCTTTAAATTTATAATTTAGCTAATAACTTTTCAGCAACTAATTCAGATGATGCAGGGTTTTGACCTGTAATTAACAACCCATCTTCTACTGCATATGGTTGCCAATCTTCTGTTTTAGAGTAAATTCCGCCATTTTCTTGTAACATATCTTCTACTAAAAATGGTACGATAGCCGTTAATTGTACAGCTTCTTCTTCAGAATTTGTAAAACCTGTTACTTTTTTTCCGTTTACTAATGGTTTTCCGTCGGTTCCTTTTGTATGTTTAAAAATTGCGGATGCATGACAAACTGCCGCTACTGGTTTATTACTGTTGTAAAAACTTTCAATTAAAGCGATTGAATTTTTATCTTCTGCTAAATCCCATAAAGGACCGTGACCTCCAGGATAAAAAACAGCATCGTAATCAGCTGCTTTTACATCGGATAATTTTAATGTTTTCGCCAAAATAGCCTGTGTTTCTTTATCATTATCAAAACGTTTTGTAGCTTCTGTTGCTGCGTTTTCGGCAGCACTATTTGGATCTATTGGTGGTTGCCCTCCTTTTGGTGATGCTATCGTTATTGCTACGCCTTTATCTTTTAACAAATAATAGGGTGCTGCAAATTCTTCAATCCAAAAACCTGTTTTATGCTCTGTGTTTCCTAGTTTATTGTGACTTGTTAATACAAATAATACTTTTTTCATTTTAGTTATTTTTTCTATGTTAGTATCTTCTTTTTTTACTTCTTTTTTCTTTCCGCAAGAAGCAAATAATATAATTGTGAAAATTATGGCAATTGTTCTTTTCATTTTAATCCCACCAGTGGGTTTAATTCCCCGATACTTGCATCGAAATGATTAAAATTTTTTCCTTTTTCATGCCTCGTGGGCTTGTCCCGAAATTATTGACTCGGTTTAATATTTATCAAAAATACTACATCTTTTGAGTTGAAAAATTGATGTATGGTAAGAAGCTACTTTTGTGCTATTTCTTTTCGTATTCTACTTAAACTTTCAGTGGTAATACCTAAATAAGAGGCTATATGGTAGTTCTTTATATGCTGTTCTATATTAGGATATGTTTTTGTGAAATTAATATATCGTTCTTTGGCTGATTCTGATAAGTTTGCCAAAATTCTCTTTTGAAAACTCACAAAAGAACGTTCCATTTTTTTTCTAAAAAAACGTTCTATTTTAGGAATTTGATCATATGTTTTTTCTATATCTTTTTTTGCTATTTTCAATAAAACGGCATCTTCAATGCATTCAATAGTTAATACTGATTTTGTTTCTGAGAAATAACCAATATAATCACTAATCCACCAATCATTAATCGCAAATTGAATTGTGTGTTCTTTCCCTTTTTTATCAATAAAAAATGTTCGTAAACAGCCTTCTAAAACATAATATTGGTGTTTAACAACTTCATTACTATGCAAAATAATATCACCTTTTATAAAGATTTTTTTAGTGAATTTTTTTTCTATAATCTTAACCTCTTCCTCAGAAAAGGCTAACTCATTAAATACTAGTGATAGTTCTTTTGCCATTACTTATGAAGGTATTTATAGAGGTTAGTATTTAACTTCAATACTCCGTTAAGTTTTTATGCTGCTCTGATACCATAATACAGTAGTTCTTTAATTTTTTGTTTATTATTCTTCAAGTTCGGTCTTATAGCGAACACGTTAAAAAATCGAGCAAGCATTAACTCATTGTGATGTAAGGTTTTAATATCCTTGATTGAGAAAGCCCCTCTTAGCCTTTTTTCAATAGGCATCCAATGTGTAATCTTAGCGAGATTAACCGTTGTAAGTGCTGTATTAAAATGAAAGTTGAGTTTATCTTCACTTCTTGCTTGACAGTGATTTAGACCTGAGTATTGCTTGGCATCTCTAAAAGTAAATTCTATTTGAAATCTGGTGCGATAATATGTCAAAATCATTTCTGCTGAAATTGTTACATCTGTAGAAAAATATAATTTATGATTCCATTTTCCTTTTTTAAGGAAATAAACAATCACAAGATTGATTTTTCTTTTTAATGATTTTGAGTATACAATAGCGCTGTATACTTTGCTTTGCTGATTGTCTTCTATCAAAGAAAAATATTCTTTTCTAAGTTTTTTATAATCAATTTTTCCATCATATTTCTTAGGTCTTCCTCTCCCATATTTCTGTTGGTCAGTATAAATATATTGTAAGTCAGCATCGTTTCTTAGTCTGCTAACGGTCTCCAATCCATTATCAGAGAGTTTAGAAACAAAACCGTATTTGGAAAAATAAGCATCTGCCACAACATATTTAGACATCGAAAGAAGGACCTCTTTTCTTTGAATCAATATATTGGCATAATGATCTACCAAACTTTTTGATTCCAAATTATTTGGTGTCTGAACAGCCTCTAAATGAAACGCTGTATGATTATCTATATCAATCGCTGCTATACCAGATATTTCCAATCCCCATTTTGCCTTTCCCGCTACACCAGACCAATAATAACCAACTCCACAGGTGGATTTACCAGATTTACTAACATAACTCGGGTCGAAAGCAATGGTTAAATGTTTGCCCCCATACTCAGTAATCAATTCTTTATTGAAATTTAAAAAGTCAAAAGACTTACTAACTCATGTTACGCATCCAAACCTCAAAAAAGGATGATTAAGCAGCTTTAGGTGTTGATAACTTTCTGAGTTCGTTATGAGCTGCTTTTTGAGCTGCTAAATAGATTTGTGTTTTCATAGCAAAATGATTTTTCCCTGTTCTTTGTTTAAGCCACTCTAACTTTATATAAGCTACAATTGACAATACAAAATGATTCGTTTGAGTTTCTGTTTTTTTAGTTGGAGATTTAGCAAAACCTGTGTTACTTTTAATCGATTTGTGATACTCTTCTACTGCCCACCGTTTTTTGTAGATTGTAGTTATTTGGTTATACGATAAATTTAAATCACTACAAGCCAAGTACAACTCGCCGACTGTATCATTCTCGTTTTTGAAAACTTGCTTTGTAAGCAACAGCGGAAAGTCTAGTTTTTCAAACCAAACTTCCACGGTTTGTTGTCTTGGCTGTAATGTTTTAATATTCACGTATGCTCCATTTTGCTTATCTTCTAAGGATAAGGCTACTTTTCGATTGCTTTTTAAGGCAATAATAAAATCATTTTTTAAAAGTTCTTTACAATAAACCATGTTCTCTGCTGAAGAAAACCAACTATCAGCCAACACATAATCAAAGTGTATTTTGCTACTACATTCCTGCAACATTTCTCTAAAAAGTTCGTTTTTAGTTTTGCTGCTTTTACGCTTTTGCCTTCCTGTTTTTTTGTCGGTAACCCAAATATTTTTCTTTATAAACTCTACACCACACGGTATACGCATGCCTCCAACTTCGACTAAAGCAGTTAGAAAATTAACCCCTTTTACAGACCTTCCAAACACATGGTCAAAATGCCAAGTGTTCAACTCACTTTCATCTGTATATTGTTTTTCTTGTATCGAATCATCAAAACTTAAAATGATAGTTTCTTTAGATTGAGTCAATTCTTCAACATAAGGTTTTGCCTTTTTCCATAGAAATTTACTGTCATAAACACCCGTTGATAATGCTCGTGTTATTTTATCATGTTTTATAGAGAGTAATGAAGCCATACCTGTAGCTGTCGTGTAAGAACTTGAACTTATCAAATAATCAGTATACAAATCAACAAAATTATCCATCTTTTTATTTCTCAAAGTTGTTAACAAGATAAACTATAAATATCTTAAATTCAAATTATTCTTGCGTAAGGTGAGTTACTAAACTGATTCCTGTAATGTTGTTCTCCATGATCACCATAACGACTTAACTGCATAAAATTTAAACGTCCTTTTATGCTGAGAAATAGACCAAAAACTTCCAACATAAAATCATATTGCCATTTATTTACATCTTTCATTTTGTTAAGTAATCTTTTTGTGTGATATTTATAGTTGGATTTCTCCTTGAGAAGCATCATTAATAGCTGTTTGAAATTAACTATTAATTTAATGATAATCAGGGAGTTATCCTAATTTTTGAGCCTGTTTTTTTAACTTATTTGATTGACTGTTAGAGGGTTAGGGCAAAGTTTAACGGAGTATTGTAACTTCATATCTTTAAATTTAACAAATATAGTATTTATGTGTGAATATTTTTAAAGGACAAAACCTTTTAGAGTTTTCTGATTGGTTTAAAACAGATGGAGATTGTAAAGAATACTTGGCAAATATTAAATGAAAAGATAGTTTTTAATATTGTAAATGTGGTCATAAAAAGGTGCAAATAAGAAAATATTTTTCATGTACTTACATATCTGTTCTCATCAAGAATCTGCTACTTCAAACACACTTTTCCACAAGGTTAAATTTAGTATTAGAAAAGCTTTTTTTATCGTTTTTGAAATGAGTACAAGTACTAAAAGTTTTTCTGCAAGCTATGTTTCAGTTCCTTTTAGCGTAGCTGAAAAAACAGCACATTTATTTATGCTTAAGACGCTATGCAAAGTAGAGGTAACAAACCCTATACTTGTTCCATCATCCATAACAACCTTTATTTTCTGCTTTCTTGCGGGTTTTCTTCTACTGTTTTAATCGCAGGGCGATAGCCCAATTGGGTTTAATTCCCCGACGCTTGCGTCGAGGTAGTTTATTTAGACTCCTTGCTGTAAATTCTTTAAAATCTCGAATTAATCCAGAAAGGTCTTCCGTTATTTGACCTAAAAATTAAATGCATTTGACTTGGCATAAAACAATACGCAAAAACTCCTATTCCTTTTTATTTTCTACAATAATCTACACTTTCTCTTAAAACATTAAAATACACTTGTCAATACAAAAACACCTAACAAATACACCGTAGAGAAACTTATAAAGTATGCTGCTAATTCGTTATGAAATTTATATTTTACTCACTACTATTCTTTTTTCACCGTACTAGTCACGAACGAAACTTTTTTCGCTAGCGAAAAAACTCTGCAATGACAAACCTAGATTACAACAATATGATATGTAGAGTTGAAGTGAAGCAAGCTATAGAATAAGTAAAAACTTGGCAATAGCTCAGTTTTTATGTTTATAACAATTTTACCTGATTACAACTTATATTTATCTACCAATTCCGGTCTAAAATCACTTGAATTATCATCTTTTTTCTTAGCATATTTATAACCTGATTCCCACCATTTTATCATTTGTTTTTTGTCAAAAATTAAAGAATTGGTAGTTAACACTGTTGGTGTGTAATATAAATTTAACTGCACATCATTATGCTTTGCATACAGCTTACCAATGGTAATATTATGTTTTTCTACGTGTTCTAGCATAAAACTAAAAACGTCTAACATCAACGAAAACGGGTTTTTTGCAGGCAGTCTATTAATTTGCGTAATTTCTGTTTCTAAAATAATTGCATCTATTTCTTTTGCCCCACGATTTATAGCTTCACGTATTGGTACCAAACAGCCAAAACCGCCATCTGCATATTGGCAATGATTTTTTTCTAACAAACTCATAAAAGGCACATAATTACAAGAGCCCCAAATCCAATCGCAAAAATCTTCATAAGTATAATCCATAATCGATTTATACTCTACGCTATTTGCTGTTAAATTAGAAAGTGTAACAATAACGTCTTTACTATGTTTTCTAATTTCGGTATACATCTCTCTGGTTATCTTCTTTTTAATCAGTTTTAGTAAATTTTTACTTTCACCAAACGTTTTTCTACCGTTTAAAAAATTCCAAAAAGTATTTCTATGTCGTATTTTAATCACTTTAACACCATCTACAACTGTAATTTTAAACGGACTATTGCTAAATATTGCTTTTTGATCTACAGAAGTATATAGTTCCTTTAATTCATCAACCATACCTAATGCTAAATGAGAAACCATTAAACTACCAGTAGATGTACCCAAGAACATATCATACTGTTTCTGTTTATCTTTCATTAAATATTGCGCTACACCGCCTGCAAACGCTCCTTTACTTCCTCCTCCAGAAATTACTAATGCTTTTTTCATAAAGACCAATAATATTTAGTTAAATTAGTCGCATTAAAAGTAACAAAATGAACCGATTATTACTCTTTTTTTTCTGCGGATGTTTAGCAATTTCTTGTAAAAAAGAATATAGACCAAGAAACATATATAAAATTACTATTCAAGAATTTAAAATTGATAGCACAAGTATTCGCGCAATTACTGTTATAGATGAGAATATAATTCATTTTGCAGGTTCAAATGGAAAGGTTGGTTTCACTTTAGATGCAGGTAAAACATGGAACATAAAAACCATAAAATATCAAGACAGTATATTATCGCATTTTAGAAGCATTGCTATAAACGGAAAAAACATTTTCACTTTATCGATAGAAAACCCTGCATTACTCTATAAAAATGAGCAATTAGTATATAAAGAAGATAATGAAAAAGTATTTTATGATAGCATGCAGTTTTTTGCTGACGGTAAACACGGAATTGCCGTTGGAGATCCAACAGAAGATTGTCCTTCTATTATACTAACTTCAGATGGAGGAAACTCTTGGATAAAAATTTCTTGTGATAAACTTCCTAAGTTTGAAGATGGAGAAGCTTTTTTTGCTGCAAGTAATACCAACATTAAAATTATTGATAATACTGTTTGGATTGCTTCTGGCGGAAAAAAAGCGCGCATTTTAAAATCTGAAGACACAGGTAAAACATGGCAAATTTTTAATACCCCAATTATTCAAGGAAATGGACCACAAGGTATTTATTCTATTGATTTTACTGATAAAAATAACGGAATTGCTATTGGTGGAGATTATTCAAATCCAGAGGATAATTGTAAAAACAAAGCAGTTACTATTGATGGTGGAAAAACTTGGCAAATAATTTCTGACAATCAAGATCCGTCATATAAAAGTTGTGTACAATATGTACCAAACACAAATGGAAAAGAAATTTTTGCAGTTGGTAAAACAGGAGTTTCATTTTCTAACGATGCTGGCCTTTCTTGGAAAGAAGTTAGTAAAGACAGTTATTACGCAATTCAATTTGTAGATAAAAATACTGCGTGGTTATCAGGCAATAATAAAATTGGAAAGTTAGTCTTAAAATAATCTTAATATTTTATTAAAATGAACCTTATTTCCTTCAAAATCAATATCTTTAAAAACTAAACTTATTTAAATGAAAAAACACCTACTATGGTTCTTGTTTTTCTTGTTTTTGTACTCTTCAATTATAACAGCACAAGAATATTTTCCTAAAGATGATGGAGTTAAAACTCTTAACAACAAAACAATTGCTTTTACCAAGGCTACAATTTATGTAACACCAACCAATGTTATAAAAAATGCAACTTTAGTTATAAAAAACGGTACAGTTATAAATGTTGGTAAATCTGTATCTATACCTAAAGATGCACAAGTTATAAACTTAAACGGAAAAAGAATATACCCGTCTTTTATAGATGTGTATTCTAGCTTCGGAATTGAAAAACCAAAAGCTGTAAAAAGCAAATTTAATTCAAAACCACAGTACGAAGCAGAACGAAAAGGTTATTATTGGAATGACCATATTAGACCAGAAACCAATCCTATTTCAGATTTTAAATTTGATAACAAAAAAGCTAAAGAGCTTATTAAAGCTGGTTTTGGCGTTGTAAATACACATTTACAAGACGGTATTATTCGCGGAAACGGTTTGTTAGTTTCTTTAGACCCAAGTACAACAAATGCGTATAGAATTTTAGATGATAAATCGAGTCAATATTTATCATTTAGTAAGAGTTCTAAATCGCGTCAAATGTATCCTAGTTCTTTAATGGGTTCTATGGCGTTATTGCGTCAAACGTATAACGATGCCAATTGGTATGCTAAAGGAAATGCCAAAAATAAAGATTTAGCCTTAGAGGCTTTAAATAGAAACAAAAACTTACCTCAAATTTTTAATGCTGGCGGAAAACTAAATGCTTTTAGAGCTGATAAAATTGGTGACGAGTTTGGTATTCAGTACATCATTGTTGGTGGCGGAGATGAATTTGAACGTATTAGCAAGGTAAAAAAAACCAATGCAACATTTATTATTCCTATTAATTTTAGAAAAGCTTATGACGCTTCTGACCCTTATTTAATAGAGAATGTTACACTTGGAGATATGCGTAAATGGAACCAAGAACCTACAAACTTAAAGGTGTTATCAGAAAACGGAGTTCCGTTTTCTTTAACAACCCATAAATTAAAATCAGTAGCAGATTTTAATAAGAACCTGCTAAAGGCTATAAAATATGGTTTTGATAAAACAAAAGCGCTGGAAGCTTTAACAACTATTCCAGCAAAAATTCTTAGAAATTCTAAAATTGGAAACTTAAACTCAGGAAGTTATGCGAACTTCCTAATTACTTCTGGAGATCTTTTTGATAGCAAAACTACCCTATTTGAAAACTGGACATTGGGTGATAAAAATGTTATAAATGCAATGAATGTTAAGAATATAACAGGAAATTACACATTGGCATTAAACGGAAAAACCTACAATTTAGCTATTACAGGTAAAGGCGTAAAACAAAAAGGTGAAGTAAAGTTAGGTGATAAAAAAATAAAATCGGAGTTTTCGTATAAAGACGGTTGGCTTTTTATAATGATTCCTTCGGAAACAGCACCAACTAAATTTACGCGTTTAACATCTAAAATATCTGAGACTTCACCTTTAATTGCAGGCAAATCTATTGATGAAAATGGTAACGAAACCGAATGGTTTGCTACTAAAACTGTAAAAACGGATGAAAAAAAATCTGCAGAAAAGAAAAAAGAAGACAACTCTGCTCCTATTATTTTACCAATTAGTTATCCTAATATTGGTTTCGGTGTAACGCATCAACCAAAACAAGAAACAATTTTATTCAAAAACGTTACTGTTTGGACAGGCGAAAAAGAAGGAAACCTTACCAATACAGATGTTTTAATAAAAAACGGAAAGATTACTAAAATTGGTAAAAACCTTTCTGCTGACGGAGGTAAAACTATAGACGGAACAGGAAAACATTTAACTGCTGGTATTGTAGATGAACACTCTCATATTGCTACTGCTTCTATAAATGAATGGGCGCAAAACTCATCTGCAGAAGTAACAATAGAAGATGTTATAAACCCTGAAGACATTAATATTTACAGAAATTTAGCTGGAGGTGTAACATCTATTCAGATTTTACACGGTTCTGCAAACCCAATTGGTGGTCGTTCTGCAATTATTAAACTAAAATGGGGAGAAGATGCAGACAATTTAATTTATAAAAATTCGCCCAAGTTTATCAAATTCGCTTTAGGTGAAAATGTAAAACAATCACGCAGTCAAAACGGAATACGTTTTCCGCAAACTCGTATGGGTGTTGAACAATTGTATATAGATTATTTTACACGTGCCAAGCAATACGATGCTAAAAAGAAAAGTGGCCAATCATATAGAAAAGATGCAGAACTAGAAACTTTAGCAGAAATTTTAAATAAAGAACGTTTTATTACTTGTCATTCTTATGTGCAATCAGAAATTAATATGTTAATGAAGGTTGCAGAGAAATTTAACTTTACTATAAATACGTTTACACATGCTTTAGAAGGCTACAAAGTTGCTGATAAAATGAAGAAACATGGAGTTGGCGCCTCAACATTTTCAGATTGGTGGGCTTATAAATATGAAGTAAATGATGCAATACCGTATAATGCTGCTATTATGCACAATCAAGGCATTACTGTTGCTATTAACTCTGATGATGCAGAAATGGCTCGTAGATTAAATCAAGAAGCAGCTAAAACGGTAAAATATGGTGGTATTTCTGAAGAGGAAGCTTGGAAAATGGTTACTATAAATCCTGCAAAATTATTACATATAGATAATCGTGTTGGAAGTATAAAAGTAGGTAAAGATGCTGATTTAGTTTTGTGGAATGGCAACCCATTATCAATTTATTCAAAACCTTTAAAAACAATTATAGAAGGTAAAACATATTTTGATATCGACACAGATTTAGCTAAAAGAAAAGCTATAAAATTAGAAAGAAATCAATTAATTAATATGATGTTGCACGAAAAAATTAATGGAAGTAAAGTTCAGCCTCCATCAAAAAAAGTAAAGGAATTATTCCATTGTGAAACCTTAAAATAACTGGCACGACCAGAGCAAAATAAACTACCTCGACGCAAGCATACGAGGTATTAAATAGGAATTCCCTTTTTATTTCGACGCAAGCGTCGGGGAATTAAACCCAATTGGGCTATCGCCCTGCGATTAAAACACTAAAACAATGAAAAATTATATATATACAATAGCCTGTTTTCTTTTTATAGGAAATAGTGTTGCGCAACAAACTCCAGCAGCAAAACAATCTAGAGCTTATACAATTGAAGGAGCAACGGCACATTTAGGAAATGGAAAAGTAATTGAAAATTCTTTGATTATGTTTTCTAACGGAAAAATAGATTTTGTTGGAAATGCAAACATGAAAATTTCACGAAAAGGAATCGTTATAAATGCTGAAGGAAAACATGTTTATCCAGGTTTTATAGTAGCAAATACTACTCTAGGATTAGGAGAGATTGATGCTGTAAAAGCATCTATAGATGAGCGAGAAATAGGAACTTACAATCCGCATATTCGAAGCATAATTGCCTACAATGCAGAAAGTAGAGTAATTGAAAGTATGCGTCCAAACGGAGTATTAATAGTTCAAACTACACCACGTGGAGGTATAATTTCTGGAACATCATCAATTGTACAATTAGATGCTTGGAATTGGGAAGATGCTATTGTTAAAGAAAATGATGCCATTCATATGAACTGGCCAAGTAGCATTTCTTTTTCTGGAAAATGGTGGACAGGAGAACCTAGAGTTGCCAAACCTAACAAAAAATACATTGAAAATTTAGATGAATTCACTTCTTATATTAGAGAAGCTAAAGCATATTTACAAGGAAATCAATCTGAAGAAAACTTACCTTTTAAAGCTATGGAAGGTTTGTTTAACGGTTCTCAAAAACTTTTTATTCATATTAATGGAGAACGTGAAATTACAGATGCAATTAACCTTGTCAAAAAAGAAGGAATACAAAAAGTTGTATTGGTGCATGCAAAAGGAGCTGATAAAGTAGTTAATTTACTAATTAACTCACCTTACGCAAGAATAATTTGAATTTAAGATATTTATAGTTTATCTTGTTAACAACTTTGAGAAATAAAAAGATGGATAATTTTGTTGATTTGTATACTGATTATTTGATAAGTTCAAGTTCTTACACGACAGCTACAGGTATGGCTTCATTACTCTCTATAAAACATGATAAAATAACACGAGCATTATCAACGGGTGTTTATGACAGTAAATTTCTATGGAAAAAGGCAAAACCTTATGTTGAAGAATTGACTCAATCTAAAGAAACTATCATTTTAAGTTTTGATGATTCGATACAAGAAAAACAATATACAGATGAAAGTGAGTTGAACACTTGGCATTTTGACCATGTGTTTGGAAGGTCTGTAAAAGGGGTTAATTTTCTAACTGCTTTAGTCGAAGTTGGAGGCATGCGTATACCGTGTGGTGTAGAGTTTATAAAGAAAAATATTTGGGTTACCGACAAAAAAACAGGAAGGCAAAAGCGTAAAAGCAGCAAAACTAAAAACGAACTTTTTAGAGAAATGTTGCAGGAATGTAGTAGCAAAATACACTTTGATTATGTGTTGGCTGATAGTTGGTTTTCTTCAGCAGAGAACATGGTTTATTGTAAAGAACTTTTAAAAAATGATTTTATTATTGCCTTAAAAAGCAATCGAAAAGTAGCCTTATCCTTAGAAGATAAGCAAAATGGAGCATACGTGAATATTAAAACATTACAGCCAAGACAACAAACCGTGGAAGTTTGGTTTGAAAAACTAGACTTTCCGCTGTTGCTTACAAAGCAAGTTTTCAAAAACGAGAATGATACAGTCGGCGAGTTGTACTTGGCTTGTAGTGATTTAAATTTATCGTATAACCAAATAACTACAATCTACAAAAAACGGTGGGCAGTAGAAGAGTATCACAAATCGATTAAAAGTAACACAGGTTTTGCTAAATCTCCAACTAAAAAAACAGAAACTCAAACGAATCATTTTGTATTGTCAATTGTAGCTTATATAAAGTTAGAGTGGCTTAAACAAAGAACAGGGAAAAATCATTTTGCTATGAAAACACAAATCTATTTAGCAGCTCAAAAAGCAGCTCATAACGAACTCAGAAAGTTATCAACACCTAAAGCTGCTTAATCATCCTTTTTTGAGGTTTGGATGCGTAACATGAGTAATTAAAAATAATATTTCGGTAATTTTAGACCGCGCTCATAGATTGCCAACTACAGAAGATGAAGATTACGATTTACCTTACAGATCTGCAAAAATATTGGTAGATAAAGGCGTAACCGTTGGTATTGGTATGGAAGGTGATATGGAACGAATGAGTACACGTAACGCGCCATTTTATGCAGGAACTTATGCCGCTTACGGTTTAGGTAAAGAAGAAGCTTTAAAGCTAATTACAATTAACAATGCTAAAATTTTAGGAATAGACAATACAGTTGGCTCCTTAGAAGTTGGTAAAGACGCTACCCTATTTATTTCTGAAGGAGATGCTTTAGATATGCGAACTAATAAACTTACCAATGCGTTTATACAAGGTAGAAAACTGAGTTTAGAAAGTCATCAAACAAAGCTATGGAAGCGTTATTCCAAAAAATATAAAAATTAATAAATAGAAAAAGTTCGGGTTTAACCGAGCTTTTTAACAACCAATTTCAATAATTATACCCCTTAAAATAATAATTATAATTAATTGTATTTCTCTATTTCACTTTCACAAGCAATTTGTTATTTAAAGGTATTACAAATATTATAATAAAATAGCTGTCTCAAATACCTATAATTAGGTGTTTTTATTTTTCATGAAACAGATAACCAGCATACAGAACCCGTTAATTAAGGAGCTTTTAAAGCTCCAAAAAAAGTCGCGCGAACGCAAGAAAAAAGGACTTTTTTTAGTAGAAGGAAAACGAGAAATCTCTTTAGCAATAAAAGCAAATTATCAAATTGAAACCTTACTTTTTGTAGCATCTATTTTTTCTTCGGATGATTTACAAGACGCAAAAAACAATGCAACTCAAGTTATTGAAATTTCTAAAGAAATCTATCAAAAATTGGCATACAGAGAGAGTACTGAAGGTGTAATTGCAGTTGTAAAGGTGAAAGATTTTTTATTAGAAAATATTATTTTCAAGAATAAGAATCCGCTAGTATTGGTTATGGAATCTATTGAAAAGCCAGGGAATATTGGAGCAATGTTACGTACTGCCGATGCTGCAAATGTAGATGCGGTGTTGATTGCAAATCCAAAATCGGATATGTACAATCCAAATATAATTAGATCTAGTGTTGGTTGTTTATTTACCAATCAAATTGGTGTGGCAACTTCCGAAGAAGTTATTGCTTTTTTAAAAGAGCAAAACGTTGCTATTTATAGTACTACATTACAAAATTCAAACGAATATCATCAAGAAAATTATACTAAACCAACCGCAATAGTTGTTGGTACAGAAGCTACAGGTTTATCCAAAATTTGGAGAGATAATGCCACGCAAAAGATAAACATACCAATGCAAGGACACATAGATTCTATGAATGTTTCTGTTGCTGCAGCTATTGTAATTTTTGAAGCTAAACGACAGCGTAGGTTTTAGTTTTGTTCTTAACTTATTCTGGAATACCTTTTTACCGTTGAATACAAGTTATTTAAACAACGCATATTTTTATCACATTGGTAACAAACTAAAAAAATGAATGCTAAAAGAAATTGTTATTTTATAATTGAATTGGCAAATTGGAATGAATCGGAATTTCAAACACACTTAAGAAAAGTTATTCCTTTAAATAAACTAATTTCCTTTGATTTACACCCTAATGAAAGATCTCGAATTTATCCTAAACTCAATTAACTGAACAAAGCGAAACGAATAGCTTGGTTCAGATATGGAAAACTGAAACTGGACGAAGTTTATGATAGGTTAGCTCAAAAAATAATTGAACAAATGCCGATAATGAAACAATAATTTGGACTGAAAATAAAATAACCGAAATAAAAAAAGTAGTAGCCAATAAAGAACTATAATTCATCGTGACGAAACTTTCTACTAAAAATTTCTACCTTTAAATAATTATTTGGTTTTAGCAGAATAACCCCTAGCAGACAATTCTACAACCAAAACATTCAAAATAAAACTTGCTTAATAAATTTCTTTACGTTACTTTTAATCTATGGGGTACACAGCAACCATAGAAGAAGAAAATAAAGAGATAGCAAATCGCTATAAAGACTTGTTAAAAGGTACATACGAAGTGTTATCTAAAGAAGATAAGTCGCTTATTCGTAAGGCTTTTGATGTTGCTGTAGAAGCACATTCTGAACAACGCAGAAAAACTGGCGAGCCTTATATTTACCATCCAATTGCGGTTGCAAAGATTGTAGCCAATGAAATCGGTTTAAGTGCAACTTCTATTGCAGCCGCTTTATTACACGATGTTGTTGAAGACACACATTATACTATTAAAGATATGGAACAATTGTTTGGAGAAACAATTGCACGTATTGTAAATGGATTAACTAAAATTTCTCGTTTAAAAAAAGACCAAGATTACTCTATTCAAGCGGAAAATTTCCGTAAAATGTTACTCACCTTAAATGATGATGTTCGAGTAATTCTTATAAAAATTGCAGACCGTTTGCATAATATGCAAACGATGGATGCAATGCCACTACATAAGCAACTTAAAATTGCTTCTGAAACCTTATATATTTACGCACCACTCGCCCATCGTTTAGGTTTGTACAATATAAAAACTGAACTAGAAGATTTAGGATTAAAATATACAGAACCAAAAGTTTATAATGATATTTTAAGTAAAATAAAGGACAATAAAGAAGATCAAGAAAAGTATATAGAATCGTTTGCCAACACTTTAAAAGAAGGTTTAGATAAAGAGAATTTTTCTTATGAAATAAAAGGAAGGTTCAAATCTATTTTTTCTATTCAAAGAAAAATGCACAAACAAGATGTTTCTTTTGAAGAAGTCTATGATAAGTTTGCAATAAGGATTATTTATCAGCCTACCTCTGAAGATGAAAAATTTGATGCTTGGAAAATTTATTCTATTGTAACAGATTACTTTAAACCTAATCCTTCTCGCCTACGCGATTGGATTTCTCAACCAAAATCTACAGGGTATGAAGCCTTGCATATTACGGTAATTGGTCCTGAATCTAAATGGGTAGAAGTTCAAATTCGTTCACAAAGAATGGATGAAATAGCAGAAAAAGGCTATGCCGCACATTTTAAATACAAACAAGGAAAGGTTAATGAAAATGGTTTGGAAGGTTGGTTAAATCGTTTAAAAGAAACTTTAGAAAACCAGAATTTAGATGCAGTCGATTTTGTAGAAGACTTCAAACTGAATTTATATGTTAAAGAAATTTACGTATTTACACCAAAAGGAGATTTAAAATCGCTTCCAAAAGATGCTTCGGCATTAGATTTTGCATTTGCAGTTCATACAGATGTTGGTTTAAAAACACGAGGCGTTAAGGTAAACGGAAAATTGGTTCCACTAAGTCATACACTTAATAGTGGCGATCAAATTGAAGTAATAACATCTGCAACCAACAAGCCAAATTCTAGATGGTTAGATTTTGTAATTACAGCACGTGCTCGCACCAAAATTAAGGCGGCGCTTAAAGAGGAAGAAAAGTTAGTTGCAGAAGAAGGAAAAGCTGTTCTTATTAGAAAATTACGTCATTTAAAAGTTCCTTTTGACGAGAATGTGCTTAATGAAATGGTTGGTTATTTTCAACTTCGCACAAGTTTCGATTTGTTTTTTAGAATAGGAAACGGTGCTATTGATAATTCACAATTAAAAGCATTTGTAAACCAACGCAGCAGTACAATTTTAAACTTTTTAAAGAATAGTTTTAAAAGAACTCCTTCCAAAGAAATTATTGCTAAAGAAGAAGTTCCCAGTAAATATGATGCACTTGTTTTTAATAAAGAAGAAGAAAAATTAGATTATAAACTATCTAAATGTTGTAACCCAATTCCAGGTGATAAAGTCTTTGGTTTTATTACTATTGGTGATGGAATTAAAGTACACAAAAACAATTGTCCTAATGCTATTTCATTACAATCCAACTACGCATACAGAATTATGCCTGCAAAATGGATAGATTCTACTAAACAAGATTTTAAAGCTGTTTTATATCTTTCTGGAGTTGATAATAAAGGAATTGTAAATAACCTAACACGAGTAATTTCTAGTAATATGAGTGTTTTTATACACAGCATAAATATTTCTGGAGATGATGGCGTTTTTGACGGAAAATTATCTTTGAGCATTAAAAACAAAACACAACTTAACAAGTTAATTGAAAGCATTAAAAAACTAGAAGGTGTACAAAAAGTAGAGCGAGTTAATAGCTTATAAATAAGATAGTTGTATATTTACTTAACAACTGTTTAAAACTTCTTTATTACTTTTTAAAAACCATAAAAAATATTCTAAAATAAATGTAAATTTGTTATTTAGCAAACAAACAATTTATGAGTAATTCTATCGAAAATCAAGAGGTTGTAAAAAAGGTTTTTACTGTATATTTAGAAGAAAATAAGCATCGTAAAACCCCTGAACGTTATGCAATTTTACAAGAAATTTACGATGTAGAAGAGCATTTTGATATAGAGTCTTTATATACCAATATGAAAAATAAAAACTACCGAGTAAGCCGCGCAACGCTATACAATACTATAGATCTATTATTAGACTGTGGTTTGGTTCGTAAACATCAATTCGATAGGCAATCTATGGCTTGTTATGAAAAAAGTTACTTTGATAAAAACCATGATCATCTAATTTTAACAGATACTGGTGAAGTAAAAGAATTTTGCGATCCAAGAATTCAAATCATCAAAAAAACTATTGAAGAAGTTTTTGATATTGAAATTCATAATCACTCACTTTATTTTTACGGAACAAAAAAAAAAAGTCATAACTAGGTTTTACATACGCAACTAACAAAATTAACACACAATAAATAACACACTTAAATGGCAGTAGATTTATTACTCGGGCTACAATGGGGAGATGAAGGAAAAGGGAAAATTGTAGATGTACTTACTACAGATTACGATATAATTGCACGTTTTCAAGGCGGTCCCAATGCGGGACATACCTTAATTTTTGATGGTTTTAAACACGTTTTACATACAATTCCGTCTGGAATTTTTCATAAAACAGCTTTAAACGTTGTTGGAAACGGTGTTGTTATAGATCCTGTTACCTTTAAAAAAGAATTAGAAAACCTTGATAAACATCAAATAGATTACACCTCTAACCTTCTTATTTCAAGAAAGGCACATTTAATCTTACCAACACATCGTTTATTAGACGCTGCTTCAGAAACTTCTAAAGGAAAAGCCAAAATAGGTTCAACTTTAAAAGGCATTGGACCAACTTATATGGATAAAACTGGTAGAAATGGTATGCGTGTTGGCGATTTAGAACTAGACAGTTGGAAAGATAAATACCGAGCGTTAACAAATAAACATTTACGAATGTTAGCCTATTTTAATGTTGAAATAGAATATGATTTAGGTGAATTAGAAGCTGAGTTCGATTTAGGGATTAAAAAATTAAAAACATTGCAGTTTATAGATTCAGAAGAATATTTAAACAATGCAATGAAAGCAGGAAAAACTATTTTAGCTGAAGGAGCACAAGGCTCTTTGTTAGATATCGATTTTGGAACATATCCATTTGTAACTTCATCAAACACAACTGCAGCAGGAGCTTGTACAGGTTTGGGTGTCGCACCAAATAAAATTGGTGAGGTTTTCGGAATTTTTAAAGCCTACACAACTCGTGTTGGTTCTGGTCCTTTTCCAACAGAATTATTTGATAAAGATGGTGAAACTATGGCAAGTGTGGGTCATGAATTTGGTGCAACTACAGGTCGCGCACGTCGTTGTGGTTGGTTAGATTTAGTGGCGTTAAAATATGCTGTTCAAATAAATGGTGTTACACAATTAATGATGATGAAAGGAGATGTACTCTCTGGTTTTGATACTTTAAGAGTTTGTACCTCATATAATTATAAAGGAAAAAAAATAACGCATTTACCTTATAATATAGAACCAGAAAATGTATCTGTAAATTATACAGATTTTAAAGGTTGGCAAGCAGATTTAACAGGAATGACAACCAAAGAAGAATTACCACAAAACTTATTAGATTATATCAAATTTATTGAAAAGGAAACTGAAGTTCCTATTAAAATAGTTTCAGTAGGTCCAGACAGAAAGCAAACTATTCTTCGATAGTTTTTATAAAGTTTAAGACTTTGGCATATTCTTTTCATTATTTTTGCAAACTATAAAACAAAACTCTTGAAAAGAATATTCTTTTTTTTTATCCTATTTACTTCCTATACTCTTTTTTCTCAAGGGAAAAGAATTCATTACACGTCCAAAATTCAATACCAAGATGAAGAAAAATACCCTGGAGCCATTGTTCTTATTGGTAATGTAAACATGGTTCATGATGGTGCTACTTTAAATTGCCAAAAAGCATTATACTATCGAGATAAAAATCTCTTTAAAGCTATTGGCGAAGTAGTTATAGAACAAGGTGATAGTATTATTCAATATAGCCATTACGCAGATTATAACGGCTCTACAAAACAAGCACTTTCTTGGGGAAATGTAGAAATGAATGACCCAACAATGAAGTTAACTACAGATACACTTCGTTTTGATAGAGTTAATCAAAAATTATTTTACCGTACAGGAGGAATTATTCGCGATAAAACCAATACTTTAAAAAGTATAGGTGGAACATATTTACTTAAAAAAAATAAATTTATAGCAAGATCTAATGTAACTATTACCAATCCTGATAATAATATAGAATCTAATCATTTAGAATATTATACCAATTCTGGTTTGGCATATTTGTATGGAGCTTCAACTATTACAAACAATAAAAATAAGAATAAATTATATAGCGAACGTGGGTTTTACAATACCAAAACAGATATTTCTTATTTTGTAAAAAACGCTAAACTTTTTCTAAAAGAAAGAACTATTGAAGGAGATAGTTTGTATTATGATAAACGCAAAGGGTTTGTCTCTATCACCAACAATATCAAGATAATTGATACCGTTCAAAATTTCATTATCAAAGGGAATTACGCCGAAATGTATGAGTTAAAAGACTCCTTATTTATTATTGACAAGGCAGTTGCTATATCAGTTATGGAGAATGATTCTATGTATGTTCATGGAGATAAAATTTTAATAACTGGAAAGCCAGAAAACCGTATTGTACGTGCGTTTAATAATGTAAAAATATTTAAATCAGATTTACAAGGAAAGTGCGATTCGCTTTATACAAATCAAAAAACAGGCCTTACACAAATGTTTTTTAAACCTGTTCTGTGGTCAGGTAAAAGTCAAATTACAGGAGATAGTATTCATTTATTATCTAATATAGAAACAGAAAAACTAGATTCTTTAAAAGTGCTTAAAAATGCCTTAATTATTCAAAAAGACTCTTTAGCAGAGTATGATTTTAATCAAATAAAAGGCAGAAATATGTATGGTAAATTTATAGAAAATGAACTTAAATACCTACATGTTATTGGTAACGCAGAAGTCATTAATTTTAATAGAAATGAAGAGACTAATATCTTAGAAACCATTACCAAACAAATGTGTAGTAATATAGATTTTGATCTTGTTGACAAAGAAATTGAAAGCATAAAGTGTATTAAGAAAACAGAAGGAAAAACTTATCCACCATCAAAATTTCCAGAAAAAGATAGAAAATTAAAAGGTTTTATTTGGCGTGAAGACGAACAGCCTAAAAAAATGGAAGATATTTTTATTAAGGACAAAAAAATAGTTCGAAAAGAAAATAAAGAAGTTACTAAAGCTAAACATACTTTACTTAATGAACTTGAATTTAGTAAAAAAGGACTCGATAAAAAGCCAAAAAATAGTAAAAGCCTTAAAAAGCTAAATGAGTTAAAAGGAGTAAAATGATAATGAAGAATGACTTTTTTACATACCAAGCACAAACCACTCCTCACCCACTCGCACTAGAAATCTCTCACGCAAAAGGAAGTTATATTTTTGATACTTCTGGCAAAAAATACTTAGATTTTGTTGCTGGAGTTTCTGCAAATAGTTTAGGCCATTGTCATCCAAAAATTACTGAAGCTGTAAGTAAACAACTTTCTAGATATAATCATGTAATGGTCTATGGTGAGTTTATTCAACAACCACAATTGCAATTATGTAAAACATTAGCACAAACACTTCCTAAAAATTTACAATCAGTTTATTTAACCAATTCAGGTACAGAAGCAACCGAAGGCGCTTTAAAACTAGCAAAACGATTTACAGAGAGAAGTGAAATTATAGCCGCTAAAAATGCCTACCATGGCAATACTCAAGGCGCTATGAGTATCTGTGGAGTAGAAGAACAAAAGAGTGCTTTTCGTCCGTTAATTCCAGGAATAAAGTTTATAGCGTTTAATAGTGAGGCAAATTTAGAAAAAATAACCTTTAAAACAGCTGCGGTAATTTTAGAAACTATTCAAGGTGGTGCAGGATTTATTGAACCTAAAAACAATTACCTTAAGAAAGTAAAACAACGCTGTAAAGAAGTTGGTGCATTGTTAATTTTAGATGAAGTTCAAACAGGAATTGGACGTACAGGGAAATTTTGGGGTTTTGAAAATTATAATGTGATTCCAGATATTATTATAACGGGGAAAGGTCTTGGTGGCGGCATGCCAATTGGCGCGTTTATTTCATCTAAAGAAATTATGAGTTGCTTAGAAGATAACCCAAAGCTGGGTCATATTACCACATTTGGAGGACATCCAGTTATTGCTTCCGCAGGATTAGCTACTGTGCAAGAAATTACTTCTTCTAATCTAATTGAAGAAACACTTCGTAAGGAGCAACTTATTAGAAAGTCTTTGCAGCATTCTGCCATTAAAGAAATTAGAGGAAAAGGGTTAATGTTAGTATTAATACTAGACTCACCTAAAAAAACATCTGAAGTAATTTTAAAATGTTTAGACAAAGGACTCATCTTGTTTTGGTTACTTTTTGAAAAAAATGCTATTCGAATAACACCTCCTTTAACTATAACAGATAAAGAAATTAAAAAAGGATGTAATATTATTTTAGAAACATTAAACGATTTTTTCTTGTAAAAAAATTGTACTTTTGTCTCCATAAATTAGAGTTAGGGGGCTAATTTATCAAATCTTAAATCGGTTCTTGTATTTTATTAAATACATTAATCGATTTTTTTTAGCTTTAGACAAATAAAAATTTTGATGTTAAATAATGGTAATAAATGCTGATTTACCAACTACTACAATAAAGGAGAAAAGGAGGTAATTAAATAAAAAGAGAGCTTATTATCATTTGTCAAATCAATGTAAATGTTATACTTTGCAATACTTCAAATATAGAAATTTATGGCTATAGAAATTACGCGTATTTTTGACTTCCCTTATTATCAATTAGAGAAATACAATCTTAAAAAAGCATTAACCACTAAATATAATGGTAAATGGGTTTCTACTTCTTCTCAAGAATATGTAGACAAAGCCAATGCAATTAGCCGTGGTTTGCTAAGGTTAGGTATTCAACCAAATGATAAAATTGCTGTAATTTCTACTACAAATAGAACAGAATGGAATATTTGTGATATTGGGATTTTACAAACTGGCGCGCAAAATGTACCAATTTATCCTACTATTTCAAAAGAAGATTATGAATATGTTTTAAACCATTCAGAAGCTATTTATTGTTTTGTTTCTGATGATATAATTCTAGAAAAACTAAATCAAGTAAAAGGAAATACAAAACTTAAAGGAGTTTTTACTTTTAATGATGTTGCAGGTGAAAAAAGCTGGAATGAGATTTTAGAACTAGGTAAAGATACCAATAATCAAGATGAAGTTGAAACAAGAAAAAACGCTGTGACCTCAGATGATTTAGCAACTTTAATTTATACATCTGGTACAACTGGAAGACCAAAAGGTGTAATGTTATCACACGGAAATATTGTTTCTAATGTTTTAACAAGTGATAAACGTGTTCCTTTAGAAAAAGGAAAAGACAAAGCATTAAGCTTCTTACCTATTTGTCATGTTTTTGAAAGAATGATTCTGTATTTATATCAATACTGTGGTACAGAAATTTATTTTGCTGAAGGTATTGAGAAACTTACCGAAAACGCACAAGAAATAAAACCTGATGTTATGACGGCTGTTCCGCGTTTGTATGAAAAAATTTTTGATAAAATTATCTTAAAAGGAGAAAGTTTAAAAGGTATAAAAAAGAAGCTATTTTTCTGGGCAGTAAACCTAGGTTTACGTTATGAACCTTATGGAGCAAACGGCTGGTGGTATGAGAAACAATTAAGTTTAGCACGTAAACTTATCTTCTCTAAATGGCAAGCTGCTTTAGGCGGAAACTTAAAAATAATGGTTTCGGGTAGTGCAGCATTACAACCACGTTTAACACGTGTTTTTGCAGCAGCAGGAATGCCAATTATGGAAGGTTATGGTTTAACAGAAACCTCACCAGTAACTGCTGTAAATTGTATTGATGCTAATGGCGTACAAGGCTTTAGAGTTGGTACCGTTGGTAGAGTAATTGATGGTGTAGAAGTTAAAATTGCAGAAAATGGTGAGATTCTCATAAAAGGACCTAACGTAATGCTAGGTTATTATAAAGATTCAAAAAAAACAGCTGAAGTTCTAAAAGATGGTTATTTTCATTCTGGAGATAAAGGGAAAATTGATGCAGATGGTTTTTTGAAAATTACAGGGAGAACCAAAGAAATGTTTAAAACTTCTGGAGGCAAATATGTGGTTCCACCATTATTAGAAAGCAAATTAAAACAATCTTTATTTATAGAACAAGTAATGGTTATTGGTGAAGGTGAAAAAATGCCAGCAGCAATTATTCAACCAAATTTTGACTATTTAAAAGATTGGGCAACAAATAATAATGTTTCTTTTAACTCTAATGAAGAACTAATTGCAAACGATAAAGTATTAGCTCAAATTACAGAAGCTGTAAAAGTTTGTAACACCAATTTTGGTAAGTGGGAACAAATTAAAGTCTTTAAACTTACACCCGATGAATGGACTATAGATGGTGGTCACCTTACTCCCACCATGAAGATGAAGCGAGTTGTTATTATGAAAATTTACAAACATTTATATGATGAAATTTACAGATAACAATATCTTATATGAAAGCCTCACTCCCGAAACTTCGGAATGTGAGGTTTTTTTTTGCAATGAACTACCTCGAGGCAGAGCAATAGAGGTATCAAGCAGAAAAAAACTTTATTTTTAGTTTGATAAAAACCTCAGGTTTTCAAACTTTTATTTTTGCCTACTGAGGCAGAGCCTCGGGGAATTCTATTGATTAAATGCAACAAAATGGGGTGCAATATTTTTAAAAGAAAGCTAATGAATGTATCTTGACAACCTATATAGTTAAAAATTATGGAAGATAATAGAAAGCTAAATTATATTAAAGGTGTATTAGAAAACATACCAACTAGCTGGTTGAGTCTAACAACCCACCGACTAGATATTTATGATGAAAGTTTAGCTAAAACTCAATTTACAGAACAATTTGATACCTTATTTAATAACAATAATTCAGACTTATCTGCACTCAACAAATTACCAACAGCTTACGACTATATTCGTTTAGGACACCCTTTATCTTGTATATTAGAATGGGGTATTGCTAATTTGTGCCTGGTCATAAACTTTTATTTTGTTGATTATTAAGTTAATAACTTAATAATTTGGATCGAATCTTTCTTCAAAAAAGCTGTAAATTAGAAAGAACAATGATTTTACTAGGATTATCCGCTGTAGATTCGCCAAAAAAAGAAACGATGCGTAAACGATTTGAAGTATCACCAATTCTAGGAAGCCTTCCTATTTCAGAGGTAGTGATTCCTACCAAAAGCAGAGACGAACTTGCACCTGTACTACTAGCTCTTCAAACTATTTTTGTCAATGAGTTGTATCACCAAAAAATGTTTTCCATCGTAGCGCCTATAATTTTAAGAGATAAAAAGCAAACAGGAAGGCAAGGCATGAGTATTTGGGAAGTGATTGTTTTGTCTGTGATTCGATTAACGCTCAACACCAATTACGACCGGCTGTTGTGGATTGCCAATTTTGATAAATGTGTTCGCCAGCTGATGGGAATCGAAGGCGATTCTTATGGTTTTTCATCGGAAGTCAAGCAGTATAGTTTAACCGCTTTAAAGGAGAATATTGGTTTATTAAAAACCGAGAGTATCACCAAAATAAATGCCTTAGTCTTGGAAGTGGGACAAGGGTATTTAAAAAAAAAGACTCGGAAACTCTTAGGCTCAAAGCCGACAGTTATGTAGTAAAAACCAATGTTCATTTCCCTACGGATTATAACCTGTTATGGGATGCTTCCCGAAAGTGTATTGAAATTAGTTGTTCTTTGGCAAAAGAACAAAACCTAGAGGGTTGGCGCAAAGACTTAGATTGGAAAAAACGCATTAAAATCGAGTTTAGAAAACTTCAAAAAGTTAAAAAATCAGGAGGTAAAAACAAAGAGTTTCGTTTAAAATATGCCACTAAAAATTATCTAGACATCGCCAAAGTACTTCAAAAAAAGGTAGTAGAATTCCAAACTGTTTTCACGCCAAAGACGCTTTCTCAAGAACTAGCCTTTGTAGCATTGAAATACTATTTTGAAATGCTAATCAAGCATATAGATTTGGTAGAGAGACGACTTCTAAAAGGTGAAAAAATTCCACATAATGAAAAAATATTTTCTTTATTTGAACCACACACCAAATGGATTAGCAAAGGCAAGGCAGGTGTTGTTGCTGAGTTCGGAGAAAAACACTTGATTGTAACCGATCAACATCACTTTATCGTTTTAGATCAAATCATAGCAGATACTCCTGATGCTGCTTTTACCATTGATATTGCAGAAAGGCTTAAAAAACAGTTTGGTGGTCGGATTGCCTCTTTAAGTTTTGATAAAGGATTTAGCTCCAAAGAAATTATAAAAGACCTAGAGTCAATCATCCCAAATACCATCATAAAACAAAAGGGAAAGCCTAATAAAGAGCGCAAAGAAATAGAGCATTCGAAAGATTTTAAAACCCTAAATAACGCACATAATGCTGTCGAATCTAATATTAATCAACTTACATATCACGGACTAGAGAAGTGTTGTGATAAAGGGAAAATCAATTTTGATAAATACGTGTCTCTAGCCGTTTTGTCTTACAATCTTCATAGGCTGGGAAACTTGATAAAAAAGGAAAAAGAAAAAGCGAAAACAAAAAAGAGGCAAAAAGTAGCCTAAAAACAAGGTAATCTAGTCTTTTTAAGGATACCTATGATTTAAAACCAAATTTTAGACCTAAAAAGGAGGATTTTATCAAGTTGAACAGCCTCCGTTTTAAAAAACTTCAAAGCCAACCCTTTTTTTAAAAAATAAAGAAAAGTACAACACAAAAATTGAACTCTTTAGCAAATTAAGGTACTTACCGACCAGGCACTAATTTGAACAAACTACAACCAGAAAATATAATCAGTTTTTCGTCACAGACTATTCCTATTTTAGCAATCCTAAGAAAAAATTTATTAGAAAATAAAAATACCCAAATTATTTATACGGATAAATTGCCTTCCTTTTTTGATACTGAAACACTAAGAAATATTTATGGGTATCAATTTGAATTGAAGAAACTTGAAAATACATTAGCAGTTTCTAAATTTAATGGAAGCACTATTTTTGTTTCCCAACAAGATAAAATTAATACTATTAATCTCAACCCAAATATTGACTTTTATATCAGTAATTATAAGCAACTTGGAAGTATTTTAGTAGTAAATGGTACACAAAACGAAAATTATATTTCAGAAATTCAGCACGTAAGAAGAAGAGAAACTATTGCAATGACGCCAGCAAATTCTCTTACTGCGTTAAAAATACTAACAGAAAAAATTGCTGTTTATCCTAAAAAAGACACTATTGAAACCAACAAAAAATTGGTTCTAGACACTATTAAAGAAATTACGGATTCTTATACAGAGCCACTAGTGGGTTCTAGCGGACTTTCTATTCAATATGCAATTATGATGGGATTGATTCATGATGCGACAGAAAATCATAAAGGGAAAGCAATTAAAATTATTGTACCTCCAAATTGTTATGGTGGTACAAACGACCAAGCAAGGCGTGTTGCTGCTTGTATTAAGAATGTTGAAGTGGTAGATTTACCTGTTGATGGCGATAATGATATGGTACAAAGTATCAATATTGTTTTAGATAAAATTGCCAATGAAGATGGAGTTCCTTTCATTATTGCAGAGATTCCGACAAACCCAAGAGTTGAAGTTCCAGATTTACTACAATTAAAAGCTGCTTTAAGTAAAGTGCGTACAACTAAAAGTGGAGCAATTGCTATTGATCCAGTTTTTATTTTAGATCAAACATTTTGTCCGAATGTACATTTTTTAGGTGAAGGGGAAATACTTTCAACAGTTAGAGCAATTTCGTATGCAAGTGGATCTAAATTCCCTAGTGGCGGACAATGTACTGCGGGCTATGTTGTAGGAAATAAAAAAACGACAACTTTAATAGCTAAAATAGAGAAGCATCTTATACTTTGTGATAACGAAGCTACACAGCTTCAAATGGAAATATTAGCAAAGCAATTACCTTCTATGAATCAACGAATTAAAGAGGCATATAAAAATACTCGCAAATTTGTAAACTTTATTCACAAAGCGTTACCAGAAGCAAAAATAAATTTTGTTTCAGAAAAACTAGCGGCACAAGGTTTTACACCTTCGGTTTTTTCTTTAGACCTTCCTACAAAAGGAAATACATCTGAAGAAAAAGAAGCCTATAAAAGAGACTTGAATCATAAATTAATTAATTTAATGATTACAGAAATACCCAATGAAAGCAAATATTGTGTTAGTTATGGGCAATTAAAAGGATGTTATTGGACCATACCTGCAACCTCTACACAAGGAACCACAAAAGAAGGCGACAAAGATTACATTGCGCGAGTATCACTCTCTCCTAATCTAGATATTGAACTACATAAAAAAGTTTTTTTAGATTTTGTGAATGCGATTTAAAAATAGAGTTTCACTAATTTCTATACCTCATTTAAAAACAATGTCATATCAGAAATTAGTGAAACTCTAAATTTAATACTCTCCTTTCTTCAACAATTCAGGAAATTTCTTTTTAAACTTATTTAATCTAGGAATAGAAACCGCCTTTACATATTCTTGATTTGGGTTTCTACGCTCAAAATCTTGGTGATATTCTTCCGCTTTGTAAAACTTGGTTAATTTGGTTACTTCCGTAGCAATTTTACCATTATATTTCTCTTTATTTAGTTTTGCAATAGCAGCATCAATAAAACCCTTTTCTTCATCCGTTTTATAAAAAGCTATTGAACGATATTGACTTCCATAATCTGGATGTTGCCCGTTTTTAGTGGTTGGATTATGCGAACCATAATAGACATCAACTAAGGTTTTAAAACTCACTACTTTCGGATTGTAATATACCGCCACCGTTTCTGAATGCCCTGTTTTACCCGTTCCTATTTTTTTATATGTTGGGTTATTAGTTTCTCCGCCTGCATAACCAGAAACCGCTTCTTCTACTCCACGCACACTTTCAAAAATAGCTTCTACACACCAAAAACATCCGCTTGCAAAATAAGCGACTTCAATTCCTTTTTGTTGTTGGTAATTGATAACTTTAACAGTGGGTTTTTTTTGTGAAAACCCAAAATTTGTTATTAAAATTGCTATTAATAGGATTGATGAAATTCCGTTATATATTCTCATTATAAAATTTATTTTTTAATTGGTCGTAGAATAAAATAATACCCTACAATTGTTTACAACTTTAGCATTTTATTAAGAATCCTTTTTGTGAAACATCAAACAGATACTTACTTTTGTTTCATAATCTACAATTCAATGATGTCTCCTTTAAGTTCTCAACTGGGCTCAAACAGACATCTATCAAACTTAAGTAAATAAATGGAACCTTTTATAGTATCTGCACGTAAATATCGACCTCAAAATTTTGAAGATGTAGTTGGGCAACAAACCATAACCAATACGTTAGAGAATGCTATAAAAAACAATCATTTAGCACAAGCTTTATTGTTTACAGGTCCAAGAGGTGTTGGTAAAACTTCGTGTGCTAGAATATTAGCAAAGAAAATAAATCAACAAGACGCTGAACTTTCCGGAGATGAAGATTTTTCTTTTAATATTTTTGAATTAGATGCAGCTTCTAACAATTCTGTAGATGATATTCGTAATCTTATAGATCAGGTTCGTATTCCGCCACAAACAGGAAAGTATAAAATATATATTATTGATGAAGTACATATGCTTTCTCAAGCAGCTTTTAATGCTTTTTTAAAAACATTAGAAGAACCACCTGCGCATGCAATTTTTATTTTAGCAACTACAGAAAAACATAAAATAATTCCGACTATTTTATCACGTTGTCAAATTTTTGATTTTAAAAGAATTAGAGTTTTAGATATTAAAAATTATTTAAAGAAAATTTCTGAAAAAGAAAATATAACGGCAGATGATGATGCCTTGCATATTATTGCTCAAAAAGCCGATGGCGCAATGCGAGACGCATTATCAATCTTTGATAGAGTTGTAAGTTTTTCTGGTAATAACCTTACTCGTGAAGCTGTAACCGAAAACTTAAACGTTCTCGATTATGAAGCGTATTTTTCAATGACAGATTTATTATTGGAAAATAAAATACCAGAAGTGCTGGTAAATTTCAATACTATTCTTTCTAAAGGATTTGAAGGACAGCATTTTATAAACGGATTAGCAAGTCATTTTAGAGACTTATTAGTTGCTAAAGACAAGGTTACCATTAGTTTATTAGAAGTTGGTGACACTATAAAAAAGAAGTATTTAGAGCAGTCATCAAAAGCGTTAATGCAGTTTTTGCTACCAGCAATTGATAAAGCGAATCAATGTGATTTAAATTATAGAACAAGTAAAAATCAGCGATTGCTGGTTGAACTTTGTTTAATGCAAATAGCCTCTATCACTTTTGATGGAGCAAAAAAAAAATCCAGTAACTACATAATTCCTGCCACTTTTTTTACAGCACTTCCTCTTGCTGTTAAGAAAATAGCGAAGCCAGTTTCCGAAGAAAAAAAGAGTATTAAAACACCTATAATAGTTGAAGAAACTAAAAAGAAAATTGTTAAACCTGTTTTAAGAAATACTTCACGTCGTTCTTCGGCATTGTCTTTAAAATCTATTCATCAGAAAAAAGAGAATTCAAATAAAATTGAAGTTAAAGAAAATTATGAGAACCATCCAAGAACAGTTTTTACAGAAAAAGAATTGATTGTTATCTGGAATGAATATCAGCAAAAACTGATTAAAAAAGGACAAAAAAACATGGCGTATTGTATGAGTTCTAACACACCAAAAGCGTTAGAAAATTATGCGGTTCAGTTAACATTACCTAACCATTTAATGCGTACACAGTTAGAAAGTGGTAAGTTTGATTTAGTACATTATCTTCGAGAAAAATTAAATAACTACGGTATTGTGCTTCTATTAGAAGTAAATGAAACTGTAGAAAATAAATTTGCGTACACTGCACGAGAAAAATTTGATAAACTGAAAGAAAAGAATCCTTTATTAGAAGAGTTACGCCAGAAGTTTCAATTAGATTTATAAATTAAGGTTATGTTTTAGAATAATGTGGAATCATTAATTCCATATAATTTTCTTCAATTGCTTTATATGTGTTTATAGCTTTAGCGTTTTTTATCATGATATTTGCTATATCTACTGTTTGAGAGAGCGATTTTTTAACCTTCTGCAAGAATACAAACCAGTTTAGATAGCCACTCAAATATTTTGTTGATACACCATAGAAAGGTTTTATCCATCTTTGATAACGATTGTCTATTGAGTTTACATGCTGCACATGGTAGCACTTGTCTTTTATGTGTTTTGATGCTATAAATGTATGATGCTCCATCTGCTTATCTTTTGCCCATTTAATTATAGAAGGATGAGAATCTGAACAAAGTACGTTTTCAGGTTTTAGTAACGTTCCTATTGTTTTTTCAATACTATGCACATCAATCCTGCCTCTTTTAGCGACACGCATCATTGGATTGTTATTTCTATCTGTGGCAACCATTATAGAGATTTTATCATTGCTCACACCGCGTTTGGTTTGTCTATCACTTGGTCTCTTGTAAGGTTTTCTTTGAAGATCTCGACTTCCTTTATTATTTATATTAAGCTGTTTGTCATCACATTCAACAATTCCTGAGAACTCTTCTCCATTAAAAACGGATAAACAAGATAGTAACTTGTGTCTCCAATCAAAAATAGTTTTAACATTGACTCCAATCTTTTTAGCGGCTTTACGGATACTCACGCTTTCAATCATAAGAACTAGATAATCTTGAAATTCATCCACTTTCTTTATGCCATCCATAGCAGTACCTGTAAGATCCTTAAAGGTTTTAGTGCAAGATTTACATTTGTAGCGCTTACGACCCTTATAGCCTCCATGCCCGTAAATATCAGAACTTTGACAATGTGGACAGTTGATTGGACGGTCTTTGTTTAGGTTGTCTATAAGCATATTTAGTTTTGGCACTTTCAAATCACGACTCAATAAACCGACTAATTCCTTTTTCTGCTCTTGACTCAACACTCTTATTATACTTTGTAAATCCATATCTATAATGTTTTTATAAAGATAGTGAAATTCTACATTATTCTAAAACATAACCTAAATTAATTACATTTCTAATACAATTCTATTTCTTAATTATTTTTTGTTTACTATATTGAGCTTTCAAAAAAAAAATAAAAACTTGCAACATATACAACATATTTTAATAGGTATTGCCTTTTCACCCAATCTAAAAGCAAACCTTTTTGAGGCAATAAGATTAGCAAATATGTTCAATGCAACACTAATTGGTGTTCATGTTGGGCAAAAAACTACGGAAAAAGAACAACAATTAAACAATTTATTGACGGAAGCTGAAGCCCCGCAAGCTAAAAACCCGTTTCAAACCGTTTGGAAGGTAGGTAAACCTGTAGACGTTATTTTAGAAACTTGTACTTCAAAGAATATTAATTTGTTAATTTTAGGCGCACTTCAACAAGAAAATATTTACAAATACTATGTCGGTTCAATTGCACGTAAACTTACAAGAAAGGCCCCTTGCTCTGTATTGCTTTTAACAAAACCATCAATTAAAAGAGTTCCTTGTAAACACATTGTAGTCAATGGTTTAAAAGATGAAAAAACACAAGATACTTTAATAATTGCTTTTCAAGTTGCTAACGATTTAGATTGCAAACGAGTAACTATTGTTGAAGAAGTTAGTCAAGCGGAAATAGATGTAAAAGTTAGCGATGATAAAACCCTACGGAAAGCTACAATAAATAGAGAACGTATAAAAAATAGAGAAGATTTACGTATAAAAAATATTTTAAAAGGTATTGATATACAGGATATTATTGTGAAAATGCAAAGTGTTTTTGGACGTTGTGGATATTCAATTGGGCAGTACGCAAAAGTAAAAAGAGCAGATTTACTAATTATGAATGAACCTAAAAAATCTGGTTTATTAGATCGTATTTTTCCACACGATATTGAGTATATTTTATCAGAACTACCAACCGATGTTTTAATTGTAAAGTAAAATGGTAAAGAAAAATAATTTCAAAACTTTTTTAAGTGATATTCCTAAAAATTTATTTTCAGGATTTGTTGTTTCTTTAATTGCGTTACCACTCGGTTTAGGTTTAGCCTTGGCTTCAGGCGCGCCACCTATTTCTGGTATTATTGCAGCAATTGTTGGAGGAACTGTTGTGGCAATTTTAGGAGGTTCAAATGTTACCATTACAGGCCCAGGAAATGGCTTAGTTGTGGTAATTCTTGCAGCTATTACTACTTTAGGTGAAGGAGATATGACACAAGGTTTTTTATATACACTTGCTGCTATTGTGGTCTCTGGAGTTATAATGATTATCTTAAGCTTTCTAAAAATGGGCGCTTTAGGAGATTTTTTTCCTGCTTCTGCCATTCAAGGAATGTTAGCAGCAATTGGTATTGGTATTTTTGCCAAACAAGTACATGTAATGCTTGGTAACCTAAACGCCAAAGGAAGTATTATTGATTTACTTTTACAACTTCCGCAAGGAGTTATAGAATATTTTAAAACGGATAATACAAGTATATTTTATGCTGGTTTAGTAGGAATTATTAGTTTACTGATAATGATTTTTTATAGTAAAATTAGAAATCGATATTTCCAATTAATCCCTGCCCCAATGTGGATTGTAGTACTTAGTGTTGGTTTGTATTATTACTTTGAAATGTTTTCTGAAAGCCCCTATCCTATTGCTAAAAATTTGCTTATCAATATTCCAGATGATGTTATTTCTAACTTTAGCTTTCCTAATTTTAGTAAAGCCTATCAAATGGATTTTATTAGCGCCGTAATTTCTATTACGTTAATTGCAAGTATAGAAAGTTTATTAAGCATAAAAGCAGTTGATAAATTAGACTCTCAAAAGCGTCGTTCAAATGTAAATAAAGATATTCGCGCCTTAGGTTTAGCTACTGTTATTAGTGGCTTTTTAGGCGGGTTAAATGTAGTTACCGTTATTGCAAGAAGTTCAGTGAATGTAAATAATAACGGAACAAACCGTTCTGCTAACTTTTTTCATGCATCATTTTTGCTAGCTTTTATTTTATTATTTGCTACTGAGTTGCGTAAAATTCCTTTACCTGCATTAGCAGCAATCTTAGTATACACAGGTTATAAATTAGCCTCTCCAGAAAATATTGGTAAAGTATTTAAAATAGGAAAAGAGCAACTTTTCATCTTCCTAATTACCTTATTAACAACTATTTCCACTAGTTTAATTGTAGGTATTATAGTAGGTATTATTGCTACTTTTATTATTCATGTAATCATACATAAAAATATTTCACTTTTTGTTAGAAACCTTTTTAAACCGAATGTTTTAATGTTTAAAGAAGACGATAAATATTATGTTTCGATTGATAATTTTTCAAGCTTTTTAAATTATACGAAGTTAAAATCTAAGTTAGATCAAATTCCTGAAAATGAAGAAGCTATTATAGATTTTTCATTGTGTGATTTTGTAGATCATTCAGTAATGGAAAATATGAATAGCTATGTAGAATCTTTTAAGCGTAAAGGTGGCCATTTTGAAGTAATTGGTTTAGATGATTCAAAATCAGCAAGTGAGCATCCATTTGCTTTGCGTAAAATTTTACCAGCTCAAATTTTGCCAAAAGAAGGAGTTTTAACAAAAAGGCAGAAATCTTTACAAAAAATAAGTGAAGATATGCATTGGAAATACGATGCTTTTCCTACAGAAGAAATTACGCAGTTGCCTAAATTTGGTTATTTTAAAACAAAACAGATTAATAAAGTAACTAATATTTTATCTAATGAAAATTGTGCGCTGTTTGATGTACAATTTTCAGAAGGTGAATTAATAGCAAAGCAAGTAATTAAAGCTACAATGCTACATATAAACTTAGATAAAGATATAGCTGAGTTTACTTTAGATAGAGAAGGGATTTTTGAATATATTTATCATTTTGCTGGGTTTAGGGATATTGCTATAGATAATCATCAAGATTTTACAAAACGTTTTTATTTATCTGGAAAAGATGAAATTGCTATAAAAAAACTTTTTACAGACGAACTTGTGTTATTTTTTGAAAGCAATAAATATTATCATATAGAAAGCAACAAAAATGGACTATTAATTATTGGTAATGAACGACTTGCTAGTGTTAAAGAAATTAAAGCAATGGCAAACTATGGTCTTCAACTTCAGAAAGTTATTGAGTAAAATTTTACTCAATAACTAATTCCTGACCAATGCCTATTGTATTAGAACTTAAATTATTTAATTTTTTTAACTTTTGTACAGTTAAATTATAATTCTTGGCAATTCTATATAACGTTTCACCAGAGGTTACTGTATGATAATTGTTATAAGTATCATTATACTTTTCGTTGACAACTTCTTTAATTTCTTTGCTATAACCTACCACAATTTCTTGCCCAATATTAATTTTATCGAAACTTTCTATATTATTTAACCGATACATTACTGCTAAACTTTTATTGTACTTTCTAGCAATCTTACTTAAAGTCTCTCCTTTTTTTACCACATGAAATATAGTAGGTTCATATTCTACTATTTTTTTAGCCTTTAAGGCAGGTTTTCTAGGAAACGTAGTAGAAACATCTCCTGTTATTAAATTCATATACGCAGTTTTTCCTTCTAAAATAATTATATCCCAGCCTTCTGGAAGTACTTTTTCTTGAGAAAAAGATTGTAGACTTATTAATAGTAAAACTGTAAAAATTAATTTTATTTTCATTTTTTATAAGATTATATTTCAAAATAACAAGAAAATACTAACTTTCGTTAGTCAATTCAAAAAAGTCATTAACAGGTTTAATAAACTACCCCGAGGCAAGCCTCGAAGTATTAAAACAGCTTAAGTTGTTCTGAATGTATTTTCTTATATTCCTCTTGTCCATAACTTGCCTTCCCACAAAAACTGTTTTATCTCTGGGGGCAACCTAAATAATTCTATTCCCGTTATACTTTTATTGTTCTAACTAATTTAGTCATTGACATATTGCTAATATCTTTCAATGTTGACCTTGATTCTTCGATTAGAGCTTTTCTTCTATATTTCAACGGAAAAACTAAATGATATAAAAGTAAACTCTTATTATGACGCTTGTATATATGATCATCCATAATATGCAAAATTACACTTTTACAAAATGTTTTGAAAAACCCTTCGTTTTTCAAACTTTCCCGCTAAACCCCGAGGCAAGCCTCGATGAATTCTTTTGAATAAAATTCGTAAACTTTATAAATGTATTACTTCACCATACGCATCAGCAACAGCTTCCATAACAGCTTCGCTCATGGTTGGGTGAGGGTGAATTGTTTTTAATACTTCATGGCCGGTAGTTTCTAATTTACGTCCTAAAACAGCTTCTGCAATCATATCAGTAACTCCAGCACCAATCATATGACAACCTAACCATTCACCATACTTAGCATCAAAAATTACTTTTACAAATCCATCAGGAGTTCCAGCCGCTGTTGCTTTTCCAGAAGCAGAAAAAGGAAATTTACCAATTTTTAATTCATATCCCTTTTCTTTTGCCTGTTCTTCTGTTAAACCAACAGAAGCAATTTCTGGAGTAGCATAGGTACAACCAGGAATGTTTTCATAATCAATTGTATCGGTATCAATTCCTGCTAATTTTTCTACACAAGTAATACCCTCAGCAGAAGCAACGTGTGCCAATGCCGGGCCAGGAGTTACATCACCAATAGCATAATATCCAGGTATATTTGTTTGATACCAATCATTTACTAATATTTTGTCTCTATCGGTAATAATACCAACATCTTCTAATCCAATATTTTCAATATTTGTTTTAATTCCAACCGCAGACAATACAATATCAGCTTCTAAAATTTGTTCCCCTTTTTTAGTTTTTACAGTAGCTTTTACACCATCACCAGAAGTATCAACAGACTCAACAGAAGAATTAGTCATTATTTTAATACCCGCTTTTTTAAACGAACGTTCCATTTGTTTTGAAACATCTTTATCTTCTACCGGAACTATATTTGGCAGAAACTCAACAATAGTAACTTCAGTACCCATAGAGTTATAGAAGTGAGCGAATTCAACACCAATTGCCCCAGAACCTACAACAATCATAGATTTAGGTTGTTTAGGTAAACTCATTGCTTCACGATACCCAATAACTTTTTTACCATCTTGTGGTAAATTAGGTAACTCACGAGAACGGGCACCTGTTGCAATGATAATGTTATCTGCACTGTATTCAGTTACTGTACCGTCAGCAGCGGTAACATCTACCTTTTTACCAGTTTTAATTTTACCAAAACCATCAATAATATCAATTTTGTTTTTCTTCATTAAAAACGCAACCCCTTTGCTCATTCCTTCAGCAACACCACGACTACGTTTAATAACCGCTTCAAAATCTTTATCAATAGCTTCTGCTTTTAAACCATATTGATCAACATGCTTTAAGTAATCGTATACTTGAGCAGATTTTAGTAAAGCTTTTGTAGGAATACACCCCCAATTTAAACAAATTCCGCCTAAATTTTCTTTTTCTACTACTGCAACTTTAAAACCTAATTGCGATGCTCTAATAGCGGTTACATAACCTCCAGGACCACTTCCAATTATTAATACGTCGTATTTCATGTATATGTTTTTATTATTGTTTGTTTAATCTTTTATATTTATTTTCTCTGCGTTCGAGCGGGCTTTCCGCTATATCTTTTTTACCTATTATATTTTCAACATTATTGTTAGTATAGCGTGGTAGTCTCACAATTTTAAAGAGATTACATTTTCTAGGATACGTAAAAAAGGATGCCACTGCAATCCCTAACGCAAGCTAATCTATGAACTTTTGTTTTTACTAACAACTACAAATTGCAACTGCCTACTTTTACATTCTCTCAGGAACCTGTATGCCTAATAACAAAAATGCTGATTTTATAGTATTGGCAACGATATTGGCTAATTGTACTCTAAATACTTTTTTATCTTGATTTTCTTCTCCCAAAATAGGTACATTTTGATAAAAAGAATTGAACTCTTTTACCAACTCATAGGTGTAATTAGCAATAACTGCTGGCGAATAATTTTTGGCAGCTTGCTGAATAATTTTAGGATAGAGCTCTAATTGTTTAATTAATTCTTTTTCCTTTGCGTGTAATTCAATAGAAACTTCTTTTGAATAATCAAAATCTGCTTTTCTTAAAATGGATTGAATTCTAGCATAAGTATACTGAATAAAAGGACCTGTATTACCTTGAAAATCTACAGAAGCTTTTGGGTCGAACAATATTCTCTTTTTAGGATCTACCTTTAAGATAAAATATTTTAAAGCTCCTAAACCAATAATTTTATACAGTTCCTCTTTTTCTGTATCAGAATACCCTTCTAATTTTCCTAATTCTTGTGATATTGTACGGGCAGTATTTGTCATTTCATCCATTAAATCATCAGCGTCAACAACAGTTCCTTCACGAGATTTCATCTTTCCAGAAGGTAAATCTACCATTCCGTAACTTAAATGATATAATTGGTCAGCCCAAGAATATCCTATTTTTTTTAAGATTAAAAACAATACCTTAAAGTGATAATCTTGTTCGTTACCAACCGTATACACCATTCCACCAACATCAGGTAAATCTTTAGAGCGTTGAATCGCCGTACCAATATCTTGCGTTATATATACCGCAGTTCCGTCTGAGCGTAATACTAGTTTTTCATCTAAACCATCTTCGGTTAAATCGCACCAAACAGAACTATCTTCTTTTTTATAAAAAATGCCGCTGATTAACCCCTCTTCAATAATATCTTTACCTAATAAATAGGTGTTACTTTCGTAATACAGTGTGTCAAAATCTACCCCAATGTTTTTATAAGTAACATCAAACCCTTTGTACACCCAATTGTTCATAGTTTTCCAAAGAGCAACAACTTCTTTATCTCCAGCTTCCCATTTACGTAACATTTCTTGGGCTTCAATAAATAAAGGAGCTTGTTTTTTAGCATCATCTTCAGAAGTGCCCAATGCCACTAGGTTGCTAATTTCTTTTTTATATTCTTGGTTAAACCTCACATAGTAATTACCAACCAATTTATCACCTTTTAAACCGGTGTTTTCTGGAGTTTCTTTTTGCCCATTACTCCCATTGGGAGCGAATTTTTGCCAAGCCAACATCGATTTACAAATATGAATTCCACGATCGTTAATAATCTGTGTTTTATACACTTTTTTACCCGATGCTTTGGTAATTTCAGCAACTGAATACCCTAACAATACGTTTCTAACATGCCCTAAATGCAAAGGTTTATTAGTGTTTGGCGATGAATATTCTACTAGCACAGCTTTTTCATCCGCCAAAGGCGAAACAACCCCGTAATTAGTATCTGAATTTATCGTATTGAAAAATTTGATATAAAATGTATTATCAATTACTAGATTTAAGAACCCTTTTACAACATTATAATTTGTTATTTCAGTAATCGTTTCTACCAAATACTTTCCTAAATCTTCACCAATTTGAATAGGGTTTCCTTTTTTGTACCGCAATAACGGAAAAACAACAACAGTAATATCTCCTTCAAACTCTTTACGAGTAGCTTGGAATTCTACCGACGGAATTTCTGTTTTATATAACGATAAAAATCCTTCTTTTACTTTAGCCTCTATTCGATTTTGAATATTCATTGAATCTTAAAAATTGAAACACAAATTTACACAAATTTACCTTAATTTTTATGAGAATTAATTGTATTTTCCGAGAATGGAAAAACGTCTAGAACAACTTCCCAAATTAGCCGAAGAAGCTAAAAAAGAGAATAAAAAATATTTTGTAAATCTAAAGAAAAGAACACCTAAGAATTTAGATGTTGTAATGCAAGAGTTGCATAATAAAGAGTTTGAAAAAACCGATTGCTTAGATTGTGGAAATTGCTGTAGAACTACAAGCCCTATTTTTACAGAAAAAGATACCGAACGTATTGCTAAGCATCTAAAAATGAAAGTTGTTGATTTTCAAAATCAATATTTAGATAGAGATTCAGACAGTTTTATGGTGTTAAAAACATCTCCGTGTTCCTTTTTAGATGAATCGGATAACTCGTGTTTTATTTATGATGTTAGACCAAAAGCGTGTGCAGAATATCCACATACAAATAGGCGAAAGTTTATTCAATTAACAGATTTAACAATAGAAAATACATTTGTTTGCCCTGCTGTTTATAGTATTGTTGAGGCACTAAAAAAACGCTTACCTTATAAATATAATGAGAAAAAAGTAAGAAGTTAGGTTCTCGGTATTTTTAATCCAAAATAAAAGACATTGGAAACTATTATCAATTATTTTTCGACAATTCCGTCACCACACAGAGCTGCTATTGTTGTTGGAGGAATTACTTTTTTTTGGCTTTTAGAAGGAGTAATTCCGTTATTTAAGTTTAATTACTCACCTTACGCAAGAATAATTTGAATTTAAGATATTTATAGTTTATCTTGTTAACAACTTTGAGAAATAAAAAGATGGATAATTTTGTTGATTTGTATACTGATTATTTGATAAGTTCAAGTTCTTACACGACAGCTACAGGTATGGCTTCATTACTCTCTATAAAACATGATAAAATAACACGAGCATTATCAACGGGTGTTTATGACAGTAAATTTCTATGGAAAAAGGCAAAACCTTATGTTGAAGAATTGACTCAATCTAAAGAAACTATCATTTTAAGTTTTGATGATTCGATACAAGAAAAACAATATACAGATGAAAGTGAGTTGAACACTTGGCATTTTGACCATGTGTTTGGAAGGTCTGTAAAAGGGGTTAATTTTCTAACTGCTTTAGTCGAAGTTGGAGGCATGCGTATACCGTGTGGTGTAGAGTTTATAAAGAAAAATATTTGGGTTACCGACAAAAAAACAGGAAGGCAAAAGCGTAAAAGCAGCAAAACTAAAAACGAACTTTTTAGAGAAATGTTGCAGGAATGTAGTAGCAAAATACACTTTGATTATGTGTTGGCTGATAGTTGGTTTTCTTCAGCAGAGAACATGGTTTATTGTAAAGAACTTTTAAAAAATGATTTTATTATTGCCTTAAAAAGCAATCGAAAAGTAGCCTTATCCTTAGAAGATAAGCAAAATGGAGCATACGTGAATATTAAAACATTACAGCCAAGACAACAAACCGTGGAAGTTTGGTTTGAAAAACTAGACTTTCCGCTGTTGCTTACAAAGCAAGTTTTCAAAAACGAGAATGATACAGTCGGCGAGTTGTACTTGGCTTGTAGTGATTTAAATTTATCGTATAACCAAATAACTACAATCTACAAAAAACGGTGGGCAGTAGAAGAGTATCACAAATCGATTAAAAGTAACACAGGTTTTGCTAAATCTCCAACTAAAAAAACAGAAACTCAAACGAATCATTTTGTATTGTCAATTGTAGCTTATATAAAGTTAGAGTGGCTTAAACAAAGAACAGGGAAAAATCATTTTGCTATGAAAACACAAATCTATTTAGCAGCTCAAAAAGCAGCTCATAACGAACTCAGAAAGTTATCAACACCTAAAGCTGCTTAATCATCCTTTTTTGAGGTTTGGATGCGTAACATGAGTTAATTATAAAAAATGGAAGCATGCATTTCCTAATTTATTTTTTACAGCAACTACTATTCTTATTAATTTTACATTAGCTTTTTTATTGTTAAAAACGGCAGATTGGGTTTTTGTAAATAATTTTGGATTGATTAATTGGTTACCAGAAATGCCATTATGGTTATATATTGCTTTAGGAGTACTATTTTTAGATTTCTTTGGAGCTTATTTAGCGCATTTTACAGAACATAAAGTAAAACGGTTGTGGATGGTTCATTTGGTGCATCATACAGATCATAAAGTAGATACTACTACGGCAAACAGACATCATCCTATAGAAAGTGTAATTCGTTTTTTGTTTACGTTATTAGGTGTTTTTTTAGTAGGAACGCCAGTTGCAATTATTATGTTATACCAAGCTATATCTTTAATTTTTACACAGTTTACACATGCAAATATTAAAATATCAACAAAACTTAACAACCTATTAAGTTATGTAATTGTTTCACCAGATATGCACAAAGTACATCACCATAATATGTTGCCATATACAGATTCTAATTACGGAAATATCTTCTCAATTTGGGATAGAATTTTTGGAACGTATATGGAACTTGACAGAGATAAAATTGTGTATGGTGTAGATACTTTTCCTAATGAAAAAATAAATTCTAATTTAGTAGAATTACTAAAACAACCTTTTCAAGGTTATAGAAAGCCTGCTAATTTGAAATAATATTTTAGGGTTACCCATTTAACCCGCATTATTCATAGGATTTATATTTAGAACAAATTTCAAAATAGATTTTTTATCTCTAGATTTTAGGATTCTCTCTTTCGTTTTTTAAACTTTTTTGGAGTAAATAGTATGTTATAATTGATTTTAAAAGTTAAAAAGGATTAATTTTACTAACAGAGCATAGGTATCCCAAGGTTTTAAAATTCTCACTTTAAAACCGTTATTGAGTTATTATCTCTCGAAACAAATCTTGATATACAAATGCTCTTGATCACTGATAATATATTCGTTTTTTAGTGACTTTTATGGTAGCTCCAACTTTTAATAAATTGGTTCTTATTGTATTTATTTGCCATTTTTCAGCCTTTTCAAATGTTGTTTTTTTGATGCTTTTTTTTAGTAATAAAAATAGTTCGTAGGCTAAACTACTTAAAAACAACCTGAAGAAGTTTGCAACAAATCCATGATTGGATAATCGATCGGAAAAACACATATTCTTGACTTCTTTACTTCTGTTTTCGCTAGATTCACCTCGTTTTACATAGAAATCAAAGTATATTTCTCGGGCACCTTTCTCTTTAATATTACTTATAAAATGACGAACATTTAAGCCTTTCCCTGTACTTTCTATTTTACAGTAAGCTTGTTGTGGTTTATGCCAACTTTTGGCTTGATAGCGAAACGATGTGAAATGTTGGTGTTTTTTATGCTGATTTACATATTGAAGTTGAACCGCTTTTTTACAACGCTCAACCTTTCTTTTGAGTACCGAATTACTAGCCTGACCTGTTACAAAAAACAAATCATAATCAGCTACTAATTTATAAAAAGGAGCACAACTAAATCCACTATCTGTTCGAATAGTAATTTTTAGTTCAGGATATGCTTTTTTTATTTTTTGAATAATTCTTCTTAAAATTCCGACATACCATCGATTCGAATGGCTATTTCCTGGGCGAAGAACTGGCAGGATAATTTGACCGGTTTCTCCATCATGAAAAAATAATTCATTTAACATAAACTGTCCATAATAACCATTGAACATTGACATTTGTTGATTCCCATATGTTGGATCATCGGTAGCATCAACATCAATTGTTATTTCATCTCGACCTTTTAGGCTTGATACGTAACGATCAATCCAAGCGTAAGAAAGTTTGAAAATAGTTTCTTTATTCAAACTGTTTTCAAAACGAGAAATAGTAGGTTGAGAAGCCAAATCTCCTTGAAGAACATCTTTAAATAATGGGTCATTTTGTAAATGGGTCACATCATTGGCATCTTGATAACCTAGCATTAGCATAAACACACGTTGCTTGAGTTGATGTTCTCGACTGTAAGTAATGTATTTAGGGTTTCGAAGATCAGGAAGTAACTTGCTAAAATGTTTTAGTAAGTTGTGGGTTCTCTCTAACTTTTCTAAAAGAATCAAAGAACCATCTGAACTAATCTCTGTGGCTGAAAAATCAACCGAAATAGCTTGATTTCCTCGATAAAATAAAGTATCTTTAGTGCTCAAATCTGGGTGTTTTAAAAAATGATATATTTTGTGTTTAACTGCTTAAATATAACACTTTACATTCAGGTTTTTTGATTTCTGATGAATTATTCGGGTTAAGTCGCACTGTATTTAATTGACTTATAAGTTATTGGTTTTTCTTTACACATTCTTAATAATAAGTTTTCTAAGATATTACTCCTAAAATTAAGTCGATTTAATCGATAAAAACACTCTTGAATGTATTGATCTATATACTCTTTTTTACAATATGAATGAACACCTCTTATACCAATTTAATTTTATAATACCGTGTTAAAAGCATTTACATAGTGATGAAACAACTATTAGAGAAGAACTAGACCATGGTAGAATAGAAACTCGTAAATGTAGTGTTATAAGTAAGTTACAGTTTATTCCAACAGAAAATAATTGGGTAAAACTTACCTCCATTATTAAAATAGAGAGTAAACGAGAATTTAAAAATTCAGAGAAACCAACAGAAGCAGCAACACGCTATTATATATCAAGTTTAAAGACGAATCCTGAAAGTTTTCAAAATGCCGATTCGCTCACACTGAGCTATTGAAAACAAATTACATTGGATGTTAGATGTAGCCTTCTCTGAAGATGTCTCTAGAAAAAGAGTAGGGAATACAACTCAAAACTTCTCTATACTTACTAAAATGGCTTTAAACATACTCAAAAAAGACAATAATGAAAAAGGTTGGGGTTAAAAGCAGAAGGCTCAAAGCTGCTATAAGCAATGACTACTTATTGAAAATACTAAATTTATGATGCGTTTACCCTGACTGACATTGATGGTACCCCTTGAACTAAAAAATGAACATGATCTGATTAATACCCTATCTCGATAAATTGTATTTTGTATCGTTCCGATATCTTATTCCTAATATCTTCAATTGTTGTAAATAGAAAAATTAGGCCAAAAACAAGAAAGCCTCACCGTATTGTGAAGCTTTTATGTATCACTAATTTATTAAGATTATTCAATTGCAGGTAAAACTTTACCAGTACATTCACCAAAACCAATACGAACTTCATCATTTTGAGAATATCCTCTCATAATTACGGTATCATAGTCATTAATAAATTTACGCTCAGAACCGTCGTTTAGTTTTATTGGATTTTGACCTCTCCAAGTTAATTCTAACATAGAACCAAAACTATCTTTTGTTGGTCCAGAAATAGTTCCAGAACCCATCATATCTCCAGCATTTATAGGGCAACCATTTACGGTATGATGCGCTAATTGCTGCGCCATTGTCCAATACATATATTTAAAGTTAGAGTTACAAACTACTGTTTCTTCTTTTCCTTCTGGTTGAATAGACATTTGTAAGTTAATGTCTAAACTATCTTTTCCTTCTTTTTTTAAATATGGTAAAGGTTCGTAAACTTGTTTAGGGTTATCTACTCTAAAAGGCTCTAAAGCGTCTAAAGTTACAATCCAAGGAGAAATTGTAGAAGCAAAACTCTTTCCTAAGAATGGTCCTAAAGGAACATATTCCCAAGCTTGAATATCGCGTGCAGACCAATCATTAAATAATACCAATCCAAAGATATACTCATCTGCTTCTTCAATAGGAATTCTATCTCCTAAATCGTTGGCAACAGTAGTAATAAAAGCCATTTCTAATTCAAAATCTAATAATTTTGTAGGACCAAAATTAGGTGTAGTTTCTCCTTCATTAGGTCTTTGTTGCCCAATAGGACGGCGAATAGGAGTTCCTGAAGGAATAATAGAAGAACTTCTACCATGGTAGCCTATAGGGATTTGTAACCAGTTTGGAAACAAAGCATTCTCGGGGTCACGGAATAAAGAACCTACATTAGTAGCGTGTTCTTTACTTGCATAAAAATCTGTATAATCTCCAACAGAAACAGGTAATAACATTTCAACTTCATCCATTCTAAAGATAATTTGATCTCTATGCGCTGCATTATCGCGAAGTTTTCCGTTGGTAACATCAAAAACTTCAGAAATTCTATTACGAACTAAACGCCATGTTTTACGCCCATCAGCAATAAAATCATTTAAATTGTCTTGTAAAAATATATCGTCTGTTAATGGGATTCCTTCAAAATACCCTAATTGATGAAACGCACCTAAATCTACAGCAAAATTACCTATTCGTGTACCAATAGTAATAATATCATCTCGTGTTAAAAAGACACCAAATGGAATGTTCTGTATTGGAAAATCTGAATTATTTTCTATATTTAACCAAGATTTTCTCTTCGGATTATTTGCTGTTATAATCATTGTAGTTGTAATTTATTTTTCACCAAACCTACATAATTTTTTTTCATTTTTAATTAAAAAAACCATCAAAAATTGATTTTACCAACACTTTTTTTAATAAAAATGTAAATATTTTAAATCTTGATAAAATATAGTTAAAACTAATTTTTTTAAAATATGATTTTTGCTATTTTTGAAAACCTTAAAAACAAACATAACAATGAAACAAGACAACCTTATTTTTGACCTTATTCAAGAAGAAAAAGAGAGACAATTGAATGGACTAGAATTAATTGCTTCAGAAAACTTTGTAAGCAATCAAGTTATGAGAGCTCAAGGCTCTATTTTAACAAATAAATATGCTGAAGGGTATCCTGGAAAAAGATATTATGGAGGTTGTGAAATTGTAGATATTGTAGAACAAATAGCTATTGATAGAGCAAAAGAATTATTTGGTGCTGAATATGTAAATGTGCAACCACACTCTGGTTCACAAGCAAATACCGCAGTTTTTGCCGCTTGTTTAAAACCAGGAGATACAATTCTTGGTTTCGATTTATCTCACGGAGGGCATTTAACACATGGTTCTCCCGTAAATTTTTCTGGTAAATTGTATAATCCTGTTTTTTATGGAGTTGATAAAGAAACAGGAAGAATAGACTATAATCATTTAGAACAACAAGCTAAAGAACACAAACCAAAGTTAATTATTGCAGGAGCTTCGGCGTATTCTCGTGATATGGATTTTGAGAAATTTAGAGAAATTGCTGATAAAGTAGGTGCAATTTTAATGGCAGATATTTCGCATCCTGCTGGTTTAATTGCCAAAGGAATTTTAAATGACCCTTTACCACATTGCCATATTGTTACTACAACTACACATAAAACATTACGTGGCCCAAGAGGGGGAATGATTATGATTGGTAAAGATTTTGAGAACCCATTTGGATTAACATTAAAGTCTGGAAAGTTAAAAAAAATGTCAACCTTAATTAATTCTGCAGTTTTCCCTGGAAATCAAGGAGGTCCTCTAGAACATGTTATTGCTGCAAAAGCTATTGCTTTTGGAGAAGCGTTGACAGATGAATTTTTAGAATATCAATTACAAGTAAAAGAAAATGCAGCTGCAATGGCAGTGGCTTTCGTTGCAAAAGGGTACAATATTATTTCAGGAGGAACAGATAATCACTGTATACTAATTGACATGCGAAATAAAAACATTTCGGGAAAAGATGCCGAAATTGCTTTAGGTAAAGCAGATATTACTGTAAATAAGAATATGGTTCCTTTTGATGATAAAAGTCCATTTGTTACCTCTGGAATTAGAATTGGAACTGCTGCAATTACTACGCGTGGTTTAAAAGCCGAAGATATGCAACAAGTTGTTAACTTTATTGATGAAGCTATTATGAATGCTGATAATGACAAAGCTCTTGAAGCAATAGGAGAGAAGGTATATACTTTAATGCACCAAAGAAGATTGTTTATAATGTAAAAGGTTAATGCTTTCATATAAAATTATAATAGAAAAAACCGTTGTGCATTAATAATTGAATAAAAAAAGTTGTTCATTGACTCCGTAAAGTCATATATTTATTTGAATATCAATTAAATACATGAACAACTTTAAATAAAATTTTCAGAAGTACTAAAGTCTATTACAAAAAAAGAACAATTTTTAAAATAAAAAAGGAAACCAAAACTCAAAGACATAGAATTAATTGCTATGAATTTAACAGCAGAGTATATGAGTATTGACAGTGAAGGTTAGTTGTTTATAGGGATTTAAAAAATAAGATTGAAAGTTCTGTTTACAATGCATTATCCCGAATAATTCATCAGAAATCAAAAAACCTGAATGTAAAGTGTTATATTTAAGCAGTTAAACACAAAATATATCATTTTTTAAAACACCCATATTTGAGCACTAAAGATACTTTATTTTATCGAGGAAATCAAGCTATTTCGGTTGATTTTTCAGCCACAGAGATTAGTTCAGATGGTTCTTTGATTCTTTTAGAAAAGTTAGAGAGAACCCACAACTTACTAAAACATTTTAGCAAGTTACTTCCTGATCTTCGAAACCCTAAATACATTACTTACAGTCGAGAGCATCAACTCAAGCAACGTGTGTTTATGCTAATGCTAGGTTATCAAGATGCCAATGATGTGACCCATTTACAAAATGACCCATTATTTAAAGATGTTCTTCAAGGAGATTTGGCTTCTCAACCTACTATTTCTCGTTTTGAAAACAGTTTGAATAAAGAAACTATTTTCAAACTTTCTTACGCTTGGATTGATCGTTACGTATCAAGCCTAAAAGGTCGAGATGAAATAACAATTGATGTTGATGCTACCGATGATCCAACATATGGGAATCAACAAATGTCAATGTTCAATGGTTATTATGGACAGTTTATGTTAAATGAATTATTTTTTCATGATGGAGAAACCGGTCAAATTATCCTGCCAGTTCTTCGCCCAGGAAATAGCCATTCGAATCGATGGTATGTCGGAATTTTAAGAAGAATTATTCAAAAAATAAAAAAAGCATATCCTGAACTAAAAATTACTATTCGAACAGATAGTGGATTTAGTTGTGCTCCTTTTTATAAATTAGTAGCTGATTATGATTTGTTTTTTGTAACAGGTCAGGCTAGTAATTCGGTACTCAAAAGAAAGGTTGAGCGTTGTAAAAAAGCGGTTCAACTTCAATATGTAAATCAGCATAAAAAACACCAACATTTCACATCGTTTCGCTATCAAGCCAAAAGTTGGCATAAACCACAACAAGCTTACTGTAAAATAGAAAGTACAGGGAAAGGCTTAAATGTTCGTCATTTTATAAGTAATATTAAAGAGAAAGGTGCCCGAGAAATATACTTTGATTTCTATGTAAAACGAGGTGAATCTAGCGAAAACAGAAGTAAAGAAGTCAAGAATATGTGTTTTTCCGATCGATTATCCAATCATGGATTTGTTGCAAACTTCTTCAGGTTGTTTTTAAGTAGTTTAGCCTACGAACTATTTTTATTACTAAAAAAAAGCATCAAAAAAACAACATTTGAAAAGGCTGAAAAATGGCAAATAAATACAATAAGAACCAATTTATTAAAAGTTGGAGCTACCATAAAAGTCACTAAAAAACGAATATATTATCAGTGATCAAGAGCATTTGTATATCAAGATTTGTTTCGAGAGATAATAACTCAATAACGGTTTTAAAGTGAGAATTTTAAAACCTTGGGATACCTATGCTCTGTTAGTAAAATTAATCCTTTTTAACTTTTAAAATCAATTATAACATACTATTTACTCCAAAAAAGTTTAAAAAACGAAAGAGAGAATCCTAAAATCTAGAGATAAAAAATCTATTTTGAAATTTGTTCTAAATATAAATCCTATGAATAATGCGGGTTATACCACTTTAATTTTATAATACCGTATTAAAAGCATTTACATAGTGATGATTCCCAGTAATGGATTTAATGCCCTCTGTGGCTCATTCACTTTACCATATCATATAACCAATCTGTTAGCTTTTTCATGGTTTCAAATCGTTGGTTTTTATATCGGTTTTTAATATACTGCCACACTTGTTAGCAAAGATTCAATTCTGGCGCATAAGGAGGTATTCTTAAAAGGAAAATTCTTTAAGGTAAGATTCAAATATAGAGGTATTTACACCGTTAATTTCCCAAACAAAACTAATGAGCCATTGATTGGTGAATAGCTTCCGTATAAATAGGTGGTTTTAAAGACGTGTTGATAAAGACAATACTCCGTTAAGTTTTTATGCTGCTCTGATACCATAATACAGTAGTTCTTTAATTTTTTGTTTATTATTCTTCAAGTTCGGTCTTATAGCGAACACGTTAAAAAATCGAGCAAGCATTAACTCATTGTGATGTAAGGTTTTAATATCCTTGATTGAGAAAGCCCCTCTTAGCCTTTTTTCAATAGGCATCCAATGTGTAATCTTAGCGAGATTAACCGTTGTAAGTGCTGTATTAAAATGAAAGTTGAGTTTATCTTCACTTCTTGCTTGACAGTGATTTAGACCTGAGTATTGCTTGGCATCTCTAAAAGTAAATTCTATTTGAAATCTGGTGCGATAATATGTCAAAATCATTTCTGCTGAAATTGTTACATCTGTAGAAAAATATAATTTATGATTCCATTTTCCTTTTTTAAGGAAATAAACAATCACAAGATTGATTTTTCTTTTTAATGATTTTGAGTATACAATAGCGCTGTATACTTTGCTTTGCTGATTGTCTTCTATCAAAGAAAAATATTCTTTTCTAAGTTTTTTATAATCAATTTTTCCATCATATTTCTTAGGTCTTCCTCTCCCATATTTCTGTTGGTCAGTATAAATATATTGTAAGTCAGCATCGTTTCTTAGTCTGCTAACGGTCTCCAATCCATTATCAGAGAGTTTAGAAACAAAACCATATTTGGAAAAATAAGCATCTGCCACAACATATTTAGACATCGAAAGAAGGACCTCTTTTCTTTGAATCAATATATTGGCATAATGATCTACCAAACTTTTTGATTCCAAATTATTTGGTGTCTGAACAGCCTCTAAATGAAACGCTGTATGATTATCTATATCAATCGCTGCTATACCAGATATTTCCAATCCCCATTTTGCCTTTCCCGCTACACCAGACCAATAATAACCAACTCCACAGGTGGATTTACCAGATTTACTAACATAACTCGGGTCGAAAGCAATGGTTAAATGTTTGCCCCCATACTCAGTAATCAATTCTTTATTGAAATTTAAAAAGTCAAAAGACTTACTAACTCACCTTACGCAAGAATAATTTGAATTTAAGATATTTATAGTTTATCTTGTTAACAACTTTGAGAAATAAAAAGATGGATAATTTTGTTGATTTGTATACTGATTATTTGATAAGTTCAAGTTCTTACACGACAGCTACAGGTATGGCTTCATTACTCTCTATAAAACATGATAAAATAACACGAGCATTATCAACGGGTGTTTATGACAGTAAATTTATATGGAAAAAGGCAAAACCTTATGTTGAAGAATTGACTCAATCTAAAGAAACTATCATTTTAAGTTTTGATGATTCGATACAAGAAAAACAATATACAGATGAAAGTGAGTTGAACACTTGGCATTTTGACCATGTGTTTGGAAGGTCTGTAAAAGGGGTTAATTTTCTAACTGCTTTAGTCGAAGTTGGAGGCATGCGTATACCGTGTGGTGTAGAGTTTATAAAGAAAAATATTTGGGTTACCGACAAAAAAACAGGAAGGCAAAAGCGTAAAAGCAGCAAAACTAAAAACGAACTTTTTAGAGAAATGTTGCAGGAATGTAGTAGCAAAATACACTTTGATTATGTGTTGGCTGATAGTTGGTTTTCTTCAGCAGAGAACATGGTTTATTGTAAAGAACTTTTAAAAAATGATTTTATTATTGCCTTAAAAAGCAATCGAAAAGTAGCCTTATCCTTAGAAGATAAGCAAAATGGAGCATACGTGAATATTAAAACATTACAGCCAAGACAACAAACCGTGGAAGTTTGGTTTGAAAAACTAGACTTTCCGCTGTTGCTTACAAAGCAAGTTTTCAAAAACGAGAATGATACAGTCGGCGAGTTGTACTTGGCTTGTAGTGATTTAAATTTATCGTATAACCAAATAACTACAATCTACAAAAAACGGTGGGCAGTAGAAGAGTATCACAAATCGATTAAAAGTAACACAGGTTTTGCTAAATCTCCAACTAAAAAAACAGAAACTCAAACGAATCATTTTGTATTGTCAATTGTAGCTTATATAAAGTTAGAGTGGCTTAAACAAAGAACAGGGAAAAATCATTTTGCTATGAAAACACAAATCTATTTAGCAGCTCAAAAAGCAGCTCATAACGAACTCAGAAAGTTATCAACACCTAAAGCTGCTTAATCATCCTTTTTTGAGGTTTGGATGCGTAACATGAGTTACTAAACTGATTCCTGTAATGTTGTTCTCCATGATCACCATAACGACTTAACTGCATAAAATTTAAACGTCCTTTTATGCTGAGAAATAGACCAAAAACTTCCAACATAAAATCATATTGCCATTTATTTACATCTTTCATTTTGTTAAGTAATCTTTTTGTGTGATATTTATAGTTGGATTTCTCCTTGAGAAGCATCATTAATAGCTGTTTGAAATTAACTATTAATTTAATGATAATCAGGGAGTTATCCTAATTTTTGAGCCTGTTTTTTTAACTTATTTGATTGACTGTTAGAGGGTTAGGGCAAAGTTTAACGGAGTATTGTAAAGATACAATCGGTTTTATTCCACAAGCTGTTAAATACCTGTCAAGGTGGGTCATCATTCCAAACCTAGCTTGATCTTGGAAATATAAATTGACACTAGAATACGTATCTTTATTTAGACTAAATATAATGTTCTGTAAGGTATTTGGGAGTTTTTAAAAAAGCATCTACCGCTTTATCATCTTTCTTATAATGAGATTTTCTTGGAACTTTTAACTTGGTCTTAAAGTGGCTGTATTAAATATCTTCTTAACCTATTGCACAGCATCCCAGTACCCTAAAAATGATTGCTCACTTGAACTTTACACGTTTTGATAATCCTTGATGAATCTGGGGAGTAATGATTCTTGGGGTGATATTTTTTGGTTTATCTGTCAATAATCCAGTTATTCCGCCAGATATATAACGAAGAACCCAACGTTCTTGAGTGCGTAAATTTATGCCCAAATAAGTGGCTAATGCTTCGCGAGTTTTAAATTTTCCTTTTTGTAATTCCAAAAGCCAGATGATCCTTTTTTCAATACGATACTGTCTTTGTTTTTTTTCGAAGAGAAATCAGTTAAGAAGGACTCTCTTTTAGTGTAAATTTTCTTGCTGTTGCTAACCGTGAATATGTAATAAAATAACAGCTTTAACTAATTAATTTGGTATTATAAAGCAGATATTGATAAACAAGAGGGGTTTGTAAAGCAACACAAAGAGTTGAAAGAAAATTTGACCAAAGAAGATCATATCCATTTTATGGATGGATAAAAAAGGGACAAACAAAAACAGTTAAAAACCAACAATGGGCGTAAAAGAACCAATATAAATGGAGTCCTAAGTTTAAAAACAAAAAAGTTGATTTTATGTGAAAGATGAGCGGATAAATAGTCAAACTATGGTCGCTTTGTTGCTCTTAGATTTAAAAAAACAGAAAGAAGTAAAAATCTATGTAATCTTAGATAATGCACGATATTATCACGCTATAATTGTCAAATATTTTATAAAATAGCATCTAAGAATTGTGTTGAAATTTACGCCTCCTTATTCTCTCAACTTGAATATAATTGAACGTCTTTGCAAAATCCTAAAGAAGAAAGTGATGTACAATAAATGCTATCTCAAATTTGAATACTTTAGAAATCAAGTGTTTATTTTTTTAGATAGCCTAATATGGAAAGAAAAAGAATTTGAGAAAATATTCTCAGATAATTTTAAAATCATTAGACACAATTTTTCGGGTTTCTATGTGTATTGAGTATCTTTGCGTCAATTATTATAATAAATAATTCTCTCTTAATTTCTTATGCCTTTTAAAAAATTACATTCTCTTATAAAAGAGTCGCTAGAATATAAAGAAATAACAACACCAACCCCTTTTCAGAAAGTTAGCATTCCTGTAATAAAAAGTGGTGCCAATATTTTTTGTATAGCCTCAAAAGATAGTGGAAAAACAACCACACTTATACTTACAACCTTACAAAAATTAAAATGTGAGGCCGTTGGAAGTGCACCAAGAGCTATTGTTCTAGTAGAAAATAATGAGAACGCATTACAATTATATGACACCTTTTTAAATTTTACTAGACCTACTTCATTACGCGTTTATTTAGCTAATGAAAAACTTCATATTGACTTACTAAAATCAGAAATTTTTGAAGGCGTAGATATTCTTATTTCTACACCTAAAACATTGAATAAGTTGCTTTTATTAGAAGGTATAAATACTACTCAAGTAAAGATATTTAGTATTGATGATGCTGACTTTTTAGTTCAAAAATCTTCATCGGCTGATCTTATCTCCGTAACTCAAAGTATTCACAAATGCCAGTTTATAATATACTCCGAAAAAATACATCCAACCCTAAAACGTTTTGAGTCTTATTTTATGACGCATTACAGAACAGTATCTATTTAACGGCAACATATTGATTTATAATTTCTGAAAAAATAAAAGCATGACTATACCTAAACTACATTATATATCTCAAGGAGACTCTCCAAAAGAGCATTTGGAGAATATCCAAAAAGCATGTTCTTCTGGTATAGAGTTAGTACAGTTGCGTTTAAAAAATGTTTCAGAAGAGCAATTTTTAGAAGTAGCCAAAGAAGTTAGGGAAATAACATTTTATTTTCAAACTAGATTAATTATAAACGATCATTATAAAATAGCCAAAAAGGTCAAAGCAGATGGTCTACATATAGAAAAAACAGACATCTGCCCTATTATTGCAAGAGAACATTTATACACTTGGCAAATTATTGGAGGAACAGTAAATACCCTACAAGATTGCAAAACGTTAATTGAGAAACAAGTCGATTATATTACTTTAAGTCCTTTTAGAAATATAACTACAGAAAATAATTTAGACCCAATTTTAGGGTTAAACGGTTATGCTGCAATTACAGGTATCTTAAAAACTGAAACACCAATTCTTGGTTTTGGAGGCATAATAACAGAAGATGTTACAGACATATTAAAAACTGGTATTTCTGGAGTCGCTGTATCTGAAGAGATTACCCAAAATTTTGATATTATAAAAACATTTAACCAATTACTAAGCGCATCTTCAACAGAAGAGTTACGACATACATTTGAATAAAATAAAAATATTTTCGTACTTATTTACTTAATGAATAGTGAAGTTTCAATTTTACCAAAACAAAATTACATAACATTAATAAGTGCAAGTATATTTAAGGATAGAAAAAGCAAGAAAATTCACTATAAAAGAGAGTCCTTCTTAACTGATTTCTCTTCGCAAAAAAACAACGTCTATATAGGTATTGAAAAAAGGATAATCTGGCTTTTAGAATTACAAAAAGGGAAATTTAAAACCCGAGAAGTATTAGCTAGTGCCTGGTCATAAACTTTTATTTTGTTGATTATTAAGTTAATAACTTACTAATTTGGATTGAATCTTTCTTCAAAAAAGCTGTAAATTAGAAAGAACAATGATTTTACTAGGATTATCCGCTGTAGATTCGCCAAAAAAAGAAACGATGCGTAAACGATTTGAAGTATCACCAATTCTAGGAAGCCTTCCTATTTCAGAGGTAGTGATTCCTACCAAAAGCAGAGACGAACTTGCGCCTGTATTACTAGCTCTTCAAACTATTTTTGTCAATGAGTTGTATCACCAAAAAATGTTTTCCATCGTAGCGCCTATAATTTTAAGAGATAAAAAGCAAACAGGAAGGCAAGGTATGAGTATTTGGGAAGTGATTGTTTTGTCTGTGATTCGATTAACGCTCAACACCAATTACGACCGGCTGTTGTGGATTGCCAATTTTGATAAATGTGTTCGCCAGCTGATGGGAATCGAAGGCGATTCTTATGGTTTTTCATCGGAAGTCAAACAGTATAGTTTAACCGCTTTAAAGGAGAATATTGGTTTATTAAAAACCGAGAGTATCACCAAAATAAATGCCTTAGTCTTGGAAGTGGGACAAGGGTATTTAAAAAAAAAGACTCGGAAACTCTTAGGCTCAAAGCCGACAGTTATGTAGTAAAAACCAATGTTCATTTCCCTACGGATTATAACCTGTTATGGGATGCTTCCCGAAAGTGTATTGAAATTAGTTGTTCTTTGGCAAAAGAACAAAACCTAGAGGGTTGGCGCAAAGACTTAGATTGGAAAAAACGCATTAAAATCGAGTTTAGAAAACTTCAAAAAGTTAAAAAATCAGGAGGTAAAAACAAAGAGTTTCGTTTAAAATATGCCACTAAAAATTATCTAGACATCGCCAAAGTACTTCAAAAAAAGGTAGTAGAATTCCAAACTGTTTTCACGCCAAAGACGCTTTCTCAAGAACTAGCCTTTGTAGCATTGAAATACTATTTTGAAATGCTAATCAAGCATATAGATTTGGTAGAGAGACGACTTCTAAAAGGTGAAAAAATTCCACATAATGAAAAAATATTTTCTTTATTTGAACCACACACCAAATGGATTAGCAAAGGCAAGGCAGGTGTTGTTGCTGAGTTCGGAGAAAAACACTTGATTGTAACCGATCAACATCACTTTATCGTTTTAGATCAAATCATAGCAGATACTCCTGATGCTGCTTTTACCATTGATATTGCAGAAAGGCTTAAAAAACAGTTTGGTGGTCGGATTGCCTCTTTAAGTTTTGATAAAGGATTTAGCTCCAAAGAAATTATAAAAGACCTAGAGTCAATCATCCCAAATACCATCATAAAACAAAAGGGAAAGCCTAATAAAGAGCGCAAAGAAATAGAGCATTCGAAAGATTTTAAAACCCTAAATAACGCACATAATGCTGTCGAATCTAATATTAATCAACTTACATATCACGGACTAGAGAAGTGTTGTGATAAAGGGAAAATCAATTTTGATAAATACGTGTCTCTAGCCGTTTTGTCTTACAATCTTCATAGGCTGGGAAACTTGATAAAAAAGGAAAAAGAAAAAGCGAAAACAAAAAAGAGGCAAAAAGTAGCCTAAAAACAAGGTAATCTAGTCTTTTTAAGGATACCTATGATTTAAAACCAAATTTTAGACCTAAAAAGGAGGATTTTATCAAGTTGAACAGCCTCCGTTTTAAAAAACTTCAAATCCAACCCTTTTTTTAAAAAATAAAGAAAAGTACAACACAAAAATTGAACTCTTTAGCAAATTAAGGTACTTACCGACCAGGCACTAGCTAGTTAGTCGTTCCTTAAAAAGGTTTCAACATTCTGATTTACAGTTAATTATTTGATATTTTTTACTGTTTATATAGTATTTAATTGCAAGATTTTCCGTATATTATAGCATAAACCTTGCAATAAATGATAGGAAAAACAGCGAATCAAAATCAACAAAATTTGTTCAGACCTTTGCTCAAGGATTTTATTAATTTGAGCCACGAATTAATTTTGTTGAGCAACAAAATAGATTGGAAATACTTTGAGAAAGATTTCTCACAGTATTATTCACATACAGGTCAACCAGCGATGCCAGTACGATTAATGGTTGGAAGTTTAATGCTCAAGCGTATTTATAATTTATCTGATGAGCGTCTATCCGAAGTTTGGGCAATGAACCCTTACATGCAATATTTTTGTGGCATGGCTTATTTTGAGTATCAATTTCCCTGTGATCCAAGTGACTTTGTACATTTCAGAAAACGTATAGGAGAACTAGGAGTTCAAAAAATATTTGCATACTCTATCCGTCTTTTTGGTAAAGCAGCCAAAGAAAAAGTAACATTATCAGACACCACAGTAGCAGAGAACAACACTACCTTTCCTACAGATGCTAAATTAGCCAAAAAGATTATTGATAAATGCAATGATATTGCTAAAAAAGAAAAGATAAAGCAACGACAAAGTTATGTCGGGAGTGTAATTTAAACTCTGTCTGTGTTTTTTTTCCGTTTTAAAAATAGTTTGATTTTTTCTTTTCATACTCTGGCTTAAAAAATCGAACTGTTTTTAAAATGAGCCCCAGCGGCAGCGTCACGAGCTGCTTTTGGGGATGCTAATATCGAGCGGTATTCTCTCTCCAAATTTAATATATAATTGTTGAATAATCAAACTCCAATTGTGGAGCGGACTTATCCACTTTTTTTGTATGTTTTTTGTTGCGAGATAAACCAACTTTAAAAGCGCCATATCATTTACAAAAGCACCTTTGGTTTTGGTTACTTTACGAACCTGTCTGTGGAAACCCTCTACGGCATTTGTAGTATAAATAATTCTTCTGATAGGCTCTGTATATTCAAAATATTGAGAAAGTTCCTCCCAATTTCGCCGCCAACTCTCAATGACAATAGGATATTTTTCGCCCCATTTCTCTTCTAAATTTAACAATTCATCTTCTGCTATTTCCTTATTGATGGCTTTGTAAACTAATTTTAAATCCTTCATAAATGCTTTCTGATCTTTCGAGGCTACATATTTTAAAGAATTACGAATTTGATGCACAATACATTTTTGTATTTGTGTTTTTGGAAAGATGCTCAAAATAGCTTCAGAAAATCCTTTTAAATTATCAGTGCAAGCTATCAGTATATCTTCAAGCCCTCTGTGTTGTAAATCTGTTAAAACTTGCAACCAAAAATTAGCTCCTTCGCTTTGTGAGATATACATTCCTAAAACCTCTTTATGTCCTTCCTTGTTGATTCCTAGAATATTATAAAGTGCTTTATGGGATACTTTTCCATCAACACGAACTTTATAATGCATCGCATCTAACCAAACGATACAGTACATAGATTCTAATGGGCGACTTTGCCACTCCTTGATGTCTGGTATAATTTTATCTGTAATTTGGCTTAATACTGTGTGAGAAATATCGGTATCATACATCTCTTTTATATGAGAGCAAATATCTCTTAAACTCATTCCTAATCCATATAAACCTATTATTTTATCCGATAAACTCTCCGCTAATATCGTTTGTCGCTTTTTTATAATCTCGGGCTCAAAACTGCTATTCCTGTCAGTTGGGGTTTGAATTTCAAAAGTACCTAAGCCGCTTTTTATCGTCTTTTTGCCTTTCCCATTTCGCTTGTTTTTGTTTGATGAATCGCTCAAAAATAAATGGCTTTCCATCTCCGCTTCTAAAGCTTTTTCTATAAAACTCTTTAGCATAGGAGCAAATGCGCCTTCTTTGCCAAATAAACTCTTACCCGATAATAATTGGTCTAAGGCTTTCTTTTCTAATAAATCTTGTTCTGTTTGTGTCATCTTTTCTGTTTGAATAAAATTAATGCTTTTTTTATGCAGACAGAGTTGAGTTTACAGTCTCGTTATGTCAGAACCTCAAAGCAATTATTAAGAGACACCCATAATCGTAAACATCCAAAGCGATATAAAAAAGCAAAGAAAGCAGATGCAAAACTAAAAACTATAGCAGGTCGTTTACTTCGAGAGTTGGAAAGAGAATTACCCGAACACGTTTTAGAAGTCTATAAAAAGCAGTTTGCTTTGTATTATCAAATCTTACATCAAAAGCGAACAGATAAAGATAAAATTTACAGTATTCACAAACCATTTACAGCATGTATCGCTAAAGGGAAAGTGCATAAAAAATATGAATTTGGCACTAAAACAGGGTTAATTACTACTTCAAAAACATTAATCATTACTGCGATAAAAAGTTTTAAAGGCAATCCTCACGATAGCAAAACAATAGCACCATTATTAGAACAAATGCAATCCAATATTGCTTTTTTACCCCAAGAAGTTGTTTATGACAGAGGTGGAAAAGGCATCAAACAAATAGGTAACACCAAAATATCAACTCCTGATTATAGACCTTTAAAACGAGATACAGAATATCAGAAAAGATGTAAAAGAGGAAAATTTAGAAGAAGAGCTGCTATTGAACCAGTTATTGGTCATTTAAAAACAGACTTTAGATTGAACCAAAACTATCTTTGGGGAGAAAATTCCCCGCAAATCAATGCCTTTTTAGCTGCTACAGGTTGGAATCTTAAGAAATTTATGAAACAACTCAAAGAAGAATTTAATAACTTATTGTTTAATATTTTAAGACCTCTTTTTTCTTTATTTTCTTCGCCAAGAAAATGGGTTGTTAAGGTTTGACTAGTTATTTGGATATAAATTTACGTACTCAAGAACCATGGATTCTACGGACATATCTCTGGTGGGATAGATAGTTTTCTATATTTTTACCCGCTTCTACCGATCATTTCATCTAACAAATCCCCTCTACCTTCTTTTTGAAGCTTCTAAATTTCGTCAAAATCAAATGAATTGATAATGACTTATGCAGAATGTAATTCTACTAAATCATCAACATTTAGTTGGTTCAAAATTCTACAATATGGTAGATTCTGGTGTAATTTCGCCAATTAAATCGATTTTATTCATGCCTCTAGTTTTAATTTTTCTAACGCGAGCTCTCTTAAATACAAGTATAACAGCGAAAAGATAAATACAAAAAATTTATTTAAAATAAACTTTGTTGATCTTTCTTTTCTTTTTTCTTTTCTATAGATTTTTGCAATGCACGTTTAGCCTTTTCTTCTTTACTTAAAACATTTAGTGCAGAAGGTTTCTTAATAGTTGAATTAATTATTGGAACATTTAAAGGTAATACTTCTTCTGTTATAATTTCTTCTTCAACAACTTCTACATCTTCTATTTTTGGTGCTTCTGGTTCTTCAAAAGGTAACGATTCTAATACATTAACTTGTTTTATTTTATCTGTAGTAAACTGATTACCTAATGCTTTAATCCCTTTTACGGCAATAAAACCTTCTAAGTTTATGATTAAATTATCTATAGAACGTTTAGAGAAAATAACTTCTGCCATTGGGCGATAATCTGTTAAGATTATTTCTAGCTGACTTTTTTCATGTTCAGAAATAAAAATTTCCTCTTTATCAGTTTGCTCAATTAAGAAACGTTTTATGTAGTAACGTTCTTTTTCTCCATCAAAGTAAATAGCTGAAATTGGCTTGTTAGGTTTCCATTTCTCTAAAACAATCATAGTGTCTTCAAAATGCATTCCGAGATCTGGCGTAACTGCCTTAATTTTGCCTGATTGTGTAGCAATTAAAATTTTATCTTCGGCTTTAAATTCGCCTAATAATTCACCTCTATCATCAACGTTTAAACGCTGTACAGTATTATCAAACCAAATTTTACGTGGTTTTAACGTAGAAACTCCTGCCAATTTAAACTCAACTTTTTTAATGGTATATTTAGTTATCGTATTTCCTCTTACACCTCTACCCTTAACCGATAAATCCGCAAAATCTATATCCCATTTCAATTTTTTAACGCTTCCTACGGCTCGTAAATTAACAGTAACAACTTCTGCTTCTCCGTTAGGGTTTACTGTAAAATAATGTACAAAAGAGCCTTTAGTACCAACTGTTAAATCATATTCTTTATCACGGGTAACACCTGTAACTATAAACCGTTTCATATAACTGGGCCCGCTTTTACCATCTTGATACATCATGTTATATACCGTACGTTTATCTTTCTTTTTAAAGATTGCTACATGAATAATATCTTTACCTACAAAGGTTTTAGAGGCAACTTTGGTTACCATCATTTGACCATCTTTTCTAAAGACAATTACATCATCAATATCTGCACAGTCAGTAACATATTCATCTTTTTTAAGTGATGTACCTACAAAACCTTCTTCTTTATTTACATAGAGTTTTGTGTTACGCATTACTACTTTTGTTGCTACAATATCATCAAAAATACGGATTTCCGTTTTACGTTCTTTTCCTTTTCCGTAGGTGTCTTTTAAACGTTTAAAATAATTGATTGCAAATTCAATTATATTATCAAGATATTTTTTAACCTCAGCAATTTTATCTTCTAAACCTACAATATGTTGCTTCGCCTTATCAATATCAAATTTTGATATTTTCTTAATACGAATCTCTGTTAAACGCACAATATCTTCTTCAGTAATTGCACGTTTTAAATGTTTTATGTGCGGCTGTAGTCCTTTATCTATTGCCTCAATAACTCCTTGCCAAGTTTCTACCTCTTCAATGTCACGATAGATTCTATTTTCAATAAAAATACGCTCTAACGAAGCAAAATGCCATTGTTCTTGTAGTTCATTCAATTGAATTTCTAACTCGGCTTTAAGTAACCGCACCGTAAGATCGGTTGAGCGTTTTAACATTTCTATAACGCCAATAAAAACAGGTGTATTGTCTTCAATTATACAACACAATGGCGAAATAGAATTTTCACAACTTGTAAATGCATATAAAGCGTCTATGGTTTTGTCTGGCGATACATTTGATGGCAAATGCACCAAAATCTCTACATCGGCAGCCGTATTATCTTCAATCTTTTTAATGCGAATTTTACCTTTCTCATTCGCTTTTAAAATACTGTCTATTAATGATGTGGTGGTAGTGCCAAAAGGAACCTCGTTTATCGTTAATGTATTTTTATCTAATTGAGAAATTTTAGCTCTAACACGTACTTTTCCTCCTCTTTTACCTTGATTGTAATTGGTAAAATCTGCAATTCCGCCAGTAATAAAATCTGGTAAAATGGTAAAGTTTCTTCCTTTTAAATGTTTAATAGAAGCATCTATTAACTCTAAAAAGTTATGCGGTAGTATTTTTGTTGAAAGCCCTACTGCAATTCCTTCTGCTCCTTGTGCTAATAATAATGGAAATTTTACAGGTAAATCTACAGGTTCTTTTCGTCTTCCGTCATACGACATTTTCCATTCTGTAGTCTTCGGATTGAAAACAACATCTAACGCAAATTTTGATAAACGTGCTTCTATATAACGTGAAGCTGCAGCTCTATCTCCTGTAAGAATATTTCCCCAGTTTCCTTGCATATCAATCAGCAATTCCTTTTGCGCCATTTGTACCATTGCATCTGCAATAGACGCATCTCCATGTGGATGATATTGCATTGTATGCCCAACAATATTGGCTACTTTATTATAACGACCATCATCTAAATCTTTCATAGAATGCATAATTCTACGTTGTACAGGTTTAAAACCGTCTTCTATAGATGGAACCGCCCTTTCTAAAATTACATACGAAGCATAGTCTAAAAACCACTCTTTGTACATTCCCGTAATCTTGGTTATGGTTTCGGTTACTTCTGTATTTTCAGAAGCTTTTAATTCTTCTTCGTGTTCGTTATCGTTTATTTCTTCACTCATTCTTTTTAAACGTTCATTTTTTTAATCGTTTAACTGTTTATTTGGGCGTTCCCTAAAGGTCGGGCTTTACGTTATATCTTTTTTATTTGTTCTCGATACAATTTTTCGTACCTCAAAATCACTCGAACTGACATAAAAAAGGATGTCACTTCAATCCCTAACGCAGATTACTTGCTAACTATTTATTTTAACCCTTATCACTTTTATACCCAACTTTTGTTCTTTCGTTTTTATTTTCTATTTCTAGTCGTAAACTTAAATTATCATTCAGTAATTTTCTCATTTTTGTGAAAATCCTAATATTTACTTCGATTGCTCTGCCACTATTTAAAACACTTGACATTTAAGAATAGGTTTTTATTCCTCCTCAATAAAATCCAATTCAACTTTTAAATTCTCGATGATAAATTTTTGTCTCTCTGGTGTGTTTTTACCCATATAAAATTGCAACATTTGTTCTATAGACATCTCTTTGTCTAACATTACTGGATCCAAACGGATGTCATCCCCAATAAAATGCACAAATTCGTTAGGCGAAATTTCACCCAAACCTTTAAATCGAGTTATTTCTGGCTTTCCTTTTAATTTTCCTATAGCAGCTCTTTTTTCTTCTTGAGAATAGCAATAAAAAGTTTGCTTCTTATTACGAACTCTAAACAAAGGCGTTTCTAAAATGTATAAATGCCCTTCTTTAATTACCTCTGGAAAAAACTGTAAAAAGAAGGTAATTAATAACAACCTAATGTGCATTCCATCTACATCGGCATCAGTTGCAATTACAATGTTGTTGTAACGTAAGCCTTCTAGACCATCTTCTATATTTAATGCTGCTTGTAAAAGGTTAAATTCTTCATTCTCATATACTATCTTTTTTGATAACCCGTAAGAGTTTAAAGGTTTTCCTTTTAAGCTAAAAACCGCTTGTGTATTTACATTACGAGATTTTGTTATAGAACCACTTGCTGAATCTCCCTCTGTAATAAACAAAGTTGTATCAAGATAATGTTCCTTTTTTATATCGCCCAAATGAATTCTGCAATCACGTAATTTCTTGTTATGTAAATTTGCTTTCTTAGCTCTATCTTTTGCTAATTTTCTAATTCCAGAAAGCTCTTTACGTTCCTTCTCTGCTTGCAAAATTTTCTTTTGAAGGCTATCAGCAACTGCCGTATTTCTATGTAAAAAATTATCTAGCTTCGTTTTTACAAAGTCGTTTATATAACTTCTAACGGTTGGCAAATCGCCACCCATTTCGGTAGATCCTAATTTGGTTTTAGTTTGACTTTCAAAAATAGGCTCCATTACTTTAATTGCAATGGCAGAAATAATAGATTTACGCACATCTGAAGCTTCAAAGTTTTTACCGTAAAACTCACGAATAGTTTTTACAATAGATTCTCTAAATGCTGTTTGGTGCGTTCCTCCTTGTGTAGTATGTTGCCCATTTACAAAAGAATGATATTCTTCTGAATACTGCGTTTTACTGTGTGTTATAGCAACTTCAATATCATCGCCCTTTAAATGAATTATTGGATACAACATATCTTCTTTGTTGTTATTGTCTTCCAATAAATCTCTTAATCCGTTTTCTGAAAAATATTTCTCACCATTAAAAAGAATCGTTAATCCAGGATTTAGATACACATAATTCTTTAGCATTTTCGCTACATATTCAGCTCTAAATTTGTATTTCTTAAAAATGCTTTCATCTGGAATAAAAGAGACTTTAGTTCCTTTTCTACGAGAAGTTTTCTCTAATAAATCTTGACTTGTTAAATTTCCTTGACTAAATTCTGCTGAGGCCGATTTACCATCACGAGTAGATTCTACTCTAAAAAATATTGATAACGCATTCACTGCTTTTGTACCAACTCCATTTAATCCTACAGATTTTTTAAACGCACGAGAATCATACTTACCACCAGTATTCATTTTAGAAACTACATCTACCACTTTACCTAACGGAATACCACGCCCAAAATCTCTAACCGTAACTTTGCTACCTTGTATAGAAATCTCTATGGTTTTACCAGCCCCCATAATATACTCATCTATGGAGTTATCAAGCACTTCTTTTACTAAAATATAAATTCCGTCATCGGCAGAAGAACCATCTCCTAACTTACCAATATACATCCCTGGACGCATACGTATATGCTCTTTCCAGTCAAGTGAGCGAATATTATCTTCGGTATATTTTGTTTCCTGAGCCATAAAAATAATAGAGGTTGAAGTGCTTGCTAAAATAGTACTTACAAGTAAAAATAAAAAACACTATTGAAATAGTTTTCAACAGATTTTTAAAAAAAAATTTAATGCTTTTTTAATTTATTAAAAGACATATAAGTAATTCCTAAAATCACAATAAATACTCCAAAAAATTGATAGTAAGATAATTTTTCTCCTAAAAAAAAATAAACTAAAATAATTGTTGAAATTGGACCAATTACTGCCAATAATAGAAAAATAGGTTACGCTCATTTTTTTAATTGCTAAAGAGACTAAAAAAGAAGGAATTAAAGTAGAAATAATTGCCATTAAAAATCCTAAAAAATACACTTCGCTATCATATTGAAAAATACTTGTTCTATCTACTAAAAGGTAATGAATACATACACAAATAGTAGACAAAATCATTGCATACGAAGTAAATAAAACAACACCAAATTTTGGAATTAACCAACCACTACCTACTAAATAAGCTGCAAATGTTAATGCGCTTAAAAAAATTAAAAACACACCTAATACTACGTTATCTTCTTGAAAGTTAATTTCATTCCAGAAAGCAACTACAATACCTAAATAAGAAATAAGAATAGCACATATTTGCTTTCTTGTTATTTTTGTTCTTAAATTCAAGTAATAAAATCAACTTTTCCCATAATCAAATATGCAAAATATAAATAATATCGTTATACTTCCGTTAAGTTAAATTTTAACAACCACTCTCTAAACAGAAAATAATCTGTTTTTATGACAAATGTCATTTAATGATTTTACAATTAATTTGTAACTTTGTATTTCAATGAGTGTCTATAACAAAATAATAACCCTAAGTTTAGCATTATTGATGCTTTTCAATACTTTTTATGTAGCAATTACGTATGCGTATTATTATTTAGACCAATCAGATTTTATAGCTCTATTCTGTAAAAATATTGATAAACCAGAACTTAAATGTAACGGAAAATGTCATTTAAAAGAAGTTGTAAAAGAGCAAACAAACACAGATCAAATTCCTTCTAAAAAATTTGTATTAAAAAAAATTACACTTTTTTTTGAAAAACCTCAACAACACACTCTTTATGTAATTGTTGATAAAAAATCAAACCAAAAAAAGTACCTCAACTTGTATTGTTTTGAGAATCTATATGAGTTCTATCATCCGCCACAGGCATAGTTATTACATAAAAAACGTATCGTAATTGTTATTTTGATTTTATCACTAAAATTGAACAATACTCCTTTTTTCTTCTTTTGAGTGTCCTTAAAAACCTCCAAAGAAAGAAGAGTGCTACACAATATATTTAAAAATTTAAAAAAACATAAAAATGAAAACTTTTTATAGTGTGCTTTTTTGCACATTACTATCTATGCTCTCTTTTTCACAAAAAACAAAAGTAAAAGACAGCATTACAAAAAAACCAATTCAATTAGACGAAGTTATTATTGTTGGTAACAAAAAAACAGACCCAACACATATTAAAGTCTTTAATGTTGCAAAATCTAAATTTCTACAGCCAAAAAACATGGCAGATTTATTTAATAATATCAACGGATTTTCTAGTATTAAAAGAGGAAGTTATGCAATTGACCCTTCTTTTAGAGCGGCACAATATGAGCAGTTAAATATTCTATATGATGGAGGCACAAAAGTAATGCATGCGTGCCCTAATAGAATGGATCCTATTACAACACATATTATTCCAGAAGAAATAGCCAAAATTGAAGTTGTAAAAGGTCCATACACCGTAAGATATGGAGCAACTTTTGGGGCTATTATTAATTTGGTGACAAAAAAACCCACCTATGAAGATTATGGATTGCACGGAAAAGTATCCGCAGGATACGAAAGCAACGGAAATTCTTTGGTAAATTCATATCGTTTACAATATATCAAAGAAAAATTTGATTTGGTAACCAATGCTGGTTACAGAAATTTTGGAAACTATACAGATGGTATTGGAACTGAAATTCCTTCATCCTTTAAAAGCACAGATTATGGAATAAAATTCGGTTATAATTTTTCGGAAAAGGAGCGATTTCAAGTACATTGGAGACAGTCTTTTGGTAAAGATGTGTTACACGCTGCCTTACCTATGGATACGGAATATGACAACAGTAGTATTATCTCTTTAGATTATAAAATTTCTAATTTCACTAAAAAATCGGAAAATTTTATTGCCAAAGCATATTACAGCTATGTAGATCATTTAATGACCAATACAAATAGACCTTCCTTTATGATGATGGAAGCGGTTTCTACTGTAGAGGCAACAACTTTTGGTGGAAAATTAGAATACAATTGGAAACCAACCGAAAAAGTGCAATTTTTTAGCGGTTTAGACCTATTACATATTGCAAGAGACGGTGGCAGAACTCGCTTGGTAAAAGTAATGAATGGAAATACTTTGCCAATGCCAATGACTTTTAATGACAAGGTTTGGCAAGATTCTTATATTACAGATATCGGATTTTTTACAGAAGCTAAATGGGCTAAAAACCCTAAAACGATTTTTACTTTTGGTGTACGTTATGATTTGATAACCTCTAATATTAAAGACCCTGAAAACGATTTTGCATTGCTGTATGATTTAAAAAAACGCACAGAACATACTATTAGCGGAACCGTTTCTGTTAAAAAATTAATTGCTACTAATTTTATTTTAGAAGCAGCATTTGGTAGAGGAACTCGTTCTGCAAATATGATAGAAAGGTACATCAACCATTTTACCGTTGGACAAGATCCTTTTGAATATATTGGAAATCCAAACCTAAAAGCAGAAGTAAACAATCAGTTTGAAATAGGTTTTAAAGGTTTTCGAAAAAGAAATAAAACACTCCAAAAATTTAGCTATGCCACTTCTGTCTATTATTCTATTTTCGAAAATTATATTGTTGCCGTTGTTGATGATACAAAAACACGTAAATTCAATCCAATGAAAAACCCTGTGCATCCAAAAGTGTTTAGAAACATAGATGAATCTTATAAAACAGGTTTTGAAGCAATGATAAAATTAGATTTTATAAATGATTTTTATTTTAAAACAGAACTTGCTTATGTGTATGCCAGAAATAAAGATTTTAATGAATCTCTGCCTTTAATTCCGCCATTTACATCAAAGTTTTCTATTGGTTATCAAAAGGATAAATTTTGGGCAAATGCACAATATAATGTCATCAGTAAACAATCTGAAATTGCGACTAGTTTTAGAGAAACAGCAACAAATGGCTATAATACCCTAGATATTCGCTCAGGCTTTAAACCTTTTAAAAATACTGTTTTAGGATTTGCTGTTCTTAATGTGTTTGATAAAAACTATCATAATCACTTAAATTTCTCGTTTATAAATCAGGCAAATTTTGGACGCATTCCTATTAATGAACCTGGTAGAAATATATCTGTATTTTTACAGTTTAGTTTTTAGGAGTATGTCTATATTTAATGCGTTTAGAGTTTTATGAGTGCTAAATTGATGTTCGATGCCTGAATTACTAATATGGATTTCTTTTTCTTGGTCTAAATTTTTTAAAACTCGACAAATAGTATTTGGTGAACAGACTTTTAAATTTGGGATTTGAAAAAATCTAATTTTAAATGCTCCCCGATATCTTCGGCACAATCTCTGCCTGCTAAAAATAACAGCCAAAGATTTTTTATCACATCTGAACAACTAAATTCAGACTGTAAAGATGTGTTTGACAACTTGTTGTTAGTCAATGAAGAAAATTCAAGAGTGTTAAAAATTTCGGATATAAAATTTAATCCGTCGTATGTACCTATGTTTTCTAACTTTCACCTATCAGGGTTTTTACCCAATTTGGTGAAAATATTTGAAACAAAAAAAACTTGTAGACATTGTTTTTTAAAGACTTTCCGATTCTTAAATTCAAGCAATAAATGCAACTTTTTTAGGAGCTACAATTTGATTATTTTTTTTCAGAAGAAAAAGGAACAACTTCGCTCCTCTTTCTTTCGGAAAGGATATGTGTTGTACTTTGTGGCTCCTCTTAAAAAGTTACATTATGCAACAAATAACCAAAGAACAAAGGTACACCATTTCTACACTGTTATCTCAAGGCTACAGCAAACAAGCAATAGCAGATTGTATTGGCAAAGATAAAAGCTCAATATACCGAGAGATTACCCAAAACAAGGACTATAGAAACGGGAATTACAAAAATGATTTAGCATAAAAAAAATGTAGAGAAAGACATCGATCAAAGAAGAAGCACATTAAATTAACTACAAGTCTTCGAGTTAAAGTAGCAGAACTCATTGAGAAAGATTACAGTCCCAAACAAGTGGTTAGGAACAGTGCAAAAAACTAGGATTACCCTATATCGCATGAAACGATATATCATACTTATATGGGATAATAAGAAGCGAAAAGGTAAGCTGTATACTTATTTGCGAAGACAAGGTAGGAAATACAGAAAACGAGGAAGTGAAAAAGACACTAGAGGCATTATCGTGGGGCGAATAGGTATAGAAAAGCGTCTTGAAGTAGTAGCACAACGAAACAGATTTGGAGACCTTGAAGTTGATTTAATAATTGGAGCAAATCACAAAGAAGCCATCCTTACCATAAATGATAGCGCTAGCGGAATGTTAAAAATGAAAAAAGTAACCTCTAAAGAGGCAGTGGTAGTTACAGCAGCAATAAGCGAACTGTTGGAAGAGTGGATTCCTTCTTAAAATACTGTCTTATCAGACCGTATTTTAAGAAGGGATCTAGTTTTGTAAACATTACTGATGAGCGAATAAAAGAGATTGAATTTAAGTTAAATTCACGTCCACGAAAACGGGTGTGTTTAATTTTGAAAATCCTATATTTGTAATAGATAAATTATTGTTTAACCAAAAAGTTGCATTTATGGGTTGAATTCAGCACTAAAAAAATAATAAAATGAAAAAATTAACTTTAATAATTGGCATCATTCTATTCATATCGAGTTGTGAAAAAAATGATAATGAAACAAACTATCCTACTTGTTTGCAATCTGAAATTGAAAGAGTATTAGAATCAACACCTCAATCTCCAAGAGCTACAATTAAATTGTATCTATATCAAGGAAATAATGTATATATTGTAAATACTAATTTTCCGGATGATCAATCAAATGTCTATAACTCTAATTGTGAAGTTATTTGTTCAGTGGGAGGCATCGATGGTAATCAAAATGACACTTGTATAAATTGGGAAAGTGCAGAACTACTAGGAACTGTATGGACAGACAATAGATAAAATCAGCCCATAACAACTAAGTATTCGTGTTGCCGATAGGCCATGAATACCATGTTGACTAACCCACTATTGGCAGATTACTATGGGTATTTCGACAAGTTACATTTGTGGGTTGAATTCAGCACTATTTAGATTAATCCTTTTAAACAAAAAAAATGAATTTAAATATAAAAAACACATTATTACTATCACTCTTTTTAATAAGTGTTCTTAACAGTTTTGGACAAACTCAATTTACCGCAACATACAGTCGAGTAAAACAAAATTGGGGTGTCAATGACACCCAAACTCTAGTTTATAAAGAAGGGAAATCTCAATATTCGTTTTATCAAAAAAAAGAAAAAAAAGATGTTGATTATTATCAAATTGAATTGGGTTATCAAAAATATGAAAGCATCTATGATATCAATACAAAAACAATTGTTGAGCAAAATGAATTATCTAATGGCACGCTATTATTGGCACAATGGAAATCCGATTTAAAATGGGAAATACTAGATGAAACAAAAACAATTAACGGTTATAAAGTTCAGAAAGCAGTTGCAGAATCCTATAATTATGATAAAAGCCGTTCAGAATATTTTGGTAATGCAACAGCTTGGTTTACATTAGAGATACCTGTAGGAATTGGTCCTTTTAGATACTATGGCCTTCCAGGTTTAATAGTTAAACTCGAATTTGACCAATATGGCGCTACTTATACATTAACAAATATTGATTTTAAAAAGCAAGTGAGTATTACAACTCCTAAGGAAGGTATTTCTATTACAAGAGAAGAATCTATTGATCCTACTTCTATTCGTAAAGAACAGCTCAAAAAAAATAAATCAAAAAAATAAACTAAAAAACCTTGGTGGAAGTGGTAATATTAATACCTAGACGTTTAATATTTTTTTTTTGGTTGAGTTTTTTATCTGTATTCTTTTTAACTACTACTTCATCTCACGCTCAAATTGTTAAAGGGCGTGTTTTTGATGCAATAGACAGTATTCCAATACCAATGACATCTGTTGTTTTAAATCAATACGGAACAACTAAAATACTATCCTTTACACACACCGATGAAAACGGAAAATTTGAATTAAACCTTCCGCTTAAAAAATCACTTTATACACTTAATTTCAGGCATTTATCGTATCATAGTAAGACACAGGATATTATTGTAGAACAAGAGTCTGTTAAAGAAATAGAAATTTCAATATCTCTATTTAAAAAAGCAGAAGAACTTGATGAAGTTGTGATTACAGCAACCAAGCCTATTATTGTTAAAAAGGATACTATTATTTACAACATTAAACATTGGTTGCGAGAAAACGACCAAACACTAGAAAGTGTCATTGCTAAAATAGAAGGGTTTAAAGTATTGGCTAATGGAGAAATAGAGGTTAATGGAAAACAGGTTAGAAAAGTTCTTATTGATGGCGAAGAAGTTTTTGATGTAGGAGCGAGTATTTTCACAAAATCATTAGATCCTAGAAAAATAAAGAGTATTGAAGTCCGTTTTGACGAGAAAAATGCTAAATTAAAAGAAAGCCTGTTAGATACCGAAAAATATGTCATATTAGACATCAAACTAAAAGACGATTTTCCAACATCAATATTCGGGAAAATACGAAGCACTACAGGATATTTAGATAAAATAGAGTTTGGAGGTTATGGCAATTTCTTTTCGCTTCGCAATAATGTAAAAATGCATTTATTTGTAGAACATGATGCTTTTGGACACCAAACAATATTATTAAAAAATATTAAAAATATTGGAAAAGAAGCAATGCAAAAAATATTTGAACTACCTGCAGACTTCAAGTCAATCACAGAAAAAGAAAACTATCAAGAAGAACTATTTGGATTTAACGACTATATCCAAAACAGAAAAAGCATTATAGGGTTTACTTCAAAATTTATATTGAGTAAAAAAATATACTTGTTCTTTGGTACATATAATTCTTTCAATAAACTAGGTAAATCAAGATTTTATGAGCAATCTTTCGCTAATTCAACTTCTAGTTTATTTACTGAAAATCAGAAAGTAGATGACTTTTCATCTAAAAGTAAATTAGAGATAAAATTTGACAATGAAACCACGAAAGTGAGGTTAGATGTGAACCTTACGTATGATAAAAATAATTTTGAACAAAATAACAACATAGAAAGTAGTGATTTAAATTACAATTTTAAATCAAAAAACACATTGATAAACAATTACAATAATTTTTTCTATGAAAAAAAAATTAATGAAAAAGTTGGTATAGAATTAAAGTCTTCCTATTCAATTTTAAATAATGACCCAACAAGAACACTGTTACATAACGATCCTTTTTATTTTGTAGAATTAAATGATATTGTAGGAGGTAGCGTAACTAATTTTCAACAAAAAACGAATCTTAAGACACGTTATTTTATTGCAAATGCAATGATACAATATCGTTCAAAAATTGGAATATTTGAATTTGGAAGCCAGTTTCAAGAAAGAAGTTTAAGTTACGTTTCTAAAGGGATTAATGAGCTAACCGAAAACGAGTTACAAGAATTTACTACAACTCCAGAAAAATATACAGTTAGAAGATATCAACCTTTTATTAAAAACGAAATTTATTTTGGGTCATTTTCTATTTCGAATAGACTTGGCCTTTCATTGGTTAAATTTCCAACAGCAATAACTACTTTTCAAAATAAAACAAATTTAGATTACAATCTAAACATAGGATATACTTCTCAAAATAATTATAATTTAAATTTAAAATACAACAACAGGTTGTCTTCATTTCCTCTCAACAAACTCATAAAAGGCAGTGTTTTATTAGATTTTCAGACGATAGAAACGCCAGCATTGTCTTTATTACCTCAAAAAGAATCGGTTGTAGAAGTTTCACTATTCAAAAATTATAGAAAATCAAAATCAACTCTTGTGATGGCTATTTTATTGGGTAATTATAAAAACATAGACCAATATTCTACTCAAACAAATTCTTCTTTTATATACCTTCAAAAAAACCAATTAGAAAGCAGTTATGTTGCTATATCAACATCTTTTACAAAAAGATTTAATAGTGGGTTTTCAATACAATACTCCGTTAAGTTTTTATGCTGCTCTGATACCATAATACAGTAGTTCTTTAATTTTTTGTTTATTATTCTTCAAGTTCGGTCTTATAGCGAACACGTTAAAAAATCGAGCAAGCATTAACTCATTGTGATGTAAGGTTTTAATATCCTTGATTGAGAAAGCCCCTCTTAGCCTTTTTTCAATAGGCATCCAATGTGTAATCTTAGCGAGATTAACCGTTGTAAGTGCTGTATTAAAATGAAAGTTGAGTTTATCTTCACTTCTTGCTTGACAGTGATTTAGACCTGAGTATTGCTTGGCATCTCTAAAAGTAAATTCTATTTGAAATCTGGTGCGATAATATGTCAAAATCATTTCTGCTGAAATTGTTACATCTGTAGAAAAATATAATTTATGATTCCATTTTCCTTTTTTAAGGAAATAAACAATCACAAGATTGATTTTTCTTTTTAATGATTTTGAGTATACAATAGCGCTGTATACTTTGCTTTGCTGATTGTCTTCTATCAAAGAAAAATATTCTTTTCTAAGTTTTTTATAATCAATTTTTCCATCATATTTCTTAGGTCTTCCTCTCCCATATTTCTGTTGGTCAGTATAAATATATTGTAAGTCAGCATCGTTTCTTAGTCTGCTAACGGTCTCCAATCCATTATCAGAGAGTTTAGAAACAAAACCGTATTTGGAAAAATAAGCATCTGCCACAACATATTTAGACATCGAAAGAAGGACCTCTTTTCTTTGAATCAATATATTGGCATAATGATCTACCAAACTTTTTGATTCCAAATTATTTGGTGTCTGAACAGCCTCTAAATGAAACGCTGTATGATTATCTATATCAATCGCTGCTATACCAGATATTTCCAATCCCCATTTTGCCTTTCCCGCTACACCAGACCAATAATAACCAACTCCACAGGTGGATTTACCAGATTTACTAACATAACTCGGGTCGAAAGCAATGGTTAAATGTTTGCCCCCATACTCAGTAATCAATTCTTTATTGAAATTTAAAAAGTCAAAAGACTTACTAAACTGATTCCTGTAATGTTGTTCTCCATGATCACCATAACGACTTAACTGCATAAAATTTAAACGTCCTTTTATGCTGAGAAATAGACCAAAAACTTCCAACATAAAATCATATTGCCATTTATTTACATCTTTCATTTTGTTAAGTAATCTTTTTGTGTGATATTTATAGTTGGATTTCTCCTTGAGAAGCATCATTAATAGCTGTTTGAAATTAACTATTAATTTAATGATAATCAGGGAGTTATCCTAATTTTTGAGCCTGTTTTTTTAACTTATTTAATTGACTGTTAGAGGGTTAGGGCAAAGTTTAACGGAGTATTGTCAATAGAAATTGAACCTGAATTTTTAAGTAACAAATCTCAGAATATAATAGGTAATATTTCTTATTTTTCAAAAACAGATAGATATTTTTTAGGTCTAAAAATGAAAAATTACAAGAAATCGAAACGCCTTAATTATTATTTTTACCCTAAGTATTCTAATTTTATTTTTTTAAATACACTCACAAATTTCAAAAGTTCTCAAGAAATATTGTCTTTTACCTTTAATACGAATATTGAAATTATTAAAAAAAGTTTGTTTTTAGATGTTAATGCAAGGAATCTCTCTTTTTTTGGCAATCAGAAAGGGTCTTTTACAAATATAAATTTTCATCTTAATGGAACTATTGGAAAATTAAACTGGAATATAGATTTTGAAAATGTTTTAAATGATAGGGTATTTATACGACAGACTATTACGCCTATATTTTTTATATCTGAAAATAATTCAGTTTTTGGGAGATTTATTAAGTTTTCAATTAACTACAAGTTCAATTAAACAATACTCCGTTAAGTTTTTATGCTGCTCTGATACCATAATACAGTAGTTCTTTAATTTTTTGTTTATTATTCTTCAAGTTCGGTCTTATAGCGAACACGTTAAAAAATCGAGCAAGCATTAACTCATTGTGATGTAAGGTTTTAATATCCTTGATTGAGAAAGCCCCTCTTAGCCTTTTTTCAATAGGCATCCAATGTGTAATCTTAGCGAGATTAACCGTTGTAAGTGCTGTATTAAAATGAAAGTTGAGTTTATCTTCACTTCTTGCTTGACAGTGATTTAGACCTGAGTATTGCTTGGCATCTCTAAAAGTAAATTCTATTTGAAATCTGGTGCGATAATATGTCAAAATCATTTCTGCTGAAATTGTTACATCTGTAGAAAAATATAATTTATGATTCCATTTTCCTTTTTTAAGGAAATAAACAATCACAAGATTGATTTTTCTTTTTAATGATTTTGAGTATACAATAGCGCTGTATACTTTGCTTTGCTGATTGTCTTCTATCAAAGAAAAATATTCTTTTCTAAGTTTTTTATAATCAATTTTTCCATCATATTTCTTAGGTCTTCCTCTCCCATATTTCTGTTGGTCAGTATAAATATATTGTAAGTCAGCATCGTTTCTTAGTCTGCTAACGGTCTCCAATCCATTATCAGAGAGTTTAGAAACAAAACCGTATTTGGAAAAATAAGCATCTGCCACAACATATTTAGACATCGAAAGAAGGACCTCTTTTCTTTGAATCAATATATTGGCATAATGATCTACCAAACTTTTTGATTCCAAATTATTTGGTGTCTGAACAGCCTCTAAATGAAACGCTGTATGATTATCTATATCAATCGCTGCTATACCAGATATTTCCAATCCCCATTTTGCCTTTCCCGCTACACCAGACCAATAATAACCAACTCCACAGGTGGATTTACCAGATTTACTAACATAACTCGGGTCGAAAGCAATGGTTAAATGTTTGCCCCCATACTCAGTAATCAATTCTTTATTGAAATTTAAAAAGTCAAAAGACTTACTAAACTGATTCCTGTAATGTTGTTCTCCATGATCACCATAACGACTTAACTGCATAAAATTTAAACGTCCTTTTATGCTGAGAAATAGACCAAAAACTTCCAACATAAAATCATATTGCCATTTATTTACATCTTTCATTTTGTTAAGTAATCTTTTTGTGTGATATTTATAGTTGGATTTCTCCTTGAGAAGCATCATTAATAGCTGTTTGAAATTAACTATTAATTTAATGATAATCAGGGAGTTATCCTAATTTTTGAGCCTGTTTTTTTAACTTATTTAATTGACTGTTAGAGGGTTAGGGCAAAGTTTAACGGAGTATTGATTAAAAGGAGTATAAATAAACGACTATGGACTAAAGTACCATAGGTTTTTTAAATCTGACTAAAGTCAGTTGTGCGGAAGAGTACGTGATTACTCAAGTATAAAATCATTGTTATCATTCTTTGATTTACGATGATGTTCTAAATAATCATTTACCATTTTATCTGTAATATTTCCTGTACTCCAACATCCAAATCCTATTGCCCAAAAGTGACGTCCCAATATCTCTTGTGTAGTTTTGGAAATTCTTGTTGTAAACGTCTTGAACTTCTGTAAGCGTCCTGCAAAGTACATATTGCCCAGTAAGATTTAAAACCAGTCTTTTGTAAAAAAAGAAAGGATGTTAGGATTAGGCACAGATCACAGGTATTATTATTTGCTATCGGCTACAGATATGCGCAAAGGATTTAATGGATTAAGTGGTATAGTACGGGATCATATAGAGTCATCACAAGGCGAAAAAGTAGTTTATGCATTTGTGAACAAACCCAGAGATAAGCTCAAATTATTGTATTAGTCACCTGGCGGTTTTGTTCTGTATTATAAGCGATTGATGAAGAATCATCAGTCATAACAGATAGAGCAAATAACTATAACGACCTCAAGAAAAATCTAGCCAATCATAATGCAGTTATAATTGAAATAAAAAGTGAAAATTCGAAAATTTTACCTTGGGTACATATCGCAATTAGTAATGCTAAGAGGCTTTTGCTCGATATACATCATTCCTATTGGAAGTGATTACCTGCAAAGTTATCTCGATGAATTTTGCTACAAATTCAACAGAAGGTATTTAGATTCAGTCTTTGAAAGAGTAGTCATAGCATCTGTTTCTTGTAAATGGGAAAATAAGATGTAAAGAATCCAAGAGTCATAAAATAAATTACATTAGACTTTAGATGTTTCTTTTGGAGAAGAAACTTCCCGAAAAAGAAAAGGTAATGCGGCTCAAAATTATTCACTCCTATTAAAAATTGCTTTGAATCTGCTTAAAAATGAAAAAACTGAAAAGCAAGGTATCAAAGGTAAAAGGCTCAAAGCGGGTTGGGATAACCAATACTTACTAAAGGTCTTAAAAATAAAAGTATGAGTTTTGCCCTGTACTGGTAATGATTGCTTTTGTGTGGTGCTATAAAATTGGAATCTATCTACATAAAATGACACCTATTTTGGTTAAAAAACACGGAAGAAAAGCAAAAAGTATTTTTAAGTATGGGCTTTATTTCTTATCGAATGTTTTATTAAACTCTGAAAATCAAAACGATACTAACCTATTTCAATTTTTGTCATATACTTAGAAGTAGGATATATACTTGTTGCAGCTTCTAAAGGTGCGAAACTACGAAATGGGCTAATATATGACACACCAAGTACATTATAAAGTAAATTTAAAATATATTGAATATGATGGTAAAATGTATCTTAATTATTTTTCTTGTGATGTTCCTAAAAGTCTTGCGAATTTAGCTTTTTTGAGTAAGAATAAAGCAGAGTATTACTATACAAAACAAGAAATTTTATTCACTGAAATTGTTACAGATAAAAAAGTAATTGATGCTAATTTACAAAAAGAATGGTATGACAATTTGTTTAGCCCACGACCATATAATAAAGAATTTTGGAAAAACTATACTATTTTATTAGAAAGCAAAGAACAGCAAAAATTAATACAAGATTTAGAAAAAAAGTAAGTTTAAAAAAGCAGTTTAGTAAGTAAATTCTCTTAAATGTTAAAGTTATTTAATAGTCTAAATAATATTAACATGTTGTTAAAGTGTTGTTAAAGTTGCAATATTATTATTATTACATTTAAGCATTCTTAATTTAAAACATAAAAAATTAAAGGTAAAAGAAAGTAGTACAATTGTTCTGGTATGTTACGAAGAGCAGATAGAATTATGAGAAGTTGGCAGCCATTTAAAAATACGTACTCAATTGAAAATCTGCGGTTCAAAACAAATGGAAGTTGTAAATAAAAAAACAACTTTAGGATAACTCACCAAAAAAGAGACTGAACCGAGATAAGTAAAAAGAATTACTCTAAACTAAAGATAATCAGAATTATGAAAAGTAAAATCAGAGAACCTCCACATGAAAAATAAAATTTAAGAGTCCACTATAAAAAGGTGTGTGTCTAATTTATAAGCAAGTTGTAAAGTTTTGAATAACATGCTGATAATTAATACGATTTATTAATACTAAAATAATAACCTTATTTATATCGGACTCATTTAATATTATAATAAAAAATTAAAGGTTCTACCACGAATTTAATGGAATTTATTAAATTCGTAAAAAAAAGGTAAAATGTTTACACATCAATTTTTCGATTTACTACTAAATTTAGATGACAACTGGCAAGTTGTAAAAGTAGAAGCAGATTATGCAATTTCAGACATAAAAATAGTCATTAAATTCATAGGAGAAAGAGCCCTTTGTCCAGAGACCATGGAATTATGTAGTTTATATGACTATGCACCAAATCGAGAATGGCGTCATTTAGATACGATGCAATATAAGACTTTTATAAGTTGTAAGTTGCCAAGAATAAAGAACAGTCAAGGAGCTGTAATCACCATAGTTCCGCCATGGGCAGATAAGCATACACGTCATACACACCTTTTTGAACATGCAATAATTGATTTACTATTAGCAACTAAAAATCAAACAAAAACAGCAAAATTAATGCGTTGTGGTTTTAATGTCATCAATAGAGTAATTCATTTAAGTACAGAAAGAGGTTTGAGTAGGAGAGATTTATCAAATATGGATTTTAGTCGTTTGAGTTTGGATGAAAAATCGTTTAAGAAAGGACATAAATATATAAGTGTCTTAAGTCATCCTAGAAGTGGTTTTATCATAGATGTAGAAGAAGGAAGAACTAAAGAATCTGTAGAAAAACTATTTGATAAATCTATGACAAAACAACAACAAAAACAGGTTAAAACTATAAGTTTAGATATGTGGAAAGCTTATATTTCTACCTCTAAAAGTCAATTACCAAACGCATCTATTGTTCACGACAGATTTCATTTGGTTAAGTATTTAAATACCGCTATTGATAAGGTTAGAAGAAGAGAAGTTAAAACGAATGATGAATTGATAAACAGTAGATATGCGTTACTTAAAAACCAAGAAAACCTAACCGAGAAACAACGAATAAAATTTGATGCAATAATCAAGGCGAACTATGAAGTTAGCAAGGCGTGGCAAGTCAAAGAAAATTTTAAAGATTTATTCCATAAAGAAACTAAGTATATTAATGGTTTTTATTTACTAATTAAATGGATACGAAATTCTACTTCTAAGCAAATTAAAGAAGTAACAAAGGTTGTTACAATGTTTGAAAAACATCTCTCTGGAGTTATAAATGCCTTAATAACTGAGTATAGCAATGCAATGGCTGAAAGATTAAATGGAAAAATACAAGAACTTAAATCTATTGGAAAAGGATATAGAACTTTTAAAAACTTTAGAAGTGCAATACTCTTTTTTAATGGAGGTTTAAATCTTTACCCATTAAAATAAGGGTAGAGCCAAATTAAATAAAAAATTAAATAAAAAATTAAATAAAAAATTAAATAAAATGAAAAATTCAAATATAAAAATTATAGTTATTGCTACTTTATTAATCACAATTATTAGTTCTTGTACTAAAGAAACAGATAAAAATCTTGATCCAATTTCTGAAAGGAAGGGGACTCTAGATTACGCAGGAGTTATGACTTATGAAAACAATAAATCACCTAAAAAGAATAAACCATCTGAAAATTATTATTGGGCTGGTCGATTTATTTCTTGGAAAAATTCACGAAATATTAAGGTGAAATTCGATAATGATAAAAAATATAATAAATTAATAACAGAATGTATGGCAATATTATCGGGTTTAAGTAAAAATATTGATTTTTCAGAAACGATAATAAGCCAAAATGCTGATATAATTATAACATCCTCTCCTATGGGGTTTACTTCTGCTACTCTTCCAACAGGTGATGGTAATGTTGGGAATAGGATACATTTAGGTAAAGCTGTAAGTGATAATTTTGATAACAAAGCTTACTTTTGGAATAAGAGATTTGTAATACATGAATTTTTACATACTTTAGGCTTTAATCATATTAACTTAGTTCATGAAAGTAACAGTAATACAGCTGATTCATTTATTATTAATGGGGCTCCTCATCCTACTGCTGGTTCAATTCTATATTCCAAGATTGATGAATATGCACATGGTAACAAAATGTTTGAATTAGGAGATTATCTAGCTTTGGATCAAGAATATAGATTGAGTAAGAAGTAAGGCTCTATTTAAAAAACTCATAACACTGTATAAGAAAACATACCCGCCCGAAAAGGGCGGTTACGTTTCTTATACTAAACATTGGCAGCTATTAGAACCGAGTAAACAGAGTAAATTCAAGACCATCCGACTTACGGAATTAGTACAAAAAAAAGGAAATTACTCTCTGAAAAAGTAAAAAATGGAAGCCAAAAGGTCGAAAAACTAACCGCTCAAGACCTAAATGGAGCATTAAAGTTTAAATATTATGAAAAGTAAATTTTTAAAACCAACTTTAGGAGTTGTTTGTGCAATGGCATTTTTTATGCTGTCATTTACATCTGTAAGTGCAAATCAAACAGTTTCAGAAAATCAGGTTACAATAAGCAACTCAAGTGAATTTAATGATTACTCTACAACATCCGATTGGTGGGTTCTTGTTTCTAGTAACTGGGTTCTTGGTGGAGCTCGTAATTAAACCTCTATCGATTTTTTTTATAGAATGGGTATATTTTCATATCCATTCTATAAATTTTTAGAAAAAAAATGATTATTAGACCAAAAGAAATGAAAAAAAAATTAAAAATATTACTCATAGTTCATATAATATCCTTGCTTTTTGTGAACATTGTAGCATTTAAAGGTTTTACTGAAAAAGAAACAAAAAGATTAAACTCTTTAGGTAGGCACTATCTCATAATCTGTGTAAGTTTAAAATCTCGGGAGTTATAACTCCCGAGATTTTTTTTATTAACTTTAAACTTTAACACCTTACATTATGAAACCAGAAGACATTTTAAACGATTCTTTTTTACAGCAATTCAAGAGCGGAACAGAACTAACCTCCTTTCTAGAAGACTTGCATAAGCGAGGCATAGAAAAGATATTAGAAGGCGAATTAGACGCACATTTAGATTATGAAAAACATCAAAAGCGTAGCAATACCAATGCACGAAATGGCTATACTTCAAAAAAGTTAAAAACTACCTTAGGAGAAACGACGATTCAAATACCACGAGATCGAGAAAGTTCATTTAATCCAATGCTTATTAAAAAACGCCAAAGCACAGCAGATGGAGTAGAAAATATAATCATCTCTCTGTACGCAAAAGGGATGAGTACCAGTGATATTGAACAGCAAATATATGAGTTGTACGATTTCAATATTTCTACTGCCACAATCTCAAGAATTACCGATAAAATAACAGGAGATATCATTGCATGGAAAAATCGCCCCCTAGAACAAACCTACCTAATCGTCTGGATGGACGGTATTGTTTTTAAGGTTAGAGAAAACTCAAAAGTGATTAACAAAACCATTTACATCGCAGTAGGGTTACGCACAGATGGTAAAAAAGAGGTGTTAGGATTATGGTTAGGTAAAAATGAATCTTCCGCCTTTTGGATGTCTGTTTTAAGTGATATTAAAGCACGAGGAACACAAGATATTTTGATTACTGCTACCGATAATTTAAACGGATTTACAGAGACCATAAAAACGATGTTTCCTAATTCTGTAACTCAAATATGTGTAGTACATCAAATTAGAAACACCATGCGTTATGTGGTCTGGAAGGATAAAAAGGAGTTTGTAAAGGATATGAAACAAATCTACACAGCACCCACAAAAGAAGCCGCCAAAGCCGCTTTAAACGACTTCAAAGACAAGTGGAACTCTAAATATTCTTACGCCATTAAAAGTTGGGAAAACAATTGGGACGAACTCACTGTTTTCTTTGATTTTCCCGCTGAAATTAGAAAAATAATATACACCACTAATCTCATCGAAAACTTAAACGGAAAGATTAGAAAATACACAAAAAACAAACTCTCTTTCCCCACGGATGACGCGGTAATGAAGTCCGTATTTTTAGCACTAAGAGAAAGCACAAGAAAATGGACAATGCCAATTAGAAATTGGGGCGTTATTCTTAACCAATTTTTGATTATATTTGAAGACAGGATTAAGTTATAAATAACCTAATCCCGAATTTTAAACTTACACAGATTTTGCAAGAGTGTCTTTAGGTAAGGCTTTTTTAGTAAATTTTAAAATTGATACAATTCCTACATTTATAAAAAACACTGTTGGGTTTTACTCAAATATGACAGGTACAAACAGAGGATATGAATTTTTTTCTCCTAATGTTTCTAATGGCTCATCAAAACTTCTTTTTATTTCTGAAAAAGATAAAGAAATTAAAGTTTTAAAGTCTATTGAATCTAAAGTAAAATTTTTAACTGCTACATATTATTTCAATATACACATATTTGATGAGGATATGAAAAATAAATTACTCGCATCTATATGTTCAAGGATATTTACTTTAAATCCACAAATAAATGAAATATCTGTTTACATAAAAGTTTCAAAATATAACAAATTAAATAATTCATTTTCTAAAAACTACAATATCTCTTATGAAAAAATATTACTCTCAAAAATTAAACGAAATGAAAGTTAATAGATTTTTATTTGATTTTGAAACAAAAAACATTAAATTATATAGTACTCTAATTATAATTTTTTGTTTAATAAATGTTATTATTTTAAGTCCTGATATTTTTGACCTTTTTAGTAGATATGGATTAATTAAAGAGAACATAAATACTGGATTTATATATCCTTATAATCCATTACTTTCTTGGTTTACTAGCCCGTTAGTGTCCATTGGAATTCCATATAGAGTATCTTTACTTTTAGTGATTACTATTTATATGACTTCTCTTGTTTTCAATCTGTTTAATTACAAAAAATTAACATTTGCAATAATTGCTTGGTTTCTTCATATCGCTATTATTAATTCAAGTTATTTTTTTTCATATGGTGCTGATTATTTTATGACGTTTGCTCTATTTATAAATATTTTATTTTCTATTCCTAATGGAAAATTAAATCAAGAACAAGTAAAAACATTATATTCATTTATAATTCGTTTTACACAAATACAGATGTGTTTTGTCTATTTTTTTTCAGGTTTTGGTAAATCATTAGGGACAGATTGGTTTGATGGTAATGCTATATGGTATATTTTAAATTCTTTTTCTCCAAAAATAACTGAATCTTTTTTTTATCATTTTATTGATTACCCTATTTTTTTTATTTGTCTAGGATGGGCAACCGTTTTAATTGAACTATTGTATCCCGTTTTAATGAATTTGAAAATAACTAGAAAAATCACGTTGTTAAGTATCATCTTTCTTCATATCGGAATCATTCTTTTTATGAAGTTTTACACATTTGGACTTATTATGATTATTCTAAATTTAATTGCTTGGGGAGATTATTTTTTCGACTACAAACGTGTAACAAAGTTAAATTATAAAATATCATAAATATGAAAATTAAATTAGACAACATAACTCATACTTACCCAAATACTAATAATTCATTAAAAATTAAAATTTTAAAATTAGACAAAGGGATAACAGGCTTATTAGGTATTAATGGTGCTGGGAAATCTACATTATTAAATATATTAGCAACTGTTGTAACACCTCAAGGAGGAAAATATACTCTTAACGATATTGATATTATCAACAACCCATTTGTGATTAGAAAAATATTAGGCTATTTGCCACAAAATATTGGTTTTTTACAAGAACTTTCCGTTTTTCAATATATCAAATATATTGGATTACTAAAAGGCTGTTCATCTTCATATTTAAAAAAAGAAATTGACACTGTTTTAGACCTTTTGAACCTCACCAATGTAAAAAAAGCACCTATAAAAGAACTTTCAGGAGGAATGAAACAAAGGGTAGGTATAGCACAGGCAATTATTAATAAACCGAAATTTCTAATTCTTGATGAACCAATGGTTGGTTTAGATCCTAATGAAAGAAATAATTTTAATTTGTTACTTTCAGAAATTTCTAAAAATTCAATAATACTAATATCATCACATATTATCGAAGATTTAGAAAATATTTGTGAAAATGTAATCCTTATGGAAAGTATGAGAATAATTTATTCTGGTAAAACAACAGAATTAGTGTCATCAGTTAATGATTTAGTTTTTGAAAAAATAATTAGTCGAAATGAATTAAAAGAAATAAGCAATAATCATATTTTGATAAGGACAAAACCTCTTGGAAACAATTTAAAAGTTAGATTTATTGCTAAGCAAAAAATTGAAGCAACAAAAGTATTACCAACACTAGAAGATGCTTTTATTTATAAATCTAAATAGATAACTATGAAAAAGATAATTAATCTAACAAAACTATATACTACAAATATTTATAATAAAAAAGCATTTCTATATTCACTAATTTTGCTAATTGTTATAAGTCTTTTTTTGATACCTAACAAAGATAGTTCTTATATTACCTTCTACATAGATAAATACACAGGAGAATCTAATAGTATTTGGGTTAGCAGTCTAGGTGCAATATTTACAAATTTAATACTGTCATTTATTGGTTTTTTTTTTATAGAAGGAAACTATACGGAAGAAAAAAAAAGTGGCTTGGGTAGTATAGTTAAAACAACTATCACATCCAATAAAATACTATTGTTATATAAATGGCTTACATATGTTACAGTGGCACTATCTCATAATCTGTGTAAGTTTAAAAATCTCGGGAGCTATAACTCCCGAGATTTTTTTTATTAACTTTAAACTTTAACACCTTATATTATGAAACCAGAAGACATTTTAAACGATTCTTTTTTACAGCAATTCAAGAGCGGAACAGAACTAACCTCCTTTTTAGAAGACTTGCATAAGCGAGGCATAGAAAAGATATTAGAAGGCGAATTAGACGCACATTTAGATTATGAAAAACATCAAAAGCGTAGCAATACCAATGCGCGAAATGGCTATACTTCAAAAAAGTTAAAAACTACCTTAGGAGAAACGACGATACAAATACCACGAGATCGAGAAAGTTCATTTAATCCAATGCTTATTAAAAAACGGCAAAGCACAGCAGATGGAGTAGAAAATATAATCATCTCTCTGTACGCAAAAGGGATGAGTACCAGTGATATTGAACAGCAAATATATGAGTTGTACGATTTCAATATTTCTACTGCCACAATCTCAAGAATTACCGATAAAATAACAGGAGATATCATTGCATGGAAAAATCGCCCCCTAGAACAAACCTACCTAATCGTTTGGATGGACGGTATTGTTTTTAAGGTTAGAGAAAACTCAAAAGTGATTAACAAAACCATTTACATCGCAGTAGGGTTACGCACAGATGGTAAAAAAGAGGTGTTAGGATTATGGTTAGGTAAAAATGAATCTTCCGCCTTTTGGATGTCTGTTTTAAGTGATATTAAAGCACGAGGAACACAAGATATTTTGATTACTGCTACCGATAATTTAAACGGATTTACAGAGACCATAAAAACAATGTTTCCTAATTCTGTAACTCAAATATGTGTAGTACATCAAATTAGAAACACCATGCGTTATGTGGTCTGGAAGGATAAAAAGGAATTTGTAAAAGATATGAAACAAATCTACACAGCACCCACAAAAGAAGCCGCCAAAGCCGCTTTAAACGACTTCAAAGACAAGTGGAACTCTAAATATTCTTACGCCATTAAAAGTTGGGAAAACAATTGGGACGAACTCACTGTTTTCTTTGATTTTCCCGCTGAAATTAGAAAAATAATATACACCACTAATCTCATCGAAAACTTAAACGGAAAGATTAGAAAATACACAAAAAACAAACTCTCTTTCCCCACGGATGACGCGGTAATGAAGTCCGTATTTTTAGCACTAAGAGAAAGCACAAGAAAATGGACAATGCCAATTAGAAATTGGGGCGTTATTCTTAACCAATTTTTGATTATATTTGAAGACAGGATTAAGTTATAAATAACCTAATCCCGAATTTTAAACTTACACAGATTTTGCAAGAGTGTCGTTACAGTACTATTTTCTTTTTTAGTTTTAATTATTCTAAGTTTATATATAATTAATTTTAAAGCATTCAATTTTTTAACATTTTTATATCCTTTCCTTTACTTTAATGTTCCATATATTTTTATACTATCATCTATTATTTTAGTCTTAGATGTTTTTATTCCATCTAGAGGGTTGAAAATCACATTTTTTATATTTTTAGTTTTCTTTCTTGCATCTCCTTTAGCCGATAATAATTTTGACTTATTAGGATTTAATGAATTTTCAAATGTAATAAAGGATGAGTTTAATCAAAAATATAACATAACAGATAAATTTTATGCTATCGGTTATATAAAAAAAACTAAAAATATTACCTACTTAAAATTAGAAAATATAAATTGGTTTTCTAATTTTAGTATGAGAATTATTTATATTCCAATTTCTTTATTTATTATTTATATCTTTTCATTTTTCTTCAACCGCTATTCCATTAATAGAAAAAAAAGATTTTTTAAAGACAGTCTAAATTTTGCAGAAGTAAAAAATAAATTAAATCTAAAAGTAGATAGTCGTTCCTTAAAAAGGTTTCAACATTCTGATTTACAGTTAATTATTTGATATTTTTCACTGTTTATATAGTATTTACTTGCAAGATTTTCCGTATATTATAGTATAAACCTTGCAATAAATGATAGGAAAAACAGCGAATCAAAATCAACAAAATTTGTTCAGACCTTTGCTCAAGGATTTTATTAATTTGAGCCACGAATTAATTTTGTTGAGCAACAAAATAGATTGGAAATACTTTGAGAAAGATTTCTCACAGTATTATTCACATACAGGTCAACCAGCGATGCCAGTACGATTAATGGTTGGAAGTTTAATGCTCAAGCGTATTTATAATTTATCTGATGAGCGTCTATCCGAAGCTTGGGCAATGAACCCTTACATGCAATATTTTTGTGGCATGGCTTATTTTGAGTATCAATTTCCCTGTGATCCAAGTGACTTTGTACATTTCAGAAAACGTATAGGAGAACTAGGAGTTCAAAAAATATTTGCATACTCTATCCGTCTTTTTGGTAAAGCAGCCAAAGAAAAAGTAACATTATCAGACACCACAGTAGCAGAGAACAACACTACCTTTCCTACAGATGCTAAATTAGCCAAAAAGATTATTGATAAATGCAATGATATTGCTAAAAAAGAAAAGATAAAGCAACGACAAAGTTATGTCAGAACCTCAAAGCAATTATTAAGAGACACCCATAATCGTAAACATCCAAAGCGATATAAAAAAGCAAAGAAAGCAGATGCAAAACTAAAAACTATAGCAGGTCGTTTACTTCGAGAGTTGGAAAGAGAATTACCCGAACACGTTTTAGAAGTCTATAAAAAGCAGTTTGCTTTGTATTATCAAATCTTACATCAAAAGCGAACAGATAAAGATAAAATTTACAGTATTCACAAACCATTTACAGCATGTATCGCTAAAGGGAAAGTGCATAAAAAATATGAATTTGGCACTAAAACAGGGTTAATTACTACTTCAAAAACATTAATCATTACTGCGATAAAAAGTTTTAAAGGCAATCCTCACGATAGCAAAACAATAGCACCATTATTAGAACAAATGCAATCCAATATTGCTTTTTTACCCCAAGAAGTTGTTTATGACAGAGGTGGAAAAGGCATCAAACAAATAGGTAACACCAAAATATCAACTCCTGATTATAGACCTTTAAAACGAGATACAGAATATCAGAAAAGATGTAAAAGAGGAAAATTTAGAAGAAGAGCTGCTATTGAACCAGTTATTGGTCATTTAAAAACAGACTTTAGATTGAACCAAAACTATCTTTGGGGAGAAAATTCCCCGCAAATCAATGCCTTTTTAGCTGCTACAGGTTGGAATCTTAAGAAATTTATGAAACAACTCAAAGAAGAATTTAATAACTTATTGTTTAATATTTTAAGACCTCTTTTTTCTTTATTTTCTTCGCCAAGAAAATGGGTTGTTAAGGTTTGACTAGATAATAATAAATACTATAAAATAGTGCCAAAAACCAAAAAATCTTTTTCATCTCATTTTTTATTATATTTTATGATTTTTAAGAAATCATTTTCAAATATAAAAATAATTTTTTTAACCATTTTATGGATTATTTCATTTTTCATTCACTATAAAATATCCTCAAATATTACAATTCCTTTAATTTTTTTATTATCTTTTGACATATATGATAAATTTATAAACATAGAAAATAAAGAACTATCAAAGTTTTCTTTTATAACATCTTCTTATTCAATCAATGAACGACTATTCATCAAAGTCTTTATTTTATTTGGGTTTTTTATAGTTTGTACAATGCCTGTATTTATTGTTAAACCAATCGAGCATAGTTTATCTACGATTATCTATTTTCTACTTCTCTCTATTTTCTCAATTATTTTTAGTCATTTGTTAAAGAGTGTGAAATTTTTAGAAGTTATTTATATATTAATATTTGCAAGTTATATATCAGGTTACCCCATTTTTAAAATTTTATAATACTAAATGCAAAAAAATAATTACATAATTTTTGATGGAGAATGTGGGTTTTGTAATAAAACGATTATGTTTATTGCAAAAAATGATAAGAACAATACCTTTAAATTTATTTCAAGCCTTTCAAAATTTGGCACGAAATTATTGTTAAAGTATAATATTAAAGGATTAGAAAAAGCAACCATAATATTAGTGGAAAACGAAGTTTATATAAAAAGTGTAGCAATCAGAAAAATATTATTGAAAATCTCATCATATAAAATAATTGGTTATTTAATGTTTTTATTTCCAAAAAAATTATCTGATTATGTGTATGATTTGATTTCAAAAAATAGGAAACTGATTATCAAGAATAGTATTTGTGAAATACCAAACTCTGAAATACGAAAGAAATTTATTATGTGAATATCAACAACGGCTACCAACACGGTATAAAAATAATAGCGGGTTTTGTGCTTTAAAATACAGTTTAGTACATTTAACAAAAGTTAGATAATAGACAAAATACAGTGCTTTTTAATCCGCTACTATTCTTATACAAACCGTTGGCAGCTATTAGAACCGAGTAAACAGAGTAAATTCAAGACCATCCGACTTACGAAATTAGTACAAAAAAAAGGAAATTACTCTCTGAAAAAGTAAAAAATGGAAGAATTAAGGCACTATCTCATAATCTGTGTAAGTTTAAAATCTCGGGAGTTATAACTCCCAAGATTTTTTTTATTAATTTTAAACTTTAATACCTTACATTATGAAACCATTGGGACGAACTCACTGTTTTCTTTGATTTTCCTGCTGAAATTAGAAAAATAATATACACCACTAATCTCCTCGAAAACTTAAACGGAAAGATTAGAAAATACACAAAAAACAAACTCTCTTTCCCCACGGATGACGCGGTAATGAAGTCCGTATTTTTAGCACTAAGAGAAAGTACAAGAAAATGGACAATGCCAATTAGAAATTGGGGCGTTATTCTTAACCAATTTTTGATTATATTTGAAGACAGGATTAAGTTATAAATAACCTAATCCCGAATTTTAAACTTACACAGATTTTGCAAGAGTGTCTTTTCAACAGCATTTTTAAAGGTTTAAGTATTTATTTTGGGGCGTTCGAGCGGGCTTTTCGTTACAATCTTTTTATTTTGTTCTCGATACAAATTTGTTCATTCTTCACAAATTCATTCGAACTGACAATAAAAAGGATTTTCACTTCAATCCCTAACGCATCTGTATTTGCCAAGTATATGTAACAAATTCTAATATTATAAATTAACTACTGTATGTTCTGCTTTTGCAGGAATAACAAACAACAAAAATTATTAACGACTATAATTAGGTGCTTCTTTGGTAATTGTTACATCGTGTGGATGACTTTCATTAATTCCGCTTGCGGTAATCTTAACAAACTTAGCCGTCTCTTTTAAAGTTTCAATGTCTTTAGCACCACAATATCCCATTCCTGCACGTAAACCACCTACAAATTGATGAATGCTTTCAAACAACTCTCCTTTATATGGAACTCTACCTACAATTCCTTCTGGAACCAATTTTTTAATATCATCTTCTACGTCTTGAAAATAACGATCTTTAGAGCCTTGCTTCATCGCCTCTACAGACCCCATTCCTCTATATGACTTAAACTTACGTCCTTCGTAAATAATAGTTTCTCCAGGGCTTTCTTTTGTTCCTGCTAATAACGAACCTAACATTACACAATCTGCACCTGCTGCAATTGCTTTTGGTATATCACCTGTATAACGAATTCCGCCATCTGCAATAACCGGAACCCCGCTTCCTTTTATAGCTGCTGCAACTTCTAAAACTGCTGAAAATTGAGGAAAACCAACACCTGCAACTACTCTTGTTGTACAAATAGAACCTGGACCAATACCTACTTTTATAGCATCTGCACCCGCTTCAACTAAATATTTTGCGGCTTCTGGAGTTGCAATATTTCCTACAATTACATCTAATTCTGGAAATCTAGCTTTTACCTCTTTTAAAACTAAAACCACCCCTTTTGTATGTCCATGAGCGGTATCTATAATTACGGCATCTACACCAGCTTTTACCAAAGCTTCGGCTCTTTCTACAGCATCAGGAGTTACCCCTAAAGCCGCGGCAACACGTAATCTTCCGTAAGTATCTTTATTTGCAATTGGTTTCTGAGTTACTTTAGTAATATCTCTAAAGGTAATTAACCCTTTTAGTATATAATTATCATCAACAATTAATAATTTTTCAATTTTATTTTTCTGAAGAATTTTTTCAGCATCTTTTAAAGACGTTCCAACATCTGAAGTTATCAAGTTCTCTTTTGTCATTACCTCCACAATCAGACGATTGTTATCATGCTCAAAACGTAAATCTCTATTGGTAACTATTCCTTTTAAAGTACCGTTATCATCAACTATAGGAATTCCACCTATAGAATGTTCTTTCATCCCTTGTTTTGCGTCTAAAACACTTGCTGAAAGAGGTAAAGTAACAGGGTCTAAAATCATACCGCTTTCTGCACGTTTTACCCTACGAACTTCTTTTGCTTGCTGTGCAATTGTCATATTTTTATGTAAAACGCCAATACCGCCTTCGCGAGCCATAGCAATAGCCATAGCAGACTCTGTAACAGTATCCATAGCTGCAGATATAATAGGGATATTAATTGTAATGTTTCTCGTAAATTTTGTTTGAATGTTTACTTCTCTTGGAAGAACTTCGGAAAAGGCAGGAACTAATAAAACGTCATCGTATGTTAGCCCTTCTCCTAAAATTTTGTTGTTGTGTGCTGTCATATTGCAATTAAGATGTAATTGCATACAAATTTACGGTATATAATTCATTTTTAGCGACATATTTTAAGAAAGTTATGAAGATGCTTCAACAGATACAGAACTCTAAAAATAGCAGTTTTCAACTAGATATAACTTGGAAACCCTCACTGTTTTTAAAAAAAACATTACAAACTGTTTTAAAACTTAATTCGCTTTCTTTAAAACTTGTTTCAAAATAATGAATATGGATGCAGTATAGGTCGCGGTCATCAAAAAACCAGAAAGTATAATTACATATTTCATCCAGAGAATTTCTTTCCAAAGAAAATAGATACCTCCAAAAGTAAGTACTAATGAACAGAAAGGTTCTATCATTAAAAAAAGCTTTAATTTATAATGTATACTTGTTGTAGATAGAATTAACGCTACTAAAAAAAAAATAACAGAAAGCGATAAAATATGGCTATGAACAGTTGTTATTATTTCTCCTTCAGATTTTTTAAACATCATTTTTGAAGCGTTCTCATCTTCTTCATTCCCTAAATAGCGCTGTTCTATTCCTGTTAAATTTGCACTTGTTGTTGTTCTAACAAAAGAAATTCCGCTATAAAAACCAATACTCAATGTACATATAAATGCAATTAATAAAGCTTTTATTTCTTTTGGAAATTGATAAATAACTCCACTAAACTGCATTATAAAACGTTGTTTTTATGGAGAATTTCTAGATTTTTTAAAAATTGATTAATTGCTACTGTCATAGAATTGGCAGAAATTGTAGCACCTGAAATAGCTATAATATCTTTCTCATACTTTAGCTTATCTGTAGCTTTTTTTCCTATAAACTGTTTCAACCAACGTTTGCTTCCAATTTCACCACCATAATCTTCTCTATAAATTAGAACTTTTATTTTAGCAATAATTAAATTTTTATTTAACAATATTAAATAATCAAACTCATCGGTTTTACTTGGTGCTTTATCAATAAACGCATAACCAATTATTTGATCTTCCTTTTCAATTTTAAAAAGATGATTGTCATCAATTTTATATGGTAATTTACTATTGATTGAATCATTTATAGAAACTGATTTTAATTGAAACTCTTCTGTGTCAAAAGTTTTTTTAATCTCCTTATTTACTTTCTTTTTAAGTCTATCTGGAAGTGTAAAAGACAACAAAGCGATGCCAATTACACAAATTAATACAGGAAATAATCGTTTTAAAATCATACACAAAGGTAATTAGAATTAGTCTAAATAAAAAGCCAGAACAAGTTTTACAATCCATTCTGACTTTCAACAAATATTAACTTCTAGTTAATATTGATAAATTGTATTAAAACCAAACTCCGAAGCCTACGTTTAATTGCTCAACTACATGACTTCCAGACACTGCATTATTTTTAAATTGATAGTCTGCTTTAATAACTACTGCTCCTAGAGCAACTTTATAGCTTAAACCTAATGTCCACTCATTACGGTCGTATAAAAGATTTTTATTAATCCCTTCTTCAACTAAAGCATGTGTATTATAATCTTCATAACGAGCAAAAGCAAATAATTGTTGTTTTTTATGTTGTGGTAATAAATTATAAGCTCCTTCTATATACCAGCCTTGTAATGCACTTCCTAATTCTTCACCAGTTGACACATTATAATAAGTATTATACTCCTTACTATCTGAAATACTAGCATGAATAAATTGACCACGGGCAGTAAAACGTTGGTATGCATAACGTGCATCTAAACCAATCATAGCAATGCCTACATCTGTACCAGACAAGTCTTCAATAGCTTTGTCTGACTGTGTTCTACCAAAATAACCTGATAATCCTAAACGTAAACCTGGTAAACCGTAATAATCTAATTTACCTGCAAAATTTACATTATTCATTGTAGATTTAGCACCTTTTTGCCTACCGTTTCTTAACCCGTTTTTACCACCCAATGTTTTTGTTCCATTTAATGAAGTAAATCCATTAAAAATATAAGCTTGGTAACGTAATGACACTTCATCAAACCTTCCAGAAACTCCTATTCCAATTTCTCTCCAAGTAGTTGGCACAATTGCTCCGTCCATACTTGGTCGTTCAACTCCATTAAAGGTTGTTGGTTCGTGATATTCATTTATAATTCCCATTGGTATTAACATTAAACCTCCACGAAGATTTACATTATCGGCAATTGTATATTGTAAGAATGCCTGCTCTACAAATACTTCTTTAACGTGTTCAAATTCAACTTCGGTAATAAACTGAACTTTATCAGAAAATTTATAACCAAATAATAATACTAGACGTTGTACATCTAATTCTGCATTTTCTCCAGTTGAACGATTGTATGTAATCTCGCCATAACCACCTACTATTAAACCTTTTTGATTTAAATTAGATGATAAAATACGTTGTGCAGCATTTTGTTGGTTTTGAGGGTTTGTTGAAATACTGTCTTGTGGTGCACTTTGTGCCATTGAAACAAGTGTAAAACTTACTAACATAAATGATAAAACTTTCTTCATTTTTATTTAGATTAATTATAAATAGTGATTTAATTATGGGGCAAATATAATCACGTAAATGAATCTAACAAGTCTTATTTAGATTTATTTTAAATAAAAATAAGAAAGAATTTATAAGTTATTGGAAATGAATAAAAAAGACTATAAAGTTTTTAAATATTGAATAACAGCACCACGAATATCAAAAGCTAATTCAGCTTTTGTAGGCTTATAAATAATGCTTATTTCTGAATTTTTATCAGATAAGAAAGGAATATCAAATCCTTTTAATAGATAATCTGAAAAAGCAACTTTGTATATTTTAGCTTCATCTATAGGAAGGTTTTGAATTTGCCACTCCTCACCTACTTTAGTAGCATTATAACGTTGTAAATACGCTCCAGTTCCTGCAGCATTTAACCCATAATCTAACACCTTTTTAAGTAAGCTCCCTTTAATATAAACCTTTAAAATATTGCCACCATATGGTAATACTCTAAAAATATCTATGGCATTTATTTCGCCTTCAAGCATATCATCAATTCTAATAGAACCTCCATTTACCAAAGCACAATCTACTTCATTATTAAAGGCAAAACTCATAGCCTTTGTAATGACAACTCCCATATTGGTTTGTGTGCTTCGTATTGGTGTATCACGTGCTTCTAACGGAACAGTTGCTGTATAAATTACTTCATCTGGGTTGGTTACAATTTCTGTTATCTTTTGGTTTAATATTTTCTTCCATTTATTTACAATATCTCCAACTTCTTTATCTGGAAGAATTGTTTTATTAATCTCTTTTAATTCTGATTTTATAACAGTTTTACCTGTTAACTTGTTATAACGTATTCTATGTATATAAACCGTTTTAGCATTGGCATCTGCTTTAGCAATTATAGAATTACCAACCGTTTCATAGCTATTTGTGTGTTCGTGACCTCCCATTATTAACGGAATATTTGGCAACATTTGCGCTAATTGCTTGTCTTGTTCTATTTTCATGTGTGTTAACCCAAAGACAATATCTACACGATCTTTAAGTTCATTGTAGGTTCTTTCTGCTTCTATAAAAATATCTCCATAAGAAACATAATCTTTTGGGTTGGATGGAATACAAACACTTATAAAACCTATTGTAATTTTTGTGCCATCAGCATCAATAACGTCTTGTACGAAAGTATCATTAACAGGAAGTTTTTTTCCATTTACAACTTTATTAAAAAAAAAACTCCTTCCGTTTTTATTGTGCATTACGTTGCCCGAAACCCACTCAAAGTTACTTTCATTAAGACGTTTTTGCAAATCATTAAAACTTAAATCGAACTCGTGATTACCAAAAGCAACCAAATCGAAATTCATAAAATTCATTACATCAATCATTTGTTTACCTCGTAAGCGTTCGCCATCTACTTTAATAGTTCCTAATAAAGATGGATTTAAAAAGTCGCCTGCCATCACCATCATTGTATTGGGGTTTTCTTTCAACAACGCTTTATGCACTGCTTCCACTCTTGCCATACCACCAAATTTACCGCCTTGAATTGGTGAGATTTCGTAGACGTCATTCAACTGTAAAAAGTTAAATTCAATAGTATTTGGATCGTTAGTAACCGTTTTTTCTACAATAACTTTTTGTGGTAGTTGAGCTTTTGGTTCTATAGCAACTTCTAATATTGAAGTGACTGCGTTAGAAGAAGATCCGCAAGACAATAAAATTGTTATTGTTACTAAATATAAAATGGTTTGTAATTTTTTCATTTGTATTCTTTTGTTATTCCTGTGAAAACAGAAATTTATTTTTTATTATTCTGGATCCCTATTTCTATTAGGAATAACAACGTTAAAGAAAAACTTCTAAAGCTTTATTATAAGCACTCTCAAAACTCATAGGTTTTATACCTGTTTCTGCTTTTTTAGTAGTAAAATAACTCAATAATTTTTCAGTTGGCATATTACCTGTTAATTCGTCTTTTGCCATAGGGCAACCTCCGTAACCTTTAATTGCGCCATCAAAACGCAAACAACCTGCTTTGTAAGCTGCATCAACTTTTTTGTGCCATTTATCTGGTATTGTATGTAAATGTGCACCAAATTCTATTTCTGGATATTTTGTAATTAAATTAGAAAACAAATACGCAATAACTTCTGGCGTTGAGCTTCCAATAGTATCTGATAAAGATAAAATCTTTACGCCCATTTTTGAAAGTTTTTCTGTCCACTTTCCTACTATTTCTACATTCCAAGGGTCTCCGTACGGGTTTCCAAACCCCATTGATAAATAAGCAACAACTTCTTTTTTTGTTTTATCTGCAATATTTAAAATTGCATCTAAAGTTTCTATAGATTCCGCAATAGTTTTATGTGTATTTCGCATTTGAAAATTCTCGGAAATTGAAAATGGATAGCCTAAATAATCTATTTCTTCAAAAACCGAAGCATCATTTGCTCCACGAACATTAGCTATAATAGCCAATAATTTACTATTGGTTTTAGAAAGGTCTAATTTAGATAATACATCTGCCGTATCTCGCATTTGCGGAATTGCCTTTGGCGATACAAAACTACCAAAATCAATAGTGTCAAAACCTACTTTTAGTAATGAATTGATATACAATGCTTTTTTTTCTGTTGGAATAAAATAAGATTTTATTCCTTGCATTGCATCTCGTGGACATTCAATAATTTTGACTTTGTTATTCATCGGTTTCAAAGATACTGAAACTTAAGAATGTGCAAAATTAATTTGGTTTGTTTCTAAACTTATTTTTTGATAATCTCACTAACATTAAATATTTAAGTCATTGAAGATTCAACACATATTCAGAATCACATCAGCAAATCGCCCCTAATTTAATCACTATATCAAAATCAACCCTGCAATTAATACAAATACTATAACCTGCATCCATTTTAGAATTACTTCACTTCGGTCGTAATAACGAATTAAAATTGACCTAAAACTGCTTTATTAATTTGTTTAATTAAACTCGGGCCTTCGTAAATAAAACCTGTATAAATTTGTACCAAATCTGCGCCAGCATTTAATTTCTCTAAAGCATCTTCGGCAGAATTAATTCCGCCAACACCAATAATAGGAAAGGCTTTGTTAGAGTTGTCTGCTAAGTATTTAATTACGCTGGTACTTCGTTCTTTAATTGGCTGCCCACTTACACCGCCGTTTCCAATAGCTTTTAATTGTGCTACGGAAGCTTTCAAATTCTCTCTATTTATAGAAGTGTTTGAGGCAATAACACCATCAATTTTAGTTTCAGCTACTAATTGAATTATTTCATCTAACTGATTATTATTTAAATCTGGTGCAATTTTCAATAAAATTGGTTTTGATTGTACTTTACCAGACCTTGAGAGTTCTTTATCAAGTTTTTGAACTTCAATAATCAGTTCTTTTAAATACCCAACATCATCTAATTTCGCATGACTCCCAACGTTTGGACAACTAACATTTAACACAAAATAATCTACATACGGATGTAAACCTTTAAAACACTCTAAATAATCTGTGGTATAATCTTCAGCACGTGTAGCTGTATTTTTACCAATATTACCACCAATAATTACCTTACCCTTATTCTTTTTTAGTTGAAGAATTGCCGTGGCTAAGCCTTCATTATTAAATCCCATTCTATTGATAATTCCTTTATCATTTTTTAAACGGAATAAACGCTTTTTAGGGTTACCTATTTGACCTTTTGGAGTTACTGTACCAATTTCTATAAAACCAAACCCGAAGTTTGCTAGTTCATTATACAATACTGCATTTTTATCAAAACCAGCGGCTAAACCTACTGGGTTCTTAAATGTTAACCCAAATAGTTTTCTTTCTAAACGTTTATCATTTACTTGGTATAAACTTCTAAAGATTCTTGATACAAAAGGGATTCTAGATAAAAACCGCACCAAAGAAAAAGTAAAGTAATGAATTTTTTCAGGGTCGAATAAAAATAATATAGGTCTTATTAGTAGTTTGTACATATTGCTTTGTCATTTCTGCAAAGGCAGAAATCTATTATTTTTTTAGTTATGGATTCCTTTTTTACAGAAATAACAATTTTAATTTTTAGCTCTATAAAAAAAAGCCCCATAAATGGAGCTTATAAATTATCTTAAAACAGCATCTAAACTCTTTTCAAAAGTTTGCTGTAATTTTTGCATTATCTTATCTATTTGTTTGTCGGCAAGCGTTTTGTTTTCATCTTGTAGTACAAAACTTACCGCATAACTTTTCTTTCCTTCAGGTAAATTATCACCTTGATAAACATCAAACAAATCGACCTCTTTTAGTAAGTTTTTTTCTGATTGAAAGGCTAAATTATATACTTCTTTAAATTCCGTTTTAGAATCCAATAATAAAGCTAAATCACGCTTTACAGCAGGATACTTTGGTAAACCAGTAACTTTAATACTCTTTTTGCCAACTAAATTTAGCACATTCTGCCAATTTATATCTGCAAATAAAACTTCTTGTTTTATTCCAAATTCTTTTAAAATAATACGTTTTACAACACCAAATTCGGCTAATTTAATTTTTCCTAAGCTTAATGTAATTCCTTCAGAAAAAACATCATTCTTAATAGGTGTCGGTTTTAATTTGTTAATTCCTAATCTACTAAAAAGCATAGTAATTATTCCTTTTAAATAGAAAAAATCTGATGCTTGCAAAGCAACTTTCCAACTATCTTTTACTCTGTTTCCAGTAACAAATAATGTTAAGTGTTTATCTTCTTGATAACCGCTTTCGTATTTATGATAGGTTTTACCAAACTCATAAAACTTTAATAAATTGTTTCTTCTATTAATATTATAGGCAACACTTTCTAACCCAGAAAACAATAACGATTGACGCATTACTTTTAAATCATTACTTAATGGATTTAACATTACTACATTAAACTCTGAATTTAAATTATCTGATAAATTCACATACTCTTCTTTAGTTAAAGAGTTTGCCATAGTTTCATTAAATCCAAGAGAACTTAATTGGTTACCAACAATGTTCTCTACTTTAACTTTAATATCACTATCAAAAGAAATAGATGTATTTAATTTATGTGAAAATTCAATATTATTATATCCATAAATACGTAAAATTTCTTCTATAACATCTGCTTCTCTATAAACATCAACACGGTAAGAAGGTATTGTTAAACCCAAACCAACCTCAGTCTCACTATTAATTTTTATTTCTAACGATGCTAAAATATTTTTTATTCTTTCCTTCGAAATTTCTTGACCAATCAATTTATTCGTGTTATCATACGATAAAAATACTTGAAAATCTTCTATCTTTTCAGGATAAAAATCTAATATATCAGAAGCCATTTTTCCGCCAGCATATTTTTCAATTAATAACGCTGCACGTTTTAAAGCGTATTCAGCCATATTAATATCTACTCCTCTTTCAAACCTAAAAGAAGCATCTGTATTTAATGCATGTCGTTTAGCTGTTTTTCTTATAGAAACGGGATTAAAGTACGCACTTTCTAAGAAAATAGTAGTTGTGTTTTCTGTTACACCAGAATTCAATCCGCCAAAAACACCACCAATACATAAGGGATTATCTTCACCGTCGCAAATCATAATATCTTCTGAAGAAAGCTCACGCTCAACCCCATCTAAAGTTATAAATTTTGTGCCTTCCCAAAGGTTTTTAATTACAATTTTATTACCCTTAATTTTATTTGCATCAAATGCATGAAGCGGCTGCCCCAGTTCATGTAATACATAATTGGTAATATCTATCACATTATTTTTAGGTGTTATCCCAATAGCTTTTAATCGGGTTTGTATCCATTCCGGACTTTCTTTTACCTCAATATTGGTAATAGTAATTCCGCAATAACGAGGTACTAAACCTTTATCTTCAATTTCAATATCTATTCGTAAATTTCTTTCATTTACATGAAAATCGGAAACTGATGGAGAAATAAATTCTAAATTTATGTCTTGTTGCATTAAGCCTGCACGTAAATCTCGAGCAACACCAAAATGGCTCATAGCATCTGCTCTATTAGGTGTTAAACCAATTTCAAAAACTTGATCTGTTTCTATGTTAAAAACTACCGCCGCTGGTGTACCTACTTCTAAAGAAGTATCTAAAACCATAATACCGTCATGTCCTTTTCCAAGACCTAACTCATCTTCAGCACAAATCATTCCGTGGCTTTCTTCTCCTCTAATTTTACCTTTTTTAATTTTAAAAGACTCTCCTTTATCATCATATAAAACAGTACCAATTGTTGCCACAGGAACTTTTTGACCAGCAGCTACATTTGGCGCACCACATACAATTTGTACTGGTTCTCCGTTTCCTAAATCTACCGTAGTAATTTTTAATCTATCTGCATTTGGATGCTGTTTACAAGTTAAAACCTTACCTACAACAATTCCTTTTAAACTTCCTTTTATACTTTCTTTGGTTTCAATTCCTTCAACCTCTAAACCTAAATCAGTTAAAAGCTCTCCTATTTTTGTAGCTTCCCAATCAAGTTGTAAAAATTGTTGTAACCAATTGTATGATATCTTCATTTATTCTTTAATTTTCAAGATGCAAATTTACGTTTTTTCTTTGGATTTTTGGTCAGCTAACTACCTGCTTAAACATTGTTAACAACTTGCTAACTGTTAATGTTTTGATGAAGCCATATGGTCTTAAAATTAAGTTAACTTAGAACAGTAAAACAAATTTATTAACCTTCAATGCCTTAACTCCGCAGGTCTTTTTGTTAAAGAATTGAAAAGCCTTATAAAATAAAGGCACAAGACTTTTTCAATTCAATTATTTTCACCTTTTTGGGTAAAAACCCTTGCAGGTGAAAGTTACAATTTCTACAGAAAAGATAAGTGCTTACGGCGGAATAAACTACTCCGAGAAAAGCCTCGAAGTATTAAAACAGCTTAAGTTGTTCTGAATGTATTTTCTTATATTCCTCTTGTTTTCCTTGATTTTTAATCGCAGGGCGATAGCCCAATTGGGTTTAATTCCCCGACGCTTGCGTCGAGGTAGTTTATTATTTAAAAAATAAAAGTTTTTTTTCAATGTAATAAGTATTTGATTATCAAATAATATACAATAATCAGAGCAAAAAAACCAAGCAAAATCACTCATAATTAAGCAGTTAAATGCTTAACTTAATAACATTGAGAGCAAGTTACTTTACAAAAATTCTCGCAGATTTTCTAGTTGATTTTTATTTGCTAAATTAGGCGTTTAAAAAACGCAACAAATCATATACAAACACGTTAACAAACCTACTCCAACCCTTCCATTTCACTATCATAAAATTCACCCGCTTTATCCATTAAATCAGCTAATTCTGTAGTAACATCCTCTTCGCTTTCGCCAGATAAATCTTCGAACCACTCTATAGAATCATCTTTTAAGTTGATTAAAAAACGAGGATATTCAGTATGTAATACAAAAACATCATCTGGGTGATTACTATTATCTGCCAATAAAAATTTAGGTAAGTCCATTTTTAATAAGTTTTTTTGTTAAATAGTTAAATCTAATAAATAATAAAATAGATGCTGAAGTTAAGCCTGCTAATAAACCTAACCAAATTCCGTAGCTACCATAAGCGTCTTCTTTTCCTAGAAAATAAGATACTGGAAAACCAATAACCCAATACGAAATAAAAGTAATTATTGTAGGTATTTTTACATCTTGTAAGCCACGTAAAGCACCTAAAACCATTACTTGTATGCTATCTGAAATTTGAAAGAATGCAGCAGCTATTAATAATTGTGCTGCTATAGAAACTACTTCCATGTTATCAGTATAATTAGTTGCGTCATTCAAATCTACATACAAATTTGGTAAGCTTTTATGAAATAGAAAGAAAATTAACCCGAAGAAAACGGCTAAAACTATTCCTAAAAAAAAGATAGAAAAAGCAATTCTACGCAATTCTTTATAATTCTGTAATCCTTTTTGGTTTCCTACTCTCACCATTGCAGCAACACTTAACCCCATAGCTATCATAAATGTCATAGAAGATAAGTTTAATGCAATTTGATTTGCCGCTTGCGGATTTTTACCCAACAATCCACTTAACCAAATAGCTGCTGTAAAAATGGCAACTTCAAAAAACATTTGCATCGCACTTGGTGCTCCTAAATTGATAATTCTCCGAATCATCAACGTATCTAATACAAAGAACTTAATATTGGTAACTAATTTTTTGGAACGTTCTTTACTTGCCAGTAACCACCATAAATAAATCATCATTATTACACGAGAAATTAAGGTTCCATAAGCAGCACCAACAATTCCTAATTCTGGAAAACCAAACTTTCCAAAAATCAATAGATAATTTAAAACAACATTTACAATATTAGCAATAATAGCAGCATACATTGGGTATCGTGTCATAGACATTCCATCACTAAACTGTTTAAATGCTTGAAAAACTATTAGCGGAATTAATGAAAATGCAACTAAATCTAAATACGGAATTGCCAATTCAACAACCTCTTCAGGCTGTTTCATTAAATATAATAATGGTTTAGAAAAGAAAACCAATAGAAACATTACCCCCCCTAGAACGGTACATAAAAACAGCCCATGTTTAAAGACAGACTTTGCTTTATTAAAATTGTTAGCAGCATCTGCTTCTGCAATTAACGGAGTTATCGCCGTAGAAAAACCAATTCCTAAAGACATTGCAATAAACATAAAACTGTTACCCAAAGAAACTGCAGCTAATTCTGCCGTTCCTAATTGCCCAACCATAATATTATCTACAAAACCTACAAAGGTATGCCCTAACATACCTAACATAACTGGCGCTGCCAGTTTCCAGTTATACTTAAACTCTTTGGTGTAGTTGGTTAAAATCAATTTTATTATTGCTTTTTTTGCGAGTACGAAGATAGCTTTTTTAGTATTCAGTTAATAATAGTAATTCTCAATTTTCAATTTTATTTAGTTACTTTTGAAACTCATTAAAACTAAAAAAAAAATGGCAACAATAACACTTAAAGGAAACACAATAGAAACTATAGGGAACTTACCAAAAATTGGATCAAAAGCTGCTGATTTTAAATTAGTTGGAACAGATTTATCTCAAAAATCTTTAACTGATTTTAATGGTAGCAAACTAATTCTAAATATCTTTCCTTCAGTAGACACTGGTACTTGTGCAACATCGGTTAGAAACTTCAATAAAAGTGCAGCAGCATTAGAGAATACAAAAGTGTTATGTATTTCGCGCGATTTACCTTTTGCACAAGGTCGGTTTTGTGGCGCAGAAGGAATTGAAAATGTTATAATGCTTTCAGATTTTGCAACAGGAAAATTCGGTAAAGATTACGGATTAGAAATCACTACAGGTCCATTGGCAGGCTTACATTCTCGTTCTATTGTTGTTTTAGATGAAAATGGCAATGTAATATATACTGAGCAAGTTACAGAAACTGCAGATGAACCAAATTACGAAGCCGCTCTAAACGCTTTGTAAAATGAAAAACCCAAATGATAGTTTTATTAAAGGACGCTTACGAGGCGGTAAATTTGCTATAAAAGGCATTTGGCTTTTATTAACTACTCAAGATAGTATAAAAGCACAAGCTACTATGGCTATTATTGCCATTATTGCTGGTTTTTACTTTAATATTTCTGCTATAGAATGGATGGTACAATTACTTGTAATTGGTTTAGTTTTGGTTACTGAAGCACTCAATACTGCTGTAGAAAAAATTGCCGATTTTATGCAACCAGCATACGATAAAAAAATAGGTTTTATTAAAGATATTTCTGCAGGTGCTGCAGCTTTTGCTGCTTTTATTTCACTAGTTTTAGCTTGTATAATTTACCTGCCTAAAATTACAAATTTGTTAGCGTAAAATGCTATATTTACCACTTATTATTTCATTAATTTAATGACGAAGAAAACAATCTCAACTTCAACAAAGACAAAAAAAATTTCAGTATTTAAAAATATTGGAGACTTTTTTAGAAATCGTCAAACTCAAACTATTTTAGGTGCTTTTTTAATGTTACTGTCGTTGTTTTTAACTGTGGCATTTGTATCTTTCTTTTTTTCGTGGCAAGAAGATCAAAGTACACTTACTGAGTTTAGTAACAGAGCCATTCCTACGAAGAATTTATTAGGAAAAATAGGCGCAAAACTGAGTAATTTCTTTATCTATAAAGGCTTTGGAATTGGAGCTTTCTATATTCCTTTTTTATTATTCTTAGCAGGTTTATACTGGTTTTTACAAGCCAAAATAAAACGCGTTGCTACCTCTTGGAATTGGGGATTACTAGGTATGTTATGGCTTTCGGTTACACTTGGTTTTTTAGAAAAAAAATATGCTGTTTTATCAGGAATTATTGGTTTTGAAATCAACGAGTACTTGCAAGATTTTCTTGGAAAAATAGGTTTAGTAATTCTTTTAGCTTTCTTTTTTATTGTATATTTAATAATACGTTTTAGAATTACCCCTGAATTAATTAACCAAAAAATAAAAGAGAAAAGAGAAAAAGCAACACAAAAAACTCTTAAAAAAGATACTCTAAGCGAAACCTCTAAGAATGTTAAAGAAGTTTCTGAAGATAAAAAAGATAAATCAGAGTTTGAATTGTCTGTAGAGAATTTACAACCAACCATTTCAAATCATTCTAACGCCTCTACTAAAACACCAGATGTTACTGCTATTTCTTTAGAAATAGAGCAACCTTTTGATGCAAAATTAGAACCTGTTTTAAAAGCTTCCGAAGAAAAAATTAAAGAAGTTGAAATTGCTGTTGATAAAATTTCTGAAGAAAAAAGTGTTACCGAAAATTTATCGGATAGATTAGTTAAAAACTTTGGTGAATTTGACCCTAAATTAGAATTAGGGAATTATAAATTCCCAACATTTAATTTACTAAAAGAATATAACGAAACCATTTCTATTGACCCAGAAGAGCTGGAAGTTAACAAAAACCGAATTGTAGAAACGCTTAAAAACTACAAAATTGGTATTGCGAAAATTAAAGCGACTGTTGGTCCTACAATTACACTTTATGAAATTGTTCCAGAGGCGGGAATTAGAATTTCAAAAATTAAAAATTTAGAAGACGATATTGCCCTATCTCTTTCTGCATTAGGGATTCGTATCATTGCTCCTATTCCTGGGAAAGGAACTATTGGTATTGAGGTACCTAATAAAAAATCGACCATTGTATCTATGCATTCTGTAATTTCTTCTAAGAAATTTCAAGAAGCTCAAATGGAATTACCAATTGCTTTGGGTAAAACTATTTCTAACGAAACCTTTGTAGTAGATTTAGCAAAAATGCCTCACTTATTAATGGCAGGTGCAACTGGACAAGGAAAATCTGTTGGACTGAATGCTGTATTAACTTCACTTTTATATAGAAAACACCCTGCGGAAGTAAAATTTGTATTGGTGGATCCGAAGAAGGTAGAATTAACCTTATTTAATAAAATTGAACGTCATTATTTAGCAAAATTACCCGATACAGATGAAGCTATAATTACTGATACAACCAAAGTTGTGCATACATTAAATTCGTTGTGTATAGAGATGGACAATCGTTATGATTTGCTTAAAAATGCAATGGTGCGTAACATTAAAGAATACAATGTTAAATTTAAAGCACGTAAATTAAATCCTGAAAATGGACATCAATTTTTACCATACATTATTTTAGTAATTGATGAATTTGCCGATTTAATTATGACGGCTGGTAAAGAAGTAGAAACACCAATTGCTCGTTTAGCACAGTTAGCTCGTGCAATAGGAATTCATTTAATTGTAGCCACACAAAGACCTTCTGTAAATGTAATTACAGGTATTATTAAAGCAAATTTTCCTGCGAGAATTGCGTTTAGAGTAACTTCAAAAATTGACAGTAGAACTATTTTAGATGCAGGAGGAGCTGACCAATTAATTGGTCGTGGAGATTTATTATACACCAATGGAAATGATATAATTCGAATTCAATGTGCATTTATAGATACTCCAGAAGTAGAAAAAATTACTGATTTTATTGGCTCGCAACGCGCCTACCCTGAAGCTTATTTATTACCAGAATATACTGGTGAAGAAAGTGGCACGGGTCTTGATAATAATATATCTGATAGAGATAAATTGTTTAAAGAAGCTGCAGAAATTATTGTAACAGCACAACAAGGTTCTGCATCTTTATTGCAACGAAAACTCAAATTAGGATACAACAGAGCAGGTAGACTAATAGATCAATTAGAAGCTGCAGGAATTGTAGGTCAGTTTGAAGGAAGTAAAGCAAGACAAGTATTAGTTCTAGACTTTATAGCACTAGAACAGCTCTTAGAAAACGAAAAGAAATAGTAACTAAAATATTCCCGCGTAGCGGAAAAAACATGAAAATAAAAAAAATAGGATTATTATTTTTAGGATTATTTATTAGTTTAAATAGTATAGCACAAGATTCTTCTGCACAAGCAAAAACATTCTTAGATGAAGTTTCAGAAAAAATGGGTGCATACAAAAATATGTATATCGGTTTTACCGCAAACTTAATTAATAAAGATGTTGGTGTAAATGACGCTACTCGTGGAAATATTACGCTAGAAGGAGAAAAATACAGATTAAAATATTTAGGAAACGATTTTGTTTTTAATGGTGATAAATTGATAGTTATCAATCACGAAGAAAAAGAAATCACTATAAATGATGGTGATATGGAAGAAGATGACGGGTTTATATATCCTTCAAAATTATTAACTTTTTACAAAGAAGGTTATAATTATAAAATGGGGGAACTTAAAAATTCAAATGGAAGAAAGTTACAATATGTAACGCTTACCCCTATTGATAGCGCTTCAGACATTATAAAAGTTGAGTTAGCTATTGATGCTAGAACAAAACATATTTACAAGTTAATTCAAACAGGAGCAAACGGTTCTACCACTTCGTTTACTATTAATAAGTTTAAAAGTAATCAAGCATTATCAGAAAAATTATTCTCTTTTGATAAAGCTAAGTATGAAAAACAAGGATATTTAATAGATTAGTTTTTTATTAAAAAATAGAACTAAAAGTTTTGTATTTGATAAGTTAGGTCAATTAACAAAACTTTTATTGTTTTTAAGCCTAACCTTACTATTTTTGTAGTGTGAATATTTTAGATAAATACATACTAAAATCGTTTTTAGCTCCTTTTTTAGCTACTTTTTTCATCATACTGTTTGTATTAGTAATGCAAGCGCTATGGCTTTCTTTTGATGAAATTGCTGGTAAAGGAATTACTTTTGATATAATTTTAAACTTTCTATTTTACGCCTGTTTAATAGTATCTGCGCAAGCATTACCTATTGCAATATTATTATCTTCAATAATGACTTTAGGTAGTTTGTCTGAAAATTACGAATTTGCGGCAGCTAAATCTGCTGGTATTTCCTTACAAAGATTAGTACGTTCTTTAATGTTTTTTGCTATTTTAATGAGCATTACTAACTTTCTAATTTCAAACTATGTATATCCATACGCTAATTTAAAATTAATAAACTTAAAGTTAAATATTAAAAAGAAACAGCCAGAAATGGCATTAATTCCTGGTAGTTTTAACACAGAAATACCTAATTATCATATAAAGTTTAATAAAAAGTACGGAAAAAATGACAACTTATTAAAAGATGTTCTTATTTATGATTTGTCTAGTCGAAAAGGAAATACTAAAATAATTACGGCTAGTAATGGAGAAATAATTTCTGAAGAAGGTAGTCGCTATATGACCTTAATTTTAAAAAATGGACATTATTTTGAAGATCACATAAAAAACAGGACTTCTTATAAAAAGAAAGCTAAGATGCCTGCATCATATGCTGACTTTGATAAATATACCATAAATATTGACATTTCGGCACTTACAAAAGGAGATTTGAACGATATAAAATATACTAAAAATTTTAATATGTTAAGTCTGGCACAGTTAAAAGATACATTGCCAACAATGAAAGAAAATTATAATGAGTTTTTAAAAAACAAAGCAACCAATTTATACTTAAATGTTAGAGCAAAAGACTTGCATAGATATCCTGATTCAATAATTGATAAAAAACTAGACACATTACTTATTAATAATTTTGAGTTACCAGAGCAATCTGAAATTTATACAACCGCTGTTTCTAAAATAGAGAGGACATTAAATAACATAAAATCATCTAAAGATAATTTTAAACGAAAAAGAAAAATATTAAATTTATATGATATAGAGTTTTATAACCGCATAGCACTATCTTTATCGTGTTTATTATTGTTTTTTATCGGCGCACCTTTAGGTTCTATTATTAGAAAAGGTGGGTTTGGAGTACCGATGGTTTTAGCGATAGCTATATATGTAGTTTATTTTTTTACCAATTCCTTTGGAAAAAATCTTGCTGAAGAGAGTTCTCTTAGCGCTCTTTTAGGTTCTTGGATTGCAGTATTATCAATGCTTCCTATAGCAATTCTATTAACGGTAAGAGCATCTAAAGATAAAGGTTTATTTAATTTCAGTTCGTTTTTTGCACCAATTATTAATTTATTTAAAAATTTCTTTCAAAAGAAAGAAAACACATAAAATGAGAACAACAACTATCAAAAAAAATATTCAATTAAATACTATTGAAGAAGCCATTGAAGACATTAAAAATGGAAAAGTAATTATTGTGGTAGATGATGAAGACAGAGAAAATGAAGGTGATTTTTTAGCTGCTGCAGAAACTACAACTCCAGAAATGATAAACTTTATGGCAACTCATGGCCGTGGTTTAATTTGCGCTCCACTTACTGAAACTCGTTGTAAAGAGTTAGATCTTAGTATGATGGTTAATAATAATACCGACCCAATGGAAACTGCCTTTACCGTTTCGGTTGATTTACGCGGAAAAGGAGTTACTACAGGCATTTCTGCTTCAGATAGAGCCTTAACCATTCAAGCTTTAATAAATAAAGGAACAAAACCTTTTGATTTGGCACGTCCTGGACATATTTTTCCATTAAAAGCAAAAGAAGGCGGAGTTTTGCGTAGAACTGGTCATACAGAGGCTGCCATAGATTTTGCTCGTTTAGCGGGCTTACAACCCGCAGGCGTAATTGTAGAAATTATGAATGAAGATGGTACAATGGCACGTCTTCCTCAATTATTAAAGGTTGCTAAAAAATTCGATTTAAAAATTGTTTCTATTGAAGATTTAGTAGCGTACAGAATGGAACATGATTCATTAATCGAGAAAAAAGAAGATTTTGAAATTGAAACTCGTTTTGGGAGTTTTCGCCTGAGAGCCTATCAGCAAACAACTAACAATCAAATACATATTGCATTAACCAAAGGGGTCTGGAGTAGCGATGAGCCTGTTTTAACGCGTGTAAATTCTACACTAGTAAACAATGACATTTTAGGAACGCTTACCAACAATGCCGATAAGAAATTAGACCAAATGTTTCAGGTTATAAATGATGATGAAAAGGGTGCTATTCTATTTATAAATCAACAATCACAATCTTTAAATTTATTGAATAGGTTAAGTCTTCTAAAGAAGAATCAAGCAAAAGGAAAGTTAAAAGCTCCAAGTATAAATTTAGATAATAAAGATTTCGGAATTGGTGCACAAATTTTGCACGATCTAAACATTCACAAGCTTCGTTTAATATCTAACACACAACAAACAAAACGTGTTGGTATAATTGGTTATGGTTTGGAGATTGTAGATTATGTGAATTATTAGGTGTTAGGTGCAGAAAACACTTTTCTTCCTTTGATACTTTTAAACTTTTAAACTTTTAAACTAAATAACAACCTCTACTCCACTTTCTAATTCTATTGGTTTTATATTTTGCTGAAATAAACGTGCGGTTAAGTTTCCACGAAGCGTAATTTTATTATTTTTAACTTCCAACCAACTTCCTTCTCGTAAGCCTAAGACTGGTGTATTATTAAAAATATGGAATTCTTTAATTCGTGTTTCTCTAGTTTCTCCCATATGTTTTGAGCCTTTTATTGGATCTAAATAATGTGCATTTATATTAAACGGAATTAAGCTCATTGTGTTAAAACTTGGTGGATATACAATTGGCATATCATTGGTATTCATCATGGTAACACCACAGATATTGCTACCTGCACTTGTTCCAAGATATGGAGTTCCGTTTTCAATAGTTTCTTTTAAAGTTGATAAAACATCTTTTTTATACAGTTGATTTACCAATTCAAAAGTATTTCCGCCACCTGTAAAAATAGCTTCGGCTTTTTGTATTGCTTCCTTAAGATTATCAAACTCGTGAATCCCCACTACTTTTTTATCAATTTCAGCAAATGCTTTTTGTACAATTTTAGTATACTTGTCATAAGAAATACCGCCTGGACGTGCATACGGAATAAATAAAATAGTTTTCGCTTGCGAAAAAAAATGGTTTAGCGTTGGTAATAAATAGTCTAAATATCCACTTCCGTGAACGGTTGATGTACTTGCTATAACGAGGTTTTTCATTTAATACTATTAAAAGATTAATCGTAATTTTTATTTAGCAAATAAACTCTTTTTTTATTATTTTTCACCAAATACCCATTATATATTTATAATTAGCAAAAGTTTAAGAAGTTGTTAAAACATTTGGTTCTACCACGAATTTAATGGAATTTATTAAATTCGTAAAAAAAAGGTAAAATGTTTACACATCAATTTTTCGATTTACTACTAAATTTAGATGACAACTGGCAAGTTGTAAAAGTAGAAGCAGATTATGCAATTTCAGACATAAAAATAGTCATTAAATTCATAGGAGAAAGAGCCCTTTGTCCAGAGACCATGGAATTATGTAGTTTATATGACCATGCACCAAATCGAGAATGGCGTCATTTAGATACGATGCAATATAAGACTTTTATAAGTTGTAAGTTGCCAAGAATAAAGAACAGTCAAGGAGCTGTAATCACCATAGTTCCGCCATGGGCAGATAAGCATACACGTCATACACACCTTTTTGAACATGCAATAATTGATTTACTATTAGCAACTAAAAATCAAACAAAAACAGCAAAATTAATGCGTTGTGGTTTTAATGTCATTAATAGAGTAATTCATTTAAGTACAGAAAGAGGTTTGAGTAGGAGAGATTTATCAAATATGGATTTTAGTCGTTTGAGTTTGGATGAAAAATCGTTTAAGAAAGGACATAAATATATAAGTGTCTTAAGTCATCCTAGAAGTGGTTTTATCATAGATGTAGAAGAAGGAAGAACTAAAGAATCTGTAGAAAAACTATTTGATAAATCTATGACAAAACAACAACAAAAACAGGTTAAAACTATAAGTTTAGATATGTGGAAAGCTTATATTTCTACCTCTAAAAGTCAATTACCAAACGCATCTATTGTTCACGACAGATTTCATTTGGTTAAGTATTTAAATACCGCTATTGATAAGGTTAGAAGAAGAGAAGTTAAAACGAATGATGAATTGATAAACAGTAGATATGCGTTACTTAAAAACCAAGAAAACCTAACCGAGAAACAACGAATAAAATTTGATGCAATAATCAAGGCGAACTATGAAGTTAGCAAGGCGTGGCAAGTCAAAGAAAATTTTAAAGATTTATTCCATAAAGAAACTAAGTATATTAATGGTTTTTATTTACTAATTAAATGGATACGAAATTCTACTTCTAAGCAAATTAAAGAAGTAACAAAGGTTGTTACAATGTTTGAAAAACATCTCTCTGGAGTTATAAATGCCTTAATAACTGAGTATAGCAATGCAATGGCTGAAAGATTAAATGGAAAAATACAAGAACTTAAATCTATTGGAAAAGGATATAGAACTTTTAAAAACTTTAGAAGTGCAATACTCTTTTTTAATGGAGGTTTAAATCTTTACCCATTAAAATAAGGGTAGAGCCAAACATTTTTAAGAGTTGTTGTTATTTTCTTTGTAAATATGAAAAAATCAATTTTTATACTATTCTTATTTGTTTCTTTTTTTTCAGTTTTTGCTCAAGAGCAGCAAAAATTAATTTTTGGAAAAGTGGTACTAGAAACTTTTGCAGTACCCAATGTTCATATTGTAAATAAAACATCAAAAACTGGAACTATTTCTGATGAAAATGGACTCTTTGAAATTATTATTAAAGAAAATGATGTGCTCTTTTTTTCTCATCTAACTTTGGAGCAAGCCCACCAGGCATGAAAAAGAAAAAAACCTTAATAATTTCGATGCAAGCATTGGGGAATTAAACCCACTGGAGAGGGTTAAAAAACATAATCTTACAGGTTTTTTAGCACTAGAGATAAAACAAACTCCAAAATTGATACTATTGCAGAATTGGTTGATAATTTATTGGGTGGAATTGCCTCTCGGTAAAGATGAATTCATTTTAAGAAAATCAAAAAGTATTGGTGGTAGTTTTGGGCTGCCTGATAATTCTTCGAAAAAAAAATGAACTACGAAATAAACTTGATGAGAAAAAAAGATTTCCTTTAAAAATTTAAAAATCCCTAAAGACAAATTTCACAATTAATTCGTATATTTCAAGAAGAAAGCATTAGTTATCATTAAATTCTAAAAAAAGATAAGTGAAAAAAGTTTTATACATACTATTTATAACTTCCATTTCTCTCTCTGCACAAGAAAGAAAATCTCTATATGGAAAAGTATTAGACTCTATTGCAACTATTGAAAATGCATATGTAATAAATTTACAGACTAATAAAGTTACGTATACTAATTTTGATGGCGATTTTAAAATTTTTGCTAAAATTGGTGATTCTTTAAAAGTAACTTCAGTGCAATACCAAACACAAATTTACCATGTAAATAAAGTGAGTTTTGGTTTTAATGATGTTCAAATTTTTTTACGCCATAAAACATATCAATTAGAAGAAGTTGAACTAAGAAAAAATAATTTGTTAGGATATTTAGATACAGATGTTAAACAATTTAAAAATAAAAAATAAAAAAGCGCTGAGACTTTAAATTTGCCTTTTGCTGGTTCAAGAATTTTATCTCCAGCTGAAAGAAGGTTACGTACAGCAAGTGCTAATATTATTTCTATACATGCTTTATTAAATTGGATTTCTGGTAGAACAAAGAAATTAAAATATTTGAAGGCTCTTGAAAACAAAGAAAAAAGAATTAAAAGACACTCTTGCAAAATCTGTGTAAGTTTAAAATTCGGGATTAGGTTATTTATAACTTAATCCTGTCTTCAAATATAATCAAAAATTGGTTAAGAATAACGCCCCAATTTCTAATTGGCATTGTCCATTTTCTTGTGCTTTCTCTTAGTGCTAAAAATACGGACTTCATTACCGCGTCATCCGTGGGGAAAGAGAGTTTGTTTTTTGTGTATTTTCTAATCTTTCCGTTTAAGTTTTCGATGAGATTAGTGGTGTATATTATTTTTCTAATTTCAGCGGGAAAATCAAAGAAAACAGTGAGTTCGTCCCAATTGTTTTCCCAACTTTTAATGGCGTAAGAATATTTAGAGTTCCACTTGTCTTTGAAGTCGTTTAAAGCGGCTTTGGCGGCTTCTTTTGTGGGTGCTGTGTAGATTTGTTTCATATCTTTTACAAATTCCTTTTTATCCTTCCAGACCACATAACGCATGGTGTTTCTAATTTGATGTACTACACATATTTGAGTTACAGAATTAGGAAACATTGTTTTTATGGTCTCTGTAAATCCGTTTAAATTATCGGTAGCAGTAATCAAAATATCTTGTGTTCCTCGTGCTTTAATATCACTTAAAACAGACATCCAAAAGGCGGAAGATTCATTTTTACCTAACCATAATCCTAACACCTCTTTTTTACCATCTGTGCGTAACCCTACTGCGATGTAAATGGTTTTGTTAATCACTTTTGAGTTTTCTCTAACCTTAAAAACAATACCGTCCATCCAAACGATTAGGTAGGTTTGTTCTAGGGGGCGATTTTTCCATGCAATGATATCTCCTGTTATTTTATCGGTAATTCTTGAGATTGTGGCAGTAGAAATATTGAAATCGTACAACTCATATATTTGCTGTTCAATATCACTGGTACTCATCCCTTTTGCGTACAGAGAGATGATTATATTTTCTACTCCATCTGCTGTGCTTTGCCGTTTTTTAATAAGCATTGGATTAAATGAACTTTCTCGATCTCGTGGTATTTGTATCGTCGTTTCTCCTAAGGTAGTTTTTAACTTTTTTGAAGTATAGCCATTTCGCGCATTGGTATTGCTACGCTTTTGATGTTTTTCATAATCTAAATGTGCGTCTAATTCGCCTTCTAATATCTTTTCTATGCCTCGCTTATGCAAGTCTTCTAAAAAGGAGGTTAGTTCTGTTCCGCTCTTGAATTGCTGTAAAAAAGAATCGTTTAAAATGTCTTCTGGTTTCATAATATAAGGTGTTAAAGTTTAAAGTTAATAAAAAAAATCTCGGGAGTTATAGCTCCCGAGATTTTTAAACTTACACAGATTATGAGATAGTGCCAATTAAAAACATTGGCTCTACCCTTATTTTAATGGGTAAAGATTTAAACCTCCATTAAAAAAGAGTATTGCACTTCTAAAGTTTTTAAAAGTTCTATATCCTTTTCCAATAGATTTAAGTTCTTGTATTTTTCCATTTAATCTTTCAGCCATTGCATTGCTATACTCAGTTATTAAGGCATTTATAACTCCAGAGAGATGTTTTTCAAACATTGTAACAACCTTTGTTACTTCTTTAATTTGCTTAGAAGTAGAATTTCGTATCCATTTAATTAGTAAATAAAAACCATTAATATACTTAGTTTCTTTATGGAATAAATCTTTAAAATTTTCTTTGACTTGCCACGCCTTGCTAACTTCATAGTTCGCCTTGATTATTGCATCAAATTTTATTCGTTGTTTCTCGGTTAGGTTTTCTTGGTTTTTAAGTAACGCATATCTACTGTTTATCAATTCATCATCCGTTTTAACTTCTCTTCTTCTAACCTTATCAATAGCGGTATTTAAATACTTAACCAAATGAAATCTGTCGTGAACAATAGATGCGTTTGGTAATTGACTTTTAGAGGTAGAAATATAAGCTTTCCACATATCTAAACTTATAGTTTTAACCTGTTTTTGTTGTTGTTTTGTCATAGATTTATCAAATAGTTTTTCTACAGATTCTTTAGTTCTTCCTTCTTCTACATCTATGATAAAACCACTTCTAGGATGACTTAAGACACTTATATATTTATGTCCTTTCTTAAACGATTTTTCATCCAAACTCAAACGACTAAAATCCATATTTGATAAATCTCTCCTACTCAAACCTCTTTCTGTACTTAAATGAATTACTCTATTGATGACATTAAAACCACAACGCATTAATTTTGCTGTTTTTGTTTGATTTTTAGTTGCTAATAGTAAATCAATTATTGCATGTTCAAAAAGGTGTGTATGACGTGTATGCTTATCTGCCCATGGCGGAACTATGGTGATTACAGCTCCTTGACTGTTCTTTATTCTTGGCAACTTACAACTTATAAAAGTCTTATATTGCATCGTATCTAAATGACGCCATTCTCGATTTGGTGCATGGTCATATAAACTACATAATTCCATGGTCTCTGGACAAAGGGCTCTTTCTCCTATGAATTTAATGACTATTTTTATGTCTGAAATTGCATAATCTGCTTCTACTTTTACAACTTGCCAGTTGTCATCTAAATTTAGTAGTAAATCGAAAAATTGATGTGTAAACATTTTACCTTTTTTTTACGAATTTAATAAATTCCATTAAATTCGTGGTAGAACCAAAACATTAATAATAATTATCTTTTTTTTATTCAAGAGGAATTTAAAATTTTAAAAGAAGATGTTTCTAGATTTATTTATTATTGTGAAGAAGATAAAGATTTTAAACCTTATCTTTTAAAAAATAGGTTAGATATGATTAAGTATTTAAGAGAAAAAGCAATAAATTTTAAAAAATTAAATTTAACAAAATATAATTAGTAATTTGGCTTGGTAATTATTTTTATCAACTTATGAAATTTAACAAAGCATTTTTAATTCTTTTTATACTTCCGTTAATCTCATTTTCGGTACATAAATACTATTTAAGTTTAACACAAATAGAATTTAATTCAAAAACAGCATCAATTCAGATTATTACAAATGTTTTTATGGATGATATTGAGCTAGCTGTAAACAAAGATTACGATATTGACCTGCAATTAACTACAAAAAGAGAACTCAATAATTCCGATGAATACTTCAATAAATATTTAACAAAGAATCTACATTTTAAAGTAAACGGAACAGCTAAGAACTTTAAATATATAGGTAAAGAATATGAAGGAGATATTGTATACTTTTATTTAGAAATAGATAGTATTACTAAAGTTTCTTCCATAGAAATTAAAAACACATTACTTACCAAACACTTTCCCGAGCAGCAAAATTTAGTAAAAGCTAAAGCCAACGGAAAATACACTAGTAAAATGTTAACAAAAAAAAATGATAAAGGTTTGTTAAAATTTTAACAAAAAAATAGCTATTATCTAGTTAATCATTAATTTACTCCACATTTAAAAAAAAATAATAAACTCATGAAGAAATTAACTTCTTTAGTTCTTTCTATATTGTTTATTTCTGCCTCAGTTTTTGCTCAAGAAACTCAGAATAAAACAAAACAAGGACACACTAATCAAAACAAATTTAGACAATTAAAAGACATTTTAGCAACACCAAACACTCAGCATACAGCTTCTGGTGCTCCAGGAAAAGAGTACACTCAGCAGAAAGTTGATTATACTATGAACATTGTTTTAAATGATGATACACAAAAAATAACAGGTTCAGAAACTATAACTTATCATAATAATTCTTCAGATGAATTACCGTATTTATGGGTACAATTAGACCAAAATGTACGCGCTTCAGATTCTAAATCGCCAGATATAAATTCTGGAAAAGTGCGAAAAAAATTAAGTAAAATACGATTTGATAAAGCTTTTCCTGAAAAATCGTTTGATGGTGGATTTAAAATTACAAACGTAACTAATACAGGTGGTGGTAAATTATCACACACCATCAATCAAACCATGATGCGTATTAATTTACCACAACCTTTGGCTTCTGGAGATACTTTTAAATTCAATATAGAATGGTGGTATAATATTAATAATCATAGAACTCAAGGAGGAAGATCTGGTTATGAGCATTTTGAAAAAGATGGAAACAACAATTATGTAATCGCACAATTTTACCCAAGAATGTGTGTATATGATAATGTAGAAGGTTGGCAAAATGATCAATTTTGGGGAAGAAGTGAATTCGCTTTAGAATTTGGAGATTTTGATGTAAATATTACCGTTCCTGCAGATCATATGTTAGGTGCAACAGGAGTTTTACAAAACAAAAAGGAAGTTTTTTCTAAAACTGAATTAAAGAGAATTGAAAAAGCTAGAAAAACGTTTGACAACCCTGTTATCATTAGAACTCAAAAAGAAGCAGAAAAAATTGAACAAGGTCGTTCTAACAAAACAAAAACTTGGAAATTTAAAGCTACCAATGTAAGAGATTACGCTTTTGCAACTTCAAGAAAATTTATTTTTGATGCAATGGCAGTTACTATAAACGGTAAAACTGTAATGGCAGAATCTTTATACTCTAAAGAAGCAAACCCTTTGTATGGAGACCATTCTACAAGAGCAGTTGCCCAAACTTTAAAAACATATTCTAGATATACTTTTGATTATCCATATCACAAAGCAATCTCTGTTGATGGACAAATGGGAATGGAATATCCACAAATTTGTTTCAACCCAGGAAGACCAAATCCAGATGGAACGTATTCTGACAGAACAAAATACAGAATGGTAAAAGTAACTATTCATGAAGTAGGTCATAACTTCTTCCCTATGATTGTTAATTCTGATGAGCGCCAATGGACTTGGATGGACGAAGGATTAAACTCTTATATGGAAATGTTAGCCAAATTAGATTATGATAAAGATTTTCCAATCACAAGAGGTTATCCTAAAAACATTGTTAAATATATGAGAGGAGATCAATCTAAAATAGCCCCAATTATGTCTAAAGGAGATAATGTTTATAGTTTTGGAAACAACGCTTATGGCAAACCAGCAACAGCTTTATGGATTTTAAGAGAAACCATAATGGGTAAAGAATTGTTTGATCATGCATTTAAAACCTATTCTAAAAGATGGAAATTTAAACACCCAACTCCTGCAGATTTCTTTAGATCTATGGAAGATGCTTCTGCAATAGATTTAGATTGGTTTTGGAGAGGATGGTTTTATACTACAGATGTAACAGATATTGGAATTAAAGGAGTTAAGAAATTTTACACTAGTAAAAACAAAGATGGTTCAGTTAATTTTAATGAAGATACTTCTATTGGCTTAGGTTTTTCTAATAAACACAGTAAATACCATTACGAAATTACATATAACAAACCTGGTGGATTGGTAATGCCAATAATTGTAGAGTTTACTTATAAAGACGGTACAAAAGAAAAGAAAACATATCCTGCACAGATTTGGAGGTATAATGACAGAGAAATAAGCAAAGTTTTTTCTTCTGATAAAGAAATAGAAAGCATTCTTATAGATCCTAACTTAGAAACTGCAGATGTAGATACCTCCAATAACAGTTGGCCAAAACAAAAAATAAATAAGTTTAAAAAATTTAAGAACAAAATTAAAGGATAAAATTAAAGGATAAAATTAAAGGATAAAACCTACCAAAAAAAAGACAGCATCAATTTATGTTGTCTTTTTTTTATGATAAAGGTTTGTTAAAATTTTAACAATATCCATTTATAACTGCTGATTAATGTGTAATTTTCAGCCTATTTTTAAAAAATCAATTCAAACACTAAATAATGAGAAAATTAGCAACGTTACTGCTTTTAGTTCTTTTTGTATCTGCATCAGTTTTTGCACAAGACTCGCCTAAAAAAGAGCGTCAACAAGGTCATAATGACCAAAACAAATTTCGTCAACTAAAAGATATATTACCAACACCAAACGACCAACACACGGCCTCTGGTGCTCCTGGACATCAATACACACAACAAAAAGTTGATTATGTGATGGATTTACGCTTAGACGAAGCAAACAACCGTTTATACGGAAACGAAAAAATTACATATCACAACAATTCTAAAGATAACTTAGAGTATTTATGGGTACAATTAGATCAAAATGTGCGTGCTCCAGATTCTAAAACACCTTTAGCTAAATCAGAAAATCTAGGAGACACTGCATTTAACGGACCTGTTGCATTTACAAAAGACAACTTAAAAAAACCTTTTGAGGGTGGTTTTAATATTGAAGAAGTAAAATATGATGATGGTAGAAATCTATCCTATTTTGTTAATAGAACTATGATGCGTATTAATTTACAAAAACCTTTGGCTTCTGGTGAAACATTTAAATTCAGCATTAAATGGTGGTACAATATTAATAACTATGTAGAAATTGGAGGTCGTTCTGGTTACGAAGCTTTTCCTGACGGAAATAACAATTACACTCTTGCACAGTTTTTTCCTCGTTTAGCAGTTTATGATAATGTTGAAGGATGGCAAAACATGCAATTTTGGGGACGTAGTGAATGGGCTTTAGAATTCGGTGATTACGATGTAAATTTAACAGTACCCGCAGACCATATTGTAGAAGCTACGGGTGAATTACAAAACGCGAAAGATGTTTTAACTCGTAAGCAACGTAAACGTATGAATACCGCAAGAAAGTCTTTTAAAGACCCTGTTTTTATAGTTACACAAGCGGAAGCTGAAATTGCTGAAAAAGGGCATTCTACTAAAACAAAAACATGGCATTTTAATGCTAAAAATGTTCGTGATTATGCTTTTGCTTCATCAAGAAAATATATTTGGGATGCAATGGCAATCAATATTAACGGAAAAACTATAATGGCAATTTCTTTATATCCAAAAGAAGGAAATCCGTTATGGGAAGAGCATTCTACAAGAGTGGTTGCAAATACGTTAGAAGAATATTCTAAAATGACTTTTGATTATCCGTATAGCAAAGCAATTTCTGTACACGCAAAACGTCAAGGAATGGAATATCCAATGATTTGTTTTAACTACGGAAGACCAAACTCAGACGGAACAGTATCAGCAAGAACAAAAAGAGGAATGATTGGTGTAATTACACATGAAGTTGGTCATAACTTCTTTCCTATGATTGTAAATTCTGATGAACGCCAATGGACTTGGATGGATGAAGGTTTAAACTCATTTGTAGAAATTTTAGCAGAATTAGATTATGACCCAAATTTCTTTACCGGTAATTTACCAAAAGATGTTGTTGGTTATATGGGCGGAGATCAAAGTAATCTCTCTCCTATTATGTCTCAAGGAGATTACGTAAAACAATTTGGACCAAATGCCTACACAAAACCAGCAGCAGGTTTATATATGTTACGTAACACCATTATGGGACCAGAATTATTTGATTATGCTTTTAGAACCTATTCAAAACGTTGGATGTTTAAACACCCAACTCCTGCAGATTTCTTTAGAACAATGGAAGATGCCTCTGCAATGGATTTGGATTGGTTCTGGAGGGGTTGGTTCTATACAACAGATTATTGTGATATAGGGATTAAAAGTGTAAAAAAGTTTTACTTAACCGATAAACCAACAGAGAAAGCGAAAGAATTAGCAAAACGCCATAAAATGAATTTAGCCGATTACGAAGGTAAATTAATCTATTTTGCTGAAGCTAAAGAAGGTGAAGTTAATAAAGGTATGAAAGCGCTAGAATTCCCCGTAATTAAAGAATATCTAGCTAAAATGACCGATGCTGATAAAGCTTCTTTAAAAGAAGCTCCAAATTTCTTTTACGAGGTAACTTTTAATAAACCAGGAGGTTTAGTTATGCCTATTATTGTTGAGTTAGAATATACAGACGGAACAAAAGAACGTCATAATTTTCCTGCACAAATCTGGATGAGAAATGACACTCAAGTTTCTAAAGTATTTAGAACAGCAAAAGAAATTAAAAGCATAAAATTAGATCCAGATTTAGAAACTGCTGATGTAGATACTTCTAACAATAGCTGGCCTAAAAAAGAAGCTACTAAGTTTGATAACTTTAAAAATAAAGTAAAAGGATAGTTGATTATTCTTTTGACTAACCCTAAAACCTCGAAATTAATATGGTTTCGAGGTTTTTAAGTTCAATTAGTAAATGCAACTTTTAGGAGTATTTATATAATCTTAATACCGTTTAAAACCCTTCGCTATTTTTTCAAAGGGAGCGTAGCGAAACGGAGCAAAAAGAGCGAAGGATTTAGAGCCTTCACTCTGAATAACTCCTTGTTAAGACTTCTATTTATGCTCTACTAAAAGTCAATAAATATGAAGCATTTAACTAAATAACTCACCTTACGCAAGAATAATTTGAATTTAAGATATTTATAGTTTATCTTGTTAACAACTTTGAGAAATAAAAAGATGGATAATTTTGTTGATTTGTATACTGATTATTTGATAAGTTCAAGTTCTTACACGACAGCTACAGGTATGGCTTCATTACTCTCTATAAAACATGATAAAATAACACGAGCATTATCAACGGGTGTTTATGACAGTAAATTTCTATGGAAAAAGGCAAAACCTTATGTTGAAGAATTGACTCAATCTAAAGAAACTATCATTTTAAGTTTTGATGATTCGATACAAGAAAAACAATATACAGATGAAAGTGAGTTGAACACTTGGCATTTTGACCATGTGTTTGGAAGGTCTGTAAAAGGGGTTAATTTTCTAACTGCTTTAGTCGAAGTTGGAGGCATGCGTATACCGTGTGGTGTAGAGTTTATAAAGAAAAATATTTGGGTTACCGACAAAAAAACAGGAAGGCAAAAGCGTAAAAGCAGCAAAACTAAAAACGAACTTTTTAGAGAAATGTTGCAGGAATGTAGTAGCAAAATACACTTTGATTATGTGTTGGCTGATAGTTGGTTTTCTTCAGCAGAGAACATGGTTTATTGTAAAGAACTTTTAAAAAATGATTTTATTATTGCCTTAAAAAGCAATCGAAAAGTAGCCTTATCCTTAGAAGATAAGCAAAATGGAGCATACGTGAATATTAAAACATTACAGCCAAGACAACAAACCGTGGAAGTTTGGTTTGAAAAACTAGACTTTCCGCTGTTGCTTACAAAGCAAGTTTTCAAAAACGAGAATGATACAGTCGGCGAGTTGTACTTGGCTTGTAGTGATTTAAATTTATCGTATAACCAAATAACTACAATCTACAAAAAACGGTGGGCAGTAGAAGAGTATCACAAATCGATTAAAAGTAACACAGGTTTTGCTAAATCTCCAACTAAAAAAACAGAAACTCAAACGAATCATTTTGTATTGTCAATTGTAGCTTATATAAAGTTAGAGTGGCTTAAACAAAGAACAGGGAAAAATCATTTTGCTATGAAAACACAAATCTATTTAGCAGCTCAAAAAGCAGCTCATAACGAACTCAGAAAGTTATCAACACCTAAAGCTGCTTAATCATCCTTTTTTGAGGTTTGGATGCGTAACATGAGTTAATAACAAAGGTGTCAAATTAAAGCATATCTAAATTGAGGCAAATCAAAAGATTTTATTGCCAAATCATTGAAAGTTGATAAAACAACTATTTATAGAGAGATAAAACGTAATTCAAAAAAACAAGGCTCATATAACCCTGACTTTGCACAGGAGTTGTATAGTGAAAGAAAAGATCGCTTTGCAAACAATAGAAAGTTTACGCCATCAATAGAGAACTATGTAAGAAATAAAATTATACAAGAACAATGGTCTCCAGAACAGATCGTTAGATATTGTAAATTACCTAATATCCCTATGGTTAGTCACCAAAGAATATATGCTTTATGTAAGAGAGGATAAAAGGCAAGGAGGTAATTTGTATACACATTTAAGGCATCAATTAAAACACAGGAAAGCCCTGTTTCAGGAAAACAGAACACTATTAAAGATCGAGTATCAATCGACCTTAGAAGTGATATAATTAACAATAAATTACGCTTTGGTGATTGGGAAATAGATTTAATAATTGGAAAAGATAGGAAGGGTGCAATTGTTACAATTGTGGAAAGAACGACTGCTTTTTTTTTAATGGAAAAATTACCTTTTGGCAAAAACGCTGAAGAACTTGCTAAAATAGTTATACAAATGTTATTGCCTTATAAAGCCTTTGTCCACTCAGGGCAAACTCATACTTTTATTTTTAAGACCTTTAGTAAGTATTGGTTATCCCAACCCGCTTTGAGCCTTTTACCTTTGACACCTTGCTTTTTAGTTTTTTCATTTTTAACCCGAATAATTCATCAGAAATCAAAAAACCTGAATGTAAAGTGTTATATTTAAGCAGTTAAACACAAAATATATCATTTTTTAAAACACCCATATTTGAGCACTAAAGATACTTTATTTTATCGAGGAAATCAAGCTATTTCGGTTGATTTTTCAGCCACAGAGATTAGTTCAGATGGTTCTTTGATTCTTTTAGAAAAGTTAGAGAGAACCCACAACTTACTAAAACATTTTAGCAAGTTACTTCCTGATCTTCGAAACCCTAAATACATTACTTACAGTCGAGAGCATCAACTCAAGCAACGTGTGTTTATGCTAATGCTAGGTTATCAAGATGCCAATGATGTGACCCATTTACAAAATGACCCATTATTTAAAGATGTTCTTCAAGGAGATTTGGCTTCTCAACCTACTATTTCTCGTTTTGAAAACAGTTTGAATAAAGAAACTATTTTCAAACTTTCTTACGCTTGGATTGATCGTTACGTATCAAGCCTAAAAGGTCGAGATGAAATAACAATTGATGTTGATGCTACCGATGATCCAACATATGGGAATCAACAAATGTCAATGTTCAATGGTTATTATGGACAGTTTATGTTAAATGAATTATTTTTTCATGATGGAGAAACCGGTCAAATTATCCTGCCAGTTCTTCGCCCAGGAAATAGCCATTCGAATCGATGGTATGTCGGAATTTTAAGAAGAATTATTCAAAAAATAAAAAAAGCATATCCTGAACTAAAAATTACTATTCGAACAGATAGTGGATTTAGTTGTGCTCCTTTTTATAAATTAGTAGCTGATTATGATTTGTTTTTTGTAACAGGTCAGGCTAGTAATTCGGTACTCAAAAGAAAGGTTGAGCGTTGTAAAAAAGCGGTTCAACTTCAATATGTAAATCAGCATAAAAAACACCAACATTTCACATCGTTTCGCTATCAAGCCAAAAGTTGGCATAAACCACAACAAGCTTACTGTAAAATAGAAAGTACAGGGAAAGGCTTAAATGTTCGTCATTTTATAAGTAATATTAAAGAGAAAGGTGCCCGAGAAATATACTTTGATTTCTATGTAAAACGAGGTGAATCTAGCGAAAACAGAAGTAAAGAAGTCAAGAATATGTGTTTTTCCGATCGATTATCCAATCATGGATTTGTTGCAAACTTCTTCAGGTTGTTTTTAAGTAGTTTAGCCTACGAACTATTTTTATTACTAAAAAAAAGCATCAAAAAAACAACATTTGAAAAGGCTGAAAAATGGCAAATAAATACAATAAGAACCAATTTATTAAAAGTTGGAGCTACCATAAAAGTCACTAAAAAACGAATATATTATCAGTGATCAAGAGCATTTGTATATCAAGATTTGTTTCGAGAGATAATAACTCAATAACGGTTTTAAAGTGAGAATTTTAAAACCTTGGGATACCTATGCTCTGTTAGTAAAATTAATCCTTTTTAACTTTTAAAATCAATTATAACATACTATTTACTCCGAAAAAGTTTAAAAAACGAAAGAGAGAATCCTAAAATCTAGAGATAAAAAATCTATTTTGAAATTTGTTCTAAATATAAATCCTATGAATAATGCGGGAGTAAGTCTTTTGGGTGAAATGGAGGTCTTCCATTATTGTTGTTTCTAATGTCTTTGAAACCAAAACCAACAACATTTAATGAATTAACAAAAGCATCAATGAATCTTATTTCATGATTTTTGTCAATTAATAAATCTATAGTTTCAGGAATTAAAACGGCTTGATTTCTATCGAATCCTTTGATGTAGCTCATGCATAAAGATACGAGAAATCAATAAAATACCCTAATTAATATAGAGGAGAATTAACTTGTTGTTTTGAAATAGTTTTTAGACAGTCTGACGGTTTGAATATGGTTCGTTTGGCATTTCAAATGCTCCAAATTTTCAATTTACTACTATGTTTATTGGTCTCAGACTAGGGTTAAAAACCCTGCAATTTATTGCAGAACTTTAGTACTGCGAAAAAATCTCTATCTTGGTGCAGATGAGTTCACAAATAAGAAAGGGTTCACATATAGTAAGTCGTTTGACATGTCATATTGTTTGGTCAACTAAGTATAGGTATAAGGTTTTACAAGGAGACATTCAGTCACGTTGTCGGGAGTTGTTAATACAGGGATGTGAGTCACAAGGAATCGAGATATTAAAAGGCGTAGTGAGTTCAGACCACATTCATATTCATATCGAGTACGCTCCTAAACTTAGTATAAGTTCAGTAGTAAAGAGTTTGAAGGGTCGTTCCTCTCGAAAACTTCAGCAGGAGTTCCCTTCTTTGAAAAAGCGTTACTGGGGAAATCATTTTTGGGCGAGTGGATATGGAGTTTGGAGTAGCGGAAATATTACTGATAAAATGGTCAACAACTATTTAGAGCATCATAGAAGAAAAGATACAGATGATAATTCAAATTTCATACTAGAGTAAGTAAAAGAAGGACTTTTAGTCCTTAGTGAAAACCCCTGCACTTCTAGTGCAGGGTGGTTTAGTTATTGCTATACTCAAACCATTTAGGTTTTCGGAAAACACAAATTCACACAGACAAATACTTGTATTAATTGTTTACTAGTCAATAAATTACGATCAATTTATTTGGTTGTTTGAGTACTATTGATTATCTTTATAGTGTTGATATTCAGACATATAATTATAAAATTATCACAAGAAGAGAAAATTCAAATTAAACAATTACATCGTACTTGTAAGCAAAGAAAACACGCGGATAAGTTAAAAACTATTCTGATGCTTGATGATGGTTTTTCTTGTGTAGATGTTGGTAAGATTCTTCTTTTAGATGATGATACTGTAAGGACATATAGGACTATTTACTTAAATCAAGGAGCTGAGTCACTATTGACAGATAACAATAAAGGGAAAATTTCTTTTCTAAGTTCTAAACAATTAGACATCTTGGAGAGGCACATTACAGAGAATACCTATATGGATTCTAAAGGAATTGTTGCTTGGATTGAGAAAGAATTTCAAATTAACTACTCTTGTTCAGGCATTAATGAACTTCTAAAAAGACTAGGGTTTGTATACAAGAAACCAGTATTAACCCCTTGTAAAGCCAATGTTAAAAAACAAGAAGAGTTTGTAAAGCAATACAAAGAACTGAAAGAAAATTTGACCAAAGAAGATCAAATCTATTTTATGGATGGCGTACACCCACAACACAACACTATTGCTAGCCATGGTTGGATCAAAAAAGGACAGACCAAACATCTTAACCCGAATAATTCATCAGAAATCAAAAAACCTGAATGTAAAGTGTTATATTTAAGCAGTTAAACACAAAATATATCATTTTTTAAAACACCCATATTTGAGCACTAAAGATACTTTATTTTATCGAGGAAATCAAGCTATTTCGGTTGATTTTTCAGCCACAGAGATTAGTTCAGATGGTTCTTTGATTCTTTTAGAAAAGTTAGAGAGAACCCACAACTTACTAAAATATTTTAGCAAGTTACTTCCTGATCTTCGAAACCCTAAATACATTACTTACAGTCGAGAGCATCAACTCAAGCAACGTGTGTTTATGCTAATGCTAGGTTATCAAGATGCCAATGATGTGACCCATTTACAAAATGACCCATTATTTAAAGATGTTCTTCAAGGAGATTTGGCTTCTCAACCTACTATTTCTCGTTTTGAAAACAGTTTGAATAAAGAAACTATTTTCAAACTTTCTTACGCTTGGATTGATCGTTACGTATCAAGCCTAAAAGGTCGAGATGAAATAACAATTGATGTTGATGCTACCGATGATCCAACATATGGGAATCAACAAATGTCAATGTTCAATGGTTATTATGGACAGTTTATGTTAAATGAATTATTTTTTCATGATGGAGAAACCGGTCAAATTATCCTGCCAGTTCTTCGCCCAGGAAATAGCCATTCGAATCGATGGTATGTCGGAATTTTAAGAAGAATTATTCAAAAAATAAAAAAAGCATATCCTGAACTAAAAATTACTATTCGAACAGATAGTGGATTTAGTTGTGCTCCTTTTTATAAATTAGTAGCTGATTATGATTTGTTTTTTGTAACAGGTCAGGCTAGTAATTCGGTACTCAAAAGAAAGGTTGAGCGTTGTAAAAAAGCGGTTCAACTTCAATATGTAAATCAGCATAAAAAACACCAACATTTCACATCGTTTCGCTATCAAGCCAAAAGTTGGCATAAACCACAACAAGCTTACTGTAAAATAGAAAGTACAGGGAAAGGTTTAAATGTTCGTCATTTTATAAGTAATATTAAAGAGAAAGGTGCCCGAGAAATATACTTTGATTTCTATGTAAAACGAGGTGAATCTAGCGAAAACAGAATTAAAGAAGTCAAGAATATGTGTTTTTCCGATCGATTATCCAATCATGGATTTGTTGCAAACTTCTTCAGGTTGTTTTTAAGTAGTTTAGCCTACGAACTATTTTTATTACTAAAAAAAAGCATCAAAAAAACAACATTTGAAAAGGCTGAAAAATGGCAAATAAATACAATAAGAACCAATTTATTAAAAGTTGGAGCTACCATAAAAGTCACTAAAAAACGAATATATTATCAGTTATCAAGAGCATTTGTATATCAAGATTTGTTTCGAGAGATAATAACTCAATAACGGTTTTAAAGTGAGAATTTTAAAACCTTGGGATACCTATGCTCTGTTAGTAAAATTAATCCTTTTTAACTTTTAAAATCAATTATAACATACTATTTACTCCGAAAAAGTTTAAAAAACGAAAGAGAGAATCCTAAAATCTAGAGATAAAAAATCTATTTTGAAATTTGTTCTAAATATAAATCCTATGAATAATGCGGGTTAAAACCAATAATGGCCGTAAAAGAACTAATATAAACGGAGCACTTAATTTGAAAACAAAACAACTCTTTTATGTAGAAGATGAGCGAATTAATAGCCAAACAATGATTGCTCTATTAATCCAAATATTAGACAAACAAAAAGAAGGGAAAATACACATCATATTGGATAATGCTCGGTATTATCACTCTCAAATTGTGAAAGAGTTTTTAAAAGAACATCCTCGGATTGTCTTAAAATTTATGCCACCATATTCACCCAACTTAAATATTATTGAACGTCTTTGGAAAATTCTAAAGAAAAAAGTGGTGTACAATAAATTCTATCTCAAATTTGAGAATTTTAGAGAAAAAGTGATTGAGTTCTTAGATAATGGTCTTTGGAAAGAAAAAGAATTTGAGAAAATACTCACAGATAATTTTCAAATTATTAAATCCGATTTTTCGGGTTCCTATGTGTAGTGGGTATATCATCTTCATTTTTAGTAGCATCTTCCAAATGCACTATATTTTTTGTTGTAAATAGTTTTTCTTTAATTCTTTAATGTTATTGGAAATATTTATTGAGATTGAGTCAAGAAAATTATATCTCTTTCTATACATTAATCTTTTATTTGATTTTATATTTGTTTGTTCTTTACGAAACATTGTTAAAGGAAGTTCAAACCAATATTTATTTATTTTTTTTCCCCCTACACTAATCCAAAAATTATCATAATTGAAAAATATTTTATGGCGAAATTTTATATTGATGAAATGTTTTCCGTTATTAACCTGAGTTTTATTGTTAACACCATGGATTCTATCACATCCTAGATTTTTACACAACTCTTGTAAACAGAAAAAAATAAAATTATTTGGACGCATTCTATAAATTAACTTTTGCAGAGATTTAAAAGAATCTTTATTAAACCCTTGTATACAGCCAATTAAACACACCCATTTTTCTTCATAATTTCTTTCTATTGAAAATGCAATTGACATAATTTTTTCTTTTTCACAACTTTCTATAAACAGCACGAGTTCTCCCTCTTTTCGAAATCTTTCATCATACCCTAGTTTTAAAGAACCAAAATAATTATCATTAAATACTAATTCTGATATAATTATACCTTCGTTGGAATTTAAAATATCTTGATAAAATAAGTAATTAATATTTTTGAAGAACTCATAAGTTTCAGAAATAACTTTTAATTTTCTTTTTTTACTCCAAGATAAAGAAATATATGGTCTAAAGGGTTTAATATAAATTCTAGGTTTAAAAGAAAAAATATGTTTATACGGGGGGAGTTGGAGTAAATTAAACCATTTATATGAAAAAAAAGGATTCATTATCGTGTGAAATAAAATTTTATACTGCTGACTTACGCGGTACTTTTTATTCTGATTTTTAAATCCTTTTTTCGCGTACCCCCAGCCTATAAGTAGAATATTATTTTTGTAGTTCTGCATTTTAGAATTATTTACAACGGCAGTTTGTCTAAAAACCACCATTTATTTTGTTTTATTTTCAAAAATAACTATAATTTCTGTAAAAAATAGAATCAGGAGTTATTTTTAATAATTCGTATTTTGGTAGTTTTAGTATACTCAAACCATTTAGGTTTTCGGGAAACACAAATTCACACAGACAAATACTTGTATTAATTGTTTACTAGTCAATAAATTACGATCAATTTATTTGGTTGTTTGAGTACTATTGATTATCTTTATAGTGTTGATATTCAGACATATGATTATAAAATTATCACAAGAAGAGAAAATTCAAATTAAACAATTACATCGTACTTGTAAGCAAAGAAAACACGCGGATAAGTTAAAAACTATTCTGATGCTTGATGATGGTTTTTCTTGTGTAGATGTTGGTAAGATTCTTCTTTTAGATGATGATACTGTAAGGACATATAGGACTATTTACTTAAATCAAGGAGCTGGAGTCACTATTGACAGATAACAATAAAGGGAGAATTTCTTTTCTAAGTTCTAAACAATTAGACATCTTGGAGAAGCACATTACAGAGAATACCTATATGGATTCTAAAGGAATTGTTGCTTGGATTGAGAAAGAATTTCAAATTAACTACTCTTGTTCAGGCATTAATGAACTTCTAAAAAGACTAGGGTTTGTATACAAGAAACCAGTATTAACCCCTTGTAAAGCCAATGTTGAAAAACAAGAAGAGTTTGTAAAGCAATACAAAGAACTGAAAGAAAATTTGACCAAAGAAGATCAAATCTATTTTATGGATGGCGTACACCCACAACACAACACTATTGCTAGCCATGGTTGGATCAAAAAAGGACAGACCAAACATCTTAAAACCAATAATGGACGTAAAAGAACTAATATAAACGGAGCACTTAATTTGAAAACAAAACAACTCTTTTATGTAGAAGATGAGCGAATTAATAGCCAAACAATGATTGCTCTATTAATCCAAATATTAGACAAACAAAAAGAAGGGAAAATACACATCATATTGGATAATGCTCGGTATTATCACTCTCAAATTGTGAAAGAGTTTTTAAAAGAACATCCTCGGATTGTCTTAAAATTTATGCCACCATATTCACCCAACTTAAATATTATTGAACGTCTTTGGAAAATTCTAAAGAAAAAAGTGGTGTACAATAAATTCTATCTCAAATTTGAGAATTTTAGAGAAAAAGTGATTGAGTTCTTAGATAATGGTTAGTTTAGCCCCTTATAAGTTCGGAGTGATATTTTAAATTTCAAACTAATACATTTGAGATATGAAATACAAGAAATGGAGTTTATCAGAGAAGTTAGAAATTCTATCCTGTTCAGAAGAAAACGGAATTATAGAAACTTGTCGTAAATACAGCGTTAGTACAGGGGCTTTGTACAGTTGGAAAATAGAAGTACGAGAGTCAAGGAGAAGCAGGCTTAAAAGTCACTTATGATATTCGTAGTAAGGAACTAAAGCAATCCGAAGAAGAAAACAGAATACTTCGTAAGTTGTTAAGTAACAAGGAAATTGAATTAGAAATTCAACGAGAACTTTTAAAAAAAAAGTTTGGGACCTCCGATCCAAGAAAAATTTAGTCGATGTTTTTTTCAGAAAGTATACTATTAGTAAAACTAAGATTATCAATATGGTAGGTATTGTGCATAGCAGTTATTATCGTACACCTAGTCTTGGTAAAAAGGGTAAGACAGCAAGTAAACTCAGTTATAATAAGATAAACGGTTGGGTAAATCAAGAAGTTGTAGTTCAGGCTATAAAAAAAGTTTTAAGCCATGAATTTATAGATTGTGGATACCGCTTAATGACTGCTTATTTGAAGCGAGATGGTTATCTAATTAATCATAAAAAACTATACAGAATAATGAAGGAAGAGGGTTTGTTAAAACTTGAAAATCGAATAAACAGAAGTGGTTCTGGTCATAAATTCGTGAAATTTAGAAAAGTAAACACTTCTAGACCTTTCGAGTGTTTAGAAATGGACATAAAGATGGTTTGGATTCCAAAGGCTGGTAAAAACGCTTATTTGATATCTATAATAGATGTTCACTCGCGAAGAATATTAAAAGACTATTTTTCTTTTTCAATAAAACAAGATAAGGTGATAGCATTGCTTTCTGATGTGTTTTTAGAGTATCAATATCCTGAAAATGTAGTTATTAGAAGTGATAACGGAAGTCAGTTTATTGCTAAAAACGTACGAGAATATCTTGGACTAATAGGCGTTCAGCAGGAATTTACACATATAGCAACACCAGAAGAAAACGCTCATATTGAAGCATATCATGGCATATTAAAAAAAGAAGTCTTTACAAGAGTGGATTATAGAACTTTTGGAGAAATTGAACAAATACTAAAAAGATATGTCATTTTCTATAACAATAATAGGATACATGGTCTTTTGGGGCGCATTACACCAATGGAAAAATGGAACAAAGACAAACATTTAATTTTAATGAAAAATTTAACCGCTTAATTAATAATCGAAGTTGGCTTTAGTTTAAAATAGCGTTGTTATTAACACTATCTAAGTATTCTGTTCTTGCTTTGGTATTCTCAAGACTCAATTCTATCATTTTCAACATATAATCAAGTTTTTTGAATTTTTCTTTACATCTAAACCAATTCAGATAATTTTGCAAGTATTTTGTTGATACGCCATACAAATCATCATTTATCCATTTCTTTAATCTACTGTGTAAAGAATTTATGTTCTGAATATGTAAATTACCCTGTTTTGTAAACTGCTTTAAATTCGCTTTAAATACGTGATGTTCTAGTTTATTGTCAATTGCGAACCCTTTGTAACTTGCGTGACCATCTGTGCATAAAACAGTTTGGGTGTCTATTTTATTTCCGATTGCTTTTTGTTATATCTTTTTTAGAGATACGTCCAAAACAGGCAAGTTTTAAAGATATTTCATTTTTTCTATCAGCTGAGACAATTACCGCTACTTGCTCTTTACTTATCCCTCTTGTTTTAACTTGTTTTCCTCGTTCTCTTGATTTACGAGTTATTTTTACCGAGCCTTTCTCGGAGTGCAAAAAAAAAGTCTCATCACTCTCTGTTATGCCTAAAAACGTATCTGTGTCTAATTCCTTTAGAGAAATAGTTATTTTATGCCTCCAATCAAAAGCAGTTTTTTTATTGATATTCAATTTTGCTACTATTTTGTCTAAACTTAACCCTTGTTGCATCAATTTTAAATAATCGGCTAGTTTTGCTTTCTTATGAATTTGAGCCATCCATGTTCCTGTAAATGGAGTGAAAGTACGATTACATCCTTTACATTTATAACGCTGAACTCCTTTATCAATACCCATTTTTACATATTTGATGTGCTCACAATGAGGACAAATACCCTGTTTCTCATCAAACTTTTTCTTCCTAATATCAATTAACTGAAAATCAGAATTTGACTTAACTGATGTTAGTGTTAGTAATAAATCGTCTTGTTCTATTGACGATAATTTAGTGAAATAGTTCTTTATCCTTACTGTATCCATAAATAGTAGATTTTGAACAAAGATACAATTAATAAACGCTATCTTAAACTAAAGCCTCGAAGTTTAGAATAATACTCTTGTTTTATAGGGGTCAAAACCAATATAACTGACTAAGATTATCTGTAGTGAAAGATTTTGTTTTTCAATTTTCTTTCCTATTCTTTCTCATACGTAATTAAAAGAAAGAAAATCTATTTACCGGTACAATATGTAATTTTTCTTTCTTTATATTAGGTTTATAGATGTTTTTCGAAACTCATTTTTCCACCTAGTACTCTCAAAATAAAAACACCTGTAGTAGTTTGTTCAAAAAAGATTATGTGAGATTTATATCTATACCTTTTGACACTAATACCATTATTTAAAATAAATACTCTCCCAAAGGTAGGCTTTGAAGCTAGAAAATAAAATGTTTCTATTAATCCGTCCCGATAAATACGTGCTTGTTTAAAGCCGAATTTCTCGATTGTGTAATAGGCGATAGATAATATATCTTCATCTGCTTTGTTACTAAGGTTATAACTATTCTTTTCTTCCAGCATATCTTTCTCCAGCATCTTTCCAAATATCTTTCACTGTTCTGTTACTTATACCGCTATCAATGCCCTGTTGAATAGCAAACTTAAGTTCTTCTAGCTTTTGATTTTCTTCTTGATCTTTTCTTATCAAGTTTCTTACATATTCGCTATCATTTGTGTAGCCCCCATTTTTAATTTGCTGTTTTATCCATAAGTCTTGCTGGGTCGTAAAAGTTATAGATTTTCTTATTACACTCATATTGCATCAATATTATTATTATTGATGCAATCTAGTCTTTTATTTAATAGTAAACAAATAAAAATTTTATTGTTTTGAGCCTAGTTTATAAAAGAGTAAAAATCTTCGAAGGTTGAACGAGATAACTAGATTTAAAAGAAAAACATAAACTAAATCATTTCAAGACTTTATTAAGGAATCTCTGAGTTTTATTAATTTTTCTTTTTCTATCAAAAATTTAACAGATTTATCATCAATATTACTTTCATAAACAGTAATATTTGAAGTTAAAATAAAAGTACCACTTTCGTAATGATGCCATTCAGGATTTGAAGCTAAATTAGTAAGAGCTTCTTTAATCAATTGATAGTCAAATCCTGAAACATCTAACTCAACAATAAAAAAATGCTTATCAAATACTTTAAAGCCTTCTTTACCATAAGTTTGATTCTTTTTAAGTAAATTTTTAAATAATCCTGTAATTATATTCTCGGTGTTAAATACTTTATTCCCCATTGTTTGAATAAAATTAAAAGTGTAACCTCAAACGTGTAAGTTAATGTCTATTTTTATTTAAAAAATAAAGCATTCCTCCTGTTTTGACCCCTATAAAACAAGAGTATTATTCTAAACTTCGATTATTAATTAAGCGGTTAAATTTTTCATTAAAATTAAATGTTTGTCTTTGTTCCATTTTTCCATTGGTGTAATGCGCCCCAAAAGGCCATGTATCCTATTATTGTTATAGAAAATAACATATCTTTTTAGTATTTGTTCAATTTCTCCAAAAGTTCTATAATCCACTCTTGTAAAGACTTCTTTTTTTAATATGCCATGATATGCTTCAATATGAGCGTTTTCTTCTGGTGTTGCTATATGTGTAAATTCCTGCTGAACTCCTATTAGTCCAAGATATTCTCGTACGTTTTTAGCAATAAACTGACTTCCGTTATCACTTCTAATAACTACATTTTCAGGATATTGATACTCTAAAAACACATCAGAAAGCAATGCTATCACCTTATCTTGTTTTATTGAAAAAGAAAAATAGTCTTTTAATATTCTTCGCGAGTGAACATCTATTATAGATATCAAATAAGCGTTTTTACCAGCCTTTGGAATCCAAACCATCTTTATGTCCATTTCTAAACACTCGAAAGGTCTAGAAGTGTTTACTTTTCTAAATTTCACGAATTTACGACCAGAACCACTTCTGTTTATTCGATTTTCAAGTTTTAACAACCCCTCTTCCTTCATTATTCTGTATAGTTTTTTATGATTAATTAGATAACCATCTCGCTTCAAATAAGCAGTCATTAAGCGGTATCCACAATCTATAAATTCATGGCTTAACCCGCATTATTCATAGGATTTATATTTAGAACAAATTTCAAAATAGATTTTTTATCTCTAGATTTTAGGATTCTCTCTTTCGTTTTTTAAACTTTTTCGGAGTAAATAGTATGTTATAATTGATTTTAAAAGTTAAAAAGGATTAATTTTACTAACAGAGCATAGGTATCCCAAGGTTTTAAAATTCTCACTTTAAAACCGTTATTGAGTTATTATCTCTCGAAACAAATCTTGATATACAAATGCTCTTGATAACTGATAATATATTCGTTTTTTAGTGACTTTTATGGTAGCTCCAACTTTTAATAAATTGGTTCTTATTGTATTTATTTGCCATTTTTCAGCCTTTTCAAATGTTGTTTTTTTGATGCTTTTTTTTAGTAATAAAAATAGTTCGTAGGCTAAACTACTTAAAAACAACCTGAAGAAGTTTGCAACAAATCCATGATTGGATAATCGATCGGAAAAACACATATTCTTGACTTCTTTAATTCTGTTTTCGCTAGATTCACCTCGTTTTACATAGAAATCAAAGTATATTTCTCGGGCACCTTTCTCTTTAATATTACTTATAAAATGACGAACATTTAAACCTTTCCCTGTACTTTCTATTTTACAGTAAGCTTGTTGTGGTTTATGCCAACTTTTGGCTTGATAGCGAAACGATGTGAAATGTTGGTGTTTTTTATGCTGATTTACATATTGAAGTTGAACCGCTTTTTTACAACGCTCAACCTTTCTTTTGAGTACCGAATTACTAGCCTGACCTGTTACAAAAAACAAATCATAATCAGCTACTAATTTATAAAAAGGAGCACAACTAAATCCACTATCTGTTCGAATAGTAATTTTTAGTTCAGGATATGCTTTTTTTATTTTTTGAATAATTCTTCTTAAAATTCCGACATACCATCGATTCGAATGGCTATTTCCTGGGCGAAGAACTGGCAGGATAATTTGACCGGTTTCTCCATCATGAAAAAATAATTCATTTAACATAAACTGTCCATAATAACCATTGAACATTGACATTTGTTGATTCCCATATGTTGGATCATCGGTAGCATCAACATCAATTGTTATTTCATCTCGACCTTTTAGGCTTGATACGTAACGATCAATCCAAGCGTAAGAAAGTTTGAAAATAGTTTCTTTATTCAAACTGTTTTCAAAACGAGAAATAGTAGGTTGAGAAGCCAAATCTCCTTGAAGAACATCTTTAAATAATGGGTCATTTTGTAAATGGGTCACATCATTGGCATCTTGATAACCTAGCATTAGCATAAACACACGTTGCTTGAGTTGATGCTCTCGACTGTAAGTAATGTATTTAGGGTTTCGAAGATCAGGAAGTAACTTGCTAAAATATTTTAGTAAGTTGTGGGTTCTCTCTAACTTTTCTAAAAGAATCAAAGAACCATCTGAACTAATCTCTGTGGCTGAAAAATCAACCGAAATAGCTTGATTTCCTCGATAAAATAAAGTATCTTTAGTGCTCAAATATGGGTGTTTTAAAAAATGATATATTTTGTGTTTAACTGCTTAAATATAACACTTTACATTCAGGTTTTTTGATTTCTGATGAATTATTCGGGTTAAAACTTTTTTTATAGCCTGAACTACAACTTCTTGATTTACCCAACCGTTTATCTTATTATAACTGAGTTTACTTGCTGTCTTACCCTTTTTACCAAGACTAGGTGTACGATAATAACTGCTATGCACAATACCTACCATATTGATAATCTTAGTTTTACTAATAGTATACTTTCTAAAGAAAACATCGACTAAATTTTTCTTGGATCGGAGGTCCCAAACTTTTTTTTTAAAAGTTCTCGTTGAATTTCTAATTCAATTTCCTTGTTACTTAACAACTTACGAAGTATTCTGTTTTCTTCTTCGGATTGCTTTAGTTCCTTACTACGAATATCATAAGTGACTTTTAAGCCTGCTTCTCCTTGACTCTCGTACTTCTATTTTCCAACTATACAAAGCCCCTGTACTAACGCTGTATTTACGACAAGTTTCTATAATTCCGTTTTCTTCTGAACAGGATAGAATTTCTAACTTCTCTGATAAACTCCATTTCTTGTATTTCATATCTCAAATGTATTAGTTTGAAATTTAAAATATCACTCCGAACTTATAAGGGGCTAAACTACCTCCAATTATACTGAAAATAAAACTTATAAAAAATAGCTTCAAAGAATACCCCTTAAGCTTACATATTGATTCGGATAAATCAATTACAGAAGAAGGGTCAGGCTGTTTGCATTCAGTAGAAAAAAAAACAATTAAACTAGTTAAACAAATAAAAATTATTATTCCCCATAATAAAAGTAAATTCCTGTAAACAATACTCCGTTAAACTTTGCCCTAACCCTCTAACAGTCAATTAAATAAGTTAAAAAAACAGGCTCAAAAATTAGGATAACTCCCTGATTATCATTAAATTAATAGTTAATTTCAAACAGCTATTAATGATGCTTCTCAAGGAGAAATCCAACTATAAATATCACACAAAAAGATTACTTAACAAAATGAAAGATGTAAATAAATGGCAATATGATTTTATGTTGGAAGTTTTTGGTCTATTTCTCAGCACAATACTCCGTTAAACTTTGCCCTAACCCTCTAACAGTCAATTAAATAAGTTAAAAAAACAGGCTCAAAAATTAGGATAACTCCCTGATTATCATTAAATTAATAGTTAATTTCAAACAGCTATTAATGATGCTTCTCAAGGAGAAATCCAACTATAAATATCACACAAAAAGATTACTTAACAAAATGAAAGATGTAAATAAATGGCAATATGATTTTATGTTGGAAGTTTTTGGTCTATTTCTCAGCATAAAAGGACGTTTAAATTTTATGCAGTTAAGTCGTTATGGTGATCATGGAGAACAACATTACAGGAATCAGTTTAGTAAGTCTTTTGACTTTTTAAATTTCAATAAAGAATTGATTACTGAGTATGGGGGCAAACATTTAACCATTGCTTTCGACCCGAGTTATGTTAGTAAATCTGGTAAATCCACCTGTGGAGTTGGTTATTATTGGTCTGGTGTAGCGGGAAAGGCAAAATGGGGATTGGAAATATCTGGTATAGCAGCGATTGATATAGATAATCATACAGCGTTTCATTTAGAGGCTGTTCAGACACCAAATAATTTGGAATCAAAAAGTTTGGTAGATCATTATGCCAATATATTGATTCAAAGAAAAGAGATACTTCTTTCGATGTCTAAATATGTTGTGGCAGATGCTTATTTTTCCAAATACGGTTTTGTTTCTAAACTCTCTGATAATGGATTGGAGACCGTTAGCAGACTAAGAAACGATGCTGACTTACAATATATTTATACTGACCAACAGAAATATGGGAGAGGAAGACCTAAGAAATATGATGGAAAAATTGATTATAAAAAACTTAGAAAAGAATATTTTTCTTTGATAGAAGATAATCCGAAAAGCAAAGTATACAGCGCTATTGTATACTCAAAATCATTAAAAAGAAAAATCAATCTTGTGATTGTTTATTCCCTTAAAAAAGGAAAATGGAATCATAAATTATATTTCTCTACAGATGTAACAATTTCAGCAGAAATGGTTTTGACATATTATCGTACTAGATTTCAAATAGAATTTACTTTTAGAGATGCCAAACAATATACTGGTCTAAATCACTGTCAAGCAAGAAGTGAGGATAAACTCAATTTTCATTTTAATACAGCACTTACAACTGTTAATCTTGCTAAGATTACACATTGGATGCCTATTGAAAAAAGGCTAAGAGGCGCTTTCTCAATCAAGGATATTAAAACCTTACATCACAATGAGTTAATGCTTGCTCGATTTTTTAACGTGTTCGCTATAAGACCGAACTTGAAGAATAATAAACAAAAAATTAAAGAACTACTGTATTATGGTATCAGAGCAGCATAAAAACTTAACGGAGTATTGGTAAATAAAGTCCATTTAAATAAGTTTAGTATTCAAATATAATAAAATTCTTCTACTGTTCTTTTAAATCTAGTTAGTGAAGTGAAACAAGCAAAGATTTGAGCTAAGGAAGTGCAACGGACTTAGTGAGGATTTTGTGAAGCTTGAACGAGATAACTATTAACTTAACGGTAATTAATCGTAACATTTCAAATTAAAAGTTGTATCTTTTCGCTATGGAAAAGATGGATTTTAGAAAACTCACAAGTGTTGAGAGATACGTTTTTAGAAAACGAGGGCTTTGACTAATTAAGTCAGGAAAAAAGCAAAAAGAAGTAGCGAAATTATTAGGTGTTCGAGAAGCGACAGTTAGTGATTGGGTAAAACAATATCGAGAACATGGTAATAAAGGCTTAAAGGATATATCAAGAGGCGTAAAATCAGAGGATAAGAAGTTGCTGTCTTTAGATATCGAAAAGAAAATTCAAAAAATGATTTTAGACACGATGCCAGATCAATTAAAATTGCCCTATTCCTTATGGACACGCAAAGCAGTAAAAGAATTGGTAGAGCGGGAGTTTGGAATTGTATTGGCAATCAATACAATGGGTGATTATTTACGTTCTTGGGGGATACTCTCCACAGAAGCCAAAGAAGAAAGCCTACGAACAATGTTCAAAAAAAGTGCAAAAATGGTTAGACCAAGAATATCCAGCAATAAAAGAAAGAGCGAGTTTAGAAAATGCTGAGATTCATTGGGGAGACCAAACAGGAGTAAGAAATAATAGCCAACATGGAAGAAGTTACGCTCCAAAAGGAAAAACTCCTGTAAAAAAAAGTATGGCAAAACGGTTTTCAGTAAACATGATATCCACAATAACCAATAGAGGAAAAGTTGAATTTATGATATATACAAGTACGATGAATTCTCAAATGTTTATAAAATTTATGGAACAACTCATAAAGAATAAAGAAATGAAAATCTTTTTAATTCTTGACAACCTGAGAGTTCATCATAGTAAAATTGTAAAGCAATGGGAACAAGAAAACAAAAAAAATATCGAACTATTTTATTTACCATCTTATTCTGCTGAAAAAAATCCTGATGAATATCTAAATTGTGATTTAAAATATGGGTTGTCAGAAAAACCTGCTCCTAAAAATCAAAGTCAATTGCAAAATAATTTAGAAAACCACATGCTAATGCTACAAGGAAATGAAAGTAGAGTAAGGAAATATTTTAGACATAAAGACATCAAATATGCCGCTTAAAAATAATTACGGTTAGAACTCGTCAGGTTAATAATACCATTTACTAATATATTATAGTCCAAACTTGCTAATCATCAAGTAATTGTCTATATTGGACTAAATTATAAAAGTATGTCTGACACCTACGAAAGAGCAACTAATGATAAAGAAATTGCTCAGGAAATGAGAGAGTTTGGAAAAATGATTGGTGAAAAAATGGTTGGACCAAACAAATAAAATTAGATCAATGAACAATTCACTCATTCAAAAATACAACATTGCAGGACCAAGATACACGAGCTACCCTACTGTTCCGTTTTGGAATAAAGAAGGCATAGCTTACGATGATTGGGTATATTCTACTAAAAAAGCATTTAACGAAAGTAACTCTACAGAAGGAATAAGTATTTACATTCATTTACCTTTTTGTGAGAGTTTGTGCACTTTTTGTGGTTGCCACAAACGAATTACCAAACAACACGGTGTTGAAGAACCATACATTGATACCGTTTTAAAAGAATGGAATTTGTATTGTGATTTATTTAATGAGAAACCAAGAATTAAAGAGCTTCATTTAGGCGGTGGAACACCTACTTTTTTTAGCCCAGAAAATATTGAAAAACTTATTAATGGTATTTTAGAAAATGCTGAAAAGTGCGAGGAATTTGAATTCAGTTTTGAAGCACATCCCAACAATACTAGAAAAGAACATTTACAATCATTTTACGATTTAGGTTTTAGAAGAAACAGTTTTGGTGTACAAGATTACGATCCAAAAGTGCAAAAAACAATTAACCGAATTCAATCGTTTGAAACTGTTAAAGAAGTGACCGATTGGAGTAGAGAAATAGGTTACAGATCTATTAGTCAGGATTTAATTTTTGGGCTACCACACCAAACTAAAGAGAGTATTATTGATACTATTAACAAAACAAAATCATTAAAACCCGACCGTATTGCTTTTTACAGCTATGCTCATGTACCTTGGATTAAAGGTGTTGGACAAAGAGGTTATGATGAGAATGATTTACCAAGTGCCGAAGAAAAACGCGTGCTTTACGAAACTGGGAAACAAATGCTGTTTGATTTAGGTTATGTAGAAATTGGAATGGATCATTTTGCGTTAAAAACAGATTCGATGCACAAAGCAATGGAAAATAAAAAATTGCACCGTAATTTCATGGGGTATACTGCCAGTAAAACACAACTTATGGTTGGCTTAGGAATGAGTTCTATTAGCGACAGTTGGTATGCTTTTGCTCAAAATGAAAAAACAGTAGAAGATTATACCGAGTTAGTAAACAAAGGGTTAATTCCTATTTTTAGAGGACACTTATTAAGCAAGGAAGATTTAATTATTCGGAAACACATTTTAAACATTATGTGCCATTTTGAAACGTCTTGGGAAGCTGAAGAATTAAAATTTCCAGAGTTACAAGAATGTTTAGGGCGTTTAAAAGAAATGGAAAATGATGGTTTGGTAAACATTACCAAAAATGGTTTAAGCCTACCAGAAAAAGCAAGGCCTTTTGTCCGCAATGTTTGTATGGCGTTTGATTTACAGTTGATTAGAAATAAACCAACTACGCGTATTTTTTCGATGACGATTTAACGCCACCATAAACTCATAAAATAAAAATGAACTCCATTTTCAAACTAACTATAATCGCATCAATCGGGATACTAACGTCTTGTGGACAAGGAGACCCAAACAATCAAATCGATGAAGGATTAGTCGAAAATAACACCTACACGAGTCAAGATATTGGCTGGACAATAATTATTCCTAATAACTGGACAATAATTTCAAAAGATAAGCTTGAAGATAATGATAAAAAAGGCCTAACAGCAATTAAAGAAGTTTATGATGAAGATTTTGACTTTAGAGAACTAAAGCATTTGATCAGTTTTCAGAAAGATCAGTTTAACGCCTTTCAATCAACATCTGAACCTTTTGAACTTGAGTATGAAGGAGAATGGGAAGAAAACAATAATATTCTCAAAAAAATACTCTATCAAACATTCACAAATCAAGGTACTTACCGACCAGACCCTAATTAGTCGCTCCTTAAAAAGGTTTCAACATTCTGATTTACAGTTAATTATTTGATATTTTTCACTGTTTATATAGTATTTACTTGCAAGATTTTCCGTATATTATAGTATAAACCTTGCAATAAATGATAGGAAAAACAGCGAATCAAAATCAACAAAATTTGTTCAGACCTTTGCTCAAGGATTTTATTAATTTGAGCCACGAATTAATTTTGTTGAGCAACAAAATAGATTGGAAATACTTTGAGAAAGATTTCTCACAGTATTATTCACATACAGGTCAACCAGCGATGCCAGTACGATTAATGGTTGGAAGTTTAATGCTCAAGCGTATTTATAATTTATCTGATGAGCGTCTATCCGAAGCTTGGGCAATGAACCCTTACATGCAATATTTTTGTGGCATGGCTTATTTTGAGTATCAATTTCCCTGTGATCCAAGTGACTTTGTACATTTCAGAAAACGTATAGGAGAACTAGGAGTTCAAAAAATATTTGCATACTCTATCCGTCTTTTTGGTAAAGCAGCCAAAGAAAAAGTAACATTATCAGACACCACAGTAGCAGAGAACAACACTACCTTTCCTACAGATGCTAAATTAGCCAAAAAGATTATTGATAAATGCAATGATATTGCTAAAAAAGAAAAGATAAAGCAACGACAAAGTTATGTCAGAACCTCAAAGCAATTATTAAGAGACACCCATAATCGTAAACATCCAAAGCGATATAAAAAAGCAAAGAAAGCAGATGCAAAACTAAAAACTATAGCAGGTCGTTTACTTCGAGAGTTGGAAAGAGAATTACCCGAACACGTTTTAGAAGTCTATAAAAAGCAGTTTGCTTTGTATTATCAAATCTTACATCAAAAGCGAACAGATAAAGATAAAATTTACAGTATTCACAAACCATTTACAGCATGTATGGCTAAAGGGAAAGTGCATAAAAAATATGAATTTGGTACTAAAACAGGGTTAATTACTACTTCAAAAACATTAATCATTACTGAGATAAAAAGTTTTAAAGGCAATCCTCACGATAGCAAAACAATAGCACCATTATTAGAACAAATGCAATCCAATATTGCTTTTTTACCCCAAGAAGTTGTTTATGACAGAGGTGGAAAAGGCATCAAACAAATAGGTAACACCAAAATATCAACTCCTGATTATAGACCTTTAAAACGAGATACAGAATATCAGAAAAGATGTAAAAGAGGAAAATTTAGAAGAAGAGCTGCTATTGAACCAGTTATTGGTCATTTAAAAACAGACTTTAGATTGAACCAAAACTATCTTTGGGGAGAAAATTCCCCGCAAATCAATGCCTTTTTAGCTGCTACAGGTTGGAATCTTAAGAAATTTATGAAACAACTCAAAGAAGAATTTAATAACTCATGTTACGCATCCAAACCTCAAAAAAGGATGATTAAGCAGCTTTAGGTGTTGATAACTTTCTGAGTTCGTTATGAGCTGCTTTTTGAGCTGCTAAATAGATTTGTGTTTTCATAGCAAAATGATTTTTCCCTGTTCTTTGTTTAAGCCACTCTAACTTTATATAAGCTACAATTGACAATACAAAATGATTCGTTTGAGTTTCTGTTTTTTTAGTTGGAGATTTAGCAAAACCTGTGTTACTTTTAATCGATTTGTGATACTCTTCTACTGCCCACCGTTTTTTGTAGATTGTAGTTATTTGGTTATACGATAAATTTAAATCACTACAAGCCAAGTACAACTCGCCGACTGTATCATTCTCGTTTTTGAAAACTTGCTTTGTAAGCAACAGCGGAAAGTCTAGTTTTTCAAACCAAACTTCCACGGTTTGTTGTCTTGGCTGTAATGTTTTAATATTCACGTATGCTCCATTTTGCTTATCTTCTAAGGATAAGGCTACTTTTCGATTGCTTTTTAAGGCAATAATAAAATCATTTTTTAAAAGTTCTTTACAATAAACCATGTTCTCTGCTGAAGAAAACCAACTATCAGCCAACACATAATCAAAGTGTATTTTGCTACTACATTCCTGCAACATTTCTCTAAAAAGTTCGTTTTTAGTTTTGCTGCTTTTACGCTTTTGCCTTCCTGTTTTTTTGTCGGTAACCCAAATATTTTTCTTTATAAACTCTACACCACACGGTATACGCATGCCTCCAACTTCGACTAAAGCAGTTAGAAAATTAACCCCTTTTACAGACCTTCCAAACACATGGTCAAAATGCCAAGTGTTCAACTCACTTTCATCTGTATATTGTTTTTCTTGTATCGAATCATCAAAACTTAAAATGATAGTTTCTTTAGATTGAGTCAATTCTTCAACATAAGGTTTTGCCTTTTTCCATAGAAATTTACTGTCATAAACACCCGTTGATAATGCTCGTGTTATTTTATCATGTTTTATAGAGAGTAATGAAGCCATACCTGTAGCTGTCGTGTAAGAACTTGAACTTATCAAATAATCAGTATACAAATCAACAAAATTATCCATCTTTTTATTTCTCAAAGTTGTTAACAAGATAAACTATAAATATCTTAAATTCAAATTATTCTTGCGTAAGGTGAGTTAATAACTTATTGTTTAATATTTTAAGACCTCTTTTTTCTTTATTTTCTTCGCCAAGAAAATGGGTTGTTAAGGTTTGACTACATAGTTACCCCTTTGGTATTCGTAGGACTTTGTAAAGGTGTGCTTACTTATCCTAGATAACTACACCTCATATCCCGTTTCTGTTCGTCAGTTCAGACAACGTAGTCTCGCTTACTTCAGATATAACCTCACGGTATATCACCCTTGCGACTTACTTGGCTTCAGAACGTTACTCCTGCGCATAAGGGACTTACACCCTTTGGACTTTCTCTAAAAAAATATTTAAAGAACTTTTAATATATTTACCATTCAAGGCACACACACCGTATAAAATTAATTGCTCGTTTCAGCTTATTTACGAAAGTTCCAGGGCAAACTCATACTTTTATTTTTAAAAACTCTAATATTTCATTTTCAGCACATTATGTTTTTAGAAAAGTTAGTACTTGTAAAATCCCAAAAGATAACTTGCTAATTATCAATACTTATAAAAAAGCATGAGTTTGCCCTGACGAAAGTTCTCGCAGACTTTAAATCTGTGTTTTATTTACTAACTTTCGTGCTTGAAACACGCAACTAATCTTATACAACAACGTTACCTGCAATATGACTAAAAAGAAAATGAAGTACTACATAATGATTCTTTCGTGTATTCTAATTTTATCTTGTCAAACGAAAAATGACAAACAGAATGACACAAATATTAAAAGAATTAATTTACTATTTGAAAAGAAATTTGAACACAGTTTAATATCTCGTGGAAATAATTTCCCAGATTTACGACCTTCAAAAGATAGTATGGATTTATTTCTAATTGCTTTACACGAAAATATTCCAATATCAGACTTTAAGAAAAAAACAAAATTCACCAATGAAAAAATTAGTAAAATTGAAAAATTCTTAGAAACTAAGAGTTGGCTTCACTTTGTTGAAAATAAACCAAAGTCAAGTGTTTTTATTGCAATACAAAAAGACGGAGAAAAATTGTTTAAAAGTTCAATTCCAATTGTCAATGAAATAGTTTCAGAAATCCAAAAAGAATTACCAATAATCAAACAGAAATTTAATAAAACAGAGATTTCTAAAACTCAAGATTTTAAAAAATGGTCATTCGTTATTTTAAGTAATGTTTTACTTGATTCTTGGCAAATTGATAACGTGGAAAAAGAGTATTTAAAGAAAGAATTAAGACCCAAAAGAAACGGAAAAAATTATTATTACAGCATAATGGAAAATAAAGAGGAAAACCGTGAAACTTTTGGAATATATGGAAATCAAGATGAAGAAATAGACGGAAAGACAATTAGTATTTATGGAAATAACAGAATCGGAATTTCGCTCAAAGCATCTGAAAATAAAATTTCAAAATTTGATAACGAAATTTTTACTACAATTGCGAACAATTTTAAACCAAAATTGATAGATATTCTTAACGAAAAAGATGACTATATTAGAAAAATATATAAAGAAACAGGATACCAAAAAGAAATAACATTTGAAGAGTTCTTTATTTGGTGGTATCATTTTATTTATACCAAGGCGACAGATATAATGAACGAAAATGGAATGTTAACAATTCCTGAAAATGGAAATTTTGAATATGAAATAAATGAATAAATAAAGCAGGCAATCGAGTAGACGGCTCTGACTGAAACAGCCAGAGTGCGCCTCTCACACCACTAAGCATACGGTTCTCGTACTTAGCGGTTCATTAAACAAAAGTAAATGTTACTTTGTTATTGCTCCTTTGACACCGTTACGATAAACTATACTGCTGTACCTCGTTTATCATATGAAATCAAATTCACGCTAACGTTTAATGTTCTGTCCTTCCTTGCTTGTGAGACCTCCATTTATTTGTAATGGCTCGTTTCCTACAAGTACTATGACTTCTGCTGACTTCTCTGCTGTACCAACTCGTGATTACAGAGACCTCCCTTGGTAAGGTAAATGTCCTTTTGTCTAATCCTGCGGGATCTACATAGTTACCCCTTTGGTATTCGTAGGGCTTTGCAATGTTGTGCTTACTTACCCTAAATAACTACGCCTCATATCCCGTTTCTGTTCGTCAGTTCAGACAACGTAGTCTCGCTTACTTCAGATATAACCTCACGATTATCACCCTTGCGACTTACTTGGCTTCAGGACGTTACTCCTGCACATAAGGGACTTACACCCTTTGGACTTGCTCTAAAAAAAAAACTTGTATTTAAAGAACTTTTATTATATTTACCCTTCAAGGCGCACACAACGTATAAAAATAATGCTTAGTTTAGTGCTTAATCAAAGTGTAGTGCATTTTTGTTACATCTGATTTTCCTTCGGAAAATCCTCGCACACAAAATCGCACTATTCTTATACAAGACCGTTGGTAGCCGTTAGAACCGAGTAAACAGAGTGAATTTAAGACCATCCGATTTACGGAATTAGTAAAAAAAAGAAAATCACTCTCTGGAAAAGTGAAATTTGGAAACCTAAAAAAGCTGAAGAGGAGAAACCTCAACCGAAGAATAACGGCTTAATAATTTATTCTTCAACGAATTTCATAAAAACTTAAAATTATGAAAAATTTATTTTTATCAGTAGTTTTACTACTAACCGTTTCATTTGCCTTTGCAGCAAATGATGTAGAAAAAGTTTTAACTTTTGATGTTGAAGAAACTTTAGAAATGACAAATTCTGTAGAGTTAATTAACTCTATAAAATTGGCAGAAGTTGATTTTATTGTAGAAGATGTTATTGTTAGGTGTTGTACTGCATCAAGTGAAGATGTTGAAGTAACTGTTTGTGGCAAAAGTAGCCCTTGCACTACTGCAGGTGAAATTCTGGACATAATATTAAAATAATCTAAAAACAAGCAAAAGGGTTAATAGATTAACCCTTTTGTTTTTAAATACAATACAATGAAAATAATTCTATTATGCCTAACAATTAGTTTATGGCAAAACTCAATAGCACAAAACAATTATCAATTATTTGTTTTTGAAGAAATTAGAAATGAACTTATCACTACAAATTCATTATACATCAACCTTAAAAAAAGTTTTTGGGTACAAGATAGTAATGCAAAAGTGATTATATCTGAAAAAGACGAATCTATTCAATACAAGTTAAAAAACAGTAAATATAGATACAAACTTTTTAAAGATATAGAACAAGGTAAGATATACCATAATTATAAATTATTGAATAAAGTTTTTTATGTAAAGGATTCGTTATCGAATATGAATTGGAAAATACTAGACTCTACACAGATTTTGTTAGGGTATAAATGTCAAATAGCAAAAACTAAATTTAGAGGAAGGGTATATTTTGCATCTTTCACTTCCGAAATTAAGACACAAAATGGTCCTTGGAAATTTCATGGTCTTCCTGGAATGATTTTAAAAGTAAATACGGATAAAAATAATGGTGGAGAATTTTATAAAATGGAATGTATAGAAATTAAACGGCATAATGAAGATATTGAAGATGATTATCAACATTTTGTAAGAAAAAATAAATTTATAACATGGGAACAATTAAAAAAAGAATTTATCCGTTTTATGAACAATACATTTAAAAAATTAAAATCTAGTTATCAAGCAACAGATACTGAACTTGGCGAAGTTACACTTAAAATAAAAAATAAAAAAGAAATAATAAACAAAGAATATCAATTACAAGGTGTAACAAAAGATATGAATTAATTTAAAGATGTATTACCATGCTAAAATTAATACAGAAATTTCAATTTACAAACAAATTCTTCTTGTTTGTTTCATTTCATTTGCAGTTACTACTTTTTCTCAAGTTATTACTGGAAATATTACAAATATTCAAGGAGAAAATTTAATGTCAGTAAATGTTTTAATTAAGGAATCTAATCAATCAAATCTCATTTCAGAATACATAATTTCAAAAAATGGTAAATTCTCTATTACTTTAAAAAGTAATTATCAAAAAATATTTATTGAATTAAACTTGTATGGCTATTTCAAAGAAACTCATATCATCGAAAACCCTGATAAGAACAAAACTTACAACATAAACTTCATTTTGAGAAAAGATGAAATAAATATACTTGAAGAAGTAATAGTGACAGCAAAAAAGAAATCTTTTACTATTAAAAAAGATACCATAAAATACAATGTCAATGCGTACAGAGACGGTTCGGAAAGAAAAATACAAGATATTATAAAAAAATTACCAGGAATTGAAGTAAACACAAGTACTGGAGAAATAAAATACAAAGGAAAATCAGTAGAAACAGTTTTATTAGAAGGCGATAACCTGTTTGGTTATAACTACTCACTTGGCACAAAAAACATTAATGTAGATATGGTAGAACAAGTACAAGCCATAGAAAACTATTCTGAAAATCCATTGCTAAAAGGAATTGAAAATGGCGATAAAGTAGCGTTAAACCTAATATTAAAAAAAGGGAAAATTGATTTTTCCGGAAATGTAGATTTAGGTCTTGGTCTTTTTGAAACAGGAAAACAAGCATTAAACATAAATTCTAACATTCTGGGCATTACAAAAAACTACAAATCTTTTGCCACTTTGGCATATAATAACATAGGAATTAATCATTCTCCATTTAACTATTTTGATTTTAACCTGAATCTAGAACAACTTGAAGAAAAAGATTTTTTCGCACAAAAGATTATTCTTGAAACTCGTTTTTCAAATACTTTAGATAATAAAAGAGTGAATATTAATAATCAGTATTTTGGTAATTATAATGCTATTTTTAAAATAAACAAACGCTTAAAAGTAAAAACAAACCTATATTATATTAATGATAAAATTACAAGTAATCAATTTTTTAAAAACCAATATACAATTCAAGGAGAAACGTTTACAACAACAGATAATACATTTATCACTAAAAAACCAAAGCAATATCGTGGAGATTTAGAGATAAAATATAACTCTTCAAAAACGGCATTGTTTGAATATAATTTAAGAATACGACAAGAAAATATAAAAACACCATCTTCTATTATTTCAAATAACAATAATAATATTAAATCTTTACTTAATTCAGAAGATTTTTATTTAAAACAGAAATTACTTTACACAAAAAAGATTTCAAATAGAAAGGCATTTCAATTTGCTGTGTTTCAATCAACAAATACAATTCCGCAGACCTATAAAATAAATCCTTCGTTTGTGGATTCAGGTAATTTTGATAGCGATACACAAAAAAGTGAATACACGAAAAATTATTTAGAAACAAAAATTACATTATTAGGTTCAACCTTAATAGATAATAAATACACCTTTTCTATTGGTGAAATTTTGAATAATAATAAACTTCAATCCAAATTACTTAGCGAAATTTTAACAGCAGGAAATGGAACAAATAATTTAAAATATTCAAAAAATAGTACGTATCATTTAGGTGCATATCACTTAAATGTTGGCAAATGGAAATTTTCGCCTTCATATTCGTTAAGTTATTTAAATCAAGAACTAGACAATAGAGAGAATGGCACAAAAAACAATCAAAATAATTTTATTTTTGAACCATCTTTAAACATAAGATATAGGTTGAATAGCGTTTCGTTTTTATCTGCAAAAGCAGGATATAACAAAACTGCTAATGTAGAGAGGTATCTTTTTCTAAATCAAATTTTAATAAATAACCGAACAACAATTAGTAATGTGCCAAGTTTAGAATTACAAGAATCAATAAATTATGGTTTGTTTTATTTTAATAATGATTTGTATAATCAACTTCAAATAAATATTGGTGTAAATTATCAAAAAACTACGGGAAACTTCTTCACAAATTCTATTATTAATGAAAACACAACCCAAATTAATTATTTTTTTTTACCACAAGATAATAGTAATTTGAGTTTTAATTTTCTAATAGACAAATATATTCCCTTTCTAGAATCTACCATAAAATTGAGTTCAAATTATTCCATTTCCGAATATAAAAATATTGTTAATAATTCTGAATTGAGAAACAATAAAAGTCAATTTTCAAACACAAAATTGTTTATAAAAACGGCATTTGATGGCTTTATAAATTTTGAAAATACAGTAAGTTTTATAAAATCTATTTCAGAAAATGAAAATGACAATCAATTTAGCAATGAATCACTAAACAATACTTTTAAAATCATATTAAAACCTTCAAAAAAATGGTTTCTATTTTTATCATCAGACTATTTTTTACCAAATAAAAGTCAAAAGTCAGAAAATTATATGTTTCTTGACGCAACAATAAGATATAAGCCAAAAAATAAAAAGTTAGCGTTTAATTTCATGGCAAAAAACGTATTGAATGAAGATAATTTTGAGCAAATACAAACGTCTGATTTTTCAACAAATATTTATAGAACAAATATATTACCAAGATATTATTTATTAAATATGACGTATAACTTTTGATGTGAAATATCAACAACGGTTGCCAATCGAGTAGACGGCTCTGACTAAAACAGCCAGAGTGCGCCTCTCACACCACTAAGCGTACGGTTCTCGTACTTAGCGGTTCATTAAACAAAAGCTAAATGTTACTTTGTTATTGTTCCTTTAACCGTTACGATAAACTATACTGCTGTACCTCGTTTATCCTATGAAATCAAATTCACGCAAACGTTTAATGTTCTGTCCTTCCTTGCTTGTGAGTCCTCCATTTGTTTTATGGCTCGTTTACTACAAGTACTATGACTTCTGCTGACTTCTCTGCTATATCATCTCGTGATTACAGAGACCTCCCTTGGTAAGGTAAATGTCCTTTGGTTAATATCTGCTAAATCTACTATTTTGGTTATACGCTCTGTACTAAAACCAGAGCGTTTTGGACGTTATAATGATGTGCTTACTTATCCAACCTAATAGCCTCATATTTAGTTTCTGTTCGTCAGTTCAGACAACGTAGTCTCGCTTACTTCAGATGTAACCTCACGATTATCACCCTTGCGACTTACTTGGCTTCAGGACGTTACTCCTGCGCATAAGGGACTTACACCCTTTGGACTTGCTCTAAAAAAAATATTTAAAGAACTTTTATTATATTTACCATTCAAGGCACACGCAACGTATAAAAATAATGCTTAGTTTAGTGCTTAATCAAAGTGTAGTGCATTTTTGTTACATCTGATTTTCCTTCGGAAAATCCTCGCACACAAAATCGCACTATTCTTATACAAGACCGTTGGTAGCCATTAGAACCGAGTAAACAGAGTGAATTTAAGACCATCCGATTTACGGAATTAGTAAAAAAAAGAAAAGCACTCTCTGGAAAAGTGAAAAACTGGAAACCTAAAAAAGCCTAAGAGGAGAAACCTCAACCGAAGAATAACGGCTTAATAATTTATTCTTCAAATTAATTTCATAAGGTTATGTTTTAGAATAATGTAGAATTTCACTATCTTTATAAAAACATTATAGATATGGATTTACAAAGTATAATAAGAGTGTTGAGTCAAGAGCAGAAAAAGGAATTAGTCGGTTTATTGAGTCGTGATTTGAAAGTGCCAAAACTAAATATGCTTATAGACAACCTAAACAAAGACCGTCCAATCAACTGTCCACATTGTCAAAGTTCTGATATTTACGGGCATGGAGGCTATAAGGGTCGTAAGCGCTACAAATGTAAATCTTGCACTAAAACCTTTAATGATCTTACAGGTACTGCTATGGATGGCATAAAGAAAGTGGATGAATTTCAAGATTATCTAGTTCTTATGATTGAAAGCGTGAGTATCCGTAAAGCCGCTAAAAAGATTGGAGTCAATGTTAAAACTATTTTTGATTGGAGACACAAGTTACTATCTTGTTTATCCGTTTTTAATGGAGAAGAGTTCTCAGGAATTGTTGAATGTGATGACAAACAGCTTAATATAAATAATAAAGGAAGTCGAGATCTTCAAAGAAAACCTTACAAGAGACCAAGTGATAGACAAACCAAACGCGGTGTGAGCAATGATAAAATCTCTATAATGGTTGCCACAGATAGAAATAACAATCCAATGATGCGTGTCGCTAAAAGAGGCAGGATTTATGTGCATAGTATTGAAAAAACAATAGGAACGTTACTAAAACCTGAAAACGTACTTTGTTCAGATTCTCATCCTTCTATAATTAAATGGGCAAAAGATAAGCAGATGGAGCATCATACATTTATAGCATCAAAACACATAAAAGACAAGTGCTACCATGTGCAGCATGTAAACTCAATAGACAATCGTTATCAAAGATGGATAAAACCTTTCTATGGTGTATCAACAAAATATTTGAGTGGCTATCTAAACTGGTTTGTATTCTTGCAGAAGGTTAAAAAATCGCTCTCTCAAACAGTAGATATAGCAAATATCATGATAAAAAACGCTAAAGCCATAAACACATATAAAGCAATTGAAGAAAATTATATGGAATTAATGATTCCACATTATTCTAAAACATAACCTTTCATAAAAACTTCAAATTATGAAAAATTTATTTTTATCAGTAGTTTTACTACTAACCGTTTCATTTGCCTTTGCAAATGAAAGTTCTAACAGTGCTGAAAGTTTAACTAAAGTTAATTCTTTTAAAAGCATTGATAATTTTCAAAATAGTAGTGTAATTGCTATAAATAGTATTAGCGAATTATCCGAGTTAAACAGAACATTATCTAACATCAGTAGATTTTGTGAAGTAAGTTTTACTTTCACGATTAGCGTAGGTATTTTTTCTGCTTCTGGAAAAATTTCTGGATCTTGTGAAGAGGCTCAAGATTTCTTTAAATGGATTATGACCTTTTTTGAATAATTAAACTTTAAATGAACTACCCCGAGGCAGAGCCATCGAGGTATCAAGCGGAAGAAGAACTTATTTTTAGTTTTATGAAAACCTTAGGTTTTCAAACTTTCCTCTTGACCTCGAGGAATTCTTTTAGATTAAAAACTTTAGAAGATGGGATAATAATTATCCCATCTCTTTTAAAAAACACAAAATGAAATATAATTTATCTTACATATTATTATTATTTTCCATATTTATTTATGCCCAAACAATTCCTGACAAATATTCAGTAAGTGTTGTATATTCAATGACATTATCTTTTGATAAAATTAAAAAATATGATTGCCTATTAAAATTTAATAGTGAACAGGCACTATTTGAATGGAAACAAGAACTTTTTAAAAGTAATAAAAAATTAAATTCTGATATAGAAAATGACATGAATAATGGTAAAATTTCAATAGATATAACAGATAAAAGCAGTCAATTTATACTTAGTAATACAAAAACAAAATTATTGTATGAAAAGAAACCTAAATTGGAAAAACAATTTATACTTAAAGAAAAAATGGAAAATATAGTTTGGATAATTTCTGACTCCACTAAAACTATAGGAAAAATTGATTGTCAATTAGCATCAACTAATTTTAGAGGTCGTAAGTATTTTGCATGGTATAGCCTTAATATACCATCATCATGGGGTCCATGGAAACTACAAGGGTTGCCAGGATTAATTATAGAGGTTTCTGATTCCACAAATGAGATATATATAATTGCTTCTGAAATTAAAAACACTAATACATCAATAAGTAGAAGTACCCTTGATAATTATAGTATATTGACAAAAGATGAATGGAAAAAAAAGAAAACTGAATTTTCAAATAATCTTAAAAATAAATTATTCAGAAACTTACCTCGATCTGCAAAAATAACAAACTATATGGTTATTGAAAAAAAAGATTTTGAAATTAACTAAAACCCCATGTGTAAAATCATTTTTTTTATTATATCCATCATTTTTTTTAATACATCATATTCACAAGTTAAGGTTAATGGAATTATAAAAAGCGAGAAAAGGACACCTATTCCATATGTAAGTATAACTATTAATAATAATTCAAATAGCATTATTTCTTATACATTCTCATCAAAAAGTGGAAGTTATGCCTTTTCAATTAATAAAAAAGGAAGATTAAATTTAGTGTTTTCTATTCTAGGATATGAAACGAAAATAATTCCCATAGAAATTAAAGAAAATCAAAAAGAAATTAATATTGACGTTTTTTTAAAAGAAAAAATATTTGAATTAAATGAAGTGATTATTCAAGCAGAACTCCCAATGTCTATAAAAAAAGATACCATTAGTTTTAAAACAAAATACTATACAAACGGCACAGAACAAACAGTAGAAGATTTACTAAAAAAAATACCCGGTCTTAATATAGATGGAGAGGGTAATATAAAAATAGGGAATCAAGAAATAGAAAAATTAATGATAGATGGCGATGATCTTTTTGAAAAAGGTTACAAAATATTATCTAAAAATATGCCTGCTTATCCAATTGAGGAAGTGGAAGTGCTACAAAATTATTCAAATAACCGTCTATTAAAAGGCATTGAAAAAAGCAACAAAGTTGCATTAAACCTTAAGTTAAACGAAAACTCCAAACGTATTTGGTTTGGAAATATTAAAATTGGCTCAAATTTTAAAAACAGATATGAACTACTTGGTAATTTAATGAATTTTGGAAAGAAAAACAAGTTTTACTTTCTAACGAATCTAGACAATATTGGTAGTGATGCAACAGGAGATATTAATAATATTATTAGACCTTTTCGCATTAATCAACCTGCAAATATTGGCGATAATCAACAAGTGAGAAATCTGATTGATTTATCTGAAACCTCGCTAAATTTCAAAAAAAGTAGAACTAATTTTAATAATGCAGAATTAGTATCACTAAATGCTATTTTTAATCCAACCAAAAAATTAAAAATCAAAATACTTGGTTTTTTAAATTGGGATGAACAAGATTTTTTTAGAAACTCTGTTGATAATGTAACTACTAACGGAACAAATTTTACAAATACCGAAGACTTTAAATTGCGAAATAAAAAAACTGTAGGTTTTGGTAAAATTGATTTCACCTACAATATTTCAAAAACTAAAATGTTAGAAAGCACTACTAAATATAATAGTGGAAATACAAATGGTCAATCCAATTTAGTTTTTAATGGAACATCAACCATTGAAAACCTAAAATCTAACAACATCCTTTTTGACCAAAAAATAACCTATTCAAACAAGTTTAAAGAAAATAAAGTGTTTTTGCTAACAGGACGATTTATTGACGAAAAAACACCGCAAAATTACAGTATTAATCAATTCTTCTATCAAGATTTGTTTCCGAGTTTTACAAATGCTAATAATGTACAACAACAAAGTAAAAATCAAATGCAGTTTGCAGGTTTTGAAGCCCATTTATTAGATAGAAAAACAAACGGAGATTTATTAGAATTACAATTTGGTAATGAATTTAGAAAAGATAAGTTAAACACAACATTTACTTTGTTTGAAAATTCTACAATTCTTGAAACACCAAATGGTTTTCAAAATAATACAGCATATCAAACCAATGATTTGTATTTAAAAACAAAATATCGTTATAAAATTAAAGATTTTGCAGTAACAGGAAAATTAGGTTTCCATCAACTATTTAATAGGTTGGATTTTAATAATTTTTCAGAAAAGAAAAATCCCTTTTTTGTAAATCCGAGCATTGGTTTAGATTGGAAAGTAAACGATAAAAACAAAATCACTTCATCTTATTCTTATAAAACAACAAATGCAAAAATTCTTGATGTTTATAATGATTATGTACTTACAAATTTTCGTTCGTTTTCAAAAGGAACAGGAACATTTAATCAATTAAATGCTTCTACACTACTTTTAAACTATCAATTAGGAAATTGGAGCGACCGTTTTTTTGCAAATACTTTTGTGTTTTATAACAAAAATTTCGATTTCTTTTCAAGCAATACTTTAATCAATCAAAATTTCACACAATCAGAAAGAATAGTAATTAAAGACCGAGAATTATTAAGTATTTCCTCAAAATTCGATTATTATTTTAAGAAAATATCATCTAACTTAAAATTAGATGTTGGTTTTTCAAAATCAAACTATAAAAACATAATAAACAATTCCAACTTACGAGAAGTGAAATCTAACAGTTATAATTATGGTTTAGAATTACGTTCTGGTTTTAAAAGTTTTTTTAATTATCATATTGGCACAAAATGGAACACTAATAAAATTGAAACATCTACAATTAATAATTCATTTACAGACAATTTAAGTTTCTTGGATTTATCATTTGTATTTAACGAAAAGTTTAATGTTCAATTTCAAACAGAACGTTACTTTTTTGGGAATCTTGATAAAGAAAATAACACTTATTACTTCTTGGACTTTGATGCTCGATACACCATAAAAAAGAATAAACTGACTTTAGCACTTACAGGAAAAAACTTATTTAACACCAAAACATTTAGAACTTTTTCAATAAGTGATATAAGCACATCAACAACCGAATATAGATTGTTAGAAAGATTTGTACTCTTAAAAATAGAATATAGGTTTTAACATTATGAAATACCAACAACGGCTACCAATCGAGTAGACGGCTCTGACTGAAACAGCCAGAGTGCGCCTCTCACACCACTAAGCGTACGGTTCTCGTACTTAGCGGTTCATTAAACAAAAGATAAATGTTACTTTGTTATTGTTCCTTTGACCGTTACGCTAAACTATACGGGAGTGTAATTTAAACTCTGTCTGTGTTTTTTTTCCGTTTTAAAAATAGTTTGATTTTTTCTTTTCATACTCTGGCTTAAAAAATCGAACTGTTTTTAAAATGAGCCCCAGCGGCAGCGTCACGAGCTGCTTTTGGGGATGCTAATATCGAGCGGTATTCTCTCTCCAAATTTAATATATAATTGTTGAATAATCAAACTCCAATTGTGGAGCGGACTTATCCACTTTTTTTGTATGTTTTTTGTTGCGAGATAAACCAACTTTAAAAGCGCCATATCATTTACAAAAGCACCTTTGGTTTTGGTTACTTTACGAACCTGTCTGTGGAAACCCTCTACGGCATTTGTAGTATAAATAATTCTTCTGATAGGCTCTGTATATTCAAAATATTGAGAAAGTTCCTCCCAATTTCGCCGCCAACTCTCAATGACAATAGGATATTTTTCGCCCCATTTCTCTTCTAAATTTAACAATTCATCTTCTGCTATTTCCTTATTGATGGCTTTGTAAACTAATTTTAAATCCTTCATAAATGCTTTCTGATCTTTCGAGGCTACATATTTTAAAGAATTACGAATTTGATGCACAATACATTTTTGTATTTGTGTTTTTGGAAAGATGCTCAAAATAGCTTCAGAAAATCCTTTTAAATTATCAGTGCAAGCTATCAGTATATCTTCAAGCCCTCTGTGTTGTAAATCTGTTAAAACTTGCAACCAAAAATTAGCTCCTTCGCTTTGTGAGATATACATTCCTAAAACCTCTTTATGTCCTTCCTTGTTGATTCCTAGAATATTATAAAGTGCTTTATGGGATACTTTTCCATCAACACGAACTTTATAATGCATCGCATCTAACCAAACGATACAGTACATAGATTCTAATGGGCGACTTTGCCACTCCTTGATGTCTGGTATAATTTTATCTGTAATTTGGCTTAATACTGTGTGAGAAATATCGGTATCATACATCTCTTTTATATGAGAGCAAATATCTCTTAAACTCATTCCTAATCCATATAAACCTATTATTTTATCCGATAAACTCTCCGCTAATATCGTTTGTCGCTTTTTTATAATCTCGGGCTCAAAACTGCTATTCCTGTCAGTTGGGGTTTGAATTTCAAAAGTACCTAAGCCGCTTTTTATCGTCTTTTTGCCTTTCCCATTTCGCTTGTTTTTGTTTGATGAATCGCTCAAAAATAAATGGCTTTCCATCTCCGCTTCTAAAGCTTTTTCTATAAAACTCTTTAGCATAGGAGCAAATGCGCCTTCTTTGCCAAATAAACTCTTACCCGATAATAATTGGTCTAAGGCTTTCTTTTCTAATAAATCTTGTTCTGTTTGTGTCATCTTTTCTGTTTGAATAAAATTAATGCTTTTTTTATGCAGACAGAGTTGAGTTTACAGTCTCAACTATACTGCTGTACCTCGTTTATCCTATGAAATCAAATTCACGCAAACGTTTAATGTTCTGTCCTTCCTTGCTTGTGAGACCTCCATTTATTTGTAATGGCTCGTTTCCTACAAGTACTATGACTTCTGCTGACTTCTCTGCTATATCATCTCGTGATTACAGAGACCTCCCTTGGTAAGGTAAATGTCCTTTTGTCTAATCCTGCGGGATCTACATAGTTACCCCTTTGGTATTCGTAGGACTTTGTAAAGGTGTGCTTACTTATCCTAGATAACTACGCCTCATATCCCGTTTATGTTCGTCAGTTCAGACAACGTAGTCTCGCTTACTTCAGATATAACCTCACGATTACCACCCTTGCGACTTACTTGGGCTTCAGGACGTTACTCCTGCGCATAAGAGACTTACACCCTTTGGACTTGCTCTAAAAAAAAAATATTTAAAGAACTTTTATTATATTTACCATTCAAGGCACACACACCGTGTATAATTAATTGCTTGGTTTTAGCCAATTTACGAAAGTCCCAGGGCAAACTCATGCTTTTTTATAAGTATTGATAATTAGCAAGTTATCTTTTGGGATTTTACAAGTACTAACTTTTCTAAAAACATAATGTGCTGAAAATGAAATATTAGAGTTTTTAAAAATAAAAGTATGAGTTTGCCCTGACGAAAGTCCTCGCAGACTTTCTATCTGTGTTTTATTTACTAACTTTAGTGCTTAAAATACGCAACTAATCATACACAAACCGTTGGTAGCCATTAGAACCGAGTAAACAGAGTAGATTTAAGACCATCCGATTTACGGAATTAGGATAAAAAAGGAATTAACTCTCTATGAAAAGTGATTTTAGAAGCTGACAAAGTCGAAAAAAAGTGGATAGCCCACGTCGAAGAATAACGACTTAATAATTTGTTCTTCAAACTAATTTCATAAAAAAAACATATTATGAAAAATTTATTTTTATCAGTAGTATTACTACTAACGGTTTCGTTTGCCTTTGCGGCAAACTCAGTAGAAAAAATTTCTACAACGTGTATCGAAGAATCTTTTGAACTTAACAGTTCAATTGAAATAGTTAATTCTGTTATTGAAATGAGTGATTTCACTTATCAATCAGAAGGATCTTTAGTTACAAGGTATATAAGATGGTGTCATTATCATAACGGAACGAAATATTGTACTGAATGGTTTAGATTGCTTCCTGAAATTCAGTTGTAATAGAGCGAATAACATCCAAATAGATGTCTATGAATGGAAACATTTATAGATATCTATTTAAAATTTAAAAAAACATGAAAAAAATACACATAATTATATTACTCTTTTTTATTTCATTCTTAAAATTGTATAGTCAAGAAATCTGTGGAGAAATAAAATACACATTTAAAACAGATATAGCATATGAATATATTGAACAATATTCAATGAAATTCAATAATACATCATCTTTATTTCAAGAAATAGATGTAAAGCAAATAGAAAATAAACAAAAAACTATAGAAAGCAATGATGGTGAAACAAAAGCATCATTTGCTAAAAGGAAAAATATAAATAGCAAGTATTTTTATAATATAAAAAATGCTTTTTATTTTAAAGATATTTTTGAAGATGTTGAACTTATAGTAAAAGAAGATAAATTTGTTTGGGATTGGAAATTAAAAAGTGAAACAAAAGCAATTGGTAATTTCAAATGTCAAAAGGCGACTATTACTTATAGAGGCAGAAACTATATTGCTTGGTTTACTAACGAAATACCTGTACCTTTTGGTCCTTGGAAGTTTCAAGGACTTTCGGGTATAATACTTGAGGTTTATGACACTGATAAAAAAATTCACATAGTTGCGAATAAAATAAAAATTAACACTGAAGACTGCTCAATAAATATAGACAAAAGTTCATTTAAGGAAGCTTTAAATATTAAGGAATATCTTTCAAGAAAAGAAGAATTAATAAATGAAGTTTTTGCAAAAATGGCAAGTAAAATGCCAAAAGGTTTTACAATGCCAAAGTATGATAAAAATTGTGAAGACTGTAAAGGTATTGAAATTTTTGATGAAGAAAATTAAACTAATTTTATTACTATTATCTATTGGGTTAACTTCTAATGCTCAAACAAAAATAAGAGGGTTGATTAGCGATACATCTAATCAACCTTTACCTTTTGTTAATGTCGTTTTACAAGATAGTCTAAATGTTATTGTTGATTACACCTATTCATCTGAAAAAGGCTTGTATAATCTTAAAACATCTAAAAAAGGGGAAATCAATTTAAAATTTTCATCTTTAGGGTTTGAAAGTAAAATAATTCCAATAACACTTAAAGAAAATGTAGAGATTACTAAAAATATAACTTTAAAAGAAGTGCCATATAGTTTAGACGAAGTAATAATTACAACAGACAAACCAATTTCAATAAAAAAAGACACTATAACTTTTAAAGCAAATCGATTCTTACAAGGCAATGAAGCCGTTGTTGAAGATTTACTAAAAAAACTTCCAGGAGTTACTGTAAACAGTGAAGGAACAATTAAAATTGGCAATCAAGAAATTGAAAAATTAATGATTGATGGCGATGATTTTTTTGATAAGGGTTATAAAATTCTTTCTAAAAATATGCCTCCAGATCAAATTGACAAAATAGAATTATTACAAAAATACTCTAACAATAAATTATTAAAAGGCGTTGAACAAAGTGATAAAGTTGCTTTAAATCTTGTACTAAAAGAAGATGCTAAAAGAAAATGGTTTGGTAATTACAGTTTGGGTTATGGTACTTTTACCGAAAACAATTATAGCCTTAAGAGTTATTTAATGAACTTTGGGAAGAAAAGTAAATATATCTTCTTGACTAATTTTAACAATATAGGCTATGACGCTACAGGAGATATACAACACTTAATAAAACCTTTTAGAGATGGTGAACCTACAAGTATTGGTGACAACCAAAGTGCATATTCATTAATAAATTTAGATATTTTTACACCAAATTTTAAAGCAGATAGAACCAATTTTAATAATACCGAATTAGCATCTTTAAATGCTATTTTTACATTATCGAAAAAAGTGAAATTAAAAACACTTGGCTTTTTTAATTGGGATGAAAACGATTTTTTTAGAAATTCTGTACAAACATTTACATCAAACGGAACAGATTTCACTAATACGGAAGATTTTACGTTAAGGAAGAAGAAATTTATAGGTTTTGGTAAAATAAATTTAACTTATGACATTTCAGAAACAAAAACATTAGAATTCATTACAAAATACAACAATCAAGAAGGTAATAATACTTCTAATTTACTTTTTAATAACGAGCAAACGATTGAAAACCTAAAAAATAGAAATACGCTATTTGACCAAAAAATAGTGTACACCAATAAATTCAAGAAAAACAAAGTACTTTTAGTAACAGGAAGATATATTGATGAAGAAACACCACAAAATTATGCTATTAATCAGTTTTTTTATACAGATTTATTTCCAAGTTTTTCAACCATAAATAATGTAAAACAATTAAGCGAAAACAAAATGCAGTTTGCTGGTTTTGAAACACATTTATTGGACAGAAAAGAAAATGGGAATTTATTAGAACTAAAATTTGGGAATCAATATAGAAGAGACAAATTAGTATCTTCATTTAATTTAAAAGAAAATAACACTATTCTTAATACACCAATAGACTATCAAAATAATCTAACTTATACTACAAACGACTTGTATTTTGATACAAGATACCACATAAAAGTTAATGATTTTGGCATAACAGGAAATTTAGAATTTCATCAGTTATTTAATCAGACAGAAAAAAATGAAACTAAAGAGCAACCCCCTTTTTATATAAATCCAAAATTAAATTTAGATTGGGAAATCAACAATGAAAATAAATTGCTTTTATCCTACGCATTTAACACAACAAATGCAAGAGTAATAGATATTTATGAGAACTTTGTTCTTACCAATTTTAGAGGCTTTAATAAAGGAACTAACTCATTTAATCAATTAAAATCCTCAAATATTACTTTTAACTATCAACTTGGTAATTGGACCAATAAATTCTTTGCTAACACATCTATAGTTTACAATAACTATTTTGACTACTTCTCAAGCCACTCAATTATCACACAAAACTACACACAATCCGAAAGGATTTTAATTAAAAACAGAAATGTTTTTAACATTTTTTCAGATGTTAATAGATACTTTAAATCAATATCTTCCAATTTAAAATTAGACGTAAGTTACACCAAATTAAATTATGAAAATCAAATTAATAATTCTCATTTGCGTGAAATTAAACTTACAAATTATGCATATGGCTTTGAGTTACGTTCGGGTTTTCAAGGAGTGTTTAACTATCATTTTGGTAGTAAATGGTCAACAAGCAAAATACAATCTACAATCAATAATTCGTTTACAAATAATGTAAGTTTTATGAATTTATCATTTGACTTATCAGACAAATTCGATATTGAGTTAGAAAACGAACGTTACTATTTTGATAATATTGACAACGGAAATAATACTTATTATTTTTCAGACATTGAGTTAAGATATAGATTAAAAAAGAATAAAATAAATTTATCCTTATCTGGAAAAAATTTATTTAATACAGATACTTTTAAAACCTTTTCAATAAGTGATATTAGCACATCAACAACCGAATTTAGATTATTACCAAGATATATATTATTAAAAATGGAATATAGATTTTAACATTATGAAATACCAACAACGGCTACCAATCGAGTAGACGGCTCTGACTGAAACAGCCAGAGTGCGCCTCTCACACCACTAAGCGTACGGTTCTCGTACTTAGCGGTTCATTAAACAAAAGATAAATGTTACTTTGTTATTGTTCCTTTGACCGTTACGCTAAACTATACTGCTGTACCTCGTTTATCATATGAAATCAAATTCACGCTAACGTTTAATGTTCTGTCCTTCCTTGCTTGTGAGACCTCCATTTATTTGTAATGGCTCGTTTCCTACAAGTACTATGACTTCTGCTGACTTCTCTGCTATATCATCTCGTGATTACAGAGACCTCCCTTGGTAAGGTAAATGTCCTTTTGTCTAATCCTGCGGGATCTACATAGTTACCCCTTTGGTATTCGTAGGACTTTGTAAAGGTGTGCTTACTTATCCTAGATAACTACGCCTCATATCCCGTTTCTGTTCGTCAGTTCAGACAACGTAGTCTCGCTTACTTCAGATATAACCTCACGATTATCACCCTTGCGACTTACTTGGCTTCAGGACGTTACTCCTGCGCATAAGGGACTTACACCCTTTGGACTTGCTCTAAAAAAAATATTTAAAGAACTTTTATTATATTTACCATTCAAGGCACACACAAAGTGTATAATTAATTGCTTGGTCTGTATTTACTTACGAAAATCCTCGCGAATTTTCTAGTTGGTTTTGTATTTACTAAATTTGGTGCTTAAAACACGCAACTAATCATACACAAATACGTTGTAAATAATTACACAAAACCTCTAAAAACTAAAAATAGATTATCTTTGAAAAAAAAGAACTGAAATTATGAATAACGAAACTTTTGGAATGACTTTCCAATATGCTATTTGCAAAGAATACAAACTTGAAAGCAATATCTCTATTGATAGAATTGACAAGTCATTACTTGCTTCTTTTCTTCAATCCAAAATCATTAAAAAAATATTTAGAGGAAAAAGTAAACCGATAAAATCCTTATTTAAAACAAATGACTTCACATCTGAGTACATTAAAATATGTCCACACAGTTTTCTTTTAGAAAATGAAGAAACATTTTCCGTTAAAACATTCCAAGGCAAAGGTAAAATGTTTGCCCCAAAAGTTGTTGGACAAGCAGGAGACGATACTTTCAACCATTTTTTCGGTCATTTAAGTTCTAATACTATTGACAAAACCTCATTCAAAGAATTCTGCTTAAGTCAAATTGATAAAATGTTACCTATTATAATTGATTACGCTTTAGTAAGTGATTATAATTGTTGGTTTTACAGGACTAATGATTCTTTTGATTACGAAATGATAAAAAGAGATGATTTACCCGAATTGACTTTTGAGCATAAAGATTTTTCATTTACAAAACCAACTAAAAACCTTTGGAATGAATCAAATACAGTAAAGTATAAAGGGGTAACAATTTTAGAATTACAATTACACACCAATAGAAGTGGATACAAGATAAGACTTCATAGAGATAATTTTCCTAATTTATTAAAAGTAGAAAACAAAATTAACAACTCGCTACTTGGAGATACTGCGGAACTAGCGATTTGTAATATTTACAATTTAGACCCTGGGGTTAATAGTGACAGACTAACAAATAACTCTAGCGAATCAATTCTTAAGGCCTTTGTAAATCACTATACAATAAATAAAAACGAATTATTTCCTTTGTCGCCAATAAAATATTCAGGGACAGAAAAAAGAGAAAGAGGAGGGAACAGTAAAAGTGGAGTGGACTTTTATTTAGAAAAAGGGAATACACTATCCTTGAAAACTAATAAATCGAAATCTTATAAAGTCTGCCCTCCGGAAATTGGACAACCCTCCCCTAAAACATTCGATATTCATTTTGCTAATAAAGGTTGGTACACTGGAAATATGACAGAAGATAAATTCAGAAAATTAGTTCGAGATGAAAATAAATTAGTTCTATTACTGAAAGAATATGTTAAGTATTTAAACGAATGTGATTATCTATTACGACACTCTTGCAAAATCTGTGTAAGTTTAAAATTCGGGATTAGGTTATTTATAACTTAATCCTGTCTTCAAATATAATCAAAAATTGGTTAAGAATAACGCCCCAATTTCTAATTGGCATTGTCCATTTTCTTGTGCTTTCTCTTAGTGCTAAAAATACGGACTTCATTACCGCGTCATCCGTGGGGAAAGAGAGTTTGTTTTTTGTGTATTTTCTAATCTTTCCGTTTAAGTTTTCGATGAGATTAGTGGTGTATATTATTTTTCTAATTTCAGCGGGAAAATCAAAGAAAACAGTGAGTTCGTCCCAATTGTTTTCCCAACTTTTAATGGCGTAAGAATATTTAGAGTTCCACTTGTCTTTGAAGTCGTTTAAAGCGGCTTTGGCGGCTTCTTTTGTGGGTGCTGTGTAGATTTGTTTCATATCCTTTACAAACTCCTTTTTATCCTTCCAGACCACATAACGCATGGTGTTTCTAATTTGATGTACTACACATATTTGAGTTACAGAATTAGGAAACATCGTTTTTATGGTCTCTGTAAATCCGTTTAAATTATCGGTAGCAGTAATCAAAATATCTTGTGTTCCTCGTGCTTTAATATCACTTAAAACAGACATCCAAAAGGCGGAAGATTCATTTTTACCTAACCATAATCCTAACACCTCTTTTTTACCATCTGTGCGTAACCCTACTGCGATGTAAATGGTTTTGTTAATCACTTTTGAGTTTTCTCTAACCTTAAAAACAATACCGTCCATCCAGACGATTAGGTAGGTTTGTTCTAGGGGGCGATTTTTCCATGCAATGATATCTCCTGTTATTTTATCGGTAATTCTTGAGATTGTGGCAGTAGAAATATTGAAATCGTACAACTCATATATTTGCTGTTCAATATCACTGGTACTCATCCCTTTTGCGTACAGAGAGATGATTATATTTTCTACTCCATCTGCTGTGCTTTGGCGTTTTTTAATAAGCATTGGATTAAATGAACTTTCTCGATCTCGTGGTATTTGAATCGTCGTTTCTCCTAAGGTAGTTTTTAACTTTTTTGAAGTATAGCCATTTCGTGCATTGGTATTGCTACGCTTTTGATGTTTTTCATAATCTAAATGTGCGTCTAATTCGCCTTCTAATATCTTTTCTATGCCTCGCTTATGCAAGTCTTCTAGAAAGGAGGTTAGTTCTGTTCCGCTCTTGAATTGCTGTAAAAAAGAATCGTTTAAAATGTCTTCTGGTTTCATAATGTAAGGTGTTAAAGTTTAAAGTTAATAAAAAAAATCTCGGGAGTTATAACTCCCGAGATTTTAAACTTACACAGATTATGAGATAGTGCCTCTATTACAATACTCCGTTAAGTTTTTATGCTGCTCTGATACCATAATACAGTAGTTCTTTAATTTTTTGTTTATTATTCTTCAAGTTCGGTCTTATAGCGAACACGTTAAAAAATCGAGCAAGCATTAACTCATTGTGATGTAAGGTTTTAATATCCTTGATTGAGAAAGCCCCTCTTAGCCTTTTTTCAATAGGCATCCAATGTGTAATCTTAGCAAGATTAACAGTTGTAAGTGCTGTATTAAAATGAAAATTGAGTTTATCCTCACTTCTTGCTTGACAGTGATTTAGACCAGTATATTGTTTGGCATCTCTAAAAGTAAATTCTATTTGAAATCTAGTACGATAATATGTCAAAACCATTTCTGCTGAAATTGTTACATCTGTAGAGAAATATAATTTATGATTCCATTTTCCTTTTTTAAGGGAATAAACAATCACAAGATTGATTTTTCTTTTTAATGATTTTGAGTATACAATAGCGCTGTATACTTTGCTTTTCGGATTATCTTCTATCAAAGAAAAATATTCTTTTCTAAGTTTTTTATAATCAATTTTTCCATCATATTTCTTAGGTCTTCCTCTCCCATATTTCTGTTGGTCAGTATAAATATATTGTAAGTCAGCATCGTTTCTTAGTCTGCTAACGGTCTCCAATCCATTATCAGAGAGTTTAGAAACAAAACCGTATTTGGAAAAATAAGCATCTGCCACAACATATTTAGACATCGAAAGAAGTATCTCTTTTCTTTGAATCAATATATTGGCATAATGATCTACCAAACTTTTTGATTCCAAATTATTTGGTGTCTGAACAGCCTCTAAATGAAACGCTGTATGATTATCTATATCAATCGCTGCTATACCAGATATTTCCAATCCCCATTTTGCCTTTCCCGCTACACCAGACCAATAATAACCAACTCCACAGGTGGATTTACCAGATTTACTAACATAACTCGGGTCGAAAGCAATGGTTAAATGTTTGCCCCCATACTCAGTAATCAATTCTTTATTGAAATTTAAAAAGTCAAAAGACTTACTAAACTGATTCCTGTAATGTTGTTCTCCATGATCACCATAACGACTTAACTGCATAAAATTTAAACGTCCTTTTATGCTGAGAAATAGACCAAAAACTTCCAACATAAAATCATATTGCCATTTATTTACATCTTTCATTTTGTTAAGTAATCTTTTTGTGTGATATTTATAGTTGGATTTCTCCTTGAGAAGCATCATTAATAGCTGTTTGAAATTAACTATTAATTTAATGATAATCAGGGAGTTATCCTAATTTTTGAGCCTGTTTTTTTAACTTATTTAATTGACTGTTAGAGGGTTAGGGCAAAGTTTAACGGAGTATTGTATTATGGTCTTTGTTTTTAAGTGAAAATAATATTAATTCAAAGTTAATTAACAAAACAGAGTTAGAGAACATTACATTTCAACCGAACTTAATTGACTACTCTAATGATTTCACAACAAAAAGCAGTGTAACAATTAAATACGGTGAACCTAAAATTTCTTTAGGAGAATTTCAAGTTCATTCAGCGAGAAATTCTTTAAAATTTAGATTTAACTTCAATAATTTACTTGCTCTAAAATAATTTATATATATTTGTTCAAAATGGACAAATATGGACAACGGTGGACAAATGTTAAAAATAACTGATATTGCAGACAGATTAAATGTTTCGCAAAAATCAGTAAGAAGATATATTCAATCAGGTAAATTAACCTCCAATAAGATTGGTGGAATTCACAGAGTAGAAGAAAGTGAACTTCAATATTTTCTAAAACTTTCAGTTTATGAAAATGGAGAAGAAAAAGAAATTGAATTCACTCGTCCTAAATCTAAAAAAACTGACCTTGTTAATTGGATTGACATCTCTGAAAATTGGGATAATCCAAAAAAATCCAAACTAACATCTGCCGATTTATTTTGTGGCGCAGGAGGGATGGCTAAAGGCTTTGAAATGGCAGGATTTAATCAATTATGTGGTATGGATTGGTTTAAAGAGGCAGGTATCACATACCGACACAATTTCAAACATCCTTTTATAGAAGGAGACATAACACAACAAAGTATTAAAGACAAATTTGTACAAACAGTAAGAAAACAATTAAAAGGAAAACCTTTAACTGTCCTTTCTGGTGGTTTTCCTTGTCAAGGTTTCAGTATGTCAGGCAGTCGAATTGTAGAGGACAAAAGAAATTCTTTATATAAAGATATGCTTGAAATTATTGAAGAGCTTCAACCCGAATTTATAGTAGCAGAAAATGTAAAAGGGCTACGTTCAATGCTAAAAGGAAAAGTAGAAGATAAAATAAAAGATGACATTAGAAATTTAGGTTATGAAGTAAATGTTACCATCCTAAATTCTGCTGATTATTATGTACCTCAAAAAAGAGAACGAGTTATTTTCATTGCAAATAGAATTAAAAAAAGAAATTTTCATCCTACCCCATTATTAGAATCAGGGTCTTACATTACAACAAAAGAAGCAATTGAAGATTTAATAAAAGTTGAAGATAATAAAGAATTGAATCATGTCAGAACTAAACATAGTGACGATATGAAAAAAAGACTTTCAAATGTTTCTGAAGGTAAAAGTCTATATGACAATTACTCAGATTCTTGGAAGAAATGCACTTGGAATGAAGCAAGTTGCACAATCAAAGAAAATCATGGTGGTGTAAACATTCATCCTATTGAATCAAGAGTCATTACCGTGAGAGAAATGGCTCGTTTGCAATCATTCCCTGATGATTTCATTTTTAAAGGTTCGAAAGGAAAACAAATGGTACAAATCGGAAATGCAGTACCTCCATTATTAGCAAAATCTATTGGACTTGCAATTCGACAGACAATTGAAAAATAACTATTTACAATCGAGTAGACGGCTCTGACTGAAACAGCCAGAGTGCGCCTCTCACACCACTAAGCGTACGGTTCTCGTACTTAGCGGTTCATTAAACAAAAGATAATTTTAATTGAATGTCTTTTGGTATTGACCTATAAGACATTTGAAATTGAGCAGAGAAAGAAAGATAACCACGTTTTAATAGTCTATCGACTGTAATGGTGGTTTTCATTATTGGGCTTAATGCCGTTGCCCAGCCTCCCATACGTGAACGTGACCAAGCATAAGCCTGACCTTGAGAAATACCCAAACGGATATAACTTCGCATACGTTTGTTTGGCTTTTTCCAATGTTTCCAAATGCAATAACGCAACCTACCACGAACCCAAGCGTCTAATTCTTTTAACTTACTGGTCATATTGGCAAACTTATAGTAGTTCACCCAACCTCGTACAAAAATAGTTAGTCTTGAAATTCGTTCTGTAAATGATAAAGCCGAAGTTTTCCGAGTTAATTGTTTTACCTTTTGTTTCATTGTTCTGAAACTTTTTGGCGAAACTCGTAACTTGTACTTGCCTTTTTCATCCTTTTTGTAAGTCGATACAAATCCATAACCCAATACAAAGTAATTAACAGGGCGACAAATTGCCGTTTTCTGTTGGTTTACTTCTAAATGTAATTTAGTTACGATAAACTTGCTTACACTCTTTAAAACACGTTTAGACGCTAGTTTACTCTTAATAAATATGCTACAATCGTCGGCATATCTTACAAAACGCAAACCTCGTTTTGTCAGTTCTTTATCTAATTCATTTAGAATAATGTTTGACAATAAAGGACTTAAAGGACTGCCTTGTGGCGTTCCTTTGGTACGCTGTTCTGATAAACCGCCAAGCATCATATCGGATTGTAAAAATCTTCTTATGAGTTTTAGTAGCATACGGTCTTTAATCTTGCGATTTAGTAAACTCATCAAATAATCGTGGTTGACAATATCGAAAAACTGCTTGAGGTCTAAATCAATAATATCTTGATACCCTTCATTTATGTAATTCAACCCTTGTAAAACACATTGATGGGCATTACGTCCTTTTCTAAATCCATAACTAAATTCCGAAAATTCATAATCGTACATTGGTTGCAATACTTAATGTACTGCTTGTTGGATTAAACGGTCTATTACCGTAGGAATACCCAATAGACGTTTACCTCCATTTGGCTTTGGAATATGAACCCCTAAAACGGCTTGTGGACAATAATATCCTTTGGTGATTTCTTGTGAAATCCTACTCCAATTGTCTTGCATATAATCTTGTAAGTCTTTGGTTGTTATACCATCAACTCCTTTACTCCCTTTATTGGAAACAACTTTGTTATACGCTCGATTGATGTTTGAATATTCTAAAACTTTGGTTATTAATTCCATAATTAGTCAAACCTTAACAACCCATTTTCTTGGCGAAGAAAATAAAGAAAAAAGAGGTCTTAAAATATTAAACAATAAGTTATTAAATTCTTCTTTGAGTTGTTTCATAAATTTCTTAAGATTCCAACCTGTAGCAGCTAAAAAGGCATTGATTTGCGGGGAATTTTCTCCCCAAAGATAGTTTTGGTTCAATCTAAAGTCTGTTTTTAAATGACCAATAACTGGTTCAATAGCAGCTCTTCTTCTAAATTTTCCTCTTTTACATCTTTTCTGATATTCTGTATCTCGTTTTAAAGGTCTATAATCAGGAGTTGATATTTTGGTGTTACCTATTTGTTTGATGCCTTTTCCACCTCTGTCATAAACAACTTCTTGGGGTAAAAAAGCAATATTGGATTGCATTTGTTCTAATAATGGTGCTATTGTTTTGCTATCGTGAGGATTGCCTTTAAAACTTTTTATCGCAGTAATGATTAATGTTTTTGAAGTAGTAATTAACCCTGTTTTAGTGCCAAATTCATATTTTTTATGCACTTTCCCTTTAGCGATACATGCTGTAAATGGTTTGTGAATACTGTAAATTTTATCTTTATCTGTTCGCTTTTGATGTAAGATTTGATAATACAAAGCAAACTGCTTTTTATAGACTTCTAAAACGTGTTCGGGTAATTCTCTTTCCAACTCTCGAAGTAAACGACCTGCTATAGTTTTTAGTTTTGCATCTGCTTTCTTTGCTTTTTTATATCGCTTTGGATGTTTACGATTATGGGTGTCTCTTAATAATTGCTTTGAGGTTCTGACATAACTTTGTCGTTGCTTTATCTTTTCTTTTTTAGCAATATCATTGCATTTATCAATAATCTTTTTGGCTAATTTAGCATCTGTAGGAAAGGTAGTGTTGTTCTCTGCTACTGTGGTGTCTGATAATGTTACTTTTTCTTTGGCTGCTTTACCAAAAAGACGGATAGAGTATGCAAATATTTTTTGAACTCCTAGTTCTCCTATACGTTTTCTGAAATGTACAAAGTCACTTGGATCACAGGGAAATTGATACTCAAAATAAGCCATGCCACAAAAATATTGCATGTAAGGGTTCATTGCCCAAACTTCGGATAGACGCTCATCAGATAAATTATAAATACGCTTGAGCATTAAACTTCCAACCATTAATCGTACTGGCATCGCTGGTTGACCTGTATGTGAATAATACTGTGAGAAATCTTTCTCAAAGTATTTCCAATCTATTTTGTTGCTCAACAAAATTAATTCGTGGCTCAAATTAATAAAATCCTTGAGCAAAGGTCTGAACAAATTTTGTTGATTTTGATTCGCTGTTTTTCCTATCATTTATTGCAAGGTTTATGCTATAATATACGGAAAATCTTGCAATTAAATACTATATAAACAGTAAAAAATATCAAATAATTAACTGTAAATCAGAATGTTGAAACCTTTTTAAGGAACGACTATTTAAAATGTAAGTAAAAATTTCTGCACATTGCCATAACTAACATAAATACAGTATTTTCTTCTAAAAACGAAAAGGGTAATTTTTTCCAACCAAAATCATTGTTCATTTCATCAAAAATCTTTTCAGTAGTTCCTCTTTGGTTGTAATAAACAATTACATCCTTATCACTAGAGGCGCTGTCATTAATTAAAATTGCACGATAAATAAAACTATCTTGGAATTCAATATCTGTTTGCCCTGTTTTATCGCCTTTAAAAGGGGGGTAGGTAACAGGACGCTTACGAACAACTTAAGCTGTTTTAATACTTCGAGGCTTGCCTCGGGGTAGTTTGTTCTAATTTTTTAACACTTAATTTATTGATTATCAATAAATTATCTTTTTGTCATCTGCTAAGATTTAGTTTAGAAAATAATGCCATTGAGTTTCGATCAAAAGTACGCTCGCATTGGGCTGTAGAAAATAAACTCCATTGGACTTTGGATGTTGCTTTTTCTGAAGATGCTTCTAGAAAAAGAGCAGGAAACGCTGCCCAAAATTATTCCATACTTCTTAAAACCGCCAACAAACAATTCTGGTAACTTTATTTCCTTGACTCATAGGAATAACCTTAAATTCTTGTACACCTAATTTTTTAGAAGACTTTTCTAAAGACTCCACATTTTCTTTTTTAGAAACCAAACTTGTAAACCATTTGCTACATTTAGGAAACAAAGAGCTTTCATACAAATAGGTATGTAAAAAAGCTTTTTCGCCACCAATATACCACAATTCATTATTGTTACCCGCAAAGTTGCGTACGGTATTGTTACCTAAATTTCTAGATTTACGTCGGTTTGCACCTCTTGCTTCTTCAGCAGATTTATAAAATGGCGGATTACACATAGTTGCTGTAAATGCATCACCATCTTCAATAATTCCTTTTAAAACATGTTCTTCTTTAAACTGCTGACTCAATTCAATTTTAGAATCTAACTTATTATCATCTATAATATCTTGTGCAGTATCTAGTGAATCTAAATCAATATCGGTGGCTACAAAATCCCAATTATATTCGGCAACGCCCAATAATGGATACACACAACTTGCACCAGTACCGATATCTAGAATTTTTATATTTTTTTCTTCGGAAGAATCGCCAATTAAATCGGCTAAATAGTGAATATAATCTACACGTCCAGGAATTGGCGGACATAAATTTTCGTCAGGAAAATTCCAATCTTTAATTCCATAATGTGCAAATAACAAAGCTTTATTAAATTCCTTTACCGCTTTTGGATTAGAAAACTCAATGGTTTTTTTATCAAATTTATCAACAACAAACTGTTCTAAGCTTGGATATTTTTTGATGAGAAAATCAAAATCGTAACCGTTATTGTGTTTATTTTTTGGGTGAAATAATTTACTCATTATAAAGTTAATACAGTAAACTCCAACTGTAATGGTTTTAAATTATCTTTTAATTGCTGAATAAATTCCTCGCCATATTCCAAATAATATTCAGAAAAATTACGTTGACGCTCTTCTAAACTTTGATTTGGAAATAACTGATTATGCAAATCTGTAATTCTATTAACAATATCTTTTTGTTTTCTTTTCTCTGCTCTTAGTAAGCGTTTTTCAAGATTATCTAATCCGTTGAGCTGCTTTTTTTCTTGAGCATTTACAGCGCCTACAAAAGATTTATCTGTTTGTTCTGCTACTTTCTTTAAATCGAAAAAAAGCTGTTGTAAGAATTGCTTTTGAGAAGAAAAATCAATAGAAATGGTTGAATTTTCTTTTATTTTTTTTGCTAATAAATTGTGCTGTTCTAAAAATATTTCTTCAGTTGAAATATTTAATTTACCCAACTTTATTTGTTGCTTTTCAGAAATTACTTGTACAGAATTTCGTAATAATAATATAGGGAATGGAACTTCAACTTTTTCGAAGTAACTTTTTAACTGTAACCAATAGGCAATTTCTCCGCCTCCACCAATATAACATAGGTTTGGTAAAACTACTTCTTGATATAATGGACGCATAATTACATTTGGTGAAAATCGTTCAGGTACCTCATTGAGATGCTTGAGTATTTCTTCTTCAGAAAAAGAGATATTTGTGTTATTTACTTGAAATTTATCCCCTTCAAAAATAATTCTCTCCCTCTGATTATCAATTAAATAAAATAAATTTATTTCACGTGGATTAACCTGAACTTTATAATTTTTTTGAAACTCTATATTTGTTTTTGAAACCTCATTATACGAAGTTTGATTCAATAACTCTTCTTTTACAAAAGGGATAAACATTCGTTTTAATTCCGCATTATCAGCATCTAAAATCACCAATCCATATTTACCAAACAACTCGTTAGCAATATATTGAGTTGCGTCTGCTAAATTATTGTGTTTTATATACCCTTCATAAAATAACTCTCTTAAATATTCTGCATTTTTACTGACTCCTAGTTGTATAGAGAATTGTTCAAAAACTTGCGCCAGACCTTCTGTAGAAAATCGCCCAACAGCTCCATTTTGGTTAGAATTCCATTTAACTTTTTTTCCTTCAAAATTAAAAAAATTGATTTCCTCAAAATCATGATCTTCTGTTGCCATCCAATAAATTGGAACAAAGTTTTCTTTTGGAAATTTCACTGATAATTCTTCACACAAATTAATAGTAGAAATAATTTTATACAGAAAATACAAAGGCCCTGTAAACAAGTTTAATTGATGACCTGTAGTAACCGTAAACGTGTTTTCTTGCAACAACAAATCAATATTTTTCTGTGTTCTTTCTGAAGTTTGAACAGCATTGTATTGATTATTTAAAACATTAACTAAAACAGTTCTAGATTGTTCAGAAAATAAAGTCTTTTGCTTTTGAATTTGTTTTTTAAACCCATCACTATCTGGAAAATTTTTATAAAATGACTGAATTTTAACATCTTTAGCTAAATAATCAAGCATTGTTTTAGAGAGAAAACCTGTTTTTTGAAATGGAATATGTACTACCTTCATTTAACTATTTCTTTGAAGCAATGTGTAAATATAAGGTCTTTCTCCTCCATTAGGATTAATAAATATGTGATTAAAACTCTCTATTAATTTAAACTCTTTACCTAAGCTGTCTTCTAAAGTCTCTGCACTATATCGTTTTAATTGCAGACCACAGCATTTTTCGGCTCCATTAAGTGCAAAAACGGCAATAATTACAATTCCGTTTGGTTTTAAAATCTTTTTCAACAAATTGAAGTAAGCGTTTTGTTCTTCTTTTTTTTAAAAAAAATGTAAAACTACTCTATCATTCCACAAATCATCATCTTTTAATTTATTTAACTTTGTTGGGTTTATTAAATCGTCTACCAAAAATTGAACATTTTTAGCCTTATTAATAAGTCTTTTCTGTAAATCATTCGCAATTAAGTTAGTGTATCCTTCTTGTAATAAATTCAATTAATGTTGATGAACCACTACCAACATTAAGAATAATTGTATCTTTAGCCAACCTTGTTTTCTTTATTAAATTTGTTAGTAGAGCGTTCTTCATACCAACCTAATTTTTGAGTTGTATTTTTAGCATAAGCGGTGTTCGAATGCGTTTTATAATCTTTCGCTTCAGAAGTTTTACAATCATTTTCGTTTTTACTCATCTTAAGTTCAATTAGTAAATGCAACTTTTAGTAGTATTAAATTTACATTAATTAATACATTTCGCTCTCTTTGCTCCGTTTCAAATTAGTGTTTATATTGGTACTCGACTAAAAGCATTTAAGCATCTAACCAAAGAACAAAGGTATCAAATAAAAGTATACCTAAATTGTAACAAATCTAAGATTTTTATAGCTGAATCACTGCAAGTATATCCTGCGGCGAGTTTAGTAAGTTATTGTAAACCAAATATTCCTATTTATTTTATTGATCCAAAACCTTCCGTTAGTAAAAATGATTTTAACAACTTAACTATTATTAAAGAGGTAGCTGTACTGGAACTGACACATTAATTAAGATGTTAATTGATTAAAATACTCATATAATTTTCCTTTACAGATATTGCTTCCTTTTTCAATTAAGTCAAAAATCTCAATATTTCTTTCTTTTCCGTAAGGTTTTAAACCTTTTAAAAACTCAACAGAATTATCCATTGGGTTTTTGAGCAACCATTCATATCCTTCTTGTTCTAATAAGTTTTTATTCTTATCAACCTTAACAACTACTCTACTTATTTCTTCTTGATAGCATTTAAAAAGATTTACTGAATTTTCAGAAAAATGCTCTAAGTATTCTACTTTGGTTAGTACATTATCCCAAACAACGTCAGAAAATACATTCATTTCATCTTCGGCTATTTGTGGTTTTTCTTTTTTGAGTTGCTCCCACTCTTTTTTATCTATACTTTGAGATGCCAAAAAAAGCGCAAACTCTTCATGCATACTTTCAAATTGTTCTTTGGTAAGTTGTCTATATTTCATTTGGTAATTTTAATAGTAAGTTTAAATTTGGACAATTATTCTTATAATATTCTATGTTCTTTTTAGAAGAAGCACCTGGAGGTAATCTCCAAAATTACCTTCAATATCTATAATTAATTAACAATGTAAATGCGGTGAGTAATCTCCATAATTTATATATTTTTTAAAACTATATATTTCGCCATCTAAAATTGCCAAAACATTTGTATTAATAGTACACCAAAAATCTACTCCTAAATGAATATTTCTTGGGGTTTCAATATTTTTAGCATTAAAATGATTAACTTCTATTGTAAATATTTCTTCTAAATAACCTCCATACGCCAATTTAGCATTATTATTCAAGAGATAATTTTAATACCTTAACTCCGGCAGGTCTTTTTGTTAAAGAATTGAAAAGCCTTGTAAAATAAAGGCTACAAGACTTTTTTAATTCAATTATTTTTACCTAATAGGGTAAAAACCCTTGCAGGTGAAAGTTACAACTTCTACAGAAAACAAGTGCTTATGGCAGAATAAACTACCCCGAGGCAAGCCTCGATGATTTTTTTTGATTAAATTGTGTAAAATACGTTGTTCCACAAATCTAAAAGTTGTATTTACTACTTGAATTTAACTTAAAGTCACGAACCTTTTTGATACAAGAATACAGATAAAGTGTCTTTAGATTCCTGCTTCCGCAGGAATGATAGGTTTCAATTAGGGAGGTTAAGTTAGTTTTTCTGCCAAATACTTAGCCGTTAACGATTTTTTATTTTTCGCCAACTCTTCTGGAGTTCCAGCAAAAATAAGATTTCCGCCATTTCTACCGCCTTCTAAACCAAGATCAATAATATAATCGGCACATTTAATAAGTTCAATATTATGTTCAATTACAATAATAGAATGTCCTTTTTCAATTAAAGCATTAAAAGAAGCCAGTAATTTTTTAATATCATGAAAATGTAAGCCAGTTGTAGGCTCATCAAAAATGAATAAGGCTTTATCTTTTGTGTTTCCTTTTACTAAAAACGAAGCCAGTTTTATACGTTGTGCTTCTCCACCAGAAAGGGTAGAAGAAGATTGCCCTAATTGTACATAACCTAAGCCAACATCTTGTAAAGGTTTTAGTTTTTCAGCTACTTTAGTTACTAAGTTTTCAGAGAAAAAAGCAACGGCATCATCAATCGTTAAATTTAAAATATCATCAATAGTTTTATCACCAAATTTTACTTCTAGAACTTCCTTTTTAAAACGTTTACCACGGCAATTTTCGCATTCTAAATGCACATCTGCCATAAATTGCATTTCAATGGTAACTTCACCTTCGCCTTTACAAACTTCGCAACGACCACCTTCTACATTAAACGAAAAGTGTTTGGGTTTGTAGTTCCTTATTTTTGATAATTTTTGATTTGAATATAACGCACGAATATCATCATATGCTTTAATATAGGTAACAGGATTGGAACGAGAAGAGCGCCCAATAGGGTTCTGATTTATAAATTCTATATGTTTTAAGGTATCAAAACTTCCGGTAACTTCGGTATGTTGCCCAATTTTATCACCATAACCAATTAACTTTTTTTGCATTGATGGGTATAGTATTTTTTTTACCAACGTACTTTTTCCGCTACCAGAAACTCCGGTAATTACGGTTAATGTATTTAGTGGAAAAGAAACATTAATATTTTTTAAATTGTTTTCACGAGCACCAACAATATTGATTACGTTTTTAGAAGTTCTTCGTTTTTTAGGAACTTCAATTTTCAAGTCCCCATTTAAGTATTTTGCAGTTAAAGAATCAGACTTTAGTATTTCTAAAAATGTTCCTTGGGCAACTATATGTCCGCCATAGGTTCCTGCTTCTGGGCCAATATCAATAATATAATCGGCTTCTTTCATAATATCTTCATCGTGTTCTACCACAATAACAGTATTACCTAAATTGCGTAAATCTTTTAAAACACCAATTAACCTTTCGGTATCTTTTGGGTGTAAACCAATACTGGGTTCATCTAAAATATACATAGAACCAACAAGCGAACTTCCAAGAGAAGTTGCCAAGTTAATTCGCTGGCTTTCGCCGCCAGAAAGTGTGTTAGAACCTCTGTTGAGTGTTAAATAATTTAAGCCAACATCTTGTAAGAATTGTAATCTATTATTGATTTCAGTAAGTAAGCGTTTCCCAATTTTTGCGTCATATTTATTGAGCTTCATTTTGTTGAAAAATACTGCCAATTCATCTAACGGAAGCGTAACTAAACTTGATATTGTTTTGTTTCCAACGTGTACATAATTTGCTTCTTTTCGTAAACGTTCTCCGTTACAATTGATACATTCTGTTTTTCCGCGGTAGCGAGAAAGCATTACTCTATTCTGAATTTTATAGCTTTTTTCTTCTAACGCTTTAAAGAAATGATTGATACCATTAAATTTTTTATTGCCTTCCCAAACCAGTTGTTTTTGTTCTTTAGAAAGCTCAAACCAAGGTTTATGAACGGGAATATTAAATTGATAGGCAACATTAATTAAATCGTCTTTATAATAACTATAGGTGTCAGAACGAAATGGAAAAATACAGTCTTCAAAAATGGATACCCCTGTATTTGGAATCACTAAATCTTCATCAATTCCAATAACACTACCATAACCTTCACAAGCTGGGCAAGCTCCATACGGATTGTTAAAGCTGAATAAATGTGTGTTTGGTTCTAAAAATGTAATTCCGTCTAACTCAAATTTGTTATTGAATTCTACTATTTTTTTTGTTTCTAAATTTTCTATCAAACAAATTCCTTTTCCTTCAAAAAAAGCAGTTTGTACAGCATCGGCTAAACGATTGTAAAAGTCTTCTTCATCTTTTACAACAATTCTATCAACCACTAAATAAAATTGATTTCCTTTAAACTGCTTAATAGGGAAATCTTCAATTCTAAAAACTTCATTATTATATTTTAAACGCGCATAACCTTGTTGGCTTAAAACTTGTAAGATTGTTTTTAACGCTCTATTTTCATCAATTATAACAGGAGCTAGCAATAATAATTTTGTTTTTTCTTCAAATGTTTTTACGTGACTAATAACGTCTGAAACGTTTTGTTTTTTTACTTCTTTACCAGAAATAGGCGAGATGGTTTTACCAATGCGAGCGTATAACAATTTTATATAATCGTAAATTTCTGTAGAAGTACCAACTGTAGAACGTGGATTGGTAGAGTTTACTTTTTGCTCAATAGCAATTGCAGGTGAAATACCTTTAATATAATCTACTTTTGGTTTGTATAACTTTCCTAAGAATTGACGTGCGTAGGATGATAAACTCTCTACATAACGCCTCTGACCTTCAGCGTATAAAGTGTCAAAAGCTAAAGAAGACTTTCCAGAACCAGAAAGCCCTGTAATAACCACTAATTTATTACGCGGAATAACAACATCTATATTTTTTAAATTGTGCAGCTTAGCACCTTTTATAATAATATTCTCTTTTGGATTTACAGTGGAAAGGTCCGTTTTCATTTACTAAAAAATAAGCCATAAAAATACTGTTTTTAGATGAGAAATAGAGGTAAGTTAAATTTGTTTTGGTAGAAGTTTCTCGTTTGCCTTCGTAGATAAGTTTAGCCCTGATTGAACGGTTTGTTTGAGCTCTTTTTTGTTTTTTTATTTCAAAAAAACAAAAAAAGCGAGTAGTGAAAGCAGGAAGCAGCTCCTAAAAATTATGCATCATAAATTAATAAAAAATTAAGGAAAGTGGTGTAATATTTGGTTTTTAAGATAAAATAGTACATTTTTGCAGTTCATAACTTAACATATTAAATTTAAACGTATAGGAAAAATTACTTTTAACTGTTTTAATTAAAGATAATAACCAGAAAGCTACTCGCTTTTTAAAAAGTAATTTTATGCGTAGAGATGCAACCCAAGATAGTACTTTAGTAAGTGATTATATAAAAGGAAACGAAGCCGCTTTAGAGGTATTGATTAAACGTCATAAGCAGCGCTTATATGGTTTTATTTATAGTAAAATTCAGGATAGAGACCTTACTGAAGATGTTTTTCAAGACACGTTTATTAAAGTAATAAGAACCTTGAAAAAAGGAAAATATAACGAAGAAGGTAAGTTTTTACCTTGGGTAATGCGTATTTCTCATAACTTAGTGATAGATCATTTTCGAAAATCGAATAGAATGCCAACGTTTAAAAATACAGATGAGTTTGATATTTTTTCTGTATTGAGAGGTGATGAGTTAAATGTTGAAAAAAAAATGATAAAAGAGCAGATTTTATCTGATGTGCGTGATTTGGTAGAAGAACTGCCGGAAGAGCAAAAAGAAGTATTAAAAATGCGTATTTATAATGATATGAGTTTTAATGAAATATCAGAAAACACAGGTGTTAGTATCAATACAGCATTGGGAAGAATGCGTTATGCTCTTATTAATTTACGTAAAATTATAGAAAAAAATAAAATAATTTTAACTAATTAACAATAAAAGTAAAAATGTACCGTTAATAGGTTTATAATCAAGTTATAAAACTACCTATATGATGCAACTTTACACTGAAAAGTCATCTAGTTTTCAGATGCAACCTAGCAAAGAGACAATTCAATTTTTGTTGGACTTTTCGAAATCGCTGGAAGTCGTTAAAACCAAATCAAACTATCTCATTGAATTGAATTTGAATTAAGAGTAGGAAAGCCTCAACTAACATTGAGGCTTTTCTGATTAAAATTTTACATAGTTTTTTGTGCGTTCGAGCGGGCTTTTACTACTCGCTGTTTCGTTCCTCAACGAGCTCAAACAAACCGTTCAATCCCTAACGCAGCATACTTTGCCAAAATATTGTTATTCTTGAAAATAGAAGAGTCTATATTAAAGTTGTTGTATTTCTAAAAAACTAATACCTATTTCTTATAATACTCTTCCAAAACAGATTTTCTACCAATAGTTTTTGTGATAATATCCTTTTCTAAATCCCAACCACGAGCAGGAGAATATTCTCTTCCGTACCAAATAATTTGTAAATGTAAATCGTTCCAAATTTCTTTAGGAAATAAACGTTTTGCATCTTTTTCTGTCTGTTTTACATTTTTACCATTTGTTAAATTCCAGCGGAACATTAATCTGTGAATATGTGTATCTACAGGAAAAGCAGGAACTCCAAAAGCTTGACTCATAACTACACTTGCAGTTTTATGACCAACAGCAGGTAGTTCTTCTAAAAATTCAAAACTTTGTGGAACTTCACCTTTATGTTTCTCAATTAAAATTTTTGACAAACCATAAATTCCTTTAGATTTCATAGGAGATAAACCACAAGGACGAATAATTTCTTTAATTTCGTCCACAGTCATTTTTATCATGTCAAAAGGATTATCTGCTTTTGCGAATAAAAGAGGTGTAATTTTATTTACTCGAACATCTGTACATTGAGCAGATAATAAAACAGCAATTAAAAGTGTGTAAGGATCTTTATGTTCTAAGGGAATTGGTATTGTTGGGTATTTCTCTTGAAGTGTGTCAATTACAAATTGTACTTTTTCTTGTTTGTTCATTCTTTTTTGGAGTTGCAAAGTTTCAAAGTACGCAAGTTACAAAGTTATAATTGAAACAAGCTTTAAATGAGTTAATGTACAGGGCATTATTAACAATGGATATTCTATTTTCCTTAGTTATTTTTGCTACTACTATTTGATTTATGAAGTGATTCGCTTATCACACCCTTATAGCTACCTCCACTATTTAGTGTTGTTAAAGATTCAAAACCAAATTCTTTATATTTTTTATCCAACTTCTTAATGTTGAATGTCCAACACCTAGATATTCAGCTAAATCTACTTGACGTTTAAACGTCTCTTTAAAAGTAATAAACTATAAATACGTTAGCGAACTTTAAAATTACATGGGAATTTAAAGGTCTTTTCTAAGGTGGAGATACTTTCTGTATCTCAAATTTTGTGATCATTTCCTTTAAGTAAATACATGAATAATTAAGCTAATTATAAAATATAATTGGTATTATTCTCCCTACTTGAATATTATTAAACGTCTTTGGAAAATTCTAAAGAAAAAAGTGGTGTACAATAAATGCTATCTCAAATTTGAATACTTTAGAAATCAAGTGTTTCTTTTTTTAGATAGCCTAATGGAAAGAAAAATAATTTGAGAAAATACTCTCAGATAATTTTCAAATCATTAAACCTGATTTTTCGGGGTTTCTATGTGTATTGGAGTCTATTTGTGTAAACCTACACCATTGCTTCTGAAAGTCTCTTATAAGTTCCATCTTCTAACTTTTTTCTAATAGCAGAAAATGCTGTAATAGTCTCATCAACATCTTCTTGTGTATGGCGTGCTGTCGGAATTAAGCGTAAAATAATTAGCCCTTTCGGAATTACAGGATACACTACAATTGAACAAAATACTCCATGATTTTCACGTAAATCATATACCATTGCCATCGCTTCAGGAATCTCTCCTTTTAAAAACACAGGTGTAATACACGTTTGTGTAGTTCCTAAATCGAAACCTGCAGTACGTAAACCAGACTGTAAAGCATTGGTTATTTTCCAAAGATTTTCTTTTAACTCTGGCATTGTACGAATCATATCCAAACGCTTCAACGCTCCTTTTACCATTGGCATTGGTAACGATTTTGCAAACATTTGAGAACGCATATTATATTGTAAAAACTGAACTACATCTTTACCTCCCGCAAAGAAAGCACCAATACCTGCCATAGATTTTGCAAATGTTGCAAAGTATACGTCAATACCATCTTGTACACCCTGTTCAAAACCGGTACCTCTACCACCTTCTCCAAGCGTACCAAAACCGTGCGCATCATCAACTAAAAAACGAAAGTTATATTTTTCTTTTAAAGCTATAATTTCTTTTAATTTACCCTGTTCTCCACTCATTCCAAAAACACCCTCAGAAACTAATAAAATTCCTCCTCCTGTTTTCTCTGCTATTCTAGTAGCACGCATCAAGTTTTTCTCACAACTTTCAATATCATTATGGCGATATACAAAACGCTTACCAGCATGCAAACGAACACCATCAATAATACACGCATGTGTATCCATATCGTAAACAATAACATCCTCTTTATTTACTAAAGCATCAATCGCAGAAACCATTCCTTGGTAACCAAAATTCACTAAATAAGCAGCTTCTTTACCAACAAACTCAGCACACTCTTGCTCTAATTGCTCGTGATATGTTGTATGACCAGACATCATTCTTGCTCCCATTGGGTATGCTAATCCATCTGTTGCAGCAGATTCTCCATCAACTTTTAAAACGGCTGGATGATTTGCCAATCCTAAATAATCGTTAATACTCCAAGTAATTACTTTTTTGCCGTTAAAAAACATTCTGTTAGAAATTGGTCCTTCCAATTTCGGAAACACATAATACCCTTCCGCGGTATCTGCCCATTTACCTAACGGTCCTTTATCTGCTTTAATTCTATCGAATAAATCGTTTATCATAATTACTTTTCATTAAATGAAGTTGCGAAAATACCATTTTTTTAAGAGTTTTTCAAATAGATTTTTCTTGGGCATTCCCTGCTCTTTTTCTAGAGGCATCTTCTGAAAAACCAACATCAAGTGTCCAATCCAATTTGTTTTCAATAGCCCAATGAGAGCGTATTGCAGATTAAAAATAAGAGGCATCATTTTTTAGACTTGATATATAATATCAGGTTGATATTTCCTTTTCTTTATCGCTATTTTTAAATTCTCGAACACTTTCTATCTGCACTATACTTTTAAATTTCCCCATTCATTTTCAATAAATTAAAATCAATAAGCATCTACATCTAAAATAAACCGAATTGGTCTAAAATCTTTAACTGCTTCAAAAGTATTTTTAACCTTGGTTATTTGCTCTTTGGTTTTTTGTAATGATTGTTTTGGCGGGATTTTAATCACTAAATTTTTTATATACTGATTTCTAATTCTAGAAACTGCTGGCGCCGTTGGACCTAAGACAAACTCGCCAAAAGAATTTTGTAATGCTTTTGCTAACCAATTAATACCAGCATCAACTTTGTTGTAATCTTTATGTTTTAACGTAATTTTTATCAATCTATAATAAGGCGGATATTTATATTGCCAACGTTCTTGCAACTGCTCTTTATACATTTCTAGGTAATTTGTAGTAGAAACTTGTTGCAGTATTTTATGATATGGATTATACGTCTGTATAGCCACATTACCTTGTTTTTTATTTCTCCCTGCCCTACCTGAAACTTGCACCATCATTTGATATGCGCGTTCATGTGCTCTAAAATCTGGAAAGTTTAGCATAGTATCTGCATTTAGAACTCCTACTAAAGAAACATTATCAAAATCTAATCCTTTTGATAACATTTGTGTTCCTACCAAAATATCAATTTCTCTAGATTCAAAAGCACCAATTATTTTTTGATAGCCATATTTACCACGCGTAGTATCTAAATCCATTCTACCAATTTTAAAATCAGGAAAAAGCGTTATCAATTCTAATTCTATTTGTTCAGTCCCAAAACCTTTGGTATCTAATGTGTTACTGCCACAAGCAGCGCAACTATTTGGCATTGCGCGTTGATAATTACAATAATGACACCGTAATTCGTGTTTAAATTTATGAAACGTTAAGGTAACGTCACAATTTGGACATTCTGGTGAAACTCCACAGGTTTTACATTCTACAACTGGTGAATAACCACGTCTATTTTGAAACAAAATGATTTGTTCTTTTTGATCTAATGCTTCTTGAATAAGTTTTAGCATTCTATCAGAAAAATGACCATTCATTTCCTTTTTTCGATGTTTTTCTTTTACATCAATCAACTCAATTTTTGGTAATTGAACATTTCCATGACGTCTGTTTAATTCAACAAAACCATATTTTTTTTGTTCGGCATTAAAATAACTTTCTAAAGATGGAGTTGCAGAACCTAACAAGATTTTTGCTTTGTGAATCTTAGCTAAAACAATTGCGGCATCTCGTGCATTATATCTTGGCGAAGGTTCAAATTGTTTATATGAAGTTTCATGTTCTTCATCAACAACAATCAACCCTAGATTAGAAAATGGTAAAAATATTGATGAACGCGCACCTAAAATTATTTGTGCTTTGGTTTTATTCTCTAACACATTATTCCAAACTTCTACGCGCTCGTTCATTGAGTATTTAGAGTGAAAAACCGAAATCTGATTCCCAAAATAAAACTGTAAACGAGTTATAATTTGTGTTGTTAATGCAATTTCAGGCAGTAAAAACAGTACTTGCTTTCCTTCATCTAAAATGGCTTGCATCAGTTTTGTGTACACTTCTGTTTTGCCAGAACTTGTAATTCCGTGTAAAAGTGTAACATCTTTTTCTTGGAACGTTTCTTTAATTTCTTTTAATGCAACTTCCTGAAATTCATTTAATTGTTTTAAATCGTTTGTGTCACCTTTAAAACTGATTCTATCTGTTTTAATATGATAAAATTCAAAGATATCTTTATCAACTAACGATTTTAAAATAGTTGAAGAAACATTAGCCTGCTTTTCTAAGTCTTTAGCCTTTATTGGTTTTCTTGAAGTTGATAATTGGAAAAAACCTAAAACAGCTTCACGTTGTTTTTTTGCCCTTGATAAGGCTGATAATAAGGCTTCTAAAGAGTTGTCTGAATTATAATCTGAATGCAATCGAACATATTTTACCAACTTTGGCTTATACTGCTCGTAGATTTCTTCTTTAATTGTAATTGCTGATTTTTTAATCAGTTCATTTACAATTGGCATTACTTTTTTCTTTCCTAAAATATCGGCAACTTGATAAATGGTTAATTGCGACTGATGTTGCAAGGCTTCATAAATCAGAAACTCATCATCTAATAAAATAGATTCATCAGAAAAGGCTTCATTTTTATGGATAATTGTTTCACTTTCTAGCAAAAAAGCAGATGGTAAAGATGCTCTATAAACATCGCCTAAAGAACACATATAATATTTAGAAATCCACTCCCAATGTTGCAATTGTAATTCATTTACTAAAGGCTGTTCATCTAAAATCTGATTTATTTCTTTAGCTTCATACAAGGTTGGTACCGTTTGATGAATATTAAAAACCAAACCTGTGTACATCTTAGTTTTGCCAAACGATACTGCGACACGCATTCCTTTTTGCAAAAAAACTGCTTCGGCTTCAGTTACAGAATACGTAAACGTTTTCTTAATTGGAATCGGTAATATAATATCTATAAAATGTTGTGTCACTTCGAATAATTTTTCGATTGAAATGAGTAAAACTGTATTGAGAAGTAATCTGTTTTAAAAAAATAGCTACAATTCTGAAAAAATCGGAATCACTCGAACGGACACTTTCAATAGTTTAATTTAATTCAAAACTACGTAAAAAACGCTACATTGTCATCAGAAATTTATAAACAAGTATGACTTCTGAAAGTTGGAAAAATAAAGGTAAATTTACTACTGTTTTTGGTAGAGCCATTTTTGTTATTGACACCTCCTCTAGTCTTTCAACTACACTCAATACAAATGCTATCAAGAACCAAAAAGAAACATTAGTAATTCTACACGGTTATCCAACTTCGTCATATGATTATTGCAAAGTTTTAACTGAACTTTCTAAAAAATATCGTGTTATTATTCACGATCATTTAGGATTTGGTTTTTCTGATAAGCCTTTAGATTATTCGTATTCTTTAATAGAACAAGCAGATGTTGCTTTACAACTTTGGAAACAACTGGGGTTAATAAATGTTACATTGCTCGCCCACGATTACGGCACAAGTGTTTGTACAGAAATTTTAGCACGAAAAAACAAGCAACAAATTAATTTACAAATTGATAAGCTTATTTTATGCAACGGATCTATGCATATTGAGTTATCTAAATTACGGATGATTCAGAAATTATTAAAAAATAAACTTACAGGAAAATGGGTTGCAAAATTATCTAATTATCTAATTTTTAAGAAAAATTTACGCAGTGTATATTTTGATAAAGCACAAGTAACAGATACAGAACTGCAAGAAATGTGGTTCCAGTTAGAGCTGAATAATGGGCGTAAAGTAATTCATTTAGTATCTAATTACAATACTCCGTTAAGTTTTTATGCTGCTCTGATACCATAATACAGTAGTTCTTTAATTTTTTGTTTATTATTCTTCAAGTTCGGTCTTATAGCGAACACGTTAAAAAATCGAGCAAGCATTAACTCATTGTGATGTAAGGTTTTAATATCCTTGATTGAGAAAGCCCCTCTTAGCCTTTTTTCAATAGGCATCCAATGTGTAATCTTAGCGAGATTAACCGTTGTAAGTGCTGTATTAAAATGAAAGTTGAGTTTATCTTTACTTCTTGCTTGACAGTGATTTAGACCTGAGTATTGCTTGGCATCTCTAAAAGTAAATTCTATTTGAAATCTGGTGCGATAATATGTCAAAATCATTTCTGCTGAAATTGTTACATCTGTAGAAAAATATAATTTATGATTCCATTTTCCTTTTTTAAGGAAATAAACAATCACAAGATTGATTTTTCTTTTTAATGATTTTGAGTATACAATAGCGCTGTATACTTTGCTTTGCTGATTGTCTTCTATCAAAGAAAAATATTCTTTTCTAAGTTTTTTATAATCAATTTTTCCATCATATTTCTTAGGTCTTCCTCTCCCATATTTCTGTTGGTCAGTATAAATATATTGTAAGTCAGCATCGTTTCTTAGTCTGCTAACGGTCTCCAATCCATTATCAGAGAGTTTAGAAACAAAACCGTATTTGGAAAAATAAGCATCTGCCACAACATATTTAGACATCGAAAGAAGGACCTCTTTTCTTTGAATCAATATATTGGCATAATGATCTACCAAACTTTTTGATTCCAAATTATTTGGTGTCTGAACAGCCTCTAAATGAAACGCTGTATGATTATCTATATCAATCGCTGCTATACCAGATATTTCCAATCCCCATTTTGCCTTTCCCGCTACACCAGACCAATAATAACCAACTCCACAGGTGGATTTACCAGATTTACTAACATAACTCGGGTCGAAAGCAATGGTTAAATGTTTGCCCCCATACTCAGTAATCAATTCTTTATTGAAATTTAAAAAGTCAAAAGACTTACTAAACTGATTCCTGTAATGTTGTTCTCCATGATCACCATAACGACTTAACTGCATAAAATTTAAACGTCCTTTTATGCTGAGAAATAGACCAAAAACTTCCAACATAAAATCATATTGCCATTTATTTACATCTTTCATTTTGTTAAGTAATCTTTTTGTGTGATATTTATAGTTGGATTTCTCCTTGAGAAGCATCATTAATAGCTGTTTGAAATTAACTATTAATTTAATGATAATCAGGGAGTTATCCTAATTTTTGAGCCTGTTTTTTTAACTTATTTAATTGACTGTTAGAGGGTTAGGGCAAAGTTTAACGGAGTATTGTAATTATATAAACGAACGTTATTTCTTTTGGCATCGTTGGATTGGCGCTTTAAAAGAAACTCAAATATCTACAAAAATAATTTGGGCAAAAAACGATCCCGTTGCAGTTGCTGCAATTGCAGAATTATTAACTACAGAAATACCTAATAACAAATTATTATGGTTAGAAAACTGTGGGCATTTTCCGATGTTAGAAAATCCTAAAAAATGGGTTGAACTTGTTTTGAAGTAAAATATAAAACTAGATACAGTTATTTTATATAAAACGTAGCATTAGTTTAGTTTGTTTCTTAACTTGTTATTGAATACCTTTTGATAACGTTGAATATAAGTCACTCATGTTACGCATCCAAACCTCAAAAAAGGATGATTAAGCAGCTTTAGGTGTTGATAACTTTCTGAGTTCGTTATGAGCTGCTTTTTGAGCTGCTAAATAGGGCTTGCAGATTTTATCAAGAAGATATCATTAGATATTTAAGAATAGTCAGTTTAAAAATATGATTTATGCTATAACTGGAGTTATCAATAAAGTTGATTATGTTTATTTTTAACCTTGCACTGTAATTTTTGAATACGACACAAAAAATAGCGTATTGTTTCGCTATTTTTTCTAATGATATCAAATTCATTATAAAAAATATTGCCCCAATCCAACTCTGTGAGGTGTCACTTCTTTTGGCTTTAATACTGCTTAAGCCGTATGCGTTTTTTGCTTGTCCGAATTTACCTTCTATATGATTTCTTTGGTTTCGTTCTTTTTTTAATTTTCGTTTTTGATAAGCATTAAGGTTTGTTTTCTTTGGTCTTCCTAATGGTTTTCCTACAATCCGTATTCCTCTTTCTTTGAGCCAATTTCTGTTTTTTCTATTCAAATATATCTGGTCTGCTAAAACCAGTTCTGGATAATGACCAAAGGTTTTTGTGTACATATTTACCTGTAATTCTAAATCACTGGCTTCATTAAATTGATCCCAACTTATATGTTCCACTCTGCTCATTCCGTCCACCACACTTGCACTTATTTTTGCACCAAATTCTGTAGATGTTTTGTCTTTTCCTCTAGGAATAGGACGTATATAAGGTTGATAGATATTGACAATTCTATCTTTTACACGATGTATTTTTTCTTGATACATATACTGTTGTTGTACATAAAGTTGCTGTACTATCCAATAAATTTTTTGGTCTCGTTTTGGCAGTGGAAACTTTGAGGGATATGGGTTTTTCATTGGAAATAACCCTACAAGAACTTCTTCTTTCTTGAGGATTTCTATGTCGTCTAACAGGTTTTTAATATAGGTTAAATTGCGTTTGACATAATTTAGTTGTTTGCCAATAAACTTACGAATCTCTTTTTTTGATTTTCTTCTTTTTTTTGAAAACACCAAATATTCTGTTCGTGCTATCCTGCGATAATCTCTAGGCTTTTTTAAAGTCGATTGTTTGTAGAGTAAGTCTATAAAACGTTCGGTTTCTTTCCTAGCAGTATTCAGAAGTCCTGCATCGGTAGGAAAAACAATTTTATGATTTGCAACTGTGGCATCAATCTTTAAGGTTCCTTTGTTTTTTGGAAAACCATCATCATCACCCCCAATCATTTTCTTTTTAGACGGTCTTAAATCATCTGCTTTTTTAATGATAAGTGCATTCCATAGGTCAAAATCATTTGCGCCCATCCGCTTGCGGATATCTACAAAAACGGTGGGATGAAAAGGGTCTTTAGTTTGAAAACTTGTAAGACCACAAAAATATTGCAAATAAATATTCTCGCTAATCATAGCAACGGTTCCTCTATCATCCAACCCTAATTTGTGTTTTATGATAATGGCGCCAATCACCATTCTTACATCAATACTCTCACGTCCTGCATGGCTATGGAGTGCCTTGCTATAAATAACTGCCAAATCATCCCAAGGAATAATTGTTGCCAATTTTACCCAACGATTTTCAAGCGAAAGTTCCTGGGAAAAAGGATGTGAAAATCCATCTAATGTTAGTTGATTTGAGGCGGTATATTTTATCATAACTGCACGGGTTTATGATAGTAAGATACGAAAACCTATGCTTTTATCAAAATAATATCACTACTAACATGCAGGTAAATCATTGATTGTTAATTAATTATGTTTTATTTTTTAGAAAATCAGCAAGCCCTAAATAGATTTGTGTTTTCATAGCAAAATGATTTTTCCCTGTTCTTTGTTTAAGCCACTCTAACTTTATATAAGCTACAATTGACAATACAAAATGATTCGTTTGAGTTTCTGTTTTTTTAGTTGGAGATTTAGCAAAACCTGTGTTACTTTTAATCGATTTGTGATACTCTTCTACTGCCCACCGTTTTTTGTAGATTGTAGTTATTTGGTTATACGATAAATTTAAATCACTACAAGCCAAGTACAACTCGCCGACTGTATCATTCTCGTTTTTGAAAACTTGCTTTGTAAGCAACAGCGGAAAGTCTAGTTTTTCAAACCAAACTTCCACGGTTTGTTGTCTTGGCTGTAATGTTTTAATATTCACGTATGCTCCATTTTGCTTATCTTCTAAGGATAAGGCTACTTTTCGATTGCTTTTTAAGGCAATAATAAAATCATTTTTTAAAAGTTCTTTACAATAAACCATGTTCTCTGCTGAAGAAAACCAACTATCAGCCAACACATAATCAAAGTGTATTTTGCTACTACATTCCTGCAACATTTCTCTAAAAAGTTCGTTTTTAGTTTTGCTGCTTTTACGCTTTTGCCTTCCTGTTTTTTTGTCGGTAACCCAAATATTTTTCTTTATAAACTCTACACCACACGGTATACGCATGCCTCCAACTTCGACTAAAGCAGTTAGAAAATTAACCCCTTTTACAGACCTTCCAAACACATGGTCAAAATGCCAAGTGTTCAACTCACTTTCATCTGTATATTGTTTTTCTTGTATCGAATCATCAAAACTTAAAATGATAGTTTCTTTAGATTGAGTCAATTCTTCAACATAAGGTTTTGCCTTTTTCCATAGAAATTTACTGTCATAAACACCCGTTGATAATGCTCGTGTTATTTTATCATGTTTTATAGAGAGTAATGAAGCCATACCTGTAGCTGTCGTGTAAGAACTTGAACTTATCAAATAATCAGTATACAAATCAACAAAATTATCCATCTTTTTATTTCTCAAAGTTGTTAACAAGATAAACTATAAATATCTTAAATTCAAATTATTCTTGCGTAAGGTGAGTAAGTCATTAAATAACGACGCATATTCTTATTACATTATCTAAAAATAAAAAAACGCTATTTAAAATATTAAGTAAAGTAACAGTTAGGTTTTTAGTTCTTACTAAAATAAGCAAGTAAGTCTAGCCCTGATTGCAGCAATTGTTTGAGCTCTTTTGAGGAACGATAAAAGCGAGTGCGAAAAGCAGGAAATAGCTTCTAAAAAATGTATTTTAAATTAATTAATTATTGTTTTTAAATAGAGTTTTTCAACCTTCTCTCTTGCCCAAGGTGTTTTTCTTAAAAACTTTAAACTCGATTTATAGGTAGGGTTATTTTTAAAAGCATTCATATTTAGAATTTCACCTAGTTCTTCCCAGCCATACTCTAAATATAATTGTTCTAAAATAGTGGCTAATTTTATTCCGTGAAGCGGGTTATTGGGTTGTTCTTGACTCATAATTAATCTAAACTTGGTAAAATAAAATTGTCTAAAACACTCTTTTTAGCCATCATTTTTTCGATAGCATCTATAGTTCTTGGCGCTTCATTAGATAGGTTTTTAGGCCCATTGTTGGTAATTAAAATATCGTCTTCTATACGTATAGCAATTCCCCACCATTTTTTATCGCAATTACTTCCGTCTGGAATATAAATACCTGGTTCTACCGTAATTACCATATTCTCTTTAAAATTTCCATAAGTTCCTGGGTCATGAACATCTAAACCAATATGATGTGAAGTTCCGTGAGGAAAATAATTGTGTTTTTCATCAATAGATTTTATGATTCCAAGATCAAATAATCCTTGATTAATTACTTTTTTAGCTTCTTGTCCAGGTTGCCAAAATTTATTTCCTACTTTACTAACAGCAATGCCTGCATCTTGTGCTTTTAAAACAACATTATAGACTGCTTTTTGTGCTTCTGAAAATTTACCGTTTGCAGGAATTGTACGTGTAACATCTGCTGTGTAACCACGGTATTCTGCGCCTAGATCCATTAAAACTAAATTGTTACCAATTTTAGTCTTACTGTTTTCTATATAATGTAAAATGCAACCATTATTCCCTGCGCCAACAATAGACGGATATCCTTCGTATTCTGCACCGTACTTTTTATAGATAAACTCATGAATTCCTTGTATCTCAGTTTCAGACATATGAGGTTTCATTGCTTTCATAATTTCTATTTGCCCAATTGCAGAAATTCTAATTGCTTTGGTTAATATTTTTAATTCTTCTGCGGTTTTAACTTCTCGCATTTCTGCGAAACTGTTTGCTAAAAACTCAATATCTATATTCAGTTTTTCATTCAATTTTAATATAACTTTTTGTTGTAGTTCCTTTTTTAAGAAGTTGGTCGTCGCATTTTTATATGCTAATATAATTTTATCTTCTTTTAAATCTGGAGAATACGTAACTGCTTTACCTATTACTTGTGCCACGTTTGCACTATTTTCAATAGGTGTAGATTTTATTAATTCATACACATACTTTTTTTCTTTTGATAAAAATAGTGAAGAACTGTAACCTGATTGTTTCTTAAAACTTTTTATTAAATCATACACTTCTCCATTATTTCTGGTTGAATTTCTATAATCGTCTTTAAATTTCTTTGTAAAAACTTTATTGAATTTTTTAAACTCAACCTTATCTTTCATAAAATCTTCTGCGTTTTTAGCAATCGTAAAACCTAATATGCTTTTTGCTCCTTCAATACCTAAACGTTTCCCTTCCCACAACTCTCTTGCTTTATCTTTCTTTTGAACGTATAAAACTTCGTTAAATACGTTTCCATTTACATCTGCTTGATCATCAGAGTAAATAACTAAAACAGCATTTGGCTCTCTATAACCAGTTAAATAATAGAAATTAGGGTCTTGATGAAATACATAATCTACATCATTGGCTCTATTTCGTATTGGATTTGCAAAAACTACTGCAACCGAATTCTTAGGCATTTTAGAACGCAACACTTCTCTCCTATCTTTATGAAACTCTTTCGATAAATAATCGGTTGGCGTTTGCGAGAAAACTTCCAAAGAAAATAATAATACAAAAATTACGGTATAATGATAAAACTTCATTCTAAAAAAAATTAAAATCAATTTCAAAAATAGCATTATTTCTTCTTAAAAAATAAAAATTAACAAAAGATTAAGGCACCAAAATTGTACATTTTTCAATACTTTAGCAACTCTAAACAAATAACTAAATTTAATGAAAAATACTGCACTAACTCATATTCACAAAGCACTTGGAGCTAAAATAGTTTCTTTTGCAGGTTATAATATGCCTGTTTCTTACCAAGGCATAAATGCTGAACACGAAACGGTAAGAACCAGTGTTGGTGTTTTTGATGTAAGCCATATGGGAGAATTCTTTTTAAAAGGAGAAAATGCCTTAGCTTTAATTCAGAAAATAACGTCTAACGATGCTTCTAAATTAACTCTTGGAAAAGCACAATATAGTTGTATGCCTAATGCTGATGGCGGAATTGTAGATGATTTAATTATTTATATGATTAATGAGAACGAATATATGTTGGTTGTAAATGCATCTAATATTGAAAAAGATTGGAACTGGATTTCTCAACATAATGATTTAAAAGTTGAAATGGAAGATTGTTCTGAAGAGTGGTCTTTACTAGCCATTCAAGGACCAAAAGCTACTGAAGCTATGCAAAGCTTAACGTCTGTAGATTTATCAGCTATTGAGTTTTATACATTTAAAATTACAGATTTTGCAGGTTTACCTAATGTAATTATTTCGGCAACTGGTTATACAGGTTCTGGCGGATTTGAAATTTATGTAAAGAATAAAGATGTAGAAACGGTTTGGAAAAGAGTTTTTGAAGCTGGTAAAGATTGGGGAATTAAACCAGTTGGTTTAGCGGCTCGTGATACGTTACGTTTAGAAATGGGATATTGTCTCTACGGAAACGATATTGACGATACAACTTCGCCTATAGAAGCTGGTTTAGGTTGGATTACTAAGTTTACCAAAGACTTTGTAAATTCAGAAGCTTTAGCCAAAGAAAAGGAAGATAAACCAAAACGTAAATTAGTAGCTTTTGAGTTAGACGAACGCGGAATTCCACGTCAAGGTTACGATATTGTTGATGGTAACGGAAAAACTATTGGAAACGTAACTTCTGGTACTATGAGCCCAAGTTTAGGAAAAGGTATTGGAATGGGTTATGTGCCTAGAATATTTTCAAAATCGGGCACACAAATTCATATTCAGATTCGTAAAAAAGCAATTCCGGCAACGATTATAAAATTGCCGTTTTATAAAGGCTAATTGTTCTATTTAGAACTAGAAATTAAAAAATCGCTGTAATTAAGAATACAGCGATTTTTTAGTTTTATATAATACTTGTATTATTAAACAGTTCTGGTTTATCGCCTTTTATATTCTTATAAAACTCAAAGAAATACGCAAAATCTGCTTCTATGTTTTCTGTAGGATAAAAAGGTTTTGATAATTTTATTTCTTTTTTACCAAAATCGAAAGCAAATAGTACAATTGGTATTTTGGCACCTTTAGCAATGTAATAAAAACCTGTTTTCCATTTTTTAACTCTTTGGCGAGTTCCTTCAGGAGATAAAGCCAATCTAAATTCTTCTTTTGAATCGAATAACTCTACAATCGCATCTACCAAATTAGAGTTCTTACTTCTATCTACAGGTGAACCTCCTAAAGCTCTTACAAAATATCCGAAAGGAAATTTGAACATTGATTTTTTACCAATAAAATTAATTTTTATATCCCAAGAACGCGTAGCTAAAAGCGATATATGAAAGTCTTTCCAACTTGTATGAGGCGCGCCAATTACTATATATTTTTTTAATTCCTGCGGAAAATCACCAACCAATTTCCAGCCTAAAATTTTAGTGTAAATAAATTTTGAAATAGCTTGTATCATTATTAATTTTAAAATGATAAATTTAACCCTTAATTTTTACTTGATGAACGAATTGATTATTTACTTATTAATAACTGTTATTGGACTTCTAATCGGATTACTATCAGGCAGATACTTTTCAAAACTAAAATTTGAACAAGAAAAATCGGGTCTAACCGAACGTAATTATTTATTGAATGAAACCAAAAAAACAGCAGAAAGAACTATAGAAGAACTTAAAGCAGATGTAAAATCTATTCAAATTGAAAAAGAAAATTTGATAAAAGTAAATACACGTCAAGATGCAAACTTACAGAATTTGCAAGTAAAATTATCTGAAAATAAAAATGAAGTTGAAAAACTGCAAGAAAAATTTACTAAAGAATTTGAAAATTTAGCAAATAAAATTCTTGAAGAAAAATCGATAAAGTTTACGGCTCAGAATAAAGAAAATATTCAAAATATTTTAAACCCATTACAAGAAAAAATTAAAGGTTTTGAGGAGGAAGTAGAAAGAACACACAAAGAAAGCATCGATTATCACTCTGCCTTACGCCAGCAAATAATAGGTTTAAAAGAAATGAACTTACAAATGAGTAAAGAAACCATTAACCTAACAAAAGCATTAAAAGGTGATAATAAAATACAAGGAAATTGGGGGGAATTAGTATTAGAACGCGTTTTGGAAAAGTCTGGTTTAGAAAAAGATAGAGAATATTTTGTACAACAAAGTTTTACGAACGACGAAGGAAAAAAAGTTTTACCAGATGTGGTAATTCATTTACCAGGCAATAAAAAAATGATTGTCGATTCTAAAGTTTCTTTAACCGCCTACGAACAATTTGTAAATTCTGAAGATGAAAACGAAAAAGCGCAGTTTTTAAAAGAACATATAAATTCTTTAAAAAGACACATAGAACAATTAAGTGAGAAAAAATATGAAGACATTTACAAAATAGAATCTCCAGATTTTGTGCTGTTATTTATTCCTATAGAGCCTGCTTTTGCAATCGCTATAAATTCAGATAATTTCTTATATAACAAAGCTTTCGAGAAGAATATTGTAATTGTAACACCTTCTACCCTTTTAGCAACGCTACGTACCATTGATACAATGTGGAATAATGAAAAGCAACAAAAGAATGCTATAGAAATTGCAAGACAAGCAGGTAGTTTGTATGATAAGTTTGATGGTTTATTAAAAGATTTAATTGGAGTAGGTAAAAAAATTGACGCTTCTAAAACTGATTATAACGCAGCTATGAATAAACTTGTTGAAGGGAAAGGTAATTTAATTATAAGTGTAGAGAAATTAAAGAAAATGGGCGCAAAAGCGAAGAAAGCTTTGCCTGAAAATATTATAGAACGCGCTCAAGAAAATGAGTAATTAGCATTCTTACTTTAAGAAAAGACACTATCTCATAATCTGTGTAAGTTTAAAATATAGGGAGTTATAACTCCCGCTATTTTTTTATTAATTTTAAACTTTAACACCTTACATTATGAAACCAGAAGACATTTTAAACGATTCTTTTTTACAGCAATTCAAGAGCGGAACAGAACTAACCTCCTTTTTAGAAGACTTGCATAAGCGGAGGCATAGAGAAGATATTAGAAGGCGAATTAGAACGCACATTTAGATTATGAAAAACATCAAAAGCGTAGCGATACCAATGCACGAAATGGCTATACTTCAAAAAAGTTAAAAACTACCTTAGGAGAAACGACGATTCAAATACCACGAGATCGAGAAAGTTCTTTAATCCAATGCTTATTAAAAAACGCCAAAGCACAGCAGATGGAGTAGAAAATACACAAAAAAAACTCTATTTCCCCACGGATGACGCGGTAATGAAGTCCGTATTTTTAGCACTAAGAGAAAGTACAAGAAAATGGACAATGCCAATTAGAAATTGGGGCGTTATTCTTAACCAATTTTTAATTATATTTGAAGACAGGGTTAAGTTATAAATAACCTAATCCCGAATTTTAAACTTACACATATTTTGCAAGAGTGTCTGTTTTTTTAACCTGTCTTTAACGTATTCAACTTTTGTTTTTCCATGATTAATTGGGTTACCATCTTCACCCAAACTTACCATTACAATTTTATCTATTTCAATAATTATTTTGTGTGTTAATTTGTTGCGAACTTCGCAATTTAACGTAATAGAACTCTTACCAAACTTTACAACTTCAATACCAATCTCTATAATATCTCCTTGTTTTGCTGAACTTACAAAATCTATTTCTGACATAAATTTAGTAACTGTTCTTGGAATTTCTAACTGAATTATGGCGTAAATACCCAATTCTTCATCTATCCAAGCTAATAACCTACCTCCAAAAAGAGTTCCGTTTGGGTTTAAATCTTCTGGTTTTACCCATTTACGTGTGTGAAATTTCATATTTATATTGTTTTAAGTATTTTGAATTGTGTAAATGTTTAGTCGAACTCATTTAAACTAACCGTTAAACAATTTAACACTTACGCTTTTAAACTTAAATTTTACCATAGTATTTTCTAATAAACCATTCTGCTGCTAATAAAGCAACCGCTAAAAATAAAATCCATTTCCAATCGATTAAATTTTGTGTTATTCTGATTGATTTTTGTGTTGTATAATAGTTTTTATTGCTAATTAACTCTTGAATTAATGTATGCTGCTGGTTTGCATAAAACAACTTTCCTCCTGTTTTGTTTGCTAGTTTTTGCAATTTTTTATGATTTGCACTGGTAAATTGCTCTTCAACTTGATAATCGGAAACTTTAAACCTACCGTATTTATTGATGTCCTGTCCGTTAACAGAAACTTTATATGAATAGTTTCCTGCAGAAAGATATTCTAATTCAACTTGGTATGAATTATTAACCAATGAAAAAGGCATTGTTTTTCTGTCTTTAGTTGTTAAATTTGTAACTGCCAACTGTAACGAAGCTCTATTATCAAACCGATAATTTTTATCAGTGTAAAACGCTGATATATTAATAGTTGAATTTGCAGGGTACAAACTTTTTGCATTCACTTCTAAACGATTTCGCTTTTTGTTTGAAGCAACATACTGTACCAAATTACCAAAAAAGGCATCAAAATCTTCAAAAGAATTGGTTTGGCGATAACTTGCCGAACGCCATTTCCATAAGCCTTCACCAAAAATTATAGCAAGCTTTTCGTTGTTCTCTTCAAAAGTGGTAATTAATGGTTGTTGAGAAGAAATTCCCGCTATTTTTTGAAACAACATTGTTTGGTGTGGCTTACTAATAGTTAGTTCTCCAAACTTATCTTTTAATGGCGGAAAATTATTAAAATCAATATTCTTTTGCAAAAAAGTTAGAAATTTATCATTGTAAATAGCTTGATAATTTTCTGGTTGATTAATCCATTTCTTGGCAACGCCAAAAGTTTGATTATTCATTGTACTCCAATCTGTTTTTGTACCAGAAATTACTATAAAATTAGATTTTCTTTGCTGAAAATAAATATCAAAGTTTTGATTCGGCTGATAAAATATAACTAACTGATAATCCTTTAGTTGATTTTTAAATTTATCAACTAATTGAATATCAACTTTGCGTTGTTTATTGCTTTCTATAGATTTTTTTAATGCACCTAAATCTGGATGTAATATTGATGTTAGAATCAATACTTTTGTTTGTTCATCTATAACTTCTACAGAGAAGTTTTTGTTATTGTTTTTAATGTTTTTTTCATCTTTCAGTTTTCTAATAGAAGCTCTATAATATTGCTGACCTTCTTTAATTGCACTTATATTCGCAGTAATTGTTTGTGTTTTTACTTCCGAAGAGAAAGAAACTTTTTGCGTAAATATTGTTTTTCCTTTACTATAAATCGAAAACTGAGTAGTAACAGGTTTACTTCCTTCATAAAATAATAAAGTTTCAACAGGAAATTTATTTTTAATATAACTGTACTTATTTACATTGAGTTGTGAAATTCTAACATCTTTATATTTCGTTGTATCTCCTATAATTATTGGAAAAACAGCTTGTTTAGAGTTAATAAATTCATAATCATTTCCAATAGTTTGATTACCGTCAGAAAGTAAAATAATGCTTCCCAAGTTGTTTTTATATAATTCATTTACTGAACAAATTCCTTGTGAAATATTAGTTTGCTGCTCATTAAAAGATAGACTATCTAATACTTGTGTACTGTTTCCGAAGGAAAAATAATTTATATCAAATTTATTGTTAAGTTTCTGATTATCTTCTAATTGCTTAACTATTTCTAAGACAAAATTCTCTTGTTTAAAATGTTTTGTAGAAAGCGAATTATCTACCAAAACCGATAAAATAGGTTTTATATTTTTAGTTTTAGTGATTTCTATTTTTGGGTTGATAAGCAACAAACTCAATACAAACAAGCTTAATGCTTTTAAAGCAAAGAGTAAAATATTAATCTTCGGATTGTTTTTTACCTTATAAAAATATTGAAAAAATGCCACAGCAACGCTAAGTAAAAGCGCTAAAATAATGTATAAAAGTGTAGTGGTTTGCAATCGTTTTTTATTTAAAGTGTGAAGATATACATATACTTCTAAAAAGGAACTACTTCGAGGCAGAGCCTGGGGGAATTATATCGATTAAAACATGTAACAGTAATTTGTTACAGGTTTTAATAATCTCTATATATTATTTTAATTTACAACTATAATGATATTCTCAATACAATTTTTTAGTTCCTCAAAATCACTCGAACTGACAAAATGTTAAAACTCTTTAAGTAAGCATTCCTCCATTTACAGATAAGGTTTGTCCTGTAATATAAGAAGACATATCAGAGGCTAAGAAAACACATGCGTTTGCAATGTCTTCTGGCGTTCCTCCACGTTTTAAAGGAATTTCATTACGCCATCCTTCTACTACTTTTTGGTCTAATTTCGCTGTCATTTCTGTTTCAATAAACCCTGGAGCAACTACGTTACTACGAATATTACGTGATCCTAGTTCTAATGCTACTGATTTAGAAAAGCCCAAAATACCAGCTTTTGAAGCTGCATAATTTGCTTGACCTGCATTTCCTTTTAATCCAACTACAGAACTCATATTAATAATAGAACCTTTACGCTGCTTCATCATAGGTCGAATAACTGCTTTGGTTAAGTTAAAAACCGATTTTAGGTTCACTTCGATCACTTTATCAAAATCGTCTTCAGACATACGCATTAACAAATTATCTTTTGTAATTCCTGCATTGTTAATTAAGACATCAATAGTACCAAACTCTTCTAATACAGTTTTTGCTAATTCTTGTGCTGCATCAAAATCTGCTGCGTTCGATTGGTATCCTTTTGCTTTTACACCAAATGCTATTAGCTCTTTTTCTAAAGCATTTGCAGCATCTACAGAAGAACTGTATGTAAAAGCTACGTTTGCGCCTTGTTTGGCAAATTCTAGGGCAATTCCACGCCCAATTCCTCTTGATGCACCTGTTATGATTGCTGTTTTATTTTCTAGTAATTTCATTCTTGCTTATTTAGTTAGTTTGATAACGCAAATATAGTATAAAATAAAAACTCGTAAAACATTTCTACTTTACTAGCCTTTCTTCCGAAGGAAAAAAATACGACTTCTTTTATTGTTTTTAGTTCGGTATAATTGATTACAAAAAAAACCGACACTAAAAATTTAGTATCGGGATTTAAAGCGTAATTTTTTTGTGTATATTTTAACAGTTATGCTAATACTTTAGCAACCATTTCTCCAATTTTAGCTGGTGAACTCACAACGTGTATTCCGTTTTCTGCTAAAATTTTCATTTTTGCTTGTGCGGTATCATCTACACCACCAACAATTGCTCCTGCATGCCCCATTGTACGGCCTACTGGCGCAGTTTGTCCTGCAATAAAACCAACTACTGGCTTTCTATTACCGTCAGCCTTAATCCATTGTGCTGCTTCAGCTTCTAAGTTTCCTCCTATTTCACCAATCATAACAATTGCTTCTGTTTCAGGATCATTCATTAATAATTCAACTGCTTCTTTAGTTGTGGTTCCAATAATTGGGTCTCCACCAATTCCAATTGCTGTAGTAATTCCAAAACCTTGTTTTACAACTTGATCTGCAGCTTCATACGTTAACGTACCAGATTTAGAAACAATACCTACTTTTCCTTTTTTAAAGATAAAACCTGGCATAATACCAACTTTTGCTTCATCTGGGGTAATTACTCCTGGGCAGTTAGGCCCAATTAATCTACATTCTTCTTTTGCATCAATGTAAGCTTTCACTTTTACCATATCTGCAGTTGGAATTCCTTCAGTAATGCAAATAATAACTTTAATGCCTGCTTCAGCAGATTCCATAATAGCATCTGCAGCAAATGCTGGCGGTACAAAAATAATAGAAGTATCTGCTCCTACTTTTTGTACAGCTTCTACAACAGTATTAAAAACGGGCTTTCCTAAATGTTCTTGACCTCCTTTTCCTGGGGTTACACCACCAACTACGTTGGTTCCGTAATCTATCATTTGACCAGCGTGAAAAGTACCTTCACTACCTGTAAAACCTTGTACTATAATTTTTGAATCTTTATTTACTAAAACACTCATTGGTTTGTTTTTATTTTAAATTTTTCGATGTACAAAAATAGTTTTTTGTAGTGTATCAAAAAAATGATTTTTGTGATTTTATTTTTTATTATAATCTCTTACAATTCGTTTAAGAGTTACTAATTCTTTTAATTTACTTCGATATTCTTCGGCAGGGTAACCAAAGTATGTTTTACCTCCTTCAAGAGATTTACTAATACCAGACTGCGCTTGTATTATCGCTCCTTTTCCGATAGTAATTCCACTTGCCATACCAGCTTGTCCCCAAATAGTTACTTCATCTTCAATAATAACACAACCTGCAATGCCTGTTTGCGATGCTATTAAACATTTTTTTCCAATTACAGTATCGTGTCCAATATGAACTTGGTTGTCTATTTTTGTTCCTTCATTAATGGTTGTGTCTCCTGTAACACCTCTATCAATGGTGCAAGAAGCGCCTAAATCTACATTATCTTTAATAACAACACTTCCTCCAGAGATAAGTTTATCAAACCCCTCTGGTCGGTTTTTATAATAAAAAGCATCTGAACCTAACACTGTATTTGCATGAATCGTAACATTATTGCCTATAATACAATTACTATAAATAGTTACATTAGGGTGAATAACACAGTTTCTTCCTATTAAAACATTATCTCCAATAAAAACATTAGGTTGAATAACAGTATTCTTACCTATTATTGCACTATTAGAAATATTTTCTTTGGATGCTATAAATGGATTAAAGTGTTTCGTTATTTTGTTAAAATCTCTAAACGGATCCTCTGAAATCAATAAAGATTTCCCTTCAGGGCAATCAACTTTTTTATTAATTAAAATGGTTGTTGCCTTTGATTTTAAAGCTTTATTATAATATTTAGGGTGATCTACAAAAACAATATCTCCTTTTTCTACTACATGAATTTCATTAATTCCTGTAATTAAAAAGTTTGAATTGCCTACAAAATCAACTTCTAAAAAAGAAGCTATTTGCTGTAAAGTTTGTGATTGTTTAAATTTCAAAACTATTCTTTAACTCGCTCTAAATAGTTTCCTTTTTCTGTACCAATTTTAACCTTATCCCCTTCATTAATAAATAAAGGAACGTTAACTCTTGCTCCTGTTTCTACTGTTGCTGGTTTAGTTGCGTTGGTTGCCGTATTTCCTTTTACACCGGGTTCTGTGTGTGTAATTTCTAAAATTACACTTAATGGCATATCTACTGCTAAAGGCGTTTCATCTTCAGAACGAACAGTAACTGTAACTATTTCTCCTTCTTTTAATAAGTCTGGAGCATCTAAAGTTTCCTTTTGAAGTGTAATTTGATTAAAATCTAACGTATTCATAAAGTTATATGTATCTCCATCAGCATATAAATATTGATATTTACGTGTTTCTACACGAACCTCATCAATTTTATGACCTGCTGAAAATGTATTATCAATTACCTTTCCTGAAGTTAAACTTTTTAATTTTGTACGTACAAATGCTGGTCCCTTACCTGGTTTTACATGTTGAAATTCAATAACTTTATACGTATCATGATTGTATTTTATACACAATCCATTTCTAATATCTGATGTACTTGCCATTTGTTTAATGTTTAATGGTGTATTTGTTTAATCGTTTAATCGTTTTTTTTGTGCATAACAAATCAACTTTTAAACACTCAACAATTACATTTTATATAATTAATTTGTTTTGTAATATCCTTTCATAATTCCGCGATGCGAATCTTTAATAAATTGAATAATTTCATCACGTTCTGTAGTTGCTTCCATTTCTACTTCAATAATATCAATTGCTTGCGAATTGTTATAATTTCTCTGAAATAGAATTCTATATATATTTTGAATTTCTCTAATCTTATCTGTAGTGTAACCTCTTCTACGTAAACCCACAGAATTAATTCCTACATAAGAAAGCGGTTCGCGAGCAGATTTAACATACGGCGGAACGTCTTTACGAACTAAAGATCCTCCTGTTACAAAAGCATGCTTACCAACAGATGCAAATTGATGTACTGCAACCATACCTGCCAACACTACATTATCTCCTATTGTTACATGTCCTGCAAGTGTTGTGTTGTTTGAAAAAATACAATTATCACCAACAATACAATCGTGTGCAATATGACAGTATGCCATTATTAAGCAATTATCACCAATAATGGTTTTCATTCTATCTATAGTTCCTCTATTAATGGTTACACATTCACGAATTGTAACATTATCTCCAATTTCTACCGTAGTATCTTCATCATTAAACTTTAAATCTTGTGGTATTGCAGAAATTACTGCTCCCGGAAAAATTCTACAGTTTTTGCCAATTCTTGCACCTTCCATAATGGTTACGTTAGAACCAATCCAAGTTCCTGAACCAATAATTACGTTTGAATGTATAGTTGTAAATGGCTCTATTACTACATTTCTAGCAATTTTTGCCTGCGGATGAACGTATGCGAGCGGTTGATTCATATAATTATTCTTTTTTTGCTATTTGTGCCATCAACTGAGCTTCTGCAACTATTTTTCCGTTAGCATAAGCGTAAGCTTGCATATGACAAATACCTCTTCTTATAGGGCTTATTAACTCACATTTAAAAGTTAGCGTATCCCCTGGGAGTACTTTTTGTTTAAATTTAACTTTATCCATTTTCATAAAATAAGTTAAATAATTTTCTGGATCTGGTACTGTATTCAATACCAAAACACCTCCACACTGTGCCATTGCTTCTACTTGTAAAACTCCTGGCATTACTGGCGCTCCTGGAAAGTGACCTGCAAAATAAGGTTCGTTTATTGTCACATTTTTCATTCCCACAATGTGTGTGTCAGATAATTCTATAATTCTATCTATTAATAAAAATGGTGGCCTGTGAGGTAAAACATCCATAATTTGATGAATATCCATTAATGGTGGTAAATTCAAATCATAATAAGGAACTTTATTCCGTTTTTCTTGTTTAATAATTTTTGCTAATTTCTTTGCAAACATGGTATTTACCGAATGCCCAGGTTTATTAGCAATTATTTTTCCTCGAATACGTTTACCTACCAAAGCTAAATCTCCTATTACATCTAATAGTTTATGGCGTGCTGCCTCATTAGCCCAATGTAATGTAAGATTGTCAAGAATTCCATTAGACTTTATTTTAATATCTTCTTTGTTAAAAGCTTTCTTTAGTTTTTGCATTGTACTATCAGACAGTTCTTTGTCTACATAAACAATTGCATTATTTAAGTCGCCTCCTTTAATTAAATCGTTTTCTAACAACATTTCTATTTCATGTAGAAAACTAAAAGTTCTTGCGTTGGCAATTTCATCCTTGAACTCAGAAATACGGTTTAACGTAGCATTTTGAGTGCCTAGTATTTTTGTTCCAAAATCTACCATTGTAGTAATTTGATACTCGTCTGAAGGCATTAAAATTATCTCACTCCCAGTTGCTTCGTCTTTGTAAGAAATTACTTCTTTAACAATATACTCATCAATATCTGCTTCTAATTCTTTAATTCCTGCTTTTTCTAAAGCTTCAATAAAAAACTTAGAAGAACCATCCATAATTGGAGGTTCGACTGCATTAATTTCTATTAATAAGTTATCTATACCTAAACCTACTGCAGCAGCAAGAACATGTTCTGAGGTTTGAATATAAACTCCGTTTTTCTCTAAACTTGTACCACGTTGTGTGTTGGTTACATACTCTGCTTTTGCTTCAATGATTGGGTGTCCTTCTAAATCTACACGCATAAAAGCAAACCCATGATTTGCTGGCGCGGGTTTAAAAATCATTGTTACCTCAATTCCTGTGTGTAATCCTACTCCAGAAAGTGTAACTTCCTTTTGTATGGTTTTCTGTTTGTTACTCATTGTTTGTTTGTTGAGCATTAAACTCTTTTTCTAATTTATGTATTGTTGATGTAATTTTAGGCAAATTCCTAAAGTGTACATAACTTTTAAAATAATCTGAATAATTCATCGCTGGACTTCCTTGAACAATTTCGCCTTCTTTTGTATCTTTTGAAATTCCAGACTGTGCTTGGATTCTTACATTATTTCCTATTGTAATATGACCTGCTATACCTACTTGACCACCAATCATACAATTATCGCCAATTTTTGTAGAACCTGCTATACCTGTTTGTGCCGCTATAACCGTATTCTTGCCTATTTCTACATTATGTGCAACCTGAATTTGGTTGTCTAATTTCACACCTTCTCTTATAATTGTAGACCCCATTGTAGCTCTATCAATAGTTGTTCCGGCTCCAATATCAACATTATCTTCTATAATAACATTTCCTATTTGGGGTATTTTACTATAAGTTCCGTTTTCACTAGGGGCAAAACCAAAGCCATCACAAGCAATTATGCTTCCAGAATCAATTACGCAATTATTACCTATAACGGTATCTGAATTAATTTTTACACCCGCAAAAAATGTACAGTTATTACCAATTGTAACATTATCTCCTATAAAAACATTTGGATATACTTTTACATTATTACCTAAAATAACATTCTCACCAATATATGCAAAGGCACCAATATATTCATTTGAACCAATTTTAGTATTTTTACCTATAAAATTAGGAGGCTCTCTACCTTCTTTGTTGTTTTTTGATTGATTATAAAAAGTTAATATTTTTGAAAATGCTCCATAAGCGTCTTCTACTCTTATTAAAGTTATGTTAATTTCTTTTTCAGCAATAAAACTTTTATTTACAATAGCTACGGAAGCTTCAGTTGTGTATATATAAGGATAGTATTTTTTGTTTGACAAAAACGTCAAAGACCCTTTTTCTCCTTCTTCAATTTTGGAGAGTTTAGAGACTTCTTCGTTAGGATTCCCAACAATTTCTCCACCTAAAATCTCTGCTATTTGTGTTGCTGTAAATTTCATTGGATGCAAATGTATAAAAAACCCTTGACTAATCTAAAATTAACTTCTTTGGATAACAAAAGTAATATTTAATAACAGGCTTTGTAAGGGCTTGCAAGTTTAATTGATCAGAAGCTTTCGCTATATCTTTTAATTTTCCTTTCTTCGTTAATATTTTTATAGGAGCTTCAGCGTCGTAAGCTTGATTAGAAACTTTGCCTAAAAACAAGAAGTAATCTAATAAATTAGCATCAATATTTAACTTGTTTTGTAATTTTTGAGTTACTTTCTGTTGATATTTATCTGTAAACGGCTTATTTTGAATTTCAATTTTAAGTAAATTTCTATAAATAATCATTTCTGCGAGTTTAGATAAAATAATATCTTTATGCGTTATCCATTCTTTAATAGATGCCATTACATCATAATCATCTAAGTGTGCAAATTTCTCTAAAGTATCATCAGTAAAATTTTCTTTACTAATAGTAGTATTCAAAAAATACTCAAAAGCTTTAGTAGCAGGAACTTTTATTCCTTTTTTTATGAGTTCTTTTGCGCGCTTTAAAACCTTTACCAACATATTTTCTGCAACCAACCCCGTTTTATGAAGGTATACTTGCCAATACATTAAACGGCGTGCAATCAAGAATTTTTCTACGGAATAAATTCCTTTTTGTTCAATAACTAATTCATCATCTTTCACGTTCATCATGGCTATTAATCTATCTGAAGAGATATTTCCTTCAGTAACACCTGTGTAAAAGCTGTCGCGTTTTAAATAATCTAATCTATCAATATCTAATTGACTAGAAATTAGTTGATAAAAAAACTTTTTCTTATGTTTCCCTTCAAAAATATGAATAGCCAAGTCTAACTTTCCATCAAACTCTTCATTCAGCTTTTTCATAAACTTTAATGAAATATCTTCATGTGAAATTCCATTTACAATACTATGTTCTAGTGCATGAGAAAATGCTCCATGACCAATATCATGCAACAAAATTGCAATACATAAAGCATTCGCCTCATCTTTAGAAATTTCTACGCCTTTTGCCTGCAATACTCTAATAGCTTTTTGCATTAAATGCATACAACCAATTGCATGGTGAAAACGCGTATGATTTGCTCCTGGATACACCAAATTAGACAATCCCATTTGTGTAACTCTACGTAAACGCTGAAAGTATCGATGTTCAATAATATCAAAAATCAATGAATTTGGAATGGTAATAAAACCATAAATGGGGTCGTTAAGTATCTTAAGCTTGTTGGTATTTGAAGTCGCCAAATCAGTATTTTTTAGCAAATCTAATAAAACCAAAATAAACTAATTTTATTAACGTAATTTTAAGCTTTTAAAAGACAACAAAATTATTTTTTAACGTTTATAAAGCAAACACTACATATGAAAAAAATTGATATTCTTTGGGTTGATGATGAAATAGACTTATTAAAACCTCACATTATATTTTTAGAGCAAAAAAACTATAATGTTAGTACTTGTACTAATGGAACAGATGCCATTGATTTAGTTGATGAACAAAATTTTGATATTGTTTTTTTAGATGAAAACATGCCTGGACTTACAGGTCTAGAAACACTTTCAGAAATTAAACAGAAACAACCTAATTTACCTGTGGTAATGATTACCAAGAGTGAAGAAGAATATATTATGGAAGAAGCAATTGGCTCAAAAATTGCCGATTATTTGATAAAACCTGTAAACCCAAATCAGATTTTGTTGAGTTTAAAAAAGAACTTAGATCATTCTCGGTTAATTTCAGAAAAAACCACCTCTAATTATCAACAAGAATTTAGAAAAATAGCGATGGATTTATCTATGGTAAACACCTATCAAGAATGGTTTAATTTATATAAAAAACTGGTTTACTGGGAATTAGAATTAGAAAATATTTCTGATATTGGTATGTTAGAAATTCTTGAAAGTCAAAAACAAGAAGCAAATAGTCAGTTTTTTAAATTTGTAAAAAATAATTATCAAGATTGGTTAACTTCTGATGATAGCCCTACGTTTTCACACACACTATTTAAAGATTATGTGGTTCCCAATTTAGATACACAAAAAGGAACCTTATTAATTATTATAGATAATCTTCGATTTGATCAATATAGAATTATAGAACCATTTATCAATAATTTTTATAAAAAGGATGAAGAAATTAGCTACTTGAGTATTTTACCAACAGCAACACAATATGCTAGAAATGCTATATTTTCTGGACTGATGCCTTCCGAAATGGAAAAAAAACATCCAAATTTTTGGAAAAACGATACTGATCAAGGTGGTAAAAACTTATACGAACCTGATTTTTTAGAAGCTCAAATAAAACGATTAAACTTAAATATTCAACACCAATATTATAAAATAACCAATTTGAGAAGCGGTAAAGAACTTGCCGACAACTACAACGGAACTAAGCAAAACGATTTAACAGTTGTTGTGTATAATTTTGTTGATATGCTTTCGCATGCGAAAACTGAAATGGAAGTAATTAAAGAATTAGCAGGCAATGACAAGGCATATCGTTCTTTAACAGCTAGTTGGTTTAAAAATTCACCTTTGTTTGAAATTATCCAAAAAGCACAACAATTAGGACAAAAATTAATTATTACTACAGATCATGGAACTATAAATTGTAAGCACCCAACAAAAGTAATTGGAGATAAAAACATTAGTTCTAATTTACGTTATAAAACTGGCAGAAACATTTCTTATGAAGAGAAAGATGTATATGCCGTTAAAAACCCGAAAGATATTTTTTTACCAAGTATTGCAATTAATAGTCCATTTATTTTTGCCAAAGAAGATCTATTTTTTGCCTACCCAAATAACTACAATCATTTTGTAAAATATTTTAAAAACACCTATCAACATGGCGGAATTTCTTTAGAAGAAATGATTATTCCTTGTGCTATCTATAGTCCAAAATAAGAAACTCACATTAACCTCTCAACAAGAAAGGTCATAAAGAAAACACATTAGACCCATTAGATTTTTTAACCCTAATAGGTCTTACTATATTTGCAAATTATGAACAAGACCTATTCTTTAGAGGATCTACCTCAAATTGCACAAGAAATTATTGCGAGCGCAGCACATAAAATTTTATTATTTTATGGTGAAATGGGCGTTGGTAAAACTACACTCATCAAAGAAATTTGCAAGCAACTAGGTGTAGAAGGTGTTACCCACTCACCTACTTTTTCATTAGTAAATCAATATGAAACTTTAAAAAAGGAAACGGTTTATCATTTCGATTTTTATAGAATTGAAAATGAAGAAGAAGCTTATGATATAGGTGTAGAAGACTATTTATACACCAACAATTGGTGTTTAATTGAGTGGGCGGAGAATGTTAAAAATTTACTACCTTTAAAATCTGTTGAAATTTATATTTTGGCATTAGAAAACGGACAACGTAACATTCAACTAAACACACGTAAATGAGTTTGTACTCGCCTTTTAGCAAAGAAGAATTAATGCCACAACCCGAAATGCTTGAAATTAAAAAGCAAAAAGGAGAACTATTTATTGGCTTACCCAAAGAAACTCATTTCGAAGAAAAACGAATTAGTCTAACGCCAGATGCCGTTTCTGCATTAGTAGCTCATGGACATAGAATTGTGGTAGAAACTCGTGCTGGAGAAGGTGCTAATTATTCTGATAAAGAATATTCTGAATCTGGCGCAAAAATATCGTACGATGTTAAAGAAGCCTTTGGGTGTAATATTGTTTTAAAAGTTGCACCGCCTTCTGTTAAAGAAATTGAAATGATGAATCCACAAACCATTTTAATTTCTGCATTGCAACTCAAAACACAAACTAAAGAATATTTTAAAGCAATTGCTAAAAAGAGAATTACAGGCGTTGCTTTCGATTATATCAAAGATGAACATGGCGTGTATCCAATTGTAAAATCGTTAAGTGAAATTGCAGGAACTGCCTCCGTTTTAATTGCTTCAGAATTAATGAGCAGTCTAAACGAAGGTAATGGGTTATTACTTGGAAACATTGGTGGTGTTCCACCAACTGATGTGGTAATTCTTGGAGCAGGAACTGTTGGAGAATTTGCTGCTAGATCTGCTATCGGGTTAGGTGCTCGCGTAAAAATTTTTGACAATTCAATCACCAAATTACGGAGATTACAACATTGTTTACAAACACCCGTTTACACATCAACCATACAACCAAAAACCTTGGCAAAAGCATTAATGCGTTGCGATGTTGCTATTGGCGCTATACGCGGAAAAGATCGATCACCAGTTGTAGTTACTGAAAGCATGATTCAGAGAATGAAAGATGGCGCTATAATTGTTGATGTAAGTATAGACCGCGGTGGATGCTTTGAAACTTCCCAAATTACCACACATAGCAAACCTACTTTTACAGAACATGGTGTTATACATTATTGTGTACCTAATATTCCATCAAGATATTCACGAACTGCTTCTGTTTCTATTAGTAATATTTTTACACCTTATTTATTAAGTATTGCTGAAGAAGGTGGTTTTGAGAATGCTGCTCGTTTTAATAAAACCTTAAGAAACGGCATGTATTTTTACCATGGAATCCTAACTAATAAAACCGTTGCAGATTGGTTTAACTTACCTTTTAGAGATATTAATTTATTGATTATTTAATCAAATAAATCAGTTAAATTTGCATTTCAAAATTTAAAAATGGACTTACTAAAAAGATTTTTCTTTTACGCTATAGGATTATCATTCGGCGCTATAATTGTTTACTTCTTTTGGAAACAAAAAAAAGTGACTTTTGACTACGGAATGGATGCCCGTACTTTAAAAACAATTAGAATTAAAAAACGCCTATTTTCTGATGAAGCTAAACAGGCCATGAAGCTTTATAATATAGACACGCTACAAATTACTAAACTATTAAATAATGCTGATGTTGATTTTAGTAAAAGTAACCAGCGTAAAAAACCCTGTGCAGAATATTATTTAACAGGTAGGGAAGAAATGGAAAATATTCATTTATATGTAATTAGATGTGACTCTACCGCTACTATTGATAAAATTATCAAGAAATAATAAAGTAAAAAATTATGAATATTAATAATTTTCCTGTTTAAAAACAGTTAAAAATATCAAAAAAATAATATTTATCCTTATTAAATGCATAAAACTCTAAAATAGGGTACTATTAAAAAAAGGTCTCCTTTTTCAACTATTCTTTGATAAAAATATTTTACTTTTGGGCAATGATTCTATCTAAAAATAATAAATTTACATCTAATACAACTACCACAGTTGTACGTTCTTTTATTTGCCCTATTACAACTTCTATTATTACCCTTTAGGGGGTCTTTTTTACATATAATTTAAGGTTACAATATATATCGATAAAATCGAATATGAAAATCACACACAATCCTAGAAATAATTTTATACAATAAATAATGAAAGTTTTAAAATTTGGAGGTTCATCTGTAGCCAATCATAAAAACATACAGCAAGTTTTACAAATTGTAAAAGAAGCCTCTAAAAAAGAAAAAATAATATTAATAGTATCTGCTTTTGGTAAAACAACAGATAAACTACTTGCTACCGCTACTGATGCTTTAACTAATTATTCAAAAGTAAATACTTCATTTTTAGAACTAAAAGAATTACATTTTTCTATAATAAATAAGTTAATTGCTAAAGAAAATCGATTAACAGTAATAGAATATGTTGAATCACTTTTTAAACGTTTAGAAGCTACTTATAAAGGTGTTTCTCTACTTCAAGAATTATCAAACAAAAGCTTAGCTACTATTTCTAGCTTTGGCGAGCAATTATCATCATACATTATTGCAAACGCAGCTAAAAATTTAATAAACACTACACATAAAGACAGTAGAGAATTAATCTATACTGATAGCAATTACTTAAACGCTCAAGTAAATTTTGAACAAACAAATACAAACATTGTTAATTATTTTAATGAATGTAAATACCAACTTGTTGTTTTGGGGGGCTTTATTTCTTCTGATAAAAATAAAGAAACAACAACATTAGGTCGTGGGGGTTCAGATTATTCTGCTGCAATTTATGCAGCAGCTTTAAATGTAAGTGAATTACAAATTTGGACAGATGTTAGTGGTATGTTTACCGCAAACCCAAGAGTTGTAAAACAAGCATTTGCAATACCTAAAATTTCTTACGAAGAAGCTATGGAGCTTTCTCATTTTGGGGCAAAAGTATTGTACCCTCCAACCATTCAACCTGTTTTAGAAAAACAAATACCTATTAGAATTAAAAACACCTTTGCTCCTGATAATCAAGGAACTTTAATTTCTAAAACCACAGAAAACAATACACCTGTAAAAGGTATTAGCTATATTGAAGACATTAGTTTACTAACCTTAGAAGGAACTGGAATGATTGGTATTTCTGGTGTTTCTAAACGTTTATTTGAAACACTTTCTGCAGAAAATATTAATATCGTATTAATAACCCAAGCTTCTTCTGAACACTCAATTTGTGTTGGTATTTATGATGTAGACACCAAAATAGCTTCAGAAAGTATTAATAGGGCTTTTTCTTTTGAAATTAATCAAAACAAAGTAAAGCCTGTAATAGTAGAAGAAGGTCTTTCAATTATAGCTTTAGTAGGCGATAACATGAAGAATTACCAAGGTTTAAGCGGACAAATGTTTAGCACTTTAGGTAAGAATAATGTAAATGTAAGAGCTATTGCACAAGGCGCATCAGAAAAAAACATATCTGCAGTAATAAACAGTTCAGATGCAAAAAAGGCATTAAACACCTTGCACGAACAATTTTTTGAAGAGAAAATAAAGCAATTAAATTTATTTGTTACTGGAGTTGGTAATGTTGGTGAGCGTTTTTTGGCTCAAATTAATCAGCAAACTCAATTTTTAAAAGAGCATTTAAAATTAAATTTACGTATTGTTGGTATTTCTAATTCATCGAAAATGATTTTTAATGAAAAAGAAGGCATTGATTTAAATAACTGGAAGGAGCTTTTAGGTAATGGAGAACCAAGTACTTTAGATCGCTTTTTTGAGAAGACAAAATCGCTCAATTTACGTAACTCGGTTTTTGTAGACAATACTGCAAATCAAAAAGTAGCAGAAGTATATCATAATTATTTACGTAATAGCATTGCAGTAGTAACGTGTAATAAAATTGCGTGTGCTTCTAGTTTAGATAATTATAAAAGTCTTAAAAAAATATCGCAAAAACACAATGCTCCTTTTTTGTTTGAAACTAATGTTGGCGCAGGGTTGCCTATTATAGACACACTTAAAAACTTAATTGCTTCAGGAGATAGAGTTCATAAAATTCAAGCGGTTTTATCAGGTAGTTTAAACTTTATTTTTAATAATTTTAATACTAAAAATACATTTTATGATGTGGTTAGTGAGGCGCAAAAGGCAGGATATACAGAACCAGACCCTAAAATAGATTTAAGTGGAGTTGATGTTGCCAGAAAAATACTAATTTTAGCTCGTGAAAGTGGATTTGATTTAGAATTATCAGACATCGTAAATAATTCATTTTTACCTGAAAAAAGCCTAAAAACAACTAATAATGATAATTTTTACGCTACTTTAACTGAATTTGAAGCAGATTTTCAACAATTATATAAAGAAGCAAACGATAAAGATTGTCGCTTAAAATATGTTGCCGAATTCGAAAACGGAAAAGCAAATGTTGGTTTACAACATATCCCGTCTAATCATCCTTTTTATAATTTAGAAGGAAGTGATAATATTGTATTATTTTTTACAGATAGATATCCTGTAAACCCATTACAAATAAAAGGAGCTGGTGCTGGTGCAGACGTTACTGCCTCTGGTATTTTTGCAGATGTAATTAGAATTGGAAATAATTAAATTATGGATTATTTAAAAATATTTGTCCCTGCAACTGTTGCGAATGTTTCTTGCGGATTCGATTCTCTTGGTTTAGCTGTAGAGAGTTTAGGAGACACAATGACTTTTACTAAAACAAAAGAAGTAGGAGTTAAAATTACTAAAATTACTGGTGCAGATTTACCTTACGATGTTAATAAAAACGCTGTTGGGGTTGTTGCTTTAGCAATGCTAGAAAAACATTCAGTAAATTTTGGAATAGACATTACCATTCATAAAGGATATAAACCTGGTAGCGGGTTAGGAAGTAGTGCTGCAAGTGCTGCTGGCGCTGCTTTTGGTGTAAATCAATTATTAGGAAATGTTTTTACGCAATTAGAGCTTACAAAATTTTCTATGCTAGGTGAAGAAGCTACGTGCGGAACACCAATAGCCGACAATGTTTCCGCGGCAATTTATGGTGGATTTGTATTAGTACGCAGTTACAATCCGTTAGATATTATAAAAATTCCTGTCCCAGAAGAGTTGCGCTTGGTTTGTTTACACCCAGAAATTGAAGTAAAAACAAAAGATGCTCGTAATGTTTTGCCTAAAGAAATTCCTTTAAAAGATGCCGTTACGCAATGGGCAAATGTTGGTGGGTTAATTAGCGGTTTACATTCAAACGATTATAATTTAATTTCTAATTCATTAACAGATATTATTGTTGAACCAGTTCGTAAAAAATTAATCCCACACTTTGACTTCGTTAAAAGTGAAGCTATAAAAGCGGGAGCTTTAGGTGCTGGAATTTCAGGTTCTGGACCTACAATTTTCGCATTATGTAAAGGAGATGAAAGCGCGCAAAAAGTGTATGAGGCAATGAAAAAATCATATGCAGATAAAAAAATTGATTTTTCAATTATCACTTCAAAAATTAATACTCAAGGTATAATAATCTTAGAAACAGCATAAAATGCAATATTACAGTCTAAATAAATCATCAGAAAAAGTTAACTTTCAAAAAGCAGTAGTTACTGGGTTGGCACCAGATAGAGGTTTGTATTTTCCAGAAAACATCACTCCTATTTCTTCAGAATTTATTAAAAATATTAGTAATTATTCTAATGAAGAAATTGCCTACGAAACTATTAAACAATTTGTTGGAGATGAAATTCCGAAAAAAATATTACAACAAATTATTAAAGAAACACTATCATTTGACTTTCCGGTTGTTAAGGTTGAAAAAAACATTGGAGCGTTAGAGCTTTTTCACGGACCAACAATGGCTTTTAAAGATGTTGGCGCACGTTTTATGGCGCGTTGTTTAGGTTATTTTAATAGAGATGTAACAAGGCAAGTTACTGTTTTGGTTGCTACTTCTGGAGATACTGGCGGTGCAGTTGCAAACGGTTTTTTAGATGTAAAAGGGGTAGATGTTGTTATTCTATATCCTAGCGGAAAAGTAAGTGATATTCAAGAAAAACAGTTAACCACGCTTGGTAAAAACATTAAGGCCTTAGAAGTAGATGGTGTTTTTGATGATTGCCAAGAAATGGTAAAAACTGCTTTTTTAGATGCTAAAATTTCTAGAAATTTAACATCCGCAAATTCCATAAATATTGCACGTTGGTTACCACAAATGTTTTATTTTTTCTTTGCATACAAGCAATTACATAAACAACATAAAGATTTAGTTTTTCTATTCCAAGTGGAAATTTTGGAAATATTTGTGCAGGATTAATGGCTCAAAGATTGGGGTTGCCAATAAAACATTTTATTGCTTCAACAAATGTAAATGATACAGTTCCTAATTTTATGATAGATGGTAATTACAACCCAAAACCATCTACAGCTACTATTTCTAATGCAATGGATGTTGGGAATCCTAGTAATTTTATTAGAATTCAAGAATTGTTTAACAACAATTTAAATGAATTAAAAAAAGCGTTTTCTTCATATTCTTTTTCAGATGATGAAACTCGTGAAGCAATGAAAACAATACATAAAAATTCAGATTATGTTGCAGATCCTCATGGAGCTGTTGGTTATCTTGGGTTGAAAAAATACAAACTTAAAGATACTGAATTCGGTGTTTTTTTAGAAACAGCACATCCTGTAAAATTTTTAGATATAGTTGAAGAAACACTAAACGTTAAAGTGGTAATTCCAAAGCAAATTGAAGGAGTTATGAACAAAGAGAAAAGTGCTACAAAAATTAGTACATACAATGATTTAAAGACCTTTTTAAATACAAAAAATGGCTAAATTCGACACTCTTTCAAAATCTGTGTGAGTTTAAAATTTGGGATAGAGTTATTTATAACTTAATTATGTCTCCAAATATAATCAAAAATTGATTAAGAATAACGCCTAAGTTTCTAATAACAAGGCAGAATCATACTTTTTTAATTTACAAATTGCTGTTATAGAAATCTTAGAGACTGGCTTCTAAATATTTAATTCTATAAAAGGGTTTCTAAATAATGATTTTCAATAGCGTACATTTCTTTTAAACTTAAAATTTTGGCATCTATTTTAGAAATATCTACTTTTTTTGATGATTTTGAGCCTACCAACATTACATTTTTTCGTGTATGTTCATTACTAATAAATTCAAATACTTTTGTGTTGTAATGGTGTTTTTCTAAAATTAAGGCTCTAATTGTGTCAGTAACCATCTCAAACTGACGCTCTTTAAAAATTCCGTATTTTAACAACGGGCTTTCTTGTTCTTTTCCTTTTACTTGTTGACGAATTTGTTTGTGGCAGCAAGGTGCACAAATAATCAATTCTGCTTTCGATACTAACCCTTTGTAAATGGCATCATCTGTTGCCGTATCACAAGCATGTAAAGCTATTAAAATATCTATTTTGTTCGTATCGTATTCTTGAATGGGTTGTGCTACAAATGACAAATTTTTAAAGTCACTTTTCTCTGCAATTTTATTACAATAATTTACCAAACCTTCTCTCAATTCAATTCCTGTTACAGTAGCATTATATTTTTTTGTATTTATTAAATAGTCATATAAAGCAAAGGTTAAATAGCCTTTACCTGAGCCCATATCTACAATATTAATATGCTTTGGTAATTTTGTTGATTTTAATAAACCTTCAATTATTTCTAAATATTTATTGATCTGACGGTATTTATCTGCCATCTTATGAATTACTTTACCTTCTTTATCTGTAATACCTAAATAATGTAAATAACTTCCTGCTTTAGCTAATCGTTCTTTTGGCTTGTCGTGTGTTTCTGGTAATTTATTTTTAAAACTTGGTGCGTTTAATTTATAGGAAACTTTTTTCTTTTTAGAGATAAATATTAACAAATCGTTACTTAACGTAAATAATGTGGCTGCTCTAAAGTTTTCCATCAATAAAATTTCTAACTCAGATAAAGCTTCCACAATTGTATAGTTTTTCACCTTATCATTTGTTGTATAGTGATAAGTGAATTGTAATAACGCTATTCCTTTTATTTGTACCAATCGAACATATACATTTGGTAAACCATCACCCTTACTAATTGGTTTACTCAAGGTTAACTTTACAAAGTTATTTTCTAAAATACTTTGGTTTAATATGTCTTTTAATTGTTGAAAATCATTCATGTTGTAAATATATAAAAAACAAAAACCACCAAAAAAGGTGGTCTTTATATTATTTTATGTTGTTAGTTTTGGCTTACGCCGCTTAAACTCATAAATAGTTTATCCTTTAAAAACAATCTTACGCATACGTAAGCTTTCTGGAGTAACTTCTAAATACTCATCGCCTTTAATGTATTCCATATATTCTTCTAAAGAGAAATCTACTTTTGGTGCAATTTTCATCGCTTCATCTGTACCAGATTTACGCATATTTGTTAATTGCTTTCCTTTAATTAAGTTTACAGCCATTTCATCAGATTTGCTGTTTTCTCCAATTACTTGACCAATATAAATTTCTTGGTTAACATCAATAAAGAAACGACCTCTATCTTGTAAACGATTTAATGCATAAGCTGTTGCTTTACCAGCTGCAGAAGAAATAATAGCTCCTTTTATTTCTTCAGTAAAATCACCTTTATAAGGTCCGTACTCACTAAATCTATGGTTGATAATTGCTGTACCTGCTGTAGCAGTTAAAATTCTATTACGCAACCCAATCAATCCACGAGATGGAATTGTAAACTCTAAATGTTGCAAATCTCCTTTAGGCTCCATAATTAGCAAATCTCCTTTACGTAAAGAAACTAAATTAATCGCTTTAGAAGCTACTTCTTCTGGTAGATCAATAGACAATGTTTCCATTGGTTCATGTTTATTACCATCTATCATTTTAATAATTACTTGTGGTCTTCCCACTTGTAACTCATACCCTTCTCTACGCATCGTTTCAATTAACACTGATAAGTGTAATACTCCACGTCCAAAAACAGTAAATTTATCTTCACTATCAGTAGTCTCAACTTTTAATGCTAAGTTTTTCTCTAATTCTTTAAATAAACGATCGCGTAAGTGGCGAGACGTTACAAATTTTCCTTCTCTACCAAAGAAAGGTGAATTGTTAATAGTAAATAACATACTCATTGTAGGTTGATCTACTTCAATTCTTGGTAATGCTTCAGGGTTTTCTAAATCTGCAATTGTATCACCAATTTCAAATCCTTCAATACCTGTAATTGCACAAATATCTCCACTTCTTACTTTAGAGACTTTTACCTTACCCATTCCTTCAAAAACATGTAATTCTTTAACTCTAACTTTTTTAAATGAACCATCTGCTTTACATAACATGTAATCCTTTCCTTCTTCTAAATCGCCTCTAAATATACGCCCAACAGCAATTCTTCCTGTAAATGAAGAAAAATCTAACGATGTAATTTGCATTTGCGGAGTTCCTTTACGATAAGGTGCTTCTGGAATTGTTTCAATTACCGCATCTAATAAATCAGTAATATTATCTTTTTCATCTTTCCAATCGGTACTCATCCAACCATTTTTAGCTGAACCATAAATAGTTGTAAAATCTAACTGCTCTTCAGTGGCATCTAAAGCAAACATTAAATCGAATACTTTTTCTTGTACTAAATCAGGAGTACAGTTTTCTTTATCTACTTTATTTACAACTACAATTGGTATTAAGCCTAGTTCTAGCGCTTTACCTAATACAAAACGAGTTTGTGGCATTGGTCCTTCAAAAGCATCAACCAATAATAAAACTCCATCTGCCATTTTTAATACACGCTCTACTTCTCCACCAAAATCGGCGTGACCAGGGGTATCAATTACATTGATTTTTACACCTTTGTACTCTATAGACACATTTTTAGAAAGAATTGTAATTCCTCTTTCACGTTCTAAATCATTATTGTCTAACAATAATTCTGTACGTTCTTTACGATCGTCTAAGATTTTAGCTTGGTCAATAATTTTATCTACTAAAGTTGTTTTACCGTGATCGACGTGTGCTATAATAGCGATATTTCTAATTGATTGCATTTGTGCTTCTTAAATTTCGTGCAAAATTAGTGATTTAGATTGAAATAGAAGTTATAAGGAAGATTATTTTACAATATCTTAATCTTCACGAAAAGCACTCGGTAAAATATCTGGAATTAGTTTAATAAGTAGCGGTAACAATAGCTCACCTCCAGGAAGCATAAACACTGCAAGTGCAGGAACGGCTTTACAAATATCTAATAATTGAATTTTAATTTTTTCTTTTTCTTCTTCAGAAAGGCTCTCTTTCATTGATTTTTTCAACAAAAACATTACCTCCTTACTCTGCGCAAGCTCTTTTACCAAACGCTTTTTGTTTTTTTGAAGTAACTCCTTTATTTCTTCTATAGCAATCATAATTTACGACGTTTACGCTCTGTTTTTAAAAGGTTTAACTCACGTGATGTTTGCCCAGAAACCGACGTGTTTTCTTCTGCTCTTCTTATTAAATATGGCATAACATCTCTTACTGGACCAAAAGGAAGGTATTTTGCAACGTTGTAACCTTGACTTGCTAAATTGTAACTAATATGATCGCTCATACCAAATAATTGTCCAAACCACAAACGCATATCATCGTTTTTAATTTTTTGCTCTTTCGCTAAATCCATTAATAAATAAGAACTTTCTTCGTTATGTGTTCCCGCAAATAATGCCATCTTTGGGTGTTTCATCATAAAACGAATAGCTTGGTTGTAACTATTATCAGTTGCTTCTTTGTTTTTACAAATTGGAGATGGATACCCTTTTTCTTCAGCCCTTTCTCTTTCCTTCTCCATATAAGCACCACGAACTACCTTTATACCGAGGTGATACCCTTTTTTCTGCGCCTTTTGATACAATTCTCTTAGATAATTCATTCTGTCATGACGATACATTTGTAAGGTGTTAAAAACAATTGCTTTGTCTTTATTGTAAGTTTCCATCAGTTCTTCAATTAAGTTGTCTGCTGCCTTTTGCATCCAACTTTCTTCTGCATCTATTAATAAAGGTACGTCTTTCTCAACAGCGGCTTTACAAACTGTATGAAAACGATTCAAGACTCTATCCCACTCTTTTTGCTCTTCTTCCGATAATTCTTTTTCTTCTGATATTTTTTGATACAAACCAAACCTTCCAAATCCTGATGGTTTAAATACAGCATACGGAATCGATTTTTTTTCTTCACAAAAATCAACAATTTTTAAAATAATTTTTAACGCTCCATCAAAACTCACTTCCTTATCCTTCCCTTCTACAGAATAATCTAAAACACTATGCACATTACCATTCGCATACATATTCTCTATAATTGGTAAACAATCTTCTTCCGTTACTCCACCACAAAAATGATCAAAAACGGTAGAACGAATTAAGCCTTCTATAGGTAAATGAGCTTTTAAAGCAAAGTTAGTTACGGCACTTCCAATTCTTACCATTGGTTGGCTTTGTATCATTTTGAATAAAAAATAAGCACGTTCTAATTGCGAATCACTTTTTAGTTTAAAGGCAGTTTCTGTATTATCAAAGAGTTTCATTTATCTTAATTTTGGAACAACAAATATAATTTACGATTACGTAATAATTAAATAAAATGTACTTAATTTGTAAGAAAATTTATATTGAATGAAATCTATTCAAGCAGCTACCTATCCTGTTCATTTTGAAGAGAAAGGCTATCAAGAGCTTTCTAAATTAGTAATAGAAAACGAATACTCATCAGTATTTATATTAGTTGATGAGCATACAATGGAGTTATGTTACCCTCTTTTTATGCAACATTTTGCTGTTGATAAACGTGTGGAAGTAATTGAAATTGAATCTGGAGAAATTAATAAAAACTTAGAAACGTGTACTGGTGTTTGGAATGCAATGACTGATTTAGAAGCAGACAGACGTAGTTTATTAATTACTTTAGGTGGTGGTGTTATTACAGATTTAGGCGGGTTTGTAGCTTCTTGTTACAAACGCGGAATTGATTTTGTAAACGTTCCAACCACATTACTTTCTATGGTAGATGCTTCAATTGGCGGAAAAACAGGGGTAGATTTAGGTGTTATAAAAAATCAGATTGGGTTGTTTTCTAACCCTAAAATGGTGTTGGTAGATAGCGAATATTTACAAACAGTTTCTCCTCGAGAAATCCGTTCTGGAACTGCTGAAATTATTAAATACGGGTTAATTTATGATATTAAACTTTTTAATCAAATAAAGAACAATAAAAACCTACAAATTAGTAATTTAATTTATCGTTCTATTGAAATAAAAAACGAAATTGTTTTACAAGACCCTAGAGAAAACAACTTACGTAAAATCTTGAATTTTGGACATACAATTGGACACGCAATTGAGAGTCATTTTTTAGCATCTGAAGGCAAAGAAAACCTAACACATGGAGAGGCTATTGCAATTGGAATGATTTGCGAATGTTTTGTCTCAAATAAATTATTAAACTTCCCTTCGGGAAAAATGGAAGAAGTAAAAGAAACTATTTTAACTACTTATGGTAGGGTTGCTATTTTAGAAAGTGACTTTACTCCTATTATCAACTTATTAAAACACGATAAAAAGAACGTAAACGGGCAAGTAAATTTTGTGTTACTAAACAATTACGAAGACTATAAATTAGATTGTAAAGTTAAAGAAAGCTTAGTTATAGAAAGTTTGGAATATTATAATAACAATGGGTCACATATTTTTTATGGGAGTTAGGCAAAAGTTTGTGTAATCTAAAAAAGAAGAATTTAGCATCTGACACGCCTCTTAAATTTACTGCTCTAGGCACTATCTCATAATCTGTGTGTTTAGAAATCTAAGGATTATTAACTAAGAATCAATAGTTCTTTATTCTTTGGTTATTTTTTTGTATCTTTTATAATACTGTAAGAAATAGGCATTTTTGATGTAGAAGTTTGCAGTATAAACTACACCCCTTTTAAAGGAGATAAAACAGGGCAAACAGATATTGAATTCCAAGATAGTTTTATTTATCGTGCAATTTTAACTAATGACAGCGCCTCTAGTAATAAGGATGTAATTGTTTATTACAACCAAAGAGGAACTACTGAAAAGGTTTTTGATGAAATGAACAATGATTTTGGTTGGAAAAAATTACCCTTTTCGTTTTTAGAAGAAAATACTGTATTTATGTTAGTTACTCATGTTACGCATAATTTTTTCTAAAAAGGAGATTATGCTGCTTTCGGTGTTGATAACTTGTTGAGTTCATTATAAGCTGCTTGTTGAGCGGCTAAATAGATTTGTGTTTTCATAGCAAAATGATTTTTTCCTGTTCTTTGTTTTAGCCATTCCAACTTTATATAGGCTACAATTGACAATACAAAATGATTCGTTTGAGTTTCTATTTTTTTAGTTGGAGATTTAGCAAAGCCTGTATTGCTTTTAATCGATTTGTGATATTCTTCTACTGCCCACCGTTTTTTGTAGATTGTAGTTATTTGGTCATAGGTTAAACTTAAATCACTACAAGCCAAGTACAACTCGCCGACTGTATCATTCTCGTTTTTGAAAACTTGCTTTGTAAGCAACAGCGAAAAGTCTAGTTTTTCAAACCAAACTTCCACGGTCTGCTGTCCTGGCTGTAATGTTTTAATATTCACGTATGTTCCATTTTGCTTATCTTCTAAGGATAAGGCTACTTTTCGATTGCTTTTTAAGGCAATAATAAAATCATTTTTTAAAAGTTCTTTGCAGCAAATCATATTCTCTACTGATCAAAACCAACTATCAGCCAACACATAATCAAAGTGTATTTTGCTACTACATTCTTGTAACATCTCTCTAAATAATTCATTCTTGGTTTTGCTACTTTTACGCTTTTGCTTTCCTGTTACTGGGTCAGTTACCAAAAGGTCTTTCTTTATAAACTCAACCCCACAAGGCAAACGCATACCTCCAACCTCTATTAAAGCAGTTAGAAAATTAACCCCTTTTACAGATCTACCAAATACATGATCAAAATGCCAAGTATTAAGCTCACTCTGATCTGTATATTGTTTTTCTTGTATAGAATCATCAAAACTTAAAATAATCGTTTCTTTCGATTGAGTCAATTCTTCAATATAAGGTTTTGCCTTTTTCCACAGAAACTTACTGTCGTAAACCCCTGTTGATAATGCTCTTGTAATTTTGTCATGCTTTATGGAAAGCAATGAAGCCATGCCTGTAGCTGTGGTGTAAGAACTTGAACTTATCAAATAATCGGTATATAAATCAACAAAATTATCCATCTTTTTTCTTGTCAGAGTTATTAACAATATAGATTATAAATTTCTCAATATGAAATTATTATTGCGTAAGGTGAGTTAGTTATGGCAATGTGCAGAAATTTTTACTTACATTTAATTCGTGTTTTTTCAAAGAAAGTATCTTTTGTAAAAACAACATATAGACTAAAAAAGTTTATTTTCAGGTTTGTTATTGTTCCTTTTAAATGGATAAGACAATCACGGCAAAAAGTATTGAAATTATACACCAAAAAAGGAATATCCATTACTCTAATAGATAATATAAAAGCAGCTATATTAATTGACAATAAGGGTGTTATGAGCAGTAAAGAATGTGATTATAATAAAGAGATTCTCTTTAAACTTTATAAATTAGCCAATACCATAAGCAAAAAAGTATTCCCCCAAATTCTCTCTTGCCCGTTTTCAGATATTGGCTGTAACTATTTTTAGCGCTTCTTTATCCGCCTATAATTCATTCCTGTATTTTTAATCGAAAAAAAATCTCGAAGACTCTTTTTTCGTAGATAATAGAAAGAAGAAAATTTACTTATTAACTCACCTTACGCAAGAATAATTTGAATTTAAGATATTTATAGTTTATCTTGTTAACAACTTTGAGAAATAAAAAGATGGATAATTTTGTTGATTTGTATACTGATTATTTGATAAGTTCAAGTTCTTACACGACAGCTACAGGTATGGCTTCATTACTCTCTATAAAACATGATAAAATAACACGAGCATTATCAACGGGTGTTTATGACAGTAAATTTCTATGGAAAAAGGCAAAACCTTATGTTGAAGAATTGACTCAATCTAAAGAAACTATCATTTTAAGTTTTGATGATTCGATACAAGAAAAACAATATACAGATGAAAGTGAGTTGAACACTTGGCATTTTGACCATGTGTTTGGAAGGTCTGTAAAAGGGGTTAATTTTCTAACTGCTTTAGTCGAAGTTGGAGGCATGCGTATACCGTGTGGTGTAGAGTTTATAAAGAAAAATATTTGGGTTACCGACAAAAAAACAGGAAGGCAAAAGCGTAAAAGCAGCAAAACTAAAAACGAACTTTTTAGAGAAATGTTGCAGGAATGTAGTAGCAAAATACACTTTGATTATGTGTTGGCTGATAGTTGGTTTTCTTCAGCAGAGAACATGGTTTATTGTAAAGAACTTTTAAAAAATGATTTTATTATTGCCTTAAAAAGCAATCGAAAAGTAGCCTTATCCTTAGAAGATAAGCAAAATGGAGCATACGTGAATATTAAAACATTACAGCCAAGACAACAAACCGTGGAAGTTTGGTTTGAAAAACTAGACTTTCCGCTGTTGCTTACAAAGCAAGTTTTCAAAAACGAGAATGATACAGTCGGCGAGTTGTACTTGGCTTGTAGTGATTTAAATTTATCGTATAACCAAATAACTACAATCTACAAAAAACGGTGGGCAGTAGAAGAGTATCACAAATCGATTAAAAGTAACACAGGTTTTGCTAAATCTCCAACTAAAAAAACAGAAACTCAAACGAATCATTTTGTATTGTCAATTGTAGCTTATATAAAGTTAGAGTGGCTTAAACAAAGAACAGGGAAAAATCATTTTGCTATGAAAACACAAATCTATTTAGCAGCTCAAAAAGCAGCTCATAACGAACTCAGAAAGTTATCAACACCTAAAGCTGCTTAATCATCCTTTTTTGAGGTTTGGATGCGTAACATGAGTTAGTAACTAGCTTTGACTGTAATTTCTACTATTTTAGCAATATTAGTTGATGGTTTACCTTTTTTAAATGCAACTTCATAATCAGCCAAAGTGATATTAAACTTGGAATTAAAGCTGATTTTACCATCTTTTACCGTAATAATTGCTTTTTCAGTAACAGGTTTTGTAATACCATTTATTGTTAAAGATCCTGTTACATCTACTTCATAAGATCCATCTTCAGTGAAATTAATAGTTTCCAAGTTAGATATTTTACCAATTAATTTACCTTTTGGATTTGCTTTAGTATTTAAAAATTTCTTACTATTAAAATGTTTTTGCATTAATGTTTTTTCAAATTCAAAACTTTGCATTGGCACAGAAAAAACAATAATTCCCGAAGCAGGGTCAATAGTTCCTACGGAAGCATAATTATTTGCTTCAATGTTTTCAACGGCTGTTGAAGAAAAGAACTTAATGTGTGTTTTTGTACTTATTTGTTTTTGAGCAGAAACTGTTAGCGAAATAGTTACTAAAGTGATTAATGTTAAGAATATTTTTTTCATTGTTTTTAATTTAAATTATTTATTTACTTGTTTATTTGGACACGATGTCACATTTATCTATAATAACGTTTTCATACATTTCTAAATCAGGGTCGTATGCAGCACCAGAACGTATAACTCCTTTTATGGTAATCTCATCACCAATTTTCACGTTATTGGTATGAACATTCGTTTCTTTGGTGAAAGTGGCACTAACTCCAGCTTTATCCGTGGCTTTTTTAAGAAGTATTACTTTTTGGTTATTAAAATCTTCCGTAATATTAGCAACGATTCCTGTAATTTCTAAAACTTTAGAATTGCCTTCTTCGTCAAGATATTTTGCATTTGCAGCATTAACATCTTTTAGATATTCATTAACAATATCACTTGAGTTATAACTGAAATCTGTTTGAGTAGCTTGAACATCTCTAGCAGGTTGGTATAACAGGTATAATGCAATTCCTACTGTAATTAAAATCCCTGTAGTTACTGTAATTAAAATTATTTTTTTATTTGTCATTTGTTTTTTGTTTTTATATGTAGACTTTGAATAAAGTAGTTCCTTACAGTTAAATTGAAAAGAAGATATGATGTAATGGGATTAAATTATGCTAAACATATATACCCACTACACATAGGAACCCGAAAAATCGGATTTAATAATTTGAAAATTATCTGTGAGTATTTTCTCAAATTCTTTTTCTTTCCAAATACCATTATCTAAGAACTCAATTACTTTTTCTCTAAAATTCTCAAATTTGAGATAGAATTTATTGTACACCACTTTTTTCTTTAGAATTTTCCAAAGACGTTCAATAATATTTAAGTTGGGTGAATATGGTGGCATAAATTTTAAGACAATCCGAGGATGTTCTTTTAAAAACTCTTTCACAATTTGAGAGTGATAATACCGAGCATTATCCAATATGATGTGTATTTTCCCTTCTTTTTGTTTGTCTAATATTTGGATTAATAGAGCAATCATTGTTTGGCTATTAATTCGCTCATCTTCTACATAAAAGAGTTGTTTTGTTTTCAAATTAAGTGCTCCGTTTATATTAGTTCTTTTACGTCCATTATTGGTTTTAATACCAAATTAACTTTATAATGTCGCATTATATTGATTCTTTTTTACGATATTTTTGTAAAAATTATTTACCATAACAAGGCTATGCTAAATAATTTTCACTTCAATCTAGCAAAAAATAACTCAATCTAATTATTACGACATTATAAAATTAAATTGGTATAAGATGTTTGGTCTGTCCTTTTTTGATCCAACCATGGCTAGCAATAGTGTTGTGTTGTGGGTGTACGCCATCCATAAAATAGATTTGATCTTCTTTGGTCAAATTTTCTTTCAGTTCTTTGTATTGCTTTACAAACTCTTCTTGTTTTTCAACATTGGCTTTACAAGGTGTTAATACTGGTTTTTTATACACAAACCCGAGTTTTTTTAGAAGTTCATTGATGCCCGAACAAGAGTAGTTAATTTGAAATTCTTTCTCAATCCAAGCAACAATTCCTTTAGAATCCATATAGGTATTCTCTGTAATGTGCTTCTCCAAGATGTCTAATTGTTTAGAACTTAGAAAAGAAATTCTCCCTTTATTGTTATCTGTCAATAGTGACTCAGCTCCTTGATTTAAGTAAATAGTCCTATATGTCCTTACAGTATCATCATCTAAAAGAAGAATCTTACCAACATCTACACAAGAAAAACCATCATCAAGCATTAGAATTGCTTTTAGCTTATCTGCGTGTTTTCTTTGCCTACAAGTACGATGTAATTGTTTAATTTTAGTTCTCTCTACTTCTGATAAATTTATTGTCATACATCTGAATATCAACACTATAAAGATAATCAATAGTACTCAAACAACCAAATAAATTGATCGTAATTTATTGACTATTAAATAATTAATACAAGTATTTGTCTGTGTGAATTTGTGTTTCCCAAAAACCTAAATGGTTTGAGTATACAAGCGTTATAATAAGGGTTTACTTTTATATCATTTAGTTTTTCCGTTGAAATATAGAAGAAAAGCTCTAACCGAAGAATCAGAATCAACATTGAAAGATACTAGCAATAAGATATCGGAACGATACGAAATACAATTTATCGAGATAGGGTATGAAATCAGATTATGTTCATTTTTTAGTTCAAGGGGGTGGCATAAATGTCTGTGACTAAATTAGTTAGAACAATAAAAAGTATAACGGGAATAGAATTATTTAGGTTGCCCCCAGAGATAAAACAGTTTTTGTGGGGAGGCAAGTTATGGACAAGTGGATACTATGCAAATACCGTAGGGCAGGACTTGGATTCAAGGCTCTAACGCAACAAATAGTTAGTCTTTTTAGTTTTTTATAAATTTGCTTCCCTTTTTGATAGCAAGGTCTAATATTTCTAATCCGTTATCTTCTTTGGTTAACGTTAAAATTGGTGGATTTGAATCATTTACTACATTTCGTTTTTATTTCTTTATAAGTTGGGTTGTAAGCATTGTTTACTACAAAATACTTACTACTTGTAATTTCTCCATTAATTATTAATTGGCTAATAGCACAAAGGTTAGTTAGGTTAGGATTGCCTTTGTTTTGTGAATGAAAATAATAGCCAATCTTCAAATCCCCCCCAACAGAGGTAACGCCCTCTAAACCACTTAAGGAAATAAGAGCAGCATTATCATAAATATTTAAATCCTTCTCTACAGAGGTAATGCCCTCTAAACCACTTAAAGAAGTAAGAGCAGCATTAGAAGAAATATTTACCCCCCACGCAGATGTAATATTCTCTAAACCAGTTAAATAAATAAGACTAGTATTAGAAGAAATATTTAACCCGCATTATTCATAGGATTTATATTTAGAACAAATTTCAAAATAGATTTTTTATCTCTAGATTTTAGGATTCTCTCTTTCGTTTTTTAAACTTTTTTGGAGTAAATAGTATGTTATAATTGATTTTAAAAGTTAAAAAGGATTAATTTTACTAACAGAGCATAGGTATCCCAAGGTTTTAAAATTCTCACTTTAAAACCGTTATTGAGTTATTATCTCTCGAAACAAATCTTGATATACAAATGCTCTTGATCACTGATAATATATTCGTTTTTTAGTGACTTTTATGGTAGCTCCAACTTTTAATAAATTGGTTCTTATTGTATTTATTTGCCATTTTTCAGCCTTTTCAAATGTTGTTTTTTTGATGCTTTTTTTTAGTAATAAAAATAGTTCGTAGGCTAAACTACTTAAAAACAACCTGAAGAAGTTTGCAACAAATCCATGATTGGATAATCGATCGGAAAAACACATATTCTTGACTTCTTTACTTCTGTTTTCGCTAGATTCACCTCGTTTTACATAGAAATCAAAGTATATTTCTCGGGCACCTTTCTCTTTAATATTACTTATAAAATGACGAACATTTAAGCCTTTCCCTGTACTTTCTATTTTACAGTAAGCTTGTTGTGGTTTATGCCAACTTTTGGCTTGATAGCGAAACGATGTGAAATGTTGGTGTTTTTTATGCTGATTTACATATTGAAGTTGAACCGCTTTTTTACAACGCTCAACCTTTCTTTTGAGTACCGAATTACTAGCCTGACCTGTTACAAAAAACAAATCATAATCAGCTACTAATTTATAAAAAGGAGCACAACTAAATCCACTATCTGTTCGAATAGTAATTTTTAGTTCAGGATATGCTTTTTTTATTTTTTGAATAATTCTTCTTAAAATTCCGACATACCATCGATTCGAATGGCTATTTCCTGGGCGAAGAACTGGCAGGATAATTTGACCGGTTTCTCCATCATGAAAAAATAATTCATTTAACATAAACTGTCCATAATAACCATTGAACATTGACATTTGTTGATTCCCATATGTTGGATCATCGGTAGCATCAACATCAATTGTTATTTCATCTCGACCTTTTAGGCTTGATACGTAACGATCAATCCAAGCGTAAGAAAGTTTGAAAATAGTTTCTTTATTCAAACTGTTTTCAAAACGAGAAATAGTAGGTTGAGAAGCCAAATCTCCTTGAAGAACATCTTTAAATAATGGGTCATTTTGTAAATGGGTCACATCATTGGCATCTTGATAACCTAGCATTAGCATAAACACACGTTGCTTGAGTTGATGCTCTCGACTGTAAGTAATGTATTTAGGGTTTCGAAGATCAGGAAGTAACTTGCTAAAATGTTTTAGTAAGTTGTGGGTTCTCTCTAACTTTTCTAAAAGAATCAAAGAACCATCTGAACTAATCTCTGTGGCTGAAAAATCAACCGAAATAGCTTGATTTCCTCGATAAAATAAAGTATCTTTAGTGCTCAAATATGGGTGTTTTAAAAAATGATATATTTTGTGTTTAACTGCTTAAATATAACACTTTACATTCAGGTTTTTTGATTTCTGATGAATTATTCGGGTTAACCACCTCACAGAGGTAATGCCCTCTAAACCACTTAAAGAAGTAAGACTAGCATTAGAAGAAATATTTACCCCCCCTCCCACAGAGGTAATACACTCTAAACCTCTTAAAGAAGTAAGACTAGTATTAGAAGAAATCCATAAATCCTTCCCCACAGAGGTAATGCCCTCTAAACCATTTAAAGAAGTAAGAGCATTATAATTAACTCACCTTACGCAAGAATAATTTGAATTTAAGATATTTATAGTTTATCTTGTTAACAACTTTGAGAAATAAAAAGATGGATAATTTTGTTGATTTGTATACTGATTATTTGATAAGTTCAAGTTCTTACACGACAGCTACAGGTATGGCTTCATTACTCTCTATAAAACATGATAAAATAACACGAGCATTATCAACGGGTGTTTATGACAGTAAATTTCTATGGAAAAAGGCAAAACCTTATGTTGAAGAATTGACTCAATCTAAAGAAACTATCATTTTAAGTTTTGATGATTCGATACAAGAAAAACAATATACAGATGAAAGTGAGTTGAACACTTGGCATTTTGACCATGTGTTTGGAAGGTCTGTAAAAGGGGTTAATTTTCTAACTGCTTTAGTCGAAGTTGGAGGCATGCGTATACCGTGTGGTGTAGAGTTTATAAAGAAAAATATTTGGGTTACCGACAAAAAAACAGGAAGGCAAAAGCGTAAAAGCAGCAAAACTAAAAACGAACTTTTTAGAGAAATGTTGCAGGAATGTAGTAGCAAAATACACTTTGATTATGTGTTGGCTGATAGTTGGTTTTCTTCAGCAGAGAACATGGTTTATTGTAAAGAACTTTTAAAAAATGATTTTATTATTGCCTTAAAAAGCAATCGAAAAGTAGCCTTATCCTTAGAAGATAAGCAAAATGGAGCATACGTGAATATTAAAACATTACAGCCAAGACAACAAACCGTGGAAGTTTGGTTTGAAAAACTAGACTTTCCGCTGTTGCTTACAAAGCAAGTTTTCAAAAACGAGAATGATACAGTCGGCGAGTTGTACTTGGCTTGTAGTGATTTAAATTTATCGTATAACCAAATAACTACAATCTACAAAAAACGGTGGGCAGTAGAAGAGTATCACAAATCGATTAAAAGTAACACAGGTTTTGCTAAATCTCCAACTAAAAAAACAGAAACTCAAACGAATCATTTTGTATTGTCAATTGTAGCTTATATAAAGTTAGAGTGGCTTAAACAAAGAACAGGGAAAAATCATTTTGCTATGAAAACACAAATCTATTTAGCAGCTCAAAAAGCAGCTCATAACGAACTCAGAAAGTTATCAACACCTAAAGCTGCTTAATCATCCTTTTTTGAGGTTTGGATGCGTAACATGAGTTAGTAATACTTAAACCATTGCTCACAGAGGTAATGCCTTCTAAACCACTTAAAGAAGTAAGAGCAGTATTAGAATAAATAGATACACCCTCTACAGAAGTAATACTCTCTAAACCACTTAAAGAAGTAAGAGCAGCATTATAATGAACATATAACTCCCCCACAGAGGTAACGCCCTCTAAACCACTTAACCCGAATAATTCATCAGAAATCAAAAAACCTGAATGTAAAGTGTTATATTTAAGCAGTTAAACACAAAATATATCATTTTTTAAAACACCCAGATTTGAGCACTAAAGATACTTTATTTTATCGAGGAAATCAAGCTATTTCGGTTGATTTTTCAGCCACAGAGATTAGTTCAGATGGTTCTTTGATTCTTTTAGAAAAGTTAGAGAGAACCCACAACTTACTAAAACATTTTAGCAAGTTACTTCCTGATCTTCGAAACCCTAAATACATTACTTACAGTCGAGAGCATCAACTCAAGCAACGTGTGTTTATGCTAATGCTAGGTTATCAAGATGCCAATGATGTGACCCATTTACAAAATGACCCATTATTTAAAGATGTTCTTCAAGGAGATTTGGCTTCTCAACCTACTATTTCTCGTTTTGAAAACAGTTTGAATAAAGAAACTATTTTCAAACTTTCTTACGCCTGGATTGATCGTTACGTATCAAGCCTAAAAGGTCGAGATGAAATAACAATTGATGTTGATGCTACCGATGATCCAACATATGGGAATCAACAAATGTCAATGTTCAATGGTTATTATGGACAGTTTATGTTAAATGAATTATTTTTTCATGATGGAGAAACCGGTCAAATTATCCTGCCAGTTCTTCGCCCAGGAAATAGCCATTCGAATCGATGGTATGTCGGAATTTTAAGAAGAATTATTCAAAAAATAAAAAAAGCATATCCTGAACTAAAAATTACTATTCGAACAGATAGTGGATTTAGTTGTGCTCCTTTTTATAAATTAGTAGCTGATTATGATTTGTTTTTTGTAACAGGTCAGGCTAGTAATTCGGTACTCAAAAGAAAGGTTGAGCGTTGTAAAAAAGCGGTTCAACTTCAATATGTAAATCAGCATAAAAAACACCAACATTTCACATCGTTTCGCTATCAAGCCAAAAGTTGGCATAAACCACAACAAGCTTACTGTAAAATAGAAAGTACAGGGAAAGGCTTAAATGTTCGTCATTTTATAAGTAATATTAAAGAGAAAGGTGCCCGAGAAATATACTTTGATTTCTATGTAAAACGAGGTGAATCTAGCGAAAACAGAATTAAAGAAGTCAAGAATATGTGTTTTTCCGATCGATTATCCAATCATGGATTTGTTGCAAACTTCTTCAGGTTGTTTTTAAGTAGTTTAGCCTACGAACTATTTTTATTACTAAAAAAAAGCATCAAAAAAACAACATTTGAAAAGGCTGAAAAATGGCAAATAAATACAATAAGAACCAATTTATTAAAAGTTGGAGCTACCATAAAAGTCACTAAAAAACGAATATATTATCAGTTATCAAGAGCATTTGTATATCAAGATTTGTTTCGAGAGATAATAACTCAATAACGGTTTTAAAGTGAGAATTTTAAAACCTTGGGATACCTATGCTCTGTTAGTAAAATTAATCCTTTTTAACTTTTAAAATCAATTATAACATACTATTTACTCCGAAAAAGTTTAAAAAACGAAAGAGAGAATCCTAAAATCTAGAGATAAAAAATCTATTTTGAAATTTGTTCTAAATATAAATCCTATGAATAATGCGGGTTAAAGAAGTAAGGGAAGCATTGAGAGAGATATATAAATCCCCCTCCACAGAGGTAAGTTTGCTCAAATGATTTAGGTTGGTAATTGATTTTGAAACTGTTTCTATGATTTTTAAATCTCCTGTAACCTTTGTGTAATCAAAAGCATTTACAGCTGCTTGTGTACTAAGTGTTAAATTTCCTGTATAAGTTTGTGAAAATCCTACAAAAGAAAAAACCATTAAAAGAATGGCTAATGCTACTTTTTTCATTTTTTGTTATTTTTAATTCTTCAAAGTTATGTTTCTAATCCCTAGATTTCAAATGCTAGTGCAAGTTTTTGATAGAATTTCCCAATAGATTTTTCTGTTAGGAAAATTCAAAAAAAAGTTAAAGATTTGTGTTATGAAATACAATCAAATTAACCTTCGATTAAAGATACTCAATAGAATTAATGCTCAAGGCAAAATCTAGTAAAAAAGAAATTATCAATGCACTTTCTACGAATGAGAGTTACCATCAAAATCTGTTGGGTAGCGTTTTAATTTTCAAAAGAGTTATTTTTAAGATTATCAAGGTTGTAAAAATGGATAATGAGATAAAACACATTGGTATCCCTGTTGAAGTCTTAGGGCATTGTATAATTTCTAATATTTGCATTATTGTGCCATAAAAAGCAATAGAAAAAGCGAGACCTGTTCCTATAAAATAGAGATAATTACTCCACTTTAATATATGCCCAAATAAAGGGATAATAAAACAAAGCATAATGATATAACAAGCTGGTATATTAAGTATTTTGGGGCAAATAGAATTGTTTATAAATTCATTATAAACCAAATTGCTTGCACCCAAAATACTTAAAGAAAAAACCATTATCAAAATAATATTTAATGTTTTTTTCAATCTCATTACTCTTGAATTAAATCAGTAGTTGTAAGAGTATCTGAAATTACTGTTTTCGGAATTGTTAAAAGTGTATTTATTTTAGGTTCTGAGAATACATATTCTTTTCCGCTAATATATCTTACAATAACACTTTTTACATTGTCTTTACCTAAACCAAAATGTAAAGTGGCAGATTGGTCACTTGTTAACCCTTCTCCAACTATAAAATCTTCCGTTATTCTTTTACCTCCTGTTGTTATCACTTCTACTTTTGCGCCTAAACTTTCAGCATTATCATCCAATTTTACTTGTATGAAATTATTTTCTCCTCCGTCATTTATATATGCTAAGACGGGCGTTCCTATGTTAACCCAAATCATATCTAAATAGCCATCTTTATTAAAGTCACTTACCAAAGGTGTAATAGCATAATGAGGATTTACTACGCCACTTTTTTCTTCTGTTGATACAAAAGTATGGTCTTCTTTTTGAACTAAAAATCTACTCGGTAATTTAAAAATTTTATGAGGGGGAAAATCAATGTAATTTTCAGCAACAATCAATTCTTGTAAGCCATCATTATTCATATCTGCAAATACAGCACCCCAAGAGAACTCAAAATCTTTTGTTTGTGTTTTTTCGGCAACATCTTCAAATACGAAATTTCCTTTATTCTCAAAAAATATCCAGTTAGGATTAAAAAGACTTTTATCTTCAATATTTCCACTTGCTATAAAGGTAGGAACTGTTGAACCAACATTTGAAAACATAAAATCAACTAAACCATCATTATTATAATCTCCTACAGCTATTCCCATAGGGTAAGCATATTTATTAGTTGTGGGATTCTCTTTCAATTCAAAAGTTCCATCTCCTTTATTCTTATAAGTTCTAATTTCTCCTGTATCATAAGCAATAATTAAATCCAACCAAGTATCGTTATCAATATCAATTAATATTGCCATAAATGTATTGTGTAGATACTCTAAACCCGCTTGAATAGTTGTATTCTTAAAAGTGTTATCTCCTTTATTGATAAGTAAAATACTTTGAGGTCCATAATTTTTACTGAAATTATTTTGACCTACCATTTGTTTTTTTCTAATATAATTGGAAACAAAAATATCTGTATATCCATCTTTGTTAACATCTCCTAATGTTAACCCCAATGGTGTAGCATTATCCGCTAGGTCATAATTAATCTTTTTAGCAGTAAATTTTCCATTATAGTTATAGTAAATAGTAATTCCATCTTCTCTTGAAACAATTAAATCTGTAAATCCATTGTTGTCAAAATCTGTAGAAGCACCTGCTAAAGTTGTCATATTTTCTTTTTTCGGAAGCCCTACCTTTTCAGATATGGAAACAAATTTCCCATTTTCGTAACTAAAAATTTCATCTTGTTGATTGTATCCTCCACCTAAAAATAATTCATCTACACCATCATTATTAATATCTATCAAAACAGAAGCTGTAACGGGTAAAGATTCAGTTCCGTTAAATTGATGAGTGAAATTTATAGGTATTTCTTTGAATGTTGGAATTAAATTATCTGCAATTTTATTGTCATAGGGATTGTTCCTGTCTGTACTAAATTTAATACCTACAACAACTATCAATGTTATAATTAGGGCTAAAATACCCATTAAAATTCTTTTTGCTATTTTCATAATGCTAATTTATTTACTTTTTTGAATTGATATAATGATAAACTAAATAATATAAAATGGACAACATTCATTGCAATTGGAGCTAAATATTTTCCGATTTCTGGTGAAATAAAATAAATTGCAAAAACAGAAAGCAAAAGAACAATTGGATTAAAAATTGCCATCCACTTTTTGTAATATGTTCCTCCATTTAATATTGCGACACTAAAAAAAACAGATAGTAAAAGGATTATTACTCTTAAAACTTGAACCAAAGATTCGCTAATTAAGGTATAATTGTCTATAATTGATTGGTATATATTTGAATCAATATCAGATTGAAGGTGAACAATTGTTCCTAAAAAGGCTCTTGAAGTTATCCAAAATCCACCAATAGTAAAAGCCAAAATCCCTAATCCGAAAACAATAGAAGCTAATATTTTATTCCCTTTTTCTAACATTTTATAAATATGGTAATAACCTAAAAAATAAAATGGAATTGCAAATACTGCTAGAAAATGACCTGTAATTAAATTCTCTTTTGATACAAATTGAAAAAAATGATAATTTTCAGCATTCCCTATAATTTGTGGGCTGTAATGAAGTAGAAATTCTCCAATCCCAACAATAATACTTGCCAAAAGTCCAAATAAACCTGTTATTAATATTTTATCTTTCATTGGGTTCGTCTATTTTAAATAACTTCTAATTCCATAACTTGCTAAAACACCTTCTCCTGTTGCAGCAGCAACTTGAGCTATTGCTCCTTCTCTACAATCTCCTGCGGCAAAGATTCCCTTTACAGATGTTTCTGCTAAGTTTTTAGTTTTTATAAACCCTCTTTCGTTTAAATCTACAATATTTTCAAAAACTTTTGTGTTAGGAATTAAACCAATAAAAACAAAAACACCATCAGCCGTTAATATAGTTTCTTTTTTAGTTTCATTATCTACAACCTTCAAATTTTGAAACATTCCCTTTTCATTAGCGACAAACTCTTTAGAGGTTTGATTCATATAAGTAGTAATGTTTTTAATTGTTTTTAATTTTTCGATATAAGTAGGTGAAGCTGTAAATTCACTTGAGCGATTTACAATTTTCACACTTTTGCAAAATCCAGCTAAGAAAATACCTTCTTCTAAAGCTGAATTTCCACCACCAATTACTATAATATCTTTGTCTCTGTAAAAAGCACCATCACAAGTAGCACAATAATGAATGCCTGAACCAATTAATTCTTTTTCATTTGGAATCCCTAATTTACGGTAAGTTGAACCAGTAGAAAATACAACCGTCTTACTTAAATACGTGTTTGTCTTGGTTTTTATTGTAAAAATATCCTCTTCTTTAGAAATCGATTGAACATCTTCTCCAGTTTTTATTTTAGCACCATAAGTTATTGCTTGTTCCTCCATTCTTTCCATTAATTTTGGACCAGAAATAGATTGGAAACCAGGATAATTCTCTATTTTTTCGGTTAAAAAAGCATTCCCGCCTACTGTTGATTTTTCAAGAATTAACGAATCAAAACGGTCTCTTTGTGCATAGATAGAAGTTGTTAAACCTGCCGCACCTGCACCAATAATAATAGTGTCATAAATTTTATGTGATTTTTCAATGTTTATTGATAAAACTTCTGTCAGTTTTGCATTATCTGGATTTGTATATGGAACATCATCAATTAATATTGTAGGGATTATTCTTTTTCCGTTATTGATTTCTTCAACTTTTTTTGTCGCCCATTCATTTTCAATGTTTATAAATTCAAAATTGATATTATTATCTGTCAAAAAACTTTTTGCTCTTCTACAATCTGGGCACCAATCTGCACCAAATAACTGCACTGTTCCAACTTCATTTATACCAAAAACAGAAGCTAAAATATTGTTGCTAGGATTTGTATAAGATTTTTCATCAATTAAAACTGTAGGAATAATTCTTTTCCCTTTATTTATAGATTCAACCAAAGCAGTTGCGTTTTCATCTAAATCAACATCAATAAATTCATAATTAATAGTATTATCCGTCAAAAATCTTTTTGCTCTTCTGCAATCTGGGCACCAATCTGCTCCGTATAATTTTACTGTTTTCATTTTACTGTTTTTTAATGTCAATATAGAGTTGTCGAAATACACTCTATTATCTTACAAAAAAAGAGATAGGTTGGTTTGTTTCCAAGACCTAAATCATACTTTTAAATTCAATATTCTCAATAAATAAGGTTTACTCCAGTCAGCCTCTAGCCTTTTACTCTTCATAAATATTTTTTTTAAAAGATTCATTTTTCAATAAGTTTAGTGCAATTTTAAGAAGTATGGAATAATTTTGGGCAGCGTTTCCTACTCTTTTTCTAAAAGCATCTTCAGGAAAATAAACATCCAAAGTCCAATAGAGTTTATTTTATACAACCCAATGCGAGCGTATCTTTTGATTAAAACTCAATGGCATTCTTTTCTAAACTATACTCAACCCATTTAAGTTTTTGGGAAATACAAATTCACATAGACATTTTTTTTACATCAATTAATTATAGATATTTTTTCTTGGTGATTTCAATACTATTTTTTTATTTATAGTATTGATATTCAGATAGGTGTATATAAAATTAGCTCAAGAAGAGAAAAATAAAAAATTGCTCCATTAGTTGTAAACAAAGAAAGCATACCGATAAGCTAAAAGCAATCTTATTGCTTAATAATAGGTTTTCTTGTGCAGAGCAAACGCACTAAAAAACAAATAATATTTATCCGTAAATATTATTTGATTTTTATAATTGTAAAATTACAAGCAAATGCACGTAAACCGTACTCACAAATAGCAAAAGAACTAATTTATTAGTTAGTACACCAACGTATTAAAAAATGACTGAATTTGGTGTGCTAAAAAATGTAGCATTTACTTTAGATGAAAAGAAACTCGGTTATAAAACAAAATCTTATACTGGAATTCGATTACGAGAAGCTCGTTTTGCAAAAAAACGTAATGAAAGAATTATACAAAATTGATAAAATTGTAGAATGCAATTATATTTGTGGTAATTATGCCATTTTTATTCTGATATTTGCACGAGACAACGAACACTTACAAAAAATTCTGCATGATTATGTTCATTTAATAAACGGTGTTGCTGGTACTGATCCTTTTATTTGTTTCGATACTGGTTTTAAAAGAAATATCCCTATTGATTCTTAAAAAAATGATTGATAACTCTACTTTAAAAACGCTAAATTTCTCACTTTCTGGTGAATTATTTTTTGATGATTTACATAAAACATTATACGCTACAGACGCATCTGTATATCGTAAAATTCCGTTAGCAGTTGCTTTTCCGAAGGATAAAAAAGACATTCAAAAACTAATTGAATTCGCTACTTTAAAATCTATTACTTTAATACCAAGAACAGCCGGAACTTCTCTTGCGGGTCAATGTGTAGGCGACGGAATTGTAGTAGATGTTTCTAAATATTTCACCAATATATTGGCTTTTGACGAAGCGAATAAAACCATTACGGTTGAATCAGGAATTATTCGTGACGATTTAAATCGATTTCTAAACCCTTTCGGATTGTTTTTTGCCCCCAACACCTCAACATCTAATCGATGTATGATTGGCGGAATGGTAGGTAATAATTCTTCTGGAAGTACTTCTATTCGTTACGGAGTTACGCGTGATAAAATATTGAGTATTGAAGGTTTATTAAGTGACGGAAGTGACGTCCTTTTTTCTGAAATTACTTCAGATAAATTCAAACAAAAAACAAGAGAAAATTCTTTAGAAGGCAAAATATATAAGAGCATTTACGCTGAACTTGTTTTGGAATCGATACAACAGGAAATAAAAAATGAATTTCCGAAACCAGAAATTCATAGAAGAAACACAGGATATGCTGTAGATGAATTTTTAACTTCTGATTTATTTGGAGGGACGAAACCCACTATAAATATTGCAAAATTCTTATCGGGTAGTGAAGGTACTTTAGTTTTTTCAACAGCAATTACCATTCAATTAGACAACCTACCTCCTACTAAAAGCATTCTCGTTTGCACACATTTTAAAAGTGTAAATGAAAGCTTAAAAGCAACAGTTATTGCCATGAATCACAATTTATATACATGTGAATTAATGGATAAAGTAATTCTAGATTGTACCAAAAATAATCGAGAACAAGCTCAAAATCGTTTCTTTTTACAAGGCGACCCAGAAGCTGTTTTAATGTTAGAAGTTTCTGCAAATACGATTGAAGAAGCAGAGGTTTTAGTAGCTAATTTAATCGCAGATTTAGAAAAAAACAAATTCGGGTATCACCATCCAAAAGTATATGGAGATGATATCGCTAAAGTGCATTATTTACGTAAAGCAGGTTTAGGGTTACTAGGTAATATGATTGGCGATAAAAAAGCGGTTGCCTGTATTGAAGACACTGCTGTTGCTTTAGTTGATTTACCAAATTATATTGAAGAGTTTACCAAAATAATGGATAAGTATCAGCAAAATGCGGTGTATTACGCACACGCTGGTGCTGGCGAGTTACATTTACGCCCAATATTAAATTTAAAAAAGCAAGAAGATGTTGTTTTGTTTCGGAAAATAACGACTGAAACTGCGCAATTAGTGAAGAAATATAAAGGTTCTTTTAGTGGTGAACATGGCGACGGAATTGTACGTGCCGAATTTATTCCGTTAATGATTGGCGAACAAAATTACCAGTTATTACGTAGAATTAAAAAAGCTTTTGACCCAAACAACATTTTTAACAAAGGAAAAATTACAGATGCTTTTCCGATGGATAAAAGTTTACGCTATCAAATTGATAGAAAAGAGCCTGTTGTTAAAACCATTCAAGATTTTTCTGATAGCGAAGGAATTTTAAAATTGGCTGAAAAATGTAACGGTTCTGGTGATTGTAGAAAATCTGCTGAAGCTGGCGGAACTTTATGCCCGAGTTATCGTGCAACAAAAAATGAAAAAGATACTACACGTGCCAGAGCAAATATGTTACGTGAAGTTTTAACCAATAATACCGCTCAAAACAAATTCAACTCAAAAGAATTAAAAGAAGTTTTCGATTTGTGTTTAAGCTGTAAAGCTTGTGCAACAGAATGCCCAAGTAATGTGGACGTTTCTGCTTTAAAAGCGGAGTTTTTATACCAATATCAAGAAACAAACGGCTATTCTTTCCGTAATAAACTATTTGCTAATAATGCGAAATACAATAAACTAGGAAGTAAATTTCCAACTATAACCAACTTTTTAACCAATACGAGTTTAGCTAAAACAATCTTAGGTATTGCACAAGAGCGTTCGGTTCCTAAATTAGCTAAGCAACCTTTATCTACTTGGTTAAAAAAGCATCAATCAAAAGCTTCAAAAAAAATAGTGTATTTATTTAATGATGAATTTACCAATTTTTATGATGCTGAAATAGGAAAAGATGCTGTAATTTTATTAGAAAAATTAGGGTATGAAGTAAAATCTATCAATCATGAAGAAAGCGGAAGAAGTCATATCTCTAAAGGTTTTTTAAAGGAAGCTAAAGAAATCGCAAACAAAAATGTTTCTATTTTTAAAGAATTAATTTCAGAAAAAACACCCTTAATTGGTATAGAACCTTCTGCTATTTTAACGTTTAGAGATGAGTATATTCGTTTGGCAGATGATAAATCATCCGCAGAAAAAATAGCAAAACACACTTTTACGATTGAAGAATTTTTAAGCCAAGAACATCAAAAGAAAAATATTGATATTTCTTTATTTTCTTCCGAAGAAAAAGAATTGAAAATTCATGGGCATTGTCATCAAAAAGCACTGTCTAGTACACATGCTTCGTTTAGCATTCTAAACATTCCGAAGAACTATAAAGTAACCATTTTAAATACTGGTTGTTGTGGTATGGCAGGTTCTTTCGGTTACGAAAAAGAGCATTATAAAGTGAGTATGCAAGTAGGTGAAGATACTTTATTTCCAAAAATTAGAAATTGTTCTTCTAAGACAGAAATTGTTGCCGCAGGTACAAGTTGTCGTCATCAAATTTTTGATGGAACACAGCGAATTGCAAAACACCCTGTAACTATTTTAAAAGAAGCCTTATCTTAGGGTAAATGCAAAACAAAAAATAACTTCAATATTTACCCTTATTATTAAGGGCGAAGCTATTTCTCTATTACCTTTTATTAAGTTATACCAATTTAATTTTATAATACCGCATTAAAAGCATTTACATAATGATGATTCCCTGTAATGGATTTAATGACCTATGGACTCATTCGCTTTACCATATCATATAACCAATCTGTTAGCTTTTCTATGGTTTCAAATCGTTGGTTTTTAATATACTGCCACACTTGTTCACAAGAATTCAATTCTGGCGCATAAGGAGGTATTCTTAAAAGGAAAATATTTTTAGGGACTTCTATATTTTTTTCGTCATTAGTTCAAAGATAGTGAATCCTGTTATATATGGGACTAAACAAGTAACCACCTACAAAATGAATGATATTAACTCATAAAAAACTACAATTGTTTGCAACCAAAATGCAATATACAAATTGTTGTAGCTCGTTTTTATTCTCTAAAAATATGTTTTAACAGCAAATTCGAATTGAGTTATAAAAATTTCTTTAAATCTTGAGATATTGTTCTGTTCATAGAATAATAACATTGCTTTTTTATAATCTATAGAGTCAACAGTTCTAAATGATAATGGGCAATAGTTGTCATTCATTAAAATTGCGTTACTAACTATTCTTGCAGTTCGTTTGTTTCCATCCATAAAGGGTTGGATATATGAAATTAGCACTAAAGCTAATAATGCTTTTTCAAATATACTTTCTTTAGAATTAATTAAATCACAGGTGCTTTTTAAAGCTTCTAAGATTTGAAATTCATTATCTAATGGGCGATAGTTTGTTCCAGAGATGCCAACCCTACGTCTTCTTAGGTTTCTTTCTACCGCAAGCTCTTTTAGTAGTATGCTATGAATATCTTCTATTTTAGCTACTGATAGAGGGTGTAGATAATCTAAATTTTCTATAATAAAATCTAAAGCGTCTTTATGGTTTAATAACATAATAGCCTCTTCTTTAGTCTTTCCAGAAGCAGTTTCTTTCTCTTTAATTAGCCTTTCAGTTTCGAGTAAAGAATAGGTATTTCCTTCAATTTGAGATGATTTCCAGCTTAAATCAATAGCTAACCTATCTAATTCTTTTTTGTATTCGGTCTTTGATAGTTGCTCTATATTGGTTTTGTAATCTTTCTGAAGGTTTATCAATTTTTCCAATTCACTTTTTGTGAATACACTATGCTTTTTTAGGGTCTCAGTGATGATTTCTAAGTTAAAGCTTTCATTGATTTCTCTATCATCAATTTCTTTTTCGTAGTATTTATCAAGGTCAATAGATTCCAATAGCTTATAAGTAGATGAAATAATATATTTAGTACCCCTGCCTTTACCTATAGACTCGATAGATGCTTCACTGAGAAGTTTAGTTAGAACTCTTTTTAAAGTGGCATAACTTATATGTAAAGGAAGATTATCAAATATTTTTTTAGATGATGATTCTCCGTTAGTTTTAATGAAGTTAATTATTTCTGATTCTCTTTGTGAATTCATTTTTAGCTCAATTGAATTACAAATTTACATTTTCAAGCTCATTAATCGTTCTTCTTTGAGCTTTATTTTTTTTGTAATGAGCTACAACGACAGTTTGTCTAAAAACCACCATTTATTTTGTTATATTTTCAAAAATAACTATAATTTCTGTAAAAAACAGCAGCAGGATTTATTTTCAAGGCAAACGCATCTAAAAAAGTCTTAAATATTTACTAACTCACCTTACGCAAGAATAATTTGAATTTAAGATATTTATAGTTTATCTTGTTAACAACTTTGAGAAATAAAAAGATGGATAATTTTGTTGATTTGTATACTGATTATTTGATAAGTTCAAGTTCTTATACGACAGCTACAGGTATGGCTTCATTACTCTCTATAAAACATGATAAAATAACACGAGCATTATCAACGGGTGTTTATGACAGTAAATTTCTATGGAAAAAGGCAAAACCTTATGTTGAAGAATTGACTCAATCTAAAGAAACTATCATTTTAAGTTTTGATGATTCGATACAAGAAAAACAATATACAGATGAAAGTGAGTTGAACACTTGGCATTTTGACCATGTGTTTGGAAGGTCTGTAAAAGGGGTTAATTTTCTAACTGCTTTAGTCGAAGTTGGAGGCATGCGTATACCGTGTGGTGTAGAGTTTATAAAGAAAAATATTTGGGTTACCGACAAAAAAACAGGAAGGCAAAAGCGTAAAAGCAGCAAAACTAAAAACGAACTTTTTAGAGAAATGTTGCAGGAATGTAGTAGCAAAATACACTTTGATTATGTGTTGGCTGATAGTTGGTTTTCTTCAGCAGAGAACATGGTTTATTGTAAAGAACTTTTAAAAAATGATTTTATTATTGCCTTAAAAAGCAATCGAAAAGTAGCCTTATCCTTAGAAGATAAGCAAAATGGAGCATACGTGAATATTAAAACATTACAGCCAAGACAACAAACCGTGGAAGTTTGGTTTGAAAAACTAGACTTTCCGCTGTTGCTTACAAAGCAAGTTTTCAAAAACGAGAATGATACAGTCGGCGAGTTGTACTTGGCTTGTAGTGATTTAAATTTATCGTATAACCAAATAACTACAATCTACAAAAAACGGTGGGCAGTAGAAGAGTATCACAAATCGATTAAAAGTAACACAGGTTTTGCTAAATCTCCAACTAAAAAAACAGAAACTCAAACGAATCATTTTGTATTGTCAATTGTAGCTTATATAAAGTTAGAGTGGCTTAAACAAAGAACAGGGAAAAATCATTTTGCTATGAAAACACAAATCTATTTAGCAGCTCAAAAAGCAGCTCATAACGAACTCAGAAAGTTATCAACACCTAAAGCTGCTTAATCATCCTTTTTTGAGGTTTGGATGCGTAACATGAGTTACTAAAATGTAATCTAAAATTGTTTTTTCTGATTATTAATTTTCATATATTATATTGATAATAAATACTTTATGTGTTTCGAAAGCGATAAATAAACTAGCATCTATATTTAGTATCTGGTCGGCAAGTACCTTAATTTGCTAAAGAGTTCAATTTTTGTGTTGTACTTTTCTTTATTTTTAAAAAAAAGGGTTGGCTTTGAAGTTTTTTAAAACGGAGGCTGTTCAACTTGATAAAATCCTCCTTTTTAGGCAGGGCAAACTCATACTTTTATTTTTAAAAACTCTAATATTTCATTTTCAGCACATTATGTTTTTAGAAAAGTTAGTACTTGTAAAATCCCAAAAGATAACTTGCTAATTATCAATACTTATAAAAAAGTATGAGTTTGCCCTGCCTTTTTAGGTCTAAAATTTGGTTTTAAATCATAGGTATCCTTAAAAAGACTAGATTACCTTGTTTTTAGGCTACTTTTTGCCTCTTTTTTGTTTTCGATTTTTCTTTTTCCTTTTTTATCAAGTTTCCCAGCCTATAAAGATTGTAAGACAAAAACGGCTAGAGACACGTATTTGTCAAAATTGATTTTCCCTTTATCACAACACTTCTCTAGTCCGTGATATGTAAGTTGATTAATATTAGATTCGACAGCATTATGTGCGTTATTTAGGGTTTTAAAATCTTTCGAATGCTCTATTTCTTTGCGTTCTTTATTAGGCTTTCCCTTTTGTTTTATGATGGTATTTGGGATGATTGACTCTAGGTCTTTTATAATTTCTTTGGAGCTAAATCCTTTATCAAAACTTAAAGAGGCAATCCGACCACCAAACTTTTTTTTAAGCCTTTCTGCAATATCAATGGTAAAAGCAGCATCAGGAGTTGATAAAATATCAATTCAGGAAGTTTCCGCGCGTCTTATGAAATACTTATATCCCGTATGGAATAGATTGGCAAGTGGCAGTTATTTTCCCCAACCTGTGCGTGAGGTAGAAATACCCAAAGCAGATGGACGTATTAGGAAGTTAGGCATACCAACGGTACAAGACCGAACTGCTCAAATGGTAATACGAGAAGAATTAGAACAAATTGTAGATAAACAGTTTAGCAAAAATTATTTTGGTTATCGCCCCAACAAATCAGCACACCAAGCCATTACACAATGCAGAAAGAACTGTATGAAAATGGATTGGGCAATTGATTTGGACATCAAAAGTTTTTTTGATGAGATAGACCACGATTTAATGCTCAAAGCATTGGGTCATTTTACCAATAAGAAGCACATTCACTTGTACGTAAAACGTTGGTTAGAAGCTTCCGTCCAAAAGAAAGATGGTAAGATTTATCCACGAAGCAAAGGCACACCACAAGGAGGCGTTATAAGTCCATTATTGGCAAATATCTTCTGCACGTAGTTTTTGATAAATGGATAGAAAAGCACCACCCCGAAGTAAAGTTTGAGCGTTATGCTGATGACATCATTATTCATTGCCAAAACTTCAAACAAGCAATGCGAACATTGGAAGCTGTAAAAGCTCGCCTTAAACAATGTAAATTGCAGGTTAAAGAGGGCAAGAGCAATATTGTTTATTGCAAACGCAACCAAAAGAAGCATCCACCATTTAAGGTTCATTATGTAACGTTCGATTTTCTCGGATTTACATTTAAGCCACGAATGGTAAAAGGCTATTTCGGAAACTTTCATTTAGGATTTACGCCCTCAATTAGTCGTAAAAATCAGAAACGTATCAATCAGATTTTGTTTAAGTTAAAACTTCATCGTATGGTTCATTTACGCTTGTCAGATTTGGCAGGCATCATAGCGGACAGATTACGAGGTTGGATTTACTATTATGGCAAAGTTAGAATGAGTGAATTACATTATGTGTTCCGTTTCTTAAATATGCGATTAGCCAAATGGGTACGCAACAAATATTGGAGATTTAGGCGAAAACATTGGTTCTTTGCATACAAATGGTTACAGGAAACTGCAAAGCAGTATCCTAACCTGTTTGTGCATTGGCACTATGGTTTTAAGCCTTGACTTGTTAAGAAGAGCCGTATGATGTGAGAGCATCAAGTACGGTTCTGTGAGAGGTTTAGGGGTGTAATTCCCCCTTTACCTACTCGACTTTATTCAAGATGGATTGATTTCATTTTCCAAAGTTTATAGTTACAATCCTGTTTTTCTATAAAAACTATTGAATAATCAGAGTTAGTCCAAATTTTTTGAATAGATTTTATATTTCTACTAACTTCTTCTATGCTATATGTTTTTAAATGATTAATAATTTTTGCTATTTTCGGTTTTTTATATGACTGAAATTCATAATAATTAGCTTCTATTGGTTGTTTTGAAACTATTATGCTATCATCATCTTTCTGTGAATTTCCCTTTTTATTAAACCCTTTATGCCTTTTATCGTATTTCAATATTTTGATAGAAGAAAAATATGATTTTTTTTCTTTTTTAAATTTAAATAAATTCTCGTATTTATCATCAATTATCACATAAATACTTTTGATTTGAGCATTTAAGTTATAATTAATAGATAAAAATAATAAAATTAAAATATATTTTTTCATGATGTTAAAATTTAAGGTTATGTTTTAGAATAATGTAGAATTTCACTATCTTTATAAAAACATTATAGATATGGATTTACAAAGTATAATAAGAGTGTTGAGTCAAGAGCAGAAAAAGGAATTAGTCGGTTTATTGAGTCGTGATTTGAAAGTGCCAAAACTAAATATGCTTATAGACAACCTAAACAAAGACCGTCCAATCAACTGTCCACATTGTCAAAGTTCTGATATTTACGGGCATGGAGGCTATAAGGGTCGTAAGCGCTACAAATGTAAATCTTGCACTAAAACCTTTAATGATCTTACAGGTACTGCTATGGATGGCATAAAGAAAGTGGATGAATTTCAAGATTATCTAGTTCTTATGATTGAAAGCGTGAGTATCCGTAAAGCCGCTAAAAAGATTGGAGTCAATGTTAAAACTATTTTTGATTGGAGACACAAGTTACTATCTTGTTTATCCGTTTTTAATGGAGAAGAGTTCTCAGGAATTGTTGAATGTGATGACAAACAGCTTAATATAAATAACTCACCTTACGCAAGAATAATTTGAATTTAAGATATTTATAGTTTATCTTGTTAACAACTTTGAGAAATAAAAAGATGGATAATTTTGTTGATTTGTATACTGATTATTTGATAAGTTCAAGTTCTTACACGACAGCTACAGGTATGGCTTCATTACTCTCTATAAAACATGATAAAATAACACGAGCATTATCAACGGGTGTTTATGACAGTAAATTTCTATGGAAAAAGGCAAAACCTTATGTTGAAGAATTGACTCAATCTAAAGAAACTATCATTTTAAGTTTTGATGATTCGATACAAGAAAAACAATATACAGATGAAAGTGAGTTGAACACTTGGCATTTTGACCATGTGTTTGGAAGGTCTGTAAAAGGGGTTAATTTTCTAACTGCTTTAGTCGAAGTTGGAGGCATGCGTATACCGTGTGGTGTAGAGTTTATAAAGAAAAATATTTGGGTTACCGACAAAAAAACAGGAAGGCAAAAGCGTAAAAGCAGCAAAACTAAAAACGAACTTTTTAGAGAAATGTTGCAGGAATGTAGTAGCAAAATACACTTTGATTATGTGTTGGCTGATAGTTGGTTTTCTTCAGCAGAGAACATGGTTTATTGTAAAGAACTTTTAAAAAATGATTTTATTATTGCCTTAAAAAGCAATCGAAAAGTAGCCTTATCCTTAGAAGATAAGCAAAATGGAGCATACGTGAATATTAAAACATTACAGCCAAGACAACAAACCGTGGAAGTTTGGTTTGAAAAACTAGACTTTCCGCTGTTGCTTACAAAGCAAGTTTTCAAAAACGAGAATGATACAGTCGGCGAGTTGTACTTGGCTTGTAGTGATTTAAATTTATCGTATAACCAAATAACTACAATCTACAAAAAACGGTGGGCAGTAGAAGAGTATCACAAATCGATTAAAAGTAACACAGGTTTTGCTAAATCTCCAACTAAAAAAACAGAAACTCAAACGAATCATTTTGTATTGTCAATTGTAGCTTATATAAAGTTAGAGTGGCTTAAACAAAGAACAGGGAAAAATCATTTTGCTATGAAAACACAAATCTATTTAGCAGCTCAAAAAGCAGCTCATAACGAACTCAGAAAGTTATCAACACCTAAAGCTGCTTAATCATCCTTTTTTGAGGTTTGGATGCGTAACATGAGTAAATAATAAAGGAAGTCGAGATCTTCAAAGAAAACCTTACAAGAGACCAAGTGATAGACAAACCAAACGCGGTGTGAGCAATGATAAAATCTCTATAATGGTTGCCACAGATAGAAATAACAATCCAATGATGCGTGTCGCTAAAAGAGGCAGGATTGATGTGCATAGTATTGAAAAAACAATAGGAACGTTACTAAAACCTGAAAACGTACTTTGTTCAGATTCTCATCCTTCTATAATTAAATGGGCAAAAGATAAGCAGATGGAGCATCATACATTTATAGCATCAAAACACATAAAAGACAAGTGCTACCATGTGCAGCATGTAAACTCAATAGACAATCGTTATCAAAGATGGATAAAACCTTTCTATGGTGTATCAACAAAATATTTGAGTGGCTATCTAAACTGGTTTGTATTCTTGCAGAAGGTTAAAAAATCGCTCTCTCAAACAGTAGATATAGCAAATATCATGATAAAAAACGCTAAAGCTATAAACACATATAAAGCAATTGAAGAAAATTATATGGAATTAATGATTCCACATTATTCTAAAACATAACCAAATTTAATTACAGTTTTCACTGCCCTTATTGTTAAAGTCATTGACTGTATTAATTATTTCAGTTTTTTTAGATAGTGATAATGAATTCCACGCAGTCGTGCTTTTCAATCCTGTCCAAGCCATAGAATCATAAACATCTTGAGATAACCCGGGCTGAAAACTTTTCAGGTAATTACTAATTGTAGAAATATAATGTGCAGCCATTTGTTGGTGTTGCATCCCATTAACTCCATATCTGCTATAATAATCAAATATACCTGGGTAATCTCCATTTGATAATTTATTTGTCCATTGGCTTTTAGTTAATCCATTTAAATTTCCTCCATTATCTATTATAGAAAGTATTTTTCTAAACATTTCTGCATGTATACCCACTACACATAGGAACCCGAAAAATCGGATTTACTAATTTGAAAATTATCTGTGAGTATTTTCTCAAATTCTTTTTCTTTCCAAATACCATTATCTAAGAACTCAATCACTTTTTCTCTAAAATTCTCAAATTTGAGATAGAATTTATTGTACCCCCCTTTTTTCTTTAGAATTTTCCAAAGACGTTCAATAATATTTAAGTTGGGTGAATATGGTGGCATAAATTTTAAGACAATCCGAGGATGTTCTTTTAAAAACTCTTTCACAATTTGAGAGTGATAATACCGAGCATTATCCAATATCATGTGTATTTTCCCTTCTTTTTGTTTGTCTAATATTTGGATTAATAGAGCAATCATTGTTTGGCTATTAATTCGCTCATCTTCTACATAAAAGAGTTGTTTTGTTTTCAAATTAAGTGCTCCGTTTATATTAGTTCTTTTACGGCCATTATTGGTTTTAAGATGTTTGGTCTGTCCTTTTTTGATCCAACCATGGCTAGCAATAGTGTTGTGTTGTGGGTGTACGCCATCCATAAAATAGATTTGATCTTCTTTGGTCAAATTTTCTTTCAGTTCTTTGTATTGCTTTACAAACTCTTCTTGTTTTTCAACATTGGCTTTACAAGGGGTTAATACTGGTTTCTTGTATACAAACCCTAGTCTTTTTAGAAGTTCATTAATGCCTGAACAAGAGTAGTTAATTTGAAATTCTTTCTCAATCCAAGCAACAATTCCTTTAGAATCCATATAGGTATTCTCTGTAATGTGCTTCTCCAAGATGTCTAATTGTTTAGAACTTAGAAAAGAAATTCTCCCTTTATTGTTATCTGTCAATAGTGACTCAGCTTCTTGATTTAAGTAAATAGTCCTATATGTCCTTACAGTATCATCATCTAAAAGAAGAATCTTACCAACATCTACACAAGAAAAACCATCATCAAGCATTAGAATTGCTTTTAGCTTATCTGCGTGTTTTCTTTGCCTACAAGTACGATGTAATTGTTTAATTTTAGTTCTCTCTACTTCTGATAAATTTATTGTCATACATCTGAATATCAACGTAGTAAATATACAAAATAGTATTGAAACCACCAAGCAAAGTGCCTTTAAATAATTGATTATTAGTTGATTAATTCAGGAATTTAGTCTTAACGGATTTGTGTTTCCCGAAAACCTAAATGGTTTGAGTATATCACCTTATCTTGTTTTATTGAAAAAGAAAAATAGTCTTTTAATATTCTTCGCGAGTGAACATCTATTATAGATATCAAATAAGCGTTTTTACCAGCCTTTGGAATCCAAACCATCTTTATGTCCATTTCTAAACACTCGAAAGGTCTAGAAGTGTTTACTTTTCTAAATTTTACGAATTTACGACCAGAACCACTTCTGTTTATTCGATTTTCAAGTTTTAACAACCCCTCTTCCTTCATTATTCTGTATAGTTTTTTATGATTAATTAGATAACCATCTCGCTTCAAATAAGCAGTCATTAAGCGGTATCCACAATCTATAAATTCATGGCTTAAAACTTTTTTTATAGCCTGAACTACAACTTCTTGATTTACCCAACCGTTTATCTTATTATAACTGAGTTTACTTGCTGTCTTCCCCTTTTTACCAAGACTAGGTGTACGATAATAACTGCTATGCACAATACCTACCATATTGATAATCTTAGTTTTACTAATAGTATACTTTCTGAAAAAAACAGCGACTAAATTTTTCTTGGATCGGAGGTCCCAAACTTTTTTTTTAAAAGTTCTCGTTGAATTTCTAATTCAATTTCCTTGTTACTTAACAACTTACGAAGTATTCTGTTTTCTTCTTCGGATTGCTTTAGTTCCTTACTACGAATATCATAAGTGACTTTTAAGCCTGCTTCTCCTTGACTCTCGTACTTCTTTTTCCAACTATACAAAGCCCCTGTACTAACGCTGTATTTACGACAAGTTTCTATAATTCCGTTTTCTTCTGAACAGGATAGAATTTCTAACTTCTCTGATAAACTCCATTTCTTGTATTTCATATCTCAAATGTATTAGTTTGAAATTTAAAATATCACTCCGAACTTATAAGGGGCTAAACTAGTTTTTACCTCCTGATTTTTTAACTTTTTGAAGTTTTCTAAATTCGATTTTAATGCGTTTTTTCCAATCTAAGTCTTTGCGCCAACCCTCTAGGTTTTGTTCTTTTGCTAAAGAACAGCTAATTTCAATACACTTTCGGGCAGCATCCCATAAAAGAGTGTAATCTGTGGGGAAATGAACATTGGTTTTTACTACATAACTATCAACTTTGAGCCTAAGAGTTTGATCGTCTTTTTTTTTAAATACCCTTGTCCTACTTCCAAGACTAAGGCATTTATTTTGGTGATACTTTCGGTTTTTAATAAACCAATATTCTCCTTTAAAGCGGTTAAACTATACTGCTTGACTTCCGATGAAAAACCATAAGAATCGCCTTTGATTCCCATCAGCTGGCGAACACATTTATCAAAATTGGCAATCCACAACAGCCGGTCGTAATTGGTGTTGAGCGTTAATCGAATCACAGACAAAACAATCACTTCCCAAATACTCATGCCTTGCCTTCCTGTTTGCTTTTTATTTCTTAAAATTATAGGCGCTACGATGGAAAACATTTTTTGGTGATACAACTCATTGACAAAAATAGTTTGAAGAGCTAGTAATACAGGCGCAAGTTCGTCTCTGCTTTTGGTAGGAATCACTACCTCTGAAATAGGAAGGCTTCCTAGAATTGGTGATACTTCAAATCGTTTACGCATCGTTTCTTTTTTTGGCGAATCTACAGCGGATAATCCTAGTAAAATCGTTGTTCTTTCTAATTTACAGCTTTTTTGAAGAAAGATTCGATCCAAAATAGTAAGTTATTAACTTAATAATCAATAAAATAAAAGTTTACGACCAGGCACTAGTTAGAAAACCCGATTCCTTCGCTTGGCATTAACCTTTTTTTATCAATTTTTCCATTTTTATTTTCATCGTGTAAGATGTTTATGGCATAGTTTCCTTCGGGTAAACTTAGAGAAAATAACTGTTGCTGTATTCTGTGTAATTTGTACACTTTCTTTTTTGTAGAATTTCTGATATTTTTGATCAGGAATTGATCCTTTTTTATTGTATAATGTAATTTGTAATACGTCTTTAGAGTTTCGTAAATCTTTGATAACTAGTTTAGCCCCTTATAAGTTCGGAGTGATATTTTAAATTTCAAACTAATACATTTGAGATATGAAATACAAGAAATGGAGTTTATCAGAGAAGTTAGAAATTCTATCCTGTTCAGAAGAAAACGGAATTATAGAAACTTGTCGTAAATACAGCGTTAGTACAGGGGCTTTGTATAGTTGGAAAAAGAAGTACGAGAGTCAAGGAGAAGCAGGCTTAAAAGTCACTTATGATATTCGTAGTAAGGAACTAAAGCAATCCGAAGAAGAAAACAGAATACTTCGTAAGTTGTTAAGTAACAAGGAAATTGAATTAGAAATTCAACGAGAACTTTTAAAAAAAAAGTTTGGGACCTCCGATCCAAGAAAAATTTAGTCGCTGTTTTTTTCAGAAAGTATACTATTAGTAAAACTAAGATTATCAATATGGTAGGTATTGTGCATAGCAGTTATTATCGTACACCTAGTCTTGGTAAAAAGGGGAAGACAGCAAGTAAACTCAGTTATAATAAGATAAACGGTTGGGTAAATCAAGAAGTTGTAGTTCAGGCTATAAAAAAAGTTTTAAGCCATGAATTTATAGATTGTGGATACCGCTTAATGACTGCTTATTTGAAGCGAGATGGTTATCTAATTAATCATAAAAAACTATACAGAATAATGAAGGAAGAGGGGTTGTTAAAACTTGAAAATCGAATAAACAGAAGTGGTTCTGGTCGTAAATTCGTGAAATTTAGAAAAGTAAACACTTCTAGACCTTTCGAGTGTTTAGAAATGGACATAAAGATGGTTTGGATTCCAAAGGCTGGTAAAAACGCTTATTTGATATCTATAATAGATGTTCACTCGCGAAGAATATTAAAAGACTATTTTTCTTTTTCAATAAAACAAGATAAGGTGATAGCATTGCTTTCTGATGTGTTTTTAGAGTATCAATATCCTGAAAATGTAGTTATTAGAAGTGATAACGGAAGTCAGTTTATTGCTAAAAACGTACGAGAATATCTTGGACTAATAGGAGTTCAGCAGGAATTTACACATATAGCAACACCAGAAGAAAACGCTCATATTGAAGCATATCATGGCATATTAAAAAAAGAAGTCTTTACAAGAGTGGATTATAGAACTTTTGGAGAAATTGAACAAATACTAAAAAGATATGTTATTTTCTATAACAATAATAGGATACATGGCCTTTTGGGGCGCATTACACCAATGGAAAAATGGAACAAAGACAAACATTTAATTTTAATGAAAAATTTAACCGCTTAATTAATAATCGAAGTTTAGAATAATACTCTTGTTTTATAGGGGACAAAACAATAACAACAGTTAAAGAATATGTTTTTACTTCTTTTTTTTGTTGAAAAGAGATCAAAATGACTGCTACTAAAAGAAAAAATATTTTTTTCATCGTATTTTATGTTGTTTTTTTATAACTCCAAACGGCCAAGTTGTTCATAATAATTGCGTACACAACTGTTTTTATAAATTGTGGTAAAATGTCTGTAAAACCAGACCCTTTTAACATCACCATTCGCATTACTTCTACATAGAATTTAATAGGATTAAATTCGGTTAAAAACTGCGCCCAAGCTGGCATACTTTCAATAGGCGTAAACAAACCGCTCATTAAAATAAAGATAACTACAAAAAACCACGCAATAAACATGGCTTGTTGTTGTGTATCTGTAAAGTTAGAAATGAACAATCCCATACCTAAAATCACTAAAATATAAATAGAAGTATATGCGTACATTAAGCCTAAACTTCCAACCATTGGTACGTTAAAAAGCACTCTTGCAATACCTAAACCAACAGTTAATAGCAGCATTCCTAAGAGCCAAAACGGAAATAATTTACCAATAATAAATTGATATTTTTTAATAGGTGTAACATTCATTTGCTCTAAAGTTCCTATTTCTTTTTCGCGAACAATATTCATTCCAGATAAAAATAAGGTAATCATTGTTACTAATAAGACAAGAATTCCTGGCACCATAAATGTTTTGTAGTTCAGCGTTTTATTATACCAAAAAGACGGAATACTTGTAATTGTTTGTGGTCTGTTTTTTGCATCCGAAGGTTGCATAAGTTTTAGTTGTGCATTTTTATTGAAACGCTGTAAAATCTGACTTATATATACGCTTTCTACACCAGCTGCAGCACCGTCAATAGCGTTTATGGTGATTGCTAAAGCTGTTTTTTTCTCCTTTGTCAAATTGCGTTCAAAATGTTTTGGAATTGTTAAAAGCACATCAATATCGCCTTTTAACATAGCTTCATTGGCAGCTTTTGTTGATGAAAAAGTACTTTTCACATTAAAATATGTAGAGGCGTTAAAACGATCTATCAATTCTCTTGAAAACGACGTTTTATCGTTATCAATATAAGAAAAACTGATATTTTTTACTTCAAAAGTCGCCGCATTAGAAAGGATAATCAACTGAATTAAAGGTAGCACAAAAATAAGTGGCAACATTGCTTTATTTCTAAAGATTTGCTTAAACTCTTTTTGGATGATATATAAGATGATTTTCATTAGATATTGTTGTTTTATTTTTTATTGAAAACTAAATTTATTCAAGTCTAATTTTATATTTTTTAATACTTAATCCCATAAAAAACAGTGTCATTACAAATAAAATGAGTGTTTCTTTCCAAAGTAGTGCCAATCCAACTCCTTTTAGCATAATTCCTTTTAAAATAAGAATGTACCAAGTTGCAGGAATAATATTACTAATTACTTGCAACGGAACAGGCATGCTACTTATCGGAAAAATAAAGCCCGATAATAAAATTACAGGCAACATTAAACCCATTAAAGAAATCATCATAGCAGTTTGTTGCGTGTCAGAAATTGTTGAAATTAAAATACCTAAAGACAAGGCGTTGATAATGAATAAAACGCTTTCGAAACCTAACAAAAACAGGCTTCCTTCTACAGGCATTTTAAAAATAAAAATACTGAGTACAATAATAACAATGGCATTTATAATTGATAAAAATATATATGGAACTACTTTTCCTACAATTACTTGAAATGGTTTTAATGGCGATACCAATAAGATTTCCATAGTGCCCAATTCTTTTTCTTTGGTGATAGAAATAGAGGTCATCATTGCAGAAACAAGCATTAAAATAATGGTCATAACACCTGGTACAAACATAAAAACGCTTTTTAATTCAGCATTATATGCCATTTTTGTTTGCGCTACTATTTGGTATGGAATTTTACGGTCTTTGTTTATTTCTTGTTGGTATTTTTGTAAAATAGCATTTGTAAAATTACTGATGGTATTTGCCGTATTTGGGTCTGTTGCATCCGTAATAATTTGCACGGTTGCATTGTTTTCTTTAATGAGCTTTTTGCTAAAATCTTTTTCAAAAACTAAGACTGCTTTTACTTTTCCTTTTTTAAAAACGGCTTCAATTTCGGCTTCATTTTTTATAGTTTGCTTGTTACTGAAATATTTTGAAGAAGAGATCTTATTAATAATTTCTTGTGTTGTAGCATCTTTAGATTTGTCTAAGATAGCAATGTTAACGTTGTTAATTTCGTTGGTAATTGCAAATCCGAATAGCATAATTTGAGCTACAGGCATCCCAAAAAGGATAAATAACGAGCGTCTGTCTCTAAAAATGTGGTAAAACTCTTTTTTTACAAATCCTATAAATCGTTTCATCCTCTTGCTAGTTTTAAAAATACATCATTCATGCTTTCTACTTTAAACTGTTCTTTTAATTTTTTTGGAGTGTCTAAAGCTTCAATTTTTCCGTTGACCATAATAGAAACACGATCGCAATATTCTGCTTCATCCATATAATGTGTGGTTACAAAAACGGTAGTTCCTTTGTTGGCAGTTTTGTAAATCATTTCCCAAAATTGCCTTCTTGTAATTGGATCCACACCACCAGTTGGTTCGTCTAAAAATATAATTTTCGGGTTATGTAACAGCGCAACAGAAAATGCTAATTTCTGTTTCCAACCGAGAGGTAAAGAGCTTACCAAGTTTTTGGCAACTTTTTCCAAGCCTAATTCTGCAATAAGCTCGGTTGTTTTTTTTTTGATTTGACTTCTTGATAACCCGTAAATTCCACCAAAAAAAGTAATATTTTCTTTCACGGTTAAATCGTCATATAAGGCAAATTTCTGACTCATATAGCCAATGTTTTTTTTGATTTCTTCTGCCTGCGTACCTACATCTAAACCTGCAACCATTGCTTTGCCAGAAGTAGGTAAGGAGATGCCAATCAACATTTTTATTGCCGTTGTTTTTCCTGCGCCATTTGCGCCTAAAAAACCAAAAATTTCTCCTTTTTTTACTTCAAAAGTAATATTGTCTACGGCAACGAAATCACCAAATTTTTTGGTAAGATTTTTTACTTCTATGCTGTTTTCTTGCTTCATTTCTGTCTATTTTGCTAGTTCCATAAAAGTATCTTCAATAGTGACTTCTGTAGGTTTTATGACAATGTTTTTTAGCCCTTTTTCTTCTAAAAAAACTCTCAATTCGGTTGGATTAAAATCATCTCTTTGATCTGTATAATGTACAAATTCGCCAAACGGATATACGCTGTAATTGTGCTGATATTCATTTAGAGATAGGATCAATTCATACATTTTATCGGCATTGATATCGTATATTTTTTTCGGAAAATGGTTTACAATTGCTTCTGGTGTATCAATTTCTAAAATCTCTCCGTTTTGTATCAGTGCAATTCTATCGCACAAAGCAGCTTCATCCATATACGGCGTAGAAACTAAAATGGTAATTCCTTTTTGTTGCAAACGTTTTAGCATTTTCCAAAATTCTTTTCTAGAAACTGGATCTACACCAGTTGTGGGTTCATCTAAAAAAAGCACTTTTGGTTTGTGAATTAAGGCGCAACATAAAGCTAGTTTTTGTTTCATTCCTCCAGAAAGCTTCCCTGCTCTTCGGTCTTTAAAAGGTGCTATTTGAACATAAATATCTTCAATTAAATCGTAGTTTTCTTCAATAGTTGTTCCAAAAATAGTGGCAAAAAATTCTAAATTTTCTTCTACGGTTAAATCTTGGTACAAAGAGAATTTTCCAGGCATGTAACCTACATTGTTTCTAATGTCTTTGTACTCATTTAAAACATCAAAATCAGCAACAGTTGCTGTACCTTCATCTGCAATTAACAGCGTAGTTAATACTCTAAAAAGAGTAGTCTTTCCTGCTCCGTCTGGACCAATTAAACCAAACAACTCGCCTTCTTTCACCTCAAAAGAAATATTTTTTAAGGCAACAACATCCTTAAATTTTTTGCTAATATTTTTAATAGAAATACTCACAATATTATATTTTTTGTTTGTTGATATAGGTTGGGATTGCCAGCAATAAAACGGCAATAACAAGCCAAATACTAGTTCTAAAAACCATTGCTTTTATACTTTCTGATGCTACTTCTGTACTTATAAAATTCAAATATAAGAACACTAAAAAATGACTTATCAAAATAAAGTAAGTGAGTTTTTTTCCGTTTATTTTCCAAATTAAATAGGCTGTAATAATTGAAACAATACCATACACAACATTATAGGAAACCAACCAAAGTAATACATCGTATTCTTTTGTTTCTACTTGAAAAAGCACTTTAGAACCTGCAAAAACGGACATAGCTCCGATAAAAAAAGCAAGAAATGCCGCTATTTTTATGCTAATTGTATTCTTTTTTACTGTTGTCATAAGTTGTTTTTTTAGTTAAAATAGTTTGCATAACCTGCTAAATGCCTGTTTAAAATCACATAGTTTTTTTTGCGAATAGCGACCTCTACATTTGTTAGGTTTTCAAAAACATTAATCATTGGTTTTAAGTAATTATGTAACTGATTGTGCGCTTCGCCTTTCATGGTACATTTTGCAAAAACGTTGCTAAACTCAGTTTCTAACTGTGCAGTAAAATCTGTATATTGTTTCAAATCGCTATTATTGGAAAATACATGTACTAGTTGTTGCATTTTTTGGATACCATTTGAGGTTTCACTATTTGCATTCCATAGTTTTCCGTTATCTAAGCCAACACCAGTAATTTTTATAGTACTTGTATCTATAGTTTTTGCTAGTTTTTCTTTACAAGAATGCATAAACACTGCGCTAATAACTAATATTAAAATTGTTTTTTTCATTTGTTTTGTTTTTAGTTGCTTCTAGAGTTCTTTTTTAACTTTACTGATTACTGAATTACTCCTCAATCCACATTTCTGCGGGCATTCCAATTTTTATGCTCCCATCGTTTTTTACATTCATTTTTACAGCATACACCAATGAAACACGCTCTTCTTTTGTCTGAATTATTTTTGGTGTAAATTCTGCTTCAGAAGCAATCCAAGTAATGTTTCCTTTGTAACTTTTCATGGTCTCTTTTGCGTCTATTTTTACGGTAACTTCTTGTCCTATTTTTAGAGAAGCCAATTGCGTTTCGCTTATATAAACGCGTAATTTCATGGTGCTTAAATCTGCAATTTTATACAGTGGTTTTCCAAATGCTGTAATTTCGTTTTCTTCGGCATACGTTACTAAAATAGTACCGTTAACTGGGTTGATAATCTTACATTTTTGCAATAAATTTTCAATTTGTTTTATCTGTACATCAATACTTTTTAACTCGTTTACTACGGGCGCATTTTGTATTTCTACACTTCTAATTTGGTGTTTTATTACATCAATATTCCCGTTTATATTGTCTAATTGTTTTTGTGTACCAGCATTGTCTTTTATCAAGTTTTTAATACGCTTTTTATTGATAGTTGCTGTTTTTAATTTCGATTTTAAAATAGCAATTTGCGATAAAACTCCTCTCGATTTTGAACCAACAATTTGTTTAGCAACCAATAGCTGTTCTTTCTTTAAAGCCAAGGGAATCGTGTCAATATATCCTAAAAAAGTATTTTCTTTAATAACATCACCTTCGTTAGCAGTGAATTGCATAAGTTTCCCGTTGCTTTCTGCTGAAATTGTAATTGCTGTTGCTTCAAAATTTCCGTAGCCATCTGCATTGTTATTCTCTTTGTTACAAGATGTAAAACTTACTCCTATTAAGCTGATTCCAATTAGTATTTTGTGTGTATTCTTCATATTAAAATTATTTTCCTTGTGTAGTATTGTAGTTTGCTTTTGCTAAATCTAATTGTATAAAATGTGTTAATAACGTGTTTTCTGCTTCGTATAAATTACTAATTTCTGTAATGTATGCAGATGCGATAATAACGCCGTTTTTTAGTTGGGCTTCTGCCGATTGCAACACCTCTTTTTGTAATGAAATTATTTTTTTATCGGTGGCAATGAATGACGTGATTTTAGTTATTTCGGTTTCTAAATTAGCGAGTTCAATAGACGTATTTAATTTAAATACTGCTGCTTGATTGTCAACAATATCTTTGTTTATCTCAATTGATTCTTGCTGCTTTTTATTCGCTTTCCAATCAAAAACAGTCCAATTTAATTGTACGCCTACGGTGTAAAAACCTTGAAAAGAATTGTCTAACATGTTTAAACCAGGATTTCCGTAACCGCCATTTGCAAAACCAATAATTTTGGGCGCATTCTTTTTTGATAGCACTTTTTTTGATGCCTCAATCTCCTCTTTTTTAAGTTGAAATAACTCCAATTCTGGGCGATTCAAATTACTAGAAAGTACTGTAGTGATATACGGTTCTTTAAATGGGATATTTGTATCGATAGTTGTTGCTGTTAAGGCGGTTAAACTTGCAATTAAAACAGCTTTGTTTTTATCAATCTCTACAAATTGTTGCGATGTTTTAAGTAGTTGAGATTCAATTACTTTGTCTGATGTTGGCAATACAGCACCGTTTTTGATACCAGATTTTACTTCTTTTAATTTAGTTTGTAATACCTGTTGTTTGCTCACTAATAAATTACGTTTTTCTTGTAGTAAAATAATTGAAAAATACAACTGATTTATGCGTTTTTTTAACTGATATAAATTGACTTCAATTTGCTTTTTTTGTGTTTGTAAAGACAATTTTTTTGCTGCTTTTTTTGCTTCAATAATTCCATCTGCATAAATAAGCTGATGCACAGAAATCGAAGCTCTATACTGATCATTATTTGGAGGTATTAATGTTGCAATTGGCAATCCAATTACTTCTGATTGATAGGTTGCTTGTGCAGATAAATTAATTTGTGGCAATTTTTCGGTATCAATAATTGCAAGATCAATACTGTTTTGTTTTTCTAACAAATTGTGTTGTTTTGCTAGAGGATAATTTACCGTAACAAGTTCGTAACATTCTTCTAATGTAAGTTGTTGTTGTGCAAAAAGACCAACAGAAAAGAGGAGGAGAATGTAACTAATTTTATTTTTTAATGTAGTCATTTTTATGCTTTTATAGAATTGATAATAAAATCTGCAACTTCGGTTTTTCTTTCTTCCATAAGTTGTTTAAAGGCTTTGTTGTCTGTTTGTGTAAATGCTTTTACCAGTGGGCTTGCCACAAAAGGAAAAATACTTAGTGCTAATAAATTAATGAATAATTGCTCTCCTTTTATCGGTTTTAAAATTCCATTTGCCACTTCTATGTCAACTTGTTTTTTAAATTTTTCGATATTTGGAAAACCAGATTTTTCTTTCATTTTTAAGATAAACTCTGGATTCCTATTCAGCTCTTGAATGATAAAAGATGGCAAATACGGATGCTTACTAATAAACGAAATATAGTTTGTTGTAAAATTTCTGATTTTCACTTCTATGGAAGAATCATCATTTAAAACTTTATTTAATTGCGGCGCTAATAATGCAAAAGCATTTTTAAAAACGCCCTCGAAAAGGAGTTGTTTGCTGCGGTAATAATAGTGTAACATTGCCTTGTTAATACCAGCTTTGTCTGCAATTTCTTGCATTCTTGCACCATCCATTCCTTTGGTTTGAAACACGTTTTTTGCAGCGTCTAATATATCTGCTTCTGTTGAGTTATCTTTTGTTTTTGCCATTTTAGTATTTGTTGATTTTTTAATAATTTGCACTCTTATTTACCACATTTCTCATTAGAAGAATCGATAATCTCTAATAAATTTGATGTAGAAATAAATTGCGAATTATATGTTACACCGTTGTCAGTCAATTGCTTGTAATAACGTCTTATATGGTTTACAATACTCCGTTAAACTTTGCCCTAACCCTCTAACAGTCAATCAAATAAGTTAAAAAAACAGGCTCAAAAATTAGGATAACTCCCTGATTATCATTAAATTAATAGTTAATTTCAAACAGCTATTAATGATGCTTCTCAAGGAGAAATCCAACTATAAATATCACACAAAAAGATTACTTAACAAAATGAAAGATGTAAATAAATGGCAATATGATTTTATGTTGGAAGTTTTTGGTCTATTTCTCAGCATAAAAGGACGTTTAAATTTTATGCAGTTAAGTCGTTATGGTGATCATGGAGAACAACATTACAGGAATCAGTTTAGTAAGTCTTTTGACTTTTTAAATTTCAATAAAGAATTGATTACTGAGTATGGGGGCAAACATTTAACCATTGCTTTCGACCCGAGTTATGTTAGTAAATCTGGTAAATCCACCTGTGGAGTTGGTTATTATTGGTCTGGTGTAGCGGGAAAGGCAAAATGGGGATTGGAAATATCTGGTATAGCAGCGATTGATATAGATAATCATACAGCGTTTCATTTAGAGGCTGTTCAGACACCAAATAATTTGGAATCAAAAAGTTTGGTAGATCATTATGCCAATATATTGATTCAAAGAAAAGAGGTCCTTCTTTCGATGTCTAAATATGTTGTGGCAGATGCTTATTTTTCCAAATACGGTTTTGTTTCTAAACTCTCTGATAATGGATTGGAGACCGTTAGCAGACTAAGAAACGATGCTGACTTACAATATATTTATACTGACCAACAGAAATATGGGAGAGGAAGACCTAAGAAATATGATGGAAAAATTGATTATAAAAAACTTAGAAAAGAATATTTTTCTTTGATAGAAGACAATCAGCAAAGCAAAGTATACAGCGCTATTGTATACTCAAAATCATTAAAAAGAAAAATCAATCTTGTGATTGTTTATTTCCTTAAAAAAGGAAAATGGAATCATAAATTATATTTTTCTACAGATGTAACAATTTCAGCAGAAATGATTTTGACATATTATCGCACCAGATTTCAAATAGAATTTACTTTTAGAGATGCCAAGCAATACTCAGGTCTAAATCACTGTCAAGCAAGAAGTAAAGATAAACTCAACTTTCATTTTAATACAGCACTTACAACGGTTAATCTCGCTAAGATTACACATTGGATGCCTATTGAAAAAAGGCTAAGAGGGGCTTTCTCAATCAAGGATATTAAAACCTTACATCACAATGAGTTAATGCTTGCTCGATTTTTTAACGTGTTCGCTATAAGACCGAACTTGAAGAATAATAAACAAAAAATTAAAGAACTACTGTATTATGGTATCAGAGCAGCATAAAAACTTAACGGAGTATTGGTTTATAGAACCACATTTTAATTTATCATAGGTGTTTAAAATATCCGATTTGTCGGTTCTATTTTCAAAATCTATGATGTCGTTAATATCTAAATCCTCTATGGTTGCGCTAGCTTTTAGTGCATCTAATAGAGAAATATCTACTTGTGCAGTTAATTGATCATACAAAGTTTGCAAAGTTTGGTTTGTAAATTTACCTCTGTTTGTCAACGCAGGATCTTCAATGTTATAGGTATTTAAAAGCGTTAAAATTTTGTCATGTGTTTTTTGCTCGCTTTTAGAAATATTGATAAAAATATTCATTCCATAAACATCGTACGCATATAAATAAACATCTCTTGCTAGTTTTTCTTCTTCTCTTAGCACTTTTAAATCGTCAATTTCTATACTTGTTAGTGCTACCTCAGTTTCGTAATCACCTGAAGAACAATTGCTAAAAATTAATGTGCTTGCAATAAATGTGAATAAAATTAAATTTTTCATAATATATTGTTTTAAATAGTACCGTTTTGTGTTATCTAAGAGGTTTAACTAAAAAGTTTAACCGTTTGGTTGATCAATGTACTTAAAAAAATGGGCTCTACCCTTATTTTAATGGGTAAAGATTTAAACCTCCATTAAAAAAGAGTATTGCACTTCTAAAGTTTTTAAAAGTTCTATATCCTTTTCCAATAGATTTAAGTTCTTGTATTTTTCCATTTAATCTTTCAGCCATTGCATTGCTATACTCAGTTATTAAGGCATTTATAACTCCAGAGAGATGTTTTTCAAACATTGTAACAACCTTTGTTACTTCTTTAATTTGCTTAGAAGTAGAATTTCGTATCCATTTAATTAGTAAATAAAAACCATTAATATACTTAGTTTCTTTATGGAATAAATCTTTAAAATTTTCTTTGACTTGCCACGCCTTGCTAACTTCATAGTTCGCCTTGATTATTGCATCAAATTTTATTCGTTGTTTCTCGGTTAGGTTTTCTTGGTTTTTAAGTAACGCATATCTACTGTTTATCAATTCATCATTCGTTTTAACTTCTCTTCTTCTAACCTTATCAATAGCGGTATTTAAATACTTAACCAAATGAAATCTGTCGTGAACAATAGATGCGTTTGGTAATTGACTTTTAGAGGTAGAAATATAAGCTTTCCACATATCTAAACTTATAGTTTTAACCTGTTTTTGTTGTTGTTTTGTCATAGATTTATCAAATAGTTTTTCTACAGATTCTTTAGTTCTTCCTTCTTCTACATCTATGATAAAACCACTTCTAGGATGACTTAAGACACTTATATATTTATGTCCTTTCTTAAACGATTTTTCATCCAAACTCAAACGACTAAAATCCATATTTGATAAATCTCTCCTACTCAAACCTCTTTCTGTACTTAAATGAATTACTCTATTGATGACATTAAAACCACAACGCATTAATTTTGCTGTTTTTGTTTGATTTTTAGTTGCTAATAGTAAATCAATTATTGCATGTTCAAAAAGGTGTGTATGACGTGTATGCTTATCTGCCCATGGCGGAACTATGGTGATTACAGCTCCTTGACTGTTCTTTATTCTTGGCAACTTACAACTTATAAAAGTCTTATATTGCATCGTATCTAAATGACGCCATTCTCGATTTGGTGCATGGTCATATAAACTACATAATTCCATGGTCTCTGGACAAAGGGCTCTTTCTCCTATGAATTTAATGACTATTTTTATGTCTGAAATTGCATAATCTGCTTCTACTTTTACAACTTGCCAGTTGTCATCTAAATTTAGTAGTAAATCGAAAAATTGATGTGTAAACATTTTACCTTTTTTTTACGAATTTAATAAATTCCATTAAATTCGTGGTAGAACCAAAAAATGATACTACGTATTGTAATATCATTTTTTAGTATTTTTTTAACAAAAAGTGCTAAGTACATGACAGAAATTGAATTAGATTCATAAAATTCTCATTAACAGAGTTTAATAGAGTATTTGCAAGAAAATCTAAGCCGTATTTGAATATAGATTTAGCCTTTCTACCATGTTTTTTAACTGTAATAGGATTTATTTTATGCAGATATATTCCAATTTTATAACACCAAACAAAAGCAATCATTACCAAGAGAATTAATTTTTCAATTCCATCAATGTTTTGAAGATGCGTTTTTCCTATATCAAAACCGCTGGACTTCATCGCTTTAAAACACATCTCTATTTGCCAACGCTGTTTATAATCCTGTTGTGCTTTTTCAGGCTTGTTAAATCAATACTCCGTTAAACTTTGCCCTAACCCTCTAACAGTCAATTAAATAAGTTAAAAAAACAGGCTCAAAAATTAGGATAACTCCCTGATTATCATTAAATTAATAGTTAATTTCAAACAGCTATTAATGATGCTTCTCAAGGAGAAATCCAACTATAAATATCACACAAAAAGATTACTTAACAAAATGAAAGATGTAAATAAATGGCAATATGATTTTATGTTGGAAGTTTTTGGTCTATTTCTCAGCATAAAAGGACGTTTAAATTTTATGCAGTTAAGTCGTTATGGTGATCATGGAGAACAACATTACAGGAATCAGTTTAGTAAGTCTTTTGACTTTTTAAATTTCAATAAAGAATTGATTACTGAGTATGGGGGCAAACATTTAACCATTGCTTTCGACCCGAGTTATGTTAGTAAATCTGGTAAATCCACCTGTGGAGTTGGTTATTATTGGTCTGGTGTAGCGGGAAAGGCAAAATGGGGATTGGAAATATCTGGTATAGCAGCGATTGATATAGATAATCATACAGCGTTTCATTTAGAGGCTGTTCAGACACCAAATAATTTGGAATCAAAAAGTTTGGTAGATCATTATGCCAATATATTGATTCAAAGAAAAGAGGTCCTTCTTTCGATGTCTAAATATGTTGTGGCAGATGCTTATTTTTCCAAATACGGTTTTGTTTCTAAACTCTCTGATAATGGATTGGAGACCGTTAGCAGACTAAGAAACGATGCTGACTTACAATATATTTATACTGACCAACAGAAATATGGGAGAGGAAGACCTAAGAAATATGATGGAAAAATTGATTATAAAAAACTTAGAAAAGAATATTTTTCTTTGATAGAAGACAATCAGCAAAGCAAAGTATACAGCGCTATTGTATACTCAAAATCATTAAAAAGAAAAATCAATCTTGTGATTGTTTATTTCCTTAAAAAAGGAAAATGGAATCATAAATTATATTTTTCTACAGATGTAACAATTTCAGCAGAAATGATTTTGACATATTATCGCACCAGATTTCAAATAGAATTTACTTTTAGAGATGCCAAGCAATACTCAGGTCTAAATCACTGTCAAGCAAGAAGTGAAGATAAACTCAACTTTCATTTTAATACAGCACTTACAACGGTTAATCTCGCTAAGATTACACATTGGATGCCTATTGAAAAAAGGCTAAGAGGGGCTTTCTCAATCAAGGATATTAAAACCTTACATCACAATGAGTTAATGCTTGCTCGATTTTTTAACGTGTTCGCTATAAGACCGAACTTGAAGAATAATAAACAAAAAATTAAAGAACTACTGTATTATGGTATCAGAGCAGCATAAAAACTTAACGGAGTATTGTTAAATGATACGATTATTAAAAAATCTTGCTTCCCTTTTCTGTTATTGAGTTTGCATCCCGATAAATAACAAAGTTCACCATTAACACGTACAATTTTATTGTAGTAAACAAATTCATTCGTTCTAAATCTATTAAACAAATGGGACGCCTTGATTTCTTTGTTTTTATGAGCAATAAACACTTTAAAGTTATTGCGAATACGAATGTAGTATTTAATCTTTTCTTGGTTAAGAAACCCTAACCATTGCTGTCCCACAAATTCTCTATCTGCAACAATGGATTCAATAGTATTTTTACCAAAAAGGTGGATATATTTATTGACTAACTCAATCCGCTCTTCACTATTGGAGTTTCCTCTTTTGTCAAGCATTGTAAACAATAAAGGCAAAGCAACACCTTTATAAACAATACCAAGCATAAAAATATTGATGTTGGTCTGCCCAAACTTCCAATTGGTTCTATCAATACTTAAGATGAATTTTTCTTGCTTGGGAAGAAGGTTGAAAACAAGGCGTGCTATAAGGTCAGCATCTAAACTATAGTTTGCTATAAATCGTTGAATTCACCTAAGAGACGAACTTGCATCTGCTTTGGTGTCAAAAGCATTTGCCAATTTCTCAAAAGTGACTGTTTGTACTTTGCATAAGGCTATAACAAAGTAGGCTATCAGTTTTACACGGGCAAGATTTAATTTTCCTTTAAAATGTGTGTTGAGAATTGAGGTAAGTTCACTATTTCTGGTAACAGCATTGATTTTCTTTATTAGATAAATGGGTCGAATTATTCGTCTAATATACTGAAAATCAATATTTAATCAATATAACAACAATCAAATTAAGGAAATACAACACAAAATTAATCGAAAACCAAGAAAAAATCTAAATGTATGAAAACCCTAAAAATCTATTTTATAGATTTGTAAACCAAAAAGTCGCATTTGCTACTTAAATCTACCGTTGGTGAAAAGTAACTGCTTAATTGGGTTTGTATCTTTTTTGTTAGTATCTTGCTTATGGAACTGTTTTTAAATGAAATTTTGTGCTTTTCAATTACAAAATACAACTTATTTAAACAGTTTCCCTAGTTTAAACCAACCTCAATCATCAATAAAACCAGTACCTAACCAAAGATCAAATTCGTTTTTCAGGGGGTGTCTAATTAAACTTTACATTTTTTTTATGGAATTTTTAACCTAATTAACTTCTTCAAAAAAAAAGGTTAAAATCCCTAAATTATTTGCAAATTTGTTTCATAAACGACTAAACATAAAATCTAATGCCTTCTATTTCAAAAAAAGGAATTTCAATGCCACAATCACCAATACGTAAATTGGTGCCTTATGCCGAAGATGCTAAAAAAAGAGGAACTAAAGTGTATCATTTAAATATTGGTCAACCAGATATCAAAACTCCAAAAATAGCTTTAGATGCTGTTAAAAATGCAGATTTAAACGTATTAGCATATGAACGTTCTGAAGGCTCTGAAGAGTACAGAAATAAGCTGTCATCATATTATGCAAAAAATAATATTTATGTTTCTGCCAATGACATAATTGTTACAACCGGAGGAAGTGAAGCATTATTATTCACCTTTGGAAGCATTATGGATACTGGAGATGAGGTAATAATTCCAGAGCCTTTTTATGCTAATTACAATGGGTTTTCGACTGCTTCTGGAATTACAGTTGTACCTGTGATTTCAACTATTGATGATGATTTTGCATTACCACCAATCGAAGATTTTGAAAAATTAATTACGCCAAAAACCAAAGCAATTTTAATTTGTAATCCTGGTAACCCAACAGGTTATTTATATTCAAAAGAAGAAATTGAAAAACTTAAAAAACTCGTTTTAAAACACGATTTATTTTTAATTGCAGATGAAGTATATCGTGAGTTTGCTTACGATGGCTTAAAACATACTTCAGTTATGTCTTTAGAAGGGTTAGAACAACATGCAATAATGATTGATTCTGTTTCTAAAAGATATAGTATGTGTGGTGCGCGTATTGGATGCGTAGTTTCGAAGAATAAAGAAGTGATGCAAACCGTTTTAAAATTTGCACAAGCACGTTTAAGCCCACCAACATACGCTTTAATTGCAAGCGAAGCGGCTTTAGATACTCCTCAAAGTTATTTTGACGATGTAAAAAAAGAATATGTTGCCCGTAGAAATACGTTAATTACTGAACTTAAAAAGATTGACGGTGTTAAAGTTGCAAACCCTAAAGGTGCTTTTTATTGTATTGCAGAATTGCCCGTAAAAGATTCTGACGATTTCGCTCAATGGATTTTAGAAAAATTTAATTATAATAATGAAACTATTATGGTGGCTCCTGCAAGCGGATTTTACTCAACTGCTGGAAAAGGAAAAAATCAAGTTCGGATTGCCTATGTTTTAAATAAAAAAGATTTAATTCGTTCGGTGGCAATTTTAAGAGAAGCTTTAAAAAAATATAATTCGTAAAAACAAGACCTCACAGGTTTTAAAAACCTGTGAGGTCTAAAAATAAATATCTACAAAATTTGCAAAATTCTTGTAGAAAAAAAATGAAAATTCAACACAACATATCGCTAAAAAATTACAATACATTTAATATTGATGTGAACGCAAAACAATTTATTTCGATTACTTCAGTATATGAATTGCAACAGTTACTAAAACAAGAAAAAGAGTTGTTTTTACTTTCTGGCGGAAGCAATATGTTGCTTACCAAAGATATTGACAAGTTAGTTGTACATGTAGATATTAAAGGAATTTCAATCGATAAAGAAAATCATAACGATATTTATATAACGGTAAATGCTGGTGAAAATTGGCATGAGTTTGTGTTATGGTGTGTTAGTCAAAATTATGGCGGAATTGAAAACTTATCTTTAATTCCAGGAAATGTTGGTACCTGCCCTATTCAAAATATTGGCGCGTATGGAGTTGAAGTAAAAGACACAATTACCCAAGTTGAAGCCATTGAAATTGAAACGGGTAAATTAATTTCTTTTTCTAATAGAGAATGTAATTTCGGATATAGAAATTCAATCTTTAAAAATGATGTTAAGGGTAAATATATTTTAACTTCTGTAAGCTTTCAGCTAACAAAAAATGAGCATAACCTCAATACTTCTTATGGTGCAATTGAAACTGAATTGATATCAAAAGAAATCAAAAATCCAAATCTAAAAGATATTTCTGAAGCTGTAATTGCAATTCGAAAATCTAAACTTCCAGATCCGAAAGAAATAGGGAATAGTGGTAGTTTTTTCAAGAACCCTATCATTTCAAAAATATTGTTTGAAAAGCTTCAGAAAAAACATCCAAAGATCCCCAGTTATCCAGTTTCAGAAGAAACTGTAAAAGTACTTGCTGGTTGGTTAATAGAACAATCTGGGTTTAAAGGAAAACGTTTTGGAGATTATGGCGTGCATAAAAAACAAGCCCTTGTTTTGGTAAACTATGGAAATGCTTCTGGAAAAGATATTTTCGCGCTTGCGCAAAAAATTCAGACAACTATTAAGAAAAATTTTGAGATTGATTTAGAAATTGAAGTGAATATAATTTAAAAAATAAGCTTACAAACCAAATAAATATTATATTTATTTGATTTGTTCTATGTTTTTATAGAGATTTACTCTTTATCAAATAAAGCTTTATGAATAAAACCTGCTACAATTGGCGCAACCCAAAATAACCAAGATTGTGATAAATAGGCACCATCTGCAAATAATGCTTGGCTCATTAGAGCGTGCAGAATTTACCGATATGTTAGTAATAGGAATACTAATAAATGTATTAACGTTAGACCTAAACCTATTGCAATTGGTGCAAAACCTTTTGGCGCTCGTTCATTTGTGCTTCCTAAAATAAGTCAATAACCTCGAGGCAAACCCACGCGAGGCATGAAAAAGGAAAAAACCTTAATTATTTCAATGCAAGCATCGGAGAATTAAACCCACTGACGGGATTAAAAGTCACATTGATAAATATACAATAAATAAATACTTTTGCTTTTTTTAAGTTTGTATCTTTGTTTAATTAAATACTTTAAAAATGAAATTAGTTTTTTTAACAATTGGTTTGCTAGCTTTAGCTTTTGCTGGAATTGCAATAAAAATTTGGGCTAAAAAAGATGGAGAATTTGCAGGTACTTGTGCCAGTCAAAGCCCGATGTTAAATAAAAATGGTGATGCTTGTGGTTTTTGTGGTAAAACATCCGATCAATTTGATTCTTGCAACGAACCTGAACATAATTAATTCTTTTATAAATGATCATTACTTGGCTTTTCTACATCTTTGTAGCAGTTTCGGTAATACAAATTATTTATTACGTATGTTTTTCTTCGTTTGCTTTTTCTAAAAAAGAAGTTAAAAATAATAATCAAAATCTTCCTGTTTCAGTTATTATTTGTGCTAAAAATGAAGCTAAAAATTTATGTCAATTTTTACCATCTATTATCAATCAAAACTATTCAGATTTTGAAATTGTTTTAATAAATGAAGCTTCTATAGATGATACTTTAGAAGTTATGAAGACTTTTAAAAATAACAACAACAATATTAAAATTGTTGATGTAGAAAACAACGAAGCCTTCTGGGGAAATAAAAAATACGCACTTACTTTAGGTATAAAAGCTGCAAAAAACGAATACTTATTATTTACAGATGCAGACTGTAACATTCCATCTAACAATTGGATAACCGAAATGGTAAGCCAATTTTCAGCCAAAAAAAGTATTGTTTTAGGCTATGGAAAATATAAAACAGAGAAATACTCTTTGGTAAATTTATTTGTTAGATTTGAAACATTGCTAACTGCAATTCAATATTTTAGCTATGCAAAATTAGGCTCTCCGTATATGGCTGTTGGTAGAAATTTAGCCTATACAAAATCAGAATTCTTTAAAGTGAAAGGGTTTATAAATCATATGAATGTTCGTTCTGGCCATGATGATTTATTTATTCAATATGCTGCTACTTCAACAAATACAGCTATTTACACCTCTAAAGAAAGCTTTACCATTTCTGAAGCGCCAAAAACTTTTAAAGAATGGTTTCAACAGAAAAGACGACATATTTCTACGGAAAAACATTATAAATTTAAACATAAATTTTTCCTCAGATTATTCTTTATTTCTAAATTCTTGTTTTTTGGCTTAGCCACACTTCTATTCTTTTTATACAATTGGAAAATTATTTTACCAATTATATTGATTTACTATCTAATTCAATGGTTCGTTGTAGGTTTTTCAGCAAAGAAATTACAAGAAACACAGGTACTATTTTTCTTGCCATTTTTAGAAATTGGCTTAGTTTTATTTCAATTTGTTACCTTTATCGCAAACACTATTTCGAAACCCACACATTGGAAGTAAATAAAGAAAAATTACTTAAAAAAATTAAAAAAGCCAAAGAAGGCAAGCAATCTGCATTTAATTTCTTGTTAGATACTTTTTGGGGAAGTGTGTATAGTTTTCAACTAAAAAAGACACAAAATGATAATGATGCTGAAGATATTACTATCCAAACTTTTTCTAAAGCATTCGATAAAATACATACCTTTAATAAACAATATCAATTTAAAACATGGCTTTTTTCTATTTCAAAAAATGTATATATAGATTTTCTTCGGAAGAAAAAATCATCTAATTTTATAGAAACAACTAAAGAGCAAGAAGAACAAGTATATTCTCTTATAGACGATGCTCCTTCAGCTGAAGATAAAATTATTAATGAGCAAAATTTAGCGAAACTACTACGAGACATTAAACAATTAAAACCTAAGTATCAAGAAGTTATAAACCTTAGATATTTTCAAGAATTAAGCTATAAGGAGATTTCTGAACAGCTAAAAGAGCCTATGAATAACGTAAAAGTGAAATTGTTACGCGCTAAAAAACTGTTAGCCGAGATTATTAAAAGTTATTAGGTACACGCTATACAACTACAACAAAGAGACGTATTTTTAAAAGCATACCAAAAAAAAACATCTCCCAATATATTTATTTAAAAGTTTAAAATTAGATTAGAATTGTTTTTTTATAGGGTTTAACATTTGGTTTTTAATGAGTTTATAATTGTTTTCTTTGTAACTTTGTAGTTTAATTTTTAAAGTGAATGCCAGAAAATTTAGTAGTACTTCCAGAAAGACAGAAAAAACCAAAATGGTTACGTGTAAAACTGCCTGTTGGTAAAAAATATACTGAACTTAGAGGCTTAGTAGACAAATACAAATTGAATACCATTTGTGCTAGCGGAAGCTGCCCAAACATGGGTGAATGTTGGGGTGAAGGAACTGCTACCTTTATGATTCTTGGTAATATATGTACACGTTCTTGCGGGTTTTGCGGTGTAAAAACCGGTAGACCAGAAACAGTGGAATGGGATGAGCCTGAAAAAGTAGCACGCTCAATAAAAATTATGAGTATTAAACACGCTGTAATTACTTCTGTAGATCGTGACGATTTAAAAGATGGGGGTTCTATTATTTGGGCAGAAACAGTTGATGCAATTCGACGAGCAAATCCAAACACGACTTTAGAAACCTTAATCCCCGATTTTCAAGGAGACGAAAAGCTAATTGATAGAATTATTGAAGTTCATCCAGAGGTTGTTTCTCATAATGTAGAAACCGTTCGTAGGTTAACGCGTGAGGTTCGTATCCAAGCTAAATACGATAGAAGTTTAGATGTTTTAAAATACCTAAAAGAAAACGGGATGCGTACCAAATCGGGTATTATGCTTGGTTTAGGCGAAATGGAGGAAGAAGTTATTCAAACTATGAAAGACTTACGTGGTGTTGGATTAGATGTAATTACTATTGGTCAATATTTACAACCGAGTAAAAGACATCTTCCTGTAAAAGAATTTATAACTCCAGAACAATTTAAGAAATATGAGACGCTTGGTTTAGAAATGGGCTTTATGTATGTAGAAAGTGGGCCTTTAGTTCGTTCTTCTTACAAAGCGCATAAACACGCGAGGTAAACTCACTTTAATCTTATTTATTTTTTAAATATCATAATTATATTTGAGCGTCATTCCGAATTTATTTCGGAATCTCATTACTTTCATTGAATACTAATAATGAGAACCTGAAACAAGTTCGTAAGCGTCCTGTTACCTACACCCCCTAAATTTGGGATTTCCAGTTATGGGGCAACATCTCGCTAAGTTTATTTGCTTTATGCTCAGGCATTCTTCTAGTGACATCGTTCATCCAATCAAAAGGATTAATGTCATTTGCTTTGCAACTTGCAAAGAAGGAATAAAACATGGCTATATTTTGAGCTGCCTTATGACTTCCCGCAAAGAGGTAATTTTTTCTACCAATAGCCATAGGTCTTATTGAGTTTTCGATATTATTGTTATCGATTTCATATCTTCCATCGTAAATATATTGCTTGAGGTTTTGGAATATATTTAGTGTATATGTCATTGCTTTACCTATGGAGCTTTTTGGCAAAACGACATTGACATGCTCATTTAAATACACCTCTAATTCATCTAATATGGGTAAAGCATAAATCATTCGATACCTTTTGACAACTGCAACATCAGTATTTCGCTCTCTACATTCCCGTTCCATCTTGTAGAGGCGTTGCATCAAAAACAAGACGTGTTCAGCCCTCTTAGGGTCATTATCTAATGCCTTTTCAAAATACCGCCTAGCGTGAGCCATACATCCCAAAAGGGTAATATCACCTTTGGTAGTCAATGATTGATAAACTCTGTACCCATCTGTTTGTAGCGTTCCAGTAAAGTTTTTGAAAAATTGCTCTGGCGCTTCTTTACCTCTCCCTTTGTTATATTCAAATAAAACCAATCGCTCCATTGGGTTTCTGTACACCCACATATATCCTTGATCAAGTGCCTTTTTCTTGTTTTTGTCTTGCACTTTTATTGGGCTTTCATCGGCTTGAATGTAATCAGCATCTTCTAAAAATGCATTTTTAAAAACATCATAAAGCGGTTGAAATAATTCTGCCGTTTTACATACCCATCCTCCAATTGTTGATGAACTTATCGACAAATCTTGTCGTTTGAAAATTTGAAGCAATCTATATAAAGGTAAATGATCGACAAACTTTGATACAATAATGAAGGAAAGTAAGCTAGCACCTGCATTTCCTTTGGGTATTGGTAAGCTTGGCAGTTCTGCTATGAGAATACCTTCTTCTTCGGGAAGTGCATATTTGGGTCTAATAATTCTTCGCACAAAAACAGTAAGCGGTTTAACTTCCAATACTTCTGTGATTTCTTCCCCTATTTTTTTAGCATTTGGTGGAATAAAGTCTGGTTCAATTGTTTGTTCTACTCGCCGAAAGTGGGCAGGTATTGCTGTTCTTATAGGTTGCTCTTTAGGTTTCTTACTTTTCTCTGTTTTATAAGTAACGATGTATTCTTCTTTCTCGACTTCTTGAGCAGGAATTTCTTCTCCGAAAATATTCAACTGATTTGTGTCTGTAGCAACAAAACGTTCACTCTTTCGACCAAAAATCATCCGCTTAAGATCTTCTAATTGACGCTTGTAATCATCTCGTTCAAATTTAACTTTGTCAAATTCTAATTTAGAAATCTCAATGGTTACTTCTGCTATTTCGATTGGTTTTAACACCTAGTAAATATACGAAACAAATTACCTGTAAACCTTAGTAAACCTTAGTAAGCACTAATGTTTATCATTTTATTTTGTTAGCAAATAGCGCTCTTTTTTATTGGTATTTACAATGCTAATTCCATCCAAAATCATAATCATTTCGGTATAGGATAACACTACTAATCCCTCTGAAAGATCCTATTTTGGAAGTTCAAATATACTCTTCTCCAATCGCTTATAATACAGGACAAAACCGCCAGGTGACCAATACAATAATTTGAGCTTATCTCTGCGTTTGTTCACAAATGCATAAACTGCTTTTTCGCCTTGTGAGGACTCTATATGATCCCGTACTATACCACTTAATCCATTAAATCCTTTGCGCATATCTGTAGCCGATAGCAAATAATAATACCTGTAATCTGTGCCTAATCCTAACATCCTTTCTTTTTTTTACAAAAGACTGGTTTTAAATCTTACTGGGCAATATGTACTTTGCAGGACGCTTACAGAGAAGCACCAACATTGGCTCCATAAGATATTTTATATCAGGTATACTTTATGCCCTCAAAAGTTAACGGTTCAACTTCTGAATAGGTTATTCCATCATCTGCTAATACAAATGGCATTGTATAAAAATAAAACTTGTAACGAGTTCCAATTGTCTAAACCACCGTGTTTCTTTAAAACTTTGGCGAGATTTTTAGGATAATTTTTGTAAATATCTTCTTTCTTTTCGGCTTGTTTGCAAGAAATTAGTACAATTGATAAAATAATTAATAGTATTATTTTTTTCATTTGATAAAATTTCATTTTTTTGTTATGTCATAATCTTACCTTCAAATTTACAGGAAAATACTTTTTAATTAGCTATTTTTTAATTGAATCCAATTTAACTTATCTAATACAACCATAATGCAATACGTAATATCTATTTCGTGCCACTTTATACCTCCAAAGTTTGCACGTCCACTGTGCATATGATGATTGTTGTGATACCCTTCTCCCATCATTAAAAAATCGAACGGCAACAAGTTTTTAGAAGTATCATTCACTTTAAAGTTTACATAACCATAAATATGCGCAAACCAATTAATAATTACACCATGAATTGGCGCCATAAAAAAAGCTACAGGCAGCAATAACCATTGCCACCAAGCGGTTGCAAATAAAACAAAGAACACTATATATAATACTCCCCAAGTTAATCGAGACGCTTTAGAACTTGCAAAAGCATCAAAACGTTCCCATTGCGGTACATTTTTAGTGAATTTTTCTTCAATTGAAATTTTCTTATTATTAATATCTTGATATATGTTTTTTGTACGCCACATCATACTAAATACATTGCTATCATATTTTGGTGAGTGCGGGTCTTTTTCTGTCTCTGCATACGCGTGATGCATTCTGTGCATAACGCCATAACCGTAAGCGTTTAAATAGTTGCACCCTTGTGTTAACCATGTTAAAAAGAAACATACTTTTTCTGCAAACTTAGACATTGTAAAGGCTTGATGTGCAGCATATCTATGCAAAAAAAAGGTTTGAAAGAACAAACCAGAATACCACAAAATCAATATTAAAAAAACTACTTTCATTAATCTGTTATTTAAAGTGCAAATAACTGAACATATATTCAAATAAAAAATGAACCTAAGTTAAGAAATACGTTTACGAATTCTACTCAATGCTTGTGGAGTTATGCCAATATAAGAAGCAATATATTTTAAAGGAATTTCTTTTATAAGGTTAGGACGCTCTTTAAATAGATTTAAATATCGCTCTTCTGCAGTTTCATTGGGAGTGTAATTTAAACTCTGTCTGTGTTTTTTTTCCGTTTTAAAAATAGTTTGATTTTTTCTTTTCATACTCTGGCTTAAAAAATCGAACTGTTTTTAAAATGAGCCCCAGCGGCAGCGTCACGAGCTGCTTTTGGGGATGCTAATATCGAGCGGTATTCTCTCTCCAAATTTAATATATAATTGTTGAATAATCAAACTCCAATTGTGGAGCGGACTTATCCACTTTTTTTGTATGTTTTTTGTTGCGAGATAAACCAACTTTAAAAGCGCCATATCATTTACAAAAGCACCTTTGGTTTTGGTTACTTTACGAACCTGTCTGTGGAAACCCTCTACGGCATTTGTAGTATAAATAATTCTTCTGATAGGCTCTGTATATTCAAAATATTGAGAAAGTTCCTCCCAATTTCGCCGCCAACTCTCAATGACAATAGGATATTTTTCGCCCCATTTCTCTTCTAAATTTAACAATTCATCTTCTGCTATTTCCTTATTGATGGCTTTGTAAACTAATTTTAAATCCTTCATAAATGCTTTCTGATCTTTCGAGGCTACATATTTTAAAGAATTACGAATTTGATGCACAATACATTTTTGTATTTGTGTTTTTGGAAAGATGCTCAAAATAGCTTCAGAAAATCCTTTTAAATTATCAGTGCAAGCTATCAGTATATCTTCAAGCCCTCTGTGTTGTAAATCTGTTAAAACTTGCAACCAAAAATTAGCTCCTTCGCTTTGTGAGATATACATTCCTAAAACCTCTTTATGTCCTTCCTTGTTGATTCCTAGAATATTATAAAGTGCTTTATGGGATACTTTTCCATCAACACGAACTTTATAATGCATCGCATCTAACCAAACGATACAGTACATAGATTCTAATGGGCGACTTTGCCACTCCTTGATGTCTGGTATAATTTTATCTGTAATTTGGCTTAATACTGTGTGAGAAATATCGGTATCATACATCTCTTTTATATGAGAGCAAATATCTCTTAAACTCATTCCTAATCCATATAAACCTATTATTTTATCCGATAAACTCTCCGCTAATATCGTTTGTCGCTTTTTTATAATCTCGGGCTCAAAACTGCTATTCCTGTCAGTTGGGGTTTGAATTTCAAAAGTACCTAAGCCGCTTTTTATCGTCTTTTTGCCTTTCCCATTTCGCTTGTTTTTGTTTGATGAATCGCTCAAAAATAAATGGCTTTCCATCTCCGCTTCTAAAGCTTTTTCTATAAAACTCTTTAGCATAGGAGCAAATGCGCCTTCTTTGCCAAATAAACTCTTACCCGATAATAATTGGTCTAAGGCTTTCTTTTCTAATAAATCTTGTTCTGTTTGTGTCATCTTTTCTGTTTGAATAAAATTAATGCTTTTTTTATGCAGACAGAGTTGAGTTTACAGTCTCGTTTCATTTAATAAAGATTGTTCTCGTTTAGATTTAATTAAAAACAAGCGCTCGGATGATAAACGACCAAGTGTGTTACCAATATCTGTTTTTTGATACACTTCTTGCAAATCTGAGTATAACATACTCCACATTGTAACCTCTGTTAACGTTTCTAACTCATACAAAGAAGGTTTTCTAGTTAAAAAAGAATCGTATGCACTTACAAATTCATCTTTAAAACAAAAACCGAAAGTAATTTCTTTTTCTTCCTTTGGAATTAAAAAACGAACAATTCCACTAGAAATAAAAGAAATATAATTTTCAACTTCACCAATATTTAAAATTTTTGTTCGCTTTTTAACTGTTCTCTTTTCTAACCTTGAGATAAAAAAACTCCAATCACTATCTTCTATAGTAAGTGTTTTTTCTAAATATTTTTTAATGTTATGCATTACAATTTATTGTCCATAATACTTTGTACTACTTCAGGGTTTAACAAGGTACTTGTATCTCCTAAATTACTTGTATCATTACTGGCTATTTTTCGCAAGATACGTCGCATAATCTTCCCTGAACGTGTTTTTGGCAATCCTTCTGTAAATTGAACTTTGTCTAATTTTGCAATCGGCCCAATTTTATCTGCAATTAATTGATTGATTTCTTTTCGTAAGTTATCATGATTTCTAGATTCTCCAGCATCTTTTAAAATAATATAACCATACAAAGCGCTCCCTTTTACATCATGAGGAAAACCAACAATGGCAGATTCTGCAACAGCAGGATGCTCATTAATTGCATCTTCTATTGGTGCAGTTCCTAAATTATGACCAGAAACGATGATTACATCATCTACTCTTCCTGTAATTCTATAATAACCAACTTCATCGCGCAGCGCACCATCACCTGTAAAATACATATTTTTAAAAGCTGAAAAATACGTTTCTTTATAGCGCTGATGATTTCCCCAAATAGTTCTGGCAATACTTGGCCAAGGAAATTTGATACACAATCTTCCTTCAACTTGATTTCCTTTTAATTCATTCCCCTTTTCATCCATTAAAGCGGGTTGAATTCCTATAAAAGGCAAAGTTGCATACGTTGGTTTTGTTGGTGTTACATACGGAATTGGTGTAATCATAATTCCACCAGTTTCAGTTTGCCACCAAGAATCTATAATTGGGCTTTTCTTTTTACCAATATGATCATTATACCAATGCCACGCTTCTTCATTTATAGGTTCTCCAACAGAGCCTAAAACTTTTAAAGATGATAAATCATACTTGTCCACCAATTCTGTTCCTTGTTTTGCTAAAGCTCTAATAGCTGTTGGTGCTGTATAAAATTGATTCACTTTATGTTTCTCTACAATATCCCAAAAGCGTCCAAAATCAGGATAACTTGGTACACCTTCAAACATTAGCGTTGTTGCTCCATTTGCTAAAGGTCCGTACACAATGTAAGAATGACCCGTAATCCAACCAATATCTGCTGTACACCAATAAACGTCATTTTCTCTATATTGAAAAGCATTTTTAAACGTATACGCTGTGTACACCATATAACCAGCCGTTGTATGCACCATTCCTTTTGGCTTTCCTGTAGAACCTGAAGTGTATAATATAAATAATGGGTCTTCTGCATCCATAATTTCGGCTACACATTCAGTTGAAGCTTTATCTAATAAAGGTTGTAACCATTTATCACGCCCATCTTTCATATTAATTTCTGAATTGATTCTCTTTGCAACCAAAACAGTTTTAACACCTAAACAGTTCTCTAAAGCTTGATCTACAATTCCTTTTAAATCTATTGTTTTTGCTCCTCTATAAGACCCATCTGAAGTGATTACCATTTTACAATCAGAATCATTTATTCTTGTTGCTAACGCTGTAGATGAAAACCCTGCAAAAACAACAGAATGAATAGCACCAATTCTTGCACAAGCCAAAGTTGCAATTGCCAATTCTGGAATCATAGGAACATAAATACAAACTCTATCTCCCTTTTTAATACCTTGTTCTTTTAACACATTCGCAAACTGGTTTACTCTTTCATAAAGTTGTTTGTATGTAATATGCTCTGCTTCTTCCTCAGGGTTATTAGGTTCAAATAATATAGCAGTTTTGTTGCCGCGAGTTGCTAAATGCCTATCAATACAATTCTCTGTAATATTCAATTTTGCTCCTTGAAACCACTTAACTTCTGGTTTAGAAAAGTCCCAATCTAAAACTTTGTCCCATTTTTTTTTCCAGACAAAATGTTCTTCAGCAATTTCTTCCCAAAAATTTTCTGGTTCTCTAACTGATTTTCTATAAACTTGATAATATTCTTCTAAATGTTTAATATGATAGTTACTCATTGTATGGCTAAATTAGTTGTTCTTTTAGTGGTAATAAAAATACTAATCTCGATAAAATAATTGGTTTATTTTTATTTTTTCTACTTATAACTTATTTTAGTAGATAAATTACAAAAAATTGTATAATTCAATATCAATTATATTAGAAGGATACTATATTTGTTTTGTATGAATTTTTACTTTCTATTAGAAACTATTATTCAAAACTGGTACCTTATTTTACTTTTCTTAACGGTTGCAATTTTATATTCATCTGTTGGGTTTGGTGGCGGATCTAGCTATTTAGCAATTTTAGCTTTAACAGGAATTCTATTTACACAAATTAGAGCAACAGCATTGTTATGTAATATTATGGTTGTTACAGGTAACGTATGGTTATTCTATCAACAAGGAGTAATTGATTGGAAAAAAATAATTCCGTTAGTTTTGTTTAGTATTCCACTAGCTTTTTTAGGTGGATATTTAAAAATAGGTGAGTCTTTCTTTTTTATTCTTTTAGGTTTTACCTTGCTTTTTGCGGCAATAACTATGTGGATCTCCAAACGAATTATCTCATCCGAAGCAAAAATTACAAAATTAAATTTAACGAAAAATATAAGTTATAGTGGGGTTATAGGTTTTATCTCTGGAATGGTTGGTATTGGTGGCGGAATTTTTCTTGCTCCACTACTCCATTTAACTAATTGGGATTCTCCTAAAAAAATAGCAGCAACTGCCAGTTTTTTTATTCTAGTAAATTCTATTACAGGTTTATTGGGGCAATACACAAATCCTGATTTTGAAATCGATTGGAATTTAACCTCAATCCTACTAATTACCGTATTTATTGGTGGGCAAGTAGGTAGTAAAATGAGTAACAAATTATTTAATCCTATTCAACTTAAAAAAGCTACTGCAATTTTAATTGTTTTTGTTAGTATTCGTATTCTGTGGAAGTATCTTTTTTTGATATCTTTGAACTTCTAAAAATCAACTAAAAAAAATGGCAGAAATTATTTTCACCTTATTAATGCTCATCTTATTACAAGCTGTATTAGGGTTTGATAATTTGTTATACATATCATTAGAATCTAAAAAAGCACCTTTAGCGGATCAAAAAAGAGTTCGAAAAATTGGAATTTTAATTGCTATTATTCTAAGAATTATATTATTATTTGTTCTAGTTTCTATCATTGATTTTTTTCAAGAACCATTTTCGTTTTTAACTGGAGAGATAAAAGATGTCATAAAATTTGCATTTAACGGACATAGTATTATTGTTTTATTAGGAGGCGGATTTATTATCTATACAGCCATAAAAGAAATTTGGCATATGATTGGTAATCCAGACTTAAATCACTACGTTGAAGGAAGTGCAGAAAAGGGAATAAAAACATCTAACGCTGTAATTGTAAGCATTGTTTTAATGAATTTAGTTTTTTCTTTTGACTCTATTTTAGCAGCAATTGGATTAACAAGTGAAATAGAGAATGCTACAATAGCCTTTATTGTTATGGCAATTGCTATTGTAATAAGCGGGTTACTAATGTTAATATTAGCTGATAAAATTTCTGTTTTTTTAGCGAAAAACAGAATGTATGAAGTTCTCGGATTATTTATCCTTTTTATAGTTGGAATTATGTTGGTTACAGAAGGCGGGCATTTAGCGCATTTAAAACTCTTCGGAAACGAAATTGTACCAATGAGTAAAACTACGTTCTATTTTGTATTGGCTATTTTAATAATTGTAGATGTTATTCAAGGACGTTATCAAAATAAATTAATAGCACAAAGAACACACATTGAAAATAAGAATAAAAAGTAATTATTTACAAGAATAAAAAATAGCGATGTAATTACATCGCTATTTTTTATGACACTCTTGTAAATTGAAGTAATTTAACTTAACCAAGCATTCATCATCCACAATATTTTTTCTTGTTCAGCTATAAAATCACTCATCATAGAATTTGTTCCTTCATCTTCTGCTTTATCAGATAATTGTAATATAGAACGTTCTATTTTTAATAATTCAGAAAGTGAATTTATAACTAGCTTCACAGCTTTTTCATCATTAGAAATGTTTTTTCCTAAAGGAACCCTTGCTAATCTAGTATAATCATCAAACGTATGCAAAGGCACACCTTCTAGTGTTAGAATTCGTTCTGCAATTAAATCTACTTTTTCTTGTGCATCTGTATAAAACTCTTCAAACTTTACATGTAACTCGAAGAAATTTTTTCCTTTAATATTCCAATGTAAACCACGTACATTTTGATAATACACCTGAAAATTAGCTAGTAAAATATTTAATTCTGTTACCAATTCGGTTGTTTTTGTTTTATCTAATCCTAAAATTGTTGTATTCATTGTTGTTCTTTTTGTTTTTATTACATCAAAGTAGTTCAAATTAATAACGATTTAATATAAATATAATTGATAGATTTAATATCTTTATCAGAAATTATTATACAGTGACCATTACCCAATTAAAATATGTTTTATCAGTAGCTGAATATCAAAATTTTACGGTAGCTGCAGAACACAGTTTTGTTACACAGCCTACGTTGAGTATGCAAATTCAGAAGTTAGAAAATCAATTGGAAGTAAAAATATTTAATCGTTCTAAAAAACCTATTGAATTAACTGAAATTGGTAAAAAAATAGTAGAACAAGCTAAAATTATTGTCGACGAAAGCAATAGAATGATAGATATTGTACATCAACAAAAAGGTTTTATAGGTGGTGAATTTAAGTTGGGGATTATCCCTACTATAATGCCAACATTGCTACCAATGTTTCTACAGAGTTTCACAAAAAAACACCCAAAAGTTAAATTAATTATTGAAGAATTAACTACGGAAGAAATTATTAGAAAATTAACTGACGGACATATAGATGCCGCAATTGCTGCAACTCCGCTAGAAAATGAAGCCATTAAAGAACGTCCTTTATATTATGAACCGTTTGTAGGATTAATTCCGCAGAATCATAGATTATTTAATCAGAAAAAAATTACTTCTGACGAATTAGAAATGGATGATATTTTATTATTAGAAGACGGGCATTGCTTTAAATATAGTGTTATTAATTTATGTGGAACACATAAGATAGATAATAAAAAAGGGTTTCAATTAGAAAGCGGAAGTTTTGATACACTTATAAAACTATCTAAAGAAGGTTTAGGAATGACACTTCTACCTTACTTACATACGTTAGATTTAAATGATAAAGACAAAGAACATTTACGAGAATTTGTGAGTCCACCACCTGCGCGAGAAGTGAGTCTAATTTATCATAAATCACAATTAAAAATGCAACTTATTGAAGCATTAAAAGATACAATTGACGGTGTTGTGCGTGGGGCAATTGCTTTTAGCGATGTAGAAATTATTAGTCCGTTACAGAAAAATTAGCAAATAATAAGGAAGCTAAAAAACTTCCTTATCTTATTTTATGAATACATTTTTTCTTGTAATTCTTTAATCTTTGGATCAGATAAATAATCATCAAAAGTTGAATGACGATCTATAACTCCTTTTGGTGTAATTTCTATAATTCTGTTAGCAACAGTTTGTGCAAACTCATGATCATGTGTAGAAAACAATACCGTTCCTTTAAAATTAATTAAAGAGTTATTTAAAGATTGAATAGACTCTAAATCTAAGTGATTTGTAGGTTCATTTAACAAAATAATGTTTGCCCTTGTCATCATCATTCTAGATAACATACAGCGCACTTTTTCTCCTCCAGACAAAACATTACTTTTCTTTAAAGCTTCTTCTCCAGAGAAAATCATTTTCCCAAGAAATCCACGTAAAAATACTTCTTCACGTTCTTCTTCAGTTTTTGCATATTGACGTAACCAATCTACCAAGTTTAGCTCTCCATCTTGGAAAAAACTAGAATTATCACTAGGTAAATATGATTGTGTTGTAGTAACTCCCCAAGCATATTTTCCAGATTCGGCAGTGTCATTACCAGATATAATTTTATAAAAAGCAGTTACTGCTCTAGAGTTTTTAGAAATTATTACAACTTTATCTCCTTTATTTAAATTGATATCTACTTTACTGAATAGAACTTCACCTTCAAAAGATTTTGATAAACCTTCTATGTTTAAAATTTGATCTCCTGCTTCTCTATCTCTTTCAAAAATAATTGCTGGATAACGACGAGACGATGGTTTAATATCTTCAACATTTAACTTCTCAATCATTTTTTTACGAGAAGTTGCTTGTTTTGATTTTGCCATATTTGCAGAAAAACGACGAATAAATTCTTCTAATTCTTTCTTTTTATCTTCTGCTTTTTTGTTTTGTTGTGCGCGTTGTTTTGCCGCTAATTGAGAAGACTCATACCAAAACGTATAGTTACCAGAATAGTTATTTATTTTAGCATAATCAATATCTGAAATATGTGTACAAACGGCATCTAAAAAATGACGGTCATGAGAAACCACAATTACAGTATTGTCATAATTTGCTAAGAAATTTTCTAACCAAGAAATAGTTTCAAAATCTAAATCGTTCGTAGGCTCATCCATAATTAAAACATCTGGGTTACCAAACAATGCTTGCGATAGCAACACGCGTACTTTTTGTTTACCGTCTAAATCTTTTACTAACGAATAATGTAAATCTTCTTTAATACCTAAATTAGATAACATTGCCGCTGCTTCAGCATCTGCATTCCAACCATTCATTTCTTCAAACCTCACTTGTAGTTCGCCTATTTTATCTGCATTTTCATCAGTATAATCGGCGTACAATGCATCAATTTCTTTTTTAATTTTATACAACTCCTTGTTACCCATTACCACAGTTTCTAAAACGGGTACATCATCAAATTCGTAATGATCTTGAGATAGAACAGACATTCTCTTTCCTGGTTCTAAATGCACTTGTCCAGAAGTAGCCTCTTGTTTTCCTGAAATTATTTTTAAAAATGTAGATTTTCCTGAGCCGTTTGCACCAATAATTCCGTAGCAATTACCTTGTACAAATTTAGTATTTACTTCATCAAACAAAATACGCTTGCCAAATTGTACAGATAGATTAGAAACTGATAACATGTGTAGTCTTTTAAAATTCGGTGCAAAAGTAGTTTTTTCAAGCTAAAAATCTGTAATAAATTATAATTGTTTTCTACTATTCTTAGCATTGTTTTTTTAACAAAGTTTACTATTATTTTAAAAGTCTTTTAACAGCTAATTAACATCTGAACCTTTTATAGATGTCTACTTTTGTTGTTTCAGGTATATTTCTATGAACAACACATATTAATGAAATACTTAATACCCTTTATACTCCTTTTCACTGCTATTGGCTGTAAAAAAACCAATGAAGACACTGCAACCTATTTTGGCGGAAAAATACTGCATCCAAAATCTGAATATGTTATTCTGTTTAATCACAAAGAAGCAATAGATACTATTTACTTAAAAGAAAACAATACTTTTTTAGGAAAATTAGACAGCCTAATTGAAGGTTTATATTATTTTAAACATGGTCCTGAACATCAATACATTTATTTAGAACCTCAAGACAGTTTATTATTGCGTTTAAATACTTGGGATTTTGATGAATCTTTAGTCTATAGTGGTACAAATGCCAATAGAAACAATGCACTTATCGAATCTTTTTTACAGAATGAAAAGGATGAGAAGGAGTTTTACAGTTTATCTAAATTAAATTCCGAAGATTTTAAAAATAAAATTGAAGAACTCTTACATCAGAAAGATGAAAAATTAAGAGCTTATAAACTACAAAACCATGAAACTTCCGAGAAATTTTTGAATATTTTAAATATCACCTATAAATACCCTATTTATAGTAAAATAGAAAATTATTTAATTGATTATCAATCTTCTGGAAATGAAATTGATTTAGACTCATTTTTCTACAAACATAGAAAAAATATTAATATGGGCTTAGACTCAATTATGTTTTATTACCCATACGGTCAGTATGTAATGACAAGAATTTATAGTGACACCTACCAACAAGGTTTTAAAAAGAATACAAATGAATTTACAGTAGCATTATTAAAAACTATTGATAAAAATATTCAATCAGAAGATTTAAAAAATGTGTATTTACGTTATGTAACTGTACGTTATTTTTACGAAAAATCTAGCTGTCAATTAAATGATGACGCATTCTTTACTTTCTTTAAATTAAATACAAGTATAGATGATAAAAAAATAGTGCAACGGTTATTAAATGATGCTAAACAAATTCATAAAGGAGAACAATTAAATAATTTTAAAGTAATAGATTATAAAGGAGTTGCACACAATATTAAAAATTTATCAAAAAATAAAAATAGTGTAATTTATTTTAGGAATCCAAAACATTATTCAGATGATTGGGTAAAATCTCGCATCAATTTTTTAGCAAATAACAACCCTAATGTTCATTTTTTTGTAATAAACATTGTTGGAGATAAAGACTATTACGTAAAAAACTTAGACATTAATAAACAATATTACTTACCATATAAAAGTATTGCTAACCAATTCTTAACAAGTAAATATCCTAGGGCTATTTTAGTCAATAAAAAAGGAACTATAGAAAACGGGTTTGGCGCTTTATCTTCTCAGAAAATCTACAAGCAGATTACCGAATTACAAAAAAATAATTAACAAGTACTAGCTATTTTATTTACTGTACCTTTGCGCGATTTTATTTATTAAAAATTTAATCGATAATTATAAACGGTGAATTTACAGTTGGGTAACTGTGAATTCTATAAAACACAGTTATGACAACATTTTTAGACTTAGGTTTGCAAGAACCTATTATCAAAGCACTTATTGACTTAGGATACAAAAAACCTACCATAATCCAAGAAAAAGCCATTCCGCAAATTATTTCATCTAATACAGATTTAAAAGCATTTGCACAAACAGGAACAGGAAAAACAGCTGCTTTTAGCTTGCCTGTTATGGAACTAATAGACCAAAGTAGTGTAAATACACAAGCAATTATTCTTTCACCTACCAGAGAACTAGCGGTTCAAATTGGTAGAAATATAGAAGAGTTTTCTAAATACCTACCAAACCTTAAAGTAGCTACAGTTTATGGAGGTACTAATATAGATGAGCAAATTAGAAAACTTAAAAGAGGCGTTCAAATTGTAGTTGGAACACCAGGAAGAACGGTAGATTTAATAAACCGTAGAGCTTTAAAATTAGGTAATGTACGTTGGTTAATTTTAGATGAAGCAGATGAAATGCTAAATATGGGCTTTAAAGATGAGCTTGATAAAATATTAGAAGCAACACCAAATTCTAAGCAAACATTACTATTTTCTGCAACTTTTCCTAGAGAAGTAGAATCTATTGCTAGAAATTACATGACAAATCCTATTGAGATTACTTCAGGAGAAAAAAATGCAGGTTCAGATAATGTTTCACATGAGTACTATTTAGTTTCAGAAAGAACACGTTACCAGGCCCTAAAAAGAATTGCAGATTTAAATACAGATATCTATGGAATTGTTTTCTGTAGAACACGTAGAGAAACGCAAGAAATTGCAGACAAACTAATTCAAGACGGTTATAGTGCAGATGCATTACACGGAGATTTATCTCAAAACCAACGTGATAGTGTTATGGGTAAATTTCGTAAGAAAACCATAAAAATATTAGTAGCAACAGATGTTGCCGCTCGTGGTTTAGATGTAAATAATTTAACACATGTTATTAATCATAAATTACCAGACCAGATAGAAAACTACACTCACCGTAGTGGGCGAACAGGAAGAGCTGGTAACAAAGGAATTTCTATTGCTTTAGTTAGCAAAAAAGAACAAGGTAGATTACGTTCTATAGAACGAATTATAAAAAAGAAGTTTGTACACACTGCGGTGCCTACTGGAAAAGAAATTCTAAAAAATCAATTATTTCATTTAATTGACAAAGTAAATAGTACAGAAGTAAACGAAAAAGAAATAGCAGAATTCTTACCCGCTATTTATGAGAAATTAGAAGGATTAACACGTGAAGAATTAATACAGAAATTTGTATCGAAAGAGTTTAACTCTTTCCTTTCTTATTATGAAAGCGCAGCAGATTTAAACGATTTATCTTCTAATAGAGATAGTTCTCGTAGAGGTGCTTCTAATGAAAACATGACGCGTTTCTTTATCAATATTGGTAGAAAAGATAATTTAAACCCTGCAAAATTAATTGGTTTAATTAACGACCAAGAGATTACAAACAAAATTGAAATTGGTGCTATAGATATTTTAGACACTTTTTCTTTCTTTGAACTTGATAAGAATTTTGAATCTGAAACTTTGGCTGCTTTTGAGAGAAACAGACCAGATTTTAGTGGTAGAGGCGTAAATATTGAAATCACTAAAAAACGCGAAGGCGGCGGAAGAAAACGCGGAGGCGGAGGCGGAGGTAGAAGATCTTTTGGAGACAATAAAAGTGGTGGTGGTTTTGGAAGACGCAAAAACTCTGAAAACAGATCTGATTCTGGAGGAAGATCAAGATCTTCTGATAGACCAGACAGATCAGACAGGTCAGACAGAGGTAGTAATGATAGAAAAACTGGCGGCTTTGGAAGAAGACGTAGAGAAAGATAAAAAAAAATCCCGAGCAAATGCTCGGGATTTTTTTTATCATTTATTATTCCTTTCCTTGTTACAAAAAATTAATTAGCTACATCATTCGTAAATATAATGCGCATTAAACGCAATTCATCCTCATCATAATCACCATCAAATTCATCTAAAGCATCTTGAATTTTATCAGTTTCAGCCTCCATAAAGTATTCATTAATTTCTTCTTGCTGATCCTCATCTAACAAATCTTCGATAGCATAAGAAATATTTAATTTTGTCCCAGAAAAAATAATCGCTTCCATTTCTTTAATCAATTCATCCATTTTTAAACCTTTCGATTTTGCAATATCTTCTAGGGGTAACTTTCTATCAGTATTTTGAATAATAGACAACTTTAATCCAGAATTAATACCTGTACTTTTAAAAATTAAATCATCTGGACGGATAACATCATTTTCCTCAACATAACGAGTAATTAATTGAATAAAATATTTACCAAATTTACGTGCTTTCCCCTCGCCTACACCATGTACTTTAGACAGTTCATCTTGTGTAATTGGGTATTTAAGAGCCATATCATCTAAAGAAGGATCTTGAAAAACTGCAAACGGCGGTACGCCTTGTTTTTTTGCTACTTGCTTACGTAAACTTTTTAGCATAGCTACCAACTTTACATCGGCTACTCCACCAGCAGATTTACTATTTGTTATAATTGAAGAATCATCACCATGATCGTAAAGATGGTCTTCAGTCATCATAAAAGATGTAGGGTTCTCTATAAAATGCTTTCCTTTATCTGTTAACTTTATAACACCATACTGCTCAATTTCTTTTCTAATAAGGTTTACCACCAATATCTGACGGATAAGTGCCATCCAATAATGTGTACTCCTTTCTTTACCAATCCCAAAAAACGATTGTTGTGTGGTTTTATGCGATTTTAACAGTGCATTTCCTATACCAACAATAGTATTTACAATCTCTTTAGGTTTATATTGTTCTTTAGTTTTATCAATTACAGAGAGTAAAATTATTACATCTTCTTTTGCTTCATTCTTTTTCTTAGGGTTTCGCGTATTGTCATCCATATCTGCACCAGCACCATTAATCTCGTCAAATTCTTCACCAAAATAGTGCAACAAATATTTACGTCTGTTCATAGAGGTTTCAGCATAACCAACTACTTCTTGCAACAATGCATGTCCAATTTCTTGTTCAGCAACTGGCTTATTAGCCATAAATTTTTCAAGCTTCTCAATATCTTTATACGCATAAAAAGTAAGACAAATTCCTTCTCCGTCATCACGTCCTGCTCTACCCGTTTCTTGATAATAACTTTCTAAACTCTTCGGAATATCATGATGAATTACATAACGTACATCTGGCTTGTCAATTCCCATACCAAAAGCAATAGTAGCCACAACAACATCGCAATCTTCCATCAAAAACATATCTTGGTGTCTTGCTCGTTTTTTTGCATCTAAACCTGCATGATATGGAACTGCGTTAATTCCGTTTACTTGTAAAACTTGGGCTATTTCTTCAACTTTTTTTCGGCTCAAACAATATATAATTCCAGATTTCCCTGGATGTCCTTTTATAAATCGGATAATATCTTTTTCAACATCTTTAGTTTTTGGGCGTACTTCATAAAATAAATTTGGTCTATTAAACGATGCTTTAAAAGTATTGGCATCGCTCATTCCTAAAGTTTTTAGAATATCTTCTTGTACTTTTTCGGTTGCTGTAGCTGTTAAACCAATTATAGGAACATCATCAATTTGTTTAATAATATGACGAAGGTTACGGTATTCTGGTCTAAAGTCATGTCCCCATTCAGAAATACAATGTGCCTCATCAATCGCAACAAAAGAAATCTTTTGCCCTCGTAAAAACGACGCGTATTCTTCTTTTATTAACGACTCTGGCGCAACATATAATAATTTTGTAATGCCAGAAACAATATCTTCTTTTACTTGATTTACTTCAGATTTATTTAAGGATGAATTTAAAACGTGTGCAATTCCATAATGTTCAGAGATACCACGAATGGCATCTACCTGATTTTTCATTAAAGCAATTAACGGAGAAACCACAATTGCAGTTCCTTCTTGCATTAACGCAGGTAATTGATAGCAAAGAGATTTACCACCACCTGTTGGCATAATTACAAAAGTATTCTCACCCTTTAGAATACTTCTAATCACTCCTTCCTGTAAACCTTTAAATTGGTTAAAACCAAAAAACTTTTTTAACGGACCATGTAAATCCATTTCTTTAGTACTCATCTTCTATATTCGTTTGAATAAAAATGCGCCCTAAATTTACAAAAAAAAATAAACATTCAATACACATTTTTATATTTTGTAGTTAACAAGTGTTTATAATCTTAGTTTTTAGTAGCTATTTCTCGCTTTCACTACTCGCTTTTTGTTTCGTACCTCATAAAATAACTCAAACACACCGTTCAATAAAAGCTAAACGTGTTTGCTAAGGTTTTATAAACTTAAAACTACCAAACATCTAAACTACAAAAATTAGAATCATAATCTGTATTTTTTACCTATTTTTACACTCAGATTTTTTGACACAAAAACCATTCAAATTTTGAAAGATTCCAGTTCAATATTGGCAATTGCCAAAGAAACTATTTTATTAGAAAGTACTTCTATAGCTAATTTAACAAACCTATTAGATAGTAACTTTGAAGAAGCTGTAAAATATATTTTAAGTACAAATGGGCGTGTTATTGTTACTGGTATTGGTAAAAGTGCCAACATTGCCACTAAAATTGTAGCAACTTTAAACTCTACAGGAACCCCATCCATTTTTATGCATGCTGCAGATGCAATTCATGGCGATTTAGGAATTATTCAACGAAACGATGTAGTTATTTGTATTTCTAAAAGCGGTAACACTCCTGAAATAAAAATATTGGTATCATTAATTAAAAATTCTGACAATAAAGTTATTGCTATTACAGGAAATCCTGATTCTTTTCTCGGAAAAAATGCCGATTTCACGCTAAATTCTTATGTAGAAAAAGAAGCCTGTCCAAACAATTTAGCACCTACCACAAGTACAACTGCACAATTAGTTATAGGTGATGCTTTAGCTATTTGTTTATTGAAATTACGCGGATTTACAAGTAAAGATTTTGCAAAATATCATCCAGGAGGTGTCTTAGGAAAACGGTTGTATTTAAGAGTATCAGATTTAATTAAAAACAATCAGACACCTAAAGTTACTGCAACTGATACTATTGCTAATGTTATTGTAGAAATATCCGAAAAACGTTTGGGTGTTACCGCAGTTATTACTGCCCAAGAAAAAGTTGAAGGAATAATTACCGATGGTGATATTCGTAGAATGTTAAGTAAATCAACAAAGATTGATCATTTAACAGCTAAAGATATTATGAGTAAAAACCCAAAGACAATAGACCTAAATGCAATGGCTGTTGATGCGTTAAATACTTTAGAGAACAATAATATAACTCAAGTTTTGGTTATAAACGAAGATAAAAAATATGTGGGAGTTGTGCATTTACACGATTTATTAAAAGAAGGTATTTTTTAAAATGGCACAAGAAAAAGAAATGTCTTTTTTAGATCATCTTGAAGAATTAAGATGGCACTTAGTTCGAAGTTTTTTAGCAATCTTTATAATTGCCGTTCTATTGTTTTCTTTTAAAACAATAGTTTTTGACGAATTTATAATAGCACATTTAAAACCAGATTTTCCTACCTACCAATTTTTATGTAAAGTTTTTGGAAGTATTGGAATTGACAGTGGTTTTTGTACTATAAAATTAAACCAAACATTACAAAGCTTAGACCCAACTCAACAATTAATGACCTCTATTTGGACTTCATTAATTCTAGGTTTCATCTTAGCTTTTCCCTATATTTTATGGGAGTTATGGAGATTTATATCTCCGGGGCTTCATAGTAATGAACAAAAAAAATCTCGTGGATTTATTTTAATTTCCTCTGTCTTATTTTTTATCGGCATCTTATTTAGCTACTACGTTATCTTACCAATGTCTGTCTATTTTTTCTATAATTTTCAAATATCAGAACGAATTGTAAACAACTTTAAATTAGACAGCTATGTTAGTTTAATTACCAATACTCTTTTAGGAGTTGCTGTATTTTTTGAGCTTCCTGTAGTAATCTATTTCTTATCTAAAATAGGTTTAGTAACTCCAGAATTCTTACGCAAACATCGTAAACACGCATTAGTAGTAGTATTAGTTTTATCTGCAGTTATTACACCTCCAGACGTAGCGAGCCAAATAATTGTAGCAGTACCAATTATGATTTTATATGAAATAAGTATTTACGTTTCAAAATTTGTAGTAAAAAAACAAGAAAAAGATGTCTCAAAAAGTACAAGAGTTTAATGAATATCGTTCAAAAATGAACGAGAAGATTTTAGCTTCAGATAATAAGGTAATCAAGCGAATTTTTAATTTAGACACCAATGCATTTACCGAAGGTCATTTACCTGTAAAAACAAAAGAGTTACTTGGTTTAGTTGCTTCGGCAGTTTTACGTTGTGATGATTGTATTGCCTATCATTTAGAAACAGCACATAAAAATGGTGTTACTAAAGCAATACTCCGTTAAACTTTGCCCTAACCCTCTAACAGTCAATCAAATAAGTTAAAAAAACAGGCTCAAAAATTAGGATAACTCCCTGATTATCATTAAATTAATAGTTAATTTCAAACAGCTATTAATGATGCTTCTCAAGGAGAAATCCAACTATAAATATCACACAAAAAGATTACTTAACAAAATGAAAGATGTAAATAAATGGCAATATGATTTTATGTTGGAAGTTTTTGGTCTATTTCTCAGCATAAAAGGACGTTTAAATTTTATGCAGTTAAGTCGTTATGGTGATCATGGAGAACAACATTACAGGAATCAGTTTAGTAAGTCTTTTGACTTTTTAAATTTCAATAAAGAATTGATTACTGAGTATGGGGGCAAACATTTAACCATTGCTTTCGACCCGAGTTATGTTAGTAAATCTGGTAAATCCACCTGTGGAGTTGGTTATTATTGGTCTGGTGTAGCGGGAAAGGCAAAATGGGGATTGGAAATATCTGGTATAGCAGCGATTGATATAGATAATCATACAGCGTTTCATTTAGAGGCTGTTCAGACACCAAATAATTTGGAATCAAAAAGTTTGGTAGATCATTATGCCAATATATTGATTCAAAGAAAAGAGGTCCTTCTTTCGATGTCTAAATATGTTGTGGCAGATGCTTATTTTTCCAAATACGGTTTTGTTTCTAAACTCTCTGATAATGGATTGGAGACCGTTAGCAGACTAAGAAACGATGCTGACTTACAATATATTTATACTGACCAACAGAAATATGGGAGAGGAAGACCTAAGAAATATGATGGAAAAATTGATTATAAAAAACTTAGAAAAGAATATTTTTCTTTGATAGAAGACAATCAGCAAAGCAAAGTATACAGCGCTATTGTATACTCAAAATCATTAAAAAGAAAAATCAATCTTGTGATTGTTTATTTCCTTAAAAAAGGAAAATGGAATCATAAATTATATTTTTCTACAGATGTAACAATTTCAGCAGAAATGATTTTGACATATTATCGCACCAGATTTCAAATAGAATTTACTTTTAGAGATGCCAAGCAATACTCAGGTCTAAATCACTGTCAAGCAAGAAGTAAAGATAAACTCAACTTTCATTTTAATACAGCACTTACAACGGTTAATCTCGCTAAGATTACACATTGGATGCCTATTGAAAAAAGGCTAAGAGGGGCTTTCTCAATCAAGGATATTAAAACCTTACATCACAATGAGTTAATGCTTGCTCGATTTTTTAACGTGTTCGCTATAAGACCGAACTTGAAGAATAATAAACAAAAAATTAAAGAACTACTGTATTATGGTATCAGAGCAGCATAAAAACTTAACGGAGTATTGTAAAGAAGAAATGATGGAAACAATGTCTATTGCAACTTTAGTTGGTGGTACAGTTTTAATTCCATATTTGCGTAGAGCAGTTGAGTTATGGGAAGAGTTGGAAGAGAATAATCAGTAAACAATATTCGGTTGGTTGTATTCAATCGAGAGCAATATTTTACCAAGAAATTAAGAAAAACAATCCTTACTTTTACATAATTCAACAAATAAACAGTTCACAATCTTATTTATGATTTTAAGAGCAGACAACATTCAAAAAATATATGGTAACCGAAAGGTAGTAAATGGTATTTCTCTTCAAGTTAAACAAGGCGAAATTATCGGTTTATTAGGTCCTAACGGAGCAGGAAAAACCACTTCTTTTTATATGATTGTGGGTATGGTAAAACCCGATGGGGGCACTATTTATTTAGATGATGAAGTAATTACCAAAGACGCCATGTACAAGCGTGCGCAAAAAGGAATTGGTTATTTGGCACAAGAAGCATCTGTATTTAGAAAATTATCGGTAGAAGACAATATTATGTCAGTCTTAGAATTTACTGATAGAAGCAAAAAACAACAAAAAGAACGTTTAGAAGAATTAATTGAAGAATTTAATATTGGTCACGTTCGTAAAAATCGTGGAGATTTATTATCTGGTGGAGAACGTCGTAGAACTGAAATTGCACGTTGTTTAGCTTCTGATCCAAAATTTATTTTGTTAGATGAACCTTTTGCAGGTGTAGATCCAATTGCGGTGGAAGACATACAAGCTATTGTAGCGCATTTAAAAGATAAAAATATTGGTATTTTAATTACCGACCATGATGTACAAGCAACTTTAGCAATTACAGATAGAACCTATTTAATGTATAACGGAAGTATTCTAAAAGAAGGAACACCCGAAGAATTGGCTGCCGATGAAACCGTTAAAAAAGTATACTTAGGTAAAGATTTTGTACTAAAGAAAAAGAAATTCTAAGAAGTCTTTCTCAGATTATTTATTACTGATAAAACCACATACAACAAAATAATTACAGGAACTGCTACAAGCTTTAGCATAGCGATTAACAGTACTGAAACTACTAAAAACAAGTATTTTATTGCATTATTTTTAAATGAAAAGTCTTTAAATTTTAAAGAAAATAAAGGTAATTCAGCATTCATTAGGTAACTTAAAATTAAAGTTACTCCAATTAAAAAGTAATTATTTTGTACTAACGCTACAAAAAGATTTTGCTGAGAAAACATAGCAATTAAAGGTAATGAAACTACAAACAATGCCATTGCTGGCGTAGGTAAACCAATAAAGCTATCTGTTTGTCTATCATCAATATTAAATTTCGCTAATCTATACCCTGCACTTAAAGTGAGTAATAACCCGAGATACGGTAAAACACTTTCTGTTGCACCATTAGAATCTACGCCAAAATAACCAACAGCATCTTTATCAAAAGCAGCAACTAATAACTGTAACATTACAATTCCAGGTACAACACCACTTGTAACCATATCTGCTAAAGAGTCTAATTGCTTCCCCAATTCACCTTGAACATTCAATAATCGAGCTGCAAATCCATCAAAAAAATCGAAACCAATTCCTATAGCGACTAACAAAGCCGTCGCTTCAAAATTTCCTTTTACAGCAAAAATTGTGGCTACTGTTCCGCAGAACAAATTACCTAAGGTTAATAAATTAGGAATATGTTGTTTAATGTTCATAATTAATTAATTTCCAACGAAAATATAAAATTGGTAGAGTTTATTAAGAATTTTTATCATATTTGTTAAAATAATTGTTAGAACTATACCAATTGTAAAATCGGATTTTACACCTTCTCTACCTTTCCGAAACGATCATTTTAACACGCTATATCGCTCGTTTTTCATGAAAGAAACTCATAAATATGAGCGTAAAAGAATTACTACTTGAGACGCTGATTTTATAGATTTAGATTTCTCAAAAATTGGTTCAGAAAAACTAGTTTTATTAACCCATAGTTTAGAAGGAAGCTCGCAATCGCATTATATGGTTTTCACAACCAAAGAACTTAACAATGTAGGGTTTGATACTGTTTGCTTTAATTTACGTGGTTGTAGTGGCAAAGATAATTTACAATTTCAAACTTATCATTCGGGTAAAACTGACGACGTAAAATTTATTATTGAACATTTACTAAAAAACTATAACTACAAAAATATTGGAATTGTAGGTTTTAGCCTTGGCGGAAATATGACCTTAAAATATCTAGGTGAATTTGCAGATGAACTTCCAAAAGAAATAAAAATTGGGGTTGCAACTTCCGTTCCTATTGACAGAACTACTGCTGAAGTAGAAATGAACAAGCTGAAAAATAAAATTTATATGCAAGAGTTTATCCGTACTATGAAAATTAAATTTTTAGAGAAAGCAGAAAAACATTCTAATTTTAAAGCCAATAACCTCGGGGCAAGCCTACTAGGTATGAAAAAGGAGAAAACCTTAATCATTTCGATGCAAGCATCGGGGAATTAAACCCACTGGTGGAATTAAAGTTTCGTCTTTGCTTATAAATACGAAGGATGATTCTTTTTTTATCAACAGTATGTTATCCTTTTAAAGAAGCAGAGAATTCAAAGGTATTTCATTTTATGCAACCTAAATATGGAGATCATGTTGGTTTATGCAATCTTTTACTACATCAGAAAATACATAGTTAGAGCGTCAAATAGTAACATTTATTACAGAAAAAATGCAACAATTATATGCAATAAATCTTTAATTTAGTAGTTATTCTAATAGGAATTAAGATATTTGCAATCAACCTATTTTTCAAACTTTGAAAAAACAACTTTTATTCATTTTAGTAACCTTACCATTATTGATAAATGCACAGGTTTTTCGTAACTATTCTAACGAGTTTTTAAACATTGGCGTAGATGCTGCTGCTCTTGGAATGAGTAAAGCTGTTGTGGCTTCTAGTAAAGATGTTAATTCTGGTTATTGGAACCCTGCTGGTCTAGTAAACATTGAAGACTATCAAGGTTCATTAATGCATGCATCTTATTTTGCAGGCATTTCTACTTATGATTATGCAAGTTTTTCAATGCCAATAGACAATAGAAGTGCTGTTGGTATTTCTATAATTAGATTTGGTGTAGATGATATTTTAAATACTACAAAACTAATTGATAATCAAGGAAATATAGATTTTAATCGTATCAGTTTATTTTCTGCTGCAGATTATGCTTTAAATGTAGCGTATGCGAGAAATTTAATTCATAAAGATTTAAGTTTTGGTGTAAATGCTAAAATTGTTCGTAGAATTATTGGCAATTTTGCTTCTTCTTGGGGGTTTGGTTTTGATGCTGCTATTCAATTTGAAAGAAACGATTGGATGTTTGGCTTAATGGTACGTGATATTACTACAACTTTTAATACCTGGTCTATTGACAAGGCTGAATTTGAAAAAATTAAAAATGCTATTCCTGGGCAAAATCAAGAATTACCAGAAACTACAGAAATTACAAAACCAAAAGTGCAATTTGGGGTTGCAAGAACATTTACTATTGGTAGGTACTTTAATTTATTAGCAGAAGTTGATTTGAATATGCGCTTTGCTGAAACTAACGATATTATTTCCACAAGTTTTGTAAGTATAGATCCTGCTGTTGGTTTTCAATTAGATTATGACAATATTGTATTTTTACGCGCTGGTATAGGTAATTTTCAAAATGAAACAGAATTTAACGGAAGCGAATCATTATCTATACAACCTAATTTTGGCGTTGGTTTTAAATACAATGGTATTCAAATAGATTATGCCTTAACTAATATTGGAAGTGTTGGTAATGCTTTATATTCAAACATATTTTCTATAAAATTTGACTATAGCTTCTTTAGACCTTAAATTTATGTTAAAAAAAAACGTTCTACTGCTACTCCTTGTTTTTGCCTTTCAGACTATAACTGCACAAATAGTGCAAGTTTCTGTATATTCTAAAGTAAGTATAATTACTGTTGGACCTGGAGAAAAATTATATGAAAAATTTGGACACACAGCTATTAGAATTAAAGACCCTGTTTTAAATTTTGACTATATCTATAATTATGGAATGTTTGATTTTAACACTCCTAATTTCTATTCAAACTTTATTAAAGGAAAACTTGTTTATAAACTAGCAGCTTATCCTTTTAAGCATTTTATTGAAGGAAACAAGCAAGATAAGCGTTGGATAAAAGAACAAAATTTAAACTTAACCCAAGAACAACGACAAGCATTTTTTTTATTTCTAAACAACAATGCACAACCACAAAATGCTAGTTATCAATATGATCCTTTTTTTAATAACTGCGCTACAAAACCAAGAGATATTGTTCAGCAAGTTTTAAAAAACAAAGTAAATTACAATGAAAAATTTGTTACTGAAGATCTTTCTTTCAGACAATTAATGAATAAAGAAATTCATTGGAATACTTGGGGAAGTTTAGGTATTAATGTGGCTTTAGGTAGTAAATTAGACAAAATTGCTGACCCAGCAGCTTATATGTATTTACCTGATTATGTATACAAAGCTTTTGAAAGTGGAACTATTTTTATTAAAAATCAACCAGAAAAATTAATACAAAAAGAAAATACCATTTTAGATTTTAAAGAAATTCTACCAAAAGGAGATACTATAAGTCCTTTTTTAATTTTTAGTATTCTTTTACTAATTGGATTATTTATTACGTACAAAGATTACAAAAGTAATACTAGAACTAAATGGTTTGATTTTTTATTGTTCTTTATAACAGGAATAATAGGGTTATTAGTAGTTTTCTTATGGTTTTTTACTGATCATTCTACAACACCAAACAATTTTAATTTTCTTTGGGCATTTGCACCAAACTTAATTGTAGCTTTTTATGTATTAAAGAATAATCCACCAAATTGGGTGCAAAAATACATTCTCTTTCTTTTAATTTTACTAATATTTATTCCTGTAGTCTGGTTGGCTAAAATTCAGTTATTTGCGGTGAGTTTGTTACCTGTTTTTATACTTCTTATTCTGCGTTACTTATTCCTTCATAAAAAAATTATTGTCCGCGCATAAATAAAACAATTGAAACTGTCTTTATCAAAATTTTGGTGTAATAGACAAAAGTAGCTATTTTTAGGTGATTTTTTTTCAAGTGGACAAAAAGTAGGCTCTAAATTTCATTAAATTTTGCACATCAATTTTACTTATTTTATGTTTGATCTATCAAGTTAAACGGATATTGGTACACCCCCAAAAACGAAAAGTACAAAAAGAAAATTCTTTAATTTGATTAAACCCCTTTAAATACAAGGGTTTTAGGTGTTTTTTAATAAGTTGCATAAAAAACGAAAGGTACAATTAACTATAATTTACTACCATTTAACTATAACTTAATAGGTGTTTAAATACCATTGTTTAATGGTTTACTACCAGTTTACTATAATAACTCTATAATATTACTATTTATAAGGCTTTAAAGCATATTTAACACCATTTAAACAACCGTTTAAACGGTGTTTTTGGTTGTAGTTATAATGCTTTTAATAGATTGGTGTAAAAGGCTAAAGCAATAATAACAAAGCCTGCAAGCTAAATATACACAATATACCAAGCCGCCAAACCAACGCCTTAAAAGGGCGTTTTTTTATGTTTTAAACCCAGTTTACAAGAAAACCCAAAAAAGGTACTTTTTACCATTAGGTGTGCAGTTAGGTGTTCACTTAGGTATTCAAAAAAACTAAAAAAACGCTCTGTAAATGATACATAATGACATTATAAATGTTAAAAACGCACTAAAAACAAGTTATAACATAGGTGTAATGACATCATTTGTATTTAAAATACTAACGTAAGGTATTAGTAGTTAGAGTTTTAACGTGTTTTTACTGCTTTAGAGCTTGTGTTACCCAGTATAGAGGCCCTATACTTATGTATTATTCTATTATTTACGCCATACAACTAGAATTGTGCTGTTATGCTCTTCTTGACTTTTTTATATTCGCACCATCTTCTCTGTGCTCTAGCAAACTAAACAAACAATCTATTTCTTTGTTTTTTTGCTGTAGCTGCTCTCTTAATATCTCTATAATTTCTTGCTTAGCCCCACAACTAGCACATATAACACTAGCCGCTGCAATAACTGGCTCTTGCAATATTGGTGATGATTGTACAGTAGCTTCTTCTTGAAACATCTCTCCTTCGCCCGTTAATAACCAATGACCATTAATTCCTACACATTTTGAGATTATTAATTCGTAATCAATTGAATTTCGGCTATGCCAATTAGATAATGTATTTGCCTTTATCCCTAAGAAATTAGCAAAAACAAGATTACTTTTAAAATTATAATAAGCTTTTATGTTATTAAGTTTCAATGACTTAGCAATTAAATTCATATTTTGTGTATTTTTATTTGGATTAATTCCCAAATTGTGTATATATTTGCTTCATCCAATGAAACACATAATACAAATGAGTAAAGATACAAACAAAAGACAGAACTTAAACAACGAGGTTGTTAATCGATTAGCTACTAAATGGGGTATAACCACGCATTACGTACGCACAGCAGTTAAAGGCACTAGAGATAGTGAGACCTGTGAGCAGATAAAAAAAGAATACAAAAGCTTAGTAAAAAAAGTAACCAACGTTTTAAACCAATAACCATGAGCCTAGAGCAATTACTAGACCAAGCCTACACAACAGAAGCTTGCTTGGCAGAAACGGTAGAAGAGCAATTAGCAATCTTTAAAGAGAACTTAAATCAATAATTATGAAAGCAAAACACAAAAATCTAATGCAGAAAGAGCTTCAAGAGAGACAAAGCATACTAGATAGAGATATAGTAGTTTATAAAGACTACAAGTTAATAGCACAAAAATCAGTAGCTCTAGCGGTTCTTTTCTAACAAAATGCTGACGTTAAGTGTTCTCTCAGCTTTTAATCGCTCTTTAACCAGCTGCTCTTCAAAATTAGGCAGATGGTTTTTTAAAAGTTTTTCAAGAGCTTCTACTTTTACTCTTAACATATCTATCATTTTATCTTGTTGAACAAACCTTTTACGGATGATTTCAGAAGTAGTCATATCACTATTATTTTTAAAGTTAGAAGTTCAAATATAGTGTAAAATCCTGCCACGGCAGTCACTGAGCAAAGTCGAAGTGCAAGCGTGGTTTCGACACCACGGCAGGAACAATTAATAATTAGCAATTCATAATTTCTTATGTACGCATATCAAAATAACAAACTTTCTATTCCTGCTAAACTTTTGTATGAAGATTTAGAACTGATCGCCTATAACACTTATCAGACTTGGGTTAACAGAGGTAAGTTAGTCCGGACGAAAGAAGGTAAAGGTAAAGGTAAAGGAAATACAGCTTGGGTTAGTTATTATGATATTACAGAACAATGGGTCAAAAATGCAATAAAAGCATATTTAGGAGATCCTAAAGAAGTCGTTGTAATAAACCTTTTAGAAGATTATATAGAACAAGATTATGCTGCGGGCATGTTTTATGCAGCACACAGAAAACCAAACGGCTTGCCATTATCGGCAGAAAAGCAGCGAGAAAAAACCACGAATGCTATGATTTTAAATGCTATTAAAACGGTGTTTAATAACAAAACAAAAGTATTTGGGAAACAAAAAACTAAAATTTGGGAAAACATAACCGATGCCGTTAATGATTTGGCTAAGCAGCTAAATGCCAACAACACGCCTAAATATCAATTTAGTTTGCCCGGCCACTCTCGTAAATTAAAAGAGAAATACGAAGAGTATATGGCCCAAAGTTATGGGTTGTTTATCCACGGAGGAGAGGGTGCTGCCAATGCCAAAAAAATACATGCAACAAACGGAGATTTTTTACTTGCACAATACTGTTTACCTATTAAATTAAGCATACCAGAGGTTTTAGAACGCTACGACATAGAACGCTTAAAGCATAAAAATTGGAGTCAATTAACCAACGGAGCGGTTTATAACTATTTATATCAACCAGAAAAAGAGCGTATTTGGACACTTCAACGCCACGGACGTGAAGTTTATAACAGAAAATACAAACGTACCGTTACAAGAGAAAAAAGCAACTGGTTTCCGAATTGTTATTGGGCAATTGATGGTACCAAATTAGACTGGATTCATTTTTGGGATGATAGCTCCAATAAAATGGGTGCAAAACTAAAGATAGATGTAATGTTTGACGTGTATTCTGAAAAGATTATCGGTTGGGATTTATCATTTACAGAAAGCCATATAGAGCATTTTAAAACCGTTAAAATGGCTATAAATGAATCAGAATGTCGCCCTTATTTTTTAACCTATGACAATCAAGGAGGGCATAAAATGGCAAGAATGCAAGATTTGTATAGTTCTTTAATGGCAGTCAACGGTGGGCATCATCATCCTAATAAAGCAAAAGAACACGGTAATCCTGCTGAACCTATATTTAGTAGACTTCAAAAACAAGTTATCAATAAGTTTTGGTTTTCCGATGGGCAAAGTATTACTGTAAAGCGCGATGATAATAAAGTGAATATCGATTTTATAGAAAAAAACAAGCATCAGCTTAAAACAGTAGAACAATTATACGCTGCATGGGAAGCTGCAGTAACTATTTGGAACAATAAACAACACCCTCTTTTTAAAGAAACACGCAACCAAGTATATGCTCATAAAATGCCAATGCAAGAGCCAATATCTCTTTTTGATATTATGGATAAGATGTGGATAGACCAAAAGAAGAAACCAATTATTTACAGGGCCCACGGTTTAAACTTTAGACTAGGCGATAAAAAGTACTTATTTGAGGTATATGATGCCGATGGAAATATTGATTTAGATTTTAGAGAAAAAAGTATAGGTAAAAAATTTATTGTGCGCTATGATCCTAGTTTTTTAGATGGCTACATACAATTGTGTGACAAAGATGAAAAGGGCAATATTATTCACATAGCCAATGCGCAACCTAAAAGAAAAGTACAAGAAGTACCTGTATTGATGAAACCCGGAGACAAAGAACAATGGGCAAAAGATGAAGCGATAAAAGCTGTCGAACGCAATAGAGATGAACAAAGATATAAAGAGCTTGTAGATAGAACAGGTGTTACCATAGAAAAAGAAATGGAAGATCAAGAACTACTGATAAAGTTTAAAGGGAATTTAACCAAAGTACAACGCAGTAAAGTTGAAGCTGAAGAAAGCTTCAGTTCATCATCATTTTTATAAACCAACCTTAAATTATGAAAATAGCACACAAAGAATTTATTGTAAAAGAAATTGAGTTTTTAATCTCAAAAACGTCTGCGAATAAAGTAGCTGTAAAAGCAAAAGTTTCATCGGCAAATATTAGCCAGATGATAAATAATAACTGGGAGTTAATCTCTGACAATCTTTGGAATAAGGTAAAGGTAAACTTGCAAGTAGATTGGGCTTGGCAAATTGCCAATACAGAAAATTTAAAAAGAATTACAGACTGGTGCGCTAAAGCACAAAGAGGTAAAATGAGTTTGTGTATTTCTGCCAATGCAGGCTGGGGTAAAACAACAGGCTTTAGGCATTATCAACGTTTAAATAGCGATGTTATAGTGATTAGTTGTAAAAACTATTGGACCAAAAAGAGTTTTGCTAGGCATCAACTTTTAGCTTGTGGTTTACAAGATAGAGGTACAACAGAAGAAATGATCGAAATGTTTCAAGCGCACTTAACAGGGCTTGGAGATGCACTAGTAATTTATGACCAGTTTGACAAGCTAAAGGAAACTCAAAAAGACCTTTTTATGGACTATTACAATGATTTAGATGGTCATACTGGGTTTATTTTAAGCGGTGTTTCTCATCTTAAAAAGCAAGAAAAAAAAGGATGTAAAGCTGAAAAAATGGGTTATGAAGAGCGCTTCTCTAGGTATGGTAGTAAATTTTTGCCTTTACAAAAATTTACAAAAAAAGAAGTAACTGCAATTTGCACCGCAAACGGTGTTACAGATAAAGAAGCTATAGAAAATGTATATGATGAAGTTGCTTTTGTAAACGGAGACGGGAGGCGTTTAAAAAGAATGGTAGAAAGATATTTTCTAACGGAAGCCGATAGCATCGTATAAAAATGACAGTAAAGAAGGCATACACGTATATTGATTTTAAAAAACGAAACTTTAAAACAATAAAATTAGAAGGCGAATGGAAAAGACATTTAGGAACTATAGAGAGAAGCGGTTCTATACTAGTAATGGGGGGTTCTGGGCACGGAAAAACAACATACGTAATGCAATTAGCTAAAGAGATTTGTAAGTCCGAAAAAGTGCATTATAACACAGCGGAAGAAGGAGATTGTCTGAGCTTTAATAAATCTATGGATATGAATAACATTAAATTAATAAAAAGCAAATTCAAATATTCTAAAGACAATTATGATCAAATGTTTCAAAGGCTTTCTATAAAAAGACAACCAAAGGTAATTATTGTAGATAGTGTTCAATATGTCTTTAGGAAAAAAAATGTTAACGATTATTTCAAACTTTTAGAAGCTTTTCCAAATACATTATTTATATGGATAAGCCATATAAGTAAAGGAATGCCAAAGTTTGCTGTAGCAAATGAAATCTATTGGGATTGCCAAAACAGAATAATAATAGAGGATTTTAAAGCTAAAAATGACAAGAGTAGAACTGGTGGAGATGAAACTTCACCCTACGTAATAAGTCAACAAAAAGCAGATGAACGAGAATCAAAACTATTAAAACAAGGATAATATGAAAAAAACCCACGAAATACTCGGATTTACAGAGCACGAATACGAAATGCTCATACTACAACTAATGTTAGACTGGGCAGGTTTATACGCAAAAGGGTGCAACAGAAACACGCAGATGTTACTTTCTAGCAGGAAAGTAACTAACTGGTTCAGAATGGAGCTTAAAAACCTTTTAAAAGGGGAGTGTAATTTAAACTCTGTCTGTGTTTTTTTGACACTCTTGCAAAATCTGTGTAAGTTTAAAATTCGGGATTAGGTTATTTATAACTTAATCCTGTCTTCAAATATAATCAAAAATTGGTTAAGAATAACGCCCCAATTTCTAATTGGCATTGTCCATTTTCTTGTGCTTTCTCTTAGTGCTAAAAATACGGACTTCATTACCGCGTCATCCGTGGGGAAAGAGAGTTTGTTTTTTGTGTATTTTCTAATCTTTCCGTTTAAGTTTTCGATGAGATTAGTGGTGTATATTATTTTTCTAATTTCAGCGGGAAAATCAAAGAAAACAGTGAGTTCGTCCCAATTGTTTTCCCAACTTTTAATGGCGTAAGAATATTTAGAGTTCCACTTGTCTTTGAAGTCGTTTAAAGCGGCTTTGGCGGCTTCTTTTGTGGGTGCTGTGTAGATTTGTTTCATATCCTTTACAAACTCCTTTTTATCCTTCCAGACCACATAACGCATGGTGTTTCTAATTTGATGTACTACACATATTTGAGTTACAGAATTAGGAAACATCGTTTTTATGGTCTCTGTAAATCCGTTTAAATTATCGGTAGCAGTAATCAAAATATCTTGTGTTCCTCGTGCTTTAATATCACTTAAAACAGACATCCAAAAGGCGGAAGATTCATTTTTACCTAACCATAATCCTAACACCTCTTTTTTACCATCTGTGCGTAACCCTACTGCGATGTAAATGGTTTTGTTAATCACTTTTGAGTTTTCTCTAACCTTAAAAACAATACCGTCCATCCAGACGATTAGGTAGGTTTGTTCTAGGGGGCGATTTTTCCAAGCAATGATATCTCCTGTTATTTTATCGGTAATTCTTGAGATTGTGGCAGTAGAAATATTGAAATCGTACAACTCATATATTTGCTGTTCAATATCACTGGTACTCATCCCTTTTGCGTACAGAGAGATGATTATATTTTCTACTCCATCTGCTGTGCTTTGGCGTTTTTTAATAAGCATTGGATTAAATGAACTTTCTCGATCTCGTGGTATTTGAATCGTCGTTTCTCCTAAGGTAGTTTTTAACTTTTTTGAAGTATAGCCATTTCGTGCATTGGTATTGCTACGCTTTTGATGTTTTTCATAATCTAAATGTGCGTCTAATTCGCCTTCTAATATCTTTTCTATGCCTCGCTCATGCAAGTCTTCTAGAAAGGAGGTTAGTTCTGTTCCGCTCTTGAATTGCTGTAAAAAAGAATCGTTTAAAATGTCTTCTGGTTTCATAATGTAAGGTGTTAAAGTTTAAAGTTAATAAAAAAAATCTCGGGAGTTATAGCTCCCGAGATTTTTAAACTTACACAGATTATGAGATAGTGCCGTTTTTTTTCCGTTTTAAAAATAGTTTGATTTTTTCTTTTCATACTCTGGCTTAAAAAATCGAACTGTTTTTAAAATGAGCCCCAGCGGCAGCGTCACGAGCTGCTTTTGGGGATGCTAATATCGAGCGGTATTCTCTCTCCAAATTTAATATATAATTGTTGAATAATCAAACTCCAATTGTGGAGCGGACTTATCCACTTTTTTTGTATGTTTTTTGTTGCGAGATAAACCAACTTTAAAAGCGCCATATCATTTACAAAAGCACCTTTGGTTTTGGTTACTTTACGAACCTGTCTGTGGAAACCCTCTACGGCATTTGTAGTATAAATAATTCTTCTGATAGGCTCTGTATATTCAAAATATTGAGAAAGTTCCTCCCAATTTCGCCGCCAACTCTCAATGACAATAGGATATTTTTCGCCCCATTTCTCTTCTAAATTTAACAATTCATCTTCTGCTATTTCCTTATTGATGGCTTTGTAAACTAATTTTAAATCCTTCATAAATGCTTTCTGATCTTTCGAGGCTACATATTTTAAAGAATTACGAATTTGATGCACAATACATTTTTGTATTTGTGTTTTTGGAAAGATGCTCAAAATAGCTTCAGAAAATCCTTTTAAATTATCAGTGCAAGCTATCAGTATATCTTCAAGCCCTCTGTGTTGTAAATCTGTTAAAACTTGCAACCAAAAATTAGCTCCTTCGCTTTGTGAGATATACATTCCTAAAACCTCTTTATGTCCTTCCTTGTTGATTCCTAGAATATTATAAAGTGCTTTATGGGATACTTTTCCATCAACACGAACTTTATAATGCATCGCATCTAACCAAACGATACAGTACATAGATTCTAATGGGCGACTTTGCCACTCCTTGATGTCTGGTATAATTTTATCTGTAATTTGGCTTAATACTGTGTGAGAAATATCGGTATCATACATCTCTTTTATATGAGAGCAAATATCTCTTAAACTCATTCCTAATCCATATAAACCTATTATTTTATCCGATAAACTCTCCGCTAATATCGTTTGTCGCTTTTTTATAATCTCGGGCTCAAAACTGCTATTCCTGTCAGTTGGGGTTTGAATTTCAAAAGTACCTAAGCCGCTTTTTATCGTCTTTTTGCCTTTCCCATTTCGCTTGTTTTTGTTTGATGAATCGCTCAAAAATAAATGGCTTTCCATCTCCGCTTCTAAAGCTTTTTCTATAAAACTCTTTAGCATAGGAGCAAATGCGCCTTCTTTGCCAAATAAACTCTTACCCGATAATAATTGGTCTAAGGCTTTCTTTTCTAATAAATCTTGTTCTGTTTGTGTCATCTTTTCTGTTTGAATAAAATTAATGCTTTTTTTATGCAGACAGAGTTGAGTTTACAGTCTCTTTAAAAGAGTTTAAAAAAGAGGTTGAACCTTTTTTAAATAGCTCACAAATTAACTATCAGGATAGGCGAAGTTTATTTGTTCGAATAGTAACAAGAATTCACGAAATATATCCAAAAGCACTGCTAACAGAAATTAAAATCAAGATACATAACTATGATAGTAAACGCGCATAATTTAGAAGTACGAGTAGCCACTATTAATAAGTGGCTGGAAAACCACCCAACAACACATTTTGATTACAAACAGAAAGAACAGAATAGAGATTATTATATAAACAAGCTCTGTATAATAGCAATACTCCGTTAAACTTTGCCCTAACCCTCTAACAGTCAATCAAATAAGTTAAAAAAACAGGCTCAAAAATTAGGATAACTCCCTGATTATCAGTAAATTAATAGTTAATTTCAAACAGCTATTAATGATGCTTCTCAAGGAGAAATCCAACTATAAATATCACACAAAAAGATTACTTAACAAAATGAAAGATGTAAATAAATGGCAATATGATTTTATGTTGGAAGTTTTTGGTCTATTTCTCAGCATAAAAGGACGTTTAAATTTTATGCAGTTAAGTCGTTATGGTGATCATGGAGAACAACATTACAGGAATCAGTTTAGTAAGTCTTTTGACTTTTTAAATTTCAATAAAGAATTGATTACTGAGTATGGGGGCAAACATTTAACCATTGCTTTCGACCCGAGTTATGTTAGTAAATCTGGTAAATCCACCTGTGGAGTTGGTTATTATTGGTCTGGTGTAGCGGGAAAGGCAAAATGGGGATTGGAAATATCTGGTATAGCAGCGATTGATATAGATAATCATACAGCGTTTCATTTAGAGGCTGTTCAGACACCAAATAATTTGGAATCAAAAAGTTTGGTAGATCATTATGCCAATATATTGATTCAAAGAAAAGAGGTCCTTCTTTCGATGTCTAAATATGTTGTGGCAGATGCTTATTTTTCCAAATACGGTTTTGTTTCTAAACTCTCTGATAATGGATTGGAGACCGTTAGCAGACTAAGAAACGATGCTGACTTACAATATATTTATACTGACCAACAGAAATATGGGAGAGGAAGACCTAAGAAATATGATGGAAAAATTGATTATAAAAAACTTAGAAAAGAATATTTTTCTTTGATAGAAGACAATCAGCAAAGCAAAGTATACAGCGCTATTGTATACTCAAAATCATTAAAAAGAAAAATCAATCTTGTGATTGTTTATTTCCTTAAAAAAGGAAAATGGAATCATAAATTATATTTTTCTACAGATGTAACAATTTCAGCAGAAATGATTTTGACATATTATCGCACCAGATTTCAAATAGAATTTACTTTTAGAGATGCCAAGCAATACTCAGGTCTAAATCACTGTCAAGCAAGAAGTAAAGATAAACTCAACTTTCATTTTAATACAGCACTTACAACGGTTAATCTCGCTAAGATTACACATTGGATGCCTATTGAAAAAAGGCTAAGAGGGGCTTTCTCAATCAAGGATATTAAAACCTTACATCACAATGAGTTAATGCTTGCTCGATTTTTTAACGTGTTCGCTATAAGACCGAACTTGAAGAATAATAAACAAAAAATTAAAGAACTACTGTATTATGGTATCAGAGCAGCATAAAAACTTAACGGAGTATTGTAATAGATGATTTAGGATTAAAAACAATAGAAATTTAGAAAACATGCCAATAGACATCACACAATTAACATTAGAACAAAAAGCAGAATTACACAAACAATTTGAAGCTGAGCAGAAAGCCAATGCTCAAAAGAGGAAAGACACCAAGGCTACTTATAAGGAACTGGCGGAGGAATTTGTAACTAGAAATATAGACGGTTTGGTACATAATAAGGAAATAACAGATTTTTTGATTAATGCCACAATGAAAGATTTTACAACTATTAAAGAGTTGAAAGCTGAAGTGTATGGCTTAAAAAAACAAGACAGCCATACAACTACTTTAAAAGACGGCTCAGCTTCTATTACTATTGGGCAAAATGTAATTATACGTTTCGATGGAACAGAATCAGCAGGTGTAGATAAAATTAAAAACTATATGAAGTCGCTTGCTTCAGATAGTGAAAATGCTAAAAAATTAGGAAAAATAGTAGACAAAAAATTAAAAGTGAATCGAAAAACAGGTTTTTTAAATCCGTCTGCGATTATAGATTTAGATTCTTTAAGAGACGAATTTAATAGCACTCTTTTTTCTGAAGGATTAGACATTATTAAAGAAGCACAAATACGTACCGTAAACAGCAAATATGTAAGCGGATGGAAGTTTATACCCATCGATAATGAGCAAACCAAGAAGCTCGAATTTAGATTCACAATATGATAACGCACATTTTAACATTCACAATAGGTCTTGTATTAGGAATATTTATAAGAGATAAAAAATCACCCGAAGATTTTTTTTGATTGATTGTAGTTGAAATGGTCTCCCTTCTTGGAGTGTATCGCAGTAGGGGAACGATGCAAGCGAGTTCGATTCTCGTTAAGGGAACAAAAAGTAAAAAATGAAAAAAGAAACCAAAGAACAGTTCGAAAAGGATAACAAAAGTTATTTAGAAAGTAATCCAGCAACACAAAGAGCCAAAGCGCAGAAGGTTTTAAAAAGAGCCAAAGAACAGGACGCGGAAAAACTAGCCGCTGGTAAAAAATTTGTAAAACTAAATCCGCGAACTCGAGTTTTAAGATAATACTAAAAATAAATTCAGCCAAAATGGAAATACAGCCAAAACAAATAATTCGAATACAGTCAGCAATGAGTAGCCGATGTAACTCGCGGAATGAACGTTTAGAGTTCTTGTCTGGCTTCTTTCAAAGACAAGTAAAAAGCACAAAAGAATTAAACATTATCGAAGCAGATGATTTAATTTATTTCCTAAACACAGGAAAAGTAAACGATAACAACTGGGCCTATTTTGATAAATCAAAATTTCCTTCAGAACGAAAAATGCTTTTTTCATTACTCTACCAAGCGCAATGGACGGTGCCGAATGAGCGACACAATGAAGTTCCTGATTTAGAACGGTTGAGTAACTTTTTAAAATCGGCAAGAAGCCCTGTAAACAAGCCGCTCAAACAATTTGAAAAAGAAGATTGGAAAAAAATTATACACGCATTTACACAAATAGTAAAATTTACACACAAATAATATGGCATACGAATTTAAAGAAATTTCGCCAAGCACTTACCAAGTAGAAGGGCATACTATTATAAAAGATGGTAACGGGCAATGGGTAGCGACTCCGCCAATAGAAAAACCAAGTTTGCAAAAAGCAGTTTTTAATTATACAAAGAATTTGAATGATTAGTAACTGTAATCACCCAAAAGATAAACAGACATTAATTGTTACAGAAGCATTTGCAAATTGGGAAGTAACAAGAGTTAAGTGTTTGAAATGTGAAGAATTTATAACTGAAGCAAAAGAGTAGATGACAAATCATTACAACATACAGCTTGTTAAAACTAACACCGATTTAAAGCTTACTTATAGAAATGGCAAGTTTCAAAATTTAAAGCATTTGCGTGGTGTTTTAGATGCTGTTATGGTAAAGTACTTGGGATTTATAATTCCACCAAAAGAAAGCGATTTACAGGCTTTCATTTTAGCGGAAGAAGGAAAAGTAATATACACTCTAGAGGTTAAAAACCCAAAAACTCTACTAACCAAATTTAAAGATTGCTGGACTGTTTTTTATAGAAAGGAAAATAATAATATTTCTCCAAAACACGAAGGTGCAGAAACTAATGCTTTAAAATCAATTATAATTTATCTAATAAGAATCAATAATGGAGATGAAGGCGCGGCACTAGCAAATTGGAATTTGCTTTTAAGTAAATGGAGCGAATTATCAGAATTTCATCAAAAGCAAATGGATTTAAAATATATAAACTCAAAAATGAATGTCATTATCAGAGAAATCATTAAAAACAATGGTTCCAGCGTTAGTAACGCTGGTGGAAGCGTCAGTATATAATAACAGGTTAGTTGTTAAGTACTACGGTAACGTGACAATGCAAAAAGCATTGGAATCTAAAAGCAAGAGCATTGGTTTAACCCGAATAATTCATCAGAAATCAAAAAACCTGAATGTAAAGTGTTATATTTAAGCAGTTAAACACAAAATATATCATTTTTTAAAACACCCATATTTGAGCACTAAAGATACTTTATTTTATCGAGGAAATCAAGCTATTTCGGTTGATTTTTCAGCCACAGAGATTAGTTCAGATGGTTCTTTGATTCTTTTAGAAAAGTTAGAGAGAACCCACAACTTGCTAAAACATTTTAGCAAGTTACTTCCTGATCTTCGAAACCCTAAATACATTACTTACAGTCGAGAGCATCAACTCAAGCAACGTGTGTTTATGCTAATGCTAGGTTATCAAGATGCCAATGATGTGACCCATTTACAAAATGACCCATTATTTAAAGATGTTCTTCAAGGAGATTTGGCTTCTCAACCTACTATTTCTCGTTTTGAAAACAGTTTGAATAAAGAAACTATTTTCAAACTTTCTTACGCTTGGATTGATCGTTACGTATCAAGCCTAAAAGGTCGAGATGAAATAACAATTGATGTTGATGCTACCGATGATCCAACATATGGGAATCAACAAATGTCAATGTTCAATGGTTATTATGGACAGTTTATGTTAAATGAATTATTTTTTCATGATGGAGAAACCGGTCAAATTATCCTGCCAGTTCTTCGCCCAGGAAATAGCCATTCGAATCGATGGTATGTCGGAATTTTAAGAAGAATTATTCAAAAAATAAAAAAAGCATATCCTGAACTAAAAATTACTATTCGAACAGATAGTGGATTTAGTTGTGCTCCTTTTTATAAATTAGTAGCTGATTATGATTTGTTTTTTGTAACAGGTCAGGCTAGTAATTCGGTACTCAAAAGAAAGGTTGAGCGTTGTAAAAAAGCGGTTCAACTTCAATATGTAAATCAGCATAAAAAACACCAACATTTCACATCGTTTCGCTATCAAGCCAAAAGTTGGCATAAACCACAACAAGCTTACTGTAAAATAGAAAGTACAGGGAAAGGCTTAAATGTTCGTCATTTTATAAGTAATATTAAAGAGAAAGGTGCCCGAGAAATATACTTTGATTTCTATGTAAAACGAGGTGAATCTAGCGAAAACAGAATTAAAGAAGTCAAGAATATGTGTTTTTCCGATCGATTATCCAATCATGGATTTGTTGCAAACTTCTTCAGGTTGTTTTTAAGTAGTTTAGCCTACGAACTATTTTTATTACTAAAAAAAAGCATCAAAAAAACAACATTTGAAAAGGCTGAAAAATGGCAAATAAAGACAATAAGAACCAATTTATTAAAAGTTGGAGCTACCATAAAAGTCACTAAAAAACGAATATATTATCAGTGATCAAGAGCATTTGTATATCAAGATTTGTTTCGAGAGATAATAACTCAATAACGGTTTTAAAGTGAGAATTTTAAAACCTTGGGATACCTATGCTCTGTTAGTAAAATTAATCCTTTTTAACTTTTAAAATCAATTATAACATACTATTTACTCCAAAAAAGTTTAAAAAACGAAAGAGAGAATCCTAAAATCTAGAGATAAAAAATCTATTTTGAAATTTGTTCTAAATACAATACTCCGTTAAGTTTTTATGCTGCTCTGATACCATAATACAGTAGTTCTTTAATTTTTTGTTTATTATTCTTCAAGTTCGGTCTTATAGCGAACACGTTAAAAAATCGAGCAAGCATTAACTCATTGTGATGTAAGGTTTTAATATCCTTGATTGAGAAAGCGCCTCTTAGCCTTTTTTCAATAGGCATCCAATGTGTAATCTTAGCAAGATTAACAGTTGTAAGTGCTGTATTAAAATGAAAATTGAGTTTATCCTCACTTCTTGCTTGACAGTGATTTAGACCAGTATATTGTTTGGCATCTCTAAAAGTAAATTCTATTTGAAATCTAGTACGATAATATGTCAAAACCATTTCTGCTGAAATTGTTACATCTGTAGAGAAATATAATTTATGATTCCATTTTCCTTTTTTAAGGGAATAAACAATCACAAGATTGATTTTTCTTTTTAATGATTTTGAGTATACAATAGCGCTGTATACTTTGCTTTTCGGATTATCTTCTATCAAAGAAAAATATTCTTTTCTAAGTTTTTTATAATCAATTTTTCCATCATATTTCTTAGGTCTTCCTCTCCCATATTTCTGTTGGTCAGTATAAATATATTGTAAGTCAGCATCGTTTCTTAGTCTGCTAACGGTCTCCAATCCATTATCAGAGAGTTTAGAAACAAAACCGTATTTGGAAAAATAAGCATCTGCCACAACATATTTAGACATCGAAAGAAGTATCTCTTTTCTTTGAATCAATATATTGGCATAATGATCTACCAAACTTTTTGATTCCAAATTATTTGGTGTCTGAACAGCCTCTAAATGAAACGCTGTATGATTATCTATATCAATCGCTGCTATACCAGATATTTCCAATCCCCATTTTGCCTTTCCCGCTACACCAGACCAATAATAACCAACTCCACAGGTGGATTTACCAGATTTACTAACATAACTCGGGTCGAAAGCAATGGTTAAATGTTTGCCCCCATACTCAGTAATCAATTCTTTATTGAAATTTAAAAAGTCAAAAGACTTACTAAACTGATTCCTGTAATGTTGTTCTCCATGATCACCATAACGACTTAACTGCATAAAATTTAAACGTCCTTTTATGCTGAGAAATAGACCAAAAACTTCCAACATAAAATCATATTGCCATTTATTTACATCTTTCATTTTGTTAAGTAATCTTTTTGTGTGATATTTATAGTTGGATTTCTCCTTGAGAAGCATCATTAATAGCTGTTTGAAATTAACTATTAATTTAATGATAATCAGGGAGTTATCCTAATTTTTGAGCCTGTTTTTTTAACTTATTTAATTGACTGTTAGAGGGTTAGGGCAAAGTTTAACGGAGTATTGAAATATAAATCCTATGAATAATGCGGGTTAAGATTACAGATACTGTAAAATTAGACACAACCATTTTTATACCTGCAGAGAAATCAAGCCTACTAATTCCTATTGAACGCATTAAGAGAGGATTTGTAAAGCCTAAAATTTACACTCAAAGAAAAGGAAGATCAAAAGTAACTGTAAAAATAGATAGCACGGGAATAACCGCAACTTCTAATTGTGATAGCATCGCAAAACAATTTGAGTTTTACAAGCAAACAATTAAGGAGCTACGGAAAGAAGTAAATGAGATTAAAATAACTAAATCAGAAAAAAAAGGCTACAACACGCTTCAGTTAATTCTTTACATGCTTGTTGCTTCGATTACTTCAATTATTGCAACCTATTTTCTAACAAAATTTAAAATTATTTAAGATGAAAAAATTATCGAATCAAGAGCTAGCAGACAATGTGTTTAAAAACAACGTAGATGCATATAAAGTATTTGTTTGTGGTGTTTTTGGATTTATTACCGAAAATGCTGCTGAATTACATGCAAACTCATCAGTAAAAAAATTAAAAGTATTTGAATTCCATAGAAAAGAGGATGCAAAAAAAGAAACTAACACCACAGATCAAAAGCCTGTGAAGTTAGATAAACTAAATAAAGAAGACTTAACAAAGGCTGCTGAATTAAAAGGTATTCGTGTTGATCCTTCTTTAACTAAAAAAGCAGTCATAGAATTAATAGAGGCATTAGACAACGCTCCTGTTAATGATGATGAAGACAGCACTGAAACTAACAATTCTAAAGAATAAGAATAATGGGTTTAGACGGAGTTAAAGTAAATAGAGTAAACGGCGGTTTGGGGCGTAAAAACCCATCTACAGATGGCGTTTGTCTTTTGGTTGTTGGAGGCGCAGTTGCAAGTATTGGTTTGGGGTTAAAAGTAGCTAAAGAATTAATTTCTATAGAGGAAGCCGTTTCTTTAGGAATAACCCCTGCTTTTGATGACGCTAACAATATTTTGGCACATCATCATATTGATGAATTCTTTAGAATTAATCCAAACGGAAACCTATTTGTAGTGTTAGATGATGACACGTTAACAAGTTTGCAATTAAAAACGATTCTTAAAGAAAATTCTGATGTAAAAACAGTTGGGTTTGTAAGAAATTCAGCAGCAGCTCCAGCAAGTTTTTTAGATTTAATAACAGGCTACCAAACAATGGTAAATGAGTTGCGTGCAGAAAGCAGACGTATTTCTTCGGTTTTAGTTGAAGGAGCAGTTTATGCGTCTGAAACCTTAATTTCTGACTATGTAGATGCAAGAGCTTATGGTGCCGAAAACGTTTCTATTGTTATTGCACAGGATCCTATTATTAGAGCAGTAAAACCTGCGCATGAAACGTATGCTGCAATTGGTAGTGCTTTAGGTGCAGTTTCAGTAAGAAATGTAAACGAAAACATTGGTTCTGTAGATATAGAAAAGAAACCAACTGCTTACAAAGGTAAGCCAAACTACACGTTAACTTCTGCAAATAGAAAACGATGGTTAACAGCCAAATTGCAAGATGGTAAAGACTTTAACATCTTAACTGCTGCTGATATTAAAGCATTGGCTAAGAAAGGCTACATATTAGTAGGTTTCTACAATGGGTATTCTGGTTATTATTTTACAGACTCTCACACTTGTACAGAAAGTGCAAGTGACTATTCTAGAATAGAAAATAACAGGGTTTGGGACAAGGCAGCTAATTTAGGTAGGAACGCCTTAATGCCAAGAGTAAAAGGAAACTTACTAAAGGATCCTTTAACAGGTTTTATTAGAGATATAGAAGCAACGGAGTTGAGTAAGTTGGCAGAAAACGCTATTAAAATAATGGAGGCTTCAGAAGAGATTAGTAGCGTGTCTATTTACATAGATCCAAAGCAAGTAATTTCTGATGACACGCCTTTAAAAATAAAAGGTCAAGTGCTATTTAATGATATTCTTCATGATATGGAATTCGATTTAGGTTTAACAAATAAATTACAATAGAATGGCGCAAAGAACTACTATTATAAACAAGTTCGGCACAATGGCTGGCTGGAACGCTGTTACTGTTAGAATTTTAGGAAGAGATATTGTTGGAATTAGAAAAATTGCATACAGTGATGAGCAAGAAATGGAAAACGAGTTTGGGGCTGGCGTAATGCCAATTGGGCAAAGCAAAGGAAACTACAAAGCCAAAGCTTCTATTGAGTTAACTATTGAAGAGAAAATTGCATTGCAAGCATCTTTACCTACAGGTAAAAGGTTGCAAGATATTGCGCCATTTTCTGTTATAGTTGCTTATGAACTCATGTTACGCATCCAAACCTCAAAAAAGGATGATTAAGCAGCTTTAGGTGTTGATAACTTTCTGAGTTCGTTATGAGCTGCTTTTTGAGCTGCTAAATAGATTTGTGTTTTCATAGCAAAATGATTTTTCCCTGTTCTTTGTTTAAGCCACTCTAACTTTATATAAGCTACAATTGACAATACAAAATGATTCGTTTGAGTTTCTGTTTTTTTAGTTGGAGATTTAGCAAAACCTGTGTTACTTTTAATCGATTTGTGATACTCTTCTACTGCCCACCGTTTTTTGTAGATTGTAGTTATTTGGTTATACGATAAATTTAAATCACTACAAGCCAAGTACAACTCGCCGACTGTATCATTCTCGTTTTTGAAAACTTGCTTTGTAAGCAACAGCGGAAAGTCTAGTTTTTCAAACCAAACTTCCACGGTTTGTTGTCTTGGCTGTAATGTTTTAATATTCACGTATGCTCCATTTTGCTTATCTTCTAAGGATAAGGCTACTTTTCGATTGCTTTTTAAGGCAATAATAAAATCATTTTTTAAAAGTTCTTTACAATAAACCATGTTCTCTGCTGAAGAAAACCAACTATCAGCCAACACATAATCAAAGTGTATTTTGCTACTACATTCCTGCAACATTTCTCTAAAAAGTTCGTTTTTAGTTTTGCTGCTTTTACGCTTTTGCCTTCCTGTTTTTTTGTCGGTAACCCAAATATTTTTCTTTATAAACTCTACACCACACGGTATACGCATGCCTCCAACTTCGACTAAAGCAGTTAGAAAATTAACCCCTTTTACAGACCTTCCAAACACATGGTCAAAATGCCAAGTGTTCAACTCACTTTCATCTGTATATTGTTTTTCTTGTATCGAATCATCAAAACTTAAAATGATAGTTTCTTTAGATTGAGTCAATTCTTCAACATAAGGTTTTGCCTTTTTCCATAGAAATTTACTGTCATAAACACCCGTTGATAATGCTCGTGTTATTTTATCATGTTTTATAGAGAGTAATGAAGCCATACCTGTAGCTGTCGTGTAAGAACTTGAACTTATCAAATAATCAGTATACAAATCAACAAAATTATCCATCTTTTTATTTCTCAAAGTTGTTAACAAGATAAACTATAAATATCTTAAATTCAAATTATTCTTGCGTAAGGTGAGTTAATAAGTTACCAAATATTCTTTGCGATTATCGTCTGTCTTGAAACATTCATAATTTACTTATTTTATTGATTCCTAAGATATAAAACTATCTAGTGACCTTAAAATATTTTATAATTGAAAAAGCAGCTAAAATATTTTTAGCTGCTTCTTTATTTGAATTATAGGTTGCTATTATCTAATCAATTTTCTATACTTAATACGTTTTGGCATTAAATCTCCTCCTAAACGTTTCTTTTTATTTTCTTCATATTCAGAAAAACCTCCTTCAAAGAAATAGACTTCACTATTGCCTTCAAAAGCTAGAATATGTGTACATATTCTATCTAAAAACCATCTATCGTGACTAATAACTACCGCACAACCTGCAAAATTTTCTAAACCTTCTTCTAAGGCACGTAAAGTATTTACATCTAAATCGTTTGTTGGTTCATCGAGTAATAACACATTACCTTCTTCCTTTAAAGTCATTGCTAAGTGTAAGCGATTGCGTTCTCCTCCAGAAAGTGTATTTACTTTTTTATTTTGTTCACTTCCACCAAAATTAAAACGACTTAAATAGGCACGAGAATTTACTTGCTTTCCTCCCATCATTACCAAATCTTGTCCGTCAGAAAAATTTTCCCAAATAGATTTTTCAGGATCTATATTAGAGTGTGCTTGGTCTACGTAAGCAATTTTTGCAGTTTCACCTACTTTAAAACTTCCTGAATCTGGCGTTTCTTCGCCCATAATCATTTTAAAAATAGTGGTTTTACCTGCTCCGTTTGGACCAATAATTCCAACAATTCCCGCTTGCGGAAGACTAAATTCTAAATTATCATATAATAATTTATCTCCAAATGCTTTAGAGACACCTATGGCTTCAATAACATTGGTTCCTAAACGTGGACCATTTGGAATATAGATTTCCAACTTCTCGTCCATTTGTTTCTGATCTTGGCTCATCAGTTTGTCATAATTATTCAAACGTGCTTTTTGCTTTTTTTGACGACCTTTTGCTCCTTGACGAACCCATTCTAATTCTCGTTCTAATGTTTTTTGACGTTTAGAAGCTGTTTTGCTTTCCTGCGCCATACGTGTAGATTTTTGATCTAACCAAGATGAATAATTCCCTTTCCAAGGAATTCCTTCTCCTCTATCCAATTCTAAAATCCAACCTGCAACGTTATCTAAAAAATATCTATCGTGCGTTACCGCTATGACAGTTCCTTTATATTGTGACAAATGGTGCTCTAACCAATGTACAGATTCTGCATCTAAGTGATTGGTAGGTTCATCTAATAATAAAATTTCTGGTTCTTGTAATAATAATCTACATAAGGCTACTCTTCTTCTTTCTCCTCCAGATAAGTTTTTAATTGGAGTATTGCCATCTGGAGTACGTAAAGCATCCATAGCAATCTCTAATTTAGTGTCTAATTCCCAAGCGTTAGAAGCGTCAATTTTATCTTGTAAATCAGCTTGTTGCGCCATTAACTTATCCATCTTATCTGCATCAGAATACACCTCTTCTAAACCAAACATATCGTTGATTTTATTGTATTGATCTAAGATAGCAACAGTTTCTGCAACACCTTCTTTTACAATTTCAAGAACTGTTTTATCATCGTCTAATTGAGGTTCTTGTTCTAAGTACCCTACTTTATAGCCTGGTAAGAAAGTAACATCTCCTTGAAAATTATTTTCTTTTCCTGCAATAATTTTTAATAAGGTTGATTTACCCGAACCGTTAAGACCTAAAATACCAATTTTTGCTCCGTAGAAGAAGCTTAGGTAAATATCTTTTAAAACTTGTTTTCCTGTTGATTTATAGGTTTTTGAGACCTTATTCATCGAAAATATGACTTTTTTATCGTCGCTCATAAATTTGAGTAATTAATTGTTGAAAATTAGGTATTAGGAGTTAGAAGTGTTTTTTAATCTATTTTATAGTAATTAACTCCTAACTACCAATAAAACTAAACCCTTTTTTACACTCTTCCTTTTAAGGCATTAAATACCCAAGCAATACAAAAGAAACCAAAGCCAACAGTTCCAAACCCCCAACCTGCTACATCTTGATACCTATAAATACCCATTAAAATAAGCACAACCCCCATTAAAATCATTAAGAATGTTGCCCAACCAAGGACTGTATTTTTATTCATTGCCATAATTTATTCTTTTCAAAAAATGTGAATTACAAATATCGGTATTTATTTTGTTATCTCTGTTTAATTCTAAAGCATAAAAAATCTCATTTTTGCGAAAATAAACTACCTCGACGCAAGCATACGAGGTATTAAATAGGAATTCCCTTTTTATTTCGACGCAAGCGTCGGGGAATTAAACCCAATTGGGCTATCGCCCTGCGATTAAATTTTTGAAATATCTTTTTTTAATTCTTTGCTAATTTACGCAACGCCACCCATTGTTTTAACATTTCTCTAGCATCGCAAGCTGGATATCCTAAAACTGTTTTACCTGCTGCGACATCACTAACAACACCTGAACCTGCACCTACAATAGCACCAGAATGTATGGTTGTATGGTCTTTTATAGAAGCACTTCCTCCAATAATTACTCCATCGCCTAAGGTTACAGAACCTGCTAACCCACTATTTCCTGCCATAATACAAAACTTTCCAAGAACGGAGTTATGCCCTATTTGAACCAAGTTATCTATCTTACATCCATCGCCTAAAATTGTAGAACTAAATTTTCCTCTATCAACACAAGAGTTTGCGCCTATTTCAACATAATTCCCTATAACTACATTTCCTATGTGAATAATTTTAGTTAACCCTTGTTCGCTTGGGCGGTATCCAAATCCATCTACACCAATACTTACATTGGTATGAAAAATACAATGGCTTCCTATTTCACTTCGCTCGCGAATAACAGTACCTGACCAAATTACAGTATGACTGCCTATAATAGTATCATCAAAAATTGAAACGTTTGGGTATATTATTACATTATCTTCTAAAACTACATTTTTACCGATATAAGAATTTGCTCCAATTTTACAACCTTTACCAATTTTAGCCGTTTTACCTATAACTGCTGTTGGATGAATATCAATTTCAAAATGTGGTGCTTCAGGTTCAAAAGCTTCTAATAATAGTGCCATTGCTAAATCTACATTTTTTACTTTAATAAATGCTTTTCCTTCTTCTGGTTCTATTTTTATAGTATCGTATACAATTGCTACGCCTGCATTCGAGTTTTCCCAAAGGCGGGCATATTTTGAATTACCTATAAAAGTTATATGGCCTTCTTTTGCTTTTTCTATTTGCTCTGGAGCGATTACCTGATCTTTACAATCTCCAACTAATTCGCCATTTACAAGCGAATTAACTTCTTGTACAGTAAATGATTTCATCTTATGTTTTTAAAATAATTTTGTTAAAAATACTATTTAATTTTTTAAGTAAAAAAACAGGGCAGAATCATACTTTTAAATTTAATATTTTCAACAAATAGTCTTCATTCCATCCAGCCTCAAGCCTTTTACTTTTCATCGATAATTTTTTTGATGATTCATTTTTTAATAGATTTAGTGCTGTTTTAAGTAAGATAGAATAATTTTGAGCAGCATTACCTACTTTTTTTCTAGAGGCATTTTCAGAGAAATATATCAACTAAGAATCAATAGTTCTTTATTATTTGATTATTTTTTTGTATCTTTTATGATATGGAAAAAATAGATTTAAGAAAAGTTTTAGATCAAGAAAGGAACGTGATCAGAAGAGATGCTGTAAAAATGATAAAAAAGGGGGGATAAGAAAAAAGATATTGCTAAATTTTAGGAGTTCATATTAATACTGTTAGGGATTGGTGGAAACTATATAAAAAAGAAGGAGCAAAATCTTTGATTTATAAAACAAGAGGAGCAAAATCAGAAAATAAAAAACTACTGAACAAAAAATATGAGATTGAAATTCAAAAAATGATTACAGAGACTATGCCTAACCAATTAAAGTTAGATTTTGCTTTATGGACAACAAAAGCAGTTAAAGAATTAATACTGCGAGAGTTTAACATTTGTATTGGAAGCAGAGCAATATTGGTTTACACACAAAATGGTTAGAAGATCTTTCATGACTATCAAAAGAGCATTACCAAATATGTTTCATTATTTAGACAATCCTAATGTTCCGAAATCATCCAATTCTATAGAATCATTTTTTGGTCATATGGAAGGACACTTAAACATACATCGAGGCTTGTCTTATAATCATAGAAAACAATATTTAATGTGGTATTTGTACTTTAAAAATAAGATGTAGGTTTTTATTAGCCATAAACTTACCAGTAATGAAAAAAGGACTCTCAAAAGAAAGCCCCCCTTTCATTACTGTATAAGGATAATCCTATCGCTAATAATACCAATTTAATTTTATAATGCCGTATTAAAAGCATTTACATAATGATGATTTCCCGTAATAGATTTAATCGTTTCTGGACTCATTTGATTTACCATATCATGTAACCAATCTGTTAGTTTTTCCATATTTTGGTGTAATAGACAAAAAGTAGGCTCTAAATTCCATTAAAATTTGCACATCAATTTTACTTATTTTATGTTTGATTTATCAAGTTAAACGGATATTGGCTCTGCTGGAGAGCAACCAATAAAGGGATGCCTTGACGGCTGACGAAAACGTCAAAATTAAGAGGTTCAATCGAACCTCTTTTTTGATGTTTTATGAGGCCTTTATGCCTTGAAAAAGGCATCTATAAATTTAATTTTTCTTGCTCTTGATAATCCATTATGATTCCTGAGTTTGTTCTTTAAATCTGAAAAATGTCCATCAATTGCATTGGTGGTATTTGGAATATTTAACTCCATATAATCATACCAAGTAAAAAGCCATTTTAAATTTGTTTTTAGGCTTCTATAAGCACTTCTTAATCGCTTGTGTGTGTAATAGCTCTTTCCTGTTTTTGGACTGATAGATCTTTCGTTTAAAAAGGGTTTCCATTTGATGTGCCATAGTTCTAATCTTCCTTTAAAAGATTCTTTATCTGTCATTTTCAATATTGAAACAAGTTCTTTTAACTCAATAGATGCAGGCAGTTTAGGGTTTTTAGTAATCTATCTTCTTATAATGGCTACTTGATGGAACTGGCACATTTGGACAGGAATATTGCTAAACAATTGTAACAATCCTCTACAACCATCACAGATAATTGCAAGAACCTCAAAACCTTTTCTTTTTAACTCATTTATTCCTTCTAGGTAAAGTGAATTTGTTTCGCTTTTTACATAATATTTTAGAAGATTTTCTTTGGTGTAGGCATCTTTAAAAAGCATTACTCCAAAGCCCCTTCCCCAATAAGTAGTGTCCATCAAAACAATAACGTTCCTTGGCTGTTTTTTTGGTGTAGAAACTAGATGTAAATCTATTTTTCTCTGTATAGTTCGTGTGGAGCAATTATACTTTTTTGCCAACTGTTTATAAGTCTGTTTCCCTTTAGAATATGCAATCCAAAGTTCAGCAATATCTATCCTATTTCCACCTAAAAATTGTTTCTTACAGACATAGCATTTATACATCTGTTTTCCATTACGAATCCCATTTTTCTTTGTTATTGTACTACTACAATAAAAGCACTTTTTTTATTCAAAACCTTTGATTTGATGTTAAGTCAACAAAGATAAAGCTTACAGGGATTCTTAGCCTACTTTTTGTCTATTACGCCCATATTTTCAAATCGTTGGTTTTTATATCGGTTTTTAATATACTGCCATACTTGTTCGCAAGGATTCAATTCTGGCGCATAAGGAGGGATTCTTAAAAGGAAAATATTTTGAAGGACTTCTATATTTTTTGTAGAGTGAAAACCTGCGTTATCAATGACAACAATTTTATATTCATTAGGGTTATATTTTGAGAATTCTTTAAGGTAAGATTCAAATATAGTGGTATTTACACCGTTAATTTCCCAAACAAAACTATCGCCATTGATTGGCGAATAGCTTCCGTATAAATAGGTGGTTTTAAAGACGTGTTGATAAGATACAATCGGTTTTATTCCACAAGCTGTTAACTACCTGCCGAGGTGGGTCATCATTCCAAACCTAGCTTCATCTTGGGAATATAAATTGACACTAGAATACGTATCTTTATTTAGACTAAATCTAATGTCCTGTAGGGTATTCGGGAGTTTTTAAAAAAGCATCTACCGCTTTATCATCTTTCTTGTAATGAGATTTTCTTGGAACTTTTAACTTGGTCTTAAAGTGCTGTATTAAATATCTTCTTAAGTTATGGTACTGTACATCAACATTGTACTCGTTCTTAACCCATTGCACAGCATCCCAGTACCCTAAAAATGGTTGCTCACTTGAATTTACACGTTTTGATAATCCTTGATGAATCTGGGGAGTGATGATTCTTGAGGTGATATTTTTTGGTTTGTCTGTCAATAATCCAGTTATTCCCCCAGATATATAACGAAGAACCCAACGTTCTTGAGTGCGTAAATTTATGCCCAAATAAGTGGCTAATGCTTCGCGAGTTTTAAATTTTCCTTTTTGTAATTCTAAAAGCCAGATGATTCTTTTTTCAATACGATACTGTCTTTGTTTTTTGCGAAGAGAAATCAGTTCAGAAGGACTCTCTTTTATTGTAAATTTTCTTGCTTTTGCCATCCGTAAATATACAATAAATAACAGCTTTAGCTAATTAATTTGGTATAAGTTGCTCCTCAGCATTGCTCATATCCTTTTCGGATTAACTCGTTAAAGATAAAAAATAGTATTGAAAAAATTACCAACTATTTTTGGCACCATTACCAACAAAAAAAAGCTCTTAGTTTTACAACTAAGAGCTTTAAAAGCAAGGCAACGACCTACTCTCCCACCATAATGGCAGTACCATCGGCGCAAATGGGCTTAACTTCTCTGTTCGGGATGGAAAGAGGTGAGCCCCATTGCTATAATCACCTTAAAATATTTCAGTATATTTCAACTGTATGCGTTGACATAAAAGTAAAATAATATCATAAATTATCAAAGAGTTTCGGCCCTGACCCGAAGGTCAGAAGCCATACATAAGCCTATGGGTTATTAGTACTACTCGGCTACATACATTACTGTACTTACACCTATAGCCTATCAACGTAGTAATCTCCTACGACCCTTTAAAGAAATCTCATCTTGTGGTGGGTTTCGCGCTTATATGCTTTCAGCGCTTATCCCTTCCCGACGTAGCTACCCAGCAGTGCTCCTGGCGGAACAACTGGTACACCAGCGGTCAGTCCAACTCGGTCCTCTCGTACTAAAGTCAGATCCACTCAAATTTCTAACGCCCACAGCAGATAGAGACCGAACTGTCTCACGACGTTCTGAACCCAGCTCGCGTGCCACTTTAATGGGCGAACAGCCCAACCCTTGGGACCTTCTCCAGCCCCAGGATGTGACGAGCCGACATCGAGGTGCCAAACCCCCCCGTCGATATGAGCTCTTGGGGGAGATCAGCCTGTTATCCCCGGAGTACCTTTTATCCTTTGAGCGATGGCCCTTCCATGCGGAACCACCGGATCACTATGCTCTACTTTCGTACCTGATCGACCTGTATGTCTCTCAGTCAAGCTCCCTTATGCCATTGCACTCTACGCACGGTTACCAAGCGTACTGAGGGAACCTTTAGAAGCCTCCGTTACTCTTTTGGAGGCGACCACCCCAGTCAAACTACCCACCACGCACTGTTCTCATTGCTGAGTTAGGCTCTAGATAAGCAAAGGGTGGTATTTCAAGGACAACTCCACAACGCCTAGCGACGCCGCTTCATAGTCTCCCACCTATCCTACACATTACTTATCCAAAGTCAATACGAAGCTATAGTAAAGGTTCACGGGGTCTTTTCGTCCCGCTGCGGGTAATCGGCATCTTCACCGATACTACAATTTCACCGAGCTCATGGCTGAGACAGTATCCAGATCGTTGCACCATTCGTGCAGGTCGGAACTTACCCGACAAGGAATTTCGCTACCTTAGGACCGTTATAGTTACGGCCGCCGTTTACTGGGGCTTCATTTGATTGCTTCGCCGAAGCTAACAACTCCACTTAACCTTCCAGCACCGGGCAGGTGTCAGGCCTTATACATCATCTTTCAATTTAGCAAAGCCCTGTGTTTTTGATAAACAGTCGCCTGGATCTTTTCACTGCGGCCCTACCGGAGTAGGGCGACTCTTCTCCCGAAGTTACGAGTCTATTTTGCCTAGTTCCTTAGCCATGAATCTCTCGAGCACCTTAGAATTCTCATCCCAACTACCTGTGTCGGTTTACGGTACGGGTTCTTATAATCTGAAGCTTAGAGGTTTTTCTTGGAAGCCCTTACACACACTCTACGCAGCCGAAGCCTTGTAGTACTTTCCTAATTCAGCTAACTCTGCGGATTTACCTACAGTGCCAATACCTTTTTAGTTAAACGAACTATTCCGTCAGTTCGCGGTGTTTTCATTACTCCGTCACCCCATCGCAATTATAAGAAGTACAGGAATATTAACCTGTTGTCCATCGACTACTCCATTCGGATTCGCCTTAGGCCCCGACTAACCCTCAGCTGATTAGCATCGCTGAGGAAACCTTAGTCTTTCGGTGTGCGGGTTTCTCGCCCGCATTATCGTTACTTATGCCTACATTTTCTTTTCTATGCGTTCCAGCATACCTTACAGTACACCTTCAACACCCATAGAATGCTCCCCTACCACTTGTATATAATACAAATCCATAGCTTCGGTAATATGTTTATGCCCGATTATTATCCATGCAAAACCGCTCGACTAGTGAGCTGTTACGCACTCTTTAAATGAATGGCTGCTTCCAAGCCAACATCCTAGCTGTCTAAGCAGTTTCACCTCGTTAGTTCAACTTAACATATATTTGGGGACCTTAGCTGATGGTCTGGGTTCTTTCCCTCTCGGACATGGACCTTAGCACCCATGCCCTCACTGCTGAGTAACATTTTATAGCATTCGGAGTTTGTCAGGAATTGGTAGGCGGTGAAGCCCCCGCATCCAATCAGTAGCTCTACCTCTATAAAACTTTCGCTCAACGCTGCACCTAAATGCATTTCGGGGAGTACGAGCTATTTCCGAGTTTGATTGGCCTTTCACCCCTACCCACAGGTCATCCAAAGACTTTTCAACGTCAACTGGTTCGGTCCTCCACTGTATGTTACTACAGCTTCAACCTGCCCATGGGTAGATCACTCGGTTTCGCGTCTACTACTACTAACTATGGTCGCCCTATTCAGACTCGCTTTCGCTTCGGCTCCACATCTTAGATGCTTAACCTTGCTAGCAACAGTAACTCGTAGGCTCATTATGCAAAAGGCACGCCGTCACACAGTAAATGTGCTCCGACCGCTTGTAGGCGTACGGTTTCAGGTTCTCTTTCACTCCCTTACTTAGGGTTCTTTTCACCTTTCCCTCACGGTACTAGTTCACTATCGGTCTTTCAGGAGTATTTAGCCTTACCGGATGGTCCCGGTGGATTCATACAGGATTACTCGTGTCCCGCACTACTCAGGATACCACTATCTTAACTTCGTTTACGTATACGTGACTATCACACTCTATGGTTTGTCTTTCCAAACAGTTCTACTTCACTTAGTCTTGAATATTGTGGTCCTACAACCCCAATATTGCCGTAACAACATTGGTTTGGGCTAATCCGCGTTCGCTCGCCGCTACTGACGGAATCACTATTGTTTTCTCTTCCTCCGGTTACTTAGATGTTTCAGTTCACCGGGTTTGCCCCCTTGCGGGTAACATGTCTTCAACATGCTGGGTTGCCCCATTCGGATATTTACGGATCATAAAATATGTGCTTCTCCCCGTAACTTTTCGCAGCTTATCGCGTCCTTCATCGCCTCTGAAAGCCTAGGCATCCGCCATACGCCCTTATTTAGCTTATTGTACTTTTTGCTTTGATGTATTGCTACATCAAAATGAACTCTTTATAATTTATTATAAAAATATTGTTGTTAGATTTTTAAATCTAACGCTCTATCTTGATTCTTTACGATATCATTTTACCAATATGTCAATGAACTTTAATTTAGTAAAGAGTTTTTAGTAATTATCGATTAGTAAAACTATTCGATAGGAACTAAATTCTAATCTCTAAAATTGTGGAGAATATCGGAGTCGAACCGATGACTTCTTGCGTGCAAGGCAAGCGCTCTAGCCAACTGAGCTAATCCCCCATTTCCTAGTTATGAGTTCTTAGTTGTTAGTTATTAGTTAGTGCTTTATTTAATTAAAAACTAAACATTCAACACTTAAACTAAGTTTTTCTCAACTTCTAGAATTTCCTTTTAAATATTAAACTTTTTGTAGTCCCGGGCAGACTCGAACTGCCGACCTCTACATTATCAGTGTAGCGCTCTAACCAGCTGAGCTACGAGACTATAATAGCTTAATACTTGTTTTATTTAAAATTAACAGCAAAGAGTAAAACTTCCCTTTTGTAACTCACCAATCTTTCTCTAGAAAGGAGGTGTTCCAGCCGCACCTTCCGGTACGGCTACCTTGTTACGACTTAGCCCTAGTTACCAGTTTTACCCTAGGCGGCTCCTTGCGGTGACCGACTTCAGGCACTCCCAGCTTCCATGGCTTGACGGGCGGTGTGTACAAGGCCCGGGAACGTATTCACCGGATCATGGCTGATATCCGATTACTAGCGATTCCAGCTTCACGGAGTCGAGTTGCAGACTCCGATCCGAACTGTGATATGGTTTATAGATTCGCTCCTGGTCGCCCAGTGGCTGCTCATTGTCCATACCATTGTAGCACGTGTGTGGCCCAGGACGTAAGGGCCGTGATGATTTGACGTCATCCCCACCTTCCTCACTACTTGCGTAGGCAGTCTCATTAGAGTCCTCAACATTACTTGTTAGCAACTAACGACAGGGGTTGCGCTCGTTATAGGACTTAACCTGACACCTCACGGCACGAGCTGACGACAACCATGCAGCACCTTGTAATCTGTCCGAAGAAAACTCTATCTCTAAAGCTGTCAGACTACATTTAAGCCCTGGTAAGGTTCCTCGCGTATCATCGAATTAAACCACATGCTCCACCGCTTGTGCGGGCCCCCGTCAATTCCTTTGAGTTTCAGTCTTGCGACCGTACTCCCCAGGTGGGATACTTATCACTTTCGCTTAGTCACTGAGTATAAACCCAACAACTAGTATCCATCGTTTACGGCGTGGACTACCAGGGTATCTAATCCTGTTCGCTCCCCACGCTTTCGTCCCTCAGCGTCAATATATACGTAGTAGACTGCCTTCGCAATCGGTATTCTAAGTAATCTCTATGCATTTCACCGCTACACTACTTATTCTATCTACTTCCGTATAATTCAAGTCAACCAGTATCAAAGGCAGTTCCGTCGTTGAGCGACGGGATTTCACCTCTGACTTAATTGACCGCCTGCGGACCCTTTAAACCCAATGATTCCGGATAACGCTTGCACCCTCCGTATTACCGCGGCTGCTGGCACGGAGTTAGCCGGTGCTTATTCTTACAGTACCGTCAAGGCTCTACACGTAGAGCGGTTTCTTCCTGTATAAAAGCAGTTTACAACCCATAGGGCCGTCTTCCTGCACGCGGCATGGCTGGGTCAGAGTTGCCTCCATTGCCCAATATTCCTCACTGCTGCCTCCCGTAGGAGTCTGGTCCGTGTCTCAGTACCAGTGTGGGGGGTCCCCCTCTCAGGGCCCCTACCTATCGTAGCCATGGTAAGCTTTTACCTTACCATCTAGCTAATAGGACGCATAGTCATCTTATACCGATAAATCTTTAATAAAATAGTGATGCCACTTTTCTATATTATGGAGTATTAATCTTCATTTCTAAAGGCTATCCTCCTGTACAAGGTAGATTCTACACGCGTTACGCACCCGTGCGCCGGTCGTCAGCAGAAGCAAGCTCCCCTGTTACCCCTCGACTTGCATGTGTTAAGCCTGCCGCTAGCGTTCATCCTGAGCCAGGATCAAACTCTTCATTGTATATTTTAATAATATGAATGAATAAGTTTCAAAAGAATTTAACTTAATTAAAAGTTATGGTTATTCTACTCTTTGTTTACGCTGTCAATTTCAATATTTTCAATGAACTTAGTAATCTCTATAATCAATCTTAGCAATTGACACTTCAATATACTTTTTGTAGAAACACTAGAATCGAACTAGTTAATTTTAAATCTTAAAAAATTATTCCAAAACTTCTTGAACTTAAATCTTTCATCTCTGAAAGCGGATGCAAAATTATAAACTATTTTTGTTCTAACAAAACTTTTTAAAGTTTTTTTTAATTTATTTTTATACCCCTAAATGCGACTGAACTTTTCCGCTACAAACGGGCTGCAAAGATACTACTTCTTATTATCACTAAACAAGAAAAAAATTAATTATTTTTAAACTATTTAAGATAAAGAAATCTTACAACTATTCAATGAACTTTGCTAAACTTTACAACTTGCGTTTTTTGCTTAGCGGGTGCAAATATACAACACATTTTTAATTCCCAACAAACTTTTTTAAATGTTTTTTTTACTTATTTTTCTTTATATTGATTACTAGAACTTTATACCCGAAAAAATGTTGGAGAGGTAGATTGCTGGATCAATAGATTGATGAATAAATGGATTGCTCAATGAAAGGGCCTGTAGAAATGAATAGGCAAACTCCTATCTCTTAATACTTACTTAATACAGAAACATGCTTGTAGTTATTAATAAAGTTAATAAAAAAGACACGTTAACGATTCAGGCAATTGTTTGAGCTCTTTTACAGACACGAGAAAAAACAAGCGCAGAAAGCGAAACTCACAAGGAAACGCCAAAGAAAAAATTATTTAACTGTTTTCTTAAGTTGTTTCTTTTTATTCTTACGTTTCTTCTTCTTCCTCATTTTAGCAAACATCTTTTTATATTCTTCTACATTTATCTTACGCTTATTACTTGCTACTATCTCTTTATAGTTGAATGGTAATTTTGCAGGTTGTTCTGATAATTTTTCATCTATAAAGGCGCGTTGTAAAATGTCTTCTATTAAGAAATCTTCATTTTCTTGAGCTGGATTGTATTTGGTTTTAAGCGATAACTTGAATAGGTTTGCTGTGATATTGTACCAAAAGGCTCGCCAACCACTGCGGAATTCTTTTATGTTTTGGAAAGTAGTTTTGCCTGTTTGGCGATGTATGAGTTTAATGAGTACACGACCTTCTGTACGGGTCATTTTTTTAAGCTGATCGGTAAATTCTCCTTCTAAGTACTTCTGTATCTTTTTTGTGTATTTACGTTTTTTACTGTTGGATTTTATCCGTGTTAATCTAACGTTTAAACTGTCTATTCTTTCTGCTACTATTTTTGCATATGGATAGGCTTTAAATACTTTGCGGCGAAACCAATAATAGTAATATATGTCTTTGGGCTGATTGAATTTATGCTTTGGTAATATGGAAACTTCATCAAGCTCAATTACAAGTGTATCGCCATCTTTAACCAAGAAATAGTCTTGCTTAAAATTTGGCAGTGTATCTTTTATCTGTCCTGAAAGGGTTATAGAAAAGAGTAGTATATATAGGTATAGAATTTTTTTCATTCTGAGGTTTATATACCTTCTTGCAAAAAGAGTTCCAAAAAAGTATTTTTTTTGATTTAAGGTTTCGTTTTTCTAAACATTAACCAGAAACCAATCAATACCATTGGAATACTTAATACTTGACCTGTGTTTAGTGAATTAAAAACCCAATCTTCTCGTCCATCTACCTGTGCTTCTTTAAGGAATTCAATGAAGAAACGTAACGACCAAAGTACTACCATAAATAAACCGAATAGGAAACCTACTTGCTTCTTTTTATCTGTTTTCCAATAGAGATACCATAACACAAAAAACAATGCTAGGTAACTAAATGCTTCATATAGTTGTGTTGGGTGACGTGGAATGGTTTGTCCGTCGCCTTTAAAGATAACTCCGAAACTAGAGCCTGTTGGTTTTCCGTAAATTTCTGAATTGAAAAAATTTCCCATTCTAATAAAGAAACCTGCTAAAGCTACCAAAATTGCTAATCTATCTAAAATAAATAACCAAGGTTTTTGCAAATGTTTTTTTGCATAAAAATACATTGTTAACGGAATTGCTATTGCTGCTCCATGACTTGCAAACCCCATAAATCCTGTGAATTTCCAGCCTTTTATTAAACCGAACAACGTATCGTTTGCACTTTCTTTTATTGGTAAGAATATTTCTATTAAATGGTTCTGGTAATAATCCCAACTATAAAACAAAACATCGCCCAAGCGCATACCTATTAGCATAGATAAAAACACATACATAAATAACGGGTCTAGTTTTTCTACAGGAATTTTATCATTTATATAAATTTTCTTCATTAGGTATAAACCCAATAAAAAAACTGAAACAAACATTAAACTGTACCAACGGATTATAAAAAAACCTAAATCAATCCCAATTGAAGGGTCCCAAACTATAGATAAATAATTCATTCTTTATTTTTAATATTTTATGTAATTCTGAAACAAGTTCAAAATGACGTTATTTCTTTTCTGGAACTGGATCGTAACCACTTCCGCCCCAAGGATGACAACTAAATATTCTTTTTAACGCTAACCAACCTCCTTTAAATACTCCGTGTTTTTGTAATGCTTCAATAGCGTAATGTGAACACGTTGGTGAATATCTACAACTTGCTGGCGTATACGGCGAAATAGCCGCTTGATAAAATCGAACTAATAAAATAAATGGATATGTTAATGCTTTTTTCAAATTAACTCTAATCTTCTTTTAAAAGTTCATACCTTCTATCAGTACAATCATCATCTTCATTGTAAAATTCTTTTACTGGCTTTAAAAACTTACTTAGAACTTTATTTGATGCTACATTTTGAGACCAAACATCCGCAGTTATTTTATTTAATTTTAATTCTGAAAAAGAAAAAGTTATCATTTCTTTTGTTATTTCTGTCGCATACCCTTTGTTCCAAAATTTTTCCCTGAAACGATATCCTAACCCCCTATCTCCTTCATTATTTGTTAAAAAAGCGACTAAACCTATTAATTCATCTTTACCTTGCTCAAAAACACCTAAAATACTACGATTGTTTTTTAATATATCTCCATTAAAAGTAATAGCTTTTTGAAATTTTGATTCTAAATCTTCGTTTGATGGTTTTTCTTGAGGAATAGCTTCAATTATTTCTTTCGCAGTTAATAATTCTGTGAATTCAGCTCTATTAATTTCTTTTATAGGTTTAACGAAAAGTCTTTCAGTTTGAAAAATCATTTAATTTTTAATTTACAGAAAACGTTGTGCCCTCTCTCCCATCTTTTAACTGAATTCCAAGTACTAATAATTCATCTCTAATTTTATCTGAAAGTGCCCAATCTTTATCTACACGCGCTTCTTTACGCATCTTAATTAACAGCTCTACTACCCCACTCAGTTTACCAGAACTATTAGTATCAATTGTTTCGTTGATTAACCCTAAGACATCAAAAACAAAAGCATTTAATGTGCTTTTTAATACTTCTATATCTTCTACAGTTAAACTTGCTTTTTCATCTTTAATTTGATTGATAACTTTTACAGCTTCAAACAAGTTTGAAATTAACATTGGTGTATTAAAATCGTCATTCATTGCTGCGTAACAATCCTTTTTCCAGTTTTCTACATTAAAGGTTGATGTATTTCCTGCTTCAATTTTATCGATTAAACGAACTGCTTCCATTAACTTTGTGTGCCCTTTTTCTGAAGCTTCTAAAGCATCGCTAGAAAAATCTAGAATGCTTCTATAATTTGCTTGCATATTAAAAAAACGTACTACACTTGGCGAAAACGCTTTACTTAATATTTTGTTATCTCCTGTTAAAATTTCATCTGGAAGAATATAATTTCCTGTTGATTTCGCCATTTTATGACCATTTAACAGCAACATATTTGTGTGCATCCAATAATTAACTGGCATAACACCACTACAGGTTTTAGATTGCGCAATCTCACATTCGTGATGCGGAAATTTCAAATCCATTCCGCCTCCATGAATATCAAATTGTTCGCCTAAGTATTTAGTACTCATTACCGAACATTCTAAATGCCAACCAGGAAAACCATCACTCCAAGGCGAAGGCCAACGCATAATATGACGTTCGTCTGCTTTTTTCCAAAGTGCAAAATCTTGTGGATTTCTCTTGTCTGATTGCCCGTCTAAGGCACGTGTATTATGAATTGCATCTTCTATTTTTCTGCCAGAAAGGATTCCGTAATTACCTGTTTCATTATATTTTAATACATCAAAGTATACGGATCCATTTACTTCGTACGCCAAACCTTTATCAAAAATTTGCTTAATCATTTCTATCTGCTCAACAATATGACCTGTTGCTGTTGGCTCTATACTTGGTGGTAAAAAGTTATAGCTTTTTAGCACATTATGAAAATCTACCGTGTAGCGTTGTACTACCTCCATCGGTTCAATTTGCTCTAAACGTGCTCTTTTAGCAATTCTATCTTCACCTTCATCTGCATCGTTTTCTAAATGACCTGCATCAGTAATATTGCGCACATAACGCACTTTATAGCCTAAATGCAGAAAATAACGAAAGGCTACATCAAAAAACATAAACGTACGTACGTTTCCTAAATGTGCATTGCTATAAACCGTTGGACCGCAAACGTACATACCAACATAACCCTCTTTTACTGGCTTAAATAGTTCCTTACTTTTAGTAAGCGAATTGTATATTTTAAGTTGATTTTCTTTGTATAATTTCATTAAAAAAGTACTATTTACAAGCCGTAAATATAGTTACTTTATCAAGAATATAGAAGTGTTATTTTAATAATGACGAATCGTTTTATTTGTTTTATTTTTACTTACTAATTAGAACTGTTTTGATTGACAAAAACAAATCTGCATTAACTGAAAAGGATGGGGTTTCTCAACCAGAAACCACCAGTAAATTTTCAGCAGAAAACATTAAACAACACAGAAGCAAACAACCCTCTACGGGTGAGTTTGTTAGCAATATTTTAGCTGGTAATATTACGTATTTAAGTCGTGCAATTACTTTGGTAGAAAGTACCGTTGCAAAGCATCAACAAAAAGCTAACGAAATTTTAGAACGTTGTTTACCACACGCTAATAATTCTATTAGAGTTGGAATTACTGGCGTTCCTGGTGTAGGAAAAAGCACCTTTATAGAAGCCTTCGGAAAACACTTAACTTCTCTGGGTAAAAAAGTGGCAGTTTTAGCTGTTGACCCAAGTAGTTCAATAAACAAAGGAAGTATTCTTGGTGATAAAACTAGAATGGAAGAATTGGTAACAGACACCAATGCTTTTATTCGTCCGTCTCCATCTGGAACTTCTTTAGGCGGAGTTGCTCAAAAAACTCGCGAAAGCATTATTCTTTGTGAAGCTGCTGGTTTTGATACCATTATTATAGAAACCGTTGGTGTTGGGCAATCTGAAACCGCGGTACATTCTATGGTCGATTTCTTTTTATTATTGAAATTAGCTGGTGCCGGTGATGAATTACAAGGTATAAAACGAGGAATTATAGAAATGGCAGATGCTATTATAATTAACAAATCTGATAGCGGAAACGAAAGAAATGCTAAAATTGCCAAAATAGCATTTAATAGAGCCTTACATCTGTATCCGCCAAAAGATAATGGTTGGCAACCAAAAGTTCTAACCGCAAGTGCATTACACAACAAAGGAATTGATACCGCTTTTAAAATTATTTCAGAGTATATTTCTGAAGCAAAAGCGTCTAATTTTTTTCAACAAAAAAGAAACAAACAGAATAAGTATTGGTTATTAGAAACTATTAATACTCAACTAAAAAATAATTTCTTCGGAAATAAAACTGTGCAAAAACAATTGAAACAAGAAATTAAAAATTTAGAATACGGAAAAACTACTCCGTTTAACGCCGCAAAAAAATTATTAGATTTACTATGATCAATTTCTTAAAAAAAGGAAACAATCTTCTTTTTACAGGGTTAATATTATTAACAGTTGTAAATATCATTCAAAGTTTTACTACAGAATTACTGGCAGACGAAGCCTATTACTGGGTGTATAGACAGTTTATGGATTGGGGATATTTTGATCATCCACCAATGGTAGCGGCTTGGATTTATATTTCAAATTTATTTTTTGAAAATGGCGAATTAAGCGTGCGCTTCTTCTCTGCATTTACACTATCTGCAACTATTTATTTAATTTGGAAACTAATTGATCATCCACAGAAAAAAGAATATACCTGGTTATTTTTACTAATTGTTTTATCAACCGCATTATTTAATGTTTATGGATTTATAACCGTTCCTGATACGCCTCTTCTCTTTTTTATGGCAATTTTCTTATTTGGTTATAAAAAGTATTTACAAGAAAAATCATGGTTGAGCTGTATTATTTTAGCTATTTCTATGGCAGGAATGTTGTACAGTAAATATCAAGCCGTTTTAATTATTTTTTTTGTTCTTCTATCTAATTTAAAGGTTTTAAAAGATTATAAAATATGGCTCACTACACTAGGAACTATATTATTGTTTTTTCCACATTTATATTGGCAATATGTTAATGATTTTCCGTCTATTAAATATCATTTATTTGAAAGAAAAGGAAATACAGTATATCGTTTTAGAGACACCTATATGCATATAATTAATATGATGGCAATTATAGGGTTTACTTTTCCTTTAGTATACAAATCGTTATATAAAAACCTAAAAAATAAAGAGTTATTTAATAAGGCTCTTAATTTTATAGCTATCGGTTTTGTTGTGTTTTTCTTTATATCAACCTTTAAAGGACATGTACAAGCACAGTGGATTGTTGCTATTTCTATTCCGTTAATTATAATTCCTTTTAACTATTTAATTCAACATAAAAAAGAACAAAAATTATTTATAAAACTAGCAATTGTTACTTTAAGTATTACCACTTTTTTACGCGTTGCTATGGCAAATGATGGTTTATTACCGCATCAATTTGAAATGCACGGAAATAAAACGTGGGTAACAAAGGTTGATTCTTTAGTAAAAGATGAAACACCTGTTTTTGTAAATTCATATCAAAACACATCTGCTTATTGGTTTTATTCTGGTAAAAGACCTTACCAATACAATACTTGGGGAAGTAGAAAAAATCAATATGACTTCTTTTCTTATAATTCAAAAATTGAAAAAGATACTGTTATACAAATAGGAGGCGCTAAAAAATATGCAGATTATTCTGTAAAAAAAAGGAACAACGGTCAAATCTACCTTCAATCGATAAGCGGTTTTACTGTTTTTAAAGACCTCCTCTTTTCTACTTCTAACGAAATAAAGATTACTAAAAATAAAGAAAACATAATAAATATAGATATATACAATCCCTATACTAAAATAGCTCTTAAGAAGTTAGAAATTATTATCTATTTAAAGAATGATAATAACCAAGTAATTCAAGAATGTAAAGCCACGTTAAATTCAGAAATTATTAAGGGGAAAAGTAAAAATTCTCTCCGTTTTCTTGTTCCAAAGCTTTCTTCTGATGCTATTGTAACTCACTTTCAAATTGTTGGTTTATCCAACCCAAAAATGGATCCATATAGATTAAGCAAAAAAATAAATTGCCATTTTAATTATGAAAAGTAATACACTCTTTTATATAATTTTAACGTTAATTGCTATAATTACAATTGTTGGTTTGCCACAAGATTTAATAACGCCTGATGCTGCTTTATACGCATCAATTACTAAACTAATGCATCAATCTAATGATTATATTAACTTATATTCATTAGGAATTGACTGGTTAGACAAACCTCATTTACCATTTTGGTTATCAGCACTATCATTTAACCTTTTTGGAGTGTCTAATTTTGCCTATAAAATACCTGGTGTTTTAATATTTTTCTTTGGGGTTTGGGTAACTTACAGGTTTGCTAAAGAACTATACAACAAAGAGGTTGCAATTCTCTCTGTAATAATTTTAATAACATCTTTACATAGTGTAATTTCTAATTTTGATGTACGAGCAGAACCTTTTTTAACGGGTTTTATAGTAGCATCTTTATATTGGTTTTATCGCTATATAAAAACAAAAAAAATATCTGATATACTCACCTTACGCAAGAATAATTTGAATTTAAGATATTTATAGTTTATCTTGTTAACAACTTTGAGAAATAAAAAGATGGATAATTTTGTTGATTTGTATACTGATTATTTGATAAGTTCAAGTTCTTACACGACAGCTACAGGTATGGCTTCATTACTCTCTATAAAACATGATAAAATAACACGAGCATTATCAACGGGTGTTTATGACAGTAAATTTCTATGGAAAAAGGCAAAACCTTATGTTGAAGAATTGACTCAATCTAAAGAAACTATCATTTTAAGTTTTGATGATTCGATACAAGAAAAACAATATACAGATGAAAGTGAGTTGAACACTTGGCATTTTGACCATGTGTTTGGAAGGTCTGTAAAAGGGGTTAATTTTCTAACTGCTTTAGTCGAAGTTGGAGGCATGCGTATACCGTGTGGTGTAGAGTTTATAAAGAAAAATATTTGGGTTACCGACAAAAAAACAGGAAGGCAAAAGCGTAAAAGCAGCAAAACTAAAAACGAACTTTTTAGAGAAATGTTGCAGGAATGTAGTAGCAAAATACACTTTGATTATGTGTTGGCTGATAGTTGGTTTTCTTCAGCAGAGAACATGGTTTATTGTAAAGAACTTTTAAAAAATGATTTTATTATTGCCTTAAAAAGCAATCGAAAAGTAGCCTTATCCTTAGAAGATAAGCAAAATGGAGCATACGTGAATATTAAAACATTACAGCCAAGACAACAAACCGTGGAAGTTTGGTTTGAAAAACTAGACTTTCCGCTGTTGCTTACAAAGCAAGTTTTCAAAAACGAGAATGATACAGTCGGCGAGTTGTACTTGGCTTGTAGTGATTTAAATTTATCGTATAACCAAATAACTACAATCTACAAAAAACGGTGGGCAGTAGAAGAGTATCACAAATCGATTAAAAGTAACACAGGTTTTGCTAAATCTCCAACTAAAAAAACAGAAACTCAAACGAATCATTTTGTATTGTCAATTGTAGCTTATATAAAGTTAGAGTGGCTTAAACAAAGAACAGGGAAAAATCATTTTGCTATGAAAACACAAATCTATTTAGCAGCTCAAAAAGCAGCTCATAACTAACTCAGAAAGTTATCAACACCTAAAGCTGCTTAATCATCCTTTTTTGAGGTTTGGATGCGTAACATGAGTGATATAGTAATCGCCTGCTTCTTTTCTTCATTGGCTATTATGACCAAAGGAATGTTTACTTTAATTCCAATAATTTGCGCTTTAGGTGGTGAGTTTATTGTAAAACGCCAATGGAAAAATATTTTAAATCCTATTTGGTTATTTGCAATCGTTATTATTTTAGTCTTAATAACTCCTGAACTGTATGCATTGTATTATCAATTTGACGTACATCCAGAAAAAATAATTTTTGATAAAACGAATGTATCTGGTATTAAGTTTTTCTTTTGGGATAGCCAATTTGGGCGCTTTTTTAATACTGCTCCAATTAAAGGAAGTGGCGATATTTTCTTTTTTATGCATACAATTTTATGGGCATTTTTACCGTGGGCACTACTTTTTTATATCGCTATATTTTTAAAGATTAAACGCAACCTAAAGAAAGTTCGAAAACACGAAGAATTTTATACGCTCTTTGCTTCACTAGGCACAATTTTAGTTTTCTCTTTAAGTAAGTTTCAATTACCACATTACACAAATATTGTGTTTCCGTTTATGGCGATACTTACAGCTCATTTTATTTTTAAGTTAAAAGATACCTATCAAAAATTGCAAAAAACATACTATGGTATTCAATATGTATTAATAACTATTGGTTTATTATTAATCCCTACCTTGTGGTTTACAATGCAACCAGCCTTTAATTGGGTGTTTCTATTCATGTTGTTTTTAGTAGGATTTGGTATGTATCAAATAAGAAAAACTACTATATCTAAAGTTTACAAAGTATTTTATTATACTACTTTTTCATTTTTATTAGTTTACGGGTTTATGATGACGCATTTTTATCCAACGCTATTGAAATATCAAGGGGGGGTGTATGCTGCAAAATATGCAAATGAGCATTACAACAAAAAAATAAATTTTATTGATAATAAAACTCACAACTTTGGATTTGAATTTTACATAAACAGCCCTGTAAATCGTATTTCTGAAGAAAACTTGAAGAACACATCTGGTAAACTATTCTATTTGAATGATAATGAAGTGAAAAACCTAAAAGAAAAAACATTGATTTCTCTATCGAAAAAGAATTCAATAACTATAGTATTACAAAGTTAAAATGGAAATTTATTAATGAAAAGACCAGAGAACAATCATTAAATAAAAAGTATTTAATTCGATTACATTAAGCGCTCTTTAAAAATTATTTTAAAGAAAAATTTAAGCGTTTTATAGAATATAAACCCCATAAAAGCTCCCGTAATATAACCCGTAATAATATCTAACGGATAATGTACTCCTAGATAAATTCTACTATATCCAAAAACAACAGGAAATAAAAGCATCACGTAAATAAGCTTAATTTTACTACGCAACAATAAAATAGTAAACACTGTAAACGTTGTTGATAAGTGTGCGTGACCAGACCAAAAACCAAACCCGTGTGGTTTGTATTTAAACTGGCGCAAATATTCTTGTAGTCCTAGAACATTACAAGGTCTAACACGACCCGTAAAGTTTTTAATTAAATTGGTAAATTGATCTGAAAACGCAACTAAAATCACTATAAATAGTAAAATAAAAATTGTTTTCTTTATTCTAAATTTCCAAAAAATTAAACCTAAAACAATAACAAACAACAGAATCCAATTAAATTGATGGGTTATCGCCAACCACATTGCATCCCATTGTTTGTTGCCTAAATTGTTTAAGTATATAAGAAGTTCTCTGTCTTTTTGTAATAATTTTTCTAACAAATTATTTACCTACTTTAATTAGCTCTAAATCAAAAACTATATCTGATTTCTCAGGAAAAGGTCCATACATTTTTTCACCATATCCTAAATAATAAGGAATAAAAAGTCTTCTTTTATCGCCTTCTCTCATTTCTTTTAATGCTTCAGTAACACCTGCAATCATTGGTTGTTTGTCAAGTGTAAAAGCAAATACCTCTTCCCCTTCTGTAGATTGAATTAATTTACCTGTTGCTAAAGACACTGAATAATGCATTAAAGCTGGTAAAGCACCGTTAAACTTTTTACCAGAACCTTCTTTTATTTTAATAAATTTAAGCCCAGAAGCTGTTTTTGTAGCTTTATCAATTCCTTTTCCTTTTAAGAATACTTCTTTGAGCTTTTCTAATTTTTCTAAATACTCTTTTTCTTTACTTTCAACGTTAGTTAATTCTTCAGTAAATACTTTAGAAGCGTTAAAGTTTTTAGCAAATTTACCAATACGTATAATTTTGATAGTATTAATAACATCATCTTTAACAATAGAATCTACAACCTCCAGCCCTATTTCTACCTTGCCAAAAACAGAATGTTTACCATCTAACCAAGGCGTTGCTTTATGCGTGATAAAGAATTGACTTGAATTTGTTTTAGGTCCAGAATTTGCCATAGACAAGATTCCTTTATCATTGTGTGAATAAATTAATTTACCCAAAGAATCACTTGGAAATTCATCTGCAAAACGATATCCGGCATTACCTGCTCCAGTACCTAGTGGATCACCACTTTGAATCATAAAACCTTTAATTACTCTATGAAATTTAAGACCATCATAAAACTTTTTACCTTGTAAAGAATCTGCTAATTTCGGATTATTTCCTTCTGCAAGAGAAACAAAATTAGCGACTGTCATTGGTGCTTCTTCAGCATATAGTTTAAGTAAAATATCCCCTTTACTTGTCTGAACATCTGCATATAAACCGTTTTCTAAATTAGGATATTTTGCTGTTTTACATGCAGAAAAAAAAATAGTTACAACTAATATAAACTTTAAATATTTCATGTAATTATTTTTTAATTTCTAACAATTCAACTTCAAAAATTAAAGTTGAAAAAGGTTTAATTTTTGAACCTTTTTGTTGTGCGCCATACGCCAAATCTTGAGGGATAAAAAATTTATATTTAGCACCTGGCTTCATTAATTGTAATCCCTCTACCCAGCCTTTTATAACTGCCGTTACAGCAGTTTCAAATGGTTTGTTCTTTTCTACAGAACTATCAAATACTTCTCCGTTTATATTGGTTCCATGATAATGTACTATAACCCTATCTGTTGCTTTAGGAGCCTCTCCTTTCCCTTCTTTTAAGACTATATACTGTAAACCGCTATTGGTAGTTTTAACCCCTTTTTTAGTTTTATTAGTTGCTAAAAACTCTTCGTTTTCTTTTTTGTACTCAGCAAAAGTTTCCTCAGCTTTTTTAGCATATTTTGCTTGCTGCTCTTTCATTTTTTCTTGTTGTTTCTTCTTAAAAAAGGTATTTAAAGTAGTTCTAATATCTTTTTGAGAAATTAATAAATCTACCGAATCTAATCCGTTTAAAAAACCTTGAACAAATACGTCCTTTTCTACATCGTCAAAATTTGCTTTTAATTGAGAACCCATATTTACACCCAGCGCATAACTTGCCGAATCTATTTCTGTTCCTAAAGAAGATACTGATTTGTATTCGTTTTTACACGATACAATTGAAACTCCAATTACTGCTATGGCTAAAAATTTAAGTGTTTTCATTTTTTAATTTGATTTAATTTGATTTAATATTTTTTAATGTTAATGTGCTTTTTATGGTTGTATTCCCTTCAATTTTTTCTTCATCACCCGTAATTCCAAAACCACGGTACGATGGAATTATAAATGTAACAGTTTCTCCAACTTTCATCAGCTTTATCCCATCTTGTAATGCAGGTATAAAATCTTCTTTGTCTATTTTATATATTTTTTCTTGCTTCGGATAAATTACATTGTCCTGTAAATCAGTAATATTATACTCTATAACCACAACATCTTCTGGTTTTGGCTTCGTCAAATCTTCTTCAATTTTGTTAATATATGCATACCAAAATCCGGTTGAAGAAGTTTTATATACATTGGTTGTATCTCGTTTTATAAACTGTTCAATGTAACTGTTTTCTTGCTTAATAAGTTGCTTATTTTTTTCAATCAATTCCTTATAAAAAGTCGTTGTAGATTGCGATTTCGGTCTTCGTGCTTCTGGTTCTTTACAAGAAAAAAGTGTGACAAAAATCAATAAAAAAAATAGCCTTTTATGCTTCATAAGAAGTTTGTAATTCTTGTTTGTAAGTATTAACTAATGTAGTGAACCCTGTAATAGTATCTTCCATAGATTCTAAACTTTTACCGCCAGCAGCATTATCATGTCCTCCGCCACTATAATGGTTACGTGAAAACTTATTTACCGAAAATTTCCCTTTAGAACGGAAAGATATTTTTATAATTCCTTGCTCTACATCTTCAATAAAAATAGCAGCCATATTAATTCCTTTAACCGAAAGTGCATAATTTACAACACCATCTGTATCTCCTTTTTCAAAACTGAAATGTTTCTTTTCTTCTTGAGTTAAGGTAATATAAGCGGTATTGCAATCTTCTATAATCCGTAAATTACTTAATGCTTGCCCTAATAGTTGTAGTCTTCCATACGAATTCGAATCATACACATTACTATGAATTCTATCGTTTTCTGCACCCTTATCAATTAAATCTGCTATAATATGATGCGTTTTACTCGTAGTTGATCTAAAACGAAACGAGCCTGTATCTGTCATAATCCCTGTATATAAACAGGTAGCAATATTGGCATCAATCAAGTCTACATCATTATTCATTTCTATAAAATTGTAGACCATTTGACACGTAGAAGACATTGAAGTATCTGAATACATATAGGTAAAATCATCTGGTTGTTGATGATGATCTATCAATGCAAAATCATTTTTACACCCTTCTAAAGTATGCTTCATATCATCGCCAACCCTGTGCAATGCGTTAAAATCTAATAAAAAAACAAGATCCGATTTATCTAACGCCTTTACACTTTGTGTGTTTTGACGGTCAAATCTTTTAACGGTATTTGAACCCGGCAACCAATGTAAAAAATCTGGATATTCATTAGGCATTACCACCTGCGCAGTATGTCCTTTTTTATCCAAATAATGTTTTAACCCAAGGGTTGAGCCTACTGCATCCCCATCAGGATTTCTATGCCCAATTATAACAATATTTCTTGGTGTACTTAAATAAACTATTAAGTCTTCTATCTTTTTCGAAATCATAAGCTGCGAAGATACAATTTTATTAAAAAAAATATGTAATTTCGCGCCGATTTGTGCGAAGCCGCACACGCAAAAAATTATATATAGAAATTTATAATAATGGCAACAAATAGAACTTTTACAATGATTAAGCCTGATGGCGTAGAAAACGGACATACAGGTGCAATTTTAGACAAAATTAACACTGCAGGTTTTAGAATCGTAGCATTAAAGAAAACACAAATGACCACTGCAGATGCTCAAGCTTTTTATGCTGTGCATAATGAACGTCCGTTTTTTGGTGAATTAGTTGAATTTATGACTCGTGGACCAATTATCGCTGCAATCTTAGAAAAAGACAATGCTGTTGAAGATTTTAGAGCCTTAATTGGCGCTACAAATCCTGCGGAAGCTGTAGAAGGAACTATTAGAAAAATGTACGCTACTTCTATTGGAGAAAATGCTGTACACGGTTCTGATTCTGATGAAAATGCTACAATTGAAGGTAACTTCCATTTTTCTGGTAGAGAGCAGTTTTAAGAATTTTAGTAATTCTCACACTACGTACAGTTAAAGTCTCGCAACGAAAGTTGCGAGTTTTTTTGTTTTTTAATCACTCACCTTACGCAAGAATAATTTGAATTTAAGATATTTATAGTTTATCTTGTTAACAACTTTGAGAAATAAAAAGATGGATAATTTTGTTGATTTGTATACTGATTATTTGATAAGTTCAAGTTCTTACACGACAGCTACAGGTATGGCTTCATTACTCTCTATAAAACATGATAAAATAACACGAGCATTATCAACGGGTGTTTATGACAGTAAATTTCTATGGAAAAAGGCAAAACCTTATGTTGAAGAATTGACTCAATCTAAAGAAACTATCATTTTAAGTTTTGATGATTCGATACAAGAAAAACAATATACAGATGAAAGTGAGTTGAACACTTGGCATTTTGACCATGTGTTTGGAAGGTCTGTAAAAGGGGTTAATTTTCTAACTGCTTTAGTCGAAGTTGGAGGCATGCGTATACCGTGTGGTGTAGAGTTTATAAAGAAAAATATTTGGGTTACCGACAAAAAAACAGGAAGGCAAAAGCGTAAAAGCAGCAAAACTAAAAACGAACTTTTTAGAGAAATGTTGCAGGAATGTAGTAGCAAAATACACTTTGATTATGTGTTGGCTGATAGTTGGTTTTCTTCAGCAGAGAACATGGTTTATTGTAAAGAACTTTTAAAAAATGATTTTATTATTGCCTTAAAAAGCAATCGAAAAGTAGCCTTATCCTTAGAAGATAAGCAAAATGGAGCATACGTGAATATTAAAACATTACAGCCAAGACAACAAACCGTGGAAGTTTGGTTTGAAAAACTAGACTTTCCGCTGTTGCTTACAAAGCAAGTTTTCAAAAACGAGAATGATACAGTCGGCGAGTTGTACTTGGCTTGTAGTGATTTAAATTTATCGTATAACCAAATAACTACAATCTACAAAAAACGGTGGGCAGTAGAAGAGTATCACAAATCGATTAAAAGTAACACAGGTTTTGCTAAATCTCCAACTAAAAAAACAGAAACTCAAACGAATCATTTTGTATTGTCAATTGTAGCTTATATAAAGTTAGAGTGGCTTAAACAAAGAACAGGGAAAAATCATTTTGCTATGAAAACACAAATCTATTTAGCAGCTCAAAAAGCAGCTCATAACGAACTCAGAAAGTTATCAACACCTAAAGCTGCTTAATCATCCTTTTTTGAGGTTTGGATGCGTAACATGAGTTACTAAAACATTTTAGCAAGTTACTTCCTGATCTTCGAAACCCTAAATACATTACTTACAGTCGAGAGCATCAACTCAAGCAACGTGTGTTTATGCTAATGCTAGGTTATCAAGATGCCAATGATGTGACCCATTTACAAAATGACCCATTATTTAAAGATGTTCTTCAAGGAGATTTGGCTTCTCAACCTACTATTTCTCGTTTTGAAAACAGTTTGAATAAAGAAACTATTTTCAAACTTTCTTACGCTTGGATTGATCGTTACGTATCAAGCCTAAAAGGTCGAGATGAAATAACAATTGATGTTGATGCTACCGATGATCCAACATATGGGAATCAACAAATGTCAATGTTCAATGGTTATTATGGACAGTTTATGTTAAATGAATTATTTTTTCATGATGGAGAAACCGGTCAAATTATCCTGCCAGTTCTTCGCCCAGGAAATAGCCATTCGAATCGATGGTATGTCGGAATTTTAAGAAGAATTATTCAAAAAATAAAAAAAGCATATCCTGAACTAAAAATTACTATTCGAACAGATAGTGGATTTAGTTGTGCTCCTTTTTATAAATTAGTAGCTGATTATGATTTGTTTTTTGTAACAGGTCAGGCTAGTAATTCGGTACTCAAAAGAAAGGTTGAGCGTTGTAAAAAAGCGGTTCAACTTCAATATGTAAATCAGCATAAAAAACACCAACATTTCACATCGTTTCGCTATCAAGCCAAAAGTTGGCATAAACCACAACAAGCTTACTGTAAAATAGAAAGTACAGGGAAAGGCTTAAATGTTCGTCATTTTATAAGTAATATTAAAGAGAAAGGTGCCCGAGAAATATACTTTGATTTCTATGTAAAACGAGGTGAATCTAGCGAAAACAGAAGTAAAGAAGTCAAGAATATGTGTTTTTCCGATCGATTATCCAATCATGGATTTGTTGCAAACTTCTTCAGGTTGTTTTTAAGTAGTTTAGCCTACGAACTATTTTTATTACTAAAAAAAAGCATCAAAAAAACAACATTTGAAAAGGCTGAAAAATGGCAAATAAATACAATAAGAACCAATTTATTAAAAGTTGGAGCTACCATAAAAGTCACTAAAAAACGAATATATTATCAGTTATCAAGAGCATTTGTATATCAAGATTTGTTTAGAGAGGTAATAACTCAATAACGGTTTTAAAGTGAGAATTTTAAAACCTTGGGATACTCACGCTTTGTTGGTAAAATTGATCATTTTTAACTTTTAAAATTAATTATAACATACTGTTTACTACAGAAAAGTTTAAAAAATAAAAAATAGAATCCTAAAACCTGGGTGTAAAAAATCTATTTTGAAATTTGTTCTAAATATAAATCCTATGAATAATGCGGGTTAATGGCTTTGTTTTTTAGTGAGCTGTAAGCATTCTTCAGGGTGTCTGCTTGTTTGTGTTTTACGTTGGTATTACCGTTTCTATTTTCAAGATGAACAATGGTTTCCCGATAGTGGAGACTTCAGGAAAATAGCCTCGTTTCACTTTATAACTCTTTTTAGAATCATACTTTTTACAAGGAATAAATTGATGGTCAAAATAAAAATCATAGCATTTAGATTTTTGTGGCTACTAAGCTGATGTTCAATGCCAGCATTGCTCAGGTGAATTTCTTTTTCTTGCGATAAACTTTTTTAAACCAGACCAATTAGTATCCGCAGAGCAGACTTTTAAATTAGGAATTTGAAGTAAATCAGATTTTAAATGTTCCCCAATATCCTCAGCGCAATCTCCGCCAACTAAAAAAGCATCCAAAGATTTTTTATAACGTCACAATGACTAAACTCGAACTGTAAAGGTCTTGTGCCTAAATGTTTTTCAATCAAAATCGAGAACTCAAAATTGTTGAATATTTCGGATATGTAATTTAATTCGCCGTAAGCATTTATGTTTTCTGTAGAAATTGTAACTTTGATCTGCCCTGCAAGGATTTTCACTCAATTAGGTGAAAATAATTGAATTTAAAAAGTCTTGTAGCCTTTATTTTACAAGGCTTTTCAATTCTTTAGATTTAAAAATCAACTTTAAGAACTAACATATGAAAAAACTACTTCTATTAAAATTACTTCTACTCTCAAGTTTTATTTACTCTCAAATAGACAGCCCTTATTTACAAACACCAACTAGTACTACTATTTGGGTTACTTGGCAAACAGATTCAGGAACAGAATCTAAAGTGGAATATGGTCTAACAAATACTTTAGGTACAACGATTAATGGAACTAATGATGCACTCTCTGCTAGTTGGATTTGGCATAAAGTTCAATTAACAGGCTTAACAGCAAATACGGCTTATTATTATCGTGTTACAACTGGGGCAAATGTTTCGGTTATTAAACGATTTAAAACGCAACCTACAGAAGGTACCGATACAGGACACTATCGATTTGTAATAATGGGTGATCACCAACGTTTTAACGACGCTACGAATAATCAGCGTTATAGAAAGTTAATAGAGGCCGCTAGAGCAAAAATCATATCAAAGTATGGAGGTAACCCAGAAGATCATATAAACTTAATTGTTAACTTAGGAGCTCACCTTACGCAATAATAATTTCATATTGAGAAATTTATAATCTATATTGTTAATAACTCTGACAAGAAAAAAGATGGATAATTTTGTTGATTTATATACCGATTATTTGATAAGTTCAAGTTCTTACACCACAGCTACAGGCATGGCTTCATTGCTTTCCATAAAGCATGACAAAATTACAAGAGCATTATCAACAGGGGTTTACGACAGTAAGTTTCTGTGGAAAAAGGCAAAACCTTATATTGAAGAATTGACTCAATCGAAAGAAACGATTATTTTAAGTTTTGATGATTCTATACAAGAAAAACAATATACAGATCAGAGTGAGCTTAATACTTGGCATTTTGATCATGTATTTGGTAGATCTGTAAAAGGGGTTAATTTTCTAACTGCTTTAATAGAGGTTGGAGGTATGCGTTTGCCTTGTGGGGTTGAGTTTATAAAGAAAGACCTTTTGGTAACTGACCCAGTAACAGGAAAGCAAAAGCGTAAAAGTAGCAAAACCAAGAATGAATTATTTACTCACCTTACGCAAGAATAATTTGAATTTAAGATATTTATAGTTTATCTTGTTAACAACTTTGAGAAATAAAAAGATGGATAATTTTGTTGATTTGTATACTGATTATTTGATAAGTTCAAGTTCTTACACGACAGCTACAGGTATGGCTTCATTACTCTCTATAAAACATGATAAAATAACACGAGCATTATCAACGGGTGTTTATGACAGTAAATTTCTATGGAAAAAGGCAAAACCTTATGTTGAAGAATTGACTCAATCTAAAGAAACTATCATTTTAAGTTTTGATGATTCGATACAAGAAAAACAATATACAGATGAAAGTGAGTTGAACACTTGGCATTTTGACCATGTGTTTGGAAGGTCTGTAAAAGGGGTTAATTTTCTAACTGCTTTAGTCGAAGTTGGAGGCATACGTATACCGTGTGGTGTAGAGTTTATAAAGAAAAATATTTGGGTTACCGACAAAAAAACAGGAAGGCAAAAGCGTAAAAGCAGCAAAACTAAAAACGAACTTTTTAGAGAAATGTTGCAGGAATGTAGTAGCAAAATACACTTTGATTATGTGTTGGCTGATAGTTGGTTTTCTTCAGCAGAGAACATGGTTTATTGTAAAGAACTTTTAAAAAATGATTTTATTATTGCCTTAAAAAGCAATCGAAAAGTAGCCTTATCCTTAGAAGATAAGCAAAATGGAGCATACGTGAATATTAAAACATTACAGCCAAGACAACAAACCGTGGAAGTTTGGTTTGAAAAACTAGACTTTCCGCTGTTGCTTACAAAGCAAGTTTTCAAAAACGAGAATGATACAGTCGGCGAGTTGTACTTGGCTTGTAGTGATTTAAATTTATCGTATAACCAAATAACTACAATCTACAAAAAACGGTGGGCAGTAGAAGAGTATCACAAATCGATTAAAAGTAACACAGGTTTTGCTAAATCTCCAACTAAAAAAACAGAAACTCAAACGAATCATTTTGTATTGTCAATTGTAGCTTATATAAAGTTAGAGTGGCTTAAACAAAGAACAGGGAAAAATCATTTTGCTATGAAAACACAAATCTATTTAGCAGCTCAAAAAGCAGCTCATAACTAACTCAGAAAGTTATCAACACCTAAAGCTGCTTAATCATCCTTTTTTGAGGTTTGGATGCGTAACATGAGTTAGGAGATCAGGTAGATACAGGAAGTAGTTTGTCTGAATGGAAGAATTTGCATTTCGCCCAAGGATCATCACTTACAGGTAATATTTCATCAATAACAGTAGTAGGAAATCATGATGATGCTAGTAGTAATTATGGAGGTGGCGAATCAGATTTAGGAGGGGAGATAGGTAATTACTCTAGGCTTTTTATGTACAATAATGATAGCAATTTTCATTATAAAAATTTGACTGGTACACGTGGAGATAATTATTATACATTTCAAGTGGCAAATGTCGTTTTTATTTGTACAAACTCGAATCAATCATGGTCAGATCAAACCAACTGGGTACAATCTGTTGTAGACGAAGTGAAAAATGATGCCAATATTGAATGGTTGTTTCTAGACACACATCACCCTTTGTTTGCAGAACAATTACCTGGTGATAAAAGTGGCTATATGCTAAATACAATACTGCCAATCTTAAAACAAACCGATAAATTTGCAATGTATATGTCTGGTCATGCACATTTATATGCGCGAGGTGCTTTAAGGGATAAACCAGTATATCATATGATTAATGGAGGGGCTTCATGGGATCAATATTGGACTGGCAATAGCAATCCAAACCCTACAGATTATGAAGATGTACAAAAAACAATTATAAGACAAATTTATCAAATAGTTGATTTAGACTTAGATAATAGAGAAATGACTGTAGAAACATATTCTATTGGATCTTCTCATGGAGGTATAGGAACTGAAGATTTATTGGTTGATACCTTTTATTTAAAATTAGATCAAGCCAAACCTTCAAAACCTACTATTTCTATTCCAGCTAATATTACTTTACCTTATGAATTTCAAGGGAGTACATATGTTGGTGTAGAACCAAATAACAGTACTGAATTTCAATTTTCTGGGGCTAATCAAGACTTCGATAACTATGTGCATCATTCAAAAAGAGATTTTGAAAATATTTTTTATGATCCTACAGCAACACATCCTACCTATGATATAGTAGATTTAAATGCTGGTGTAGATATCTTTAAATTAAATGTTACAGCCGATAAATTATACGCTGGTCAAAACTATGTACGAGTACGATATAGAGACAAATCGATGCATTGGTCAGATTGGTCTAATCCAGTAGCTTTTAATGCAACAAACGGAAGTTTAGTACCTCCAACAGACCCAATTGCATATTTTCCGTTTAATGGTAATATTAATGACGAATCTACTGCCGGAAAAGATTTTGATGGTGGCACCAATAGTGGTGCTGTATTTATAAATAATGATCCTACTAGAGGTGATATTTTAAGGATGGATGGTAATGACATGATTACCTTGCAATCTGGTACGTCTCCAATTCCAGAAGATGGGTTACCAACTAGACAGATAACTGTATCTGCATGGGTAAAGTTAAATACAGGTTTAAAATGGGGTGGTTTTGTTGGGTTAGTTCAAGATAATGGCAGTGATGAATTTGGATGGCTATTGGGAACTAGAAACAACACAAAATTTAGTTTTGCATTATCTACTACAGATAGTAACACATTAACATATCTTGTGGATAATACAGATTTTAATTTGGATCAATGGTATTATGTTGCTGCCACTTATGACGGAAATATTATGCGTTTGTATATAGACGGCATAGAGAAAACTACAGCCTTAAAAACAGGAGATATTAATTACCCTCCATCTGGTTGGTTTCAAATAGGATCTTTTAAAGATGACAATGAGAATTTTAGATATGATGGCGATATAGATGAAGTTACCATTTGGGAACGCGCTTTATCAGCTTCAGAAATTTTGGCATTAGCCTCAACAACCTCAATAACCTTAAGTAAAAGCAATTATGATACCCCTGAAAATTTAACAACTATTTATCCAGATCCAGTAGATGGAGGTGAGGTAAGTATACATTTGACTAAAAATGTAAAGGTTAATTATGTACATATTTATAGCATCACTGGAAAATTGGTGAAAAAGATATATGTGAACAAGTTTGAAAATATTTTAAAACTCGATATAGAAGGCTTATCGTCAGGGTCTTATATAATTAAATTTTTTGGAAATTCAGGAGAATCTTTTAAATCTAACAAATTTATTATAAAATAATAGATGTAATTTAGTTGTTTTTGAATATAATTTCGAGGCCTTTTGTTAAAAACAAATATGGATGAATTTTGGATTTATTGTAAATTAGGAATTGAGCATATTCTCAATATTCAAGGTTTAGATCATATGCTTTTTATCATTGTACTATGTGCGGTTTATAAATTATGTGAGACGAAAAAAATAACCGTATTAATAACGGCTTTTACCATTGGGCATTCAATAACATTAGCAATATCATCACTAGAAATCATAAAAGTCAATAGCCATGTAATTGAGATGTTAATTCCAATTACAATAATAGTTACAGCCATATTTAATATTTTTATAAATAACCCTGAAAAAACACCTCATTTTATATCATACAATTATGTGTTAGCGTTAGTTTTTGGGTTAATTCACGGCATGGGCTTCTCTAGTTTTTTTAGAGCGATGATGGCTGGACAGGATAATATAGTATTTCCTTTATTGTATTTTAATATAGGTATAGAAATCGGGCAATTAGCCATAGTCATAATTTTGCTGTTTGTATTGTTTTTGTTTTCTAGGTTAGTAAAATTCAATCATAAATATTGGAATTTAATTTTAAGTAGTTTAGGAGGTTTTATAGCTTTAATATTATTAATACAAAAATTATTTTAAGAAAGATAAATTATGATTAATAAGATTCAAATAAGAAAAGTAGTTTTAATATTTTTTATGAGTTTATCTTTTTCTATGTTCTCAAGGGCTAATGTACATCCAATTAAAATTAGTACTTGTGTTATTACACAAAGCAATAATGAAATTTCGGTTAAACTATACTTTTTTGCCGATGATTTTGGAACTCATTTAAAAAAAATTTACGGTAATTCTGTTGATTTGAACTCTACTGTATCAATACAGAACATCTTGGATTATATAAGTAAACACTATATTTTAAAAATTAATAATAAAATTACTCTATTAGAAAACACTAAAATTATACTAAATGATAATGTCTTTCAAGTTAATTTTAAAGTTAAACTACCTATTAAATACCTAGAAGGGAAGACAAATATTAATATAACAAACACCCTGCTTTTTGGAGCATTCAAGAATCAAACAAATATTGTAAGGATTGATTTAAAAGGTGATGGGAATTACACAACATTAGAGTTTAATAAAAAAAATAAACACCGGAATGTTTTATTATAGCGAGGTGTTAGAATATAGATTATGATATATACTCAAACCATTTAGGTTTTCGGAATCCAAGATTTCACTATCTCAGGGCAGAATCATACTTTTTCGCATAATAAAATTATTATTTATCTGAATACGAGGTCTTTAAGTTATTAATTTTTAGTATATTACATTGATAATCAATACTTTATACGAATGGAATCATCAAGTAATTTAAAGGACATTTTTGGACAAATAGAAGATCATAGAAGCCATATAAACCAACTCCACAATTTAATAGACATCCTTCTTATTGGAATAATTGCGGTAATTTCTGGGGCAGAAACTTGGGAACAAATGGTTCGGTTTGCTAAATCAAAAGAAGATTTTTTTAGAATTGCCCAATGGAATACCTTCAAAAGTTACTGTTAACAGGGTGTTTTCGGCTATTGATAGCGAAAAGTTTGAATCTTGTTTTGAGTGGGTTCATTCAATTTCAGATTTAACCAAAGGACAAGTAATAGCTATTGATGGCAAAACTATTCGTGGAGCAAAATCACACGGGAAGAAATCTCCAATTCATATGATTAGCGCTTGGGCTTGTGACAATAATCTGGTATTGGGACAAGTTAAAACAGATGAAAAGTCTAATGAAATTACTGCAATTCCAGAACTATTAAACATTCTTAATATAGCAGGGAACACTATCACTATTGATGCTATGGGAACTCAAAAAGAAATTGCAAAAAAAATAATAGACCAAGATGCTAATTATATTTTGGCAGTTAAAGCCAATCAACCGCAATTACTGGAACACATTAAAGATGAATTCCGATTTTCAAAACAACCAGAAACGTATATCAATCATGATTTAGGACATGGACGAATAGAAACGAGAATCTGCAGTGTGCTTAATAATTTTCAATTTATTGAACAGAATAATGGTTGGAAAAATTTAAAGACTATCATAAAAATAGAGAGTACCCGTGAATTTAAAAACAGCGATAAGAATACAGAAAAATCAACCCGATATTATATTTCTAGCTTACAAAATGATGCAAATGAATTTCAAAAAAAAATACGATCACATTGGGCTATAGAGAATAAACTTCATTGGACGTTAGATGTTGCTTTTGCAGAGGATACCTCTAGAAAAAGAGCAGGAAATGCTGCCCAAAATTATTCTTTTTTACTTAAAATAGCACTAAATCTATTGAAAAATGAATCATCAAAAAAATTATCGATGAAAAGTAAAAGGCTTGAGGCTGGATGGAATGAAGACTATTTGTTGAAAATATTAAATGTAAAAGTATGATTCTGCCCTGATAGTCATATAAAATAATTACGCCTTTAATCAATTAATCTGGTGTTATAGATAATGCAGGTTTTCATTCTACCCTAAATATAGGAGAGTCAGAAGATATCGCACTTATCAGAATACCTCCATATACTCCAAAACTTAATCCAGCCGAGAAAGTATGGCACTATTTACAAGAACAATTCAAAAATAAAACTTTTGGAAATATTAAAGAGTTAAAAAAATGGTTGCACCAAACAGTAGTAGCGGAAATAACTAAAAAAAACGTAGTGTCTATTAGTTAATAATGGTCTTTACATTAACTCATTTAAAGCTTACTTTTAATTTATAATTGGTATTACAAAGTTATAATTGAAACCTTATTTATTTAGACTTTAAAAAACTTTGTTACTTTGTATCTTTGCTACTAAAATAAAAAAATGATATCATTAAAAATAGGAGATAAAGCACCAAATTTTGAAGCCAAAGATGAAAACGGAAATACGATAAAACTATCTGATTATAACGGTAAGAAGTTAGTTTTATTCTTTTATCCAAAAGCAAGTACACCTGGTTGCACTGCGGAAGCGTGCGATTTACGGGATAATTATCAATCTTTTTTAGCTAAAGGATATGATGTATTAGGTGTAAGCGCAGATTCTGCGAAGCGTCAACAAAATTGGATTACTAAACACCAATTGCCTTTTCCGTTATTAGCAGATCAAGAAAAAGTAGTTATCAATGCTTTTGGTGTTTGGGGACCTAAAAAATTTATGGGACGCGAATACGATGGAATTCACAGAACAACTTTTGTAATTGATGAGAAAGGAGTTCTAGAAGATATTATCTTAAAAGTGAAAACAAAAGCACATGCATCGCAAATATTAAAATAAAAAAACCGAGTTCCTGAAATTTCAGGAGCTCGGTTTTTTTATTTATTCTGTTTCTTCAATTCAGCTTGTAATTCTTTACTGGTTTGCGAACTTCCGTCATGAGACCAACCTGGAGGCATAAAAACATATTTTAAACGTGTACCTAAAGGAAGGTGTTTTTTACGATTAAAAAAGTCTTTAAAAATCTCTTTCCACTCATGAAATATAATATTTATTGGTCCTTTATCCTTTATTTCTGAAGTTAAACCATATTTTATTTTTTCATAATTTTCGGTTGTTTCTTCTGTTTGAAAAGTACCAAAAATACGATCCCAAATAATTAAGACCATCCCCATATTTTTGTCTAAATATTTGGTGTTTGACGCATGATGAACTCTATGGTGTGATGGTATTACAAAGAAAAAACCCCATAAACCTAATTTACTTTTTATAAAGTTGGTGTGGCATAAAGTTCCGTAGTTTTGGTTCATTGCATAGGCAAACATTATATGTAGCGGTTCAACACCTAAAAATGCTAATGGTAAAAAGAACATATAGCGAAATAGCGGCTGTAAAACGGGTGAACGAAACCCTGTAGAAATATTATAGTATCCTGAATTATGATGTGTTACGTGAACTGCCCAAAAGAAACGTGAATGATGGTCTACATAATGGTGAATATAATAAAGGAAATCTTGCCCGATAAAGGCTAATAACCAATACGCCCAAGACATGTTTCCTTCCCAATTTATAATTCTATATTTGTAACAAAACCCCATTACTGCAAATGAAGCTACCTTCATTATAAGATCTAAAGCAAAGTTAGATAAGGCAAAATAGACGTTGGTTGCAGAGTCTTTAAAATCGTAATTCTTAGCTTTTATACGATAGCTAAAGTACATTTCGATTAAAATAATCACGATAAAAAATGGAGCACTCCAAAAATATAAAGTGTCTTGATTAAAAATTCCGTCCATAGTTACTTATAAGTTTTGAAGAGTAAAAATAAGGTTTTATTTCAAGCGTTCTTCTATCCAAGCTTTAAAACTATAAAAGTTTTGCGGAGCAACTCCGTGACCAACAGGATATTCAGAATACACATTCTTTAATTGTAAATTATCTAAAAATAGCGGTGCTTTTCTTGCCCAGTCTACAGGTAAAACTTGATCTACTTTTCCGTGAGAAATATAATAATCGCTGAGTATTTTTTCTTCGGAAGGTTTTTTTTTCAATAACTCTTCGTTTAAATAACCGCTTAATGCTATAATATATTGTGCTTTGTTTGGGTAATTAAAGCTTAATGCATAACTTAAAATAGCACCTTGACTAAAACCTAGTAAAAACGTTTTGTTCTTATTGGTTTTATATTTTTCTTGAATTTCATCAACAAATAAAGCTATTTTATCAACAGATTCTCTTGCTTGGTCTAAATCAGAAAACTTACCATTTTGAGCATCAAAATTAATAGCATACCAAGCATAAGCACCGTTACCCATTTCATATGGTGCACGAGTAGAAATTATTAATAATTCATCTGGTAATTCTTCAGAAAATGAAAATAAATCATCTTCATTGCTTCCGTAACCGTGTAATAAGATTAATAACGGGGGGTTTTCTGTGGCAATTTTGGGTTGCCTAGTTTTGTAATGTAGCATTCTTTATTATATATAAAATTCCCTAAAAGATGCATAGCCTTTTAGCCAATTTAGTATTTTTTATCCAATATTTTTAAACCATTCTTGAAACTGGTCGCCAACAATAGGAACTTTCTTTTCTTCACCTTTCATAACTCCCATAAAACCGATTACCCAAAGAACAAGCAGACCAATACCAACAACTGAACTTGCCATTTCGCTTATATAGGTTCCAATAATCCAGGTATTTAAGATCTGTAAAATATTTAACCCAATCATCTGACGAATGTGAAAACTAGCAAAAGAGTTCTTTTTTGAGTTGTTTAAAACTAAAGCAATAATAGTTATATAGCTAATGATTGCAGTTGTTTTTCCGCTTTCTACATTGTTTTCTGGTAATATCTCCATATTTTTTTATGCGTTTAAAATTAATTGATTATTGGCAAAAATGCCATAAGTTTTACCTTGTAATTTCTTGCCTATAAATATACTGTTTTTTGAGGTTGATAAAATATGTTCTTTAGAAAAAATGTAATTTTCTTTTGGATTAAAAAAAGACAAATCGGCTATTGCTCCTTTTTTTATTGAATGATTGGCTATTCCAAAGCGTTTTCTTGGGTTTTCAGACAAACATTTGGTTATCGTTTCTAAATCTAATATTGAGTTTAAAACTCCAAATGCGCTTTCTAAACCAATAGTGCCGTCTTTTGCTATAGAAAATTCTACTTTTTTATGCTCAATATCAATAGGGTTATGATCAGAAGTAACCATGTCAATTGTTCCTTCCTTTATTCCTATTATAAGTGCTTTTATGTCTTTTTCTGTTCGTAATGGTGGGTCTACTTTTTTGTTTGCATCAAAACCATGTAATTCATCATCAGTTAAAAATAAATTATGAATGGCAACCGAGCAAGAAACATCTAAACCTTTCTTTTTTGCTTCTTTAATCAGTTTTACTGATTTTTTAGTAGAAATTGTTGGAATGTGTAATTTTCCTCCTGTGTATTCTAATATAAATAAATCACGAGCAACCTGTAATTCTTCTGCTAACCCAGGAACCCCCTTTAAACCAAGTTTTGTTGAGTTAACACCTTCGTTTGCAATCCCTTCTCCAGCAATTGAATTGTTTTTTGGAAAGCTTAATACTAGTCCGTCAAAATTTTGAGCGTATAGCAGCGCTATTTTTAGTAAATTATCATTAGAAATTGGCTTGGCATAATCGCCAAAAGCAATGGCGCCACTTTGTTGCATATCATACAGTTCTGCCAATTCAAGACCTTTGCTCTGCTGTGTTAAAGCACTAATAGGGTAAAGGCTAGTTGCAAATCCGTTGGCTTTATTAATTAAAAACTCAACTGCAGATTTGTTGTCAATTATAGGATTTGTATTTGCGTTAACCGCTACAGTTGTAAAACCGCTTTTAGAAGCCGTATTTAACCCATTTTTAATAGTTTCACGTTCTTCAAAACCAGGTTCGCCAAAGGAGACACTTGTATCAAACCATCCGCAAGAAACGTGTAAATTATCTAATTGTATAACCGTATAATTATTTTTCTTCGGAATAGAATTTGCAATTTTTTCAATGCTTCCGTTAGTAATTAAAATATCTTTTTGCTGATTGTGATGTGGACTAGAAGAATCAATAATCGTTGCCGATTTAATGAGCGTGCTCATGCTTTGAAGAATTTTAGTATTAAAATTTCTAACAACAAAGATACAATAGCAAGTGCTAAAAACCATTGCCAAAGCCAGCGAACTTCATTTTTTTTGTTGATTTCAGTAAAAACATCTTTCACAGAAGTAGAAATTGTAATGCTTTTATTGTTCTTTAATTCGTTAACATTTAAAAATTGCAGTAAACTTTCTTCTTTTGGGTAATTGAAAGCAATTGACTTTAAGGTGTCTTGTTGTTTTAAAATATAATAAAACCCTGCTTTTAAAGGCTGCTCTTTGGTGGTTATCGTAATTTTATTTTGAAATGTTTGCTGCAATGGAATAAAGGAAGTCCTTTTGTTTTTTATTGATAAAACAGCATCTTTATTTAACGGTGTGTTTACATCTATTTTATTCTTATTATCAACTGTATAGTAAAGCTTTGAATGTTGTAGGCTCTGTTGACCAATATTGTAAAAAATAGGAACTATTAATGGTGAATTCACAAAATTACTGTTTGTTTTTTCTAAAGAGGAAGCCACAAAATACACTTTAGAGTTTGGAGTTTTTATTTGCTGAATAAATGCCGAATTATCTTCAAATGAAAGTACAGTAGATGCATTTGTAAATAAAGTAGGAAAGTGGTTTTGTACTGTTGGGTATTGAAAGTTTCTTACTTTCTTAACGAATACGTTTTTTAGTAGCGGATGGTTAAAATTAATGTTGGTAATTTTTAAGGTATCTTTTTTATTTAGAAGTATTTTTCCTGCGGATAAATTCTTAAAAAGGAGGTTGTATGAAGAAATATCTGTTTTAGAGTTAGGTATAATTACTAAGTCACCACCTTTTTTAGAAAAATTGGTTAGGCTAGAAATTAAGGGTTGAGAAATATTCTCAAGCTCATTTACAAGTATTAATTGTTGTTTTGGTATTGCGTTATAGTTTATGTTTTTAGCAGATAATTGTGTTAAATTAAATTCATTTTTAGTGTAAATTCTTGATAAGAATTCTGATACTTTTCCAATGCTCAAAACATTAATTTTTTGATTAGAATTTAATGTAAAGAAATGTATATTATCAAAACTAAAAGCATCGCTAAAAGTTATTTGTATTTTCCCTAAGAACTGTGGTTGATTTTGAATTGAGAAAGTAATGATTTTTTCTGTGTCTTTTTCGATAGAGAAGGTCTGTTTGCTAATCAGTTTTTTGTTATTAAAAATAGCAATAGGAATGTTCTTTTTTGTTTCGCCTTGATTTTTTACCTTGATGTTAAGTGTAAAGTTATTCCCATCATTTTCATTTGTAAAAACACTATCTATGGAGACATTGTTTTTTTGAGAATTTTGTTGCTTAATTAGCAATAAATCGTTATTTACATTTGTAAAATTATTTTTATAAATATTCTGAAAATCAGATATTAATATATTTTTACTTAAAGTTTTAGTTTTATTATTATTTTGACTTTCAATTTTTAATAAAACATCAGTTAAAGATAGTTTTTTTGCTGAGTTTTTAACTTCAAAAAGTATTTTTTTAAGTTCAGATGATGATATATTTGAATAAAAATTATCATTTGTTAGTAAAGAAAAATTATCCTTATCAGAAATATTTTCTATAATTTCTTGTGATGAAACTTGCAATAAATTCCCTTTTTCACCTTCTGCATTTGTGCTTAAAGAATTATCTAGATATATAAAGTTATGTTGATTTTTATTTAACTCTTTATTACTAAAAAAAGGTTGAGAAAATGCAAAAATTATCGCTGCAAGTAATAGTAGTCTTATCGTTAAAATAAGCCACTTTTTTAATTGCGAACTCTTACGAGTTTGTAGTGCTATTTTTTGTAAAAAAGCAACATTTGTAAAAGGTACTTTCACAAATTTTTGTAGCTGAAATAAATGAACTAAAATTGGTATAATTAGTAATGCTAAAAAGTATAAAATTTCAGAGTGTTTAAATTGCATATCTTAAAAAATAGTTTGTAAAAATAGCTAAATTGACGATTAAAAAAAGAAACTCGCTAAAAATCTGTTAGAAAATAAATCTATTTTCTATCAACCACCAAACTTTTAGTATTTTTGAGGAATAGGTAGATTCAAGTAGCAAATTCGACTTTTTGGTTTACAAATCTATAAAATAGATTTTTAGGATTTTCATAATTTAGATTTTTTCTTGGTCTTCGATTAATTTTGTGTTGTATTTCCTTAATTTGATTGTTGTTATATTGATTAAATATTGATTTTTTAGAGATATATTGCCTTATTTGTATATTCACTTAACCCTCTTTCCCAAGAAGAGTATGGGTGAGCGAAGAAGAAGAATGTTAGTAGTTTTTCTGATATTTTTTTATGTTTTGCGAATTCAGTTCCATTATCGCTTGTAATAGAGTAAATAAAATCTTTATATGGCAAAAGCATTTGAATAACTATTTTAGCGAGTTCTTCTGCATTTTTACCAAAAGGTAACTTTTTAATCAATAGAAAAGCAGGCTGAATTCAAGTCACAAATGCAACTTTTTGGTTAAACAATAATTTTTCCATTTCAAATATAGGTGTTTCAAAATTAAATCGTTTTCTAGGTCTTTTATTCAATTTGGTTTCAATGCTTTTTATGTATTAGTTTGATAGTGTTTTAAAGTCTGTATTTTTAGGGATATATTGCCTAATTAGGGCTTGCAGATTTTATCAAGAAGATATCATTAGATATTTAAGAATAGTCAGTTTAAAAATATGATTTATGCTATAACTGGAGTTATCAATAAAGTTGATTATGTTTATTTTTAACCTTGCACTGTAATTTTTGAATACGACACAAAAAATAGCGTATTGTTTCGCTATTTTTTCTAATGATATCAAATTCATTATAAAAAATATTGCCCCAATCCAACTCTGTGAGGTGTCACTTCTTTTGGCTTTAATACTGCTTAAGCCGTATGCGTTTTTTGCTTGTCCGAATTTACCTTCTATATGATTTCTTTGGTTTCGTTCTTTTTTTAATTTTCGTTTTTGATAAGCATTAAGGTTTGTTTTCTTTGGTCTTCCTAATGGTTTTCCTACAATCCGTATTCCTCTTTCTTTGAGCCAATTTCTGTTTTTTCTATTCAAATATATCTGGTCTGCTAAAACCAGTTCTGGATAATGACCAAAGGTTTTTGTGTACATATTTACCTGTAATTCTAAATCACTGGCTTCATTAAATTGATCCCAACTTATATGTTCCACTCTGCTCATTCCGTCCACCACACTTGCACTTATTTTTGCACCAAATTCTGTAGATGTTTTGTCTTTTCCTCTAAGAATAGGACGTATATAAGGTTGATAGATATTGACAATTCTATCTTTTACACGATGTATTTTTTCTTGATACATATACTGTTGTTGTACATAAAGTTGCTGTACTATCCAATAAATTTTTTGGTCTCGTTTTGGCAGTGGAAACTTTGAGGGATATGGGTTTTTCATTGGAAATAACCCTACAAGAACTTCTTCTTTCTTGAGGATTTCTATGTCGTCTAACAGGTTTTTAATATAGGTTAAATTGCGTTTGACATAATTTAGTTGTTTGCCAATAAACTTACGAATCTCTTTTTTTGATTTTCTTCTTTTTTTTGAAAACACCAAATATTCTGTTCGTGCTATCCTGCGATAATCTCTAGGCTTTTTTAAAGTCGATTGTTTGTAGAGTAAGTCTATAAAACGTTCGGTTTCTTTCCTAGCAGTATTCAGAAGTCCTGCATCGGTAGGAAAAACAATTTTATGATTTGCAACTGTGGCATCAATCTTTAAGGTTCCTTTGTTTTTTGGAAAACCATCATCATCACCCCCAATCATTTTCTTTTTAGACGGTCTTAAATCATCTGCTTTTTTAATGATAAGTGCATTCCATAGGTCAAAATCATTTGCGCCCATCCGCTTGCGGATATCTACAAAAACGGTGGGATGAAAAGGATCTTTAGTTTGAAAACTTGTAAGACCACAAAAATATTGCAAATAAATATTCTCGCTAATCATAGCAACGGTTCCTCTATCATCCAACCCTAATTTGTGTTTTATGATAATGGCGCCAATCACCATTCTTACATCAATACTCTCACGTCCTGCATGGCTATGGAGTGCCTTGCTATAAATAACTGCCAAATCATCCCAAGGAATAATTGTTGCCAATTTTACCCAACGATTTTCAAGCGAAAGTTCCTGGGAAAAAGGATGTGAAAATCCATCTAATGTTAGTTGATTTGAGGCGGTATATTTTATCATAACTGCACGGGTTTATGATAGTAAGATACGAAAACCTATGCTTTTATCAAAATAATATCACTACTAACATGCAGATAAATCATTGATTGTTAATTAATTATGTTTTATTTTTTAGAAAATCAGCAAGCCCTAATTAAGGTGTAATAGACAAAAAGGAGGCTCTATTTTTCATTAGTTTTTGCACTTTAATTTCCCTTTTTTTATCTTTGATTTATCAAGTAAAACGGGAATAGGCTCTGCTGGAGAGCAACCTATTAGGGATTATCTTGAAGGCTGATGAAAATGTCAAAATTGAGAGGCTTGAAAGAGCCTCTTTTTTGATATTTTTTGAAGCCTTTATGCCTTAAAAAACTCATCAATAAATTTGCGTTTTCTTTCTATTGAAAGTCCATTGTGGTTTCTTAATTTATTCTTTAAATCTGAGAAATGTCCATCGATGGCATTGAGCCAATTTAAGTTGGTTTTTAGACTTCTGTAAGCACTTCTTAATCGTTTATGTGTGTAATGATTTTTTCCTGTTTTGGGGTTTGTAGTTCGCTCATTTAAGAATGTTTTCCATTTGATGAACCATAGTTCTAATCCGCCTTCAAAAGACTCTTTATCTGTCATCTTCATCATTGCAACAAGTTCTTTTAACTCAATAGAAGCAGGAAGTTTAGGGTGTTTAGTGATGTACCTTCTAATTAGTGCCACTTGATGAAACTCACACATCTGAATAGGAATCTCACCAAACAATTGGAACAATCCTCTACGACCATCACAGACAATAGCAAGAACCTCAAAACCTCTTGTTGTTAACTCATTTATACCTTGCAAATAAAGTATATTTGTCTCAGATTTTACATAGTATTTCAGGAGATTTTCTTTCGTGTAAGCATCCTTAAAAAGCATTACTCCAAAGTTTCTGCCCCAATAGGTTGTGTCCATCAAAACAACAATTTTTCTCGGCTCTTTTTTAGGAATATTTACTTTGTATAAATCTATTTTTCGTTGGATGGTTCGCTTGGAGCAATTATACTTGTTTGCTAACTGTTCATAGGTCTGTTTTCCTTTCGAATATTCATCCCAAAGTTCATCAATTTCAATCCTATTTCCTCCTATAAATTGTTTCTTGCAGACATAACATTTATACTTCTGTTTTCCATTGCGAAACCCATTTTTCTTTGTTATTGTACTGCCTCAATAAAAACACTTTTTTTGTTCAAAACCTTTGATTTAATGTTAAGCCAACAAATATAAGGCTTGCAGAACTTTTTAGCCTCCTTTTTGTCTATTACGCCTATTTTTAGTGTGTTTGCCCTCTTTCTTTTCCCCTTTCTCAGCGTTAAAATTTTCAACCATAGCGGTGCTATGATTGAAAATTTTGCCTTGATAAAGAAAAAATAAATTCGTTTAAATTCCCGAAAAGCTATCTGCATTGAGTATAGTTACACCTTATCAAAACTTAAATGTAAAACTTTGTCTTGATAAGGAGTAATCAATTAAAAATAATTATTTTTTTATGATTTTTCTAATATATGTGTTTTTATTTGTTTTTATTTTCATTAAATATATTCCGTTACTAAGATTTGAAATATCTAAACTTTTATTGAATAATGTGTAGTTTTTAATTAAATTTCCTTGTATGTTATATAAATTAATGGTTTCTATGTTAATTGATGAACCCTTTTTAAAATAGAGAACTCCTGTTGATGGAATTGGATACAGTATTATTTGATTAGATGTTATTACTATATCTTCTAAACCTAAAGTATCCGCAGACACTGTTATTGTAAACCTTTGTTCAACTGTACCTCCTTTACCATCTGATGCTTGTAAGACAACTTTATGACTACCTATTGCTGCTGCTGTTGGTGTTCCTGTAAGTACTCCTGGAAGGCTTATTTTTCGAATTCTATCATTATAAGAATCAGCAACATAAACATTTCCTGAGCCATCTACAGCTATTCCAACAGAGCGGTTAAATTTAGCTACAGTTCCTGACCCGTCTGCAAAACCAGATGAGCTTCCTGCTAAGGTAGTGACTACTCCTGTAGGGCTTATTTTTCGAATTCTATTATTATAATAATCAGCTACATAAACATTTCCTGAGACATCTACAGCTACTCCAGAAGGGTAATAAAATTTAGCGGCAGTTCCTGTACCGTCTGCAAAACCTCTAGTGCTTCCTGCCAAGGTAGTGACTACTCCTGTAGGGCTAATTTTCCGAATTTTCTGGTTAAACTCATCCCCAACATAAACATTTCCTGAGCCATCTACAGCTACTCCCCTAGGATAGTTAAATCTAGCGGCAGTTCCTGTACCGTCTGCAAAACCTCTAGTACCACTTCCTGCAAAGGTAGTGACTACTCCTGTAGGGCTTATTTTTCGAATTTTATGATTATAAGTATCAGCAACATAAAAATTTCCTGAGCCATCTATAGCTACTCCAGAAGGTCTGTAAAATCTAGCGTCTGTTCCTGTACCGTCTGCAGAACCAGCTACACCACCACCTGCAAAGGTAGTGACTACTCCTGTAGGGCTTATTTTTCGAATTCTATGATTATTCTTATCAGCTACATAAACATTTCCTAAGCCATCTACAGCTACTCCTTGAGGGTAGTAAAATTTAGCGGCAGTTCCTGTACCGTCTGCAAAACCAACTACACCACTTCCTGCTAAGGTAGTGACTACTCCTGTAGGGCTTATTTTCCGAATTCTAGAGAGATCAGCTACATAAAAATTTCCTGAGCCATCTACGGCTACTCCAGCAGGTTGGTAAAATTTAGCGGCAGTTCCTGTACCGTCTGCAAAACCTTGAGTGCTTCCTGCTAAGGTACTTACTGTTGTTGTTGAGCTTAATGTTAGCCAAGTAGGTAATGTTGTTGTTGCTGTAACGGTTACAGCATCTCCATCTACATCGTTGGTAGTAATTCTATATGAATAGAGATTATTTACACCTACACTAGTTACAGGTGTAGATGTAAATGTAGGGGCTGTATTTGCTTGAGAAAATACAGCTGTTGTACCTAACAGCATAACAATTAACAAGATTTTAATAGTGTAAAAAAATTTCATTTTTTCTTAATGTTTTGTAATTATTTAGTCGCTCCTTAAAAAGGTTTCAACATTCTGATTTACAGTTAATTATTTGATATTTTTCACTGTTTATATAGTATTTACTTGCAAGATTTTCCGTATATTATAGTATAAACCTTGCAATAAATGATAGGAAAAACAGCGAATCAAAATCAACAAAATTTGTTCAGACCTTTGCTCAAGGATTTTATTAATTTGAGCCACGAATTAATTTTGTTGAGCAACAAAATAGATTGGAAATACTTTGAGAAAGATTTCTCACAGTATTATTCACATACAGGTCAACCAGCGATGCCAGTACGATTAATGGTTGGAAGTTTAATGCTCAAGCGTATTTATAATTTATCTGATGAGCGTCTATCCGAAGCTTGGGCAATGAACCCTTACATGCAATATTTTTGTGGCATGGCTTATTTTGAGTATCAATTTCCCTGTGATCCAAGTGACTTTGTACATTTCAGAAAACGTATAGGAGAACTAGGAGTTCAAAAAATATTTGCATACTCTATCCGTCTTTTTGGTAAAGCAGCCAAAGAAAAAGTAACATTATCAGACACCACAGTAGCAGAGAACAACACTACCTTTCCTACAGATGCTAAATTAGCCAAAAAGATTATTGATAAATGCAATGATATTGCTAAAAAAGAAAAGATAAAGCAACGACAAAGTTATGTCAGAACCTCAAAGCAATTATTAAGAGACACCCATAATCGTAAACATCCAAAGCGATATAAAAAAGCAAAGAAAGCAGATGCAAAACTAAAAACTATAGCAGGTCGTTTACTTCGAGAGTTGGAAAGAGAATTACCCGAACACGTTTTAGAAGTCTATAAAAAGCAGTTTGCTTTGTATTATCAAATCTTACATCAAAAGCGAACAGATAAAGATAAAATTTACAGTATTCACAAACCATTTACAGCATGTATCGCTAAAGGGAAAGTGCATAAAAAATATGAATTTGGCACTAAAACAGGGTTAATTACTACTTCAAAAACATTAATCATTACTGCGATAAAAAGTTTTAAAGGCAATCCTCACGATAGCAAAACAATAGCACCATTATTAGAACAAATGCAATCCAATATTGCTTTTTTACCCCAAGAAGTTGTTTATGACAGAGGTGGAAAAGGCATCAAACAAATAGGTAACACCAAAATATCAACTCCTGATTATAGACCTTTAAAACGAGATACAGAATATCAGAAAAGATGTAAAAGAGGAAAATTTAGAAGAAGAGCTGCTATTGAACCAGTTATTGGTCATTTAAAAACAGACTTTAGATTGAACCAAAACTATCTTTGGGGAGAAAATTCCCCGCAAATCAATGCCTTTTTAGCTGCTACAGGTTGGAATCTTAAGAAATTTATGAAACAACTCAAAGAAGAATTTAATAACTTATTGTTTAATATTTTAAGACCTCTTTTTTCTTTATTTTCTTCGCCAAGAAAATGGGTTGTTAAGGTTTGACTATTTATAATCTATTGGAACTTTTTTATAGCCCGATAATTTAATTTAAAAGGTTTGCCAATCATTTTTTTACGTTTCTCTAAAACTTCTAGTGTTCCTTCAAAAACATCAACATGATCGATTTTTTGATTCTTTAACATTTTTTCTAATTCAACTCCGTATAATCTACATCGCCACCAGTACCAACTTAGGAGAGAATTAAAAATAATTATTTTTTTATGATTTTTCTAATATATGTGTTTTTATTTGTTTTTATTTTCATTAAATATATTCCGTTACTAAGATTTGAAATATCTAAACTTTTATTGAATAATGTGTAGTTTTTAATTAAATTTCCTTGTATGTTATATAAATTAATGGTTTCTATGTTAATTGATGAACCCTTTTTAAAATAGAGAACTCCTGTTGATGGAATTGGATACAGTATTATTTGATTAGATGTATTAACTATATCTTCTAAACCTAAAGTATCCGCAGACACTGTTATTGTAAAAGATTGTTCAACTGTACCTCCTTTACCATCTGATGCTTGTAAGACAACATCATAGCTACCTGCTGCTGTTGGTGTTCCTGTAAGTACTACTGTAGAGGTTATTTTTCGAATTCTATTATTAGAATAATCAGCAACATAAACATTTCCTGAGCCATCTAAAGCTACTCCAAAAGGTCTGTAAAATTTAGCGGCAGTTCCTGTACCGTCTGTAATACCAACTACACCACTTCCTGCCATGGTAGTGACTACTCCTGTAGGGCTTATTTTTCGAATGCTATGATTTTTCCTATCAGCAACATAAAGATTTCCTGAGACATCTACAGTTATTTTTATAGGCGAGTTAAATTTAGCGGCAGTTCCTATACCGTCTGCAAAACCAGCTACACCGCTTCCTGCAATGGTAGTGACTAGTCCTGTAGGGCTTATTTTTCGAATTCTATTATTAGAATAATCAGCAACATAAACATTTCCTGAGACATCTACAGCTACTCCAGTAGGATAGTTAAATTTAGCGTCAGTTTCTGTACCGTCTGCAAAACCAGCTACACCGCTTCCTGCTAAGGTAGTGACTACTCCTGTAGGGCTTATTTTTCTAATTCTATTATTACCAGAATCAGCAACATAAACATTTCCTGAGCCATCTACAGCTACTCCATAAGGGTCGTCAAATCTAGCGTCTGTTCCTGTACCGTCTGCAAAACCAGATGTGCTTCCTGCTAAGGTAGTGACTACTCCTGTAGGGCTTATTTTCCGAATTCTATGATTATACCTATCAGCAACATAAAGATTTCCTGAGCCATCTAAAGCTAATCCACAAGAGTAAAAAAATTTAGCGTCTGTTCCTGTACCGTCTGCAAAACCAAGTGCGCCACTTCCTGCAATGGTAGTGACTACTCCTGTAGGGCTTATTTTTTCAATTGTAGGGTTAAAAAAAGAAACTACATAAACATTTCCTGAACCATCTACAGCTATTCCTGTAGGGGTCCTCTTATAATATGTGCTTCCTGCAATGGTGGTAATGGTACTTACTTTTGTTGTTGAGCTTAATGTTAGCCAAGTAGGTAATGTTGTTGTTGCTGTAACGGTTACAGCATCTCCATCTACATCGTTGGTAGTAATTCTATATGAATAGAGATTATTTACACCTGCACTAATTACAGGTGTAGATGTAAATGTAGGGGCTGTATTTGTTGTTGTTACATCTATTTTTGTGGGTGTATCTTGTAGTGCTTTGCTACTATTATCTTCTGTTACTGTATATATACTATAACTGGTATGTGCTGTTAAGCCAGTAATATTAAATGCTTTTGTAAAATTTCCTGAACTTACTGCTGCGTTATCACTTTTTAGTGAACCTGAACCTCCACTTCCTGTTCCTGCTTTTACTTCTGCAGATGTTGGGGCTGCTGCACCGCCTACAACTACTACATAATAAATGGTTCCTGCTTTATCAATAGCTGTATTAAGGGTAAAGCCTGTTGCAGTAATATTTGATGAAGATGGTGTGTCGTTTTCAAAAACTGGGGCAGTAATAACTGTTATTGTAAAAGTTTGTTCAACTGTACCTCCTCTACCATCTGATGCTTGTAAGACAACTTTATGGCTACCTATTGCTGCTGCTGTTGGTGTTCCTGCTAAGGTGGTTACTTTTGCTATTTTTCTAATTCTATGATTATAATAATCAGCAACATAAACATTTCCTGAGCCATCTACGGCTACTCCAAAAGGTCTGTAAAATTTAGCTGCAGTTCCTGTACCGTCTGCAGAACCTATAGTGCTCCCTGCCAAGGTAGTGACTACTCCTGTAGGGCTTATTTTTCTAATTCTATTATTATAATAATCAGTTACATAAACATTTCCTGAGCCACCTAAAGCTACTCCAGTAGGGTGATAAAATTTAGCGTCTGTTCCTGTACCGTCTGCAAAACCAGCTACACCACTTCCTGCCAAGGTAGTGACTACTCCTGTAGGACTTATTTTCCGAATTCTATGATTATCCCATTCTGCAACATAAACATTTCCTGAGACATCTACAGCTATTCCTTTAGGATATCTAAATTTAGCTGCAGTTCTTGTACCGTCTGCAAAACCATATGTGCTTCCTGCCAAGGTAGTGACTACTCCTGTAGGGCTAATTTTCCGAATTCTATTATTATTCTTATCAGCAACATAAACATTTCCTGAGCCATCTACAGCTACTCCATAAGGGTCGTTAAATCTAGCGGCAGTTCCTATACCGTCTGCAAAACCAGATGTGCTTCCTGCTAAGGTAGTGACTACTCCTGTAGGGCTTATTTTTCTAATTCTATGATTAAACCTATCCCCAACATAAACATTTCCTGAGCCATCTACAGCTACTCCAAGAGGGTGGTTAAATTTAGCTGCAGTTCCTGTACCGTCTGCAAAACCAGCTACACCACTTCCTGCCAAGGTAGTGACTACTCCTGTAGAGCTTATTTTCCGAATTCTATTATTATCATAATCAGCTACATAAAAATTTCCTGAGCCATCTACGGCTACTCCAGTAGGACCTCTAAATTTAGCAGCAGTTCCTGTACCGTCTGCAAAACCTCTAGTGCTTCCTGCTAAGGTACTTACTGTTGTTGTTGAGCTTAATGTTAGCCAAGTAGGTAATGTTGTTGTTGCTGTAACGGTTACAGCATCTCCATCTTTGGTAGTAATTCTATATGAATAGAGATTATTTACACCTACACTAGTTACAGGTGTAGATGTAAATGTAGGGGCTGTATTTGTTGTTGTTACATCTATTTTTGTGGGTGTATCTTGTAGTGCTTTGCTACTATTATCTTCTGTTACTGTATATATACTATAACTGGTATGTGCTGTTAAGCCAGTAATATTAAATGCTTTTGTAAAATTTCCTGAACTTACTGCTGCGTTATCACTTTTTAGTGAACCTGAACCTCCACTTCCTGTTCCTGCTTTTACTTCTGCAGATGTTGGGGCTGCTGCACCGCCTACAACTACTACATAATAAATGGTTCCTGCTTTATCAATAGCTGTATTAAGGGTAAAGCCTGTTGCAGTAATATTTGATGAAGATGGTGTGTCGTTTTCAAAAACTGGGGCAGTAATAACTGTTATTGTAAAAGTTTGTTCAACTGTACCTCCTCTACCATCTGATGCTTGTAAGACAACTTTATGGCTACCTATTGCTGCTGCTGTTGGTGTTCCTGCTAAGGTGGTTACTTTTGCTATTTTTCTAATTCTATGATTATAATAATCAGCAACATAAACATTTCCTGAGCCATCTACGGCTACTCCAAAAGGTCTGTAAAATTTAGCTGCAGTTCCTGTACCGTCTGCAGAACCTATAGTGCTCCCTGCCAAGGTAGTGACTACTCCTGTAGGGCTTATTTTTCTAATTCTATTATTATAATAATCAGTTACATAAACATTTCCTGAGCCACCTAAAGCTACTCCAGTAGGGTGATAAAATTTAGCGTCTGTTCCTGTACCGTCTGCAAAACCAGCTACACCACTTCCTGCCAAGGTAGTGACTACTCCTGTAGGACTTATTTTCCGAATTCTATGATTATCCCATTCTGCAACATAAACATTTCCTGAGACATCTACAGCTATTCCTTTAGGATATCTAAATTTAGCTGCAGTTCTTGTACCGTCTGCAAAACCATATGTGCTTCCTGCCAAGGTAGTGACTACTCCTGTAGGGCTAATTTTCCGAATTCTATTATTATTCTTATCAGCAACATAAACATTTCCTGAGCCATCTACAGCTACTCCATAAGGGTCGTTAAATCTAGCGGCAGTTCCTATACCGTCTGCAAAACCAGATGTGCTTCCTGCTAAGGTAGTGACTACTCCTGTAGGGCTTATTTTTCTAATTCTATGATTAAACCTATCCCCAACATAAACATTTCCTGAGCCATCTACAGCTACTCCAAGAGGGTGGTTAAATTTAGCTGCAGTTCCTGTACCGTCTGCAAAACCAGCTACACCACTTCCTGCCAAGGTAGTGACTACTCCTGTAGAGCTTATTTTCCGAATTCTATTATTATCATAATCAGCTACATAAAAATTTCCTGAGCCATCTACGGCTACTCCAGTAGGACCTCTAAATTTAGCAGCAGTTCCTGTACCGTCTGCAAAACCTCTAGTGCTTCCTGCTAAGGTACTTACTGTTGTTGTTGAGCTTAATGTTAGCCAAGTAGGTAATGTTGTTGTTGCTGTAACGGTTACAGCATCTCCATCTTTGGTAGTAATTCTATATGAATAGAGATTATTTACACCTACACTAGTTACAGGTGTAGATGTAAATGTAGGGGCTGTATTTGTTGTTGTTACATCTATTTTTGTGGGTGTATCTTGTAGTGCTTTGCTACTATTATCTTCTGTTACTGTATATATACTATAACTGGTATGTGCTGTTAAGCCAGTAATATTAAATGCTTTTGTAAAATTTCCTGAACTTACTGCTGCGTTATCACTTTTTAGTGAACCTGAACCTCCACTTCCTGTTCCTGCTTTTACTTCTGCAGATGTTGGGGCTGCTGCACCGCCTACAACTACTACATAATAAATGGTTCCTGCTTTATCAATAGCTGTATTAAGGGTAAAGCCTGTTGCAGTAATATTTGATGAAGATGGTGTGTCGTTTTCAAAAACTGGGGCAGTAATAACTGTTATTGTAAAAGTTTGTTCAACTGTACCTCCTCTACCATCTGATGCTTGTAAGACAACTTTATGGCTACCTATTGCTGCTGCTGTTGGTGTTCCTGCTAAGGTGGTTACTTTTGCTATTTTTCTAATTCTATGATTATAATAATCAGCAACATAAACATTTCCTGAGCCATCTACGGCTACTCCAAAAGGTCTGTAAAATTTAGCTGCAGTTCCTGTACCGTCTGCAGAACCTATAGTGCTCCCTGCCAAGGTAGTGACTACTCCTGTAGGGCTTATTTTTCTAATTCTATTATTATAATAATCAGTTACATAAACATTTCCTGAGCCACCTAAAGCTACTCCAGTAGGGTGATAAAATTTAGCGTCTGTTCCTGTACCGTCTGCAAAACCAGCTACACCACTTCCTGCCAAGGTAGTGACTACTCCTGTAGGACTTATTTTCCGAATTCTATGATTATCCCATTCTGCAACATAAACATTTCCTGAGACATCTACAGCTATTCCTTTAGGATATCTAAATTTAGCTGCAGTTCTTGTACCGTCTGCAAAACCATATGTGCTTCCTGCCAAGGTAGTGACTACTCCTGTAGGGCTAATTTTCCGAATTCTATTATTATTCTTATCAGCAACATAAACATTTCCTGAGCCATCTACAGCTACTCCATAAGGGTCGTTAAATCTAGCGGCAGTTCCTATACCGTCTGCAAAACCAGATGTGCTTCCTGCTAAGGTAGTGACTACTCCTGTAGGGCTTATTTTTCTAATTCTATGATTAAACCTATCCCCAACATAAACATTTCCTGAGCCATCTACAGCTACTCCAAGAGGGTGGTTAAATTTAGCTGCAGTTCCTGTACCGTCTGCAAAACCAGCTACACCACTTCCTGCCAAGGTAGTGACTACTCCTGTAGAGCTTATTTTCCGAATTCTATTATTATCATAATCAGCTACATAAAAATTTCCTGAGCCATCTACGGCTACTCCAGTAGGACCTCTAAATTTAGCAGCAGTTCCTGTACCGTCTGCAAAACCTCTAGTGCTTCCTGCTAAGGTACTTACTGTTGTTGTTGAGCTTAATGTTAGCCAAGTAGGTAATGTTGTTGTTGCTGTAACGGTTACAGCATCTCCATCTTTGGTAGTAATTCTATATGAATAGAGATTATTTACACCTACACTAGTTACAGGTGTAGATGTAAATGTAGGGGGCTGATTTGCTTGAGAAAATACAGCTGTTGTACCTAACAGCATAACAATTAACAAGATTTTAATAGTGTAAAAAATTTTCATTTTTTCTTCATGTTTTGTAATTATTTATAGGGCATCTCTAAAAACTAAACTGTAAAAATACAGATATATTTCTACCAGGTTCATTAATAGGAATGCGTCCACAGGGCAAACTCATACTTTTATTTTTAAAAACTCTAATATTTCATTTTCAGCACATTATGTTTTTAGAAAAGTTAGTACTTGTAAAATCCCAAAAGATAACTTGCTAATTATCAATACTTATAAAAAAGCATGAGTTTGCCCTGAATGCGTCCAAAATTTGCCTGATTTATAAACGAGAAATTTAAGTGATTATGATAGTTTTTATCAAACACATTAAGAACAGCAAATCCTAAAATAGTATTTTTAAAAGGTTTAAAACCTGTTTTATAAGATTCATCTATGTTTCTAAAGTTTTTTGTGAAAAAGAGAGCATAGATAGTAATGTGCAAAAAAGCACACTATAAAAAGTTTTCATTTTTATGTTTTTTTAAATATTATTCATTTTTATGTTTTTTTAAATATTATTGTGTAGCATTCTTCTTTCTTTGGAGGTTTTTCAAAAAAAAGTGTAATTTCTTTTAATACAAATTTTTTAGAAGGAATTTGATCTGTGTTTGTTTGCTCTTTTACAACTTCTTTTAAATGACATTTTCCGTTACATTTAAGTTCTAGTTTATCAATATTTTCACAGAATAGAGCTATAAAATCTGATTGGTCTAAATATAATACGCATACGTAATTGCTACATAAAAAGTATTGAAAAGCATCAATAATGCTAAACTTAGGGTTATTATTTTGTTATAGACTCTCACTGAAATGCAAGGTTACAAATTAATTGCAATACCATTATATGACATTTGTCATAAAACAGATTGTTTTCTGTTTAGAGAGAGGTTGTTAAAATTGGTTATGTTTTAGAATAATGTGGAATCATTAATTCCATATAATTTTCTTCAATTGCTTTATATGTGTTTATAGCTTTAGCGTTTTTTATCATGATATTTGCTATATCTACTGTTTGAGAGAGCGATTTTTTAACCTTCTGCAAGAATACAAACCAGTTTAGATAGCCACTCAAATATTTTGTTGATACACCATAGAAAGGTTTTATCCATCTTTGATAACGATTGTCTATTGAGTTTACATGCTGCACATGGTAGCACTTGTCTTTTATGTGTTTTGATGCTATAAATGTATGATGCTCCATCTGCTTATCTTTTGCCCATTTAATTATAGAAGGATGAGAATCTGAACAAAGTATGTTTTCAGGTTTTAGTAACGTTCCTATTGTTTTTTCAATACTATGCACATCAATCCTGCCTCTTTTAGCGACACGCATCATTGGATTGTTATTTCTATCTGTGGCAACCATTATAGAGATTTTATCATTGCTCACACCGCGTTTGGTTTGTCTATCACTTGGTCTCTTGTAAGGTTTTCTTTGAAGATCTCGACTTCCTTTATTATTTATATTAAGCTGTTTGTCATCACATTCAACAATTCCTGAGAACTCTTCTCCATTAAAAACGGATAAACAAGATAGTAACTTGTGTCTCCAATCAAAAATAGTTTTAACATTGACTCCAATCTTTTTAGCGGCTTTACGGATACTCACGCTTTCAATCATAAGAACTAGATAATCTTGAAATTCATCCACTTTCTTTATGCCATCCATAGCAGTACCTGTAAGATCATTAAAGGTTTTAGTGCAAGATTTACATTTGTAGCGCTTACGACCCTTATAGCCTCCATGCCCGTAAATATCAGAACTTTGACAATGTGGACAGTTGATTGGACGGTCTTTGTTTAGGTTGTCTATAAGCATATTTAGTTTTGGCACTTTCAAATCACGACTCAATAAACCGACTAATTCCTTTTTCTGCTCTTGACTCAACACTCTTATTATACTTTGTAAATCCATATCTATAATGTTTTTATAAAGATAGTGAAATTCTACATTATTCTAAAACATAACCTTATTTTGTTATAGACTCTCACTGAAATGCAAGGTTACAAATTAATTGCAATACCATTATATGACATTTGTCATAAAACAGATTGTTTTCTGTTTAGAGAGAGGTTGTTAAAATTTAACTTAACGGTAACTATTCACCCAAAACCAATAAAACAATCAAAAATCACGATGTTTATTAACAATCGTTCATAACTCAGAGGTAAGTTTGAGTGTTAAAACCTGAGTATATAATGGAGTTTGATGCTCTTATGGTTTATAAAACTCGAAGATTTGTCAGACAAGGAACTTATACAAAAACTTTTGCAAAAGTTTTCTATTTTAGAGAAAGAAATAGCAGATTTAAAAAACGAGGTTCGTTATTTAAAAGAAAAGCTATCTAGGTACGAAAACCCTAAGAATAGCAATAACAGCAGTGTTCCTCCATCACAAGATCAAAATAGACAAACAAAAAGTTTACGAAAAAAATTGGATAAAAAAGTTGGAGCCCAAAAAGGACATAAAGGCAGCAAACCGTTGAAATCCGAAAATCCTGATAAAATTATTTTGCACGATATTACTGAGTGCGAATGCTGTAAATCAAAATTACCAAAAGAAGGCGAAATAAAATCAAGACAACTATTTGATATTCCTAAAATAAAAATAGAAGTAACCGAACATCAAATAATAATCAAAGTTTGTGAGAATTGTGGCAAGAAAAACAAATCAAATTTTCCAAAAGGATTAGTTCAACAAGCACAGTATGGTAATCATATAAAGGCATTTTCTGTTTATTTGCAAAACTACCACATGTTACCATTCAAAAGATGTTCAGAACTTATCGAAGATTTAACAGGACACAAAATATCACAAGGAAGTCTAGCAAATTTTCAAATTAAAAGTTACAGTAATCTTGAAAATTAGGCGTAATAGACAAAAAGGAGTCTGTTTTTGATTAAATATTTCCAAGTGGACAAAAAGGAGTCTACCTATTTTACTTTATCAAACTCCTAAAAAAGCGTTAATAAACTTTATTTTTCTCTCAATGGATAATCCATTATGATTCCTGAGTTTATTCTTTAAATCTGCAAAATGCCCATCAATTGCATTGGTCGTATTTGGGATATTTAATTCGATATAATCATACCAAGTAAACAACCAAGGTAAATTACTTTTTAGGCTTCTATAAGCACTTCTCAGACGCTTATGTGTGTAATAACTCTTGCCTGTTTCAATATTTACTGTTCGCTCATTTAGAAAGTCTTCCCATTTTATAAACCAATTATTTAAACCGCCTTCAAAAGATTCTCTATCTGTCATTTTCATCATAGAAACAAGCTCCTTTAATTCGATAGATGCTGGAAGTTTAGGGTTTTTAGTGATATATCTTCTGATGATTGCCACTTGATGAAACTGGCACATTTGAACTGGTATTGATCCAAAAGATTGAGCTAATCCTTTTCTTCCATCGCTTACTATTGCAACTATTGTAAACCCTTTTAATGCTAACTCTTCTATCCCTTTTTTGTAAAGAAAATTAGTCTCATTCTTTACATAATATTTCAGTAAGTTTTCTTTGGTAATAGCGTCTTTAAAGAGCATTACCCCAAAATTTCTTCCCCAATAAGTGGTATCCATCAATACGACTACTTCTCTAGCTTCTTTTGAAAAAATAGAGACCTTATGCAAATCAATCTTGCGTTGAATCGTTCGCTTCGAACAATTATATCTCTTAGCCAACTGTAAATATGTTTGTTTACCTCTTAAATATTCTTCCCAAAGTAGTGCAGGATTTAATCTATAACCTCCTAAAAATTGCTTTCCACAAGTCCTACATTTATACCTCTGTTTTCCATTTCTAAAACCACTCTTTTTTGTGAAATAACCGTGACAATTTATACACTTTTTTTATTCATAAGCTTTCGTTTACTCCAAAGATAATGACAATAAGCGTTATAGAGACTTTAAGACTCCTTTTTGTCTATTAAGCCGAAAATTACGAATCATCCGTAAAGAAAATATTACTAAAATCTAGTGTGCTACACGCAGATGAAACTGGCGTAAGATTGAACGGAAAACTACACTGGATGCACGTTTTAAGTAATGACGTTCTGAGTTACTTTGGGTATCATCAAAAAAGAGGAAAACAGGCAATAGATCAGTTTAATAGCATCCCACTTTATAATGGAAATTTAGTACACGATAGATTTGCTTCTTATTTTAGTTATGATTGCCAGCACAGTCTTTGTAATGCTCATATATTAAGAGAACTTCAATATTTATGGGAGACTAAAGAGTTGAAATGGGTGAGAAATTTATCCAATTTATTAGTTGGGATACATCATCAAATTAAACAAGAAAAAAAATATTCTACAAAAGAATATGAAAGGACAGTAACTAAATTTGAAAAACTAATTGCCCCTACAATTCAAGATTACGATAAGGTTTACACCAAAACAAAAGAAGAAAAACTTGCTTTTGCATTAGAAAAACACAAACATCTCTTTTTGAAATTTATCAAAGAAAAAAAGGTGCCCTTTGATAATAATCAAGCAGAAAGAGATTTACGGATGATAAAAGTAAAACTAAAAATATCGGGCTGTTTTAGAGAGCCTAACTATGCCGATTATTTTGCTAGAATAAGAGCATACATTACTACTTTAAAGAAAAACAAGCAAGATGTACTCCTAAATATTCAAAAATCTTTTGAAGGAAACCCGTTTTTACCTATTTTGGGTGAATAGTTACCTTTTATTATAAATTTTCTTGCTGTTGCCATCCGTAAATACATTATAAAATAACGGCTTTAACTAGTTAATTTGGTGTAAATCAATAATATCTTGATATATAGGCATCAAAACATAACGCAGGTTTTTACTTTACAAAAAATATAGAAGTCCCTGAATATTTTCCTTTTAAGAATACCTCCTTATGCACCAGAATTGAATCCTTACGAACAAGTGTGACAGTATATTAAAAAACGATATAAAAATCAACGATTTAAAACAATGGAGGCACTAACAAATTGGCTGCATAATATGGTAAATCATCATTGTGCAAAACCTTTTAATGCGGCATTTGTAAATTACATTGGTATAACGCATAAAATATATGAACTTTTGGTAAAACTATATTGTTGGCAAATTATTTGCGTTAGCGATTGCAGTGGCATCCTTTTTAGTTGTCTGTTCAAATAGATTTTATGAAGAATGAACAAACTGTATAGAGAAAAGCTAAAAAGATATAACAGAAAGCGCGACCTTTAGGGAAGGTTCAAATAATTTTAATAAAAAAAATAATTTACTCATCTATTAACACCTTACAGGTTTTAAAAATCTGTGAGGTCTATTTAAAATACAACATACTTATGTAAATTTTATAGTTTCTGAAGGTCTTATTTTGGTAATAATATAGGATGGAATTATGAGCATAATAAAACACAATAAAAGTGTACCAATATTGAGCAAAATAACTGCAAAAACACTAATATAAACAGGTACTTTGTTTACGTAATAGGTTTCTGGATCTAGCGTAATAACGCCAAAATAATGTTGTATGAATAGCAAGAGAAGTCCAATGAGATTTCCCCAAAAAAGTCCTTTTAAAATAAGAAAACCTGCGTTGTATAAAAATATTTTTCTAATCCCCCAATTGTTACTTCCAAGGGCTTTTAAAATTCCCACCATTTGTACCCGTTCTAAAATAAGTACCAATAGAGCGGTTATCATGTTTATACCTGCAATTAGAATCATTATTGCTACAATAAACTGAACGTTATTATCAAAAAGACCTATCCATTCAAAAACTGCAGGAAAACTGTCTACAATAGTAACGCTGTTTAAGGTTGGATCTATACTTTTATATACTTCATCTCCTTTTTCTTTTAAGGTATCAAAATCGTCTAACAAAACTTCAAATCCACCAACCTGATTGTCTGTCCACTTATTTAAACGTTGTACTTCACGAATATCACCAATCATCATACTTTCATCAAACTGCTGGAAACCTGTGTTATAAATACCTACAATTACTGGCTTACGACTTTTAAATTTAGCTGTTGTATTTTGGACGCTAAAAAGTGCTTGTAACGTATCGCCTATTTTTAATTGTAATCTATCTAAAATATATTTAGAAATTAATACTTCTCTATTTCTTGGTTGTTCAAAATTAGGCAGTCTTCCGTCTATTAAGTATTCTTTAAAAAACGTCCAGTCATAATCTGTAGAAACACCTTTAAAAATAATACCTTCAAAGGCTGTTGGTGTTCTAATTATACCTGTTTTATTGGCGAAAATTTGTACATTTTTAATTCCGCTTATACTTGTGAAATTCGGATAAAAATCTTGATTTTTATCAATAGGAACTGTAGAAACATCCGAATTATTATTATCGTAATTTGTAATTTGAATATGCCCTTTAAATCCTGATATTTTATCACGTATTTTATATTGCAAACCAGTACTTGTTGCAACTGCAATTAACATAATAATAATGCCCAATGCAATTGCTGCAATTGCAATTTTTATTATTGGCGAGGATATACTATTTTTATACTCTTTGCCAGTAATAATTCGTTTGGCTATAAATAACTCGTAATTCAAATTGATGTTTAAATTTAATTTCACCAAAAGTACATATTTATTATTGTTTTTATTTCTGAATCTTCAGTTGATTTCTTGCGCACAACAAGTAAAATCTACCATACAGAAAGTTGAAGAAATTCCAGAACCTTTAAAAACTGGCGCAGATAGAATAAGCTTGTATCTCTCTAAATTAAAAGGAAAGAGTATAGCTATTGTTGCGAACCAAACATCGGTTCTATCAGTTTTACAACGCGTAGAAGTTGCTCCTAATGTTATGGGAAGCAAAAAGGTTACGCATCATTTAGTAGATTACCTCCATAATTATAGTGGTATTAGCGTAAAAAAAGTATTCGCACCTGAACATGGTTTTCGCGGAAAAGCAGACGCTGGCGAAGCCGTCGCAGACGGATTAGACAAAAAAACCAATATTCCTATTGTATCGCTTTATGGAAAAAACAAAAAGCCTTCTGCTAAACAGTTAGAGGGAATTGACGTTGTTATTTTTGACATTCAAGATGTAGGTGTCCGTTTTTACACCTATATATCTTCTTTACATTATATTATGGAAGCTTGTGCTGAAGCCAAAATTCCTTTAATTATTCTTGACAGACCAAATCCTAATGGGTATTATATTGACGGACCTGTTTTAGAACATGAACATAAAAGTTTTGTAGGAATGCATAAAGTTCCTGTTGTATACGGAATGACAATTGGCGAATACGGAAAAATGATCAACGGAGAAAAATGGTTGAAAAACGGAATTCAGTGTAATTTAATGGTAATTCCATTAGAAAATTACACACACAAGTATCAATACAGTTTACCGATAAAACCTTCGCCAAATTTACCGAATGATAAAAGCATAAACCTCTACCCTAGTCTGTGTTTTTTTGAAGGAACTAACGTTTCTGTGGGTCGTGGAACTGAAAAGCAATTTCAAATTATAGGTTCACCTTTGTTCAGTAAAAAAGAAAACTATTCATTTACTCCACAATCAAATTTTGGAAGCAAATATCCTAAACATAAAAACCGTCTTTGTTATGGTTATAATTTAATAGAAAATGAACATTTAAACAACCTTAATTTAAAATGGATACTTACTTTTTATAAAGATTATAATAGTTTTAAGAATGCTCAAGGTTATCCTTATAAAGAACCTTTCTTTAATAATTTCTTTACAAAACTAGCAGGAACAAAAAAACTACAACAACAAATTGAACAAGGTTTATCTGAACTAGAGATTAGAAAAACTTGGGAGAGTGATTTGGAAGCGTTTAAAGAAGTTAGAAAGAAGTATTTAATTTATAAATAATTGCTTAATACTGAGTTAATTGATTAAAGCCGTAATTATTTTGTATCTTTAAAAGATGTCAAAAGCAAGAAAATTCACTATAAAAGAGAGTCCTTCTTAACTAATTTCTCTTCGCAAAAAACAATTGTCTATATCGTATTGAAAAAAGGATTATCTGGCTTTTAGAATTACAAAAAGGGAAATTTAAAACCCGAGAAGCATTAGCCAGTTATTTGGATCTAAATTTACGTACTCAAGAACGATGGATTCTACGATATACCTCTGGTGGAATAGATAAATTACTGACAGACCAACCTAAAAATATTAGATTAAGAAACATCACTCCTGAGATTCATCAAGGATTATCAAAACGAGTAAACATCAAGTAAATAACCTTTTTTAGGGTACTAAGATGCTTGCAATGGGTTCAAATACCAATACAATGTGATTGTACAATACCATAATTTAAGAAGACATTTAATGCATTGGCTGCATAATATGGCAAATAAAATGAGTCCAAAAACCATTAAATATATTACGGGAAATCATCATTATATAAAGGCTTTTAATACGTCATTTATAAATTAAAGGGTATTAGTCTAATAGAAGTTCACAAGAATTTACACATGTAGCAACACCCGAAGAAAACGCTCATATTGAAGCCTATCACGGCATATTAAAAAAAGAAGTCTTTACTAGAGTTGATTACAGAAGTTTTGGTAAAATCGAAATAATATTAAAAAGATATGTGATTTTCTATAACAATACTAGACTTCATAGTCTTTTAGGACACATTACACCTATGGAAAATAGAACCAAGACAAACATTTAATTTTAATGAAAAATTTAACCGCTTAATTAATAATCGAAATTTAGAATAATACTCTTGTTTTATAGGGGTAAAACATCAATTTATAAGGAAGTTATTATATGAAATAAAAAAAGCTTGTAAAAAATACAAGCTTTTTTCAGGTAAAATATATTGTAATTGTCTTTTATATTTTTTGAACTTTAACTGCATTAAGACCTTTCATTCCTTTTTCAAGTTCAAAAGATACTTTGTCATTTTCAACTATTTCATCAATTAAGCCACTAACATGGGTGAAATATTTTTCTTGATTTTCAGAATCTACAATAAACCCAAATCCTTTTGAAGAATCAAAAAAAGATACGCTTCCTTTTCTTACAGGATCTTCTGCTTCTACATCTTCTTTTTTAGGGATACCAATAACAATATCTTCTGCCTCAACTTGTATTTTCATAGAAGGGTCTGGTGGAGTATCGGTTAAATTACCATTATGGTCTACATAGACAAATTGAATACCTTGTCCTGGAATTTTTTCTGCTTTTTTAGCTTCCTTTTTCTTCTTTTTATCTTCACGTTTTTTTAAACGCTTCTTTTCTTTTTCATTTTTATTAAAGGTTTGCTGTGATTTTGCCATTCGTTTTTTTTAAAATAAAATTATACTTAAATAGTTTATGAAGAAAGATGATAGAATTAAACAATTGGTTATGAAAAAGATAAATGAAGATCTATCTGAAGATTCTTACCAGAGCGATTATAATTGTAAAGTAAAGTAAAGTCTAATTCCTTTCTATTTAAACTACCACAAAGATACTTCTAATATTCTATTTTTAAAGGGAATTTATAGGATAATTAATACCTTTATTAAATAAATACAAACAAAAAGCCCATCAATAAATTGATGGGCTTTTTTAAAAACTTGAAGTATATTATTTAGATAACTTTTACGTTAACTGCATTTAATCCTTTGTTTCCTTCTTGTAAATCAAATTCAACTTTATCGCCTTCACGAATTTCGTCTATTAATCCTGAAATGTGAACAAAGTGATCTTTGTCTACTCCTTCTTCTGTAATAAATCCAAATCCTTTTGACTCGTTAAAAAATTTTACTGTTCCTGTACTCATAATAATAATATTTAATTTTAATAATTAATAACTACTACTCAAAAATAGTGCCAAAAATTTAATAATACTTACCAATCTATCGGAAAATAATCTTTTAAAAATTTTCCAGACCAATGTTTACCTGTATTAATACCATCTATTAAAGGGTCTAGTACTCTTGCAGCTCCATCTACAATGTCTAATGGCGGTTGAAAGTCGTGTATTTCTATTTTCTTTTTAGATAATTCAGCAGGATCTTCATCTGTTACCCAACCTGTATCTACTGCATTCATATAAATACCCGACTTTGCAAAGGTTGTAGAAGAAGTATGTGTAAGCATATTTAAAGCAGCTTTTGCCATATTAGTATGTGGATGTCTGTCTGCTTTTTTAAACCTATGAAACTTCCCTTCCATCGCAGATACATTAATAATATGTTTTTTACCTGTGTTTTCTTTCATCATTAAATTAGACAAACGATTACATAACACAAAAGGTGCAACAGCATTTACTAACTGTACCTCTACCATTTCTGTCGTTTCAATTTCGCCTAACTTTAAACGCCAACTATTGGTTTTTCTTAAATCTACTTGCTGCAAATCAGCATCTAATTTTCCTTCAGGAAAAACTTCTGCAGTTTGTAAAGAATTATCAAAACTATATGGAATTTGAGATAATGCCGCTGAATTACGTAACCCAATACCTGGTTCTGGTCCATGCCAAGTAACTGGCAGCACATTATTTTCACTTGTTTTTGAAGTACTAATGCTTAAATCTGATAATTCTTGTAAGCAACTTGTATGGTTATTTAATAATGTTTGTGCCAATTTTGGAAGTTGATCTACTGGTAATTTTTCATTTTTCATTAAATGAAAATAAAAACCTGACGGTCTTCTTACCGTTTGTGCTGCATTATTGATTAAAATATCTAACCGATCGTATTTTTGCTCTATATAATTGCAAAAAATTTCTACACTTGGTATATGTCTTAAATCAAGTCCGTGAATATGCAAACGATTACTCCAATCTTTATAATCTTCTTCTTTAGAAAACCGAATAGCAGAGTCTGCAGGAAAACGTGTAGTAGCAACAACTGTTGCTCCAGAACGCAATAACATTAATGTAATATGATAACCAATTTTTAATCGAGAACCTGTAATTACAGCTACCTGACCTTTTAAGTCTGTAGTTTGGAAGCGTTTTGCATAATTTAAATTACCACATGCTGTACACATTGTATCATAAAAATGATGTAATTTAGTGAACGTAGTTTTACAAACGTAGCAGTTTCTAGGTGATTCTAATACTAATGTGTCTTCTAAAATTGAAGCCTCAGTTAGTAATTTTGGAGCTACAAATAATGTAGCTTCACGTGCAGAGCGAATACCTGTTGTTTTTCTTGCATGCGTATCTTTAGCTATCATTTTTCGCTTCGCTGCTTTTTTAGCGTCTTTTCTTCTCCGCTGAAACTCATCACGATTAGGTCTAGACAATTCACCCGCAACTTTAAAAAGCGCTATGCGTTGCGCTTCTGGTAATTCAAAAAGCTGATTAGTATCATCCAATAATTTTCGAATTGTAGTGATACAAAATGCTATGTCTTGATAAAGATTATTCTCGCTCATAAAATTATCTAATCGTTATATTCTTTGTGCTTTGTTTATACTTAATTTACTGATTTTAAAAGAAGTAAATCTTGTTTACTTAAATATAATTATAATAGTGTTATTTCTTCTTTTTCTTTTGAGAAACTTCAGGTTTTATAGTAGCACTACTTGCTTGTGCCAAGTAGTTTGCAAATATTTTATCTACTAACTCTTCTTTTGTTAAATGATGAAATATAGTTTTAATTTTCCCTTTAAAATCTTCAGAGACTTCACGATTAGGTTTGGTTTTAAATATTTTCTTCGCCCATAATAAGCCATTATTTTCCTCTATGCTTTCTGCGTCAGCTTTTTTATAAGATGTAAAAACAATCCCTAATTCTTTTTCAAAATCAGCAATATCTTGTACTTCTTCTTTCTGTAATATAGTTAAAGAAAAACCCTTTGATCCTGCTCTTGCTGTACGCCCGCTTCTATGAACATAAGCATCATATGTATCTGGTAAATGATAATTTATAACGTAAGAAATTTCTTTTACATCAATTCCTCGGGCTGCTAAATCTGTAGCAATCAAAATATCAATATATCCTTCTCTAAATTGCCCCATAATTCGATCACGAATTCCTTGCGTTAAACTTCCGTGAATTGCACCTGATGAAAATTTATTTATCGCCAAGTTTTTTGCTAATTTATTAACTGCTGCTTTGGTTTTACAGAAGATAATTCCTCTTTGTCCTTCTTTAGAATTTAAAAAATGAAGTAAAACTTCCAATTTCTCAATCGGTTCTACAACCACATATTGATGATCTATTCCTTGATGCCCAACAGTTTTCATGTCTGCTTGAATCTGAACAACATCATTAGACATATAATTATTTACCATTTGTTTAATGGCTCCAGACATTGTAGCCGTAAATAAGAACGTTCTTCTCTTTTTCGGAATTTCTTTTATAATACTATCTAACCCTTCTTTTAAAGCAGTAACCATCTCATCTGCTTCATCTAAAATAAAGTAAGAGATATTTTTAATATTAATAGTTTCTCGTTTTACTAAATCGGCTAAACGCCCTGGAGTTGCAACTATAATATGAGTGATTTCTTTTAAGCGTTCTATTTGTGGTTTTATAGGAATTCCGCCACAAACAACTGCAATAGAAATTTTAGAACTATGTGCTAAAAAAGACTCTAAATTAGTGTAAATTTGTTGTCCTAACTCTCTAGTTGGCACTAAAATTACAGCTTGAATGTTGGTGTTTTCTACGTCAATTAATTGTAATAAAGGCAAACCGAAAGCTGCAGTTTTACCTGTTCCTGTTTTTGCCAAAGCAACAATATCTTCTTTTTGATTTAATACTACTGGAATTACTTTTTCTTGGATATCTGTAGGAACAGTAATTTTTAAAGCTAGTAGGCTTTGTTGTAATTCTGTACTAATACCTATATCTGAAAACTGTTTTGACATGTAAAATAATTTTAGACAAAGATAGTTACACTTTTACAAGATAAACGGCTAATGAACTTAATATTAATAAATCATTTTAGAGAATAAACAACCTCAACCAAGAGTATGAGGTATTCAATATAAATCACCTATTCAGTCCCACAATTAAGTATTTAGGATTTTGATTAAATTCAGTTGATTTTTCTATATAATATTTCATTATTTTTTTGATAGGTGATTTGTAATTTAACACCTTTAATTTGAGGTTGAAGTTATAATTTATAGTGTATAATACAAATGTTCTTTAAACTGTTCAATCGTATCATAATGAAACTTTTTGGTAGTATTTGTTTTTATTTTTTTATTCATAGCCTCTACCATTCCATTTATCCAAGGATGTTTGACTAAAGTTGTTCGATGTTCAATATTATTTTGGTTACAGATCCTTATCAACAAATGGATTTTGTTTTTAGGTTTCTTCTCTTTAACCAATGCATTATAGCAAAATTCCATTCCATTATCTGTTAGTATTTTTGTTATTTTAAAAGGATATTGTTTGACGGCTTCTTCTAATAAATTTGCGGCTGTTTGCATTCTTTTATTGTCATAAACCTCTATATATACAAATCGTGTAGCCCTATCAATGGCTACAAAAATATACCATTTTTGTTTGTTAATTCTAATTTTAGAAGTGTCTATATGTAAAAATCTAGGAGCATATGTTTTAAATTTCTTATACTTCTTTTTCTCTTCTTTTGGAAGTAAATCTGAAAGGCGACTAATGTTATTACGTTGCAAACAACGATGGAGATTACTTCTTGATAATTGTGCTATTACTGGTTTTAAAACCACCTATAAATCATCTAAAGGAAGTACTATTTTTATACGTGTTTCGTATTATTATTTGTTCTAAAACTACACATAAAACACTGTCTTGACCTTTCTTTTTACCGCATTTTAAGTCCTCAAAAAATTGCGAGTCTTCCATTTCTTAACTGTTTTAACGTTGATGTTATATTTAACTTTTTAATGTAGAATCAGACGCTTGTATTTCTTTTCTAATGCGGTGCGTAGTTGTGGCTGTGCCGTGTAATATTTGTCCCATATTTTTTTCGTTGTTAGTTTAAAGGTAGTAAATCCTGTTATATATGGGACTAAACAAATAGTTGCTACTAATTTAGCAATTTCACACATTATTAACTAGTTTACTCTCATTTATCCCTATTATTGCATTATGCATAAATATTTATTTTTTATATCATTTTGGTTAATTTCTATTGCAGGGTTAGCACAAAATCAAAAGTTAAAAGGGCAAGTTATTCATTCTGAAACTAAAAAAATCCTAAGTGCCGCACATATTTTAAACTTGAATTCGGTTGTTGGTACAATAACTAATGATAAAGGAGAATTTGAACTCACAGCCCAGGCAAACGACACCGTTTTAGTATCGTATTTAGGATATGAATCTATCAAATTAAAAGTAACAAACGATTTATTAAAAGGAAATGAATTGATAATTGCTTTAAATGAAAAACCCGAAGAAATAAAAGAAATTATTATAAGATCCACCAAATTAATTGGTATTTTAGAAGTTGATGTTAAGCAAGTGCCTAAAGATAAATTTACACGAATTCATATAAATGGATTACCACAAACGTATGAAATTGGTAGACCACAGAAGATCTCCTCCCCTATTTCTAAATTATTTAATCCTGTAGATTTAGTATATAACCTCTTCAGAAAGAAGCCAAAACAGCTTAAAAAGCTTCAGAAATTAAAAAAAGAAGACAATTTACGTAAAATGTTATCTGGTAAATTTGATCGTGAAGTAATGATGGAGTATTTAGAAATGGACCATCAAGAATTAACTCGATTATTATCTGATTGTAATTACTCTGAGTATTTTATAAAGAAAGCCAGCGACTTACAAATGATTGAGGCCGTATTAGATTGTTACGAGCAATATAAGGCAGTTAAAAATGGAAAGATAGAACGCAACCGCGTGCCAGACAAAGACTTAAACAGCGACGATAATTAGCCATTTATCTTTTCCTATTTTACAAGAAAGACAAATTAAAGTAAGGCTTCTCTTCAAAAAAAATACACCAAAAAGGGTTGAATCATTATGATTCAACCCTTTTTTTATCAACTATTAAAAACTAATTAATCACTAACTTGTAGTAATTGTAAGTAAGACGACACTATTTGTAATTAGTTACGTTTTATTTTGAGTTTAACATTTTTTTAAGAAACAAAGGTTTAGTTCGCTTCTAAACTTATCTTCAGACATCTTTTGCTAACGCTAAATATACCTCAATTAACAGAGAACATATATTCAGAATAACATTAACAAAGCCTTTAAAAATCACAATAAAAAAAATCCAACATAAAGTTGGATTTTCTTTTTATATTAAAAAAGTAAATTCTTATTGATTCCCTAAAATAATAGGCAATCCACTTTTACCAGAACCAATTAATACTACTTTACTATTTGGTGATTGTGCTAATTTTAATGTAGCCTCAATACCTTTATCTTGTAATATCTTATCGGTTAACGATGCACTTAAAATTCTGTTCGCATCTGCTTTACCTCTAGCTTCAATAATTTGTTTTTCAGCTTCTTTTGTTGCAGTTACTAATCTAAACTCATATTCTAAAGACTCTTGCTCTTGCTTTAATTTACGCTCAATTGCTTCTTTAATAGTTCGTGGTAAAGTTACATCTCTAACCAAAACCTCGTTTAATTGAACATACTGTTTTTCAAGAAATTTTTTAGTTTCTTCATAAATCTCATCTTGAATTACATCTCTTTTACTAGAATATAATTGTTCTGGTGTATAACGCCCCACAACACTTCTAGCTGCCGAACGAATTGCTGGCTGAATAACACGTTGTAAATAATTTTTTCCCAATTTTTGGTGTAACTTTCCAAGTTTATCATACATTGGTTGGTACCAGGCAGAAGCATCAATTTGAATTTCTAATCCATTTGAAGATAATACTTTCATCTTCTCAAACAATTCTTGTTGTCTTACTTCATATATGTGCATTTCATTCCAAGGTGCTACAAAGTGAAACCCTTCTCCATACGTTTTTACGGTATCAACTCCACCTCCAAAAGTTTTATACAAAACACCTGCTTGACCAGATTTTATGGTTTCTGTTGATTTCATAAATAATATAAAAGCTAATATTGCTACTGGTATTAAAAGTCCAATTTTCGGGAATTTAAAGTCTATTTGATTTCTTGTCATTTTTTATGTTTTTTAAATGATTTTCAAATGTACTAAATTAATCTTCTTTATAACGCAATAATCTCAAAGCATTAAATACCACCAACAAAGCTGAACCTTCGTGAATAATAACCGCTGGACCAATGGTAGTGTATCCTAAAATAGTTGCTGGGATTAAAACAGCAACAATACCCAAACTTATCCAAAGGTTTTGCTTGATAATTAATTTCGATTTTCTACTCAATCCAATTACAAAAGGCAAGTTTTCAATTTTATCACTCATCAAAGCAACATCTGCAGCAATTTTAGTATTGGGTTTTATGACGATTATATCATTAACCTTTAATTCTTCTATAGGGATTTCAACCACAGAATTACTACGTTTAACTAAAGCTGTTTTAGGTGATAATTCGCCTAAAGATTCAATAGATTTTTTTGCCTTATTCATTGCGTAACTTTCTAAAGCATGACCAATACTGAATAAAAACAATAACAAGGCACCTTCTTCCCATTTACCAATATAGGCTGCTCCTGCTACTGCAACAAGCATCAAAAAATCGATTTCAAACTCCCCTTTTTTTAATTTTATCAATAGCTTCAAGCGTGGTAAACCAACCTCCAAAAACAAAAGCGATTATAAAATTAATAAGTGCATAGTTCTTTGGGAGTTTAGTAAATAGTTCTATTGCTAATCCTATAAAAAAGAATACACCACTTAAAATAGCAAAATAGAGTTCGGTTTTTTCTCCGAAAACCCCACCGTGTTTATGGTTGTGACCATCGTTTTCTGAATGTTTTTCTGACATTTTTATTTATTATTAACTGACTTTTTTTTGAGATCTCACAGGTTTTTAAAACCCATGAGATCTTCTTTTTTTGTTCAATTAGTTGACTGTTTTTTTGTTAAAAAGATGCAATTTATAAGCTGAAGCAATTTAAACTTTTTTCATAAGTACATGACAAAAATTTGAATATATCAGTATTGTTTTGATTTTTAGAGTTAAGCAAGATATTGGCTAAAAAAGTTAGTCCCTATTTAAAAATACTTTTAGCCTTTCTCCCATGCTTTTTAATTGTGATTGGATTTATCTGATGCAGATATATCCCAATTTTATAGCACCACACAAAGGCTATGATAACGAGTAAAATCAATTTCTCTATTCTTTGAATGTCTTGTAGGTGTGTTTTTTCAATATCAAAACCACTAGATTTCATTGCCTTAAAGCACATCTCAATTTGCCATCGTTTTTAAGAGTCTTCTTTTGCCTTTTCAGGCTTATTAAACGATACAATGATTAAAAACTCTTGTTTTAAGTTCTTTGGATTGAGTTTGCAACCTGATAAATAGCAAAGTTGCCCATTTACTGGTACAATCTTATGATAATACACAAACTCATTGGTTTTAAATCGATTAAACAAGTGTGATGCTTTAATTTCTTTGTTTTTATGTGGTAGAAATACCTTGAAATTATTCCGGATACCAATGTAATACCTAATCTCATTTCTGTTTAAAAACGCTAACCAGTCTTTCCCCACAAATTCTCTATCTGCAACAACAGATTCAATAACTTCTTTGCCGAAAAGACGGATAAATCTATTGATTAAATCAATCCGTTCTTGACTATTAGGATTTCCTCTTTTATCAAGCATGGTAAACAATAATGGAAAGGCGACACCTTTATAAACAACACCGAGCATAAAAATATTAATGTTCGTTTATCCAAACTTCCAGTTAGTTCTATCAATGCTTAAAATGAGTTTCTCTTGAGCAGGAAGTAAATTAAAAACAAGACGTGCTATAAGATTAGAATCCAAACTATAGCTTGCTATAAAGCGTTGTATACGTCTCTAAGACGAACCTGAATCTGATTGGGTATCAAATGCATTAGCAAGTTTCTCAAAAGTAACTGTTTGCACTTTGCACAATGCGATAACAAAATGTGAAATGAGTTTTAATCGTGCTAAATTGATTTTACCTTGTAAATGAGTGTTTAAAAACTGAAGTTAATTCACTATTTTTAGTGACTGCATTGGTTTTCTTCATTAGAAAAATAAATGAAATTATTAATCTAATATACTGAAAATTAATGACTTAGCTTAATTTATTAACGCTTAATTTGTTGATTATTAATCAGTTGTGTTTTTGTCATATACTAAAAAAATTAAGATAATATTATTAAATCAATTCTTTATCTTTTTTTAGTAATTATACATTTAATAATGTTTAAAATAAAGAAGGGCTAAATTGTAGTACAATTGTATTGAGCATATTTGTGATTCAAATATAGTGCAGTTATCTTTTGTATAGATTTCATTTTTGTTCCAAATTTTAAAGTAATTTGCTTTTATAAATAAACATTCTGCAATTTTATGTATAAAATACTACCTAATCTCAAAGATTTTTTGAACTATATAACCAGCAACTGAGTTTTTAAGTTCGTTAGTTCTAGTTCCATTAGAAGCTTGAAGTATATAACCTGCATACTGATGAGTAAATTTCTTTGTAGCCCACTTTATTTTTGAAAAAGAATATGAAGTTTTGAAGACACTAGATCCTTCAAAATCACCGCCTATACCCTGAACATAACCATAATCTGTTGTTCCTGTTTTATAAATATCGTATACCATTTGTCTGTATATGAGATTCCCTATTTGAGGGCTATAAATTATTCGTATACCTATTGCCTCATCCGTTAAGTTATTTAATGTAAGACTGAGCCCTCCTTGTAAAGTAGTTGATTCTATTTCTTTTAGATTTATTATTTTTTTTTGAAATGAAATCCAATCTGGTTTTTTCCACATTTTAAGTGTATAAGGATTAGAACTGGTGTCAAACCAAACATCCCCCTCAATAGGATTAGAAGGAGCAGTATTAGATGTTTTAGTTTGATTGTTTTTAATGATTTTTATTGTCCCTTTGTTGTCTACAGTTTTAATTTCTTGTGCATTTGTATTAATAGTAGAGGTTAATAAAAGAAGAATTAAAATAAATCGAACTAACGAAGTTGTAATATTTATAATTTTGGTCATTTTTTTTGAGTTAGTTATTTGCTACTAATTTCTAATATTTAGTATTTATTAATTAAATCATACTGATTTTGTTAATAAAGAATGGTTTATATGTATACTATCCTATAATTTTTTCAAAGGTATTTCGAGTTTAAAAAATCTTTAACTTGGGGCTATTAGACATCATTATATACTAAACTTTTCTTTTAAGCCCTGTATACATAATAGGCTTTTTAGATTTTTTTTATTGTATCTAATTACCTAATCTCAAAGATTTTTTTTATACTATAATAGGAGCTATTGTTTCTTACATGGTTAGATCCACCAGTATTACCTAAATTTCTTACATACCCCGTATGCTCATGAGTGAATTCCTTTGTAGCCCACCTTATTTTTGAAAAAGAATATACAGTTTCTGCGCGAAAGGTAGCGTCTTGACCAGTACCTATACCTTGAATATAACCTTTATCAACAGCACCTGTTCTATAAATATCGTATATCATTTGTCTATTTGTGGGCCCCGCAAAACTAGGGATATAAATTATTCGTATACCTATTGCATCACTCGTTAAGTTAGTTAATGTAACAGATTCTTGCCCTTTCAAACTTCCTGAATAAATTCCTATTACATTATTATTTACACCATTTTCTGTTAATGGAAATACAACCCAATCTGGGTCTTTCCAGATTTTAAGTGTATTAGGATTAGTACTGGTGTCAAACCAAATATCTCCCTCAATAGGATTAGATGGAGCAGGGTTAGATGTTTTAGTTTGATTATTTTTAAAGGTTTTTACTGTCCCTTTGTTGTCAACAATTTTAATTTCTTGTGCATTTGTATTAATAGTAAAGACTAATACAAAAAGTATTAAAATAAATCTAACTAAAGAGGTTGTGTTATTTATAATTTTAGTCATTTTTTGAGTCAGCTATTTAGTTGCTACCTATTTCTAACTGATTTAGTATTTAATAACTAAGTCAAGTCTTAATGATTTTGTTAAAAAGAATGGTTTATATACAATATTTTATAATTTGAGATTAAAAAAAATTCAACAACATATACGTTTATAAAATGCCAAACTAATCTATAACCTCTTGCCTAAAATCATCAAACCCTATAATAATGGGGAGTATTTTGCATGGCTTAGTAATTTAAAACATTCTCAATTTTACGTATAAAATATTATTTAAGAAGCATAATGATCTTTTTTATAACATACCGAGGGTTATTGTTTCTTCTGGCGTTTCCTCTAGTTTTACCATTTAGATAACCTGTAAACTGATGAGTGAATTTCTTTGTACTCCACTCTATTTGTGAAAAAGAATATGTTATTTCGTTAAGATATGTTTGGTCAAGACTAATACCTGCACCCTGAATATAGCCTTTATCAATATTTCCTGTTTTATAAATATCGTATATCATTTGTCTGTTTGTGGGTCCCGAATAAGTAGATACATAAATTATTCGTATACCTATTGCATCACTCGTTAAGTTAGTTAATGTAACAGATTTGCTCCCTTGCAAACTTCCTGAATAAATTTCTACATTATTTTTTCGTAAGACAACCCAATTTGGGTCTTGTCTCATTTTAATTGTATTATTGGTGTCAAACCAAATATCTCCATCAATAGGATTAGATGGAGCAGTAGCGGATGTTTTAGTTTGATTGTTTTTAAAGGTTTTTTTTGTCCCTTTGTTGTCAATAACTTTAATCTCTTGTGCATTTGTATTAATAGTAGAGGCTAACACAAAAATTAAAATAAATCTAACTAAAGAGGTTGTGTTTTTTATAGTTTTAGTCATCTTTTTTGAGTCAGCTATTTATTTGTTGCTAATATTTAGTCTTTATAGACTAAATACATAAATGAAATTTTTAGAGGGGATTTTTTATTGGTTGCATTAACATACCAGACAATTGTTTAATCTACGGAATTCCTCGACGCTCTGCGTCGGGGTAAAAGGGGAAAGTTTGAAAACCTTAGGTTTTACATTAATCTAAAAATATTTTTTTCGCTTGATACCTCGATGGCTCTGCCTCGGGGTAGTTCATTATGTTTAACTAAAGTTGTTATAAGCTTTATAGTATATTTGTAGATATAACTGTAAATATAATATGTTTCGTATTCAAAAAACTAGGGATTAATAAGTAATTATTAATCCCTAGTTTAAATCTTCTAAATGTTACGTTACATAACCATTTATTAAAAGTATAAATACTTCAAACAATCATTTTTTAACTAAAGGAATAACCCTATTTTATATATTGAATTTCAATAATGTCACCTGCATACATAGGTAAATTTTCTGCATCATATTTTATAGTAACTTTTTCTTCTGCAACAAGAAAGTCTGCATCAAATCTTAATTTTACACCATTTCTATACACAAATAATTTTGCTGCAGTAGTAAGAGCGTCTAAAGTAGGTAAACCAGCAACAGCAATCTCAACATCTGCGTCTGCATTTGTCGCTTGTTCCTTTTCTAATCTAATACCTTCTACTTTTAATAAATCTGCTAACTTTATTTTTTGAATAGCACCACTTGCTTCATCTCTTATTAATACTGTAAAACCAGTACCAGTATTAGTACCGCCATGGACGGATACATCTGTTGCATTAGTAGAAGCAGCAGCAGCAGTAGTTACCAGCGTTAACCCGTCTAAAGCAAAAGCCTTACCTGAAGCATCTATATATGTATCAGCAGTTAAAAGACCTCCTAATTGCCATGTGGTAACTACACCTCCAGATGCAGTTTCATTAGTAAGAGATGTTAAACCATTTGCTGCTTGTAAATACTTAATTGTACCTTTGTTATCTACTAATTTAACAGACGTTTTAAATGTACTTAATTTGGCGTTATCTTGTTTAGCAATATCACCTGTTGTTGTTTGCGCGCTTAAAGCACTAACTGATAGCACAAATACGGCTATCATTCCTAATTTTGTTATTCTTGTTTTCATTTTTAATTGGGTTTAATTTTAATTTAATTAGTTATATTTTAATTTAATTGTACTATTCGTATTCTATCACCTTTGTAGCAAATGGCTTCTATTTCTAAATCTATGGTATAAGTGTTCGTTTTGGTAAAGTTTATTCGCACACCATTTCTATACACCTGTAATTTATCTATATTAGAAATTGGTAATGGAGTAATAAACTTTATTTGCCCATCTGTTGCTATTAAAATAACTTGTTTTTGTTGTACTTCTACTATTGAAGACATAGATTTTATTTTTAAAACGCCTGTGCCTTGATCTGCTACTATTATTTTATCATTTAATGAGGTGCTTTCTTCTAACCCTTTTATTGCCAACGTATTGGTAGCACTTGTGTTTATAGAAGTGGGCTCATTTAAGTTTCCTCCTAATTTTATACTATTATCAGTATCTATATAAATACCATTAGATGCATTTGATGATACAGCTTTGTTGCTTAAAGAAATCCATTTTTTTCCATTATATATTTCTATACAGCCACATGCCTTATTCCAAACATGATCTCCAATTGTTGGTTTAAGTGCATTTCTAACTGAATCATCTTTTACATTATTAAAATGATAAACTAATTCACCATTAGAAACAGACACCCATTTGACACCGTCAAATATCATTAATGTAGAACCTTTATCATTTTTTACCCAAACTAAATTACCTTTATTATTATAGGACTGAGTTAAAGAATTTATATTACTAACTATAGTAATATTATTAGGTATGTCTACAATTTTTTGTTTGTCCAAAAAAACAAAACCATCAGAGGTACTTAATATATTTATTTCTACATTTAAATACTTAAGTTTACCATCCCAAATTATGTTGCTAAAAGCTGAACTAATGGGAGTACCTTCACCTATTATTAGAGAAATCATCCCATTTTTATCGGTAGTCGTTGTTTGTTCTTCTATGTATTCTATTCCTTTTTCATTTGAGATAGAAAAAAGGAATGTAACTTTTTCTAAACGTAAAGGTATTTGATTATTTTCTACATCGATTCCAGGTATTTTAATTGCTTCATTATTAAGAATTGCTTCATTATTAAGAATTAATGCCTGATAATTAATGCCTGATGTTTGTCCATATAAAAAGGATATACTCAACAAGCTAAATAAAAGCAGTACACTTTTTTGTGAAAATATCATCGTTTATAATTTATTATTTTAAAAATTAATCCTATAGTTAATGCTCTTGTTTCTAAGGCATATTTCTCGCCAAGTCTTTGAACACTTTGATTTTTTTCTTTAAAACTTGTGCCAAGGTCGTAATTTAAATAGGTAGAAATATTTTTAGACACTTTAAATTCTAATCCAATTCCTCTATGAAAACTCAACATGGTTCTGTTTAGTGTTTTTTCTTTATACAAATCTGTAAACACATCTCTATATCTATTAGTTCCAAAGGTTAAAAAATCATAAGAAAAATGCGAATGAAGTAGTAATTTTATTCTCCGCCAACGAATTACAGCTACATTAAGACCTATTTTAAAACCGATATACGATAAATTATACGTGGTTGGTACACTTGTATTTCTAGAGTAAAAAGCAGTATTTATTTTATATTTTTTATACGTTAAACCAACATCTAATTTTACTCTTTGCCTGTAAAGATCAAACCAAACACCACTCTCAATCATCGGTTCTGCTATTTTTGGGTAGATAGAGTTATTTAAAGAATTTTTATTATAAGTATTAACATACTCATCAAAAAAAGCTGTGCCACCACCTAAACCTAAGTACACTTGTTGTGCCATTGTGCTACCTGTAATTAGCAATAAAGCTAATATAATATTATTTTGAAATATTTTATTAAGCATATGTTTATTAAGCTTTTAATATTTTCTTAATGTACTTGTTTTTACCACTTACTATACGTATTATATAAATACCTATACTAAAATTTTCCAAAGGAATTAGTATGGTTTTTGAGGCTTGATATTTTTTATTGACAAACACTTTTCCACTTATATCATAAATTTTAAGATAAATTGGATACTGTGTTTTTGACGAAAAATTTATTTTTATATAATTTATAAATGGATTAGGAGATATAACGACACCTAAGTTTTTCTGAAAATTTATTATATCAGAATTATTTACATTAAAAAAAAGTATGTTATTAAGAAAACCTTGTTGTACCGTAGTAGTGTTTTTGAATTCCTTTTCCCCTACAATACCACTCTGACCTATACTCTGCAATACAGTATATTTTCCTTTAGATATAGATACCGTAGAAGAACCCACAGAAGTAATTGTAGATTTTAATAGTAAAGGAGTTTTTGCCTGTTGCGCAGTTGCACAATAAGCTATAGATAAAGCTAATAAGTAAAAAAAAGTATTCAATGTTTTTTTGATTAATTACAAAGGTAATAATTATTTTTGTATTAGGGCATCTCTAAAAACCCCTAATTTCATTTTTTTTTAATTTCTGTTATTTTTTTTGAATTATCATTTTCTTGCTAAATTTCATTTCAAATCATATGTTATTAAAATACAGTAAGTTATGCTTTATTTTGTTTAAAAAGAAACAAACCTATCCTATTGCTATTTTTTCTAATTGAATTTTTCTAAACATATTGTATGTTAAATTCATTAATCCTATCGTTACACTGGCTCTTTCTATTCCTATTTTTCTAAAAAACATAGAACCCATACTGTTTTCCATAAACCCAAAAATATGTTCCACTCGCACTCGTGTTTTTGATTTCTCTGTATTATTCTTTTTCTGATCTGCTGTTAAGGGCTTGTTTTTGTATCCTTTTTCGTGAATTTTATTAACCCACTTCGTATTTTTCTAGTATTTCTTCTTGCCCAACATAAGCACTATCGGCATACAAACTCTGACCTTTGTCTTGTTCCTCTAATAAATCATCTACCACTTGAGAGTCATGAACCGAGGCATCTGTAACCGTGTAATTGTCTATTAATTTTCTACCACCATCTATTTTTGCGTGATTTTTATAGCCGTAATAATTTTGAAAGTTTTTCTTTGTCCAACGCGCATCTACATCTTTTTGGCGCTTCCTATTCGGTTTGTCGTCCCATTCTTTAGGGGAGGTGCCTGTTTGTTTTATATGTCTGTTTTCATCTCGGTTATTGCGTTGCCGTGGAGATTCAACAAAACTTGCATCTATTATTTTTCCTTTATTTACGATAAGACCTAGCCGGTTTAGTTCTTTTGAAAACAAATCAAAAAGTTCTTTGACGAATCCTAAATCTTTTAATTTCTCTGTAAAATTCCAAATTGTTTTACTATCTGGAATATCCTCTGAAATTGTCAAATTTAGAAAGCGCATAAAACGCATTCTATCATTTATTTGATATTCTGCTTGGGCATCAGATAAACCATAATACTGCTGTAAAATGCAAATTTTAAACATTAGCAGATAATCATATGGTGGACGACCGCCTTTGCCTTTAGGGGGTATGCTCATTTTTTCTTCTAATAAACCTCTGAAAATATCAAAATCAACCCCTAAAATTAATTTCTCTAATGGGTCGCCTAATACCGTTTATTATTATAGAATAGTCCAATTTAAGCAATTGTTTAACATAAGAAAAAGAAGTCGTAGATTTTACAATTTCATTTGACAACTTGGCTGTAAAATTTACAATAAAAGAAGATACTTCATCTAGTGTTTTATGAATTTTATTTGTAAAGTCTCTTTTATAAGCTGCCCATATTTTTTCTGCCGCGTTTAATTCTGGAGAATAAGGAGGTTGAAAAATCAGTACAATATTTTCAGGTATTTTTAATTTTTCAGCTTTATGAAAAGCACCATTATCAACAATTAAGACTTTCAGTTGATTTGGCTTATGTTTAGAAAATTCATCCAAATAAAGTTGAAACATATCAGCGCTACAGTGTGGTAATTCAAGAATAAATTTATCACCATCTTTTGGTGAAAAAGCTCCAAAAAGCCAAGTAGATTTGAATACTTGCTGAAATGTACAGGTTGGTTTCACGCCTTTTACTGTAAGTGATCTACCATTTCGAGTAAATAGTCCGAAACGACTTTTATCTTCAAAGTAAAGATTAAAATAACTAAAAATACCTCGTTTTTCTTTTAGAATCCTGCTTAAGTCATTGTTAAAGTTTTTTTAAAAGCTTCACCAGCTTGTGCGTCTTTTTTTACATGTGACTTTCTGGCAACCTTTATCTTTGTTGAAAAATTACGAATACAATATCCAGTTAAAGTTGTATAGGCTAACTTTCTATTGTAAGTGTTTTCAAACCAATAATTTAACTCTTTATATCCTTGAATTCCATTTAATGGATTTGTTAAAATATTCTTCAACCCCTCATGTTCTATTTTACGAATAACAGACCGTTTAAAGCCTATCTTATTGTGGCTAATAAGTTTTTGAAACCCTCCAGAACCGTAGAGATTACGCCAGTTTTGTATACTATTATGGTTTACTCCAATTAGGTCAGCTAATTCTCTTTTCGAAATTCCTTCAGACTCATGTTTCTTCTGCTCAAGTAGCATCAACAGGCGAGGACGCAGTAATTCTGATGTCTTTTTTAATTGCTTACGTAAAACACTCACGGTTTCTTTAACTATTATTTGCTTGGGCTTAGACATACTTTTATAATTTAGTCCAATATAGACAATTACTTGATGATTAGCAAGTTTGGACTATAATATATTAGTAAATGGTATTACTTCTAAAGTTTCTGGGTTTTGATACGTAAAAACAATTCCACCCGTTTCTCCTTTTTTCAAATCTATATTTTGTTTACTTAAAGCTTCATAAGACAATTTAATAATATCACTATTTTCTACAATACTCCGTTAAGTTTTTATGCTGCTCTGATACCATAATACAGTAGTTCTTTAATTTTTTGTTTATTATTCTTCAAGTTCGGTCTTATAGCGAACACGTTAAAAAATCGAGCAAGCATTAACTCATTGTGATGTAAGGTTTTAATATCCTTGATTGAGAAAGCCCCTCTTAGCCTTTTTTCAATAGGCATCCAATGTGTAATCTTAGCGAGATTAACCGTTGTAAGTGCTGTATTAAAATGAAAGTTGAGTTTATCTTCACTTCTTGCTTGACAGTGATTTAGACCTGAGTATTGCTTGGCATCTCTAAAAGTAAATTCTATTTGACAATACTCCGTTAAGTTTTTATGCTGCTCTGATACCATAATACAGTAGTTCTTTAATTTTTTGTTTATTATTCTTCAAGTTCGGTCTTATAGCGAACACGTTAAAAAATCGAGCAAGCATTAACTCATTGTGATGTAAGGTTTTAATATCCTTGATTGAGAAAGCCCCTCTTAGCCTTTTTTCAATAGGCATCCAATGTGTAATCTTAGCGAGATTAACCGTTGTAAGTGCTGTATTAAAATGAAAGTTGAGTTTATCTTCACTTCTTGCTTGACAGTGATTTAGACCTGAGTATTGCTTGGCATCTCTAAAAGTAAATTCTATTTGAAATCTGGTGCGATAATATGTCAAAATCATTTCTGCTGAAATTGTTACATCTGTAGAAAAATATAATTTATGATTCCATTTTCCTTTTTTAAGGAAATAAACAATCACAAGATTGATTTTTCTTTTTAATGATTTTGAGTATACAATAGCGCTGTATACTTTGCTTTGCTGATTGTCTTCTATCAAAGAAAAATATTCTTTTCTAAGTTTTTTATAATCAATTTTTCCATCATATTTCTTAGGTCTTCCTCTCCCATATTTCTGTTGGTCAGTATAAATATATTGTAAGTCAGCATCGTTTCTTAGTCTGCTAACGGTCTCCAATCCATTATCAGAGAGTTTAGAAACAAAACCGTATTTGGAAAAATAAGCATCTGCCACAACATATTTAGACATCGAAAGAAGGACCTCTTTTCTTTGAATCAATATATTGGCATAATGATCTACCAAACTTTTTGATTCCAAATTATTTGGTGTCTGAACAGCCTCTAAATGAAACGCTGTATGATTATCTATATCAATCGCTGCTATACCAGATATTTCCAATCCCCATTTTGCCTTTCCCGCTACACCAGACCAATAATAACCAACTCCACAGGTGGATTTACCAGATTTACTAACATAACTCGGGTCGAAAGCAATGGTTAAATGTTTGCCCCCATACTCAGTAATCAATTCTTTATTGAAATTTAAAAAGTCAAAAGACTTACTAAACTGATTCCTGTAATGTTGTTCTCCATGATCACCATAACGACTTAACTGCATAAAATTTAAACGTCCTTTTATGCTGAGAAATAGACCAAAAACTTCCAACATAAAATCATATTGCCATTTATTTACATCTTTCATTTTGTTAAGTAATCTTTTTGTGTGATATTTATAGTTGGATTTCTCCTTGAGAAGCATCATTAATAGCTGTTTGAAATTAACTATTAATTTAATGATAATCAGGGAGTTATCCTAATTTTTGAGCCTGTTTTTTTAACTTATTTAATTGACTGTTAGAGGGTTAGGGCAAAGTTTAACGGAGTATTGATTTGAAATCTGGTGCGATAATATGTCAAAATCATTTCTGCTGAAATTGTTACATCTGTAGAAAAATATAATTTATGATTCCATTTTCCTTTTTTAAGGAAATAAACAATCACAAGATTGATTTTTCTTTTTAATGATTTTGAGTATACAATAGCGCTGTATACTTTGCTTTGCTGATTGTCTTCTATCAAAGAAAAATATTCTTTTCTAAGTTTTTTATAATCAATTTTTCCATCATATTTCTTAGGTCTTCCTCTCCCATATTTCTGTTGGTCAGTATAAATATATTGTAAGTCAGCATCGTTTCTTAGTCTGCTAACGGTCTCCAATCCATTATCAGAGAGTTTAGAAACAAAACCGTATTTGGAAAAATAAGCATCTGCCACAACATATTTAGACATCGAAAGAAGGACCTCTTTTCTTTGAATCAATATATTGGCATAATGATCTACCAAACTTTTTGATTCCAAATTATTTGGTGTCTGAACAGCCTCTAAATGAAACGCTGTATGATTATCTATATCAATCGCAGCTATACCAGATATTTCCAATCCCCATTTTGCCTTTCCCGCTACACCAGACCAATAATAACCAACTCCACAGGTGGATTTACCAGATTTACTAACATAACTCGGGTCGAAAGCAATGGTTAAATGTTTGCCCCCATACTCAGTAATCAATTCTTTATTGAAATTTAAAAAGTCAAAAGACTTACTAAACTGATTCCTGTAATGTTGTTCTCCATGATCACCATAACGACTTAACTGCATAAAATTTAAACGTCCTTTTATGCTGAGAAATAGACCAAAAACTTCCAACATAAAATCATATTGCCATTTATTTACATCTTTCATTTTGTTAAGTAATCTTTTTGTGTGATATTTATAGTTGGATTTCTCCTTGAGAAGCATCATTAATAGCTGTTTGAAATTAACTATTAATTTAATGATAATCAGGGAGTTATCCTAATTTTTGAGCCTGTTTTTTTAACTTATTTAATTGACTGTTAGAGGGTTAGGGCAAAGTTTAACGGAGTATTGTTCTAAGTACATGACAAAAATTTGAATATATCAGTATTGTTTTGATTTTTAGAGTTAAGCAAGATATTGGCTAAAAAAGTTAGTCCCTATTTAAAAATACTTTTAGCCTTTCTCCCATACTTTTTAATTGTGATTGGATTTATCTGATGCAGATATATCCCAATTTTATAGCACCACACAAAGGCTATGATAACGAGTAAAATCAATTTCTCTATTCTTTGAATGTCTTGTAGGTGTGTTTTTTCAATATCAAAACCACTAGATTTCATTGCCTTAAAGCACATCTCAATTTGCCATCGTTTTTAAGAGTCTTCTTTTGCCTTTTCAGGCTTATTAAACGATACAATGATTAAAAACTCTTGTTTTAAGTTCTTTGGATTGAGTTTGCAACCTGATAAATAGCAAAGTTGCCCATTTACTGGTACAATCTTATGATAATACACAAACTCATTGGTTTTAAATCGATTAAACAAGTGTGATGCTTTAATTTCTTTGTTTTTATGTGGTAGAAATAGAGACTGTAAACTCAACTCTGTCTGCATAAAAAAAGCATTAATTTTATTCAAACAGAAAAGATGACACAAACAGAACAAGATTTATTAGAAAAGAAAGCCTTAGACCAATTATTATCGGGTAAGAGTTTATTTGGCAAAGAAGGCGCATTTGCTCCTATGCTAAAGAGTTTTATAGAAAAAGCTTTAGAAGCGGAGATGGAAAGCCATTTATTTTTGAGCGATTCATCAAACAAAAACAAGCGAAATGGGAAAGGCAAAAAGACGATAAAAAGCGGCTTAGGTACTTTTGAAATTCAAACCCCAACTGACAGGAATAGCAGTTTTGAGCCCGAGATTATAAAAAAGCGACAAACGATATTAGCGGAGAGTTTATCGGATAAAATAATAGGTTTATATGGATTAGGAATGAGTTTAAGAGATATTTGCTCTCATATAAAAGAGATGTATGATACCGATATTTCTCACACAGTATTAAGCCAAATTACAGATAAAATTATACCAGACATCAAGGAGTGGCAAAGTCGCCCATTAGAATCTATGTACTGTATCGTTTGGTTAGATGCGATGCATTATAAAGTTCGTGTTGATGGAAAAGTATCCCATAAAGCACTTTATAATATTCTAGGAATCAACAAGGAAGGACATAAAGAGGTTTTAGGAATGTATATCTCACAAAGCGAAGGAGCTAATTTTTGGTTGCAAGTTTTAACAGATTTACAACACAGAGGGCTTGAAGATATACTGATAGCTTGCACTGATAATTTAAAAGGATTTTCTGAAGCTATTTTGAGCATCTTTCCAAAAACACAAATACAAAAATGTATTGTGCATCAAATTCGTAATTCTTTAAAATATGTAGCCTCGAAAGATCAGAAAGCATTTATGAAGGATTTAAAATTAGTTTACAAAGCCATCAATAAGGAAATAGCAGAAGATGAATTGTTAAATTTAGAAGAGAAATGGGGCGAAAAATATCCTATTGTCATTGAGAGTTGGCGGCGAAATTGGGAGGAACTTTCTCAATATTTTGAATATACAGAGCCTATCAGAAGAATTATTTATACTACAAATGCCGTAGAGGGTTTCCACAGACAGGTTCGTAAAGTAACCAAAACCAAAGGTGCTTTTGTAAATGATATGGCGCTTTTAAAGTTGGTTTATCTCGCAACAAAAAACATACAAAAAAAGTGGATAAGTCCGCTCCACAATTGGAGTTTGATTATTCAACAATTATATATTAAATTTGGAGAGAGAATACCGCTCGATATTAGCATCCCCAAAAGCAGCTCGTGACGCTGCCGCTGGGGCTCATTTTAAAAACAGTTCGATTTTTTAAGCCAGAGTATGAAAAGAAAAAATCAAACTATTTTTAAAACGAAAAAAAATACAGACAGAGTTTAAATTACACTCCCACTGCCGCTAAATTTAACCACCCTATTGGAGTAGCTGTAGATGGCTCAGGAAATGTTTATGTTGCTGATTATGATAATAATAGAATTCGAAAAATAGTAAAAGTAACCACCTTAGCAGGAACACCAACAGCAATAGGTATCCATAATGTTGTCTTACAAGCATCAGATGGTAAAGGAGGTACAGTTGAACAAAGGTTTACAATAACAGTGTCTGCGGATACTTTAGGTTTAGAAGATATAGTAATAACATCTAATCAAATAATACTGTATCCAGTTCCATCAACAGGAGTTATCTATTTTAAAATGGGTTCATCAATTAACATAGAAACCATTAATTTATATAACATACAAGGAAATTTAATTAAAAACTACACATTATTCAATAAAAGTTTAGATATTTCAAATCTTAGTAACGGAATATATTTAATGAAAATAAAAACAAATAAAAACACATATATTAGAAAAATCATAAAAAAATAATTATTTTTAATTGATTACTCCTTATCAAGACAAAGTTTTACATTTAAGTTTTGATAAGGTGTAACTATACTCAATGCAGATAGCTTTTCGGGAATTTAAACGAATTTATTTTTTTCTTTATCAAGGCAAAATTTTCAATCATAGCACCGCTATGGTTGAAAATTTTAACGCTGAGAAAGGGGAAAAGAAAGAGGGCAAACACACTAAAAATAAAATAATATTTACGGATAAATAATTGTATAAATCACTAAATATCAATTAATTAAAACGGCATTAAAGGGCGTTTTCACTTTTAATTCTCTCCTAAGACTACCGTCCTTCTGTAGAGATTATAAAGCACTAAGAAGTTCATTAACCCGCATTATTCATAGGATTTATATTTAGAACAAATTTCAAAATAGATTTTTTATCTCTAGATTTTAGGATTCTCTCTTTCGTTTTTTAAACTTTTTCGGAGTAAATAGTATGTTATAATTGATTTTAAAAGTTAAAAAGGATTAATTTTACTAACAGAGCATAGGTATCCCAAGGTTTTAAAATTCTCACTTTAAAACCGTTATTGAGTTATTATCTCTCGAAACAAATCTTGATATACAAATGCTCTTGATAACTGATAATATATTCGTTTTTTAGTGACTTTTATGGTAGCTCCAACTTTTAATAAATTGGTTCTTATTGTATTTATTTGCCATTTTTCAGCCTTTTCAAATGTTGTTTTTTTGATGCTTTTTTTTAGTAATAAAAATAGTTCGTAGGCTAAACTACTTAAAAACAACCTGAAGAAGTTTGCAACAAATCCATGATTGGATAATCGATCGGAAAAACACATATTCTTGACTTCTTTAATTCTGTTTTCGCTAGATTCACCTCGTTTTACATAGAAATCAAAGTATATTTCTCGGGCACCTTTCTCTTTAATATTACTTATAAAATGACGAACATTTAAACCTTTCCCTGTACTTTCTATTTTACAGTAAGCTTGTTGTGGTTTATGCCAACTTTTGGCTTGATAGCGAAACGATGTGAAATGTTGGTGTTTTTTATGCTGATTTACATATTGAAGTTGAACCGCTTTTTTACAACGCTCAACCTTTCTTTTGAGTACCGAATTACTAGCCTGACCTGTTACAAAAAACAAATCATAATCAGCTACTAATTTATAAAAAGGAGCACAACTAAATCCACTATCTGTTCGAATAGTAATTTTTAGTTCAGGATATGCTTTTTTTATTTTTTGAATAATTCTTCTTAAAATTCCGACATACCATCGATTCGAATGGCTATTTCCTGGGCGAAGAACTGGCAGGATAATTTGACCGGTTTCTCCATCATGAAAAAATAATTCATTTAACATAAACTGTCCATAATAACCATTGAACATTGACATTTGTTGATTCCCATATGTTGGATCATCGGTAGCATCAACATCAATTGTTATTTCATCTCGACCTTTTAGGCTTGATACGTAACGATCAATCCAAGCGTAAGAAAGTTTGAAAATAGTTTCTTTATTCAAACTGTTTTCAAAACGAGAAATAGTAGGTTGAGAAGCCAAATCTCCTTGAAGAACATCTTTAAATAATGGGTCATTTTGTAAATGGGTCACATCATTGGCATCTTGATAACCTAGCATTAGCATAAACACACGTTGCTTGAGTTGATGCTCTCGACTGTAAGTAATGTATTTAGGGTTTCGAAGATCAGGAAGTAACTTGCTAAAATATTTTAGTAAGTTGTGGGTTCTCTCTAACTTTTCTAAAAGAATCAAAGAACCATCTGAACTAATCTCTGTGGCTGAAAAATCAACCGAAATAGCTTGATTTCCTCGATAAAATAAAGTATCTTTAGTGCTCAAATATGGGTGTTTTAAAAAATGATATATTTTGTGTTTAACTGCTTAAATATAACACTTTACATTCAGGTTTTTTGATTTCTGATGAATTATTCGGGTTAAATCATCATTCATTTCCTCTTAATTTGCCATACGAGGAATGTTTTTACTTTTAAAAACAGAATTAGCCATCCCCCGAAAACGACATTTAATAATTCGTTAAGGGTTGATTTCATTGGTATTTTAGGGTGATTTGAAATTGGAAAACTGTTTAAAAAGTTGTATTTTGTAGATATAAAAAAACAAATATACTTTAAAAACAGTTCCATGAGCAAGATACTAACAAAAAAGATACAAACCCAATTGAGCGCCTATTTTTCATCAGATACAGTAATGACAAAACCAGAATTACGGTGTTTAAAAGAGATGGTTTTAGAGGTTTTAAAACCAGTAATAGCACAATTATCAAGAAGTAATCTCCATCGTTGTTTGCAACGTAATAACATTAGTCGCCTTTCAGATTTACTTCCAAAAGAAGAGAAAAAGAAGTATAAGAAATTGGTTATGTTTTAGAATAATGTAGAATTTCACTATCTTTATAAAAACATTATAGATATGGATTTACAAAGTATAATAAGAGTGTTGAGTCAAGAGCAGAAAAAGGAATTAGTCGGTTTATTGAGTCGTGATTTGAAAGTGCCAAAACTAAATATGCTTATAGACAACCTAAACAAAGACCGTCCAATCAACTGTCCACATTGTCAAAGTTCTGATATTTACGGGCATGGAGGCTATAAGGGTCGTAAGCGCTACAAATGTAAATCTTGCACTAAAACCTTTAATGATCTTACAGGTACTGCTATGGATGGCATAAAGAAAGTGGATGAATTTCAAGATTATCTAGTTCTTATGATTGAAAGCGTGAGTATCCGTAAAGCCGCTAAAAAGATTGGAGTCAATGTTAAAACTATTTTTGATTGGAGACACAAGTTACTATCTTGTTTATCCGTTTTTAATGGAGAAGAGTTCTCAGGAATTGTTGAATGTGATGACAAACAGCTTAATATAAATGGCTCTACCCTTATTTTAATGGGTAAAGATTTAAACCTCCATTAAAAAAGAGTATTGCACTTCTAAAGTTTTTAAAAGTTCTATATCCTTTTCCAATAGATTTAAGTTCTTGTATTTTTCCATTTAATCTTTCAGCCATTGCATTGCTATACTCAGTTATTAAGGCATTTATAACTCCAGAGAGATGTTTTTCAAACATTGTAACAACCTTTGTTACTTCTTTAATTTGCTTAGAAGTAGAATTTCGTATCCATTTAATTAGTAAATAAAAACCATTAATATACTTAGTTTCTTTATGGAATAAATCTTTAAAATTTTCTTTGACTTGCCACGCCTTGCTAACTTCATAGTTCGCCTTGATTATTGCATCAAATTTTATTCGTTGTTTCTCGGTTAGGTTTTCTTGGTTTTTAAGTAACGCATATCTACTGTTTATCAATTCATCATTCGTTTTAACTTCTCTTCTTCTAACCTTATCAATAGCGGTATTTAAATACTTAACCAAATGAAATCTGTCGTGAACAATAGATGCGTTTGGTAATTGACTTTTAGAGGTAGAAATATAAGCTTTCCACATATCTAAACTTATAGTTTTAACCTGTTTTTGTTGTTGTTTTGTCATAGATTTATCAAATAGTTTTTCTACAGATTCTTTAGTTCTTCCTTCTTCTACATCTATGATAAAACCACTTCTAGGATGACTTAAGACACTTATATATTTATGTCCTTTCTTAAACGATTTTTCATCCAAACTCAAACGACTAAAATCCATATTTGATAAATCTCTCCTACTCAAACCTCTTTCTGTACTTAAATGAATTACTCTATTGATGACATTAAAACCACAACGCATTAATTTTGCTGTTTTTGTTTGATTTTTAGTTGCTAATAGTAAATCAATTATTGCATGTTCAAAAAGGTGTGTATGACGTGTATGCTTATCTGCCCATGGCGGAACTATGGTGATTACAGCTCCTTGACTGTTCTTTATTCTTGGCAACTTACAACTTATAAAAGTCTTATATTGCATCGTATCTAAATGACGCCATTCTCGATTTGGTGCATGGTCATATAAACTACATAATTCCATGGTCTCTGGACAAAGGGCTCTTTCTCCTATGAATTTAATGACTATTTTTATGTCTGAAATTGCATAATCTGCTTCTACTTTTACAACTTGCCAGTTGTCATCTAAATTTAGTAGTAAATCGAAAAATTGATGTGTAAACATTTTACCTTTTTTTTACGAATTTAATAAATTCCATTAAATTCGTGGTAGAACCATATAAATAATAAAGGAAGTCGAGATCTTCAAAGAAAACCTTACAAGAGACCAAGTGATAGACAAACCAAACGCGGTGTGAGCAATGATAAAATCTCTATAATGGTTGCCACAGATAGAAATAACAATCCAATGATGCGTGTCGCTAAAAGAGGCAGGATTTATGTGCATAGTATTGAAAAAACAATAGGAACGTTACTAAAACCTGAAAACGTACTTTGTTCAGATTCTCATCCTTCTATAATTAAATGGGCAAAAGATAAGCAGATGGAGCATCATACATTTATAGCATCAAAACACATAAAAGACAAGTGCTACCATGTGCAGCATGTAAACTCAATAGACAATCGTTATCAAAGATGGATAAAACCTTTCTATGGTGTATCAACAAAATATTTGAGTGGCTATCTAAACTGGTTTGTATTCTTGCAGAAGGTTAAAAAATCGCTCTCTCAAACAGTAGATATAGCAAATATCATGATAAAAAACGCTAAAGCTATAAACACATATAAAGCAATTGAAGAAAATTATATGGAATTAATGATTCCACATTATTCTAAAACATAACCAAGAAATTTAAAACATATGCTCCTGGATTTTTACATATAGATACTTCTGAAATTAGAATTAACAAACAGAAATGGTATCTTTTTGTAGCCATTGATAGGGCTACACGATTTGTATATATAGAGGTTTATGACAATAAAAGAATGCAAACAGCTGCAAATTTCTTAGAAGAAGCCGTCAAACAATATCCTTTTAAAATAACAAAAATACTGACAGATAATGGAATGGAATTTTGCTATAATGCATTGGTTAAAGAGAAGAAACCTAAAAACAAAATCCATTTATTCATAAGGGTCTGTAACCAAAATAATATTGAACATCGACCAACTTTAGTCAAACATCCTTGGACAAATGGAATGGTAGAGGCTATGAATAAAAAAATAAAAACAAATACTACCAAAAAGTTTCATTATGATACGATTGAACAGTTTAAAGAACATTTGTATTATTACACTATAAATTATAACTTCAACCTCAAATTAAAGGTGTTAAATTACAAATCACCTATCGAAAAAATAATGAAATATTATATAGAAAAACCAACTGAATTTAATCAAAATCCTAAATACTTAATTGTGGGACTGAACAAGTAACCCTATTAAAAAGATTGGAAAGCTTAGTCGCTCCAACAATAAAGAACTACAATAAGGTTTACACAAAAACAAAAGCAGACCTGCCTGCCGGACAGGCAGGAAAACTCGCATTTGCATTAGAAAAATACAAACACCTTTTTCTTAAATTTATCAAAGAAAAAGAAATCCCCTTTGATAACAACCAAGCAGAAAGAGACTTGCGGATGATAAAAGTAAAACAAAAAGTATCAGGTTGTTTTAGGCAGGAATCCTATGCCCAATATTTTGCCCGAATAAAATCATACACCTCTACACTCAAGAAAAATCAGCAAGAAATACTGATAAATATCCTAAACGCTTTTGAACAAAATGCCTATTCTCCAGATTTTGGATGAATAGTTACTTTTAGAGATGCCCTCATATAAATATTTTCATAAAAGTGACTTTTATCAGTTTTATTTTATGATATTAATAGTAACTTTGTCGCTTGAATATAAATATACAATATCGTTCATTAAGCTCTTTTTTAGCTTTAATAATACTATACTCTTCTTTTTATCAGGTATGTATTTCAGTGTATTTTATAGCGTATCAAGATTATATTGTAAAAGAGTTATGTGTTCAAAAAGATGACCAACAAGGTTGCAATGGCAAATGTTATTTAATGAAGAAATTTACAAATAAAGTTTCTGAAAATAACGCTACTACTCCACCTCAGAATAATAAAGAATTTAAAGGGAGTCTTATTTTCATTCTTTCTAAAAAATCTACTCTTAATTTTAGTTATTTTTCTGATTTAGAATCAGAAAAAACAGAATACCACCTACAATTAAAGCAATCTATTTATTTAGAAAAGGAAACTCCACCTCCAAAGATTTTTATTTAAGTATACTCGATATATTTACCTTTTCGGGAATTAACACACATTTATTTTTTCCTTTATCAAGGCAAAATTTTCAAACATAACCATAGCTATGTGTATTGAGTATATACTTGTTATTTAAGTAATAAACAGACTGTTTATTACTAATTTTTATACGTTTTGTTGGTTGAAAATTACGCCAATAGTTCGTACTATTCATAATATTTAATAAAATAAAAAATGAAAACTTTAAAATACATACTTCCAATAGTAGCCATATTATTTATTTCTTCTTGTACAACTGATGATAAAGAATTAGTATTAGATGAGACTACAGAATTAAACTTTATAAAAACACTTTCTAATACAGAACATGATATAGAAATATTTTCTACTAAAAAGAACCTAAAACAAGGTTATAATCATCTTTATTTAAGAATAAAAGAGAAAGCTACAGATACGTATATAGAAAACGCATCATTGAAATGGAAACCAGTGATGCATATGACAAAAAAAATGCATTCTTGTCCAAAATCTGCAATAAAAAAAACAGAAGGAAAAGAAACTTTATATGATGGGTTTATCATTTTCCAAATGGCAGAAAACTCCACAGAAAAATGGAATTTAACGATCGATTACACAATTAATACTATTTCATATACTGTAAAAGATTTTATTAGTGTACCCGCTGCTTCAAAGAAAAATGTTAGCGTTTTTAGGAAAGATAACATTAAATATGTAATAGCATTAATAAGCCCAGATAAACCAAAGGTTGGAATGAATGATTTTAAAGTAGGTTTATATAAAATGGAAAATATGATGTCTTTTCCAATGATAAAAAATTATATAATTAAACAAGATCCTAGGATGCCAAGTATGGGAAATCATAGCTCACCTAATAATACAAATTTAGTTTTTAACGCTACGTCTAAAATGTATGAGGGAAAATTATCTTTAACAATGACAGGTTATTGGAAGTTAAATTTAATGCTATACAATGAATCAGATCAATTAGTTAAAGGAGAAGAAATTACTAAAAACCATGAAAGTAGTAGTTTATTTTTAGAGATAGAATTTTAAACTATATTTCAAAAGCCTCGAAAAATAATCGAAGGTTTTGATTTTTATTTAACCTGATAAATTATGAAAAAAATTATATTATTTATAATCGTTTTAATAATGTTTGAAACGATTCATTCTCAAGATAAAAAACAAAAAAAAGACATTTTAGAGGTTCATGAATTTCTAAAAGAAGTTATTGTTATTTGTAAAAAAAGAAAAGATGTTGATAACAAAAAGTATATAAAACCACTTTCTACTTTAGATCAATTTTTAGAAGAATCTTCTAAAATTACCATGATTAAAAGAGGTAATTATGGATGGGAACCAACCATAAATAATATGCTTTCTGATAGAATTAGTATTACCATAGATGGAATGCAAATTTTTGGAGCTTGTACAGATAAAATGGATCCTATTACTTCTTATGTAGATATTTCTAACTTAGAAAAGGTTACTATTTTCTCTGGACAACATGGAAATGAAAATGGGCAAACAATTGGCGGAGCTATTGATTTAAAATTAGATAAAAGTGGTTTTACTCGTTTTGATAGCAAATTTATTACTGGTTTTGATATTGGCTATGAAAGTAATTCTAATACAAAAATTATTGGTGTAGAAGCAAATTATAGCAATCAAAAATTCTTTTTAAATACAGATTTTATTAAAAGGTCTGCAAGTAATTATTTTGATGGAAATAACAAAGAAGTGCTATTTTCTCAATACAATAAATACAATTTTTCTGCTATATCTGGGTATAAAATATCAGCAACAGAAAAAATTGGTGCAACACTTATTTATGATAAAGCTACAGATGTTGGTTACCCTGCTTTACCAATGGATGTTTTTTTAGCAAAAGCTATTATTGCTTCTGTAAGCTATGAGTATTCTAATTCTGAGAGTTTTATCAAAAATTTAGAAACAAAACTCTACGCAAACACTGTTACACATGTAATGGATGATACAAAAAGACCAAATGTTCTTATTCATATGGATATGCCTGGTTGGAGTGATACCTATGGTTTTTATGTAAAAACAAAAGTGAAGGTAAATAAGCATTCTTTTCTTACTAATTTTAACGGTTACTACAATAAGTCATTAGCAGAAATGACCATGTATCCTGTAAATAATTCTGAGCGATTAATGTTTATGCTTACTTGGCCAGATGTAAGAACGTTCTATTCTGGTTTTTATGTAGAAGATAAAGTAAATATCAACCCTTCAACTTCTGCACAAATAAGTGCAAGAATTGGGTTTCAAAACAACAGAATTGCTAGTGATTTTGGTTTGGGTAGTTTACAAATTTTTTACCCTAATTTAAAAGCATCAAAAAGTAGGTTTTTACCAAGTATTTCTGCCCAAATAACACATAAGAAAAAACTATTTACATATACAGGTTCTGTTGGTTATGGAGAAAGAGCACCTTCTGTTAGCGAAGGTTATGGAAATTTTTTATACAATAGTTTTGATAATTTTGATTACATAGGAAATCCGTATTTAAAAAATGAAAAATCAGTAGAGTTCAATGCTAAAATAGATTACAAAAACCATGGTTTTAATTTTAGTTTTGAAAACTCTCTTTTTTATATTTCAGACTATATAATTGGTAAAATAAACGCTAATTATTCGCCAATGGTTATTGGTGCAGATGGCGTTAAAGTATATCGTTCTTTAGAGAAGGTATTACAATTTAATTTTGCTTTAATCTCTAGTTATAAAATAAATTCACATTTTACCTTAAACGGTTCTCTTGTTTATAATTATGGAAAAGAAATTGATGGAGAAAATTTACCTTTGATTTCTCCTATTTCTTATAAAGCAAATGTTGTTTTTACTAAAGATTTCTTTACCTCTAAGGTTGAAGTAGTTGGTAATGGTACTCAGCATAGATATTCTAAAACGTATGGAGAAGATAAAACCAAAAAGTATACTATTCTAAATGTTGATGCAGGATATAAATTTTATATTAATAATGATACCTTTATCTTAAAAACAGGAATAGAGAATGTTTTAAACACGTATTATTCTACATATTCTGATTGGAAAAATATACCTAGAAATGGACGAAATATTTTCGTTAATTTGTCGTATGTTTTAAAGTAATTTATGAAGAATCTCCAACATTTTATAGTACACAAACCTTATGGATATCTTTCTCAGTTTATCAACAATCAAACTAAGAGAAAGAAAAAATATTGGGTGAATTACATCATTTTTCGGAAGGAATCATGGCAATTGGTCGTTTAGATGTAAATCCTGAAGGCTTGTTGTTATTAACCACAGATGGAAAAGTAAGTGAACAAATACGAAGTAATACCATTTACTAATATATTATAGTCCAATTTAAGCAATGTTTAACATAAGAAAATGAAGTCGTAGATTTTACAATTTCATTTGACAACTTGGCTGTAAAATTTACAATAAAGGAAGATACTTCATCTAGTGTTTTATGAATTTTATTTGTAAAGTCTCTTTTATAAGCTGTCCATATTTTTTCTGCCGCGTTTAATTTTGGAGAATAAGGAGGTTGAAAAATCAGTACAATATTTTCAGGTATTTTTAATTTTTCAGCTTTATGAAAAGCACCATTATCAACAATTAAGACTTTCAGTTCATTTGGCTTATGTTTAGAAAATTCATCCAAATAAAGTTGAAACATATCAGCGCTACAGTGTGGTAATCCAAGAATAAATTTATCACCATCTTTTGGTGAAAAAGCTCCAAAAAGCCAAGTAGATTTGAATACTTGCTGAAATGTACAGGTTGGTTTCACGCCTTTTACTGTAAGTGATCTACCATTTCGAGTAAATAGTCCGAAACGACTTTTATCTTCAAAGTAAAGATTAAAATAACTAAAAATACCTCGTTTTTCTTTTAGAATCCTGCTTAAGTCATTGTTAAAGTTTTTTTAAAAGCTTCACCAGCTTGTGCGTCTTTTTTTACATGTGACTTTCTGGCAACCTTTATCTTTGTTGAAAAATTACGAATACAATATCCAGTTAAAGTTGTATAGGCTAACTTTCTATTGTAAGTGTTTTCAAACCAATAATTTAACTCTTTATATCCTTGAATTCCATTTAATGGATTTGTTAAAATATTCTTCAACCCCTCATGTTCTATTTTACGAATAACAGACCGTTTAAAGCCTATCTTATTGTGGCTAATAAGTTTTTGAAACCCTCCAGAACCGTAGAGATTACGCCAGTTTTGTATACTATTATGGTTTACTCCAATTAGGTCAGCTAATTCTCTTTTCGAAATTCCTTCAGACTCATGTTTCTTCTGCTCAAGTAGCATCAACAGGCGAGGACGCAGTAATTCTGATGTCTTTTTTAATTGCTTACGTAAAACACTCACGGTTTCTTTAACTATTATTTGCTTGGGCTTAGACATACTTTTATAATTTAGTCCAATATAGACAATTACTTGATGATTAGCAAGTTTGGACTATAATATATTAGTAAATGGTATTACTTCTAAAGTTTCTGGGTTTTGATACGTAAAAACAATTCCACCCGTTTCTCCTTTTTTCAAATCTATATTTTGTTTACTTAAAGCTTCATAAGACAATTTAATAATATCACTATTTTCTAAGTACATGACAAAAATTTGAATATATCAGTATTGTTTTGATTTTTAGAGTTAAGCAAGATATTGGCTAAAAAAGTTAGTCCCTATTTAAAAATACTTTTAGCCTTTCTCCCATACTTTTTAATTGTGATTGGATTTATCTGATGCAGATATATCCCAATTTTATAGCACCACACAAAGGCTATGATAACGAGTAAAATCAATTTCTCTATTCTTTGAATGTCTTGTAGGTGTGTTTTTTCAATATCAAAACCACTAGATTTCATTGCCTTAAAGCACATCTCAATTTGCCATCGTTTTTAAGAGTCTTCTTTTGCCTTTTCAGGCTTATTAAACGATACAATGATTAAAAACTCTTGTTTTAAGTTCTTTGGATTGAGTTTGCAACCTGATAAATAGCAAAGTTGCCCATTTACTGGTACAATCTTATGATAATACACAAACTCATTGGTTTTAAATCGATTAAACAAGTGTGATGCTTTAATTTCTTTGTTTTTATGTGGTAGAAATACCTTGAAATTATTCCGGATACCAATGTAATACCTAATCTCATTTCTGTTTAAAAACGCTAACCAGTCTTTCCCCACAAATTCTCTATCTGCAACAACAGATTCAATAACTTCTTTGCCGAAAAGACGGATAAATCTATTGATTAAATCAATCCGTTCTTGACTATTAGGATTTCCTCTTTTATCAAGCATGGTAAACAATAATGGAAAGGCGACACCTTTATAAACAACACCGAGCATGAAAATATTAATGTTCGTTTGTCCAAACTTCCAGTTAGGTTCTATCAATGCTTAAAATGAGTTTCTCTTGAGCAGGAAGTAAATTAAAAAGGTTATGTTTTAGAATAATGTGGAATCATTAATTCCATATAATTTTCTTCAATTGCTTTATATGTGTTTATAGCTTTAGCGTTTTTTATCATGATATTTGCTATATCTACTGTTTGAGAGAGCGATTTTTTAACCTTCTGCAAGAATACAAACCAGTTTAGATAGCCACTCAAATATTTTGTTGATACACCATAGAAAGGTTTTATCCATCTTTGATAACGATTGTCTATTGAGTTTACATACTGCACATGGTAGCACTTGTCTTTTATGTGTTTTGATGCTATAAATGTATGATGCTCCATCTGCTTATCTTTTGCCCATTTAATTATAGAAGGATGAGAATCTGAACAAAGTACGTTTTCAGGTTTTAGTAACGTTCCTATTGTTTTTTCAATACTATGCACATCAATCCTGCCTCTTTTAGCGACACGCATCATTGGATTGTTATTTCTATCTGTGGCAACCATTATAGAGATTTTATCATTGCTCACACCGCGTTTGGTTTGTCTATCACTTGGTCTCTTGTAAGGTTTTCTTTGAAGATCTCGACTTCCTTTATTATTTATATTAAGCTGTTTGTCATCACATTCAACAATTCCTGAGAACTCTTCTCCATTAAAAACGGATAAACAAGATAGTAACTTGTGTCTCCAATCAAAAATAGTTTTAACATTGACTCCAATCTTTTTAGCGGCTTTACGGATACTCACGCTTTCAATCATAAGAACTAGATAATCTTGAAATTCATCCACTTTCTTTATGCCATCCATAGCAGTACCTGTAAGATCATTAAAGGTTTTAGTGCAAGATTTACATTTGTAGCGCTTACGACCCTTATAGCCTCCATGCCCGTAAATATCAGAACTTTGACAATGTGGACAGTTGATTGGACGGTCTTTGTTTAGGTTGTCTATAAGCATATTTAGTTTTGGCACTTTCAAATCACGACTCAATAAACCGACTAATTCCTTTTTCTGCTCTTGACTCAACACTCTTATTATACTTTGTAAATCCATATCTATAATGTTTTTATAAAGATAGTGAAATTCTACATTATTCTAAAACATAACCATTAAAAACAAGACGTGCTATATAGATTAGAACCCAAACTATAGCTTGCTATAAAGCGTTGTATACGTCTCTAAGACGAACCTGAATCTGATTGGGTATCAAATGCATTAGCAAGTTTCTCAAAAGTAACTGTTTGCACTTTGCACAAAGCGATAACAAAATGTGAAATGAGTTTTAATCGTGCTAAATTGATTTTACCTTGTAAATGAGTGTTTAAAAACTGCAGTTAATTCACTATTTTTAGTGACTGCATTGGTTTTCTTCATTAGAGAAATAAATGAAATTATTAATCTAATATACTGAAAATTAATGACTTAGCTTAATTTATTAACGCTTAATTTGTTGATTATTAATCAGTTGTGTTTTTATCATGTACTAAAAAAAAATTACAAAAGCATTCATACATTTTTAACAATGCTTCTTCTTTACTTTGTAACAACATTATTTTATGATTATAGAACTACTCTTTTTACTGTGTATTTTTATTTCTGTACAAATCTACAGTCAGAAAATAGTTTATGGAACAATTCCAGATTCTTTGAGTTTCGTAAAAAATGCGCATATTATTAATTTATCAAGTAAAATAGAAACTTTTTCTAATGATAATGGTGCCTTTTAGTATTAAAGGAAAATTAGGAGACTCTCTTCGTATTTCATCAGTTCAACACAAAACTACGTATGCTTTTGTGAGTACTATCAATATCAAAAAAGGTAAAAAAATGTTGATATATCTCAGAACAAAAGTATATGTTTTAGATGAAATTGTGCTAAAAACACACAATCTAACAGGTATTCTAGGAATCGATACTAAAAGTGTGCCCTTCAACAAAAAAGATTCTTTGTTAAGAAGAACTATGGATTTTTCTAACGTTGACATGAAAGTGAAAGAAGCAGATGATTATATAGACAGCAGAGTTAGACCACTAATTGTAGAAACACTTCCAAACCGTTTTAAAGGAGTTGGAGGTACTGTAAAGATTCCATTTAAAAACTCAGATGCAAAACTTCGAAGAAAACTTACCAAACAAACTGCTTTTCCTAACAAAATACTTCAAGAATTAGGAGGGGATTTCTTTTTTAAAAACTTAAAAATACCAAAAGAGAAATATTATCATTTTATAACCTATTGTACCTATAAAAGTATAAGAGAGCTGTATGGAAAACAAAAAATAATGGAAATCATCAAAATTTTTACACAAGAAAGTAAAGAGTATTTAAAAATTATAAAAGAAAAAGACTAAACTTGACTTTTTAAGAAAAAAAAGCTATCTTTCGAAGATACAAATTGCTTGTATTTAAACTGTTGCCATGAAAAAGACACCAAAAATTACGTTAGTTTCTAAACTATATAGAAAAAAATTGCAGTTATTATTACAATTTAATTATAATGATGAGCTCATTTCTATTATTAAATATCAGTTAAATGCATGTTGGAGTATTCGCCTACAATCTTGGTATGTTTTATTTTCTGATGCTCAAGTAGCTAAAATTGAATTGCTTTTTAAAAACACTGCAATTATTGATGTTTCTTCACTTAGTAAAGCTGTTCATCATAGAAAGGTAAAACGTGTTTTATCAGCAAAAAGACACGAGTTTTTAAGTAAATATAAATTATATTTACAAGGAAAACGTTACAGTAAAAGTACGGTTGACACCTATAGTAGTTTTATTGAAGGTTTTTTAGGTTTTGTTGCTACTAAACCGTTACAAGACATTTCTAATGCAACAGTAGAGCGATTTATTGAACATAATTTTATTAAGAAAAATTATTCTATAAGTACGCAACGTCAGTTTGTAAGTGCTATCAAATTATTATGTAAATTTTATCCACATACACTAATTGAAGAGCTACATTTAGAGCGCCCAAAGAGAGATCGAAAATTACCAAATGTAATGTCTAAAGAAGAAGTTATTTCAATAATAAAATGCACAAAAAACTTAAAACACAAAATAATTATTGCCTTAATTTATTCTGCAGGCTTGCGTATTAGTGAGCTAATTGATTTAGAGTTGTCGCATTTTAATCTAGAAAGGCAGCAGTTATTTATTAAAAATGCTAAGGGCAGAAAAGACAGATATGTTGTATTAGCAAAGAGTATTTTTCCTTTATTAGAGGCATACATCTCTGCTTACCAACCAAAAAAATATTTTGTTGAAGGTTTAAAAGGAGGAAAATATACAGCTAATAGTGTTCGCAATTTTTTAGAGAAATCGAGAGTTAATGCAAAAATAAATAAGCGGATAACTCCACATACATTGCGACATAGTTATGCTACACATTTGTTAGAAAACGGCACTGGACTTAGGCATATTCAAGAGCTTTTAGGACATGCCAAACCAGAAACAACAATGATTTATACCCACGTTGCAAAAAAAGATTTATTGGGTATTGAAAGCCCGTTAGATTCTATTGTGAAAAATTTAAACAATATACAGAAGAAGAACATAAACTCACTTTAACCGGAATATTAACACCAAAAAAGGTATATTTGTTGGAGATATAACAAGTTATGTGCAACCCCAAAAGACGATTGCAATAAATTAAACAATACAGTAGAATGAAAAATATTTTGAATTTTCTTATCTTGGTTTTCCTTATTTTGACAGGAGTATGGTTTTATCGTAGACATGAAGAAAAGAAACGATTAGAAAAGGAGCTTGAAGAAAAATTAGCAAGGGAAAGAGAAGAAATTCGACAGAAACTTTTCGATTTTTTCAAGTCAAAAATTAATGAAATTATAAATGCGGAAAATCAATTTTCTAAACTTTTACAAGTTGAAACAGGATATTTTAGTAACTATCAATTACAAGTCTGGAAGACTAAATTCACTAATCTTTTAGCTGAAATAAAAGACAAACCTTTTGAAGATATCTTACTAAATAAAGAAGAAATATCATCAATCAAAAATTTTCAATACATCTATACTAATTCAGCAACAATAAGAATAGATTTCAATAAAAAATTCATAAAAGAAGAACTTAAAAATTACAAACATTTCTTTGATAATATTGAAGGACGTAAACTCGACATTCAACAAAGAACATCAGTTGTTTCAGACGAAGATAATAATATAGTAGTAGCTGGTGCAGGTTCAGGAAAAACCACAACAATTATTGGAAAAGTAAATTACACGATTGATAGATATAAAATTGATCCAAGTCAGATTTTACTTATTTCATTTACACGAAAATCAGCGACAACATTAGCGGACAGAATAAATATTACAAATATTGAAGCTAAAACATTTCATAAATTTGGTATTGATGTTATATGTGCAGTAGAGAAAAAACAGCCATCCATTTTTGATGAAAAACAGTTTAAGCCTTTTGTGATTAGAACGTTTAATGAGCTTTTGAAAAATGAGAAATATATTAAAAAGGTTACTTCTTATTTCATTGATTTTTTAAAACCAATAAAACCACAAGAAGATTTTAAAAATCAAGGGGACTATTTTCAATATTTAAAAGACCAAAATTTTAAAACTTATCAAGAAAAGGAAATAAGAGTAAACGGAAGAACAACATACAAAATGGAAGTAGTGAAAAGTATTGAAGAATGTAAAATTGCGAATTTCATGCTTTTCAATGGCGTTAATTATGAATATGAGTTACCGTATGAACATGATACCGCTACTCAAACGTTTAGACAATACAAACCAGATTTTACTATTAATCCAAAAGGAGACAGGGTTTATTTGGAACATTTCGCTATAAATAAAAATGGAACTGTACCTGAATGGTTTGCAAAAAAAGAAGATGGAGAAACGTGGGATGGAGCAACAAAAAAATACAATGACGGAATTATTTGGAAAAGAAATGAACATAAAAAACATTCAACATCATTAATAGAAACATATAGTCATGAAATGTTTGATGGTGTTTTGTTTGATAATCTTCAAAAGAATTTATCAAATATAGGGGTTGAATTAAAACCAAAGTCACCACAAGAAATTTGGAAAATTATTAATGATGCAGCAAAAAATGAAGTTGATAACATTATCTCGTTGTTTCTAACATTCATAACCTTAATGAAATCTAATAACTACAAAATTGACGATGTTATTAGAAAAAATACTGATATGAGTGACGAATTTCAAAATAAGAGAAATGCTTTATTCATTGAAATTATTAAGCCGATTTTTGAGAAATATGAAAAACATTTATCCGAAAGAAAAGAAATTGATTTTAGCGATATGATTAATAAAGCTTCATATTATCTATCTTCTGGTAAATTCAAAAAGAAATTTAGCTATATAATTATTGATGAGTTTCAAGATATATCAATTGGACGTTATCAACTTATAAAAGCAATTAAAACAAATAATCCTGCTTGCAAACTGTTCTCGGTAGGTGATGATTGGCAATCAATTTATCGCTTTAGTGGAAGTGATATTGCTTTATTTAAAGAGTTTGAAAATTATTTTGGTTATACTATCAAATCAAAAATAGAAACAACTTATCGTTATCAAAACCCATTATTAGATTTATCAAGTGAGTTTATTTTAAAAAATCCTAACCAAGCAAAGAAAGAACTAAAAGGAACAGGATTATTTAAATCTACAAATTATAAAATCGTTTATTCTAACTCAGACAATCAAGATGACACGCTTGCATTAAAACAAATATTTGATGACCTTATTTTAAATAATAATAAAATAGAAAAAAAGGAAATATTTATTTTAGGTAGATACTCTTTCGATATTGACAGGCTTAAAAATGAACAATCCTTTTTTCAAATAAATAAATCAACAGGTTCTATTAAGTATAAAGCTATAACAGAAGATGAAATAGAAACAAAAATTGAAGCACAATTTTTAACAGTTCATAAAGCCAAAGGACTTGAAGCGGATATTGTGATTATTATTAATTGTAATTCGGGAAGACATGGTTTTCCATCAGAAATGTCAGATGACACTGTTTTGAATTTATTATTAAGTGAAGCTGACCAATTTGAAAATGGAGAAGAAAGACGTTTGTTTTATGTGGCTATGACACGAGCAAAGGAAAATGTCTTTTTTATCGCTGATAGTTCATATAAATCAAAATTTATTGCTGAATTAGAAGTTGAAAACGGCGATACTTCTATAAAAAAATGTCCTCGTTGCAAGACATCGGATTTAAAATTAAAAACAGGAACTAAAAATGGAAAAAAATGGGGTTTTTATAGTTGCACAAATTATATATATGGGTGTGATTACAAAGAATGGATTTAATGTAAAATAAACAAGAATAAGGGCAGCACATAACACGTGGTATATTTAATTGCCGAAATAGTAGTAAATTTAAAGGATGTAGCTCGTATAAAGTTCATCGTAACATGAAAGAGAATAATTCCGAAGTCGGCAACTAAAACATACCACAACCGTTGGCGTTCATTGTAAAGAAACATTCACCTAAATAGAAATATTATGAGTAAAAAAAGAGTATTTATAAGTTTTGACTTTGATAATGATTTAAATCTAAAGAATTTACTTGCTGGACAAGCAAAACTACCAGACTCACCATTTGAAATTTCAGATTGGTCTTTAAAAGAAGCTGCACCAGAAAAAGACTGGGAGGATAAAGCTCTTGCCAAAATAAAAAGGTCAGAAATAGTGGTAGTGATAGCAGGCAGTTCGACTTATAGGGCTAGTGGTGTAAAAAAGGAAGTTAATATGGCAAGAAATAGTAATATCAAAACTGTACAAATTAAACCACAAGGAACAAATCCGACAAGAGTCGAAAATGCTGGAGTTTTGTATGACTGGTCATGGGATAATTTAAAAACTTTACTGTCATAAATAGAAGATAAATGAAAAGACAACTAACGCAATTCGTTGACAAATATATCAAATCAATAAATGCTGAAAACGCAGCAATATTCGCGGGGGCTGGTATGTCCGTTTCAACTGGATTGGTTAATTGGAAAGATTTGCTTCGAGAAATGGCAGAGGAATTAAACCTTGATGTCGATAAGGAAACAGACCTAATTGCACTTGCTCAGTATTATGAAAACGAAAAAGGAAGCAGAGGAAGTATTAATGACCAATTAATTGAGCAATTTACAAAGGATGTAAAAGAAAGTTTAAATCATCAAATCTTGGCATCATTGCCAATAAAAACCTATTGGACAACTAATTATGATGATTTAATTGAGAAGACTTTAGAAAAGTTTGGTAAAATAACAGATGTTAAAAGGTGTACTGAAAATCTAGCGATAAGTAAACCTCGTAGAGAAGTTATAATCTATAAAATGCATGGTGATATCACCATGAGCCATGAAGCTGTTTTGACGAAAGATGATTATGAAAACTATAATGAAAAACGTCAGTTATTTACGACTGCCTTACAAGGTGATTTAGTATCCAAAACATTTTTGTTTATTGGCTTTAGTTTTGAAGACCCAAACCTTGAATATATTCTAAGTCGAATAAGAATTCTTCTTGGTAATCATACTCCTGACCATTATTGTTTTTTTAAAACAATCTCTGAGGATAACTATGAAATATATGATGAATACCTTTATGATAAAATTAAACAGGAACACCGAATAAGGGATTTGAAGAGATATGGGATTCAGGCTTTAATGATAGATGACTATTATGAGATTACAGAAGTTCTCCAATTAATTCAAACAAAATTACGTAGAAGAAATATTTTCATTTCAGGTGCAGCACATGAATATGGTTATTTAGGTAAGTTTCGTGCAGAAAATTTGATTTTTAATTTTTCATCCAAATTAGCAGAGAAGAATTATAAAATAATATCAGGTTTTGGGCTTGGAATAGGAAGCTCTGTGATAAATGGAACTCTTGCTCATGTTTACAGCAACCAGAACGGACATTTAGATGATTATCTAATATTAAGACCTTTTCCTCAAAATATTTCAGATAATGCCCAACGAAAAGAGCTATGGAGAAAATACAGAAAGACAATGTTGCAAGAAGCAGGAATTGCAATATTCTTTTTTGGTAATAAACTTGATGGGAAGAAATTAATTTCTTCTGATGGATTAATTGAAGAATTTGAGATAGCTATTGAGTTAGGTTTAAAAGTAATTCCTGTTGGATGTACAGGATATGTATCTAAAGACATCTGGCAAAAAGTAACTGATAAATATGAAGATTACTTTCCAGATAATCAGGAATTAAAAGAATCCATTCTACAATTAGGTCAAGACAACCTTGATTAAACAATAATAATAAACAATCTAATAAAATCTATTAACCTATTACAAAAACAAATATAAAATGGCAAAACGTGTTTTTTTTAGTTTTCATTACCAAGATGTAATTGATTTTAGAGCAAATGTTGTAAGAAATCATAAACTGACTAAAGATAAGAGTGCTGGTTATTTTGATGCTTCAATATGGGAGGATGCAAAAAAGACAAGTGATTTAGCATTGAAAAGATTGATAAATGGAGAACTTAAAAACACCTCTGTAACATGTGTTTTAGCTGGTTCTCAAACATATAATAGAAGATGGGTTGATTATGAGATTATGAGAAGCCTTCAAAAAGGGAATGATATCTTAGCTATTCATATTAATAATATTAAAGGAAAAGATGGCAAAACTAAAACGAAAGGACCTAATCCTTTATATTATTTAGGATATTCATTCTCTTCAAACGGCAAGAAGGTATTATTGCATGATTATAGAGCTGGAAAATGGGTTGATTATACAGATTTAGATGGTTGGACTGTTAATGAAGTTGAAGAGAATCAACGTGGTAAAATAAATCGCTTATCTACTATATACTCTGTATATGATTGGGTAGACAATGATGGTTATAATAATTTTGATACTTGGGTAGGATAAAAACAACGAAACGCCAACAATGTATATAGTTTATGGCGGGTTAAGTGCTAAATATGAGCATTTTAACAATAAATAAACATTGGTGTAAGTTGAAAGATTTGTGTTTCAAAACCGCCACAAAACCATATACTCAACGTTGCCACACATACGAAAAAACCATTGAACATTGGGGAAAACAGCAGAAAATATTGAATACTATCTTGACTCAAAAAATGACAAGGATTACCTTCAAGATTTGTTGCTAAACATAAAAAATGCTTTTACAAATCAGGAAAGTTTGACTTTCAGAATTGTTGAACCGAAAGAAAAAGGTTTTTTAGTAAAAGTTAGGGGCTTATTTGCATATGTTTCATTTAAACATTTTGGTTGGTCATATCCTTCAATCGAATTTTGGAAAAATGCTTCTAATTCAATTGTTGGAAATTATTTTACGGGAAAAATTCATAATGTCGAGGAAAATCCAATTTCAATTCAAATAGACGCAAAAGAACAGAAATTTGAAAATCCGAATTTGGAGAAGTACTCTAAATATCGTGGAATTATTTTAAGAAAAACTAAATATGGTTTTTTTGTAGATTTAGGAATTCACTTTAATTGGAAATGTGGCTCAATATTAGGTTTAATTCATATATCGACTTTTATGAACGAATCAGATTATGAAAATTGGAAAGCAGGTAACGAAGTTGAAACAGTATTTCAAGGATTTAATAAAAACAATCAGCCGATACTTGGAGATAATATTGAACGAGGAAAATGGACGAATGGAGAAATGGAAAAGTTGATTGGTACAACCCAAAAAGTTAGTGTTTTAATCAATGAAGACGGAAAACCTGATTATTTTGTTTTGGGAGAACATAAAGCAACAATTCCAATTAAAAAAGAGTTTTATCCAAATTTTAGAACAACAGCAAAAAAATACACTTACGGACTAAAAAACGGAGAGATTATAGATTGCGAAATCATTAAAATAAATAGTAAAAAAAATAGTTTTGTATTAAAATTATTAATCGAACCACCAATGAACTAAAAAAGTACGTGAGGCAACACCGTATATAATTTATTGCTGGCTTCTTGCCTACTTACGAAAGTCCTTGCGGACTTTCTTGGTCGGTAATTATTTACTAAATTAGTTGCTTGAAACACGCAACAAACCATATACAACAACGTTACCTGTAATGAAAAACCAAGGCACAAACGAAAAAAAACAAACTAAATTTATGAAAAAACTTACCTTATTATTAATTGCTATGATATTTATAAGTTGTAGCGATGATGAAACTACACCAAATGACAATTCAAATACAGCAAATTACAAAATTGAATATACATCTGAACTTTCTGATGCAGATTTGAATTTAGATATAACATTTATGTGGAATGATGAAAATGGACAATTGCAAACCGAAACAACTAATATTATCGACCCACAAGCATATTCAACATTGACGAATGAAAAAACAGTCATAATTACAAATATGATTGGTGTAACATTTAAAGTAAATAGCGGAAGTAATTACTTATCAAACACTTTTGTTAAAGTTACAAATATTGACAATAATTCTACTAATGAAATAATGAATACGGAATCTATAGCATCAACTGGAGGAACAATAACGTATAACACTTTGACAATTACTTTTAATACAGAGAATAACACATTTAACTCTGAATATTCAACTACAAATTAAATAATTAACATAAAAAATAAATGAAAACAATTTTTAAATCCTTCGTAATTTTATTTTTATCATCACTTACATTTGTAAGTTGTAGCAATGATGATGACGACACTGATTATCCTGAAAGTATTGATGGAACAACTTGGTATAGACAAGAAACACAAACCCAATCTGGTCAAACTTATGACATTGATGTAGATATGGTATTTGAAAATTCAAATAATGGTTATTTGGAAACAAGTACTGTTGCTGCTGGCACAAACATAGTACAAACATATGTTTTTACTTATACTTATTCAAGTGGTAATGGAACGGCAAGTTTTAGCGACCAAAATATAGGAATTCAAGATTTTACAATTAATGGCAACAAATTAAGGTTTGATGGCAAAGATTTAACACGACAATAAAAACATATAGTAAATGAAAACAATACTTAAAACCTTAATTCTATTAATCGTAATTGGAACAAGTTTTCAATCTTGTTCATCTGATGATAATGACAGTAATAATCTTGACCAAAGATTTTCGGAAAAATGGTATATCGGAACACAATACTTTGACATTGGACAAGGAGTTTCTTGCGAAAACAATTATTATGATTTAAAAAGTAATGGAGATATAGAATACCGAGTTTGGTCTGGAGGAAATAATTGTAATTTTGAAATAGAAACTGGTGTATGGCATACCGAAAATAATATTTTATATCGAAAATTTCCATCTGATCCAGGTACAAATAATGAAGTTCTTTTATCAAATGAAATAATTAGTGTTTCGGATACTGAATTAGTTTTAAAAAGTTCAAATGGTGGTACTAACCGAACATATTACAATTATAATTAAGAGACAAATCACTACAGGTAACAATGTATAAAATTAATGCTTTAGGTCTGTGCTTAATCGAAGTTTTGGCATATTTACAAAGTCCGCAAAATTTTTCAAATTTTGCATTCAGCGGAAAAATAAGATAAAATTTAAAAAATTCTGCTAAGTGCTAAACCCGAAAATTATTGTATTTTTAACCAGCACTAACCTTATACCAACCGTTGTAAGCCATTTGACGAGCGACTAACAGGGAAAGCCGAAAACTGTATAGAGTAAGCGAAAATTAAAACTAAATGAAATGAAAAAATTATTATTAGTATTTACTTTTGTACTATTTACTACTTTAAGTTATTCTCAAGAATTAACTTACTCAAAAAATTATAATGGCGATACGGTTGCTAAAGACCAATATGGGAATATTGTTGCGACTGGTTCTAAAAATTACAATGGAGACTTTGTTTGGAAAGACCAATATGGAAATGTAATTAAAACAGAATCTCGAAATTATAATGGCGATAAAGTTTCAAAAGATAATTACGGAAACACCCGAAGCACTCAATCAACAAATTATAATGGAGATGAAGTTGTTAAAGACCAATATGGTAATGTTCAATATACTTTATCAAAAGACTATAATGGAAATATTGTGAAAAAAGATCCATATGGGAATGTTTTAGGGACATATAAAAAGAATTATAATGGAGATATGGTATACTATCCTAACAATTATTAATAAAAAAATAAATGAAAAAATTATTACTATTATGCTTACTATTTAATTGTATTGCAATTTATAGTCAAAATGTAGAATTTGTCAAAACTTCATATTCAAAAATAGAAGGTGGAGAAATGGGTAAAGAAAATTTCACTTTTAGCTTATCAAATGGCACAATTTCAATTAATGATTTAGATTATAATACATCAGAAAAATATCTTTATTTAGAACTAAAAAATAGTGGATATGATGACGAAGGACATTATTTCCTTTATTATTCTCCAGCTAAATCACCATCTTATTCAGCATATAGAAGTATAAATGGTTTAAAAGCATATAAATTCTACTTTGATAAGAAAGGTGGAGAGCTTCTAATTATTATGGAGTTAAAGAAGAAAGGAAATAGCGACCCAAAAGTAAAAAGGTATTTTACAGAAAAAGGATATAATTCTGTTTCTGAAAATAATATACTAGAAACAAATTTTGATATTAGAGGTCTAATTACAGAATCAAAAACTTTGAACGACCTTATGAATAGAATCAACTTTTCATTTGAACAACAAGGAGATAAAAAAACGAGTGATGATGGTCAATTCGCAACTGTAAAATATGATAATGGTGGAACTGTATTTCCAATTGTAACATACACAAAAACTGGAACAGTACAACAGATAATTTTTCTAATTCCAAAAACTGAATCTGATAATATTGTTAAAGAACTTATTTCAAAATACGGAACTAAAGAAATAAATGGAGAAGAATTAATCATAAGAGATAGTTTAACTTACGATTACAGAGTAGATGAGGAAATTGGAATATTAGTAATAAAATAAAAACGGCTTACAACATCGTGTATAAAACATAGCTATTATAGGCTTTCCGAGAGGTTTTTGCACATTTATAAAGTGCGCCAAAATTTTAATTTGGTTATATTTAGAAAAGAAAATTAAACATAAAAATTAAAAATTCGGCTCGTGCTAAATCCGAAAAGTTAGCGTCTTTTTATACGCTACGTTTCATACACAAGACCGTTGTGGGTAATTAAAGAAAACGACATACTTTGATTATGAAAGTTTAAATTTGGAGAAAAGAATAAATAAATGGATAAATTAGAATTAATACCTGTTGAAAATTTATTGAAAAAGGATTTTTTCATTCCTTCATACCAAAGAGGTTATCGGTGGAAAGAAAGACAAGTAACTGATTTACTGGATGACATACTTGAATTTCAGAAAAAGGACAAAGAAAAAGGAGAGTTTTACTGTCTACAACCAATTGTTGTAACAAAAAAAGAAAATGACGGTTGGGAAGTAATTGACGGACAACAGAGACTGACCACACTATACATTCTTTTATCTTATTTGGAAGAAGCAAGAAAAATTATGTTTAGTTCTTCTGAAAAATTCTCAATATCATATGAAACAAGAGAAAAAGAAGAATACAGTAGTAAAAAATTCTTAGAGGAAATTTTGCATACAGATAACGTAAATACTAAAAACATAGACTTCTTTCATATTAGTAACGCTTTTTTGACTATAAAAAAATGGTTTGAAGATAAAAGTATTAATAAAGCAGATTTTTTAAATGCTTTACTTAAAGTAGATATACGAGAGGAAAATGATATTGCGAATAATGTCAGATTTATTTGGTATGAAGTGCAAACCCAAAGTGAGAATGATGCAAAAAATATTTTCACAAGAATAAATATGGGTAAAATTCCGCTTACTAATGCAGAATTGATAAAAGCATTATTTTTTATTAATGGCAAACAAACAGATAAAGAAAGAGAAAAACACCAGCAGAAACTTGCTTATGAATGGGATAATATTGAAAATACTTTACAGAATAAAAAATTCTGGTTTTTCTTAAATAAATCTAACAACTCAAAACCGACAAAAATTGAATTTATTTTTGATTTAATCGCAAATAAATATCGTGAAGAAGTTTCTATCAAGATAAACAAATCAATTGACAAGTATTATACTTTCTACATTTTCAACAACCTGATAAATAACGAAATAAAAACAAAAGATGAATTATGGGAAGAAATAAAAACATATTTTAGAACTTTTGAAGAATGGTATAATAACAATGAATATTATCATTTAATAGGATATTTAATCCACATTGGCAAAGATGTAGAAAACATTAAAGAGTTATCAAATGACATATCAAAATCTGAATTTAAAAATGAATTATTTAAGTTAATCCAAGAGGATATTAGCCTGAAATTTGAGAGAAAAAAGATTGAAAAATTAATTGAATTATCATATCAAGATAACGGACAAATAATAAGTGATATATTACTTTTGTTTAATGCTATTTCGACAATGAATAGTAAATATACAAAATTCCCTTTCGAACGATTTATTAGTGAGAAATGGAGTTTGGAGCATATTCACGCTCAAAATTCAGAAGACTTAAAAACAGATAAACAAAGGAAGTTGCTTTTAGAGGAACAGAAAATATTCTTTCAAAATATCAAAGAAGAAGAAATCATCAATAAAATAAACGACATTGTAGACAGTGATGATATTGACCTTGATAATTTTGTTAAATTACAAGAAGAAATATTTAAAAGATATACCGAAGATGAAAATATAAATATTCATTCTATTGACAATATGGCTTTACTTTCAACTGAGGATAATTCAGCACTGAATAATAATATTTTCCCGATTAAACGAGACAAGATAATTGAACTTGATGAAAAAGGTTCATTTATTCCTATTTGCACAAAAAATGTTTTTCTTAAATATTACAGTAAAGATGTTACGCAAAATTCAGAATGGACAAAAAAAGATAGAAAAGCGTATTTAACAGAAATTAAAATAAAATTAAGCAATTTTTTACCTGATAAAGAGAGAGCAAATGAAAACTAAATATTCTTTTTGGGAATTATTGAGTGATTATAAAATCGAAATTCCAAAAATCCAGCGAGACTATGCACAAGGCAGAACTGATATTGCAATAGTAAAAATAGTTGATAAGTTTTTAGATGATATTAAAAACTCAATACAAAATAGTGATGAATTAAACCTTGATTTTGTTTATGGTAGAGTTGAAAATACAATACTCATACCTCTTGATGGTCAACAGCGTTTAACTACTTTATTTTTAGTTCATTGGTATATTGCCTTAAAAGAAAATAGACTAACTGATGAAATAAAAACAACTCTCTTAAAATTTACTTATGAAACAAGAGTAAGTTCAGAGGACTTTTGCAAAAAACTTGTTTCTGAAAATATTGATTACAATTCAATCAATGGAAGTATCCGCAACACGATAACAGATAGTAAGTGGTATTTTTTATCTTGGGAACTTGACCCTACTGTTTCGGCTATGTTGAATATGCTGGATACAATTCACGAGAAATTTAAAGATATTGATGGACTTTTATTTAAGAAATTAGAACAAGAAATTAACATAACTTTTCAGTTTTTGCCACTTGAACAATTCAAATTAACTGATGAACTTTATATAAAGATGAATGCAAGAGGTAAACCTCTTACAGAATTTGAAAATTTCAAGGCAAATTTTTCTCAGTTTTTACAGTCAATAGAAGAAAAATCAAAATTAGATAATGAATGGTTGGATATTTTCTGGAATTTGGAAAAATCCGAAAATCCTGAAATAGTAACAGAAAATGTCGATGAAAAATTCTTTAACTTCTTTAAAAATATCACTCTTAATTTTTATGCAGAAACATATGATATTGATAGGGAGTTTATAAATAAGTATAACCTATTTGATACCTATGATAAGGTTTATGCTAATGAAAAATATGTAAATCAAATTACTAAAATCTTTGATGGTCTTGTTCATTTTAATGATATTGAAGATATTTTTAAAGATTTTCTATCGCCATCTGTTAATTATTGGGAGCGTTTACGCTTTTATTCATTAAGCCATTTCTTAGTTAAGTATGGTCAAGTAAATGAAGAAAATAAAGATGTTTTTGCTAATTGGTTAAGGATAACAAGAAACTTAATAAATAATACACGTATTGAAGGTGCAAAAGAATATGAAAGTAGTATTCGTTCAATAAATGAATTATGCCAAAACATTTCTGATATTAATACTTATGTAAGTTCATCAAGTGATACAATTAAATATTTCTCAAAACTTCAAAGAGAGGAAGAAAGTTTTAAGGCAAGACTTATACTGGATGATGAAGATTGGCAAAATCTTTTCGTAAAAATTGAGACACACTCTTATTTTGACGGTCAAGTTGGTTTTATCCTTCAATATTCAAAAAATGATGGAGATGATTATGATAAGTTTTTGTTTGAAGATTATTCAATAAAACTATCCAAATTATTTAGCAATGAATTTAGTGAAAGTCACGACTTTTTATTTCAAAGAGCACTTTTAACAAAAGGGAACTATTTAGTTGATGTTGGTCAAAACAAAACATTTTGTCTATTTGACGAAGCATTAAGAACAAAATTAGATAATTGGAGAAAAGTATTTAATGATGAAGTAAAAACCTTATTGCTCAAAGAATTATTAGATGATATTAATAAAGATGATATACAAAATGAGTTAGTAAACATTATCGATAATCATACTGTAAATGATTGGAGAGCATTAATAATTGAGCAACCTGATAATATTGCTTATTGTCAATACAGAGAGATACGCACATATTTTGATGATGAGTTTTATCTATTATCAAAAAGACAAATGAATGGTCGCCACAAAGAAATATTCAGTTGGGATTTATTCAACAGGGTATTTAAGCAAAAAGGATTTTTACCATTTTCAAATAAATTATGGTATTGGGAAAGCACATCTTGGGATAAACCTTGTATAGTTTTAGAGAGTTTTCATTATAAAGAAAATCGTTTTGCAATTGACATCGTTTATAAAAACAAAGGTGAATACAGTTTGAAATTTTATGATTGGAATAGTGTTGAAATTCCAAATGAAATTGAAAAATTATTAAAAGACTTAGATTTTGACGAAACCGTAATATTGCTTCCAGAAACTAATATAGAGAATAAAATAGAAGAAATATGTAGTAAACTTGAAAGCATTGATAAGGAATAACTACCCACAACAAAGTGTATAAATCATTGGGCAGCAAGTGGTTAAATTGAAAACTTAGAACTATAAATAAAAATTATGGAGACTGAAAATGAAGTGCTTCGAAATGCCCAACGCTTCATACACAAACCGTTGTGTTTCATACCCCAAAAAGCCAGCCGCACATTTTACACATTTATTTTTTTGCCAACGCTCAATTCCAACACTAAAAAAATAAAAGAGTAAAATCTTTCCAACGCTCACAGCAGAATTTCAAAAAAAAGAATTACATTTGACCTAATTAAGACAAGTCAATATTTGGTAAAATGACATTAGGACAGAAAATAAAAGAACTTCGAGAGAAAAATAAAATGCTACAGAGAGAGTTAGCATCAAAACTTGAAATCGGAGATGGTTTTTTAAGTAAAGTTGAACGAAATCAAAAAGTTCTAAAAAAAGAACACCTTATTTCTATTAGTAAAATTTTCAACTATTCATATACTGAATTAGAAACTCTTTGGTTAGCAAATAAAGTCTATGATATAATCAAAAATGAAAATCAAGCAATACAAGTTTTAAAAGTGGCTGAACAAGAAGTTAAATATGTTCGCAAAGAAAATAATTTAAAATTTTAACAATGAAAAAACAACTTACATATATTAGTTTATTTAGTAGTGCTGGAGTTGGTTGTTACGGTTTTAAATCTAATGGATTTGAATGTATTGCTACCAATGAACTTTTAACCAAAAGATTAAAAATTCAATTATACAACAATAAATGTCGTTACCAAAGCGGTTATTTAGATGGAGATATTTCAAAAAAAGAAACCCAAAATAAACTTTTTAATGAAATAAACTTTTGGAAAGAAAAACATAAAATTAAAGAACCTGATGTAATTCTTGCAACACCTCCTTGTCAAGGAATGTCAGTTGCAAACCACAAAAAGAAAAATGAAAAAAACAGGAATTCACTTGTAATTGAATCTATTAAAATCACAAAAAAAGTACTTCCTAAATTTTTTATTTTCGAAAACGTAAGAGCCTTTTTAAATACAATTTGTACAGATGTTGACGGAATTGACAAACCAATTGATGATGCAATAAAATTAAATTTAGGTGGAGATTATAACATTCTTACAAAAATAGTAAACTTCAAGGAATATGGTTCGAATTCGAGTAGAACCAGAACTTTAGTTATTGGAGTTAGAAAAGATTTGCAAAATATCACTCCATTTGATATTTTTCCAGAAAACCAAAAAGCAAAAACTTTAAGAAAACTAATAGGTGACTTACCGTCTTTAACTGAAATGGGTGAAATTTCAGAAGATATTTTTCATTCTTACAGAACATTTGATAAAAGAATGCTTCCTTGGATTGAGAATTTAGAAGAAGGGCAATCTGCATTTGAAAATACCGAAACATCAAGAATTCCACACAGAATAATTGATGGAATAACAGTATTTAATCAAAGTAAAAATGGAGATAAATACGCAAGATGGTATTGGGATAAAGAAGGTCCTTGTGTACATACAAGAAATGATATTCTGTCAAGCCAAAACACAGTTCATCCAAAAGATAATAGGGTTTTCTCAATTCGAGAACTAATGCGAATGATGTCTATTCCTAAAACATTTGAATGGTCAAATACTAAAACAAAAGATTTAAACAAACTATCTCTTTTAGAAAAGAAAATGTTTATCAAAAAAGAAGAATTAAACATTAGACATTGTTTGGGTGAAGCAGTTCCAACAGGAGTTTTTGAAAGTATTGCTTCAAATATTAAATCTATTTTAGAAAATAAAACTCTAACAATTAATCAAATAAAAGGTTTAGTTGAAAAGCACGAACTAAATCAAACTGAAAAACTAATTAATTTTATTAATGATAATTTTGATAATTATTCTTTAGATAACCTTTTCTTAATAGCGGAACTGTCTAATTCTCAGCGTCAAGACACATCAGCATATTTCACGAGAAAAGATATTGGTTATACTGTTGTAAAAGATTTACCAATCTTGAAGAAAAAGAAAAAAATTAAAATTCTCGAACCATCTGTTGGAGTTGGTAATTTTTTACCTCTATTATTTGAAAAATACAAAGATAAAACTGAAGTTTTACTTGATGTATGTGATATAGATTTTAATTCATTACAAATTTTAAAAACTATATTAAAAAAGACAAAAATACCGTCAAATTTCAAATTGAATTTTATTAATACAGATTTTTTATTATGGTCAACTAAAAACAAATATGATATTGTTGTTGGTAATCCACCTTATATGAAAATAACAAAAAACAAAGAGTTATTAGGTAGGTACAAATTTGGAATTAAAAATACAGACACAAATAATATATTCTCGTTTTTCATTGAGAAATCTTTGCGATTAGGTGATTATGTTTCATTAATAGTTCCTAAAAGTTTATTAAATTCTCCAGAATTTAATAAAACAAGAGATTTAATGAATTCATATAATCTCGAAAAAATTTGTGATTATGGAGAGAAAGGATTTAAAGGTGTTAAAATAGAGACTGTTAGTTTTTTAATAAATACTAACGCTAAAACAAAATCAAACGACATAATCATTGAGAGTTATATTGACAACACTTATTCAATTAAAGATAAGAATTATATCTTTTCAAATGATTTTCCTTATTGGTTAATTTATCGAAATGAAAAATTTGATAACATAGTTGCAAAAATGAATTTAGATATTTTTTTTAGTTTTAGAGATAGACAAATAACAAAATCGCTAACAAAGGAAAATGGGAAAATAAGAGTTCTTAAAGCAAGGAATGTAGGTAATAATAAAATAAAAGATTTAGAAAATTATGACAAGTATGTTAATGAATATAAAAACTTTACAGTTTCTAAATTTTTAAACGAAAAGGACATTGTAATGATACCAAACTTAACGTATTATCCAAGAGCAACCTTTTTACCGAAAAATTCAATTGCTGATGGTTCAGTCGCATTGTTGACATTGAAAAATGGAAGTAGATTGCCTACCAAAAAGGATTTGGAATTTTACAGCACAAAAGAATTTGAAAATTATTATAGAGTTGCAAGAAATCACGGAACACGTTCATTAAATATAGACAATAATTCTGTTTACTTTTTTGGACTATTAAAAGAATTAAATATATGATTGAAAACATTACAAACCATTTAGCCAATTTTGATTATGACGTTAGAAAAATTGGAGATGCTCGGTTTATGGATCAAAAAGTAACACCTGATGTTCTTTGCATAATTGCCGACTGTGTTCTAAATTTTGATGCAGACCAAAATTTGGAGTTTACTAAAAATGATATTTGGAATGATAATTATTTCAATACAAATGTTAAAGGGATTTTCAATAAACCAGATGCTCAAAACGAAACGACAAGGTTAGAATATGACAAATTTACTTCCCAACCATTACGAACATTAGCATATGCAGGAATTCTATCTATGAAAAAAGATGGAAGAAAAAATATGTATAAAATAGAGAACAGAGCATTACTTGAATTTATTGGTCTTAAAGAACGAAATGCTTTTATCTTTCTATATCATTACTTAACTAAAGTGTTGTCAGATAGTAATATGTTAAGACATTTTGATACGTTCAAAGACCAATGCATAAATGGTACAATAACAAATAATGAATTTCAAGATTTAAAAACTCGTTTTCAAAGGTTTATTATTGGTAATACAGCAATAAATGGAACAACAGAAGTAAATAGAATTTTTCCAAAAATTCTAAATATTCTATCGTGTCAAGACAATATAGAAGGAACAATAAAAGGTCGATTATCAAAACATCAAATTTATTATACTGACTTAATGTATAATAGACCCAATTGGAGAGATGCAGATAAAAGTAAAAGTACTTCAAGAAATGAAGCAATTTCTGAACACGAAAACTTGATGATTGAACAAAATGAAGCATATTCAGATTATCAAGTGCAAAAAGCAATGAATATGATTAGAAAAATGTATACTTCAAGTGAAATTAATGACCAATGGGCAAACGGAGAAGCAACACAAATTCATCATATTTTTCCAAAAGCAGATTTCCCATTACTTGCTCATTATCTTGAAAACTTAATTAAACTAACACCTACACAGCATTACACAAAGGCACATCCTAGTAATAAAACCCAACAAATAGATAGAGATTATCAATTAGTTTGTTTATTAGCAAAAACTGATAGTGTTGAAAGTTCATTAAGAAAAGGAGAGTTTATTTACAGAAAAGAAAGCCTTGTATATGTCATAAACGCTGGATTAACTGAATCTTTAGAATATAACATTGATTTCAGAACGATAAAAAGAGAATTAACAAGGATATATAATGTAGCCTAAAAAAAATAAAAATATGTATCAACCATCATTTGGAGAAGTAAATCCAATATTATTTGAAACCCAAGAAATTTATTACGAGACTTTAGGTTTTTTATCTAAATCTGACGGTACAACTGCTATTACTTGGGAAAACAATCAAGACCAAGGAGCAAGAGCACACGAAGGAAGAGTTCAATGTTATGGGAATATTCCAAACTTTCCTTTGCCTCTATCTCGAAAATTTACTGTGGGAACAGGTAGAAGTCTGCATAGAATAAATGCAACAGATTTCTTACAAGACTTATTAGACAACCATAACTTCCAATTAGGAGAAAATCAAAATACAGCAGACATTAGGAATACAGTTCCTCAACAATATCAAGCAGATTTTGATAGAGGATTAAACATATAATAGCCAACGCATAAAGCCATACACATTTGCAATCGCTACAGCCAACGCTCAAACCAAAATTGCAAAAGAGTATGTCTTTCCCAACGCTATCATCAGAATGTGAAAATAAAGTACGAAAACACAACAATGTATAAAAATAATAGCGGTTTTAGCGAGAAATTTAAAGTAAGTCCTTTTAATAAAAGTCATTGATTAACTGAAAAATAAGTGCGTGTAAATCCGCTACTATTCTTATACTAGACGTTAGGCATCATTAAAAAAAACGCAGAAATCAATGGAATTTTACGATAAAATCAAAGAACAAGTAACCGAATTAAAAGAAAATCAAGATTATCCAAATGACGGAACTGCATTTGGTCATTTTATAATAAAAGAGTGTTTTAATAAGATACTTGATTTTGAATATGACGGAAATGATTTTGACCAATATATCAAAGACCATATTGTTGATATGGCAAATGATTTAGGAAATGATGCTATTTTTACCAATCAAAAAAATAACGAAATCTTAGTTTTTCAATTCAAGTACTCTAAGCAACAATTGTTAAATACTAATGAAGTCAAAAAGAACAAGAAATTTATTGATTGGATTTTAAAACTAAACTCAAATGAACTTACACCAAATCATAAATTAAGAAAAATTTTAAATGAAGAAATTAATCCAATTTTAAGTAGTGAAAATATTGAAAACAACAACTTCTATATTACATTTTACTATATAGATTTTGACTTTAAAGGAAATATTAGGACAGATATAAATGCCTTACATACAAATTACAACGATAAAGGAATAAATTTTGATTTACGTTTCTACAATTATCAAGAATTAGAAGAATTATATGATGATATAGAAATCCCAAGAAATGAAGTAGAATTGAAAATTGTTAAAGGTGAATTTTTTATAAAAAAAACGATCTATTTTGACGAAAAAGAAACTGAAATAGAAACAGTTGTTACTTCAATATATGCAAATTCTTTAAAACCAATAATTGAAGAAAAAAAGGAGTTAATTCTTGCTTTAAATGTTAGATATTATAAAGGGGAAAATGAAATCAATTCTAAAATCAAAAGAGAGTATTCAAAAGGAGAAAGGTCGAATTTTTGGATTTTAAACAACGGAATAAATGGAATATGTGAAGATTTTGAACTTCAAGAAGATAATACTCTGAAAATTAAGAACTTTCAAATTGTAAATGGTGGACAAACCGCAAAAACACTTACAAGAATTGTTAATGATTTACCTGATAATATTCAAATATTAATGCGACTTACAAAAGTCAAAGACAAAACAAGAATATCAAAAATATCTATGGATATAGCAGTGGCAAGTAATAGCCAAAATGCAATTAGTTCAAGAGATTTACATTCAGGCGACAGAATACAAACAAAAATATTCAAGCATTTAGATAATGTCGGTATTTTTTATGACAAAAAAGACGGAGAATGGGCAACTGTAAATAAAAAGAAATATAGAAATCCATTTGGTAAAAGTCCAATGCACCTAAAAATTAGAAATCTTGATTTAGGTGTTTCTTATTTGTCATTTTATCTACAAATTCCTATATCATCAATTGGTCGACATAAATTAGTTTTTTCGGAACTCTTTTACGAGAAAATATATGATATGTCTAATAATGAAGATGACCAATTCTATAAACTTATGTTATCATATAGAATATCTGAAAAGGTAAATATCATTAAAAGTGATAAATATAGTAAGTATGAAGTGTTATGGAATAATTACATAAATGATGTATTACTTTCTTTATCTGCTCTTTATTTCTTTAAAGATGAGTTACATCTATTCGATAATGAAGATGATTTAAAAGAGAGAATTAATTTAATAAATGCAAGCGAATATATTAATAGTCAAGATAGATTTATAATAGTTGTAGAAGATGATTTTGACACATTTGTTTTATCTATAATCAAAGCATTACAGTATTTACTTGACGTAATGAAACAAGCAAAGAAATTTCAAGGAGAAGAATGGTTACCTAATGACACAAATAAATGGTTAAAGAAAAATGGTACATATAAAGGAATATTTGAAGCAGTAATAAAGAAATTAAAAGAAGAATAACGAATGCCTAACAAAGTGTATAAATCATTGGGCAGTAAGTGATTAACTCAAAATTAGAGCGTCTAAATAAAGATAGTAATAAACCGAAAGTGAAGTGCTTTTAAACGCCCAACGCTTCATACACAAATCGTTGCAGATGAATACTCCGCTATCGCTACGTACTCATCTGCAACGGCTCCGGCGCGCCTTGTCACTCTGAGATCTACGCTACGCTTCGAACTCACAGCAACAATGGACATAAATCATTTTTTTTATTTTGAAATACTTCGTATATTCCAAAATAAAAAAAACGCTTCATGTCCGGAGCCGTTATAGGCAACCCTAAAAAAAGAAAATGATACCATCAAAAGAAGATATTGACAATGCACTTAAATCAAGCGAATGGGACTTTGGAAATAAAGTCCTTTACGAATTATGCAAAAAGAATTTTGAACACAAAGAAGATGGAAAAATCATTGCAAAGGTATGGTTAATTGGACGTTCATATGCAGCCGCAATAGAAAGAAGAAGAAATAAAACTGATATAAACGATGATTTTTATATAAGCAAAGTTGCACCGCTTTTTAAAAACTCGGACATAGACAGTTTGTTAGTATCAATAAATAGTGGAATAGAAATAACCGTTGAAAATTTGAAAAAAATTCTTTGGGTTCACTATTATTTAATGCAAGAAATAAAGAAAATTACAAAAATTGAAAAGCGTTCTTTTTGCTCAAAATATCTACATTTCCATCTTCCTGATTTATTTTTCATTTATGATAGTCGAGTGGTAACAGCACTAAGAAAATATTCAAGTAGAGTTCCAAAAGAATTTTTATATCTAACAAAATCTGAAAACGTGGATAATGAATATGCCAAATTCTTTGTAAAATCTTTTGTGCTTAAAAAGCAAATCGAAAAAGAATACAATCTGAAATTAACAAATAGACAATTTGATAAAATATTGATATTAACAGCAAATAATAATTTGAAAAATCAATAATGACAGATTACGAAAAACTGCATATATTGTTTAGTGACTTGGAAAAGTTTACGTACCCATACAATGAAACACAAATTTCAAATAATGGAATTTACATATTATTTGAGAATGGTGAGTATTTCAAAGGATTAGACCGTGTTGTTAGAATTGGTTCTCATACAGGAAATAACAGACTTTTTACAAGGATTAATGAGCATTACATTAAAGATGACCACAGAGACAGCATTTTTCGGAAACATTTGGGTCGCTGTTTCTTGACAATTAATAAAAAAACAGATTATATTGAGAATTGGGACTTGAAAATTAAAAAGAGAGTTGACAAAGAAAAAAATTATCAAAGAATTAATTGGGAACTTGAAAAAGAATATGAGCAATTAATTACAAAATACATTAGAAATAATTTTTCATTTGTAGTTATTCCAAATTTGAATAACGAAAATGAGCGATTAAGATTAGAAAAAGGATTAATCGCAACCTTTGCACAAGCAAAAGAAAAAAAAAGTTCGGAAGATTGGATTGGAAACAATCATCCAGATAAAAAAATCAGAAATTATAAACTGTGGAATATTCACCATTTATTGGGTATTCCATTAACAGAAAGAGAAATTGAATTGATAGAAGAAAAATTGATTAAATAAAGGGCAGCCTATAACAATGTATATAGTTTATGGCGGGTGAAGTGCTAAATATGAGCATTTTAGCATTAAATATAAATCGGTGTAAGTTGAAAGATTTGTGTTTCAAAACCGCCACAAAACCATATACTTAACGTTGTACACAAGCTAAAAGAACGACCGAGCATTAAAATAGCCGAAATAAAAACAAGTAGAAAACCCACCGCACATTTTACACATTTATTTTTTGCCAACACACGATTCCAACCCTGAAAAAATAAAAGAGTAAAATTCTTCCACCGCTCTCGAAAAAAGCAGTATCTTTGGACAATTATTGTCCTGAATAATTATTTAAGAATAAAAATTACGGAATGACGACAAAAGAATCATTTGGAGAGTATATTAAGAAACTAAGGGAAGAACACAAACTACCGCTTAGGAAGGTGGCATCTGTATTAGACTTAGACCCTTCAACACTTAGTAAAATAGAACGAGGAGAAAGAACAGCAAATAAAGAAATGCTACCACTACTTGCTGAATTATTTAATGAAAATGAGAAAACATTAGGACTAATATTTTTTAGCGACAAAATAGTTTATCAACTAATAGAAGTGGAAAATCCTAACGAAATATTGAAAGTTGCAGAAGAAAAAATACAATACTTGAAAAACAAGAATATTAAACAAGGTTTACTAAATCTAAAATAATTATGACTGTAAAAGACCTTGTAAAAAAATATCACTCCAACAGAGAAACATATCTGAAAGTGAGTTACAATGAAACACAACTTAGGACTGACTTTTTAGACCCATTTTTTGAATTACTTGGTTGGGATATTAAAAATTCAGAAGGAAAACCAACTAACGAACGTGAAGTTTTATTAGAAGAAGGTTTGAAAGCAGATGCTACTGCAAACACTAAAAAACCTGATTACACTTTTAGACTTTTTTCGGAACGAAGATTCTTTTTAGAAGCTAAAAAACCAAATGTAAAAATTGAAAAAGACAACGAACCTGCAAAGCAGGTTCGCAGATATGGATTTACAGCAAAACTGAAAATATCAGTTTTGTCGAACTTTGAATATTTAGCAATCTACGATTGCTCTCAAAAGGTTGAAGAAGATGATTCAGTAACAAAATCACGAATAAATATTTACCATTACACAGAATATGAATCTGCTTTTGAGGAAATAAAAAAGCAATTAAGCCATCAGGTAGTTTATAACGGAGAATTTGACGAAACTTGGAAAGACATAGAAGAACAACTAAAACTATCAAGTGTTGATAGTCTTTTCCTTTCACAAATAAATGATTGGAGGATTATTCTTGGCAAAGAGATTTATTCACACAAATCAGACATTTCAATTGAAGAATTAAACGACATTGTGCAGTCGTACATAAACAGCATCATATTTTTACGTGTTTGTGAGGATAGAAATTTAGAAGCATACAAAACACTTTTAAACTTTGCTGACAAAAATGATTTTAACTCATTAATTAAAAAGTTCAAAGAAGCAGACAAAAAATATAACGCAGGACTTTTTAATCATCCATTAATAGACGAAATAATCTCAAACAATAGTTCTGCATTTTGGTCAATCATTGAGCATTTGTACTTTCCTGAAAGTAGTTATTCTTTTTCAGTTTTTTCATCAGACATTTTAGGAAATATTTATGAAATATTTCTTGGAGAACAATTAGTCTTTGAAAATAGTGAAATTCTAATAAAAAAGAAACCCGAAAATATAGACAGAGATATTGTTACAACACCTACATTTATCATTCAAGATATTTTACGCCAAACAGTTGTAAAACATTGTGAAGGTAAAACGGATAAAGAAATATTAGATTCCTCTTTTGCGGATATTGCTTGTGGTTCGGGTGCATTTTTATTGGAAACTTACCAATTATTACAAGATACTTTAGTCGATTATTATTTAGAAAATGACACTAAAAAACTAATCCAAACATCAATTAAAACTTTCAAACTTCCATTTCAAATTAAAAAGATAATTTTAGAAAATTGTATCTACGGAATTGATAAAGATTACAATGCTGTAGAAGCTTGTAAATTTGGACTACTTCTTAAACTACTTGAAAATGAAGATAATTCAACAATTTCAACACCTGCACTTCCAATCCTTGAAAATATTCAATTTGGAAATAGTTTAATTGATAGTTCCATAACAACTAAAAAAAATCAAGACAAAATAAATCCTTTTGATTTTGGGAAAACAAAATTTGATGTAATTGTTGGTAATCCGCCATATATGGCAACCGAACATATGAAGCAGTTTACACCTTTGGAATTACCGTTATACAAAAAACATTATTTATCATCTTTCAAACAATTCGATAAATACTTTCTTTTCATTGAAAGAGGTTTAGACCTATTAAAACCAAAAGGATATTTTGGATATATTGTTCCGAGCAAATTTATCAAAGTTGGTGCAGGAAAGAAATTAAGAGAATTACTTATTTCAACGAAATCAGTAGAGCAAATTATTTCATTTGGAGCAAATCAAGTTTTTCATAACAAATCAACTTATACTTGCTTGCTTATTCTTAAAAATGAAGAACAAAAAGAACTAAACTATTTAGAAGTTGACTCTTTAAAGAATTGGAAAACAAGAAAAATCAATGAAGAGCATCTTGACTCCATTACGTTTGAAGAACTTGAAAAAAATGATTGGATTCTTGTTCCAAGCATATTGAAACCCGTTTTCAATGCTATAAATAAGCAATCTGAAACTTTAGAAAACTTAATTGGTTCAGATAATATTTACAATGGTATTCAGACAAGTGCCAATAATATTTATATCCATTCCAAAATAAAAGAAGATAAAAAATACATCTACTTTTCTAAAGATTGCATTGATTGGAAAGTAGAAAAAGTCTTAACAAGACCATATTACAAGACTTCAAGCGGAGATGATAACCTAAATACTTATCGTCCTTTTAGTCCAAATACTTTTGTTATTTACCCATATTTAAAAACAAAAAAAGGAATCCAATTTGTTGAAATTGACAAATTAAAAACCAACTATCCTAATTTATTTTCATTTCTAAATCACTACAAAAGCAAATTAGACAATTCAAAAAGAGACATAAAACCAACTCCTGAAACAGAAAACGAATGGTATCGTTTTGGAAGACATCAAAGTCTTGATAAATGTGATGTTCCTGCCAAAATCATTGTTGGTGTTTTAGCTCAGGGCAATAAATATGCAATTGATTATTATGGCACATTAATTTCATCAGGAGGAACAGCAGGATATTGTATAATTACTTTACCTGACGATTTCGCTTACTCAATTTACTACGTCCAAGCTATTTTAAATTCTAAATATTTAGAATGGTTTTCAGCATTAATAGGAGAAGTCTTTAGAGGCGGATATATTGCAAGAGGGACTAAAGTTTTAAATAAACTGCCTATTAGAATTATTGATTTTGACAATAAAAAAGAGAAGGCAATACACGACAAAATTGCTTCTATTCAAAAAGAATTAATTGACATTCAAAGGCAAATAGATAAAAACAAAGGAAACAACAGAAAACTAATCCCATTGCAACGTCAATTTGACAGCCAAAAGAATGAATTAGAACAAACATTAAATACATTATTTAACTTAGGAGAAAGCGACAGCCTTGTTCCTTTAATTTCAAAATTATATGCAACTAATTAAAAACGCATCTAAGGAAAAATTAAGGGGTGGCTTTTACACTCCTGAACCAATTGCATCATTTATTTTAAAATGGGCTTTTAATGGAAATAAAGAATTTGACATTCTTGAACCAAGTTGTGGAGATGGTGTTTTTTTAGAAGAAATTCAAAAAGGAAACTATGAATACAATTCTGTTACAGCAATTGAATTTGATGAAATTGAAGCCATTAAATCAAAAAAGGTAGGATTAAATAAGTCCAATATAATAAATTCTGATTTTCACGATTTTTGTATCAATACAAAACAGAAATTTGATTTAATAATTGGAAATCCTCCATATATTCGCTACCAATATTTTGACAGAGAACAACAAAAATTCGCTTCTGAGATTTTTGGAAAAGCAAAATTGAAATATTCAAAACTTACTAATGCTTGGGTTTCTTTTGTTGTGGGTTCTTCTCTACTCCTAAAAGAACAAGGGAAAATAGGTTTTGTACTTCCTGCGGAAATATTACAAGTTTCTTATGCACAACCTTTAAGAGAATTTTTAGGACAATTCTACAATAAAATAAACATTGTTTCTTTTGAAAAATTGGTATTCCCCGACATTCAACAAGAAGTAGTTTTGCTGTTATGCGAGAAAAATAAAACCAATACTCACTTAATTGAACATTTGGAATTAAGAGATGCAGAAGAGCTTAAAAAATTAGACGTATCCAAACTGAAAAGTCCAAAGAAAAAAATAGATTTTAAATCTAATAAATGGACTTTCTATTTCCTTGACCAAAAAGAAATTGACTTTTTAGAACGACTTCAAACAAAAAAAATAATCCCTAAATTAGGAGATTATGCAAAAGTTGAAGTTGGAATTACAACAGGTTCAAATCCGTTTTTTACAGTGCCTCTTTCAACCGTTCAATTTTACAATTTGGAGAAATACGCAAAGCCATTAGTCGGCAGAAGTGTACAAGTGCCAAGTGCAATATTTACTGAAAAAGATTGGAAAAAAAATAGAGATTCAGAAGCAAGAACACACTTCTTGTCTTTCCCCAAAATGAAAGATTTAAACAGTTCTCTTGGAGCAAGAGATTATATTGCTTGGGGTGTGGAAGCTGAAATAAACAAAGGATATAAATGTAGAATCAGAGAAGAATGGCAAATTGTACCTTCTCAACGAATCTCAGACGCTTTATTTATTCGTAGAAATAACAAATACCCTAAGTTGATAATAAATGAAGCAAAAGCATATACAACGGACACAATGCACAGAGTAACTGTAAATGATAATGCAGAAATAAAAGCATTAACAGCAAGTTATTACAATTCGCTTTCTTTTGCTTTCTCCGAAATTTGTGGAAGAAGTCACGGTGGCGGAGTTTTGGAACTAATGCCAAATGAAGTGGAGAGAATTCTTTTACCATACAATGAAAATAATGCAGAGCTATTGCCAATAATCAATAAAATGATTCGAGAGAAAAAAGATATTTCAGAATTATTGAAAATTACAAATGAAAAAATATTAAAAGAGAATTATGGATTAACTGATTCAGAAATTGAATTGGCAGATAACATTTGGAGAAGGTTATCAAAAAGGAGATTAAATAGAGGGAAGAATTAAGAAATAAATATTATGGGAGGAAACGCAGGAATAAGAGGATACATTATACAAACAATCATTTGTATGTTAGATGCCTTAGAAAAAGATAATGAGTGGACAACTGTAACGTTAGAGCCACTTGATGAATCTGAAAAAGTAGATATAAGATGGAAATATCCTAATGATATTATTAAGCTTACCCAAGTAAAATCTTCAGAGAACATTATTGGATATTCATCTGCAAAAACTTGGTGTAATGAAATCAAAAATCACTCTCCAAATGCTTCAGAATACGAATTATCACTAATAGGTCCTCTTGCTAAAAATTTACTTAAAGAGGATAGTATTGATGGTGTCAATATCAGTAAATTAGGTTCATTAGATACCGGAATTTTAATAGACCAGGCTTCGACAAAAATTGACTACTATTATAGCAGAAAAAATAAAACTAAAATTTCTCCACAAGTTCGTGAAATTATTGTGCATAATTTGAGTTCCCGTTTTGCAAATAGCTCAATAATTGGAAAAGAAATAAGTAGGGCGGATTTTGATAATAACTTATTAGGTTGGATTGGCGCAATAGAAAAACAAATTGAAACAAATACATTTGCTTCTTTATCCCCTCCAATAGAAAGTCAAAACACACCTATAAATCATAGAATTGTAAAAAAAATATTAGACCTTATTGGTTGGAATCAATTTGGAGAAAATCCTGCAATAGAAATATTCAACGAGCACACATCTGAAAATGATATACACTCTGTTAATTTTATAGGTGACTTTGAAAGTAAGCTTAAAGAAAAAACGGGGGATTTCGTTATGGTTTCCTCTTTACACGATTTTAAGTACCCAAATACTTCCAAATCAGAAATAGCTAAATATTTAAAAGATGTAGATGTCATATTAGATGATTCAAAAAATAAAAAAGAAGCTCCTTTAGAACGATTTGAATCAACAAATTATCATAGTCTTTTGTTTTGGCTAACAACAGATAATGACGATTTGCTTCGTGACTTCATTCATCCAACCAAAGATAATTACAGAAGAACTTTACTTAATGATGAATTAACTTACTACTTAATAGATAATAAAAAAGCAAACTTCTTAATCAGCAGTATTATTACAGCAAAAAATTATAGAGAGGATGTCTCAGTTAAATTCCTTTACCCAATAACAGAAGCTAATCAAAGCCCTAAAAGAATTGGTCAAAGAGGTTTAAAACTACCTGTTGAATATATCAACTCATCAGTTATCCCAATAGCTAAAGAGGATAAAACAAAAATTAGCTTCTTACTCTTTTGTTCTGATTCATTTTCTCCTGAATCATTAAAAAAATTGATTTGGCTAACCATTCGTTTAACAAGTGGATTTGGAAATGAATACTTGTTGTATTTCCCTGATTATTTTGAAGACAAACATCAAAAGGAAGCTTTAAAAATTATACGCTCTTTTGATGAAGAACTTTTAGACGATAAAATAAAGGTTCTGAGATATAATCAAATTGAAACAGAGGTATTGGACTTATTACCAAACACCCAGCAAAGTATTAGTAAAAATGAAACATCCCAAGAAAACAATGAAGTGTCTTTAAACAATTCCAAACACCTCAATCAAGCGTTTATAAATATTTTACCGTATGGAGATATATTAAAGCCTTTTTTAAATACAGAAGCGATTACTGCTAATGATTTGAAAATATTCTTAGCAAAAAAAGGAATTTTTGTAAAAAATGCAGACAAGGTTAATTTAATTAACCTAATGACTACTCTATTATTCAGCCCTAACGAATTAGAGGAGTTTAAATCTCTAATTGATGTGAAAGAAAAAACTACTCACAGCACAAACGAACACTATACAATAAAGCAAAATGATAGCTTAGAAAATATTTTCAAAAAGGTAAATCCTAATTTTGACAATATAACAGAAGGGCTAAATACTAAAATTGTTCATTCAAATTCAAACTTAAATTTCAAACAAAATACTAAAAATAAGGAAGAGTTTATTTTAAACTTAATAACAGAAATAAAAGACCCAACAAGCTCTCTTTTAGTAAATACAAAATGGGGTAAAATTGAAATTATAGTTAAAAAGGACAATGACCGTCTTGTTGTAGTTACTCAGAATACTATTACAAGAGAAGATAAGCTAATTGCAAATCGTGCATTAAAGGTATTGCACCAAGAATTTAAACAAATCGATTTTGTTGAAGAAACAAAGATAAAAGTAATGTTCAACAGCTTTTCGTCCAATTTAGAAAGAGTAAATTTTCTTCTTAGCTTCACAAATATTTCATCTTCATCTATTTTTAAAAATCCAGAAATATTATCAATTACCTTTAAATTTGATGATGATACTGAAATCCCTGAAAAGTTTAAGGACAAAGCTGATAAAGACTTGATAATTAAGTTTGATGGTAATAACCTTACAACTCTTACTGAGTTGTCAATTGAAGAAGCTAAAGGTTCCATTTTCTTAGAAGAAATTAAGATTCGATACAATTTTGATTTCCTTAATATTAAAAATGGGGCTTACTATGTAACGTATAATTTTTCAAAAGCTTTAAGAAATAAAAGGGAAATTAATGGTGTATTTAACTCTGAACCATATTTATATAAAACTGCTACTATAAAAAGTCTTAGTGACATAAAAGGTCTTGAAAAACAACTTTCAAAAGAAGTAGAAAGGCTTAAAATAGAAAAACTTAAACAATTCAATATTATAGAATGATAGAATTTACAGACATTAAACTTAATGGGATTTACGTCCATCAAGTAGGTAATAAATTACGTGATGAAAATTTCAAAATTTCAAATGAGGATATTTCTTTTTCAGATGATGAAACACAAAGCTATTTGTTAAAATACTTTTTATCTCCATTTAACAACAATGAGGTTTATAATTTCTCTCACCCATCAGAACTTGACTTAAATGAAATATACTTATTTGTAAAAAGACTTTTTTCTTCTCCAGAGCAACTATATAAAATATCAATTGATATTTCAAAACATTTATATGAGCAATCCACTCACCCAAAAATTAACGGTGGAGACCTTTGTATTTGCTTTTTTAATAATTGCTCTTTTGATGGTGTTAAATGTAATGCTGTCGGTTTTTTTAAATCGGAAGTGAAAGATGTCTTTTTAAAGTTTGATTCAATTGATGACAATGTTAATATCAAACACGAAAATGGAATAAATATTAATAAGTTAGACAAAGGATGCTTGGTGTTCAATTTAGAAGCAGAGAAAGGATATAAAGTTTGTGTAATTGATTCTAAATCAAAAGACACTCAATATTGGAAAAATGATTTTCTCAATATAAAACCTGCTTCTGACGATTATCATTTTACTAATGATTTCCTATCTATAACAAAAGAATATGTTACCAAACAACTATCTGACGAATTTGAAATAAATAAGACTGACCAAATTGATTTACTAAACCGCTCTGTTGAGTATTTTAAAACCAATGATAAATTTGAAAAAGAAGAATTTGAAAAGACAGTTTTTCAAAGTGAAGAGTTAATCGAATCATTTAGAAGTTTTGACAATTCATACAGAGATGACAACGAAATAGAACTTTCAGACAGTTTTGACATATCTTCACAAGCAGTAAAAAAGCAAGTTAGAGCATTTAAAAAAGTATTAAAACTGGACAAGAATTTTCACATATACATTCACGGAGACAAAGAATTAATAGAACAGGGAGTGGAAAAAGATGGACGAAAATATTATAAGATTTATTATGAAGATGAAAGCTAATCCCTGCCCAAAAGCCATACACATTTGCAATTCGCACGAGCCACCGCTTGACCAAAAATTGCAAAAGAGTATGTCTTGCCAACACACTGAAAAACAAGCAGGAAGAACAAAGCCAGTGTACAACAAAGTATAAAAATAATAGCCGAGATAGTTGTAAATTCAAGGGTTGTGGCACGCTTCAACTTCATCATAAATTGAATAATTTGAGTTCCGAAATCGGCTACTATTCTTATACCAACCGTTGCAGATGAATACTCCGCTATCGCTACGTACTCATCTGCAACGGCTCCGGCGCGCCTTGTCACTCTGAGATCTACGCTACGCTTCGAACTCACAGCAACAATGGACATAAATCATTTTTTTTATTTTGAAATACTTCGTATATTCCAAAATAAAAAAAACGCTTCATGTCCGGAGCCGTTGTGCTTAATTAAAAAAAAATGATATTCCCAATACCTATATATAGATTTTTTAATAAGGAAAAATATTTAGATGAACTTGTCTATAATGGAATTATGCGATTCAATCCAGTATCCGCATTTACGGAACTAAATGATGTAAAATATAGAGATGAAGGAGAAAAATATTATAAAATAAAAACAGTTCAACAAGAAAAAAAAATTATCAACGGCAAAAAAATAGTTGTTGGTGGAAGTATTACGCACCAATATCGAAAAATTGATGACGCTTGGGCTTTTTGTGCTACAACTTCGATTATATCCAATGCAAGAAAACCTTTTACAGGTTATATAAAAAATTTAGGAAGATTAATTTTTGAATTGGAAAAAGCAATTAGATTATTCTTTGATGAGAATTTAATTGTTATGATGGGTCCTGTTGCATATTATAATAAGAGTTTAGATGCATTCTCTGAAGTTATCCCTCCTCCGTATTTCTGTAAATCTGAAAAATTTAAACTTGACCTTGAATTTAGAATAATAATTATTCCTTCAAATAAAATTTATGAAAAAGGAAAACTCGCCCCATTAGAGTTAAAACTTGAAAACCCACAAGATATCTTTGGAAAGACATTAATTTTAGAAAAAAAAGAATAAACATTTGAAAACAAAAAATCAAAACAACCTTATTTAAGACATAAAATATGAGAAAATTAAAATTATCCTTATCAATTATAATGTCATTTATGTACATTGTATCTTTCAGTCAAGAAAGAGTTACAAGAGTAAAACCTTCGATAGATTCAAAAATAATCGGAAAATTAGACAGCGCTACTGGATGGTTATTAAACCCTGTTGAAAATTGGATATCAGAAAAGAATACCATTCCTGTTTATTTAGACCCCGAATTTAATGCTTTATTGAATTACGAAAGAAATGGATTAGGAATAGATAATTTTATACATTATCAGTTAAGAGAAGTGACATATGAGAATAAATCTTATTATGTATTGATTAAAAAATTTAAATCTGGTTTCTATACTTACCCAAATATAGAAAAAGGATGGAATCCTTTTAATTCATACAATGCTTATGTTTTTAATAAAAATGAAATATTGAAATTTGATTCATTAGAGAACGGAAAACCAAGTTCAATTTCAATTAATCTAATAGATAATATTTATGTTGAAATGAAATCAGACAAAGAAGCAATTTCTCTCTTTGAATCAAAGATGAAATTTGATAGCAATGAAAAAGATAAACTTCATTTTGAAATTGCTATGTACAATAACAAAAACATCGTTCAGTTCCAAATTTACACAAAATACACAACTTATGATATGTTCTTAGAAAAAAGAGACCCTTTTAAACATTGTTATTTCGAAACATCATTAACATCTTTTAAAAAATTTCTATTGCAGGAATAACTAAGCACAACAATGGGTATAAAAAATTGCTAAATTCAATAAAAAAGAATGTTTATAAAACATAAAAAACTTAAATTTAAACATCAGAAAATTACGTTTTCAAAAACGCAACTTTCCATACCCTAACCGTTGGGTGCAATATAAAAACAAACATAGAAATTAAATGAAAATTGATATAGAAAAATATAAACCTTTAGTCAAATCTGCTGTTGAGTTATTTTGGAACACTCGAAATAAGCAGACCGCTCAACAGACAACAAAAAACATTAAGGATACAGGAAATAGAAGTGCTGTAACAGGAGGAAAACAACTTGATGGTTTTCTTGACCTGCTTTGTACAGTCGCAGAAGACATTGGAATTCCTAAAGATTGTATCTACACTAAAGGAAATCATATTCCAGGTTATTTTAGGCCAACAAAAGATTGGGATTTACTCATAATTTCACCGAACAAAAAACTCATTTCAGTTATTGAATTGAAATCTCAAGTTGGCTCTTTCGGGAATAATTTTAATAATAGAACAGAAGAATCTTTAGGTAGTGCAATTGATTTATGGACTGCTTTTAGAGAAAAGGCATATCCTAACCAATCAGCACCTTGGGTTGGTTATTTAATGTTAGTTGAAAAATCAGAAAAATCGACAAAACCCGTTAGAGTAAACGAACCTCACTTTAAAGTATTTCCTGAATTTATCGGAGGCTCTTACCTTGATAGATATAGAATTCTTTGCCAAAAACTAATGTTGGAAAGACATTATTCTCAATGTTGTTTAATGTGGTCAAAAAATAACTTATCATTTGGGAATGTAGCAGATGAAATCTCTATAGAATCATTCATACATTCTTTCATAGGTCATTTGATAGGGCAACTAAAAGAGTTTAAATAGAATTATGAAACGTAAAAATGGCAGAAATCACGGAGAAGTATTTACTAAATTAAATGTAGTTAAATACATTTTAAATGAAGTAGGATATTTATCTGCAAAAAACTTGAAAAATGTACGTATTCTTGAACCTGCATCAGGTCAAGGAGCATTTGCTATTGAAATAATTAATCGTTTAGCAGAATCATCTTTAAATTTTGGATTTGATTTTATTGCGGCATTAAATCAAAATGTTCAATTAGTAGAAATCGATAAAACAAGTTTTAATAGTCTTAAAAAAAACATATTTAATACTATTCTAAACTATGGCTTTTCGATAGGGAAAGTTAGTCAAACTATTTTTTCAAACTCAAACTATTTACAATTTCAAACACATTCAGAATTTGATTGTATCGTAGGTAATCCACCTTATATAAGACACGAAATCATAGATTCAAAACTGAAAGCCATTTATAAAACTGAGTTTTCAACTTTCAAATATAGAGCCGATTTATACATTCCTTTCTACGAAAAATCGTTAAAACTACTCTCTAAAAAAGGGAAATTAACCTTTATATGTTCAAATAGGTGGCTTTTTAATCAATACGGAAAGCCTTTGAGAGAAATGATAGCGAAGCAATATCATTTATCAAAGGTTATTAATATTGAGAAAGCAAATGCTTTTGATGAGGAGGTTATTGCATACCCTTGTATTACAACTATCACAAATGATAGAGGGAGTTTTACGAACTATTATGAATCTCAAGAAAAAGAGATAAATATTAATAGTATTGATTTTGTAAAAGTGGCTACACCAAAAGATAGTGCTTGGCAAAATCTTTTTTTAGATTATGACATTAACCATAATCATTTATTTGGAATTAAAGAACAAAATTTTGAAATAGGTATTGGAGTTGCAACAGGTGCAGATAAAATATTTATAAAAAAAGATTCTGAACTAAATGGAATTGAAAAAAGTCGTTTAATGCCACTCATTAAGTCAAAATCTCTTACAGGAAACAAAATTGATTGGGATAATTCGTATGTATTAAATCCTTTTGAGAAAAATGCTATTTGTGATTTAAATAAATTCCCTCATTTTAAAGAATATTTAAATACTCATAAAGACATTTTACTTAAACGACATATTGCAAAAAAAAATCCAAAATATTGGTATAAAACAATTGACAAAATAAAATCTGATTTACAGAATAAATATAAACTTCTTCTTCCAGATTTATCAGGTAGCAAATTCTTATTTATAGATGAGGGAGAATTCTATCCTCATCATAACGTGTACTATATTACCCACGAGAGTTTAAACGAATTAAAAATTTTGGCTTGTGTTTTAATGTCTGATTTTATCAAAGACCAATTATCTCAAATCGGAATTAGAATGAATGGTGGACTTCCTCGATTTCAATCACAAACATTAAAGAAATTAAGAATACCTCTCCTTGTCGAATTGAATGTTTCGGACAGAAAAACACTAATTAATTCATATAATAATAGAAATTTTAAAGAAATAAACAGAGTAGTAAATAAATACTGCACCCAACACTGTATAAAAGCAATAGCGGGTGAAGTGATTATACAAAGGTCAGTTCATTTAACTAACATAGTTGATAACCGAGAAATTTGTGCTATTTAATCCGCTACTGCTCTTATACCAAACGTTACCCACAAGCAAAGAACCGAACCGAAATCAACGAAAAAAAAGAGCAAATGAGCCAAAACTTAAAGAATAAAATTGAAGCAACTGATATAAGTATTAGTTCATTATTAAAAGACCAAAAATTTTATATTGACTACTTTCAAAGGGAATATAGGTGGCAAGCAAAACACATCAAATTACTCACTCATGTTACGCATCCAAACCTCAAAAAAGGATGATTAAGCAGCTTTAGGTGTTGATAACTTTCTGAGTTCGTTATGAGCTGCTTTTTGAGCTGCTAAATAGATTTGTGTTTTCATAGCAAAATGATTTTTCCCTGTTCTTTGTTTAAGCCACTCTAACTTTATATAAGCTACAATTGACAATACAAAATGATTCGTTTGAGTTTCTGTTTTTTTAGTTGGAGATTTAGCAAAACCTGTGTTACTTTTAATCGATTTGTGATACTCTTCTACTGCCCACCGTTTTTTGTAGATTGTAGTTATTTGGTTATACGATAAATTTAAATCACTACAAGCCAAGTACAACTCGCCGACTGTATCATTCTCGTTTTTGAAAACTTGCTTTGTAAGCAACAGCGGAAAGTCTAGTTTTTCAAACCAAACTTCCACGGTTTGTTGTCTTGGCTGTAATGTTTTAATATTCACGTATGCTCCATTTTGCTTATCTTCTAAGGATAAGGCTACTTTTCGATTGCTTTTTAAGGCAATAATAAAATCATTTTTTAAAAGTTCTTTACAATAAACCATGTTCTCTGCTGAAGAAAACCAACTATCAGCCAACACATAATCAAAGTGTATTTTGCTACTACATTCCTGCAACATTTCTCTAAAAAGTTCGTTTTTAGTTTTGCTGCTTTTACGCTTTTGCCTTCCTGTTTTTTTGTCGGTAACCCAAATATTTTTCTTTATAAACTCTACACCACACGGTATACGCATGCCTCCAACTTCGACTAAAGCAGTTAGAAAATTAACCCCTTTTACAGACCTTCCAAACACATGGTCAAAATGCCAAGTGTTCAACTCACTTTCATCTGTATATTGTTTTTCTTGTATCGAATCATCAAAACTTAAAATGATAGTTTCTTTAGATTGAGTCAATTCTTCAACATAAGGTTTTGCCTTTTTCCATAGAAATTTACTGTCATAAACACCCGTTGATAATGCTCGTGTTATTTTATCATGTTTTATAGAGAGTAATGAAGCCATACCTGTAGCTGTCGTGTAAGAACTTGAACTTATCAAATAATCAGTATACAAATCAACAAAATTATCCATCTTTTTATTTCTCAAAGTTGTTAACAAGATAAACTATAAATATCTTAAATTCAAATTATTCTTGCGTAAGGTGAGTTACTAATTGAAGATTTAACAACAACTTTTTTAAAATCATATAAAGACACTGACAAAAGACCTGCCGTAGCAAATTATCAAAGTTATTATTTAGGTCCTGTAGTTTTTAGTATAAATACCGAAAATGGTAAAAATTCAATTATTGATGGACAACAAAGAATTACATCAATAACTTTGTTTCTAATTTATCTAAATCATCTTCAAAAAGAGCAAACAGATAAAGTGGATATTAGTAACTTAATATTTTCAGAAGCATATGGAGAGAAATCATTCAATATGACTGATGAAGTAAGAGAACCTTGTTTAAAATCATTATTTGAAAACGGTTTTTATAAAATTCAAGAAAATGATGATGAAACTGTAAAAAATATGGTGGAAAGATATGAGGATATTACTCAAACTTTCCCTGAAGAATTAAGTTCGGACGCATTACCTTATTTTATAGATTGGTTTATAAGAAATGTGGTAATTGTAAAAATTACTGCATATTCTGACGAAAATGCTTATACAATTTTTGAAACAATGAATGATAGAGGTCTTAATCTATCACCAACAGAAATGCTAAAAGGGTATATTTTATCAAGAGTTTCCGACACGACACAACGAACTGAATTAAATGAACTATGGAAAGAGCAAATTAAAATACTTCACGAATTTGGAGATACAGCAGATTTAGGATTTTTCCAATCTTGGTTTAGAGGTAAATATGCTGAAAGTATAAGACCAGGAAAGGCAGGTTCTGAAAATAAAGATTTTGAGTTAATTGGTTCTCGTTTTCATAGTTGGTTTAAAGACAATCATAAAGGTCTTTTCAATTTGAAAACATCTGATGATTTTTATACGTTTTTTAAAAATCAATTTCCATTTTATGTTAAATGGTATACGAAATCTTGGAATGCTCAAATCGAATTTGACAAAGACTTACCTCACTTGCATTATGTAAATTATTGGGGAATAGCCGACTCTCTACAAGACCCGTTATTACTATCGTCTATAAATTTTGAAGATGAAGCAGATACCATTAAAAGAAAACTTGATTTTACCGCAAGATTTATAGAAACTTTTACTGTTCGTAGGTCAGTTAATTATAAAAAGGGCACTATCTCATAATCTGTGTAAGTTTAAAATCTCGGGAGTTATAACTCCCGAGATTTTTTTTATTAACTTTAAACTTTAACACCTTACATTATGAAACCAGAAGACATTTTAAACGATTCTTTTTTACAGCAATTCAAGAGCGGAACAGAACTAACCTCCTTTCTAGAAGACTTGCATAAGCGAGGCATAGAAAAGATATTAGAAGGCGAATTAGACGCACATTTAGATTATGAAAAACATCAAAAGCGTAGCAATACCAATGCACGAAATGGCTATACTTCAAAAAAGTTAAAAACTACCTTAGGAGAAACGACGATTCAAATACCACGAGATCGAGAAAGTTCATTTAATCCAATGCTTATTAAAAAACGCCAAAGCACAGCAGATGGAGTAGAAAATATAATCATCTCTCTGTACGCAAAAGGGATGAGTACCAGTGATATTGAACAGCAAATATATGAGTTGTACGATTTCAATATTTCTACTGCCACAATCTCAAGAATTACCGATAAAATAACAGGAGATATCATTGCTTGGAAAAATCGCCCCCTAGAACAAACCTACCTAATCGTCTGGATGGACGGTATTGTTTTTAAGGTTAGAGAAAACTCAAAAGTGATTAACAAAACCATTTACATCGCAGTAGGGTTACGCACAGATGGTAAAAAAGAGGTGTTAGGATTATGGTTAGGTAAAAATGAATCTTCCGCCTTTTGGATGTCTGTTTTAAGTGATATTAAAGCACGAGGAACACAAGATATTTTGATTACTGCTACCGATAATTTAAACGGATTTACAGAGACCATAAAAACGATGTTTCCTAATTCTGTAACTCAAATATGTGTAGTACATCAAATTAGAAACACCATGCGTTATGTGGTCTGGAAGGATAAAAAGGAGTTTGTAAAGGATATGAAACAAATCTACACAGCACCCACAAAAGAAGCCGCCAAAGCCGCTTTAAACGACTTCAAAGACAAGTGGAACTCTAAATATTCTTACGCCATTAAAAGTTGGGAAAACAATTGGGACGAACTCACTGTTTTCTTTGATTTTCCCGCTGAAATTAGAAAAATAATATACACCACTAATCTCATCGAAAACTTAAACGGAAAGATTAGAAAATACACAAAAAACAAACTCTCTTTCCCCACGGATGACGCGGTAATGAAGTCCGTATTTTTAGCACTAAGAGAAAGCACAAGAAAATGGACAATGCCAATTAGAAATTGGGGCGTTATTCTTAACCAATTTTTGATTATATTTGAAGACAGGATTAAGTTATAAATAACCTAATCCCGAATTTTAAACTTACACAGATTTTGCAAGAGTGTCATAAAAAGTTTGGACAAACCTCTATTAAATACACAATGTTTAATATAATTAAGTTGGCTCTACCCTTATTTTAATGGGTAAAGATTTAAACCTCCATTAAAAAAGAGTATTGCACTTCTAAAGTTTTTAAAAGTTCTATATCCTTTTCCAATAGATTTAAGTTCTTGTATTTTTCCATTTAATCTTTCAGCCATTGCATTGCTATACTCAGTTATTAAGGCATTTATAACTCCAGAGAGATGTTTTTCAAACATTGTAACAACCTTTGTTACTTCTTTAATTTGCTTAGAAGTAGAATTTCGTATCCATTTAATTAGTAAATAAAAACCATTAATATACTTAGTTTCTTTATGGAATAAATCTTTAAAATTTTCTTTGACTTGCCACGCCTTGCTAACTTCATAGTTCGCCTTGATTATTGCATCAAATTTTATTCGTTGTTTCTCGGTTAGGTTTTCTTGGTTTTTAAGTAACGCATATCTACTGTTTATCAATTCATCATTCGTTTTAACTTCTCTTCTTCTAACCTTATCAATAGCGGTATTTAAATACTTAACCAAATGAAATCTGTCGTGAACAATAGATGCGTTTGGTAATTGACTTTTAGAGGTAGAAATATAAGCTTTCCACATATCTAAACTTATAGTTTTAACCTGTTTTTGTTGTTGTTTTGTCATAGATTTATCAAATAGTTTTTCTACAGATTCTTTAGTTCTTCCTTCTTCTACATCTATGATAAAACCACTTCTAGGATGACTTAAGACACTTATATATTTATGTCCTTTCTTAAACGATTTTTCATCCAAACTCAAACGACTAAAATCCATATTTGATAAATCTCTCCTACTCAAACCTCTTTCTGTACTTAAATGAATTACTCTATTGATGACATTAAAACCACAACGCATTAATTTTGCTGTTTTTGTTTGATTTTTAGTTGCTAATAGTAAATCAATTATTGCATGTTCAAAAAGGTGTGTATGACGTGTATGCTTATCTGCCCATGGCGGAACTATGGTGATTACAGCTCCTTGACTGTTCTTTATTCTTGGCAACTTACAACTTATAAAAGTCTTATATTGCATCGTATCTAAATGACGCCATTCTCGATTTGGTGCATGGTCATATAAACTACATAATTCCATGGTCTCTGGACAAAGGGCTCTTTCTCCTATGAATTTAATGACTATTTTTATGTCTGAAATTGCATAATCTGCTTCTACTTTTACAACTTGCCAGTTGTCATCTAAATTTAGTAGTAAATCGAAAAATTGATGTGTAAACATTTTACCTTTTTTTTACGAATTTAATAAATTCCATTAAATTCGTGGTAGAACCATTAAGTTAATCAGAAATAATGATTTAAATCTGTTAGGTCAAAATCTTGCACAAGAAACTTCCAAAATTGAGCAAAATTGGGATGCTATAAATAATTTTGGTTTGCACGGTCAAAACAGAAAGTTTGTAAAGCATCTACTTTCAAGAATTTCAAGTCATCTTGACATAATTATTGGAAAGGATAATAATTATGCAAGTTATCATCATCCAAATGGAAAACAATTTGAAATTGAGCATTTGTGGGGAAATAAATTTAATGAACATACAGATGAATTTGAGCAAGAATGGGATTTTAGAGATTGGAGAAATTCAATCGGAGCATTAGTGTTGTTACCAAATGGAACAAATCAATCATTCAGTAGTGACAAGTATGAAGATAAAATAAAACATTATCAAAAAGAGAATACTTATGCTCAAACACTAACTGAAATCTATTACGAAAAGAACCCGAATTTTTTAAAATCTGAATTAATAAGTGATTTAAAATTTCAACCACATTCTGTATTTAAAAAAGATGATATTACTAAAAGAAAAGAATTGGTTCAGCGAATATGTGAACAAATTTGGACTACTGAATATTATAAAACGGAATAGAAATGAAGAACAGCCTGTGGGTAACAAAGTGTAAAAATAATAAGGGTTTTGGTGCTTAACCCAAAGTTCAGTGCATTTTACAAAGTCCGCAAAATTTACAATTTTGCGTGTCTATTTTAAAGAAAAATTGTAAATTTGGCTAAGAGATAAATTGAAAGTTCAGTCCTTCGAAATCCCTTACTATTCTTACACAAAACGTTAGGCATCATTAAAAAAAACGCAGAAATCAATGGAATTTTACGATAAAATCAAAGAACAAGTAACCGAATTAAAAGAAAATCAAGATTATCCAAATGACGGAACTGCATTTGGTCATTTTATAATAAAAGAGTGTTTTAATAAGATACTTGATTTTGAATATGACGGAAATGATTTTGACCAATATATCAAAGACCATATTGTTGATATGGCAAATGATTTAGGAAATGATGCTATTTTTACCAATCAAAAAAATAACGAAATCTTAGTTTTTCAATTCAAGTACTCTAAGCAACAATTGTTAAATACTAATGAAGTCAAAAAGAACAAGAAATTTATTGATTGGATTTTAAAACTAAACTCAAATGAACTTACACCAAATCATAAATTAAGAAAAATTTTAAATGAAGAAATTAATCCAATTTTAAGTAGTGAAAATATTGAAAACAACAACTTCTATATTACATTTTACTATATAGATTTTGACTTTAAAGGAAATATTAGGACAGATATAAATGCCTTACATACAAATTACAACGATAAAGGAATAAATTTTGATTTACGTTTCTACAATTATCAAGAATTAGAAGAATTATATGATGATATAGAAATCCCAAGAAATGAAGTAGAATTGAAAATTGTTAAAGGTGAATTTTTTATAAAAAAAACGATCTATTTTGACGAAAAAGAAACTGAAATAGAAACAGTTGTTACTTCAATATATGCAAATTCTTTAAAACCAATAATTGAAGAAAAAAAGGAGTTAATTCTTGCTTTAAATGTTAGATATTATAAAGGGGAAAATGAAATCAATTCTAAAATCAAAAGAGAGTATTCAAAAGGAGAAAGGTCGAATTTTTGGATTTTAAACAACGGAATAAATGGAATATGTGAAGATTTTGAACTTCAAGAAGATAATACTCTGAAAATTAAGAACTTTCAAATTGTAAATGGTGGACAAACCGCAAAAACACTTACAAGAATTGTTAATGATTTACCTGATAATATTCAAATATTAATGCGACTTACAAAAGTCAAAGACAAAACAAGAATATCAAAAATATCTATGGATATAGCAGTGGCAAGTAATAGCCAAAATGCAATTAGTTCAAGAGATTTACATTCAGGCGACAGAATACAAACAAAAATATTCAAGCATTTAGATAATGTCGGTATTTTTTATGACAAAAAAGACGGAGAATGGGCAACTGTAAATAAAAAGAAATATAGAAATCCATTTGGTAAAAGTCCAATGCACCTAAAAATTAGAAATCTTGATTTAGGTGTTTCTTATTTGTCATTTTATCTACAAATTCCTATATCATCAATTGGTCGACATAAATTAGTTTTTTCGGAACTCTTTTACGAGAAAATATATGATATGTCTAATAATGAAGATGACCAATTCTATAAACTTATGTTATCATATAGAATATCTGAAAAGGTAAATATCATTAAAAGTGATAAATATAGTAAGTATGAAGTGTTATGGAATAATTACATAAATGATGTATTACTTTCTTTATCTGCTCTTTATTTCTTTAAAGATGAGTTACATCTATTCGATAATGAAGATGATTTAAAAGAGAGAATTAATTTAATAAATGCAAGCGAATATATTAATAGTCAAGATAGATTTATAATAGTTGTAGAAGATGATTTTGACACATTTGTTTTATCTATAATCAAAGCATTACAGTATTTACTTGACGTAATGAAACAAGCAAAGAAATTTCAAGGAGAAGAATGGTTACCTAATGACACAAATAAATGGTTAAAGAAAAATGGTACATATAAAGGAATATTTGAAGCAGTAATAAAGAAATTAAAAGAAGAATAACGAATGCCTAACAAAGTGTATAAATCATTGGGCAGTAAGTGATTAACTCAAAATTAGAGCGTCTAAATAAAGATAGTAATAAACCGAAAGTGAAGTGCTTTTAAACGCCCAACGCTTCATACACAAATCGTTAGGTGCAAGCGGAAAAGCCAGCCGCACAAACAGCACATTTATTTTTTTGCCGACACATAAGCCAACGCAAAAAAAATAAAAGAGCTGTTTTTTACCAACGCTCGAACAAAATGAGGAAAACAGTAAATCAAATTAAAAAAATGTCTGTATTTTAAACGACTGAAAGACAACAAAAAAAATATGGAGATAACCGAAAAGCTACTGATTGAATTACAAAACCGACTTAAAGTTGGTAGCCGAAGAGGTGTTCACTTAAATGCAATTCCTGCTCGTTCAAGATATAAATTTGACTTAACTAGATTAACTCATATTGACGAAAATCTACCTAAAGATTTTATTAATTCATTATTAACAGAATTACCACTTAAATTCAAAATAAGTTGGAAAGATAACGTTCCCGATTTGAATTCACTTTTTGAAGAAGACCAAACACAATTGGTGAAAATCACAAAATCTTTTGAAAATTTAATTAATCAAACGGATGCAATTGAATCTGAAAAAGGGATAAACACTTTTGGATTTGGTTTTCCAATTCTTGTAAGACGTGACCAATCAGACAATAAATTAACTGTTGCTCCTATTCTGATTTGGTCATTAAGAATAAAAAGAACAAAAGAATTTAATACTTGGGAAATTTTAAGAACAGAAGACGACCCAATTTACATCAATGAAGTTCTTATTAATCACTCACCTTACGCAAGAATAATTTGAATTTAAGATATTTATAGTTTATCTTGTTAACAACTTTGAGAAATAAAAAGATGGATAATTTTGTTGATTTGTATACTGATTATTTGATAAGTTCAAGTTTTTACACGACAGCTACAGGTATGGCTTCATTACTCTCTATAAAACATGATAAAATAACACGAGCATTATCAACGGGTGTTTATGACAGTAAATTTCTATGGAAAAAGGCAAAACCTTATGTTGAAGAATTGACTCAATCTAAAGAAACTATCATTTTAAGTTTTGATGATTCGATACAAGAAAAACAATATACAGATGAAAGTGAGTTGAACACTTGGCATTTTGACCATGTGTTTGGAAGGTCTGTAAAAGGGGTTAATTTTCTAACTGCTTTAGTCGAAGTTGGAGGCATGCGTATACCGTGTGGTGTAGAGTTTATAAAGAAAAATATTTGGGTTACCGACAAAAAAACAGGAAGGCAAAAGCGTAAAAGCAGCAAAACTAAAAACGAACTTTTTAGAGAAATGTTGCAGGAATGTAGTAGCAAAATACACTTTGATTATGTGTTGGCTGATAGTTGGTTTTCTTCAGCAGAGAACATGGTTTATTGTAAAGAACTTTTAAAAAATGATTTTATTATTGCCTTAAAAAGCAATCGAAAAGTAGCCTTATCCTTAGAAGATAAGCAAAATGGAGCATACGTGAATATTAAAACATTACAGCCAAGACAACAAACCGTGGAAGTTTGGTTTGAAAAACTAGACTTTCCGCTGTTGCTTACAAAGCAAGTTTTCAAAAACGAGAATGATACAGTCGGCGAGTTGTACTTGGCTTGTAGTGATTTAAATTTATCGTATAACCAAATAACTACAATCTACAAAAAACGGTGGGCAGTAGAAGAGTATCACAAATCGATTAAAAGTAACACAGGTTTTGCTAAATCTCCAACTAAAAAAACAGAAACTCAAACGAATCATTTTGTATTGTCAATTGTAGCTTATATAAAGTTAGAGTGGCTTAAACAAAGAACAGGGAAAAATCATTTTGCTATGAAAACACAAATCTATTTAGCAGCTCAAAAAGCAGCTCATAACGAACTCAGAAAGTTATCAACACCTAAAGCTGCTTAATCATCCTTTTTTGAGGTTTGGATGCGTAACATGAGTTACTGAGTATGGGGGCAAACATTTAACCATTGCTTTCGACCCGAGTTATGTTAGTAAATCTGGTAAATCCACCTGTGGAGTTGGTTATTATTGGTCTGGTGTAGCGGGAAAGGCAAAATGGGGATTGGAAATATCTGGTATAGCAGCGATTGATATAGATAATCATACAGCGTTTCATTTAGAGGCTGTTCAGACACCAAATAATTTGGAATCAAAAAGTTTGGTAGATCATTATGCCAATATATTGATTCAAAGAAAAGAGGTCCTTCTTTCGATGTCTAAATATGTTGTGGCAGATGCTTATTTTTCCAAATACGGTTTTGTTTCTAAACTCTCTGATAATGGATTGGAGACCGTTAGCAGACTAAGAAACGATGCTGACTTACAATATATTTATACTGACCAACAGAAATATGGGAGAGGAAGACCTAAGAAATATGATGGAAAAATTGATTATAAAAAACTTAGAAAAGAATATTTTTCTTTGATAGAAGACAATCAGCAAAGCAAAGTATACAGCGCTATTGTATACTCAAAATTATTAAAAAGAAAAATCAATCTTGTGATTGTTTATTTCCTTAAAAAAGGAAAATGGAATCATAAATTATATTTTTCTACAGATGTAACAATTTCAGCAGAAATGATTTTGACATATTATCGCACCAGATTTCAAATAGAATTTACTTTTAGAGATGCCAAGCAATACTCAGGTCTAAATCACTGTCAAGCAAGAAGTGAAGATAAACTCAACTTTCATTTTAATACAGCACTTACAACGGTTAATCTCGCTAAGATTACACATTGGATGCCTATTGAAAAAAGGCTAAGAGGGGCTTTCTCAATCAAGGATATTAAAACCTTACATCACAATGAGTTAATGCTTGCTCGATTTTTTAACGTGTTCGCTATAAGACCGAACTTGAAGAATAATAAACAAAAAATTAAAGAACTACTGTATTATGGTATCAGAGCAGCATAAAAACTTAACGGAGTATTGTGCTGAGAAATAGACCAAAAACTTCCAACATAAAATCATATTGCCATTTATTTACATCTTTCATTTTGTTAAGTAATCTTTTTGTGTGATATTTATAGTTGGATTTCTCCTTGAGAAGCATCATTAATAGCTGTTTGAAATTAACTATTAATTTAATGATAATCAGGGAGTTATCCTAATTTTTGAGCCTGTTTTTTTAACTTATTTAATTGACTGTTAGAGGGTTAGGGCAAAGTTTAACGGAGTATTGAAGTAATAAAAGGCTGAATTCAACCCATAAATGCAACTTTTTGATTAAACAATAATTTATCCATTCTTAAGTTCAATTAGTAAATGCAACTTTTAGTAGTATTAAATTTACATTAATTAATACATTTCGCTCTCTTTGCTCCGTTTCAAATTAGTGTTTATATTGGTACTCGACTAAAAGCATTTAAGCATCTAACCAAAGAACCAAAGGTGTCAAATAAAAGCATACCTAAATTGTAACAAATCCAAGCTTTTTATAGCTGAATCACTGCAAGTAGATAAAGGAACTATTTATAGGGAATTAGAGCAAAACTCAACAAAAAGAGGTTTGTATAACCCTAATTTTGCTCAAGAATTAGCTACTAAAAGGAAAGAACGTTTTAGTAGGAATAGAAAATTTACTCCTGCAATAAAAAAGTATGTTAAAAAGCAAATAGAGCAAGAACAATGGTCTCCAGAACAGATTGAGGGCTATTGTAAGGTTAATAACTCACCTTACGCAAGAATAATTTGAATTTAAGATATTTATAGTTTATCTTGTTAACAACTTTGAGAAATAAAAAGATGGATAATTTTGTTGATTTGTATACTGATTATTTGATAAGTTCAAGTTCTTACACGACAGCTACAGGTATGGCTTCATTACTCTCTATAAAACATGATAAAATAACACGAGCATTATCAACGGGTGTTTATGACAGTAAATTTCTATGGAAAAAGGCAAAACCTTATGTTGAAGAATTGACTCAATCTAAAGAAACTATCATTTTAAGTTTTGATGATTCGATACAAGAAAAACAATATACAGATGAAAGTGAGTTGAACACTTGGCATTTTGACCATGTGTTTGGAAGGTCTGTAAAAGGGGTTAATTTTCTAACTGCTTTAGTTGAAGTTGGAGGCATGCGTATACCGTGTGGTGTAGAGTTTATAAAGAAAAATATTTGGGTTACCGACAAAAAAACAGGAAGGCAAAAGCGTAAAAGCAGCAAAACTAAAAACGAACTTTTTAGAGAAATGTTGCAGGAATGTAGTAGCAAAATACACTTTGATTATGTGTTGGCTGATAGTTGGTTTTCTTCAGCAGAGAACATGGTTTATTGTAAAGAACTTTTAAAAAATGATTTTATTATTGCCTTAAAAAGCAATCGAAAAGTAGCCTTATCCTTAGAAGATAAGCAAAATGGAGCATACGTGAATATTAAAACATTACAGCCAAGACAACAAACCGTGGAAGTTTGGTTTGAAAAACTAGACTTTCCGCTGTTGCTTACAAAGCAAGTTTTCAAAAACGAGAATGATACAGTCGGCGAGTTGTACTTGGCTTGTAGTGATTTAAATTTATCGTATAACCAAATAACTACAATCTACAAAAAACGGTGGGCAGTAGAAGAGTATCACAAATCGATTAAAAGTAACACAGGTTTTGCTAAATCTCCAACTAAAAAAACAGAAACTCAAACGAATCATTTTGTATTGTCAATTGTAGCTTATATAAAGTTAGAGTGGCTTAAACAAAGAACAGGGAAAAATCATTTTGCTATGAAAACACAAATCTATTTAGCAGCTCAAAAAGCAGCTCATAACGAACTCAGAAAGTTATCAACACCTAAAGCTGCTTAATCATCCTTTTTTGAGGTTTGGATGCGTAACATGAGTTAATAATATACCGATGGTAAGTCATGAGAGAATTTACCAGTTTGTAAGAGAGGACAAGGTTAATGGAGGATTTTTATATAAACATTTAAGACACCAATTAAAACACAGAAAGCGACCTGTATCAGGCAAACAGCAAACAATTAAAGATAAAATTTCTATCGAGCTTCGAGGGGATGTAATTAACAATAAGGAGCGTTTTGGAGATTGGGAAATAGATTTAATTATTGGAAAAGATGGTAAAGGGGCAATCCTAACTATTGTTGAAAGAACTACTGCTTTTCTATTGATGAAAAAGTTACCTTTTGGTAAAAATGCAGAAGAACTCGCTAAAATAGTTATTCAAATTCTTTTGCCATATAAAGATTTTATTTACTCTATTACAAGCGATAATGGAACTGAATTCGCAAAACATAAAAAAATATCAGAAAAACTACTAACATTCTTCTTCTTCTTCTTCTTCTTCTTCGCTCACCCATACTCTTCCTGGGAAAGAGGGTTAAGTGAATATACAAATAAACTAATAAGGCAATATATCCCTAAAAAATCAATATTTAATCAATATAACAACAATCAAATCAAGGAAATACAACACAAAATTAATCGAAGACCAAGAAAAAATCTAAATTATAAAAATCCTAAAAATCTATTTTATAGATTTGTAAACCAAAAAGTCGAATTTGCTACTTGAATCTACCGTTAAAACAATCATCAGGGCAAACTCATGCTTTTTTATAAGTATTGATAATTAGCAAGTTATCTTTTGGGATTTTACAAGTACTAACTTTTCTAAAAACATAATGTGCTGAAAATGAAATATTAGAGTTTTTAAAAATAAAAGTATGAGTTTGCCCTGAAACAATCATTTATAAAACTATGTAAATCAGTAAAAACTACTTATATTTGCATCCTTTAAAAATAACATTAAATATTTAATTATGAATCATTACGAAACTGTTTTCATTTTGAATCCCGTTTTATCTGATACTCAGATAAAGGAAACAGTACAAAAGTTTGAGGACTATTTGGTTTCTAAAGGTGCCGAAATGATTTCCAAAGAAGATTGGGGCTTAAAAAAATTAGCCTATCCAATCGAAAAGAAAAAAAGTGGATTTTACCACTTATTAGAGTACAAATTAGCAGGTGAAACAATTTCTGCGTTTGAATTAGAATTTAGACGAGACGATAGCATTATGCGTTATTTAACTGTAAGGTTAGACAAATACGCAGCGGCTTGGGCAGAGAAAAGAAGAACTCGTGTAAAATCTAAAAAAAAGTAAGACATGGCATCTATTGAACAACAATCAAAAGGCGGTAAGCAAGCAGAAGTACGTTATTTAACTCCGCTTGACATTGAAACCAAAAAAGAAGCTAAATACTGTCGTTTTAAGAAAAACGGAATGAAGTACATCGATTATAAAGATGCAAGCTTCTTAATGTATTTAGTAAACGAACAAGGTAAAATTTTACCAAGACGTTTAACAGGAACATCATTAAAATATCAACGTAAGGTTGCGCAAGCAATTAAAAGAGCGCGTCATTTAGCGTTAATGCCTTATGTAGGAGATTTGTTAAAATAATAAAGACGTAGAACAATGGAATTGATACTAAGACAAGACGTAGAAAATTTAGGTTTTAAAGACGATGTTGTAGCTGTTAAAAATGGTTATGGTCGTAATTACCTAATTCCACAAGGATATGCAATTTTAGCTACTTCATCTGCTAAAAAAGTATTAGCTGAAAATGTAAAGCAACGTGCTTTTAAAGAAGCTAAATTAATTGAAGATGCAAATAAATTAGCTGATACAATTAAAGGATATGAATTAAAAATTACTTCTAAAGTAGGTAGTGGAGATAAATTATTTGGATCAGTAAACAATATTAACGTTGCAGAAGCTTTAGTAAAAGCTGGAACTGCAGTTGACAAAAAATTTATTAAAGTTACAGGAGGTAATGTAAAAAGGTTAGGCAGGTACAGTGCTACCGTACGTTTACACAGGGAAGTAGTTGCCGATATTATATTTGAAGTAGTTGCTGATAAGTAAAAATAGCTATTAAATAGTTGCTGAAAAGCAAATTTAATTGTTAATAAAATAAAAGAAACCCACTCAATTGAGTGGGTTTCTTTATTTGGTCTCTCTTCCAGGAAATTGATATCTCCTGTTATTTTATTGGTAATTCTTGAGATGGTAGCAGTGAAAATATTGAAATCGTACAATCTCGTATATTTGTTGTTCAATATTACTTTGGCACTCATTCCTTTAGCGTACAGTGAGGTGGTTATATTCTCTAAGTTTTCTGCTGTGGCTTTGACGTTTTTTTAATCAGCATTGGTTGAATGAACTCTCACGATCTCGTGGTATTTAAATGGTGGTTTCTTCTTAAGGTTGTTTTCAACTTTTTCGAGGTGTAACCGTTGTGTGTATTGGTATCGTTACGCTTTTGATATTTTTAATAATCTAAATGTGCGCGTCTAATTCGCTTTCTAATATCTTTTCTATGCCTCGCTTATGCAAGTCTTCTAGAAAGGAGGTTAGTTCTGTTCCGCTCTTGAATTGCTGTAAAAAAGAATCGTTTAAAATTATTAGTGTCCGATAAAAATACGATTACTTCTAAAATCACACTTCCAAGTCAATAAAACCAGCTGAATTCAAGTCACAAATGCAACTTTTTGGTTAAACAATAATTTTTCCATTTCAAATATAGGTGTTTCAAAATTAAATTGTTTTCTAGGTCTGTTATTCAATTTGGTTTCAATGCTTTTTATGTATTGGTTTCAGGGCAAACTCATGCTTTTTTATAAGTATTGATAATTAGCAAGTTATCTTTTGGGATTTTACAAGTACTAACTTTTCTAAAAACATAATGTGCTGAAAATGAAATATTAGAGTTTTTAAAAATAAAAGTATGAGTTTGCCCTGGTATTGGTTTGATAGTGTTTTAAAGTCTGTATTTTTAGGGATATATTGCCTAATTAATCCATTTGAATTTTCATTAGAACCTCTTATCCCAAGAATTATAAGGATGTGCAAAATAATAGTCTACATATAATTTTTCTGCTACGCTTTGATGCGTTGCAAATTCTTTTCCGTTATCGGAAGTAATCGTAAAAATATATGGAATCCAATCTTCTAATAGTTCAGTTATTGTTTCTTGTACTATTTTGGCTTCTTTAGATGGTGTTTTTTTCATTTTTAGCATACCACTAGCTCTGTCGTTTATTGTAACGATGGCTTGTTTGTGGTTTTTACCGATTATTAAATCGACTTCTAAATCGCCAATAGGTTCTACCTTGTCTGCAAAGATGAGTATAAAGTGTTTCTAAGGCTTTTTTGTTATCCCAAATATGCTGATAAATACGTTCTATCGAAACTACTGGTTTCTCTTGTTTTGAAAGTATTTCAACAACTTGTTCTGGACTATAATCTTCTCGCAATAGAGCCTCTCAGGGCAGAATCATACTTTTACATTTAATATTTTCAACAAATAGTCTTCATTCCATCCAGCCTCAAGCCTTTTACTTTTCATCGATAATTTTTTTGATGATTCATTTTTCAATAGATTTAGTGCTATTTTAAGTAAAAAAGAATAATTTTGGGCAGCATTACCTGCTCTTTTTCTAGAGGCATCCTCTGCAAAATCAACATCTAACGTCCAATGAAGTTTATTCTCTATAGCCAATGTGATCGTATTTTTTTTTGAAATTCATTTGCATCATTTTGTAAGCTAGAAATATAATATCGGGTTGATTTTTCTGTATTCTTATCGCTGTTTTTAAATTCACGGGTACTCTCTATTTTTATGATAGTCTTTAAATTTTTCCAACCATTATTCTGTTCAATAAATTGAAAATTATTAAGCACACTGCAGGTTCTCGTTTCTATTCGTCCATGTCCTAAATCATGATTGGTATACGTTTCTGGTTGTTTTGAAAATCGGAATTCATCTTTAATGTGTTCCAGTAATTGCGGTTGATTGGCTTTAACGGCCAAAATATAATTAGCATCTTGGTCTATTATTTTTTTAGCAATTTCTTTTTGAGTTCCCATAGCATCAATAGTGATAGTGTTCCCTGCTATATTAAGAATGTTTAATAGTTCTGGAATTGCAGTAATTTCATTAGACTTTTCATCTGTTTTAACTTGTCCCAATACCAGATTATTGTCACAAGCCCAAGCGCTAATCATATGAATTGGAGATTTCTTCCCGTGTGATTTTGCTCCACGAATAGTTTTGCCATCAATAGCTATTACTTGTCCTTTGGTTAAATCTGAAATTGAATGAACCCACTCAAAACAAGATTCAAACTTTTCGCTATCAATAGCCGAAAACACCCTGTTAACAGTAACTTTTGAAGGTATTCCATTGGGCAATTCTAAAAAAAATCTTCAAAAAATCTTCTTTTGATTTAGCAAATTGAATCATTTGTTTCCATGTTTCTGCCCCACAAATCACTGAAATTATTCCGATTACAAGGAGGTCAATTAAGTTGTGAAGTTGATTTATATGCTTCTAGGATCTTCTATTTGTCCAAAAATGTCCTTTAAATTACTTGATGATTCCATTCGTATAAAGTATCAGTATAATAAATGACCTAACAACTATAATACAGCTGGTTATCTTGTTTTTTTCGATAAAAAAGTATGAGTTTGCCCTGCATAAACTCACTTTAACCGGAATATTAACACCAAAAAAGGTATATTTGTTGGAGATATAACAAGTTGCAGATGAATACTCCGCTATCGCTACGTACTCATCTGCAACGGCTCCGGCGAGCCTTGTCACTCTGAGATCTACGCTACGCTTCGAACTCACAGCAACAATGGACATAAATCATTTTTTTTATTTTGAAATACTTCGTATATTCCAAAATAAAAAAAACGCTTCATGTCCGGAGCCGTTGCCAGTAATTTGAAAATCGAGATGACCATTGAAAATATAAGAAAAAGAGTAAAGTCCGTACTTCTAAAAAATGACGAATCGGAATCAAACTCAATATCAGAATTTAATCAAGTACAATTAATTGACTTTTTGGAAAGGAAAATTAAAAAAAACAATGAATTGGCAGAACTTGAATTATTTAAAGAGACAAATGGAGAAATTAAAAATCTGTCTGAATTTTATGGAAAAAAGTTATCTTTAAATTCAGGTAAATTCACAAGCATAATTTTAGAAAACAACATACTGTTAAAAAACTTAACTGAATTACAAAAAATCGATGAATAAAAATATTTTAAACACTCTACTTCTACTACTTATTTTCAATTTTGCATATTCTCAAAATGATTTTGCCACAATAAACATTTACAGAACAAAAGCATTTTGTATTGGCTGTAATGTCAAAATACTTCTTAATGATGTTTACTTAACACAATTAGAAAATGGAGGGAAATTAGAACTCAAAATATTTAACACTAATGGAACAAAAATAACTGTAACAGACGGAAAGAACTATAGAAATGATGTAACGTTGAGACCAAGAAAAGGTCAAACTTACTATTTTAATGCACAAGCAAGAACACCAAGAGCATTAGGATTTAGATTAGACAAATTGGATAAACCAGTAAAAGAACGAAAATTAAGGTCAGACAGATTTTTAAGTATGTCTGACGTTGGTGTTTTAGATAACAATACTACAAGAAAGCCTGACACAGAATGGACTGAAGAAAAACTAAAAGAATATTGGAGTGTAAATGGTTCTAAAGATATTGAGGGAATTTATGAAAAAATAGGAACAACTTTAGAATATGAATTGGCAGTTTTAAAAGAAAATAACGAATACAAAATCATCTATTTAGATGGAGCGAAAGGAACAAGTTGGAACGAAGGCGACATTAAAGCAATCTTACAGAAAACTGCTCAATTTGGGCTTTTTAAAGCAAATTGGTTTATGTTAAATAAATCCTTTAACAATGATATAATTATAACTTTTAAAAATGCCACAATGAGTTTTATTCCAGAAAATGGCAGAGATAAAGATATTTATATAAAAACCTATCCAACATACGATGAAGATAATACAGTTTCAAAATCTGAATGGAAAAGTACAGGAACAGGTTTTTTTATTGACAAAAAAGGTTATTTAGTAACAAATCATCACGTTATTGAGGACGGAAAAATTTTTGAAATTAGTATTTCTAAAAAAGGCATAACGTCAACATACAATGCAGAAATAATAAGTGTTGACAAGCAAAATGATTTGGCAATTTTAAAAATAAATGACATTAATTTTGCACCTTTATTATCTTTAGATTACAATTTTGATACAGAAAGTCAAGATGTTGGTTCATCTGTATTCGCTTTAGGTTATCCTTTAACTCAAATTATGGGAAGTGAGATAAAATTTACAGATGGAAAAATAAGTTCAAAATCTGGGTTTAAAGGAGATATTACCACTTATCAAATAAGTGTTCCTATTCAACCAGGAAATAGTGGAGGACCATTATTTGATGAAAAAGGTAATTTAGTTGGAGTTACTTCTTCGGGAATAAATAGACAACTTGCTGACAATGCCAATTATGCAATTAAGACAAGTTATTTAAAATTGCTGATTGACTCAATAGATGAAAAACTGGAATTGCCGAATAGTAATGGATTGGAAAATTTGCCTGTAACCGAACAGATAAAGACTATTTCCGAATATGTAGTTTTGATTAAAGTGAAATAAAAACTACTGGCAACAACGTATATACTTAATGCTTTAGGTCAGTGTTTAACCGAAGTTTAGGCATATTTATAAAGTCCGCAAAATTTTCAATTTTGCGTTAAAATAGGAAAGATAAAATTAAAAATTTCGCTAAGTGCTTAACCGAAAATTATTGTATTTTTAATCAGCACTAAGCATATACAAGACCGTTAGGCTTCATTAAAAAACGCATAGTAAAACAGAATGATAGATTTTTTAAAAACATTAGATTTTTCAACTTTTATAATCCCAGCACTTACATTCATTGCAGGTTATGTTGCGAAAATAATTTATGAAAGGTACACTTTGAACTACAAATTAAAAGTTGAATATACTTTTGAGCAAAAGAAAAAACTAAAAGAAGAAATTGCGAAAAACAAAACAGCACTATTAAATGCAACGGAAGAATTAAATCATAGACTTTGGAACTTTAGTCAACATATTTCTACTAAAAAATATAAGGTTTCAAAAAACGAATGGTTTACCGAAGAACAATATTATTTGAACAGTTTCATTTATAGATTTTTAAAAGTTTTAGATTTAACAATCAAAGCGGAAAAAGACACAATTTCAATCGACTCTACTATTGGGTCAAAAATTGCAGATGAAAATGATATTGTTTATTTAAAATATATTAAAACATTCAAGGATATTTTTACAGATAAAGACTTGATTGAAAACTTACCAACTCAAAACAAAACGACACATTTTTATAAAAATAATTTATTTGGATATGCAAATCACATTAGGAAAGATGAAATTGTTTTAAGTTTTGAAGAATTTGAAGAAGTACTAAAAAACAACTATCAAAATTTAGAAAAGGTGATTACTTATTTTACAGAAATCGAGAATCACAATAATGATAGTTCACTAAACGTATTAAAATGTTTTCATTTATTGTCAATAAATTTTTTAAATAAATACGGACACGATTACCAAGTAACAAAAGACGATAAGATTAAACACATTACAAGTAAATATAAAAATGAAATTAAAATAACTTCGGAGTTTGAAACGTTTCTTAAAAAGAGTAAACTAGAAAAAGAAATGAAAAAAATACTTAAGAAAATAAAATAACGAAAGCCTAACAATGGCTATAATTAATACGGGTTTAAGTGCTTAACTCAAAGTTTTGTGTATATTTACTAAGTCCGCCAAATCTTTTGATTTGGCTTTAAAAATGAGAAGATAAAACAAAATAAAAAGATTTGGCTAAGTGCTTAACCGAAAGTTTAATTACTTTTAATTCCCGTACTAACCATAGCCGAGTCGTTGGTAGCCATTAGAACCGAGTAAACAGAGTGAATTTAAGACCATCCGATTTACGGAACAAGTAAAAAAAAAGAAAATCACTCTCTGGAAAAGTGAAAATTAAAACCTAAAAAGTCGAAACTGTGGAAAATCCACACGAAGAATAACGGCTAATTAAATTGTTCTTCAAACTAATTTCATAAAAACAATTAAATTATGAAAAATTTATTTTTATCAGTAGTATTAGTATTAACCGTTTCATTTTCTTTTGCAAACAATTCAATAGGAAATGAAACAATAGTTGAGACTGAAAGCAACGTTGAAATCTCAAATATCCTAGAGTTAATCTCAAATGATATTTCTTCAACAGAAAGCTACTCTGTTTCAAAATCTTATACTGATGCTTTAGGATGTCTTTTAAAATTTACTTTTATTTTTGAGGACGGTAGTTCGACTGTGAGATATTATTACACTTCTCAGTCTTGTGCTGAATTTTTTGAATAAGTTAATCAATAAAGAACTTCGATAATAAAAGTATCGAAGTTCTTTTTAAATATTAAAATTTATGAAAAATATATTATTATTATTATTATTTCCAATTATTTGTTTTTCTCAAAACACCTATCATTTTGAGTATAATGTAAATTTGAATTCTTTAAAAAGAACAGGACACTTAAATATTAGCACAGATTCAACTTCATTTTATTATGAAATTTCAAAAAAATATTCTAGTAAAAATAAAAAATCTGATGATGATGGTAATTATGAAATACAAATAGTATTAGGTAATAATAAAACAAAAGAAAGATATCAAATATATCAACAAAAAAATGACACAATATTAAATATAGATTATCTCAACGATGAAATAATTTATTATTATGACAAATTTCCAAACCTAAAATGGAAAATATCAAAAGAGACAAAATATATTTCAAAATATTTATGTTATAGAGCTGAATTAAGTTTTAGAGGAAGAAATTACACTGCTTGGTTTACAACAGAACTTAACATCAGATATGGTCCTTGGAAATTTTCAAATACACCTGGTTTAATTATGCAAATTTATGATGAATCTAAATCTTTCTCTTGGAGTATTAATAAAATTGAATCAATTAAAGATTTCAAAGAGGTTAGCATTGATAAGGAAATAAAGATAATTTCTTTAAAAGAATTTGTTAAACAAAAAGAAAAAAATAAAGAAGAGATTATGAATCAATCTATGCTTAGATATCAAGAAAGAGGATTAGAACTAGCAAAAACTGAAATAAATAGAGGTCGAGAAAAAACATTTGAATGGGAAGAGGAAACAAAAGAAGATTAGATTTTTTATTTCTGACAATAACATCGTTTTTACTTCAAAACATTTGTTTTTCGCAATCAACAATTTATGGCTATGTAAAGGACAACTCAAACAGTTTATATTCTGTGAGTGTTATACTAAAAGATAGTTTATCTAAGTCTATTATAGCTTACACATATTCTAATGATAAAGGTTACTACTCTATTGAAACAAGGGAACTTGGTAAATACAATTTAGTTTTTACCTCGTTAGGCTATGAAACAAAAACAGTTCCTTTGGTTATAAGTTTAGATGAACAAGAAATCCAAGTCAATGTTATTTTAAAAGAAAAATCTTTTGAATTAGACGAAGTTATTATAAAAGCAGAATTACCAATGTCTATAAAAAAAGATACCATTAGTTATAAAACAAAATACTATGTAAAAGGTAATGAGCAAACTGTGGAAGATTTATTAAAAACAATTCCCGGCTTAAACATTAATTCAGAAGGAACTATAAAAATAGGTAATCAAGAAATTGAGAAACTAATGATAGATGGCGATGACCTTTTTGAAAAAGGATATAAAATCTTGTCTAAAAATATGCCTGCATTTCCAATTGAAGAAGTAGAAGTGTTAAAGAATTATTCAAATAATCGTTTGTTAAAAGGTATTGAAGAAAGCAACAAAGTTGCTTTAAATCTAAAACTAAACGAAAAATCGAAACGTATTTGGTTTGGTAATATTAAAATGGGTTCAAATTTTAAAAATAAATATGAACTACTTGGTAATTTAATGAATTTTGGAAAGAAAAATAAATTTTATTTCCTAACTAATCTAAATAATATTGGCAATGATACAACAGAAGATATTGACAATTTGGTTAGACCTTTTCGTATCAATCAACCTGCAAGTATTGGCGATAATCAACAAGTTAGAAATCTGATTAATTTATCTTCAACATCTTTAAATTTTAAAAAAAGCAGAACCAATTTTAATAATGCAGAATTAGTGTCCTTAAATGCCATTTTTAACCCAACAGAAAAACTAAAAATCAAAACACTTGGTTTTTTTAATTGGGACGAACAAGACTTTTTTAGAAATTCTACGGATATTGTAACTGCAAACGGAATAAACTTTACAAACACCGAAAATTATAAATTACGAAATAAAAAAACTGTAGGTTTCGGTAAAATTGATTTCACTTATAATATTTCAAAAACTAAAATGTTAGAAAGTACTACTAAATTTAATAGTGGAAATACAAATGGTCAATCCAATTTAGTTTTTAATGGAACATCAACCATTGAAAACCTAAAATCTAACAACACCCTTTTTGACCAAAAAACAACCTACTCAAACAAGTTTAAAGATAAAAAAGTATTTTTGTTAACAGGACGATTTATTGACGAAAAAACACCGCAAAATTATAGTATTAATCAATTCTTTTATCAAGATTTGTTTCCGAGTTTTACAAATGCTAATAATGTACAACAACAAAGTAAAAATCAAATGCAGTTTGCAGGTATTGAAGCCCATTTATTAGATAGAAAAACAAACGGAGATTTATTAGAATTACAATTTGGCAATGAATTTAGAAAAGATAAGTTAAACACAACTTTTACCTTATTTGAAAATTCTATAATTCTCGAAACACCAAATGGTTTTCAAAATAATATAGCATATCAAACTAACGATTTGTATTTCAAAACAAAATACCGTTATAAAATTAAAGATTTTGCAGTAACAGGAAAATTAGGTTTTCATCAACTATTTAATAAATTAGAATTTGATGCTTTTTCAGAAAATCAAAGTCCGTTTTTTATAAATCCAAGCATTGGTTTAGACTGGAAAATAAATGACAAAAATAAAATTACTTCATCCTATTCTTATAATACAACAAATGCAAGAATTCTTGATGTTTATAATGATTATGTATTTACAAATTTCCGTTCGTTTTCAAAAGGAACAGGAACATTTAATCAATTAAATGCTTCTACACTACTTTTAAACTATCAACTTGGAAATTGGAGCGATCGCTTTTTTGCCAATACTTTTGTGTTTTATAACAAAAATTTCGATTTCTTTTCAAGCAATACTTTAATCAATCAAAATTTCACACAATCAGAAAGAATAGTAATTAAAGACCGAGAATTATTAAGTATTTCCTCTAAATTTGATTATTATTTTAAGAAAATTTCATCTAACCTAAAATTAGATGTTGGTTATTCTAAATCAAATTATAAAAATATAATAAACAATTCCAACTTACGAGAAGTGAAATCTAACAGTTATAATTATGGTTTAGAATTACGTTCTGGATTTAAAGGTTTTTTTAATTATCATATTGGCACAAAATGGAACACCAATAAAATAGAAACATCTACAATTAATAATTCATTTACTGACAATGTAAGTTTCTTGGATTTATCGTTTGTATTTAACGACAAATTCAATATCCAATTTCAAACAGAATGCTACTTTTTTGGTAGTCTTGACAAAGAAAATAACACTTATTACTTTTTAGACTTTGATGCAAGATATACTATAAAAAAGAACAAACTGACTTTAGCACTTACAGGAAAAAACTTATTTAATACCGAAACATTTAGAACATTTTCAATTAGTGATATTAGTACATCAACAACCGAATTTAGACTACTTGAAAGATTTGTACTCTTAAAAATGGAATATAGATTTTAACATTACGGAATAACAACAACGGCTACCAACAATCTGTATAGTTAATGGCTACAAATTGCTAAAACCAAAGTTATTTTCTTTTAAATCAAGTCTGTGCTTAACTGAAAATACATTAATTTTAAAACGCCACTAACCATACAGGCAACGTTGCCAATCATATGGAGAAACGAACTGGAAAGAAAATATAAAGAAAAAGGAATATACTGATGCCTACAAATAAAGAAAGTGATTATTAATTTAAATCTTTTTAAAATGTCAAATTTAGATGATTTTAAAGTAGAAGAACTTGAACAACGTCTTGAAATGAGAAAGTGGACTACGTCTGCAGAAGTTTCTGGAAGTTGTACTGGTAGTGATTGTAATTTTACTGGAACAGCAGGAATAAGCTATTCATGGTAGGGTAATTACAATTAAACAAAGAATATGTCAAATAAAATTATTTCGGCATATTCTTTGTTATATTCTTTAAAATAAAACACATGAAAAATTATTTACTTATTTGTTGCTTATTATTAACAAAATATGTTACGTCTCAGAACTACGTGTTTGACTCAAACACAAAAAAACCTATTGAGTCAGTAAATTTGTATTACAATTCAAATGAGGGTCTTATTACAAATGAAGATGGTTTTTTTGAACTACCAAATATAATAGATATTGATACACTACATATTTCTCATATTGCATACAAATCAAAAAAAATACTCCTAAATGCATTCAAAAAGAAGGATACTATTTTTTTAGAAAAAAACACAATAAACTTAGATGAAGTAGTTATAAAGTCTATTAATATCAAAGAAATAATGATTAAAGCTATTAATAAAATTGACGAAAATTACATTAATACTCCTTACAATCTTTTTGGTTTCTTAAGGCAATCTTTAGAAGAAAATTCAAAAGGAGTAGAAATGATTGAAGTTGATTTTATCAGTTATTTTGATAGTAAAAATTCTACTATTTCAGCTAAAATCATGAATGCAAAACGTACCAAAAATTATTCTAAATTAAATTTAGAAACTTATGGAGGAGTTTACTCTATGATTGAGAAAGGAGATTTTGTAAGAAGGAAAGCTAATTTTTTGGATATAAATAACATTAATCAGTATAAATTCATATTTGCAGGAAAAATTAATTATGGGAATTTAGAAGTATTTAAAATTAACTTCTCTCCTTTAGATGATTCAAACTTACAATTTTTAAGAAAAGGCTTTTTATATATTGATTCGATGTCTTTAGCTTTTATAGAAATCAATTACACTTTTGACAATGATAAATTGGCTATAATTACTAATCAAGCTGATATGTCTATATCAAATAAAAAACCTATATTTAAATTATCTGGAGTTGAAAATATAATTAAATATAAAAAGTTGGCAAACAATAAATGGATATTGTCATACCTTGAGTTAAATAATGTTAGAGAAGGGATTTATAAAAATGAAAAATATTTATATAACTTAACAGCTAAAATTGTTATTAATAACATTAAAATAAAAGATGTCGTAAAAGTTAAAACAAATTATAATCTATCTAAAGATTTTAATAAGGCAGTTAGAAAATATGATAATTTAGATAATTGGGAAGACAATTATAAATTTTCATTATCAAATAAAGAAAAAATAATTTTAAATGATATTAACAAAAAACAAAAAAAATAGTTTCACTTTTATTGCTATATTTTTCTGTGTTCATCTTGGGTTTTCACAAAATAATAAACAAGTGAGTAGTATTTATTTTTTCACCTTTAAAACTGATTCCACAAAGACCTTTGACGCTGTCAAATTCTCGAATAGCATCAAAAATCAATTAAAAAAATACAATTTAACTATATATAAATCCGATGAAATAAGAAGGGGTAAAATGATTTTCACCTCTAAATATTTGGGGAAATCTTTTTTTAAAGACACATATAAAGTATACGAAAATGATTTGAATAAATACTTACCTAAACTGCCTGACTTTACAAGAAACTATTTTAGAAATAACCAACTAATAAGAAATTAATTTTGCTGCTAAAAACTAATTCAAATTATCCTGAAGTAAATGATAAAAAAGAAACATTAGAAAAAACCATAAAACTTGCTCTTTCTAAATACTTTAAAACTACAAATTATCCTTTGGAAATAATTAATGAAATCTTAGATGAAAATTTCATTAATTTAAACCCAAGTTATTATCTGTATTATCCATATTTGTTCAATAATTATTTTAAAATTGATAATGAGAAAACATTAAATTTAATCTCAATATCAGGCTTTTTATACTATAAATCTATAATCTTAATAGACGATATTTTCGATAATAAAAATAGTGATACTAAATTTCAGAAATATTTTATTGCTAATATTTGCCAAGAGGAAACTGTTAAAATTTTAAGTTATTTTTTTGATAAAGATTCAAATTTCTGGAGTACTTGGAATATTCGAAAATTTGAGTATGCAAAAGCATATAAATTAGACAAGACATTAAAAAAACTAAAAAATTATGATGAATTTGAAAAGTTAGCAGATTATAAAAGTGCATTTGGTAAAATAGCGATTGACTGCTTATTTCATTTGTTAAATAAAAAAAATGAGATTATTTACAATAACCTTTTAAAATCTCACAAGTATTTTTACGCTGGTTTTCAAATAATTGATGATATTAATGACTATGTTGAAGATGCTGAAAATGGACAGTTTAATATTTCAAAACACGAGCTTATCAAAACTTTATCAAAAGAAAATGATACTATTGATAATTATTCTGTTGGTAATCAAAAAAAATTAATCTATCTAAAAAAAGTTTCTGAAAATCTTTATATAAAAGCAATAAATTATCTAGACAAAGCATCCAATAATATTATTTCGTTAGAAGAAACTAAAAGATGTTTATGGATAAATGAAATAGATAACCTACACAATACCTGTATTTCACATATCTTAAATATAAATGGTTTTATAGACGTTTATAATGCACAAAAAAATGCAGTCAATGATTTTAGTAATAGGCATTCTATAAATGATGTATTAACTAATGCTATTAGTTATTTACAATCTACCCAACAAATAAAAGGTAATTGGAACGATATATTTAATGATGCAGGTATTAGTGATGTTTGGACAACTTCCTATGTAACATATTCCTTATTAAAATACAACATTGACGATTTTAAATTAACAAGAACAAAAGGGTTTCTATCGAAAAACATGTTGTCAAATAATCTTTGGGGTTACAATAAATCTTGGATTAGCGATGCTGATTCAACTTCATTTGTACTACTCTGTTTGCGAAAAGAAACTAATATTCAGAAAAGTTTAAAAGAATGGTTAAGTTTTCAAAATAAAGATGGTGGTTTTACAACTTATAATGACAAAAACCTTTTGCTGTCATCTTTGAATAGTCCGAGTATACAAAATGTTAATGGATGGCTACAATCTCATTTTTGCGTGAGTGCAGTTGCTTATTTAGTTTTTATTGAATTGGAAATTACGGATACTGAAAACTTTAAAAAATTAAGAACTTATTTAATTGCTGAATTTAGTTCTAACGAAAAGCACTTATCTTATTGGTGGACAGAGGATATTTATGCAATCAACTACATTTTAATGGGAGCTATTCAGTTTAAAGATGAACAAATTATATCTATTTGTGAAAGTTTTATTAAAAAAACAATCAAGACTAATGTCCATAATTATTTTTTCAAAGGATTATTGTTACACACTTTATGTTTAACCGATAGTCTTTTTAATAAATATAATGAAGTAATTAAAGAATTAGCAACACAAATTATATCAAACCAATATGATGATGGTTCTTGGGCTGAGGATTTTTCATTAAGAATACCGCACCCAAGTATATTAAACCCAAATGAAGAAAATTTTGTTTGGAAAAAAGGAAATAGAGGTACGAATATTATTGTAAAAGACCATAATAGGATATTTACAACCATATCCTGTTTAATCGCTTTGAAGACTTATGAAAGAAGAATATAGAAAACAAATAGTACATAAATCAACTGAAATTGAAATTGGAGAATTCAATAATTCCACTGAATATATTGTTACTCATAAAGAGTTGGGAAATAGAATTGTAATAAATCTAAAAACATTTGAGTTACTTAATTTAGTGGATGGTAAAACTTCGTTAGAAGATATTGTTTTAAAATATAACAAACAAAACTTTACAGCTAAACTAAATATACATATTGCCTATTCCATACTTTATGAAAAGCTTTCAAAATTTGGAATTATTATAAATAAAAATATTTCTTTAAATAAAAAAGAAGTAGCATCATATTTAGCTTTAAGTTTTACATTAGTTAACAGAAAAGCACTTGGAATTTTTATTAAGATATTATCGCCAATATTTGTGTTCAAATATTTTTACAAAGTACTATCTATTTCTTTAATTCTTGTTTTATACATAGTAATAATAAACCGTGAATTATTATCCAACAATATTCTCGAAATGAATTTAACCAACTGGATTTTTTACTTAATAATGAGCGGTTTAATTATTTTTTTACACGAGTTTGGACACGCAACCGCTTGTAAAAAACTTGGAGCAGAACCAGGAACTATTGGTTTTGGTTTTTATTTATTATCTCCCGTTATGTTTGCAGATGTTTCAGACACGTGGAAACTAAAAAGGAAAGAAAGAATTTATGTGAATTTTGCAGGTCTATATATTGAAATTCTCATCGCTTTAATATTAGCAATTATATATGTTTTCACAAAACAAATTTCCTTACTTATTCTATGTTCTATAATACTTTTTAGTTTTATAGTTAATCTAAATCCACTATTAAGATATGATGGTTATTGGATTTTATCAGATATTACAAATACACCTAATTTGAGAAAAGTATCAATACAAAAAATTAATTTATTTTTTAAATATTTAATTGGTAAGAACAAATTTTATTTTTCTTCAAAAGACATATTTTTAATAGTTTATGCTTTTATAAGTTTTACCTTTATTTTATTTTTTCTAGGGTTTATTATTTTAAATGACCCAAATTCAATTTTATCTTTCCCGATAGACTTATATAAATATATCAAAAAAATTGGAACTACTGAAAAAACTCTGAACTTATCTAATTTATCAAGATTTATTTTACCCCTCCTCTTTTATTTTATTGTAATTAAATTTATTATCGGATTAGTAAGAAAACGACTTTAAAAAAAAATACGCTTGGCAACAATGTATAAAAATAATAGCGGTTTTAGTGAGAAATTCAAAGGTAGTATTTTTGAACAAAGTTTAGTCATAAACTGAAAGGTCAGAGCCTTGAAATCCGCTACTATTCTTATACCAACCGTTGTGTTTAATGACTCACTCAAAAACAAAAAAAAATGAAAAAAATTCTATTATTAATATTATGCTTTAATACAATTTCAAATATTCAAAGTCAAGAAAGAGTTGATAAAAAGAAAGAAATATTCAGTGAGCAAAAATCTGACACATTAAAAAATGCTACAGGTTGGAAGTTTAACAATTTAACAAGCGAATGGGTTGAAAATAAAAATGTAATTTATACTCGTAATTCCTCAAAAAGTCAAAATGACATAGATATGGGTTTGGCGATTTTTTCGAAAAGCCAAAATTTCATAAACCTTAAATTCAAAACTCTAAATGTAGACAACGAAAAATATTATATTTTATTAGTAAAAAAATGGACTGGAGCTTATAAATATCCAAGTATTAGAGAAGATTGGTATGAAATTGAAGAAATAAATGCTTATGGATTTTCAGAAGAAGAATATAATCTCTTGAAGAATCACTTAGAATCGAATACTGTTTCTAATAAAAAAATTGAACTCAAAACTGAAATTTTAGTAACATTAAAATCATTTAGAAAAGATATTCCTGAAGAAAATTATCCTAATTTAATAATTGAAGAAATAAATAGAAAAAACATCATTAAGAAAAAAAGAAAGAAAAAAAAGAGTAAATATTCATCTGACATTATATTTCCAATTTTAAAAACAGAATCGAAAAACAAGGAAGTAGTAAGATTTTATATTCCATCATCTTATTATAAATTTGATTTTGAAAAAGAATATTTTGAAAGTAGTTTAGATAATTTTAAAAAACTAATAGTTAAATAAGAAATTCACTAAACACAACACCGTATATAATTTATTGCTAGTTCTAGCCTACTTACGAAAGTCCTCGCGGACTTTCTTGGTCGGTAATTATTTGCTAAATTAGTTGCTTAAAACACGCAACAAACCATATACAACAACGTTGTAAACAATTAAAAAAACGAGAAACTGAAATAAAATGGGAAAATTTTTAAACACTACAGGTGTTTCATATCATTTAGAAGAACTTATAAGAAACACAAAAGACAGACTGATTTTAATAAGTCCTTATTTACAATTTCATAAAAGAATTAAAGATCATCTTGAAAATCTAAATATCCAAAAAAAGGATATTAGAATAGTATACAAAGAAAATAAATTACAAATATCTGAAAGTAATTGGTTAGAAAGTCAAATTGGAATAAGGACGAGTATTTGCAGTACTCTTCACGCTAAATGCTACCTGAATGAAAGCGAAGCAATTGTGACTTCTATGAATTTGTATTCATTTTCACAACAGAATAATGATGAAATGGGAATACACGTTACAAAACAAAACGACCCAGATTTATATAACGACATTCTTAATGAAGTTCAAAGATTGCTTACTATAAGTGAAGAAATCAGAATTTCAGTTAAAAAAATAGATAAGAACGAAGATATTCAATCGGAAAAAATAGTTAAGGATTTCAAAAAAATGAAAAATCCATCAAACTCTAAACTTTTGAAAACAGGAGAATTAGCAACTTTAACAGGATTGAGTAGTAAAAAAATAAATGATTGGTTTAAGGAAAAAAAACTTATGTATAAAAAAGATAATGACTGGATAACTACAAAACGAGGTAAAGAAATTGGCGGAATTGAAAAAACTAATCAATATGGGAAATTTGTAATTTGGCCAAAGGAATTAGCAAAACAAATTGTGGAATAAAACTGTTTACAACACCGTATAAAATTAATTGCTAGTTCTTGCTCACTTACGAAAATCCTCGCGGATTTTCTAGTTGGTTTTGTATTTACTAAATTAGGTGCTTAAACACGCAAAAAATCTTATACAAACCCGTTGCAGATGAATACTCCGCTATCGCTACGTACTCATCTGCAACGGCTCCGGCGCGCCTTGTCACTCTGAGATCTACGCTACGCTTCGAACTCACAGCAACAATGGACATAAATCATTTTTTTTATTTTGAAATACTTCGTATATTCCAAAATAAAAAAAACGCTTCATGTCCGGAGCCGTTGGGCACAATTTAAGACATAAGAATAAATAATGGAAATAGAACAAATATTGGAAAGAGTTGATGAAGTTCACAAACAAAATAAGACAACAGAAGTTTTATTATTGATTGGAACTTCAATCCTTTTTCTTAGCGGAATAACTTGCTTTATTTTAGCAATTGTAAAGCAGGAGTTTGCTTGGGGTTCACCTCCAATAATTACGACAGGATTATTATATTTTCCTTTAAAGGAAATCAAACTCCTTAGGAAAAAGAATATTGCTTTGGCTACTGCACCAGCATTAATTAGTCTATTACCGAAAGCAAAAGCAGCAGAAGAAATACAGAAGTTAATACAAAATTTATTTGGAAATGATGAGTGATAATAAGGATAAAACAAAAGCCTTGTTAGAGCAGATGCTTTCTGAAATACACAAGGAACAATCACAAGGATTTAAGGAAACTGGAGATTCTTTCTTACAAGGGCAGGACAAACAATTTCTAGGCAAGATAACCTCCAACAAATATGATAGTGATTCAATTTTGAATAAATATGGCACTTATGGCTCTAAATATAGTTCTTCAAGTATATTTAATAAGTACTCGCAATATGGCAGTAAATATGGTTCATACAGTGTGAATAATCCATATTGCCAATCACCCCCAAAGTTGTTTATACAAGGAAAATTTGCTGGGCATATATCAGTTAATAAATACGTGCAACACCAAATACCAACTGAAACTTTCTTATATCTTCTTGAAAATGATTTTAACTCTTTATTAAATAGAAAATTCGATTTGAAAGAAACTGATATTCGTTCTAATAAGGGAGAATCCTATTTGATGTCAAATGATAATGAATATTTAGGAAAATTAACTTCAAACGAATTTGATAACGATTCCATATTAAATGAATTTGGACCTTATGGAAGTGAGTTTTCTCCTAAATCTATTTTTAATGAATTTGGTAATTATGGAAGTGATTTTTCTTCTAAAAGTCCATTCAATGAATTTAATTCGTCTCCTCCGAAAATTTATATTAATGGACAGTTTTATGGATATTTGACTGTAAATGAATTTGTATCAGGAAAAAAAATATCACCGAAAGGAATAAAACAATGGGTAAGAGATAATCTTTAAGAAAAACTGTGCCCAACAAAAAATATAGTGCATTTGGCAGATAGCGCTAAATATGAAGATGTTAGCAATAAATAAACATAGTAGTAAATTGAAAATTTGGAGCATTGAAATGCCAAACGCACCATATTAAAACCGTTGTGTTTCATACCGGAAACCAGCCGCACAAAAGCAAAGAGTGCTATCGCACACATTGCTTTCTTCCCATCACTGAATGAGAATTTTTTCATAACTTGCAACAATAAACATAAACGAACAAAGGTGCTTCTAAAGGAAAAAATATCGATTGAACATTTTGAAGAAAAAAAATTCAAAATAAGACTTATAGAATCTGAAAAAGATACAACAGCTGCGTTTACACACTATTTGCAGAACCATAAAAATGGAGTTTCTCAATTCTACAAACCAGATGCAATAGAACACGTTAAAAATTTATTTAAATACAAATTTCCAGAAGAGGAAATATCAAAAATAGTAGCCGAAGAAGCATTGCAATATTTGATTTTCCAACAAGACAACATTCCTTTTCCCGCACCAAAAAAGTCTGAATTTAAGTTTATTGATTTATTTGCTGGTATTGGCGGATTTAGATTGGCTTTTCAAAACTTGAAAGGAAAATGTGTTTTTACAAGTGAATGGGATAAATATTCAAAGCAAACATATCAAGCAAATTTTGGAGAAGTTCCATTTGGAGATCTTACAAAAAAAGCGACCAAAGATTATATTCCAGATGGATTTGATGTCTTGTGTGCTGGATTTCCTTGTCAAGCATTTTCAATTGCTGGAAAGCGTGGCGGATTTGAAGATACGAGAGGAACATTGTTTTTTGACGTAGCGGAAATAATAAAAAAGAAAAAACCGAAAGCAATATTTTTAGAAAATGTAAAGGGTTTAAGAAGTCACGATAAAGGAAAAACTTTAGCAACAATATTAAATGTATTACGAGAAGATTTAGGGTATTTTGTACCAGAACCACAAGTAATAAACGCAAAGGAATTTGGAGTTCCACAAAATAGAGAGCGAATTTTTATTGTTGGATTTAGAAAAGATTTGAAAGTTACAGAATTTGAATATCCAAAACCTATTAAGAAAAGATATACTCTTGAAGATATTTTAGAAACCGAAACGGTTTCTGTAAAATATTATTTATCCGAAACATATGTAAACACATTGCGAAATCATAAAGCAAGACACGCCAGTAAAGGAAACGGGTTTGGTTATGAAATTATTCCAAATAATGGAACTGCAAATGCAGTTCTATGTGGAGGAATGGGAAGAGAAAGAAATCTAGTTTATGATTTTAGACTAAAAGATTTTACACCAATTACTCACATTAGAGGAGAAGTGAATAAAGAAGGAATTCGAAAAATGACACCAAGAGAATGGGCAAGATTACAAGGTTTTCCAGACAATTTTAAAATTGTAGTTTCGGACGCTCAAGCATATAAGCAGTTTGGAAATTCAGTTGCAGTTCCAGCAATTCAAGCTACTGCAAAAAAGATTATAGAAAAACTTAAAACTTTATGATTACAGGAAATAAAGGCGAATGGAGTGAAATTTACACACTTTTCAAACTACTTGGCGACAAACAATTATTTCTTGGGAATAAAGAAATTGAAAAACTAGAAGGAATTATCTATCCAATTTTACGTGTTTTAAGAACTGAAAATAATGGAGATTTTGAATATTCAATCGAAGACGAAATCATACTTATTTCTGGTGGAGAAGAAGTTTTAAAAATTGCAATTACAGAATTTAAGGAAAAAGCAAAATTCTTACTTGAAAAAATTAAGTCTAATAAAGAAAGAACTTTTTCAGTTCCCGAAATTGAGGAATTTATGCAATCTATCAATTGTCTTTCTTTAAAAGCAAGTTCAACCGCAAAAACTGATATTACAATCGTTGTTCACGACCAAAGAACAAATCAACAGCCAACTTTAGGTTTTAGTATAAAGTCACAATTAGGAAGTCCTTCTACTCTACTTAATGCAGGAAAAACAACAAATTTTATTTTTAACATTTCCAATCTAAAATTATCTGAATTAGAAATTGACAAGATAAATTCTATAGATTCGAGAAGTAAAATAATGGATAGAATTAATTCAATTCTTGAAGTAAATGGAGTATTTGAATTTACTAAAACGGAAAGACAAATATTCTCAAACAATCTAATTTTAATAGACAGTAAATTACCCGAAATTTTAGCACAAATTGTTTATGAATTTTATTCTAGCAAAAATTCAAGTATTTCAGATTTAGTAGAAAACACAAATTCTAAAAATCCATTAAATTTTGACACCTCTAATGAACATAAGTTTTACGAATATAAAATTAAACGATTTTTAACAGACGTAGCTTTAGGAATGATGCCTTCTAAAGTTTGGACTGGACAATATGATGCAACTGGCGGATATTTGATTGTTAAGGAAAATGGAGATGTTTTATGTTACCATATTTACAACCGAAATGAATTTGAGGATTACTTATTCAATAACACGAAATTAGATACAGCAAGTTCGAGCAGACACGATTTTGGAACTGTTTACAATGAAAACGGAGAATTATATTTTAAATTGAACTTACAAATCAGATTTACGAAATAAGCCAGCGCAAGTTCAAGCACATTTTTTTTTTGCCATACACAAAAAGCCAAAGCTGAAAAAACAAAAGAGCTTAAACGCCAACGCTAGCAAGTTTGCGGAATAATGTACGAAAACACAACACCGTATAAAATTAATTGCTATTTCTGGCTTACTTACGAAAAATTTTGCAAGCTTTTAATTCGGTTTGTATTTGCTAAATTAGGTGCATAAACCACGCAACTAATCTTATACAATACCGTTGTGCCTCATACCTGAAAAAATCGCATTATTAATGAAAAAAATAAATGGAATGAAACAATTATTGATATTAACCCGCATTATTCATAGGATTTATATTTAGAACAAATTTCAAAATAGATTTTTTATCTCTAGATTTTAGGATTCTCTCTTTCGTTTTTTAAACTTTTTCGGAGTAAATAGTATGTTATAATTGATTTTAAAAGTTAAAAAGGATTAATTTTACTAACAGAGCATAGGTATCCCAAGGTTTTAAAATTCTCACTTTAAAACCGTTATTGAGTTATTATCTCTCGAAACAAATCTTGATATACAAATGCTCTTGATAACTGATAATATATTCGTTTTTTAGTGACTTTTATGGTAGCTCCAACTTTTAATAAATTGGTTCTTATTGTCTTTATTTGCCATTTTTCAGCCTTTTCAAATGTTGTTTTTTTGATGCTTTTTTTTAGTAATAAAAATAGTTCGTAGGCTAAACTACTTAAAAACAACCTGAAGAAGTTTGCAACAAATCCATGATTGGATAATCGATCGGAAAAACACATATTCTTGACTTCTTTACTTCTGTTTTCGCTAGATTCACCTCGTTTTACATAGAAATCAAAGTATATTTCTCGGGCACCTTTCTCTTTAATATTACTTATAAACAATACTCCGTTAAACTTTGCCCTAACCCTCTAACAGTCAATTAAATAAGTTAAAAAAACAGGTTCAAAAATTAGGATAACTCCCTGATTATCAGTAAATTAATAGTTAATTTCAAACAGCTATTAATGATGCTTCTCAAGGAGAAATCCAACTATAAATATCACACAAAAAGATTACTTAACAAAATGAAAGATGTAAATAAATGGCAATATGATTTTATGTTGGAAGTTTTTGGTCTATTTCTCAGCATAAAAGGACGTTTAAATTTTATGCAGTTAAGTCGTTATGGTGATCATGGAGAACAACATTACAGGAATCAGTTTAGTAAGTCTTTTGACTTTTTAAATTTCAATAAAGAATTGATTACTGAGTATGGGGGCAAACATTTAACCATTGCTTTCGACCCGAGTTATGTTAGTAAATCTGGTAAATCCACCTGTGGAGTTGGTTATTATTGGTCTGGTGTAGCGGGAAAGGCAAAATGGGGATTGGAAATATCTGGTATAGCAGCGATTGATATAGATAATCATACAGCGTTTCATTTAGAGGCTGTTCAGACACCAAATAATTTGGAATCAAAAAGTTTGGTAGATCATTATGCCAATATATTGATTCAAAGAAAAGAGGTCCTTCTTTCGATGTCTAAATATGTTGTGGCAGATGCTTATTTTTCCAAATACGGTTTTGTTTCTAAACTCTCTGATAATGGATTGGAGACCGTTAGCAGACTAAGAAACGATGCTGACTTACAATATATTTATACTGACCAACAGAAATATGGGAGAGGAAGACCTAAGAAATATGATGGAAAAATTGATTATAAAAAACTTAGAAAAGAATATTTTTCTTTGATAGAAGACAATCAGCAAAGCAAAGTATACAGCGCTATTGTATACTCAAAATCATTAAAAAGAAAAATCAATCTTGTGATTGTTTATTTCCTTAAAAAAGGAAAATGGAATCATAAATTATATTTTTCTACAGATGTAACAATTTCAGCAGAAATGATTTTGACATATTATCGCACCAGATTTCAAATAGAATTTACTTTTAGAGATGCCAAGCAATACTCAGGTCTAAATCACTGTCAAGCAAGAAGTAAAGATAAACTCAACTTTCATTTTAATACAGCACTTACAACGGTTAATCTCGCTAAGATTACACATTGGATGCCTATTGAAAAAAGGCTAAGAGGGGCTTTCTCAATCAAGGATATTAAAACCTTACATCACAATGAGTTAATGCTTGCTCGATTTTTTAACGTGTTCGCTATAAGACCGAACTTGAAGAATAATAAACAAAAAATTAAAGAACTACTGTATTATGGTATCAGAGCAGCATAAAAACTTAACGGAGTATTGTATAAAATGACGAACATTTAAGCCTTTCCCTGTACTTTCTATTTTACAGTAAGCTTGTTGTGGTTTATGCCAACTTTTGGCTTGATAGCGAAACGATGTGAAATGTTGGTGTTTTTTATGCTGATTTACATATTGAAGTTGAACCGCTTTTTTACAACGCTCAACCTTTCTTTTGAGTACCGAATTACTAGCCTGACCTGTTACAAAAAACAAATCATAATCAGCTACTAATTTATAAAAAGGAGCACAACTAAATCCACTATCTGTTCGAATAGTAATTTTTAGTTCAGGATCTGCTTTTTTTATTTTTTGAATAATTCTTCTTAAAATTCCGACATACCATCGATTCGAATGGCTATTTCCTGGGCGAAGAACTGGCAGGATAATTTGACCGGTTTCTCCATCATGAAAAAATAATTCATTTAACATAAACTGTCCATAATAACCATTGAACATTGACATTTGTTGATTCCCATATGTTGGATCATCGGTAGCATCAACATCAATTGTTATTTCATCTCGACCTTTTAGGCTTGATACGTAACGATCAATCCAAGCGTAAGAAAGTTTGAAAATAGTTTCTTTATTCAAACTGTTTTCAAAACGAGAAATAGTAGGTTGAGAAGCCAAATCTCCTTGAAGAACATCTTTAAATAATGGGTCATTTTGTAAATGGGTCACATCATTGGCATCTTGATAACCTAGCATTAGCATAAACACACGTTGCTTGAGTTGATGTTCTCGACTGTAAGTAATGTATTTAGGGTTTCGAAGATCAGGAAGTAACTTGCTAAAATGTTTTAGTAAGTTGTGGGTTCTCTCTAACTTTTCTAAAAGAATCAAAGAACCATCTGAACTAATCTCTGTGGCTGAAAAATCAACCGAAATAGCTTGATTTCCTCGATAAAATAAAGTGTCTTTAGTGCTCAAATCTGGGTGTTTTAAAAAATGATATATTTTGTGTTTAACTGCTTAAATATAACACTTTACATTCAGGTTTTTTGATTTCTGATGAATTATTCGGGTTAATGAAAATAATTATTGTTTTGTTATTTTTGTTGTCTTACCAATCAACTTATAGTCAGTATTGTATATCAGGTTATTTAGTAGCGGATAAACCTAACAAAACTGTTTATTTGGCAATTTTACGTTTTGATGAAGAAAACGCTCAGTCTGAAAGTCAAATCATAACAAGTGTCAAGACAGATAGTTCAGGATATTTTGAGATAACTGGAATATTATTATCAGAACAAAATAAATTTTATAGAATTTATTCAAATATTTCAGAAACATCATTAGACCTTATACGTACTCCTAAAAGAAAAAATTTCCATAATTTTATTTTTTCTAATAAAGATACTATATTTTTCCCTAAAAATAGCTCAAAGGTCTGGTTTGATAAGGGTAAGAACACAAATTTTGCTGATAAGGGATGGGAAAAAATCAATGAATTTGAAAATTCTTTACAAAATGAATTTAAAAAAATACAAAACGCTGAGATTATAAAGCAAACACAAAAATTATTTTTACGCAGATATAAAACATTTTGTACTGATTCTATAACTGACCCATTAGTTAGTTTATTAGCCTATTCGAAAATTAAAATGGAATTAGGAAAATTAGATACTGATTTTAAAGAAAATCCTAAATTTTACAATACTACTTTATTCAAACTAAAAAAAATATATGGTGAAACCTCCTATTACTTGCAGTTTAGAGAAGAGGTAATGTTGCTTTCACATAGAGAAGTAAAAAAAAAATATAACTTTCACAAAAATCTAAACTATATTCTAGCTCTTTTAGTAGTAATAATGATTTTAATCTTGTTAAGAGTATTAAAATCAAATAAGGAATTAATTAACAAGCAGGCATATGAAGCCACTTCAACATTAACCGAACAAGAACGAAAAATTGCACATCTGATAGTAAAGGGTAATACTAATAAAGAGATAGCTTCTAATCTTTTTATATCATTAAGTACAGTTAAAACGCATATTACTAGGACACTCTTGCAAAATCTGTGTAAGTTTAAAATTCGGGATTAGGTTATTTATAACTTAATCCTGTCTTCAAATATAATCAAAAATTGGTTAAGAATAACGCCCCAATTTCTAATTGGCATTGTCCATTTTCTTGTGCTTTCTCTTAGTGCTAAAAATACGGACTTCATTACCGCGTCATCCGTGGGGAAAGAGAGTTTGTTTTTTGTGTATTTTCTAATCTTTCCGTTTAAGTTTTCGATGAGATTAGTGGTGTATATTATTTTTCTAATTTCAGCGGGAAAATCAAAGAAAACAGTGAGTTCGTCCCAATTGTTTTCCCAACTTTTAATGGCGTAAGAATATTTAGAGTTCCACTTGTCTTTGAAGTCGTTTAAAGCGGCTTTGGCGGCTTCTTTTGTGGGTGCTGTGTAGATTTGTTTCATATCTTTTACAAATTCCTTTTTATCCTTCCAGACCACATAACGCATGGTGTTTCTAATTTGATGTACTACACATATTTGAGTTACAGAATTAGGAAACATTGTTTTTATGGTCTCTGTAAATCCGTTTAAATTATCGGTAGCAGTAATCAAAATATCTTGTGTTCCTCGTGCTTTAATATCACTTAAAACAGACATCCAAAAGGCGGAAGATTCATTTTTACCTAACCATAATCCTAACACCTCTTTTTTACCATCTGTGCGTAACCCTACTGCGATGTAAATGGTTTTGTTAATCACTTTTGAGTTTTCTCTAACCTTAAAAACAATACCGTCCATCCAAACGATTAGGTAGGTTTGTTCTAGGGGGCGATTTTTCCATGCAATGATATCTCCTGTTATTTTATCGGTAATTCTTGAGATTGTGGCAGTAGAAATATTGAAATCGTACAACTCATATATTTGCTGTTCAATATCACTGGTACTCATCCCTTTTGCGTACAGAGAGATGATTATATTTTCTACTCCATCTGCTGTGCTTTGCCGTTTTTTAATAAGCATTGGATTAAATGAACTTTCTCGATCTCGTGGTATTTGTATCGTCGTTTCTCCTAAGGTAGTTTTTAACTTTTTTGAAGTATAGCCATTTCGCGCATTGGTATTGCTACGCTTTTGATGTTTTTCATAATCTAAATGTGCGTCTAATTCGCCTTCTAATATCTTTTCTATGCCTCGCTTATGCAAGTCTTCTAAAAAGGAGGTTAGTTCTGTTCCGCTCTTGAATTGCTGTAAAAAAGAATCGTTTAAAATGTCTTCTGGTTTCATAATATAAGGTGTTAAAGTTTAAAGTTAATAAAAAAAATCTCGGGAGTTATAGCTCCCGAGATTTTTAAACTTACACAGATTATGAGATAGTGCCATTACTAGCATTTACTCAAAACTAAAAGCTTCTAGCAGACAACAAATTATTGATAAATTAAAAAATCATACCAAGGACTAGTCCTAATTTCACACCTGTATTTTCATATATAGTTCTAATATTTCGTTTTCTTGTGGTTACTTATTCAGTAATACAAAAAAACTGTAGTAAGTTACTTTTAATTTTACTAGAAATATGAATTTAATTAACAAAACAGGTTTCCTTTTAATCTTACTTACTCTCACAACTTTTGTAAACGCACAAATTACTGTAACAGGAAAAGTAGTTGATAATTCTAACGAGCTCATTGAATTTGCAAATGTTATTCTTTTAAACAAAGAAAACAATATTATTATTATTGGAACAATAACAGATGGAAATGGAAATTTTACAATAAAAACCGACAAAAAAGGAATAGTTGAACTGCAAATTAGTTTTGTTGGGTTTGAAAATTACACAAAAGATATTAACGCTACAATAGATTTGGGCAAAATTATTTTAAACTCAAATATTGAATTGAGTGAGGTTGTAATAACTGCACGAAAAAAAATCATAGAAAAGAAAGATGACAAAATTATCTTTAATGTTCAAAATACGCCCTTAAATAAAGGGAATGATGGTCTAGAAGTATTACAAAATGCACCAATTATTTGGGTTAATAATGCAGACCAAATCTTAATACGTCAAGAACCTGCAACAATATTAGTAAATGGAAGAAAGATAAATCTAACTGGCACAGACTTATCTAATTATATTAAGAACTTAGAGTCCGAAAACATACAAAAAATTGAAATTCAAACAAATGCTTCTGCAAATATTGATGGTGATGTTTCAGGAGGTGTAATTAACTTTATCTTAAAGAAAAAACCATTAGGTTTTAACGGCAATGTTAAGTCATATTATACCAATTACAATAAAAACCCATTTATTTTATATAATGGCATATCATTAAATTATGGAAGTGAAAAATGGAACGCATACTTACTCTATAATTTCACAAAGAACAATGGAAATGGGTACTTTAATTCTGAGTTTATAATAAAAGAAAACCAACAATCTCAACTAACCGAAGGGAATTTCAATAGTCAAAAAGATAATCACAACTATAAATTAGGTTTTACATCTGAACTTTCGAAAAATCAAGATTTTGGATTAGAATTTTATGGAACTAATAACAACAGCCAATTTAATAACAGTAATGAAATATTTATTACAGAAAATACTCCAATTGCAAAAGCAGACAATTCCCTAAATGAATATTCTAAAAAATATATTTACAATACAATCTTAAACTACAACTATAAAATTGATACTTTAAATGGAAGTTTAAAAATAACAGCAGACCATTTAAAGCATAAGTTCAATAACATTTCCGATATTAATTCAATTTATGAATTTGGAAATTTTAATGATAATACACAAAAAAACACGACCGATTCCAAAACTGATATTTATTCTATACAAGCAGATTTACATAAATTATTTTTCAAAAAATTTAAAACAGATGTAGGCATCAAATATATTACAACAAAAAGAGAGAACAACTTGCTATCAGAAACTCTTATAAATAATACATACATCACAAATGATAGAACAAGTGCGTTTGATTATGGCGAAAATATATTTGCAGGGTATATCTCTGTTGGACATAATTTGAATGAAAAAAATTATTTTAAAATAGGATTACGAATAGAAAATACAGATTTTACAAGTATAGATAAAATAAATGGAGATAGAAATTCTCGTAATTATCTTAGTTGGTTTCCTTCATTTTATTATTCAAGAGAATTATCTAATAACAACTCAATTTCAGCGAGTTATTCACGTAGATTAAGGAGACCTTCTTTTAATACTTTAAATAATAGAGTAAATAAAATAAACGATTTTAGTTTTGACATTGGCAACCCTAACTTAAATCCTGAATTTATTACTAAATACGAAATTAATTTAATTAAAAACAAACAATCTTTTTCTATCTACTTAAATAACACTACAGATGCAATTAATGGTATTTGGAGAATTGAAGACAATATTGCGATACATCAAAATCAAAACTTTGGAACAAATAAACAATATGGCTTTGAGTATAGTGTATTAGCTAATTTAACAAAATGGTGGGAAATTAAGGGAATTGGAGAATTGTTTCATAAAAATTTTAAAAACGCTGATTTTAATTTAAACAAAACGACTGTATTTTTTAATCTACGGAATAATATTAAAATAAATAAAACTACTTCTCTGACAGTTTCAGGAAATTATATGTCTCCTTTTTTAAGTGCAACTTATATAAGTGCAGAAAATTATTCAGCCAATTTAGTATTAAAAAAATCATTCCTAAATAACAAATTAAATCTTAGATTTTATTTAGATGATATTTTTAACTCTATTAGAGATAAAAGCAATGCAGAATTTATAGACTCAGATTTTAGCTTTTATCAGAAAAGAAACACAAGAAGTTTTACAATATGGTTACGGTATAGTTTTTCAACAAAAAATAAAATAAGTAATAAAAGAAATCAATCACAAAATGACACAAAAAACAGACTATAAGAATTATTGCAATAAAATGGCGGAAACCGAAAAGCCAACAATGAGTAGGTGTAACCAAAATCTTATATGATGAAATCAAAAAAATCATTCAAAGACCTTGCGAAGCAAATATCTGCTTTGCAAGAAGATCAACTTGGAAAGTTGAAAGGTGGATTTGCAGCATTTTCAGCAAATATGGAAAGAGTAATTGCTGGGTCAGTTACAAATTCTGTTTCTGTTTCAGGAAATTGCAGTTGTAGTTGCACTTGTTCTTCAGATTCCAAGTAAAATTTTTATGCGTAGAGGGAGTTTACGCAACTCTCTCTACGTTTTTTAAAAACAAAAAGGTTCTACCACGAATTTAATGGAATTTATTAAATTCGTAAAAAAAAGGTAAAATGTTTACACATCAATTTTTCGATTTACTACTAAATTTAGATGACAACTGGCAAGTTGTAAAAGTAGAAGCAGATTATGCAATTTCAGACATAAAAATAGTCATTAAATTCATAGGAGAAAGAGCCCTTTGTCCAGAGACCATGGAATTATGTAGTTTATATGACCATGCACCAAATCGAGAATGGCGTCATTTAGATACGATGCAATATAAGACTTTTATAAGTTGTAAGTTGCCAAGAATAAAGAACAGTCAAGGAGCTGTAATCACCATAGTTCCGCCATGGGCAGATAAGCATACACGTCATACACACCTTTTTGAACATGCAATAATTGATTTACTATTAGCAACTAAAAATCAAACAAAAACAGCAAAATTAATGCGTTGTGGTTTTAATGTCATTAATAGAGTAATTCATTTAAGTACAGAAAGAGGTTTGAGTAGGAGAGATTTATCAAATATGGATTTTAGTCGTTTGAGTTTGGATGAAAAATCGTTTAAGAAAGGACATAAATATATAAGTGTCTTAAGTCATCCTAGAAGTGGTTTTATCATAGATGTAGAAGAAGGAAGAACTAAAGAATCTGTAGAAAAACTATTTGATAAATCTATGACAAAACAACAACAAAAACAGGTTAAAACTATAAGTTTAGATATGTGGAAAGCTTATATTTCTACCTCTAAAAGTCAATTACCAAACGCATCTATTGTTCACGACAGATTTCATTTGGTTAAGTATTTAAATACCGCTATTGATAAGGTTAGAAGAAGAGAAGTTAAAACGAATGATGAATTGATAAACAGTAGATATGCGTTACTTAAAAACCAAGAAAACCTAACCGAGAAACAACGAATAAAATTTGATGCAATAATCAAGGCGAACTATGAAGTTAGCAAGGCGTGGCAAGTCAAAGAAAATTTTAAAGATTTATTCCATAAAGAAACTAAGTATATTAATGGTTTTTATTTACTAATTAAATGGATACGAAATTCTACTTCTAAGCAAATTAAAGAAGTAACAAAGGTTGTTACAATGTTTGAAAAACATCTCTCTGGAGTTATAAATGCCTTAATAACTGAGTATAGCAATGCAATGGCTGAAAGATTAAATGGAAAAATACAAGAACTTAAATCTATTGGAAAAGGATATAGAACTTTTAAAAACTTTAGAAGTGCAATACTCTTTTTTAATGGAGGTTTAAATCTTTACCCATTAAAATAAGGGTAGAGCCAACAAGGTTCTACCACGAATTTAATGGAATTTATTAAATTCGTAAAAAAAAGGTAAAATGTTTACACATCAATTTTTCGATTTACTACTAAATTTAGATGACAACTGGCAAGTTGTAAAAGTAGAAGCAGATTATGCAATTTCAGACATAAAAATAGTCATTAAATTCATAGGAGAAAGAGCCCTTTGTCCAGAGACCATGGAATTATGTAGTTTATATGACCATGCACCAAATCGAGAATGGCGTCATTTAGATACGATGCAATATAAGACTTTTATAAGTTGTAAGTTGCCAAGAATAAAGAACAGTCAAGGAGCTGTAATCACCATAGTTCCGCCATGGGCAGATAAGCATACACGTCATACACACCTTTTTGAACATGCAATAATTGATTTACTATTAGCAACTAAAAATCAAACAAAAACAGCAAAATTAATGCGTTGTGGTTTTAATGTCATCAATAGAGTAATTCATTTAAGTACAGAAAGAGGTTTGAGTAGGAGAGATTTATCAAATATGGATTTTAGTCGTTTGAGTTTGGATGAAAAATCGTTTAAGAAAGGACATAAATATATAAGTGTCTTAAGTCATCCTAGAAGTGGTTTTATCATAGATGTAGAAGAAGGAAGAACTAAAGAATCTGTAGAAAAACTATTTGATAAATCTATGACAAAACAACAACAAAAACAGGTTAAAACTATAAGTTTAGATATGTGGAAAGCTTATATTTCTACCTCTAAAAGTCAATTACCAAACGCATCTATTGTTCACGACAGATTTCATTTGGTTAAGTATTTAAATACCGCTATTGATAAGGTTAGAAGAAGAGAAGTTAAAACGAATGATGAATTGATAAACAGTAGATATGCGTTACTTAAAAACCAAGAAAACCTAACCGAGAAACAACGAATAAAATTTGATGCAATAATCAAGGCGAACTATGAAGTTAGCAAGGCGTGGCAAGTCAAAGAAAATTTTAAAGATTTATTCCATAAAGAAACTAAGTATATTAATGGTTTTTATTTACTAATTAAATGGATACGAAATTCTACTTCTAAGCAAATTAAAGAAGTAACAAAGGTTGTTACAATGTTTGAAAAACATCTCTCTGGAGTTATAAATGCCTTAATAACTGAGTATAGCAATGCAATGACTGAAAGATTAAATGGAAAAATACAAGAACTTAAATCTATTGGAAAAGGATATAGAACTTTTAAAAACTTTAGAAGTGCAATACTCTTTTTTAATGGAGGTTTAAATCTTTACCCATTAAAATAAGGGTAGAGCCGTTTCTTTAAACGAAGGTTGGCAAATTTCTTTTAGAATTCATAATGCAAGTTCAAGAGTTGAGCCATCTTTGAAGTTTGATATTAATTTAGTTAGCGCACCACATACTTTATTTACGAACCACATATTTGTGAATGGGTAAGCCAACGCATAAAGCCATACACATTTGCAATTCGCACAAGCCAACGCTACGCCCAAAATTGCAAAAGAGTATGTCTTTGCCAACGCTAGCAAGTTTTCGGAAAGAAAAGCCAGACACCTAACAATGTATAAAAAACATAGGGCATTTGTGCCAAATCGAAAGGTCTGTGAGTATTAACCCGAATAATTCATCAGAAATCAAAAAACCTGAATGTAAAGTGTTATATTTAAGCAGTTAAACACAAAATACATCATTTTTTAAAACACCCATATTTGAGCACTAAAGATACTTTATTTTATCGAGGAAATCAAGCTATTTCGGTTGATTTTTCAGCCACAGAGATTAGTTCAGATGGTTCTTTGATTCTTTTAGAAAAGTTAGAGAGAACCCACAACTTACTAAAACATTTTAGCAAGTTACTTCCTGATCTTCGAAACCCTAAATACATTACTTACAGTCGAGAGCATCAACTCAAGCAACGTGTGTTTATGCTAATGCTAGGTTATCAAGATGCCAATGATGTGACCCATTTACAAAATGACCCATTATTTAAAGATGTTCTTCAAGGAGATTTGGCTTCTCAACCTACTATTTCTCGTTTTGAAAACAGTTTGAATAAAGAAACTATTTTCAAACTTTCTTACGCCTGGATTGATCGTTACGTATCAAGCCTAAAAGGTCGAGATGAAATAACAATTGATGTTGATGCTACCGATGATCCAACATATGGGAATCAACAAATGTCAATGTTCAATGGTTATTATGGACAGTTTATGTTAAATGAATTATTTTTTCATGATGGAGAAACCGGTCAAATTATCCTGCCAGTTCTTCGCCCAGGAAATAGCCATTCGAATCGATGGTATGTCGGAATTTTAAGAAGAATTATTCAAAAAATAAAAAAAGCATATCCTGAACTAAAAATTACTATTCGAACAGATAGTGGATTTAGTTGTGCTCCTTTTTATAAATTAGTAGCTGATTATGATTTGTTTTTTGTAACAGGTCAGGCTAGTAATTCGGTACTCAAAAGAAAGGTTGAGCGTTGTAAAAAAGCGGTTCAACTTCAATATGTAAATCAGCATAAAAAACACCAACATTTCACATCGTTTCGCTATCAAGCCAAAAGTTGGCATAAACCACAACAAGCTTACTGTAAAATAGAAAGTACAGGGAAAGGCTTAAATGTTCGTCATTTTATAAGTAATATTAAAGAGAAAGGTGCCCGAGAAATATACTTTGATTTCTATGTAAAACGAGGTGAATCTAGCGAAAACAGAAGTAAAGAAGTCAAGAATATGTGTTTTTCCGATCGATTATCCAATCATGGATTTGTTGCAAACTTCTTCAGGTTGTTTTTAAGTAGTTTAGCCTACGAACTATTTTTATTACTAAAAAAAAGCATCAAAAAAACAACATTTGAAAAGGCTGAAAAATGGCAAATAAATACAATAAGAACCAATTTATTAAAAGTTGGAGCTACCATAAAAGTCACTAAAAAACGAATATATTATCAGTTATCAAGAGCATTTGTATATCAAGATTTGTTTCGAGAGATAATAACTCAATAACGGTTTTAAAGTGAGAATTTTAAAACCTTGGGATACCTATGCTCTGTTAGTAAAATTAATCCTTTTTAACTTTTAAAATCAATTATAACATACTATTTACTCCAAAAAAGTTTAAAAAACGAAAGAGAGAATCCTAAAATCTAGAGATAAAAAATCTATTTTGAAATTTGTTCTAAATATAAATCCTATGAATAATGCGGGTTAATAAAGTCCGCTAAATATAAAATTTGGCATTTATGAGAAAATAAAAGCAAAATATTTATATTTAGCTAAGTAATAAACTGAAACGAAAGTGCTTATTTATTGCCCTACGTTTCTTATACTAATATAATCGGAAAAACAAAAAGTACATTTTTTCAAATTAAAAAGTACATTTTTTCACCAAACACAGACATAACAAAGGTATCAAATATAGATACCTTTAAACAGCTTTTAAAGAGTATTAGAACTAGTCCACCGTTTATGAAGCATTATATCTGTATACCCCGTATTATGCGTTGTGTTATTGTAATGATAAACAACCTTAGCTTTATTAAAAGGATTTACGCCGCCAGTATTCGTTTCAATCCAATCACAGAGTTCTATAACACTTGACTTATTTGATGTAAAATAAAAATAATTATTACTTTTCAACACCTTTAGAACATCTAAATAATCGGCTAATTTCCAGTAGTTTTTATATGTAGAACAATCTGTCGACAAGTACGGAGGATCTACCAAAAAGACAACATTTGACACATCTTTGTATTTTTGGTAAATCTCTTTGTATTCTTCACAAATAAATTTAACTCCTTTCAAATAGTAGTCTGCATTATAGTCTGTTTTTCGAACTCTGTTGTAAAAACCTTGTTTGGTTAGTTCTTCATAGTTTTGAACGTAATTCATGCTGAATAATAAGTTAGCAGACAAGCTTATATAATCTACAAAACCTAACTTATCATATTTCAATATTATTTTCAAAGCTTCCTGTTTTTTCGGTTCTGGAAGTTTACATTTTTTATCATAACCTAACAAAATGACTCGAAGCTCTTCAATGATTAAATTAGTTGCTGGTATTGCTCTTAGTCTATTTTTAAAGTTGTCATAATCATTGTAAATTACTTTTGCCTTTGGTTTTTCTTGTTTCACTGTATGGCTTAATAAACCACTTCCTCCGAATAAATCTACATAAATAGCGTTATCAGGATAGCTTTTTAAAGCTTCTTTAAACTGTCTTACAAAATTCCTTTTTTGCCCCTGAAATGGCAATGGTCAGGGCAAACTCATACTTTTATTTTTAAAAACTCTAATATTTCATTTTCAGCACATTATGTTTTTAGAAAAGTTAGTACTTGTAAAATCCCAAAAGATAACTTGCTAATTATCAATACTTATAAAAAAGCATGAGTTTGCCCTGTGGCAATGGTGACATCGTGTATTTTTTTGTCATTTTTTTACTATTATTGTTGTTTTTATTTTGGTTAACTATTTGATTTTTTGTATCTTTGAGTAACGTATAGCCTTACGTATTTAAACTGAATTTAACACTTTGCCCTTGCAATAACTTATCGGTATTTTCAATGTTATTATCGTAGATATGAACATTGCCAAGCATCAACGTAATGCTCTTTAAAGGCACGTTAATTTGCCTGCTAATTAAATATAAATGATAAATGTCCGCAGGCAACCCTAAAGAAGCATCACTACTGCGTTGATAAGCGGTTAACACTAACTTTCCTTTATCTATCTGAAATTGTATCAAACTCAAACACGGGTGCTGGTTACTTTCTGTATCATTTTTTCCCAGGAATAAAATGTAATTCTTCGATGATCTCTTTTCTCTATTAATTTGCTTAATAAGTCCTGGTAACTGCTCGAAATAAGTTGGGTAAGAATTCACTAAAATAGGACCACAATAGTCCCACCAGCTTACACCTATTTTTCGATATTCTTCCGTGTTTCGTTCGCCTTTCATAAAAAGGTTTAGCTCTTGTTTTAGCTTATTTCTCGCTACAGAATGACCTTCTAAAATCTCTAACAAATCAACAGGCTTTAGTTCTAGCTTTTCATTTAAAAGGTATTTTATGTTGCCTTTTTTATTGCTTTGTAATTTTCCTTTTTTAATTATTTTTTTTAATGTTTCGTGATACTTATTCATATTTATGTTTTTATATTTGCTTATCTGACCACAAACAATAAAGCCACAAGGCAACAGAAGACTTTGTCCTCCGTAGCCTTGTGGCTCTTGTTTAAAAAGTGGTCAGATATTTTTTAATGCGGGGGACTTTTTTTTTAACGTGTCCCTACCGAACGTTATTTTATTATAACAATTAAATCATTTGGCTTGTTTCGCTGTAAAGAGCCCTTAAATAAATGCCTTAACCAATTAACCCAAGTTAATTTTAATAACGGAACAGCTTGCTTAAAATGCTTCGCTGGCGTATCTGTTAGTGTCATAATATCAATCATTTCATTGTCGACTGATACTCCTACAAAACCCTCAGCATTTCTACCATCGTGAATAAACCACCAAATATTAAAGAAATCACCGTCCTCTTCATCAATGAAAGTCGCGCCGTCCACAGTAAACTTACCTAACCTAAACCTTCTCCAGTAGTACCAAAACAACTCTTTTAGTTGATTTTGATATTCTTTTGGAGCTTGTTTTATTTCTGCAAGCATATACGCTTTACCTTTTAAAAGTTGCTCGGTAGTAAACTTGTTATAAAAACGATTTTTTGCCATTATTTTTTTCATTTTTCAGTAAATTTAGTCACAATTTGATGCTTGGTGTCTACAACCCAATTACTCATTGTCTGTCTTTTTGAAGCAGCGGTTTGTATTAAAAGAATATTCACTAAATTATTTTTTAAACCTTTTGAGAAGCCTTTGGTTTTTGTTATAGAAGTCCCAAGAGTTGCATAAAAACTATCAATTTCTTCAATTGAATATTTATATGTTTTTTGAATTCTAGTCTCTATAATTATTCTTTCTATAATTGTTATAGCTTTTTCAACTGGTTTACCTTCATTATCAATATTTTTTACTATTTTTTTTTCAATAAAAAGGCTATCTACTATATCGGTTTCAAAAAACATATTTTTAATGTCAAATCTAAAACCTACTAATTTTCTTAATACATCACAATTACCGTCATTGTTAGATGTTGCTTTTTTTTCTGTTGAACGTATTGCTATCATTTTTTTATTTTTAAACTGTTATTAAGCCTGCCGCCGACACTCCTGTGAAATCTGTTGTAATGTCGTTTGTTGATATTATTTGTGTATTACTTTCGTCTAAATCCCATTGTAGTTTGCCAAAAGAAAAAGAGACCAAGCGTGTAAAGTGCATGAATGTGAGATACCCAAAAGCAGCACCTCTATCTATAATTATTGCAGGCTGTCCTGTTGGTGTATGAGTTCCTATTTTAACAGTAACGTTAAAACCTTTTACCCAATATTTATTACCGCTAGATGATAACCAAACACCTATTTTACTAACTCTGTAGGTATAATCTAAAAGTTCGATACTCAATTCATGATTAACACCTCTAACCACTAAAGGGCATACTATAACTTTATAGCGGTGTTTTTGGCGGTATAATTTCACGCCCTTAATGCGATCTTGTATTTTATGATAAGTAGAACCTGTATAACTATAAGATTTAGACATACCACTTGAAGGCGAAGGTTGTGAGACTTTTCTAAAATTACCATTTGTATCTACACTCAATAAACTATCTGACGGCAAACCATGTGGAATAGACCTAACCCTTGCATCCCCACTCACGTCAAAGACAGCTGTTGGTGCACTTGTTTTAATTCCTATTTTTCCGTTAGAATAAATATCATCGTTAACTGTTTTTGGTTTTGTTCCGTTTAACTTTCTCCATGAAATAGGTATATCTTGAGCATTGGCTTTTTCACTCCAACTCTCTCGCTCTAAGGATGTAATGTGTTTTATTTTATCGCCAATATGCTCTTCAAACGGTATCTTATCTGCCTTTTGTAGTAACAAATCATCTAATCCACCTACTTCAGCAGCAGGGACACTATCGTTTTTATGGCGTAGAGAGTTAAACGTTTCCGCCACTTGTGTTTCGGTTGGTTTAGCGTATTGCTTCCACCATTGTAAAATTGTTTGTATAGGTGTTGCCATCTTAATTAGGTTTTATGTATTGAATTACTACAGCTTTGTAGTGTACGGGTTCGATATTAATAGGTATTGGGTTAGTTGATCCTGCTTTACCAGTTTTTATTGTTACATCATATCTTCTATGTCTTGCTGCCTCTCCTTTTCTTTGTAAACCTATATTAGAGTTGTCACTATCCCAATCGTTATTTGCTCTTTGAAATTTCATGTTGTGGTCATGCTCAGGGATATTAGCTTCGCTTAAAGTTCTATCGTTAGATGTTCCTACTTTCCCTACAGAGCTTGCAGATCCTTTAATAAACATATCTATTAAATTATCTGTCCCGTTTTGCCCGTTAGCAATAAACCAGTTAGACGGTAAATCTACCTGCGCTATTGTAGTTCCAATAAACTTTATTTCCTTATTAACTCACCTTACGCAAGAATAATTTGAATTTAAGATATTTATAGTTTATCTTGTTAACAACTTTGAGAAATAAAAAGATGGATAATTTTGTTGATTTGTATACTGATTATTTGATAAGTTCAAGTTCTTACACGACAGCTACAGGTATGGCTTCATTACTCTCTATAAAACATGATAAAATAACACGAGCATTATCAACGGGTGTTTATGACAGTAAATTTCTATGGAAAAAGGCAAAACCTTATGTTGAAGAATTGACTCAATCTAAAGAAACTATCATTTTAAGTTTTGATGATTCGATACAAGAAAAACAATATACAGATGAAAGTGAGTTGAACACTTGGCATTTTGACCATGTGTTTGGAAGGTCTGTAAAAGGGGTTAATTTTCTAACTGCTTTAGTCGAAGTTGGAGGCATGCGTATACCGTGTGGTGTAGAGTTTATAAAGAAAAATATTTGGGTTACCGACAAAAAAACAGGAAGGCAAAAGCGTAAAAGCAGCAAAACTAAAAACGAACTTTTTAGAGAAATGTTGCAGGAATGTAGTAGCAAAATACACTTTGATTATGTGTTGGCTGATAGTTGGTTTTCTTCAGCAGAGAACATGGTTTATTGTAAAGAACTTTTAAAAAATGATTTTATTATTGCCTTAAAAAGCAATCGAAAAGTAGCCTTATCCTTAGAAGATAAGCAAAATGGAGCATACGTGAATATTAAAACATTACAGCCAAGACAACAAACCGTGGAAGTTTGGTTTGAAAAACTAGACTTTCCGCTGTTGCTTACAAAGCAAGTTTTCAAAAACGAGAATGATACAGTCGGCGAGTTGTACTTGGCTTGTAGTGATTTAAATTTATCGTATAACCAAATAACTACAATCTACAAAAAACGGTGGGCAGTAGAAGAGTATCACAAATCGATTAAAAGTAACACAGGTTTTGCTAAATCTCCAACTAAAAAAACAGAAACTCAAACGAATCATTTTGTATTGTCAATTGTAGCTTATATAAAGTTAGAGTGGCTTAAACAAAGAACAGGGAAAAATCATTTTGCTATGAAAACACAAATCTATTTAGCAGCTCAAAAAGCAGCTCATAACGAACTCAGAAAGTTATCAACACCTAAAGCTGCTTAATCATCCTTTTTTGAGGTTTGGATGCGTAACATGAGTTATTAATATATTGATGCGGCTGGTATCTTAAAAATTCATTCCAAGGTATAGAACCAGTACCAACACCGAACTCAATCCAGCGATCAAAAAACACAGCGTTTGAGTCTCCATTTTGAAAAACTAAAGGCGTTTCAGTTTCTCTAATTATTACATTAGGCTGCGTTATATCTCCTTTAAACGGAAACAGCTCGCCATTGTAATAAACAAAGCCATCTGTAGTAGTACTACCAATTACATTACAACCGCTTAAAATTGTTTTGTCTCCTGCTAATTCTCCAAATACATTAAAAATTTCATAAGCTTTTGTTATAAAATCTAGCGTATTGGTTTCAAAGCGATAACCTCCCGCTTGTTGTACATTAATTTTATTCATATTGCTTCTAGCTTATATCGTTTTACCCCTTCTTTGAAGTAGTTAATTTGCGCCGTTAATTGATCGGTTAATACGTTTAGAATTTCAGGTGGAACAAAGACTATAAAATCTACTCCTGTATCTGAAAGCTCGTCTCTTGTCCTTAGAAACATCGTCCCTAAAAACCTTGGAATTTCTTCAGGACTTGTATAGATATGTTCAGCATCAAACAAATTCCCATCTCCTATATAAATTCTGCGTAACGTATTATCAAATTTATCATTGAGTACATTACGTAAATAACATATTTGACCAGTATGATTTAACTTATGATTATCTTCTGCTTGGTCTCTTAAAAATTCATCATGCAGACTAACAATCGGGCTTATTAAAACTTTTATATACGCAATAAATTTTGGTTTTCTTTTATGAGTAGGTAGAAGTTGTACAGCATACTTATTTATGTTTATTCTATACCACATAACTTATATTGCTAAAATTATTTATCTTAAAATAACCGCTTTCAGGAATGCGTTTTACATTAATAATTGTTGGTGTTCCATGATTTTGAGATGTATTAACCCAGCTACTTTTAGCCTCTAATAAGTGTGCTATTCTAACACCTTTTACACCTTGCAATTTATCTACTAAACTTTGTAAAATAAGCTCACCGTTAAATGGTAGTTCTTTCATAAATTCTAACAAAGCATCTTCTACAGGTTTATTACCGTCCAAAATGCTAATTCCAGTAGGCGTTAACACTAAAGGATCTCTATATATTTGAATATTTAAAAATAAATTATCAGCTAAATAATTAATAATTGTAATTCGAGAACCTGCGAACTTTATTTCTTCAAAATAAGCTGTTAAAGCATCATACTGATCTATAGTAATTTTTGATAGTTCATTGTTTGTTTCTGTAGCTACTTTTATAATAATTACTCCACGTTCTGAGCTTTCATTTACTGCGGAATATTTAATGATTTTTGATGCATCTATATCCTGTTCACTAACTTTTCTATTATCAAACTTATCAGTATCTTCTATCAAGTCAAATCCATATTGAAAAGACAATGCCATAAAACGATACCATGGAAGTGTACCGCTTTTTTGATTTGCTAATTTATAATCAACATCTGCACGATGCGCATCGAAATAAGCACGTTGGTCTTGAAAACACCGAGCAACGATATACAAAAACAAATTCCAAATAGATACTTTACTAGCACTATTAGCCTCTGCTAAAACTGGATCGGTTTCTTTTATAGAAACCATTTGCTCTTTTATTTCCTGTACGTTACCTTTCATTTCTAACTTATTATAAAATCTAATCCTATTCGCCAGCACCCAATACCTTCGCATCCAATAACTTTATCAATTGCATCTTGGTTTAAATCGGTAGCTGGCAAAATGCTGTTTGCTTGGTAATAGCGTAAAATATCCTGGTCGTTTATTAATCCTTCAGGAACTATAATATCTGCTCCTGCAATAATATCTTGACTCGGAGCTTCATTGTTTGCTCGAGCAATTAACAAAGCGTTTCCAACCGTTCCAGTTAACTGAATAGCTAAATCTTGGTAGCATTGATTATCTAGTACTGTTACTGTCATCTTCAAAATATCTATTTAATTTTTTCATTATAAAACCTAAAGCTCCACCAGCTTCTTTCCATCCAAGCGCGTTCATATTTTCTAGTAATGATTTAAAAAGTTGATATATTACACCCGCAATAAACGCCCAATATAAAATCGGAAATGGATTTAATTCAAATTCCAGAATCTCAGGAAAATCAAACCCATTTTTAAAAGAATGAAGCATCCAAATAATTGTTATATATGTACCTACTTTTAAAAACATTCTCCCCATTTTACGGCTTTCTACTTTTTCGCCTCGCTTTTTCGAAGCTTTAACTCCAGTACTAAATTCAAAAATATTTAAAGCCACAAAAGCCGAAAAAACCATAAAACTAAAGCCTAAGTAATCTTGTAAAAAAGTACTTGCTAATGCAACTAATCCACTCCAAGTAATCACTTTACTTGAAGCCATAAAACCAAAAGTGCTTGCTATATATTCTTTGCCGCTTGCAAAGCCGAAACCTTGTAAGTAATAATTAATTATTTTCATTTACTCTCCTTTGTATGCGTTCTTTTAATTGCTGGTAATTTTTACCATCCTTTTTCAATTCTATTTTTAAAAGCTGATTTAATTCAACTTCAGAAGTATTGCTATTTATTAACCCGCATTATTCATAGGATTTATATTTAGAACAAATTTCAAAATAGATTTTTTATCTCTAGATTTTAGGATTCTCTCTTTCGTTTTTTAAACTTTTTTGGAGTAAATAGTATGTTATAATTGATTTTAAAAGTTAAAAAGGATTAATTTTACTAACAGAGCATAGGTATCCCAAGGTTTTAAAATTCTCACTTTAAAACCGTTATTGAGTTATTATCTCTCGAAACAAATCTTGATATACAAATGCTCTTGATCACTGATAATATATTCGTTTTTTAGTGACTTTTATGGTAGCTCCAACTTTTAATAAATTGGTTCTTATTGTCTTTATTTGCCATTTTTCAGCCTTTTCAAATGTTGTTTTTTTGATGCTTTTTTTTAGTAATAAAAATAGTTCGTAGGCTAAACTACTTAACCCGCATTATTCATAGGATTTATATTTAGAACAAATTTCAAAATAGATTTTTTATCTCTAGATTTTAGGATTCTCTCTTTCGTTTTTTAAACTTTTTCGGAGTAAATAGTATGTTATAATTGATTTTAAAAGTTAAAAAGGATTAATTTTACTAACAGAGCATAGGTATCCCAAGGTTTTAAAATTCTCACTTTAAAACCGTTATTGAGTTATTATCTCTCGAAACAAATCTTGATATACAAATGCTCTTGATAACTGATAATATATTCGTTTTTTAGTGACTTTTATGGTAGCTCCAACTTTTAATAAATTGGTTCTTATTGTATTTATTTGCCATTTTTCAGCCTTTTCAAATGTTGTTTTTTTGATGCTTTTTTTTAGTAATAAAAATAGTTCGTAGGCTAAACTACTTAAAAACAACCTGAAGAAGTTTGCAACAAATCCATGATTGGATAATCGATCGGAAAAACACATATTCTTGACTTCTTTAATTCTGTTTTCGCTAGATTCACCTCGTTTTACATAGAAATCAAAGTATATTTCTCGGGCACCTTTCTCTTTAATATTACTTATAAAATGACGAACATTTAAACCTTTCCCTGTACTTTCTATTTTACAGTAAGCTTGTTGTGGTTTATGCCAACTTTTGGCTTGATAGCGAAACGATGTGAAATGTTGGTGTTTTTTATGCTGATTTACATATTGAAGTTGAACCGCTTTTTTACAACGCTCAACCTTTCTTTTGAGTACCGAATTACTAGCCTGACCTGTTACAAAAAACAAATCATAATCAGCTACTAATTTATAAAAAGGAGCACAACTAAATCCACTATCTGTTCGAATAGTAATTTTTAGTTCAGGATATGCTTTTTTTATTTTTTGAATAATTCTTCTTAAAATTCCGACATACCATCGATTCGAATGGCTATTTCCTGGGCGAAGAACTGGCAGGATAATTTGACCGGTTTCTCCATCATGAAAAAATAATTCATTTAACATAAACTGTCCATAATAACCATTGAACATTGACATTTGTTGATTCCCATATGTTGGATCATCGGTAGCATCAACATCAATTGTTATTTCATCTCGACCTTTTAGGCTTGATACGTAACGATCAATCCAAGCGTAAGAAAGTTTGAAAATAGTTTCTTTATTCAAACTGTTTTCAAAACGAGAAATAGTAGGTTGAGAAGCCAAATCTCCTTGAAGAACATCTTTAAATAATGGGTCATTTTGTAAATGGGTCACATCATTGGCATCTTGATAACCTAGCATTAGCATAAACACACGTTGCTTGAGTTGATGCTCTCGACTGTAAGTAATGTATTTAGGGTTTCGAAGATCAGGAAGTAACTTGCTAAAATATTTTAGTAAGTTGTGGGTTCTCTCTAACTTTTCTAAAAGAATCAAAGAACCATCTGAACTAATCTCTGTGGCTGAAAAATCAACCGAAATAGCTTGATTTCCTCGATAAAATAAAGTATCTTTAGTGCTCAAATATGGGTGTTTTAAAAAATGATATATTTTGTGTTTAACTGCTTAAATATAACACTTTACATTCAGGTTTTTTGATTTCTGATGAATTATTCGGGTTAAAAACAACCTGAAGAAGTTTGCAACAAATCCATGATTGGATAATCGATCGGAAAAACACATATTCTTGACTTCTTTACTTCTGTTTTCGCTAGATTCACCTCGTTTTACATAGAAATCAAAGTATATTTCTCGGGCACCTTTCTCTTTAATATTACTTATAAAATGACGAACATTTAAGCCTTTCCCTGTACTTTCTATTTTACAGTAAGCTTGTTGTGGTTTATGCCAACTTTTGGCTTGATAGCGAAACGATGTGAAATGTTGGTGTTTTTTATGCTGATTTACATATTGAAGTTGAACCGCTTTTTTACAACGCTCAACCTTTCTTTTGAGTACCGAATTACTAGCCTGACCTGTTACAAAAAACAAATCATAATCAGCTACTAATTTATAAAAAGGAGCACAACTAAATCCACTATCTGTTCGAATAGTAATTTTTAGTTCAGGATATGCTTTTTTTATTTTTTGAATAATTCTTCTTAAAATTCCGACATACCATCGATTCGAATGGCTATTTCCTGGGCGAAGAACTGGCAGGATAATTTGACCGGTTTCTCCATCATGAAAAAATAATTCATTTAACATAAACTGTCCATAATAACCATTGAACATTGACATTTGTTGATTCCCATATGTTGGATCATCGGTAGCATCAACATCAATTGTTATTTCATCTCGACCTTTTAGGCTTGATACGTAACGATCAATCCAGGCGTAAGAAAGTTTGAAAATAGTTTCTTTATTCAAACTGTTTTCAAAACGAGAAATAGTAGGTTGAGAAGCCAAATCTCCTTGAAGAACATCTTTAAATAATGGGTCATTTTGTAAATGGGTCACATCATTGGCATCTTGATAACCTAGCATTAGCATAAACACACGTTGCTTGAGTTGATGCTCTCGACTGTAAGTAATGTATTTAGGGTTTCGAAGATCAGGAAGTAACTTGCTAAAATGTTTTAGTAAGTTGTGGGTTCTCTCTAACTTTTCTAAAAGAATCAAAGAACCATCTGAACTAATCTCTGTGGCTGAAAAATCAACCGAAATAGCTTGATTTCCTCGATAAAATAAAGTATCTTTAGTGCTCAAATATGGGTGTTTTAAAAAATGATGTATTTTGTGTTTAACTGCTTAAATATAACACTTTACATTCAGGTTTTTTGATTTCTGATGAATTATTCGGGTTAATTCTATTAGGTTTAAACCAAATGTTGGAAATTCTTTATACTCACCTTTATTAGACTGCAAAATCAACCCTACTTCCTGATCTATGCTTTCTCCAATTACAAAGTCTCCATTAACAATTAATAGATCGCCATCTTCATCAAGTAAAATATCGTACGCCATTATTATTGTATTGTTCCTGTTCCCGTTACAGCTCCACCACTTACTGATGTTCCTGTTACTGCTGTTGTTCTACCAATTACAAAATCACTAATTAATTGCGCTTCTTGGTCTGCAATTGCTTTTCTTGCTTCTATAATATTAATATCAACTTTATCATTAAATTGATTTCTAATATCTTTCAATCCTTGTGATAATTGTGATTTTGATATTGCTGCCATTATTTCTCACTTTCAATTAAAAATTTTAAAATTTTTTTTAACTGCTCATTTTTAATATAAATTGTATGGTTTGGAGCATTTATAAAATTATCAGAAGTTAACTTCATACCAACTATAGACCCTTTCATACCTTCATCGAAATAGAACTCAATGTTTTGACCTAAAACAAGAGGCCTTACACGCTTACCTTCATCGGAAATCGCATAAGTATCAATACTTATTTTTGTTTTTTTAAAAAACATAATTCTATTCTATTAAAATGGTATTTAAACGCTCTTTAATCGCTGTTACTTTTGCTTGGTTTATGGTATTTCCATAAATGACTACTATCTTATTTACTTCATCTATAAAATCATTTAAAACATTTTTTAAACTTTCTCCATTTTGTTCCAACACAAACCCATCTTCTTTAATTTTAAAAATTGTTTTGTCACTTGTAAAAATTGTTTCTTCTATATTAGAAGCTTCAATCAAAAAAGTTGCTGAAGTATTGTTCCCCAAAACTCCAAGTAAACATTTTGCCCCTACTTTTGGCTTTTGATACACACCACCAACTCCCAATTGAACTTCGAAATAGTCCAAACCATCAATGATATCTGTTGCAACCATTGTTTTGTTTTCCCAATCAACAGCTTTTACTTTTGCCCAAACTATTTGGGGTTTTACGTGTGCTTTACCTTGCGCTGTTTGTAATCTTATAAATTCGTCTAATGCACCCATTTTACACTGTTGCTTTTTCGCCTAATTGTCCTTTTCTTCTATAGCCAGATGCATTCCAGTCTACAATTGTTTCTTCTATATAATACAAACCTTTTCTATCAGGATATAAACCACTATCTAAATTCGCTTTCATTCCATGTTTAAAAAACGGAACACCAAAAGCTGTTAAACCACCTGTAAAGCCATCTACTTTATACTTTTTAAAATCTTCCTTTGCCAACTTGGTTAATTCAGCTATTATTTCAATTCCGTAATAACTCAGTTGCCTTTCTTCTCCTGTTTTATCGCCAACAGTTACCTCTAACTTGTTTCCGTTGCTTAATGTGGAGACCGCAGTTATTCTTATAAATAAATCTTCTTTACTTTTATAATTCAAATTATTGTTTACTACATTTTTTTCTAAATGAAGATTAACAGGTGCTAAATCTGAATCATCTGCATAGACCTTACCACATATTAGTTTTTTACCATCCATATAACTAAACAAGCTATATTCATCTTTTAAATATTCTAATACTTTTGTAGCCGTTGTTTTGGCAAATTTTAAAGCACCAAGCTCTACCTCTAATGCATCAACCTCGTAACCAGGAGCAATCTTTTTTAATAGGCTTTCTAAGCTCGTTCTTGGCAGTGAAATATTTACTGGCAACTTTTTAAGTTGGTACATTTCATCCTCCATCTTTATCTTGATAGGAATATCTGCAGAAACGTGCGTAATATATCCTTCAAATTCTTTTATATAATTTTCGTTATACCCTAATTCTATCTTTACAGCATCGCCTCTTCTAAAATACTCTTTAACTTCATAGAAGTTAACTGTTGTTTTGCCTTGCTCAAAATAAATTGCTTTTCTTGGCAATATGATTTCTGCAGTATCTGTTAATCGTTTCCAACCACTTTCTATATGAACTGCATTAACATTTCTTAATATTAATTCTGGTCTATTTTCTGTTGCAGAAAACGTTATTTTACAAACCATTGCCAGCACCATTATAAAAATAAATTTGAAGGTTCGTCACTACTACATCTTAAAGAAAATGGTATTACTCCTGGTTTCCCTCGTAATTGATTAAATTGTATTTCGTTGATTACTAAATGCGAAATATCAAAATCATCAAACAACTCACTTACCACTTGTATACTATCTACAATAGCATCAAACTCATTTAATTTTATTTTCTGTTCTCTAGCTGTTTTTGCAGTTGTATGTGCTTTATCTGCTAAACAAAAACCCATAATATCTATTTGCCAATCATCAAAACCAAAAATCTCTTTGACGGTTCCTTTTGCTGCGGATGCTTTTGTTTTAACAATGGTTTTTGCTCTTCTTAAATTTACTAATGTTGATGCTGGTAAAGAAAAGTCTTCAAATTTATCTATTACTACTTCTCCAAAATCATTAAATATTTGATACCCTTTACCTTTAAATTTAATAGGTACAATCATTGGCGTACCCAAATAGCTTAATTTAGATTCATAATCTAAACCTTCAGAAACTTTGTCTATCTTATAATTACCAATGGTTTTTATACCAAAGGCAAGCTCAAAAAGTTCTGATGTATTATATTGTTGCATTATTCTAAGGCTATTGTTGCATCTCGCATTCTGTCATTAATTTTCCCAACTACTACGTCCGCAATTTCATCTGCCTTTTCCCTCCAATTACCAGCATTCATGTTGAAATAGTTTTTAATATCTAAATTCATAACAATACTTTTACCCGAACCAGCACCAGCACCATTAATACCTTTTAGACTTTTTGTTGGACCTGTTGGAAATGGAGGTGTTATAATTGGCGCTTTTGTTTTGGTGCTTATTACTTTTTCATCCCCAGCAACTTGATCATCTTCACCTACTTTTTTAACAGTTATTTCTGCCGAATTTTCAGCTCCAAACCCAAAGAAACCAGTAATGGAGTTCCAAACATCTTTTATACCATCCCACATTTTACCAACCCATTCAATAACAGATGAAAAGATATCTTTTATACCATCTTTAAAACCAGGGAAAATGGTATCTACCAAATCGATTATAAATTTAAACGGACTTATTTTCCACATAAATTTTGCAAATGCGACAATTACTGCTGTAATTTCATCCCAATACGTAATTAATAAAGCTATTGCACCAACTACCGCAACAATTCCTATAATTATTAATCCTATTGGATTTGCACTTATGGCAATATTGAACCCTAATTGTGCAGCCGTTGCAGTTATTAAACTAGTTATATAAGAACCAATGCCTGTTAATGCTGTTATTACAAATCTTCCAGAAGATTTTAACCCGAATAATTCATCAGAAATCAAAAAACCTGAATGTAAAGTGTTATATTTAAGCAGTTAAACACAAAATACATCATTTTTTAAAACACCCATATTTGAGCACTAAAGATACTTTATTTTATCGAGGAAATCAAGCTATTTCGGTTGATTTTTCAGCCACAGAGATTAGTTCAGATGGTTCTTTGATTCTTTTAGAAAAGTTAGAGAGAACCCACAACTTACTAACTCACCTTACGCAAGAATAATTTGAATTTAAGATATTTATAGTTTATCTTGTTAACAACTTTGAGAAATAAAAAGATGGATAATTTTGTTGATTTGTATACTGATTATTTGATAAGTTCAAGTTCTTACACGACAGCTACAGGTATGGCTTCATTACTCTCTATAAAACATGATAAAATAACACGAGCATTATCAACGGGTGTTTATGACAGTAAATTTCTATGGAAAAAGGCAAAACCTTATGTTGAAGAATTGACTCAATCTAAAGAAACTATCATTTTAAGTTTTGATGATTCGATACAAGAAAAACAATATACAGATGAAAGTGAGTTGAACACTTGGCATTTTGACCATGTGTTTGGAAGGTCTGTAAAAGGGGTTAATTTTCTAACTGCTTTAGTCGAAGTTGGAGGCATGCGTATACCGTGTGGTGTAGAGTTTATAAAGAAAAATATTTGGGTTACCGACAAAAAAACAGGAAGGCAAAAGCGTAAAAGCAGCAAAACTAAAAACGAACTTTTTAGAGAAATGTTGCAGGAATGTAGTAGCAAAATACACTTTGATTATGTGTTGGCTGATAGTTGGTTTTCTTCAGCAGAGAACATGGTTTATTGTAAAGAACTTTTAAAAAATGATTTTATTATTGCCTTAAAAAGCAATCGAAAAGTAGCCTTATCCTTAGAAGATAAGCAAAATGGAGCATACGTGAATATTAAAACATTACAGCCAAGACAACAAACCGTGGAAGTTTGGTTTGAAAAACTAGACTTTCCGCTGTTGCTTACAAAGCAAGTTTTCAAAAACGAGAATGATACAGTCGGCGAGTTGTACTTGGCTTGTAGTGATTTAAATTTATCGTATAACCAAATAACTACAATCTACAAAAAACGGTGGGCAGTAGAAGAGTATCACAAATCGATTAAAAGTAACACAGGTTTTGCTAAATCTCCAACTAAAAAAACAGAAACTCAAACGAATCATTTTGTATTGTCAATTGTAGCTTATATAAAGTTAGAGTGGCTTAAACAAAGAACAGGGAAAAATCATTTTGCTATGAAAACACAAATCTATTTAGCAGCTCAAAAAGCAGCTCATAACGAACTCAGAAAGTTATCAACACCTAAAGCTGCTTAATCATCCTTTTTTGAGGTTTGGATGCGTAACATGAGTTAGTAACTCTTATATTATTTATTCTTTCGTTAATATAATCTAATAACACATTTGTATCTCTCGATTGTGATATTCTTGACTGTACTAATCCTCCTGATTGAGCAAATGTTACTGGAGTAGATAAAGGAACGCCTCCGCCAATACTCTGATTAATCGCTGATAAAGTATTTATTATTCCTGATGCTTTTTTATTAACTACATAGATATTTTCGTTTCCCTCCGCTTCGACAACTGGATTTCCATTACTATCGTGCAATCAAACATATTTAGTATTTTTGGGTTATGAGAAAAGACTTAAAAATTACTGCTATGCTTGTTTTTGGTTTCTCCCCGAACGACATTGAACACAAAGACAGTTATCTTGCTTGCCAGGAGTATTATCAGAAATTATTCGATCAAATAGGTGTTGAGGGCGATCTAAAAGAAACTGAGCATTACCAAGAGGAGAATCTTTTGCTTCCACAAGCTGCTGCATTAGATGTCCTACTATGGAAGAAGGATATTGAATTCCCAACACTTTACAATCTTTTAAAAATTGTAGAAGCAAGCCTGTTGCTTTTTCCGAAGAAGTTTGATGTTCTAAATTTTCATTACTCTCTTTCATAATTATTGGTTTAAATTGTTTTTAATAATTTCTAATTGCTCTTCTACAGTTTCTACCAAGCATGCTTCATATGTATAAGCTTGGCTTAATAAATCTTCTAGTGTCATATATTTATTGACTTAAATTATTAGCCTGTTGTAGAAGGGCCTTTTTAGAAGCGCTTTCTAATTTCTTATACTCTTTAATTAACCTGTCTGGCATTACACCAACTCTATCGCCTCTTAATGATTTTCTTATGTAATCAATAGAGTATCCATATCTGTCTCTTAATAGATTGAGGATATCCTCATTGAAATTGATTCTTTTTGTTGTAGGTTTGTTCATTGTCTTGTTTGTCTTTTGTACACGACAAATATATATCATTATTGATATAATAAACAAGTAAAATATAGCAAAAATGATAGATTTTTTTTCAAACCTTGATAAGTACATGACTTTTAAGAAGTTAAATGATAATAAAATTACAGTACAAACTGGAATTTCAAACGGAATCATAGGAAAAGGCAGAAAAAGAGGAGCTTTATCTCAAGATAATATATCAAAAATACTACACACATATCCTGAGCTTAATGCTAATTGGTTATTTACAGGAAAAGGAGAGATGCTAAAAACAGAGGAAAATAAAAAAACGAGCAATAGAAATTTAATTCCACTATATGAAGATGTGGCTACTATTGGAGGAAGTGATTTAGTTGCCGAGACACAAGCAATTTACAATACATCTATACTAATAGATGCGGGTGATTGGTTTAAAGGTGCTACAGCGGCAATACGTCATTATGGAGAAAGTATGCTTGAGTATCCTAGCGGTTGCATTCTTGCTATACGAGAATTAAAAGACAAAAGTGAAATAGTTTGGGGACGAAACTATGTTGTAGAAACATCCGAAAGACGCATCACAAAACAAATAGCAGAGTTAGATGAAGATAATATCATTTGCTACAGTTCCAATATAGAAACACATCCTGATAATCGATTAAAGCATCAGCCAATAACTATTCTAAAAAAAGATATACGGTATATATCACGTGTTTTAGGGTCTGTAAACAAAGAAGAAAGTACTGGAAAAGTACAACTACTATAATGATTATTGCATTATAACACATATACAAAAATTCTATTTTTTAACTAACAGGTTAAACGTCAGTTTTTTATGAAAATAACTGATATTCTTTTTAGTATCATACCCCCATCAACTCAACCCTATTTTAGTGTATTTCGACCTTATTTGAGGTAGCTTTATAGCAAACTCGATACTCTTTTAACCCTTTTTTGTCACCCTTAATGTCACCCTTAGTGTCACTGTAACCTCTAACTTTAGCCTTTTATACCAATCTATTAAAAGCATTATAACTACAACCAAAAACACCGTTTAAACGGTTGTTTAAACGGTGTTAAATATGCTTTAAAGCCTTATAAATAGTAATATTATAGAGTTATTATAGTAAACTGGTAGTAAACCATTAAACAATGGTATTTAAACACCTATTAAGTTATAGTTAAATGGTAGTAAATTGTACCTTTCGTTTTTTATGCAACTTATTAAAAAACACCTAAAACCCTTGTATTTAAAGGGGTTCAATCAAATTAAAGAATTTTCTTTTTGTACTTTTCGTTTTTGGGGGTGTACTAAACGTTGGCAGTAATTAAAAAAATGAGCATCGACATATCTAAAATAAATTTTGAAGGAATACTCGCAGGAGTATTATTAGGTCTTATGATAAAATCGCTTTATGATAGACTTTTAATTGCTCGTAAACTTAACCGATTACGAAAAATAATTCTTATTTATAGCACTTCAATAGGACTTGACAAATCTTATACATATATGAAAGATATGGATTATATCAAACGATATATGGCTGCTGAAAAAGAAGATGAAATAAATGAAATTGTAGCTCTAAATTATTCTGTTGACGCAATGCCAATGTTTACAAGTGATATATTTAAAAGTTTTTCGCAAGATGAATTAAGGCGTATTGCTTTTAATGGTGTAAATTATATCACTTTCCTTGATATTTATTACAGTATTGATTTCTTAAAAGAATATATGCCTTTGGAGCTTTGGGAAAAGTATCAGAAAGAGGTAAGACTACATATGGAAGAAAAAAATGTAGATGACGAAATTAAACATTTGAAAGAGTGTGGATATTTACAATCTCTTTCAGCTTCTGCAATTAACGAAGTGGAAATGAAAAGAAGCAGAGCTGAGACAACACACCAACAATTCCACAATTTAATTAATAAATTAGGAGGTTTTAGTTTTGTCTGGATTTGTAAATACTTTATAAAACAGTAAAAACTACTGCCAACAAAGTATAAAAATAATAAGGGTTAAGTGCCAAACCGAAAGTTAGTACATATTAACAAAGTCCGCCAAATTTACAATTTGACGGTTTAAAGAAAAATAACGGTAAAAATTGTAAATTTGGCTAAGTGCTAAATCTGAAAGTAATTGTATTTTTAACCCCTTACTATTCTTATACAAACCGTTACCTGCAAGCTGAAAAAAAATCCAGCCGCACAAATAGCACATTTGGTTTTTGCCGACACACAAGCCAAAACTTAAAAAACCAAAAGAGCTATTTTTTTGCCAACGCTCGACATTCCGTTAGCCGAAAAATATGTACTTTGTGAACGAAAAAACCAAATTAGTGAATGACTGAAAATATTAACCAAAACCCTGAACAAATAGCTCGTGATAAAATAGACGAAATGCTACGTCAAGCAGGTTGGGAAGTTCAGTCAAAAAAGAAAATTGACCTTTCTGCGAGTAAAGGTGTTGCCGTAAGAGAATATCAAACAGATGTTGGACCTGCTGATTATGTTTTGTTTGTTGATAGAAAACCAGTCGGAATTATAGAAGCAAAACGGGAAGATGAAGGACACCGACTTACAGTAGTTGAAGAACAATCTTCTGAATATGCCAACGCAAAATTAAAATATTTAAATAATGACCCTTTGCCTTTCGTTTATGAAAGCACAGGAACAATAACTCGATTTACAGATTATCGAGACCCAAAACCAAGAGGTAGAAATGTTTTTTGGTTTCATAAACCCGAAACCATTGCAGAGTGGCTCAAAAAGGGAAAAAGCCTTAGAGAAAGACTGTTTGACATTCCTAAATTAGATGTAACAGGATTGCGACCTGCTCAAATTGTAGCCATAGAGAACTTAGAGCATTCCTTTAAAAAGAATAGACCAAAAGCCTTAATTCAAATGGCAACTGGTGCAGGTAAAACGTTTACAGCAGCAACTTTTGTGTATCGTCTGCTAAAACACGCAGATGCTAAACGAATTTTATTTTTAGTAGACACCCGAAATTTAGGCGAACAAGCAGAACAAGAATTTATGACTTTTCAGCCCAATGATGACAATCGGAAATTTACAGAATTGTATAATGTGCAAAGATTAACATCAAGCTACATTGCTTCTGATAGTCAAGTTTGTATATCTACCATTCAACGCCTCTACTCTATTTTAAGAGGAGAAGAAATGGAAGAAAGTGCTGAAGAAGAAAATCCAAACGAATCATCTTGGATAAAACAACAAACAGCAAAAAAACAAGCTGTTCCTGTAGAATACACGCCAAAAGTACCGATTGAGCAATTTGATTTTATTGTAATTGATGAAGCACACCGCTCTATTTATAATCTTTGGAAACAAGTATTAGATTATTTTGATGCTTTTCTAATTGGACTAACAGCAACACCAGACAAAAGAACTTTTGGCTTTTTTAATGAAAATGTAGTCAGTCAATATACCTATGAAGAATCTGTAATAGATGGCGTAAATGTGCCTTATGATGTGTACACCATAGAAACTGAAATCTCACAAAATGGAGAAACCATAAAAGCAGGTTGGTTTGTTGATAGACGTGATAAACTCACCAGGAAAAAACGTTGGCAACAAGAAGATGAAGATACCAATTACCAACGCAATGAATTAGATAAAAAAGTAGTCAATCCAAGTCAGATTAGACATATTATAAGAGAATATAAACGAGCTTTAAAAACAACTATTTTCCCTAATCGTGTAGATGAAAATGGAGATTATGAAGTGCCTAAAACTTTAGTTTTTGCCAAAACAGACAGTCACGCAGATGATATTATAAAAATCATTCGAGAGGAATTTGATGAAGGAAACGACTTCTGTAAAAAGGTAACCTACAAAATTGAGGAAGACCCAAAATCGGTCTTAAACCGCTTTCGAAACTCATATTACCCAAGAATTGCAGTTACGGTAGATATGATTGCAACAGGAACAGATGTAAAACCTTTGGAAGTGCTTCTCTTTATGCGAGATGTAAGAAGTGTAAACTACTTTGAGCAAATGAAAGGTCGAGGAACAAGAACTATCAATAAAGATACCTTGCAATTGGTTTCTAAAACTGCTAAAAATAAAACACATTTTGTAATTGTAGATGCTGTAGGTGTTTGTAAATCTAAAAAAACAGATAGCCGTCCTTTAGAACGTAAAAAAGGTGTGGTACTAAAAGACTTATTGGGTGCTGTAAAAATGGGAGTGGCAGATGAAGATTTGTTTTTGTCTTTAGCCAACCGATTAATCCGTTTAGAAAAACAAATAACGGATAAAGAAAAAGACAGACTTTTAGAATTTTCTAACGGTAAAAATTTAAAACAAATTACCAAAGAACTGATAACGGCTTTCGACCAAGATGTGATTGATGACAAGGCACAAATTATTATTGAGCAAATACCTATTGAAGATAGAACACCTGCATTGGTAGAAAAAGCAAAGAAAGAAGCGCAAGAACAATTAATTTTAGAAGCATCAAAAACCTTTACTGGTGAATTTTGTGATTATGTAGAAAATGTACGCAAACAACACGAGCAAATTATTGATAGTGTAAATATAGATACCGTTACAAAATCAGAATGGGACACCACTTCTGTAGATAAAGCAACTGAAATTATAAAAGATTTTTCAGAATATTTAGAACTACACAAAGACGAAATTAAAGCATTAAGCATATTTTACAACCAACCATATAACCGTAGAGATATTACATTTAAGATGATAAAAGAGGTAATGGAAAAACTACAATTAGAAAAACCATTATTAGCACCAGATTATGTTTGGAATGCGTATGCAGCATTAGAAGAAGTGAAAAGCAACCAACCTAAAGATGAATTAACAGCATTGGTTTCTTTAATACGTAGAGCGTGTGGTATTGATAAAGAATTAAAAGCTTACGACAAAACTATTGAAGCCAATTTTAACAAATGGATTTTTAAGCAGCATACAGGAAAACATAACCGTTTTACGCCAGAACAATTGGACTGGTTAAAAATGATAAAAGACCATATTATAAGCTCTTATCATTTAGAATTAGACGATTTAGATTATACACCATTTGATGCACAAGGTGGAAAAGGAAAAATGCACCAATTATTTGGCAAACAAATGAACAATATTATTAATGAACTCAATGAAGTATTAGCAGCATAATGAAAGAAGATTGGATAAAATGTTGCTTTGAAGACTTATTAGATTACGAGCAACCAACAAAATACATAGTAAAAAACACTAAATATAGTGACAGTTACACTATGCCTGTTTTAACAGCAGGTAAATCGTTTATAAAAGGATATACAAACGAAACAGATGGGATTTTTGACAATTTACCAACTATAATATTTGATGATTTTACAACTGCTACGCAGTTTGTGAATTTTAAATTTAAAGTAAAGTCATCTGCAATGAAAATACTTGTGCCAACAAGTAAATTGGTAAATCTGCCTTTTGTTTATCATTTGATGCAAGTAAATCAAGTTAGAAGCGATACACACAAACGGTATTGGATTTCAGTGTTTGCAAAAAAAGAAATTCTCTTACCTTCTTTTGTCGAACAAAATGCAATTCTAGCAAAAATAGAACAATTATTCAGCAGTTTAGATAGCGGTATTGCCGACCTTAAAAAATCACAAGCACAACTAAAAATATATAGACAAGCGGTTTTAAAAAAGGCGTTCGAGGGAGAATTGACTAAAGAATGGAGAGAAAAAAACAAAATTAAATTTGATTGGAAGAATACAACTACTGGAGAAATAATGCCTGATATTAGTTCTGGTTCAACACCAAAAGCGGAATTTCTATTTAAAGAAGGTGAAATACAATTTCTTAAAGTCTATAATTTAAATTTTGATGGCTCTTTAAATGAAAAAAAGAACCCAGCATTTACAACATATAATATTCACAGTACATCCAATAAAAGGGCTATTACCAAAGCTGGAGACGTACTAATAAATATTGTTGGTCCACCATTGGGTAAAACTTCAATGATACCTTTGAACTGTAAATTAGAATTCAACATTAATCAAGCGATTGTCAGATTTAGACCAAATGAAAATATATTACCAAAATTTTTATCCTTCTTTATGCAAAACCCTGAAACAGTCAATTGGTTAGAAGGAACTTCCAAAGCAACAGCAGGACAATATAATGTAAAAGTTACTACTTGCAGAGTTATCCCTATTTCTTTACCTATAATAAATGAACAAACCGAAATTGTACGCGAAATAGAATTTCGTTTATCCGTTTGCGACAACGTAGAACAAAGCATTACAGAAAGTTTAGAAAAATCTAAAGCCTTACGCCAAAGTATTCTTAAAAAAGCCTTTGAGGGTAAGTTATTAAGTGTAACAGAAATAGCAGAATGTAAAGCAGATGCAGCTTATGAACCTGCTAGCGTGTTATTGGAGAAGGTAAGAGCAGAAAAGTTAATCAAAGAAACTGCTTCAAAAAAGATAAAGACTAAGAAGAAAAAAATAACTAAAAAGAAACCTTCAGTACCTGCAAAAATATCAACAGATATACAAGCAGGAGTTATTGCAAAAGTGATTCAACTTCATATAGACAATCCAAAACATTTGGATAACTTAACACACGTAAAGTGTGAAAAAATATCACATTTGGTAGAGTATCATTTACAAATTCCTTTAGGTCGTGTTCCTGTAAAAGATGCAGCTGGTCCAGATGATTACAATCATCTAAAAAAAGTAGAACACAGAGCAAATATGGCAGGTTATTTTAAAGTAATCAAAAAAGAAATTGGTCATACTTATACTGCAAGCAGAAATATCAACAAAGCAATAGATAATCTTGAAAAGAAAATAAGCACAGAACAAAAAGAACAAATGAATAATCTAATCAAGTTGTTCTTGAATTTTGATTTAGAAAGTGCCGAAATTATTGCCACTTTATATGCAGGTTGGAACAATTTACTAATTGATGGAAAAACACCAACAGATGACGAAATTGTATATGAATCAAGAGAAAACTGGTCTAAAAGAAAGTTGACGATACAGAGAGAACGTTTTTACAAGGCTTTAAATTGGATGCGTAAAGATGAAATTACATTAATTCCAATTGGATTTGGAGCAAAAGTATTAAAACCAAATAAACAAAAATAAAAGTACCTTGTAAGGTTATCATACAAGTTCAATTTTAAAAATGAGTGAAATAAAAATATTCCAAGCTAAAGATAATCAAATTGAAGTTTCAGTTCAGTTTGATAATGAAACTGTATGGCTTAATCGTAATCAACTTTCTACTCTTTTTGATAGAGACATTAAAACTATTGGTAAACATATTACTAATGTTTTTAAAGAAGGTGAATTAACTAAAGAAGCAACTGTCGCAAAATATGCGACAGTTCAAAAAGAAGGAAATAGAGAAGTTACTCGAGAAATAGAACATTATAATCTAGATGTAATAATATCTGTAGGTTATAGAGTTAAATCACAAAGAGGAACACAATTTAGAATATGGGCAAATAGTGTTTTAAAAGATTATTTAGTTAAAGGTTACGCTATTAACGAAAAACGTTTAGCACAAAAAGAACAAGAAGTACAAATATTAAAAGGTGGTATCACCATTTTAAGTAGAGCTATTGAAGAAAAGACAGAAGATAATGAATGGTTAACTATTTTCGCTAAAGGTTTAAGCTTATTAGATGATTATGACCACGAAGAATTAGATGCTAAAGGACTAACTACAAAAGAAGCAGATTACCCAAGTTTAGAAGATTACCAAAAAATAATCAATCAAATGCTAGCAGAATTTGATAGTGATGTGTTTGGAAAAGAAAAAGACAAAAGCTTTCAAAGTTCTATTGCACAAATAGCTAAAGGATTTGGAGAAGATGATTTTTATCCTACATTGGAAGAAAAAGCTGCAATGCTTTTATATTTAGTGGTTAAAAACCATTCGTTTGTAGATGGCAATAAGCGAATAGCAGCAGCTTGTTTTCTGAAATTTTTACAGCAAAACAATATGCTTTTTAATACCCAACAACAACCCATCATTAGTAACGACACACTAGCTACTTTAACGCTGTTTATTGCTTCAAGTAAACCAGATGAAATGGAAACAGTAAAACGATTAGTGATTAGCGTACTCAATAGAAATAAATAAAATGACAGATTCAACTATAATATCAAAAATATGGAACCTTGCTAACGTACTTCGTGATGATGGTGTAGGTTATGGCGATTATTTAGAACAAATAACCTATTTGCTATTCTTAAAAATGGCAGATGAATTGAATAAACCACCTTATAACAAAGGTTTGCATTTTCCAAAACTCAAAAATGTAGAAGGAAAAGAAATCGTAGATAGTGAGACTTGTGATTGGGGAACACTTTCTGATAAAAGAGGTGCTGAATTAGAATCTTTTTACAGCCAGTTATTGCGTACACTTTCCACAGAAAAAGGAATGTTAGGGCAAATTTTTACAAAAAGTCAAAACAAAATCCAAGACCCTGCAAAACTTTTAAAAGTTATCAATATGATAGACAAAGAAGATTGGTCGTTAATGGGAGCAGATATTAAAGGAAAAATTTATGAAGGACTTTTAGAGAAAAATGCAGAAGATACAAAAAGTGGTGCAGGACAGTATTTTACACCGAGAGCCTTAATTAAAACAATGGTTGCTTGCATACAACCTAAACCTATGAAAACCATTATTGACCCTGCCTGTGGAACTGGTGGTTTCTTCTTGGCAGCCTACGATTTTATTAAAGACAATAATAAATTAGACCGAGAAGAAAAAGAATTTTTAAAGAATCAAACTTTTTACGGAAACGAAATTGTAGCCAATACACGTAGAATGTGCTTGATGAATATGTATTTGCATAATATTGGTGAAATAGATGGCGAGAGTTTTATCAATCCAAATGATGCTTTGATTGCTGATGATGGAGAAAGATATGATTACGTTTTAGCAAATCCACCTTTTGGCAAGAAAAGCAGTATGACTTTTACCAATGAAAAGGGAGATATTGTAAAAGAAGATTTGAGTTATAACCGTCAAGATTTTTGGGAAAGCACATCTAACAAGCAACTTAACTTTTTACAGCATATTAAAACACAATTAAAAATAACAGGTGAAGCAGCAGTTGTACTTCCTGATAATATTTTATTTGAAGGTGGAGCTGGTGAAGAAGTGAGAAAACAGTTAATGAAAACGACTGAATTACACACTATTCTAAGATTACCTACAGGTATATTTTATGCACAAGGTGTAAAAGCGAATGTATTGTTCTTTAATAACAAACCTGCAAGTAAAGAAGCACATACCAAAGAAATATGGTTTTATGATTATAGAACAAATATACATCACACACCAAAGAAGAATCCAATGCGAATGGAAGATTTATTGGATTTTGTAGACGTATATAATCCTAAGAACATTTACAAAAGAAAAGAAACTTGGAATGCCGAAAATGAAGATGGAAGATGGAAAAAATACACATACAAGGAAATAATAGAAAGAGATAAAACCAATTTAGATATTTTCTGGATAAAAGATAAAAGTTTAACAGACTTAGAAAATTTACCTGACCCAGATATTTTGGCAAGTGAAATAATAGAAAATATTGAATCTGGACTGAGTAGTTTTAGAGAAATAATGGAAACTATAAACGGAGAAACAGAATAAGCCAACGCTCAAAGCCATACACATTGCCAAGTCGCTCAAAAGCCAACCGCCAAAAAGCCAAAACTTGGCAAAGAGTATGTCTTCTGCCAACGCTAGCAAGTTTGCGGAAAGAAAAGCCAGACAGGTAACAATGTATATAATTAATGCGGGTTTTGTGCTTAATTCAAAGTGACGGCTTTCAATGAACAACGTCAAATATAAAATTTAGTTTGTAGAAAAAAATACAAGCAAAATTATTATATTTGGCTAAGTGTAAACCGAAAAGATAGTTCTTTTAAGTTCCGCACTAACCATATACTAAACGTTGGGGGTAATGCAAAAAAGAGCCAACCGCACAAATAGCACATTTGGTTTTTGCCGACACGAAAGCCAACGCAGAAAAACCAAAAGAGCTATTTTTTTAGCCAACGCTCGGACAGAATATGAAACAGAAAAAGTAACTTTACAAACTGAATTAAAGGACAAAAAAGATAGATGGCAAAAAAGGTAATAAAAGAGAAATCAATAGAAGAAACACTTTGGCAATCGTGTGATAAATTAAGAGGTTCGGTAGAACCAGCAGAATACAAACACGTTGTACTTGGATTAATCTTCCTGAAATTTGCCAGTGATAAATTTGAAGAACGCAAAAAAGAACTAATTGCAGACAGCAAAGAGAAATATGTAGAAATGAAAGATTTCTACACTATGAAAAATGTGTTCTTTTTAGATGAAATTTCTCGTTGGAGCTACATTATAAAAAATGCTAAGCAAAATGACATCTCATTAAAAATTGATACAGCTTTAAACACAATTGAGAAAAATAACCCTGCTCTAAAAGGAGCTTTACCAGATAATTACTTTTCTCGTTTAGCCTTAGACAAAACAAAACTTGCTTCGCTTTTAGATACTGTCAATGACATTGATACGCTCAAAGACAATGGGCAAGATGTTATTGGAAGAGTTTATGAATACTTTTTAGGCAAATTTGCTCTAAAGGAAAGTAGCGGAAAAGGTAAAGGCGAATTTTACACACCAAAAACAATTGTAAACCTGATTGCCGAATTAATAGAACCATACAAAGGAATTATTTATGACCCTTGTTGTGGTACGGGCGGAATGTTTGTGCAATCCATAAAGTTTATTGAAAACCACCAGGGAACAAAAAAGGAAGTTTCCATTTACGGACAAGAGAATACGCCAACAACCTATAAATTGGCAAAAATGAATCTTGCCATTAGAGGAATTTCAGCAAACCTTGGTGATAAACACGCAGACACTTTTGCAAACGACCAGCACAAAGATTTAAAAGCAGATTACATAATGGCAAATCCTCCTTTTAATTTGAAAGACTGGAGAGGCGAAAATGAATTACTGGACGACCCAAGATGGATGGGTTATGAAGTGCCACCAAAAAGCAATGCCAATTATGGTTGGATTCTAAATATGGTTTCTAAACTTTCTGAAAATGGTGTTGCAGGTTTTATCCTTGCCAATGGTGCATTATCTGGTAACGGAGAAGAATACAAAATCCGCAGAAAACTAATTGAAAATGATTTGGTTGAATCTATAATCATAATTCCAAGAAATACCTTTTATACAACTGATATCAGTGTAACCCTTTGGATACTAAATAAAAACAAAAAAGAGAGGATAGCCCACATAAATAGTAAGGATAAAAACTACCGTAATCGTGAAAAAGAAATCCTTTTTATGGATTTAAGGCGTTGGGGAAGTGAATACGAAAAGAAATATGTACAATTAACCGAACAGGACATTGAAAAAGTTGCTTTAAATTATCACAACTGGCAACAAGCAGATTTTGAAACCACTTACAAAGACATTCCTGAATTTTGCAAATCTGCCAAGTTTGAAGATATAGAAGACAATAACTTTTCTCTTGTGCCAAGTAAGTACATTGAGTTTGTGGACAAGGATAGCGGAATTGATTTTGATACTGAAATGAAACGAATTCAAAAAGATTTCACAACATTATTGCAAGAAGAAAAAAACTCACAAAATCAATTGATTAACGCTTTTAAGGTCTTGGGCTATGAATTATAAGCGTTTGGGCGATTACATACAATTAGCAGATAACCGAAACAAAAATTTAGCGGTTACCAATCTTTTGGGAATTAATATTACCAAAAATTTTATGCCTTCTGTTGCCAATGTTTCGGGAACTGATTTGTCAAAATACAAAGTGATTGAAAAAGGACAATTTGCATATTCTGCAATGCAGGTAGGTAGAGATGAAACTATTCGACTTGCACTTTATACAAATGATAAACCTGCAATCATTTCACCTGCTTATTTGGTAATTGAAAGCAAAGATGAAAATGAACTGATTCCCGAATATATGATGATGTGGTTTCAACGACCCGAATCAGACAGGTATGGTTGGTTTATTAGTGATAGCAGTGTAAGAGCAAGTTTAGAATGGGAACGCTTTAGTGATATTGAAATTCCGATACCAAATATTGACGAACAAAAAAAACACGTAGCACTTTACAAAGGCTTGCTAAACAACCAAAAAGTATATAAAAACAGCTTAGAAGATTTGCAGTTGATTTGTGATACTTATATGGACACTTTGAAAAATATCGAAAATCAACAACCGTTAGGTGAGTTGGTTGCCTCGGTGGATAATAGAAATTCAGAAGATAAGGTTAAAAATCTGCTTGGAATAAATGTGAAGAAAGTTTTTATGCCTTCCAAAGCAAATGTAACAGAAAGCAATTTATCCAAATATAAAATCATTCAGAAAGGACAGTTTGCTTATAGTGCTATGCAAGTTGGAAGAGATGAAACTGTAAGAGTTGTTCTTTATTCTTTTGATGAACCTGCAATTATTTCACCTGCATACAGTGTTTTTCAAGTAAAAGATAGAGATGTTGTTTTACCTGAATTTTTAATGGGCACTATCTCATAATCTGTGTAAGTTTAAAATCTCGGGAGTTATAACTCCCGAGATTTTTTTTATTAACTTTAAACTTTAACACCTTACATTATGAAACCAGAAGACATTTTAAACGATTCTTTTTTACAGCAATTCAAGAGCGGAACAGAACTAACCTCCTTTCTAGAAGACTTGCATAAGCGAGGCATAGAAAAGATATTAGAAGGCGAATTAGACGCACATTTAGATTATGAAAAACATCAAAAGCGTAGCAATACCAATGCACGAAATGGCTATACTTCAAAAAAGTTAAAAACTACCTTAGGAGAAACGACGATTCAAATACCACGAGATCGAGAAAGTTCATTTAATCCAATGCTTATTAAAAAACGCCAAAGCACAGCAGATGGAGTAGAAAATATAATCATCTCTCTGTACGCAAAAGGGATGAGTACCAGTGATATTGAACAGCAAATATATGAGTTGTACGATTTCAATATTTCTACTGCCACAATCTCAAGAATTACCGATAAAATAACAGGAGATATCATTGCATGGAAAAATCGCCCCCTAGAACAAACCTACCTAATCGTCTGGATGGACGGTATTGTTTTTAAGGTTAGAGAAAACTCAAAAGTGATTAACAAAACCATTTACATCGCAGTAGGGTTACGCACAGATGGTAAAAAAGAGGTGTTAGGATTATGGTTAGGTAAAAATGAATCTTCCGCCTTTTGGATGTCTGTTTTAAGTGATATTAAAGCACGAGGAACACAAGATATTTTGATTACTGCTACCGATAATTTAAACGGATTTACAGAGACCATAAAAACGATGTTTCCTAATTCTGTAACTCAAATATGTGTAGTACATCAAATTAGAAACACCATGCGTTATGTGGTCTGGAAGGATAAAAAGGAGTTTGTAAAGGATATGAAACAAATCTACACAGCACCCACAAAAGAAGCCGCCAAAGCCGCTTTAAACGACTTCAAAGACAAGTGGAACTCTAAATATTCTTACGCCATTAAAAGTTGGGAAAACAATTGGGACGAACTCACTGTTTTCTTTGATTTTCCCGCTGAAATTAGAAAAATAATATACACCACTAATCTCATCGAAAACTTAAACGGAAAGATTAGAAAATACACAAAAAACAAACTCTCTTTCCCCACGGATGACGCGGTAATGAAGTCCGTATTTTTAGCACTAAGAGAAAGCACAAGAAAATGGACAATGCCAATTAGAAATTGGGGCGTTATTCTTAACCAATTTTTGATTATATTTGAAGACAGGATTAAGTTATAAATAACCTAATCCCGAATTTTAAACTTACACAGATTTTGCAAGAGTGTCTTTTAATGCTTTGGTTTTATCGTCCCGAATTTAATCGTTACGGTTGGTTTATTAGCGATAGTAGTGTGAGAGCAAGTTTAGAGTGGGAACGCTTTACAGATATCAAGCTACCAATCCCCGATATAAAAATACAAGAAGCCATAATAACCATTTATCATACATTAGAAACTCGCAAACGGATAAATGCACAGTTGAAAGATAGCATTAAACCACTTTGTCCTGTTTTAATGCGTGGTGTTGTGGAGAATTTAGAAAAGGAGGACTTGTTATGAAAATTAAAGAAATATTATTATTGAGTTACAAAGAAACTCTTGAGGAATTACAGGAACAAGAGTGTCATTTATTGTTGGGAAATGGTTTTAATAGAGGGCTTGGTGTTGATACAAGTTATAAATCTATTTTCAAGAAAATGATAGAAAATAATCATGGAGTATATAAAGATGCAGGAAAAATTGTAGCAGAAAGTAATGATGATTTAGAAATATTTATTGGGAAATTAATAGGTGATATTAAGAATGAAAATGTTTTTTTAAAAAAATATATAGGAAATAAAGTTAAGTATGACTTTATAAAAGCTGCACATGAAATTGTAAAATCTGAAATTAAAAATATTTATGCTGAAAAAAATGAAGGAATATACGTGCTTCTTAAAAATTTCACAAATTACTTTACATTAAACTATGATTCATTTCTTTATTTGTTGCTTTTAAATTTCAAATCAGAAAATACTGAAAAAGAAAAAACTATTGCAATCCAGCCTTCTCTTAAATTTATGGAGGAAGATATGAATGATATCCAGAATAATATTTATACAGAAATTAAAAAAGCTCGGAAGGATGGTACGGTCAAAATAAATATTGGAAATAATTCTGAAATCAAGCAATCAATGGATAAAATGACAAAGAAAAATTTTATAAGTGAAATTGAAATATATTCAAAAAACCAGCAGAAGAATTGGAAAACATCAGATATTGAAAGAGTTGTAAAATCTATTCTTGAAGAAGAGAAAAGAAATAAAATACTAAACAATGTTGATGATGGTAGCAAACAGTTAACTTTATTTGATGGAAATAAAGAGTTTGTTTTTAATGTAGAACAAGAAACTCAAAATCTATTTTTTTTACATGGAGCATTTCATATCTATAAAGATGGAAAGGAAGAAAAGAAAATAACTCAAACTTCTAATAAAGCACTTTATGATAAACTTGAGGAAATATTAAATAATGATGAAGAAGAGATTATTTGTATTTTTCAAGCTGAAAATAAGATTGACGAGATTAACAAAAGTGACTATCTTAAAAATTCTTACAACAAATTATCTAAACTTTCAGGTTGTTTAACGATTATTGGATGTTCATTATCAGAAAATGATAATCATATTTATCAACAAATTAACAATTCTAAAATTGATAAACTTTATATTTCAAGTAGAGAACGCAGTAAAAAACCTGATTATGAAAAAGCAAGAAAACTATTTAATGATAAAGAAATAATTCTTTTTGATAGAGAAAGCATTTCTTATGAATTACCAGTGAAAATGCACAATGAATAACAACCAACTCATAATATACCAAACCGAAGACGGCAAGGTCAAAATAGAAACTCATTTTGAGAATGAGACCGTATGGTTAAGTATTGACCAGATAGCAGAACTATTTCAAAAATCTCGTTCTACAATTAATGAGCATATTCTTAATATCTACAAAGAACAAGAACTTGAAAAAGAGCCAACAATAAGAAAAATCGGAAATTCCGATTTTTCTACCAAACCTACTAATTTTTACAATCTTGATGTAGTTATTTCGGTTGGTTACAGAGTAAAATCTCATAGAGGTGTACATTTCAGAAAATGGGCAACAGTACTTATCAAAGAGTACTTAATAAAAGGCTTTGCAATGAACGATGAACTGCTAAAACAAGCAGGAGGCGGAAACTATTTTGATGAACTTTTGGCTCGTATTCGTGATATTCGTTCGTCTGAAAAGGTATTTTGGCGTAAGGTGTTAGATGTTTATTCCACAAGTATCGACTACGACCCAAAAACAGAACAATCGGTAATGGTATTTAAAACCATACAAAACAAAATGCACTGGGCAAGTCACGGAGAAACAGCAGCCGAAACTGTTTATAAAAGAGTAGATTCAACAAAAGAACATATTGGTCTAACTAACTTTAAAGGTGAAATTCCAACAAAAAAAGAAGTTGAGATTGCTAAAAATTATCTTGCCGAAGATGAGCTGAATATATTAAACAGAATGGTAACTGCATTTTTGGAAATTGCAGAAATTCAAGCATTAGACCGTACACCAATGTATATGGCAGATTGGATTAAGCAGTTAGATGCTTTCTTGAAAATGACCAATAAAAACATTTTGCAACATTCAGGAACTATTAGTCATCAAAAAGCAATAGAAAAAGCTCACGGTGAATATGAAATTTATAAAGAAAAAATAAAGAATAGAATCACACAGGTTGAGAAGGATTTTATCAAGCAATTGGATAGTAAAACTAAAAAACTGAAGAAATAATACAATAGAATTGGATATAACTTCATTAACATGAACGAAAACAGTATACATAAATTAGGTAAAGCTATTATTACTCTGCAAAAAGAGGCTGTAAGTAGAACATTATTGTTTTGGAAACCGAAAGCTGAACAAATAATCAGCAATAAAAGTCGGGATATTAATGAAATAGAGCATACTTTAGATGCTCTTTGCGAAGTGGCTTTTGATGATGAAGCTTTGGTTCTATTTAAAAGATTATGTCGTTATTATTATGATATAGACCCACAAGCCACAGCAGAACAAATCCAGTTTTACCGAGAAATGTGGGATAATGAAGATGAAAACAAGTCTGATGAATAAATTTACAGAAGCAAAATTAGAACAGGCTTTTATCGAGCTTTTAGGAAATGAAGACTTTCCGCATTTCTTGGGTAATACTATTTCCCGAGCAGATGATGAAGTTTTGATTGAAGAAGATTTAAAAAGCTATTTACTCAATCGATATGCTAACGAACAACTTACTGAAACAGAAGCCCAATCAATTATTCTTCAACTAAAAACTCTTTCTTCTGCTGACCTTTACGAGAGTAATAAAAAAATAATGCGTTGGCTTGCTGATGGCTTTATTCTTAAAAGAGAAGACAGAAAACAAAAAGACATTCATATTGAACTGATTGATTATTCAGGTCTTCCACCTCAAATACAAAGCAATAATTTAGATAATATTGTAGCCGAGCAACAAGCCAAATACGGTAAAAACCATAATATCTACAAATTTGTAAATCAACTTGAAATTGTAGGCACAGAGAAACGAATTCCAGACGGTATAATTTACATAAATGGTTTACCTGTTGTTGTATTTGAATTCAAATCTGCCATTAGAGAAGAAGCCACAATTCATAATGCTTACGAACAATTAACTATTCGTTACAAAAGAGATATTCCCGAACTTTTTAAATACAATGCCTTTTGTGTTATAAGCGATGGCGTAAACAATAAAGCAGGTTCGTTTTTTGCCCCTTACGAATTTTATTATGCTTGGCGTAGAGTTGCAGGTTTAGCACAAGATGTTGATGGCATTGACAGTATGTTTACCCTTGTTCAAGGTATGCTAAATCAAAATAGGCTGAGAGATATTATCCAAAATTTTATTTACATTCCCGATACTTCAAAGAAAGATGAAAAAATAGTTTGTCGCTATCCTCAATATTATGCAGCTCGTGTGTTATACGAGAATATTAAAAAAGCCGAAAAACCTGATGGAGATGGAAAAGGTGGGACATACTTTGGAGCAACTGGTAGCGGTAAAAGTTTCACTATGTTGTATCTCACTCGCCTATTAATGAAAAGTGAGTATTTTGAAAGTCCAACTATTGTACTTATTACAGACAGAACGGATTTAGACGACCAACTTTCAGGGCAATTTACCAATGCTAAAAAATTTATTGGCGACAATAATGTAAAAAGTGTAGAAAGCAGAGCCGAATTAAGAATCTTGCTTCAAGGTAGAAAAAGCGGTGGTGTTTTCTTAACCACTATTCACAAATTCACAGAAGATACCGAACTGCTAACTGAAAGAACTAATGTAATTTGTATTTCAGATGAAGCACATAGAAGTCAAACCAATTTAGACCAAAAAGTAAAAATAACTTTAAAAGGTGTAAAAAAGACTTTTGGCTTTGCTAAATATCTACACGATTCATTACCCAATGCAACTTTTGTAGGGTTTACAGGAACACCAATTGATGCTACTTTAGATGTTTTCGGAAAAGTTGTTGATGCTTACACAATGACCGAATCGGTACGAGATGAAATTACTGTAAGACTTGTTTATGAAGGACGGGCAGCCAAAGTTGCTTTGCATAATAGCGAATTAGAGAAAATTGAAAAGTATTATGAAGAAGCTGCGGAAGAGGGTGCTAACGAATACCAAATAGAAGAAAGTAAAAAGGCAACTGCCACAATGAATTCTATTTTGGGCGACCCAGACCGTTTACTGAAATTAGCAGAAGATTTTGTAAAGCATTATGATAAACGAGTTTCAGAGGGTGCAACGGTAAAAGGAAAAGCAATGTTTGTTTGCAGTAGCCGTGAAATTGGCTATAACTTTTATAAAAATGTAATTGCACTAAAACCTGAATAGGCAAAAATAAAAGTTGCAGAAGAAAGAGCAGAACTTACCGACAAAGAAAAAAGGGAAATCAAACCAATGGAACGTATCAAAATGATAATGACCAGAGGAAAAGACGACCCAAAAGAGATGTACAATTTATTGGGTACAAAAGATTATCGAAAAGAATTAGACAGACAGTTTAAAAACGAAAAATCCAATTTCAAAATAGCCATTGTCGTTGATATGTGGCTAACTGGTTTTGATGTGCCTTTCTTAGATTCTATCTATATTGACAAACCAATTAGACAGCACAATTTAATTCAAACAATTTCACGAGTAAACCGGAAATTTAAAGGTAAAAACAAAGGCTTAGTTGTTGATTACATTGGAATTAAAAAAGCAATGAATCTTGCATTAGCCAAATACAATAAAGGCGAAAGAGAAAATTTTGAGGATATTCAAGAATCCTTGATTGTTGTCAGAAATCATTTGGATTTATTAGCCAAAGTTATTCACAAATTTGATAGTTCAAAATATTTTGATGGCACAGCTTTACAGCAATTGAATACGCTAAATATGGCAGCCGAATTTGTACAGCTAACCAAAGAGCTTGAAACTCGTTTTATGGGCTTGGTAAAACGCTTAAAAGCAGCCTATGATATTTGTGCAGGAAGTGAACAATTAACCCAAGAAGAAAGAGACTTTACTCATTTCTATTTAGCTGTTCGTTCAATAGTTTTTAAACTTACAAAAGGGAATGCACCTGACACGGCACAAATGAATGCCAAAGTTCGAGAAATGATAAAAGATGCTTTGGAAAGTGATGGTGTACAAGAAATTTTCAAACTCGGTGATGAAGCGGAAACAGAACAAGACCTTTTTGATGAAGACTATTTGGCGAAAATTGACAAGATAAAATTACCAAACACTAAAATAAAGTTGCTTCAACAACTCTTGGCAAAAGCCATTGGAGAAATTAAAAAAGTCAATAAAGTAAAGGGAATTGATTTTTCGAAGAAAATGCAATCTCTAGTTGAACGCTACAACGAAAGAAAAGAAGATGATGTTCTGCGTAGTGAAGTTTATGAGGAAATGGCTGAACATTTAACGAACCTGATTTGGGAAGTACAAAAAGAATTTTCAGCAGGTGACGAAATGGGAATTGATTTTGAGGAAAAAGCATTCTACGATATTTTGAAAGAACTGTGTGTAAAATATGACTTCAAATACCCAGAGGATAAACTAATTGAATTGGCAAAAGCAGTAAAAGACTTAGTAGATGGGCAAGCTAAATTTCCTGACTGGAGTAAACGAGAAGATATTAAATCGGCTCTAAAAGTCGGACTGATTTTATTGCTGGACGAACACGGTTATCCACCAGTTGAGAGAGATGAAGTTTATAAAGATATTTTTGAGCAAGCAGAGAATTTTAAAAAGAATAGACCTTAACAAAATGAAAGCCAACGCTAAAAGCCATACACATTGCCAAGTCGCTCGAAAAGCCCACCCCACGAGCCAAAACTTGTCAATAAGTATGTCTTTGCCTATGCTACAAACAGGACGGAAAAGAAAGCACATACCCCCAACAAAGTGTATAAATCATTGGGCAATAAGTGGTTAAATGAAAATTATAGATATAAATAAACATTACGGCAAACTGAAAATGAAGTGCTTCGAAATGCCCAACGCTTCATACACAAACCGTTGTGCATAATGCGGAAAACGTGCAAAACATTAAGATTTGAACTAAAAAAGCCAGCCGCACAAACAGCACATTTGGTTTTTGCCGACACATAGACCAACGCTTAAAAAACAAAAAAGCTGTTTTTTGCCAACACTCAGAAACAATAGAATGACTAAACAAATTAATCTAATCGGAAACCATCCAAACGAAGAACATCCTCTTGGAGTTTGGTTAAATGCCAATGATATACCTGTTACGGCAACAAAGTGTCATAGAGAATTAACGGAGAAAAATGAGGTAGAAGATGAGGCATTAATTTTATGGATGGCGAGTAAGCTTATTGATCATCATTACACGTCTTTAAGATTAGATAAATTAAAAGAAAAATATAAGGAATTAGGCTTTGAAAAATATGCAAATCAACATAGGAAACTTCCAAATGATTTAAATGTAAAAAAAGGAAATGCAACTGAAATTATACTAATTGAATATATTCAAAGCACACTAAATAAGGGGTTAATTCACGCTTTTAAGCTTAGATATAACCCAAATATTGACCAAGCAATGAAAGGGGATGATACATTATTAGTTGATTTGTTTGAAGAAAAAGGTAAAAAAGCTTTAAAAATTTATCTAGGAGAATCAAAATTTAGAAAAACACCCGATAAGAAATCTGTAACTGATATTTCTGATGCTTTAGAGAAGGAAAAAATGCCATTATCTTTTTCTTATCTGATAGAAGAGTTATTTAAGACAGATGAAAACTTAGCTTCTGAATTAGAAGAATTCTTTGTACAAGATATAAAGAACAAAGGAAATCTAATTTATACAGGATTATTATTAACTCATGTTACGCATCCAAACCTCAAAAAAGGATGATTAAGCAGCTTTAGGTGTTGATAACTTTCTGAGTTCGTTATGAGCTGCTTTTTGAGCTGCTAAATAGATTTGTGTTTTCATAGCAAAATGATTTTTCCCTGTTCTTTGTTTAAGCCACTCTAACTTTATATAAGCTACAATTGACAATACAAAATGATTCGTTTGAGTTTCTGTTTTTTTAGTTGGAGATTTAGCAAAACCTGTGTTACTTTTAATCGATTTGTGATACTCTTCTACTGCCCACCGTTTTTTGTAGATTGTAGTTATTTGGTTATACGATAAATTTAAATCACTACAAGCCAAGTACAACTCGCCGACTGTATCATTCTCGTTTTTGAAAACTTGCTTTGTAAGCAACAGCGGAAAGTCTAGTTTTTCAAACCAAACTTCCACGGTTTGTTGTCTTGGCTGTAATGTTTTAATATTCACGTATGCTCCATTTTGCTTATCTTCTAAGGATAAGGCTACTTTTCGATTGCTTTTTAAGGCAATAATAAAATCATTTTTTAAAAGTTCTTTACAATAAACCATGTTCTCTGCTGAAGAAAACCAACTATCAGCCAACACATAATCAAAGTGTATTTTGCTACTACATTCCTGCAACATTTCTCTAAAAAGTTCGTTTTTAGTTTTGCTGCTTTTACGCTTTTGCCTTCCTGTTTTTTTGTCGGTAACCCAAATATTTTTCTTTATAAACTCTACACCACACGGTATACGCATGCCTCCAACTTCGACTAAAGCAGTTAGAAAATTAACCCCTTTTACAGACCTTCCAAACACATGGTCAAAATGCCAAGTGTTCAACTCACTTTCATCTGTATATTGTTTTTCTTGTATCGAATCATCAAAACTTAAAATGATAGTTTCTTTAGATTGAGTCAATTCTTCAACATAAGGTTTTGCCTTTTTCCATAGAAATTTACTGTCATAAACACCCGTTGATAATGCTCGTGTTATTTTATCATGTTTTATAGAGAGTAATGAAGCCATACCTGTAGCTGTCGTGTAAGAACTTGAACTTATCAAATAATCAGTATACAAATCAACAAAATTATCCATCTTTTTATTTCTCAAAGTTGTTAACAAGATAAACTATAAATATCTTAAATTCAAATTATTCTTGCGTAAGGTGAGTTATTAAGTAATACGGATGCATCTAAAAGAGTTGAGGCAAATTTAAATAATGACAATCCTAATCTAGTTTTTATTTCAATAGGTATTCGAAACCCTGAAAACTTCATAGATCTTGTTTTTGAAAAAGCAAATGAAATAATTGCTAACCCATCTACTTTATGACATTTGAACAAATTCAAGAAAAATTAGATAGAATTGAAAATGACTCAACACTTCAAAATCTAATTGCTCAAGCAAATGCTAGATATATTCTCTACAACACTTCAGAAAGTATTGAGAACTTTCCTAAATACACTATCAAAGATGATAAATTAAATCTTCTAGCTTTTCACTACCTAAATCTAGGATGTAGATTTATTGAAAATGAACATTTGAAAACTGGTGTATTCCCTTTAGAAAAAGGAGCCTCAATATTAGAAAACATTCACGGTTCGCCTGAAGTTAGAACTAAACTAGGCAATTACTATGGTCTTATTTCGGCTCTGTCTTATTATGTTTGTTTTCAATATTCAAAAGCATTCATATTAATCAAGAAAATTGAAAATGATACTGTTATTTCAAAAATCGTTTCCTTATTTCTTAGTCGAAATTATCAAGATCTTCAGGTGATAATTAATAGTATGATGGTAAATGAAATTTATACTGACGACTATTTATCAGAAAATAATGATGAGATAGATTCAGGTAAAAATATCTATGAAATAACTATTGCAAAATCTTTAAATAACTTCATTAAATACTTCTACACAGGAGAGAAATATCTTTTAGAGTTAGCCAAAACCAATCTTAAAAATTTAAAAATAATTACTGAGATTAAAAACGAACCTGATGTTTGGTGGGTAGTGCGATTATTGATAATAATAACAGATGGTATTTCACAAGCTTCTTTATGGGATTCACTTGAAAAATATTTTGACACTAGTGAAGGATTAGTTCGCAATTATATTCATTCGTTAACTTATAAAAAATATGGAGGGGTTTATGAATTATTCATAACTCAACGTAATTCATTATCTAAAGTAATTAGCGAAGAAAATAATGGATGTGTAGTAAGTATACCAACAAGTAGCGGAAAAACAAGAATTGCTGAAATAGCAATATTAGACTCTATTTCGAAAAACAAAGGAAGTAAAGTATTGTATATCGCACCATTTAGATCATTAGCTTATGAAATTGAAAATTCATTAGACGAAATATTTTATAGTATCGGGATTTCCGTATCACACCTTTATGGTGGCAGCTTATTTAGTAAACTTGACGAGAAAGTAATTGATGAATCTGATGTAATAATAGCAACACCAGAGAAAGCAAAAGCTATGCTTAGGGGGAATAATGAAATTCTTAATCAAATAAAACTAGTTGTAATAGATGAAGGACATTTATTAGGAGCTAACAAAAGATTGATTGTAAATGAAATATTTTATGAAGAATTGAGATATTTTATAGCTAAAAATAATGGACGATTCTTACTTTTATCTGCTGTCTTACCTAATGCAGAAGATTTAGCTGAATGGCTTACAAATTCTAGAGAAAATGTATTTAAGGAAAATTGGAAACCATCTGATGAAAGACTAGGAGTTCTTCAATGGAATGGAGATTCTGTTGATTTGAACTGGAGAAGTACTGATACTGAAAGGAACTCTTTTAATCCAAAATTTATAACGAGTGAAGAAATTCCACTGATTGCTGGACAAAGAAAAATAAGATTTTACCCAGAAAATAAAAACCAAGCAGTTGCTAGAACCGCCTTAAAATTAAATGTTTTTGGTCCTGTCTTAATTTTTGTAGGTCTAAAAGATTCTGTTTTCACAATTGCAAAAGAATATGACAGGTGTCTTGACGATGAAGTTCCATTTTCTTTTAAGAATAAAAACGATTGGAATGCATTTGAGTTAGCTTGCATTGAAGCTTATGGTGAAGAATCAGAATGGCTCTATTTTGCGAGAAAAGGAATTTTATGTCATAATTCAAACTTACTTTCTGACGTAAGATTACCCCTTGAACGATTAATGAGCAAAGAAAAAATCAGAGTAATTATTGCCACATCCACTTTAGGACAAGGAGTAAATTTAGGTATATCAACAGTTATTTTTTCAACTTTATATCAATCAGGAAATTTGATTACTTCTAGAGATTTTTGGAACATTGCTGGGCGAGCCGGACGAGCATTTGTTGATCACGAAGGAAAAATTTTAATTGCCTATGATAATACAAACGGTGGTGAAATTGAGTTGTTTACGATAAAATCAAAATATCCTGAATTGGTTGAGGATATAAATAAATACTTCGTTCATCTCTACAGACATTCGTATGCATTTAAATATAATTTTAGAAGTCTAATGCGCACAGCACCACTTTCAAGAGAGAAGAAAATCAAACTATTAAAAACTTGGTCTAATAAATCACGTTTAAAGAGTAGACAAGATTGGTCTAAAGGGGAAAATACAGAACAGATAAACACTTATTTTGATAAAGCCAAAATAGATAAAGCTCAAAGTGGTTGCTTAGAACTTATTAAAGATTTGAAAGCAATTGCCAACGACAGTGATGTATCCTTTGAATTATTGTTAGAATTAATAGCAGAAAATAATATTGCAGACATACCAGATAATCGAGAAGCAGTAGTAATTGATAACAAATTAGATTGGATTGACGATGGATTACTATCACTACACAGTATTAACAGCATTGATGGCAGCTACGAATGGACTGATGATTATTTTAGAAATTCTTTGGCCTTCATTCAAGCGGAGAAGTCTGACGAAATAACAGGAGAAGAAGTAATTCAATTTTTAAAAGCTAGAACAAAAGGAATAATAAAAAAAGTAGGAAATGATAGGTTGAAATGGAAATCGATTATTAAATCTGGAATACCATTGAATAGTGACCTTCAAATCGAAGATAAGTTAGACAAATTGATTAGTATCATTCAAAAGCATCTAATATCTGAAATTAATATTGATGCTAAAATAGAATTGCTTAAAAAGATAGAGAATGAAATCAATGGAATCAATGTTATTTCTGAAGAATTTATTGTAAGTGAGCATCAAGATGCGATAAGAGAACAATGGATAAAAGCGGTGCCATTGTCAGAAATTGCACCACTTAATAATGCAACTGAAATCATAACAAAATATTATTCATTTACTCTACCTTGGGTATTAAACGGGATAGCCAAAAAGTTAGCTAATGAAGAATTAATTAGAGAATCAGAATCTATCGAGGAACTTTCTATTTTGGTTGAACTTGGCCTTCCAAATTTAATAAGTGTCAAAATTTATCAATCAGGAATTAGGTCACGAACTTCTGCTAATGAAATTAGTGGATTATACGAAGAAGAGTTATTGGATAAAAGTATCAAATTCTATAAGAATGATTTAATCAATAACATTGAAAAATATAAGGATTTAATTTCTGAGAGAGCCTCGCAATGGATTGTATTGCTCTCTAAGTTTTCTAACAGAGAAACTACTAAATTAAAACCAATCCCTAATTTCACATTTGGAGACATCCATAATTTAACAAGCCGATTACTTGCTAGAGAAATTAATAAAACTCAATACTTAACAAGTCCTGATTTAAAAATAATTGAAAATGTTAGTGATTCAAAAATTGACTTTTCTTCAGCGAATAATGTAAATGGTGTCTTTTTTGATTATGATGAAAATGATGGGCTATGGAAAATGACTAATTTAAATCCAAATCTCAAATTTGAAGAATGATGAAGTCAACACCAAAAGCCATACACATTTGCAATTCGCCACAGCCAACGCTAAGCCAAAAATCGCAAAAGAGTATGTCTTGCCAACGCTCAATTCCGAACTAAATAACAAACATCGGAAAACCAAGCAGAACGTGAAAAACACTATGCACAACAACGTGTATAAAACATAGCTAGTATAGGCTTTCCAAGAGGTTTTTGTATATTTACAAAGTACGCCAAATTTTTAATTTGGTTATATTTATAAAAGAAAATTAAACATAAAAATTAAAAATTCGGCTCGTGCTAAATCCGAAAAGTTAGCGTTTATTTATACGCTACGTTTCATACACAAGACCGTTGCAGATGAATACTCCGCTATCGCTACGTACTCATCTGCAACGGCTCCGGCGAGCCTTGTCACTCTGAGATCTACGCTACGCTTCGAACTCACAGCAACAATGGACATAAATCATTTTTTTTATTTTGAAATACTTCGTATATTCCAAAATAAAAAAAACGCTTCATGTCCGGAGCCGTTATGCCACATAAACTCAAAATAATGGTCGAAAAAGGGCTGACCACCCAAAATCGGAAATGTGAAAGTTGAACCCGAAATAAAAGAAAAAGTAAAACGAGTTGCGAAAATCGAAAGAGTAGAAAATTGTTATTAAATTATGGGAAAACTTAAAAATATAGAAAAATATTTTTCCCTCTAAAATGAATTAAAAATGAAAAAAATAAGAAATAAAAAGCCATTTTCGATTTTGGTTACAATGATATTCTTAATATCTATAGGAATAATTATTCAATCCTGTCAAAATGAACTAGAATTAAACGATGTTGAAAATCAATCTATAAATAAAACTGATAAAACAATTGTAAATAATAGATTTGTTTTTTCGTCTAAACAATCTTTGTCTGATATGATTGGAGACTTGAAAGAACAAAGGACAGAAGTTGTTGAAAAAAAGTTTGAAAAATTATATAAAAAAGGTTTTCGTTCTCATGTCCCTATTATAAATCCTGAAAATAAAGAGTTAATAGCTAAACTTCACAAAGAAAAAGAAGAGCAATTAAAATCAAGAGGATTGTTTAAAAAAGCTGCTAGTGAAAATTCAGAGGAAGATAAGTTAATTAACGACCCTTTTTTTGCTTCTATTGTAAATGAAGATAATGAAATAATAGTAAACGATACTCTTTATAAATTTTCAAAAGAAGAGGGAGTTTTATTTGTTCATATTAATGATTCTACAAGTTTATATAATTATCTAAAAGAAAAACAAAATCAAATTCTTTCTAAAAGTTCTTTAGCATATAGAATTCAACCATGTGAAGTAAGAATGCAGTACGGAGGTGTTACTAGAATAAATGATAGAGTTTCAAGATACATTAGGCCTATTGACGATTGCGGTAGTGGAGGTTCTGGAGGAGGCGGTTCTGGAAATGGAGGGAGTGGCACTTCTAATCATACAGACCCAGATGTAACTGTTAATAATTTAATTCAAAATTTAGAAATTTGTGAGGGACGTTCTCATTGGTTCCAAGGTTTATTAGGTAAATATAGATACTGCCATAAATATTTTAATAATCGCAAATATAGAATGCAAATAGAATTTTGGGATCAAAGATGGTTAATCTATAAATCTGTTGGTGTAACAGTACAAACCCATAAGAAAGGGTGGTTTTGGTGGAATAATATTAATTCAGATGAGCTTCGATTAGGAATAAATAAAATATATCTAAAGTATAATTATCCTAAACCTAATATCCAATTTGAAAATCCTACTATTGATGTAAATAATGTACCCTTGTATCTATATAAAGGGCAAATACTTGTCAGTAATAATCATTTTTCAGGTTTACCTATATTTAATAAAGTTGCTATAAAATATAATAATGGTTCTTCCCTTCCTTTCTTTAATTTTGGTCCTAAAACACATCGTTTATTGAATATTTATATTAGAAAACTTCCTTTTGTTTCTAATAATTACGATATTTTAAACAAAGAAAATATAAAAAAACTTTATGAGTTAGGTATTAAGCAATTAAAAGGATTAAAATCAACAGATAAAGAATTTGTAGTAAGTTACCAAAAAAATCCAAATGAAATAGAAGTTATATATTTTGGAGAAAGATATAAAGGATATGGGGCTTATGAAATAAAAAGGCGATTTTATAAAGATTGGTCTTTTGTCGCTGGTGCAGGTTATGCAGATCAAGGAGCAGGACAAGGTTTTAGTTGGTCTTTTGATTTTAAACCAGCTACAGAAATATTTAGAAATTATACAGATTATAAACTAGATTTTTATGGTTTAGCGAGAAGAGGAAGTGAATGGAAGGGAATAAGAATGGTTCGAAATTAAAATATAAATTCATGAAAAATATAATATATATTTTGTTGTTTTTTACTGGCAGTATTTTTAGTCAATCACAAATTTCAATTTCTGATGTAGTAAATACAGGAAAACAAATATCTAAAACAACAAAAGCATCTAAAAATAAATTAGATAAAACTTGGTTTTCTACAGCAGAATTAGAACTTATTGTGTCTAGTGATGTAGAATACAATTATGGTAGTTTAGATAATAACGGAAATTTAATATCAGGGAATAGTTTAAAAGTAAATGAAAAAGTAGCCTACGGGGCTTTATATTCAATTAATTACCCTATTCTTAATAAATTAACTTTGGGAGCTGTTGGTGGTTTACAACATCAAATACAACCAAAAATCACTTCTTTAAAAATAGGAGGAATACTCCGTTATCATTTTGTAGATTACGATAATGTAAATATATATACAATGACTGCTTATAATATTTCTTTAAAAGATTATATCAAAAGCGGAATGGGTAATGTTAGATTTGGCTTATCTTTTCCCATTAAAAAACTTGACTCGTTTAACCTTAATTTAAATTTGTTTTGGGATTATAATTTTTATAATGCAAAAAAACCTATTTTTTATGGAATAAATGAAAAACCAGGGGATTTTATTTATAGAGCTTATGGAATTAGTTTAGGCTTGAAATTCTAACAATAACAATAACGTGGCATAACAACTAAGTATTCGTGTTGCCGATAGGCCAAACATGAATACTATGTTGACTAACCCACTATTGGCAGATTACTATGGGTATTTCGACAAGTCTTGTAAGGGATTTTATAAAAACAGGTAAAGAGAGTTGTCTGTTTTCAAACGATAAGCAGTGTATTGTTTTATAAATCACATCCGTTTTGATAAAACCAATGTGATTTTAATAACTTTTTTTAGATTTTACATGATTTTTTAAGTTTTTACTTCATTTTAGGCAATTGTATTTAATGGCAACTAAATCTATTTTTTTAATTGCCTGTTATTACGCATTTTATATATTCTCTTTTTTTGAGAGGCTAGTTGTTTTAAAATAAAATATGGTGGTGGTCTGGTTTTAGAAAACTCCAGTATAGTATGCAGTTTTCCTTCTTTGCATATTGGACATTTTAAGTGTTTATCAACAACTTGTGTTTCTTTCTTTTTTTTGGTTTTATTACCATTTAGTTGCTCTTGAAGAGCTTGCAAATGTTTCTTTTTCCAAGTACCACTTAAAATACCATAATGACGTATCCTAGTAAATCCTTTAGGAAGAACATGTAAGGAAAGTCGCTTTATAAAATCTGATTGAGATAAGGTCATCGTCTCTTTTTTTCCGCCCTGTTTGTAATTTTTTAGACTAAAGGTTACCGTGTTTGCTTTGTTATCTATTGCCAATATCCTATGATTGCTTATCGCTATCTTATGAGAATATCTACCCAAATATTCTATCACATATTCAGGTTTTACAAATGCTTTTTTGGCATACACCACCCAATTCTTTTTAAACAAACTATCATACAGTTCTTGTGGGATTTCCGCCTTTTCTTTACGAAGATTCGCTACAAACTTAGCCCTAAAAACTCTGCTCATCTCTTTTACACAAAATAGAAAATTACCCTTGTTTTTACTAAACTTCCAAATACCTTTTTCGGTCACTCCTCCTGCAGGAACAATGCAATGTAAATGTGGGTGCAATTGTAAATTTTGTGCCCAAGTATGCAACAGTCATACCTATCTATGCGTCCTCCAAGTGCTATGGTTCTACATTTTCGAAGGGCATGTAGCGTTCTACTTTGCCATGAATTAGCACAAAGTTTATATAAATCTTCTTGATGTCGATTTAGCACATCGGCAATCATATATTTAGCACGCAATCGCTTAAGAATAAAGTGTTTCCAAAGGACTGTATTTTTGTTTCCTCTCTAAATTGGCTACATGTAAGTAGATCAACGTAGTCTCTTCGTACATGTCCCAACAACTCTTTTATCCTTACAATATCAAGCCCTTCTTCCAATAAATGGGTGGCGTAGGGATGTCTAAAAACAGGGGCTGTTACTTTCTTTTTTATACCTTGCTTACTCTTGGCTTCGCCAATGCACCATTGCACACCGCGCTGAGTAAACTGCAGCGGTTTTCCAGCATCGGTAACTTGTGAATTAAACACCCAACGGTAAGGGTTTTCTGAGTTGAAATATTTTCTTAACCCTTTTATCAGTAAATCACAAAGCGGAACATAGCGATCTCGATTGCCTTTTTGCTTTTTTACAAATATTGTTTTCCTATCAAAATAAATATCTTTTTGCTCTAAATTACAGAGTTCATAATTCCGCAATCCACAACCATACATAAGCCTATTACCAACCTGTGTTTTAAATGTTTAGGAGATTCTATAAGTGATTTTACTTCTCTCCGACTTAGAATTACAGGTAAATTATTTTGCCTTTTTATTTGCGGAAGCGAAACGCTAATGGCAGCCATTCCAGCTACTTTGTAAGCAGCTCTTAATCCGAAAATAGTGTGTTTAAAAAAACTATCGAAAGGGGTTTTATGAAGGTTTTTACAATGAAATAAATAATCATCAATCTGTTCCTTTTCAAGGTCTAAAGGGTTGATTTTGTAATGCAATGTTAGATGTGCCAAACACCTTTTATAGTTCTGTAAAGTACTACCCGCCTTTCCGTTAATTACAAAACTCTTTTCTAATTGTAGAGATAATAAAGAAAATTTAGGTACGCATTACCTTGCGCACTCTTCAATGGTTAATCTTTTTTTTGAAACATCGTTTTTATATTTTATTTTTACAGAAAAGTAACTATTCTTTTTTTGAAAGTAACTAAAAGGCTTCCGAGGAACGAGGGGTAGTTCAACAACGTGTATAAAAAATGCTTAGTTTAGTGCCTAATCAAAAGTCTGTGCTTTTTTGCTAAGTCCAATTTTCCTGCGGAAAATCAGCCTCTCACAAAACAGCACTTTCCATACATAATTCCGTTGTGGTTTATATGACTCACCAAACGGCTGAATTGAATACTAAAAAACTGCTACTTATTTACAAAAAAATGAATATTAATAACTCACCTTACGCAAGAATAATTTGAATTTAAGATATTTATAGTTTATCTTGTTAACAACTTTGAGAAATAAAAAGATGGATAATTTTGTTGATTTGTATACTGATTATTTGATAAGTTCAAGTTCTTACACGACAGCTACAGGTATGGCTTCATTACTCTCTATAAAACATGATAAAATAACACGAGCATTATCAACGGGTGTTTATGACAGTAAATTTCTATGGAAAAAGGCAAAACCTTATGTTGAAGAATTGACTCAATCTAAACAATACTCCGTTAAGTTTTTATGCTGCTCTGATACCATAATACAGTAGTTCTTTAATTTTTTGTTTATTATTCTTCAAGTTCGGTCTTATAGCGAACACGTTAAAAAATCGAGCAAGCATTAACTCATTGTGATGTAAGGTTTTAATATCCTTGATTGAGAAAGCGCCTCTTAGCCTTTTTTCAATAGGCATCCAATGTGTAATCTTAGCAAGATTAACAGTTGTAAGTGCTGTATTAAAATGAAAATTGAGTTTATCCTCACTTCTTGCTTGACAGTGATTTAGACCAGTATATTGTTTGGCATCTCTAAAAGTAAATTCTATTTGAAATCTAGTACGATAATATGTCAAAACCATTTCTGCTGAAATTGTTACATCTGTAGAGAAATATAATTTATGATTCCATTTTCCTTTTTTAAGGGAATAAACAATCACAAGATTGATTTTTCTTTTTAATGATTTTGAGTATACAATAGCGCTGTATACTTTGCTTTTCGGATTATCTTCTATCAAAGAAAAATATTCTTTTCTAAGTTTTTTATAATCAATTTTTCCATCATATTTCTTAGGTCTTCCTCTCCCATATTTCTGTTGGTCAGTATAAATATATTGTAAGTCAGCATCGTTTCTTAGTCTGCTAACGGTCTCCAATCCATTATCAGAGAGTTTAGAAACAAAACCGTATTTGGAAAAATAAGCATCTGCCACAACATATTTAGACATCGAAAGAAGTATCTCTTTTCTTTGAATCAATATATTGGCATAATGATCTACCAAACTTTTTGATTCCAAATTATTTGGTGTCTGAACAGCCTCTAAATGAAACGCTGTATGATTATCTATATCAATCGCTGCTATACCAGATATTTCCAATCCCCATTTTGCCTTTCCCGCTACACCAGACCAATAATAACCAACTCCACAGGTGGATTTACCAGATTTACTAACATAACTCGGGTCGAAAGCAATGGTTAAATGTTTGCCCCCATACTCAGTAATCAATTCTTTATTGAAATTTAAAAAGTCAAAAGACTTACTAAACTGATTCCTGTAATGTTGTTCTCCATGATCACCATAACGACTTAACTGCATAAAATTTAAACGTCCTTTTATGCTGAGAAATAGACCAAAAACTTCCAACATAAAATCATATTGCCATTTATTTACATCTTTCATTTTGTTAAGTAATCTTTTTGTGTGATATTTATAGTTGGATTTCTCCTTGAGAAGCATCATTAATAGCTGTTTGAAATTAACTATTAATTTAATGATAATCAGGGAGTTATCCTAATTTTTGAGCCTGTTTTTTTAACTTATTTAATTGACTGTTAGAGGGTTAGGGCAAAGTTTAACGGAGTATTGTCTAAAGAAACTATCATTTTAAGTTTTGATGATTCGATACAAGAAAAACAATATACAGATGAAAGTGAGTTGAACACTTGGCATTTTGACCATGTGTTTGGAAGGTCTGTAAAAGGGGTTAATTTTCTAACTGCTTTAGTCGAAGTTGGAGGCATGCGTATACCGTGTGGTGTAGAGTTTATAAAGAAAAATATTTGGGTTACCGACAAAAAAACAGGAAGGCAAAAGCGTAAAAGCAGCAAAACTAAAAACGAACTTTTTAGAGAAATGTTGCAGGAATGTAGTAGCAAAATACACTTTGATTATGTGTTGGCTGATAGTTGGTTTTCTTCAGCAGAGAACATGGTTTATTGTAAAGAACTTTTAAAAAATGATTTTATTATTGCCTTAAAAAGCAATCGAAAAGTAGCCTTATCTTTAGAGGATAAGCAAAATGGAGCATACGTGAATATTAAAACATTACAGCCAAGACAACAAACCGTGGAAGTTTGGTTTGAAAAACTAGACTTTCCGCTGTTGCTTACAAAGCAAGTTTTCAAAAACGAGAATGATACAGTCGGCGAGTTGTACTTGGCTTGTAGTGATTTAAATTTATCGTATAACCAAATAACTACAATCTACAAAAAACGGTGGGCAGTAGAAGAGTATCACAAATCGATTAAAAGTAACACAGGTTTTGCTAAATCTCCAACTAAAAAAACAGAAACTCAAACGAATCATTTTGTATTGTCAATTGTAGCTTATATAAAGTTAGAGTGGCTTAAACAAAGAACAGGGAAAAATCATTTTGCTATGAAAACACAAATCTATTTAGCAGCTCAAAAAGCAGCTCATAACGAACTCAGAAAGTTATCAACACCTAAAGCTGCTTAATCATCCTTTTTTGAGGTTTGGATGCGTAACATGAGTTAATAACTAAATTTAATCAATTATGAAAATGAAAAAAAACAAACTAGTAAACCTTTTTAAAATGGGACTTCTACTCTTTGGAATGTCTGTTTTACTATTAAATTGCGAAAAAGAAAACGGTATTGAGCCACAAGAAATTACTTCACAAAACAGGTTTGAAAAATCATTTAACAAAGACGATTTTAAAAAAACAATTCCTTTTAGTTACGAGGTAAATTGGGAAGGTATTGTAAAAAAGTATTCCGAAGAATTAGAAACAAATTTTTATGAATTTGATTTAATTTATGATACTCCTTTTAACCCAACCACAATTAACAATTTAAAAAAAGAAGGGTATAATATTTCATATAAGTTAATCGTTACGGAAAGTGAAGAGAATAAGTTAGACTTTTTTGTTGCTAAATTTTTCCAAAAGAAAGATGGTGTAACAAAAATTGAAGATTTAAATATTTCTCTTAATAAAAATTCAGATTATGAGGGGTTTACCCATTTATATGATACTAATAATGAACTTTATTTTGCTAAAAAAATTAATGAAAAAGAAATCAAAGAGCCTAAACTTTATTTTAAAGATAAAGTAAAAGAAGATAATTCAGGATTATACGCAAGAGGTGATGTTACTACTTGTACCACATCAACATTATATCATTACATCGATTGGTATAGATACACTTATGATGCTTGGGGAAATGTAATAAGTATTGTCTATTTGTATACAGAATATGTTGGTTCTTCTTCAACAACGTCTTGTATAACAGAATTTCAACCAGATGAACCTATCAGAATTATTAGAGGAGAAGGAGATGGTTATCTTGACTGCCTTGATGGAAGTGGAAGAAGAAATTGTGCAAAAGCAGCAGAGCCTCGAATAATGTGTCAGGTAGGTTTTCAACCTGATGAAAATGGGGATTGTGTTGAGGTAAAAAAATTATCATTAGATGATTCATTGGATGATTCATTTGCGTTTTCAGATACTTTAGGTTTAACAGATGAACAAGAAAATTGGATTAATGATGAAAGAAATAAAGAAGCTAAAGATGCGATTACTAATTATTTAAATTCATTTGCTTTTACTCCTGAATTTGAAAATGCTAAAGGTTTTTCATTGGATGCTATCATTTTTTTAATTCAGAATTCAAAGTATAATTTCTTGCAATATGAAAACTGGTTTTCACAATTTAATGCTGAAATAGAAACTAGTCCAACTGTTGTTGACCCTGACCTAATTACTTTTGACGCACTATTAACACAACAATCTTTACCTGCTTTTAATACATTTTTAACTAATTTCCCTAAAATAGGTAATAGCGGAAATTATAGCCCAATGTCAACGACAGATGCTTACACATTAGTAGGAAGATCTTTACTTAATAGTCATATAAACCAAAGATCTCAATATAATAATGCTTGTGCCATTAGAGCATCAAGAGGTCTTTTATACTCTGGTATACAGATTCCTGTATTAAGATACAATGGAAGTCAAAGAACTCAAAAAGGTGGTGATGGAAAAAATTATATTTTAGATGCAGTTTCTTTTAATACTTATATGATTGCTAAATTTGGTGAAACATCTGCTAAATTGGAAGGTGCAGATGCTAATGACCCAGTCAAAGTTGCTGCTTTACTTAATGGGAAGAATGGAATTTATGTAATAGTTAATTCTAATACTACAGCAGCAGGATATTCAGGTCATTGTGATTTAATTATTAATGGAAAGACTATTTCAGTAGCATATACAAGTCCTTCAGGTGGAGTTAAATCAATAAGAATATGGCAATTAAATTAATAAATAATATGAAATACTTTTTCATTCTTTTACTTGCATTCGTTTCTTGTAAAGAAAATAAGCAATCCGAAAAAACTAATAAAACTATTGAAAAGGAAATAGTAGAGTCTAATGTTCCTTTTTATGATTTATTTCTTAAATACGAATCTGAAAAAGAATTATCTAATAAATTTGCATTAGACACTTCTAAATACTTTAAAGCTTATGTCCTACAAGGAGAATCAAAATTGATTGATAGACAATTTGAAGATATCAAGCCATCAAATATATTAAGTGAAGATGAACTATATAGTCGCTCCTTAAAAAGGTTTCAACATTCTGATTTACAGTTAATTATTTGATATTTTTCACTGTTTATATAGTATTTACTTGCAAGATTTTCCGTATATTATAGTATAAACCTTGCAATAAATGATAGGAAAAACAGCGAATCAAAATCAACAAAATTTGTTCAGACCTTTGCTCAAGGATTTTATTAATTTGAGCCACGAATTAATTTTGTTGAGCAACAAAATAGATTGGAAATACTTTGAGAAAGATTTCTCACAGTATTATTCACATACAGGTCAACCAGCGATGCCAGTACGATTAATGGTTGGAAGTTTAATGCTCAAGCGTATTTATAATTTATCTGATGAGCGTCTATCCGAAGCTTGGGCAATGAACCCTTACATGCAATATTTTTGTGGCATGGCTTATTTTGAGTATCAATTTCCCTGTGATCCAAGTGACTTTGTACATTTCAGAAAACGTATAGGAGAACTAGGAGTTCAAAAAATATTTGCATACTCTATCCGTCTTTTTGGTAAAGCAGCCAAAGAAAAAGTAACATTATCAGACACCACAGTAGCAGAGAACAACACTACCTTTCCTACAGATGCTAAATTAGCCAAAAAGATTATTGATAAATGCAATGATATTGCTAAAAAAGAAAAGATAAAGCAACGACAAAGTTATGCCAGAACCTCAAAGCAATTATTAAGAGACACCCATAATCGTAAACATCCAAAGCGATATAAAAAAGCAAAGAAAGCAGATGCAAAACTAAAAACTATAGCAGGTCGTTTACTTCGAGAGTTGGAAAGAGAATTACCCGAACACGTTTTAGAAGTCTATAAAAAGCAGTTTGCTTTGTATTATCAAATCTTACATCAAAAGCGAACAGATAAAGATAAAATTTACAGTATTCACAAACCATTTACAGCATGTATCGCTAAAGGGAAAGTGCATAAAAAATATGAATTTGGCACTAAAACAGGGTTAATTACTACTTCAAAAACATTAATCATTACTGCGATAAAAAGTTTTAAAGGCAATCCTCACGATAGCAAAACAATAGCACCATTATTAGAACAAATGCAATCCAATATTGCTTTTTTACCCCAAGAAGTTGTTTATGACAGAGGTGGAAAAGGCATCAAACAAATAGGTAACACCAAAATATCAACTCCTGATTATAGACCTTTAAAACGAGATACAGAATATCAGAAAAGATGTAAAAGAGGAAAATTTAGAAGAAGAGCTGCTATTGAACCAGTTATTGGTCATTTAAAAACAGACTTTAGATTGAACCAAAACTATCTTTGGGGAGAAAATTCCCCGCAAATCAATGCCTTTTTAGCTGCTACAGGTTGGAATCTTAAGAAATTTATGAAACAACTCAAAGAAGAATTTAATAACTTATTGTTTAATATTTTAAGACCTCTTTTTTCTTTATTTTCTTCGCCAAGAAAATGGGTTGTTAAGGTTTGACTATATAAACTTAATTCCCATACTGTCTTTGAGAATTACCAATCGGACTTAATTAATATGTATGAGTTTAATGCCAGGAAGCATAAAACTGAAATTATTTATTTTTTTACTTACCCATATTCTGTGTCAAAAGAGAAAGTTTTAATTGGTATTCAAGTAAAGCATAAAATAGATACAAGTAGTAAAGAAGTTTATATGGAATTAATAGTTTTTGAAAAAACAGATAGTACTTGGAGCTTAACAGGACATGAAAATTTGTGAAAAACAAATACAAACCACAACACGTTATATAAAAAATAGCAGTTAAGTGCAAACTACAAAGTTTGTGCTTTTCTCCTATTTTTATTTTAAACTGAAAGTAATTGCATTTTTAATTTGCTGCTTTTCATACAACCAACCGTTGTACACCATTAACAGAATGAATTTAAATGAATCAAATTATGACTATTCCAAAAACTTTATCTCTAATATTGTTATTTGCTTTCAATATTTCGTTTTCACAGGTTAAACCAATTTCTGAAGACGATGGAAGAACAATAAAAATCCCTGTAGTTTTCCATGTAATACAAGAGAAAGGAAAAAATCAAGATGTTCATGAGAGAATTACTGATGATGTTCTAAAAAAAGAAATTCAAGACTTGAATAAAAATTTTAGTGCTAAAAATGATATGTCTGCATTAGACGAAAGATTTGAAAACTTAATTGGGAATCCAAATATTGAATTTTATTTATTTAACCCTGAACATGAAGGCTATATTTGGCGATATGACCTACCTTCTAATGTTTCACCCAGACCTATTTTTGGTAGAAGTTGGAAAATTATTACATATTGTAATTGGTGACATGCTAAGTTCCTCAAATGTTCTGTTAGATAATAGTTCAAACACCAATCCCGTCCTAAACAAATTTTAGGATAAAGTAAAAGTACTGATTTCGCTACAAAAACAGTTAAAAACTGACTGATTTAAAAAAGCACCCCCTGTACCTCAATATTCGGAGGTTTCTCTTTGTCCAAAAATGGTTCGTTTAACCAATTCTGTAAATCAATTTTCACAAAAAGGTTAATCCTTAGGAAAGCAACTAAATTTGACAGATACCATTTATATTTTGCTGTTGCTTTCAAATATTTTAAGATTAAAATGGTGATTAAAGCTGTCCATATCTGTATCATAACTGCATTTTGACTTGTTCCAATAAATGATTTTATATGCAAAAGTTGTTTTATGTCACGAAAAAATATTTCTATATCCCAACGGCTTTTGTATAGTTCACTTATTGTATTATATGACCATTTTAAGTTATTAGTGATGGTTATGTTTTAGAATAATGTGGAATCATTAATTCCATATAATTTTCTTCAATTGCTTTATATGTGTTTATAGCTTTAGCGTTTTTTATCATGATATTTGCTATATCTACTGTTTGAGAGAGCGATTTTTTAACCTTCTGCAAGAATACAAACCAGTTTAGATAGCCACTCAAATATTTTGTTGATACACCATAGAAAGGTTTTATCCATCTTTGATAACGATTGTCTATTGAGTTTACATGCTGCACATGGTAGCACTTGTCTTTTATGTGTTTTGATGCTATAAATGTATGATGCTCCATCTGCTTATCTTTTGCCCATTTAATTATAGAAGGATGAGAATCTGAACAAAGTACGTTTTCAGGTTTTAGTAACGTTCCTATTGTTTTTTCAATACTATGCACATCAATCCTGCCTCTTTTAGCGACACGCATCATTGGATTGTTATTTCTATCTGTGGCAACCATTATAGAGATTTTATCATTGCTCACACCGCGTTTGGTTTGTCTATCACTTGGTCTCTTGTAAGGTTTTCTTTGAAGATCTCGACTTCCTTTATTATTTATATTAAGCTGTTTGTCATCACATTCAACAATTCCTGAGAACTCTTCTCCATTAAAAACGGATAAACAAGATAGTAACTTGTGTCTCCAATCAAAAATAGTTTTAACATTGACTCCAATCTTTTTAGCGGCTTTACGGATACTCACGCTTTCAATCATAAGAACTAGATAATCTTGAAATTCATCCACTTTCTTTATGCCATCCATAGCAGTACCTGTAAGATCATTAAAGGTTTTAGTGCAAGATTTACATTTGTAGCGCTTACGACCCTTATAGCCTCCATGCCCGTAAATATCAGAACTTTGACAATGTGGACAGTTGATTGGACGGTCTTTGTTTAGGTTGTCTATAAGCATATTTAGTTTTGGCACTTTCAAATCACGACTCAATAAACCGACTAATTCCTTTTTCTGCTCTTGACTCAACACTCTTATTATACTTTGTAAATCCATATCTATAATGTTTTTATAAAGATAGTGAAATTCTACATTATTCTAAAACATAACCTTAGTGATTAACTCTATTGTTTGCTCGTTTTTTTCGTCCCAAATAGCAATCCGTCTTATTTTTTTAGGGTACCTTTTTTTTGATTTTTTTGTCAATTCTATAATTTCATCTTTTAGAATGTGTTGATGTCTATTTTCGGGAAGTTCATTCTCTTTTATGACATTAAATTTTAGGTTATGTTTGTGTCTTATAACCAAAAATACCTTATTGTTGTCCCAAATGTTTAATAAATGAAAATCATTGTAGAATCTATCAGCAACTATTACACTGTTCTCTACTAATGGTATATCATAAGCTTCTTTATTGTCTGCTGTTTTTCCATCAGTAATATTTACGTAAACAGGTAAGTTTCCATCAAAATAAAGCAATGTATGTAATTTAATTGCGCCTTTTTTTGTTTTGTATTTTGCCCAATCAAAAAGTGATAAACATAAACTGATTGTACTGGCGTCTAACAAGAATATTTTAGACTTTATTTTGAATTTTACTTGCTTTAATCCTGCATGCTGTCCTAATTGTTTTTGTAAGGCATAATAGTAATCTCTAAAGAGTTCCCAGCTTCTATGTTGATTTTGATAGCCTAAGTTTGACTTAGTGGGAGCATGAACATTTCCTAAGTGATTTAAATTCCCTGTAGCCGAGCGCAAACCATTACTAATATCACGTAATGATTGACTTTTAGCAAAATGACAGAAAAGCATTGAAGCTAAATGTGACCAACTATCGAATCCTTTTTCATGTTTATCTGTTTTATGCTCTTTTACTATTCTTTTGAAAATTGAACGGTCTAACTTTTGAATTATTTAACCAAAAAGTGATATATTTGACATAGAGAATGATGTTTTTTGTTGTCCAACTCAAAGTTAATGGAGATACTTAAAAATCATTCTCTTTTTTTTATTAATTTTTAAAACGTTTACGACGGGATTGATTTAACACATTTAAATAACGGTATATACATTTTACATATAGCACTAAACAATGGAGAAACAATAACTAAAAAAATAATAAAATGAAAAAAATAATTTTAATTATCGGTGTATTTTTCACTTTAAATAGTTGTAAAAAAAATGATGATGAAATAAACTATCCTACTTGTTTGCAAACACGGATTAATGATTTCATTGAAAACTACGGAGTACAGAATCCACGTTCAAATATCAAAAAGTATACACATCAAAGTCAAACTGTCTATGTTTTTTATGGAAACAATGTATCTGATGAGCAATTCAGTGTGATTGATGAAAATTGTAATACAATTTGTTCATTTGGCAGTATTGCTGGTAATAACACTTGTGATAATTGGGAAGGTGCAGAGTTTCTAGAAACCGTATGGACGGACAATAGATAAAATCTGCCCATAACACGCTATATAAAAAATAGCAGTTAAGCGCAAACTTCAAAAGTTTGTGCTTTTCTACTATTTATTGTTAAACTGAAAAGTAAAGGGTTTTTATTCTGCTACTTTCCATACACAAACCGTTGTAGTTCATATCGCTTACTCAAACGGTTGAGTTTGAATTCTGAAAATTGCACCCTGTTATAACAAAAATTAAATTTTAATCACTAATTTTAACTAATAACCTGAGTTCGACGTAAGAAAAGTAATATTTTAACATATAAAAAGCGAAATATTTAGTATATTAAAGTACTGAATTTCAACAAACTGAAACACATTTTGCTTATTATTTCTATTGATAAAATTACAATTATTTTTTGCTCTATTGATAATTTTTGCATTGTTTTTGAGCCTGCATTAAAGAAAAAACAACTTTTAACAGGAAAAAACACTCGAAATAGAAAATTTAAGATGTCAACTAGTGAAATTTTAACAATCACTGTGTTATTTCATATGAGTGGTTTTCGGAATTTTAAACATTTTTACATTTTCTATGTTCAAAAACATCTTACCAAAGAATTTCCAGAAACAGTATCTTACAATCGATTTACAGAATTGATGCAATCCAATATGTTGGCTTTGAGTTTGTATATGAAAACCTGTTGTTTGGGTAAATGTACAGGAATCTCTTTTATCGATTCAACACCTATACGAGTTTGCAATAAAAAACGAATTTACAGAAACAAGGTCTTTAAAGATATTGCAACTAGAGGTAAATCTACTATGGGATGGTTCTATGGATTTAAACTTCATATCATAGTCAATGATAAAGGGTATGTTTCCAAAGAATTAACCGCTTTATTATTCGATCAAGGACTGCATTTAGTTACTGGAATTAGAAATAATATGAAAAATGTATATGACTATGAGAGATAAAATATTGTTAAGAAAACGTTCTGTTATAGAAACCATTAATGATCAACTTAAAAATATAGCGCAAGCAGAACATTCTAGACATAGAAGTTTTGGAAATTTTATTACCAATTTAGTAGCAAGTCTTATTGCGTATTCTTTTCAAGAAAAAAAACCAAGTATCAAATTTGAAACGCAAAATTCAAATCAATTAGCATTGTTTTTCTAAATCCTTACATTGAACTCAGGTTGATACTAAAAACTACCAAAACTCCAAATTAATGAACTACCCCGACCCAAGGGTACGAGGTATCAAGCGGAAGAAAACCTTATTTTTAGTTTGATGAAAACCATAGGTTTTCAAACTTTCCTCTTGACCACCGACGCAAGCGTCGGGGAATTCTTTCGATTAAAAAGAACTCCTGCTGCTATTTTTTTTACAGAAAGTATAGTTATTTTTGAAAAAATAACAAAATAAATGGTGGTTTTTAGACAAACTGACGTTGTAAGCAGGGCAAACTCATGCTTTTTTATAAGTATTGATAATTAGCAAGTTATCTTTTGGGATTTTACAAGTACTAACTTTTCTAAAAACATAATGTGCTGAAAATGAAATATTAGAGTTTTTAAAAATAAAAGTATGAGTTTGCCCTGACGTTGTAAGCCATCGCTGCTATAAACATTATTACAAATTATTTACTTTGCGTAGTTGTTAAAAAACTAAAATTTATTTGTTACTTTGTGAGTCATAAAATTAATTAGTATGAAACGAGTATTAGTATTGGGAACAGGATATGTAGTAAAGCCTTTAGTAGATTATTTTATTGATAAATGCAAATACGAAGTACTAGTTGCTAGTAGAGATAATAACCATTCAGGTTTAATCATTGCGGGAAGAGTACTAGGCAAAAGAGTATTATGGAATGCTACACCACCCTATGATGAATTGGATGATATGGTGAAAAATGTTGATTTAGTAGTAAGTATGATACCTCCTAATATGCATGTCATAGTAGCTAAGGCATGTTTAAAGCACGGTGTTAACATGGTTACCACTTCTTATATTAGCCGAGATGAAGGCATTAGATGATGAAGCTAAAAAGGCAGGCATTATTATTTTGAACGAAATTGGAGAGGACCCGGGAATTGATCATATGGGAGCCATGACCATGATAAATCAAATAAATCAGGAAGGTGGAAAGATAAAGTCTTTCAAATCATATGGTTCAGGAATACCTTCGTTCGAACATAATAATAATCCATATGGTTACAAATTCTCATGGAGTCCTCGAGGATTGTTAACTGCTGCTCAAACTCCAGCTGTTTATATCCAAAATGGGCAAAAAGTAGAAGTATCAGGAAAAGATTTGTTTGAAAGTAGTTGGTTAGTGGATGTTGAAGGCTTAGGAGTATTTGAAACTTATCCCAATAGAGACAGTACCAATTACATTATAGATTATGGTCTTAAAGATATTTCCGATTTTTATAGAGGTTTGCTTCGACACCCTGGTTATTGTAACTCTATCCAAAGTTTTAAAGATCTTAATTTATTAAGCGATAGAGAAAGTCATAGCCTTCAAAATGTAACCTATAAGCAATTTACAGCTAATCTTATTGGAGTATCTGAAACTGTAGATATAAAACGAGCAGTATCTGACGAACTCAACCTCAAAATATCATCCGACATTATAAAACAACTGCAATGGCTAGGGCTATTTAATGATGAACAAATCCCGATGAGTAAAGGAAGCAATGCCGATGTGTTATTAGGACTAATGCAGGAAAAAATGGCATACAAAGAACACGAAAAAGATATGATTATTGTTCATAACGAAGCTATTGTAGAGTTTGACAATCGTATGGAAAAAAGAATTGCTACCATGAAAGTTGAGGGAAGGCCTTTTGGACATTCTGCAATGTCAAGAGCAGTAGGATTACCAGCAGCCATAGCTTCTAAATTAATTCTTGAAGGAGCAATACGATCAAAAGGTGTTTTAAAGCCAATAACAGAAGAGATATATAAACCAGTATTAGCTGAGTTAGCAGAAAACGGTTATAAATTCAAGCATAATACACAAGTAATTTGACAAATCATATACCCAACAATACTTAAATATAATGCAAGTTTTCTGTTAAACAAAAAGTCTGTGCTTTTAATGAAAAAAGATTATAAACATAAATCAAACGACTTACAACAACGGCTAGACCCAATAAGGGTAAGGTATTTAATCCAAAATAAAAGCGTAAATTTAACTACTAGCTAATCCGAAAAATGGGTTTACAAAACCCCTTACTAAGCATAGCCAAACCGTTGTACACTATTAAAACTCAAACTCCTAAAAAAAATGTTGACTGAAAAAAAATTAATTCTTGAAATGCTATCTATTCTTCAAAACAAAATGGAGAAAGATTATAAAAAAGGAAAAACTAAAAGAGACGCACACCCTAAGTGTTTAGGACTGTTAAAAGCAAATTTTAAGATTATTGAAAACATCCCAAATGAATTAAAAATTGGCGTGTTTCAAAATGAAATAACTTATAAATCTTGGATTAGATTGTCCAATGCAAGTGGTAAAATACAATCCGACAAAAAGAAGGATTTTAGAGGTTTCGCAATAAAACTTCTTGAAATTAGCGGAGAGCGTCTAAATTCAGACGAATTAAACACACAAGATTTCTTACTAATGTCCAATCCAACAATGCCTCTTGGAACTGTTAAGCTTTTCCGTGATGCTGTTTATTATGCTATAAAATGGAATCCGTTAATTTTAGTGCTCAAATTTATACTTTCTGGAAATAAAGACATTTTAAAAACACTTAAAAATGGGAAATTTTACGACAGTAGCCCGTTAGACATTAAATACTGGAGTACAACGCCTTATCAATATGGAGAAAAAAAAGTTAAATACAAAATAATTCCTACTTCAAAAAACAAAAGTAGTTTACCTAGAAAATTAACTGATGATTATTTAACCATAAATATGGATAATCATCTTAAAAACGAAAATGCAACCTTTGATTTTTATATTCAACAATTTACAGATGAATTAAAAACACCAATTGAAAATGCAGGAATTGAATGGAAAGAGAAAGATAGTTCGTTTATTAAAATTGCGGAAATTGAAATCCCTATTCAAGAATTAAATACCAAAGAAAGATTTGAATTAGCGGAACAATTATCATTTTCACCAGCAAACTCATTAAAAACACATCAGCCGATTGGAGGTATTAATAGAGCAAGAATTGAAATTTACAAAGCCTTATCAAAATTCAGACACCAAAGAGACAATAAAAAGGTAATTGAACCGAAATTAAGTGAATTTGAAAACACAAAATGACGAGTAGGTAAAGGGGCAAGTTATTTAATTATTTTTTTAATAGTTGACTCACCATTTTCCGAACTAATTTTAATAAAGTAGATGCCACTATTTAAATTTGACAAATCAATTTTTTCTGAAGCCAAACTCCCTTCCGTATTAATAGTTCTTAATGTTTGCCCTAATGAATTGAAAATAACAATTTCATGTACATCAATTCCATTTGTTTCAATAGTTACAAAATCGACCACTGGATTTGGAAATAATTTGATTTTAGTATTAAATTCAATGTGTTCTGTTGAAAGTATTGTTGAGTGTTCAACAACATAATACAGAATATTAGTATGGTCAACATCATTCCATTGACCAGCTGAACCTAATGGCCAACCATTCAATGATAGACCAAGAGCATCCTGTCCTCCATAGTCATCGGGTTCATTTCCCCAATTATTATAAAGCCCTCCAACGGGACTCCCTGTTGATGTCCCCATCCAAAACTGTGTGCTGTTATTATCATTATTACCATCCCAAACCCAATTACCTTCAAAGGATAAGTCGTTTCCTCCTATCCAAACATAAGAGCCTCTTCCACCGTCTGGTGCAACTGTATTATTTACAGTTATGTTCGCATTTGTATTTAGTTCCGAATAAATTGCATTTTGTTCTGCAAGATCATTAATTTCTGTTAAAATACCTCCTCTTTCCACTGCGCATGAAGCTGCGTCAATCCAAGTTTTATTTTCTTTAATTATTTCGTAGGTTTTTCCGTTATAAACAAAAGAATAAATATTAGAAGTATTAGCACATTGTCCTAATACCAAATAATTACTCATTAGAAGGATTATTGTTATTACTGAAATTTTTAATGTCTTTGTTTTCATATTATTATTTTAAGGTTCGACTTAATTTGCTGTAACAGTTTGAATATGGTGCATTTGGCATTTCAACGCTCCAATTTTTCAATTTACTACTCTGTTTATTAATTGCTATCATCTTTATTTTTACCACTATCTGCCAAATGACCTATATTTATTGTTGTGTGTAGTGTTTGAACAATATAAAACATATAATTTTCTTATGATTTTACGATTAAATTAAGGGTTCAAAAAATTGTATCTGGCATTCAGTATTTAACAATCTTAATCACTTACATAAGTGGAATCTAAATCTTGTTTATTCTTCCACTCAATTAAAGAAGAAGGAAAGTACTTAATATTCATACGATCTAAGTAATGAGTTTGATTTGCTAAACGCACTTTATAATTCTCCCATTCAAGGTTTTCTTCTATGGTCCAACCAAGTTCAGCATAACCAATGGCTCTAGGGAAAGCTAAATACTCTAATTCTTCAATATTACTAACCGTTTCTGTCCATAGCGGTGCTTCTATTCCCAGAATACTTCCTTTTGGTAAATACAATTTGGGGTTCCATATATAAGCTGTGTCAACAGGAATATAACCAGCCCAATTCAATCCAAATTTTGATAAGGTGTCATATTTCATGTCTAAATACGCTTTATTCGCTGGTGATACGATTACTTTCATGTTTTTCGCCAAGGCCTTTTTTATATTTTTTTTACTGGCCCACCATTGAGAAATAGAGGTAGAGTCTAAATTTGCTGTGGCTACTTCATCCCAACCCACCATTTGCTTGCCATATTTTTGCACAATTTTTTCTACTCTATTCACAAAATAAATATAGTCTTCCTTTTTGGTTGCATGACTCTCGTCTCCTCCTATGTGGAAATATGGACCCGGAGAAAGAGATGACACTTCCCGAATGACGTCATCAATAAAATTATAAACACTATCTTTTCGAGTGTCAAACGTGCTAAAACCAACCTTCGTTCCTTCATAATATTTAAGACTTTTACCATTGCCATTCAAAAATGGATAGGAAAATGAAGCTGAATTGGTATGTCCAGGCATATCTATTTCTGGGACAATAGTTATATATCTTGCAGTTGCATAGTTTACGATTTCTGTATATTCTTCCTGAGTATAAAAACCACCTGATTCACCACCTACTTCTGATTTTCCGCCTATTTCAGTGAGTTTTGGCCATGACTTAATTTCTATACGCCACCCTTGATCATCGGTAAGGTGTAGATGCAATACGTTGTATTTATAGTAGCTCAAAACGTCAATATATTTTTTAACATCTTCTACACTAAAGAAATGACGAGACACATCTAACATTGCACCTCGATATTCAAACCGTGGAGCGTCTATAATCTTTCCTGTTGGAATTACCCAAATTTCGTTATCAGACAGTGTGTCATTACTTATTTCGGGAATAATTTGTCTAATGGTTTGAATACCTCTAAAAGCACCAGCTGCCGTTTGTGAATTTAAAACTATAGAGTCCCGAGTGATTATTAATTGATAAGCTTCTGAACTATTTGTTTCTGCTCCATCTAATAGATTAATGCTAATAATAGTTGCTGTTTTATCTTCATTTATTTGCAAACTTAGACCAGTTTTAAGCTTTATTTTATCAGCTAGAAACATTCCGACTTCCTTAAAACCTTCAACATTAGAGGTATGTATTGAGGTAAATTCGTCTAATGGAAACCCATTGTTTGACGATATGATTTCTAAAGGTTTTGGTATTAGATTTTTCTTTGTGAGTTCTGTTTTAGGGAAATTAATAATTCTCTTTCTTTCCTGTCTCGAACAAGAGTTGGTCATTAGTAGAAAGAACATAATGGCTATAACACTAATTGCAAAATTATTCCCCACCAAGCTAACTTTAAATTGTTTCATTTCCTTTATCTGTTTTAGGAATTAAAGAATAGATAAATTTGTTACCTAATCATTACACAACGTCAGTTTGTCTAAAAACCATCATTTATTTTGTTATATTTTCAAAAATAACTATAATTTCTGTAAAAAAAAACAGCAGCAGGAGTTATTTTTAATAATTTGGAGTTTTGGTAGTTTTAGTATCAGATATTCTTTTTTAAGATAGTTTACACCCCCCCCTTTTAACCCGCATTATTCATAGGATTTATATTTAGAACAAATTTCAAAATAGATTTTTTATCTCTAGATTTTAGGATTCTCTCTTTCGTTTTTTAAACTTTTTTGGAGTAAATAGTATGTTATAATTGATTTTAAAAGTTAAAAAGGATTAATTTTACTAACAGAGCATAGGTATCCCAAGGTTTTAAAATTCTCACTTTAAAACCGTTATTGAGTTATTATCTCTCGAAACAAATCTTGATATACAAATGCTCTTGATAACTGATAATATATTCGTTTTTTAGTGACTTTTATGGTAGCTCCAACTTTTAATAAATTGGTTCTTATTGTCTTTATTTGCCATTTTTCAGCCTTTTCAAATGTTGTTTTTTTGATGCTTTTTTTTAGTAATAAACTCACCTTACGCAAGAATAATTTGAATTTAAGATATTTATAGTTTATCTTGTTAACAACTTTGAGAAATAAAAAGATGGATAATTTTGTTGATTTGTATACTGATTATTTGATAAGTTCAAGTTCTTACACGACAGCTACAGGTATGGCTTCATTACTCTCTATAAAACATGATAAAATAACACGAGCATTATCAACGGGTGTTTATGACAGTAAATTTCTATGGAAAAAGGCAAAACCTTATGTTGAAGAATTGACTCAATCTAAAGAAACTATCATTTTAAGTTTTGATGATTCGATACAAGAAAAACAATATACAGATGAAAGTGAGTTGAACACTTGGCATTTTGACCATGTGTTTGGAAGGTCTGTAAAAGGGGTTAATTTTCTAACTGCTTTAGTCGAAGTTGGAGGCATGCGTATACCGTGTGGTGTAGAGTTTATAAAGAAAAATATTTGGGTTACCGACAAAAAAACAGGAAGGCAAAAGCGTAAAAGCAGCAAAACTAAAAACGAACTTTTTAGAGAAATGTTGCAGGAATGTAGTAGCAAAATACACTTTGATTATGTGTTGGCTGATAGTTGGTTTTCTTCAGCAGAGAACATGGTTTATTGTAAAGAACTTTTAAAAAATGATTTTATTATTGCCTTAAAAAGCAATCGAAAAGTAGCCTTATCCTTAGAAGATAAGCAAAATGGAGCATACGTGAATATTAAAACATTACAGCCAAGACAACAAACCGTGGAAGTTTGGTTTGAAAAACTAGACTTTCCGCTGTTGCTTACAAAGCAAGTTTTCAAAAACGAGAATGATACAGTCGGCGAGTTGTACTTGGCTTGTAGTGATTTAAATTTATCGTATAACCAAATAACTACAATCTACAAAAAACGGTGGGCAGTAGAAGAGTATCACAAATCGATTAAAAGTAACACAGGTTTTGCTAAATCTCCAACTAAAAAAACAGAAACTCAAACGAATCATTTTGTATTGTCAATTGTAGCTTATATAAAGTTAGAGTGGCTTAAACAAAGAACAGGGAAAAATCATTTTGCTATGAAAACACAAATCTATTTAGCAGCTCAAAAAGCAGCTCATAACGAACTCAGAAAGTTATCAACACCTAAAGCTGCTTAATCATCCTTTTTTGAGGTTTGGATGCGTAACATGAGTAATAAAAATAGTTCGTAGGCTAAACTACTTAAAAACAACCTGAAGAAGTTTGCAACAAATCCATGATTGGATAATCGATCGGAAAAACACATATTCTTGACTTCTTTAATTCTGTTTTCGCTAGATTCACCTCGTTTTACATAGAAATCAAAGTATATTTCTCGGGCACCTTTCTCTTTAATATTACTTATAAAATGACGAACATTTAACCCGCATTATTCATAGGATTTATATTTAGAACAAATTTCAAAATAGATTTTTTATCTCTAGATTTTAGGATTCTCTCTTTCGTTTTTTAAACTTTTTCGGAGTAAATAGTATGTTATAATTGATTTTAAAAGTTAAAAAGGATTAATTTTACTAACAGAGCATAGGTATCCCAAGGTTTTAAAATTCTCACTTTAAAACCGTTATTGAGTTATTATCTCTCGAAACAAATCTTGATATACAAATGCTCTTGATAACTGATAATATATTCGTTTTTTAGTGACTTTTATGGTAGCTCCAACTTTTAATAAATTGGTTCTTATTGTATTTATTTGCCATTTTTCAGCCTTTTCAAATGTTGTTTTTTTGATGCTTTTTTTTAGTAATAAAAATAGTTCGTAGGCTAAACTACTTAAAAACAACCTGAAGAAGTTTGCAACAAATCCATGATTGGATAATCGATCGGAAAAACACATATTCTTGACTTCTTTAATTCTGTTTTCGCTAGATTCACCTCGTTTTACATAGAAATCAAAGTATATTTCTCGGGCACCTTTCTCTTTAATATTACTTATAAAATGACGAACATTTAAACCTTTCCCTGTACTTTCTATTTTACAGTAAGCTTGTTGTGGTTTATGCCAACTTTTGGCTTGATAGCGAAACGATGTGAAATGTTGGTGTTTTTTATGCTGATTTACATATTGAAGTTGAACCGCTTTTTTACAACGCTCAACCTTTCTTTTGAGTACCGAATTACTAGCCTGACCTGTTACAAAAAACAAATCATAATCAGCTACTAATTTATAAAAAGGAGCACAACTAAATCCACTATCTGTTCGAATAGTAATTTTTAGTTCAGGATATGCTTTTTTTATTTTTTGAATAATTCTTCTTAAAATTCCGACATACCATCGATTCGAATGGCTATTTCCTGGGCGAAGAACTGGCAGGATAATTTGACCGGTTTCTCCATCATGAAAAAATAATTCATTTAACATAAACTGTCCATAATAACCATTGAACATTGACATTTGTTGATTCCCATATGTTGGATCATCGGTAGCATCAACATCAATTGTTATTTCATCTCGACCTTTTAGGCTTGATACGTAACGATCAATCCAAGCGTAAGAAAGTTTGAAAATAGTTTCTTTATTCAAACTGTTTTCAAAACGAGAAATAGTAGGTTGAGAAGCCAAATCTCCTTGAAGAACATCTTTAAATAATGGGTCATTTTGTAAATGGGTCACATCATTGGCATCTTGATAACCTAGCATTAGCATAAACACACGTTGCTTGAGTTGATGCTCTCGACTGTAAGTAATGTATTTAGGGTTTCGAAGATCAGGAAGTAACTTGCTAAAATATTTTAGTAAGTTGTGGGTTCTCTCTAACTTTTCTAAAAGAATCAAAGAACCATCTGAACTAATCTCTGTGGCTGAAAAATCAACCGAAATAGCTTGATTTCCTCGATAAAATAAAGTATCTTTAGTGCTCAAATATGGGTGTTTTAAAAAATGATATATTTTGTGTTTAACTGCTTAAATATAACACTTTACATTCAGGTTTTTTGATTTCTGATGAATTATTCGGGTTAAGCCTTTCCCTGTACTTTCTATTTTACAGTAAGCTTGTTGTGGTTTATGCCAACTTTTGGCTTGATAGCGAAACGATGTGAAATGTTGGTGTTTTTTATGCTGATTTACATATTGAAGTTGAACCGCTTTTTTACAACGCTCAACCTTTCTTTTGAGTACCGAATTACTAGCCTGACCTGTTACAAAAAACAAATCATAATCAGCTACTAATTTATAAAAAGGAGCACAACTAAATCCACTATCTGTTCGAATAGTAATTTTTAGTTCAGGATATGCTTTTTTTATTTTTTGAATAATTCTTCTTAAAATTCCGACATACCATCGATTCGAATGGCTATTTCCTGGGCGAAGAACTGGCAGGATAATTTGACCGGTTTCTCCATCATGAAAAAATAATTCATTTAACATAAACTGTCCATAATAACCATTGAACATTGACATTTGTTGATTCCCATATGTTGGATCATCGGTAGCATCAACATCAATTGTTATTTCATCTCGACCTTTTAGGCTTGATACGTAACGATCAATCCAAGCGTAAGAAAGTTTGAAAATAGTTTCTTTATTCAAACTGTTTTCAAAACGAGAAATAGTAGGTTGAGAAGCCAAATCTCCTTGAAGAACATCTTTAAATAATGGGTCATTTTGTAAATGGGTCACATCATTGGCATCTTGATAACCTAGCATTAGCATAAACACACGTTGCTTGAGTTGATGTTCTCGACTGTAAGTAATGTATTTAGGGTTTCGAAGATCAGGAAGTAACTTGCTAAAATGTTTTAGTAAGTTGTGGGTTCTCTCTAACTTTTCTAAAAGAACCATCTGAACTAATCTCTGTGGCTGAAAAATCAACCGAAATAGCTTGATTTCCTCGATAAAATAAAGTATCTTTAGTGCTCAAATCTGGGTGTTTTAAAAAATGATATATTTTGTGTTTAACTGCTTAAATATAACACTTTACATTCAGGTTTTTTGATTTCTGATGAATTATTCGGGTTAAGTAAAATAAAGATAAAAACAGGGGGGGGCAATAGGCTTATTAATTTAGGTAGTCCAATACAATTGATACTTCTTTTAAGGTTGTAAGCAATAAAGATAAACCCAACATCTGCAGAGGCTCTTTTCTTTATTTTTTAGTCATGATATGGTCAAATTCCCATTGTCTTTTCATAGTTCCAATTAGGTCTAAGTTTTTAGCAATATTGAGAGTTGCTCTAAAAACTTTTTTAATTGCCTTAGGGTTATCTCTTCTAAAATTAGAAATGGTATTGTGGTCGGGAACAAGTCCTTTTAGTAGCCAAATTAATTCAATATTACGTTTATTCTTTTTCTAACCCACGGGAAGATCTTATTTTATTAAGATACCCATAAATGTAAAGTTTAAGTAAGTCTTTTGAATGAAATGGAGGTCTTCCGTTATTGTTGTTTCTAATGTCTTTGAAACCAAAACCAACAACATTTAATGAATTAACAAAAGCATCAATGAATCTTATTTCATGATTCTTGTCAATTAATAAATCTATAGTTTCAGGAATTAAAACGGCTTGATTTCTATCGAACCCTTTGATGTAGCTCATGCTTAAAGATACGGAAAATCAATATGTTAAACAATTTATTAAGAACCAATATTACTGTTTTTGCGAATAGTTTTTAGACAGTCTGACGATTGGTATATGAAAAGTAACGTATAAAAATACGATAAATTTCGGTTTTAGCACAGAGCCAAATTTTTATATTCTGTTTTTATCTTTTCTATTTTAAAAGCCAAATTAAAAATCTGGAGGAACTTTATAAATATACACTAACCTTTGAGTTTAGCACTTAAAAGCTATGTTTTATATACTTTGTTACCAATAGTTTTAATTCTTTTCGGAGGCAGAAGAATATCAAATTCAATTTTCGGAGTAATCAAAACAGAATGAGGATTATTCATTTCTAATTTGCTTAGAAAACCTAATTTTTCAAATAACTCAAAATATAGTTTATTTGCTTTCCCTTCTTTTAAGTCTATTTCAGGATGCCAAATCTCATAAGTTCCTAATTCTTCTTTAGATATGTCATAATAACCAATAATTGGGTGAGTTAAAATGTGAGCCTGCTCGTCAATATTTTTAAATCCATCTAATAGTTTTACTTTATTTCCTGTGTTTTCAATATCAATAATTCCGTCACCAAGTTTTGATTTAAATTCCATTTTATATTCAGAATAGTAGTCATTATTTTTTTTAAAACTAAACTTATAATTTGCGTATTCCCAAGGCATTTTCCATATCATTTTTGGAATAATAAAAGTGAAGGATCCTAATGTAGTGCCAAAAAACCAAGCAGAATAACTATTATCTCGTTCGTCAATGATATATGTTCTGAAATTTGTTTGAAAGAAGTTAAATTTAGGAAATCTCGAAATCCGATAAAATGAAAAATCTTTATCCTTAAATGGCACTGCGCTAACTAAAGCATATTCTTTTCCATTCTCTGTGTAAGTCCAAAGTTTGAATGGTTTAGGAATTAAGTGTTCAATTTTTTCAAGAGGAACTTTGTATGAAATAATAGCAAAATGTTCAAGTTTAGTATTTACATCAAGGTAACTTCTGGTTATTCTATTTTGAACTCGCTTCTTTGTATTGCTTTGGTACTCCACTTTTTTTTAATTATTGGTAACGGCAGTTTGTCTAAAAACCACCATTTATTTTGTTATAGTTTCAGGAATTAAAACGGCTTTATTTCTATAGAACCCTTTGATGTAGCTCATGCTTAAAGATACGGAAAATCAATAAAACACCCTAAATAATATAGAGAAAAATAAGTTTGTTGTTTTGAAATAGTTTTTAGACAGTCTGACCTTTTGAATAAACATAGCCCGTTTTAATGGCGTTTATTCTTTGTTGTGCAATGTTATTTCTCCGCTTAATAGCATTTCTTGATATGTTTGCATGAGTGATTTTGCGTATTCTGTCATTTCTCTGGCTTTTTCACTCTCTTGCTCAAAGTAGTCTGTTCTATTTCGGTTTTTATATTTATATAAATTAATATCTTCTTTTCCCATTATGCAGAAGTAAGAAGTGTCAAGTATTCCTATTTTACTATCATTATTTATAACTGCGTACTTTCTCTTTTTTCTTAGTAAATCAATTCCTAGCGTATTATTTACATATGGCTGCTTTATTAATCCCATAATTGTAGGGAAAATATCAATTTGACTACCTATTTCTTTATATACCATATTTGATGTAGTTATTTTAGGTGCATATATGATAAAAGGAGAATGAAAATATGATAGAGATATTTCGTAGTCTGAACTTATTGGAGCTCCATGATCCGCTACAAAAACAAAAATAGTATTATCAAACCATTTTTGTTTTGAACTTAGTTCGAAAAACTTTTTTAATGACCAATCTGCATATTCAACTATTTGATTTTTAATATTCTTTGATTTTGGATAGAAATAATCAGGAATATAGTACGGTCCATGGTCACTTGCAGTCATAAATGTAGCAAAGAAAGGAGTACCTTTTTCATGTAGTTCATCAATTATGGGTATTGAAAATCTAAACATATAATCATCTGGCACACCTAAGGTTGTTTTTACTTCATTTATTGGGTAATTTGATTGGCTTATTATATTTTGAAAATCATTTGCTCTTAAGAATCCTTCAACATTATCAAATTGACTATCGTGTGTTGTGAAATACGTGGTAGAATATCCGTTTTTTAATAAAGCACTGCTGATTCCATGGTATTCTTTTATCTGTTTCATAGGGTGCTTTCGGTAAAGTGCTGGAAATGAGAATAGAGAGCTAAAGATACCATTAAAGGTGTGTTTTCCACTAGTGTAAAAGTTTTCAAAATAAATAGCATTTCTAGACAAGCTGTCTAAGAATGGGGTTAAATTGTTTTTATTTCCATGCCGTTTCATTTTTGCAGCACTCATACTTTCCATAATAATAAGAATGATATTAGGCTTTGTTTCTAAATGAAAATCGGGGTTAATACTTCTGGCAATTGGTGAATTATATTCTTTAGAATTTATATTAAGAGATCTTCTAGTGTTATTTATTGCTTTTTGTTTATCCATCAAATGAATACTCTCATTCCTCTTATCCTTACTATCTAAGTAGCTACGCATAAGTGTAAAAGTAGGGTTTAACCCAAGTTTATTTAAAAAAACATTATTTGAGAAATATGCAGTTCCTATTCTAATAGGTGATTTCTTTTGAATACGTCCTCTAATTCCTAAACACATTATAGATAAGAAAAGCAGTGAACTAAAGATGTTAATGTATAAGTTTATTTTAGTTTGTTTTGGCTCCTTGTTGCTGAATAATCTTTTTAATAATCTAAAAAATATGATTTCAATAATTATAAAGGGTATTATGATTAAAAAATACTTTGGCTCTTGAACAATCATATTTACTACAAAATCTAAATTTTCAATCCATGCAAAAGCCCCAATTGAAAAACGTTCAAAGAATTGATTAAAATAAGGAATATCTGCTGCTGCAATTAAAAACGATATTGAAAAAAGTATAAAAATCCAATAAAACAGAACTTTAAAAATTAAATGGTTTCGAAGATTCACTATTCCTTTTATTATAAGAATGAGCGCTGGGATAAATAGTATATACCCAGATATTACAATATCAAACCTTACCCCCATTATAAAGGACTGAATAATAGTCCAAGTTGAGACTACTTTAAAATCTACACGATTCAGTTCTGTTAAAAATAAAATTCCTCTGAAAATTGATGAAATGGATAATACCAATAAATATGTTTTTAGTATTAATGGGATATTCTTATTAATTTTCATCATTCGTTCTTTTCTAATATTGCACAACGGATTTGTGTATGATTTCGTTGCGTGTTTAAGCAACTAATTTAGCAACTAAACCACTATGGACTTAAAGTCCATGGGTTTTGGCTTGGGGCTTAAAGCCCCCCCCTCAACGGCTACTTCTCTATAATAAAATTATCGTTTTCCTTATCGTCAGGTCTTCGATGATGTCCCAAATACTCATTAACCATTTTATCTGTAATATTACCAGTACTCAAACATCCATAACCGATTCCCCAAAAATGCCTACCCCAATACCTCCGCTTTAATTCAGGAAACTCTTGTTGAAGTTTTCTTGAACTTCTTTCTTTTATTTTTTTTGCCAAATAGCTTACACTTTCAGAAGGGCCATACTCTAAATGCATATGAACATAATCTTTAGAAATTACTCCTTTTAAAATTTTAACATCTTCAGCATCGCAGATTTGTATCAAAAGGGTGCGGCAACGTATTTGAATATCTCCTTTTAAAACATAATAACTATATTTTGTACTCCAAACTATATGAACACTTAAACTAGAAGCACTATGTTCACCTGACCTTTGTTCTCCCATAAAACAAAGGTAAAGGTTTTTAGAAGCTAAAGCGAAATGCACTAAAGTGCATAGTTTTAACTACTTTTGAGACCAATAAAAACCGAATAAAAAAATCTACAAGGATTTTCGTAAGTAAGCTAGAATTAGCAATGAATTATACACCGTGTTGTACACAGGCTATGCTAATTCAACGCTCTGATTTTTAAATTCCACATTGAAATGAATTTTTGCATTTAATGCTCTAAAAACTTTCAATATAGTTTCAAATCTTGCATCATTTAAATTGTTCTCAATTTTTGATATTTGTGCTTTTTTAACACCAACTAATTCCCCTAACTGTTCTTGCGTAAGTTTCCTTTCTTTCCGTGCTTTTCTAATAGTTTCGCCTATTATGTCAAGCCTTAATTCGTTTTCAAATTTATTTCTTTTTTGAGTTCCTAATTTTCCAACATGTTTATCAATTAATGTATCTAAACTTGTAGTTTTCATAATTCTTATTTTTTTAGTTCGTCAAAATATTGTTTTCTTAAATTTTCCGCTTTATTAATTTCCTTTTTTGGTGTTTTTTGGTGTTTTCTTTTCAATTTCGTGTGTTGATATTACAAGAGTATCTTTTTTGTCCGTTTTATCCCAAAAAGAAAACAGTCTATATTGAGTTCGTTTATATAAAGTTCTAAATCCCCATATTTTCGTCATTCAGTTTTTATATATCCGTTTAATGTCCATTAGCTGTAATACTCGCTATGACTATCCTGTCAAAGATTCGTTCTCCAAAATTAGGACTATTTACGGACATATAATTCAGTTTTTTTGAAAAGAGTATTATCAATACTAATTTGAGATTTTTTCAAGTTGTAATAAATTTTTTCTCTTGCTTTTTCATCTAAACCATTTAGAAAATCAACAGCATCTTTTAAAAATTCAATCCTAATATTTCGGCTTCATTGACTATTCCTTTTTGCAAATATACAAAAGTTTCCTAAATAAGAAACAAATATTCATCAGGATTTCTATTTGGGGAATAAGAAGGTAAGTGAAATAACGTAATCACACCTTTATGCTCTTTCTCCCATTTCTTAACTATTTTACGATGATGAACTCTTAAATTATCTAAAATTAAAAACACTTTATTATCCTGAGAAATGATTAATTGTTCTAAAAACTTAATAAAAACATCAGCATTCATATTTTCTTTATAGATCATAAATTGAACGAATCTTTGATTTGTAACCGTTGATATCATATTAATTGAAAAACGTTTTGACATATGCTTTTTTATAGGTGTTTCTTACACCAGTTTCATCTCCTCAATGGTATTGTAACCTCCTTGTTCTTTTGCTTGTTTTTTTATTGATGGATATTCTTCATCTAACCATTTTTGAACCTTCTTAGCGCTTTGTTCATAAGCTCTTTTCTTTGGCTTTTGAGGAGGGAAAACCCAGTTTTTAAGATAGTTGCCTATTGCTCTGCTTCCAATACAAATGTTAAACTCTCGCAGTATTAATTTTTTAACTGCTTTTGTTGTCCATAAAGCAAAATCTAACTTTAATTGGTCAGGCATAGTCTCTGTAATCATTTTTTGAATTTCAATCTCATGTTTTTTGTTCAGTAGTTTTTTATTTTCTGATTTTGCTCCTTATTTTTTATATAGTTTCCACCAATCCCTAACAGTATTAATATGAACCCCCTAAAATTTAGCAATGTCTTTTTTCTTATCCCCCTTTTTATCATTTTTACAGCATCTCTTCTAATCGCGTTCCTTTCTTGATCTAAAACTTTTCTTAAATCTATTTTTTTCCATATCATAAAAGATACAAAAAAATAACTAAATAATAAAGAACTATTGATTCTTAGTTAATAGTATAAACAGAAGTCGTATGGATTGTGGTTCTTTTAGCAAAGAAATCATTGAGGTGGTTGAACAGAATAGCAAAATGTTTTATATAAGAGCACAACGCTGTGCAGAACTCTCAACCAAAATTAGAGCAGTAAAAAAATGGGAGACTGTAAGAAATAGGTCTTTTTGATGTAGAAGTTTGCAGTATAAACTACACCCCTTTTAAAGGCGATAAAACATATCGTTATGTAGTAAGCCGTGAGCGTAATAAAACAGGGCAAACAGATATTGAATTCCAAGATAGTTTTATTTATCGTGCAATTTTAACTAATGACAGCGCCTCTAGTGATAAGGATGTAATTGTTTATTACAACCAAAGAGGAACTACTGAAAAGATTTTTGATGAAATGAACAATGATTTTGGTTGGAAAAAATTACCCTTTTCGTTTTTAGAAGAAAACACTGTATTTATGTTAGTTATGGCAATGTGCAGAAATTTTTACTTACATTTAATTCGTGTTTTATCAAAGAAAGTGTCTTTTGTAAAAACAACATACAGACTAAAAAAGTTTATTTTCAGGTTTGTTATTGTTCCTTTTAAATGGATACGGCAATCACGGCAGAAAGTATTGAAACTATACACCAAAAAGGAATATCCATTGCTCTTATAGATAGTATAAAAGCAGCTAGATTTAGGCAGCATGGAATAATTACACCCTATACAGAACCATATTAAACTGACAATGAGAGTACTATGAATAGTGAAGAATGTGATTATAATAAAGAGCTTCTCTTTAAAAACAATACTCCGTTAAACTTTGCCCTAACCCTCTAACAGTCAATTAAATAAGTTAAAAAAACAGGCTCAAAAATTAGGATAACTCCCTGATTATCATTAAATTAATAGTTAATTTCAAACAGCTATTAATGATGCTTCTCAAGGAGAAATCCAACTATAAATATCACACAAAAAGATTACTTAACAAAATGAAAGATGTAAATAAATGGCAATATGATTTTATGTTGGAAGTTTTTGGTCTATTTCTTAGCATAAAAGGACGTTTAAATTTTATGCAGTTAAGTCGTTATGGTGATCATGGAGAACAACATTACAGGAATCAGTTTAGTAAGTCTTTTGACTTTTTAAATTTCAATAAAGAATTGATTACTGAGTATGGGGGCAAACATTTAACCATTGCTTTCGACCCGAGTTATGTTAGTAAATCTGGTAAATCCACCTGTGGAGTTGGTTATTATTGGTCTGGTGTAGCGGGAAAGGCAAAATGGGGATTGGAAATATCTGGTATAGCAGCGATTGATATAGATAATCATACAGCGTTTCATTTAGAGGCTGTTCAGACACCAAATAATTTGGAATCAAAAAGTTTGGTAGATCATTATGCCAATATATTGATTCAAAGAAAAGAGGTCCTTCTTTCGATGTCTAAATATGTTGTGGCAGATGCTTATTTTTCCAAATACGGTTTTGTTTCTAAACTCTCTGATAATGGATTGGAGACCGTTAGCAGACTAAGAAACGATGCTGACTTACAATATATTTATACTGACCAACAGAAATATGGGAGAGGAAGACCTAACCCGCATTATTCATAGGATTTATATTTAGAACAAATTTCAAAATAGATTTTTTATCTCTAGATTTTAGGATTCTCTCTTTCGTTTTTTAAACTTTTTTGGAGTAAATAGTATGTTATAATTGATTTTAAAAGTTAAAAAGGATTAATTTTACTAACAGAGCATAGGTATCCCAAGGTTTTAAAATTCTCACTTTAAAACCGTTATTGAGTTATTATCTCTCGAAACAAATCTTGATATACAAATGCTCTTGATAACTGATAATATATTCGTTTTTTAGTGACTTTTATGGTAGCTCCAACTTTTAATAAATTGGTTCTTATTGTATTTATTTGCCATTTTTCAGCCTTTTCAAATGTTGTTTTTTTGATGCTTTTTTTTAGTAACTCATGTTACGCATCCAAACCTCAAAAAAGGATGATTAAGCAGCTTTAGGTGTTGATAACTTTCTGAGTTCGTTATGAGCTGCTTTTTGAGCTGCTAAATAGATTTGTGTTTTCATAGCAAAATGATTTTTCCCTGTTCTTTGTTTAAGCCACTCTAACTTTATATAAGCTACAATTGACAATACAAAATGATTCGTTTGAGTTTCTGTTTTTTTAGTTGGAGATTTAGCAAAACCTGTGTTACTTTTAATCGATTTGTGATACTCTTCTACTGCCCACCGTTTTTTGTAGATTGTAGTTATTTGGTTATACGATAAATTTAAATCACTACAAGCCAAGTACAACTCGCCGACTGTATCATTCTCGTTTTTGAAAACTTGCTTTGTAAGCAACAGCGGAAAGTCTAGTTTTTCAAACCAAACTTCCACGGTTTGTTGTCTTGGCTGTAATGTTTTAATATTCACGTATGCTCCATTTTGCTTATCTTCTAAGGATAAGGCTACTTTTCGATTGCTTTTTAAGGCAATAATAAAATCATTTTTTAAAAGTTCTTTACAATAAACCATGTTCTCTGCTGAAGAAAACCAACTATCAGCCAACACATAATCAAAGTGTATTTTGCTACTACATTCCTGCAACATTTCTCTAAAAAGTTCGTTTTTAGTTTTGCTGCTTTTACGCTTTTGCCTTCCTGTTTTTTTGTCGGTAACCCAAATATTTTTCTTTATAAACTCTACACCACACGGTATACGCATGCCTCCAACTTCGACTAAAGCAGTTAGAAAATTAACCCCTTTTACAGACCTTCCAAACACATGGTCAAAATGCCAAGTGTTCAACTCACTTTCATCTGTATATTGTTTTTCTTGTATCGAATCATCAAAACTTAAAATGATAGTTTCTTTAGATTGAGTCAATTCTTCAACATAAGGTTTTGCCTTTTTCCATAGAAATTTACTGTCATAAACACCCGTTGATAATGCTCGTGTTATTTTATCATGTTTTATAGAGAGTAATGAAGCCATACCTGTAGCTGTCGTGTAAGAACTTGAACTTATCAAATAATCAGTATACAAATCAACAAAATTATCCATCTTTTTATTTCTCAAAGTTGTTAACAAGATAAACTATAAATATCTTAAATTCAAATTATTCTTGCGTAAGGTGAGTTAGTAATAAAAATAGTTCGTAGGCTAAACTACTTAAAAACAACCTGAAGAAGTTTGCAACAAATCCATGATTGGATAATCGATCGGAAAAACACATATTCTTGACTTCTTTACTTCTGTTTTCGCTAGATTCACCTCGTTTTACATAGAAATCAAAGTATATTTCTCGGGCACCTTTCTCTTTAATATTACTTATAAAATGACGAACATTTAAGCCTTTCCCTGTACTTTCTATTTTACAGTAAGCTTGTTGTGGTTTATGCCAACTTTTGGCTTGATAGCGAAACGATGTGAAATGTTGGTGTTTTTTATGCTGATTTACATATTGAAGTTGAACCGCTTTTTTACAACGCTCAACCTTTCTTTTGAGTACCGAATTACTAGCCTGACCTGTTACAAAAAACAAATCATAATCAGCTACTAATTTATAAAAAGGAGCACAACTAAATCCACTATCTGTTCGAATAGTAATTTTTAGTTCAGGATATGCTTTTTTTATTTTTTGAATAATTCTTCTTAAAATTCCGACATACCATCGATTCGAATGGCTATTTCCTGGGCGAAGAACTGGCAGGATAATTTGACCGGTTTCTCCATCATGAAAAAATAATTCATTTAACATAAACTGTCCATAATAACCATTGAACATTGACATTTGTTGATTCCCATATGTTGGATCATCGGTAGCATCAACATCAATTGTTATTTCATCTCGACCTTTTAGGCTTGATACGTAACGATCAATCCAAGCGTAAGAAAGTTTGAAAATAGTTTCTTTATTCAAACTGTTTTCAAAACGAGAAATAGTAGGTTGAGAAGCCAAATCTCCTTGAAGAACATCTTTAAATAATGGGTCATTTTGTAAATGGGTCACATCATTGGCATCTTGATAACCTAGCATTAGCATAAACACACGTTGCTTGAGTTGATGCTCTCGACTGTAAGTAATGTATTTAGGGTTTCGAAGATCAGGAAGTAACTTGCTAAAATGTTTTAGTAAGTTGTGGGTTCTCTCTAACTTTTCTAAAAGAATCAAAGAACCATCTGAACTAATCTCTGTGGCTGAAAAATCAACCGAAATAGCTTGATTTCCTCGATAAAATAAAGTATCTTTAGTGCTCAAATATGGGTGTTTTAAAAAATGATGTATTTTGTGTTTAACTGCTTAAATATAACACTTTACATTCAGGTTTTTTGATTTCTGATGAATTATTCGGGCTAAGAAATATGATGAAAAAATTGATTATAAAAAACTTAGAAAAGAATATTTTTCTTTGATAGAAGACAATCAGCAAAGCAAAGTATACAGCGCTATTGTATACTCAAAATCATTAAAAAGAAAAATCAATCTTGTGATTGTTTATTTCCTTAAAAAAGGAAAATGGAATCATAAATTATATTTTTCTACAGATGTAACAATTTCAGCAGAAATGATTTTGACATATTATCGCACCAGATTTCAAATAGAATTTACTTTTAGAGATGCCAAGCAATACTCAGGTCTAAATCACTGTCAAGCAAGAAGTGAAGATAAACTCAACTTTCATTTTAATACAGCACTTACAACGGTTAATCTCGCTAAGATTACACATTGGATGCCTATTGAAAAAAGGCTAAGAGGGGCTTTCTCAATCAAGGATATTAAAACCTTACATCACAATGAGTTAATGCTTGCTCGATTTTTTAACGTGTTCGCTATAAGACCGAACTTGAAGAATAATAAACAAAAAATTAAAGAACTACTGTATTATGGTATCAGAGCAGCATAAAAACTTAACGGAGTATTGTATAAACAAACAACTCCAAATTAACTAAGGAGTATTAATTTAAGAACTTATACCAATAATTTAAGCGAGTTATTCCCTTAAAAAAAAAGAAAATTCAAAATCTAATAGATTACTTGCGGATTTTAAGGTATTCATTGTTAAAAATAAAAAGAAAAGAACAGCGTTAAGTTTAAGATAATGATTTTATATTTGTTTTTGTAAAATAATTGAATGAAAAAGGTTAAAATTACGGCAATCATACCCACACTTAATGAAGAGATTCATATAGAAGATGCCATAAAATCGGTAAGTTTTGCTGATGAAATTATTGTAATTGATTCCTTTAGTACAGATAAAACGGTTGAATTGGCTAAAAAACACCAAGTAAATTTAATTCAACGGGTTTTTGATGATTTTTCTACACAGAAAAATTATGCCATTAAAAAAGCAAAACACGATTGGATTTATGTTTTAGATGCAGATGAAAGAGTAACGCCAGCGTTAGAAAAAGAAATCTTAAAAGCGGTAGAAAATCCAAAAGAGTTTGTTGGCTTTTATATTAGAAGAACTTTTTATTTTATGAATAAAAAAATCAACTATGGTGGTGTTCAAAGAGATAAAGTGGTTCGGTTGTTTTTAAAAAGTAAATGTAAGTACAATGGTGATTTTGTTCATGAATTGATAGAGCCAAAAGGAGAATTAGGTTTTTTGAAAAAAAAAATAGATCATTTTTCTTATAGAGATTTTGATCAATATATTTTAAAACTGAATCATTATGCAGCTCTAAAAACAAAGCAATTACACAATCAAGGTAAAAAAGTGAATGCATTTCATGTATTGGTAAAACCAACAGCTCGTTTTTTTATTCATTATATTATTCGCTTAGGGTTTTTAGACGGTTTTGCAGGTTTTGTTATTGCAAAAACAATGGCTTATGGTGTTTTAGTTAGGTATATTAAACTTTGGGAAATTAATAAAAACAACTAATAAAAGAAGATAATGAAAATTGGGTATGATGCTAAGCGTATTTTTCATAATGCAACTGGTTTAGGTAATTTTAGTAGAGATTTACTTCGAACATTATCTAAATTTTATCCTAAAAACGATTATTTTTTATACAATCCAAAAATAAAAAGAAATCAATGTTTAGAGCTGTCTAAGGAAATGAAAGAAGTCTTACCAAAGTCAAAAATTTGGAAAAAGCTTTCTTCAATTTGGAGACAAGGACCAATCACAAAACAGTTGCTACAAGATAAAATTAAAATTTACCATGGTTTAACTGGAGAAATTCCAAGAGGAATAGAAAAAACCAGCATAAAAACGGTGGTAACAATTCATGATTTAATTTTTGTTCGTTATCCTGAATTGTACTCTTTTGTTGATAGAAAAATCTATTTTAAAAAAATTTTATTTGCTGTACAAAATGCAAATAGAATTGTGGCAATTAGTGAGCAAACAAAAAAAGATATTATTAATTTTTTAAAAGTTGATAGTAAAAAAATTGATGTTATTTACCAAGGATGTCATGCTGTTTTTAAAGAAAGCCAAACGGCAGTTTATAAAAAAACTGTTATAGAAAAATTTAACTTACCAGATTGCTTTATTTTAAATGTTGGAACAATAGAAAAGAGAAAAAACCTACTTACGTTAGTTAAATCAATTAAAAATGTTGATGTTTCACTTATTGTAGTAGGAAAAAAAACACCTTATTATCGAGAAATACATGCGTATATTAAAGAAAATAATCTAAAGAATAAAATATACTTTTTAGAAGGAGTTTCTTTACAAGAATTGGCAAGTTTGTATCAAATAGCTACTATTTTTGTATATCCAAGCGTTTTTGAAGGATTCGGAATTCCAATAATAGAGGCTCTTTACAGTAAAACTCCTGTAATAACCTCTATAAATGGTGTTTTTTCTGAAGCAGGAGGTGAAAATTCTACTTATGTAGCACCACTAAATGTAAATGATCTTAGAGATGCTATAGTTAATTTGTTATCATCAAAAACAAAAAGAGATAAAATGAGTATTTTAGGATATGAATTTGTTCAAAAATTTAATAATCAAAATATTGCTGATTCATATATGAAGTTATATAATAATTTATGAAGCCTTTTTCAGTATCACTTATCGTATCAACATATAATTATGAAAAAGCTTTAGAGTTAACTTTATTGAGCATAATGCGACAAAGTATATTGCCAAATGAAGTGATTATTGCTGATGATGGGTCAAAACATGGCACTAAAAAAGTAATTGAAAAATTTAAAAAAAAACCGATGTCACTAATTCACTGTTGGCATAAAGATAATGGGTTTAGAAAAACAATTATTTTAAATGAAGCCATTTCTCGTTCGTCATCGGAGTATATTATTCAGATTGATGGAGATATTATTTTGCATAAACATTTTATAAAAGACCACATAAAATCATCTAAAAAAGGAGTATTTATTGAAGGTTCTAGAGTTTGGCTAAATAAAACGTTAACAAAATTATCTCAAAAAAAGAAGCAAATATATTTTAATTGGTTTTCTAACGGAATTAAAAATAGATTTAATGCAATGTATATTCCTTTTTTAACACCATTATTCAGGTTTGAAAATAGATCTATTAAAAATGCGATTAATACTAGAGGTTGTAATATGAGTTTTTGGAAAAAAGATTTAATTTCTGTGAATGGATATGATGAAGAAATGACTGGTTGGGGAAGAGAAGATTCTGAGATTAGTGTGAGACTTGTAAACGCTGGGTTGACAAAAAGGAAAATTAAATTTGCAGGGATTCAATTTCATCAATACCACCCATTAACTTCTAGAACAGGGTTAAATAAAAATGATGAAATACTAAAAGAAACAATATCTCAGAAAAAAGAAAAGTGTAAAAAAGGATTGAATAGACATTATCAATGTTGTATTAGATGAAGTTAGAAATAAACAAAATAATAGGAGTATTAAAATCAAAAAGGATAATCCTCTACCCAACAGATACTGTTTGGGGATTGGGTTGCGATGCTACAAATGTTGATGCAGTTGCAAAAATTTATCAACTAAAAAAGCGTAAAGAAAGTAAAAGCCTCATTATTTTGGTAAGCTCTTTATCGATGCTAAAAAAATATGTAAAAGTCTCAAAAAAAGTAATAAATATTTTAAAAAACAGCAGAAAACCAACAACTATTATTTATAGCAATTCAATTGAACTGGCACAAAATATTATTGCAAAAGATAATACCATTGCTATCCGAATTGTACAAGATGATTTTTGTAGAAAACTAATTAAAAGATTCGGAAAACCAATTGTATCAACATCGGCAAATGTAAGTGGAAAACCCACGCCAAAATCATTCAAAGAAATTGATTCTGCAATTTTGGAGAGCGTTGATTATATAGTAGATTTGCACAAAGATAGAATAACAAAAAAATCATCAACAATTTTAAAAATTGAAGGAGATAAAGTGATTACAATTCGAGCATAATTTGAAACAGAATAAAGAGTATACAGATGCATTATCTGCTGATATTTTTAACTATATATCCAAAGCTTCCGAAGAATTACAGCTAGAAAGCTACGTAATTGGTGGTTTTGTACGCGATTATATTTTACAGCGTGGGAGTGCTAAAGATATTGATGTTGTAGCTATTGGTAGCGGAATTAAGCTTGCTCAAAAAGTAGCTAATCTTTTACCTAATAAACCTAAAGTTCAAGTTTTTAAGACTTACGGAACGGCAATGTTGCGCTATAAAGATATAGAAGTTGAGTTTGTTGGCGCGCGTAAAGAGTCGTATTCAGAGGAGAGTAGAAATCCTGAAGTTTCTGAAGGAACTTTGCAAGATGATCAAAACCGTCGTGATTTTACTATTAATGCATTAGCGTTAAGTTTAAATAAAAATTCCTTTGGAAAATTACTTGACCCATTTGAAGGGATTTCTGACTTGGGAAATAAAATTATTCGTACACCTTTAAATCCAGACATTACGTATTCTGACGATCCATTAAGAATGATGCGCGCTGTACGGTTTGCTACACAGCTTAATTTTATCATTGAAGAAAATTCGTTAAATACAATCGCTCAAAATGCAGAGCGCTTAAAAATTATTACACGTGAGCGAATAGTTGATGAATTGAATAAAATATTAGCATCACCAAAACCTTCCATCGGATTTTTATTATTAGAACAAACAGGGTTGCTACCTCAAATTCTACCAGAATTAATTGCTTTAAAAGGAGTAGAAGAGGTGAAAGGACAGAAGCATAAAGATAATTTTTATCATACTTTAGAAGTGGTTGATAATATAGCAAAATACACTAATAATGTTTGGTTGCGTTGGGCGGCTTTATTGCATGATATAGGAAAACCACCCACAAAAAGATTTCATAAAAAAAATGGATGGACGTTTCACGGACACGAATTTGTTGGTTCTAAAATGACTTATAAATTATTCAAAAGACTAAAAATGCCATTGAATAACAAAATGAAGTTTGTACAGAAAATGGTATTGTTAAGTTCACGACCAATTGTATTGGCAACTGAAGTTACTGATTCTGCTGTACGTCGTTTAGTTTTTGATGCAGGAGATGATATTGAAAGTTTAATGACACTTTGTGAAGCCGATATTACTACTAAAAATTTAAAAAAATTTAATCGTTACCATAAAAACTTTGAATTAGTTCGCTCTAAAATTAAGGAAGTGGAAGAACGTGATAAAGTTCGTAATTTTCAACCACCAATTACAGGTAAAGAAATTATGAAAACTTTTAATTTAAAGCCTTGTAGAGAAATAGGTCAATTAAAGGAAGCTATAAAAGAAGCTATTTTAGATGGTAAAATACCAAATGAGTATGAAGCTTCACATAATTTTATGGTTAAAAAGGGTAAACAGTTAGGGTTAAAAACTGTAGATACTTAAAATAAATAATCAATTCTCTTTAACTTTTTCATCCAATTAAGTGCTTCAGCAGTTCTGGTATAGTTTTTTTCTTCTTCAGTTAAATTTAGACAAGTAAATATCTATCTGAGCCTACCTGTTGTTCAATATCACTGTTGTTCATTGCTTTAGGCGTACAGAGGGATGATTATATTCTCTAAACCTTCTGCTTTTGATGTTTTTCATAAGCTGAATGAGCATCTAATTCACCTTCTAATATTTTACGACACCTCGTTTATGTAATTCCTCTAATACCAATTTAATTTTATAATGCCGTATTAAAAGCATTTACATAATGATGATTCCCTGTAATGGATTTAATGACCTCTGGGACTCATTTTATTTACCATATCATGTAACCAATCTGTTAGCTTTTCTATGGTTTCAAATCGTTGGTTTTTATATCGGTTTTTAATATACTGCCACACTTATTCGCAAGGATTCAATTCTACGCATAAGGAGGTATTCTTAAAAGGAAAATATTTTGAAGGACTTCTATATTTTTTGTAGAGTGAAAACCTGCGTTATCAATGACAACAATTTTATATTCATTAGGGTTATATTTTGAGAATTCTTTAAGGTAAGATTCAAATATAGTGGTATTTACGTCGTTAGGTGCAAGCTAAAAAAAACCTCCGCACAGTCAAGCACATTTCATTTTACTCGTGCCTCACAAAATAAAAATAGCTTGCCCTTACCTACCGCCACTCACATGGTAACAAGAATAAAACTCACAGCTTTTTGAGATAAAATGAAAAATTAACTTACATTAGTGGCTGGAAAATTTACGTCTACAAATGAACAGAATAAAAGAAGTTTTGAAGGAAAAAGGCATTAAACAAATTTGGCTTGCCGATAAATTGGGAAAAAGCTATAATATGGTAAATTCATATGTGCAAAACAGAACGCAACCAAGATTAGAAATCCTTATGAAAATTGCCGAGATACTAGACATAGATATAAAAGAATTAATAATATCGAATAAAAAATAATGACTACACAACAAGTAATAGATAAAATCTTCAAAGACCCAGCCGTAAAATACGAACTTTCAGAATTTGAAGGTCTGGGCACTCCTATTCACAGTATGATTGATATCTACGTAAAAAATGGAACAGGGAAACAAACTGGTAAAAAATTATATTTCCTAAAACCTTTAGCTTCTTTACATTCTGGAAAAGAAGAAATACAAGTATATGTTGAAGGTGGAAAATCTGCTCCAGAAGAAATTGTGCGTCAATTGTGGATTTATAAATTAATCCATTTTTATAACTATAAAAAAGAACAAATAGTTTGTGAAATTCCAGTTCAGTTTGGAGTAGAAGTAAATACTAAATTTGCTGATATAGCAGTATATAGAGATACTACCAAAGAAACGGTAAAACTGCTTTTTGAAATTAAAAAACCTAAAAGAAAAGATGGGATTGAACAACTTAAAACTTATTTAGGAGCAAAAGGTAATCCTATTGGTATTTGGTCTAATGGAATAGACCGATTAATTCTTTATAAACCACAGGGAAAAGATTTTGATACACTTTCTGAAATCCCAAAGGTTAATGAAGAAGAAAAGGATGTTTTAGAGATAAAAAGAACACTTACCCAACTCAAAACTACTTTCAATTTCAAAAAAATTATTCAAGATTTAGAAGAACTGGTATTAGCTAATAGTGGTGCTGACGAATTTAATGAAATTTTCAAACTTATTTTTGCCAAAATTTGGGATGAAAAAGAAGCCTCTTCAAACAAAAGAGCAAGACCTAATAAAGAAGTGCTTTTCAAAAAATTTGAAGACCCTATTTTAACATACGACACTATAAATGGTTTATTCAAAAAAGCTTGTAATGAATGGAAAGGTATTTTTAAAGATAATGAAGATATTGAATTAAAAAAAGACCATTTACAAGTATGTATTGGACCGATAGAACCTGTTAGACTAATGGGATCTAATTTACGGATTATGGATGATGCTTTTGAATATTTGTTACCAACAGAGGCAAAGAAAAAGAAAGGGCAGTTTTTCACACCAAGACACGTTATTGAAATGTGTGTAAGAATGTTAAACCCACAATATGACGAATACGTAATGGATCCAAGTTGTGGTTCTGCAGGCTTCTTACTACACGCTATGGAATGGGCATATCCAGCTACCTCTACCAGCGACCTTGAATTACGAAAACATAAATATGCAAGTAAATATCTTTGGGGAATAGATATTGAAGCAAGAGCTGCAAAAACATCTCGTGCCTTAATGCTTATTGCTGGTGATGGGCATACCAATATTTTTGGTCCAGATGTAAGTAGTCTTGACCCAAGAGATTGGTACACTAATAAATCTGGGAAATATTTAATGACAGCATTAAGCAAAACGCCACTTTTAAAAGCCAATATTCCTAATAATGAAACTTTTGAAGATAACGACAAAGCTTGGGAATATTTTGGTGAAATGAATTTTGACCTAATTCTTGCTAATCCACCTTTTGCAGGTGAAATGAAAGATAAAAAAATGCTTTCTCAATATGAATTAGCAAAACCAGCTTTAAAAAGAGCAAAAGACAAAACTCCTAAAGAAGAAAGGGATGTTTTGTTTATGAACGTATTGTAAAAATGCTTCGCTCTGGTGGTAGAGCTGCTATTGTATTGCCGCAAGGTAAATTCAATAACTCTTCTTTAGCATTTATTAGAGAATGGATATTACGTAAAGCTCGTTTACTGGCAGTAGTTGGTTTACACGGCAATACTTTTAAACCCCATACAGGCACAAAAACGTCTGTACTTTTTATTCAAAAATATACTGACGAGCAATTAGAAAATATTAAAAAAATACAAAAAGAAGTTGAAAGCAACTGTCCAGATTACGAAAAACAAGTACGAGATATTTTAGATAAATATCAAACTGAAATTGATATTCCTGAAGAGGAAATAACAGAAAAAATATTTGAATTACTTATAGAAGAATACCCAGAACCCGAAATTGAAGAGGATGCCACAGAGAATGAAGATGAGGACAATGAACCTTTAACTTTAGAAGAAAAATTAGACCTTTTGGAGGATAAAATAACAGAGCTTAAAAACAACCGATTAAAAGCTAAAGAAAATTTAGATGGTTTAAAAGATGAAGTAGAAGCTATGCAAAATAAACAAAAAGATGAAATATCCATAGCAAAAGAAAATTGGGAAGGCACAGTTAAAAATTTCAATGTAGATATAAAACCAATAAAAGAGCAAAACAAAGTCGCTTTAAAAACATTGCGAGATAGCCAAAAAGAAAAAGCCAAACAGTTTAAAGTAGAAATAAAAAGCTACGATAAAGCTATCCCATTGACAGAAGAGGAAAAACTATTATTGACCAATAAAGGCAAACTACAACTTTTACTGAATGATGAAGACAGCATAGAAAAACTACGTAACCGATATATAGATGCAGAAGTAGCTAAACAATTAGACTACCCTATTTTTATGGCAGTAAGCGAAAGAGGCGGTAAAAACAATAGTGGTGATTATGAATATATGTTAGATGATGATGGCAACCTAATTGAAGATGCTTTTGGCAACCCTGAGATAAACCAAGATTTGGTAAACCATAACATTACAAGAGATGATTTATTAACCCGAGCTGAAGAACTCACAGAAGACGAACTATGTATTGCAGAAGCCTTTGTGCAATTTGCTAAACAACAAGGTTTTGATTTCTGGAAAAATTAAAAGATTATGGCAGTTTGGAATACAATAAATCTTACAGACATTAAACCTGACAGGTGTGATGCTGAATATTTTAGAAAAGATTATAAAGAAAATATAGAATATCTAAATAGCACAGGCAATACAACCACATTAGGTAGATTGTTTGGTCACATTAATAGAGGTTCACAACCCGAATACTCACCTGATGGAGTTTACAAAGCATTAAGAAGTGTAAATGTTGGTTTTATGAACTTTAATGAAACCAGACAAGAATACGTAACTAAGTCTTTTTACGATCTCAACAACAGAGGAAAAGTACAAAAAGATGATGTTTTAATTACTTCTACAGGAGTTGGAACTCTTGGTAGAACAAGTGTTTGGTTTTATGATGAAAAAGCATATTGTGATGGTCATATAACTATTTTAAGAAATGGTAGTATAGACCCTTGTTTTGTAACAGCTTATCTAAATTCAAAATATGGTTTATTGCAATATGACCAAAATTTCAGAGGCTCAAGTGGACAAATAGAGATTTACCCTTACGACATCTCTAAATTTGTGATACCAGAATGCCTCTTCCCACACCAAGAAGAAATAGGTGATTATTTACGTGAAGCATTTACATTACAACAGGAATCTTATGACCTAGAACAAGAATCATCTGAAATTTTAGAAAAAAAAATAGGGTTAATTGATTTTAAAAAAGATAAAAATAAATTTAGAGTAACCTATTTAACAGAGCTTAGCATTTCAAAAAGATTTGATGCCCAATGTTTCAAGCCTGAATTTCTTCAGTATGAAATGTTAATCAGAAAAAACAATAACTATAATAATCTCTCAGAACTTTTAAATGGTATTTCAAAAGGTAGTCAACAGTTTGTTAGTTCGAACGGAGATAAACCATATGTGAGTATTAAAGATATATCTGGTATAGATGTAATATCAAAGGGTAATGTTTCAAATACTTTATCTAAAGCTGTGAATGGAGATTTACTTTTAGCTGTTACAGGTGCTACTATAGGGAAGATTGGAATTGTCAATAGAAACCCTTCAATTAGTTTTTCTGGTGATATTTTAGGATTAACCGTGAATAAAAATAAAATTTCACCTTGGTATTTATGGCTAAGTTCTAATTATGTCAGCAATATTGTATATATTTGAAATATGAAAACTAGTCAAGAAATAAAAGTATTATTCAATGAGCTGTCCTTAGGTTCTCAGAACGAATTGTTGAACGATTTACTTATAGAGCAAGAACTCCAAGGGAAGGTTTTACAGGAAGCAGGTCTTATTGTTGTTGCTAAACGAGATAAGAAGCCCTGTCCTCATTGTTCGAGTAAGAAAGTTTATAGACGTGGAAAACAAAAAGGCGTACAGATGTACAAATGTAATGACTGCACTAAATGGTACAGTGAGACTACAGGTACTCCTTTGTACGATATAAAATTAAAGTCAAAATGGCAATCGTATTTGAATTGTATGGAACAAGGAATGCCGATAAAGAAAATCGCAAAAGAGTTACACATTAGTATTCAGACCAGTTTTGATTGGCGACATAAAATACTGAGTTCTTTGGAACAATTTGTTCCAACACAACTTTCAAAAGAAGTGGAATGTGATGAGTTAGAGCTCCCTATGAGTAACAAAGGAAGTAAATCTTTAGAAAGAAAACCAAGAAAAAGAGGAACAGATTTTAAGGGTAATCAAGATACTGATGAAATTACAACGGTGCAAGTGGTAACGGCTGTTCAAAGAAATGGTGATAAATATTTAAAAGCGGTTGCCTCAAAACGCCTTACCAAGCAGCAAATTGCAAAAGTATTCGAAGGGAAGCTAGCCGATAACACAACATTAATTACAGACAAACACCCTTCTTACAAGGCATTTGTAAAAGACAATCCAACTATAAAACACAAGAGACTACTAGCAAAAAACCATGTGGCTAAAATGGATAAAACAATTCATTTACAAAAAGTGAATAATATCCACTCCCAACTTAGAACATTTTTAAGACCATTCAATGGAGTAAGTTCCAAATATTTACAAAACTATCTCAATTGGTACGCTTATATAGATCACATTAGAAACAGTAAGACAACCATAAAACAATGGTGCATAACAATGCTGCTAACAGATCAAGCATATCACCTTTTTGAATTATTTAAACAAAACGCTGTGTTAATTAGAACTTAGCCGTATTTATTAGCTGTTTTATCAAGCCCTATTGGTCAAACACAATTTAATAGATGGATTACAGGATCAACAAATGGCCATCTAAGCCCATCAGATGTTAAAAAAATAATTGTTCCTAGAATTAATTCGTTGAAAGAAGAAAAAATTGAAAGCCTATTAAAAACTTCTTTACAATCTCTTATTAAGTCTGAAAAACTTTTGAATAAGGCTAGAAACCGAGTAGAACAAATCATTGAAGAATCAGCACAAAACAATTAATACTATGGCACAAACAGACAAAGAATTATTGCAAGAGCTATGTACCCAATACAATGTACAATACAGTAAAGTAGAAAAACTATTGGCTACGGTAAAAGAATATCAGTTCAAAGACCGTAGAACAGGCATATATGAGGCTTTAAAAGAAATTATAAAGTCAGACCTTAAAAAAGAAAGCAATGAAGTTTAATAAATTAACCATAGAAAACTATAAGTCGTTTCAATATCCAACGGTTATTAATTTTCCTCAAAGTAGTGAAGGTAAAAGTATCTTTTTAATTGGCGGTATGAATGGTGCTGGTAAAACCGCCATATTGGAATCCATAAATATTTGCCTGTATGGTGCTAAAACCGATTTTTTATACAAATACATAAATCGTAAAGAACTGGCAAAAGGAAATGCCTTTGTCTCTTTTGAGTTAGAATTTGAAACAGATGATTTAGAAACCATACTCATCAACCGTTCTTGGAGTGCAGGTGCTACAGATAACCCTAAACATAAAGATCTTACAGAGAAACTGGTGGTGATTAAAAACGGTAAAAGAGTAAGTGTTCAAAACAAAGAAATGTGGCAGGATTATATCAACGCTACCATTCCACAAAGCATTACCCAATTTTTCTTTTTTGATGGTGAAAAAATACAAGAAATAGCAGCAGACGACCATTCAGAAGTTCGACTAAAATCTTCTTTGGAAGCAGCATTAGGCATTCAATACATTTCTCGCTTATCAAGTGATGTATTGTATTTAAAACAAGAAGAACGTAAAGGATTTGTAGAAATTACAGATGAAGATATTACTTTTAAAGAAAGTGAGTTAAAAAAAGAACAACGTAAATTAATCAACAAAACAATTGAGCGAGACGATATAAAAGAGGAATTAGAACGTTTTAAAACAGATAAAGAAGAGGCTCAATTACGATTTAAAGCTATTTTTAATTTAGACCCCGAAACTTCTGAAGTAGTAAAACAAAAAGAAAAAAAACGCATACAACTATCGAATAAAAGCAATCAATTAGACAATCAGATAAAAATAATTACCGAACAGTTTTTACCTTGGGCATTGGCAGGTAAATTGTTTGATGATGTAAAAGCTCAAATTGAAATTGAAAACCAAAGTAAAAAACAAGATGCTATTTCTGAAAATGCAAAAGAACTAGCTCAAAAAATAGTAACTAATTTCGATATTCCAGAACCTATAACAGAGAAACCTCTTACTACAGAACAAAAAGTAAAACTTCATATCAGAGTTTTAAACTTATTACAAGACAATAAATCAAAAGATGAGGTAGCTAAAGTTTTAAATCTATCAGATAGAGATACAGCAAAAATCCTTAATAAAATAGATGATATAGAACAAAGTGATGTCTTGCTTTTAGAAGATTTAATCAAAGAAAAATCAGAACTCGATTTTGAGATACGTTCTATCCAAGCCAGTTTAACAACATCTGGCACAACGGATAGTGAAAAAGAATTATTTGAAGAATTACAAGGTACTATTGAAGGTTGCAACACGCAAATAGGCAGATTGTCTGTTCGTCTATCCAACAGTAATGAAGAAGTAGTTATAATTAAAAATAGAATTAAAGAAATTGAATTGGAAATTGGTAAACTTTACGACAAGCATAATTTTTCTAAAGAAAAAGTTGATTTCATAGAAGAATGTGACGCCATTGCTAACTTAATGAATACCTATATGGTTAAGTTGAGAAAGAAAAAAGTACATCTTTTACAAGAAAAAACATTTGAAATGTATAAGATGCTTTCAAGTAAATCAGGTTTAGTAAAAGACTTAGAAATAAATGACAAAACGTATGAAATTACTATGAAAGACAAAAGTGGTCACGAAATTAGAAAATCGGGACTGTCGGCAGGAGAAAAAGAAATTTTTGCATTGTCTTTACTTTGGGGATTGGCTCAAACATCGGGAGTGTAATTTAAACTCTGTCTGTGTTTTTTTTCCGTTTTAAAAATAGTTTGATTTTTTCTTTTCATACTCTGGCTTAAAAAATCGAACTGTTTTTAAAATGAGCCCCAGCGGCAGCGTCACGAGCTGCTTTTGGGGATGCTAATATCGAGCGGTATTCTCTCTCCAAATTTAATATATAATTGTTGAATAATCAAACTCCAATTGTGGAGCGGACTTATCCACTTTTTTTGTATGTTTTTTGTTGCGAGATAAACCAACTTTAAAAGCGCCATATCATTTACAAAAGCACCTTTGGTTTTGGTTACTTTACGAACCTGTCTGTGGAAACCCTCTACGGCATTTGTAGTATAAATAATTCTTCTGATAGGCTCTGTATATTCAAAATATTGAGAAAGTTCCTCCCAATTTCGCCGCCAACTCTCAATGACAATAGGATATTTTTCGCCCCATTTCTCTTCTAAATTTAACAATTCATCTTCTGCTATTTCCTTATTGATGGCTTTGTAAACTAATTTTAAATCCTTCATAAATGCTTTCTGATCTTTCGAGGCTACATATTTTAAAGAATTACGAATTTGATGCACAATACATTTTTGTATTTGTGTTTTTGGAAAGATGCTCAAAATAGCTTCAGAAAATCCTTTTAAATTATCAGTGCAAGCTATCAGTATATCTTCAAGCCCTCTGTGTTGTAAATCTGTTAAAACTTGCAACCAAAAATTAGCTCCTTCGCTTTGTGAGATATACATTCCTAAAACCTCTTTATGTCCTTCCTTGTTGATTCCTAGAATATTATAAAGTGCTTTATGGGATACTTTTCCATCAACACGAACTTTATAATGCATCGCATCTAACCAAACGATACAGTACATAGATTCTAATGGGCGACTTTGCCACTCCTTGATGTCTGGTATAATTTTATCTGTAATTTGGCTTAATACTGTGTGAGAAATATCGGTATCATACATCTCTTTTATATGAGAGCAAATATCTCTTAAACTCATTCCTAATCCATATAAACCTATTATTTTATCCGATAAACTCTCCGCTAATATCGTTTGTCGCTTTTTTATAATCTCGGGCTCAAAACTGCTATTCCTGTCAGTTGGGGTTTGAATTTCAAAAGTACCTAAGCCGCTTTTTATCGTCTTTTTGCCTTTCCCATTTCGCTTGTTTTTGTTTGATGAATCGCTCAAAAATAAATGGCTTTCCATCTCCGCTTCTAAAGCTTTTTCTATAAAACTCTTTAGCATAGGAGCAAATGCGCCTTCTTTGCCAAATAAACTCTTACCCGATAATAATTGGTCTAAGGCTTTCTTTTCTAATAAATCTTGTTCTGTTTGTGTCATCTTTTCTGTTTGAATAAAATTAATGCTTTTTTTATGCAGACAGAGTTGAGTTTACAGTCTCCAAACATCACAATTAAATTTACCTATTATCATAGACACACCGCTTTCAAGGTTAGATAGTGTACACCGAGATAATATTGTAAATCACTATTTCCCTAATGCAGCTAATCAAGTGATTATTTTATCAACAGATACAGAAGTAGATAGTAATTACTTTAAAAATTTAGAACCACATCTAACAGGTGCAGCGAGTTTAGAGTTTAGTAAAAACAATGAATTAACCACAGTAAAAGAAGGCTACTTCTGGAATTAAAAATTAGATTATGGCAGATAGACTATATACATCCTTAAAAACAGACGAAATAATTGGTGCGTTTAGAGCAAATACTAAATTAGATAAAGCTATTTTAGCTCGTATGGCATTTTCTTATTCTTTGGTTCATACTGGTAAAAGGGTTATTAAAAGTACGAATTTTTCAGGTGGAGAAATGAAAAAAACTTCATTTATGAGTAAAGATGAGTTATTAGTAAAAACTCTAATAAACCAAGTTTATAAAATTGATGACTTAGATGAAAATAGAATTTACAGTAATAAATCCATTGTAAAAGATCACGTAGATAATGGAGCAATATTACTTTGGGATTTGTTTCAAAAAAACGGAGAAGATATAAATAAATGGTATTCAGAAATTGTTTCAACAATCCACTTAACTGGTGCTAAAAAACTAAAAACCAAAGACCTTGATATTTTTATAGGTAGAAATATACTGAATAATAGTGAAATAATTATGCCTTTAAATGACACCACTATTCACGCCAATTCACATATGGCTATAATGGGTAAACCAGGTGTTGGTAAAACACAGTTTTTAATAAAAATACTTACAGATATAAGAATACAATCTGATTTTCAAACCAATTTTATATTTTTTGACTACAAAGGAGATGTGGTAGATAACGAAACATTTATTGATGTTTCAAGAGCGAGAACCTATAAGCTACTTCAAAATAATGAATATTTACCTATTAGTCCGTTTATTTTACCTGATTATAATGAACAAGACATTCTATTATCTGCAAGAGAAAAAGCAGAAAGCTTTGCTTCCATTAATTCAAAACTTGGTGTAGTACAAAAAGGAGCATTAACAGAAGCTATTATTGGTGGTTATGCTGCAAGAGCAACTTCTGATAAACCTTTTCCAGATTTTAATGATATTCTTGAAATTGCATTAGCAATGTATGAAGAAGAAGGTAAAAGGGATGATACCTTAATAGAAGTATTAAGAGATTTAGCAAATTTCAACCTATTTTGGTTCCACGGTTCAAGTCTTCCTCCAATGGAAAAAATCAGTAATCGTACTATGATTATTGATGTACATAAAATGCCTGTATTAAAAGAATTGGTTGGTTACTTGGTAATAGAACGATTGTATAAGGAAATGGCTTCATTACCTGATAGTCCAATAAAAGACGGAAGAAGACAGTTAAGAACTATTTTGGTAATTGATGAAGCTCATAATTATTTAGGTCAGAAAAATATTTTTCTTCAAAAGATTATTCGTGAAGGACGTTCAAAAGGTATTGTTGTATTTTTTGCTTCTCAATCACCATCAGATTATCAACAAAAGTTTTTCAACTTCCAAGAATTACTGGAGTTCTCCTACATATTTCAAAGTGAGGGTACATCCTCTAAAGCAATTCAAGATATTTTGGGGTGTAGTAATAAAACAGCTAAAGACTTACAATCAGAAATTGCAAAACTTGAACCTTTCCAAGTAATAAGTAGAAGTAATATTAAAACAGAAGAATTTATGAAATTTACTGCCGAACCTTTTTATAAAAATTATTAGCCAACGCAAGTTCAAGCACATTTAAAATTTGCTCGTACCTCACAAATTTAAAAGAGCTTTCACGCCAACGCTAGCAAGTTTGCGGAAAGAAAAAAGCCAGACACCTAACAATGTACAAAAAACATAGGCCGTTTGTGCTAAACCGAATGGTCTGTATGTTTTAACAAAGTCCGCTAAATATAAAATTTGGCATTTAACAGAAAAATAAAAGCAAAATATTTATATTTAGCTAAGTAATAAGCCGAAACGATAGTGTGTTTTAAATGCCCTACGTTTCTTATACCAAACCGTTAATTTCCCAGACAAAACTATCGCCATTGATTGGCGAATAACTTCCGTATAAATAGGTAGTTTTAAAGACGTGTTGATAAGATACAATGGGTTTTATTCCACAAGCTGTTAAATACCTGCCAAGGTAGGGCATGATTCCAAACCTAGCTTGATCTTGGAAATATAAATTGACACTAGAATACGTATCTTTATTTAGACCAAATATAATGTTCTGTAAGGTATTCGGGAATTTTTAAAAAAGCATCTACCGCTTTATCATCTTTCTTGTAATGAGATTTTCTTGGAACTTTTAACTTGGTCTTAAAGTGCTGTATTAAATATCTTCTTAAGTTATGGTACTGTACATCAATATTGTACTCGTTTTTAACCCATTGTGCAGCATCCCTGTACCCTAAAAATGGTTGCTTACTTGAGTTTACTCGTTTTGATAATCCTTGATAAATCTGGGGAGTGATGCTTCGCGAGTTTTAAACTTGCCTTTTTGTAATTCTAAAAGCAGATAATCCTTTTTTAAATACGATACTGTCTTTGTTTTTTTCGAAGAGAAATCAGTTTAGAAGGACTCTCTTTTAGTATAAATTTTCTTGCTGTTGCCATCCGTAAATATACAATAAAATAACGGCTTTAATAAATTAATTTAGTATAAGTTGATATCTTTTTCTTAAATGAACAGCTTGCTTTAAAACCAAGAGCATCTATGAGCTGTAAAATAGCGATAAAACATTTGTTAAGCTTGTGTTTTGTCATTCCTGCGAAGGTTACCTATTCGAGACAGTTTTTAACTTGTACAGAAAGACAGGCTAAACACTAACAGAACAACTCTCATACAATTCTTCATATAGCGGTAAAATACTCTCTAAAGAAAATAATTTAGTATGCTCTTTGGCTTTTTTCTTGAAATCAGCTAAAATAGTATCATTTTCTAAAATGATTTTGGTGTAGTTTGCCATTTCCTCAATAGCACCAACATCACTTAAAAAACCTGTTTTTCCGTGAATATTAACTTCTGGTAATCCACCAGCATTCGTAGAAATCACAGCAGTTCCTGCTGCCATAGCCTCTAAAGCTGCCAATCCAAAGCTTTCAGTTTCAGATGGTAATAAAAAAACATCTGTATAACACAAAATTTTTGCTACTTCATTACTATTCCCTAGAAATAAAACATCATCTGAAATACCCAATTGTTCTGCTAATTTTTCTGCTTTTAAACGTTCAGGACCATCACCAACCATTAATAGTTTAGACGGAATCTCTTCTCTCACTTTTGCGAAAATTTTAATTACGTCTTGGGTTCTTTTTACAGGTCTAAAATTACTAATATGTGTTAAAATACGCTCTTCTGGTGTAGCTAACCCAATACGGTTACATTCAGTTTGATTGGCTTTATCATACTTCTCTGTATCAATAAAGTTATAAACCACGTTTATTTCTTTAGTAATATTAAACAAACGTAATGTATCTTCTTTTAAACTCGTAGAAACAGCTGTAACCACATCAGAATTATTAATGCTAAATTCTACTGCGGTTTTATAGGTTGGATGACTACCAACCAAGGTAATATCTGTTCCGTGAAGTGTAGTTACTACTTTAATATTTATACCTTTTTCCTTCAGCATCTTTTTTGCCATAAAAGCTGCGTATGCATGTGGAATAGCGTAATGTACATGCAAAACTTCTAATTGATATTTCTCTACAACTTCTACCATTTTACTTGACAATGCCAACTCGTAAGGTTGGTATTGAAACAACGGATATTCTTCCATTGAAACTTCGTGAAAATGTAAATTGTGTGTAAAAAAATCTAATCTAACAGGTTGATTATAGGTAATAAAATGAACTTCATAACCTTTATCTGCCAATGCCATTCCTAATTCCGTAGCTACTACTCCACTACCTCCAAAGGTTGGATAACATACAATTCCTATTTTCATATAATTATTGAAAAATTAAATGGTTGAATAATTCAATTCTTTTGACGTAAAGATAACTCTTAACTTTCTTCTTATTGTGAAGAAAATTATAAAATTAACAAGTTGTTGTTCCTGCAAAATTAGCAGGTCAGAATCATACTTTTTTAATTTACAAATTCAATTACTTACCTGACTACTAGTTATTTAAATTATTAATTATTCATATATTATACTGATAATCAATATTTTACGCGAATGGAATCATCAAGTAATTTAAAGGACATTTTTAGACAAATAGAAGATCATAAAAGCCATATAAACCAACTCCACAATTTAATAGATATCCTTCTTATTGGAATAGGTTATGTTTTAGAATAATGTGGAATCATTAATTCCATATAATTTTCTTCAATTGCTTTATATGTGTTTATAGCTTTAGCGTTTTTTATCATGATATTTGCTATATCTACTGTTTGAGAGAGCGATTTTTTAACCTTCTGCAAGAATACAAACCAGTTTAGATAGCCACTCAAATATTTTGTTGATACACCATAGAAAGGTTTTATCCATCTTTGATAACGATTGTCTATTGAGTTTACATGCTACACATGGTAGCACTTGTCTTTTATGTGTTTTGATGCTATAAATGTATGATGCTCCATCTGCTTATCTTTTGCCCATTTAATTATAGAAGGATGAGAATCTGAACAAAGTACGTTTTCAGGTTTTAGTAACGTTCCTATTGTTTTTTCAATACTATGCACATCAATCCTGCCTCTTTTAGCGACACGCATCATTGGATTGTTATTTCTATCTGTGGCAACCATTATAGAGATTTTATCATTGCTCACACCGCGTTTGGTTTGTCTATCACTTGGTCTCTTGTAAGGTTTTCTTTGAAGATCTCGACTTCCTTTATTATTTATATTAAGCTGTTTGTCATCACATTAAACAATTCCTGAGAACTCTTCTCCATTAAAAACGGATAAACAAGATAGTAACTTATGTCTCCAATCAAAAATAGTTTTAACATTGACTCCAATCTTTTTAGCGGCTTTACGGATACTCACGCTTTCAATCATAAGAACTAGATAATCTTGAAATTCATCCACTTTCTTTATGCCATCCATAGCAGTACCTGTAAGATCATTAAAGGTTTTAGTGCAAGATTTACATTTGTAGCGCTTACGCCCCTTATAACCTCCATGCCCGTAAATATCAGAACTTTGACAATGTGGACAGTTGATTGGACGGTCTTTGTTTAGGTTGTCTATAAGCATATTTAGTTTTGGTACATTCAAATCACGACTCAATAAACCGACTAATTCCTTTTTCTGCTCTTGACTCAACACTCTTATTATACTTTGTAAATCCATATCTATAATGTTTTTATAAAGATAGTGAAATTCTACATTATTCTAAAACATAACCTTTAAAAATTATCCTGATATTAAACTATCTTACGAGTTATCACAGAAATTATCTTGGGTTTATGAAAACACAGATAATAAAACGTATGCCTTATCAAGACTGGCAAAATGGCATGAAGAAGTACAACAAGCCAACTTCAAAACATTTAATACAATATCTAAAACGATAGAATTAAATTATAGAGATATTTTAAACTATTTTGATAACAGAAGTACGAATGCTTCTGCCGAATCTTTTAACGCTAAAATAAAAGGTTTTAGAACACAATTAAGAGGAATCAGAAAAGTGGATTTCTTCATGTTTAGATTGCAAAAATTATTCGCCTAAATATAAAAATCCCACAAGTTTTGTACTTGATCCTAATTAATTTGGTATTAGTGCCAAAAGAGATAATTGCTATAGATGGTAATACCAGGGCAAACGCATCTAAAAAAGTCTTAAATATTTACTAAAATGTAATCTAAAATTGTTGTTTCTGATTATTAATTTTCATGTATTATATTGATAATAAATACTCTATATGTTTTGAAAGAGATAACTAAACCACTATGGACTTTAAGGCCATAGTGGTTTAATTTACTTTATACACTAATTTCATTGTAATTGATGCAGTTTTTTCCCTAGAACTTGTATTAAAAGTTCCACCCCAAGAATAATCTTCTTTTGAATTCTGTCCAGTAATTTGAAAAATGCCCATTTTAGCTGATTCTAATTCGCCTAATTGTCCACCTGAAAATTCAGATATTTTCTCCGCACGTATTCTTGCATCTTTAGTAGCTTTAGAAATCATTTCAATTTTTAAATCTGCAAGTTTTGTGTAATAATATCTAGGAGATTCTGAGTAAACTTGAACACCTTGATATAATAATTCTGTAATTTCTCGTGATACTTTTTCGATTTTATCAACTTCTATAGACTCAATTAGAACTGATTGAGTTAATTCATAACCTACAAATTCTTCTCCTATGTAGTTTCCGACAGAGGAATAAATCCGTTTGTTTTTCTTATTTGTTTTAACCGCACTATAAACAAGCTGCTTTTTATTAACACCTTTTTGAGTTAGATACTTATCCCGAATAATTCATCATAAATCAAAAAACCTGAATGTAAAGTGTTATATTTAAGCAGTTAAACACAAAATACATCATTTTTTAAAACACCCATATTTGAGCACTAAAGATACTTTATTTTATCGAGGAAATCAAGCTATTTCGGTTGATTTTTCAGCCACAGAGATTAGTTCAGATGGTTCTTTGATTCTTTTAGAAAAGTTAGAGAGAACCCACAACTTACTAAAACATTTTAGCAAGTTACTTCCTGATCTTCGAAACCCTAAATACATTACTTACAGTCGAGAGCATCAACTCAAGCAACGTGTGTTTATGCTAATGCTAGGTTATCAAGATGCCAATGATGTGACCCATTTACAAAATGACCCATTATTTAAAGATGTTCTTCAAGGAGATTTGGCTTCTCAACCTACTATTTCTCGTTTTGAAAACAGTTTGAATAAAGAAACTATTTTCAAACTTTCTTACGCCTGGATTGATCGTTACGTATCAAGCCTAAAAGGTCGAGATGAAATAACAATTGATGTTGATGCTACCGATGATCCAACATATGGGAATCAACAAATGTCAATGTTCAATGGTTATTATGGACAGTTTATGTTAAATGAATTATTTTTTCATGATGGAGAAACCGGTCAAATTATCCTGCCAGTTCTTCGCCCAGGAAATAGCCATTCGAATCGATGGTATGTCGGAATTTTAAGAAGAATTATTCAAAAAATAAAAAAAGCATATCCTGAACTAAAAATTACTATTCGAACAGATAGTGGATTTAGTTGTGCTCCTTTTTATAAATTAGTAGCTGATTATGATTTGTTTTTTGTAACAGGTCAGGCTAGTAATTCGGTACTCAAAAGAAAGGTTGAGCGTTGTAAAAAAGCGGTTCAACTTCAATATGTAAATCAGCATAAAAAACACCAACATTTCACATCGTTTCGCTATCAAGCCAAAAGTTGGCATAAACCACAACAAGCTTACTGTAAAATAGAAAGTACAGGGAAAGGCTTAAATGTTCGTCATTTTATAAGTAATATTAAAGAGAAAGGTGCCCGAGAAATATACTTTGATTTCTATGTAAAACGAGGTGAATCTAGCGAAAACAGAATTAAAGAAGTCAAGAATATGTGTTTTTCCGATCGATTATCCAATCATGGATTTGTTGCAAACTTCTTCAGGTTGTTTTTAAGTAGTTTAGCCTACGAACTATTTTTATTACTAAAAAAAAGCATCAAAAAAACAACATTTGAAAAGGCTGAAAAATGGCAAATAAATACAATAAGAACCAATTTATTAAAAGTTGGAGCTACCATAAAAGTCACTAAAAAACGAATATATTATCAGTTATCAAGAGCATTTGTATATCAAGATTTGTTTCGAGAGATAATAACTCAATAACGGTTTTAAAGTGAGAATTTTAAAACCTTGGGATACCTATGCTCTGTTAGTAAAATTAATCCTTTTTAACTTTTAAAATCAATTATAACATACTATTTACTCCGAAAAAGTTTAAAAAACGAAAGAGAGAATCCTAAAATCTAGAGATAAAAAATCTATTTTGAAATTTGTTCTAAATATAAATCCTATGAATAATGCGGGTTATCTATAGTAGATTTATTACTTTTCAAAGTAAGGTATGCTTGTTTTAAATCAATATTTTGAGCACCAAACTGTCCTTCCCAGACAATTAAATCTGAAGAGAAATCAGTCTTCCCTAATCCAGTTACTTTAATTTTTCCATCAACTTTATTTCTGTCTGTATAGGCTTTTCCAAGGAAAATGGAAGATGCAACTATTGCAATTCCAAAAATTATTGAGCTTGTATATTGTTTCATTATTTTCTTTTTTTTAATATTTGCCAACGTCTGCGCAGTTATGCGTAGTTTTTCGAAATGCAAGATAGTGAAACTTTTTCATTCAAAAAAAGTGGACAAGTCCTCTGCATAATCAGGGCAAACGCATCTAAAAAAGTCTTAAATATTTACTAAAATGTAATCTAAAATTGTTGTTTTTGATTATTAACTTTCATATATTATATTGATAATCAATACTCTATATGTTTTAAAAACGATAAATAAACTAGCATTTATATTTAGTCAAATAGAGGATCCTAGAGGTGATTTAACAAAGCTTCCTCAATTAAATGACATCCTTATTATCGGTATCATATCTGTGATTTGTGGTGCAGATTCATGGAATGAAATGGAACTCTATGCTCAATAAAAAGAAGAATTATTACGCACTTTCCTTGATTTACCTAATGGTACCCCACCTCATGACACTTTTAATCGTGTATTCTCAGCCATAGACAGTACACAATTTGAAGCCTGTTTCCTCCATTCAATAACTTAACGCAACAAATCTAAATTTATAGATTTGTAAAATGGCAGTAAAAAAACATAGACGACTTACCCGTAAAGAAAGAGTACAAATTGAGACTCTTTTAAATGAAAAAGAGTCAAAATCCTACATTGCTAAAACTCTAAAAAGAGCTCGTTCAACAATTAGCAGAGAAGTTAATAAATGGGTTGAAAAAAAGACAGATAAATACGATGCAGACCTTGCACATTGGCGTGTGAAACAAGACTATTTAAACAAAAGAAATCTAGATAAAATAAGCACCTATTCTTTACTGAAATTTTTTGTCTATAGAGGTCTTTTATCTAATTGGACTCCTGAGCAAATCTCAGGAAGACTTAAAGAGCTATATCCTAATTGTTTAGCCCCATATATAACAGGATTTACTATCTCTGAACTAACAACGAAAAAAATATGGGACAAATATTACACGGTACAGCCACGACTACGCACCGCATTAGAAAAGAAATACAAGCGTCTGATTCGACTTAAAAAGTTTAGCCTCCTAAATATAACATCAACGTTAAAACAGTTAAGAAATGGAAGACTCGCAATTTTTTGAGGACTTAAAATGCGGTAAAAAGAAAGGTCAAGACAGTGTTTTATGTGTAGTTTTAGAACAAATAATAATACGAAACACGTATAAAAATAGCACTTCCTTTAGATGATTTATAGGTGGTTTTAAAACCAGTAATAGCACAATTATCAAGAAGTAATCTCCATCGTTGTTTGCAACGTAATAACATTAGTCGCCTTTCAGATTTACTTCCAAAAGAAGAGAAAAAGAAGTATAAGAAATTTAAAACATATGCTCCTGGATTTTTAGATATAGACACTTCTGAAATTAGAATTAACAAACAAAAATGGTATTTTTTTGTAGCCATTGATAGGGCTACACGATTTGTATATATAGAGGTTTATGACAATAAAAGAATGCAAACAGCCGCAAATTTCTTAGAAGAAGCCGTCAAACAATATCCTTTTAAAATAACAAAAATACTGACAGATAATGGAATGGAATTTTGCTATAATGCATTGGTTAAAGAGAAGAAACCTAAAAACAAAATCCATTTATTCATAGAGGTCTGTAACCAAAATAATATTGAACATCGAACAACTTTAGTCAAACATCCTTGGACAAATGGAATGGTAGAGGCTATGAATAAAAAAAACAAAACAAATACTACCAAAAAGTTTCATTATGATACGATTGAACAGTTTAAAGAACATTTGTATTATTACACTATAAATTATAACTTCAACCTCAAATTAAAGGTGTTAAATTACAAATCACCTATCGAAAAAATAATGAAATATTATATAGAAAAACCAACTGAATTTAATCAAAACCCTAAATACTTAATTGTGGGACTGAACAGGTAACCCTATAAAAATTATAAAAAATTCATAAAATATTGGTCTATTTTCTTCGATCAAAATTACACTTCTTTTTCTAATTAAATTATAGCACAATCTTTTGTAAGTTTGCGTTGTAATTATTAATATAAAATCAGTCCATGACTGTACAGAAAAAGATAAACATACAGAACAAAAAAGCACGTTTCGAATTTGAAATTATCGACAAACTTGTGGCTGGAATTCAGTTAACTGGAACAGAAATAAAATCGATACGCTTAAGTAAAGCACATATTACCGAAAGTTTTTGTGAGTTTAACGAGCGTGGGGAACTTTTTATTATTAATATGTACATAGAAGAATATATTTATGGACATCAGTTTAATCATCAACCGAATAGTGAACGTAGATTATTACTAAATAAGCGTGAATTAAAAAGCCTACGAAAAGATGTTGAAGCTAAAGGAAGTACAATTGTTCCTCTACGATTATTTATTAATGATAGAGGCTTTGCTAAACTAGAAATTGCCTTAGCAAAAGGAAAGAGAACACACGATAAACGAGAAATTATGAAAGATCGCGATAGTAAGCGTGATTTGGCAAGAATAAAAAAGAATTTTTAGTGTCTATAATTTCGTTCTTAAAACTTATTCGTTATAAAAACCTTTTAATGGTTTTATTAACATTATTTTTAACAAAATACGCTTTAATCGATATTTTTTTACCAGCACCAATTCTCACAAATTTTCAATTTACTATTCTTTGTTTAAGCATCTTAACTATTACAGCTAGCGGATATATAATCAATGATATTTTTGATATAAAAACCGACAAAATAAACAAACCGAAGAAGGCAATTAATAATATTATTTCACGAAAAAATACTTGGAGAGGCTATATATTATTAAATATTGTTGGCTTAATTTCAGCCGTTTACCTGTCGATTTATAAAGAAAAAACCTGTTATACATTATTTTTCTTCGGAACAATTATTATATTATTTTTATACGCTAAACATTTAAAAAAAACACCCTTAACCCGAATAATTCATCAAAAATCAAAAAACCTGAATGTAAAGTGTTATATTTAAGCAGTTAAACACAAAATATATCATTTTTTAAAACACCCATATTTGAGCACTAAAGATACTTTATTTTATCGAGGAAATCAAGCTATTTCGGTTGATTTTTCAGCCACAGAGATTAGTTCAGATGGTTCTTTGATTCTTTTAGAAAAGTTAGAGAGAACCCACAACTTGCTAAAACATTTTAGCAAGTTACTTCCTGATCTTCGAAACCCTAAATACATTACTTACAGTCGAGAGCATCAACTCAAGCAACGTGTGTTTATGCTAATGCTAGGTTATCAAGATGCCAATGATGTGACCCATTTACAAAATGACCCATTATTTAAAGATGTTCTTCAAGGAGATTTGGCTTCTCAACCTACTATTTCTCGTTTTGAAAACAGTTTGAATAAAGAAACTATTTTCAAACTTTCTTACGCTTGGATTGATCGTTACGTATCAAGCCTAAAAGGTCGAGATGAAATAACAATTGATGTTGATGCTACCGATGATCCAACATATGGGAATCAACAAATGTCAATGTTCAATGGTTATTATGGACAGTTTATGTTAAATGAATTATTTTTTCATGATGGAGAAACCGGTCAAATTATCCTGCCAGTTCTTCGCCCAGGAAATAGCCATTCGAATCGATGGTATGTCGGAATTTTAAGAAGAATTATTCAAAAAATAAAAAAAGCATATCCTGAACTAAAAATTACTATTCGAACAGATAGTGGATTTAGTTGTGCTCCTTTTTATAAATTAGTAGCTGATTATGATTTGTTTTTTGTAACAGGTCAGGCTAGTAATTCGGTACTCAAAAGAAAGGTTGAGCGTTGTAAAAAAGCGGTTCAACTTCAATATGTAAATCAGCATAAAAAACACCAACATTTCACATCGTTTCGCTATCAAGCCAAAAGTTGGCATAAACCACAACAAGCTTACTGTAAAATAGAAAGTACAGGGAAAGGTTTAAATGTTCGTCATTTTATACAATACTCCGTTAAGTTTTTATGCTGCTCTGATACCATAATACAGTAGTTCTTTAATTTTTTGTTTATTATTCTTCAAGTTCGGTCTTATAGCGAACACGTTAAAAAATCGAGCAAGCATTAACTCATTGTGATGTAAGGTTTTAATATCCTTGATTGAGAAAGCCCCTCTTAGCCTTTTTTCAATAGGCATCCAATGTGTAATCTTAGCGAGATTAACCGTTGTAAGTGCTGTATTAAAATGAAAGTTGAGTTTATCTTCACTTCTTGCTTGACAGTGATTTAGACCTGAGTATTGCTTGGCATCTCTAAAAGTAAATTCTATTTGAAATCTGGTGCGATAATATGTCAAAATCATTTCTGCTGAAATTGTTACATCTGTAGAAAAATATAATTTATGATTCCATTTTCCTTTTTTAAGGAAATAAACAATCACAAGATTGATTTTTCTTTTTAATGATTTTGAGTATACAATAGCGCTGTATACTTTGCTTTGCTGATTGTCTTCTATCAAAGAAAAATATTCTTTTCTAAGTTTTTTATAATCAATTTTTCCATCATATTTCTTAGGTCTTCCTCTCCCATATTTCTGTTGGTCAGTATAAATATATTGTAAGTCAGCATCGTTTCTTAGTCTGCTAACGGTCTCCAATCCATTATCAGAGAGTTTAGAAACAAAACCGTATTTGGAAAAATAAGCATCTGCCACAACATATTTAGACATCGAAAGAAGGACCTCTTTTCTTTGAATCAATATATTGGCATAATGATCTACCAAACTTTTTGATTCCAAATTATTTGGTGTCTGAACAGCCTCTAAATGAAACGCTGTATGATTATCTATATCAATCGCAGCTATACCAGATATTTCCAATCCCCATTTTGCCTTTCCCGCTACACCAGACCAATAATAACCAACTCCACAGGTGGATTTACCAGATTTACTAACATAACTCGGGTCGAAAGCAATGGTTAAATGTTTGCCCCCATACTCAGTAATCAATTCTTTATTGAAATTTAAAAAGTCAAAAGACTTACTAAACTGATTCCTGTAATGTTGTTCTCCATGATCACCATAACGACTTAACTGCATAAAATTTAAACGTCCTTTTATGCTGAGAAATAGACCAAAAACTTCCAACATAAAATCATATTGCCATTTATTTACATCTTTCATTTTGTTAAGTAATCTTTTTGTGTGATATTTATAGTTGGATTTCTCCTTGAGAAGCATCATTAATAGCTGTTTGAAATTAACTATTAATTTAATGATAATCAGGGAGTTATCCTAATTTTTGAGCCTGTTTTTTTAACTTATTTAATTGACTGTTAGAGGGTTAGGGCAAAGTTTAACGGAGTATTGTTAATAAGTAATATTAAAGAGAAAGGTGCCCGAGAAATATACTTTGATTTCTATGTAAAACGAGGTGAATCTAGCGAAAACAGAATTAAAGAAGTCAAGAATATGTGTTTTTCCGATCGATTATCCAATCATGGATTTGTTGCAAACTTCTTCAGGTTGTTTTTAAGTAGTTTAGCCTACGAACTATTTTTATTACTAAAAAAAAGCATCAAAAAAACAACATTTGAAAAGGCTGAAAAATGGCAAATAAATACAATAAGAACCAATTTATTAAAAGTTGGAGCTACCATAAAAGTCACTAAAAAACGAATATATTATCAGTTATCAAGAGCATTTGTATATCAAGATTTGTTTCGAGAGATAATAACTCAATAACGGTTTTAAAGTGAGAATTTTAAAACCTTGGGATACCTATGCTCTGTTAGTAAAATTAATCCTTTTTAACTTTTAAAATCAATTATAACATACTATTTACTCCGAAAAAGTTTAAAAAACGAAAGAGAGAATCCTAAAATCTAGAGATAAAAAATCTATTTTGAAATTTGTTCTAAATATAAATCCTATGAATAATGCGGGTTAATTGGCAATTTAATTGTTTCATTTTTTGTGGGTTTATCCATTTTTATTGTGTTATTATTTAACTATCCAACAACATTAAACTCAATGCAATGGTCTCGTTTTTTATCTGCTAAACTCTCTGTATATGGGTATATATTTTTTACTTTCTTAACAACCTTAGTAAGAGAAATTATAAAAGATATTGAAGATGTAGATGGTGATTATGCAATAAACGCCAAAACCTTACCTATTGCTATTGGTAGAAAACGAGCCAATCGAGTTGCCGTTGGTTTTACAGCCTTATTATTACTCTTTTTAATAGTAATTAGTGCCTGGTCGGTAAGTACCTTAATTTGCTAAAGAGTTCAATTTTTGTGTTGTACTTTTCTTTATTTTTTAAAAAAAGGGTTGGCTTTGAAGTTTTTTAAAACGGAGGCTGTTCAACTTGATAAAATCCTCCTTTTTAGGTCTAAAATTTGGTTTTAAATCATAGGTATCCTTAAAAAGACTAGATTACCTTGTTTTTAGGCTACTTTTTGCCTCTTTTTTGTTTTCGATTTTTCTTTTTCCTTTTTTATTAAGTTTCCCAGCCTATGAAGATTGTAAGACAAAACGGCTAGAGACACGTATTTGTCAAAATTGATTTTCCCTTTATCACAACACTTGTCTAGTCCGTGATATGTAAGTTGATTAATATTAGATTCGACAGCATTATGTGCGTTATTTAGGGTTTTAAAATCTTTCGAATGCTCTATTTCTTTGCGCTCTTTATTAGGCTTTCCCTTTTGTTTTATGATGGTATTTGGGATGATTGACTCTAGGTCTTTTATAATTTCTTTGGAGCTAAATCCTTTATCAAAACTTAAAGAGGCAATCCTACCACCAAACTGTTTTCTAAGCCTTTCTGCAATATCAATGGTAAAAGCAGCATCAGGAGTATCTGCTATGATTTGATCTAAAACGATAAAGTGATGTTGATCGGTTACAATCAAGTGTTTTTCTCCGAACTCAGCAACAACACCTGCCTTGCCTTTGCGAATCCATTTGGTGTGTGGTTCAAATAAAGAAAATATTTTTTCATTATGTGGAATTTTTTCACCTTTTAGAAGTCGTCTCTCTACCAAATCTATATGCTTGATTAGCATTTCAAAATAGTATTTCAATGCTACAAAGGCTAGTTCTTGAGAAAGCGTCTTTGGAGTGAAAACAGTTTGGAATTCTACTACCTTTTTTTGAAGTACTTTGGCGATGTCTAGATAATTTTTAGTGGCATATTTTAAACGAAACTCTTTGTTTTTACCTCCTGATTTTTTAACTTTTTGAAGTTTTCTAAACTCGATTTTAATGCGTTTTTTCCAATCTAAGTCTTTGCGCCAACCCTCTAGGTTTTGTTCTTTTGCCAAAGAACAACTAATTTCAATACACTTTCGGGAAGCATCCCATAACAGGTTATAATCCGTAGGGAAATGAACATTGGTTTTTACTACATAACTATCAACTTTGAGCCTAAGAGTTTGATCGTCTTTTTTTTTAAATACCCTTGTCCTACTTCCAAGACTAAGGCATTGATTTTGGTGATACTTTCGGTTTTTAATAAACCAATATTCTCCTTTAAAGCGGTTAAACTATACTGCTTGACTTCCGATGAAAAACCATAAGAATCGCCTTCGATTCCCATCAGCTGGCGAACACATTTATCAAAATTGGCAATCCACAACAGCCGGTCGTAATTGGTGTTGAGCGTTAATCGAATCACAGACAAAACAATCACTTCCCAAATACTCATGCCTTCTCTACCTGTTTGCTTTTTATCTCTTAAAATTATAGGCGCTACGATGGAAAACATTTTTTGGTGATACAACTCATTGACAAAAATAGTTTGAAGAGCTAGTAATACAGGCGCAAGTTCGTCTCTGCTTTTGGTAGGAATCACTACCTCTGAAATAGGAAGGCTTCCTAGAATTGGTGATACTTCAAATCGTTTACGCATCGTTTCTTTTTTTGGCGAATCTACAGCGGATAATCCTAGTAAAATCATTGTTCTTTCTAATTTACAGCTTTTTTGAAGAAAGATTCGATCCGAAATAGTAAGTTATTAACTTAATAATCAACAAAATAAAAGTTTACGACCAGGCACTAATTATAAGAGAAACTCTTATTGAAGAACCTATATTTTTAGCTTATGCAATTGTACTTTTACTTTTTCCTTTAGGTTATTTTTTATATAAACTATGGAAAGCAAAAAGCAAGAAAGACTATCATTTTTTAAGTAATTTACTTAAAATTATCATGCTCTTCGGAATAGCATCAATGCTTCTTTTTATATTAAAAACTGATTAAATGCTACGTGAAAAATTAAAAAACTATACTATTATTCTGGCTTCTGGCTCACCAAGAAGACACGCTTTTTTTAAGGAGTTAGATATTGACTTTCAAATTATATTAAAAGAAGTTGAAGAAATTTATCCGAAGGAATTACAAGGAAAAGAAATTACAAATTTTCTTGCTAATTTAAAATCACAACCATTTGACAATCAACTAACCGAAAAGGATATTCTAATCACTTCAGATACCATTGTATGGTTTAAAAATGAAGCTTTAGGAAAACCAAAAGACTACGAAGACGCTTTTAAGATGCTTCGTAAAATGTCAGGCAATCAACATGAAGTAATTACATCTATCAGCATAAAAAATAAGTCTTTTCAGAAAATAATTAACGACACAACAATTGTCTATTTTAAAGAACTATCTGATCAAGAAATTGAATATTACATCAACAATTACAAACCTTATGATAAAGCAGGTGCTTACGGAATTCAAGAATGGATTGGTAAAATTGGTATCGACAAAATTGAAGGAAGTTACTCTAATGTAATGGGCTTACCAGTTCATAAACTATATAAAGAATTGATGAATTTACCATAATTACATATTTAAACTTTGATTAACAATCTGTTAAAAACTCTATTTCTTTATTTCTCTTTTCCTTTCTCTAAAGAAGAATAAAAGTTTATTTTTGAACAAAAAAACTAACAACACAATTAATAAAAATGAAGAAATACACCTATACTGAAAAGAAAGATACACGCTCTGGTTTTGGAGATGGTCTAACGGAACTAGGAAAAACAAATCCAAACGTAGTAGCACTTTGTGCAGATTTAACGGGTTCATTAAAAATGAATGAATTTGAAAAAAATCATCCAGAACGCTTTTTCCAAATTGGTATTGCAGAAGCAAATATGATTGGTATTGCTGCAGGTATGACTATTGGTGGTAAAATTCCGTTTACAGGAACGTTTGCTAACTTTTCTACAGGAAGAGTTTATGACCAAATTCGTCAATCAGTTGCATATTCTAACAAAAATGTAAAAATATGTGCTTCGCACGCAGGTTTAACTTTAGGTGAAGACGGAGCAACACATCAAATTTTAGAAGATATTGGATTAATGAAAATGCTACCAGGAATGACGGTAATTAATACTTGTGATTATAATCAAACCAAAGAAGCTACTATTGCTATTGCTGAACATAAAGGGCCAGTTTATTTACGTTTTGGTCGTCCAAAAGTACCTGTATATATGCCAACTGGAGAGTTTAAAATTGGTAAAGCAATTAAATTAACAGAAGGAACCGATGTAACTATTATAGCTACAGGACATTTAGTTTGGGAAGCATTACAAGCATCTGAAGCTTTAGAGGCAAAAGGAATTTCTGCCGAAGTAATTAATATTCATACTATAAAACCTTTAGATGAAGAAGCTATTTTAGCTTCCGTTGCTAAAACAGGTTGTATTGTAACCGCCGAAGAGCATAATAAATTTGGTGGTTTAGGAGAAAGTGTTGCACGTTGTTTAGTAACTAACAATCCTACTCCCCAAGAATTTGTAGCGGTAGACGATAGTTTTGGAGAATCTGCAACTCCAGAAGAGTTAATGGCTAAATACAACATTAATGATATTGCCATCGTTAAAGCAGTAGAGAAAGTTATAAAAAGAAAATAAACGATAATTCAATTTTTATCGTTTTAAGTATAGTTGTTTAAAATAAAAATTATGAAAAAAATTATTTTAGTAATATGTTTCATTTTTGGGGTACCACAAATATCACAAGCCCAAATTCAATTTGGTGTTAAAGCTGGAGTTAATTATAACTCTAATTCTATTAAAGAAGTTGGGCAAGATGTTTTTGATGGAGCTAAAAGTAAAACAGGTTTTCATGCTGGTATTTGGACACGTTTTAAAATACCTGTAATTGGTTTGTACCTAAGACCAGAATTAGTATATACTAATTTAGAAAGTGAAGTGCTTTATAAAACTTCTTCCAAAATAACAACGCATAGTTTTCAAAAAATAGATATTCCTATTTTATTAGGAAAAAAAGTTTTTGGTATTGGTAATGTATTTATTGGTCCAAGTTTTCAGTATATAATAGACCAAGATTTTAGTATTAGTGACATACCTGATGTAAAAGGTGATGGCTTTACTGTTGGTATACAATTAGGTGCTGGTGTAGAATTAGGGAAGATTGGTTTAGATATTCGTTGGGAACGAGGTTTTTCTGATACTGAATCAAGCTTTTTAGATGGTACCACTAATGTTTCTTTTGATACAAGAGTAAATCAAATTATAGTTGGATTATCATATAAATTATAAGGCTAAGTTTTAGTAAAATACCAAAACTCGTGAATTGGAATTCACGAGTTTTTTTTGTTTTTTACCCTATTCTAATGAACTTTAGCATATTAAAACACTTTTAAACTTAGGCTAAAACTCACAAAAAAAATATTCACGTTTTTATCAGTTAGAAATTTATTTAAAATAAGCACCTCTCAGACGTCAAGTATAACCTAAATTTATACAGAATACATAGAAGATTAACACTAATAATCTTAAAATAGATAAATTAGGTGTAATAGACAAAAATCAAAAAAAAACCTAAACAAATCTATTGTTCAGGTTCAACTATTTTTAGCCCTTTAATAATCTTTATCGGTTATTTAGGACGAGACATTACCAACTGCCTATTATCCAAAAATATTAGGATTTAGATAATCTGGTAATGTTGGGTTATTAGGGTCGTTAAAATCATTTCTAGGATCTCCATCTCCGTTTCTATCTTCATCTTTAGTTAGCTTACCATCATTATCATCATCTATATCTAAAAAGTTAGGAATACCATCTGAATCTGTATCGTCATTTCTTGGATCTCCATCATTGTCAAGATCTTCAGCAATAGAAGGAATACTATCTTTATCTCCATCAGTATTTGCAACTATATCCCATAATTCAATATAAAACATCAAATTAGCATTTTTAGAAATACCAGAAGTTATTCTATTTCTATACGCTAAACCAGAAGGGATAAATAAAACACCTTTTCCTCCATGTATATATTTAATTGGATCATCAAGGTTTAGTATTGAAACATTTTGACCTCCTTTAAAATTCAAAAAACCATACGTCCACCCTCTAATAACACTAGAAAGTGTAAGCCAAGTGGTATTAGCGTCAAAAGGAACCGTTAAACCATCTGTATTAACTAAGCTTTGCCCACTATATTTTACATAAATAGAGTCTACCACTGTAGGGTTTCCTTTATCATTTATAACATTTCCATTTTCATCTTTTCCTCCTTCATTACTTACATAAACATATAATTTATAATTTATATCATTTTCAGTAACATCTAATGTTTTTAAATCAGTGTCATTAAATAAAGCGGTTTTTCCAACAACAATTGGTTTAACGGAATCTACTGCTGTATCATAATAATAATTCTTTAAAAACTTTACTAAAGAATCATTGTCTATCACAGCTTGTGCTTCATGGTCAAAAGAATCAGAACTACTACTGCTTCCACATGCATACAGTAATACTGAAAAAATTACAGCTAATAAAATGTATTTAATTTTAATCATTTATTCTAATAAATTTGAGGCGCAAGTTAACATTTTTATACCTTTGTAAAAAACCAAATGATAAAATTTAACTTTTTGTATGAGGATTGATAAATACTTATGGTGTATTCGACTTTTTAAAACAAGAAGCTTAGCAACTGATGCCTGTAAAAAAGGACACATTAAAATTGATGGCAACAGTCTAAAACCTTCTAAAGATATTTTTGGTGGTGAAGAAATTTCAGTTAGAAAAAATCAAATTAACTATCAATTAAAAATTTTAAGCATTCCTCCTAACAGAGTTGGTGCAAAATTGGTAGATTTATACCGAAAAGATGTTACGCCAAAAGAAGAGTTTGAAAAAACTGAATTATTAAAATATTCTAAAGATTACTATCGAAAAAAAGGTGCTGGAAGACCCACAAAAAAAGATAGACGAGATATTGATGAATATTATGAATCCCCCGAAGAAAATGTATAAATTATGAAGACAACCACTAACAATATTATTTTAACAGCTATAGAAGTTGAACAAAAAATACTTAGAATTGCTTATCAAGTTTATGAAAGTAATTCTAATGAAACAGAAATTGTTATTGCTGGAATTGCAAAAAACGGATTTTTATTCGCTCAAAAACTAGCTAAAATATTAGTTAAAATATCTGATTTAAAAATTATTTTATGCGAAGTTACTATTGACAAAAAGAAACCATTAAATACCGTCAAAACTTCGCTTACATCAGAAGAATATAAAAATAAATCTCTAGTATTGGTAGATGATGTTTTAAATTCTGGTACTACCTTAATCTACGGAATTAAGCATTTTTTAAACGTTCCATTAAAGCAATTTAAAACAGCTGTATTAGTGAATAGAAATCATAAAAAATATCCTGTAAAGGCAGATTTTAAAGGAATTTCATTATCAACTTCTTTAAAAGAACACGTTACAGTAGAATTTTCTAAAAATGACATTGTAGCATATTTAAGCTAATTTAATAAAGTAACATTCTTATTTCTTTTACAATTTCTGATACTTTTTTATCATCCATAGAAACTCTATGTACTGCTTGCTCATAAAAAGGTCTGCGCTCAAATAAATGTTTAGCCACAAATTCAGTTATTTTATCATTAGGTAAATCTGCAACTAGAGGTCTATTAGCTTTTTGCTTTTTCAGCCTCTCTGCTAACAGGCTTAAAGTAGCATTTAAGTAAAAAGATTGTGCTTTAGATTGTAAAATAGTCTTCATATTCCCTGCATAACAAGGTGTTCCCCCTCCTAAAGAAAGCACAAAACCTTCATCAGAACTTAATAAGTCCTTTAAATATTCATGTTCTTTTCTTCGGAAATAGATCTCTCCATCTTCTTTAAATATTTCTAATACAGATTTTTCTTCTTTACCTTCAATATAGTTATCCAAATCAATAAAAGGCAAATGTATACTTGCTCCTAAATGCTTACCTATAGTGGTTTTACCACTTGCCATATACCCTATTAAAATTATCTTCATAATACTTTGCAAATATCAACAAAAAAATCTCAAAAAACATTGTGTAAATAAAAGATACGATTGTATATTTGCATCGCTTTTGTAAAAAAGAAAAAGACCTGGTAGCTCAGTTGGTAGAGCATCTCCCTTTTAAGGAGAGGGTCCTGGGTTCGAGCCCCAGCCCGGTCACACAGAAAGTTAAGTTTATACTTAACTTTTTTTGTTTATAAACATGCGCACGTGGCGGAATTGGTAGACGCGCCAGCTTGAGGGGCTGGTGGACATTAGTCCGTGGAAGTTCGAGTCTTCTCGTGCGCACAATTTATTACTTTAATTCATTAAAAATCAAAATATTAAGTATTTTTAATATTTTAACATGTAAATATACGTGTAAACTTAACGCAAGAATGATAGAAATAATAATTTAATTTTCCGTATATTTATAGTCTAGCCGAAAGGCTTTTCTTTTTCATAGCAATTTTAAACCGCTCATATTTATGAGTGGTTTATTTTTTACAATATGTTTTGTATTTGTTCTAGTCGGAACGATTCATTTTCGATTTCTTGGATCAAGTACAAAACTTGTGGAATTTTTATATTTAGGTGAATAATTTTTGCAATCTAAACATGAATAAATCCACTTTTCTGATTCCTCTTAATTGTGTTCTAAAACCTTTTATTTTAGCGTTAAAAGATTTAGCAAATAGAATAAATATTTGTGCAGATAATTTATAGGCTCAAGGATAATTCCTTTTATTGAACACCCAACCCTTGCATTGAGCTGTGTAGGGTTTTTTTTGTAAAACGCCCCAATAAGGACGAGAGGTTAATTTGAAACTAACAAAGTAATAATAACACCAACAGCAACACCACCTGCGCCATACAACCAGTCGTTATTCTTTTTTGAAGATAGTTTAATTATTTCTTGGTTTCGTTTTTCAATAAGTTGTTGAAGATTAAAAGAACGGTTTCGTTCTGTTTCAATATTATTTAGAAGCTTTAGATTCCGCTGTAAGAAACCATTTATTTCAATTGTTTTCACATTATACGCAACTCGTAAGCTATCACATTTATACTCTCTTTTACAATAGGTTTTAAAGTGCTTTTAGCTACTGTTACGCTATCTTTTTTGATGTTTTGAGAATAAAACTTACAAAGCTCATCATTAGTAACATTACAGTTGTCAATAATTTTTTCATCTTGTTTGAGTTTTTTGTCGATTTCGATTTGTCTTTTTTGGATAACTTTTATCCTATTTTTACCACGATAAATAAATTTGTTTATTTTTTCAGTTGATAATTGAAGACTATCTTTATATGAATCTCGTTCATCAACGTATTTCTGAACTAATTTACGCTTGTAAACACCGTAGGCAGTTCTATAGTAAATAATAGTGAAAGCATAGCTATATTTAATAATTAGCAATGCTTTTGCTATTAGCGGTAATCTGCTCCAAAAAAAATTGAGAAAATACTCTCAGATAATCTTCAAATCATTTAGACCTAATTTTTCGGGTTTCTATGTGGAATGAGTATATAAACCTATATTCTATGTAGAAATGTACTATTTTAACAAACAAGTCGCGTGAAGGATTGCAGCGATTGTTTGAGCTCTTTTTGAGGGACGAAAAAAAGCGAGTGCGGAAAGCCTGACGATTTTATGTTTTTTGTGGTGCGATAGCAACCGCAAAAAACAGAAAAGCGACACGCCATAATGATTAACAACCTGTTAATAATTTTATTTTTAAAGTCGGTAAATTAGAATATCTTTGTAAATCAAATTTTAGAAAAGAGATCAATGAAGTTTATCGTTTCAAGTTCGCAATTATTAGAGCAGTTACAAGTTTTAGGCGGCGTAATAAATAGCAATAATACCTTACCTATTTTAGATAATTTTTTGTTTGAATTATCTGAAAATAAATTAAAAATATCGACTTCTGATTTAGAGACAACAATGACTTCTGTAGTTGATGTTGAGAGTATGGGAGATGGTAAAATTGCTGTAAATGCTCGTTTGTTATTGGATACTTTAAAAACGTTTCCAAACCAACCGTTAACCTTTAAAACTAAAGGTGAAAATACTATAGAAATTAGTTCTGACCAAGGTAAATACGATATGGCATATTTTGATGGTGATGAGTTTCCAAAGGCAGTAGAATTACCTTCGCCTAGTAAAACTGTACTGCCTGCAAATGTGTTAGCAACTGCTATTTCTAAAACTATTTTTGCTGCTGGAAATGATGATTTACGCCCAGTAATGAGCGGTGTTTTCTTTCAGTTTTCTTCAACTAGTTTAACTTTTGTTGCTACAGATGCGCATAAATTGGTAAAGTATTCTCGTACCGATGTTACTGCAGATAAAACGGCAGAATTTATTATGCCTAAAAAACCTTTAAATTTATTAAAAGGTATTTTAAGTGGTTCTGATGAAGAGGTTACGATTGAATATAATGATGCTAACGCAAAATTTACGTTTAACAATACGGTTTTAGTATGTCGTTTAATTGACGGGAAATATCCTAATTATGAAGCCGTTATACCAAAAGAGAACCCAAATAAACTAACAGTTGATAGAGCTTCTTTCTTGAACTCTGTAAAACGTGTATCAATTTTTTCTAGTAAAACTACACATCAGGTTCGTTTAAAAATGGCGGGTACTGAATTAAATATTTCTGCAGAAGACCTAGACTACGCGAACAAAGCCGATGAACGTTTAAGTTGCGATTATCAAGGTGATGATATGCAGATTGGTTTTAACTCTCGTTTTTTAAGTGAAATGTTAAGTAACTTAAGTGCTAACGAGGTATTAATTGAAATGTCTTTACCAAACAGAGCTGGAATTTTAACTCCAATTGATGGAACTGAAGAAGGTGAACAAATTACCATGTTGGTGATGCCTGTTATGTTGAATTCTTAACACACTTTCATAGATACAAGAATAAAGAAACAAGATATAAGAAAAACCACAACTAAAAGTTGTGGTTTTTTGTTTACTTTTAGCTTATGAATTTTCTCGCTCACTTATACTTATCAGAAAACAATACCAATATTATGATTGGCAATTTTATTGCAGATCATATTAAGGGAAATAAATTTGACCATTTTAGTCTAGAAATTCAGCAAGGTATTTTTCTACATAGAGAAATTGACACGTTTACCGATGCGCACCCAATTGTTAGAAAGAGTAAACGACGTTTACATGAACGCTACGGGCATTATGATGGCGTAATTATCGATATTTTTTATGATCACTTTTTAGCCAAAAATTGGGATGTTTATTCTGAAATCCCATTAGATGTCTATACGCAATCTGTGTATCAACTATTTGATAAGGAATCAGATAATTTACCCAAAAAATCTCAAGAATTTATAAAATATATGATTCAATATAATATATTGTATCATTATCAATCTTTAGAAGGAATTAAGCAAGTTCTTAATGGAATGAATCATAGAACCAAAGGAAGGTCTAAAATGAATCTCGCTATTGAAGATTTAGAAAATCTACACAAAGAATTAGAAGAAGATTTTACACTTTTCTTTGAAGATTTACGCAACTTTTCCGAAAAAAAAATAAGAAAATTAAATGCCATTTCAAAGTAACAAGCTAAGTTTTCAGATTAACATAACCAAAACAAAGTTTATGAAAAAAATAGTTCTACTACTAACACTTCCCCTATTGATGTTCAACTGCCGAACATCAGAAAAAAAAGAAAAAATTATAGGTTTAGTAACCGAAAAAGCAATGGTAGTTTCTGCTAGAGAAGAAGCCTCTAAAATTGGTGCTGATATCTTAAAAAAAGGTGGAAATGCTTTTGATGCAATGGCAGCAACAGAATTAGCGTTGGCAGTTGCATACCCGTATGCTGGTAATATTGGCGGTGGCGGATTTATGGTGTATCGTAAAAGCGATGGAGAAATTGGCGCGTTAGATTATAGAGAAAAAGCGCCTTTAGCAGCTTCAAAAAATATGTTTTTAGATGAAAATGATAATGTTATTAAAGACAAAAGTACGCTAGGCGCTATGGCTGTTGGAATTCCTGGAACAGTTGCTGGTGTTTTTGCTGTGCATAAAAAATTTGGTTTGTTACCTATAGAAGCCATTTTAAAACCTGTAATTGCTTTAGCTAAAAGAGGAATTATTGTTACTAAAAAACAGGAAGATAGAATTAAAAAATATCAACCCTACTTCTTAAAAGCAAACAAAGAACCTATTATATTTGACAACCCTTGGAAACAAAACGATACGATTAAATACAATGCTTTAGCCGAAACTTTAGAACGGATTCTTAAAAATGGTCGTGATGAGTTTTACAAAGGTGAAACTGCTAAGCGTTTGGTGAAATTTATGCAAGCCAATGTCGGAATTATGACCGAAGAAGATTTAGCTAAATATGAAGTACAATGGAGAACTCCTATTACATTTGAATATGATGATTTAAAAGTGATTTCAATGTCGCCACCATCAAGTGGCGGAATTTGTTTAGCGCAAATTATGAACGGAATTGAGCCATACGATTTACAGAAGTATGGTCATAATTCAACAAAAACAATTCAAGTAATTGCTGAAGCTGAACGCAGAGCGTATGCTGATAGAAGTTTCTTTTTTAGGTGATCCTGATTTTGTAAAAATACCATTAAAGACTTTAATTAGTAAAGAATACACCAAAGGACGAATGGATAATTTTTCGTTTGATAAAGCTACAAAATCAGAAGATGTTGCACACGGAACTATAGAAATGATAGAAAGCGATGAAACTACCCACTACTCTATTGTAGATCAGTTTGGAAACGCAATTTCTGCAACTACAACAATTAATGGAGCTTTTGGTTCTAAACTGTATTGTTCTGATTTAGGTTTCTTTTTAAACAATGAAATGGACGATTTTTCTAGCAAACCTGGTGTACCAAATATGTTTGGTCTTATTGGCGCAAAAGCTAATGAAATTGTTCCAGAAAAAAGAATGCTAAGTTCTATGACACCAACAATTATTGAAAAAGATGGTAAATTATGGATGGTTGTTGGAACCCCTGGAGGTTCAACAATTATAACCTCTGTAATGCAAACTATTTTAAACGTACACGAATTTGATTTTGGAATGCAAGAAGCAGTAAATCAACCACGTTTTCATCATCAATGGTTACCAGATGTTATTATGATGGAACCTAATCAGTTTGATAAAAAAACAACTGATGCATTGAAAAAAGTTGGATACAATATAAACGAAGAAGATTCTCCCGTTATTGGTAAAGTAGCAGGTGTTTTAGTGTTACCAAACGGAAAAATAGAAGGCGGTGCAGATCCAAGAGGAGATGATAAAGCTGTTGGGTTTTAGTGATTAGTGATTAGTGATTAGTGATTAGTGATTAGTGATTAGTGATTAGTGATTAGTGATTAGTGATTAGTGATTAGTGATTAGTGATTAGTGATTAGTGATTAGTGAAAAATACTTTTTCAACTTTGAAACTTAATAACACCATTTTTTTGTAAATGCAGTTAGCTGAATCTCATATTGTTCCTCAATTAGTAAAGCCAATTCGTCTACAAGAATATGCTGTTGGTATTTTTAAAACACTTCCAACGAAATCTGGTATAAAAAAAGCCATCAAAAAAGAATTGATTTTAGTGGATAAGGAAGCAACTTCTACCGCTCATTTTATAAACGGCGGAGAAATAATTGAGTTATTTCAATCTGAAGAAAGTTCAACTTTTAAACGATTAAACTTAGAATTAGATGTTTTATTTGAAGATGATTATCTAGCTATTATTTATAAACCAGCTGGAATTGTTGTTAGCGGAAATTCTTTTGCAACTATAGACAATGCTCTTTCTCAAAACTTAAAAAAGAGTCTACAATCTGATGCAGTTCGCCCAAGACCTGTACATCGTTTAGATTACCCTACAAGTGGATTATTACTGGTCGGGAAAACAAGTTCATCAATAATTGCTTTAAATAAATTGTTTGAGAATAAAGAAATTCATAAAACATATCACGCAGTTACAATTGGTAAAATGGAACAAAATGGCGATATTGTTTTTCCTATTGATAAAAAAAAAGCATTTACAAAATTTGAAATTTTACAAACCGTAATTTCTGAACGTTTCGGTTTTTTAAACTTAGTTAAATTACAGCCAAAAACAGGAAGAAAACATCAATTACGAAAACATTTATTAACCATTGAAAACCCTATTTTAGGCGATAAAGAATATTTTAAAGAAAATTTAATCCTTAACGGAAAAGGATTGTATTTACACGCTTCTTCGTTAGAATTTACGCATCCTTTTACCGAAGAAAAAACAACTATTACATTAGAATTGCCTAAGAAATTTTTAAAAATATTTCTTTAATTATTTTTGTATTGTTAGTAATACATCAAAAATCGACTAATTTCAGAAATATATTTTAATGAAAACATTCATATTTTTCTTTCTTTTTATTAGTTTTTCTCTTACAGCTCAAGAAATGACCATTGAAAAACTAGTTAAAATTATTACACAACAAGCTAATAGTATTCAAAAAAACGGCAGTTCTTACAACTTTATTTACAAAGACAGAATGCTAATTTGTATTGCTGATGAAAAAGCGAATAGAATGCGCATTATTTCTCCAATTACAAAAAGAGAGCTGCTTTAATGAAGAGCTACTTTTAAACTCTCTAGTTGCAAATTTTCATACTGCTTTAGATGTAAAATATGCTATTTCAGATGAAATTTTATGGTCAGTATTTACGCATCCGTTAAAAGAATTAACACAACATCAAATAGAAGATGCTATTTCTCAAGTATATTCTGCCAATGTAACCTTTGGTAACACTTTTACGAGTACCAATCTTACATTTCCTGGAAATACTAAAAAGAAAGAGTTCCCTAAAAAACCAGCTAATGAACTACCCCGACCCAAGGGTACGAGGTATCAAGCAGAAGAAAACCTTATTTTTAGTTTGATGAAAACCATAGGTTTTCAAACTTTCCTCTTGACCACCGACGCAAGCGTCGGGGAATTCTTTCGATTAAATTAGAAAAAATATAATTTCTTAATAAGAACGGTAAACTGTATTTTTGCACTATGCGAATAGATATTATTACCGTTTCCCCAGAATTACTCCAAAGCCCGTTTGAACACTCTATGATGAAACGTGCCATAGAAAAAGGATTGGCAGAAATTCATTTTCATAATTTACGAGATTACGGAATTGGTTCTTACAGAAAACTTGACGATGCACAGTTTGGTGGTGGTGCAGGAATGGTTTTAATGATTGAACCTATTGATAAATGTATTTCTAAACTGCAATCAGAAAGAGCATATGATGAGATTATCTATATGACTCCAGATGCAAAAACGCTCAATCAAGCAACAGCAAATACACTTTCTCTTAAAAGAAATATGATTATTTTAACAGGGCATTATAAAGGAGTTGACCAACGTGTTCGAGATAAATTTATAACCAAAGAAATTTCTATTGGCGATTATGTTTTAACTGGCGGAGAACTCGCTGCAGCTATTTTGTGTGATGCCGTAATTAGATTAATTCCTGGTGTTTTAGGCGATGAACAATCTGCCTTAACAGACAGTTTTCAAGATAATTTATTATCACCTCCAGTGTATACAAGACCTTCAGAATACGACGGAATGGAAGTTCCTGAGGTATTACTTTCTGGTAATTTTCCTAAAATTGAAGAATGGCGTAGCGAGAAAGCTTACGAACGCACACAACAAATAAGACCAGATTTGTTAGATGATTAGTTTCAAGTTATTGGTTTTCAATCAAAAAAAGTTTCAATAAAACATTTCATCAATTAAAAATATTTCCTAAATTTGCACTCACAAAAACAACCTCTGACGAAAATCGTGAATGTTGTATTGTTTGAATCCCATATTATATATAAAAATGGAAGCTTTAGTAAAATTTATACAAGACGAGTTTGTAACAAGAAATGAATTCCCAGAATTTTCAGCTGGAGACACGATTACAGTATTTTACGAAATTAGAGAAGGTGAAAAAGTTCGTACTCAGTTCTTTAGAGGTGTAGTAATTCAACGTAGAGGAACTGGTTCTTCAGAAACATTTACTATCAGAAAAATATCAGGTACAGTTGGTGTAGAACGTATTTTTCCAGTTAACTTACCATCCATTCAAAAAATTGAAGTAAATAAAAGAGGTAAAGTACGTAGAGCACGTATCTATTACTTTAGAGGTCTTACTGGTAAAAAAGCTAGAATTACTGAAAAAAGAAGATAATTTCTTCCTCTTAATAATATCTATAAAGCCTTGTAAAAATTTACAAGGCTTTTTTTAAATTCACAATTATTAACAAATTAGGTTGATAAATTACTGATTTCTAATTGCTTAAAATTTTTATATTTAAAGCTTCTCCTATATTTTTGTTAAAGAATTTACAAAGTAATTGATTATCAATCGAAAGGTTGTAACTCAACAAAACGTAGAAGAATAAAGTAGCGTTCTTTATATATTGATTTTTTAAAACTAAAATAAATTTAGATTTAAGTAAAGCTGTGTTCAACTCATCCCTGCAACAAACTTATTGTACCAATTTAATTTTATAATGCCACATTAAAATCTTTTGTATAATGATGATTTCCCAAACAAATGAATCTCCATTGATTGGCGAATAGCTTCCAAGATGTGTCATCATTCCAAACCTAACTGTCATCTTGGAAATATAAATTCACGCTATAGTACTTATCTTTATTTAGACTTAATCTAATGTCATATAGCATATTAGGGAGTTTTAAAAAAAACATCTACCGCTTTATCATCTTTCTTATAATGAGATTTTCTTGGCGTTTTTAGTTTTGTCTTAAAGTGTTGCATTAAATATCTTCTTAAGTTATGGTATTGTACATCAACATTGTACTGGCCTTGAACTATTGCAAGCATCCCAGTAACCTAAAAAAGGTTGCTTACTTGAGTTTACTCGTTTTGATAATCCTTGATGAATCTCAGGAGTGATGATTCTTGATCCAATATTTTTAGGTTGATCTGTCAGTAATTCATCTACCCCACCAGAGATATATCGTAGAATCCATCGTTCTTGAGTACGTAAATTTATATCAAAATAACGGCTTAATAGACAAAAAGGAGTCTTAAAGTCTCTATAACGCTTATTGTCATTATCTTTGGAGTAAACGAAAGCTTATGAATAAAAAAAGTGTATAAATTGTCACGGTTATTTCACAAAAAAGAGTGGTTTTAGAAATGGAAAACAGAGGTATAAATGTAGGACTTGTGGAAAGCAATTTTTAGGAGGTTATAGATTAAATCCTGCACTACTTTGGGAAGAATATTTAAGAGGTAAACAAACATATTTACAGTTGGCTAAGAGATATAATTGTTCGAAGCGAACGATTCAACGCAAGATTGATTTGCATAAGGTCTCTATTTTTTCAAAAGAAGCTAGAGAAGTAGTCGTATTGATGGATACCACTTATTGGGGAAGAAATTTTGGGGTAATGCTCTTTAAAGACGCTATTACCAAAGAAAACTTACTGAAATATTATGTAAAGAATGAGACTAATTTTCTTTACAAAAAAGGGATAGAAGAGTTAGCATTAAAAGGGTTTACAATAGTTGCAATAGTAAGCGATGGAAGAAAAGGATTAGCTCAATCTTTTGGATCAATACCAGTTCAAATGTGCCAGTTTCATCAAGTGGCAATCATCAGAAGATATATCACTAAAAACCCTAAACTTCCAGCATCTATCGAATTAAAGGAGCTTGTTTCTATGATGAAAATGACAGATAGAGAATCTTTTGAAGGCGGTTTAAATAATTGGTTTATAAAATGGGAAGACTTTCTAAATGAGCGAACAGTAAATATTGAAACAGGCAAGAGTTATTACACACATAAGCGTCTGAGAAGTGCTTATAGAAGCCTAAAAAGTAATTTACCTTGGTTGTTTACTTGGTATGATTATATCGAATTAAATATCCCAAATACGACCAATGCAATTGATGGGCATTTTGCAGATTTAAAGAATAAACTCAGGAATCATAATGGATTATCCATTGAGAGAAAAATAAAGTTTATTAACGCTTTTTTAGGAGTTTGATAAAGTAAAATAGGTAGACTCCTTTTTGTCCACTTGGAAATATTTAATCAAAAACAGACTCCTTTTTGTCTATTACGCCAAAATAACCGGCTAATGATTCTCGGGTTTTAAATTTCCCTTTTTGTAATTCTAAAAGCCAGGTTATCCTTTTTTCAATACGATATAGATGTTGTTTTTTGCGAAGAGAAATCAGTTCAGAAGGACTCTCTCTTGGTAGTGAAATTTCTTACTTTTGCAACCCTTAAATATATAAAATAATTACGCCTTTAACCAATTAAATTGGTATTATAACTCCCGAGATTTTAAACTACACAGATTATGAGATAGTGCCGATAAAGTAGCACTTAAATAAGTATCTTCAATTAGAAATTATATCAAAAACTCAAACAAATTAGGTTTATCATTAAGATAATCTCCATAAAAATTATGAAGTTTCATTTTTTTTATTAATGGTTCTAAATCTTTTGGAGATTTTAATTCTAACCCAACAACAGCCACATCATTTTCACGATTCACTTTTTTTGTATATTCAAAATGAGTAATATCATCTGTTGGACCTAAAATTTTCACAACAAATTCACGCAAAGCTCCTGCTCGTTGTGGAAATTTTATAATAAAGTAATGTTTTAGGTTTGCATATAGCAGTGCACGCTCTTTAATTTCAGCAGTTCTTGTAATATCACTATTACTACCACTAATAACACAAACAACATTTTTACCTTTAATCTCTTCCGCATAAAAATCTAATGCTGCAGCTGTTAAAGCTCCAGCGGGTTCAACTACAATAGCCTCCTTATTATACAAGTCTAAAATAGTTTGACATACTTTTCCTTCAGGAACCGTAATCATATCATCTAAATTTTCTTTACAAATAGCAAAAGTTAAATCTCCTACTTGTTGCACAGCTGCACCATCAACAAACTTATCAATTTTTTCTAACCTTACATTTCTATTCTCTAAAATAGATGTTTTCATAGAAGGAGCTCCTTCTGGCTCTACTCCTATTATTTTTGTATTCGGTGATAATTGCTTAAATACACTTGATAACCCAGAAGCCAATCCACCACCACCTACAGGAACAAATACATAATCTATAAGTTCTTTAGATTGATTGATAATTTCTAGTCCAACTGTTGCTTGACCTTCTATAATTTTCTCATCATCAAACGGATGAATAAATGTTTTTCTAGAAGAATCATATGTCTGTTTTGCATACTTATATGCATCGTCAAAAGTATCTCCAATTAACTCAATATCAACATAATCTCCACCAAACATTTTAACTTGCTCTATTTTTTGTTTAGGTGTTGGTACTGGCATTACAATCGTACCATATATTTTTAACTTTTTGCACGCAAAAGCAACTCCTTGAGCGTGGTTTCCAGCGCTTGCACAAACAACCCCCTTACACCGTTCTTCTTCAGATAAGGAACTTATTTTATTATAAGCTCCTCTTATTTTATAAGAACGTACTTGCTGTAAATCTTCTCGTTTTAAAAAGATATTCGCTTTAAACTTCTCAGAATACACATAGTTTTTCAATAAAGGAGTTTCTATAGCTACGCCTTTCAGTGTAACTACAGCTTCTTTTATTGCTTTTAATGTTGGTCTATATTTTGTTTGTACTTGCATTTTTTATTATTAAAAAATTGAAAATTTTATATTAAAAATTACTCAAACTCAATAATTATAAGAAAAATTAAAACTGTATTAATGAAAAACTACTACTTCTTTTTCTTCTTCTTGACTTATTGTTTTCATCGCTGTCATTGAGGCTCTTAATAGCGCTCCTATTTTTTCTACAGGATGGTTTCTAATAATAGCATTTACTTTTATTAATTCTTGATTGTCTATGTTTTTATCGCCTTGGTATGCTTTACCTATAACATCTGTTTTAATGGTTTTCATAAAGTCTGTTAATAAAGGTTTACATGCGTGATCAAATAAATAACAACCATATTCTGCAGTGTCAGAAATAACACGATTCATTTCGTATAATTTTTTACGTGCTATAGTATTTGCAATTAGCGGAGTTTCATGTAAAGATTCGTAGTATGCAGACTCCTCAATAATACCAGAGTCTGTCATTGATTCAAAAGATAACTCTACTCCTGCTCTAACAAAGGCAACTAATAGTGTTCCATGGTCAAAATATTCTTGTTCAGAGATATCTTGATCTGTTACTGCTGTTTTTTCAAAGGCAGTTTCACCAGTTGCTTCTCTCCAGGTTAATAGGTTTACATCATCATTTGCCCAATCTTTCATCATTGTTTTAGAGAAATGTCCTGACATAATATCATCCATATGTTTTTGAAATAACGGACGCATAATATCTTTTAATTTTTCTGATAAACGGAAAGCCTCAATTTTTGCTGGGTTAGATAACCTATCCATCATATTGGTAATACCACCATGTTTTAAAGCTTCTGTAATAGTTTCCCAACCATATTGAATTAGTTTTGCAGCATATTCAGGTGCTATACCTTCTTCAACCATTTTATCAAAAGATAAAATTGCTCCTGTTTGTAATACGCCACATAAAATAGTTTGTTCTCCCATTAAATCTGATTTTACCTCAGCAACAAAAGAAGACTCTAATACACCTGCTTTATGACCTCCAGTTCCAACTGCATATGCCTTTGCTTGTGCCCATCCCTTATTTTCTGGATCGTTCTCTGGATGTACTGCTATTAATGTTGGGACTCCAAAACCTCTTTTATATTCTTCTCTAACTTCTGTTCCAGGGCATTTAGGTGCAACCATAATTACCGTTAAATCTTCTCTAATTTTCATTCCCTCTTCAACAATATTAAACCCATGAGAATAAGATAGTGTTGCTCCTTTTTTCATCAAAGGCATTACCGTTTTCACAACTCGAGAATGCTGTTTATCTGGCGTTAGATTTAACACTAAATCTGCAGCAGGTATTAACTCTTCAAATGTACCAATATTAAAATTATTCTCTGTTGCGTTTTTATAAGAAGCTCTTTTTTCTTGAATTGCCGCTGGTCTCAGTGCATAAGAAACATCTAAACCAGAATCTCGCATATTTAAACCTTGATTTAAACCTTGCGATCCACAACCAATTATAACTATTTTTTTGTTTTTTAATGCCAAAATTCCTTCAGAAAACTCTGAAGCATCCATAAATCTACATTTTGCAAGCTGTCCTAGTTTTCCTGCTAATGATAGTGTGTTAAAATAGTTTGTTGTCATTTTTTTAGTTGTTTGTTGATAATAAGGTTGATATTTTCATTTCATCTTTAGTAATTGCAATACGTCCAGACCGAACAAACTGCATAATACCATGTTTGTCTAATAGGTAATATAACTCTTCTATTTCTTCTTTATTTCCCGATTTTTCGAGCACAAAAAAGTCTTTATTTCTATTAATCACCCTAGACTTACTATTATTTATAATGGTTTGGACTTCATCATTTGCTACCAACAAATTTGAATTTAGTTTAAACAAGCAAGATTCTTGGTAAATAGTATCTTCATCTGTATGATAATACGCCTTAATAACCTCTACTTGTTTCTCTATTTGCCCAATAATTTTTTTAATTTGCTCTTCTGTTGCTTTTATTAGCAATGTAAACCTTGAAACACTTTTTATTTCTGATTTAGAAATATTCATGCTTTCAATATTAATGTGTCTTCTTGTAAAAATTCCTGAAATTCTATTCAGCAACCCTACATTATTTTCGGTATAAATAGATACCGTATATGTTTGTTTGTTATCCATAATTATTCTAATCTTATATCTGAAACTGACGCTCCTGTTTCTATCATTGGAAATACATTCCCTTCTTTTTCTACACAAACTTCTAAAAAATAAGCCTCTTTAGATGCCATCATTTCTTTAACTGTACTAGCTAAATCTTCTCGTTTTGTAACTCGTTTTGCATCGATACTATACCCTTTTGCAATCGCAACAAAATCTGGATTTGTCATTTCTGTTGATGCATATCGTTTATCAAAAAATAATTGTTGCCATTGGCGAACCATTCCTAAAAACCCATTATTTAGCACTACAATTTTAACAGCCACTTTGGTTTGTAAAATTGTACCTAATTCTTGAATGGTCATTTGATAACCTCCATCACCAGCAATCATAACTACTTCTCTATCTGGAACGCCCATTTTTGCTCCAATTGCAGCAGGTAATGCAAAACCCATTGTACCTAATCCGCCAGAAGTAATGTTACTTTTTGTTTGATTAAACTTAGCGTAACGACATGCAAACATTTGATGTTGACCAACATCTGAAACAATTATAGCATCTCCACCAGAAGCAATGTTTATTTCCTTTAAAACCTCAGCCATCGTTAAACCATCTTTGGTTGGGTATAAATCATTTTTCTTTACTTTTTCAAACTCTATTGCTTCCAATTTCGTAAACTCTTCTAACCAATTGGTATGCGAGTTTTTATTTATGAATGATAAAATTTCTGCTAAACTCTCTTTAACATCTCCTAAAACAGCTACATCAGCTTTTACATTTTTATTTATTTCTGCTGGATCTATTTCAAAATGAATAACTTTTGCTTGCTTTGCATAGGTATTTAAGCTTCCTGTTACACGATCATCAAAACGCATACCTACAGCAATTAATAAATCACACTCATTTGTCAATTTATTTGGAGCATAATTTCCATGCATACCAACCATTCCTACATTTAACTTATGTTCTGTTGGCAGTGCTGATAAGCCTAAAATTGTCCATGCAGACGGTATTTCTGCCTTTTCAATAAACGCTTTAAACCCTGCTTCTGCTTCTCCTAAAATAACACCTTGACCAAAAACTATCATCGGTTTTTTAGCAGCATTAATTAATTTAGCAGCAGCTTTTACATCTTCTAAATTAATTACTGGTTTTGCTTTATAACTACGTATTGAAGTACACTTTTTATATTCAAAATCAAAAGTGCCAAACTGTGCATCTTTAGTAATATCAATTAAAACAGGTCCAGGTCTACCTGATTTTGCAATATAAAACGCTTTTGCTAATATTTCTGGAATTTCAGAAGCCTTCGTTATTTGATAATTCCATTTAGTTACTGGTGTAGAAATACCTACAATATCAGTCTCTTGAAAAGCATCAGAGCCTAATAAGTGAGAGGCTACTTGACCAGTAATACACACCAGTGGTGTAGAATCTATTTGTGCATCTGCAATGCCTGTAATTAAATTAGTTGCTCCAGGGCCAGAAGTAGCAATAGCAACACCTACTTTACCTGTTGCCCTCGCAAAGCCCTGAGCAGCATGTATTGCTCCTTGCTCATGACGTGTTAATACGTGGTTTATCTTATCTTGGAATTTATATAACTCATCATATACTGGCATAATTGCTCCTCCAGGATATCCATAAATTAAATCTGCTCCTTCTTCCAATAAACATCTTACAACAGCCTCTGCTCCTGAAATATGCATTTTTTGTTTAGAATCTATTGTAGATTTTGCTTGTGTTTTTGTGGTCATAAATTTTGCTTTATGCTATAAGCTGTTTTATTATTAAATTTTGATAAGAATCTTAGAACAAATTTTAGGCGATATCTTTAATCTTAATTCTTTTCTCTTTTTCTCTTCTATCTTAAAAAATTAAAACGCATCTGTTATACATCCTTTAGATGCTGATGCTACTGTTTTTGCGTATTTATATAGTATTCCTTTTTTATGTTTTAATACTGGAGCAACCCACTTTGCTCTTCTTTCTGCTAGTTCTTTATCAGAAATTAAAACATTTATTGAATTGTCTTCTGCACTAATTTTAATTTTATCTCCTGTTTTTAGCAAACTAATTGTACCTCCAGATTGTGCCTCTGGTGTAATATGACCAACAACAAAACCATGGGTTCCTCCAGAAAAACGTCCATCTGTAATTAATGCCACAGATTTACCTAACCCTGCTCCCATGATTAACGAAGTTGGTTTTAACATTTCTGGCATTCCTGGACCTCCTTTTGGGCCTACATATCTAATAACAACTACATCTCCTCTTTCTACTTCTCCGTTCGAAATCCCTGTATTTGCGGCTTGTTCACCATCATAAACCACTGCTTTTCCTTCAAAAAGCAATCCTTCATTTCCAGAAATTTTTGCAACTGCTCCTTCAGTAGCAAGGTTTCCATACATTATTTGAATATTTCCTGATGATTTTAACGCCTTATTTTTTGGGTAAATTACATCTTGATTCTCAAATTCCATTCCTTTAACATCTGCTAAATTTTCAGTTAATGTTTTTCCTGTAACCGTTAAACAATCTCCGTGTAAATACCCATTGTCTAATAAATATTTCATAATTGCAGGTGTTCCTCCCACTCTATGAATATCTTCCATTAAGTATTTTCCTGAAGGTTTTAAATCTGCAATTAACGGAGTTCTATCACTTACTTTTTGAAAATCTTCTAAGGTAAAATCAATGTCTGCAGCATGTGCAATTGCTAAAAAATGTAATACTGCATTTGTAGAGCCTCCTAGAGCATTTACCAACGCAATTGCGTTTTCTAAAGATTTTTTAGAAATAATATCTAAAGGTTTTAAATCTAACTCTAATAAGTTTTTTATTGCTAAAGCTGTTCTTTCTGCTTCTGATAATTTATTTGGATTCTCTGCAGGAATTGAAGAATTATAGGGTAAAGAAAAACCCATACATTCTATAGCTGAAGCCATTGTATTGGCAGTGTACATACCACCACAAGCTCCTGCTCCTGGAATTGCTCTCTTTATAATTTCTCTATATTCATCTTCCTCTATTTCTCCTGCAACTTTTTGCCCCAATGCTTCAAAAGCAGAAACAATATTTAATTTTTTTCCTTTATAGTTTCCCGATGCAATTGTTCCTCCATACATCATAATTGATGGACGATTTAAACGCAACATAGCTATAACTGCTCCTGGCATATTTTTATCACAACCAACCACAGAAATCAATGCATCATAACTTTGGGCATTCATAACAGTTTCTATAGAGTCTGCAATAATATCTCTTGAAACTAACGAATAATTCATACCAGAAGTTCCCATAGAGATTCCATCTGAAACACCAATTGTATTAAACCCTAAACCAACTAAGCCTGCAATTTTTGTTTCAACTTTAACCTCTGAAGCTAAATTGTTTAAATGCATATTACATGGGTTTCCATCATAACCAGTACTTGCAATACCAACTTGAGCTTTGTTCATATCTTCATCAGACAAACCAACGGCATACAACATTGCTTGTGATGCTGGCTGAGATTCATCTTGAGTTAGTCTACTACTATGTTTGTTTAATTTCATTTTAAATAGCTTTTGCTTTTATAAATTTCATGTTATAGTACACTCTTAATTCTTTTATGAATCTAAAATATTTTATTCCCTTTTTGCGTACTCTTAATTTTCTTTATTTTAATGATATCTATCTGACCTATTTCTAGTTCATTATGTTGATTTTTAAACTCTTATATCATTTATTTTCTAATACTCAAAAATGTGAAAAAGGCTTCCTAAAATTTAGAAAACCTTTTTTTAATCCCACCAGTGGGTTTAATTCCTGGATGCTTACGAAATGATTAAGGTTTTTTCCTTTTTCAGACCTCGTGAGCTTGCTCCGAGGTTATTAACTATATAATACACTTTCTACCCTTGTAAAAAAATCACAATGACAATAATAGAAATGATATTTAATTTTTTTTCCATTTGATATGACAAATATTTGTGATTATTTTTTAATTATCCTAATATCTTTTAAAAAAACATTAAAGAACTGGTAAATCTCCTTTTCCTTTAGATTGTAAATAGGATGTACTCATTAAATAGGTATCTACAGATTTTGCAGCTTCTCTACCTTCTGAAATTGCCCAAACAATTAAAGACTGTCCTCTATGCATATCTCCTGCTGTAAAAACATGAGGCACGTTGGTTTGATAGTTTTCTGCTTTATAATTAGATCGGTTATCTAATTTAAGTCCTAATTGATCACTTAATGTTGTTTCGGGACCTGTAAAACCTAGAGCCAAAAGCGTTAAATCACAAGGCCACATTTTTTCCGTTCCTTCTAACTCTATTAACTGAGGCCTTTGTCCTGGAATTTTTTTCCATTCAACATTTATTGTTTTTAATGCTATTAATTCGCCCTTATTATTGGTTACAAATTCTTTGGTATTTATTAACCAATTTCTTTCAACACCTTCTTTATGAGATGAACTTGTTTTTAACTGTAATGGCCAAAAAGGCCAAGGTGTTTCTGGGCTTCTATGATGTGGTGGTTTTGGCATTATCTCAAAATTTGTTACTGATTTTGCTCCTTGTCTGTTTGACGTTCCAACACAATCTGAACCCGTATCTCCTCCTCCAAGAACAATTACATCTTTACCTTCTGCTGTAAGATTTTCTCCTTCAATAGGCGAATTAAATAATTGCTTTGTCTGTTGCGTTAAAAAATCCATTGCTTGAACAACTCCTTTGCTATCTATTCCATTAATAGGTAAACTTCTTCTTTTTGTAGACCCTCCGCAGAGTACTATAGCATCAAAATAATCTAAGTTTTTAATATCATAATTTACGCCAACGTTTACGTTTGTTTTAAAAATGATTCCTTCTTGTTCTAAAATTTTAACACGTCTGTCTATAATTTCTTTCTCTAACTTAAAGTTTGGTATTCCGTAACGTAATAACCCACCTAACTTATCATCTCTTTCAAAAACAGTTACAATATGACCTGCGCTGTTTAATTGTTGGGCTGCAGCTAAACCTGCTGGTCCCGAACCAATAACTGCAATTGTTTTACCTGTTCTAGTTGCTGGTATTTGTGGTTGAATCCATTTATTCTCAAACGCTTGTTCTACTATGTTTTTTTCAATATTTTCTATTGAAACAGGATCGTTTACGATACCTAAAACACAAGATTTCTCACATGGAGCTGGACATAATCTTCCTGTAAATTCTGGAAAATTATTAGTGGAATGCAAAATTTCTGCTGCTTTTTTCCATTCTCCTTTATACACCATATCATTAAAGTCTGGCACTAGGTTTCCTAACGGGCATCCACTATGACAAAACGGAATTCCACAGTCCATACAACGCCCCGCTTGCTTCTTTAGTTCTTCATCTTCTAAAGTAACCGTAAATTCTTTATAATTACGCACCCTTTCTTTAACAGCAATAACACCTTCATCAACTCTATTAAATTCTCTAAATCCTCCTAATTTTCCCATATCTAAATCTTAAGCTGTTAATAATTCTTTTGCTTTTGCTTCCTTTGCTAACCTTTTTAATGCACTTTTATAATCTTTAGGAAAAATCTTTATAAATGCTAACTTTTTTGTTTCCCAATTATCTAAAATATTTTTAGCTAATTGACTTTCTGTATATTCTAAATGTTTTTCTATATGTGCTTTTAATTCTTCAAAATCTTCTTTTGTCAGTGCATCTAAATCAACCATTTCTAAATTACATAAATCATTTTTAAAATTATTTTCATCATCAATAACATACGCTATTCCACCACTCATACCTGCAGCAAAGTTTCTGCCAGTTTTTCCTAAAACTATTACTTTTCCTCCTGTCATATACTCACAACCGTGATCTCCAATGCCTTCCACAACCGCTGTTACTCCAGAATTTCTAACAGCAAAACGTTCTCCTGCAATTCCGTTAATATATGCTTCACCAGATATTGCTCCGTAAAAACAAACATTACCTATTATTATATTATCTTCTGCTTTAAAAGTTGCTTTTTCTGGTTTCTTAATAATTATTTTTGCTCCAGAAAGTCCTTTTCCTAAGTAATCATTTGTTTCTCCTTCTACTTTTAACGTAAGCCCTTTAGTTGCAAAAGCTGCAAAACTTTGACCTGCAGAGCCTTTAAAGTTTAAATTCAAGGTATCTTCAGGCAACCCTTCTTCACCATACAATTTAGAAATCTCATTACTAATAATTGCTCCAACAGCTCTATCAGTATTTTGAATATTATACTGTAAAAATAATTGCTTTTTATTTATAATAGCTGCTTTAGCATCACTTAAAATTCTATGATCTAATACATTATTTAAATTATGATTTTGCTTTTCGGTATTTAATAAAACTGTATTTGAAGATGTTTTTGGTTGATATAAAATAGATGAAATATCTACACCTTTTGCTTTATAATGATCTATTGCAGGATTTGCATTTATTTTTTGGACTTGACCCACCATTTCTTTAATGGTTCTAAAACCAAGTTGCGCCATAATGCTTCTTAATTCTTCTGCAACGAAGTACATAAAATTAATAACATGCTCTGGCGTTCCTTTAAAGTTTTTACGCAACTCTGGGTCTTGAGTTGCAATACCAACTGGACACGTATTTAGGTGGCAAGCACGCATCATAATACAACCAGATGCCACTAATGGTGCTGTTGCAAAACCAAATTCTTCTGCTCCTAATAAACAAGCTATTGCCACATCTCTACCTGTTTTTAATTGTCCGTCACACTCTAAAACTACACGACTTCTTAAGTTATTTAAAGTTAATGTTTGTTGTGCTTCTGCCAAACCAAGTTCCCACGGTAAGCCTGCGTGTTTTAAAGACGTTAAAGGAGAAGCTCCTGTTCCTCCATCAAAACCAGAAATTAAAATTACATCTGCTTTTGCTTTTACTACTCCAGCGGCAATAGTACCTACACCTACTTTAGAAACTAATTTCACATTGATCCTTGCTTCTCTATTGGCATTTTTAAGATCAAAAATTAATTGTGCTAAATCTTCAATAGAATAAATATCATGATGTGGTGGCGGTGAAATTAAACCAACATATGGTGTTGAGTTTCTAACTTCAGCAATCCATGGCAATACCTTTTCTCCAGGTAACTGCCCACCTTCTCCTGGTTTAGCACCTTGAGCCATTTTAATTTGAATTTCTTTTGCACTTGTTAAATAGTTACTTGAAACACCAAACCTTCCCGAAGCAACTTGTTTAATTGCACTATTTTTCCAATCGCCATTCGCTTCTTTTTTAAACCTTTTTTTATTTTCTCCTCCTTCACCAGAATTACTTTTTCCTCCAATTCGGTTCATTGCAATTGCTAAATTCTCATGTGCTTCTTGACTAATTGAACCGTAAGACATTGCTCCTGTCTTAAAACGCTTTACAATTTCGGTCCAAGATTCTACTTCCTCTAAAGGAATAGGGTCTAAATTATTAAACTCAAATAAACCTCGAAGTGTCATTAAATTTTTACTCTGATTGTTTATTTCTGCTGCATACACTTTATAACTGTCTTTATTTTTTGTTCTAACGGCTTGTTGTAATTTAGAAACCGTTGTTGGATTAAACATGTGTTTTTCTCCATTTCTTCTCCATCTATATTCTCCACCAATCTCCAAATCTAAAGCAGACTTATATTCTTCCATTTTAAAGGCTGTAGCAAACCTACTTTGAATATCTTTATCTAAAACCACCAAACCTATGCCGCCAATTCTAGAGGGTGTTCCTGGAAAGTATTTATTTACAAATGCTTTCTTTAAACCTAATGCTTCAAATATTTGTGATGCTCTATAAGAATGTAGTGTAGAAATACCAATCTTATTCATCACCTTTAAAACCCCCTTACCAATTGCTTTGTTAAAGTTTTGAACTGCTTCTTCTGCATCAATATCTTTAATTACATTTTCTTTAACCTGATTTCGAATAATTTCGTTAACCAAATACGGATTTATAGCACTCGCTCCATAGCCAAATAATGTAGCAAAATGATGTGGTTCTCTAGGTTCTGCCGTTTCTAAAACAATACCAAATTTAGATCTTTTTTGTCTTTTATTTAATGCATGATGTACGTAAGAACAAGCTAATAAAACAGGAATTGGCGCATTATCTTTATCTATATTTCTATCTGATAGAATTATAATATTAGCTCCTTCAAAAACAGCTTTTTCTACGTGTACTAAAACATCGTCTAGCGCTTTTTCTAATCCGTTTACCCCTTTTAAAATCGGATATAGAATTGGTATAGAAACTGTTTTAAAATCTGGATGATCTATGTTTTTAATCTTATCCAAATCATCATTAGAAATAACTGGATTCTGAATTCGTAACTTTTTAGCTTGCTCTGGAATAACATCAAAAATATTTCTATCACCTCCAATAGCTAAGCTAATATCTGTAATAATCTCTTCTCGTATTCCATCTAATGGCGGATTGGTAACTTGAGCAAATAATTGTTTAAAATAATTATATAATAACTGTGGTTTATCTGATAAAACAGCTAAAGGCGTATCTATCCCCATAGAACCTAAAGCTTCTTTTGCTTTAACTGCCATCGGATTAATTACTGTAGAAATATCTTCTAAAGTATAGCCAAAAGCACGCAACCTAATAGTATATTTTGTTGGTTCAATAGGACACATATTATTTGTATACGGAACCTCAGCTAATGGTAATATGTGTTCTTCTACCCATTTTTTATATGGGTATTTAGAAATTATGGCTGTTTTAATCTCTTCATCTTCAATAATTCGCCCAGCATTCATATCAACCAAAAACATTTTACCTGGCTCTAATCTACCATGTTTTTCTACATTCTCTGGTGCTATCTTAACCACTCCAATTTCTGAAGCCATAATTACAAATCCGTCTTTTGTTACGGTATATCTTGAAGGTCTTAATCCGTTTCTATCTAACAATGCACCAATATAATTGCCATCTGTAAAAGGAATAGATGCAGGACCGTCCCAAGGCTCCATAATACATGAATTATATTCATAAAAAGCCTTCTTCTCTTCAGACATTGTTTTGTGCTTTTCCCAAGCTTCTGGAACCATCATTAACATTACTTCTGGTAAAGATCTACCTGTCATTAATAACAATTCTACAACTAAATCCATAGAAGCAGAATCCGATTTACCTTCTCTAACTATTGGAAAAAGTTTTTTGATATCATCTCCAAACAAATCGCTTTTCATGATCTCTTCTCTAGCAAGCATTCTACTTGTATTTCCTTTAAGAGTATTAATTTCTCCATTATGACACATATAACGAAAAGGCTGTGCTAAATCCCAAGAAGGAAACGTGTTCGTTGAGAAACGTTGATGTACTAGTGCTAATTTTGTTACTAAATCAGGAGCTTTTAAATCGATATAATATCTTCCAATATCTTCAGGAATCAATAAGCCTTTATAAATTAATGTTGTGGTTGAAAAACTAGGTAAATAAAAGTAATTACTTTGTGATAATTTTGATTTAAAAATAATATGCTCTGTTATTTTTCTAGCAGCAAATAATTTAGCATTAAACTGTAACTCTGTTAATTCTTGATCTCCTTTTCCTACAAAAATCTGCTTTTTCTTAGGTTGAGATTCTGCTGCTATTTTCCCGACACAAGAAGTATCTACAGGCACATCTCTCCAACCAATAATAGTTAAACCTTGCTTTGTAATTTCGTCTTCAAAAATTTGAGAACAATAATTACTTTGGTTTACGCTTTTAGGTAAAAAGACCATACCTACAGCATATTCTTTTTGGGCAGGTAATGTAAAACTACAAACACGTTTAAAAAAATCATGAGGAATGTCTATTAATATTCCTGCTCCATCTCCAGTTCTTCCGTCTGAGCTTACTGCTCCTCGATGCTCTAGTTTTACTAAAATTTCTAACGCATTATGAATAATTTCATTTGATTTTTCTCCTTTTAAATTACAAATGAAACCTGCACCACAATTGGCCGTTTCAAATTGTTTTAAATAAAGCCCTTGATCTTGCATAGTTGTTTGTTGTTTCTTCTAAATTAGTTAAATAAATAGCTATAAAAAAGTTATTCATTTAGTTATTTATTACTTTTATTTAAATAATAAAAATTCAATATTAAAAATTAATTTATCCTAAAAAAACGGCTTTTAATTCATCTTTTGATATCCTACAAAATTGGAATACAGACCTTATGTAAATTAATTTAAAAAGAATTAATGTTCGTTTAACCTAAAATCTGGATATGCTGACATACCGTGTTCATGTGTATCTAAACCTTCTATTTCTTCTTTCTCTGAAACTCTAATTCCCATTGTTTTCTTTAATGTAAATATGATGATAAATGATGTTGAAATACAGAAGATAGCATACGATCCAACGCCTATTAATTGGCTTAAAAATTGGGTTGAACTCGCTAGTTCACCAAAAACACCTACAGCTAATGTTCCCCATACCCCACATATTAAATGAACTGCAATAGCACCTACAGGATCGTCTAATTTTATTTTATCAATTAAATTAACAGCTAACACAATTAAAACGCCACCAATACCTCCTACTAAAATTGCATCCATAGGACTCATTTGATCTGCTCCTGCAGTAATTGAAACTAACCCTCCTAAAATTCCGTTTAAAAACATTGTTAAATCTAAATTTTTATACAGTACTGTAGAAAAAATTGATGAAACAACTCCTCCAGCTGCAGCTGCTAAACAAGTAGTTACTAATGTTAATGAAGTTGCTGCTGGATCTGCAGATAAAACGGACCCTCCGTTGAAACCAAACCAACCTAACCAAAGAATTAAAACTCCTGCTGTAGCTAACGGAATATTATGACCAGGAATGGCTTGTGGTTTTTCATTTCTAAATTTCCCTATTCTAGCTCCTAACAACCAAACAGTTACTAAAGCTGCCCAACCACCAACAGAATGTACTAATGTTGAGCCTGCAAAATCATAAAAAGGTGTTTCTAATTGATCTAAAAAACCTCCACCCCATTTCCATGAACCAGCAATTGGATATACAAAGCCTACGTAAATAATTGTAAAAATCATAAAAGGTAAAATCTTCATTCTTTCAGCTACAGCTCCCGAAACAATGGTTGCAGCAGTAGCAGCAAACATCCCTTGAAATAAGAAATCTGTCCAATATGTATACCCTGTATTATACGCTAAATCTAAAGCACCATCTTTTAATGGAGCTGAAAGCCCGAATATAAAGTCTCCTAAATATCCAGAAGCATTAGCCCCCCAAGTTGGGTACATTAGATTAAAACCAACTAGAGCGTATAATAATAACCCTGCGGTAATTATAAAAATATTTTTAAATAAAATATTTAATGTGTTCTTTTGTCTTGTTAAGCCAATTTCTAAAAATGCAAAACCTAAGTGCATAAAGAAAACTAGTGCTGTACAGATCATCATCCATACGTTATTTATTGTAAGTAATTCCATAATAGTCCTCAAATTCGTTATTAGCTTAATGTATTTCCTCCTTTTTCGCCAGTTCTAATTCTGTAAGCATCCTTGATATCACTTACAAAAATTTTACCATCTCCAACTTCTCCTGTAGATGCTGCTTCTAAAATTGTTTTTATTGTAATTTCTTCAAAACTATCATTTACAACAATAGATAAATGTCTTCTTTGAATATCACTTGTACTATATGAAACTCCTCTGTAAACATGTCCTTTCTTTTCGTTACCTAAGCCTGTAACGTCCCAATAAGAGAAAAAATTCACTTCTACTTTATGCAATGCCTCTTTTACATCTCGGAATTTAGATTTCCTAATAATTGCTTCGATTTTTTTCATGATTCGTGTTTTAGATTCGTTTTTAAAATGAATATACAGCTGCTAATGTTACTCCTGTTACACTTTCTTTTCCGCCAATAAGTGTAACATCTTTAGAACTATCATAACGTAATTCTGCTATAACTTTTAATTTTTCAGTTAAACTCTTATTGGCTGCTAATGTTAATGCAAAAATTGAATTATCTGCAGCTCCTGAAGTAGTAACAAAATATTCTGGTCTTAAACCCAAAGCAAAAGTGTTTGAGAATGAATTTTCAATATATAAAGCAGCGCCATAATAGCCCGCATCTGCATCATTAGAATTTGCATAAGCAGCATTAACACCTATATATAGTTTTTCTGCTATATCAAATCCGCCTGTATAATCTAGATATAAAACATCATTAAAACCAAAACCATCGGCACCATAAGCTACATTAAAAAATTGATCGCTATACCCTATTTGAAATCCATACTGATACTCATTTGTGGTATTTGTTCCATCTGTAATTCCGTGAGGATTTGTTATCGCAAATAATAAAGAAACATCTTCTGTTGCTTGATATTCTACTTTAACACCTGTATGTGAAAATGGACCTGCGTTAAACAGATAAGAAACACTATAATTAAAATTATTTACTGGAGAAATCACTTCATAACCATAAAAAGTGTTGAACTGCCCTAAAGATATTTTCACTTTATCTGAAGCATTGTAATATGCATATAATTGGTTTATTGCGCCTTCATAAGCATTTGCTGCATTTGCTCTTGGCCCGTATGCTAAATCTCCAACAGCTCCTGCTTTCCCCATTTTATATGATAAAACAGTATTAATCATACCTAATCCAAAACCATTTGCTGCTTTATCAGATAAAATACCTGTTGTTCCTAAAGCATTTGTCGATACATTTTTTGAGAAATACGTATCAATACTTCCTGATAATTCAAACTTGTTTTTATTCTCATTCTCTTGAGAAAAAATTGATGATTGACAAATTAGTAACAATACGATTAAAGAAATTTTTTGGCGCAACATAGTGACATCTGTTTTTAATAGTTATGATATCGCAAAACTGCACCAAAAAAAACTTAGATACAAATTCCTTCTACTTATTAGCAGCTATATAAGGCTTTAGTGAAAACTATAGTCTCAAAAAAACAGGGCGTTTTTTACCAATCTTTTAAAACGATATTTTTAAAAGCTATAAAAATATGAGTTCAGAAAAAAAACAGGATAGGTTTATCAATATGATAAAAATGAGTTTTTATTAAAAATAACTCAAAAAACACCTTAAAAAAGGCGTTTTTATTAAAAAATAAACAGTAAAAAGATGTAAAAAAAACAGTCAAAACATCAAATTAAACAAAAAAATTGCGAAAAATGTAACTGTTTTGACTGGAAATCAACTCAAATAATTTAATTAAATAATGGTGCTTTGTCCCATATGGATATTTTGAAAGTTTAAATTACTGTCTCCTTGATTTTCTATATAATCAGCAATAAAATCGCCAACTTTAGACGTTGAAGCAGAAAACGAACTTTTCCCTTTAATATCTTCAGTTGTAACACCTAATACTAACGATTTTTCTACAGCTCTTTCTACAGCTTCTGCCTCCTCATGCAAACCTAAATGATTTAATAACATAGCAACAGATAAAATAGATGCTAACGGATTTGCAATGTTTTTTCCTGTTGCTTGTGGAAATGACCCATGAATTGGTTCAAACAAAGCATTCTTTTCCCCTATTGATGATGAAGCCAATAAACCTATTGAACCTCCAATTACACTTGCTTCATCAGATAAAATATCTCCGAATAAGTTTTCGGTTAAAATTACATCAAACTCTTTTGGGTTTAAAATTAATTTCATTGCTGCGTTATCTACAAATAAGGTATCTAATGCTACATCAGGGTATTGACTAGCCATAGCTGTTACTGTTTTACGCCATAAACGAGACGTTTCTAACACATTTGCTTTATCTACCAAAGTTAGTTTTTTGCGTCTATTTTGTGCTGCCTTAAAAGCTAAGTGCGCTATACGTTCAATTTCTTCAACAGAATATGAACATCCGTCAAAGGCAGTTTTACCATCATCACTCAATTCTTTAATTCCGAAGTAAATTCCACCAATTAATTCTCTAAAAATAGTAATGTCTGTACCTTCAATAATCTCTTTTTTTAATGGAGAGTTTTCTATTAACTGTTCATATGCTTTTACTGGACGTTCATTACAGAATAAGCCTAATTCTTTTCTTAGCTTTAACAATCCTTGCTCTGGACGAACCTTAGCAGATGGGTCATTATCATATTTAGGGTCTCCGATTGCTCCGAATAAAATAGCATCACTTTTTTTACACAAATCAATAGTTTCATCAGGTAAAGGGTTACCCGTTTTATCTATTGCGCAAGCTCCCATTAAACCATCCTTAAAGATAAATCTATGATTGTACTCATTAGATATTGCGTTTAAAACTTTTTTAGCCTGTGCTATTACTTCTGGTCCTATTCCGTCTCCTGGAATCACTGCTATATTAAATTTCATTTTTTATATTTTTTTGGGCATTACCACCAAGGGGTCGCGCTTTCCGTTATATCTTTTTCACACTACTTTATTACAAAAATACTGCATTTTAAGCGAGGTAACTTCTTACTACAAAAAAATTACTTCGTCTTGCGCCCTCGTAATGATGGCTTATACTAACAAGTAAAAAGGGTGTCACTACAATCACTAACGCCTCTTTTTTATAAATTTTTAGCTTCAAAAGCCTCTATTTTATCTTTTTTACTTACTAAAAAATCAATATCATCATATCCATTAATCATACATGATTTTTTATATGAATTAATTTCAAATTCACTATTACCAATAGCTGTTTTTAATAATTGGTTTTCTAAATCTACAATAATAGTAGTATTGGGTTCACTCATAACTCTGCTTAGTAACTTTTTTAAGTATTCTTTTGATACTTCTACAGGTAAAATTCCGTTATTAAGTGCATTTTCTTTAAAAATATCAGCAAAAAAACTACTTATAACTACTTTAAACCCATAACCAGCTAACGCCCACGCTGCGTGTTCTCTACTTGAACCACAGCCAAAATTATCTCCAGCAATTAATATACTTCCGCTATACTCTTTATTATTTAAAACAAAATTTTCATTTTCACGTCCATCTTTATGAAAACGCCAATCTCTAAACACATTATCTCCAAACCCTTTTTTATCAGTAGCTTTTAAAAAACGTGCAGGTATTATTTGGTCGGTATCAACATTTTCTGCTGTTAACGGAACTGCTGTATCTATTAGTTTTACAAACTTTTCCATCTTAATTTAGGTGTTTTGTTATATCAATAATTTTTCCTTCTATAGCAGTTGCTGCTGCAATTAAAGGGCTTGCTAAAATAGTTCTTGCCCCTTGCCCTTGGCGTCCTTCAAAATTTCTATTTGATGTAGAGACACAATATTCTCCTTCAGGAATTTTATCATCATTCATCGCTAAACAGGCAGAACAACCTGGTTGACGCAACTCAAAGCCAGCATTTTCAAAAATGGTTTGTAAACCTTCTTCTTTAATTTGTTTTGCAACTAATTGTGAACCTGGAACTAGCCACGCATTTACATTCTTTGCTTTTTGCTTTCCTTTTACATACGAAGCCACAACTCTAAAATCTTCAATTCTAGAATTTGTGCAACTACCAATAAAAACATAATTAATTTTTTTGTTAATTAAACTTTCTCCTTTTTTAAAGTTCATATAAGCTAACGATTTCTGAAAAGAAACATCGTTATTATCAGGAATAGTTTCTGATATTTTTATTCCCATTCCTGGGTTTGTACCATAGGTAAGCATCGGTTCAATATCTTCTGCATTAAATGTGTATTCTTTATCAAATTTTGCAGTATCGTCAGTTTTTAAGGTTTTCCAGTACGCTACTTTTTTAGTAAACTCATCTCCTTTTGGGGCAAATTCTCTTCCTTTTACATATTCAAAAGTAGTTTTATCTGGCGCAATCATTCCTCCTCTTGCTCCCATTTCAATACTCATATTACAAACAGTCATACGTCCTTCCATAGACATTTCTTCAAATACATTTCCTGCATATTCGCAAAAATACCCTGTACCAGAGTTTATTCCTAATTGAGATATAATATACAAAATTACATCTTTTGGTAATACACCGTTTTTTAATTTTCCGTTAACAGAAACACGTAAACTTTTTGGTTTTTGCAATAACAAACATTGACTTGCAAATACTTGTGCTACTTGACTTGTACCAATACCAAAAGCAATGGCACCGAAAGCTCCATGGGTAGATGTATGAGAATCTCCACAAACCATTGTCATTCCTGGCTGAGTAATTCCTAATTCAGGAGCTATAACATGTATAATTCCGTTATTTTTGTTTCCTAACTCATATAAAGTAATATCGTTTTCTTTACAATTTTTTTTTAACTGCTCTAATTGATTTCGAGATAGCTTGTCTTTAATTGGCAAATGTTGATTTACCGTTGGTGTATTATGATCTGTAGTTGCAACAATTTTATGAGGTCTTGCAATTGCAATATTACGTTCTTTCAGTTCATTAAAAGCTTGCGGACTTGTAACTTCATGAATTAAATGTTTATCGATATATAAAACTTGTGGTCCATTTTTAATTGAATCAACCACATGTACATCCCATACTTTATCAAATAATGTTTTATTCATTAGGCAATTTCAATTTTTGAAACTTTCTGTATTTGTTTCATTATTAAATGAATATCTGTATCAATTACTTCTTTTTGTTTATCAGCATATTGTAAAAATGTACTGTATGCCATGTCTAATTGAATTTTTGTTAATTCATAACCAATATTTTTAGCTCTATACGCCAATGCTGCTCTACCACTACGTGCTGTTAACACTATAGAGCTTTTACTTACTCCAACATCAGCAGGGTTCATAATCTCGTAAGTTTCACGGTTTTTTATGACGCCATCTTGATGAATTCCAGAACTGTGGGCAAACGCATTTGCACCCACAATTGCTTTATTTGGTTGTACTGGCATTCCCATACTTTCACGAACCATTATACTTGTATCATATAACAATTGTGTGTTTATATCCGTTTGAAGGTTTAGATACGGGTGTTGTTTTAAAATCATTACAACCTCTTCTAAAGCAGTATTACCTGCGCGTTCTCCTATTCCATTAATGGTACATTCTATTTGACGTGCTCCGTTAATTGCTCCTGCAATAGAATTTGCGGTTGCCAAGCCTAAATCGTTATGGCAATGACAAGAAATAATTACATTTTCAATGCCTTTAACATTTTCTTTTAAATACTTAATTTTCGCACCATATTCTTCAGGCAAACAATAACCAGTTGTATCTGGAATATTTAAAACCGTTGCACCAGATTTAATCATTTCTTCACAAACTTTGGCTAAAAAAGCATTATCTGTTCTTCCTGCATCTTCAGCATAAAACTCTACATCATCTACAAAATTTTTAGCATATAAAACAGCTTCTTTACCTCTTTTTATTACGTCATCTTGCGATGAATTAAATTTGTATTTTATATGAGAATCACTTGTTCCAATACCTGTATGAATTCTTGGTTTTACGGCGTGCTTTAAAGCTTCTGCTGCAACTTCAATATCTTTTTTTACTGCTCGTGTTAAACCACAAACTGTTGCATTTTTTATAATTTTAGCTATTTCATTTACAGATGTAAAGTCTCCTGGACTAGAAACAGGAAAACCCGCTTCAATAACATCTACTCCTAAAAAATCAAGCCTTTCTGCAATAATTAGTTTTTGGGTAGTACCTAATTTACATCCTGGTACTTGTTCTCCGTCTCGTAAAGTGGTGTCGAAAATTTGGACTTTATCTTTATTCATTTAAATTTAAAATAATTATCATTGATATAAATCAAATGTATATATTAGTTCTTATAACAAGCAACATACAAACTTGTTTCTTACGATACTAAAGTGTAAATAAAAAAATATAAAAGACTAAATAACAAAAAGTTATGAGTAAAAATAGTACAGCATCCAATCAACAAAATGATGCTCTTTTTGTTCTAATAAAGTCTTTATCTAAGTCTGAAAAGCGTCAATTTAATCTTTATATTGGTAGATTAGAGGGTAATAATGACGCAAAGTTCTTCTCTCTTTTTAAATTTTTAGAAAAACAGAAAAGTTATAATGAGAAAACAATTTTAAAAAGCGGAATTGTAACCAAACTACAGCTTTCTAATTTAAAGGCTCATTTATATAAGCAACTTTTAATTAGCTTGCGAATGAATCCTGCGCATAAAAATATTAGAATTCAAATACGTGAGCAATTAGATTTTGCTACAATTTTATATCAAAAAGGATTATACAAACAAAGTTTAAAACTCCTAGAAAAGGCTAAAAATATGGCCATTGATAATGAGGAGAAAAATATAGCTTATGAAATTGTTGAATTAGAAAAAGTTATAGAAAGCCAATACATAACCAGAAGTATTAGTACAAGAGCAGATGAATTAACTATACAAGCAAAAGAATTAAGTCAGCAAAATGTTATTACTAGTAAGTTATCTAATTTATCACTACAATTATATGGAACTTTATTAAAAACTGGATATGCGCGTAATGATGATGAACTTCGAAAAATAAACAATTATTTTGATACTCATTTACCTGTTTATGATTATAATTCGTTAGGGTTTAGAGAGCGTTTATGGCTATACAAAGCACATTTATGGCGTAGTTTTTTAACTCAAAATTTTTTAAATGGATATAAATATTCTTCTAAGTTGGTTAATCTTTTTAGAGAATACCCAAAGATGATTACTATTAATCCTGTTTTCTATTTAAAAGGTAGAAATTACTTATTAGAATCATTGTTTTTTATTCAGCATAAAAAAGAATTTCAAAAAGAACTTTTATTATTCGAAAAAGAGATAGAGAACAATATCATTCCGTTAAATAGTAATACTGAAGTATTAATTTCTCAATATCTCTATGCTAACAAGTTGCATAGCCATTTTATTGAAGGGACTTTTAAACAAGGTGAGTATTTAGTTGATGAAATTAACGAACAGATTAATTTGTATCAAAACAGATTAGATAAACATCACGTTGTACAGTTGTATTACAAAATTGCATGTTTATATTTTGGAATGGGTAAAAACGAAAAGTGTATTGAGTATTTATCTAAAATTATTAATGCTAAAAAACTATATGTTGGTGAAGATTTACAGTGTTTTGCCCGTGTTTTAAACTTAATTGCTCATTATGAATGTGGGTTAGATTATCATTTAGAGCGTCAATTTAAAGAAACTTATAAATTTTTACTGAAGATGGAGAACTTGCAAGAAGTTCAGAAAATTATTATAGAATCTATACGTTCTTTAGGTGATTTATATCCACATCAATTTAAAAAAGAGTTTAAAAAGATACATACTCGCTTACAAACTTTTGAAAATCATCCTTATGAAAAAAGAGCTTTTTTATATTTAGATATTCTTTCTTGGCTAGAAAGCAAAATTAACAATAAGACTATAGCTGAAATTATTCAAGAAAAAAATCAATAACCTCGGGGCAAGCCTACTAGGTATAAAAAGGAAAAAATCTTAATCATTTCCCGATTGCAAGCATAGGGTAATTAAACCCATTGTTGGGGTTTAAAAGCTAAAGAGAGTTATATTATAAATTACTTTAAAAAGCTTTGTATTGCTAATTGATAGCTCTGTAACCCAAATCCCATAATAATTCCTTTTACATTTGGTGCTATAAAACTTTTGTGACGAAAATCTTCTCTTGAATGCACATTAGATATATGTACTTCAATAACTGCTGTTTCTATTGCTTTTACAGCGTCTGCAATTCCCACAGAAGTATGAGTATACGCTGCTGCATTTAATATAACTCCATCATAATTAAAGCCTACTTCGTGCAATTTATCTATAATCTCTCCTTCTATATTAGATTGGAAATAGTCAATTTTTATATCAGAAAATTTATTTTGAAGTAAAGTAAGATAATCTTCAAAAGAGTTAGCACCATAAATTTCTGGCTCTCTTTTTCCTAAAAGATTAAGGTTTGGTCCGTTTATAATTATTAATTCCATAGTTAAAAAAATAAAAAAAAACGGAAGTTTTAGCTTCCGTTTCATATTAAATTTTTTATTACAATTATATTCTCATCATAAGACCTAGACCAACATAACTATAGGTTGGCTGTTCCTTTTTTATTCCTGTATAAAATAGGTTTAATTCTATAGATTCGCTAATATTATAACCTAACATCGGTTTAAAATAAATACCTCCTCTATCTCCACTAGAAGAAATACCGATTGCGTAACCAAAGTCACCACCTACAAAAAATCTGCTAGAATCATTATTAAAACGCACAGTAGCTGCAATTGGAATATAAGATTTACTAACTGATTTTGTTCCATTAACATCTTTTCCGTAAAAAAAGATATAACCTGTTGCTGCTCCTATTTCTATTTGCTCTGTAATTTCATATAAATAATTAACATCAAAACCAAAAGCTACTGAATGCGTGTTATTTATATTTCCGGTAGTAACACCTGCGTTAATACCGAAGCTTAAACCTTGACTTTGAGTATTAACATTAACCCCAATAAGCAATACTGTTAAAAATAATATTTTCTTCATAATTTTCCCCAAAAATTATATTATGTGACAAATATATAAAATATATATAAAAGGACATCTCTAAAAACCCATAATTTATTTTTTATTTTTTTTGATGCTTTTTTAAAATCAATACTCCGTTAAGTTTTTATGCTGCTCTGATACCATAATACAGTAGTTCTTTAATTTTTTGTTTATTATTCTTCAAGTTCGGTCTTATAGCGAACACGTTAAAAAATCGAGCAAGCATTAACTCATTGTGATGTAAGGTTTTAATATCCTTGATTGAGAAAGCCCCTCTTAGCCTTTTTTCAATAGGCATCCAATGTGTAATCTTAGCGAGATTAACCGTTGTAAGTGCTGTATTAAAATGAAAGTTGAGTTTATCTTCACTTCTTGCTTGACAGTGATTTAGACCTGAGTATTGCTTGGCATCTCTAAAAGTAAATTCTATTTGAAATCTGGTGCGATAATATGTCAAAATCATTTCTGCTGAAATTGTTACATCTGTAGAAAAATATAATTTATGATTCCATTTTCCTTTTTTAAGGAAATAAACAATCACAAGATTGATTTTTCTTTTTAATGATTTTGAGTATACAATAGCGCTGTATACTTTGCTTTGCTGATTGTCTTCTATCAAAGAAAAATATTCTTTTCTAAGTTTTTTATAATCAATTTTTCCATCATATTTCTTAGGTCTTCCTCTCCCATATTTCTGTTGGTCAGTATAAATATATTGTAAGTCAGCATCGTTTCTTAGTCTGCTAACGGTCTCCAATCCATTATCAGAGAGTTTAGAAACAAAACCGTATTTGGAAAAATAAGCATCTGCCACAACATATTTAGACATCGAAAGAAGGACCTCTTTTCTTTGAATCAATATATTGGCATAATGATCTACCAAACTTTTTGATTCCAAATTATTTGGTGTCTGAACAGCCTCTAAATGAAACGCTGTATGATTATCTATATCAATCGCTGCTATACCAGATATTTCCAATCCCCATTTTGCCTTTCCCGCTACACCAGACCAATAATAACCAACTCCACAGGTGGATTTACCAGATTTACTAACATAACTCGGGTCGAAAGCAATGGTTAAATGTTTGCCCCCATACTCAGTAATCAATTCTTTATTGAAATTTAAAAAGTCAAAAGACTTACTAAACTGATTCCTGTAATGTTGTTCTCCATGATCACCATAACGACTTAACTGCATAAAATTTAAACGTCCTTTTATGCTGAGAAATAGACCAAAAACTTCCAACATAAAATCATATTGCCATTTATTTACATCTTTCATTTTGTTAAGTAATCTTTTTGTGTGATATTTATAGTTGGATTTCTCCTTGAGAAGCATCATTAATAGCTGTTTGAAATTAACTATTAATTTACTGATAATCAGGGAGCTATCCTAATTTTTGAGCCTGTTTTTTTAACTTATTTAATTGACTGTTAGAGGGTTAGGGCAAAGTTTAACGGAGTATTGTCAAATACTACCTTAACCCCGCAGGCCTTTTTGTTAAAGAATTGAAAAGCCTTGTAAAATAAAGGCTGCAAGACTTTTTCAATTCAATTATTTTCACCTAATTGGGTGAAAAACCTTGCAGGTGAAAGTTGCAATTTCTACAGAAAACATAAATGCTTACGGCGAATTAAATTACATATCCGAAATATTCAACAATATTGAGTTCTCGATCTTGATTGAAAAACATTTAGGCACAAGACCTTTTACAGTTAGAGTTTAGTCATTGTGATGTTATAAAAAATCTTTGGATGCTTTTTTAGCTGGCGGAGATTGCGCTGAGGATATTGAGGAACATTTAAAATCTGATTTACTTCAAATTCCTAATTTAAAGGTCTGCTCTGCGGATACTATTGGTAGGGTTTTAAAAAGTTTATCGCAAGAAAAAGAAATTCACCTGAGCAATGCTGGTATTGAGCATCAGCTTAGTAGCCACAAAAATATAAATGCTTTAAATTTAGATATGTTGCTAAAAACAAAAGTATTGGAGCCTAATAAATGCTATGATTTTGATTTTGACCATCAATTTATTCCTTGTGAAAAGTATGAAATCGAAACAGATTAGAAACTTTACTTAATCAGATACAGTTACAACTTATTGATTATCAGTAAAATATATTATATTTCAATTTCATTCCTTAGGTCGAACTCAGGTTAATAAGGCAATATATCTCTAAAAAATCAATATTTAATCAATATAACAACAATCAAATTAAGGAAATACAACACAAAATTAACCCGCATTATTCATAGGATTTATATTTAGAACAAATTTCAAAATAGATTTTTTATCTCTAGATTTTAGGATTCTCTCTTTCGTTTTTTAAACTTTTTTGGAGTAAATAGTATGTTATAATTGATTTTAAAAGTTAAAAAGGATTAATTTTACTAACAGAGCATAGGTATCCCAAGGTTTTAAAATTCTCACTTTAAAACCGTTATTGAGTTATTATCTCTCGAAACAAATCTTGATATACAAATGCTCTTGATCACTGATAATATATTCGTTTTTTAGTGACTTTTATGGTAGCTCCAACTTTTAATAAATTGGTTCTTATTGTATTTATTTGCCATTTTTCAGCCTTTTCAAATGTTGTTTTTTTGATGCTTTTTTTTAGTAATAAAAATAGTTCGTAGGCTAAACTACTTAAAAACAACCTGAAGAAGTTTGCAACAAATCCATGATTGGATAATCGATCGGAAAAACACATATTCTTGACTTCTTTAATTCTGTTTTCGCTAGATTCACCTCGTTTTACATAGAAATCAAAGTATATTTCTCGGGCACCTTTCTCTTTAATATTACTTATAAAATGACGAACATTTAAACCTTTCCCTGTACTTTCTATTTTACAGTAAGCTTGTTGTGGTTTATGCCAACTTTTGGCTTGATAGCGAAACGATGTGAAATGTTGGTGTTTTTTATGCTGATTTACATATTGAAGTTGAACCGCTTTTTTACAACGCTCAACCTTTCTTTTGAGTACCGAATTACTAGCCTGACCTGTTACAAAAAACAAATCATAATCAGCTACTAATTTATAAAAAGGAGCACAACTAAATCCACTATCTGTTCGAATAGTAATTTTTAGTTCAGGATATGCTTTTTTTATTTTTTGAATAATTCTTCTTAAAATTCCGACATACCATCGATTCGAATGGCTATTTCCTGGGCGAAGAACTGGCAGGATAATTTGACCGGTTTCTCCATCATGAAAAAATAATTCATTTAACATAAACTGTCCATAATAACCATTGAACATTGACATTTGTTGATTCCCATATGTTGGATCATCGGTAGCATCAACATCAATTGTTATTTCATCTCGACCTTTTAGGCTTGATACGTAACGATCAATCCAAGCGTAAGAAAGTTTGAAAATAGTTTCTTTATTCAAACTGTTTTCAAAACGAGAAATAGTAGGTTGAGAAGCCAAATCTCCTTGAAGAACATCTTTAAATAATGGGTCATTTTGTAAATGGGTCACATCATTGGCATCTTGATAACCTAGCATTAGCATAAACACACGTTGCTTGAGTTGATGCTCTCGACTGTAAGTAATGTATTTAGGGTTTCGAAGATCAGGAAGTAACTTGCTAAAATGTTTTAGTAAGTTGTGGGTTCTCTCTAACTTTTCTAAAAGAATCAAAGAACCATCTGAACTAATCTCTGTGGCTGAAAAATCAACCGAAATAGCTTGATTTCCTCGATAAAATAAAGTATCTTTAGTGCTCAAATATGGGTGTTTTAAAAAATGATGTATTTTGTGTTTAACTGCTTAAATATAACACTTTACATTCAGGTTTTTTGATTTCTGATGAATTATTCGGGGTAATAATTCCTCCAACCATAGCATATGGTAATTGTGTTTTTACATGGTAATTTCTCTCCAATATTCACTATAAAAATTGTTAGTTTTCATAAGTTCTTTGTGATTTCCTTGATTAGAAATGGTATTATTTTCTAAAATATAAATTCTATCCGCCGTGTTTTTTAGCGAATGTAAACGATGAGAAATCAATAATATTCCCATATCTTTTTTTAATTCTGATAATAAATTCAGTGTAAATCTCTCTGTATTTCTATCCATTGCTGATGTTGGTTCGTCAAGAATAAGAAATTGTGGTTTTTTATACAAAGCTCTTGCAAAAGCAATAATTTGTTTTTGACCTCCAGATAAATTAATACCTTCTTCACCAAGAATTGTAGCGTAGCCTTGAGGAAATTGTGTAATAAACTTTTCAAACCCAATTTCTTGACAAAATTTCACCACATTTTCAGGTGTATCTTCTGCGCCAAGAAGAATATTATCTAACACATTTCCACTAAAAATATGGATGTCTTGCGGAATCACACCAACCAAGCTTCGCCAACTTTCCGTTGAAATGTCTTGAATTTCTACTTTTCCATTAATTGTTATTGTCCCGTTTTCAAATTGATAAAATTTTTGAAGAACTTGACCTAACGTACTCTTTCCACTGCCACTTTCGCCTACAATAGCAATGATTTCTCCTTTTTTTACTGATATATTAATGTCTTTTAACAACTCTTTTCTCCCTGCAAATCGAAAGGATAGATTTTTAATATCAAGAGATTGAAAGTTTTTAACGATTGTTTCTCCGCTCTTTTCTTTTTCAGATGATGCGAATTCAAACATTCTGTTAAAAGCGATTTTGGCTTCATTTATTGGAATTGCAATTAATGCAAGATTCGTAATTGAAGGAATCATCGAACCTGCAATTCCAAGAACAGCCATTAATTCTCCTAAAGTCATCGTTTCTTCATACACTCTAGACGAGGCATATGACAAAACGGCTATTAGAAAAATAACGCTCAATATTCCTGATAATAAAGATAAGCGAATATTTATTTTACTCAAGTCAAAAATCTTATTTTGAAAATTTCCATAAATCAGTTGATTTACTTTCTTAAAAACACCTTGTTTATTAAAATTTTTAATTTCAGAAATCCCATTCATTGTTGATATATAATTGCTTTCACTGAATGCATAACTTTGCATCACATCTTTTTGTGCTTTGATAATTCGTTTGTTAAAACGATAAATCAACAGAAAATAAATAGGCAAACTCAATAAAGAAATAACACCTATTTCCCAAGAATAAACAAATAAATATCCGAAGGAAATAAGTACAACCAAACTATCAATCACAAAACTATTGGCAACATATTTTATCACTTTTTGAATACGATTTGTATCGTTTAAACGGGCTACGAGTTCTCCAATTTTACGAGTATCGAAAAAGGGTTTTGGTAAGTGTAATAATGAATCATAAAATTTATCAATTATACGATTGTTAAAATCTTTGGTTTGACGAATCAATAAAAACTCTCGCAATACCGAAAAACCGACACGAACTAATAATAAAAAGGCTAACAAACCAATACCAAACACTAATTTTTGAGTGTTTTGAGAAGGTAAAATATCATCAATTAGTTTTTGAGAAAATATTGCCATTGCCATACCAAGTAAAGCGACTGCAACACCAATAACAACGCTAATACTCAATAGTTGGTAATCTTCTTTTAAAAGATTTAAAAACCATTCTTTCTTCGATTTTTTAGTTTCAACAGCTCTTTTAAACTCGTTGGTTGGTGAAAGAGTTAAACAAGTTTTGGACTTCCATATTTTTAACAGCTCTTTTTCAGTATAATAAACAATTCCTTTCGCAGGATCTCCAATAGTAAATTTACCGTTTTTATATTCATAACAAACTACATAATGTTGCAAACGCTCGTCAATAACTACGTGTAAGATTAATGGTTCTTTATGGTCAATTAAGGCTTGAATATCTGCTTCATTTCCTTGTGCATTAAATCCTAATTGATTTGCGGCTTGATGTAAACCAAGCAATGTTGTTCCTTGACGTGTTGTACCACTTAATTCTCGTAGATTTTCAAGAGAATTTGAACCTTCGTAATATTGAATAACAGATAATAAACAAGCAACTCCACAATCTGATTGGTCGAGTTGGAGTGTTAGGGTCTTTGAGTATTGTTTTTGATTTTTAGACACCGATTTTTAAATTTTTATGGTCAATTTTGCGTCATTTCGACAGTAGGAGAAATCTCATCATATTGCTCAGCATAAAAGGTTTTATTCTTAGGATGCTATTTCTCCTCGTTCCTCGTTCGAAATGACTCGAACTAATGGTTAGACTTTTTTTGTAGAAGGGTTATTATTTTCTCCATTTTCGTTGCGCCTTTAAATTTTTTAATTAACTTATTTTCAGAACCATACAATAATATAAACGGAATACTCTTGGCATCAAATATCTCTAAAAACTCTAACTTTTTGTCTTGTAGAAACAACACATTTTCTTTGTTCAAAAGATTGTATTTATCTGCAAATATTTTGATGGTTTCTATTTCTTCAAAAGATACAAAGATGATTTGCGTGTTTTTAAACTCAGATAAATGTTCACTTATTTGTTGTGCTTCGTGTTGGCAAAAATCACATTCTGTATTAAAATAAACAAAGAGTTTGTTGGTGCTTTCAGTCAGTTCTTTTTCAGAAAAAGAAATGCCATTTAACGTAAAAAAAGAAAAATTAGGAATTGTTTTAATACGTTCTGCAACTTCGTTTTTATACTTTATTTTTTTGGTGATGCTAACCCCTAAATAACCAATAATACTGATGATTAGAATGGCGATTGCTATTTTTATGTATTTTTTCATAGAGATACTAATTGTTTTTTGTCATTCCGAAGGCAGGAATCTCATTACTTCTTGCTTTGTCATTTCGACGGTAGGAGAAATCTCATCATATTGCTCAATATAAAAGAGTCTTATTCTCTGGATGCGATTTCTCCTACCGTCGAAATGACTCTAGCGGCTCATTATCTGTCTAAAAGTCTTATAATCTAATTATCCAAGAATCTATTAACTCATATTAAGCGTTAAAAACATCACCAATCCTAGCCATATTAACAATCCTGTACCATAACTTACCGCAACCATTTCAAAACTCTTAGAAAATTTATTTTCTAGCAACTTCCATAAGCCATAAACGAGCACAAAGAAATAGCCAATTTCAAACAAGTTAACAGTTTGTAAAGGATACACCAACCAAGGCTGTAAACGCTCAATGTCTAAAAAATTGATGTATGATAACGGATAATACTGCTGCATGTCTTGCAGCGTATATTCTGTTTTTATAAAGTAAAAATACCCAAACTTAAACAAGCCAACCAACAACAATACAAACTCTCCAAGCAAAGCAATTCTTAAAAAATATTTGAATTTTATGGTTTTGGTCTCATTGAGGTTGTATAAAAAATTACCAACACTCAAGCACATTGCTACTAAACTACTACGCAACAACACCAATAACGGTATAATAGCATAGCCCAACCAAGACCACCTTTCTTGACTCTTGATAAGTTTTTCTACCTGTTCTTGTGCCAATTGTTCTGAATAGAAGTTGTAGATGAGTTCTTCGGCATTTAAGAGGTGTTTAAATATATAGGCGGTACATAACAATATAAAAATTGTAATAAAAAGTAATGTGTAATTATTCTTCATTTTCTTTTAAATACTTTTCTGCATTTTTTATAATAACTTCTGGAAAATCACTTCTCTTAACTAATTCTAAAGCATAATTATGGATTATAGCTCCGTCTCTTATTTTATAATCAAAAGTAATATCATTTTTTTTGACCTTAAAGTCAAAGTGGTATTGACTAAAATTATTCCCTAACAATTCAACAAGTTCAATATCATGAGTGGTTACAAAAACAAAATTTTCGTTTTTAGATAAAAATTTAAGAATGGATAAACTTAATGCTATTCTTTCTTTTGTATTTGTCCCTTTAAATATTTCATCAATGATAAAAAGAGATTTATTAATCTTTGACTTTTCAATTAATTCTTTCATTAAGTCAACCTCTACTTTAAAATAACTTTTATTGTTCACTAAATCTTGTTTAACATCAATTGAAGTAAACACATCAAAAAAATCAAATACAAATTCTTCTGCAAAACATGTATTTATACTTCTTGCTAGTATCAAATTCACTCCAATAGATTTAATAAAGGTCGTTTTTCCTGACATATTTGCTCCAGTAATCAAAACACTATTTCCTTTAGTATTTATCGAATTTGAAACACATTTTTTTATTATTGGATGTGTAATAGATTTTGTAGTAAGTGTGTTTTCTTTAAAGCATGGAATACATACTTTTTTGTTTTTTCTTAATTCAATTACACTTAATATTGTATCTAATTCACCTAACTTTAAAAAATCTAATTCTAAATTTTCATTAAAAACAAATTTTTTCTGCAAGTAATTTATTATTAAAATGTCAATTAAAAGCATACCTTTTATTAAGTCTACAAAAAAACTAACAACACCAAGAATCATATTTCTACTACCATTAACCTCATTAAATAGCAAAACCTTAATTAAGAATGAATTGTTTTTAAATTGTTCTTGGCTTTTAAATGTATAAATATTATTATTATCGTTTACATAGGAAATTACAGAAATAAAATCATTTAAATTTTGGAAAAATTCTATAGTATAAAAAACAAAACCCTTATTTATTAGGTGAAAAATTAGATATATTGACGGAAGTAGTATTATTGGATAAATAAATACTCTTGGAGAAACAATAAATCCAAAAATATTAAGAATTAATATTAAGAATAATAAAGGAGAATAATTATACCACCAATATGGTAAGTTTAACCATTGACTAAAAACTGTATCAACTAAATTATAACTTCTATTTTTATTTAAAATAGACAATTTCTTTTTTATTGAGTTTATCTTTTCTAATTTTTTTATCTGTTTTACCTTATTTTCAAACTCTTTTAATTCATTATTATTTGATTTCAAATTGTAAAGCGAATAATATAGATATTGCTCTCCTACCTTGCTGCTTGTATAATTAATAGATTTAAATACATCTGATAAATTCAAATCTTGAAAAGCTCTTTTAGATGCATTATCTTGATTACCAATAAAATCTAATAATTTTTTTTCTAACATTATCAATATATCGCTTTACAAAAAAACTACCATATTGTAATAACTTTACACAATTATGGTCGTTAAAATTATAACTGACTAATCGCACACCCTCCAATAAATCCTCCAATAAATCCCCAAGGACCAAACACCGACAGATGTACTCCAGCCATAATACCAGCAACGACACAATTTGACAAATTTCCACCTTGAAGGTTTTCCATTTGATTTAATTCTAATTTTTTCATAAAAATAATAATTTTTGTATATATAACACTGTTAATTTGATAATTAAAAACATTTAGTGTTCTAAATACTGATTAAATGTACCTATTTTTTCATAGGCTGTCAATTTTTGACATTGTAAACATATAAAAAATATTGGTTATGTTTTAGAATAATGTGGAATCATTAATTCCATATAATTTTCTTCAATTGCTTTATATGTGTTTATAGCTTTAGCGTTTTTTATCATGATATTTGCTATATCTACTGTTTGAGAGAGCGATTTTTTAACCTTCTGCAAGAATACAAACCAGTTTAGATAGCCACTCAAATATTTTGTTGATACACCATAGAAAGGTTTTATCCATCTTTGATAACGATTGTCTATTGAGTTTACATGCTGCACATGGTAGCACTTGTCTTTTATGTGTTTTGATGCTATAAATGTATGATGCTCCATCTGCTTATCTTTTGCCCATTTAATTATAGAAGGATGAGAATCTGAACAAAGTACGTTTTCAGGTTTTAGTAACGTTCCTATTGTTTTTTCAATACTATGCACATCAATCCTGCCTCTTTTAGCGACACGCATCATTGGATTGTTATTTCTATCTGTGGCAACCATTATAGAGATTTTATCATTGCTCACACCGCGTTTGGTTTGTCTATCACTTGGTCTCTTGTAAGGTTTTCTTTGAAGATCTCGACTTCCTTTATTATTTATATTAAGCTGTTTGTCATCACATTCAACAATTCCTGAGAACTCTTCTCCATTAAAAACGGATAAACAAGATAGTAACTTGTGTCTCCAATCAAAAATAGTTTTAACATTGACTCCAATCTTTTTAGCGGCTTTACGGATACTCACGCTTTCAATCATAAGAACTAGATAATCTTGAAATTCATCCACTTTCTTTATGCCATCCATAGCAGTACCTGTAAGATCATTAAAGGTTTTAGTGCAAGATTTACATTTGTAGCGCTTACGCCCCTTATAGCCTCCATGCCCGTAAATATCAGAACTTTGACAATGTGGACAGTTGATTGGACGGTCTTTGTTTAGGTTGTCTATAAGCATATTTAGTTTTGGCACTTTCAAATCACGACTCAATAAACCGACTAATTCCTTTTTCTGCTCTTGACTCAACACTCTTATTATACTTTGTAAATCCATATCTATAATGTTTTTATAAAGATAGTGAAATTCTACATTATTCTAAAACATAACCAAAATATTTTACATAACACATATATATACCCACTACACATAGGAACCCGAAAAATCGGATTTAATAATTTGAAAATTATCTGTGAGTATTTTCTCAAATTCTTTTTCTTTCCAAATACCATTATCTAAGAACTCAATCACTTTTTCTCTAAAATTCTCAAATTTGAGATAGAATTTATTGTACACCACTTTTTTCTTTAGAATTTTCCAAAGACGTTCAATAATATTTAAGTTGGGTGAATATGGTGGCATAAATTTTAAGACAATCCGAGGATGTTCTTTTAAAAACTCTTTCACAATTTGAGAGTGATAATACCGAGCATTATCCAATATGATGTGTATTTTCCCTTCTTTTTGTTTGTCTAGTATTTGGATTAATAAAGCAATCATTGTTTGACTATTAATTCGCTCATCTTCCACATAAAAGAGTTCTTTTGTTTTTAAATTCAGCGCTCCATTTATCTTGGTTCTTTTACGACCATTATTGGTTTTTAGCTATTTTGTTTGTCCTTTTTTAATCCAACCATAGCTTGCAATGGTATTGTGTTGTGGGTGTACACCATCCATAAAATAGATCTGATCTTCTTGGCTCAAATTCTCTTTCAACTCTTTGTATTGAGTTACAAATTCTTCTTGTTTTTCAACATTGGCTTTACAAGGTGTTAATACTGGTTTTTTATACACAAACCCTAGTCTTTTTAGAAGTTCATTAATGCCTGAACAAGAGTAGTTAATTTGAAATTCTTTCTCAATCCAAGCAACAATTCCTTTAGAATCCATATAGGTATTCTCTGTAATGTGCTTCTCCAAGATGTCTAATTGTTTAGAACTTAGAAAAGAAATTCTCCCTTTATTGTTATCTGTCAATAGTGACTCAGCTCCTTGATTTAAGTAAATAGTCCTATATGTCCTTACAGTATCATCATCTAAAAGAAGAATCTTACCAACATCTACACAAGAAAAACCATCATCAAGCATTAGAATTGCTTTTAGCTTATCTGCGTGTTTTCTTTGCCTACAAGTACGATGTAATTGTTTAATTTTAGTTCTCTCTACTTCTGATAAATTTATTGTCATACATCTGAATATCAACGTAGTAAATATACAAAATAGTATTGAAACCACCAAGCAAAGTGCCTTTAAATAATTGATTATTAGTTGATTAATTCAGGAATTTAGTCTTAACGGATTTGTGTTTCCCGAAAACCTAAATGGTTTGAGTATACCTATAATTAAAACCCTTTAATAATTTTTTGTAATCCAGAAACGTCAAGTAGAAAAATTTGTTTTCCTTTTAAATCTATTATTTTTTTCTTTTTAAATTCAGAAAGTAACCGAATTGTACTTTCTGTTGCGGTTCCAATAATGTTGGCAATGTCTTCTCTAGATAGAAGAACATCAATAGCTCCTCTGTTATTTTTTTTAAAATTAGTCTCTAAATATAAAAGTGTAGATGCTAAACGTTGCTTTACTGTTTTCTGAGCCATATCAACAATAAAATTATCTGCATTTTTAAGAGAAGAAGCCATATTTTTTAAAATATCCATAGCAAAATTAGGGTTTCTTTCTAAAACTCTAATAATCTCTTCTTTAGGAAGAAAACAAACTTCCATATCATTTACAGCTATTGCTTTTAAATTAGAAACTTCATCATTAATTAAACTACGCTCTCCTAATAAGTGGCCTTTTTTTATAAGGTGTATAATTTGATCTCTACCATTCTCACTTTTTTTTGAGACTTTGCAAATACCATTTTTAATACAATAAACTCCGTTAATGTGCTCACCTTCTTCAAAAATAACTTCTCCTTTTTTAATAGTTTTTGAAATTTTACAGTTAACAATTCTAATCAATTCTTCTTTTGTGAGCGATTTCAAAGAATTAAATTGACGAATGATACATTGTTGACATTTACTGTAACTTTCTGAGTTTTCTAACATTGTTCAAATATAAAAAAAAAACTGATAAATATCATATTTAAAAATATAAAAAAAAACGATATTTGTATTTAAGGAAAAGAGTAAATATGGAAAACACACAATGTTTTCACTGTGGATTAAGATGTGAGGAAGATTTAATAACTGTTGATAATAAACCTTTTTGTTGCAATGGATGTAAAACTGTATATGAAATTTTTTTAGAAAACGATTTAACCTGTTATTACGATTTTCAAAATAACCCAGGAGCAATTCCAGAGGAAATTAAAGGCAAATACGATTTTTTAAACACTAATTCTATCGCTGAAAAGTTACTTGAATTTAATGATGGCAATATACAGGTAATTAATCTTTATATTCCTCATATACATTGTAGTTCTTGTATTTGGGTGTTAGAAAATTTACATAAACTAGATATTAAAATAATATCTTCTCAAGTCAATTTCCCGAAGAAAACAGTTAGAATTACTTATAATTCAGAAATAATTTCATTAAAAGATGTAGTAGTTTTATTAAGTTCAATAGGTTATGAACCGTATATTTCCTTAGAAGATTATGAGGTAGGTAAAAAGAAAGTAGATAGAAGTTTAATTTACAAATTAGGAATTGCAGGTTTTGCCTTTGGAAATGTGATGTTTTTATCATTACCAGAATATTTTGAAGCTACAGGGTTTTGGCTAGAACAATACAAAACAGTCTTTCACTGGTTAATGTTTTTCTTTTCATTACCTGTAGTTTTTTACGCAGCTCAAGATTATTTTATTTCGGCGTATAAAGGGTTACATTCTAAAATTTTAAATATTGATGTACCTATTGCACTAGGAATCTCTGTGTTATTTATTAGAAGTTCTGTTGAAATTATTTTTGATCTTGGTACTGGATTTTTTGATTCTTTAACAGGCTTGATTTTCTTTTTATTATTAGGGAAGTTTTTTCAACAGAAAACCTATAATTTTTTATCGTTTGAGCGCGATTATAAATCGTACTTTCCAATTGCGGTAACTAAAATTTTATCCGAAGGAAAAGAAGAAAATGTTCAGATTTACAATGTAGAAAAGGGAGATAGATTATTAATTAGAAATCAAGAATTAATTCCTGTTGACGGAATTCTAATTAATGGAGAAGCAAAAATAGATTACAGTTTTGTTACAGGTGAAGCCGTTCCTGTATCAAAAAAATCGGGAGATAAATTATTTGCAGGCGGAAAACAATTGTCAGGAGTTATTGAAATGGAAGTTTTAAGCTCAGTTTCGCAAAGTTATTTAACACAATTGTGGAGTAATGATGTTTTTAAGAAAGACAAAAATTCAACCTTTAAAACACTAACCGATACCATAAGTAAGCATTTTACAATTACCATTTTATTAATTGCTTTTATAGCTACCACCTTTTGGTTGTACACAGATGCTAGCAAAGCATTAAACGTATTTACGGCAGTGTTAATTATTGCGTGCCCTTGTGCTATTGCATTAGCTGCTCCGTTTACGCTGGGTAATATGTTACGCATTTTAGGTAAGAAGAAATTTTACTTAAAAAATGTAACTGTAGTTGAACAATTAGCGACTATAGATATCGTAATTTTTGATAAAACAGGAACTTTAACAACCAATAAAGAAAATACGATTTCTTACAAAGGAGAGGTATTAAATTCTAAAGAGAAATCAATTTTAAAGAGTTCATTACGAGCATCAAATCATCCGTTAAGTAGAATGTTATATAATTCTTTATCAGAAGAAATACTTACTATTTATGGCTTTAAAGAATATATAGGAAAAGGAATTGAAGCTAATTATGAGCAAACAAAAATAAAAATTGGTTCCTCTTTATTTGTGAAAAACGAAATAGAAAAAGGTAATTTAGATACATCGGTACATGTTAGTATTGATAACAAATATAAAGGGAAATATCTTTTTAAAAATGCGTATAGAAAAGGAGTTAAAAGATTATTTTATGAACTAAAACAGGATTATAGTTTGGGGGTAGTTTCTGGAGATAATGAAGGAGAAAAAAACTATTTAGAAAATATATTACCTAAAGAAACTTCATTCTTATTCAACCAAAAACCTGAAGACAAATTAACTTATATAGCACAATTACAAGCAAAAAAACAAAACGTTATTATGATTGGTGATGGGTTAAACGATGCTGGTGCATTAGCACAAAGTAATGTTGGTATTGCGTTGTCAGAAAATATAAATGTATTTTCACCCGCTTGCGATGCTATTTTAGATGCATCAAAGTTTAATCAAATAGGAAGTTATATTAAAGCATCAAAAAAAGCAATTCAGATAATTAAATATAGCTTTATACTTTCTTTATGTTATAATTTAATTGGTCTATACTTCGCAACAACAGGTCAATTAAAACCTGTAATTGCAGCAATTTTAATGCCTTTAAGCTCTATTAGTATTGTACTATTTACAACCGTTGCTACAAATATTTTAGGAAGAAAAATAAAATAAGAATTATGAAGATAGCATCATTTTTAGAAGATATAATTTATAACGAAGAGAAACCAGTAATTTCAAAATTATTAGAAACTAATTTTTCAAAAGAAATACGAATTGTATTCAAGAAAAATCAAATCATGAAAGATCATAAAGCACCATTTCCTATTACAGTACAGGTGGTGCAAGGAAGTATTAATTTTGGAGTTTTAGGGATAACAAAACAGTTAAAAATGGGTGATTTAATTTTGTTAGAAGCAAATGTTGTTCATAATTTAATAGCAAATGAAGATAGTGTTGTACGATTAACATTATCTAAATTAGATGTTATAAGTCGAGTAAAGAAGGTCTAGGGTTTTTTAAAAAAATCTTATCCCAAAAAAACAAAAACTTTTTAGAAAAAGGAAAAAATATGACCTTTATCATATTTTAATATATAAAATAAAGCTAAATTTGCGACACATTTAATTAAACAAGGTATGAGCGTTATTTACTTATTACTTTCACTAAGTATTCTAGTGGCAATTATTTTTTTTATTGCATTTATCGTTTCGGTAAAAAAAGGACAATACGATGATTCATATACGCCGTCTATTCGTATGCTGTTTGATGACGAATTAGTAAAAAAAACAAAAACAAAAGACAACAACTAACTTTAGATATTAAATTATGGAAATGCAACAATTTTATTATGATAATAAAATCGTCAAAAAATTTATTTATGCCACACTACTTTGGGGTATTGTAGGTTTTTCTGTAGGTTTATTATTGGCATTAATGTTTTTATTTCCGAATATTACAGACGGAATTTCTTGGTTAAGTTTTGGTCGTTTACGTCCGTTACATACCAATACGGTAATTTTTGCTTTTGTAGGTAATGCAATTTACGCAGGAGTTTATTATTCGTTACAACGATTGCTTAAAGCACGTATGGCAAGTGATTTTTTAAGTAATTTTAATTTCTGGGGGTGGCAATTAATTATTGTTGCAGCAGCCATAACATTACCTATGGGCTATACAAGCTCTAAAGAATATGCCGAATTAGAATGGCCAATAGATATAGCAATTGCAATTGTATGGGTTGCTTTTGGTGTAAATATGATTTGGACAATTTTAAAAAGAAGACAACGCCATTTATATGTAGCTATTTGGTTTTATTTAGCAACTTTTGTTACCGTTGCAGTGTTACATATTTTTAATAGTTTAGCGTTACCAGTAAGTTTTTTAAAATCATATTCTGTATATGCAGGTGTACAAGACGCCTTGGTACAATGGTGGTATGGGCATAATGCAGTAGCATTTTTCTTAACCACACCGTTTTTAGGATTAATGTATTATTTTGTTCCTAAAGCAGCAAACAGACCTGTTTATTCATATCGATTATCAATTGTTCATTTTTGGTCATTAATTTTTATTTATATCTGGGCAGGACCTCATCATTTATTATATACAGCATTACCAGATTGGGCACAAAACTTAGGAGTTGCTTTTTCTATTATGTTACTAGCACCATCTTGGGGAGGAATGATAAATGGATTATTAACACTTCGTGGAGCTTGGGATAAAGTTAGAACAGACCCCGTTTTAAAATTCTTTGTAGTTGCAATTACAGGGTATGGAATGGCTACTTTTGAAGGACCTTTATTAGCACTTAAAAATGTAAATGCAATTGCCCATTATTCAGATTGGATTATTGCCCATGTACATGTTGGCGCACTGGCTTGGAACGGGTTTCTCACCTTCGGAATGATTTATTGGATGGTGCCAAAGTTATTCAAAACAAAATTATATTCAATAGCATTAGCTAATTTCCATTTTTGGATAGGAACTTTAGGTATCATTATGTATACATTACCAATGTATGTTGCGGGGTTTGTACAGGCTTCTATGTGGAAACAGTTTAACCCAGACGGAACATTAACTTATGGAAATTTCTTAGAAACAGTTAAGGAAATTGCACCAATGTATTGGATGCGTGCAATTGGAGGAAGTCTATTTATTATTGGAGCATTTGTAATGCTATATAATATAATTAGAACCATAAAATCTGGTAGCGATGTTACTGACGATTTAGCAGAAGCAGTACCATTAACCAAAATTTCTAAACACAGAAGAAAAGGAGAAGGTTGGCATACTTGGTTGGAAAGAAAACCAATTAAACTAACAATTTATGCAACAATTGCAATTTTAATTGGAGGAATTGTTCAGATTGTTCCAACATTATTAATAAAATCAAACATTCCAACACTATCAAGCGTAAAACCATATTCGCCTTTAGAGTTAGAGGGACGTGATATTTATATACGAGAAGGATGTGTAGGATGTCACTCGCAAATGATACGCCCGTTTAGATCTGAAGTTGAGCGTTATGGAGAGTACTCTAAAGCAGGAGAATTTGTATACGATCATCCATTTTTATGGGGGTCTAAACGTACAGGACCAGATTTACATAGAATTGGTTCTAAATATTCAGATAGTTGGCACTTAAATCATATGTACGACCCACAAAGCACTTCACCAGGGTCTATAATGCCAGCATATCAGTGGTTAGTTAGAGATAAATTGGATAAGAGTAATACAGAAGTAAAAATGAGAGCTATGGCAACTTTAGGAGTTCCGTATTCTGATAAAGAGATTACCAATGCACAAGCTGATATGAATGCACAAGGAGCAAAAATTCAAGAGAATTTACATCAAGATCCTGATTTTGCTAAAAACTATGCTTCTGACAAGAAATATGCACAAGAAAATGGAAATACTTTTATAGAAATGAAAGATAGAGAAATTGTAGCCTTAATTGCTTATTTACAACGATTAGGAACAGATATTAAAGTAAAAGACATTCAAAAACAATTAAGTACTAAAAACTAGAAATTATGTTAAGGTTTGTAAAAAATTATATGGTAAGTATTACAGGGATAGAGATTTACCCGATGATTTCTTTGATTATATTTTTCACTTTTTTTGTAGTATTATTTTGGTGGGTATTTACTGCTAAAAAAGAATATATAAATAAAGTAAGTAATTTACCATTAGATAATTAAAATAATATACTATGAAAAAATATATTCAATCTATAGCATCATTTTTCTTTATTTTTTCGATGCCTTTTATTTTATCAAAAGCATTTTCGGTATATAAAGAGCCGTTTAATTTTCTAGAAAACCCAGTAGTTTGGTTGCTTATTATTGGCCTTGGTTTTGTTGTGTTTTTAAAAGAAGTTTTAGCTAGTACAGTTATAAACAAGGTTAACAAATTAATGCCAAAAAATTACACAAGAGTGCAAGGAATTATTTCCTTTTTATTTTTATTCTTAACACCATTAATTTTAGCAAAAGCAATTAACCTCTATCAAAACCCGTTTTCTTTTTTAGAAACTCCATTAATTTGGATTGGACTTATTGCTTTTGGTTTGGTTGTGTTCGCAAAAGAAATGTTGACCATAACTGGAGTTAAGAAGCTAGAAGAAACTGAAATGATTAAAGCAGGAATTAATCCTGATGAAGTTGATAATTGGGCCTGGTCTAAAAAGCTAATTAATAAATGGACAGAAGCAAAGGCTATTGAAGAAGAAGAAGAAATTATATTAGACCATAACTATGACGGAATTAGAGAGTTAGATAATAATTTACCACCTTGGTGGAAATATATGTTTTACATATCTATTATTTTTGCAATAATATATCTAGTAAGATATGAAATATTAGGAGCAGATAATCAAGAAATGGAGTATAAACAATCTGTAGCACAAGCAAAAAGAGAATTGATAGCTTTTAAATCAACATTAAAAGACGCAATTATAGATGCAGAAACAGTTACAGTTTTAACAAGTGAAGACGATTTAAATAGAGGTAAAGCTGTTTTTAATTTAAACTGTGCATCTTGTCATATTGGAGATGGAGGAGGAGGAATTGGACCTAATTTAACAGATAAGTATTGGATTTTAGGAGGAGGTATTAAAAATGTATTTACTACAATTTCTAATGGAGGTAGAGATGGCAAAGGTATGATTGCTTGGAATAAAACATTAAAACCAAAAGACATTCAAAAAGTGGCGAGTTATATTATGACGCTACAAGGCACAACGCCAGCAAAACCAAAAGCGTCACAAGGAGTTTTGTATAAAGACGAAACAGAAAAGGTAAAAGAAGAAGTTATAGAACAAGCAAAAGATAGTGTTCAATAATTTAAATATTTATTTTTTGAGTTTAATATAAATTCCGTATATTATACTGTATAAAATAAGAGATATGACGGGGTTTAAAGGAGTAAATATATTAAACTTTGTAAAATAATTACCAAATAATGCTACATGTAAAGCCTATTTATTTAGAATAAAATGGCAAGATGGCTTTAAATGTAGTAAATGTGGAAGCATCAAAGAATGTAAAAGGGCAGGATATAACTATCATTTTTATTCATGCCATCACTTAGAAAGTGCTACAGCGAACACCTTATTTAACAAGGTTAAATTTGGTGTTCAAAAAGCATTTTGTATTGTTTTTGAAATAACAACAAGTAGTAAAAGTTTATCAAGCACGTAAATCAATGAAAAGTAGTAAGAAATATCCATTGTCTGATTAGTGTATGTGGATGAATTTACAGTTGGAGGAAAAAAGAAGGCAAACAAAGAAGGAGTTCTGATTCTAAAAATAAAAAGGCTATTATAGCAGTAGAATTAACGGGTAATCAAAGAGTTAAAAGGGTTTATATAAAATCAATTGATGATTATTCTTATAAATAATTAACACCTATTTTTGAAGAACATGTTGATACTTCTGCTAAAATATTTACAGATAAATAGATGAGGATATGAACCGTTAAAGGAAGTGTATAATATCACACAAATTAAAAGTAATAATGGAAAGAATTTTAAACCGTTGCATATTATTATTCAGATAAAATCTTGGTTAAGGACAATTTCTACTCATGTAAGTAAAAAACATATTCAGAAATATTTTGATGAATTTTGTTATCGAATTAATAGATTACAGACTAAGGATTATATATTCAATAATGCCATAATTAGAATGGTAAACAGTAATCCTTTTTCTCACAAACAAACAATACAGAAACTAAATTAATAACTCAATTTATTTTTATTAGTTGATTATGGAAACTACTGATAACGAACAATTTAGAGATAGCATTGGCACCATCAATAAAGAAGGTAAACGAGCTTGGTTATATCCTAAAAAACCAAGTGGAAGGTTTTATAAATACAGATCATATGTTAGTTATTTTTTACTAATTTGTTTACTATCAGCTCCATTTATAAAAATCAATGGAAACCAGTTTTTACTATTTAATGTATTAGATAGAAAGTTTACTATTTTCGGATTTCTTTTCTGGCCACAAGACTTTTATTTGTTAGTAATTTCAATGATAGTTGGGGTTGTGTTTATTATTTTGTTTACTGTAGTTTTTGGACGTGTTTTTTGTGGATGGATTTGTCCGCAAACTATATTTCTAGAAATGGTTTTTAGAAAAATAGAATATTGGATTGATGGCGATAGAGGAAAACAAATTCGTTTAAAAAAACAACCTTGGAATGCTGATAAAATTAAGAAAAGAGTATTAAAATGGTTTATTTTTTTTATTATTTCATTTATAATAGCAAATGTATTTTTAGCCTATTTAATTGGTGGAGATGAAGTAATAGAATATATAACAGGCAGCCCATTTGATAATACGAGTACTTTAATTTCGCTATTAATTTTTACTGGAATTTTCTATTTTATCTTTGCGTGGTTTAGAGAGCAAGTTTGTATTATAGCTTGTCCTTATGGCAGGTTACAAGGGGTTTTATTAGATAATAAAACGATAAATGTTGCTTATGATTATGTGCGTGGAGATGGCGAAAAAGGTAGAGCTAAATTCAATAAAAAAGAAGATAGAGCCGCCGCAGGAAAAGGAGATTGTATAGATTGTTTTCAATGTGTAAATGTATGTCCAACAGGAATTGATATTAGAAACGGAACGCAATTAGAATGTGTAAATTGTACTGCTTGTATTGATGAATGTGATCATATAATGGAAAAAATAGGCTTACCAAAAGGCTTAATTCGTTATGCAAGTGAAGAGGATATTGTAAAAAAAGTACCTTTTAAATTTTCAGCTAGAATTAAAGGATATTCAGCTGTATTATTCATTTTAATAGGAATTTTAACAGGAATATTCTTTTTAAGAAATGATATAGACGCAAATATTTTACGATTACCAGGGCAGTTATATCAGCACAAAGAAAACGGAATAATTAGCAATATTTACACCTATAAAATCATCAATAAAACAAGTAAACAAATTAACGATGTAAGTTTTAGATTGTTAATTCATAAAGGAAAAATAGAAACAGTAACACATCAAAACTTTGAAGTTCCAAAAGAAAGTTTAGCAGAAGGAACATTGTTTATAGAACTGCATAAATCTGAAATAAAGAAAGATAAAGTGAATTTAAGAATAGGCGTTTATAGTGGTAATAAATTAATTGAAACAATCAAAACCAATTTTTTAGGACCAAGAAGTTATCGATAATAATTTTTGTTATTAGAAGAAATATAACGGAGTAACCTCTTAACAGATTGCTTCACTTTATAGGTAATTACAACTTAAAAACAAATAAAATGAAACTAAACTGGGGCACAGGCATAGTACTTGCAATTATTGGGTTTATGGGGTTTATCCTGTATTTTGTTATATCAATGAGTATAGATGATAATTGTCATTATGATTTGGTCTCCGATTCCTATTATCAAAAAGAATTAGAATATCAAAAAACTATAAATGCAACAAAAAATGCAAAAGAGTTAAAAGAAAATATCAAGATAAAAAAATCATCAGAAGGGTTAAAGGTTTATTTTCCAACTGAATTTAATTCGAAAGGTATTACAGGAAAAGTGTCCCTATATAGACCATCTGATAAGCGGTTGGATTTTGAAATACCTATCTCAATCTCTAATGCATATTTGCTCGTGCCTGAGAAAAGTTTATTAGGTGGTCGTTGGAACATTATTGTCTCTTGGAAATATAAAAGTAAAGATTATTTTTATCAGAAACAGTTAACTTATTAATGTTTCTTTCCGCAATCATATTTGGTTTATTAGGTAGTTTTCATTGTATTGGTATGTGCGGTCCAATCGCTTTTATGTTGCCTGTTGATAGGAATAATAAAGTAAAACAGTTTTTTCAAATAACTAGTTATCATTTAGGAAGATTATTTACTTACAGCTTCATTGGGTTGTTATTTGGTCTGTTAGGAACAGGATTCTCTTTTTTCGGGTTTCAGCAACAACTTTCAATTATTGTAGGTGTTTTAATGATTTTGGTTATTCTCTTACCAAAGACTTTTCAGAAGTATAATTTTTCAAAATCAATAAATAGATTGGTTATGGGAGTAAAATCTGCATTAGGAAAAGAGTTGAAAAAGAAAGGAAACAACACTTTTTTTACCATAGGACTTCTAAACGGATTTCTACCTTGCGGATTGGTTTATATGGCAGTTTTTGGAGCGCTAGCAACCACAAATGCTATTTCAGGGAGTTTGTATATGTTTATCTTCGGATTAGGAACTGTTCCGTTAATGACTGCGGTTGTTTATCTTGGTAATTTTGCTAACGGATTGGTTAGAAAAAAAATTCAACAAGTAATTCCTTATATAGTTGTTTTTATAGGTGTTTTGTTTATCCTTCGCGGTTTAGGGTTAGGAATCCCATATGTCTCTCCACTAGAACCAATAGTAAACACAACTTCAGCACTTAAAGGTTGCTATTAATTCTTATTTTTCTCTTATCGTTATTGATTAATAATAAAATAGCAGAGATTAATGCAATACATACAATCACAAAAACGGCAATCATTATAGTACCTTTTGTCCAAGAAACTAAAGAAATTGTTTGTGAATTAATACCTTTAAATTTCATGTTAAAAGTACTTCAAAAAAGAATTCATATATATCATGAAAAGAGATTTAGATGAAAGCTACTTTCCAATACAGAAATTACCAAAAATATGACCTAAAATATCTTTATCCACATCATACTCGCCAGTAATATTTCCTAAATGACGTAAACACTCACGAATATCAATGGAAAATAAGTCGGTAGAAATATCTAAGTCAATACCTTCTTGAACCGAAGTGATTGCAATTAAAGCATTATTTAGAGCTTCAAAATGACGAGAGTTGGTAACAATAATTTCGTTATTACTTAACGCACCTATATTAACTAAAGAGGTTAATTTATTTTTTAAAGTATCAATACCTATTTGTTGTTTTGCAGATAAAAGCAAAGCATTCGGAATGTCTGAAATAAGATTAGAAGTTTGTTCATTAGAAAGGCTATCAATTTTATTAGCAACCACTAATAAACGTTTGTTTGGGAAACGTTTACGAATGTTTGTAATTTCTTCCTTCCTTTTTTCCTTTTTATTACTTGACGCATCAATTAAAAAGATAATTAACTGAGCATTATTAGCTTTCTCATAGGTTTTTTTAATACCAATACTTTCAATAACATCTTCAGTTTCTCTAATTCCAGCTGTGTCAATAAATCGAAAAGCAACTCCATCGATAATTAATTCATCTTCAATAGCATCACGAGTAGTACCAGGAATATCAGAAACAATGGCTTTTTCTTCATTTAGCAGCGTATTTAACAACGTTGATTTCCCAACATTAGGCTCACCAATAATGGCAACAGGAATTCCATTTTTCATTGCATTACCAAAAGCAAAAGAATCAATTAATCTTTTTAAAACAAAGGTGATTTTAGCAACTAACTCCTTAAATTTAGTTCTATCTGCAAACTCAACATCTTCGCCAGAAAAATCGAGTTCTAGTTCAATCAAAGCAGCAAAATCTAGTAATTGAGTACGTAACTCTTTTAGTTCATTGGCAATACCTCCACGCATTTGTTGAATAGCCATTTGATGACTCGCCGCCGAATTAGAAGCAATAAGATCAGCTACTGCCTCTGCCTGACTTAAATCCATCTTTCCATTTAAAAAAGCACGCATTGTAAACTCACCATTGTCTGCCATTCTACAACCATTCTTTAAAAAAAGTTGAATAATTTCTTGTTGAATAAAGCTAGAACCATGACACGAGATTTCTACTACATTTTCGCCAGTATAAGAACGAGGGTTTTTAAAAATAGACACTAGAACTTCATCTAAAATAATATCATTATTAATAATATGTCCTAAATGAATAGTATGTGTCTTCTGTTTTAATAATGACTTTTTACTTTTTACAGAACGAAAAAATCGATTAGTAATATCAATAGCACTCTCACCAGAAAGTCTAATTACAGAAATTGCGCCAACACCAGCAGGGGTTGCCAATGCAATAATAGTATCGTTAAAATTTGTTTGCAAAATCGGTGCTTTTTTATGCAAATATACTAGTAAAAAGAAAAATAATCGGTAAAGTATAACAAACTAGACAATTTGTCGTCTTATTAGCACACAACCATCTATTAATCAGTACTATTATGAAAAATAACAAGCAACTATTAGTTTTAACCCATTTAAGTCAATTATTAGATTTTGTAACAGGAATTGGCGGACTCATAGTTCCGCTAGTTTTATGGATACTAAAAAAAACGAAGTTTTAAGTATGGATCAACACGGTAAAGCCATTATAAATTTCAGAATAACCATGTTTACCTACGTATTACTCTGTATTCCAATGATTTTTATTTTCGACTTAGGTTTACTCGGTTTTGTAGTATTAGCTATTTTTTACGTCGTTTTTCCAATTATAAATGCCATAAAGCAAGTAATGGAGAAGAACCAACTATCCTTTTAGCATAACATTTATAAGCTAAAACCTATATATTTATTTAAATTTTAAAAAGTTTCCTCAATGTGTTTTATATTTAAGGCATCTATTTAACTATCATTCTCGCGAAAGCGAAAATTTAATCACTCTTTTAAGGCTGTTTTTTTTATGTGGGCGTTCCCTAAAGGTCGGGCTTTTCGTTGCAATCTTTTTTTTGTTCTCGATACAAATTTATTCATTCTTCATAAATTCACTCGAACTAACAAAAAAGGATTTTCACTGCAATCCCTAACGCAGGCGTATTTACTTAAAACTTTATCACTCCTAGAAAAGCAGAAATTTAAAAACAATACTATTTAAGAAACAGCCTCCTTAATAAAGTCTTCATATTCGTAGAAAAACAACTCAAACGTTGGCATTGTATCAACAAAAAAATCATAACAATCTCGCCAGGTATTTTTATTATGAATGCTAAACTTTTTTTCAAACGGAACATAGATTCTATAAATTATTTTTCCGTTATCTAGTAAAAACTCGTTATCATAAATAATAGTAGGAATTTCGATTTCTAGTAACGTTTTTAATGACAACATTTGATTGTACAACAATTCATTAGTAACTTCATCTAAATGTTCAATATCTAAACACACTGAAGCTTTTTTACGATCTGCTTGAAACTTAAAAGCAAAACCTTTAATTTTTGTGTTATATAAAATCCATTTTCTAGGAAAAGACTTCCCAAAACTAGTCCAAAATTCTTTACGTAATTGTGCTGATTCTCCTTTACTAAACATGTTTTTCTAATTAGACTCAAAAAGATTCAAAGTGAAAAAAGCTTCAGAATTTCAAAGTTATTGAAAACTGCATAGTTTAACTTTTTTAGTTGCTTACTTCTTGCTAAAAATTATCCATGAATTGTAGCTTTTATACCTCTGTTTTTCATCATTTCTGCTTCAAAATCAACTAAAGCATCCCATTTTTTATCCACAATTTCTCTATCTTGATATTTGCGAGCAAACCCTAAAAACAAAGTGTAGTGGTTCGCTTCAGAAATCATTAAATCCTTATAGAATTCAGCAAGTTCTTTATCTTTCATGTTTTCAGAAAACACCTTAAAACGCTCGCAACTTCTTGCTTCAATTAAAGCAGCAATCAATAAACGTTGTACTAAAGCATTGGTTCTGTCTTTTGTTTTTGTAAAGAATTTTTGCAGTTTTATAGCATAGTCATTTTTTTGCTCCCTGCCTAAAACCATTCCTCTTTGTATCATAAAATTATGCACCATCTTAAAATGTTGCATTTCTTCAATTGCAATTTCACTCATAGCTTGTACCAGCTCTGTTTCTTCAGAATAATTTATAATTATAGAAACAGCATTAGATGCTGCTTTTTGCTCTAAAAAAGCATGATCTGTAAGTATTTGCTGTAAATTATCTTTGGCTATTTCTGCCCAAGATGTTTCAGTCTCAAATTTTAATCCTAACATAGTTTTAGTTTGAAAAAACAAAAGTAAAAAATATTAAGTCTTTTTTGATAAAAGACTAAGTATCTTTGGCAAAAATAGAACTTAAATTTAGGATGGCAAATATTATAAAAGGGCAAAAAGAAATCTTAGCAAAATTAAATATTTATGAATTAAATGAAATGCAGAATGAAGCTATTTCGGTAATTGATAAAACACCTAATACGGTTATACTTTCTCCTACAGGTACAGGTAAAACCTTAGCTTTTTTATTGCCAACCCTTAAACTTATTGACCCTGAGAATAAAGATATTCAAGTATTGATTTTAGTTCCATCTAGAGAATTGGCTATTCAAATTGAACAAGTTATTCTAGAAATGGGAACAGGTTTTAAAGTAAATGCTGTGTATGGAGGTCGTTCAATGGCAAAAGATAAAATTGAAATTAAGCATACCCCAAGTATTTTAATAGGAACTCCTGGAAGAATTTCGGACCATTTTGCAAATGATCGTTTTTCAAAAGAAAGCATTAAAACCTTAATTTTAGATGAGTTTGATAAATCTTTAGAAGTTGGTTTTGAATATGAAATGCGCGGAATTATAAATCAATTACCAAATATTAGTAAACGTATTTTAACATCTGCAACGCAAGAGGCTGATGTTCCAGATTTTGTACGTTTAAATAATCCTACAGTTTTAAATTATTTAACAGGAAAGAAATCAAAGAAATTAGATATAAAAATAGTTGCTTCACCTACTAAAAACAAAAATCAAACACTTTTAGATTTGTTACTTCATATTGGAAATAAACCTGGAATTGTATTTTGTAATTTAAAAGATAGCATACAACATTTAAGCGATTTTTTGACCAAAAATAAAATTTCTCACAGCTGTTTTTCTGGAGGAATGGAACAAAAAGATAGAGAACGCTCTTTAATTAAGTTTAGAAACGGAACGAGTCAAGTTTTGTTAGCTACAGATTTAGCTGCAAGAGGAATCGATATTCCTGAAATGAAATACATTATCCATTACGAACTTCCGCAAGGAGAAGAAGAATTTACGCATAGAAATGGTAGAACTGCAAGAGTAGATGCTAAAGGAACTGCTTATGTATTAAAATGGCAAAAAGAAAACTTACCAGAGTTTATGAAAGGCTCTACAAATGCAAATATTTCTACTAAAGAGAAGGTGAAACCTAGATATTGGGAAACATTGTTTATTTCTGGAGGGAGAAAAGATAAAATTTCTAAAGGAGATATTGCTGGCTTATTTTTTAAACAAGGTAATCTTACAAAAGGTCAATTAGGAATTATAGAATTAAAACAAGATTGTGCTTTTATTGCTGTACCAGTTTCAGAAGCTGAAAAATTGGTTGATAAATTAAATAATACGAGACTAAAGAATAAAAAAGTAAGGATTCATAGTATTTAAGAGAAGTAATTCTAATTATTTTTTAGTACATAACAAAAAATAAAATATATCAGTATCTTTTTGATTTTCAGAGTTTAGCAATAGATTCGCTAAAAAAGTTAGTCCATATTTAAATTTACCTACAAATTCCCTATCAGCAACTAGAGATTCAATAACTTCTTTTGCCAAAAAGACGGATAAATCTATTGATTAAATCGACCCTTTCTTGACTATTAGAACCCCCTCTTTTATCAAGCATGGTAAACTAATAATGGAAAAGCGACTCCCTTAGAAACAATACCAAGCATAAAAATGTTAATATTGGTTTGTCCAAACTTCCAATTCGTTCTATCAATACTTAAAATAAGTTTCTTTTGGGTAGGAAGAAGATTAAAAACAAGACGTGCTATAGTAGAATCCAAACTATAACTAGCCATAAAGTGTTGTATGCGCCTCAGGGACGAAGATGAACCAAGATTGTGTATCGAAAGCATTAGCAAGTTTCTCAAAAGTAACTGTTTGTACTTTACACAAGGCAATAACAAAATGTGAAATGAGTTTGAGTCTTGCTAAATTAATTTCACCTTGTAGATGAATGTTAAGAACTGAAGTTAATTCACTGTTTTTGGTGACTGTATTGGTTTTTTTTTATTATAAAAATGGTTCTACCACGAATTTAATGGAATTTATTAAATTCGTAAAAAAAAGGTAAAATGTTTACACATCAATTTTTCGATTTACTACTAAATTTAGATGACAACTGGCAAGTTGTAAAAGTAGAAGCAGATTATGCAATTTCAGACATAAAAATAGTCATTAAATTCATAGGAGAAAGAGCCCTTTGTCCAGAGACCATGGAATTATGTAGTTTATATGACCATGCACCAAATCGAGAATGGCGTCATTTAGATACGATGCAATATAAGACTTTTATAAGTTGTAAGTTGCCAAGAATAAAGAACAGTCAAGGAGCTGTAATCACCATAGTTCCGCCATGGGCAGATAAGCATACACGTCATACACACCTTTTTGAACATGCAATAATTGATTTACTATTAGCAACTAAAAATCAAACAAAAACAGCAAAATTAATGCGTTGTGGTTTTAATGTCATCAATAGAGTAATTCATTTAAGTACAGAAAGAGGTTTGAGTAGGAGAGATTTATCAAATATGGATTTTAGTCGTTTGAGTTTGGATGAAAAATCGTTTAAGAAAGGACATAAATATATAAGTGTCTTAAGTCATCCTAGAAGTGGTTTTATCATAGATGTAGAAGAAGGAAGAACTAAAGAATCTGTAGAAAAACTATTTGATAAATCTATGACAAAACAACAACAAAAACAGGTTAAAACTATAAGTTTAGATATGTGGAAAGCTTATATTTCTACCTCTAAAAGTCAATTACCAAACGCATCTATTGTTCACGACAGATTTCATTTGGTTAAGTATTTAAATACCGCTATTGATAAGGTTAGAAGAAGAGAAGTTAAAACGAATGATGAATTGATAAACAGTAGATATGCGTTACTTAAAAACCAAGAAAACCTAACCGAGAAACAACGAATAAAATTTGATGCAATAATCAAGGCGAACTATGAAGTTAGCAAGGCGTGGCAAGTCAAAGAAAATTTTAAAGATTTATTCCATAAAGAAACTAAGTATATTAATGGTTTTTATTTACTAATTAAATGGATACGAAATTCTACTTCTAAGCAAATTAAAGAAGTAACAAAGGTTGTTACAATGTTTGAAAAACATCTCTCTGGAGTTATAAATGCCTTAATAACTGAGTATAGCAATGCAATGGCTGAAAGATTAAATGGAAAAATACAAGAACTTAAATCTATTGGAAAAGGATATAGAACTTTTAAAAACTTTAGAAGTGCAATACTCTTTTTTAATGGAGGTTTAAATCTTTACCCATTAAAATAAGGGTAGAGCCATAAAAATAAATAGAATTATCCATATAATACACTGAAAATAAACAATTTAATTTTTAACGTTTAATCCGTCGATTATCAATGAATTGTGTTTTTTGTCATATACTAAGAATAAATTTATAAAAATGACCGAAAACTACCATAAAATAGGATTAATTCCAAAGACAGGAATACACACGTTAACAGTTATTGATAACTTGAGTAATGAGGTTAAGAAAATAGTTGAGATTAATTAATCTTAACAACCTTTATAAAAATATATTTACAATAAATTGAAAAGAAGTCAATTAAGAGGCTGTATGTCAAAAAAATAGTAGCATCTTTGCTGCTTAATAAATAATTTAAATTACATTATAATGAGTATAGGAATAGTAAAATTTTTCAATGAATCTAAAGGATTCGGATTTATCACTGAAGAAGGAGTTGAAAAAGACCACTTTGTGCACATTTCAGGATTAATTGATGAAATTAATGAAGGAGACAAAGTTGAATTTGATTTACAAGAAGGCAACAAAGGATTAAATGCGGTAAACGTAAAAGTTATCTAAAACATACACTTCAAGTTATTAAAAGGCTCATCAATATTGATGGGCTTTTTTTATTGTCAAATTTTAATTTCACTAGTGGGTTTAATTATCCGATGCTTGCATCGACATGATTAAGTTTTTTTCCTTTTCATGCCTCCCGTAGGCTTGTCTAGAGGTTATTGACTAATTTAAGACCACTTAATTCTAAGAATAATTCCCATTCATTCTTTGTAAAAGTTCTTAGAATAGAGTTGTCTTTAATAATTTTAATACGCTTTGTATTTTCTTTTTCTTGAATTCAAGTAGTAAATGCAGCTTTTAGATTTGTGGAATAACGTATTTTACCACCTCAAATCGCGAAAAAATAAGTTGTATATCACATTTAACCAGTTCTCAAAGGTACACAATTAGTTGTATGCTAGAGTAGAATTATATTCAAAGCGCAGTGCATAACCCTATTTTTTTAATTCACAAATTCAATTATATATCTGGTTACTAGATGATTAAATAATCAAGTAATTTAAAGGACATTTTTAGGGAAATAGAAGACCACAGAAGCCATACAGACCAACTTCGTAATTTAGTTGATATTCTTTTTCTTATCGGTATCGTTTCAGTGATTTGTGGAGCAGAAACTTGGGGACAAATGATTGGTTTTGCTAAATCAAAAGAAAGTTTTTTAAAGAAATTCTTAGATTTACCTAATGGCATTCCTTCAAAAATGCTTCTAGAAAAAGAGCAGAAAACGCTGCCCAAAATTATTCCATACTTCTTAAAATTGCACTAAACTTATTGAAAAATAAATTTTCAAAAAAATATCGATGAAGAGTAAAAGGCTAGAGGCTGTCTGGAATGAACTTTATTTATTGAGAATATTAAATTTAAAAGGATTATTCTGCCCTGTAATAATAGACCTAGAAAAAGATTCAATTATCAAAAGCTTATATTTGTAATGAACAAATTATTGTTTAATCATAAAGTTGTATTTATGAGTTGAATTCAGCTTTTGTAATAAACAGCATCTCAATTAAACATAAAATTATCTAAAACTTTATTTGGTTTCATATTACTTTCTCTATAATAAGTTTTATCACTAACAATTGCTTGATGATAAAATTCTTTAGATTTTTTATTTCTTTTAAAGGTACTACAAAAATAAAAACCGCCGAAATCAAATTGATTTTGACGGTTTTGTTTTCAAATAATTAATCCAAATAAGATTTAAAATTGGTAGTTTAATGATAAATTAAACATAGTACCTAATTGGCTAAAGTGATAACCATCATACGTCATTTGAGAATAACGTTGGTTAAATGTAATTGCATTAGATTCATTTTGAATTTGAGTTAAACCTGATGATGTGATTGTTGTATCATCCATAATAGCCTGTCCTACTGCATTATTTGCCTTAAAACTCCATTCTGGTAATATATTTAATAAGTTATTTATATTTAATGCTATTGTAATTTTATCAGTTGCATTAAAGTTAATACCTAAATCTGTAACAATTTTTGGAGTAAATTCAGTTCTTATATTTGGATTTAAATCTCCTTGTTGAAATGTTGTTTTACCGAAATATGTATTGTTTAATGAGATCCCCAATTTATTAACATTATAATTAACACCTAAAATCCATTTTGTTTCAGGACGTGATGTAAAAAATAAAGCTTCTTGTGTTGCATTAACTACAGATTGACCAGCATCAGCAACTAACTTAGGGTTTCTTACAGCTCCTTCACGTTTATTTTGAATAGTATAATTACCAGATAAATTTAAACCTAATTTACCATTTCCTAGCTCTATATTTTTTTTACTTAGAACGACATCTATTCCAGAGGTTCTAGTATCAATAGCATTTACAAAGAAACTAAGGTCTTTTATTCCACCATCTCTTAAAACTTTATCTAAAGGTGTAGTACCAATATTATTTCCATCTGCATCAAAATCAGTTCCTGTTATTTCTGTACTTAAAACAATTCTGTCTTCTACAGCAATGTTATAATAGTCTACTGTAAAAGTAATACCGTTATCAAATTTACCACCTAGGCCTACAGTAAAATTAGTAGATGACTCAGCGTCTAATTTTGGTATTTTTAATGCATTTGCTTGCGGAGAAACATTGTTAACCAATCCACCAACAACAATACCACCACCGCTAAAACTATACTGTGCTTTTTGTGTGTAAATTTGATGTAACGTTGGTGCTCTAAATCCTGTTGATACAGAAGCTCTTGCTGTTAAATTATCATTTAAGTTTAAACGAGAACTTAATTTATAAACAAACGTACTACCAAAGTCTGAATAATTTTCTGCTCTAACAGTACCACTTATTAAGAAAGCTTCACTAACATCATAATCTAAACTAAAATAACCTCCAAGGTTATATCGGCTCCAACTACCAGAATTTTCTGGTTGGTTTCCTGCAAAAGAATCGGCACCTCCACCATCATAAGAAGCTCTACTTCCTTCAATAACTTCAAATACTTCATTTCTAAATTCTGTACCAAAACCAATACTAATTTTATCAGATAGAATTTTATTGATATCTATATTACCTACGTTATGAGAAAAACTAGTTCCTCCTGGGTCAAATGAACGAGGACTATTTTCTCTATAAAGAGAAGTGAAGCTTATTTCTCCTGAATCAACAATATGATTTCCATTTGAGTCAGTCCAAACAGGATTAGAAGATACATCATTTCTGTTATGAGAATTATTAATTTTATAGGTTTGTGTATTACCACCAGTTGTAAAACTAGCATCAACATTCCATCCATTAATTTTTGTTTTTATTCCGATAGTAGCGTTGTAATCATTTAAATCTCCTTCAAAAGTAGGTATATACCCATCATAACCACCGTTGTTCGTTGGATGATTCCCTGGGAAAAAAGTTGCTAAATACGGCATCTCCTTTAGTGTTCTCCAGTATGGAGTTCTATAATTTGCAAAACTATTTACTTTTTTATAAACATATGCAGCGTTACCATATAATTGTGTGTCATCAGATAAGTCTATACCCATATTTATAGAAAATTTTGATGCAGCAGTTTCAGGAGAGCCATTTATGTTTCCAGCATCTGGATGACGCGATAAGAATTCTTCTACATTTGCTAATAGAGCAGCTTGCTCAGCAGGAGTACTATTACTACTACCAAAACCAGTATTGGCATCTGCTTCACCTCTAGCACTTACTGTTCCTGGTCTATTAGATGAACTTGTTTTAGAAAAATCTACCGTATAGTTAATAAATCCTTTACCATCTCCAATAGAAGACCCATTGTTTACGCTTATTCCAAACATTTCACCATCTCCTTCACTAGTAATACCTGTACGTAATGTAGCAGAACCAGATCTAGGGCTATCTTTTAAAATAATATTAATTACACCTGCAATGGCATCAGAACCATATTGTGCAGAAGCTCCATCTCTTAACACTTCAACAGATTTAATTGCATCTGTTGGTATTCCAGAAATATCAGAGCCTGTTTCTCCACGCCCTGGAGAAGTTTGCGTATATAAAAGAGAACTTAAGTTTTTGCGCTTTCCATTAATTAATATTAAGGTTCTACTTGGTCCCATGTTTCTAATTTCGTACGGATCTAGTAAAGAAGTAGCATCATTTACTGGTGTTTGAACCGTATTAAACGAAGGAATCTTGTATTGCAAAGCCTTATCAAAAGTAGCTTGTCCAGTAGATATTAAATCTGCTGCAGATACTACATCAATTGGTAATGCGCTTTTTGTGTTGCTTCTAGCTGGAGTTCTTGAACCAGTAATCACAATTTCGTCTAATTCTAAACCATTTTTTAAAACAATATTGAAATTAGTTTTACCATTAACCGTAATCTCTTTAGATTCATAACCTGAAAAGCTAACAACAAGCGTTGCATCGTTGTTCACTGTTAAACTGAAGTTTCCCTTAAAATCTGTAGATGTACCATTGCTTGTTCCTTTTACTAGAACACTTGCTCCGGGTAAAGGTTCGTTAGCTGAATCTTTTACAGTACCTGTAATTTTTGACTGTGACCATACAAAAGAACTACATAGTAATGTGAAAAGTAATAGTGTAATTTTTTTCATAAAAAATTAAATTTTAGTTAATATTTGAATTATATCAGCATATATAAAACTGCCGATTTATAATATAAGGGGCATATAGAGTTTATATACTCTTTAAATTTGAATTATTTTTAAATTAAGAAGGATAAAAGATGAGAATACTTTAAAGTTCTATAGGGATAAATTGAGTTTTGTGTAGTAAAAAGCACCATTTGTTCCCATTTGTGTAGCATCCCATAAGCCACCACTATCAGTAAAACTATTTTGTTTTGTAGGATATATATTGAACAAGTTATTAGCTCCTAATTGAATATTCATTGCAGTGTTTAGTTGATAACTAAAATGTAAATCTGTAGTAATTTTCGAATTATAATTATCTGTTGCAGCTGCTAATCTTTCTACTTCTGAATTATTAAAATTAGATAAATCTTGGTGTATTTGCCAATCAATTAATTTTACTTTACTAAAACGTGTAAAGTTTAATGTTGTTTTTATTTTTCTAAATTGATAATTTATCCCAAAATTAAATTTGCTTTTGGGTGCTGAAGCTAATAAAAAATATTGATCTCTTTTTCCAAAAAAGACTTCTTTGTCGATCATTCCATTTTTTATATCAGTAATACTCATATAATTAATATTTCCAGAAAGATCTAAAGATATTTTACTGTTTTTAAAAGTTTTTTCCCAATTTAAAACAATATCTACACCAGTTGTTTTAGTGTCTACACCATTTGCAAAAAACTGTATATTATCTACATTAAAACCGAATGCTGAGGCATCAAAGTTTCCACTTAAAATTATTCTATCTTTAATAGCAACGTAATAAGCATCAATTGTAGCTTTAAAGTTTGAACTTAGTTTAGCTGTAAAACCAAAACTAAAGTTTTTAGCTTTTTCTTCTTTAAGTTTATCAATATTAAAAGATCTAGCAATAGGCGTATTATTAGCAATTAGCAAAGACTCAGTTGGAACATTTCCTATAAAATTAGTGAAAGTTAAATTATAATATATTTGAGCTAAAGAAGGGGCTCTAAACCCAGTACTAAAAGAACTACGAAGGTTAAACTTAGGTGTTATCTTAAACCTTGATGCTAGTTTAAAGTTTAGTGTACTTCCAAAATCGCTATAATATTCATAACGTAGGGCAAAACCTATCATAAATTTTTCAGAAAAATCTACTTCTGTATCTGTATAAATACTAAAGTTTGACCGACTTCTATTAACTTCATTATCTGGAGAATACCCAGGAAAACCTTGTGAGCCGCCTGGTCTAATACTCCCGTTATAAGTTGTGTAGTTAGTAATAGGAGAAGAGGGGCTTATAACGTCTCCATTAACGTCATAAGCTGAATAAGAAGCTTCTTCTCCTGCAAAAATTTTGTAGTTATCTAACCTGTATTCTAATCCTAAAGCAATATTATACCCATATGTTTTGGTTTTAAAATATTTAGAAAAATCTATACTAGTTGTGTTTTGTATTAATTGATGTCCGCCTGCATCAAAATCTGTAGGAGAATTACCTTCTAAGGTTGCGTTTAATGTATTCTTTATAAAATAATGAAAGTTGTTTCTTCCAAAGGTATTATTAATATCTACATTCCAATTTCTAAAATTTGTTATCAACCCAATAGAAAAAGAATTATCAGAAATATTTGATGTAATTAAAGGATTAAATCCAGTTGGATAAATACTTAGTACATTTCTTTCACTAATAGCTTGTCTTGTAAAAGCAAAAGCTTCTGTGTCTTTATAATTAAACCCTCCGTTTGCATATAGTTTTGTGTTTTTATATATCGGAATTTCAGAATTAAAAAAAACACTTACATTTTTTATTGCTGCTTGTCCATATTTTTCTCTACTATCAGTCCCTGGTCTTAATGTATTATCAGAAGATAAAGCTTCCATTGAAAAATTTATAAAACCACTTTTAGCTATTTTTGTTCCAATATTTAATCCTAATTTATAAGTAAATCCGTCTATTTTTTTTGGAAAAGCACTATTAATATTTGAGTTGTAAAATCCTAAAGTTGAGTTTACTGTTAAAGCATTATCAGTATCCTTTAGAATAATATTTAATACACCAGCAATTGCATCTGAACCATATTGAGCAGAAGCGCCGTCTCTTAATAATTCTATTCTTTTTATTGCTGAAATAGGAATTGCATTTAAATCTGTGCCAGTATTTCCCCTCCCTCTTGTACCGTATAAGTTAATTAATGAGGCTTGGTGTCTTCTTTTACCATTAATTAAAACTAAAGTTTGATCTGGCCCTAAACCTCTAATAGTTGCAGGATCTATATGATCTGCGCCATCTGCGCCAGATTGTTTGGTTGCATTAAAAGAAGGAATAGCATATTGTAAAAGTTGATTAACCCCAACTTGACTGTTTTTTGCTGATGTTTTTTCTATGTCAATAGAAAAAACAGCTACTGGTGTATCATCAACCATTCTATTTTTATTTCTAGAGCCTACAATTCTAATTTCATCTAATTTTTGACCTGATACTAAAGTAATTGTATGAAACCGATTTGCCGTTAATTTAAGCGTTTTAGAATTATGCCCTAAAAAACTAATTATAACACTGTTTTCTTTTTTAACCTCAAACTCAAAAGTTCCATCTCTATTTGTTATTGTACCAAATAAAGATTTTACATCTTGTAATGTTGCGCCCTCTAAAGGTTCATTTTCAGAACTTAAAACAATTCCTTTTACAGTAATTTTATTAGATAAAAAAGTACTAGCTATAACAGTACCTTTTATATTACTTAGGTTTTCTGTATTTGATAGTTTTCTTTTTGTATCATTATTTTTTAGATATACAACATAGTAATTGTTCCCTAAATCATCTAAAAGAAAAGGGGTTAGTTTTTGTAGTAAAGAAATAGATTCTTTTAATGATAAGTTAATAAAACCTTCTTCTTGAATTACTTTATTTGAAATTAAGTTAGCATCATAGGTAAAGAATATTTTATATTGATTACTAATTTTATCTAGTAATGTAGCTAATGAAACAGGGGGTGTTTTTTTATTTTGAGCAAATGTTGTTTGCCAAGTTAACACAACAAAAATGAGGAAGAAAAATTTAGAGAATGTTGGTTTCTGTATCATAAAGGAGCAAATTATATTTGCTTTTTACTAATTATGAGTTGGTTTTTTTCTTTAGTAATTTTTACGTCTACAGATTTTTCAATTGCTTTTAAGCAAATGTCTAAATTTGTATTTGGGACAGCTCCAGTAATTAGAATATTTTTACTTTCATTATCTTTAAAAATAATTGAGTACCCATAAGTTTCTTCAATTTTTTCCATAGCTTTTTCTAAAGAAAGATTTTCAAATAAAAGAGTACCATCTTTCCAAGATGTTTTTATAGTTGAATTATAGATGTTTGTATTTTCTAAAATCTTTTTTTCTTTCGAAGAATAGGAAATATAATTCCCTGGAATCATTTTTTTATCTCCACCACTTTTAAGTTTCAACAAAATACTTCCTTCTTCTAAAAAGACAGCTGTTTTTTTATTTTTTGTATTAACATTAAAAGAAGTGCCGTAAACCTCTACAGACAAGTCATTGGTTATAACCCAAAATTTTGCACTTGTAGCAACTTTTTTATCAACTTGAAAAAAAGCTTCACCTTTCAGCCAAACCTTTCTGCTTTTATTTTTATCATAAGATAAACTTGAATTAGAATTTAAAGTAACATTACTACCGTCTTGAAGTTTAATATTTAAAATTTCACCATAATTTGTTCTATGGGTTATTTTTGTTTTATTACCGTTTATAAAATAAAACCCAATAGAAATTAGTAAAATTATAGAAGCAGCTATACTTAAAGGCTTAAAAAAAATCACTTTCCTTTTAGAATTAACCTCTTTAGATTTAATTTTTGACTCTAATTTCTCCCATTCAAAAGCTACTTTTTCTTTGCTAACATTTTTCTGATTAAAGGAAATTCCTAGAACAAGATCTCTTGCTTTGTTAACTAAGTCTCTTTTGTCGAGGTTATTAGCAATCCAATATTCCCAATAATTAATATCGTTAGCATTTTTTTGCTCAGCCCAATTTTTAAAAGAACTATCTTCTAAAAAATCTAATATATTGTTAAATTCTTTTTTAATCATTTTTCTTACTTAATATTCTTATACCTAGATAAGCATTTTATTTTTTTTTATACTCTTAATTTTGTGTTAAAGCTATTTAAATAGTTTTAAAATTGAAACTTCTTCTTTTAATTCTTTAATTGCTTTGTGCAAAATATTTATAACACTTTGATAATTTATGTTCATAATTTCAGATATTTCTGTAGCTTTTAAACCACTGTAGTACTTTAAATAGATGGCTTCTTTTTGTCTTTTTGGTAATTTATTTAAGAGCATCGTAATATTCTTAATTTTATAATCTTCTGTTTCTTTATTTGTTATTAGTTCTTCTTTTGTAAACTCAATATCAGTAATTGTTTTAGTAGAAAAATCGATGTATTTTAATTTCTCATTCTTTTTTATCACTTTTATTAAGAAACGTTTGTAAGAAGTAAATAGGTAAGGAGCAATGGTGTCTAAATCACTTAAATTTTGTCTATGCTCATAAACATATAAAAAGAAATCTTGTAAAGTATCTTCAGTTACAGCAATGTTCTTAGATATTTTTAAACCATAATTATGTAACAAAGGGTAATACGTTTCAAAAAGCACCGAAAAAGCTTTTAAATCTCCCTCTTTTAATGATTTCCAAATAAACCTATCTGTTAATTTTTCCATATATAATTTTAGAATCGAAAAATAATCCTTAAAAATATAAAAAAATAAGGGAATAGGTTTTCTTTATCAATTTTATTCATCTTTTTATTAAACTATCCTTTATATTTGCACTCGCAAAAATCAAGTCTTGATTCTTGTATCTTTTATCTAAATATCTAAAGAAAATGAAAGCTGGAATTGTAGGATTACCCAACGTAGGAAAATCAACCTTATTTAACTGTTTATCAAATGCCAAAGCGCAAAGTGCTAATTTCCCATTTTGTACAATTGAACCAAATATAGGCATTGTAAATGTACCAGATACACGTTTAGAGAAGTTAGAAGAGTTGGTTGCTCCAGAAAGAGTTTTACCAGCAACTGTAGAGATTGTAGATATTGCTGGCTTGGTAAAAGGAGCAAGCAAAGGCGAAGGATTAGGAAATCAGTTTCTAGCAAATATTAGAGAGACGGATGCGCTTTTACACGTTTTACGTTGTTTTGATGACGATAATATTATTCACGTAGACAACTCAATTGACCCTGTTAGAGACAAAGAAACAGTAGATATTGAATTGCAATTAAAAGACTTAGAAACCGTTCAAAAACGTTTAGAACGTGTAAAGAAAATTGCTAAAACAGGTAACAAAGAAGCGCAAGCAGAATTAGCTGTTTTATTAAAAATTGAAGAAACCTTATTACAAGGAGTATCTGTAAGAACTTTAGAATTCTCTGAAAAGGAAATAGAGTTTGTACAACCGTTACAATTTATCACTGCAAAACCAGTCTTATATGTGTGTAATGTAGATGAAAAAGCGGCAGTTTCTGGAAACGAATACGTTACTAAAGTAAAAGAAGCTGTAAAAGATGAAAATGCCGAAGTTATTGTATTAGCAGTAGGTACAGAAGCAGATATTACCGAACTAGAAGATTATGAAGAACGTAAAATGTTCTTAGAAGATATCGGATTAGAAGAAGCAGGCGTTTCTCGCTTAATTCAATCAGCATATAAATTATTAAACCTTCAAACATATTTTACCGCAGGTGTAAAAGAAGTTAGAGCTTGGACTATTCCAGTCGGGTCAACAGCACCACAAGCTGCAGGCGTTATTCATACCGATTTTGAAAAAGGATTTATTCGCGCAGAAACTATTAGTTACAACGATTATGTAACCTATGGTAGCGAAGCCAAAGTAAAAGAAGCAGGTAAAATGAAGGTAGAAGGCAAGGAGTACATTGTAAAAGATGGAGACATAATGCATTTCAGATTTAACGTTTAGGGCGTTCGAGTGGGCTTTTACTACTTGACTCGTCGGTTCTAGGCACTATCTCATAATCTGTGTGAGTTTAGAAATTGGGGCGTTATTCTTAACCAATTTTTGATTATATTTGGCACTATCTCATAATCTGTGTAAGTTTAAAATCTCGGGAGTTATAACTCCCGAGATTTTTTTTATTAACTTTAAACTTTAACACCTTACATTATGAAACCAGAAGACATTTTAAACGATTCTTTTTTACAGCAATTCAAGAGCGGAACAGAACTAACCTCCTTTCTAGAAGACTTGCATGAGCGAGGCATAGAAAAGATATTAGAAGGCGAATTAGACGCACATTTAGATTATGAAAAACATCAAAAGCGTAGCAATACCAATGCACGAAATGGCTATACTTCAAAAAAGTTAAAAACTACCTTAGGAGAAACGACGATTCAAATACCACGAGATCGAGAAAGTTCATTTAATCCAATGCTTATTAAAAAACGCCAAAGCACAGCAGATGGAGTAGAAAATATAATCATCTCTCTGTACGCAAAAGGGATGAGTACCAGTGATATTGAACAGCAAATATATGAGTTGTACGATTTCAATATTTCTACTGCCACAATCTCAAGAATTACCGATAAAATAACAGGAGATATCATTGCTTGGAAAAATCGCCCCCTAGAACAAACCTACCTAATCGTCTGGATGGACGGTATTGTTTTTAAGGTTAGAGAAAACTCAAAAGTGATTAACAAAACCATTTACATCGCAGTAGGGTTACGCACAGATGGTAAAAAAGAGGTGTTAGGATTATGGTTAGGTAAAAATGAATCTTCCGCCTTTTGGATGTCTGTTTTAAGTGATATTAAAGCACGAGGAACACAAGATATTTTGATTACTGCTACCGATAATTTAAACGGATTTACAGAGACCATAAAAACGATGTTTCCTAATTCTGTAACTCAAATATGTGTAGTACATCAAATTAGAAACACCATGCGTTATGTGGTCTGGAAGGATAAAAAGGAGTTTGTAAAGGATATGAAACAAATCTACACAGCACCCACAAAAGAAGCCGCCAAAGCCGCTTTAAACGACTTCAAAGACAAGTGGAACTCTAAATATTCTTACGCCATTAAAAGTTGGGAAAACAATTGGGACGAACTCACTGTTTTCTTTGATTTTCCCGCTGAAATTAGAAAAATAATATACACCACTAATCTCATCGAAAACTTAAACGGAAAGATTAGAAAATACACAAAAAACAAACTCTCTTTCCCCACGGATGACGCGGTAATGAAGTCCGTATTTTTAGCACTAAGAGAAAGCACAAGAAAATGGACAATGCCAATTAGAAATTGGGGCGTTATTCTTAACCAATTTTTGATTATATTTGAAGACAGGATTAAGTTATAAATAACCTAATCCCGAATTTTAAACTTACACAGATTTTGCAAGAGTGTCTTATATTTGAAGACAGGATTAAGTTATAAATAACCTAATCCCGAATTTCTAAACTCACACATATTTTGTAACAGTGTCGTTTTTTTTATGTTTCTTTTCTTTAATTACCTTCTACTTCTCTTTGTCGCTTTTTCTTTTTTCAAATATTTTCTTTTAACTTTATTTATTTTACTAATAGCCGTTTCTCTGTAAGAATTAGTATTGCTTCTTTTCTTTGCAGTAATTGTTCTCTTAGTATTTACAGAAGAATATTTTCTATATGAGTTACTCATGTTACGCATCCAAACCTCAAAAAAGGATGATTAAGCAGCTTTAGGTGTTGATAACTTTCTGAGTTCGTTATGAGCTGCTTTTTGAGCTGCTAAATAGATTTGTGTTTTCATAGCAAAATGATTTTTCCCTGTTCTTTGTTTAAGCCACTCTAACTTTATATAAGCTACAATTGACAATACAAAATGATTCGTTTGAGTTTCTGTTTTTTTAGTTGGAGATTTAGCAAAACCTGTGTTACTTTTAATCGATTTGTGATACTCTTCTACTGCCCACCGTTTTTTGTAGATTGTAGTTATTTGGTTATACGATAAATTTAAATCACTACAAGCCAAGTACAACTCGCCGACTGTATCATTCTCGTTTTTGAAAACTTGCTTTGTAAGCAACAGCGGAAAGTCTAGTTTTTCAAACCAAACTTCCACGGTTTGTTGTCTTGGCTGTAATGTTTTAATATTCACGTATGCTCCATTTTGCTTATCTTCTAAGGATAAGGCTACTTTTCGATTGCTTTTTAAGGCAATAATAAAATCATTTTTTAAAAGTTCTTTACAATAAACCATGTTCTCTGCTGAAGAAAACCAACTATCAGCCAACACATAATCAAAGTGTATTTTGCTACTACATTCCTGCAACATTTCTCTAAAAAGTTCGTTTTTAGTTTTGCTGCTTTTACGCTTTTGCCTTCCTGTTTTTTTGTCGGTAACCCAAATATTTTTCTTTATAAACTCTACACCACACGGTATACGCATGCCTCCAACTTCGACTAAAGCAGTTAGAAAATTAACCCCTTTTACAGACCTTCCAAACACATGGTCAAAATGCCAAGTGTTCAACTCACTTTCATCTGTATATTGTTTTTCTTGTATCGAATCATCAAAACTTAAAATGATAGTTTCTTTAGATTGAGTCAATTCTTCAACATAAGGTTTTGCCTTTTTCCATAGAAATTTACTGTCATAAACACCCGTTGATAATGCTCGTGTTATTTTATCATGTTTTATAGAGAGTAATGAAGCCATACCTGTAGCTGTCGTGTAAGAACTTGAACTTATCAAATAATCAGTATACAAATCAACAAAATTATCCATCTTTTTATTTCTCAAAGTTGTTAACAAGATAAACTATAAATATCTTAAATTCAAATTATTCTTGCGTAAGGTGAGTGAGTTATCATTTCTTTTTTGAGACGTAACCTTTCTTTTCGAATTTACAGAGGCAGGTTTTCTGTAAGAATTAGTACTTCTTTTTGTCTCTCTTTTATAAGTAGCTCTTTTACTATATTTAGTATTTGCTGGTTTACGTCTTTTTAAAATTACACCTCGCTTACCATTTTTTGCATTTGGGTTTTCTCTGTAATAAAAGAAGTTATTGTCTTCTCTAATTTGAGAATAATTTCTTCTAAAATCATTTCTATAAAAATACGTGTCGTTGTAATCACAAACATCACCTAATCTAATATCAATATTTACACCACCATAATTATAAAAATAATTATGGTCGTTATAGTAGTTGTTATATTTTACGTTTCCGTAAAAACGAGGGTTCCCCCATCTATCGTATTGTACTTTTAAATTACCTACACGAGCTAACTGCCCAAATCTGTAATCAATATAAACACTACCAACACGTTTTACGTTATTTCTAACATCGTAGTTAATAAATGTGTTACCAACACGTCTTACACGACCGTAGTAATCTCTTTCTATACGTACAGCACGATTATGTGTTATACGTGTGCCATAATAATTCACATATTTTGAATCTCTGTAATTCGTGTTAAAATCAAATTCACCATTTAAAAAAATATGAAATTGAACTCCACCTTCAACAAAACTAACGGCATCACTATAGGTATAGCTAACCCCAATTTTGCTAGTTGGTTTTATAATGTCTGTAGCATTAACTGTTGCTAATGTCATTAGACCAAGTACTAAAAATATCCCTTTTTTCATAATTTCTAGATTTAAGGTTGCGCCTACTCTATATGCTTTTCGGCTTCCGCATTCAGTTAGTTAATTTTCAAATAGCATGCCAAAGTCTAAAATGCAGTATTTTTAGTAGTAGTTAATAATTAGTAATTTTGTTTTTTTTGAAGCTACCCCCCGCTTTCCTTACTTGTTTTTTTAGTTTTATTCTCCATACAAACTCATTCATTCTTCATAAATTTACTCGAACTGACAACTAAAAAAGAGCTCAAACAAACGCTTTAATCGGGGCTAAACTTATTTGTTTTTAGTGTTTAATTAAAGTCAGGTAATCTTACCTGTTAAAAACCCTTTAAAAAGATTCAAGAAATTAATCTTTACAAATTTGTAAAATGTTCTATATTTATCCGACCTACATTGAAACCCTATTTTAGATGATTAATGCAATTGAAAAAAATTTACAAAGAGGAATTAAGCTATTAAACTCAATTACAGATAAACAATATAGTGATACTTCTATTCCGCCATACCATTCCAGTATAGGAACAAATATGCGTCATATTCTAGATGTCTTTACCTGTATTTTTAATGGTTTAGAAAACAAGTCTGTAGATTTTTCAAACAGAGAAAGAAACAAATTAGTAGAAGAAAAAACTGAATTTGGAATTGCATATTTTAACGATATACTTGTACAATTATACGCTTTAAAGCCAGCAGATTTAGAAACCATTATATCTGTTACAGACGATTTAGGAACAGGTCTCTTTACTGCAAAATATAGTTTAGAAAGTGCTTTAATTCAGGCGCATAGCCACGCAATACATCACTACGCAAGTATTGGTTTTTTAGTCAATCAATTAGGCATGGAGTTGCCAGAAGCAGATTTTGGATACAACCCTACAACACCTAAGAAAGCTACAATAGCTGGTTAATTTTTTTCTCAACTTATCTAATTCGAATGATTTTAATTTGAAGTGAAACAGAAAATTAAAATTGTATTGAGAACTATTCCTTAGAAAAATTAGAAATCTTTTTAGTATAAGCTTTTAACTCAAACATTTCATTAATAAATTTTAGGGAGCTTTTATATGGAATTTTAAAATCTCTATGATTGATTGTAGCTATTTCAAAAATAAATTTCCAATGAGTTCTAATTGCCTTTAGTGCTTTAAAATACGTATAGTTTTCACTATCGTAAATATGTGTTGGTTCTGCTAGAATTCCGTTAACCTCTAAGATTTTAAAATTTTCGCCATTTTCAAGTTCTTCAAACGAATTATACTTTAAATCTATACGACCGTAAAACCAACCCTCTATATTTTTATTTAATACATCAAAAGATTGCTCTAGTCTTTTAGAAATCAAATAATTGCCATTTACAAACCGTGTTCCTTTAGAGTGATTTCCAATGGCGGTCAATTTTACTTCTCTTCCTTTAGAAGGAACTTCATTCATCTTTTCTTGATGAATTTTTCGAAATAATTCAAGATATAGCTTTGCGCGTTCATCAGCCAAAATAAGCACTTCTAAAGTAGATTTTCCATTACCAGTAACTGCTAAAAACCGCTTTAAAGTAAGCGAAGTAATTTTACCTTTTGTAGCATTTGGATTTCGATGATAAAACACACCGCATTCATTTTTGTAGTCTAAAAATTCTTGAATAATAACCGTAATTGGGTAGCTATTTAAATAGGTTTTTAATTCATTTTCTGATTTTATTTTTTCTACCAACAATCCACGAAAACCAATATCGGGTTTTGCAATTAGTGGAAAAGTAATTGTTGCTTTTTCAATTTCTGAAAGTACATTCTGAAAGTTGGAATTTGGCAGCACCAAAACTGATTTTGGTCGATATTTTTCAGGAACTAAAAGCATCGTTTTATATTTGCTTTCAGTACCATTTCCAGAGCTTTTTATAGATGGGTTTGTTGCGCTAAAAAAAACAGAATGCTTTGCTCTTATTGCTAAATAAAACGCATATGGTAAGTTTGGTACGTAAAACATTGCCGTTGGCCAATGCTCCCAATTTAATTTTTTTTGTATGTTATTTTTTAAACTCAAATTTATTTATTAAATAAAGCATCTAAAATGGTTTTTATAGTTTTGAAACCAAAATATACTGTAAATAATAGTAAGCAAATACCTAAAATAAGTAGTGCATATCCAATATAAATTTTAGGGCTTTCGGTAAAAACACGTTGTGCTTTAAAACCTAAACTTAATATAATAGGCGAAAAAATAAGTAAGCCTAGTAAAATAAGTAATTGATTTATTCCTTTTTCAAAAGTTGGTTTACTCATTGTTATAGTTTTTTATTGCTTCGCGAACATTTTTATATTTTTGCAATAATTGGCTTGCTGTATCTTGGTCGATATTTAATTCTGAAACCAACATTCTTTTAGCTCTATCAACCAATTTGTTGTTAGAGAGTTGCATATCTACCATCTTATTGCCTTTTACTTTTCCAAGTTGAATCATAGTAGTTGTAGAAAGCATATTTAAAACTAATTTTTGTGCCGTTCCTGCTTTCATTCGAGAGCTTCCTGTTACAAATTCTGGCCCTACAATTATAACAATAGGAAATTGTGCGGTTAACGCCAGCGTACTTCCTTCATTGCAAGTAATACAACCTGTTATAATTCCGTTTTTGTTGCATTTTTCTAATGCTGAAATTACATATGGTGTTGTTCCTGAAGCAGCAATTCCAACAACTACATCTTTTTTTGAAATTTTCTGTTCTTGTAAATCTAACCAACCTTTATTTGCTGAATCTTCGGCAAATTCTACCGCTTTTCTAATCGCAATATCTCCGCCAGCAATTAAGCCAACAACTAGCTCATGCGGAACACCAAATGTTGGCGGGCATTCACTTGCATCTAAAATCCCTAATCTGCCACTTGTTCCTGCGCCAATGTAGAATAATCGCCCGCCATTTTTGAGCTTTATAACAATCTGTTCGGTTAACTTTTCTATTTGTGGAAGCGATTTTTCTACCGCTAATGGAACCGTTTTATCTTCATTATTAATGTTAGTTAATAGCTCATTAATACTCATTTTTTCTAAATGATTGTAGTTGGAAGATTGTTCGGTAGTTTTGGTAAAACTCATAAGGTAAAAGTAAGAAATTAGACTTTTAAATGATTAGATTGTTTGGGTAAATTTTATGAGTACATGACAAAAAATAACTTATTTTTTTGTAAAGTAAATAATTGCCTTGGTAGTTAAAGACCTCACGGGGTTTTAAAACCTGTGAGGTCTAAAAAATAGCATCATAAAATACTTACCACTGGTGAGTTGTTTTTTGTTATGTGCTAATATGTATTTTATATGCTTGTTACTTCTGCGAAAGCAGAAAACTAAACTAATTTTTCTATGAAATAGGCTAGTCTTTTTAGCAAAATAAAAACACGTAACAAGTACGCTTGCGTTAAGGATTGTAGCGTTTGTTTGAGCTCTTTTGAGAGGAACGAACAAAAAGCGAGTGCGAAAAGCCTGACGTAATTCTTTATTTTGTAGCAATAGCGGAATAATAGAGAATTAGGTAACGCCCAAAAACAAAAAAACAGACATTAAGCCTGCTTTTTAAATGGATGCTTATAATTTTATAATTTTTCTAAAATTGAATTTAATGTTGCATTTGGGCACATAATGTTATTTACCAACTCATCTTTTGGCTCGTAATATCCGCCAATATTTACTGGTGAACCTTGAATTGTATTTAGCTCTTCAATAATAGTCTTTTCGTTAGCTTTCATTGTTTCTGCTAAAGATGAAAACGCTGCTTGCAAAGCAGTATTCTTGGTTTGATTAGCCAATGCTTCAGCCCAATACATTGCTAAGTAAAAATGACTGCCACGGCTGTCTAATTCGCCTGTTTTACGTGACGGACCCTTCTTGTTTTCTAATAACTTACCTGTTGCATCGTCTAACGTTTCTGCCAAAATTAAAGCTTTTGCATTGTTATTTGTAGTACCTAAATGTTCTAAAGAAACTGCCAATGCTAAAAACTCACCAAGAGAATCCCAACGTAAGTGATTTTCTTTTACCAATTGCTGAACGTGTTTTGGAGCAGAACCTCCAGCTCCAGTTTCAAATAAACCGCCGCCGTTCATTAAAGGAACAATTGATAACATTTTTGCCGATGTTCCTAATTCTAGAATAGGGAAAAGGTCGGTTAAATAATCACGTAATACATTTCCTGTTACAGAAATTGTGTCTTTACCTTCTTTTACTCTTTTTAAAGTATATTCTGTAGCATCTGCTACAGGTAAAATCTTAATATCTAAATCAGCAGTATTATAATCTGATAAGTATTTATCTACCTTTTTAATAATTTCTGCATCGTGCGCACGATTTTTGTCTAACCAAAAAACAGCAGGTGTTTGTGATGCTTTTGCACGTGTTATGGCTAGTTTAACCCAGTCTTTAACGGGTGCATCTTTGGTTTGACACATTCTCCAGATATCTCCTTCTTCAACAATATGCTCCATTAAAACGGTTCCGTTAGCATCTTTAACTTGAACTTTTCCTACGGAAGCAATTTCAAAAGTTTTATCGTGAGAACCATATTCTTCAGCTTTTTTTGCCATTAACCCAACATTAGAAACAGTTCCCATTGTTGTTGGGTCAAATGCTCCGTGTGTTTTGCAAAAATTTATAGTTGTTTGGTATAGGCCTGCATATGAACTGTCTGGAATAGTTATTTTGGTATCTTGTAGGTTACCGTCTTTATTCCACATTTTACCAGAAGTTCTAATCATAGCAGGTATAGAGGCATCTATAATTACATCACTAGGAACATGTAAATTGGTAATCCCTTTATTAGAGTCTACCATTGCAACGTCTGGATTGTTTGCGTAAATAGTATTAATATCAGCTAAAATTTCTGATTTTTTTTCTGTGGATACTTCATCAAGATTACTTAATAAGTTACCGAATCCGTTGTTTACATTTACTCCTATTTTTTTAAAAGTTTCAGTATGTTTTGCAAATAAATCTTTAAAGAAAACCTTTACTGCGTGTCCAAAAATAATTGGATCTGAAACTTTCATCATCGTTGCTTTCATATGTAAAGAAAACAAAACACCTTTATTTTTTGAGTCTGCAATTTGTTCTTCTAAAAAAGCTAACAGTGCTTTCTTATTCATTACTGTTGTATCGATAATCTCGTTAGCTAATAAAGAAGTTTTTTCTTTTAAAACCGTTTCGTTTCCGCTAACATCTGTATGCACAATTTTTACATCAGTTGCAACAGGTACTGTAACAGATTTTTCGTTGTTTGCAAAATCGCCCGCAGACATAGTAGCTACGTGTGTTTTAGAACCTGAAGACCAAGCTCCCATAGAATGAGGGTTTTTCTTAGCGTAATTTTTAACGGCTTTTGGTGCACGACGGTCTGAATTTCCTTCACGTAAAACAGGGTTTACAGCGGATCCTTTAATTTTATTATAACGTGCTAAAAGTGTTTTTCCTTCAGATGTGTTAGCGTCTTCAGGAAAATCTGGTAACGCATAACCTAATGCTTGTAATTCTGTTATTGCTGCTTTTAATTGTGGTACAGAAGCAGAAATATTTGGTAGTTTAATAATATTGGCTTCTGGTTTAATAACCAATTTACCTAAAAAAGCTAAAGCATCTTCAACTTTTTGATCTTCTGTTAAGTAGTCAGAAAAATTGGCAAGAATACGTGCAGCTAAAGAAATATCTTTAGTTACAATTTCTATATTAGAAGATTTTGTAAAAGCTTTTACAATTGGTAAGAACGAATGTGTTGCCAAGGCTGGCGCTTCATCCGTTATAGTGTATATAATTTTAGCTGTTTTACTCATTTTAGTTTGTCTATTTTAAGTTGCGAAAGCAACGGGTAATTTTATTTGAAGCGATAGCAAATTTACAAATTAAGATTGAAAAATTTATTACTAAAATCTTATTAATTAAGGTATTTTGATGAGAATTATGCAAAAATAAGATAGATAAAATCGAAGTTTTTATAAATAACAAAAGCCATACTAAGCAATTTCTTGTTGTAATATAGCTTTTTTGAAATAGTTACTTTTGATACTGACTTGTATTACTACATTTCAAACATCGCCCTAAACGTTGTATTTCTTACATTGAAGAAATTATCATTTCACTATCTCACGTAAAACATCCTTGTTTATCTAACAAACAAATGCTAAAAAAAACGTTATTATTGTTTCAATTGATCTTTTTATAAACCTTAATTTTACCTAAATAGATACTAAGTGTTTAGTCTCACAAATAAGTATTTAGGTTTTTGAATAAACTACCTCGACGCAAGCATACGAGGTATTAAATAGGAATTCCCTTTTTATTTCGACGCAAGCGTCGGGGAATTAAACCCAATTGGGCTATCGCCCTGCGATTAAATTCAGTTGGTTTCTCTATATAATATTTCATTATTTTTTCGATAGGCGATTTGTAAAAGAAGTGATTAGAGCCTGTTGTAATATAGAATCGTTTCGTTTTTTTGACCAACAATTCATAGGGTCTAAGTAAATCAAACAAAGCACCCCCCTCCCCCATTTTTATATCGTTTTTAATAAGTTCTTTTTTAATGTGTTTGTAACGTTCTTTAACGCCTATTTTAGGCATTCTACGCCTTATTTTTCAATTAACTGAAGTGCAACTTATGTTGTTTTTATTTTATAGCATTGTTTTTAAGCTCTTGGTAATGAGCTTGTTTGTTAATCCCGAAACATTGGTAGATCCATCTCATTTTGAAAGGTTTCGCCTCTTTTTTCTACCTGCTTTGCTGGTGCTTCGGACAAATATTTTTTTGATAAATGCTCTCCTGTAATATTTTCAAAATCGGTTATAATGTATTGCTTAAATTCTTTTACAAACTACCAAGCAATGAATTATATACGGCTTAAGTTTGTCATTTATTATGGTATATTCAAATACTTATGTGTTTGTAAGGATATTTTCCATTTTGGGTTTGCCATAACATAATCTACAATTAATGGTGTCATTTTTTCTCTTTTAGACCATTCTGGTTGTAAAAATAAGATGCATTTTTTGTCAACTCTTTCGGCTTGTTCTTCAGCAAACTTAAAATCATCTTTGTTGTGGATAATCATTTTTAATTCATCTGCTTCTTGATATGTTTTCTCTAAAGGTAATTTTGCTTTCTTAGGTGATAAACAAAACCAATCCCAAATACCAGAAAAATTATAAGCTCCAGAAGTTTCAATATGCGTTTTAATTCCTTTTTCTTGCAATTGATTTGTAATATAATCTAAACTCCACATTAAAGGTTCTCCACCAGTAATAACAACAGTTTTGGCATATTTGTTGGCATTTTCAACAATCAAATCAGTTTTAGTTGGCGGGTGCAAGTTTGCATTCCAACTTTCTTTAACATCACACCAATGGCAACCTACGTCACAACCACCAATTCTAATAAAATAAGCAGATGTTCCTGTATGAAAACCTTCACCTTGTATGGTATAAAATTCTTCCATAAGTGGAAGCATTTCACCTTTATTAATTAATTCTTTTACTTCTTTTTTCAACATAAGAATACAAAGATAAGTAACATTCAAATTTTATGAATGTTTTACCCAATGATTTTTCCTATTTTTACGTAATTTTTAATACAAAGTTAAAATTTTCAAATGAACAAAAAAGAAGAATTTTTAAACTATATAAACGACGGTTATAAAACCAAAGGAGAGTTTATAAATTTAGGTGCAGCAATGTTAGGTGAAGAGACTATAACAAATGCGTTTGTGAAGATTCCTTTAAAAACCTTAAACAGACATGGTTTAATTGCTGGGGCAACAGGTACAGGGAAAACAAAAACGTTGCAAGTGTTGGCAGAGAATATGTCAGAAAAAGGGATTCCGGTGTTGCTAATGGATGTAAAAGGAGATTTAAGTGGACTGGCACAACCGAGTCCTGGACATCCAAAAATTGATGAGCGTCACCAAAAAATTGGTTTTCCGTTTGATGCTAAAAAATTTCCAGTAGAAATTCTTTCAATTTCTGAACAAGATGGTGTGCGTTTGCGTGCAACAGTTTCAGAATTTGGACCTATTTTATTATCAAGAATTTTAGATTTAAGCGAAACACAAAGCGGTATTGTTGCCGTTATTTTTAAATATTGTGACGATAATAAACTTCCGTTGTTAGATTTAAAAGATTTTAAAAAAGTATTACAATTTGTTACGCAAGAAGGAAAAGCCGAAATTCAAGCTGAATATGGCCGAATTTCTACGGCAAGTACAGGTTCTATTTTACGAAAAATAGTAGAAATTGAACAACAAGGCGGTGAGCTGTTTTTTGGTGAAAAATCGTTTGATGTTGAAGATTTAACAAGAATTGACGAAAACGGACGTGGTGTAATTTCAATATTACGATTAACCGATATTCAAGACAGACCTAAGTTGTTTTCTACCTTTATGTTACAATTGTTAGCAGAAGTGTATGAAACCTTTCCTGAGCAAGGAGATAGTGAACGACCAAAATTAATTATATTTATAGATGAAGCACATTTGGTGTTTAATCAAGCTTCAAAAGCGTTATTAAATCAGATTGAGAGTATTGTAAAATTAATTCGTTCTAAAGGAATTGGATTGTATTTTGTAACACAAAACCCTAAAGATGTTCCAGAAGATATTTTAGCGCAATTAGGAATGAAAATTCAGCACGCATTAAGAGCTTTTACAGCAAAAGATAGAAAAGCAATTAAGCTAGCAGCAGAAAATTACCCAGACTCTAAATATTATGTTACCAAAGATGTATTAACACAATTAGGAATTGGAGAAGCATTTGTTTCGGTTTTGAATGAAAAAGGAATTCCTACCCCGTTAGCACGTACTATGTTACGAGCACCAATGAGTAGAATGAATATTCTTGATTCAAGAGAAATTAAACAAGTTTTAGATAATTCGAAATTAATTTCCAAGTATAATAATGATGTAGATAGAGAAAGTGCGTATGAAATGCTAAACAAAAAAATTGAGAAAATAAATAAAGAAAAAACCAAAGAAGCACGTAAAAAAGAAGAATCAAAAACACGTCGTAAAAGTTTATCTACCGGTAGAAGAAGTACACGACAAAACCCAATTATAAAAGTATTAACAAGCGCTACTTTTATAAGAAGCGTTTTCGGAATTTTAAAGAAAATATTGTAATATCAAACCATAATAACCGTTTGAAGTTGTAACTAAAAAAGTAATCAATAAAAATGAAAAAACTCTATAAATTAACAACAATTTTAATGTTATCAATCCTTTTTGTACAATGTGGAGATGGCGGAAAATTTAATATTGCAAAAGGGAAAGTTGGTAAACTTACCACAAAAACTACTGTAAAAGAGTTGTATACAATTTTCGCAAAAGATTCTATTGATAAAATATTAAGCGAAGGAGCCAAAGGCAATAATTATTTTCATGATGATGATGAGTATAAAATCTACGAAAAAGGAGGCAAGCATTTATTGACTATTGTACCAAAAGAGCAGTTAGATTCAACTTCAACTATAAAAAGTATTCAGATTTTTGATGAGCGTTTTAAAACTGAATCTGGTCTAAACCTTTCTTCAACTTTTGAAGAAATTAATGCCAATAACAAAATTAATAAAGTAGAAACTTCATTTACTTCTGCTACACTTTTTATAGACGAACTTAACGCTACTATAGCGATTGATAAAGAAGAATTAGGTTTAAAAGAGTTTAGTACACAAAAGGTAAGTTTAGCGCAAATACCAGATTTGGCAAAAATAAAATCATTGGTTATTTGGTTTAATTAACACCGTTATCTTTTTCGTTATTTTTATGGCGTTACCTTTATAGGTAGTTAGCCATCCCCTGTTTTTTTTAGTTAAATCCAAAATTAAGTTGCCAGTTTATCTCCAGAGGAGTTGTTCTAGTTACATTCGACCTATTTTTGGTTGGCATCAGCAGTATGGAAACCACTTTTGATATTTTGTAATAAATGAAATTGGTTAGCTCTGTTGGGCTATATTTGTTTAGATAATTGTAGCCTGAATCGAGTAATAATCCAAAATGTAAAGACTGTATTTTTTTATAAATCATGTACATAGCAACAGTAAGGATGGCAAGCATTGATTGTAGTCCATCAAAAGTTTTTAGTTGAACATCTTCTAATTTGTACTCTTGTTTTGGCACTATCTCATAATCTGTGTAAGTTTAAAATCTCGGGAGTTATAACTCCCGAGATTTTTTTATTAATTTTAAACTTTAACCCGAATAATTCATCAGAAATCAAAAAACCTGAATGTAAAGTGTTATATTTAAGCAGTTAAACACAAAATATATCATTTTTTAAAACACCCATATTTGAGCACTAAAGATACTTTATTTTATCGAGGAAATCAAGCTATTTCGGTTGATTTTTCAGCCACAGAGATTAGTTCAGATGGTTCTTTGATTCTTTTAGAAAAGTTAGAGAGAACCCACAACTTGCTAAAACATTTTAGCAAGTTACTTCCTGATCTTCGAAACCCTAAATACATTACTTACAGTCGAGAGCATCAACTCAAGCAACGTGTGTTTATGCTAATGCTAGGTTATCAAGATGCCAATGATGTGACCCATTTACAAAATGACCCATTATTTAAAGATGTTCTTCAAGGAGATTTGGCTTCTCAACCTACTATTTCTCGTTTTGAAAACAGTTTGAATAAAGAAACTATTTTCAAACTTTCTTACGCTTGGATTGATCGTTACGTATCAAGCCTAAAAGGTCGAGATGAAATAACAATTGATGTTGATGCTACCGATGATCCAACATATGGGAATCAACAAATGTCAATGTTCAATGGTTATTATGGACAGTTTATGTTAAATGAATTATTTTTTCATGATGGAGAAACCGGTCAAATTATCCTGCCAGTTCTTCGCCCAGGAAATAGCCATTCGAATCGATGGTATATCGGAATTTTAAGAAGAATTATTCAAAAAATAAAAAAAGCATATCCTGAACTAAAAATTACTATTCGAACAGATAGTGGATTTAGTTGTGCTCCTTTTTATAAATTAGTAGCTGATTATGATTTGTTTTTTGTAACAGGTCAGGCTAGTAATTCGGTACTCAAAAGAAAGGTTGAGCGTTGTAAAAAAGCGGTTCAACTTCAATATGTAAATCAGCATAAAAAACACCAACATTTCACATCGTTTCGCTATCAAGCCAAAAGTTGGCATAAACCACAACAAGCTTACTGTAAAATAGAAAGTACAGGGAAAGGCTTAAATGTTCGTCATTTTATAAGTAATATTAAAGAGAAAGGTGCCCGAGAAATATACTTTGATTTCTATGTAAAACGAGGTGAATCTAGCGAAAACAGAATTAAAGAAGTCAAGAATATGTGTTTTTCCGATCGATTATCCAATCATGGATTTGTTGCAAACTTCTTCAGGTTGTTTTTAAGTAGTTTAGCCTACGAACTATTTTTATTACTAAAAAAAAGCATCAAAAAAACAACATTTGAAAAGGCTGAAAAATGGCAAATAAAGACAATAAGAACCAATTTATTAAAAGTTGGAGCTACCATAAAAGTCACTAAAAAACGAATATATTATCAGTTATCAAGAGCATTTGTATATCAAGATTTGTTTCGAGAGATAATAACTCAATAACGGTTTTAAAGTGAGAATTTTAAAACCTTGGGATACTCACGCTTTGTTGGTAAAATTGATCATTTTTAACTTTTAAAATTAATTATAACATACTGTTTACTACAGAAAAGTTTAAAAAATAAAAAATAGAATCCTAAAACCTGGGTGTAAAAAATCTATTTTGAAATTTGTTCTAAATATAAATCCTATGAATAATGCGGGTTAACACCTTACATTATGAAACCAGAAGACATTTTAAACGATTCTTTTTTACAGCAATTCAAGAGCGGAACAGAACTAACCTCCTTTTTAGAAGACTTGCATAAGCGAGGCATAGAAAAGATATTAGAAGGCGAATTAGACGCACATTTAGATTATGAAAAACATCAAAAGCGTAGCGATACCAATGCACGAAATGGCTATACTTCAAAAAAGTTAAAAACTACCTTAGGAGAAACGACGATTCAAATACCACGAGATCGAGAAAGTTCATTTAATCCAATGCTTATTAAAAAACGCCAAAGCACAGCAGATGGAGTAGAAAATATAATCATCTCTCTGTACGCAAAAGGGATGAGTACCAGTGATATTGAACAGCAAATATATGAGTTGTACGATTTCAATATTTCTACTGCCACAATCTCAAGAATTACCGATAAAATAACAGGAGATATCATTGCTTGGAAAAATCGCCCCCTAGAACAAACCTACCTAATCGTCTGGATGGACGGTATTGTTTTTAAGGTTAGAGAAAACTCAAAAGTGATTAACAAAACCATTTACATCGCAGTAGGATTACGCACAGATGGTAAAAAAGAGGTGTTAGGATTATGGTTAGGTAAAAATGAATCTTCTGCCTTTTGGATGTCTGTTTTAAGTGATATTAAAGCACGAGGAACACAAGATATTTTGATTACTGCTACCGATAATTTAAACGGATTTACAGAGACCATAAAAACGATGTTTCCTAATTCTGTAACTCAAATATGTGTAGTACATCAAATTAGAAACACCATGCGTTATGTGGTCTGGAAGGATAAAAAGGAGTTTGTAAAGGATATGAAACAAATCTACACAGCACCCACAAAAGAAGCCGCCAAAGCCGCTTTAAACGACTTCAAAGACAAGTGGAACTCTAAATATTCTTACGCCATTAAAAGTTGGGAAAACAATTGGGACGAACTCACTGTTTTCTTTGATTTTCCCGCTGAAATTAGAAAAATAATATACACCACTAATCTCATCGAAAACTTAAACGGAAAGATTAGAAAATACACAAAAAACAAACTCTCTTTCCCCACGGATGACGCGGTAATGAAGTCCGTATTTTTAGCACTAAGAGAAAGTACAAGAAAATGGACAATGCCCATTAGAAATTGGGGCGTTATTCTTAACCAATTTTTGATTATATTTGAAGACAGGATTAAGTTATAAATAACCTAATCCCGAATTTTAAACTTACACAGATTTTGCAAGAGTGTCCTTGTTTTACATGCCTATGATATTCTTCTATTTTCCAACGTAAACCATATCCATTGAAAGCCCATTTTGCGACTTCTATGGCTGTAGAAAGTTTGCTTTTGACAAGTAAATAACAAAGACCTCCGTGTTTTAAATTTCTTGAAATAACTAACCATAATGAGTGTGTAACTCCTTTTATGATATAATTCACTGGGATTGCTCCTAATTGATATTCTTTTAAGACAGGCTTGCTTTTCTTTATCTTGGTAACAGTTTGGGTGACTGAAAAATTTACTTTTTTTATGAGTTGACTTACTTTAAATTTGTCTTTTTTATAGAAAATCATTGTATTTCTTTTTAAACGAATGATAGCTTGTGAGCATTCACCAATAAAAAAATCTTTTAAAATACCCGTGTCTGCTCCTCGGTCAAAAACCCAACACCCTTTATCTCCTATATGTTGTTTAACCTCTCTTACTCCTTTTTTTATCTCATTATTACTACTCAAAGCGCCCATTTTAAAACTGTAAGCCTTGCTATAAAGAGGGGGCATCTCTTTATGAATATTAATTGCATTTATGTTCAGAACATTATAACCTAAGCCTATCTTACTTGTATCTCCATTCTTTACAAATTCTAAACCCTCCATATATTTAGCGTACTTCTTGCTAATATCTGTACCGTCCATAAGTATAAAATTATCTTTTGAAATACTATTACCAACATTTTTAAGATGAGTAGTCAGCACTTTTTTTGAGTAATCTTCTTTTAAGTATTGAGCCGAAAGCCGTTTGCAAACATCTTTGAGTTTTAAAGATTCTCGTAGGCTAGCCGCTATTTGATTTACAAATACAGATTTTGACTTTAAAACCCCTAAAACCATCTCTTTTAAACACCGTAATTCTGGTTTTGTCATTACTGTATCTGATGAAAAATAGGCGCTCAATTGGGTTTGTATCTTTTTTGTTAGTATCTTGCTCATGGAACTGTTTTTAAAGTATATTTGTTTTTTTATATCTACAAAATACAACTTTTTAAACAGTTTTCCAATTTCAAATCACCCTAAAATACCAATGAAATCAACCCTTAACGAATTATTAAATGTCGTTTTCGGGGGATGGCTAATTAGAGAAAGAAATAGCAGATTTAAAAAACGAGGTTCGTTATTTAAAAGAAAAGCTATCTAGGTACGAAAACCCTAAGAATAGCAATAACAGCAGTGTTCCTCCATCACAAGATCAAAATAGACAAACAAAAAGTTTACGAAAAAAATCGGATAAAAAAGTTGGAGCCCAAAAAGGACATAAAGGCAGCAAACTGTTGAAATCCGAAAATCCTGATAAAATTATTTTGCACGATATTACTGAGTGCGAATGCTGTAAATCAGAATTACTAAAAGAAGGCGAACTAAACCATGAAATGCTTTTAGATTTTATAGGTAACTTAGATGAATTACTCATGTTACGCATCCAAACCTCAAAAAAGGATGATTAAGCAGCTTTAGGTGTTGATAACTTTCTGAGTTCGTTATGAGCTGCTTTTTGAGCTGCTAAATAGATTTGTGTTTTCATAGCAAAATGATTTTTCCCTGTTCTTTGTTTAAGCCACTCTAACTTTATATAAGCTACAATTGACAATACAAAATGATTCGTTTGAGTTTCTGTTTTTTTAGTTGGAGATTTAGCAAAACCTGTGTTACTTTTAATCGATTTGTGATACTCTTCTACTGCCCACCGTTTTTTGTAGATTGTAGTTATTTGGTTATACGATAAATTTAAATCACTACAAGCCAAGTACAACTCGCCGACTGTATCATTCTCGTTTTTGAAAACTTGCTTTGTAAGCAACAGCGGAAAGTCTAGTTTTTCAAACCAAACTTCCACGGTTTGTTGTCTTGGCTGTAATGTTTTAATATTCACGTATGCTCCATTTTGCTTATCTTCTAAGGATAAGGCTACTTTTCGATTGCTTTTTAAGGCAATAATAAAATCATTTTTTAAAAGTTCTTTACAATAAACCATGTTCTCTGCTGAAGAAAACCAACTATCAGCCAACACATAATCAAAGTGTATTTTGCTACTACATTCCTGCAACATTTCTCTAAAAAGTTCGTTTTTAGTTTTGCTGCTTTTACGCTTTTGCCTTCCTGTTTTTTTGTCGGTAACCCAAATATTTTTCTTTATAAACTCTACACCACACGGTATACGCATGCCTCCAACTTCGACTAAAGCAGTTAGAAAATTAACCCCTTTTACAGACCTTCCAAACACATGGTCAAAATGCCAAGTGTTCAACTCACTTTCATCTGTATATTGTTTTTCTTGTATCGAATCATCAAAACTTAAAATGATAGTTTCTTTAGATTGAGTCAATTCTTCAACATAAGGTTTTGCCTTTTTCCATAGAAATTTACTGTCATAAACACCCGTTGATAATGCTCGTGTTATTTTATCATGTTTTATAGAGAGTAATGAAGCCATACCTGTAGCTGTCGTGTAAGAACTTGAACTTATCAAATAATCAGTATACAAATCAACAAAATTATCCATCTTTTTATTTCTCAAAGTTGTTAACAAGATAAACTATAAATATCTTAAATTCAAATTATTCTTGCGTAAGGTGAGTGAATTAAATACTACAGATTCTTATACCGTACAATTTGAATTAAGGGCATTAAGTTATTACGGATATACTGTATATATAAATGGACACCACAATATAAATACTACAGCTAATAATATAGGTGATAATTTGCCGTTACAGAATTGGGCATCATCTCAAAATTATAGTCATCTAATAATAACTGAAATGGATAGATAAAATGGATAGAGATTTTACATAAAATTAATAATAATATTTGGCTAAGATCTAAAATAAATATGTTTTATCTTCGCGAAAACGATATATTATGATTCCATCAGATTTTAAAGATTATTTTGTACACTCCAGTATCTCAGAACAACAATCTATCATTAGTTCCCCTTATTATCAATGACAAAAGAGGGTTCTTTTTCTGATAATGGAGAGAGAAAGGTGATGAATTGCCCACCTTGTAAGAGCGAAAAGATTAGGGCAAATGGGAAACTCAAAGGCGTACAACGTTATGTTTGCAATAGTTGTCGTAAGAATTTTAGTGAAACCACGGGTAAATTTTGGTTTAGTTTAAAGAAAAAAGACCAGATGAATCGGTATCTATATTGCCTGCTATCAGGATATCGTATTCGTAAAAGTGCAAAAGAGACAGGGATTGCTATTCAAACATCTTTTGATTGGCAACATAAATTACTGGTGTCCTTTGACAGTGTTCGGGTAGCAGGCTTTGAGGGTATTGTAGAGAGTGACGATCTTTTCTTTGCCTATTCAGAAAAAGGGAATCGTAATTTGGACAGAAAGCCAAAACAACGAGGAGAAAAAGCAAGTAAACCAGATATAAGCAATGAAAAAGTAGCAGTTATTGCTACCTGTGATAGAACAGGAAACAAAGATCTTAAAGTAGTAACAACAGGACGTATTAGTAAAAAAGATTTGGACAAAGCGTTCGCTGGAAAATTGGACAAGATAACAGTATTATGTAGTGATGGACACCGAAGGCTATGCTGCTTTTTCAAAGACTATAATATAGTACATAAGAAATTCAATGCTTCAAAAGGGCAAAGAGCAACCCAAAAGATATATCACGGTCAAAATGTAAATAATATGGATATGAGATTAAGGAAATTTATGGATGGATTTAACGGCGTAGCAACAAAATACCTTCAAAATTATTTGAATTGGTTTTTGGTGCTCGAAAAAATAAAAAACACGACCAACAGAATGGTAACCGTAGCTTCCATCGCTTTTGCTTCAAATCAAGCTTGGTATTCATTTAAAAACGTAGCAGTAGACAATATGTTTCTTAGAACTTAGCCAAAAAAATCTCTATCCATTTTATCTCTCCATTTCAGTTATTATTAGATGACAATAATTTTGATCTGATGCCCAAGTCTGTAACGGCAAATGAGCATCTAGCCCCTGAGCTGTCCTATTTATCTCGTGGTTTGAATTTATATATACCCCTGTACTTTTCACGGATAATTTAAATTTTATGGTATAAGAATCTATAGTATTTAATTCATCTAAGTTACCTATAAAATCTAAAAGCATTTCATGGTTTAGTGAGTGAATTACAAAAGAACCAGAGGTCGCAGAGCCTCCATCATATCCTGTATTACCTAAATTATACCAAGTAGCGTCGTTGATTTGAACAAGAACGTTTACAAATAATCCTCCATCAAAACTGTAAATAAGGCTTCTCGTTGGAATGTAAATATCTAACCTAATGTTTTTATTTGACTGTATCGTTAATTCTGGAAATGTGTTTAAAATAACTGCATTTGACCCTTCAATACGTCTATGGCTTGTATATGTTTGAACATAACTTTTATTTTCTTTAAAGGTTCGCATCGTCCCTTTGTTGTCAACAAATTCAATCTCTTGTGCATTTATATTAATAGTAGAGACTAGTAAAAGTATTAAAATCAACCTAACTAAATAGACTTGACTGGCTGTGTTATTTATAATTTTAGTCATTTTTTCGCATAGTTTTAAGACTACGTTTGATATTGTATTTCAATCCCGTCCTAAACGTTTTAAAAATTAATAAAAAAAAGAGAATGATTTTTAAGTATCTCAATTAACTTTGAGTCGGACAACAAAAAACATCATTCTCTATGTCAAATATATCACTTTTTGGTCAAATAATTCAAAAATTAGACCGTTCAATTTTCAAAAGAATAGTAAAAGAGGGTGTAATAGACAAAAAGGAGGCTGTTTTTAGTTAAAATATTTCAAGTGGACAAAAAGGAGGCTCTATTTTCATTGGTTTTTGTACGTTAAATTTCCCTTTTTTTATCTTTGATTTATCAAGTAAAACGGGAATAGGCTCTGCTGGAGAGCAACCTATTAGGGATTATCTTGAAGGCTGATGAAAATGTCAAAATTGAGAGGCTTGAAAGAGCCTCTTTTTTGATATTTTTTGAAGCCTTTATGCCTTAAAAAACTCATCAATAAATTTGCGTTTTATTTCTATTGAAAGTCCATTGTGGTTTCTTAATTTATTCTTTAAATCTGAGAAATGTCCATCGATGGCATTTGTTGTATTTGGAATTTTCAACTCCATATAATCATACCAAGTAAAGAGCTAATTTAAGTTGGTTTTTAGACTTCTGTAAGCACTTCTTAATCGTTTATGTGTGTAATGATTTTTTCCTGTTTTGGGGTTTGTAGTTCGCTCATTTAAGAATGTTTTCCATTTGATGAACCATAGTTCTAATCCGCCTTCAAAAGACTCTTTATCTGTCATCTTCATCATTGCAACAAGTTCTTTTAACTCAATAGAAGCAGGAAGTTTAGGGTGTTTAGTGATGTACCTTCTAATTAGTGCCACTTGATGAAACTCACACATCTGAATAGGAATCTCACCAAACAATTGGAACAATCCTCTACGACCATCACAGACAATAGCAAGAACCTCAAAACCTCTTGTTGTTAACTCATTTATACCTTGCAAATAAAGTATATTTGTCTCAGATTTTACATAGTATTTCAGGAGATTTTCTTTCGTGTAAGCATCCTTAAAAAGCATTACTCCAAAGTTTCTGCCCCAATAGGTTGTGTCCATCAAAACAACAATTTTTCTCGGCTCTTTTTTAGGAATATTTACTTTGTATAAATCTATTTTTCGTTGGATGGTTCGCTTGGAGCAATTATACTTGTTTACTAACTGTTCATAGGTCTGTTTTCCTTTCGAATATTCATCCCAAAGTTCATCAATTTCAATCCTATTTCCTCCTATAAATTGTTTCTTACAGACATAGCATTTATACTTCTGTTTTCCATTACGAAACCCATTTTTCTTTGTTATTGTACTACTAGAATAAAAGCACTTTTTTTATTCAAAACCTTTGATTTGAGGTTAAGCCAACAAATATAAGGCTTGCAGAACTTTTTAGCCTCCTTTTTGTCTATTACGCCGGAATTAATGATTCCACATTATTCTAAAACATAACCTAGTTAATCTATTAATTATCAAGTAAATATACTAAAATTATTATAGATTAGGACTATTTACGGACATACAATAATAAAAATGTTAAAGTGTAAAAATAGTCAACAAAATACCCAAAAAGATAGCACCAAATTTCTGAAAGTTAAATTTATGGTTTTCAGTGCTTTCAAAAAGAATTATGGTAGAAATGTGTAAAAACACACCAATTATAAACGCTGTGATTTCTGTTTGATACTTTTGTAAAGTAGGTATAGCATCAGAAAGCCATAAACCAAGTGGACTCATTAAAGAAAATACTACTAAAAAGAAGAAAATGGATTGTTTAGAATACTTTGCATCCAATAAAAAAGTAGTCAATACCACAGCAATGGGGATTTTATGTACTACAATTGCCCATAATAAATTGTCATCTGAATTATGTATTGGCAAGCCTTCTGAAAAAGCATGCATACACAAACTCACAAATAATAACCACGGAAATTTATTTTCATCTGAATGTAAATGAATATGCCCGTGCTCTGCACCTTTAGAAAATGATTCCAGAATTGATTGAATTAAAATACCAGCAAGAATTAGAATTCCTATTTTTTTAAAATTTGACGTTTGCGAATATACATCTGGTAGTAAATGTAAAATAGTTACAGATAATAAATAAGCGCCACTAAAGGCTAATAGTAAGCGTACAAATTGTTTGTTTGGCTTGGTAATAAAAACCACACCAGCACCAAATACTACCGATAAAATTAATAAGATGTAGCTCATTGGGCAACTAATATTAATCGGTCAGAAGTTTTTGGATCAAAATCTTTTAATTTGTAGTTACCAAAAGTATACTTAATTTTTAATCCAACAGTTTTAAAATACTCCGTAAACTTTTCTAAATCTAAGTATTTTACTTGTTCAGTATAATTATGTTGCTTACCATCTGCAAAAAAGGAAATGTGTTTTAAAATAAATCCGTCTTTAATTTCTCGTTGAATGTTAAACGTTATTCCGTCTATAGTTTTAATTTCTTTGGCTACTAAAGAAGTTTTTAGTTTTTCAACATTTAAAAAATCTAAGACTAAATAACCGTCTTTTTTTAACCCCACTTTCATAGATTCTAAAACGGTAATATCTTCACTGTCAGCCTCAAAATAGCCAAAACTTGTAAATAAATTGAAAACTGAATTATACTTATTTTCTAATGGCTTTCGCATATCCCAAACTTCAAAATGTAAATTTTCATTTTCAAATTGTTTGGCATATTCTATACTATTTTCGCTTAAATCGCCTCCAGTAACTTTGTATCCTAAAGAGTTTAAATATACTGAGTGACGTCCTTTACCACAGGGTAAATCGGCAATATGTGCGGTTGTTGGTAACTGCAAGAGCTGTGTAATATTTTGCATAAAAATTTGCGCATCATCATTATTTCTATGTTTATATAAAATATGATAGTACGATGTGTTAAACCAAGAAGTAAACCAGTCTGTTTTCATAATTTTTAGGTTGTAAAAATAGGTATTTCTTACGTTTTTATAACGGATTATTTAACCTACTTTTACGGTTAAGTAAAAATTACCATTGGAACTTGCCCGCGTTAGGGATTGCAGAGAAAAGCCCACAGTTCTTTTGACGATAGGAAAAAGAGCGAGGACTTGCAACGAAAAGCGCGACCCTAAAGGGTAACGCCCATAAAAAGATAAAATTTTGGAAAGAACTGATTTTAAAATGACCGCCACAACGCTAAAAGGATTAGAAGGTGTATTGGCAGGCGAGTTACGTAAATTAGGTGCACAAGATGTAACAGAAGGCATACGAAGCGTTAGTTTTAGAGGTGATAAAGGTTTTTTATACAAGGCAAATATTGCACTTAGAACTGCGGTTAGAATATTAAAACCTATAAAAAAGTGTAAAATTTTTGATGAAGAGGATTTGTATGAAGCGATTCAGAAAATACGTTGGGAAAATTATTTAGACGTTGAAGGAACTTTTTCTGTTGGAGCAGTAGTGAATTCAAAGAATTTTACATCTAATTCCCATTATATATCGTTAAAATCTAAAGATTCTATTGCAGATTATTTTAGGCATAAATATAGTAAACGCCCTAATGTAGATTTAAAATACCCTGATGTAAAGGTGCATGTGCATATTAAGAAGGATTGGTTGACGGTTTCTTTAGATTCTTCAGGAGATTCATTACATAAACGAGGCTATAGAAGTGCAACGAATATTGCACCAATTAATGAGGTTTTAGCGGCTGGTTTAGTTTTGCTCTCAGGGTATACAGGCGAAGAGAACTTTATAGATCCAATGTGTGGTTCTGGTACTATTTTAATTGAAGCTGCGATGGTTGCTAATAATATTCCAGCAAACATAAATCGAAAACATTTTGCTTTTGAAAACTGGAAGGATTATAATGAGGATTTGTATTTTACGATTCAAGATTCGTTATTAAAGAAAATAAAGAGTTCACATTTTAAAATTATGGGCTTTGATAAAGCTCCGTCTGCAATTGTTAAGGCGCGTCAGAATATTATTAATGCCAATTTAGAGGAATTTATTGGTGTACACCACGTAAACTTTTTTAACTCTAAAAAAGAGGTTTTTGGGAATACTACTATTTTGTTTAATCCGCCATATGGAGAGCGTTTAAATATTGATGTATCAGAGTTTTATCAGAAAATAGGAGATACCTTAAAAAATAATTATTCAGGTTCTACAGCATGGTTAATTACTTCTGATATGGATGCTTTAAAACATGTTGGTTTACGAACTTCTAAAAGAATTCCGCTTAAAAATGGAGATTTGGATACACGATTAGTTAAGTATGAATTGTATGAAGGAACTAGGAAGGTAAAGAATACTGAAGGTATTGAAGAATAAATAATCTGATTAAATTTTTATAAATATTTTCTTCTTAAACATTAAATAACTCACGCCTATATAGAAAAAAACTACTGTTAATGCATATAAGAGTGATGCTGTTTTATCAGAAAAAAATGAGTGTACAAAAATAGTATTGTATAGATAGTTGTGTAGATTGTTATTTTTATTAACTTTAAGATACATACACTTAGTTATAAGACTTGATAAAAAGTAAATAGTAATAGCGTTCATGCCAACGTACTTAAATATAGTTCCGAATTTAAGTTTTTTACTGTCTTTTAAGTAATAAATAATTGCAAGTATTAATGTCGCCCAACCGCTTGTTACTAAAACAAAAGTACTGCTCCAAATAGCTTTGTTTATCGGGAACCAATTGCTTAAAATATATCCAGAAACTAGCAAGGTAAAAGCCGTAATAATTAATAATTTAATGGTTTTTAGGCTGTCTAAAATTTTCCCTATTAATATTCCTGAAATACACGTAACAATTGACGGTAAGGTGCTAAAGAGCCCTTCGGGGTCATAATCTGCCTGCCACATATGTTTTCCTAAAAACGTTAAATCAATATAGTTTGCCCAATTGTTGGGAGCTCTATTAAAGGTTGGTAATGTTCCGTCAGAAAATGGAAGAAAACCTAAAACGAACCAATAACTAATTAATATCGTAGTGCCAATTCCCAATAAAACTTTCCAATTCAAATTAATATATAAAATGGATGAAACAAAAAATACAATTCCTATTCTCTGTAAAACTCCAGGAATCCTAACGGTATTAAAGTCACTAAAAAATGGAAAATATGGGGTAAAAATATTTAGAAATAACCCAAGTCCTATTAATTTTAAGCTTCTTATAGTAATCTTTTTATAAGTGGTTATATTTCTGATTTTCTTTTTATAAGAAAAGTAAATAGAGATGCCTACAATAAATAAAAAGAATGGAAATATTAAATCTGTTGGGGTTAATCCATGCCACTTAGCATGTGATAAAGGTAGATATATATGACTCCAAGTACCTGGTGTGTTTACCAGAATCATTGCAGCAATAGTGACTCCTCTTAATATATCAACAGATTCAATTCTTTTATTCATAGATTAGATTAAAGTGTTTTTGCGCTAATTCTTTTCCAAATTTTTATGAGAAGAAAACCAGAAATTATTGCTGAAATAGTTGTGCTAATAGCCAAAGTTCTTTCACCATAAATCCAATATCCAGTTGAAAATAAGCAACTGTAAATTAAGACCAATCCTAGTAACATTGCAATGATTCCTGATGGAACACTCCAACCTTCATTGTCTTCAACTATTTCAATATTGTTTTCTTTTGCATTGGCAATTACAGATGTCCAACCTGGTCCTCCAGGTTGGGTTTTTTTGTAAAAACTTTGAAGAGTTTCATCAGTTTCTGGTTTTGTAATAAAAGTAGCAACCAACCAAACTATGGTAGTTATAAATACAACAAAAGGCAGTTCACCCCATTCAGGAAAAATACCATTAATTTTATCAAATAAAAATGATTTTACAGAATCTATAGATAGAATTAAAGTGATAACTCCTGAAGCAAACATTGCTGTTATTTCACTCCAAGCATTTATTCTCCACCAAAACCATCGTAAAATAAATATCAATCCTGTACCTGCTCCAAAAACTAATAGTAGATTAAATATTTGCATTGCATTTTGCATTAATAAAGCAACAATAGCGCTAATTACCATTAATACAACTGTGGATATTCGACCAACTGCTACTAATTCCTTTTCTGTTGCTTCTGGATTAATTTGTTGTTTGTAAAAATCGAAAACGATATATGAAGATCCCCAATTTAATTGTGTTGAAATTGTACTCATATAAGCAGCAATTAAAGATGCTAAAACAATGCCTAGTAATCCGCTTGGTAATTTTGTTAACATGGCTGAATATGCTAAATCATGCCCTAATTTATCTGCTGGAATATTTGGAAAAGCCTCATGAATACTAGCAATATCTGGATATACAACTAATGATGCTAATGCCACAAGAATCCATGGCCAAGGACGTAATGCATAGTGCATAATATTAAAAAAGAACGTTGCGCCAATTGCATGATTTGCATCTTTTGCAGCCAACATTCTTTGTGCTATATAGCCTCCACCTCCAGGTTCTGCCCCTGGACTCCAGGTACTCCACCATTGTACAGCTAATGGAATAATTATTAAGGTTATTAAAGCTGTTTTATCACTGAAATCTGGTAAGATAGATAACTTATCAACTACGTTTTCATGTGCTAATAAAGCTTCAATACCACCAACTTCTGGAATATTTACTAAATAAACAGCAGCCCAAATTGCACCTCCCATTGCTACAAAGAATAAAACAAAATCGGTATAAACAACACCTTTAAAACCTCCAACAGCACTAAATATTACTGTAATTAATCCAGCAGAAACCACTGTTTGCCAAGGTTCTAATCCTAACATAATTCCGCCAATTTTAATGGCAGCTAATGTAACTGCCGACATGGTAATAACGTTAAAAATCACCCCTAAATATAGTGCTCTAAATTTCCTTAAAAACTTACCTGGTTTGCCTCCATACCTTAAGGCATAAAACTCTAAATCAGTTTTTACATTAGATTTCCGCCATAATTTTGCATATACAAAAACGGTTAATAAACCTGTAATTAAAAAAGCCCACCAAACCCAGTTTCCAGAAACACCATTAGTTCTTACAACATCTGTAACAAAATTGGGTGTATCTGTAGAAAAAGTGGTAGCAACCATAGACAAACCTAGTAACCACCAAGGCATTGTTCTTCCTGAGAGAAAAAATTCTGTTGAATTTTTTCCTGATTTTTTAGAAACGTATATTCCTATAAATAAGGTGATTGAAAAAAATAAGACGATAATGGAAATGTCTAGTGTAGATAATTGAACCATGAATGCTTGTTTATAAAAACGAAATGTAAATATTTAATAGAATAGTAATTAAATTAATTCTGCCAATGACATAGAATTAATGTTAAACAGGTTTATTTTTAAGTTAAAGGTAAAAGTTTTGTAATTTGATTGCAACTACTTTAATTTGACTAAATATTGAAATTTAAGTGAAAAATTATAGTGTTATTGTCGTAAACCAGTTTTAATCTAAATTTAAGATAATGCGTTTAGCGTGATTAATATATTTTCTTCCAATAGGTATTCTTGTTGTTGCTATTTCTACTAAATTACCTTCAACACTTTTTACTTTGTCTATAGCTATTGTATAGGATCTATGAATTCTAATAAAATTATTTTGAGGAAGCATTTCTGTCATACTTGTTAAAGATTTGTGGACAAGGCAATTACCGGTTGTGGTAAAAACTTTTATATAATCTCTTAGACTCTCGATATATAAAATATCTTTAAACTTTATTTTTATCAATTTTTTATCAACCTTAAGAAAAATAAAAGATTCAGCGCTAGAATTTTCTTCTTTTTTTTGTAGCTTTCCTTTTTGTAAAAAGACTTGTTGTGTAATTTTATTTATTGTTTTTAGAAATCGATTAAAAGGGATTGGTTTTACTAAATAATCTAAAACATTTATATCGTAGCTTTCTAAAGCGTACTCTCTATATGCAGTTGTAATAATAACATTTGTTTTAGAATTTAGTGTTTTTGCAAACTCTAAACCATTTATTCTTGGCATATTTATATCTAAAAATAGTGCATCAATCTCTCCTTTTTCTAATAAAGGAAGAGCTTCTATTGGGCTCTTAAAAGTGTTAATAATTTCGAAGTTTTGAAACTCACTTAAATGATTTTCAATAACTTTAATAGCTAGAGGCTCATCATCTATAATTATGCATTTTATTTTCATATATTAAATATACTAAATTATAATTGTACTGTTAAGTTAACAATATAATTCTGTTTTTCTGTTTTAGTGGTTAGTGTAAAATTTTCTTTATACAATAACTCTAACCTTCTTTTAACATTTTGATTACCAATGCCATGTGTTTTGTTGCTTTGAGCAAATGTATTATAATTATTTGTTACAGAGAATTTTAATAAATCTGTGTTAGTTACTTCAAGTTCAATTAAAATATTTAATTTATTATTCTCTATTGCACCATGTTTAAAACAGTTTTCTATAAACGGTAAAAAGAGTAGCGGGGGTACATTAGGTGTTTCCATATCTCCTTGTAAGTTTATTTGTACGTTTACTTTGTCTCCGTAGCGTAACTTTTCTAAATCAATATAATTTTGAATATACCTTATTTCATTTAAAAGTCTTATTTTAGGTTCTTTAGCATCATATAAAACATATTCCATTATTTCTGAAAGTTTTAAAACTATTTCTGGTGCTTGTTTAGATTTTTCTAATGTTAGCGCATATAAACTATTTAATGTATTGAAAAAAAAATGAGGCTGTATTTGAGCTTTTAAAAACTGAAGTTCTGTTTGTAGTTGTACAGCTTGCAAGCTTTCTCTTCTGTTTTTTTCATAAACCCAATCAATAAGAAGTTTTATAGCAGAAACAAAAGTAACTACATAAACCTCACCCATAAAAGCTGAAATGACATATTTTAAAGAATATCCAGTTTCAAAAAGTAGTTTGTCTGATTCAGGGGCACTGTTGTATAATAACCACAGAGAAAATTCAATTTTTAATACGTATATAATGACTATTGAAATAGATAAAAGGAAACAATAGGTTAAGTACCTTTTTTTTAAAATATATTTAGGTATTAAATAGTAAATGTTAAAATAAACAATAATAATATGGAAAATAAATTCTAAAATATTAGATCTAAATGAATGCGAGAAATCGTTAAAAAAAAGACCCCAACGAACAGTATTTAATGAAAAATAGCTAACCCAAAACATTAAGTGATACCTAATAGGAATCTTATAGTTTGTGTTTTTTATTGTGTTATCCAATAAAAATAATTTAAATTATTAGTATTTACTTGGGTAAATGTAGAATAAATTATGATGTTATATTACAATACTCCGTTAAACTTTGCCCTAACCCTCTAACAGTCAATTAAATAAGTTAAAAAAACAGGCTCAAAAATTAGGATAACTCCCTGATTATCATTAAATTAATAGTTAATTTCAAACAGCTATTAATGATGCTTCTCAAGGAGAAATCCAACTATAAATATCACACAAAAAGATTACTTAACAAAATGAAAGATGTAAATAAATGGCAATATGATTTTATGTTGGAAGTTTTTGGTCTATTTCTCAGCATAAAAGGACGTTTAAATTTTATGCAGTTAAGTCGTTATGGTGATCATGGAGAACAACATTACAGGAATCAGTTTAGTAAGTCTTTTGACTTTTTAAATTTCAATAAAGAATTGATTACTGAGTATGGGGGCAAACATTTAACCATTGCTTTCGACCCGAGTTATGTTAGTAACTCATGTTACGCATCCAAACCTCAAAAAAGGATGATTAAGCAGCTTTAGGTGTTGATAACTTTCTGAGTTCGTTATGAGCTGCTTTTTGAGCTGCTAAATAGATTTGTGTTTTCATAGCAAAATGATTTTTCCCTGTTCTTTGTTTAAGCCACTCTAACTTTATATAAGCTACAATTGACAATACAAAATGATTCGTTTGAGTTTCTGTTTTTTTAGTTGGAGATTTAGCAAAACCTGTGTTACTTTTAATCGATTTGTGATACTCTTCTACTGCCCACCGTTTTTTGTAGATTGTAGTTATTTGGTTATACGATAAATTTAAATCACTACAAGCCAAGTACAACTCGCCGACTGTATCATTCTCGTTTTTGAAAACTTGCTTTGTAAGCAACAGCGGAAAGTCTAGTTTTTCAAACCAAACTTCCACGGTTTGTTGTCTTGGCTGTAATGTTTTAATATTCACGTATGCTCCATTTTGCTTATCTTCTAAGGATAAGGCTACTTTTCGATTGCTTTTTAAGGCAATAATAAAATCATTTTTTAAAAGTTCTTTACAATAAACCATGTTCTCTGCTGAAGAAAACCAACTATCAGCCAACACATAATCAAAGTGTATTTTGCTACTACATTCCTGCAACATTTCTCTAAAAAGTTCGTTTTTAGTTTTGCTGCTTTTACGCTTTTGCCTTCCTGTTTTTTTGTCGGTAACCCAAATATTTTTCTTTATAAACTCTACACCACACGGTATACGCATGCCTCCAACTTCGACTAAAGCAGTTAGAAAATTAACCCCTTTTACAGACCTTCCAAACACATGGTCAAAATGCCAAGTGTTCAACTCACTTTCATCTGTATATTGTTTTTCTTGTATCGAATCATCAAAACTTAAAATGATAGTTTCTTTAGATTGAGTCAATTCTTCAACATAAGGTTTTGCCTTTTTCCATAGAAATTTACTGTCATAAACACCCGTTGATAATGCTCGTGTTATTTTATCATGTTTTATAGAGAGTAATGAAGCCATACCTGTAGCTGTCGTGTAAGAACTTGAACTTATCAAATAATCAGTATACAAATCAACAAAATTATCCATCTTTTTATTTCTCAAAGTTGTTAACAAGATAAACTATAAATATCTTAAATTCAAATTATTCTTGCGTAAGGTGAGTTAGTAAATCTGGTAAATCCACCTGTGGAGTTGGTTATTATTGGTCTGGTGTAGCGGGAAAGGCAAAATGGGGATTGGAAATATCTGGTATAGCAGCGATTGATATAGATAATCATACAGCGTTTCATTTAGAGGCTGTTCAGACACCAAATAATTTGGAATCAAAAAGTTTGGTAGATCATTATGCCAATATATTGATTCAAAGAAAAGAGGTCCTTCTTTCGATGTCTAAATATGTTGTGGCAGATGCTTATTTTTCCAAATACGGTTTTGTTTCTAAACTCTCTGATAATGGATTGGAGACCGTTAGCAGACTAAGAAACGATGCTGACTTACAATATATTTATACTGACCAACAGAAATATGGGAGAGGAAGACCTAAGAAATATGATGGAAAAATTGATTATAAAAAACTTAGAAAAGAATATTTTTCTTTGATAGAAGACAATCAGCAAAGCAAAGTATACAGCGCTATTGTATACTCAAAATCATTAAAAAGAAAAATCAATCTTGTGATTGTTTATTTCCTTAAAAAAGGAAAATGGAATCATAAATTATATTTTTCTACAGATGTAACAATTTCAGCAGAAATGATTTTGACATATTATCGCACCAGATTTCAAATAGAATTTACTTTTAGAGATGCCAAGCAATACTCAGGTCTAAATCACTGTCAAGCAAGAAGTGAAGATAAACTCAACTTTCATTTTAATACAGCACTTACAACGGTTAATCTCGCTAAGATTACACATTGGATGCCTATTGAAAAAAGGCTAAGAGGGGCTTTCTCAATCAAGGATATTAAAACCTTACATCACAATGAGTTAATGCTTGCTCGATTTTTTAACGTGTTCGCTATAAGACCGAACTTGAAGAATAATAAACAAAAAATTAAAGAACTACTGTATTATGGTATCAGAGCAGCATAAAAACTTAACGGAGTATTGATATTATAAACAATTTTTTAAAAACTAACTTATCTGCAAAATAGCGTTATTCATTGTTATTTTGACGTTGTTTGTATATTAAATTTTTTATAAAAGAAGTACAATTCTATTTTTATGGAAGATTAACTTAATTCATTTTATGAAGAAAAAATTCACAATACTTATTGCAATTTTTTTATTGACCTTTACCGTTACTGGGCAAGCTCAAGAAAAAAACATTTCTGGAACAGTAACCGCTAAATCAGATGGTTTAGGTTTACCCGGAGTAAGCATAGTTGTACAAGGTACAACAAAAGGAACGGAAACAGATTTTGATGGTAATTATACCATTAAGGCCTCAGTTGGAGAGGTACTAAACTTTACTTTCTTAGGAATGATAGGGAAAAAAGTATCCATCGGTAATTCAAATACCATTAATGTAGTTTTAGAGGAAGATGCTAATCAATTGGATGAAGTAGTTGTAACTGCACTTGGTATTAAAAAATCAAGAAAAACTTTAACGTATTCCGCTCAAGATATTAAAGGAGATGAGCTAAATAGAGTAAAGCAAACAAATCTTGTAAACAGCTTGTCTGGTAAATCTGCGGGTTTAACAATTACTAGAAGTTCATCTGGTGTTGGTGGTGCTACAAAAGTGGTTTTAAGAGGGAACTCTTCTACAAGTAACAATGACCCTTTATATGTAATTGATGGTATTCCAATGTTAAATAGCGGAAATGGTAAAAACGGAGAGTCTTCTGGAGGAAATATTTTTGGTAGTCAAACGGGAAATAGAGATGGTGGTGATATCACATCGCTTATTAATCCAGATGATATTGAAAGTATGACCATTCTAAAAGGTGCTTCTGCTGCTGCATTATATGGTAGTCAAGGGGCAAATGGGGTCATATTAATTACAACTAAAAGCGGAAAAGATGGTAGAATTAAAGTGAATTTTAATTCTACTTTTACTGTTGAGAATGTTATCTCTTTACCTAAATTGCAAACTGAATACCAATCATTATCAGTTGGAGGTGCTATTGCAGAGAACGGGAGGGTAACAGACCCCAAATCTTGGGGTGCAAAAACCAGTGGTTTATCTAATACGGTTGACGATTTCTTTAATACAGGTACTACAGCAACACAGTCACTATCTTTAAGCGCTGGAAACAAAGTGGCTCAAACTTATTTTTCGTTTGCTAATACATCTGCTTCTGGAGTTATATCAGGAAACAGATTAAACAAAAATGTTTTAAACATACGTGAAACGGCTAGTTTTTTAGATGATAAAATTCAAGTATCTGCAAACATTAGTTTATCTGATCAACGTATCTGGAATAGGCCCGGTAACGGACTGTACTCTAATCCGTTAACAGGTCTATACCTTAACCCTGTAGGAATTGACTTGAACAAATACAAAGAAAAGTTCGAGTATTTTAATACATCAACTAATATGATGGATCAATATGCAACATCGTTTGATGAAAACATTCAACAGAATCCATATTGGTTAATCAATAGAAATAAAAGTAAAGATATTGCTCAAAGAATTTTTGCAAGTGTAAGTGTAAAATATCAAGTTAATGATAATTTATCATTACAATCTAGAGGGAGTTTTGATAAATCATTCTTTTCTTTTGATAAAAAACTATACGCTGGTAGTGATTTAACTTTCGTGCCAACAACGGGAAGATACATTCTTGAAAAAACAGAAAACACACAACAGTATTTAGATTTAATTGCAAGTTATAGTAAGGATTTATCTGAGGATTTTGATTTTGGATTAATACTTGGTACAAGTCTTACGAAATATAAAATTGGAGATCAAATACTATTAGATTCGGGTCCAGAAGGCTTAAGGTTTCCTAATGAATTCACCATTGCAAATTTTGAATCTTCTAACGGTATTGCTCAAACAGTATCTAACAGAGAAGTACAATCGGTTTTTGGTGCTTTAAACATTGGATATAAAGACATGTTGTACTTAGATGTTACAGGTAGAACCGATTGGTCTTCTACGTTAGTAGGTACCGATTCTAATTCATTCTTTTATCCTTCATTTGGTTTAACAAATGTATTATCAGAAATGTTTGAAATGCCAGATGCTGTCGATTTTGCAAAAGTAAGAATCTCTTATGCTGAAGTGGGTAAAGATATTCCTGCTTTTGTAACAGTGCCTTTAAGAACTATTGGCACAACAGGTACTGGAGGTACTGTAGGAGCTGCGAATCAAGCAACATTTGCTCCTAGAGATGGTGAAACTTTAAAACCAGAAAAACAAAAATCATTTGAAATTGGAACTGAATGGCGCTTTTTAGGAAATAGATTAGGTATAGATTTAACTTACTATAGCTCTACTACAGAGAACCAAATATTCTTTATTGCTGCTCAACCAAATATTCAAGGATATACACAAAACATTGTGAATGCTGGAGAGATTTCTAATAAAGGAATCGAGTTAATGATTAATGGTAAGCCTATTGTAAACGAGAATTTTAAATGGACCACTGCTTTAAACTTTGCTTCAAATAAAAACAAAGTAGTATCAGTACATCCATCACTTGATAATGGAGAAGCGATATTAACAGCAGCAGGAGTTAATGGGTATGGATATTCTTTAATTGAAGGTGAAGATTTTGGTAGTATTCGTGGACGCTCCGTAAAGAGAAATGAAAATGGCTTACCTATTGTTACAGATGATGGAAGTGGAAATTTAACTATTGAAGCTACAGAATTTGAAACTATAGCACATGCACAGCCTGATTTCACTTTAGGCTTAAGCAATACGTTCGATTTTAAAAACTTCTCAATAAACTTCTTAATTGATGGTAAATTTGGAGGTGATGTTGTAAGTGTTACTGAGGCTGTAAATGATTTTTATGGTGTATCTCAAGCATCAGCTGATGCTAGAAATACAAATGGTGGTATGATTAACGTTATAACAACTGATGGGGCTAATGCACAAATGACAGCTCAAGATTACTATAATAAAACTGGTGGTAGAGCTGGTTTATTAGGCGAGTACGTTTATGATGCTACTAATGTTAGTTTAAGAGAATTATCTATAAGCTATACGTTACCAAAGGTTAGTGATTTCTTTGAGTCAATTAAACTTTCATTAATTGCTAACAACTTGTTTTTCATTTATAAAGATGCACCATTCGACCCAAATATTGCTTCTAGTACAGGTATTGGATTACAAGGCGTAGATATCTACGGTCAACCTTCAACAAGAAGTATAGGACTAAACATTAACGTAAATTTCTAAGAAATATGAAACAGATATATAAATACGTACTAGCTTCCTTAATTGTAATTAGTTTTGCTAGCTGTACAGATGATTTTGAAAGTATAAATACCAATCCACATGGTATAACAGAAGAGAGTTTAACACAAATGAATAATAATATAGGAAACGAATTTAGTCCTATGTTCTTAAATGTGTTCAATGTAACACCAGCATGGAATTACCAATTACAGCAAGGGCTTATGGGTGATGTATTCTCAGGGTACATGGCATCTCCAACACCATTTGCAGGAAATGTAAACAACATGACATACGCTTTAGTTGATGGATGGAATGGTTTTCCTTGGAGCGATGCTTACGGTAATGTAATGCCACAAGCTTTAAACATAAGAAATGCTGTAGAATTAGGTGGTGATTCTAACGGAATAAAGTTTGTTCACTTAGCCAATATTATTAAAATTACAGCAATGCACCGTGTTTCCGATATTTACGGGCCAATACGTTACACCAAGTTCAACGATTTTGCAACTACAGGAGAATATGACTCACAAGATGTTACTTATCAAGCTTTTTTCGATGATTTAGCGGTTGCAATTGACGGTTTAGAAGCTTTTGAAGACGATGTGCAATTTGTGCCTTTTGATATGTCTCAATTTGCAGGAAATATTGCTAAATGGAGGCAATTTGCTAACAGTTTAAGATTACGTTTAGCAATCCGAATTTCTAAAGTAAACCCTGCACTTGCTAAAACGCAAGGTGAACTTTCATTAGCTAGTAATGCTGGTTTAATGGAAAATTCAAATATGGTAATCAATACAGGGTTTCCACATCCAATTACTGTAATTAGTGGTTCTTGGGGAGATATTAGAATGGGAGCTGAAATGGAATCTATTTTAACAGGATATAATGATGACAGAATTGAAACTTATTTCAACCCTTCTGTTGATGCTTCTTTAACTGGCGATTATAAAGGTATTAGAATGGGAATTGATATTAGTGCTAAAGGACAGTATTTAGATCACGCATCAATAGGAAGTGTTATTGATGGTCAAACATTAACGTGGATGACTGCTGCAGAAGTTTATTTCTTAAAAGCAGAAGCTTCTTTAAGAGGATGGTCTGGTTCAGGGAATGCTAAAACAAATTATGAGGCTGGAGTTACAGCATCTTTTACTCAGCATAGTATTTCAGATGTTGCAAGTTATCTAGCAGACAACACAAGTACACCTGCAGATTTTGTAGATGCACATAACTCTACTAATAATATTGCTTATGGTAGTGATGTTAAAATAGCATATAATGCTGCAGGAACAAATGAAGAGCAATTAGAGCAAATTATTACTCAAAAATGGATTGCAATGTTTCCTGATGGTCAAGAAGCTTGGAGTGAGTTTAGACGTACTGGGTATCCAAGAATCTTCCCTGTTATTGTAAACAATAGTGGAGGGAAAATTGATACTGATATACAAATTAGAAGAATTAATTTTGTATCTGGTGAAGTAAATACTAACAATACCAACGTAATAACTGCTGTCGGTTACTTAAGCGGCCCAGATAATGGAGGTACAAGACTTTGGTGGGATACTGGAGCATCAAACTTTTAATACATAAGTATTATTAATTAGTTATTTGAAAAAACAACTAGAAATGTACGACACATTTCTAGTTGTTTTTTATATGTTATTTTCTGTTTTTGGTCGAAAAAAATACACTAAAATAGAAATGAATAATACTTTTATTCTAAAATAAAATAAAAGACTATGCTTAAACAAACACAAACTGCATACCAACCAGTTGGTCAATTTGAAGATACAAGGTTTGAAAAAATTCATAATGTAATTTATAAATCCTCTTTAGAAGCTTCTATACTCGTGGCACAAGAAATTGCGACATTAATTAGAAAGAAACAAAAAGAAAATAAAAAATGTGTTTTAGGGTTAGCAACAGGTTCTTCACCTATAAAGGTATATGAAGAGCTCGTTAGAATGCACAATGAAGAAGGTTTAAGTTTCGAAAACGTTATTACCTTTAATTTAGATGAATATTTTCCTATGGATAAAAATAACATTCAAAGTTATTTTTATTTTATGCATGAGCATCTTTTTAATCATATAAATATTTTACCTAAAAATATAAATATTCCTGACGGAAAGGTGTCTATAGAAAATATATATCAATATTGTGTAGATTATGAAATGAACATAAAAGCTGTTGGTGGCTTAGATTTTCAGCTATTAGGGATTGGAAGAACAGGTCATATAGGGTTTAATGAGCCTGGGTCACATGTAAACTCAGGTACAAGAATTATTACTTTAGATCACATTACAAGAATTGATGCTGCCCCTTCTTTTTTAGGAATAGAAAATGTTCCTAGAAAAGCAATTACTATGGGAATTGGTACTGTTAAAAATGCCAAAAGAATTGTGCTTTTAGCTTGGGGAGCTAATAAAAGCGGAATAATAAAAGAAACTATTGAAGGAGAGATTAGTGCTACAGTACCTGCAACTTATTTACAACAGCACAGTAATACCACGTTTGTCTTAGATGAAGAAGCTTCATCGGAGTTAACTCGTGTAAAAACGCCTTGGTTAGTAAAATCTTGTATTTGGAAAAATGGATTAAAATTAAAAGCAGTTACTTGGTTAAGCAACCTTTTAAGCAAACCAATTTTAAAACTAACAGACAAAGATTATAATGATAATGGTATGTCTGGACTTTTAGCAGAAGAAGGTACTGCGTATGATTTAAACATTAAAATGTTTAATAAATTACAACATACAATTACTGGTTGGCCTGGAGGAAAACCAAATGCAGATGATACAAATAGACCAGAAAGAGCTACGCCTACTAAAAAAAGAGTTATCATCTTTAGCCCACATCCAGACGACGATGTAATTTCTATGGGAGGCACTTTTGATAGATTGGTAGAACAAGGGCATGAAGTTCATATTGCATACCAAACATCTGGTAATATTGCCGTTTCTGATGAAGAGGCTTTAAAGTTTGCAGAAATATCTAAAAATATTAATTCAGATTCTAAAAAAGTAAATCAGATTATTGATTTTATTAAAAATAAAAAAGGAAATGATATAATAGATTCTGAAGAGGTTAGAACATTAAAAGGAACTATACGAAAAAGTGAATCGCTTGCAGCTACAAGATATCTCGGTTTACCAGATAAAAATGTTCATTTCTTAAATCTTCCTTTTTATGAAACAGGAACTATTAAAAAGGGAAACTTATCGGTTAATGATATTGAGATAATGAAAAATATGATTGATAAAATTAAACCACATCAAATTTATGCAGCAGGAGATTTAGCAGATCCACATGGAACGCATAAAGTTTGTTTAGATGCTCTTTTCATAGCATTAGAAGAAATGAAAACTAAAAGCTACATGGATGATTGTTGGGTTTGGTTATATCGCGGAGCTTGGCATGAGTGGGAGTCTTATGAAATTGAAATGGCGGTTCCTATGAGTCCAGATCAAGTATTAAGAAAAAGACATGCTATTTTTTACCATCAATCACAAAAAGATGGAGTAATGTTTCAAGGTGATGATTCTAGAGAGTTTTGGGTGCGAGTGGAAGATAGAAACAGATTAACCGCAAAAAAATATAATGATTTTGGATTGGCAGATTATGCGGCTATAGAAGCCTTTAAGAGATATCATTTTTAATAATGAGAGGTTCGATAAATATTTTAATTATACTATTAGCTTTTTAGTCACATATATAACAGGATTTACTATCTTTGAACTAACAATGAAAAAAATATGGTATATCATCATCAATATATGTCTAATATGTTGCAGTTAAATAATGGAAATAGAACGTAAGTGAAATTAGTCAATTAGCTGGAATTGCAAAAACAGATTGGAGTTGGGCACCACTAATTGCAGGTTTTAATGATGTATTTGTAACTAACGGAATTCAAAATGATTTATCAAATCAAGATTTTAGAAATCGAAAAAAAGTATCTTTAGAAGAAGCAATAGCAATGATGCCTTCAAGTAAATTAAGTAATTATATCTTTAAAAACAACCAAGATTTAACTTTTGAAAACGTTACGAAGAATTGGGGAATGGATGCCAAAGTGAATTCAAACGGAGCCGTATATGCAGATTTAGATAATGATGGAGATTTAGATATAATTGTAAACAATCAAGCTGAAAAAGCGGCTATTTATAAAAATAATTCTACAAATAACTTTAGCACTTTTTCATTAGAAGAGTCTAAAAAAAATACTTTCGGAATTGGCGCAAAAGTAACGGTGTTCTCAGGTACTTTACAGCAATCTAAACAACTGTTTTTAAGTAGAGGTTTTCAATCCTCTATAAGTACTAAACTCCATTTCGGATTAGGGAATCACACAAGAATTGATAGTGTTATTGTAGACTGGGGAGATCATAAAATACAAAAATTGATAAATATCAAAGCGAATAAAAACACGAAGATCTCTTATAGAAATGCTAAAAATAAACCAACATTAATAAACACAGAAGCTTCTTTATTTGAAACTGTAAACCCTTCAGAAATAGGAATTAATTATAAGCAAAAAGAAAACGCTTTTGATGATTATAAACTAAATTATTACTACCACAGAAACAATCTGAAATGAGCCCTCCATTAGCAGTTGCAGATGTAAATAAAGATGGTTTAGACGATTTTTTTGTTGGAAATTCTTTAGGAGAAACAGCAGCACTATATATTCAAAAAAAGGATGGAAAATTTGTGAAAACGAATCAAAATTTATGGAAATTAGATATACATTTTGAAGATACCGATGCTAAATTTGTAGACATTGATAATGACAATGATTTAGATTTGTATATAACCTCAGGAGGTTATAACGTTGAAAAAAACAGTAAGCTTTTACAAGATAGAATCTATGTAAATGATGGGAAAGGAAATTTTAAAAAAGGAAAGCTTCCTAAAATGAGAGCCAATACAAAGGGAATTGCTTTTTCTGATTTTGACAACGATGGAGATCAAGATATTTTTGTAGGAAGTAGAGTGAAATATGGGCAATATCCACTTTCAGACAAACCTTATTTATTAGAAAATAAAAACGGAAAATATGTAAATGTTATTCAAGAGAAGTTTGATGATATTTCAAATTTAAAAATGATAAATGATGTTGTTTTTTCTGATTTTGACAATGATGGAGATGATGATTTAATTGTTATTGGTGAGTGGATGCCAATTAGCTTTTTTGAAAATAAAAACGGTAAATTTTATAAAATAGAAATTGACGGAATTATCAATGTTAACGGTTGGTTTCAAACTATAACAGCATCCGATTTAGACAAAGATGGGGCTATAAATTATATTATTGGTAATTGGGGAAGTAATAATAAGTTTCATCCAACAAAAGAGAAGCCTTTACATATTTATGCAGATTATTTTGATGACAATGCTAGTTTTGATATTGCATTAAGTAAAATATCAAAAACAGGTCATTTATTACCTATTCGTGGTAAAGAATGTTCAAGCCAACAAACACCTTTTTTAAATTCCAAAGTAAAAATATTTAAAGAATTTGCAACGGCAACATTGCCAGAAATTTATGGTTCACAAAAACTAGAAAAAGCATCGCATTTTGTGGCACATACTTTTACTTCTATCATTTTAAAAAATAAAGGAAACGGCAATTTGAAATTCAAGAATTACCAAGACAGGCACAGTTTTCTCCAACATTAAGTATAGAAGTGGCAGATGTAAATAATGATGGTTATTTACTCATGTTACGCATCCAAACCTCAAAAAAGGATGATTAAGCAGCTTTAGGTGTTGATAACTTTCTGAGTTCGTTATGAGCTGCTTTTTGAGCTGCTAAATAGATTTGTGTTTTCATAGCAAAATGATTTTTCCCTGTTCTTTGTTTAAGCCACTCTAACTTTATATAAGCTACAATTGACAATACAAAATGATTCGTTTGAGTTTCTGTTTTTTTAGTTGGAGATTTAGCAAAACCTGTGTTACTTTTAATCGATTTGTGATACTCTTCTACTGCCCACCGTTTTTTGTAGATTGTAGTTATTTGGTTATACGATAAATTTAAATCACTACAAGCCAAGTACAACTCGCCGACTGTATCATTCTCGTTTTTGAAAACTTGCTTTGTAAGCAACAGCGGAAAGTCTAGTTTTTCAAACCAAACTTCCACGGTTTGTTGTCTTGGCTGTAATGTTTTAATATTCACGTATGCTCCATTTTGCTTATCTTCTAAGGATAAGGCTACTTTTCGATTGCTTTTTAAGGCAATAATAAAATCATTTTTTAAAAGTTCTTTACAATAAACCATGTTCTCTGCTGAAGAAAACCAACTATCAGCCAACACATAATCAAAGTGTATTTTGCTACTACATTCCTGCAACATTTCTCTAAAAAGTTCGTTTTTAGTTTTGCTGCTTTTACGCTTTTGCCTTCCTGTTTTTTTGTCGGTAACCCAAATATTTTTCTTTATAAACTCTACACCACACGGTATACGCATGCCTCCAACTTCGACTAAAGCAGTTAGAAAATTAACCCCTTTTACAGACCTTCCAAACACATGGTCAAAATGCCAAGTGTTCAACTCACTTTCATCTGTATATTGTTTTTCTTGTATCGAATCATCAAAACTTAAAATGATAGTTTCTTTAGATTGAGTCAATTCTTCAACATAAGGTTTTGCCTTTTTCCATAGAAATTTACTGTCATAAACACCCGTTGATAATGCTCGTGTTATTTTATCATGTTTTATAGAGAGTAATGAAGCCATACCTGTAGCTGTCGTGTAAGAACTTGAACTTATCAAATAATCAGTATACAAATCAACAAAATTATCCATCTTTTTATTTCTCAAAGTTGTTAACAAGATAAACTATAAATATCTTAAATTCAAATTATTCTTGCGTAAGGTGAGTTATTTAGATATTTTTGGAGTAGGGAATGTAAATGATGCTGAGGTAGAAACGATTAAATATGATGCGTCAAAAGGATATGTATTATTAGGAAGTAAAACGGGGCAATTTAATTTTAGCAACAATATTAGTTACTTTAGCAACCGAGAATCAAAAGCAATTAAGAAGATTATAATTAACGAAGTCTTACATTTTATAAATCTTAATAAAAATAATAAACTAACTATTTTAAAAACAAAAAATGCTGAAAATTAATAACTTAAGAATGATTTCAATTGTTTTATTTTTTATTGGTTGCACCAGTAAAAGTGTTGAAAGTCAGCATAAATTTACAAATGATTTAATTTACGAAACAAGCCCGTATTTATTACAGCATGCTCATAACCCTGTAGATTGGAAAGCATGGAATTCGGAAACTTTAGCCCAAGCAAAAAAAGAAAATAAGCTTATTATTATTAGTGTTGGCTATTCCGCTTGCCATTGGTGCCATGTTATGGAACAAGAAAGTTTTGAAGATTCTATAGTGGCAAAAATAATGAATGCCAATTTTATTAATATAAAAGTTGATAGAGAAGAAAGACCCGATGTTGATAAAGTATATATGAAAGCAGTGCAATTAATGACTGGAAGAGGAGGTTGGCCTCTAAATGTTATTGCTCTTCCAGACGGAAGACCTATTTGGGGAGGAACTTATTTTCCTAAAAAACAATGGAAGAAAGCATTAGAACAAATTGCTAAAGGCTTTAAAAATAAGCCCAAAGATTTTTATGCTTTTGCTGATGAGTTAGGAAAAGGTATTAAGAATGTAGATTTAGTACAGGTTAATATAAATGAAACAGATTTTTCAAATAAATTTATTGAATCAGCAATAGAGAAATGGAGCCAATATTTTGATAATTCTTTTGGAGGAATTGACAGGTCTCCAAAATTTATGATGCCTAATAACTATCAATTTTTATTACGATATGCGTATCAAAATAAAAATAAAGAAATGATGGAATATGTAGAAAAGACATTACATAAAATGGCTTTTGGTGGTGTTTTTGATCAAATAAACGGAGGGTTTTCTAGGTATTCTACAGATAAAAAATGGCATATACCTCACTTTGAAAAGATGCTGTATGACAATGCACAATTAGTTAGCTTGTATTCTAGTGCGTATCAAATTACTAAAAATGAAACGTATAAAAATGTAGTTTTTGAAACTTTAGAATTTGTGAAAAATGAATTGACTTCACCTGAAGGAATATTTTATTCTTCTTTAGATGCAGATAGTTTTAATCACGAAAATATTTTAGAAGAAGGTGCTTACTATTCTTGGACAAAAGAAACGTTAAAAATTCTTCTAAAAAATGATTTCAATTTGTTTTCAAAATATTATAATATAAATGAGTACGGCTTTTGGGAGGATAAAAAATATGTATTGATCAAAACTACCAACGATATTTCGTTTTCAAAAGAAAATAATATTACAGTTTCTAAATTACAGCACTATAAAAAACAGTGGAAAGAAATTTTAAAGAAGGAACATAAAAAACGTAAACAACCAAGATTAGATGATAAAAGTTTAACTTCTTGGAATGCTTTAATGATAAAAGGTTACTTAGATGCATTCGTTGTTTTTGATAAAAAAGAATATCTAGATATTGCACTAAAAAATGCTCATTTTATTTTAAATAATCAACTGTCATCAAACGGGAAGTTATATCATAATTATAAAAAAGGGAAAAGTACTATTAATGGGTATTTAGAAGACTATGCAGCAACATCTGCCTCTTTTATTAAATTATATCAAGTAACTTCTGATGAAATCTGGTTAGAAAAAGCAAACTCTTTGGTGTCATATTCTATAGATAATTTTTATGACGAAACTTCTAAATTATTTTATTTCACCTCTAAAAAAGACCCTTTATTAATCGCGAAAACAATAGAATATCAAGACAATGTAATTCCTTCTAGTAATTCTATTATGGCAAAAAACCTATTTTACCTATCACATTACTTTAGCAATAACAAGTATAAAGAAATAGCGAGAGTTATGTTGCATAATGTACAGCCAGAGATAGCAGATAATGCCCGTTCTTTTTCTAATTGGTTAGATTTAATGTTAAACTATACAAAGCCTTATTACGAAGTTGTTATTGTTGGAAAAGATGCTTCTGAAAAAATAAATGAACTTCATAAAAATTACTTGCCAAATATTTTAATTTCATACAGTAAAACGGATAAAGATTTACCTTTATTAAAAAATCGTTTTGTTGATGATGAAACTTACATTTATGTTTGTATTGATAATACCTGTAAACTTCCTATTACAACAATAAAGAAAACATTAATGCTATTAAAATAAGGAGTTGTTTTTTTAATTAGGAAGATGTATTAAACGAACTTAAAATATTGTTTAAAAAAGAACTCATTCCTATTCGTCCTAATAAATAAAATGTACGTAATATTGGAAAATATAGCAGAAGAGAAAAACCTAAAACAACTAAAAATTAGAAAGATACAATATAAAAAACCTTAACTTGATGGCATTGGCCTCGAGGTAGTTCATTAAAAAACATTATCTTTGAAATGTAAACAAGTTGTCATTCTTAAACAACAACCTTGTGAAATTTAACATTTAGCAACATCAAAAAAAGCACAAATAAATAACCGAAATAATGATTAAAAAAATTCTATTTATTGCTATTGTAATTTCACTAGTTGCTTGCAACACAGATAAAAAAGAAAAATCAACTTCATTAAATATCCCTTTTGAAAAATTTGAATTAAAAAATGGCCTTCAAGTCATTTTACATATTGACAAATCAGACCCAGTTGTAGCCGTAGAATTATTGGTACATGTTGGGTCTGCAAGAGAGATTGAAGGAAGAACTGGTTTTGCACATTTATTTGAACATTTACTATTCTTAGAATCAGAAAATTTAGGGAAAGGTGGATTGGATAAAATGAGTGCAAAAATAGGTGGTTCTGGTGCCAACGGATCTACATCAAGAGATCAAACAAAGTATCTACAAACGGTACCAAACGATGCCTTAGAAAAAATGATTTGGGCAGAGGCAGACAAACTAGGTTGGTTTATAAATACAGTTACCGATCAAGTATTAGCAAAGGAAAAACAGGTTGTAATAAACGAAAAAAGACAAGTTGTTGATAATCGCCCATACGGGTTTAATCAACAAATAATCGATCGGAATTTATATCCAAAAGGCCACCCATACAATTGGCAAGTAATAGGTTCTTTAGAAGACCTACAAAATGCAACTTTAAATGATGTAAAAACGTTCTTTAAAAAATGGTATGTGCCGAACAATGCTACCTTAATATTATCTGGAGACTTTGACCCTAAGCAAGCAGAAAAATGGGTTCGTAAATATTTTCATGAAATTCCGAAAGGAGAAGAGATTACTCGATTAGCAAAAAGACCTGGAATTGTTACAGCATCTAAATTTTTGTACTACCAAGATAACTTTGCAAGATTACCAATGCTAACATTTACTTGGCCAACGGTAGAATTGCATCATAAAGATTCATACGCTTTAAATGTTTTAACACAGTATTTATCACAAGGAAAAAACGCACCATTAAGTAACGTTTTGGTTGATGATTTAAAACTAACCTCGTCTACAAGTATGTTTAACTCGACATCTGAATTAGCAGGTCAAGTACAATTAGGTATTAGAGGGTTTAAAAATGTTGATTTAAACAAAATTAATGAGGGGGTAAATCAGGCTTTTAGAGATTTTGAAAAGGACGGTATTTCTGACAAAGATTTAAATAGAATTAAAGCAGGATTAGAAACTAATTTTTACAATAAGTTGTCTAGTGTCCTTAATAAAGGAGACAATTTAGCTTCTTATAATACTTATGCTGGTACCCCAGATGCTATCAATAAAGAAATTGATTTAACATTAAAGGTTACCAAAGAAGATGTATTGCGCGTTTACAATACGTACATTAAAGGAAAAAATTATATCGCTACTAGTTTTGTGCCAAAAGGAATGGTAAAATTAGCACTTAAAGGGTCTACAGAAGCAATCATAAAAGAAGAAGAAATAATACAAGGAGCCGAAGAAAAATTCAATTCTAAAATTGCTGCAAAATACACAAAAACACCTTCATCTTTTGATCGCTCTAAAGAGCCTCCTTATGGAAAATCTCCATCGTTAAGTATCCCCAATGTTTGGAAAAATGAATTATCAAATGGGATGAAGGTTTTCGGAATTGAAAATAACGAAGTCCCATTAGTTCGTTTCAGTATAGTAATTGATGGAGGGCAGTTATTAGAAAAAATGGACAAATTAGGTGTTGCAAACTTAACTGCTCGTATACTCAATAAAGGAACAAAAAACAAAACTGTTGCGCAGTTAGAAGAAGCTATTCAAGAATTAGGTGCTTCAATTTACGTATCAGCATCTAAAGAAAGCATTACAATTAACGGAAACACCTTAGCGAAAAACTACACTAAAACTTTAGCGTTGGTAGAAGAAATGCTATTAGAACCTCGTTGGGATACAACAGAATTTGAATTGATTAAAAAATCTGTAATTAGTAATATACGTCAGCAAGAAGCTAGTTCTAGTGCAATCATTCAAAATGCATACAACAAATTGATTTATGGAAAAGATAATATTCGATCTAAAAACAGATTGGGAACAATTGCTTCTTTAGGTAAAATCACATTAGAAGATTTAAAAACCTTTTATTCGAGTTACATTTCTCCTTCAGTTGCCAAGATGCATATCGTTGGAGACATTAATAAAGAAAAAGCATTGGCCTCTTTAAACAGTATAAATTCTAAATGGGTTGCAAAAGAAGTAACAATTCCAGTATATAAAACTCCTAAAGCACCTAACAAACCAATCGTTTATTTTTACGATGTTCCAAAATCTAAACAATCTGCACTCAGTTTTGGAGCGCCAGCTTTGGCCGTTTCTGATAAAGATTTTTACCCTGCAACGGTTATGAATTACATTCTTGGTGGTGGCGGTTTTGCCTCTAAATTAACACAAGAGTTAAGAGAAGGGAAAGGATATACATACGGGATTTTCTCTAGTTTTTCTGAATCAAAAGCAGTTGGACCTTTTACAATTTCTAGTAATGTTAGAACCAATGTTACCTTAGAATCTGCTCAATTAGTTAAAAAAATACTTACAGAGTACCCAACCAGTTTTTCTGAAAAAGATTTAGCAACCACAAAAGGGTTCTTAATTAAAAGTAATACTAGAAGATTTGAAACCATGAGAGCAAAATTAAACATGCTACAAAACATGAGTGCCTGCAATTTAAATGTAAATTATGTAAAAGATCGTGAGCAAATTGTAAATAATATGACAGTTGAAAAAATACGAGAACTTGCTAAGAAATACATCAATCCAAATAAGATGATTTGGTTATTTGTTGGTGATGCTAAGACACAACTAGACCGCTTAAATGAATTAGGCTTTGGACAACCAATTTTATTAAACAAAAACCAAATAAAAAATTAACCTTTAAGCTTATAAAAATACCCGTAAAGCACTTGTTTTCTGTTGTATTGTTATTCTTTTACAACGGTTTATCTGCACAAGAAACCCATTGCCAAAAATTGCTCTCACTCATATTCTGAAAATGAATTTAGTATTTAAAACAAAAAATATTTTATCATTATTAATCTGCTTAATTCTAATTAGTCGTTCCTTAAAAAGGTTTCAACATTCTGATTTACAGTTAATTATTTGATATTTTTCACTGTTTACATAGTATTTAATTGCAAGATTTTCCGTATATTATAGTATAAACCTTGCAATAAATGATAGGAAAAACAGCGAATCAAAATCAACAAAATTTGTTCAGACCTTTGCTCAAGGATTTTATTAATTTGAGCCACGAATTAATTTTGTTGAGCAACAAAATAGATTGGAAATACTTTGAGAAAGATTTCTCACAGTATTATTCACATACAGGTCAACCAGCGATGCCAGTACGATTAATGGTTGGAAGTTTAATGCTCAAGCGTATTTATAATTTATCTGATGAGCGTCTATCCGAAGTTTGGGCAATGAACCCTTACATGCAATATTTTTGTGGCATGGCTTATTTTGAGTATCAATTTCCCTGTGATCCAAGTGACTTTGTACATTTCAGAAAACGTATAGGAGAACTAGGAGTTCAAAAAATATTTGCATACTCTATCCGTCTTTTTGGTAAAGCAGCCAAAGAAAAAGTAACATTATCAGACACCACAGTAGCAGAGAACAACACTACCTTTCCTACAGATGCTAAATTAGCCAAAAAGATTATTGATAAATGCAATGATATTGCTAAAAAAGAAAAGATAAAGCAACGACAAAGTTATGTTAGAACCTCAAAGCAATTATTAAGAGACACCCATAATCGTAAACATCCAAAGCGATATAAAAAAGCAAAGAAAGCAGATGCAAAACTAAAAACTATAGCAGGTCGTTTACTTCGAGAGTTGGAAAGAGAATTACCCGAACACGTTTTAGAAGTCTATAAAAAGCAGTTTGCTTTGTATTATCAAATCTTACATCAAAAGCGAACAGATAAAGATAAAATTTACAGTATTCACAAACCATTTACAGCATGTATCGCTAAAGGGAAAGTGCATAAAAAATATGAATTTGGCACTAAAACAGGGTTAATTACTACTTCAAAAACATTAATCATTACTGCGATAAAAAGTTTTAAAGGCAATCCTCACGATAGCAAAACAATAGCACCATTATTAGAACAAATGCAATCCAATATTGCTTTTTTACCCCAAGAAGTTGTTTATGACAGAGGTGGAAAAGGCATCAAACAAATAGGTAATACCAAAATATCAACTCCTGATTATAGACCTTTAAAACGAGATACAGAATATCAGAAAAGATGTAAAAGAGGAAAATTTAGAAGAAGAGCTGCTATTGAACCAGTTATTGGTCATTTAAAAACAGACTTTAGATTGAACCAAAACTATCTTTGGGGAGAAAATTCCCCGCAAATCAATGCCTTTTTAGCTGCTACAGGTTGGAATCTTAAGAAATTTATGAAACAACTCAAAGAAGAATTTAATAACTTATTGTTTAATATTTTAAGACCTCTTTTTTCTTTATTTTCTTCGCCAAGAAAATGGGTTGTTAAGGTTTGACTAATTAGCAGTTGTAACAATAATTCAAAAGTTAAATATACTCAAACCATTTAGGTTTTCGGGAAACACAAATTCACACAGACAAATACTTGTATTAATTATTTAATAGTCAATAAATTACGATCAATTTATTTGGTTGTTTGAGTACTATTGATTATCTTTATAGTGTTGATATTCAGACATATGATTATAAAATTATCACAAGAAGAGAAAATTCAAATTAAACAATTACATCGTACTTGTAAGCAAAGAAAACACGCGGATAAGTTAAAAACTATTCTGATGCTTGATGATGGTTTTTCTTGTGTAGATGTTGGTAAGATTCTTCTTTTAGATGATGATACTGTAAGGACATATAGGACTATTTACTTAAATCAAGGAGCTGAGTCACTATTGACAGATAACAATAAAGGGAGAATTTCTTTTCTAAGTTCTAAACAATTAGACATCTTGGAGAAGCACATTACAGAGAATACCTATATGGATTCTAAAGGAATTGTTGCTTGGATTGAGAAAGAATTTCAAATTAACTACTCTTGTTCAGGCATTAATGAACTTCTAAAAAGACTAGGGTTTGTATACAAGAAACCAGTATTAACACCTTGTAAAGCCAATGTTGAAAAACAAGAAGAGTTTGTAAAGCAATACAAAGAACTGAAAGAAAATTTGACCAAAGAAGATCAAATCTATTTTATGGATGGCGTACACCCACAACACAACACTATTGCTAGCCATGGTTGGATCAAAAAAGGACAGACCAAACATCTTAAAACCAATAATGGCCGTAAAAGAACTAATATAAACGGAGCACTTAATTTGAAAACAAAACAACTCTTTTATGTAGAAGATGAGCGAATTAATAGCCAAACAATGATTGCTCTATTAATCCAAATATTAGACAAACAAAAAGAAGGGAAAATACACATCATATTGGATAATGCTCGGTATTATCACTCTCAAATTGTGAAAGAGTTTTTAAAAGAACATCCTCGGATTGTCTTAAAATTTATGCCACCATATTCACCCAACTTAAATATTATTGAACGTCTTTGGAAAATTCTAAAGAAAAAAGTGGTGGACAATAAATTCTATCTCAAATTTGAGAATTTTAGAGAAAAAGTGATTGAGTTCTTAGATAATGGTCTTTGGAAAGAAAAAGAATTTGAGAAAATACTCACAGATAATTTTCAAATTATTAAATCCGATTTTTCGGGTTCCTATGTGTAGTGGGTATATCACTTACCCATAATTGATTAATAGCTATTGGTATAAGCTCTCTAATCAAGTTTGGATACTTTCTAAATCTATGATATGAGTTAGTTGTACTTATTTTTCTTTTACGCTTTCTAACTAATAAATGGTTAATATACAGTAAGTTAAATAAAGAATCTCTACCCATTTTTACTTGATGTTCTTTGAAAAAAGGTTGTAACATATCAAAGAGTTTTCTTGTTCCTAATCTTGGGTGATTTTCTCTAATTTCTTTAACTCTATCAATAATAATATGATGTTCACTAACTACTTCAAAAGCTTTCCAACAATGGTTGTAATAAGCCTGCCTTGTAATACCAAACCAACCACATAATTTGGCTAAACCTATGTGTGTAAATGTATTTCTCATTTCTTCTATGACTTGGTATTGTACTTTTTTCTAATCGGAAGATTAAATTCTTTTTCGGCTATATCAACCATTGTAGAATAAGCAATAGCTTTCATATCTGCATCTTTTAACTTCTTTTCAAGCTCTATTATTCTTTTTTTCAATTGAAGTGTTTCAAAGTCATCAAATCCAGTTTTAGTTTCTTTTTTTGCTTTTTTTGGAGTCATTACAGTTGCTTTTGTGTCAAAATTAGACCTTCTTGTTTTAACAGAAGTATCATAGCCTAACTGTTTCATCCAGCGTAGTAGTTGTCCGTGTTCTTCTAATTGACCCGTGTATTTTTCCCAAATTTGAGCTTTGGTACAACCTGTTGATAATAATTCTTTAATGATAAAATGTTTCTCTGGTTCCGAAAAATATTTGTTCGCTTTTTGAATGATTTTTCCAGCTTTTAATCCTGAAATTTGTTTGCTTTTTTTATCCATTTTTTAAGGTTTTGGTGTAAACCTATTTCAGGACAAGACAATGTGTTTTAAATCGATGAAGTCCAGCGGTTTTGATATAGAAAAAACGCATCTTCAAAACATTGATAGAATTGAAAAATTAATTCTCTTGGTAATGATTGCTTTTGTTTGGTGTTATAAAATTGGAATATATCTGCATAAAATAAATCCTATTACAGTTAAAAAACATGGTAGAAAGGCTAAATCTATATTCAAATACGGCTTAGATTTTCTTGCAAATACTCTATTAAACTCTGTTAATGAGAATTTTACGAATCTAATTCAATTTTTGTCATGTACTTAGAAAATGAGTTATTTTTTTTAATTAATTCTGTAATTTTTTCTGCACTGTTGGGTCCAATTTCACAAGCAAAATATTTGAAATCATTTTTCGCTAATGTTGATACAATAGCATTCGTAAATTCTGAAACTTTAGCTGAATAGTGTTCTTCACCCAAAATGATGAATTGTGAATTTTCAATTTGATTTCGCAAGATATTAAACCCGCTCCCGATAGCTTCGTTATTTACTATTTCAAAATAATATGAGTTATCTTTTACTAAATTTTCATCTGTTAGTTTTTGAGCAAAAAGACTAAATGAAAATAAGTTAAGTATGATTAATTTTAGTAGTGTCGTGTTTTTTATAATTGTAGCCAACGGTTTGTGTATGGAAAGTGCTGTTTTGTGAGAGGCTGATTTTCCGCAGGAAAATTGGACTTAGCAAAAAAGCACAGACTTTTGATTAAGCACTAAACTAAGCATTTTTTATACACGGTGTTATGTTTTAGTGCTTTTAATTCCGCTGTTAAATTCCTTTTCAATTTATTGATTCCGAGTGTAATTCCGTCTAGATATTTTTCGGTTTAGTTACAGTTTTTGTTTTTCAACTTTTCCACTCCAACTTTCAATTCCGCAAAGTTGAGTTTTCCGTTTCTAATTTAATTCCGTTGTGGTGCTCAATTTCCGAAACAATAATAAATTCCTTTGTTGTGCTAAAATTCCCGTTTCAACATTTCATTCCGCACAGTTGAGTTTCCTTTTTTCATTCCGTTATTATGCTAAATTCCGCACGAATCCTTTTTCCGAATTATTGCTAAAATTCTATTTTAAAAACTAGAGTTTCTCGTTTTCGGCAGTTTTTCCGCATTAAACATATCTTTTAATATATTAAGTTAGAAGGTTTTTCTGCCACAAAGCATACCCGTAAAATTTATTTAATAACGAATAGGTAATGCATTTGTTACATCAATATTATTGAATAATTGCAATGGGTTTTTTGTTTTTGTCTATTGCTACAAAGGTAAATTCTCCGCTTACAGCTTTTTCTCTATGGTCTGTATACATTTGTTCTGTAAAAATATCTACCCTAACTTTTAAGCTTGTATTACCTATATAAACTACTCTTCCTATTAATTCTATAATAGTGCCTGCTGGGATTGACTTTTTAAAATCTATACGGTCGCTACTTACTGTTACCATTTCCTGACGGCTAAAACGTGTTGCTGTAATAAAAGCCGCTTCATCCATTAAAGACATAGCTGTGCCACCAAACAAAGTATCATAATGGTTGGTAGTATTTGGAAAAACTGCTTTAAAAATACGTGTTTCTGATTGTTTTATTTTTTCTTCCGTTGTCATTTTTACGAGTATAAAATGGTGTAAATTAAAAGCAAGTGGCTGGTTAAAACCACTTGCTTTAAGTATTAAACAGGTGTTTCTGTTATTGATTGTCGCATTTCTTTGGCTGCTGATACCATTTCTATCAATGCTTTTTTGGTTTCATCCCAATGACGAGTTTTTAATCCGCAATCTGGATTAACCCAAATCTGATTTGCAGGAATAACAGCTTTTGCTTTCTCTAAAAGCGCTGTCATTTCTGCTTTTGAAGGTACTCTGGGCGAATGAATATCATACACTCCTGGACCTATTTCATTAGGGTAATTAAATACAGAAAAAGCATCTAATAATTCCATTTGCGACCTAGAACACTCAATAGTAATAACATCTGCATCCATATCTGCAATGTTTTGGATAATGTCATTAAATTCTGAATAACACATATGTGTATGTATTTGCGTATCGTCTTTTACACCACTTGCCGAAATTCTAAAAGCACCAACTGCCCACTGTAAATAGTCTTGCCATTCTGTTTTTCTTAATGGTAATCCTTCACGAATTGCAGGTTCATCTATCTGAATAATTTTAATTCCAGCTTTTTCTAAATCTGTAACTTCATCCCTTATTGCTAAGGCTATTTGCGTACATGTTTCTTTACGAGGCTGATCATTACGCACAAAGGACCACTGCAAAATAGTAACGGGTCCCGTTAGCATACCTTTAACTAGTTTTTTTGTTAAAGACTGTGCAAATTCTGTCCAGTAAACTGTCATTGGTTTTGGACGCTGAATATCTCCATAAATAATAGGTGGCTTTACACAACGGCTACCGTAACTTTGCACCCATCCTTTTTTTGTAAATACAAAGCCGTCTAGTTTTTCGCCAAAGTATTCCACCATATCATTACGCTCAAACTCTCCGTGAACTAATACATCAATACCAATTTCTTCTTGCCAACGAATAGCTTTTACGGTTTCGTCTTTCAATAAAGAATCGTATTGCTGCGTATTTAACTCTCCTTTTTTAAATTTTGCGCGCCATGAACGCACCTCTTTTGTTTGTGGAAATGAGCCTATTGTTGTTGTAGGAAACAAAGGTAAATTAAGCATGCTTTGCTGCTTAACTTTACGCACAGCAAAAACATTTTGTCGGTTTGCATCTGCTTCCGTAATAGCACTTACACGCTGTTTTACGTTGCTATTATGAATGCGTTTAGATGTTTTACGACTTTTTACAGCAAGCTGATTAGATTTTAATTTATCTAAGGCTCCTTCAGATTCTTCACCAGTTGCTAGTTGTTTAAGTGTTACAACCTCGTCTAGTTTTTGTTTTGCAAAAGAAAACCATTGTTTAATTTCTAATGGTAATGTGTCTTCATCTGTTTCTAAATCTAAGTCACAAGGTGAATGAACTAAAGAACATGAAGGCGCTATTAACACACGTTCTACCCCTATTTTTTCTATAGATTTATGAATTAATGCTAACGATTGTTTAAAATCATTTTTCCAAATATTTCTGCCATCTACAACACCAATAGATAGTGTTAGCGTAGAAGGTATTGCATCTAGTACGTTATCTAATTGCTCTGGGCAACGTACCAAGTCTATATGTAACGCACAAATAGGTAGTGAAACTGCTAGTTGTAAATTGTCTTTTAATCCTTCAAAATAAGTAGCAACTAAAATTTTAAGTTGTGGAAACTCTTTTCTTATCGCATCATAAAAGTAAACATAGGCTTCTTTTACTTTTTCACTTAAATCTAAGGCTAAAAAAGGCTCATCAAACTGTACCCACTTTGCACCTTGCGTTTCTAATTTTCTTAGAACGTCTATGTAGACAGGGAGTATATTTGTTATTAAATCTATTTTATTAAACCCTGCCTCTTTTTCTTTACCTAGTAACAAATAAGAAATAGCTCCTATAATAACGGGCTTGGTTACTATGCCTAAGTTTTTGGCTTCTGTAAACTCACTAATTATTTTTGATGAGAATAATTTAAAGGTTTGGTTTTTATAAAACTCAGGAACAATATAATGGTAATTGGTATCAAACCATTTTGTCATTTCCATTGCGGTAATGTCTAAATCGTTTTTTTGATACCCCCTTGCCATAGCAAAATAAAGGTCTAGCTCTGAGCTTGTTTTGTCTAAAACAACATCGTTATAGCGTTCTGGAATTGCGCCAACGGTAAGCGACATATCTAATACTTGGTCATAAAACGAAAAATCGTTCGATGGTATTAAATCAATTCCAGCATCTTTTTGTAATTGCCAATTAAGTTGCCGAATAGTACGTCCTGCTTTTGCCAGCTCTTCTGCGGATATTTTACCAGACCAATACTTTTCACAGGCTTTTTTTAGTTCTCTGTTGCTACCAATTCGCGGATAGCCTAGATTGTGCGTTTGCATTTTCTTTTAACTTTAAATGATTAAATAAATTAGTTAAAAGCTCTTTTTCCGAACTTCGTAATACGTTTGCGAGAATAATTTTTTTAGAAAATAAATGCATAGAAAAACAACAAAGTCTAATTATCTTATATAAAATAGTAGATTATTTTGTTAATAAGCATCTGTCTGATTAAAAAGCTTTAATTCGCGAAAGCATTGTCAAATCGGAATAGGCAGGTCTCCTGACTTGTAACATTTTACCTTCCTTCCCATTCTTTTTATTAGAACAGTGGACTTTTTAATTGGTAAAACTTTTTGTTACTTACAGTTGCGCGACAGTTCGTGATTCTCACACGATTCCCTATTAATACACAGTTAAGTATAACCTTTTCCGGTTGATGAAGAAATAAAAAAAGAACTTATTAGTGGGCTAAGGTACTACTATTTTCTATTATTATTGTTACAATAGTAATAGACAAACAGGGCGGAATCATACTTTTTTAAGTTGAAAAGTCAATTATTTACCTGATTACTCGTTGTTTAAATTATTGATTATTCATATATTGTACTGATAATTATATAATTTAACTATATGAAATCATCAAGTAATTTAAAGGACATTTTTGGGCAAATAGAAGATCACAGAAGCCATAACCAACTTCATAATTTAGTTGATAATTCTTTCTTATCTGTATAATTTCAGTGATTTATGGAGCAGAAACTTGGGAAGAAATGGTTGGTTTTGCTAACTAACTCATGTTACGCATAATTTTTTCTAAAAAGGAGATTATGCTGCTTTCGGTGTTGATAACTTGTTGAGTTCATTATAAGCTGCTTGTTGAGCGGCTAAATAGATTTGTGTTTTCATAGCAAAATGATTTTTTCCTGTTCTTTGTTTTAGCCATTCCAACTTTATATAGGCTACAATTGACAATACAAAATGATTCGTTTGAGTTTCTATTTTTTTAGTTGGAGATTTAGCAAAGCCTGTATTGCTTTTAATCGATTTGTGATATTCTTCTACTGCCCACCGTTTTTTGTAGATTGTAGTTATTTGGTCATAGGTTAAACTTAAATCACTACAAGCCAAGTACAACTCGCCGACTGTATCATTCTCGTTTTTGAAAACTTGCTTTGTAAGCAACAGCGAAAAGTCTAGTTTTTCAAACCAAACTTCCACGGTCTGCTGTCCTGGCTGTAATGTTTTAATATTCACGTATGTTCCATTTTGCTTATCTTCTAAGGATAAGGCTACTTTTCGATTGCTTTTTAAGGCAATAATAAAATCATTTTTTAAAAGTTCTTTGCAGCAAATCATATTCTCTACTGATCAAAACCAACTATCAGCCAACACATAATCAAAGTGTATTTTGCTACTACATTCTTGTAACATCTCTCTAAATAATTCATTCTTGGTTTTGCTACTTTTACGCTTTTGCTTTCCTGTTACTGGGTCAGTTACCAAAAGGTCTTTCTTTATAAACTCAACCCCACAAGGCAAACGCATACCTCCAACCTCTATTAAAGCAGTTAGAAAATTAACCCCTTTTACAGATCTACCAAATACATGATCAAAATGCCAAGTATTAAGCTCACTCTGATCTGTATATTGTTTTTCTTGTATAGAATCATCAAAACTTAAAATAATCGTTTCTTTCGATTGAGTCAATTCTTCAATATAAGGTTTTGCCTTTTTCCACAGAAACTTACTGTCGTAAACCCCTGTTGATAATGCTCTTGTAATTTTGTCATGCTTTATGGAAAGCAATGAAGCCATGCCTGTAGCTGTGGTGTAAGAACTTGAACTTATCAAATAATCGGTATATAAATCAACAAAATTATCCATCTTTTTTCTTGTCAGAGTTATTAACAATATAGATTATAAATTTCTCAATATGAAATTATTATTGCGTAAGGTGAGTAACTAAAAAGAAAAAAAATTAAAGAAATTCTTAGATTTACCTAATGACATTCCTTCAAAAGACGCCATTAACAAAATTTTTTCGGCTATTAATAGTGAACAATTTGAATCTTGTTTTATTGGAATGGGTTTATTCAATTGCAGATTTAAGCAAAGGTCAAATAATAGCCATTGATGGTAAGACGATACGTGGGACAAAAGCATACAGAAAGAAATCACCAATTCATAGGGTTAGTACTTGGACTTGTGAGAACAATCTTGTTTTGGAGGCAGGTTAACCCGAATAATTCATCAGAAATCAAAAAACCTGAATGTAAAGTGTTATATTTAAGCAGTTAAACACAAAATACATCATTTTTTAAAACACCCATATTTGAGCACTAAAGATACTTTATTTTATCGAGGAAATCAAGCTATTTCGGTTGATTTTTCAGCCACAGAGATTAGTTCAGATGGTTCTTTGATTCTTTTAGAAAAGTTAGAGAGAACCCACAACTTACTAAAACATTTTAGCAAGTTACTTCCTGATCTTCGAAACCCTAAATACATTACTTACAGTCGAGAGCATCAACTCAAGCAACGTGTGTTTATGCTAATGCTAGGTTATCAAGATGCCAATGATGTGACCCATTTACAAAATGACCCATTATTTAAAGATGTTCTTCAAGGAGATTTGGCTTCTCAACCTACTATTTCTCGTTTTGAAAACAGTTTGAATAAAGAAACTATTTTCAAACTTTCTTACGCTTGGATTGATCGTTACGTATCAAGCCTAAAAGGTCGAGATGAAATAACAATTGATGTTGATGCTACCGATGATCCAACATATGGGAATCAACAAATGTCAATGTTCAATGGTTATTATGGACAGTTTATGTTAAATGAATTATTTTTTCATGATGGAGAAACCGGTCAAATTATCCTGCCAGTTCTTCGCCCAGGAAATAGCCATTCGAATCGATGGTATGTCGGAATTTTAAGAAGAATTATTCAAAAAATAAAAAAAGCATATCCTGAACTAAAAATTACTATTCGAACAGATAGTGGATTTAGTTGTGCTCCTTTTTATAAATTAGTAGCTGATTATGATTTGTTTTTTGTAACAGGTCAGGCTAGTAATTCGGTACTCAAAAGAAAGGTTGAGCGTTGTAAAAAAGCGGTTCAACTTCAATATGTAAATCAGCATAAAAAACACCAACATTTCACATCGTTTCGCTATCAAGCCAAAAGTTGGCATAAACCACAACAAGCTTACTGTAAAATAGAAAGTACAGGGAAAGGCTTAAATGTTCGTCATTTTATAAGTAATATTAAAGAGAAAGGTGCCCGAGAAATATACTTTGATTTCTATGTAAAACGAGGTGAATCTAGCGAAAACAGAAGTAAAGAAGTCAAGAATATGTGTTTTTCCGATCGATTATCCAATCATGGATTTGTTGCAAACTTCTTCAGGTTGTTTTTAAGTAGTTTAGCCTACGAACTATTTTTATTACTAAAAAAAAGCATCAAAAAAACAACATTTGAAAAGGCTGAAAAATGGCAAATAAATACAATAAGAACCAATTTATTAAAAGTTGGAGCTACCATAAAAGTCACTAAAAAACGAATATATTATCAGTGATCAAGAGCATTTGTATATCAAGATTTGTTTCGAGAGATAATAACTCAATAACGGTTTTAAAGTGAGAATTTTAAAACCTTGGGATACCTATGCTCTGTTAGTAAAATTAATCCTTTTTAACTTTTAAAATCAATTATAACATACTATTTACTCCAAAAAAGTTTAAAAAACGAAAGAGAGAATCCTAAAATCTAGAGATAAAAAATCTATTTTGAAATTTGTTCTAAATATAAATCCTATGAATAATGCGGGTTAGGCGTTTCCCATATTTCTTTCATTAAATCAAGAGAGTTTCCAAATGTTTCAATAAAATTAGGCGCAACATGACTTGTAGTAACTGTAGACATTGCCTGTAAAACTTCTGGTTCAAATTCAATAGGACCAGGAATCATCAATAATTTTCTTTCCTTCATTCTTAAATATTAAATTAGTTCAATGTTATTTGTATTATATTTTTATAGCTTTTATAAATCCAAATACAGCCAATAAACCAATAATCGGAATGATTGTAAAATAACTAAACAAACTCTGATATTCTATAATTGTTTGGATTTTCTCCTAACATATAACCTTATAAAATAAAGACATAAAAATATCAGGCGCAATCTCCTCCAGCTAAAAAAAGCATCCAAAGATTTTTTATAACGTCACAATGACTAAACTCTAACTGTAAAGGTCTTGTGCCTAAATGTTTTTCAATAAAAATCGAGAACTCAAGATTGTTGAATATTTCGGATATGTAATTTAATCTGCCGTAAGCACTTATCTTTTCTGTAGAAGTTGTAACTTTCACCTGCAAGGATTTTCACCTAATTAGGTAAAAATAATTGAATTGAAAAGTCTTGTAGCCTTTATTTTACAAGGCTTTTCAATTCTTTAACAAAAAGACCTGCGGAGTTAAGGTAATTAATGAACTGGAAACAAGCCATACAAGATTATCAATTATATTTAAAAATTGAACGAGGGCTTTCTATAAATTCTATAGATAGTTACTTAAGAGATGTGAAAAAAATTTCTTTTTTTATAGCCGATAAAGAATTAAACTTCTCTCCTATTTATATTGATTATAAAACGGTTCAAGAGTTTATATATGAAACGGCTAAAAAAGTAAGCCCTAGAAGTCAAGCAAGGTTAATTTCTGGTTTACGTAGTTTCTTTGATTATCTAATTTTTGAAGACTATAGAAAGGATAATCCTACAGATTTATTAGAAACTCCTAAAATTGGCAGAAAATTACCAGACACTTTATCTCACAATGAAATAAACGATATTATTTCTGCTATAGATTTAAGTCATCCGCAAGGAGAAAGAAATAAAGCCTTAATAGAAACTATTTACAGTTGCGGTTTACGCGTTTCTGAAATTATAAACCTTCAACTTTCTGATTTATTTTTTAAAGAAGGTTTTATTAAAATACTTGGTAAAGGAAATAAATCTCGTTTTGTACCTATACATTATTCTACACAAAAAATTATTAATCTATATGTAAACGAAGTTAGAAGCCATATTAAACCTATAAAAGAAGATGAAGATATTGTCTTTTTAAACAGACGAGGAAAACGTTTATCTCGTCAAATGGTATTTATTATTTTAAAAGAATTAGCTAAAAAAGCAGGAATAAAAAAGAAGATAAGTCCGCACACATTACGTCATTCCTTTGCTACAGAATTACTAAAAGGTGGCGCGGATTTACGTATTGTTCAACAAATATTAGGACACGAAAGTATTACTACCACAGAAATTTATGTTCATTTAGATAAAAATTACTTATCTGAAGTTGTTAATAGATTTCACCCAAGAAGAGAAAAATAAGGGTACAAAAAATGGCAAGCTATCTACATCACACTGCTACAACCTAATACCTTTGCTGCGTTCCCGCCCTGGAGGATTCAAAGGGAGCTAGTTGTGTAGGACTTGCCGTTGCAAATTTACAACCTATTTTTATTTTATCAATCAAAAAAAACATCAAAATTTTTGTAACATTTTTAACTGTTTGAATACTAATCTATTGTTTTTATGGTTTACTAATATTTTCTAAAAAATAAATATATATTAACTAAATGAATATATTTGTAAATAACTAATCGAAATTTAACACAAAATGGAAAACCAAGCAAGTAGTAAAAGCATAATTATAAATTACGGATTAATGTTGGGAGCGGCTTCAATTTTAATAAGCCTAGTAAAATATGCAATGGGAATGCATTTAGATCAAGGCTGGGCATTTACTACACTAAGCCTCTTATTAACCATAGGCTTAATTGTATTTGCTATTAAAAAATTTAAAGAAACTAATGATGGTTTTTTATCTTGGGGACAAGCTGTAAAAATTGGTGTTGGTGTAGCTATTATTTCAGCGCTTATTAGTGCTATTTATCAATTTATATTTATAAGTTTCATAGAACCAGATTTTATGCAACAAGTATTAGAAAAACAAAACCAAACATATATGGATCAAGGTTATACTGAAGAGCAAATTGAACAAACCAACGCACTGAGTAAAAGCCTCATGAACCCAACTATGATGGCTGCTATAGGTATATTAAGCTCAGCAATTGGTGGTTTTATTATTTCTGCAATAGCAGGAGCTATTATGAAGAAATCTGAAGAAGATCAATATTAGTAAAACCAAAAAAGTATTTAATACGTAAACTGTAAATTTGCATTTTACTTTTGATAAAAATATTTATGGATATATCGGTAGTAATACCACTTCTTAATGAAGAAGAATCTTTACAAGAATTACACGATTGGATTGCAAAAGTTATGCAATCCAATCGTTATTTATATGAAATCATTTTTATTGATGACGGTAGTACAGATACTTCGTGGAAAGTAATTAAACAATTATCTTCAGAAAACAAAACAGTTAAAGGAATTCGTTTTCAAAGAAACTATGGAAAAAGTCAGGCTCTAGATGCAGGTTTTGAACTCGCAAAAGGTAGCGTAGTAATTACGATGGATGCCGATTTACAAGATAGTCCAGATGAAATTCCGGGTTTATATAAAATGGTTGTTGAAGATGATTTTGACTTGGTTTCTGGTTGGAAGAAGAAACGTTACGACAATGTGGTGACTAAAAACACCCCCTCAAAACTATTTAATGCCGCTGCAAGAAAAACTTCAGGATTAAAATTGCATGATTTTAACTGTGGATTAAAAGCCTATAAAAACAAAGTTATTAAAGCGATAAAAGTTAGTGGAGAAATGCATCGTTATATTCCTGTTTTAGCAAAAAACGAAGGTTTTAATAAGATTGGCGAAAAAATTGTACAACATCAAGCACGAAAATATGGAGAAACTAAATTTGGTATGAACCGTTTTGTCAATGGTTTTTTAGATTTAATTACCATTTCCTTTTTATCAAAATTTGGTAAACGCCCAATGCACTTTTTTGGCTTATGGGGAACTTTACTATTTCTCGTCGGTTTTTTCTCTGCTTTCTATATCGGAATGATAAAATTATATCGATTATCTCAAGACTTAGAAACAATTTTAATAACTACTAATCCGTGGTTTTACATCGCTTTAACTTCGATGGTCTTAGGTACTTTACTGTTTTTAGCTGGCTTTTTAGGCGAACTTATTATTAAAGCAAATCCACAAGAAAAGCACTACACAATTAAAGAAAAACTCAATTTTTAAATTCGTAAATTCGTATTTCGAAATTTTACCTTAGAATAATTTTATTTTAAATGAAAGATATATTAGAAAAAGCTAATAATTGGTTATCAGATACTTTTGATGCTGAAACGCGTGCAGAAATCCAACAATTAATTAATACTAATTCAGACGATTTAGCCGATAGATTCTATAAAGATATGGAATTTGGAACTGGCGGTATGCGAGGAATTGTAGGAGCTGGAACCAATCGAATTAATAAATATACATTAGGAAAAGCTACACAAGGTTTAAGTAATTATTTACATCAATCTTACCCTAATGAAACTGTAAAAGTAGCTATTGGTTACGATTGTAGACATGATAGTAAATGGATTGCAAAAGTGGTTGCAGAAATTTTATCAGCAAATAATATTCAAGTTTTTTTGTTTGAAGATTTACGTCCAACACCAGAGTTATCGTTTGCTGTAAATCATTTAAATTGTCATGCAGGAATTGTATTAACGGCATCTCACAATCCGCCAGAATACAACGGTTATAAAGTATATTGGACAGATGGCGGACAAATTGTACCACCACAGGATAAAGGAATTATAGAAGAAGTAAATTCTTTAGAATATACAGATATCAATTTTAATGCAAATAAAGAGTTAATCTCTTATATAGGTAAAGAAGTTGATGAAGCATTTTGGAAAGCATCGATAAAAAACGGAACTTTTAATGTAAAAGGACGTGAAAATTTGAAAATTGTTTTTACCAATTTACACGGAACAGCAATTAAATTAATTCCTGAAGTTTTAAAACGTGCTGGTTATACCCAAGTTCATATTGTAGAAGAACAAGCTATTCCAGATGGTGATTTTCCAACAGTTAAATCGCCAAACCCAGAAGAGCCCAAAGCTTTAGAAATGGCCGTTAAATTAGCTAATAAATTAGATGCCGATATTGTTCTTGGAACCGACCCAGATTCTGACAGAATAGGTGTTGCTGTTAGAGATACAAATGGAAATATGAAGTTGTTAAACGGAAATCAAACCATGTCTATGATGACAGATTTCTTAATTAAACAATGGAAAAAACAAGGTAAACTTAATGGAAAACAATTTGTAGGTTCTACCATCGTTTCTACCAATCTTGTAAATGAAATTGCAGAGAGCTACGGTGTGGAAACCAAAGTTGGTTTAACAGGTTTTAAGTGGATTGCAAAAATGATTAAAGATTTCCCAGAGCTAGAATTTATTGGTGGTGGTGAAGAAAGTTTTGGCTATATGGTTGGTGATTTTGTTCGCGATAAAGATGCAGTAACCGCTGCCCTACTTGCTTGTGAAATAGCCTCTGAAGCAAAAGAAAATGGAAGTTCTTTTTATAAAGAACTATTACAGTTATATACGCGTCATAATTTTTATAAAGAACATTTAGTTGCTTTAGTTAAAAAAGGAATGGACGGCGCACAACAGATCAAACAAATAATGCTTGACTTTCGTGAAAAGCCATTATTAGAAATAGACAAAGAGAAAGTAAAATTTATATACGATTACCAATCTTCAATCAAAAAGAATATAATTACAAATAAAGAATTTTCTATAGATATTCCAAAATCTAACGTATTAATTTACGAAACAGAAAACGGAACAAAAATAGCTTGTAGACCAAGCGGTACAGAACCAAAAATTAAGTTTTATATTAGTGTGAGATCTAATTTAAACTCAGTTGAAAAAATATCTGAAAATGAAAAAAAATTAGCTGTAAAAATTCAACGAATTATAAAAGAATTAAATTTATAAATGAATTATTTTAAACGCTTTTTTAAATACGCCTTACCCTATAAATCATTAGGGATATTGAGTATTGTTCTTAATATTTTTTACGCATTATTTACCACGCTATCTTACGTTATATTAATGCCTACTTTAAATATATTATTTGGTGAAACGCCTAAAACATATATAAAACCACCTTTTTTAGGTTTTAATAACTCTTTAAACAAAGAATATTTAAGTGATTTATTAAATTATTATGTTACCTATAATAATGAAAATTATGGGCAAGAAAAAACATTATTATATGTAGTATTTACTGTTATTATTGTTTTTTTACTTAAAAATTTATTCAGTTATTTAGGGCAATTAACCATGGTTTTTTTAAAAAATGATGTATTAAAAGACCTTCGAACAATTATTTATAATAAAATAATAACATTGCCGCTGTCTTTTTTCTCCAAACAAAACAAAGGAGATATTATCGCCCGAAGTACCAATGATGTAAATACTATTAATAATTCGTACCTCAACTTAATCATCACTTTTATTAGAGAACCTTTAAATATTGTTTTCACCTTATTTGTTATGGTTAAAACAAGTTGGGAATTATCTATTTTTATTTTTACATTTATTCCTATTTCTGGTTTAGTCATTTCTTTTATCAGCAAGAAAATAAAACAGCAATCTGGTGAAATTTCTCACAAAATCGGTGGACTTTTAGGGATTTTAGAAGAAAGCATTTCTGGTTTGAAAATAATAAAAGCTTTTAATGCTGAAAAATTATTTTCATCAAAATTTAATGCGCAAACGGAAAATATTAGAGTTTTATCTAACAAAATGAGTAAGAAAGAAGTTTTAGCCAGTCCTATGAGCGAATTTTTAGGAATTGTTACTATTGCTGGGCTTCTTTGGTATGGTGGTCGCATGGTTTTAATTGACAAAACCTTATTAGGTGGTACTTTTATCGGTTTTATGGCGGCGGCTTATAACATTCTTACTCCTGCAAAAGCAATTGCAAAAGCGAATAATAGTATTAAAATAGGAAATGCCGCAGCACAAAGAATTTTTGAAGTTATTGATGCTGAAAATGAAGTAACAGAAATTGCAAATCCTAAAGAATTAACCAATTTTGAAAATGCCATAGAATTTAAAAATATTTCGTTCAAATATAAAGAAGCTTATGTGTTAAAAAACTTTTCATTAACAATTCCTAAAGGAAAAACAATCGCTTTAGTTGGGCAATCTGGAAGTGGAAAATCTACATTAGCTAACTTAATTACACGCTTTTATGACGTTAATGAAGGTGAAATTCTTATTGATGGCACAAATATAAAAGAGGTTTCTAAGAAATCTTTGCGAAGTTTAACTGGTGTTGTTGCTCAAGATTCAACATTATTTAATGATACCGTTGCCAATAATATAAAACTAAGTAAGCCCGAAGCGACTGATAAAGAAGTGGAAGAAGCTGCAATAATCGCAAATGCGTATGAGTTTATTAATGAGCTTCCGCAAAAATATAACACTATAATTGGAGACAGAGGTGGTTCTCTTTCTGGCGGACAGCAACAACGAATTGCCATTGCGAGAGCTGTTTTAAAAAACCCTCCTATTATGGTTTTAGACGAAGCGACTTCTGCTTTAGATACAGAATCGGAGCAATTAGTGCAAAAGGCTTTAGAGAAAATGATGAAAAATAGAACTTCCTTAATTATTGCACACCGTTTATCTACCATTCAAAAAGCAGATAAAATTATTGTAATGAAAAAAGGAAGAATTATAGAACAAGGTAAACATGAAGAGCTATTGAAAAAAAAAGGTGAATACTTTAAGTTAGTCTCTATTCAAAACATTCAGTAGATGAAAGAAAAAATAATCTTCAACTTACTCTACAAACCCAAATATTTATGGGCAATATTACAGTCTAAGTTTATTAAAAAAAGTAATAAAAAAACTATTGACAGCATAATTTACGTTGCAAGAGAAGTTGATAATGATTGGATTTTTGGTACTAAAGTTAGGTGGCTTTCTGAATATTCTAAATTAAACACCACAACTTATTTACATAATAAACTAAGAAACTTACCTGAAGCAGATGGTTACTATTTTATTTCCCCTCATTACTTCTGCAGAGCAATACGTCATAATTTACAAATAATACATAAAAAGAATATAGTAATGTTTACGCATCAGCATTGGACTTCTTCATATTCCAAAACACATGTAATCTGGTATTTAGACAAAGTAGTTTGCTTAAATTCCGCAGTAAAAAAAGATTTAGTTAACGCTGGTTTAATTGAAGATAAAATAGAAATAATACATATCGCTTCAGATTCAGATTTCTTTTATTTCCACGAAAGAAATGCTGGAGCAGTTGGGTTTTGTTCCGCTTTTGGTGATAGAAAAAATCCTGAATTAACCTATCAAATTATAAAAAACATGCCCGAAAAGCAGTTTTATATTTTCGGTAGATACTGGGAAGATTATGAGAAATTTCCTAAATTATATAGTAAAATAGATACTTTTGTATCTCCACCTACATTAGAAAGGCGTACCAGTACCAGTACCAGTACCAGTACCAGTACCAGTACCAGTACCAGTATTAGAAGCTATGTTTTCTAATTGTGTTCCTGTAACTTCAAAAACAGTTTTTTGTCCTGATATAATTAACCACGGTGAGAATGGGTTTTTATTTGACATTGATGCTGGTTATAAAGAGGTTATCAATTTAATAAAAAAAGCAGATCTTGTAAAAACTAATATTAGAAAAACTGCGTTACTCTACTCTTGGGAAAACTGTTCTAATAAAATTGATGCTTTATTTTTAAATCTAAATGAATGACCTCGCAGCAAGCTAACAAGGTATCTCTATTATTCAAATAGTCTCAGAAAACCAAGAAAAAGAGGAACAGACTTTAAGCGTAATCAAGATACTGATGAAATTACAACGGTGCAAGTGGTAACGCAAAGAAATGGCGATAAATATTTAAAAGCAGTTGTATCAAAACGACTTAGCAAGCAACAAATTGCAAAAGTATTCAAAGAGAAGCTAGCCTAATAACACAACATTAATTAGGGCTTGCTGATTTTCTAAAAAATAAAACATAATTAATTAACAATCAATGATTTATCTGCATGTTAGTAGTGATATTATTTTGATAAAAGCATAGGTTTTCGTATCTTACTATCATAAACCCGTGCAGTTATGATAAAATATACCGCCTCAAATCAACTAACATTAGATGGATTTTCACATCCTTTTTCCCAGGAACTTTCGCTTGAAAATCGTTGGGTAAAATTGGCAACAATTATTCCTTGGGATGATTTGGCAGTTATTTATAGCAAGGCACTCCATAGCCATGCAGGACGTGAGAGTATTGATGTAAGAATGGTGATTGGCGCCATTATCATAAAACACAAATTAGGGTTGGATGATAGAGGAACCGTTGCTATGATTAGCGAGAATATTTATTTGCAATATTTTTGTGGTCTTACAAGTTTTCAAACTAAAGATCCTTTTCATCCCACCGTTTTTGTAGATATCCGCAAGCGGATGGGCGCAAATGATTTTGACCTATGGAATGCACTTATCATTAAAAAAGCAGATGATTTAAGACCGTCTAAAAAGAAAATGATTGGGGGTGATGATGATGGTTTTCCAAAAAACAAAGGAACCTTAAAGATTGATGCCACAGTTGCAAATCATAAAATTGTTTTTCCTACCGATGCAGGACTTCTGAATACTGCTAGGAAAGAAACCGAACGTTTTATAGACTTACTCTACAAACAATCGACTTTAAAAAAGCCTAGAGATTATCGCAGGATAGCACGAACAGAATATTTGGTGTTTTCAAAAAAAAGAAGAAAATCAAAAAAAGAGATTCGTAAGTTTATTGGCAAACAACTAAATTATGTCAAACGCAATTTAACCTATATTAAAAACCTGTTAGACGACATAGAAATCCTCAAGAAAGAAGAAGTTCTTGTAGGGTTATTTCCAATGAAAAACCCATATCCCTCAAAGTTCCCACTGCCAAAACGAGACCAAAAAATTTATTGGATAGTACAGCAACTTTATGTACAACAACAGTATATGTATCAAGAAAAAATACATCGTGTAAAAGATAGAATTGTCAATATCTATCAACCTTATATACATCCTATTCCTAGAGGAAAAGACAAAACATCTACAGAATTTGGTGCAAAAATAAGTGCAAGTGTGGTGGACGGAATGAGCAGAGTGGAACATATAAGTTGGGATCAATTTAATGAAGCCAGTGATTTAGAATTACAGGTAAATATGTACACAAAAACCTTTGGTCATTATCCAGAACTGGTTTTAGCAGACCAGATATATTTGAATAGAAAAAACAGAAATTGGCTCAAAGAAAGAGGAATACGGATTGTAGGAAAACCATTAGGAAGACCAAAGAAAACAAACCTTAATGCTTATCAAAAACGAAAATTAAAAAAAGAACGAAACCAAAGAAATCATATAGAAGGTAAATTCGGACAAGCAAAAAACGCATACGGCTTAAGCAGTATTAAAGCCAAAAGAAGTGACACCTCACAGAGTTGGATTGGGGCAATATTTTTTATAATGAATTTGATATCATTAGAAAAAATAGCGAAACAATACGCTATTTTTTGTGTCGTATTCAAAAATTACAGTGCAAGGTTAAAAATAAACATAATCAACTTTATTGATAACTCCAGTTATAGCATAAATCATATTTTTAAACTGACTATTCTTAAATATCTAATGATATCTTCTTGATAAAATCTGCAAGCCCTAATTACAGACAAACACCCTTCTTATAAAGCATTTGAAAGGATAACCCAACAACTATAAAACATAAGAGATTACTAGCAAAAGACCACGTCGATAAAAAGGATAAAACAATTCATCTCCAAAAAGTGAATAATGTACACACCCAACTTAGAATGATTTTAAGACCTATTCAATGGGGTAAGGTTCCAAATATTTATAAAACTACCTTAATTAGTATGCCTATATAGATCACATTAGAAACAATAAGACAACGATAAAAAAAATGGCGCTAACCGATCAAGCACATCATCTTTTTGAATTATTTAAACAAAACCCTGTGCTAATTAGGGCTTGCAGATTTTATCAAGAAGATATCATTAGATATTTAAGAATAGTCAGTTTAAAAATATGATTTATGCTATAACTGGAGTTATCAATAAAGTTGATTATGTTTATTTTTAACCTTGCACTGTAATTTTTGAATACGACACAAAAAATAGCGTATTGTTTCGCTATTTTTTCTAATGATATCAAATTCATTATAAAAAATATTGCCCCAATCCAACTCTGTGAGGTGTCACTTCTTTTGGCTTTAATACTGCTTAAGCCGTATGCGTTTTTTGCTTGTCCGAATTTACCTTCTATATGATTTCTTTGGTTTCGTTCTTTTTTTAATTTTCGTTTTTGATAAGCATTAAGGTTTGTTTTCTTTGGTCTTCCTAATGGTTTTCCTACAATCCGTATTCCTCTTTCTTTGAGCCAATTTCTGTTTTTTCTATTCAAATATATCTGGTCTGCTAAAACCAGTTCTGGATAATGACCAAAGGTTTTTGTGTACATATTTACCTGTAATTCTAAATCACTGGCTTCATTAAATTGATCCCAACTTATATGTTCCACTCTGCTCATTCCGTCCACCACACTTGCACTTATTTTTGCACCAAATTCTGTAGATGTTTTGTCTTTTCCTCTAGGAATAGGATGTATATAAGGTTGATAGATATTGACAATTCTATCTTTTACACGATGTATTTTTTCTTGATACATATACTGTTGTTGTACATAAAGTTGCTGTACTATCCAATAAATTTTTTGGTCTCGTTTTGGCAGTGGGAACTTTGAGGGATATGGGTTTTTCATTGGAAATAACCCTACAAGAACTTCTTCTTTCTTGAGGATTTCTATGTCGTCTAACAGGTTTTTAATATAGGTTAAATTGCGTTTGACATAATTTAGTTGTTTGCCAATAAACTTACGAATCTCTTTTTTTGATTTTCTTCTTTTTTTTGAAAACACCAAATATTCTGTTCGTGCTATCCTGCGATAATCTCTAGGCTTTTTTAAAGTCGATTGTTTGTAGAGTAAGTCTATAAAACGTTCGGTTTCTTTCCTAGCAGTATTCAGAAGTCCTGCATCGGTAGGAAAAACAATTTTATGATTTGCAACTGTGGCATCAATCTTTAAGGTTCCTTTGTTTTTTGGAAAACCATCATCATCACCCCCAATCATTTTCTTTTTAGACGGTCTTAAATCATCTGCTTTTTTAATGATAAGTGCATTCCATTGGTCAAAATCATTTGCGCCCATCCGCTTGCGGATATCTACAAAAACGGTGGGATGAAAAGGATCTTTAGTTTGAAAACTTGTAAGACCACAAAAATATTGCAAATAAATATTCTCGCTAATCATAGCAACGGTTCCTCTATCATCCAACCCTAATTTGTGTTTTATGATAATGGCGCCAATCACCATTCTTACATCAATACTCTCACGTCCTGCATGGCTATGGAGTGCCTTGCTATAAATAACTGCCAAATCATCCCAAGGAATAATTGTTGCCAATTTTACCCAACGATTTTCAAGCGAAAGTTCCTGGGAAAAAGGATGTGAAAATCCATCTAATGTTAGTTGATTTGAGGCGGTATATTTTATCATAACTGCACGGGTTTATGATAGTAAGATACGAAAACCTATGCTTTTATCAAAATAATATCACTACTAACATGCAGATAAATCATTGATTGTTAATTAATTATGTTTTATTTTTTAGAAAATCAGCAAGCCCTAATTAGAACTTAGCCATTAATAATTAATTTTGACAATACACACCACATGGAAGATAAAATTATTGAAGGATTAGCATATGCATTACCTGCCGCAGTTACTGGCTTTGTAGCGTATTTTATGTTTAGTCAGTTTTTACAACAAAACAATAACGACAAGAAATTTAGTGCTTTAGTTGATAAAAAGCGTGAAAGCTTACCAATAAAGTTACAAGCTTACGAGCGTTTATTGTTGTTTTGTGAACGTATGAATCCGTCTAAACTATTATTACGCATAAACCCTGTTGGAGATAATGCTTTAAGCTACGCCCATCTTTTAATTGCAAATATTGAACAAGAATATGAACATAATATGGTACAACAAATTTATATAACTGATGATAGCTGGAAAGCAATTATAACTGCTAAAAATACTATAATTTTTAAACTGAGAAAACTCGCAGAGACTTCTAAAACGGCAAAAGTGTTTAGAGAAAATGTATTGATAGATTACTCTAAAAGTGATAACCCGTCTGATATTGCTGTTCAGTTTATAAAACGAGAAGTGAAGAAATTATTGTAATATAAATTAAAACTTATTAAAAAAGGGTCGGAGTTTTTCGATACAAAACCCCGACTCTTTTAAGTATACATCAGATTATAATCTAATTTTTAGTCCAAGGTTATAATTTCTACCACGAGTTGTAAATCCCGCCGTTTCTTGATAATCTTCATTTAAAAGATTCGTTACACTTCCAAATAATGTAACTCTATTATTTATAATTTTATGATTGATAAAAAAGTCTACCAAACTATAAGAAGCTAAATCTACATTACCAAAATCTTTAGTTGCATCAACATACTTATAACTAAATGATGTAAAAGTTGATGGTAAAACTTGATAGCTTGCTCTAAAACCAAACTTGTTTTGAGGGATTTTTAATAATCGATTTTCATCTCTGTCGATATAACTATAATTCGCTAATAATTGTAATTTATCAATCGGTTTGTAACTAACTTCTGCTTCTAATCCTTTGGCATTAAAAGTTCCTAAATCGTTAATTGTTTGAAAAGTTGTTGGGTCAAAACCTATTTTATCGGTTTCGTCTCTATAAAAATAGGTTGTATTTATTGATAACTTATTACTAACATCAAAGACTAAACCTACCTCAATAGTGGTGTCTTCTTCTGGTTGTAATTCATCTATTGTTGGCAATTTGGTAAATATTTCTGATAATGTTGGTGTAACAAAAGCGGTACTATAAGATGTAAATATTTTTATGCTTTTACTATCATCTATCGAAAAGTTATATGATGGATTCACATTAAAAACAGCATTATTTCCATATTCATTATGAATATTTAAACGTCCTCCAATGGTAATGTTAAATCCAAAATCAGAATTATAATTTACCGAAACATACGGGTCATAAAAATGTTGTTTCCCCGCTCCTTCTTCAATAGAACTAAAAGATGTTTTTTGCAACATATCTTGATATTGTGCTGTTAAACCTACTAAAAAAGAAAATTGATTGTTAAATTTATAATTATTGAATACATCAAAACCATATACTTCGCCTTTAAAAATATCTGATGATGGCGTTTCATTACGCTCTATATCTGTTAAAAAAGTTCTTACTTTTAATGCTCCTTTATTATACGTATAATCTGCAGTTACTCCTACTCTTTTTTGATTGCTTTTCAAATTCTTATTTTCATCCCCTGAAAAACCATCAAAATCTGTAGAAAACTCATCAACAGTTGTAAAAACACCAATTCTTAAATTAGGGTTCACATTATACCCTAACTTTAAAAGTGCATTTTCACGATCAAATCTATCTTCAGTAAATAAAATATCTTTATTAGAGCTTTCTTTTGCAGATAACCCACCAGAACCATTTGCATTTAATCCTATTAAATAATCTACTTTACCAAGTGTACCATTAAAATTAAAATTCACCATAAACTCGTCTGCTGCAAACTTACTATCTTGACTTGCTCGATTACTTCCAACTGAAGCAGTAAAAGTACCCGCAAACTCTTTTTTAGAAGATTTTTTTAAGATGATATTAATAACACCTGTAGCGGCACCTGTTCCATATAAAATTGATGATGCGCCTTTTAACACTTCAATACTTTCAATTTGATTAATATCTATTTGGCGTAAATCAAAATCTCCACTAAAAGAAGATGGATCGTTTACACTTACGCCATCAATTAAAATAGCAACTTGTCTGTTTCTACCACCACGAATATAGTATCCTAAATTTTGTCCACGTGTACTATAATTCCCATTAATTTCTACCCCAGGAACATCGTTTAATAAATCTACAAGCGTTTTTCCTTGAGAATTTTCTATAGTTCTAGAAGTTATCTTGTAGACTATTTTACCTATATTTTTTTTATTGGTTCTAAATTTCGTAGCCGTAACTACAACTTCGTCTAACTTTTTTTCTTTTTCTTGTGCATTACTTTTATTAATAAAAGCACATACCAATAACCCAATAATTACTAATTGTTTTTTCATTCTTACTAAATTTGATTTACATTAAATCAGGAAAAAATAAGTACCTAGTACCAAAACCTTTATCCCGAAAGTTTTTATTTTTTTTTGATATGGCAGGTCTCCTGACTTACGTCTTGTAACATACCTTCCCATTTATAAAAACAGTGGTTAAAGAATTAGTTACAAGCTTTATAGCTTACAGTTGCGGGTACAGTGTTGGACTCTTCACCAACTTCCCTTTTAATTTGCTTTAAACGATGTTGAAAGCAAAACCAAAATCGGCGCAAATGTAGTTTAAAATTTGTAATCTTGTTGCTAACAATTATTTTTAATGAAAAACTTTTTTTTTGTTGCTCTCTTCGGAAGCTTATTCGCTTTTATTTCTTGTAAACAGGAAGTGAAAAAACAAACTAAAAAGTTACAGCAAACTTCTACCATAAAATACGCTAAAGGCTTCGATATTATTAAATACAAGGATTTTTCTAAATTAATTATAAAACATCCATATCCAAACTCTAAAGAAGTTTTTGAATATTTAATTAAAAATAAGAAAACTTTAAGTCCTTTTTTTGATAGCAAACTTAAAGTAATTAATGTTCCCATAGAAAAAATGGTGGTAACTTCTACTACTCATATCCCTATGATTGAGCTGTTAGGCGAAGAGAAATCGTTAATAGGATTTCCGCACACAAAATACATTTCTTCAGAAAAAACACGTGCATTAGTGGCTGCTGGTAAAATTGCTGAAATTGGTAAAGAAGCGGCTATGAATACCGAAATTCTACTCAATTTACAACCAGAATTGGTTGTTTCATTTTCTATGACAGAGACGAACAAAATACTGAATCTTATAGAAAAAAATGGGATTCCAGTTATTTTAAATGGAGATTGGCTAGAAGAAACTCCGCTTGGGCGTGCAGAATGGATCAAGTTTTTTGGGGTTCTTTATGGAAAAGAAAAAGAAGCTGATAGTATTTTTAATAAAATAGAAAATAATTATTTAGAGGCAAAGGAAATTGCACAAAAAGCGACAACAAAACCAACAGTTTTATCGGGTGCAATTATGAGTAAAGGTATTTGGAATTTACCTGCTGGTGAAAGTTTTGTAGCACAATATTTACAAGACGCCAACACCAATTATCTTTGGAAAGATACTAAAGGAAAAGGAAGTTTATCTATAAGTTTTGAAAGTATTTTAGACAAAGCTCAAAATGCAGATTTTTGGATTGCTCCTGGATATTTCTCTTCTAAAGAACAACTATTAAGTAGTAATAAGCTATATAAAGACTTCGCTGCTTTTGAGAACAATTTGTTTACACCAAACTTAAAAAAAGGGACAACTGGTGGTGTTATTTATTTTGAACTCGCTCCTACCCGACCAGATTTGGTTTTAAAAGATATCATTAAAATTACACATCCAGAATTGTTATCAAATTATAAATTTACTTTTTTTGAAAGAATGGTAGACTAAAAAATACGGTATTAAAATAGTTTTCTAGGACGAGAGCCTTAACTAATTTCACTCCAAAAACCAGTTTTTCGCTGCAACTGTGTATAGGCTTTTAATAGCTTCTCATTTTCGGGTTTAGATAAATTAGAATCGTTTTGTAAAATAGTAATAGCAACTTCACGCGCTATTTGTAAGATTGAAGTATCTCTTACTATATCAGCAATTTTTAAATTTAAAACACCACTCTGCTGCGTTCCCATAATGTTTCCAGGGCCACGTAATTTTAAATCTACCTCGGCAATTTTAAATCCGTCAGAAGTTTCTACCATGGTTTTTAAACGCGTTTTAGCATCTGAAGACAATTTAAAACTAGAGAGTAAAATACAATAACTTTGGGCTGCTCCTCTCCCAACTCTACCACGTAATTGATGTAATTGAGAAAGCCCAAAACGTTCTGCACTTTCAATAACCATAACAGAAGCATTAGGCACATTTACACCAACTTCTATAACGGTTGTGGCAACCATAATTTGCGTTTCACCTTTTACAAAACGTTGCATTTCATACTCTTTATCGGCAGGTTTCATTTTACCATGAACAATACTTATTTGATATTTCGGATTCGGAAATTCTCTCGAAATACTCTCATAACCATCCATTAAATCTTTATAATCCATCGCTTCCGATTCTTGAATTAACGGATATACTACATATACCTGTCTTCCTTTTGTAATTTCATCCCTTATAAATTTAAAAACCGCTAAACGGTTACTATCATACCTATGAACAGTTTTTACTTCTTTTCGCCCTAGAGGCAATTCATCTATAACAGAAACATCTAAATCTCCATACACAGACATTGCCAACGTACGCGGAATTGGCGTTGCTGTCATTACTAAAATATGTGGAGGAATAGAGCTCTTTTTCCAAAGTTTACTTCTCTGTGCAACACCAAACCTGTGTTGTTCATCAATAATTGCAATTCCAAGATTTTTAAACTGTACTTTATCTTCCAACAAAGCGTGTGTACCTATAAGAATATTTAAACTTCCGTCTTCTAAAGCTGCATGGATTTCACGTCGCTTTTTTACCTTAACAGAACCTGTAAGTAGTTCTACAGAAACATTCATTTCTTGTAACAGTTCTGTAACTCCATGATAATGCTGTGTTGCTAAAATTTCTGTAGGTGCCATTATAGTTGCTTGAAACCCGTTATCTATTGCCAACAACATTGCCAACAAAGCCACAATAGTTTTTCCTGAACCAACATCGCCTTGCAATAAACGATTCATATGTGCATTAGAAGCCACGTCTTTTCTAATTTCTTTTAGCACTCGTTTTTGCGCATTCGTTAAGTCGAACGGTAAATAATTCTTATAAAAATTATTAAACGTATCTCCTACTTTTTCAAAAACGAAACCTTTTATTTTATTTTTTCTGATGAGTTTCTTCCTTAATAATTGCAATTGAATAAAAAATAGTTCTTCAAACTTTAACCTATACTGTGCTTTAGCAAGTAATTCTTGGCTCTTCGGAAAATGAATATTGATAAAAGCTTCTCGCTTTCCTATTAAGTTTCTCTCTTTCAACAAATATTCAGGTAGACTTTCTTGAATAGAACCCCCAATTTTAGTCATTAGATCTTCGATAAAACTTCTAACAACTTTATTTGTTACGTTTTTATTTATCAGCTTTTCTGTTGATGGATACACCGGTTGCATTGCAGATTGCAATTTGGTTTTATACTCTTTTAACAACTCCATTTCTGGGTGCGGCATATTCCCTTTTCTTCCATAAAAATTCAGTTTTCCATAAATTACATACGGCTCATTTATTTTTAATGAATCCATCAACCATTTTTGCCCACGAAACCAAATCAGCTCCATAGTACCTGTTTCGTCTTTAAAAGTTGCCACTAATCTGCTTCCTCTTTTTTGAGCAATTGTTTTTAAATGGGTTATTTTTCCAGTAATTTGTACCTCAGAAGTATTATTTTGTAACTGATTTATCTTATAAAACTGCGTTTTATCAATATATCTAAACGGAAAAAGGTGTAACAAATCACTACAATTCTTAATACCTAATTCGGTATACAACAATTCTGCGCGAGCAATACTAACGCCTTTTAAATAGGTTATGGGTTGATTCAGATTCATTAAAAACGAAAATACAAAAAGACATTAAATTCAACTACCTTTGCAGCTTAAAATAAATCAATGAGGTTACATAGAAATTTAACGTACGCCGTAATAGACAGTTTACGTGATATTTTTAACGAAGGTGCTTATGCAGGTAAAGCTGTAGAAAAAGCATTGAAACGTGATAAACGCTGGGGAGCACGCGACAGAAAATTTGTTGCAGAAACCATATATGAAATTGTTCGTTGGAAAAGATTATATGCTGAAATTGCGGATGTTAAAGAACCTTTTGATAGACCAAATTTATGGAGAATATTTTCTGTTTGGTGTGTTTTAAAAGGAATTAAATTGCCAGATTGGACTCAAATTGAACCTACACCAAATAGAAGAATTAAAGGGAAGTTTGATGAACTTTCTAAAATTAGAAAATTTCGTGAATCAATTCCAGATTGGATAGAAGAAGTTGGTTTAAAAGAGTTAGGAGAAGTAATTTGGACTAAAGAAATAGCTGCACTTAACAAACAAGCTGAAGTTATTTTACGAACAAATACGTTAAAAACAACAAGAGAAAACTTACAAAAAGAATTAGCTTCAGAAGGTATTGAAACCGAATTTATAAAAGGTTATAATGATGCTATAAAACTGGTAGAACGTGCCAATGTTTTTAGAACTGAAGTATTTAAAAAAGGTTTTTTTGAAGTACAAGATGCTTCCTCTCAATTAGTTGCTGAATATCTTGAAGTAAAACCAGGAATGAAAGTTATTGATACTTGTGCAGGCGCTGGTGGAAAAACATTGCATTTAGCTTCTTTAATGCAAAACAAAGGGCAAATTATTGCTATGGATATTTACGAAAGTAAATTAAAAAAACTAAAAGTTCGCGCGCGTAGAAATGGCGCTCATAATATAGACTGTAAAGTAATTGACTCTACAAAACCGATTAAAAAACTACATGGAAAAGCTGATAGAGTTTTAATTGACGCACCTTGTTCCGGTCTAGGAGTTCTTAGACGAAACCCTGATAGTAAATGGAAATTACAACCTGAATTTTTAAATAACATTAGAGGTGTACAACAAGATGTTTTACAGCAATACTCTAAAATGCTTAAACCTGGCGGAAAGTTAGTATATGCAACTTGCTCTATCTTACCATCTGAAAACCAGGAACAAATTGACAAATTCTTAACATCAGAAACCGGAAAAGATTTTATATTTGTAGCAGATAAAAAAGTATTATCCCACATATCTGGCTATGATGGTTTTTATATGGCACTTATACAACGAAAACAATAATTATGATTAAATATATTCCCCTAACCCAGTAACTAATGGAGAAATATTTATAAAAAAACCAACAAATATTAAACTTAAAAAGGCGATTTTATTTTCTATAAACGGTAAAAAAATCTTGAAGTTAAAAATCTAACAACTAATAATACAATTGATTTATCAAAAATAAAAACTGGAATTTACTTTCTTAAAATTAAAAGTAACTTGGGTTCTACAGTTAGGAAGTTAATTATTAAAGGTTATGTTTTAGAATAATGTGGAATCATTAATTCCATATAATTTTCTTCAATTGCTTTATATGTGTTTATAGCTTTAGCGTTTTTTATCATGATATTTGCTATATCTACTGTTTGAGAGAGCGATTTTTTAACCTTCTGCAAGAATACAAACCAGTTTAGATAGCCACTCAAATATTTTGTTGATACACCATAGAAAGGTTTTATCCATCTTTGATAACGATTGTCTATTGAGTTTACATGCTGCACATGGTAGCACTTGTCTTTTATGTGTTTTGATGCTATAAATGTATGATGCTCCATCTGCTTATCTTTTGCCCATTTAATTATAGAAGGATGAGAATCTGAACAAAGTACGTTTTCAGGTTTTAGTAACGTTCCTATTGTTTTTTCAATACTATGCACATAAATCCTGCCTCTTTTAGCGACACGCATCATTGGATTGTTATTTCTATCTGTGGCAACCATTATAGAGATTTTATCATTGCTCACACCGCGTTTGGTTTGTCTATCACTTGGTCTCTTGTAAGGTTTTCTTTGAAGATCTCGACTTCCTTTATTATTTATATTAAGCTGTTTGTCATCACATTCAACAATTCCTGAGAACTCTTCTCCATTAAAAACGGATAAACAAGATAGTAACTTGTGTCTCCAATCAAAAATAGTTTTAACATTGACTCCAATCTTTTTAGCGGCTTTACGGATACTCACGCTTTCAATCATAAGAACTAGATAATCTTGAAATTCATCCACTTTCTTTATGCCATCCATAGCAGTACCTGTAAGATCATTAAAGGTTTTAGTGCAAGATTTACATTTGTAGCGCTTACGACCCTTATAGCCTCCATGCCCGTAAATATCAGAACTTTGACAATGTGGACAGTTGATTGGACGGTCTTTGTTTAGGTTGTCTATAAGCATATTTAGTTTTGGCACTTTCAAATCACGACTCAATAAACCGACTAATTCCTTTTTCTGCTCTTGACTCAACACTCTTATTATACTTTGTAAATCCATATCTATAATGTTTTTATAAAGATAGTGAAATTCTACATTATTCTAAAACATAACCTAATTAAATAATAAATATCTAAAATCCGAAAAATTTGAAGCTTTTTTTATATCATTAATTCAATAGAAAAAAGTAAATTTACACTCTTAAAAACAACACACAAACTACATACAACAATGATTCATTTCTTTGGAAACGCAAACAGCAAAGTATTTGCTGTTCAAACAACAAAAGAATTATCTACTGAAACTATAGACAAACTCACTTGGTTGTTTGGCAATCAATCGAAAATAAATGCAGCGTCTTTAGACGCTTTTTTTATTGGCCCGAGAGCAGCTATGATTACTCCTTGGAGTACGAATGCAGTAGAAATAACACAAAACATGGGAGTTTCTGATATTCTTAGAATAGAAGAATTTCAAACAGTTTTAAAAGACTTCACAGATTTTGACCCTATGATTTCTGAAAAATTTAATGGATTAAATCAAGATACATTTACGATTGATATTCAACCAGAACCCATTTTAGAAATTGAAGATATAGCTGTATATAATCAACAAGAAGGTTTAGCTTTAAATCAAGAAGAAGTTGAATATTTAGAAAAAATAGCTACAAAAATTGGGCGTAAACTAACCGATAGCGAAGTATTTGGCTTCTCTCAAGTAAATTCAGAGCATTGTCGTCATAAAATATTTAACGGAGCATTTATTATTGATGGAGAAGAAATGCCTACTTCTTTATTTAAATTAATAAAAGAAACATCTAAGCAATACCCTAATGATATTGTTTCTGCATATAAAGATAATGTTGCTTTCATAAAAGGCCCTAAAGTTGAGCAATTTGCACCTAAAAGTGCCGATAAACCAGATTTTTACCAAATTAAAGAATTTGAATCTGTTATTTCTATAAAAGCTGAAACACACAACTTTCCAACAACTGTAGAGCCCTTTAATGGTGCAGCAACAGGTTCTGGAGGAGAAATTAGAGACCGACTTGCTGGAGGAAAAGGTTCTTTACCTTTAGCAGGTACTGCAGTTTATATGACTTCATATTCTCGTTTGGAAGAAAACAGACCTTGGGAACAAAAATTTAAAGCTAGAAACTGGCTATATCAAACTCCTATGGATATTTTGATAAAAGCTTCAAATGGAGCTTCTGATTTTGGTAACAAATTTGGGCAACCATTAATCACAGGTTCTGTGTTAACTTTTGAACATGAAGAGAACGCTGCATCAAGTACGTCAAAAGCAAGAAAACTTGGGTACGATAAAGTTATTATGCAAGCTGGTGGTATTGGTTATGGTAAAGTAGAACAAGCTATAAAAGACACACCAAAAGAAGGAGATAAAATTGTAATTCTTGGTGGAGAAAATTACCGTATTGGAATGGGTGGAGCCGCAGTTTCTTCGGCAGACACAGGAGAATTTGCTTCAGGTATTGAATTAAATGCGGTACAACGTTCTAATCCAGAAATGCAAAAGCGTACTGCCAATGCCATTCGTGGTATGGTAGAAAGTGATGAGAATTTTATTGTCTCTATTCACGATCATGGTGCTGGCGGACACTTAAATTGTTTATCAGAATTAGTAGAAGATACTGGTGGAAAAATCGATTTAGATAAATTACCTATTGGTGACCCAACACTGTCTGCTAAAGAAATTATTGGTAATGAATCTCAAGAAAGAATGGGATTGGTTATTGCTAAAAAACATATAGGTATTTTACAAAAAATTGCAGAACGTGAACGTTCTCCAATGTATACAGTTGGTGATGTTACAGGTAATAATAGGTTTACTTTTGAATCTAAAACCAAAGGAGAAAAACCAATAGATTTAGCCTTAGAAGATATGTTTGGCAGCTCTCCAAAAACTGTTTTAACAGATAAAACAGTTAAAAGAAACTATAAAAATTCGAGGTATAAAACCAAAAACTTACACATTTATTTAAAACAAGTTTTACAGTTAGAAGCTGTTGCTTGTAAAGATTGGTTAACCAATAAAGTAGATAGATGTGTTGGTGGTAAAGTTGCTAAACAACAATGTGTTGGTTCTCTTCAAATCCCTTTAAATAATGTTGGTGTTATGGCACTAGATTATAATGGAAAAGAAGGAATTGCAACCTCTATTGGCCACTCCCCTATTTCTGGTTTAATTCATCCAGAAGCAGGAAGTAGAAATTCAATTACAGAATCTTTAACAAATATTATTTGGGCTCCTTTAAAAGATAATTTACAATCTGTTTCGTTATCAGCAAACTGGATGTGGCCTTGTAAAAATGAAGGTGAAGATGCCCGTTTATATAAAGCGGTAAAATCAATATCTGATTTTTCAATAGATTTAGGAATCAATGTTCCGACAGGAAAAGATTCACTTTCTATGAAACAAAAATATACTGATGGAGAAGTAATTTCTCCAGGAACAGTTATTATTTCTGCCGCAGCAAATTGTAATGAAATATCTAAAGTTGTAGAACCTGTTTTACAACAAAATGGTGAAAACATTTATTATATTAATATTTCACAAGATACTTTTAAATTAGGAGGAAGTTCTTTTAATCAAACATTAAACACTATTGGAAATGAAGCTCCAGATGTTAAAAATGCTAGTTTCTTAAAAAACACTTTTAATACAATTCAACATTTAATTAAAGCTGATAAAATTTCTGCCGGGCATGATGTTGCTTCTGGTGGGTTGATTACAACTTTATTAGAAATGTGTTTTGCTGATAGAAATTTAGGCGCTGATTTTAACCTATCTGCTTTAAATGAAGAAGATTCTATAAAAATACTGTTTGCAGAAAATGCAGGAATTGTTTTTCAAGCAAGTAATTCTGTAGAAATAATCTTATCAGAAAATAATATTGAATTTTTCAATATAGGAACTGTAAATAATTCAGAAAAAGTAACTATTAAAAATAATGAAGATACTTTCTCTTTTGATGTTTCTGAAATGAGAGATATTTGGTACAAAACTTCTTTTTTATTAGACCAAAAACAAACTGCTAATAATCTAGCTAAAGATAGATTTGATAACTACAAAAACCAACCTTTACAATATACATTTCCGAAACACTTTACAGGTAAATTAACAGATATGTTATCCGGTCGAGCACAGTCGAGACCTAATAATAACCTCTCGACTGCGCTCGAGAATACAAGAGTAAGACCAAAAGCAGCTATTATTCGTGAAAAAGGTTCTAATTCTGAACGTGAAATGGCAAATGCCATGTATATAGCTGGTTTTGATGTAAAAGATGTTCACATGACTGATTTAGTTTCTGGTCGTGAAACTTTAGAAAATATTCAATTTATTGGCGCAGTTGGTGGTTTCTCTAATTCCGATGTTCTTGGTTCTGCTAAAGGATGGGCTGGAGCTTTCTTATATAATAAGAAAGCAAATACAGCATTAAAGAATTTCTTTAAACGTAAAGATACTTTATCTATAGGTATATGTAACGGTGCTCAATTATGGATGGAGTTAGATTTAATTAATCCAGAGCATAAAATGCATGGTAAGTTAGTACATAACGATTCTAAAAAACACGAAAGCTCATTTACTTCTGTAAAGGTACAAGAAAACAATTCTGTTATGTTATCATCTTTAGCTGGAACTGAATTAGGCGTTTGGATTTCTCATGGTGAAGGTAAATTTAACTTACCAGAATCTGAAGATAATTATAATATTGTTGCAAAATATAGTTATGAAGGATATCCTAATAACCCTAATGGTTCTGATTATAATACAGCCATGCTATGTGATAATACAGGGCGTCATTTGATAACCATGCCACATATTGAACGTTCAACATTTCAATGGAACTGGGCAAATTATCCAAAAGACAGACAAGATGAAATCTCTCCTTGGTTAGAGGCATTTGTCAATGCTAGAAAATGGATTAAAAACCAAAAATAGTAGCATTAATTTATATTTTAAAACAGCTTTAGATTTTTATCTAAAGTTGTTTTTGTTTACAACAAAAACAACAAACAAATTTACAACTAATCTCTTTAAAGTGTAATCAATAAAAAACCATTAAGACGAAAAATAATAACCTGAGGTTTACCTAAGAATTTAACAAAAAAGAATTAATTGATTTGTTTTTTCGGTTTCAAATTTGATACTTGGTTTTTTTATTGAAACGAATACGCAATAAGACTTGCTAGCAAATTGGTGATAAAGTTTCCAAAACTTCTATGTCTAGAATGCTCTGCTTGTGCTATGTTTTTAAGTTGGTCGTTTATGATTTCTATTACAGAACGTTTTCTTAGCAGTATTTTATCTCTCATTGTCATCAATACATTTTTCATGTTATTTCTTATTCCAGTGACTAAATGTAATCCTTAATCAAATAATAAAGCGGTTAATTCTTTAAAAAGACATCCTTTATCAGCATATAGTTTTCCAAATATTTTGCTTAAAAAATTATCTTGTTTTAAAGGAAACCTATCATCTACACTAGCTTGAGTGATAACAAACTCAAGGAGTTCACCCTTATCATTGATTATTCATATATTGTACTGATAATCATATAATTTAACTATATGAAATCATCAAGTAATTTAAAGAGCATTTTTGGGCAAATAGAAGATCACAGAAGCCAACTTCATAATTTAGTTGATAATTATTTCTTATCTGTATAGTTTCAGTGATTTGTGGAGCAGAAACTTGGGAACAAATGATTGATTTTACGAAATAAAAAGAAAGTTTTTTAAAGAAATTCTTAAATTTACCTAATGGCATTCCTTCAAAAGACACTATTAACAGAACTTTTTCGGCTATTAATAGTGAACAATTTAAATCTTGTTTTATTGAAATGGGTTTATTCAATTACAGGTTTAAGTAAAGGTAAAATAATAGCCATTGATGGTAAGACAATACGTGGTGCAAAAGCATACGGAAAGAAATCACCAATTCATAGGGTTAGTGCTTGGGCTTGTAAGAATAATCTTGTTTTGGGGCAGGCTAAAGCAGATCAACCACAATTATTGAAACACATTCAAGATGAATTTTGGTTTTCAAAACATTTAAGAAACATACACCAATCATAATTTAGACTATAGAAGAATAGAAAGTATACGTGAATTTAAAAACAGCGATAAACCTATAGAAAAAGCAACCCGTTATTATATATCTAGTTTAGAAAATAATGCCATTGAGTTTCAATAAAAAGTACGCTCGCATTGGTCTGTAAAAAATAAACTCCATTGGACTTTGCAGGGTGCTTTTTCTGAAGGTGCTTCTAGAAAAAAAGCAAGAAACGCTGCCCAAAATTATTCCATACTTCTTAAAATTGTACTAAATTTATTGAAAAATGAATCTTCAAAAAAATTATCTATGAAGAGTAAAAGGCTAGAGGCTGGCAAAAATGAACCTTATTTATTGAGAATATTGAATTTAAAAGTATGATTCTGCCCTGGCCTCAAATCTAAAAGTTGCATTTATTAGTTGAATTTAAGTTACTTTTACTCATTCTTTGAATGAAAAATAGCTAGGTACTTTTTGTCTTTTATGTTTTAATTTCATAATTATTTGTTTTTCATAATATCCTCCATGGAAAATATTATAATAAATTTTTTTTATCTAATTTTATCTAATAAATCACTTAATTGAACTGCTTCTGTTTCTGTCAGATTGCCTAAAAAATCTAACTCTAAAGAAGCATCAACAGTAGATAACAATTCTAAACCTTGTTTAGAAATATTAATATAAACCACTCTCCTATCATACTCACAACGAACTCTTTCAATTAATTTTTTGTTACATAATTTATCCATTAAGCGAGTGGCATTTGGAGCACGCTCAATCATTCTATCTTTTATAATTTGAACTTTAGTTCGCTCTTTTGCTCCTCTTAAAATTCGTAAGATATTATACTGTTGCGGTGATATTCCGTAAGGTTTAAAAAAACCATTTTCATTACTATTTAACCAGCTAGCTGTATACTTAATATTAATCAATGCCTTAATCTTATTATTTGGAAATTTAGATTTTATATCTTTAGAAATGTCTCCCATTTTTAAGTACCTAATTATAAAAGATTCCTGCCTTCATTTTGACTTCGCTCAATACAGACTACGAAATCACAAATTGAACTACTCTTTTAGACTTGCTTCTTTAATAATCTTATTAAACTCATCGGAAGTTGGAGTTAAATACACTTCTCCATCAATAATTAATGTTGGGTATTTTAGAACACCATTATACAATTCTTTGGTATGTTTTTTTGCTTCTTCGTCAGTAGCCACATCTTTATATTCAAATGGCATTTCTGCCATTCTAAAATAGTTCTTAAATGCCACTGTATGTGCGTGACCTTTTTTACCATAAATTATAATCTTCATTTTTTTATCTCTTTAATCTGAATACAAATTTACGGAAAATATATTTATTTAAAAATAAACCCCTACCTCTACAAAAATAACAAAACTACTATCCTACAAAATTGACCTCGTTATGTTTATCGTCACAAAATGGTTTGTTTGTTGATGCTCCACATCTACAAAATGCAGTTACTTTTTTACGCTCTTCTGTACTTCCATCAAAGTTTGTTATATGTACATTTCCTAGTACCATTAAAGATCTATTCTTCGTACATTCTATTGCTATTTCATTAGAATCTTCTACTAATTTTACTCTTTCTCCTTTTAAAGATAAAGCTCCCTCTTTAATAATATTTTTTTGTTTGACCTGTTTTGACCCCTATAAAACAAGAGTATTATTCTAAATTTCGATTATTAATTAAGCGGTTAAATTTTTCATTAAAATTAAGTTTGTCTTGGTTCCATTTTTTCATTGGTGTAATGCACCCCAAAAGACCATATAGTCTATGTATTGTTATAGAAACTCACATATCTTTTTAGTATTTGTTCAATTTCTCCAAAAGTTCTATAATCCACTCTTGTAAAAGACTTCTTTTTTTAATATGCCATGATAGGCTTCAATATAATCGTTTTCTTCTGGTGTTGCTACATGTGTAAATTCTTACTGAACTCCTAATTAGTCCAAGATATTCTTGTACGTTTTTAGCAATAAACTGGCTTCCGTTATCACTTCTAATAACTATATTTTTAGGATATCGATACTCTAAAAACACATCAGAAAGCAATGCTATCGCCTTATCTTGTTTTATTGAAAAAGAAAAATAGTCTTTTAATATTCTTCGCGAGTGAACATCTATTATAGATAGCAAATAAACGTTTTTAGAGAAGAATACAATGGGTTCACTCCCATCTTCTCCACTTAATGAAAAAGTAAGTTTTCTTTTTATTACTGCAACTTATCCGTAAAATAATAAAATTTGGAATAGAATTTTAACGTTGCCTGTATGGTTCGTGGTGTTTTAAAATTACTTTATTTTCAGTTAGCACAGACTTAATTTAAGAGAAAATAACTTTGGTTTTAGCAATTTGTAGCCATTAACTATACAGATTGTTGGTAGCCGTTGTTGATTTCCCTCTATCTAAAAATTATATGTCAGATTCAATAAATAATATCTCGGCAAAATATTAGTGCTGTATATATTTGTTGAAAAGTCTGATGTTTGTATTTGTTCAAAATTATCTTCATTCAACAAGTTTTTAGCAACAAAATTAAATTCAAAATTCTTATTTTTTGGTCTATACCTTATTGAAGCATCAAGAAATAAATAATTTTCTGTTTTGTTTATTCTATTTGGTAAAAAATAATCTGATGATAATAATACAAACCATTTTTTGTTTGGTTTTAATATAATTTTGAAAGTATTGTTTAGCGATTCATTTACGAATTGATTACTATTTTCATTTTCTGAAATAGACTTCGATAAATTTATAGTATTCTCAAAATTTAGAAAACCATCAAATGCCGTTTTTATAAATATTTTTGTGTTTAAAAACTGACTTTTGTTATTTCTCAATTCCGAATTATTGACAATATTTTTATATTCGGAAATGGAATAATTTGAACTTAATTTTATGGTAGATTCCAAAAATGGGATATACTTGGCAATTAGAAAATTAAAATTCAAGTTGCTATTATTTTGAGGTAAGAAAAAATAATTAATTTGGGTTGTGTTTTCGTTAATGATAGAATTTCTAAAGAAATTTCCTGTGGATTTTTGATAATTTATACCTGCATTTATTTGAAGTTGATTGTACAAATCATTATTGAAATAAAAAATACTGTAATTTATTGACTCTTGTAATTCTAAACTTGGTGTATTGCTAATAGTTGTTCGGTTATTTATTAGTATTTGATTTAGGGAAAGATACCTTTCTACATTTGAAGTTTTGTTATATCCTGTTTTTGCAGATAAAAATGAAACGCTGTTTAGCCTATATCTTATGTTTAAAGATGGTTCAAAAATAAAATCATTTTGATTGTTTTTTGTGCCATTCTCTCTATTGTCTCGTTCTTGATTTAAATAACTTAACGAATATGAAGGAGAAAATTTCCATTTACCAACATTTAAGTGATATGCACCTAAATGATATGCACTATGTTTTGAGTGTTTTAAATTATTTACTCCATTTTCTGCTGTTATAATTTCTGTGCTATTTTCACTAAACAATTCAGATTGAAGTTTATTATTGTCCAAAATCCCACCAATAGAAAATGTGTATTTATTATTTTTTTTGCTTGAGCCCAAAAGCGTTGCTTGTGCTTCGAGATAACTTTTTTTGTATTCGCTTTTTTGAATATCGCTATTAAAATTTAGAACATTAATAACTGACGGATTTATCTGATAGGTTTGTCGAATGTTGTTTGTAGACTGAAATATAGAAAATTGAAAGGCCTTTTTATTTGAAAGTTTTTTGGTGAAAAGTAACTTTTGTTTTAAATAAAAATCTTCTGAATTAAGTAAAGACTCAAAACTATTATCATTGTTAGAAATTATTGTTGATGGTGTCTTTATATTCTCTTGTCTTACTCTTAAATTATATTCAAGCAATGATGTTTTTGAACTGTTGTATTTAATTTCTAAATCGCCACGATATTGATTTGGTTTTTTTGTTATAAAAGTGTTATCTGTTGTTCTAAATTTTTCATTATTGATTATGTAACTATTTTCAAACAATTGTTCACTTGTTACCTTGTCGTTAATATAATACAGATTAGTTTTTATTTTTAAGCGTTTATTTATTTTAAAAATAGCGTTATAGTTTCCAAAATACTGATTATTAATATTTACTCTCTTATCATCTAAAGTATTTGAAAAACGAGTTTCAGGAATAATTTTTTGAGCAAAAAAGTCTTTTTCTTTAAGTTGCTCTAAATTAACGCTAAAACCAAAATAATCGAAAGGTGAGTGGTTAATACCTATATTATTATGTGCCAAAGTAGCAAAAGATTTATAGTTTTTAGTAATGCCCAAAATATTGGAGTTGATATTTAATGCTTGTTTCCCTTTTTCAAAAACACCAACTCCCAAATCTATATTTCCAGAAAAGTCTATTTTTCCTTTTTTTAAGGTTAAATTTAATGCCACTTTGTCGCCACTCTCTATGCCTTTTAAAAGGGGGTTTTCAAAGTAGTTTTCTATGGCTTGCACTTGCTCAACCATATCTACATTAATATTTTTTGTGCCAAGAGAATAGTTGTAACCAAACAAGTTATCACCTTCTAACAGTACAGTTTCTACCGATTTTCCTTTGTATTTTATTTCACCAGTATTTGTGTTTACTTCAATTCCTGGTAATTTTGCTATAAGGTCTTGTATCTTTCGTTCTGAACCATCACGATAAGAATTGACATTGTAATTTACGGTGTCTTTTTTTATTGTAAACGGTTTTGTTTTTGCAATTATTATTACTTCATCGAGTTTAATTATTTCATTTTTTCTTAAAACAAAATCTATAATATAGGTTTTGTTTTTTTGTGGGTTTTCTATGATAAAAGATTCTTGTTTATAGCCATTGGTATTAATCTCAATTATTATAGATTCATATTTATTTTTTAATATAATTTGGTATTTACCGTTTTTTGAAAATGTATATTCAGAAATGACTTCTCTATTGTTACTATCTTTTATTAAAACATTTGAAACAGCGACCATCTTATGATCGATATTGGTAACTGTTCCTTTAATTGTTTGAGAATGTAATAGAGATGAAAAAAAATACAGAAAGAAAAAGGCTTTATAATTATTCTTCATTTACATCAAATTCTGTAATTGTAAAATCAATGTGATTATTCCTAAAATTAGTTTTTACACTACCTCCATTTTCTGCTGCTAAAAACTCAAGAAATCTTTTTCTCTTTTTTATATTTTTGAATGATAATTCTTTGAATAATTTTATATCAACTAATTCGTTTTTTTTAAACAATAAATCTTTTCTGTCAATACGTTTTTCTCTTTTAATTGAATAAACTCTAAAATCAATTTTGTTATCTAAACTTTTTATTTCTAAAATTAATCCAGGTAATCCACGGAATTTCCAAGGACCTCCATTAATAGGTATTTCTGTTGTATAATATGCAATATATTCTTTATCTCTAAATTTGACTTTAGCCGAATTGCATTTAAAATTTAATATTGTTTTTGTTTCTTTTCCAAGAACCCAATTTAATTTTATTTTAGGTTCATTTACTGTGTAAAATTTTTTACCTAAATTCATATTAAAATATATTAAACTATCGCCATCAGATTGGAGTAGTATTCTATTTTGAGATTTTGGTTTGAATGATTTAATAGACATAGTTTTTTTGGTGTTTATTATTTCATTTTCTTTTTCTTCAATTTTAGTGTCATAGATTGTAAATAAAGATATTGAATCTGTAAATATTAATTTTGAATTGTAGATAGATGCATTGTCGTTAAAAACATATTCTACTTCAATTGAAGTTTGTGAATGAACATAGTTACTTATTATTATTATTATTATAAAAAACAGTATTATTTTTTTCATTATTATTTGATTATAGATTTACAAAAAAAAGACAGAGGAAAATGCCCCTCTGTCTTTAATTTCTGGCTTATTTCGCTAAATATGCTCTGATTAATCCCATTAGTCCAGCACAACTTCCTGACCATACAAAAGAATCACCACCACCTAAAGTAACGGTAATTCCTGAACAATCAGATAGAGTAATATTTTCTACTTGAACCAAATTAAATGAATTTTCAAATTCAGGTGATAAAAATACATCAACAAAATCAGCATTTGCTAATTCTACAGAACTAATCATTTCAACAGTTGTAATATCTGCTGTTGAAACATTCTCTACATCATTTGCTGCAAAGGCAAATGAAACGGTCAGTAGTAAAACTACTGATAAGAATAAATTTTTCATAATTTTAAGTTTTTATGAAATTAATTTGAAGAATAAATTATTAAGTCGTCATTCTTCAATTGTGGTTTCTCCACTTCGACTTTTTTAGGTTTCCAGTTTTTCACTTTTCCAGAGAGTGCTTTTCTTTTTTTTACTAATTCCGTAAATCGGATGGTCTTAAATTCACTCTGTTTACTCGGTTCTAATGGCTACCAACGGTCTTGTATAAGATTTCGTTCGTGAAGTTAGCGATAAACTTCACAAGTACAAAACTAACTTGAAAATCCGATAGGATTTTCCTAAATAAGCCAAAATTTAGCAATGAATTTTACACGGTGTTGCCTTTTAGTGGTTTTTAATTCCGTTGTTAATTTTCTTTTCAATTTATTCATTCCGAGTAAAATTCCGCTCGAATGATTTTCAGTTTAGTTACAATTTTTGTTTTAAACTTTTCCGCTCCAACTTTCAATTCCGCAAAGTTGAGTTTTTCGTTTCTAATTTAATTCCGTTGTGGTGCTCAATTTCCGCAACAATAATAAATCCCTTTGTTGTGCTAAATTCCGCACGAATCCTTTTTCCGAATTATTGCTAAAATTCTATTTTAAAAACTAGAGTTTCTGGTTTTCAGCAATTTTCCCGCATTAAACATAACGTTGTGTATATGGTTTGTTGCGTGTAGAAATATACTAAATTTTAGTTAATCATTAACCTATGTAAATATACACTTAGTTTGGTTTAGCAACTTATAGCAATAAACTATATACTTTGTTGGTAGCCGTTGTGTGTCCTGCGTTACTTGGGGATACAAGATAAGATTAAGTTCTTTGAAATACAAGTAACATAACTGTATTGAGATGATAGGATAATCATATTGGTCCGCCCACTAATATGATTATGGTCTATCGGCTGGGATGTTCAGGCAAATCAGTCAAACCGCCTTATGGTGCTTGCCTTTCACGGGTTGGTGCTGAGCGATAAGGTTAAGGGCATTACCTACGTTTGTATGTTGAGTAATTACTATGGTGGAAGTAGAGGAGTTGAAAGAGATGAGATTGAATCCTTGTAGAAGTGTCGTAAACAACTTTAGTGTTGTCAAAATCGAGGGATTGATGGTCTTGCGAGATAAGTCTTGACGAGAGTAACCTGATTATTGGTCAAGAGGCAATCGGCATATAGAGGGCAAGAACTCTACTTACTGCTCAATTACGGAACAGGAGAAACTTCTTTTGTGGTGTTAAGAGAGAACGGCATAATCCCGAAGGGCAAGCCAAAGAGTATCAATACACAATTGGAGTGGCGGACTAACTCGTAGTAGCGAATAGTATCAAGAAATGTCTTTGGAAATTAGACGTAGCGAAGGGGTTAGCAGATGCTTCTGGTAGGCGATTTTGCCAACTTATCATTTTGATAAGGAAGAGCTTGTGTACTGCCAAACAATGAAAATTGTGCGTATGAAGAGCCGTATGATGGGAGACTATCACGTACGGTTCTGTGAGAGGTTTAGGGGTGAGATTCCCCTTTACCTACTCGTCGTTGATTTTGACACTCTTGCAAAATCTGTGTAAGTTTAAAATTCGGGATTAGGTTATTTATAACTTAATCCTGTCTTCAAATATAATCAAAAATTGGTTAAGAATAACGCCCCAATTTCTAATTGGCATTGTCCATTTTCTTGTGCTTTCTCTTAGTGCTAAAAATACGGACTTCATTACCGCGTCATCCGTGGGGAAAGAGAGTTTGTTTTTTGTGTATTTTCTAATCTTTCCGTTTAAGTTTTCGATGAGATTAGTGGTGTATATTATTTTTCTAATTTCAGCGGGAAAATCAAAGAAAACAGTGAGTTCGTCCCAATTGTTTTCCCAACTTTTAATGGCGTAAGAATATTTAGAGTTCCACTTGTCTTTGAAGTCGTTTAAAGCGGCTTTGGCGGCTTCTTTTGTGGGTGCTGTGTAGATTTGTTTCATATCCTTTACAAACTCCTTTTTATCCTTCCAGACCACATAACGCATGGTGTTTCTAATTTGATGTACTACACATATTTGAGTTACAGAATTAGGAAACATCGTTTTTATGGTCTCTGTAAATCCGTTTAAATTATCGGTAGCAGTAATCAAAATATCTTGTGTTCCTCGTGCTTTAATATCACTTAAAACAGACATCCAAAAGGCGGAAGATTCATTTTTACCTAACCATAATCCTAACACCTCTTTTTTACCATCTGTGCGTAACCCTACTGCGATGTAAATGGTTTTGTTAATCACTTTTGAGTTTTCTCTAACCTTAAAAACAATACCGTCCATCCAGACGATTAGGTAGGTTTGTTCTAGGGGGCGATTTTTCCAAGCAATGATATCTCCTGTTATTTTATCGGTAATTCTTGAGATTGTGGCAGTAGAAATATTGAAATCGTACAACTCATATATTTGCTGTTCAATATCACTGGTACTCATCCCTTTTGCGTACAGAGAGATGATTATATTTTCTACTCCATCTGCTGTGCTTTGGCGTTTTTTAATAAGCATTGGATTAAATGAACTTTCTCGATCTCGTGGTATTTGAATCGTCGTTTCTCCTAAGGTAGTTTTTAACTTTTTTGAAGTATAGCCATTTCGTGCATTGGTATTGCTACGCTTTTGATGTTTTTCATAATCTAAATGTGCGTCTAATTCGCCTTCTAATATCTTTTCTATGCCTCGCTCATGCAAGTCTTCTAGAAAGGAGGTTAGTTCTGTTCCGCTCTTGAATTGCTGTAAAAAAGAATCGTTTAAAATGTCTTCTGGTTTCATAATGTAAGGTGTTAAAGTTTAAAGTTAAGGTTATGTTTTAGAATAATGTGGAATCATTAATTCCATATAATTTTCTTCAATTGCTTTATATGTGTTTATAGCTTTAGCGTTTTTTATCATGATATTTGCTATATCTACTGTTTGAGAGAGCGATTTTTTAACCTTCTGCAAGAATACAAACCAGTTTAGATAGCCACTCAAATATTTTGTTGATACACCATAGAAAGGTTTTATCCATCTTTGATAACGATTGTCTATTGAGTTTACATGCTGCACATGGTAGCACTTGTCTTTTATGTGTTTTGATGCTATAAATGTATGATGCTCCATCTGCTTATCTTTTGCCCATTTAATTATAGAAGGATGAGAATCTGAACAAAGTACGTTTTCAGGTTTTAGTAACGTTCCTATTGTTTTTTCAATACTATGCACATCAATCCTGCCTCTTTTAGCGACACGCATCATTGGATTGTTATTTCTATCTGTGGCAACCATTATAGAGATTTTATCATTGCTCACACCGCGTTTGGTTTGTCTATCACTTGGTCTCTTGTAAGGTTTTCTTTGAAGATCTCGACTTCCTTTATTATTTATATTAAGCTGTTTGTCATCACATTCAACAATTCCTGAGAACTCTTCTCCATTAAAAACGGATAAACAAGATAGTAACTTGTGTCTCCAATCAAAAATAGTTTTAACATTGACTCCAATCTTTTTAGCGGCTTTACGGATACTCACGCTTTCAATCATAAGAACTAGATAATCTTGAAATTCATCCACTTTCTTTATGCCATCCATAGCAGTACCTGTAAGATCATTAAAGGTTTTAGTGCAAGATTTACATTTGTAGCGCTTACGACCCTTATAGCCTCCATGCCCGTAAATATCAGAACTTTGACAATGTGGACAGTTGATTGGACGGTCTTTGTTTAGGTTGTCTATAAGCATATTTAGTTTTGGCACTTTCAAATCACGACTCAATAAACCGACTAATTCCTTTTTCTGCTCTTGACTCAACACTCTTATTATACTTTGTAAATCCATATCTATAATGTTTTTATAAAGATAGTGAAATTCTACATTATTCTAAAACATAACCAAAGTTAATAAAAAAAATCTCGGGAGTTATAACTCCCGAGATTTTAAACTTACACAGATTATGAGATAGTGCCTTGATTTTCAAAAACTAAATTTTACACTCGTTAATACTTGTCTTGGTCTTAATTTATAAGTGCTTTGAGTGTATGAAAAAGTGTTGTTATATACTGTTGTAAATTCTCTTGCATTGAGTAGATTGTTCCAATTTAGTTCTAAATCTATTCTACTCTTTTTAAAAGTATATCTATAATTTAGATTCAAAAAATAATTTTCTTGATTTTCATTAGAGAAATTATTTTTATAATATTCAACATCAAAACCAATATATTGATTTGAAGTTGGATAAAAATTGAAATTTAATAAATGTTCTTGTGTTATGATATTATCAAAAGACTGTTGATTTTCAAATTGAGTATTAGAAATAGAAATATTACTTTTATATTCAACATTCAACCATTCTGCAATTTCAGTATCCAATTTTCCTTTTAATTGAATGTTTTTTGTGGTTATATCAGTAATTATTCCGTTTAATAATTGTTCTTTATTCTCTAATGAAGCATTTGTGGTTAAGGTAAGTACAGTCTTTAGTTTACTAAAATATTTACTTCCTCTTAAATTAATATTATGTGTGTTGCTATTATTGTCTTGTTCAGAGAAACCAAAAGAAGTAGTTCCGTTATCATTTATACTGTTTCCAAAAAGTAAATTTTGATTTGAATTGCTATAAGAATAAAACCCATTTATAAATAATGATTTTATAGGGTCTCTATATGAAACACCTAAAGTAATATTTTTTCTTAAACTTTCTAAAATTGGTGTTTCATATTTTTGAATGTTTCTATAATTATTTAAAATATAACCATAATATAATTGATTAATATCTCCAAAACTATTTTTTAAACTTGCCGAAAAGGTGGTTTTCCAAAAAGCATTCAAATCTTTTTTTATAGAGAGCCTTGGTTCAAAAGTAAAACGATTGAGGTTTTCGTTTTTATTTAAACTGTTATCTTTTCTATTAAATGTTTGAAGTTTTAAAGGTGTTTCTAATTCAATCTTCCAATTATTATTTCGATATTGAGTCTTTAAAATAGTGTAAAAAGAAGTTTTATTAAAAATTAAATTATTTTGAAAATTGCCAGTAAGTATATTTTCTATATTGTTTTCAAAGGTTGAAATATGACTAACTAATTTCTGATTTTGAATAGTAAAACCAACCTTTGGTATAAACGTAAATTTTTCAATTCCTTTTGTGAAACTAAAAGAATTATTGGCGTAAAAATTAGAATGTTCAATTTTTTGATTGAGTTCATCAAATGAGTTGCCATTATTTAATAAATTTTCAAATTGACTTGGAGTAACTCTTAAATTCTGTGGTGATTTTGAATAGGTTATAATCGATTTTATTGTGACAAGTTTTTTGCCAAACGGCTTTATTAGTTTTAACTTATTGCTAAAAGAAGTATAAGGAATTTCTGTATTTTGGTTTATATTTTTATTATTTAAAATGATTTTTCCGTTTTGAGAATCCCAATAGTTGTTTACTTCAAAAGTATTTTTGAAATAGTTTTTGTTAGTGTTTTTTGTTAAAATAAATTTGCTTTTCAATGAATTAAAAAACAACTTGTTATTTGTATTTTCAATAATATTTATAGTATCTGTTGGTGTGAAAAACGTAGTTTGTGTATTTCCGTTTTGTTGTTGAAAATCATTTACATAAGATAAGTTTATTTTTAGGTCTAAATCTTTTTTTAAACGAACCAAATAATTGGTAGTGAATAGATGTGCATTATTGTCTAACCAACTTTTTTTAGAAAATGGAGGCGATGATAATTCTTGAATAGTTACCCAATCTTTTTTTTTATTATTACTTTCAAATTGGTCTAATAAATCTTCAAAGGTTAATGTTTTTATTTCGTTTGAAATATCATTACCAACATTGTTAGTTTGATAAGAAGTTATCATTTGTTGCTTTTTTGTAAATAACATTGGTGTAATATTTACATTCCATAAAAAAGGAGATAACCCAACGCCTAATTTAGAAGTTCCTGTAACCGTAATGTTTTTTTTGAGTTTAATATTTAACGATGTTTTGTCAGAAAACACCAAACTATCCAATATTTTTATGGGTTGATGGTTTTCTAATATTTGTACTTTTGACACAGAGCTTGCAGGTAAGTTGTTATTGGCGAGATTATACCTGCCTTCTAACAAATCTAAACCTTCAATATAATATTTTTGTATGGGTTTACCTTGATATAGTATTTTACCATCTACCAATACTTCAATTCCTGGTAATTTTCTTAAAACATCTGCAATAACTCTATCTTTTTGGTCTTTAAAAGCATTAACAGAATAATTAATAGTATCTCCTCTCTTAGTTATAGGAAAGTTTTTTATAAATACTTCTTTTAATTTTTCGGTAGATTCTAAAAGAGAAAAATTAAGAGTTTGAGTTTTATTTGCAATAATTTTTGATTGTTTGACATAACCAATATAGGAAACATTAACCTGCAAAGAATCTAATTTAGAATTAACATTCAAAGAATATATTCCATTATTATCCGATATTGCGTATGTTAAAATAATGTTTCCTTTGGTTTTGGTTACAACCACACTTGCTCCTTGTAGTGTTTTTTTATCTTTACTAATTATTTTTCCACTTATTTTTGTTTGTGAAAAACTAAACGAATAAAAGAGCAATAACAGAAGGGAAATACTATAACGCATACATTATTTATTATATAATTCTATTGGGTTATTCCTCTTTTTTAATCTCTCTTTAGCCTTTTTAATTACTTCTCGATTTGCTGTAAAAGTAAAATTCGAATTTTTAAACATATTTTTTTTTGCTTTAATAATTTCATTCATAGAAGCATTAATCGGTTTTTTTTTATATACAGGAAAAAGTCCTTTTTCTTTTTTAAAACTTTTTAACACAAAATGATGATGGTTTTTAGAATCACTAATTTCAATAATAAAACCAGGTAGTCCACCAAATTTATAAGGACCATTTGATATAGGTATTTCATTTGTAAACCAAGCTATATAATTTCTTCCAGCGAAAGTTGTTGTTGCTTTTTTACATAAAATTCCGTTAATCACTTTTTCTTTAGCTTTTATTTGCCAATTAAAATCAATAAGTTTTTCTTTAAAAGTATAAATATAACTTGATATTTTCTCAAAGTAACTTAATTTAAGATTTCTTAAATCTTTTTCAATTTCTGTTTTTATTTTATTTTTCGGTAATTTTTTCCTTAAAAGCATAAGTTCCGAAAGATTTAAATTTGGATTATTTTTAACTAAATCAGTTATTGAAAATCGTGAAGAACTATAGAAATAGCTTTTTTCTTTATTTAAAATAAGAATCATGTTTTCTTGTTTTAAACTGTGTATATCGGTAGAGTCTACCTGAAATTGATATTCGTATATAAATTTGTAATTATAAGAATCATTATTTTGAGAATAGCCATAAAAAAAGCTTATCATTAAGATTAGGAAAAATATTTTTTTCATTTTTGAGATTATTAATTGTTAGATAAATATACCCTATGAATTATTATATGATAATTCATAGGGTATAAACTGAAAAGAATGGATTAACAGTAAAGATCTTCTAAACGATCTACTTCTTCCATAACATCAGAAAAACTTGGGCTTCCCGTCCAAGATAATGTTCCGCTAACACCACAAGACAATGTCAATTCCATTGCCCCATCTACTTGTTCTACTTTTTCTTGAGTAGAATTGCTCAAATTTGTATTTGCAAAACTAAATGCAGTAACTAATACAAATGCTAATGTTAAAAATAAATTTTTCATAATACTTAAATTTAATGCTCCATTTAGGTCTTGAGCGGTTAGTTTTCGACCTTTTAGTTTCCATTTTTCACTTTTCCAGAGCGTAATTTCTTTTCTTTGTTTTCTAATTCCGTAAGTCGGATGGTCTTAAATTCACTCTGTTTACTCGGTTCTAATGGCTACCAACGTGTTTGTGTATGGAAAGTGCTGTTTTGTGAGGGGCTGATTTTCCGCAGGAAAATTGGACTTAGCAAAAAAGCACAGACTTTTGATTAAGCACTAAACTAAGCATTTTTTATACACGGTGTTATGTTTTAGTGCTTTTAATTCCGCTGTTAAATTCCTTTTCAATTTATTGATTCCGAGTGTAATTCCGTCCAGATATTTTTCGGTTTAGTTACAGTTTTTGTTTTTCAACTTTTCCACTCCAACTTTCAATTCCGCAAAGTTGAGTTTTCCGTTTCTAATTTAATTCCGTTGTGGTGCTCAATTTCCGCAATAATAATAAATTCCTTTGTTGTGTTAAAATTCCCGTTTCAACATTTCATTCCGCACAGTTGAGTTTCCTTTTTTTATTCCGTTATTATGCTAAATTCCGCACGAATCCTTTTTCCGAATTATTGCTAAAATTCTATTTTAAAAACTAGAGTTTCTCGTTTTCGGCATTTTTCCGCATTAAACATAACGGTCTTGTGTATGGAAAGTGCTGTTTTGTGAGAGGCTGATTTTCCGTAGGAAAATTGGACTTAGCAAAAAAGCACAGACTTTTGATTAAGCACTAAACTAAGCATTTTTTATACACGGTGTTATGTTTTAGTGCTTTTAATTCCGCTGTTAAATTCCTTTTCAATTTATTGATTCCGAGTGTAATTCCGTCCAGATATTTTTCGGTTTAGTTACAGTTTTTGTTTTTCAACTTTTCCACTCCAACTTTCAATTCCGCAAAGTTGAGTTTTCCGTTTCTAATTTAATTCCGTTGTGGTGCTCAATTTCCGCAACAATAATAAATTCCTTTGTTGTGTTAAAATTCCCGTTTCAACATTTCATTCCGCACAGTTGAGTTTCCTTTTTTTATTCCGTTATTATGCTAAATTCCGCACGAATCCTTTTCCCGAATTATTGCTAAAATTCTATTTTTAAAAACTATAGTTTCTCGTTTTCGGCAGTTTTCCCGCATTAAACATAACGTTTGGTATAACAATACTCCGTTAAGTTTTTATGCTGCTCTGATACCATAATACAGTAGTTCTTTAATTTTTTGTTTATTATTCTTCAAGTTCGGTCTTATAGCGAACACGTTAAAAAATCGAGCAAGCATTAACTCATTGTGATGTAAGGTTTTAATATCCTTGATTGAGAAAGCCCCTCTTAGCCTTTTTTCAATAGGCATCCAATGTGTAATCTTAGCGAGATTAACCGTTGTAAGTGCTGTATTAAAATGAAAGTTGAGTTTATCTTTACTTCTTGCTTGACAGTGATTTAGACCTGAGTATTGCTTGGCATCTCTAAAAGTAAATTCTATTTGAAATCTGGTGCGATAATATGTCAAAATCATTTCTGCTGAAATTGTTACATCTGTAGAAAAATATAATTTATGATTCCATTTTCCTTTTTTAAGGAAATAAACAATCACAAGATTGATTTTTCTTTTTAATGATTTTGAGTATACAATAGCGCTGTATACTTTGCTTTGCTGATTGTCTTCTATCAAAGAAAAATATTCTTTTCTAAGTTTTTTATAATCAATTTTTCCATCATATTTCTTAGGTCTTCCTCTCCCATATTTCTGTTGGTCAGTATAAATATATTGTAAGTCAGCATCGTTTCTTAGTCTGCTAACGGTCTCCAATCCATTATCAGAGAGTTTAGAAACAAAACCGTATTTGGAAAAATAAGCATCTGCCACAACATATTTAGACATCGAAAGAAGGACCTCTTTTCTTTGAATCAATATATTGGCATAATGATCTACCAAACTTTTTGATTCCAAATTATTTGGTGTCTGAACAGCCTCTAAATGAAACGCTGTATGATTATCTATATCAATCGCTGCTATACCAGATATTTCCAATCCCCATTTTGCCTTTCCCGCTACACCAGACCAATAATAACCAACTCCACAGGTGGATTTACCAGATTTACTAACATAACTCGGGTCGAAAGCAATGGTTAAATGTTTGCCCCCATACTCAGTAATCAATTCTTTATTGAAATTTAAAAAGTCAAAAGACTTACTAAACTGATTCCTGTAATGTTGTTCTCCATGATCACCATAACGACTTAACTGCATAAAATTTAAACGTCCTTTTATGCTGAGAAATAGACCAAAAACTTCCAACATAAAATCATATTGCCATTTATTTACATCTTTCATTTTGTTAAGTAATCTTTTTGTGTGATATTTATAGTTGGATTTCTCCTTGAGAAGCATCATTAATAGCTGTTTGAAATTAACTATTAATTTAATGATAATCAGGGAGTTATCCTAATTTTTGAGCCTGTTTTTTTAACTTATTTAATTGACTGTTAGAGGGTTAGGGCAAAGTTTAACGGAGTATTGGTATAAGATTAGTGCTGGTTAAAAATACAATAATTTTCGGTTTAGCACTTAGCAGAATTTTTTAAATTTTATCTTATTTTTCCGCTGATTGCAAAATTTTAAAAATTTTGCGGACTTTGTAAATATGCCGAAACTTCGGTTAAAAACTGACCTTAAGCATTAATTTTATACGGTGTTGTAAACAGTGTTTTGTGTTTCATTCTGCGAGTTTTATTGCATTCTAGTTATCATCTTTTTTCGTTTAGATTGGTAGTTTCCGTTTCTGATTATTCCGCTTTAATTTAACAAACTTGCTTAAATTCCACGTTCTGATTTTTTATTTCATTTTATTTTTCATTTTAATTTGGTGGTTTTTCCTTCCACATTTTTGTGAAATTCCCATTCTATATTTTATTCTATTTAAGAATTATTAATTCACTCCAAAAAAATTGTAAAGGATAAATGGTGTAATAACTAATAATATGCAATTTATTAAAATATAGATAAAGCGTTTTGTTTTATTCATTTCAAACACCTTAGAATTCCAAATAACAATAATCAACATATAAAAAAATAAAAATCCAGTTTTAATAATAGAATGAGTTTTCAAAACACTTAAAATCATAGAGATTGGGATGAATATTATAGACCATAAACTTATATTATAAATATTTAGAATTAAATGTTCGTAAAAGTTTCTTTTAAATTTATAATAAACGATATAACTTAAAAAAGAAAACACAACAATAAGCAACAGAAGTATTGAAAATTGTTGAGCAAACTTACTAAAAACAATAATTCCGAAAAAATCTTTAACAAGTGAAATTTGTAATATAAAAAAAAGTGATGCAATCATTAAAAATTTACTCGGACTGTAATAATAACCTTTAAATCCATTCCAATAATTTGAAATAAGCGTTTTAGGCTGAAACAGTCCAATCTTTATGTTTTTGAAAAATGATTTTTCTAATGAAAAAATATTACCAAACAAATCTAAAAATATTGTTCTAATTGAAATCCTCTCATTTTTATAATATTGACCACATTTAGGGCAATAATTAGCGTTAATTTCAATAGAACATACAGAACATTTCATATTTGTTTTTTTTAGTCGTTATTCTATATTATTGAATTCAGGATTTCGTTCTGACATTGTTTACAACGGTTGGTGTATGGAAAGTGCTGTTTTGTGAGAGGCTGATTTTCCGCAGGAAAATTGGACTTAGCAAAAAAGCACAGACTTTTGATTAAGCACTAAACTAAGCATTTTTTATACACGGTGTTATGTTTTAGTGCTTTTAATTCCGCTGTTAAATTCCTTTTCAATTTATTGATTCCGAGTGTAATTCCGTCCAGATATTTTTCGGTTTAGTTACAATTTTTGTTTTTCAACTTTTCCACTCCAACTTTCAATTCCGCAAAGTTGAGTTTTTCGTTTCTAATTTAATTCCGTTGTGGTGCTCAATTTCTGCAACAATAATAAATTCCTTTGTTGTGCTAAAATTCCCGTTTCAACATTTCATTCCGCACAGTTGAGTTTCCTTTTTTTATTCCGTTATTATGCTAAATTCCGCACGAATCCTTTTTCCGAATTATTGCTAAAATTCTATTTTAAAAACTAGAGTTTCTCGTTTTTCGGCAGTTTCCCCGCATTAAACATAACGGTTTGTATATGAAACGTAGCGTATAAAAATACGATAAATTTCGGTTTTAGTACAGAGCCAAATTTTTATATTTTGTTTTTACCTTTACTATTTTAAAAGCCAAATTAAAAATTTGGCGGAACTTAATAAATAAGCACAAACCTTTGAGTTTAGCACTTATTAGCTATGTTTTATATACTTTGTTGTAAGCTGGCTTTCATTTCCGTTCTGTTGATAGCGTTGGCAAAGACATACTCTTTTGCAATTTTTGGCGTAGCGTTGGCTGGTGCGAATTGCAAATGTGTATGGCTTTTAGCGTTGGCTTTTTGTTCTATTCATAAACAAACTTACAATAAGTCCAATTCCAACAATCACATCCACAATGTTCCATATTTCTCTTCCAAGTGCGATTTTAAAAAATGGTTGAAAAAGTAGAGCAAGTCCACCAAAAATAATCATTTCCGTATTCTTGTTTTCTTCATTCGCTTTATATGCCAAAATTCCAAATCCGATTAATGCCACAAACCGAACCAATTGATAAAATCCATAAGGCATATCTAACAAGCACAGAAAAAATAGAATTGCAAGAACTATCTTAATTATCGCTTGTAAACTCAATTTCATCTGTAAATTCTTCGTGTAAACCATAGTTATGAAAATCAATCAAATATTTCATTTGCTTTGGAAATTGAGTGATAATTGTTTCTTCCGAAATGCCAAGTTTTGACTTTACCATTTGAAGAAACTTTACTTCACTATCTTCAATTTTATTATCCGATTCAATAGTTCGTATTAAAACTTCAATTAATAAAAGTTCTTGCTTTTCATTAAGGTTTTGTTGACTTAATTCGTTTAAATATTCGTTGATTGCTTTTTTACCGTTTTGTTTTATATAGCTCAAACTTGCTTCAAAGGGTTTCTCTATATCAAAACCCATAAAATAAATTTCGTTATCAGCCATATTCTTGATTTCTAAAATTTCAGATTCATCAATTGAACCATCACAAGCCATTACAGAAATAGCAGACTTTAATAACAAATTTTGAAATGCTTCTGTTTTCATAATCCAAATCCTATTTTAGTTGTTATATCTTCTTTAGACCCTCTTGGTAATAAATCAAGTAATCCAAAGTTTATTTCTCTTAATCTATCCCAATTTTGACTTTCAATAGCGAAATTACCCGCATCAATAAGACTTTTTGCTTGGGATTGGTCGTTCATTTTTGTTTGGTCATTTAAAAGACTATTAAAAATTCCTTTTAGAAAATCTGGTGTTCGCCATCTAATTTGTCCTATAATACTGTGAAGCTCGTCTGATTTTTCCTGAATTTTCAATGGGCTTTTAGTTGACATAAAAGCACTTTCTTGTGAAACTATATCGTTAAATGTTTTACGTTCGTGGTCATTTCCTGAATCTTCAATTAGTTGTTCACATTTTTCTTTAGTTTCATAATAATAGTCAGTTGCCTTTTGAAGTCGCTTATTTTTTGTTGCACTATCTATTTTTTGAGCAATTTTTCTTTTTTTGTCTTCCAATTGATAACGTTTATCAGTAACGTCATCATCAGAAAGTTTTTCGACTTCATCTGCAACTACTGCCATTTCTTTTTTTACTTTGGAAAGAGCTCCAGCAGTTTCGTAATCTTCTTTTTCAGTTGCTAATTCTATTTCTTCATCAAGTTTTGATGACAAGTCTGTTATTTGACCTTTAAGTAAAGTAATATTTGTATCCCTTTCTTTTGGGTTGAAAACGTTTTTGAACTCTTGGTCAGACATATTTAGGTAACCTGAAACTGTGACATCTCTACTTTCAGAAATCATTATTGTAATTTCAAGGTCTGAACCTTTGGCAATATCTCTTGAAACTTGTTTGCCTGTAATTTCTATGACACCAATAAGTTTATTGGCTTCTGGTAGTGAAGTTTGTGGGCCTTCATAAACATTTATCCAAAGTCTGTCCGATTCATTGCCTTTCAAAATTGGTTTGTTGATTGGAAATGTCAAAGTCCTTTTTGTAGGAAGAACAGAATTCCGTTCAAAAATCAAGGCTAATCTTGTCTGTCCTGGATTGTCGTAGTCGTCAACTTCTAAACAAATATCTTCTGGAAGTGGTTGACCACTTATGCCAAATCCACTATTAATTCCAATAGGTTCAATACCAGTTTCAATAACATTATTTTGACCATCATAAACTGTCAATGTGAAGAAGTTGTAAGCATTCTCAACTAAAGGCAAATCTTCATTTATTCTTTCTGAAAGTTCTTTTAAACCTGAATCAAATCCACCATCTTGACGTACTATTTTATAAAATAGTCCTTCGGTATTTCCTTTTATTCTTGCTGCAAAAAGTTCGTCAGTTTCCTTTGATGCTTTATTGTAACTTGCTTTTATAGAAATTGAATATTGTTTTTTATCTGATTTATCTTTTGAAATCTCCTTTGGTTTGGTAGCTGCGTAATATGCTGCACCAATTGCCACAGCAGTTGTTGGGTCAATTTCGCAATTTGCTGGTATTTGTAAAACTTCTTCAACACGTTGTCTTACGAAAGGAATAAAGGTAGAGCCACCAACCATTAAATTAAATTGTACATCATTTGATGTCAATGAATTTCTTGTCAATATGGTTTTAATCATTTCAATTGTTCCATCAATTGAATCTTTAATTAAGTCATTAAACTCTGATTTGGTAATCGTTATTTCCATATCAACTTCATTGCCTTCTTCGTCTTTCATTCGTTCAACAATAATCTCTGCTGACGAAACTGCTGATAATCTAATTTTAGCTTCTTCTGCTTGATTCAAAAGGGAATAATATTTTGCATTATACTTTCCCGAAGCACTTTTCATTTGGTTTTCTAAATCATCAAAAGTGTATTGCTCTGAAATTTTAGGAATTATTAATTTTTCCACAATCAAACGGTCAAAATCAGAACCACCTAAAAAGTTATCACCTTCGTGGTCAATAACTTTCATTTCGCCATCTTTGATTCTTACCAAAGCTACATCAAAAGTTCCTCCACCTAAATCATATACAAGCCAATTCCCATCTGTGAGTTCATTTGATTTTTTCATATTTGCATAAGCCAAACTTGCTGCAATTGGTTCTTGAAGTAATACTACTTGTTTAAAACCTGCTTGTTTCCCTGCTTGTTTGGTTGCGTTTGATTGAATAGAGTCAAATGAAGCTGGAATTGTAATTACAATAGATTCCAAAGTATCGCCAGTGTTTACGAAAGTTTTTAATTCTTTTAGTACTTGTGCAGAAAGGTCAACAGGTGTTTTTGATTCGTTTATAGATTTTATTTGAAAACTTTCCGTTGTTCCCATCTTGCGTTTGAAAAGACCAACAACATTTTTTGGGTCTCTTTCCAAATATTCTTTGGCTTTATTACCGACAACGATTCTGTCTTTTTTATAATAAACGACAGATGGCAATGTTGAACGTCCATAGTCCAAAGGATTGTTGAATACTATAACGTCTCCTTTTACAAATTTTGCAATGGAGGAATTGGTGGTTCCTAAATCTATTCCAATGTTGATTGTGTTTTCCATTTTATATATTTTATTTTTTTGATTCAACGACAACTACGCCTTTTCTGGCAATTAAAGTGCTTCCGCCACTTTTGTATCGTATGATTGGTTTGATTACTTCTTTAATAACTAAATTTTCTGTTGAATTTCCTGCTATACTTGCCTCTACATCTAATCGAGTTTCATTATAAGGTTCTCCAATAGGGTTGTGATAAGTAAAACCTATATCTGAACTTGTTGAATTTGAGAACAGATTTGTTTCAAATATATCTTTCATTTTATTTATATTTCTTGAAATACTGTTTGTTTCCTCTATGTTTTCGAGTTTTCTTTCAACTTCAAAAAGTTGGTCTAAAATCTCAAAATATGACTTGTATTGTTTAAAATTCGGTTCTAACATTTGTATATTTTTTATGCACTTGGCTTGGAAAATGTCCAACCACCGTTTATGCGTTCAATTAATAATGGGTGTCTCAATAACGTTGATTCTGAAGAATCTTTAATACCACCTTTTTTAACTTGGTTTCCTTCAATAATTTTTCCAACAATCCAACCTGCAACAGCTCCAATAATACCACCTATTATAAAGTGTTCTCCTTCTGTTGCACCACCTATAATTGCTCCTAAAATTAGTAATCCAAAAAATACAAGATAATAGTTGTTGCTTCCTTTCGAGTGAATCTCTTTACAACTCCGACACCTTGGTATTGTAACTTCTGAATACGAAAATTGAACTCTTCTTGGAAAATAAGTTCTGTTTGTTTCCTTATATATCGTGGTATCAATTTCACAACCATTGTCAGGTGCGTTTGTCTCACAAAAATGGCAAACAAGAACACCTTTGTATTTCTTTTCTAATTCTTCAAGTTCATTTTTGTCCTGTTGGAATTTTGATTTGGCAGATTCGTTGACATTTATCCTTAATGAGTAATTAATCAAAGCCAAAGCATTTTTAATATCACTTTGTTTATTCCAACTCGCAATAGACATACTGCGAATAGAATAACCAATCTGTGTTCTTATTTCGTTAGCAAAAGAAGGCAAGTTATTGAGTTCGTTTAAATCAAAAGATGATTTTATAAATGATAAAGCATCATTTGCTTTTAATGTTTCATTTTCAACATCATCAACTTTACCCTGAATTGAAATTAGAACTTTTGCCCATTCTTTAATTAATGGTGCATTTTTTTCTTGTTCAATTCTTTCTTCGTGTTTTTTCTTTACTATGTTATAGTTTTTTTCAAAAGTTGGTTTTGAAACACTTTCAATATTTAGTTCAAGTAAGTATTCTAAAAGCGAAAGCGGAACAAATGTGGTCGTAAATTCAGTCCAAATAGGAATTTGCAAATAGTTGATGGATGATGCAATTTTATTTATTTGGCTTTGAAAATAGATGGGTAGTTTATTGAGGAATTCACTTGGAAACCTCTTTTTTATAACATTAATGACATCATCAATATTGTCATCAGTGTAATTAGATTCTTCTTCTTTTATTTCTTTAGTAAGTTTGTCTGTTTCCGCTACTCGTTGTTGAATTTCATTGCCTAAACTTTTGTAAGCTTTATTTAAATCATTTTTGGAAATAAGGTATTCAGCTCGAAGAGCCGAAGAGAATAATTCTAAATCTTTATTTTGAAAAGACTTTAATAATATATGGTCAATTTTTGCTGAAAAGAACGGACTAATGAAATCTACAAATTCGGGTAATTTATAAATACTTTCTTGTTTAAGGCTGTTTAGAAGGTTGTTACTTCCGTTTGCCAAAAAATTATTGAGTTCTACATTGGTCGATAAGTGTGAATAAAATTCTATTTTGTTTTTATCTTCTAATTCGTCTATTGCTCTTTCGCAATCAGATTTTGTTAGTTTCTGTCCGTTATACTCATAGAATCCGCTATCGGATAAATCTATGTCGGCAAATAGTCTTCGCTTTGATTTTTTTATGATACTTGAATCTATTTCATTGACTTCTTTGTCTTTTAGTTCAAGTATCTCAATTGGATTTATGTAAATCATTTCTTATTAAGAATTTATTTATTCAGTCGATTAAAATACGTTTTCTCTTTTTTATTCATTTACGGTTTTCCGTATTTTGTTCATTTTTTCTTCGAGCGTTGGCAAAAAAACAGCTCTTTTGGTTTTTTAAGTGTTGGCTTATGTGTCGGCAAAAACCAAATGTGCTGTTTGTGCGGCTGGCTTTTCAGCTTGCTTACAACGTTTGGTATATGAAAAGTAGCAGTTAAAAAATGCTTTTCTTTCAATTTATAAACAAAGATAGCAGAAAAAAACTAAATTTTGGTTTAGCTCTTAACTGCTATTTTTTATATACCGTGTTGTGGGCAGTTATTTAAATATAAAAATTAGTGATAATGTCAAAATTGCTAAAATTAACGAAATAAAATGCAGTTTTTTATTGTTCTTAAATGTCTCTAAAATACCTGTTTCTTTTATAGAAACACTATTTTTTTTATCTATATATCTAATAACATTATAACTGATTTGATACATAGATAATGTTATGATTATAAGAAATATAGAGTTAATTGAGAATGACTTATTTAAGATCATTTCAGAAAGTTTTAGTGATAAAACGAAGCTAAAAATAAAAGAAGAAGAAATTTTTCCCGAATAGTATTTAATAAGAACAATATTTTCGGATTGTCTTTTGTCTTGACTAAAAGTAATGACTAACAAAGAAAATGCTATTAACCAAATAATTATCTCATTATCGATTAATGTAAAACTAAACATTTGTGATAATAAAATATAAAGAAGGCTAATAATTAAAATAAATAATCCAACAATTTTTATTCTGTAACTATAATTTGGTATAAAATTTAATTCCATATTATTATTAATTTAAATTAGCAGTCAAGCAAAAATTATACTTGACTGCTAAAAATTTATTGATTGTTTGCAATTACAGAAAATAAAGCAGCTTGTATTACTGACGAAATAGGTCCTAAAAGCATACCATATAAAGCTCCAGCAGCATCAGCTAAAATTACACCATCACCATCTGCTTGGGATTTACTAAATGTTCCTTTTTTAGCGTTAGTCCAATATTCAAAAGATGAGTTGTAAACCTGTGTAAATGCACTAACATATTTTTTATCTTGTTCATTCCAGTTAAAATCATTTAAACCGTTAATTAAAACTAACCTTTCAGAAGCACTTAAAAAAGTACTATTAATATTCTTTAGTTTTTGGCTTAAAATAAGACTAATTTCATCTTTTTGTTCAAGATAATTTATTAACTTTGAAAAATTGTTTGTAGTGGTTTTAGCACTATAATTAGAAAAAGAAATATTCATATTAGATAAATGTTTTTCCAATTGCAAAGTATATTCTTTTATTTGGGTTTTATCAAATAGTTCACTATCGTAATTTATCAAAGAAGCAATAATCTTTTCTCTGACATCTTTATAATTAATTTTTGAAGACCTTTGTTTATTATCTTTGTAATAAAGATCCAATGCAATATTATGGTATTCTCCTATTTTAGAATTAAGTTGACTTTCATTTTTTGTTTGTAAATTATCTTCTTTCTCGCAACTAATAAAGGCGGTAACTCCAAATATTAATAAAACCGCAATCATTGAGTATTTTTGTATTTTTTTCATTTTAATTGTACTTAATATTTCACGCATTCATTTTTTTTAGGAGTATTGAACACTTGCAATTTTGCCTTCTTTTTCAAGAAACTCCGTTTATAGACAATTCAAAATATTTTTACTCTTTTATTTTTTTCTTCCAAGTAGAGTTCATTCTCGGATATGATTGAACGTCGTTTTTAATTGCCCACAACGGTTTGTGTAAGAATAGTAAGGGATTTCGAAGGGCTAAACTTTCAATTTATCACTTAGCCAAAGTTACAATTTTTCTATGGTTCTACCACGAATTTAATGGAATTTATTAAATTCGTAAAAAAAAGGTAAAATGTTTACACATCAATTTTTCGATTTACTACTAAATTTAGATGACAACTGGCAAGTTGTAAAAGTAGAAGCAGATTATGCAATTTCAGACATAAAAATAGTCATTAAATTCATAGGAGAAAGAGCCCTTTGTCCAGAGACCATGGAATTATGTAGTTTATATGACCATGCACCAAATCGAGAATGGCGTCATTTAGATACGATGCAATATAAGACTTTTATAAGTTGTAAGTTGCCAAGAATAAAGAACAGTCAAGGAGCTGTAATCACCATAGTTCCGCCATGGGCAGATAAGCATACACGTCATACACACCTTTTTGAACATGCAATAATTGATTTACTATTAGCAACTAAAAATCAAACAAAAACAGCAAAATTAATGCGTTGTGGTTTTAATGTCATCAATAGAGTAATTCATTTAAGTACAGAAAGAGGTTTGAGTAGGAGAGATTTATCAAATATGGATTTTAGTCGTTTGAGTTTGGATGAAAAATCGTTTAAGAAAGGACATAAATATATAAGTGTCTTAAGTCATCCTAGAAGTGGTTTTATCATAGATGTAGAAGAAGGAAGAACTAAAGAATCTGTAGAAAAACTATTTGATAAATCTATGACAAAACAACAACAAAAACAGGTTAAAACTATAAGTTTAGATATGTGGAAAGCTTATATTTCTACCTCTAAAAGTCAATTACCAAACGCATCTATTGTTCACGACAGATTTCATTTGGTTAAGTATTTAAATACCGCTATTGATAAGGTTAGAAGAAGAGAAGTTAAAACGAATGATGAATTGATAAACAGTAGATATGCGTTACTTAAAAACCAAGAAAACCTAACCGAGAAACAACGAATAAAATTTGATGCAATAATCAAGGCGAACTATGAAGTTAGCAAGGCGTGGCAAGTCAAAGAAAATTTTAAAGATTTATTCCATAAAGAAACTAAGTATATTAATGGTTTTTATTTACTAATTAAATGGATACGAAATTCTACTTCTAAGCAAATTAAAGAAGTAACAAAGGTTGTTACAATGTTTGAAAAACATCTCTCTGGAGTTATAAATGCCTTAATAACTGAGTATAGCAATGCAATGGCTGAAAGATTAAATGGAAAAATACAAGAACTTAAATCTATTGGAAAAGGATATAGAACTTTTAAAAACTTTAGAAGTGCAATACTCTTTTTTAATGGAGGTTTAAATCTTTACCCATTAAAATAAGGGTAGAGCCTTTTCTATAAATATATAATCCGTAAAATTGTAACTTTGGCGGACATTGTAAAGTGCACTGAACTTTGGGTTAACCATTGAAACCCTTATTGTTTTTACACTTTGTTGGCGGTAGTTTTTATTTTTTTGGCAAGTAAATTTTTATGTTTCCATTTCCAAAAAACACATTATCTAAATGTCCCATTTTCTTTCTGTCAGTTGTAATTAGATGCATATGTACGTTGGAATCGTGATGTGTAAAAACACCTTTATGTTCTGTTGAAAAGAAACCTACTATTTCCACTTCACTATTTTCTAATGAATAGTTTGTCTGTCCTTGATGTGCCTCTTCTGGGGAACTGACTTTTGTTCCTTTTGGTAAGTTTTGTATGTGAATTTTGGCACTATCGACTTGTCCTTTCAATTTAAAAACAAAAGGTCTTTTAAAATCAAGTGTTTTTTTGTCGATAAAATTTTCTAATTCTTTAATCGTCTTAACGTCCGTTGGTAAGTCCTCAATATTCCAGTTTGTTTGGTTAGCATAAACTAAGAATGGAGCTTTGACTTGGTAAGTTTCATTAACTACCATTGTTGAGTCAGATGTTACAGTTGAAACATACGATTTTCCATCAATTATTAATAGTTCTCCTGTCAGGTATTCAACTGGACCTATTCCATAAAGCCCTTTTTTGTCTTTAATTGTATCAAGATTTATTGTTCCTGCAAGTTCGCCTTTCCACATCACATTTTTCATTGCTCCAACCACTTGTACTATTGATTGTTTTTCAATTTTTGTTTCAGACTTTTTCTCAGTTGAATTACAACTGATTAATGTTATAAATGTCGATCCTATTGCTAATATTTTTTTTATCATTCTATATTTTTTTTAATTACCGCCAACGTGTTTGTATAAGAATAGTAAGGGATTAAAACGTACTTACATTTCGGTTTATCACTTAGCCAAATTTACAATTTTTACCGTTAATTTTCTTTAAACCGTCAAATTGTAAATTTGGCGGACTTTGTTAATCTGCACCAACTTTCGGTTTGGCACTTAACCCTTATTATTTTTATACTTTGTTAGCAAATGTTTTAGTGACACACTTCTATTCCCCAATCTGTATGTCCCCTACCATTATAGCAGCGCCAATTCGTTTTTATAGAAATAATTTTCCATTTGTCGTTTGTGTTTTTTAACTCCATAATGTATTTTTGTCCTCCCTGAGAGTCATCTAAAAAATTGTCATGAATTAAGGTTACTAGTGAATTTCCATTTTCTAATTTTTTTTCTGAAATTTCTATTTTTTCATTTCCTTCTTCAGTTTCTTCTAGCTTGTTAGGGTAATATAATTTCATTACATCTTGAGCAGAGAGATTTTCACTCTTTCCTTCTAATTTTTTATTTATTTCTTCAGAATTTAACTTTTCAAATTTTTCTTTCTTAATGGTGGTATTAATTTGAATGTTATCTTTTTCTTTAGACAATCCAGTATTTTTTGTTTTAAAGAGGTTCTGATTACAGGAAAGTAAGACAATGGCTAAAAGCAATGTGATAATTATTTTCATATTTGTTGGTTTTGGTTATGTTTTAGAATAATGTGGAATCATTAATTCCATATAATTTTCTTCAATTGCTTTATATGTGTTTATAGCTTTAGCGTTTTTTATCATGATATTTGCTATATCTACTGTTTGAGAGAGCGATTTTTTAACCTTCTGCAAGAATACAAACCAGTTTAGATAGCCACTCAAATATTTTGTTGATACACCATAGAAAGGTTTTATCCATCTTTGATAACGATTGTCTATTGAGTTTACATGCTGCACATGGTAGCACTTGTCTTTTATGTGTTTTGATGCTATAAATGTATGATGCTCCATCTGCTTATCTTTTGCCCATTTAATTATAGAAGGATGAGAATCTGAACAAAGTACGTTTTCAGGTTTTAGTAACGTTCCTATTGTTTTTTCAATACTATGCACATCAATCCTGCCTCTTTTAGCGACACGCATCATTGGATTGTTATTTCTATCTGTGGCAACCATTATAGAGATTTTATCATTGCTCACACCGCGTTTGGTTTGTCTATCACTTGGTCTCTTGTAAGGTTTTCTTTGAAGATCTCGACTTCCTTTATTATTTATATTAAGCTGTTTGTCATCACATTCAACAATTCCTGAGAACTCTTCTCCATTAAAAACGGATAAACAAGATAGTAACTTGTGTCTCCAATCAAAAATAGTTTTAACATTGACTCCAATCTTTTTAGCGGCTTTACGGATACTCACGCTTTCAATCATAAAAACTAGATAATCTTGAAATTCATCCACTTTCTTTATGCCATCCATAGCAGTACCTGTAAGATCATTAAAGGTTTTAGTGCAAGATTTACATTTGTAGCGCTTACGCCCCTTATAGCCTCCATGCCCGTAAATATCAGAACTTTGACAATGTGGACAGTTGATTGGACGGTCTTTGTTTAGGTTGTCTATAAGCATATTTAGTTTTGGCACTTTCAAATCACGACTCAATAAACCGACTAATTCCTTTTTCTGCTCTTGACTCAACACTCTTATTATACTTTGTAAATCCATATCTATAATGTTTTTATAAAGATAGTGAAATTCTACGTTATTCTAAAACATAACCTTGGTTTTTAATATTTGCTAACGGTTAGTATATGGTTTTGTGGCGGTTTTCGGAGTACCAAACTTTCAATTTTCGACAACTTTTATATAATGATATAACCATCAATATCAGCACTTACCCGCCATAAACTATATACATTGTTATATGCAGATATTAGTTTTCACCTGCTTTTATTAATTCGTTATATATATCTTCTATCCATTCGGTTTTATATCCCCTATTTTGCCTTACTTCAATAATTAATTTGATATTATTAGCAGTAGTTTTTGGTTCCCATTTTTCTCTTATAGAAGCAACAGCATTTTCAAGAGAATTTATTGCATTTTCAGAGTCATTGGATAAAATATTCAGTTCTAGTAATGTCGCATGGTCCCAATAATCAGGGTGTTTTGTTGAAATTCTTCTTTCAACAGAATATAGTACAACAGGTAATAATTTAGATTGACGTTTATCTATAGGCTCTGTCATTTCCATAAGCGTTACAGCATTAATTCCTGGGTAAGCATCACGCCAGTCGGATTGGAAGCCATCCAAGTAACATTCAATTGATTTTTTTAAAAAGCCTCTTGCCCTGACATTTTCTCCTTTTTCTTCGTAGTTTTTCCATAAATCCTTATAAACTCGACCAAGAATACCATTTGTTTCACTACTTATACCATATTTTTTAATTACCTCACTAAGAATAGATTCTGCCTTTTCGTGATTTCCAAGACGGTTATAAGCAAATCCTAATTGTTCTTGAACTAACACCACTTGAGCCAAAATAGGGGGCATTTTATTAGCTAAATTTATCATTGAAGTCCAATCCTCTACTGACCGATATGAAAGAAATAAATCAATAATAATTGCAGGGTCAACATCAATTATACTACCCAATTCAGCTTCAATAGAAGATATAGCTTTTTTATCAATTTTTCGAGCACTTTCTAGTTTCTCCTTATATAAATTAGAATATTCGATTGAATCTCTAAAAGTATCCGTCTTTAACCTAGCGATTTCCATTCTTGGCATATCAGAAATTAATTGATAGACTGGACTATCGTCAATTGGTGTTCTACAATCCTCCAATCGTTTCGTAATGTTTGCAATAGCATCATCAATATCCAATGGAAATCCATTCTCATCAATTTTATAGGGTAATCCTCTTAAAGGAGCGACATCAAAAGGTAGCCGCATACCTTCCACAAACGTTAGTATTGTGCTATGGGGGCGGATTCCGTGACGTACACCTAACTCATAAAAGACATTAGCGTTAGCAGTCGTTAAATCAGCAATTGCATAGTCACATAACATCAATCTCTCAAACATTGGTTTATGGATTATTCCACCCACAATCTCTTCATCTGCTCTTATCGGAGTTAAACCAGCATTGACTACAGCAGGGTTTATTATCTTCTTATATATTTCATCAAACTCTACTGTCTTTCCACTTTCATCCGTTTTAGTTCCAAACGGCATTAATATAAAACAGTAAGGTTTCATTTTGTCGCCAATTCTTGTAAACGTTCTTCACTCCATGAATAGAGAAAAATACCATTATCCTCTAGAACTTTGGGAGTCTTACCATTTGTGTCTTTTAATCTAATCGCATAAACAGGTTTGTTATTTTCTAATGTCATGTTGACTTCTTTTTTTACCCATTTACTTCTATGAGTCTTTTCTCCAACAAATACAATAGTTCTAGAAGTGCCTGTCATTGCTTTAGTGATCGCTTGTTTAATAACTGCATCATCTTCGGTGTCCCATCTTTTTAAAAGATCCTTCACTCTGAAATTTAAATTTGTATACTTCGGATTGACGGCTCTACCTTTAATTGTTAGAACTACTCCTCTATCAGGTTCTGTAAAACTGAAAAATACTACGTTTGGCATAATTTATAATTTAAAAGTTAATACTCGATTTTATTTGCATATAACGTTTTGGCTATGCGTAGTTTGGGATTTTGAAACGATTAATTTTCAATTTGCCACTAATTTTATTTAATGCTATAAGCTTCAATATTTGCACATTACCCAAATTACGTATAGCCTTTGTTGTGCTTTCGTACTTTATTTCCTCCATTCATTTCATTTCTTTTTTTTCCTTGTGCGTGGGGCATTTTTTTAAATTTCTCTTTCTCTGTGCGTAGGACTTGGAAGCTCTTTTGCAGGTTTTGGTCGTGCGTTGGCATTGTGCGACCTGCAAATGTGCTTACAAGGTGCGGTGGTTATTCACCGTTCAACCCTTTCCAATGTAATTCATCTGTCTTTTCTATATGCTCCATTAATTCCTTTATAGCATCTTCTATTTGTAATATTTTATCATCGTGTTGTTGAACTTTTTCAAATTGATTTTGATGAGAAAACCAATGTAAAAGTTTAGTGTTATATAATGGTTTGTCTTCGGGATTAAAAACAGATTTTACTCTTATATCAACTTCTGTATCGCTCGGGTATTTCATTAAAGTATATAATTCAAGAAATCTGCGTACTGCATTTGGTAGAAGTAATATGTATGGAAAATCTTCTTTTTTATCACAATCATTAAATTCCTTAATTGTATGGAATAAACCAACATATTCAGACTTATACGAACTAAACGAACTCGGAAGTTTTTTAATTATAGCATTGTTACTGTCCGTTCTTTTTATGAAATACAGAGGGCGTTTGTTTTCGTTGGTGTTTTTATTAATTCTTCCAAAAAGCTTTGTGTCTAACATAACAGAGAAAAACTCAAAATTATGCGTAGAAATAAACAATTGAGCAAAATCATTTTCTTTGAAGAAGTTATGTAATAATAGCCTTACCTGAAAAATGTGATTACTGTCTAAACTCGAAATCGGGTCGTCAACAAAAACAATTGTGTTTGGCAATTTCGGTGGTTCATCATTTCGCAAAGCTTTTAGCTCGGTTAGGAAATAAGCAAAAGCAATTGCTGATTTTTCTCCTTCACTTAGATTACTTGCAGGATGTCCACTTCTTTCAAGTGTAAATTTCTCATTTTCAATTTCAATCCTAATGTCATTACGATGTAGTAGAATTTCTAAAATATCATTTAGTTCTTTTTGACCTTTTACATTATCCCTTAATTGAGTTTCAAGGTCTAATTTATCAGATTTATTAGTAGATATTTTAGAATTAATCGTTAAAATTATTGTTGATGCTTTGTCTTTATCAGCTTCTTTTTTATTGTAATCTTCGTCTTGTAAATATTCTGCAACATAATGATTTAAGATTTTACTCAATGCCTTTTTCTTGTTCTCATCAAATTTTCCTAACCAATCATTATGGGCTTTTGTTGATTTGTTGATTTCAGCTAACTCATCTTTTAAAGTGATAGTTTCTATTTCAGTTACAGGAATATCATTGAAATAGTCAGAAGGTTTTCGTTTTAAATCATTTTCTAAGATGGTTAATTGAGCCTTGTATTTTTTTACAGTTTCATTGTAATTATCTATTGCTTTTTGATAATCTGTCTGAAAACTATTACCCAAGTTCTTTTTATCAGGAAATGTAATTTTTAATTTCTCCTTTTCCGTTTTTATTTTTTCTTGTGTGCTTTTAATAGCATCTTGTATTTCTTGCAGTTTCTTTGAATAATATGAGTTTAAATCACTAATTCTATTTTCAGGTAAAGTTTGCGTGCAAAACTTACATTCTGTTTTATTTTCGTGAAGTTTAATACCAGTCTGTACCCAATTAAATAAAGCTTTATCATCATCTAATTCAGGAATTGAAATTGATTTTGGCGCAGTATCTTCTAAAATGGTTTTTACTTCTTCTGCAAGTGTTTCAAGATTTTCTGATAAACTAAAATCTTCTTTCTGTGGGTCAAAAGTATTTTCTGATATTGCTTCCGATTTTGTTTTATCTCTGTCGGTATTAGATAAGATATGTTTTTGTAAATCACTTTTTATATCATCTGTGATTTGCTGAATTACGCCTTTATTTAGCTTGTTTTGGTCAAGTTTATTATCAAGATAATTCTCTCTTATCTCCTTTGCTTTTGCTGAAAATTTACCGTTTGCTTTATTGTAATTGTTAAATTCATCAATTACTTTTTGATAACGATTATCTCTAATATTCTCTAATTGGTCTTTCTTTTTATCTAATTTCTTAATCTTTTTATCCAATTCGCCAGATGGGTCGCCAAGATAAAATGATATTGGTTGAATGTCTGAATGTGGATTGTCCCAAGTGAAAATTCGTTTGATATAATTGGTATTAAATACTTTTACATCATACGGGAAATTTTCTAAATCATTCTGACTGTGATTTGTGCTTGTATCCTCTTTTTCGGTAGTAATGTCAAATTCTGAACCAGAGAAATATTTGTCCTTATCTTTAAATTCTAAATTTTGAAATAGCTTTGAAAGTGTTGTTTTGCCTGAATAATTCCAACCATAAATCAAGTTTTTCTTTTTGAAATTATCTAAGCCATTCCAAGAATAATTTTGAAATATGCCAAAGGCTTTGAGCTTGTTTATTTTCGTAATCATTTTTCTTCTAATTTACTTCCAAGTAATGCTTCATTTATAGATGTGATAATCATATTCTCTGCATCAACCGATGATTTTTCAAGGGTTTCACGCAGAGCTTCACATTTTTGCATTAGATAGATTAATTCTTCTTGTTTTTCTATTGTTGGAACTTTGATTTTAACACCTTTAATCTTTGTAACTGAAAGCGAAACATTAGCCATCCCTTTCATTAGAGGAACAAGCAATTTATCTTTAAAATTATTTAAGTAATAAAATAAGAATTTTGCTGAAATTTCAGAGTTTTCTTTTGGGATTACAGCAGCAAGAATTGAACCAAGGGCAAATTTACCAGACTGATAATGAACACGTTTCAAGGATGCGTGACCGTGTCCACTTGATGAAACAAGCGGAATACAAACAGCCTCTGTATCAAATTGATAATCAATATGCGACCCTCTTACCATTGAAGTAGTAACAAGAGGAAATTCTCCCTCTATTGCTTTTTTGATACCAGTACTCCCTTTGAATACGTCACATAATTCATCTATTGTTTTAGTTTCAAAATTATTTATTAATGTTAATGAATTTTCTATTTCTTCTAAATCAGAATGTATATTGGAAAGGTCATAATTTAATTCTTCAATAAATTCTTTTGTTGATTTATTTTGAACTTTAATTTTGGAATTTGGATTTTTAATATCTAAATCGTAATCTCTTTTTATTATAGTGTCAATTGATATTTTCCAAGCATTTTCATTTTCTTCTCTATTATTCCACCATTTTTTTATCGGTTCCAGTTCTTCTAAAAGCATTGGATTAGTTTTAGAATAGCTTTTCACTCCTTCCCGATAAGTATGTTCGTAATACCAAATTTCTTTTGTTGGTTCGCCTTTCGTAAAAAACAAAAGATTGGTTGCTACTGTCGCATAAGGTTTGAAAACAGAGTTTGGCAAGCGAATAATAGTATGCAAATTACAATCTTCCAATAGTTTTTGTCTTACCCTTTGTTTTACACCATCGCCAGCAAGTGAGCCATCGGGTAAAACAATCCCCGCTCTACCGCCTTGTTTTAACAGATGTATCATTAAAATCAAAAAGAGGTCGGCACTTTCTTTTGTTCTAAAATTTTGTGGAAAATTATTCTCATTGTTATTGGCAACAATACCACCAAAAGGAGGATTTGCCAAAATTGCATTAACTCTGTTCTTCTCGGTGTAATTGCTCAATGGTTGGTCTAAACTATCACGGAAAGTAATGTTTGGCACTTCCATATCGTGCAATATCAAATTGGTAGTAGCCAACAAATAAGGCAATGGTTTGTATTCCCAACCAATTATATTTTTAGCAATACTTTGTCTTTCTTCTACGCTGTTAGCTTGTTTTTTAAGATGCTCAATTGCTGCTGTTAAATAGCCACCTGTACCACAAGCAGGGTCAAGTATTTTCTCGTCCAACTGTGGGTTTATCATATCTGTAACAAACTCTGTTATGGCTCTTGGTGTATAAAATTCTCCTGATTTACCTGCTGATTGCAATTCCTTTAAAATGGTTTCGTATAACTCGCCAAAAGCGTGTTTGTCTTTTGTGGTATTAAAATCAATCTCGTTAAGTTTATTCAGCACTTTGCGGATATTTGTTCCGCTTTTCATATAATTATTGTTGCCTTCAAAAACTTCACGGATAATTAAAGCTCGTTTGTATTTTACATCTTCCGATGGCACAAGCTGAATATCTTTTAATTGCTTAAACAATTTATTATCAACAAAGTCTTGCAGTTCATCGCCTGTAATTCCCTCGTCATTACCTGCCCAAGCGTCCCAATGCAATTTTTCGGGGATAGGACTTACATAATCATCGCTTAATATTTCAAGTTCTTTGTCTTTGTCGGAAAAGATTTTAAAAAACAGCATCCAACCCAATTGCTCAATTCGTTGAGCATCTCCGTTTAGCCCTGTGTCAGTCCACATTATTTTGCGAATGCTATCTAATATTCCTTTTAAATTTGCCATTTATAAACCTCTATATTTTTTGTAATTATTATCGTTTTGCCAAAATTCATAACATTTATTCATTTGAATTGAAGCAAAAGCAGGGTCGCTTTTAATCTTTCTATAACTTCCATAACCTAATTCCTCACAAAGTTTAAAAAAGCCATCACCTTCTTCCAGGTTTTTTGAAAGGATTAATGCAGACAACAATGGTCGTCCTTGATTATGTTCATATTCTGATATTTCTCCTAAAATTCTACCAATTTCAGTTCTATCATTTGGGTTGTCCTGAAAGTTAAAACCCAAGTTGCATTTATCAGAGAGTTGTTGATAATAAATAAACCCCTCACGTTTCCTTGCAAGTTCTATAAGAAAATCTCTAACTGTATTATTCATCAAGTCCCCGTTTTATATAATTCTATTTCTAATTCTTTCACTGCCTCTAAATATTTTGCTTTGTTTCCAAATTGTTTAATAATTTCCATTGGAGAACCAAAATCAGTAAGCGGTTTAACTTTAAGTATATTCATACTTTCAATATTGGTAATTCCTTCATCTGCATATTTATCGAGCAAACTTTCTAAAACCTTGCGAACTTCGTTTCCATATTTTGTGAAATAATCACGTTTTTTTACATTGTTTGCTCGCTCTTTTCTTGTAAGTGGCGGTTGCTCAAAAGCAACGTGGCAGATTAAATCAAATAAATCTACCTCACGATTTACCGCATCACGCAAAGCATCTACCAAAACGCCTTGTGTTTCTAATTCTTTAATGATAGTTTCTTTTTTATCTGTACTGTTCCATTTATTTATAAAATCGTCAAGCGAAGCAAATTGTCCTTTAATCAATTCTTTGGTGTGGTCTTTCAAACTTGTAGTGATGGGTTTTCCATCGTTATCAAAATACATTTCACGACTTATTAAAATAGAAACATCAACACCGTTTACATAAACCTTTTGTCGTGGCTCGTTTACTTTGCTCGTAGTTGTTTGTGGTTCGGGATAGCGGATTTCAGGTTCAATCTCAATTTCTTCGCCCGAAATATCATCAATAATTGGAGAAGTATCGTTTTCTTCTTCATCTATTATAGTGCTTAAATCGGTGTCTTCCGAAACTGGTTTTACTCTGATTGGGTCGCCATCAAATTCAGGGTCGGCAAATAAATCAGTTACATTTCTAAAATCGAGAATTGTAAAATATAGTTTGCCAAATTCTTCATTTATTCGTGTTCCTCTACCAATAACTTGTTTAAATTTTGTCATTGATTTAATCTCACTATCCAAAACAATTATTTTGCAAGTCTGAGCATCAACGCCAGTTGTCATTAGTTCGGAAGTTGTGGCAATTACGGGGTAGCGTTCTTCGGGGTTTATGAAATTGTCTAATTCTCGTTTTCCCTCGTCATTATCGCCAGTAATTTGCATAATGTATTTATGATTTTTTGCCATCAAATCACTATTCAAATTAGATAGAGCAGTTCGCATTCTTTCAGCGTGGTCAATGTCAGAACAGAAAACAATTGTTTTTGCAAAACGGTCGTAACCGTTCATAAATTCGGTTAGCTTTTTTGCTACTGCTTGTGTTCTTTCTTCAATAACCAATGTTCGGTCAAAATCTTTTCGGTTGTAAATGCGGTCTTCAACTTCGTTTCCGTCTTTGTCTTTTTTTCCTTGTTCAGGTCGCCATCCTTCAGCATCAACATTTAAGTTTACACGAACAACACGATAAGGAGCTAAAAAACCATCATCAATTCCTTGTTTCAGTGAGTATGTGTAAACTGGCTCACCAAAATATTCAATGTTTGAAACCTTATCTGTTTCTTTTGGTGTTGCTGTTAAACCAATATGAGTGGCTTTTTTGAAATAAGTTAAAATTTCACGCCAAGCACTGTCTTCTTTTGCACTTCCTCTGTGGCACTCATCAATTATGATTAAATCAAAAAATTTAGGCGAGAATTGTTTGTAAGCATCTGCTTGTTCGTCTGCACCAGTCAAGCCTTGATATAATGCCAAATAAACTTCATAGCTTTTGTCAATCATTCGGTGTTTTATCACCGTCATTTTGTCTTTGAAGTGTTTGAAATCGCCCCTGCGAGTTTGGTCTATCAAAGCGTTTCGGTCGGCAAGAAACAGTATTCGTTTCTTTTTTCCACTTTTCCAAAGTCTGTGAATAATTTGAAAAGCAGTATAGGTTTTTCCTGTTCCTGTTGCCATTACCAAAATAATTCGGTCTTGACCTTTGGCAATTGCTTCAACTGTTCGATTTACTGCGTTTTGTTGGTAATATCTTGGAGTTCTTCCACTACCGTCAAAATAGTAATCTTGTTCAACTATTTTTTCAGCTTCGGGTGTTTCAATCCCTTTGTATTGTTTGTATTTTCTCCAAAGTTCTTGCGGACTTGGAAAACTGTCATTGTCTAATTCTGTTTCAATATTTCCCGATGTTTGTGTTTTGTCGTGAAACAAAAATCCGTCTCCGTTACTACTAAAAACAAAAGGAATATCTAATATTTTGGCATAATCAAGTCCTTGCTGTATTCCAGCTCTCACAGAATGTTTATTGTCTTTTGCTTCAACAATTGCAATCGGAATATTTGGCTTGTAGTAAAGTATGTAATCGGCTCGTTTTCTTGCACCTCTTGCCGTCATTTTCCCTCTTACATAAATTTTACCGTCAGTAAAAGAAACTTCTTCAAGTAGTTGTGTTAGTGTATCCCAACCTGCTTTTTTTATTGCAGGAGTTATAAACTTAGTGCAAATATCTCTTTCCGATAAACTTTTTTTATCTATCATAGCTATTCCAATTTGTCATTACTAAGATGCTCATCAACGGTGTGTTGGCAAGATTTGGCTCTTTTGCAAAGTTTAGGTTGTGGGTCGGCTCGTGCGACTTTGTAAATGTGCCAAATGTGGGTAGGCAGAGAAATTTTAAAAAATGCGAAGCGAGGGCTTTTTCTTCCTTGTTATTTTTCCATTCTTTTATTTCACTTCTCATATTCTAATTTTCCTGTCAATTCGTATTATGTTCGGTCTTTCTTGTATGAAGCACAACGGTGGCAATATGGCATGAAGCGGATTGCGAGAGATAAAATGTCAAAATGAAATGAAGTTTGAAACGGGTTAAAACCGTTCCAAACTTCTGGAATACCGCTTTTTGCTATATTGCGTGTTACCTGTAGTTTTTATTTGTCACTTTATTATTTCTATCCATTTTTGGCTACCACCTGTGATATATTGCCATGTCAATACATTATTGTACCAAATTTTTACAACCTGAATACTTGAACTATTTTTATAGGTCTGAAATTCACATTCAACCTTATCTTCTCTATTATCACCAAAATTTATGTAAGTAATAGCTCTGTTATTTTCATCTAAGTTTTTTCGATTTGGAAATAATACCATAAAATGTTTGTTTTCCCTTATTTCATTTGAAATGTAGAAAAATTTGGGGTATTCTAAATTTTCTTGATACTGCTTCACTTTAATTCCATCCAACAGATAGTAAATATTAATATCTGATGCTTTATAAGAGTTAGGGTTAATAGTATCTAATAAATCATTTCCATTTTGATCAATGTAGGAAATATCGAAAGCAGTTTCATCAAATACTGCCTCATCATCTTTTTTACAGGAGAAAAAAGAAATCATGATTAACAAAAGAATTAATGTTTTCATTATATATTATTTTAAGGTTTAATGCCAATAATTGTTCCAACTTTATAATTAAAAGAACCATTTCCATTATTGAAGCTATTATATGAATACCAGCCATCATAACTTCCATACCAGCCCCAATTCATATACATCCGAAAATATCCATAACCGTTTAAATTTGCTTTATGATAACCATAGCAAACCCATGCGTGCCCATCTGCATAGTAAGGGATAATTCCAGCCCAATATTTTTTTGTACCTCCTTTAAAAATTACTGGCCTATTTGCATCAATCTCACTCTTAATTTTATCACTCGAATAATCTGAATAACGAACTGAACTCGAATAACCAAAGTTTTTGAAAGCAGGTGGAACTTTTGACTTCGTATCAGCTCCGGAACCGTCTAAGCCATAGTTCATACCAACTTTACTTCCAATATCTTTAATTAATTGAGCAGTTGTGTTAGTAGCATAGGTATTTGGCATTGCAGCCCAATTATAACTTGAAGGAAATTGATGATACTTCATCACCTGAGCCATTGCGATTGCTACACAACCAGATGGAGGCAATTGTCCATCAATTTCATCTAGTAAAGCATTGTAACCACTTTTTTGACCCCATTTTGTATTTAGGGGAAGTATCTTTTCTATAGTGTAATTTCCTTCATTGGGGTTAGGTACTGGCCCTGGTTCACCGGTTTCTGGATCTGTCCAATTTGGAGCACCAACATATTTGTCCCATTCTGCTTTAACACCTTCGGGAATTTCAACGTCTGATTCTTTTATCTCTTGTATTCTTTGAGTTCTAACATCAATCCACATTTGTAGTCCCAATGGTAGGCTATCCATATTAAAATGGCTTGTTGTCGAATAAGCTAGAATTGGTTCTTCTTTTTTTGTGGCTGATATAATCACAAAACCTGAAGGTTTAAATGTGAAAATATAAAAAGCAGCGTTATCATCACTTCCTAAAATTGAAAAAACATCATCAACTTCTTTTTCAGTAAAGTCATCAGTTGAAGTAGATTTCAATAAATCATTCTGGTCTTTTGGATTTGCCCAAAATGATTTTGTTTTCGAAAAATTTAATGCGATTTTATTCGCTAAATCTTTTGATACGTCTGTTGTTAGTTGATTGTCTTTTACAAGTTCAATATTCTCTTTTTGACAAGAGAATGTAAAAAAAACAATAAAAATTAGTACTAAAAATCGTTTTGTCTGTTTTAATCTGTTCATAATTTTAAAATTTAATTGATAATTATTTGTTAAATTACAGGTAACTTGTTATATCTCCAACAAATACACCTTTTTTGGTGTTAATATTCCGGTTAAAGTGAGTTTATGCAGGGCAAACTCATACTTTTTTATCAAAAAAACAAGATAATCTGCTGTATTATAGTTGTTTAGGTCATTTATTATTTATATATTATACTGATAATTAATAACTTAACTCAATGAAATCAGATAGTAAATAACTCACCTTACGCAAGAATAATTTGAATTTAAGATATTTATAGTTTATCTTGTTAACAACTTTGAGAAATAAAAAGATGGATAATTTTGTTGATTTGTATACTGATTATTTGATAAGTTCAAGTTCTTACACGACAGCTACAGGTATGGCTTCATTACTCTCTATAAAACATGATAAAATAACACGAGCATTATCAACGGGTGTTTATGACAGTAAATTTCTATGGAAAAAGGCAAAACCTTATGTTGAAGAATTGACTCAATCTAAAGAAACTATCATTTTAAGTTTTGATGATTCGATACAAGAAAAACAATATACAGATGAAAGTGAGTTGAACACTTGGCATTTTGACCATGTGTTTGGAAGGTCTGTAAAAGGGGTTAATTTTCTAACTGCTTTAGTCGAAGTTGGAGGCATGCGTATACCGTGTGGTGTAGAGTTTATAAAGAAAAATATTTGGGTTACCGACAAAAAAACAGGAAGGCAAAAGCGTAAAAGCAGCAAAACTAAAAACGAACTTTTTAGAGAAATGTTGCAGGAATGTAGTAGCAAAATACACTTTGATTATGTGTTGGCTGATAGTTGGTTTTCTTCAGCAGAGAACATGGTTTATTGTAAAGAACTTTTAAAAAATGATTTTATTATTGCCTTAAAAAGCAATCGAAAAGTAGCCTTATCCTTAGAAGATAAGCAAAATGGAGCATACGTGAATATTAAAACATTACAGCCAAGACAACAAACCGTGGAAGTTTGGTTTGAAAAACTAGACTTTCCACTGTTGCTTACAAAGCAAGTTTTCAAAAACGAGAATGATACAGTCGGCGAGTTGTACTTGGCTTGTAGTGATTTAAATTTATCGTATAACCAAATAACTACAATCTACAAAAAACGGTGGGCAGTAGAAGAGTATCACAAATCGATTAAAAGTAACACAGGTTTTGCTAAATCTCCAACTAAAAAAACAGAAACTCAAACGAATCATTTTGTATTGTCAATTGTAGCTTATATAAAGTTAGAGTGGCTTAAACAAAGAACAGGGAAAAATCATTTTGCTATGAAAACACAAATCTATTTAGCAGCTCAAAAAGCAGCTCATAACGAACTCAGAAAGTTATCAACACCTAAAGCTGCTTAATCATCCTTTTTTGAGGTTTGGATGCGTAACATGAGTAAATAATAAGTATTTTTAAGCAAGTAGAAGGTCCTAGAAGCCATATAAATCAACTTCATAACTTAATTGACATCCTTGTAATCGGAATAATTTCAGTGATTTGTGGGGCAGAAACTTGGGAATAAATGGTTGGTTTTGCTAACTAAAAAGAAAAAAAATTAAAGAAATTCTTAGATTTACCTAATTACATTCCTTCAAAAGACGCCATTAACAAAATTTTTTCGGCTATTAATAACTCATGTTACGCATCCAAACCTCAAAAAAGGATGATTAAGCAGCTTTAGGTGTTGATAACTTTCTGAGTTCGTTATGAGCTGCTTTTTGAGCTGCTAAATAGATTTGTGTTTTCATAGCAAAATGATTTTTCCCTGTTCTTTGTTTAAGCCACTCTAACTTTATATAAGCTACAATTGACAATACAAAATGATTCGTTTGAGTTTCTGTTTTTTTAGTTGGAGATTTAGCAAAACCTGTGTTACTTTTAATCGATTTGTGATACTCTTCTACTGCCCACCGTTTTTTGTAGATTGTAGTTATTTGGTTATACGATAAATTTAAATCACTACAAGCCAAGTACAACTCGCCGACTGTATCATTCTCGTTTTTGAAAACTTGCTTTGTAAGCAACAGCGGAAAGTCTAGTTTTTCAAACCAAACTTCCACGGTTTGTTGTCTTGGCTGTAATGTTTTAATATTCACGTATGCTCCATTTTGCTTATCTTCTAAGGATAAGGCTACTTTTCGATTGCTTTTTAAGGCAATAATAAAATCATTTTTTAAAAGTTCTTTACAATAAACCATGTTCTCTGCTGAAGAAAACCAACTATCAGCCAACACATAATCAAAGTGTATTTTGCTACTACATTCCTGCAACATTTCTCTAAAAAGTTCGTTTTTAGTTTTGCTGCTTTTACGCTTTTGCCTTCCTGTTTTTTTGTCGGTAACCCAAATATTTTTCTTTATAAACTCTACACCACACGGTATACGCATGCCTCCAACTTCGACTAAAGCAGTTAGAAAATTAACCCCTTTTACAGACCTTCCAAACACATGGTCAAAATGCCAAGTGTTCAACTCACTTTCATCTGTATATTGTTTTTCTTGTATCGAATCATCAAAACTTAAAATGATAGTTTCTTTAGATTGAGTCAATTCTTCAACATAAGGTTTTGCCTTTTTCCATAGAAATTTACTGTCATAAACACCCGTTGATAATGCTCGTGTTATTTTATCATGTTTTATAGAGAGTAATGAAGCCATACCTGTAGCTGTCGTGTAAGAACTTGAACTTATCAAATAATCAGTATACAAATCAACAAAATTATCCATCTTTTTATTTCTCAAAGTTGTTAACAAGATAAACTATAAATATCTTAAATTCAAATTATTCTTGCGTAAGGTGAGTTAATAATGAACAATTTGAATCTTGTTTTATTGGAATGGGTTTATTCAATTGCAGATTTAAGCAAAGGTCAAATAATAGCCATTGATGGTAAGACGATACGTGGGACAAAAGCATACGGAAAGAAATCACCAATTCATAGGGTTAGTACTTGGACTTGTGAGAACAATCTTGTTTTGGAGGCAGGTTAAAACAGATAAAAAGTCAAATGAGATTACGGCAATACCAGAATTACTGGAGATTCTAAATATTACAGGAAATACCATTACTATTGACGCAATTGTTTAGTGTTTTTTAGTTGAACGGTTTTAAGACAAGACACTCTTGCAAAATCTGTGTAAGTTTAAAATTCGGGATTAGGTTATTTATAACTTAATCCTGTCTTCAAATATAATCAAAAATTGGTTAAGAATAACGCCCCAATTTCTAATTGGCATTGTCCATTTTCTTGTGCTTTCTCTTAGTGCTAAAAATACGGACTTCATTACCGCGTCATCCGTGGGGAAAGAGAGTTTGTTTTTTGTGTATTTTCTAATCTTTCCGTTTAAGTTTTCGATGAGATTAGTGGTGTATATTATTTTTCTAATTTCAGCGGGAAAATCAAAGAAAACAGTGAGTTCGTCCCAATTGTTTTCCCAACTTTTAATGGCGTAAGAATATTTAGAGTTCCACTTGTCTTTGAAGTCGTTTAAAGCGGCTTTGGCGGCTTCTTTTGTGGGTGCTGTGTAGATTTGTTTCATATCTTTTACAAATTCCTTTTTATCCTTCCAGACCACATAACGCATGGTGTTTCTAATTTGATGTACTACACATATTTGAGTTACAGAATTAGGAAACATTGTTTTTATGGTCTCTGTAAATCCGTTTAAATTATCGGTAGCAGTAATCAAAATATCTTGTGTTCCTCGTGCTTTAATATCACTTAAAACAGACATCCAAAAGGCGGAAGATTCATTTTTACCTAACCATAATCCTAACACCTCTTTTTTACCATCTGTGCGTAACCCTACTGCGATGTAAATGGTTTTGTTAATCACTTTTGAGTTTTCTCTAACCTTAAAAACAATACCGTCCATCCAAACGATTAGGTAGGTTTGTTCTAGGGGGCGATTTTTCCATGCAATGATATCTCCTGTTATTTTATCGGTAATTCTTGAGATTGTGGCAGTAGAAATATTGAAATCGTACAACTCATATATTTGCTGTTCAATATCACTGGTACTCATCCCTTTTGCGTACAGAGAGATGATTATATTTTCTACTCCATCTGCTGTGCTTTGCCGTTTTTTAATAAGCATTGGATTAAATGAACTTTCTCGATCTCGTGGTATTTGTATCGTCGTTTCTCCTAAGGTAGTTTTTAACTTTTTTGAAGTATAGCCATTTCGCGCATTGGTATTGCTACGCTTTTGATGTTTTTCATAATCTAAATGTGCGTCTAATTCGCCTTCTAATATCTTTTCTATGCCTCGCTTATGCAAGTCTTCTAAAAAGGAGGTTAGTTCTGTTCCGCTCTTGAATTGCTGTAAAAAAGAATCGTTTAAAATGTCTTCTGGTTTCATAATATAAGGTGTTAAAGTTTAAAGTTAATAAAAAAAATCTCGGGAGTTATAGCTCCCGAGATTTTTAAACTTACACAGATTATGAGATAGTGCCTAAGACAAGCAATTTCGTTAAAAATTTTAATTTATAACAACAACTCTCTATATAAATATGTATGCATTTTCACAAAAAATGGATAACAAAATAAAATTTACAAACAGCTAATTTTCGTAAACTTATATGGTAAAAATTCCCGCATCTGCTCTAAACAAACAACTAAAAAAAGTTTCTGCAGGAACTCATTAGTTTTACCAAGCTTTAAACAGTCTCTACAGCTTCTTTAATTACTGGCACTGCTTTTCTTGTTTTAACCTCAAACTGATTAGAGGTATTCTTTTCTCCCCCAGCTTTTAATGCTTTATCGCCTGCAAAAAATACTTTATGATTATCTCCAAGATTAGACCCTGCCATTCTTTGATGTTTTACACATGATACTCCTTTACGAATTTCTTGCCTCTGCACTCCTTTTACATATGCTAACATACCTTCTTTACCAAAATACCCTTCCGTTAAATCATTCATATAAAGTGCTGTTGTATGGTACGTTGGTAATGTAATTAAGTGATGAAAAATACCTGCATCTCTTGCGCCATCTATTTGGAACGTACGGATTTTCTCATCTGCAAGATGACATAATTCCGAGCCATCATATGCTACATCCATCAAGTTATTTCTATCATAAGCTGACATATTTTCGCCTTCTGCAAGCATTTCTTCATATGCTTGATTACGAAAATTAAGCGTCCAATTAAATGATGGAGAGTTGTTATATACCAATTTTGCCTTCGGAATTTCTTTTCTAACTCTATTCACCATATGAGCAATTTGCTTAACATTTGGTGTTGGTGTTTCAATCCACAACAAATCTGCACCGTTTTGAAGACTTGTAACACAATCTAACACCACTCTATCAATATTAGAACCTTCTTTAAATTTATACAATCCATTAGGTAATCTTACAGGACGAACCAATTTACCATCTCGCTTTAACAAAACATCATCTTCATTAGCGTCTTCAACAGCTATTTCTTCTGCTTCTACAAAAGCTAAATACTGAGAAGCTAAATCTCCTGGCTCTTGACTTACCGGTAATTTCTGAGTAAGACCCGCTCCTTCAGAATCTGTTCTTGCTACAATAATTCCATCTTCAACTCCTAATTCTAAAAAGGCATATCTAATCGCATTTAATTTAGCAATAAAATCTTCATGTGGCACGGTTACTTTACCATCTTGATGACCGCATTGTTTTGCATCTGATACTTGATTTTCTATTTGAATAGCACAAGCACCTGCTTCAATCATTTTTTTTGCTAATAAATACGTTGCTTCTTCATTACCAAACCCTGCGTCGATATACTCAAACCATTTAGGTTTTCGGGAAACACAAATCCGTTAAGACTAAATTCCTGAATTAATCAACTAATAATCAATTATTTAAAGGCACTTTGCTTGGTGGTTTCAATACTATTTTGTATATTTACTACGTTGATATTCAGATGTATGACAATAAATTTATCAGAAGTAGAGAGAACTAAAATTAAACAATTACATCGTACTTGTAGGCAAAGAAAACACGCAGATAAGCTAAAAGCAATTCTAATGCTTGATGATGGTTTTTCTTGTGTAGATGTTGGTAAGATTCTTCTTTTAGATGATGATACTGTAAGGACATATAGGACTATTTACTTAAATCAAGGAGCTGAGTCACTATTGACAGATAACAATAAAGGGAGAATTTCTTTTCTAAGTTCTAAACAATTAGACATCTTGGAGAAGCACATTACAGAGAATACCTATATGGATTCTAAAGGAATTGTTGCTTGGATTGAGAAAGAATTTCAAATTAACTACTCTTGTTCAGGCATTAATGAACTTCTAAAAAGACTAGGGTTTGTATACAAGAAACCAGTATTAACCCCTTGTAAAGCCAATGTTAAAAAACAAGAAGAGTTTGTAAAGCAATACAAAGAACTGAAAGAAAATTTGACCAAAGAAGATCAAATCTATTTTATGGATGGCGTACACCCACAACACAACACTATTGCTAGCCATGGTTGGATCAAAAAAGGACAGACCAAACATCTTAAAACCAATAATGGACGTAAAAGAACTAATATAAACGGAGCACTTAATTTGAAAACAAAACAACTCTTTTATGTAGAAGATGAGCGAATTAATAGCCAAACAATGATTGCTCTATTAATCCAAATATTAGACAAACAAAAAGAAGGGAAAATACACATCATATTGGATAATGCTCGGTATTATCACTCTCAAATTGTGAAAGAGTTTTTAAAAGAACATCCTCGGATTGTCTTAAAATTTATGCCACCATATTCACCCAACTTAAATATTATTGAACGTCTTTGGAAAATTCTAAAGAAAAAAGTGGTGTACAATAAATTCTATCTCAAATTTGAGAATTTTAGAGAAAAAGTGATTGAGTTCTTAGATAATGGTATTTGGAAAGAAAAAGAATTTGAGAAAATACTCACAGATAATTTTCAAATTATTAAATCCGATTTTTCGGGTTCCTATGTGTAGTGGGTATATCCGCAATAATAGGTACTACATGTGTTTCAAAATTATCTATTTGATTTTGTACATCTTCACCGTCTTCAAGCCTACTAAACAAATCGTTTAACTCAACTGCATCTGCTTGACGTAAGAAATCGTAAATTTCTTTAATTAATGAAGAAACAACTGTTTTTTCGTGCATAGATTGATCTGGTAATGGTCCAAATTCTGAACGCAATGCTGCAACCATCCAACCAGAAAGATATAAGTAACTTTTGCTAGTTGTTTTATGATGCTTTTTTACAGCAATCATTTTTTGTTGCGCTACAAAACCATGCCAGCAACCCAAAGATTGCGTATACTTAGAAGAATCAGTATCATATTCTGCCATATCTTCCCTCATAATACCAGCCGTATATTTAGCAATATCTAAACCTGTTTTAAAGCGGTTTTGAGTAATCATTCTTGCAGCATTCTCAGAAGTTATGGCATCCCAAGTACTTCCATATTTTTGCTTAAGGCTTCTTACTGCTTCCAATGCTGAACTGTAACTATTTTGTGCTAAATTTTTCATAATTTTGTACTTTAATTATTAAGGTTATTCTAACATTTTGATAATTATGTCTCGTATACTATTGCCGTAGTTACGAGACACTTTTTATATATTTTGATAGGCTGATAGTGTTAAAAATTCTTCATATTCTTTTGATAAGACTAACTTATCAAATAATGTAATTGCTAGCAGAAAGTTTCCTGCTGTATATCGATTCTCGCCCACATACTTTTTTATTTTTTCAATTTCCTCTTCTTTCAACTGAACATACATTTCTTTAGTAAATATCCGTCCATCTTCTAATTCAATATTTTTATGTAACCATTGCCAAACTTGAGTTCTAGAAATTTCTGCAGTAGCTGCATCTTCCATTAAATTATATATTGCTACCGCACCATTACCCGATAACCAACTCTCTAGATATAAAATACCTACGTTAATATTTTTCCGAATTCCATCTTCAGTAATTGTTCCTTTTGGAATTTCAACCAAATCTTTTTCGCTTACAGAAATATCATTTCGTTTCACATGAATTTGATTTTTTGTAAGCATATTTTCGTTAAACACATTCATTGCTACAGAAACCAACCCTGGATGTGCAACCCACGTTCCGTCATGGCCATTTTTAACTTCTTGCTCTTTATCTGCTAGCACTTTTGCAAAAGCAATTGCATTTGCCTTTTCATCATTTTTAATAGGAATTTGAGCAGCCATTCCTCCCATTGCATGCACACCTCGTTTATGACAACGCTGAATAACTCTTAACGAATAAGCTTTCATAAACGGTGTATTCATTGTTACTTGATCTCTATTAGGAACTACAAAATTGGGGTGATTTCTAAATTTTTTGATGTACGAGAAAATATAATCCCAACGACCACAGTTTAAACCTGCCATATGATCTTTTAACTCGTAAATAATTTCATCTAATTGAAAACTCGCTGTAATTGTTTCAATTAAAACAGTCGCCTTAATACTTTTTTGCGGAACTTTTAAGTAATTTTGAGCAAAGACAAAAACATCATTCCACCAACGAGCTTCTAAATAGTGTTCTAATTTTGGTAAGTAAAAATAGGTAGCAGAACCTTGTTCTTGTAATGTTTTTATATTGTGAAAAAAGTACAATCCAAAGTCTACTAAAGAACCTGACATTTCTACGCCATCAACTAAAAAATGTTTCTCATTTAAGTGCAATCCTCTAGGGCGCACCAATAAAGTAGCTACTTGCTTATTTAATGTATATGTTTTATCTTTTTTTTCATTATAAAATGAAATGGTTTTATTAATAGCATCACGCAAATTTATTTGACCATTAAGAATATTTGTGATTTTAGGAGAATTACTATCTTCAAAATCTGCCATAAAGGTTTTTGCCCCAGAGTTTAATGCATTAATTACCATTTTTCTATCAACTGGCCCTGTAATTTCCACTCTACGATCTAACAAATCTTCGGGCAGTTCTGCACAAACCCAGTCACTTTCTCTAATATTTTTTGTTTCAACAGGAAATGAAGGGCTATTTCCTGCATCAAAATATACTTGTTGTTTTTGCCTCTCAACTAACAACGCTAATCTTCTTGCATTAAACTTCTCATGTAATGCTAGCAAAAAAGACTTTGCTTCGCTAGACAATACCTTTTTATACATTTCTAATTCAAAACCTTTTAATTCTATTTCTTTTAAGATTGTACTCTGTAACATAATTCTTTTTTTTAAACTTCGACACTGCAATACTACAAATTTAAAATAAACGCTACAAGCGAACGTTCGCTAAATATGTAAAAAATATTAATTTTTATTAATTCGCTAATTTTTATACCTTTGAATTACAAATTTTTTAAAGAAACACCTTGGAAGAAGAATATATTAGATTAATTTTTGGTTTAAAATTAAAACAAATAAGAACAGATAAAAACCTATCTCTCTTTGGTTTAGCAAAACTCACAGGCCTATCAAAGTCTTATTTAAATGAAATTGAGAAAGGAAAAAAGTACCCAAAAACAGATAAAATTGTAGTATTATCTGAAAAACTAGAAATTCCTTATGATCATTTTGTTTCGTTAAAGCTAGACAAAAACCTTGCTCCTGTTGGTGAAATTTTACAATCTAAAATTTTAAAAGAGATTCCGCTAGACCTATTTGGTATTAAAGAGAATAATTTAATAGACATTATTTCGAATGCTCCAGCAAAAGTAAATGCATTTATTAGTACCGTTATAAAAATCTCTCAAAACTATAATTTAACTCGCGAAAGTTTTTTTTTAGCATCACTTCGATCCCATCAAGAAGCACATAACAATTATTTTGAAGATATTGAAGATGCTGTAGAAAAATTTGCAAAATCATATCATTTAAATTTAGAAAAACCTTTACAATCTAAAGATTTAGAAGAGATTTTAATAGAAGAATTTGGCTATACAATTAATACTGAAGAACTTTCTAAGCATCAAAACCTAACAGAATTAAGAACTATTTTTATTCCCGCTAAAAAAATATTATTAATTTATAACGATATAAACGAAGCACAAAAAACATTTATTTACGCAAAAGAATTAGCCTATAATTTCTTAAAAACAAAAGAAAGACTGTATACATTTCCTTGGATAAAATTTAAAAGTTTTGATCAGGTTTTAAATAATTTTACTGCATCTTACTTTGCTGGCGCACTTATTATTCCGAAGAAAAGTTTAATAGAAAAACTAAAAGAGTTGTTTAATTCTGAAGATTGGAAACCTATCCGATTACATAAAATAATTAAAAGCTATAATTGCTCTAACGAAACATTCTATCATCGATTAACCAATATTTTACCCAAATATTTTAATATTAAGAATTTATTCTTTTTACGTTTTACACATAAAGAAGGTGCTATTCCGTACAGATTAAGTAAAGAATTACATATTACCCAACAGCAAGAACCACATGCTAATAGAAATAATGAGCACTATTGCAGAAGGTGGATTTCAATCAAAACTATTCAAGATTTAGAAAATTCATCTAAAAACAGAACTTTCGGAGTCCAAATTTCTTCGTATAAAAACTCAACAAACGAATATTTAATTTTATCATCAGCAGAAAAAGATCCTTTTAAACAGCATATTAACAGAAGTAGCAGCATCGGCTTATTACTCTCTCCTCATTTAAAAAAGAAACTAAAATTTTTAAAACCCAACACATTTAACAAACAAATTGTTGGTATTACTTGCGAAACTTGTTCGGTTAAAAATTGTAAAGAACGAATAGCAGAACCTTGGTTGCTAGAAAAACAAAATCGCTATAATAAGGTAGCAAATACCGTTGAACAAATTATTAAATCTTATACCTAAACTGCTCTTGAAATTCTTCTTGATTTTCTTATTTTAGCACACGCAAAACAACTAATTCCTATGGACATCAACTTCAATAAAAACGAAGATTACAATAAACTTTTAGTATCTGATTTACGCAAACGTTTTGCCAAAGTAAAATTAGGTGGCGGACAAAAACGTATTGACAAACATCACGAAAAAGGAAAAATGACTGCTCGCGAACGTGTTGATTATTTGTTAGATGACAAATCTAAGTCTATTGAAATTGGCGCATTTGCCGGAGAAGGAATGTATGCTGAACACGGAGGCTGCCCTTCTGGAGGCGTTATTGTAAAAATGGGTTATATCCAAGGTAAACAATGTATTGTGGTAGCTAATGACGCAACTGTAAAAGCTGGAGCTTGGTTTCCTATTACAGGGAAAAAGAATTTACGTGCTCAAGAAATATCTATAGAAAACAGATTACCAATTATTTACTTAGTAGATTCTGCTGGTGTGTATTTACCATTACAAGATGAAATTTTTCCTGATAAAGAACACTTCGGGCGTATTTTTAGAAATAATGCTATAATGAGCAGCATGGGAATTACACAAATATCTGCCATAATGGGGAACTGTGTTGCCGGTGGAGCGTATTTACCAATTATGAGCGACGAAGCGATAATCGTAGATAAAACTGGAAGCATCTTTCTTGCAGGAAGTTACTTGGTAAAAGCCGCTATTGGCGAAAGTATTGATAATGAAACTTTAGGTGGAGCAACTACACATTGCGAAATTTCTGGCGTTACCGACTACAAAGCCAAAGACGACAAGGATGCTTTAGACAAAATTAAATTTATTGTTGATAAAATTGGTGATTACGACAAGGCTGGCTTTAGCAAAACAGCATCTTTTCCGCCAAAAGAAAATGAAGATGATATTTTTGGAATTCTTCCAAAGGAAAGAAATGCACAATATGATATGTTAGAAATTATTAATCGTTTGGTTGATAATTCTGAATTTGAACAATATAAAGAAGGCTACGGAAAAACGATAATTACTGGTTATGGACGCATTGATGGTTGGGCAGTTGGCATTGTTGCTAATCAACGAAAATTAGTAAAAACTAAAAAAGGTGAAATGCAATTTGGTGGCGTAATCTATAATGATTCTGCTGACAAAGCAACTCGGTTTATTGCGAACTGTAATCAGAAAAAAATTCCGCTAGTGTTCTTACAAGATGTTACTGGATTTATGGTTGGCTCTAAATCTGAACATGGTGGAATTATAAAAGATGGTGCTAAAATGGTAAATGCTGTAAGTAATTCTGTGGTTCCGAAGTTTACAATTATCATCGGAAATTCTTATGGTGCAGGAAATTATGCAATGTGCGGAAAAGCCTACGACCCTCGTTTAATTGTTGCATGGCCAAGCGCCGCTTTAGCAGTTATGAGCGGTAATTCTGCTGCAAAGGTATTGTTGCAAATTGAAACAGCTTCACTTAAAAAACGTGGCGAAGAAATTACACCCGAAAAAGAAGCTGAATTATTCGATAAAATTAAATCGCGTTACGATAATCAAATTTCTCCATATTACGCAGCTTCTAGAATCTGGACTGATGCAGTTATAAATCCGTTAGATACTAGAACTTGGATTTCTATGGGAATTGAAGCCGCAAACCATGCACCCATTGAAAAGAAGTTTAATTTAGGGATTTTACAGGTTTAGCAAATTTTAACATCGATTTTTAAAACAAAAAATTACAAGATAAATATATATTAGAAATGGGAAGAGCATTCGAATTAAGAAAAGGACGTAAAATGAAACGTTGGTCTGCAATGGCAAAAACTTTTACCAGAATTGGTAAAGATATTGTTATGGCTATTAAAGATGGAGGTGGAAACCCAGAAACCAACTCACGTTTAAGAGCTGTTATTCAAAATGCAAAGGCTGCAAATATGCCTAAAGAAAATGTAGAACGCGCTATTAAAAAAGCTTCTGACAAAGACACTAGCAACTATAAAGAAGTGTTATTTGAAGGCTACGCACCTCACGGAATTGCTATAATTGTAGAAACTGCAACTGACAACAATAATAGAACCGTTGCTAATGTGAGAGCTATTTTTAATAAATGTGATGGAAACTTAGGAACTTCAGGTTCAGTAATTTTTATGTTTGACCATACCTGTACATTTACCATTAAAAAAGAAGATATTACCATAAGTTTAGAAGAACTAGAATTAGAATTAATAGATTTTGATGTTGAAGAAGTTTTTGATGATGAAGAAGGTATAATTATCTACGCCCCTTTTGAACAGTTTGGTGCAATTCAATCTTTCTTTGAAGAAGAAAAAGCAGAAATTTTATCTTCTGGATTTGAACGAATCCCTACTACAACAAATAAACTAGATGAAGAACAACAAGCTGACGTTGAAAAACTATTAGAAAAGTTAGAAGAAGATGATGATGTACAGAGTGTGTATCATTCAATGGAAATGTAGCTCAAAGAACATCTTATAAATTTAAGTAAATCCAACGTTTTTTCTCGTTGTATTTTTTTTGTTGCAGTCTCTATAAATTGCTTTATAAAGTATATTTCCTTCGGAAGTTCATATTTAGAAAGGTTTTGAATTTCTTTTAAATTGATCTTTTGCTTTTCACTTTCAATAATCAATACTAATTTTTCTCCCAAAATAGCATCAAAAATTCCAGCAACAAAAAAACGCTCTTTTATAATTTTTGATAATTTTTCTTCTATCTTTTCTGGATGCAGTTTTACTCCGCCAGAATTAATCACGTTATCAAAACGTCCTAACCATTCAAACTGAACATCAGAAACTAATTGAATTACGTCATTTGTTATAATTAATTCATCCGATATTTTTGGTGCTTCTATAACTAAACAATTTCGTTGGTCTATATATATATATACATCAGGAAGTGTTTTATAGACTTCACAGGTTTTAAAAACCTGAGAGGTCTTATTCAATCTTTTTACCGCAATATGCGTAATTGTTTCTGTCATTCCATACGTGACAAAAACCTGTGTAGAACACTTTTGTAATTTACTTTTCAGTTCTTTTGAAACAACTCCACCTCCAATAATTATCTTATTGATTAAGCGCAATTTATCTAATGAATTTTGCACCTGCATTGGTACCATTGCACAAAAATCATATTGTTTTTTTATCCCGCGAAGCGGAAAAGAACTTAGGGCAACAACATCTAATTTCCAACCGAGCGTTAATGCCCTAACTAACATCATTTTTCCTGCAATATAATTGGGCGACAGACATAATAGAGCTGTCGTGTTTTTTGGTAAATCAAAGAATTTTCCTGTTGCTAAAGCAGAGTTTACCATAAACGCTATTTTAAGTTTAATCGCTTTTGGTTTTCCTGTTGAGCCAGAAGTTTGCACCGTAATGTTTTCTAAAGTAAACCAATCAAACAAAAAGGGGTATATAGATGGCACTTTATAACGCGCAAATGCCAACAATTCATTTACAGAAGAAAATGAATTACCGTTTAATGCAAAACTTCTATGAAAACTATTCTGTTTCAGCTTCATCTAAAACGCTGTAATTTTCTTTTAAATTAACCATGCTTGGTTTTTCAATTTTACCAAATAATTTTTCTTTCCAATTTCTCCAACCATATTTTTTTGACAAAATCAATAAATACAACGGGTAACCAACAAAAACAGGAATATACATTAACCACATTAAATCTGGTTCAGACGTATCTATAAGTAATGCATCGGTTTGAAAAACCATCCAATTAGAAGTTATTAAAGTTGCCGCAACAATATTATTTATAGCATGAATACCTAAAGCTAATTCTGTTCCTTCATCCATTAAAGTAGTAATTCCGAACAAAAGACCTGTACCTATATAAAAAATCATAATGCTAAAACCTACTTTTTCTACTTCTGGGTTTAGGCTGTGTAGCAGACCAAAAAGCACAGATGTAACCAGCAAAGGCAACCATCTATTTTTTGCTAAAATACCTAAACCTTGCATTAAATATCCTCTAAATAATAATTCTTCTAAAGATGTTTGAAGCGGAATTAAAAGTAAAGAAACCAGCAATAATGCAAAAAATGATGCAGGTTTAAAGTTCCATACATATGCTTCTGGATTTAAAAAATAACCAATAGCTAAAAACACTATTGCAAAAACGCCCCAAGTTACAAAACCAAACCAAAAACGTTTCCAATCAATTGATTTTCTACTTGTTACTAACGATATAATTGAACGCCTATGTAAAAACTTAACAAACAAGAGTAATAGAATTAACAATACTACAAAAGGAATTAAATTCTCTAATAAATATACATTTTTATTTCCTTTAAAGTTTTCTGTTTCTAAGGTTAGCTCTTCAAAAACCTCAGGCATAAAAAAGAAAACAACAAAGTTTAATATAAACGGAGACATTACTATTAATATGGTTATTAAATAACGCCACCAGTTATTTTTACCTTTGTATGCTTGTTGTATAAAGTTCATTTATTTTTATTTTTTAGACCTCACAGGTTTTTAAAACCTGTGAGGTCTAATTTCCATTTCTTTGTTAAATTGTATTGCAAAGTACCATTTTTTACTTCAAGCGGACTTTCAAAATTATTGGTAAATAGGCTTCCTGTTCCGAGACCTTGAGCTAATGGGTTTTGCAATAAATACGCCCACTGTGCAATAGCATTTAAACCCACATTACTTTCTAACGCAGATGTTATCCAATTATCTATAGTGTGTTTTTTTGCAATCGAAATCCATTCTTGGCTTCCTTTAAAACCACCTACTAAGCTTGGTTTTAAAATAATATATTGCGGTTTAATTGTAGTAATACATTTTTCTTTTTCTTTGGAAGAAAATACGCCAATCAACTCTTCATCTAAAGCAATTGGCAATGGTGTATTTGCACACAAACTAGCCATTTCTTGCCATTGACCTCGTTTAATGGGTTGTTCTATAGAATGAATTTCTAACTCTGACAACCATTTTAATTTCTCTAATGCTTCAGAAGGTTTAAATGCTCCGTTTGCATCTACACGTAACGTAATCTCTTTAGATGAAAATTCTTTTCTAATCGATTTTAAGAGTTCAATTTCTGTATCAAAATCTATAGCACCTATTTTCATTTTTAGGATTGTAAATCCTTTTTTTAGCTTCTCTTTAATTTGTTGTTGCATAAAAGCTTTATTACCCATCCACACTAAACCGTTGATAGGAATTAATGCTTTTCCTTGGGTAAATTTTGAGGGAAATAATTCAAATTTATTTTTTGAAGTTACTGATAAAAAAGCTTGTTCTAATCCGAATTGAATCGATGGAAACTCGCAGAGTTCTTTTAGTAAAAAAACGAGTCCTAAATTAATGTTTTGGCAAACCCACTCTAATTTTTCTTCGTAATTAGGTTTATCATCTATACTTAACCCTCTAAACAATCCACATTCGCCAATGCCCTGTCTCCTATCTTTTTCGAGCAATAGAAAATAAGTTTCTTTTGTTTTTAATACACCTCGTGATGTTCCTCTTGGTTGTTTAAAGTTGAGAATGTATTTTTTGTAGGTTGCTTTTATCATTAACTTTTTCTGTCCTTTTTGTGCTGTTATTTCTATAAAAACAGGAGTCTAAACTTATGCCTGTATGGGTTTCCTGTTTTCACAGGAATAACAAAACCTTAGCAAGTACACTTGCGTTAGGGATTGAACGATTTTTGTTTGAGCTCGTTGAGGAACGAAAACAGCGAGTAGTGAAAGCCCGCTCGAACGCCCAAAATAATAGTTTAATTTTTTTCCACCATTTCTTTAAATCGATTCATATACCCCAAACTAACATCTTTAAGTTTCCCTTTAAAATACGGAAACATACATGCCATTAAATAGCCTTTCGCCCTGACAGTACAATGCTGCACAACTTTGGTTTTATTACCATTAGCGGTAAAATTATAATCGTCGGTTTTTATCATTTGGTCAGAATCGAACTGAAAAGTCAATTTTTCATTGGGTACATATGCCATTATTTTTTCAGTCATTATTACTTCTTCTCCTTGATTTTCTATCGTCATTTTATAAGTACTGCCTAATTTTCCAACTTTTTCTTCTATAGGTTCTATAGACTTTATTTCAGGCAACCATTCTTGTCGCTTATCTGCATCTTCAAACAATGCGAAAACTTCATTTATGGGTTTATCTATCTCTACTTCAGTAGTATACTTTATTTCTTTTACAACTACACCTGTGGCAAAAAAGATTACTGATAATGTGATAATGATTCCGAGGATAATTTTTATTGCTTTCATTTTATAAAATTGTAATTAAATTTGTGAATAGGTCTCGACTGCGCTGGGTCTGACAATTTATAACGTTATAGACTCTCCTATTTCTAGTAAAATTAGTTCTTTATTGGCTTTTTTGAATTGTTGTTTTGCTTGTGCTGTATTAATTTCTATGGGCGGAAATGTATTGAAATGACAACCGATTACTTTATTACACTCCACCAAACTGGAAGCTATAATTGCGTCTTCGACTCCCATTGTAAAAGTATCTCCTATTGGGAATATGGAAGCTGTTAGTTTTGTTGTCATCGAAATGAGTTTCATATCCATTGTAACCGCAGTATCGCCAGCGATATATAGTGATTTTTTTTCTGATGAAATTACAAATCCGCCTGGTTGCCCTCCGTACGTTCCGTCTGCAAATGAGGATGTATGGATAGCGTTTACATATTTAGCGGAAAAGGTTTCCGTTTTAAAAGTTCCTCCGTGATTTATTGGATGCCCTTTTAATCCTTTTGCTTCGTAATACAGTACTATTTCGTAATTGGAAACAATGATAGCGTTCGTTTTTTTTACCAACACCTCAACATCTAAAACGTGATCTTGATGTGCGTGTGTAAGCAAAATATAATTGGCTTTTAAAGTGTCTATATTGATGTTTTTAGCAAGTGGATTTCCTGTAATAAATGGATCTACAAGAATGTTTGTTTCGTTTATTTTAATATGGAAACTTGCGTGACCGAGAAAGGTTATTTTCATTTTTTTTGATTGAATGCTAAAGTTACAAAATGTTCCCTAATCCAAATAAAATAGCAAACAAAAATGTACTCAATGCAACTTTTTTAAGCTCTCCATCTAATTTAGAAAATATAATATTTCTTGCAACCACATTAATATTCATTGCTAAAGGAATAAAAGCGATTAAAAACAAATATTGAAAAGGTGAATAATAGTTTAATTGCACGTACACTATTGCAGAAGTTAAAGCGGCAAGAATTAATAAGTAGTGATATATTTTTGCTTTTTGACTTCCCATTTTTACTACTACGGTATTCTTATTTGCTTTCTTATCTTCTATTTGATCTCGCATATTGTTAAGATTTAACACTGCAACAGATAGTAATCCGATTGAAATTGCTGGCAATAAAATTTCAAAATTTAATTGTTTAGTATACAAAAAATAGGTTCCAACAACCGCTACTAAACCGAAAAATACAAAGACAAATACATCTCCAAATCCGCTATAACCATACGCCGAATTACCAACTGTATATTTAATTGCTGCTGTAATTGATGCTATTCCTAATCCGAAAAATAAAACTGAATACCCAAAATTTTCTTTTCCGAAGGAAGTATAAATAAGTAATAACGCAACAATTAATGTAAAAATGGTTGTTACAACCATTGCTAATTTCATTTGTTTAGGAGAAATTGCTCCTGAAGCAACCATTCTTGCTTCTCCTTTTCTGTTATTGTCAGTTCCTTTTATTCCATCGCCATAATCATTTGCAAAGTTTGATAGTATTTGGAAACCGATTGTGGTTAGAATTGCTAACCAGAAAATTGGTGTTTCCCATGGATACATCTTTGGAATAAACATAAATGATAACGATTGTACATTATGTAAACTGTCCAATAAGCCTAAAAAAGCACCAACAATAATTCCAGAAATTGATAACGGTAAAGTTCTTAAACGTGCTGCTTTTATGTAGTTTTTTAGCATTTGTTTTTTGTAAACAGAAACCTCACAGGTTTTAAAAACCCATGAGGTCTAAACTTTCTATAAATTATTAGCCTCCGCAATTAATTCGGCAATGTCTTGTACTTTTACTTGACTTTCTTTTTCTTTGAATTTTATTCCGTCTGTCATCATAGTATTACAATACGGGCAGCCTGTTGCAATAATTTGTGGCTTGGTTTCTAAAGCGTCTTCTGTTCTTAAAACATTTATCTCTTTATCTCCTTTTTCTGCATCTTTAAACATTTGTGCTCCGCCAGCCCCACAACATAGAGCTGTAGATTTATGACGTTTCATCTCTGTTAAATTAACGCCTAATCGGCGAATTAAATCACGTGGCGATTCATAGACATCATTGGCTCTTCCTAAATAACAAGGATCGTGATAGGTTACTCGTTTACCTTTTAAGTTTGTATCGTTAATCGTTAATCGACCTTGGTCAACTAGTTTTTTAATAAATTGTGTGTGATGAAACACTTCATATTTTCCACCTAAACCAGGATATTCGTTCTTTAGGGTATTAAAAGAATGTGGGTCACAAGTAACTATAGTTTTCACTTTATATCCATTTAAAATCTCAATATTGGTCATTGCTTGCATTTGAAACAGAAACTCGTTTCCTGCTCTTTTAGCAGCATCTCCAGTTGAACTTTCTTGAGTTCCCAACACTGCAAAGTCTACCTTTGCTTGATGTAAAATCTTTACAAAAGCTCTTGATATTTTTTTTGCTCTATCATCATAACTTCCTGCAGCGCCAACCCAAAACAATACTTCTGGTTGTTTGCCTTGAGCCTTCATATATGCCATTGTTGGTACGTTCATATTCTAAGTATTGAGTTGTTAGTTTTAAATTTTGAGTTATTCAACTAATAATTAAACACTCATCATTCAAAATTTATTTTATTCTTCGTCTTTCCAATTTAATCTATCTTGTTGACTATACTGCCAAGGCGCTCCGTTATTTTCAATATTTGCCATCATCATATTTAACTCTTGTGGGGCAGCAGATTCTTCCATTACCAAATATCTTCTCATATCCATAATAATAGATAACGGATCAATGCCTATTGGGCATTCTTGCACACAAGCATTACAACTTGTACACGCCCATAATTCTTCTGGAGAAATATAATCGTTTAATAATTGCTTTCCATCATCTTTAAAAACGCCATTATTAGCGTCTATATTTGCGCCAACTTCTTCCAACCGATCACGAGTATCCATCATAATTTTACGAGGTGATAATTTTTTACCGGTTAAACTTGCTGGACATGATGATGTACAACGCCCACACTCAGTACATGTATATGCATTCATTAACTGCACCCAGTTTAAATCGGTAACGTCAGACGCTCCAAACTTTTCTGGCACTTCACTTTCTGATCCTTCTTCTGGCATTGCGTACGGATCTGCGTCTGGATCCATCATTAATTTTACTTCAATAGTAACTGCTTCTAAATTATTGAATTGTCCTTTTGGTTTCAAATTGGCAAAAAACGTGTTTGGAAATGCCAATAGAATGTGCAAATGCTTTGAATAATATAAATAATTTAGGAAAATTAAAATCCCAACAATATGTAGCCACCACGCTATTTTTTCTATAGTATGTAATTCTTCCGAAGAAAAACCACTAAACCAAGGCGCTATATATTGTGATACTATATTACCAATTTCTGCTTCTTGAAAACTTGTATCTGTAGCATTCATTACTAAAAACAACGTCATTAAAACCATTTCGAAATAGAGGATAATATTTCCGTCGCTCTTTGGCCAACCTTTCATTTCACTACTCAAAAAACGTTTTATTTGTGCTATATTTCTTCTAAACCAGAAAATAACAACTGCAATTAGCACTAATAGAGCTAGTACTTCGAAGTTCCCTATTAGAAATCCATATAAAGTGTCTCTAATAATTGGTTTAAAAATACGGTGTGTACCAAACAAACCATCTATAACTATTTCTAAAACTTCAATATTTATAAGAATAAAACCAACATACACCACAATATGTAAAACTCCAGGTAATGGGCGTCGCACCATTTTGTATTGCCCTAAAGCAATTTTTATCATATTTTTCCAACGAGCTGGTTGGTTATCGCTTCTATCAACGTTTTTTCCTAATTTAATATTTCTAATTAGTTTACGAACGTTCATTACAAAAAAACCGATTCCCGCAATTAAAATTAATGCAAAAAATATGTTTGGTAAATATTCCATTAGTATTGTTTTGTTAGTTTCTTATTTATTGATGACTCCTGTTATTCTCATCATCTGAATTATTTGGTACAAGCCCACAATGTCTCCTTTTATTGAAACACCTAAGCCCAAAACGGTTCTATTAGCATAATTAAAATAGCTTACAACTTGATTTATTTCTAAAATATCACCATCTGTTATACTTAACTTTCTTAGTTCTTTTATGTTATTTTCTGTTACTTCGGAAGGAAATAGTGTTAGTTTTTTAGCATATTCTAATGCTTTATTATACTTTTATTTAGTAAAAGGGTTCTGATTATTTTCTAAATCTCTTCTTATTTTATTTATCATCATTATTTATCAATCTTTTTAAACTAGAAAAATGATGCTCAATACAATAATCGCACTTATTTAGCATACTCACAAAATACTCAATGTTTCAAAAACCATTTTGGTAACGTGTTATTACTATTATGCAGAACATTTTTATACAATGCCATATGTCTCGTCATTGTGTGTGGTCGTAAGCTATGAACCAACATAATTTATCTACATTATTATTTAGTTCTGTTGCTTTTTGATAAAGCATTTTAGTTTCCCCTCAGTTTCTTTAAAAGATATTACTTGTATCTAACTCATTATTTATTGCTTGTGTTTTCTTTATTGTTTTCTTCGTTGAAAGGTTTTGCTTTTTTTCCGAAGAGAGAAAAATGTACAAATCGTTTTGGGTTTAATTTCATCTCACGTAATAGTTCTTCCATTTCTTTGGATGCGTTGGTAAGATTGTTATACATTTCTTCATCAGTCATTAGCTTACCAAGTGTACCTTTTCCGTTTTTAATATCTGCTAAGATACCATCTACATTTGCTAAAGTACTTTCAAGTTTTTTAACGGTTTCGCCTAAATTTGCTTTGGCTAAATCTTCAGAAATTTTCGAGAAATTATCAGTAATTTTTTTAGCATTAGCTAACGTTGCACTTAAACTTTCTTGATTAGATTCGATTAAAGTATTAGTGCTTTTTAACGTTTTACGAACGTTATAAAGTGTGCTTTCTAAACCTAAAACACTACGATTTAAACTTTTACGTGTTTTCTTATCAAGTACTTGATTTAAACCTAGCAAAAGAGAATCTGCACCTACTAAAACACTATTCAATTTTAATTGAATGGGATCTAACCGTTCTCCTATTGAAGTAAACAAACTTGATTCTATTTCTCCTTTAAGCATATCTCCTGAAATAGCATTTTTACCTTCATAACTAGGTACAATAGCAAGGTTTGTACCTCCTAATGGGCTTGGAGAATAGATTTTTACAATACTTTTTTTAGAAAACTGAAAATCGTTATCCATAGAGAATTCAACGAGTAAGCCTCCTCTTTTTTCTGGGTCTACATTAAATTTTATTTTTTTTACTCTACCAACTTGTAGACCATTTATAGTAACTAAGCTAGCTTCATTAAGCCCCTGAATACTATTATATTCAACAAAAAAATGACGAGGATTTCCATCAAATAGGTTTTGTCCTTTTAAGAAACTATACCCCCAAATTAAAAGCCCAACTATAACAATTGCAACAATTCCTGTTTTGAGTTCTTTAGACATATCTACATTTTATTAATAGCAAAATTACTAATAATTTTTGGTAGAATTGATAAAAATAGGTCTAAATTATTGCTTTCTAAGTGCCTCTTTTACTGAGGTCTTTTTACCATTTTTAAAGGCAACAATAAATGCAGTTGTATATCCTTTTTCCTTTGCTAGTTTTAGCGATTTTTTTACAGCTTTATAATTAGAAGTTTTGGCATAATAGTATTTATAAGATTTGTATGTTTTAATCCGCTCTACATCTTGCAGACCTTTAAAATTGTATGCTTTTGTTACAAGCTTATTTCTACCTGAAGCAATTTGAACTTTAAACGCTACATTAGAAGGTTTTTCTGATGCTTCTTCTACTTCAATAGTGTTTAATTGTAGTTGTTTTATATACTTTTTTATAGAAGTAGCAATCGAGTTTGCCATTGCTTGTTGTCCTTTTTTAGAATGAAGGTACTTTCCTTCTTTTCTATTAGTAATAAAACCCATTTCTATTAATATACTCGGCATATATGTTTGATGCAAAACAACAAAGCCTGCTTGTTTAACACCTCTATTTACACGCTTTAGCCCTCCTTTAAAACCCTTTTGTACTATACTTGCTAGTTCTAAACTCTTATCTAAATTTTCTTCTTGCATTAAGGTTAAACCAATAACAGATTCTGGTGAGTTTGGATCAAACCCTTTATAACGTTCTTCATAGTTATCTTCCAAAAAAATTACAGCATTTTCTTTTTTTGCAACTTCAAAATTTTTCTTATTGGCGTGCAAACCTAACACCCATGTTTCTGAACCGTAAGCTTGTGAACTGTGTGCATTGCAATGTATAGATACAAATAAATCTGCATTTGCTTTGTTAGCTATACTACCACGTTTCCAAAGATTAACAAACGTATCTGTTTTACGTGTATATTTTACATTAATGTTTTCTTGGTTAAGTAATTTACCTACTTTTAATGTAACCTTTAAAGCAATCTCTTTTTCTTTATAGCCTTTATAGCCTACTTTGCCTGGGTCATTTCCTCCATGACCAGCATCTAAAACTATGGTATATTTTTTTTGAGCTTCCGCCATAGGCGAAACCAATAAAAAAGCAATAAAAACTATAAATATTCTTATAATTTTAGACATGGTATTATTTTTGTGTGTTTTTAAAAATTGTATCAATAAAAATTAACTAATTTTGGCATTTCAAATTTGGTTCTTCAACAATTGAGCCATATTTTTACTAATTACAAAAATAGCATTTAAAGTATTGCAAACAAATCTAACTTACATACTTTTATTTCTGAGTATTTTATCTACACTAAGTCTTGCTTCGCAAGATTTTGGTAAAAAAGAAACTTTACCTGTTTCTATTAAAAGAGATACGCTTCCTACAGTAAAAAAAGATACTTCTCTTTTTATTAAAGCTAATAGTATTTTGAAAAAAAAAACAGATACTATTGCTAAAGATTCTATAAAACCCAAAGAAGCTATTGACGGTATTATTACGCATGATGCCGAAGATTACTCTATACAAAATACTAAAAACAAAACAGTTACTTTATATAACAAAGCACACGTTGTCTATACAGATATAGATTTAAAAGCAGGTATTATTATTATTGATTATAAAAACAATACGGTCTATGCCAAAGGAATAAAAGATAGCACGGGCTATAAACAACGCCCTGTTTTTAAGCAAGGCAATCAAGAGTCTGAACAAGATTCTATTCTATTTAACTTTAAAACAAAAAAAGCGCTTGTATATGGAGTAAAAACTGTACAAGGCGGTATAATTACCTACGGAGAGAAAACAAAACGCGTTAATGATTCTACTATTTACATGCGCAAACTACGTTTTACCACTTCTAAAAAAGACATTCCTGATTATTATATATCTACTAATAAAGCAAAATTAGTTCCTGGTAAAAAAATTATTATAGGAGGTAGTAATTTGGTTTTAGCAGATGTGCCTACGCCAATATTTTTGCCTTTTGCTTATTTTCCTTTAACAGATAAACGGACTTCTGGTTTTATAATTCCTTCTTACGGAGAAAGTAATAACCAAGGTTTCTTTTTACAAAACGGAGGGTATTATTTTGCTGTTAGCGACTATTTTGACTTTACTCTTTTAGGCGATTTATACACTAACGGAAGTTGGGGGTTACGTGGCGATAGCAATTATTATTTGCGCTATAAGTTTAGCGGGAATTTTAGTATTCAGTTTGAAAATTTAAAACAGAGCCTTCTTGGGTTAAGCGATTTTAGCGAAACTACTAATTTTAATATTCGTTGGAGACATAGTCAAGACACAAAGGCAAGCCCAAATTCGCGATTTTCAGCACATGTAGATTTAGGAAGTAGTACTTTTTATCGTCAATCTTTAAATGAATTTAATAGTTCTCAGTTTTTAAAAAATACATTAAGCTCATCAATATCCTATTATAAAAAATTTGTTGGTACACCATTTAATATGAATGTTACTGCTACACATTCGCAAAATACAAATACAGAAGCTATTACCATGACACTTCCATCTTTACAAGTAAATATGGAAAGAATTTATCCGTTTGTAGGAAAAGGAGGCATAAAGAAAACTCCTATTCAGAAAATGGGTTTCAACTATAGCATGCAAGGTGAATATCGAATTAATACTACAGATGATGAGTTTTTTACACCAAAAATGTTTCGCGAAGCAAAATCTGGAGTTAAACATAACACAAGTACAAACACCAATATAAAGGCGTTTAAACATTTTACATTGTCATCAAGTATAAGCTATTCAGAGACTTGGTATTTTAATAAAATTAACAAACGTTTTGACACAACGATTACCAATACAGATGGTACAACAGGAAGAATTGTAAATGATACTATTAGCGGCTTTAATCGTTTTAACAATTATAATGTAAGCATGTCATTATCAACCAATATTTATGGTACTTTTAATTTTAAAAAAGGAAGATTAAAAGCCATACGCCATACATTTAGACCTTCTGTTTCTTGGGGATATAGACCAGATTTTGCAGAAAAACATAACTTACAGGTACAACAAAGCATAGACCCAACTGTAGATTTATTGACCTATTCTCCTTTTGAAGGAGGCATCTATGGAACACCTGGTAGTGGAGTTTCCAATTCAATTGGTATATCACTTAATAATGTTTTAGAAGCTAAAATGGCTCCAAAAGACCCAGAGAGTGATGAAGATGATGAAAAAATAACACTTCTAAATAACTTAAATTTTAGTTCTAGTTATAATATTGCTGCAGATAGTTTACGATGGAGTACCGTTAGCGCAAATGCTGGTACACGCCTTTTTAAAGATAAACTTGCTTTAAATGTAAATGCGACTTTAGACCCGTATCAAATTAATAGTGAAGGGACAAGGATTAACAAATTTAATTCTAATTTATTTAGAGTTACTAACATTGGTGTAACTGCCAATTATTCTCTTTCTAGTAAAGATTTTGAGGATAAAGGTGATAATACAAAAGATAACAAAAATCAAGGAAATGGTGCACAAGACACCCCAGATGTATTTGGTGGTAATATAGACAGAACAAATGGTTTTAACAGCAACCCAAATAGTAATCAAAACAACGACGAAACCAAAACAAAGAAAACCGAACTCTATAAAGCTAAAATACCATGGACACTTAATTTAGTGTATGCATTTAATTATTCTAAAACTGGTTTAGCTAGTAGTATTAATAGAGGAAATACATTAATGTTTAGTGGAGATGTAGAACTTTCGCCTAAATGGAAAGTTGGCTTTTCTTCTGGTTATGATATAGAACAACAAGATTTTACTTATACACGTTTATCTTTCTCTCGAGATTTAGATAGTTGGCGATTTAATTTTAACTGGATTCCTTTTGGACCAAATACTTCTTATAACTTCTTTATTGGCGTAAAATCTTCTGCATTAAGTGATTTAAAATGGGAAAAAAGCCGTCCGAGAGATCAAATATTATTTTAACCAGTTAGTTATTAGTGAAAAAAGTAAAACGATGCAATTTAATAACTTTGAAACTTTAAAAACTTAAATAAAAAAATGAAAACAATTATTAAAACTGACAAAGCACCTGCACCAATTGGACCGTACAACCAAGCTGTTTTAAGTGGAAATACATTATACACTTCTGGTCAGATCGCTCTTAACCCTGCAACTGGCAAGCTAGAACTAGACTCTATTAAACATGAAACTAAGTTAGTTATGGAAAACCTAAAAGCGGTTTTAGAAGCAGCAGAAATGACTTTTGAAAATGTAATAAAAACATCTATTTTTATTTCTGATATGCATAATTTCTCAGAAATAAATAGTGTTTACGGAACCTACTTTAATGAAGAAACTGCTCCTGCACGTGAAACTGTAGAAGTTGCTAACTTACCTAAGTTTGTAAATGTAGAAATTAGTATGATTGCTGTTAAATAGGTATAAGGTTATTAGAATTGAGAAACAAGACTTCAACAAATTCTATCATTCCCAGGAAATTTACACTCAACTTGATTGGGTAACGGGAATCTATAAAAGACATTCTGTTATTCCTGCGAAAGCAAGAACTTATAGTAATATTTATTTGGATTCCTGCCTTTGCAGGAATAATAAGATAAAGTCAATAATATCGAGGCAAGCCCGCGAAGCAAGAAAAAGGAAAAAACCTAAATAGTCGCTCCTTAAAAAGGTTTCAACATTCTGATTTACAGTTAATTATTTGATATTTTTCACTGTTTATATAGTATTTAATTGCAAGATTTTCCGTATATTATAGTATAAACCTTGCAATAAATGATAGGAAAAACAGCGAATCAAAATCAACAAAATTTGTTCAGACCTTTGCTCAAGGATTTTATTAATTTGAGCCACGAATTAATTTTGTTGAGCAACAAAATAGATTGGAAATACTTTGAGAAAGATTTCTCACAGTATTATTCACATACAGGTCAACCAGCGATGCCAGTACGATTAATGGTTGGAAGTTTAATGCTCAAGCGTATTTATAATTTATCTGATGAGCGTCTATCCGAAGCTTGGGCAATGAACCCTTACATGCAATATTTTTGTGGCATGGCTTATTTTGAGTATCAATTTCCCTGTGATCCAAGTGACTTTGTACATTTCAGAAAACGTATAGGAGAACTAGGAGTTCAAAAAATATTTGCATACTCTATCCGTCTTTTTGGTAAAGCAGCCAAAGAAAAAGTAACATTATCAGACACCACAGTAGCAGAGAACAACACTACCTTTCCTACAGATGCTAAATTAGCCAAAAAGATTATTGATAAATGCAATGATATTGCTAAAAAAGAAAAGATAAAGCAACGACAAAGTTATGTCAGAACCTCAAAGCAATTATTAAGAGACACCCATAATCGTAAACATCCAAAGCGATATAAAAAAGCAAAGAAAGCAGATGCAAAACTAAAAACTATAGCAGGTCGTTTACTTCGAGAGTTGGAAAGAGAATTACCCGAACACGTTTTAGAAGTCTATAAAAAGCAGTTTGCTTTGTATTATCAAATCTTACATCAAAAGCGAACAGATAAAGATAAAATTTACAGTATTCACAAACCATTTACAGCATGTATCGCTAAAGGGAAAGTGCATAAAAAATATGAATTTGGCACTAAAACAGGGTTAATTACTACTTCAAAAACATTAATCATTACTGCGATAAAAAGTTTTAAAGGCAATCCTCACGATAGCAAAACAATAGCACCATTATTAGAACAAATGCAATCCAATATTGCTTTTTTACCCCAAGAAGTTGTTTATGACAGAGGTGGAAAAGGCATCAAACAAATAGGTAACACCAAAATATCAACTCCTGATTATAGACCTTTAAAACGAGATACAGAATATCAGAAAAGATGTAAAAGAGGAAAATTTAGAAGAAGAGCTGCTATTGAACCAGTTATTGGTCATTTAAAAACAGACTTTAGATTGAACCAAAACTATCTTTGGGGAGAAAATTCCCCGCAAATCAATGCCTTTTTAGCTGCTACAGGTTGGAATCTTAAGAAATTTATGAAACAACTCAAAGAAGAATTTAATAACTTATTGTTTAATATTTTAAGACCTCTTTTTTCTTTATTTTCTTCGCCAAGAAAATGGGTTGTTAAGGTTTGACTAAATAATTTCGACGCAAGCACTAGGGAATTAAACCCACTGATGGGATTAAATGACCCCCATTAATAATTCTGCCGTTGCAGGGTTGTGTTGCTAACGGCAACATTATGTAAACGCAATAACGGTTAGTATAAGAAACGTAGAGCAGTTAATAAGCACTTTCGTTTCGGTTTATTACTTGGTAGATTCAACTAGCTAGTCAAACCTTAACAACCCATTTTCTTGGCGAAGAAAATAAAGAAAAAAGAGGTCTTAAAATATTAAACAATAAGTTATTAAATTCTTCTTTGAGTTGTTTCATAAATTTCTTAAGATTCCAACCTGTAGCAGCTAAAAAGGCATTGATTTGCGGGGAATTTTCTCCCCAAAGATAGTTTTGGTTCAATCTAAAGTCTGTTTTTAAATGACCAATAACTGGTTCAATAGCAGCTCTTCTTCTAAATTTTCCTCTTTTACATCTTTTCTGATATTCTGTATCTCGTTTTAAAGGTCTATAATCAGGAGTTGATATTTTGGTGTTACCTATTTGTTTGATGCCTTTTCCACCTCTGTCATAAACAACTTCTTGGGGTAAAAAAGCAATATTGGATTGCATTTGTTCTAATAATGGTGCTATTGTTTTGCTATCGTGAGGATTGCCTTTAAAACTTTTTATCGCAGTAATGATTAATGTTTTTGAAGTAGTAATTAACCCTGTTTTAGTGCCAAATTCATATTTTTTATGCACTTTCCCTTTAGCGATACATGCTGTAAATGGTTTGTGAATACTGTAAATTTTATCTTTATCTGTTCGCTTTTGATGTAAGATTTGATAATACAAAGCAAACTGCTTTTTATAGACTTCTAAAACGTGTTCGGGTAATTCTCTTTCCAACTCTCGAAGTAAACGACCTGCTATAGTTTTTAGTTTTGCATCTGCTTTCTTTGCTTTTTTATATCGCTTTGGATGTTTACGATTATGGGTGTCTCTTAATAATTGCTTTGAGGTTCTGACATAACTTTGTCGTTGCTTTATCTTTTCTTTTTTAGCAATATCATTGCATTTATCAATAATCTTTTTGGCTAATTTAGCATCTGTAGGAAAGGTAGTGTTGTTCTCTGCTACTGTGGTGTCTGATAATGTTACTTTTTCTTTGGCTGCTTTACCAAAAAGACGGATAGAGTATGCAAATATTTTTTGAACTCCTAGTTCTCCTATACGTTTTCTGAAATGTACAAAGTCACTTGGATCACAGGGAAATTGATACTCAAAATAAGCCATGCCACAAAAATATTGCATGTAAGGGTTCATTGCCCAAGCTTCGGATAGACGCTCATCAGATAAATTATAAATACGCTTGAGCATTAAACTTCCAACCATTAATCGTACTGGCATCGCTGGTTGACCTGTATGTGAATAATACTGTGAGAAATCTTTCTCAAAGTATTTCCAATCTATTTTGTTGCTCAACAAAATTAATTCGTGGCTCAAATTAATAAAATCCTTGAGCAAAGGTCTGAACAAATTTTGTTGATTTTGATTCGCTGTTTTTCCTATCATTTATTGCAAGGTTTATACTATAATATACGGAAAATCTTGCAAGTAAATACTATATAAACAGTGAAAAATATCAAATAATTAACTGTAAATCAGAATGTTGAAACCTTTTTAAGGAACGACTAGCTAAATATAAATATTTTGCTTTTATTTTTCCTCTTAAATGCCAAATTTTATATTTAGCGGACTTTGTAAATATTCAAAAGACCTTTAAGTTTAGCACAAACGCCCTATGTTTTTTATACATTGTTAGGTAGTGTATTTTTTTTGGTTTTGTAATCAAAGAAATATTCATTTAATTTTTTTGCGATTTCTCTTGCCCGAGTTATATTTGCGTGTTTCAATGAGAGTTTATACCCTTCAACTATTCCGACAATCGTATTGTCAGTAGGGCTTTTAGAGTTTCTTCTAACAGTAAAGGTTTTTTTTATACTTTTAATAGTTTTCTTTTTATCAAAAGTAGCAATGTATTTTCGCATTCTACCATTTTTGATTTCAAAGGGAGCTTTAGGTGCCTTTATTTTCCTTTTACCATTTCCCCAATTCTCACCAGTTTTAATTCTGTTTATTTGCATTTCGGAAACACTAAAGAGATATGCTATCCTGTTTAAGGGCACTCCTTTTTTAATTTGTTTCTTTATGTGCTTTACATCTTCTAAACTCAATTTACTATTAGCCTTTTTTCTTTCTATTACAAGTAAATTGGAGTAATGTAAGTTTCTTTTATTTCCGTCTTTATAACCAATAGTTTCTTTTTTATTTTTTAGTTTACTTGAAACTACACCAAAAGTAATTGCAACTAATGGTGCTACGGCTACACTATGTAGCTTTCCTTCAGTATCAGTTAAGCTTGCTAATCCTTGGCGAAGTTTACTATTTTGAACTCTAAAATGAATTTTATTTTCGCTTATAAATGTTTTTCCTTTTGTCTTCCAAGATCTTCCCTTATCAGTTTCAGTTCTGTATATTCGTCCTGATTCACTTATATGGTATCTTTCAAAACTTATTATCTTATGACACTTTTCATCATTAATTACTATATAATCCATATTAAGAGTAAAGATAAAAAAAATTAGATTATTAAATGGGAGTTTATGAGTCAAATATACTATCTAACATGGTAATATCTGGTTTGTGTGGGTATTTTTCATGTGGGGTTCTAAAAAACAACACCATATTACATTTCACTTCTGCAACTCTACTGGCAATTTGTGCATCACCTTTAAAAGGACTAGGTAAATATTTAGTCACTTCCAAAGCCTGGCTTTTTCGGCTCTGCTCCAGTTGTTCTTGTAGATTATTAATTTGATGTTTTTTTGAAGTAAAATAGCTTTATGTTTCTTTAAAAAATGAACCTTTTCTACTTTCATTCCGTCGTGTGCAATAATTGCTATTTCCATTGTTTCTTATATTTAATATCATTTTAACTTGTAAATGTTGTAATTCAAATATATAAAAAGACCTCACAGGTTTTAAAAACCTGTGAACCCCTAAATACTTTACATTTTAGCTTATTACAACGAAGCCGAATATTCTAATAAATCAACAATTTTGGTTGCGTAACCAAACTCATTATCGTACCAGGAAATTACTTTAAAAAAGTTTTTATTTAGTTCTAAAGAAGCTCCAGCATCTACTACGGAAGTTCTTGTTTCAGATACAAAATCTTGAGAAACAACTTCATCATAAGTAACATCTAAAATACCTTTTAAATTTCCTCTAGAAGCTTCCTCTAACTTACTTAAAATTTCTTTCAAAGAAGTTGCTTTTTCTGTTTTAAAAGTTAAATCTACCAAAGAAACGTCTGCTACAGGAACACGAATAGCCATACCTGTTAACTTCCCTTTCATTTCTGGAATTACTCTTATTACTGCCTTAGCTGCACCTGTAGTGGTCGGTATAATATTATTTACTACAGAACGTCCTCTTCTCCATTTTTTATTTGGGCCATCAACAGTATTCTGTGTAGATGTTGCGGCATGAACAGTGGTCATTAAACCTTCGCTCAACCCAAAATTATCATTAATTACTTTTACTAACGGAGCTAAACAATTTGTGGTACAAGATGCATTAGAAATAATAGTCTCATCTTTAGTCATTTCGTGATTATTAACCCCCATCACATACATTTTTACGTCTTTAGAAGGGGCTGAAATAATTACTTTTTTCGCTCCTCCTTTTAAATGTAATGCTGCTTTTTCTTCGGTTGTAAAAAAACCTGTACATTCTATAACGTAATCAACTCCTACTTCATCCCATTTTAAATTCTCTGGGTCCCTGTCTGCTGTTACACGAATTGTTTTTCCGTTTACAACTAAATTCCCTTCCTTCACCTCAACACTCCCATCAAAACGTCCATGAACTGAGTCATACTTCAATAAATATGCTAAATAATTTACATCTAACAAATCGTTAATTGCTCTTATTTCAATATTTTTTCTATTAATTGCTGAACGAAAAGCTAATCTTCCAATTCTTCCAAACCCGTTGATTCCTATTTTAATCATTTTTCTTAATTTTTTATATCTAGATTGTCGTTTTATTTTGAAAAATAGTACGTCAATATTTTTTTTTCTATTACTTAAGACAAGCTTACAAATATAAAACTTCTAAACATAAAAAAACCTGATAGCTTTTAAAAACTATCAGGTTAAAATATATTGTAAAAATTGCCTAAGACAAGGATGCTGAATATTCTAGTAAATCAACAATTTTAGTAGCATAACCAAACTCATTATCATACCAAGAAATTATTTTAAAAAAATTACTATTTAATTCTAAACTGGCATCTGCATCTACAACAGAAGTTCTTGTTTCTGAAACAAAATCTTGAGAGACTACTTTTTCTTCTGTATAACCAAGAATTCCTTTTAATTCTCCTTCTGAAGCTGCTTTTAAAACTGCTTTAATCTCACTTAAAGAAGTAGCTTTTTCAGTTTTAAATGTTAAATCTACCAAAGAAACATCTGCCACAGGGACTCTAATTGCCATACCTGTTAACTTGCCTTCTAAAGCTGGTATTACTTTAGAAACTGCTTTTGCTGCTCCTGTAGAAGCTGGTATTAAATTATTTAACACCGATCTTCCTCTTCTTCTATCTCCATTTGGGCTATCTACAACTCCTTGCCCCGAAGTTGCGGCATGAATTGTTGTCATTAATCCTTCTGCAATTCCAAAGTTTTCATGCAATACTTTTGCTAACGGAGCTAAACAGTTTGTTGTACATGAAGCGTTAGATACGCTTGTATCTGTAGCTTTCATTTCTGTATGATTTACACCCATTACAAACATTTTTGCATCTGGTGATGGAGCTGAAATAAATACTTTTTTAGCGCCTCCTTTAATATGTAAATCTGCTTTTTCTTTTGAAGTAAAGAAACCTGTAGACTCAATTATATATTCTGCACCAACTTCATTCCATTTTAAATTCTCTGGGTTTCTTTCTGCGGTAACTCTAATTTCTTTTCCATTTACAACTAGTTTCCCTTTTTTAACCTGAATATCTCCTTGAAAACGACCATGAACAGAATCGTATTTTAATAAATATGCTAAATAATCTACATCTAATAAATCATTAATTGCAACCACCTCTACATTACTTCTGTTGATTGCTGCTCTAAAAGCTATTCTTCCTATTCTACCAAATCCGTTAATTCCTATTTTAATCATATTCATTATTTAATTTATACTTATTAGGTGGTCATAATATCAGAGACTCGTAAAAGTTCTCTGTTAATTTCACTTTGACCTTTTATTGCTTTTTCTAAATCTATGGTTTGAATTTCATTATTCTGTAACCCAACCATAAGGTTTGTTTTTTTGTCAATCAATAACTCCACAGCTTTTACACCCATTCTACTTGCTAAAACTCTATCAAAGCACGAAGGAGCTCCTCCTCTTTGCATATGTCCTAGGACAGATACTCTAACTTCATAGTCTTCTAAGTTCTCTTCAATATAATCAGCTAATTCAAAAACATTTTTACCTGTTTTATCTCCTTCAGAAACAACTACAATACTTGAAGATTTACCAGCCCTTTTGCTCTTTTTTAAAGATTCTAATAATCTATCTAATCCTAAGTTTTCTTCAGGAATTAATATTTCTTCTGCTCCAGCTCCAACCCCTGCATTTAAAGCTATAAAACCTGCATCACGCCCCATTACTTCAACAAAAAATAATCTATTATGTGATGATGCCGTATCTCTAATTTTATCAATAGCTTCAACAGCTGTATTTAATGCAGTATCATAACCTATAGTATGTGTGGTCCCGTAAATATCATTATCTATAGTTCCTGGGATTCCAATAATAGGAAAATTATATTCTTCATTAAACACAACTCCTCCTGTAAAGGAACCGTCTCCGCCAATTACAACTAATGCATCTATATTTTGTTTTTGAAGGTTTTTATACGCTTTTTTACGACCTTCTTTAGTTCTAAATTCTTTAGATCTTGCGGTTTTTAATATGGTGCCACCTTTATGAACAATATTATTTACACTTCTTGCGGTTAATGTGACAAAATCTCCTTCAATCAATCCTTGATAACCTCTATACACACCAACGCATTCGGTTCTGTAATAAGCACAAGCTCTTGCTACAGAACGAATTGCGGCATTCATCCCTGGAGCGTCTCCTCCAGAAGTCATTACTGCTATTTTTTTTATTTTCTTCATATTTAACGAATTCAAAATTACCTAAATATACGCTTTCTTTAACAAAAATCTGCGAAATCGTTTTCGGTTTTACAGCCTTTTATCTTTAGTAAAACATATTAAAATGAGTGTTTATTTTAATGTGAATTTAGAAACTAATTTGATAGCTTAATGTAAGTTTTAATATTAAATACCTGACAACCTGAGTTCGATTAATAAGTGGTTAATTATAAAGCTGTTTATATCTTTAAATAATAATTGAACTCAGGTTTTAAATGAGGAACAGAAAATAGAATATTGCTACGGCGAGTAAACCTTCACCAATATCTCTTTTAATCATATTGATTTCTAATATTGGATCTGTTGTTTCCTGCTAGCTACTAAGTTAGATTCTGGTAAAACCGCATAAAAAAATTTGTGTTAGCAACATTGCAGCTACTAAGCAGATAAAAATTCTACATACCCAAAATGGGGGTGTTTTTTATAATTGTTGTTGTTATTTTAAATTATTTACTGTTTTGCGTTAGCGATTGAAACGGTATCCTTTTTTGGCTTTTTCGCCAAAAAAGATATAGTGTAAAGCGCGCCTTATTTTTATTTTTCTTAAAAATGAGGAACGCCCAAAGATAACGTATCAATGAATTTTTATTTAAGATAAAAGTATTCTTAAACTATATTATAAAGCACAACGCTACTCTCCTTTCTTCTTAAAATTAAATAAATTTTTATGAGGGGTTAAAATAGTATCTTTTTTTACTTCTTCTTTAAAGGTGTCTTTCTTTTTTAACCCTACTTTTTGCAGTAATTCTGACAATGTATTAAAGTTTACTTGGTACGAGAAACCAATACCTTGCGTGTAGCCTTCTTCTTCTAAGGCTGAATATTGTATTTCATTTTGACGATTAAAAACTACACCTCTAAAATTACCTTCTTTATTCAATAAAACCTCTATTTTAACGTCCCCCGCAACACTGGTTTGCGTGTTTCCACCAACAGGAATACCTACAACACCATTAATAAGAACACGATCGCTTAATTGCGTAGAGACTGATAAATCTACCTGACTATCAGTAGAATTTAAAGAATTAAGGCTTCCTGTTTCTCCTTGAGTATACCCTACACCAAGTTGAATTTTACCGTCTTTACTATTTAATACACTAGAAAGTACACCTCCTAAAACTTCTGCTGCTGTTCCTGTTAAACCAGAAGAGGCACTATTACCTATAGTTTCTTCATTGAAAAATGTTCCGAAGGCTAATAAAAATGAAAAATGTTTTAGCTTAGTATCTAAATCATTTTCATTTAATTTAAATTCTAATTCTGAAGCTATTGAAGAGTTTGCATTCGGAATCTTAATATCAAACTCTTGTTTAGAACTGAATAAACCACCCGTAATCTTAGTATATAAATCTATAGGAATTTTACGATTAGAGTACACATTATCTAATAATTGAGCAGGGTTTGCTTTGGTTCTATAAACGGCTGTAATATCTAATTCGGCTTCGTACGGATTACCATTCCAAGAAATAGTTCCTCCTTTTTGCACAACAAAAGGCTTGTTTATAACGCCTCCATATCTAAAATTATAGACTCCGTTATCAATCTCAAAATCGCCTAACATTCTAAACTTACCTCGTGTATTAATTTCTATTTGTAAATTACCCGTTCCGCTTCCTTTTAATTCGCTTCCTGAAGTTTTATCTATTACAACTTGTGCCAACGCATCTTTTGTAATATCAAGATTAATGTTTAAATTCAATCCTTTTATATCATCTATACTAAGATCTTTAACTACTTCTTTTTTAGCGGATTTAAAGTGAATAAGTTTATAATTATCAATTGTTTTAACATTACTTAGCGGAATTACAAATACAGTTCCTGGATTGGTTTTTCCTCTTATATCAATAGTTAAATTACTGGTTAAACCTCTAATTGTGGCATTACCGTCTAAAAAACCTGTTCCGTAGTATTCAGCCTCTTCTTTTTCTTGTGTGTCTAATACTAATAAATTATTGGTTTCTATGTCTAAATTTAAAAACCATTGTTCAAAATTTTGATGTGTAATACTTCCGTTAAAAAGCCCTTGTGTTTGATGTTTAGTATCAGTAAGTTGAATACCTGATAAAATAAACGATTGGTCTTGTAACTTTACACTTGTATTTCCTTTTAAGTCATAATCTACATTTAAATACGGAAAGGTTAAACCTGTATTTTTAAAATTTAGAATACCTTTAAAAGACGGGTTTTTTAAAAAACCTGTTGCTGTAAAATTACCTGAAACTTGCCCTCTCAATTTAGAGAGCACCGCTGCTCCTAACGGGCTAAATGCCGAAATATCATATTCCTTTAGAAAAATATCTAGATCAATTTCTGGACGTTCTTTAGAAAAATCTATGATTCCTGTGGCAGATATATTCTTGGCTTTACTATTTTCGAGTGATAGGTTTACTTCATATTTCTCGTATGAATTATCACCTTTAACCTGCAATGCCAAATTACCTTGAATATAATTATTAATGCTAAAATTATTAATTACTAGGTTTCCTTTTGGGCTATAATTGCCATTATTTTGAGAAAAATATACCGAGCCATTTAATTCGCCTTTTAATGCTAAACTATCTATTGGCGGTAAAAAACTTGCTAGTTTTACTTTGGTGAAATTTGCTTGTAGGTTTTTAAAATTATCGCCTCGTAAATCTCCTTTAAAATTAATTTTCTGTTCATTGGAAACTAAAGTAAACGAGCTAAAAAAGAACTCATTATTCTTTAAATCGAAAACAACTTTATTGTCTTTATTTTTTAATGGATTTATTACCCAATCGTATTCTTTAAAGTTAAATGTAGATTCCTGGATTCCAATAACTGACTTCTGTTCATTGTTAATGGTGTAGAAAAAATCGAGATTAAATTTTTCTGTATTTTGTTTTCCGCCTTTAAAAATAGATTTAAAATATAGTGTATCATTTACTGTACGGTTTAGTAAATTCAGTTTATTTATATCATAATATTTTGTTTTAATATTACCAACTGTTAAATGTGCATTATATAGCGGGTTTTTATTATCTACCCGTAATAAAATCGTATCTATACTATTACCATAAGCATCAATTTTTGGTGATGAAAAAGTAAGTTTTAACGAATTTTTATTAGACTTAATTTTCCCTTTAACTCGTGTGTTTTTTCCAATAGAAACTTTAGGTAAAAACACATCTACAATTTGATTATAAATTTTAAAGTCAAAATCTATAAACTGGTTTAATTTTACTGGGTACGGGGTGTAGTTTGTGTAAACACTACCCAAAGCATTCTGAGCCATTGGCAAAAGTTCTTCAAAAGTAAACTTACCTTTTAGCCCTCCTTTAACAATGTCTTTAGAGTCTACTTTTATAGTTTTTACGCTATCTTTTATAGAAGATGTAACTTCAAATTGTTTAAAAGGGTAACTTCTTTTTTGATTGGTGTATACCAAATTATTAAATGTTGCTTTACCAATAATATCGTTAAAAGTATTGCCTTCTACATCTAGTATTATTTTTCCTTTTAAGATTGAAATGCTATCGCGAATAAATAAATTTGTTTTCTTTAAATCTACTTTATCAATATCTGCCTTAAAATCAAATTTATATACTTCAGATGAAAGATCTGCCAATCCTTCAAACTTCATTTTTAAATTTTCATCTTTGGTTATTAAAATTCCATCGAATTTCTTATTTTGAAACTGCCCGTTTACATCTAAATTTTTATAATTATAACCATTAAATTCTAGTTGAGAGACTTTACCAATTATGGTTGTATTAATATTTTCTATAGTAAAACCTTTACCTTGAATATCTGCTTTTAAAGATATTTTACCTAAAATAGAATCGTTTGCAAAAACACCTATATCAAAATTTTGAAGCTCAACCTCTCCAGAATATTTAGCGTTGTCAATATTATCAATATTTGTTAGTTGTAAATCAGAAATTATAGAACCAACTTCTGAGTTTACATTTAAAGTTGCATCCATTTGTTTTGGTGTAATTCTTACTAAACCAGAAAGTGTAAAGTTTCCTAACTTTTTAAAATCTGTTGGTAACGTTTTACCCAACAAATTAGGCAAGATTCTTTTTAGTTTATCATAATTAGCCGTTACATTGTCTAAATCGCCTTCAAAAATGAAACCTCGTTGTGTATTTAAGGCATTTACAAAACTCATATCTCCAACAATTTTAATTCCACTATTAGAGTATAAATTTATTTTGTTAGCACTAAAATTATTAAGGGTTCCATCTATTTTTCCAGAAAAATGCAGCATGTCATTTCCTCTAAATTCTCCATAGAGTTTGTGCAAATCTTTAAGAGATAATTGGCTCTTATTAAAATTTGCTTTCATTTTAACTTTATCTGAAAAATACCGAAAGTCTTCTCGTTTGTAATTAAACTCAATATTTGCTTTTAATAAAGACTCATTATCTGTTTGCAATGTAGTATTTGCAAACACCATTTGTTTTTTAGTATAGGTAAAATCACTTGTTAAATTAGTAATGTTTATGCCTCTATTTTCAGTTAAATACAAACCTCTAACCTTCATAGAAATATTAGAACCAATTAAGGAAAAATATTGCAAGTTCCCTCCTCCATTTATTGCTGAAAATTGTAACGGTTCTTTCTTGTTTTCATCAATTAATTTATACGTTAAATTATCTACATAAATATTATCTGTTTTTAAAACAAATGGCGTAGAAGTGCTATCTTTTGGTTTATCATCTTCAAAGCTGTTTAAAAAAACAGACATATTATCGTTCGTTTCTCCTTTATAGGTTTTCATATAAAAATGAACTCCGCTTAAATAAACATCGCCTAAATCTACTTTATTATCTAAAATTCGTTTCGCATTTAACAAAGAAGTACTTAGGTTATTAACAAATATTAGCGTGTCTTTATGATGGTCTCTAATTTCAAGACCTTTAAGTTGTACACTTCCTAAGAAAGATAAATCGAGTTTTTTAACAATAATATTTGTCCCAAAATCTTTGTTAATTTTATCAGTAGCAATTTTTGCTAATTTAGTTTGAACTGTAGGAATTGAGAGTATAAGCATTAACAATAGCAAAAAGAGTACAATATACCCGAGCCACTTAATAAATATTTTTTCTGTTTTTTTGATATAAATAAATTAAAATAGTTCTACAAAAGTAATAAGCAAACAGCAAAAATATTGCCAACCTTTACAAAGAAAAGTCAATTTTAGCGAATTTGTAACGTATTATGAATATTTTTGCTCTCAAAATTACACATTGTGTCAAATCCAGTTTACATATTAGGTATTGAAAGTTCTTGTGATGATACTTGCGCGTCTGTAATTTGTAACGGAAAAGTATTAAGTAATATTGTTGCCAACCAAGAAGTACACGCTAAATATGGTGGTGTTGTTCCAGAATTGGCTTCTCGTGCACATCAACAAAATATTGTGCCAGTTGTACAACAAGCTATTGAACAAGCAAATATTAATAAAACGGCCTTGAGTGCTATTGCTTTTACTCGTGGCCCAGGATTAATGGGTTCTTTACTTGTAGGGACTTCATTTGCAAAATCTTTAGCATTAGGCTTAAAAATTCCGTTAATTGATGTAAACCATATGCAAGCGCATATTTTGGCTCATTTTATTGATGAAGAAAACAGTAAAATTCCGCAATTCCCATTTATTTGTTTAACTATTAGTGGCGGGCATACACAGATTGTAAAAGTTACCAATCATTTTGAAATGGTCGTTTTGGGCGAAACTATAGATGATGCTGTTGGTGAAGCATTTGATAAATCGGCAAAAATTTTAGGATTGCCATACCCTGGCGGTCCATTAATTGATAAATATGCACAATTAGGAAACCCAAAAGCATATCAATTTACGAAACCAAAAGTTGGCGATTTAGACTTTAGTTTTAGCGGGTTAAAAACCGGTATTCTATATTTTGTTCAGAAAAAAGTGAAGGAAAATTCAAATTTTATTAAAGAAAACCTAAACGATATTTGCGCATCTATTCAATATACAATTGCTGAAATATTAATGGACAAACTCAAAAACGCAGTAAACCAAACAGGTATTAAACATATTTCAATTGCAGGTGGAGTTTCAGCAAATTCAGAAATTAGAAAACGTTTACAACTTGCGGAGAAACATTGGGGTTGGACAACGTATATCCCTAAATTTGAATACACAACAGACAATGCCGCAATGATTGCAATTACAGGTTATCTAAAATACTTAAACAAAGATTATGCAGCTATTTCTGTAACTGCAAAAGCACGATTAAAAGTAACCGAATAATTTAGTGCTTTTACCTAAGTTTTATAGCATTTTGAAAAAAGATTATTTTTTGCACTTCAATATTACTTTCTATAGATTGTTTACTTTCTCGTTGCAAGATTATTTTTCTTAATATTCTATTTTAATAATACTATAGAAATTGGTTTTTTTGATTTTTTAAAAACCTTTTTATATGGGGTAAGGTTAGATGCATCTTTTGCGGGGTATTTAAGCTTAACCCGAATAATTCATCAGAAATCAAAAAACCTGAATGTAAAGTGTTATATTTAAGCAGTTAAACACAAAATATATCATTTTTTAAAACACCCAGATTTGAGCACTAAAGATACTTTATTTTATCGAGGAAATCAAGCTATTTCGGTTGATTTTTCAGCCACAGAGATTAGTTCAGATGGTTCTTTGATTCTTTTAGAAAAGTTAGAGAGAACCCACAACTTACTAAAACATTTTAGCAAGTTACTTCCTGATCTTCGAAACCCTAAATACATTACTTACAGTCGAGAGCATCAACTCAAGCAACGTGTGTTTATGCTAATGCTAGGTTATCAAGATGCCAATGATGTGACCCATTTACAATACTCCGTTAAGTTTTTATGCTGCTCTGATACCATAATACAGTAGTTCTTTAATTTTTTGTTTATTATTCTTCAAGTTCGGTCTTATAGCGAACACGTTAAAAAATCGAGCAAGCATTAACTCATTGTGATGTAAGGTTTTAATATCCTTGATTGAGAAAGCCCCTCTTAGCCTTTTTTCAATAGGCATCCAATGTGTAATCTTAGCGAGATTAACCGTTGTAAGTGCTGTATTAAAATGAAAGTTGAGTTTATCTTCACTTCTTGCTTGACAGTGATTTAGACCTGAGTATTGCTTGGCATCTCTAAAAGTAAATTCTATTTGAAATCTGGTGCGATAATATGTCAAAATCATTTCTGCTGAAATTGTTACATCTGTAGAAAAATATAATTTATGATTCCATTTTCCTTTTTTAAGGAAATAAACAATCACAAGATTGATTTTTCTTTTTAATGATTTTGAGTATACAATAGCGCTGTATACTTTGCTTTGCTGATTGTCTTCTATCAAAGAAAAATATTCTTTTCTAAGTTTTTTATAATCAATTTTTCCATCATATTTCTTAGGTCTTCCTCTCCCATATTTCTGTTGGTCAGTATAAATATATTGTAAGTCAGCATCGTTTCTTAGTCTGCTAACGGTCTCCAATCCATTATCAGAGAGTTTAGAAACAAAACCGTATTTGGAAAAATAAGCATCTGCCACAACATATTTAGACATCGAAAGAAGGACCTCTTTTCTTTGAATCAATATATTGGCATAATGATCTACCAAACTTTTTGATTCCAAATTATTTGGTGTCTGAACAGCCTCTAAATGAAACGCTGTATGATTATCTATATCAATCGCTGCTATACCAGATATTTCCAATCCCCATTTTGCCTTTCCCGCTACACCAGACCAATAATAACCAACTCCACAGGTGGATTTACCAGATTTACTAACATAACTCGGGTCGAAAGCAATGGTTAAATGTTTGCCCCCATACTCAGTAATCAATTCTTTATTGAAATTTAAAAAGTCAAAAGACTTACTAAACTGATTCCTGTAATGTTGTTCTCCATGATCACCATAACGACTTAACTGCATAAAATTTAAACGTCCTTTTATGCTGAGAAATAGACCAAAAACTTCCAACATAAAATCATATTGCCATTTATTTACATCTTTCATTTTGTTAAGTAATCTTTTTGTGTGATATTTATAGTTGGATTTCTCCTTGAGAAGCATCATTAATAGCTGTTTGAAATTAACTATTAATTTAATGATAATCAGGGAGTTATCCTAATTTTTGAGCCTGTTTTTTTAACTTATTTAATTGACTGTTAGAGGGTTAGGGCAAAGTTTAACGGAGTATTGATTTACAAAATGACCCATTATTTAAAGATGTTCTTCAAGGAGATTTGGCTTCTCAACCTACTATTTCTCGTTTTGAAAACAGTTTGAATAAAGAAACTATTTTCAAACTTTCTTACGCTTGGATTGATCGTTACGTATCAAGCCTAAAAGGTCGAGATGAAATAACAATTGATGTTGATGCTACCGATGATCCAACATATGGGAATCAACAAATGTCAATGTTCAATGGTTATTATGGACAGTTTATGTTAAATGAATTATTTTTTCATGATGGAGAAACCGGTCAAATTATCCTGCCAGTTCTTCGCCCAGGAAATAGCCATTCGAATCGATGGTATGTCGGAATTTTAAGAAGAATTATTCAAAAAATAAAAAAAGCATATCCTGAACTAAAAATTACTATTCGAACAGATAGTGGATTTAGTTGTGCTCCTTTTTATAAATTAGGAGCTGATTATGATTTGTTTTTTGTAACAGGTCAGGCTAGTAATTCGGTACTCAAAAGAAAGGTTGAGCGTTGTAAAAAAGCGGTTCAACTTCAATATGTAAATCAGCATAAAAAACACCAACATTTCACATCGTTTCGCTATCAAGCCAAAAGTTGGCATAAACCACAACAAGCTTACTGTAAAATAGAAAGTACAGGGAAAGGCTTAAATGTTCGTCATTTTATAAGTAATATTAAAGAGAAAGGTGCCCGAGAAATATACTTTGATTTCTATGTAAAACGAGGTGAATCTAGCGAAAACAGAATTAAAGAAGTCAAGAATATGTGTTTTTCCGATCGATTATCCAATCATGGATTTGTTGCAAACTTCTTCAGGTTGTTTTTAAGTAGTTTAGCCTACGAACTATTTTTATTACTAAAAAAAAGCATCAAAAAAACAACATTTGAAAAGGCTGAAAAATGGCAAATAAATACAATAAGAACCAATTTATTAAAAGTTGGAGCTACCATAAAAGTCACTAAAAAACGAATATATTATCAGTGATCAAGAGCATTTGTATATCAAGATTTGTTTCGAGAGATAATAACTCAATAACGGTTTTAAAGTGAGAATTTTAAAACCTTGGGATACCTATGCTCTGTTAGTAAAATTAATCCTTTTTAACTTTTAAAATCAATTATAACATACTATTTACTCCAAAAAAGTTTAAAAAACGAAAGAGAGAATCCTAAAATCTAGAGATAAAAAATCTATTTTGAAATTTGTTCTAAATATAAATCCTATGAATAATGCGGGTTAATTCCATTTTTACTATTACTTTTTTCTATTTTTATTCCCAATAAAACAGTTTCATTCTCATTAGAAACATATATATTTCCTATTCGTTTTATGGCTCTACCCTTATTTTAATGGGTAAAGATTTAAACCTCCATTAAAAAAGAGTATTGCACTTCTAAAGTTTTTAAAAGTTCTATATCCTTTTCCAATAGATTTAAGTTCTTGTATTTTTCCATTTAATCTTTCAGCCATTGCATTGCTATACTCAGTTATTAAGGCATTTATAACTCCAGAGAGATGTTTTTCAAACATTGTAACAACCTTTGTTACTTCTTTAATTTGCTTAGAAGTAGAATTTCGTATCCATTTAATTAGTAAATAAAAACCATTAATATACTTAGTTTCTTTATGGAATAAATCTTTAAAATTTTCTTTGACTTGCCACGCCTTGCTAACTTCATAGTTCGCCTTGATTATTGCATCAAATTTTATTCGTTGTTTCTCGGTTAGGTTTTCTTGGTTTTTAAGTAACGCATATCTACTGTTTATCAATTCATCATTCGTTTTAACTTCTCTTCTTCTAACCTTATCAATAGCGGTATTTAAATACTTAACCAAATGAAATCTGTCGTGAACAATAGATGCGTTTGGTAATTGACTTTTAGAGGTAGAAATATAAGCTTTCCACATATCTAAACTTATAGTTTTAACCTGTTTTTGTTGTTGTTTTGTCATAGATTTATCAAATAGTTTTTCTACAGATTCTTTAGTTCTTCCTTCTTCTACATCTATGATAAAACCACTTCTAGGATGACTTAAGACACTTATATATTTATGTCCTTTCTTAAACGATTTTTCATCCAAACTCAAACGACTAAAATCCATATTTGATAAATCTCTCCTACTCAAACCTCTTTCTGTACTTAAATGAATTACTCTATTGATGACATTAAAACCACAACGCATTAATTTTGCTGTTTTTGTTTGATTTTTAGTTGCTAATAGTAAATCAATTATTGCATGTTCAAAAAGGTGTGTATGACGTGTATGCTTATCTGCCCATGGCGGAACTATGGTGATTACAGCTCCTTGACTGTTCTTTATTCTTGGCAACTTACAACTTATAAAAGTCTTATATTGCATCGTATCTAAATGACGCCATTCTCGATTTGGTGCATGGTCATATAAACTACATAATTCCATGGTCTCTGGACAAAGGGCTCTTTCTCCTATGAATTTAATGACTATTTTTATGTCTGAAATTGCATAATCTGCTTCTACTTTTACAACTTGCCAGTTGTCATCTAAATTTAGTAGTAAATCGAAAAATTGATGTGTAAACATTTTACCTTTTTTTTACGAATTTAATAAATTCCATTAAATTCGTGGTAGAACCCTTTTTATAATTACCTTTTTAGTAATTATAGATATCGGTTTATATGAATCTTGGGCATAAGAATAGATTATACTTTAATAAATTATTTGAATACACCCGAAATAATATGGGCTTCTACAACTACAAGTCAATTAATATTAGGTGGAGCTTTTTCTTTACTAACTCATGTTACGCATCCAAACCTCAAAAAAGGATGATTAAGCAGCTTTAGGTGTTGATAACTTTCTGAGTTCGTTATGAGCTGCTTTTTGAGCTGCTAAATAGATTTGTGTTTTCATAGCAAAATGATTTTTCCCTGTTCTTTGTTTAAGCCACTCTAACTTTATATAAGCTACAATTGACAATACAAAATGATTCGTTTGAGTTTCTGTTTTTTTAGTTGGAGATTTAGCAAAACCTGTGTTACTTTTAATCGATTTGTGATACTCTTCTACTGCCCACCGTTTTTTGTAGATTGTAGTTATTTGGTTATACGATAAATTTAAATCACTACAAGCCAAGTACAACTCGCCGACTGTATCATTCTCGTTTTTGAAAACTTGCTTTGTAAGCAACAGCGGAAAGTCTAGTTTTTCAAACCAAACTTCCACGGTTTGTTGTCTTGGCTGTAATGTTTTAATATTCACGTATGCTCCATTTTGCTTATCTTCTAAGGATAAGGCTACTTTTCGATTGCTTTTTAAGGCAATAATAAAATCATTTTTTAAAAGTTCTTTACAATAAACCATGTTCTCTGCTGAAGAAAACCAACTATCAGCCAACACATAATCAAAGTGTATTTTGCTACTACATTCCTGCAACATTTCTCTAAAAAGTTCGTTTTTAGTTTTGCTGCTTTTACGCTTTTGCCTTCCTGTTTTTTTGTCGGTAACCCAAATATTTTTCTTTATAAACTCTACACCACACGGTATACGCATGCCTCCAACTTCGACTAAAGCAGTTAGAAAATTAACCCCTTTTACAGACCTTCCAAACACATGGTCAAAATGCCAAGTGTTCAACTCACTTTCATCTGTATATTGTTTTTCTTGTATCGAATCATCAAAACTTAAAATGATAGTTTCTTTAGATTGAGTCAATTCTTCAACATAAGGTTTTGCCTTTTTCCATAGAAATTTACTGTCATAAACACCCGTTGATAATGCTCGTGTTATTTTATCATGTTTTATAGAGAGTAATGAAGCCATACCTGTAGCTGTCGTGTAAGAACTTGAACTTATCAAATAATCAGTATACAAATCAACAAAATTATCCATCTTTTTATTTCTCAAAGTTGTTAACAAGATAAACTATAAATATCTTAAATTCAAATTATTCTTGCGTAAGGTGAGTTACTAATTAGCTTATTTTTTTACAGATTATTCGAAAGATTAATTAAAAATAATGTTCTTAAATTTAAAAAAGGGTCTTTTATAGAAGCTTTTGTTTTATTGCTTTTAACAGGATTATTAATTATACCTATTCGTGGCGGAGTACAAGAAATCTCTTTAAACCAAAGCAATGTTTATTTTTCGAAAAACATGTTTGCAAATCATGCTGCTGTTAATAGTCTCTGGAATTTTTCTCATTCTTTTTCTCATAAAATAGAAAAAACAAATCCATATATAAATTTTGACCCGCAATTTGCTGAAAGTATTATTAATAAAAGAAGAAATAATCTTTTAGATAATAATTATAAAATTTTAAAGACAAACAACCCAAACGTTATTTTAATTATTTAGGAGAGCCTAACAGGTAAATTAGTTGAATCTATTGGAGGCGAACCTAATGTTACTAAAAACTTAAATAGCCTTTCTAAAGAAGGTATCTTATTTTCTAATTTATGCAAATGGAGATAGAACTGACAAAGCTATTACAGCTATTTTAAGTGGTTACTATCCTCAAACCAAAAATAGCATTATTAAAATGTCAAATAAGACTAGATCTTTGCCGATGCTCACAAAAAAAAATGATAGCCCTTGGTTACACACCAGTTTTTATTATGGTGGTGATTTAAATTTTGGTAATTTGAATACTTATTTTAGAAATGGTGGCGTAACCGATTTTGTAAATGGAAGTCATTTTAACAAGAAAGATTGGAACTCTAAATGGGACCCTTAATAAAAAAGATACTGTTGTTGCAAATATTGCAAGTCAAATCGATTTCCCTTACACTTTATTAAAAAGATTAAACAAGCCTGAAGAGGCTGCTAGTTTTAAATGGGGTGAAAATATTTTCAATAATTATGAAAATCAATATGCTCATTATATTTTTAACAATGGTTTTGGTACAATAGACAAAAACGGAACATTCGTTTACGATTATACAAGTAGAAAAAGTATTATTTCTGAAGGTATATCAGCCACAAAATTAGATTTTCTAGGTAAAGCAATAACACAAAAGGCCTATCAAGATTTTATGAACAGGTAAATTACACAAATAAACAAACCCAAAAATTGCCAAAAAGCTATATTTATGGGTTTGAATGGGAGAATGGGAGGGGGAACACTTATTCTCCTTGGCACTATAACGTTTTAATAGAGCACCCTATTGCTTTAGTATGTGTATTTTTTATTTCTTTCCCTACTAAAAGCGCTTCAATTGCATTAGCAACATAATGGTTCACTCCTTTCGAATCTATTGCATTATTACCAATAGCACCAATATACACTACTTTTAAACCTTCTTTTTCTTTATTTAAAAGATACACGTGTGGTGTTCTAGTTGCTCCATATTTAGGATATACTTTTTGACCTTCATCCAACAAATACGGAAAAGTAAATTCTTTTACCGCTGCGCGTTGTACCATTCCTTTAAAACCTTCATTTTTTAGTGTTTTAAGAAAGTTTGTACTTCGGTTTGTAAATCTTTATAGTCAAACGACCGCTCATAAAACTTACGTTTATTTTTATTATAAATTAAAGTTGCAGGCAATGCTCCAGACCAATCTTTATCAATAGCATTTATATAACGTTGCTCATCATTATCATTTAATACTACTACTTTAGATTTAATATTTTTTTTATTGATAAAAGGAATTAGTTTCTTTTGCAGTTGCTTCGGAAAGTCTAAACTTACTAACAATACCTCAACATTTTTATCTTTAAAATCGGCATTCAATTTTTCAAAAACAGGAAGTTCTTTTACACAAGGCGCACACCAAGTTGCCCAAAAATTTACTACATAAACTTTGTTATCCTTTAAATTTAAAAGCGGTTCAAACCATCGTAATTATAACTTTTTACTGAAGTAAGAACTGTCTTTACAATCTTTATTTCTTCTTTTACTTCGGGTTTAGGCTCTCCCTTACATCCAAAGAAAAATAAAATAATTATAAATAATAATATAATTTCACGCATAACTGTCTAAAAGTACAAAGAAACGAAGATGATAAAAAATGATTAACTAAAGATTAGCAATACTTTAACTTGATATTTTAACAAAAAATATCGTTTAACAATTTAGCTAAACGAATTCCGCCTTTTTGAAGTTGTTTTCTAACGGTAGAAAAATGGTCATAAGAGTATTTATACCTTAAATTTTCGCCAACTTTTACGGAGTTATACACCTCTCTTGTTAACTGATGTGTATCTTTTACCCAATCAACAACAGTACCTTTTTCTATTTCTTTTATCTGATTTTTAGATAAATATTCAGTATTATTTGCTAACTCTAAATAACTCATACCCCATTGTTCAATCATGTTTTCATCCCAAACTCTATGTAAATTTGTTCCTTTTTTAAACCATTGAACTTGTATGGTATTTCCTCCTTTATCTTCTTTTAGCCCAATATGCATTGGTTGGTGTAAATCACCTACTAAATGGACTAACATTTTTAAATAAAATACCTTGTTTTTTTCAGTACTATTTTTATCTTTTAAAACTTCTATACATTTGTTAATACCAGTAACCAAATCTCCTTTTGGGTTTTTAACTGCTGCTGCATAACTTCCGTCTAAAGGCATATTTACATAATGCCAAGAATAAAATTTACTATACTTTCTATCTGATTTAATTTCGTCTCCATAAGTAGACACAAATGCTAGGCTTTGCCCTTTTAATAGTTTATCTATTTTACGTTTTACACTTTTCTTTAAATGCATTTCTGCAATTTTTCCAATTGCTCTGTGCCCTGTTGGCCCCCAAACATCATCGTTATTAGCTTTTAACGAGAAAGAAATTAAAAAAATTGATATAAATATTAAAGCAATTGTTTTCATAAAAAAATTATAAGGGGGGATTATTTCTGCTAAGGTAAAATAATTTAGAGAAAATATTTGGAAAATTAAAAAAATATATGATATCATTTTGATATCATAATAAAATACACAAACAAATGACTACAGAAAAAATCATCAAACCAATAAATGGTTATTTAATGTTTATTATCGTTTTAACTCTTTTTATAGGAGGAATAGTATTCAGTATTAGAAATGAAAAACCGATTTACTTATTAGCTACTTTAGTAGGTTTCATCTTAGCATTCGGTTTTATATTAGTAAACCCAAACATCTCTAAAGTGCTATTGTTCTTTGGGAAATACGTAGGAACGGTAAAACAAAACGGATTATATTGGGCAAATCCATTATTCAAAAAGAAAAAAATATCATTACGAGCTAGTAATTTTGATAGCGAACGTTTAAAAGTGAACGACAAATTAGGAAATCCAATTATGATTTCTACTATTTTAGTTTGGCGAGTTACAGAAACTTATAAAGCGGCTTTTGATGTTGATAATTATGAAAATTTTGTAAGAGTACAAACCGATGCTGCTGTTAGAAAATTAGCAAGTATGTATCCGTATGACAATTTTGCAGACGAAGGTCATGAAGAAGATATTACATTGCGTTCTAGTGTAAATGAAGTTTCTGAGGCTTTAGAAAAAGAATTAGAAGAACGTCTTTCTATTGCAGGTATTGAAGTTTTAGAAGCAAGGATTGGTTACTTAGCCTATGCACAAGAAATTGCAAGCGCTATGTTAAAACGCCAGCAAGCTACTGCAATTGTTGCTGCAAGACATAAAATTGTACAAGGTGCTGTAGAAATGGTTGAGATGGCTTTAGATGAACTAAATAAAAGACAAATTGTTGAATTAGATGAAGAACGTAAAGCTGCAATGGTAAGTAATTTATTAGTAATTTTATGTGGCGACAAAGAAGCCTCACCAGTGTTAAATACAGGAACCCTAAGTCATTAATTTTAATAAAAAAAGAACCTAAATTATGTTTCAGAAATAGATTTCAAAACTTCGAAAATATTTTAAATCAATATAATAAGAAAAGATTGGGCTAATGTATTTTTAAAAATAAATAAAAACAGGTAAATGAAAGTATTTAAAGAAGAACAACGTTTTACACAAACTTGGTTAATAACTCACCTTACGCAAGAATAATTTGAATTTAAGATATTTATAGTTTATCTTGTTAACAACTTTGAGAAATAAAAAGATGGATAATTTTGTTGATTTGTATACTGATTATTTGATAAGTTCAAGTTCTTACACGACAGCTACAGGTATGGCTTCATTACTCTCTATAAAACATGATAAAATAACACGAGCATTATCAACGGGTGTTTATGACAGTAAATTTCTATGGAAAAAGGCAAAACCTTATGTTGAAGAATTGACTCAATCTAAAGAAACTATCATTTTAAGTTTTGATGATTCGATACAAGAAAAACAATATACAGATGAAAGTGAGTTGAACACTTGGCATTTTGACCATGTGTTTGGAAGGTCTGTAAAAGGGGTTAATTTTCTAACTGCTTTAGTCGAAGTTGGAGGCATGCGTATACCGTGTGGTGTAGAGTTTATAAAGAAAAATATTTGGGTTACCGACAAAAAAACAGGAAGGCAAAAGCGTAAAAGCAGCAAAACTAAAAACGAACTTTTTAGAGAAATGTTGCAGGAATGTAGTAGCAAAATACACTTTGATTATGTGTTGGCTGATAGTTGGTTTTCTTCAGCAGAGAACATGGTTTATTGTAAAGAACTTTTAAAAAATGATTTTATTATTGCCTTAAAAAGCAATCGAAAAGTAGCCTTATCCTTAGAAGATAAGCAAAATGGAGCATACGTGAATATTAAAACATTACAGCCAAGACAACAAACCGTGGAAGTTTGGTTTGAAAAACTAGACTTTCCGCTGTTGCTTACAAAGCAAGTTTTCAAAAACGAGAATGATACAGTCGGCGAGTTGTACTTGGCTTGTAGTGATTTAAATTTATCGTATAACCAAATAACTACAATCTACAAAAAACGGTGGGCAGTAGAAGAGTATCACAAATCGATTAAAAGTAACACAGGTTTTGCTAAATCTCCAACTAAAAAAACAGAAACTCAAACGAATCATTTTGTATTGTCAATTGTAGCTTATATAAAGTTAGAGTGGCTTAAACAAAGAACAGGGAAAAATCATTTTGCTATGAAAACACAAATCTATTTAGCAGCTCAAAAAGCAGCTCATAACGAACTCAGAAAGTTATCAACACCTAAAGCTGCTTAATCATCCTTTTTTGAGGTTTGGATGCGTAACATGAGTTAATAATACTTTTAGCTATAAGTGTTATTGTTCCAATAATATTCATCACAAAAGAATACCTAGAAGAAAACTCTAGTATGACAACTAATAAATTTGTTTTAACACTGTGCGCCATTCTTGTCTCAATTTCTTTCATCTTTTTTTTAAAGCTAACTACTAGAGTAGATGAAAAAGGGATTTACTATCAATTTTTTCCGTTTCATTGGTCGTTGAAAAAAATTGCCTGGAGTGAGGTAAGTAATGCTTATGTAAGAAATTATGACCCAATTGGAGAGTATGGTGGTTGGGGATTAAAAGGTGGTTCTTTTTGGAATAAATCTAAAGGAAAAGCCATTACTATTTCTGGAAGTGTTGGTATTCAACTTGAGTTTAAAAATGGTAAAAAATTACTAATTGGAACTCAAAAAGAAAATGATGTTAAACGAGTTTTGGCAACTTATAAATCTAAAATAAAAACGGCATGACACGTGTAACCTTATATTTAACAGTACTAATAATTAATATTTCAACGTCTTTTGCTCAAATAACTTCCGAAGAAATTCTAATTAAAAATGATGGCATAGAACTTCCTGGAACCTTAACTTTTTCCGAAGAAAAAACACCTTTATTAATTTGGATTCATGGTTCTGGGCAAGTTGATAGAAACGATAATCAACTCGAACAAAATGTAAAAGCTAACTATATTAAACAATAGGGTTACCCATTTAAATCTCATTAATATTTTGTTTTCAAAAAAGATGTTATACTTTTATAAAAAGGAAAGATATGAAAATACTAAAAGAATTATCTCGAAAAGAATTTCACTCTAAATTTGGAGAAGAGAGTTTATGCTTATCTTTTTTATCTTCGGTAAAATGGGAAGAAGGTTTTTCTTGTTTTAAATGTAAAAACACAAAGTTTTTAAAAGGTAAAAAAGAGTATAATAGACGCTGTACTAAATGTGGGTATGATGAATCTCCAACAGCCAATACATTGTTTCATAAAGTTAAGTTTGGTATTGTAGAAGCCTTTGAAATGGCTTATGATATTGCGACGAGTAAGAAAGGAGTAAATAGTATTTGGTTGGCAGAAAGGCATGGTGTTAAACAGATGACCGCTTGGTTGTTCAGAAGAAAAGTACAAGAAGCGATGAAGAGCAGTGAAAAATATCCTTTAGAAAAGGAAGTTCATGTGGACGAATTTGAGATAGGAACACCAAAAAAAGGAGAACAAGGGCGCAGTAAATCAGCAACGAAAATTAGAGTCGTAATAGCCATTGAAAATAGAGATGGCAAACCTGGCAGAGGATATGCAAAAGTGATAGAAGATTATAGTTGTAAATCTTTAAAACCAATATTTGAGAAACATATAAAGTCTGATGCAAATATAGTTACAGATGGTTGGTCTGGATACAAACCATTAAAGAAGAATTTTCCTAATTTAACACAAATATTATCCAATAATGGTGAAAATTTTAAGATGTTACATTTTCAGATAAGAAATTTTAAAAATTGGTTAAGAGGTGTTCATTCATATTGTGAGAAAGAGTATATAGATCAATACATTCAAGAGTATTTTTACCGATTAAATCGACTTAATTTTAGAAGTAATATCTTAGAAAACTTATTAATAAGAATGTGTAATGAAAAACCAATAACTTATAAGTCAATTAAATGCAGTGCGACTTAAATGGGTAACCCTATTAAACAATTTAGAGATTCTATTAATAAAAATAATATTGCATTTTTTAGTTATGATAAACGCACTGCTAATAAAAACAATTTAAATTCGTATTATTCGACAGAATATCCGCTTTCTGAAGAACTAATTAAAACAGTTGTTACTTTTGTAAGAAAATAGACATGGCAAAGAAAAAAGCATTTGCACTTCGCATAAATGAAGATATGATAAAAGCCATTGAAAAATGGGCTTCAGACGAATTTCATTCTACAAATGGACAAATAGAATGGATGCTAATGCAGGCACTTACAGAAGCAAAAAGAACACCTAAAAAGAAAGAAGAATAAAGAGTAATTTATTTCATTTATATTTTTAATCGCAGGGAGATAGCCCAATTAGATCTAATTTCCAATGCTTGTTTCTAAATAGTCAAACCTTAACAACCCATTTTCTTGGCGAAGAAAATAAAGAAAAAAGAGGTCTTAAAATATTAAACAATAAGTTATTAAATTCTTCTTTGAGTTGTTTCATAAATTTCTTAAGATTCCAACCTGTAGCAGCTAAAAAGGCATTGATTTGCGGGGAATTTTCTCCCCAAAGATAGTTTTGGTTCAATCTAAAGTCTGTTTTTAAATGACCAATAACTGGTTCAATAGCAGCTCTTCTTCTAAATTTTCCTCTTTTACATCTTTTCTGATATTCTGTATCTCGTTTTAAAGGTCTATAATCAGGAGTTGATATTTTGGTGTTACCTATTTGTTTGATGCCTTTTCCACCTCTGTCATAAACAACTTCTTGGGGTAAAAAAGCAATATTGGATTGCATTTGTTCTAATAATGGTGCTATTGTTTTGCTATCGTGAGGATTGCCTTTAAAACTTTTTATCGCAGTAATGATTAATGTTTTTGAAGTAGTAATTAACCCTGTTTTAGTGCCAAATTCATATTTTTTATGCACTTTCCCTTTAGCGATACATGCTGTAAATGGTTTGTGAATACTGTAAATTTTATCTTTATCTGTTCGCTTTTGATGTAAGATTTGATAATACAAAGCAAACTGCTTTTTATAGACTTCTAAAACGTGTTCGGGTAATTCTCTTTCCAACTCTCGAAGTAAACGACCTGCTATAGTTTTTAGTTTTGCATCTGCTTTCTTTGCTTTTTTATATCGCTTTGGATGTTTACGATTATGGGTGTCTCTTAATAATTGCTTTGAGGTTCTGACATAACTTTGTCGTTGCTTTATCTTTTCTTTTTTAGCAATATCATTGCATTTATCAATAATCTTTTTGGCTAATTTAGCATCTGTAGGAAAGGTAGTGTTGTTCTCTGCTACTGTGGTGTCTGATAATGTTACTTTTTCTTTGGCTGCTTTACCAAAAAGACGGATAGAGTATGCAAATATTTTTTGAACTCCTAGTTCTCCTATACGTTTTCTGAAATGTACAAAGTCACTTGGATCACAGGGAAATTGATACTCAAAATAAGCCATGCCACAAAAATATTGCATGTAAGGGTTCATTGCCCAAGCTTCGGATAGACGCTCATCAGATAAATTATAAATACGCTTGAGCATTAAACTTCCAACCATTAATCGTACTGGCATCGCTGGTTGACCTGTATGTGAATAATACTGTGAGAAATCTTTCTCAAAGTATTTCCAATCTATTTTGTTGCTCAACAAAATTAATTCGTGGCTCAAATTAATAAAATCCTTGAGCAAAGGTCTGAACAAATTTTGTTGATTTTGATTCGCTGTTTTTCCTATCATTTATTGCAAGGTTTATACTATAATATACGGAAAATCTTGCAATTAAATACTATATAAACAGTGAAAAATATCAAATAATTAACTGTAAATCAGAATGTTGAAACCTTTTTAAGGAGCGACTAAATAAAAAAGCTCTTACTTAGTGCCTCGTACCCTTGGGTCAAGGTTATTTATTACTTTAGCAAAAACTAATTTAAATGACTACACCAACTTTTACTAACGACGCTATTGTATTCGGAATTCTAATGGTTTCTTTAGGGTTTGTGTTTTATACAGAATCTAAAACTTCTGGCTTTTGGCATAAATTCTACAAAATAGTTCCAGGTTTATTTATGGCATACCTTATTCCTGCAATTTTTACAACAATTGGAGTTATTTCCCCAGAATGGGAAATTACTAGTGCAACTGGTGAGATTGTAAAAAATAAATCTCAATTATATTATGTAGCTAGTCGGTTTTTATTACCCGCAGCATTGGTTTTAATGACGTTATTAACTTAACGGTAATTAATCGTAACATTTCAAATTAAAAGTTGTATCTTTTCGCTATGGAAAAGATGGATTTTAGAAAACTCACAAGTGTTGAGAGATACGTTTTTAGAAAACGAGGGCTTTCACTAATTAAGTCAGGAAAAAAGCAAAAAGAAGTAGCGAAATTATTAGGTATTCGAGAAGCGACAGTTAGTGATTGGGTAAAACAAATATCGAGAACATGGTAATAAAGGCTTAAAGGATATATCAAGAGGCGTAAAATCAGAGGATAAGAAGTTGCTGTCTTTAGATATCGAAAAGAAAATTCAAAAAATGATTTTAGACAGGATGCCAGATCAATTAAAATTGCCCTATTCCTTATGGACACGCAAAGCAGTAAAAGAATTGGTAGAGCGGGAGTTTGGGATTGTATTGGCAATCAATACAATGGGTGATTATTTACGTTCTTGGGGATACTCTCCACAGAAGCCAAAGAAGAAAGCCTACGAACAATGTTCAAAAAAAGTGCAAAAATGGTTAGACCAAGAATATCCAGCAATAAAAGAAAGAGCGAGTTTAGAAAATGCTGAGATTCATTGGGGAGACCAAACAGGAGTAAGAAATAATAGCCAACATGGAAGAAGTTACGCTCCAAAAGGAAAAACTCCTGTAAAAAAAAGTATGGCAAAACGGTTTTCAGTAAACATGATATCCACAATAACCAATAGAGGAAAAGTTGAATTTATGGAACAACTCATAAAGAATAAAGAAATGAAAATCTTTTTAATTCTTGACAACCTGAGAGTTCATCATAGTAAAATTGTAAAGCAATGGGAACAAGAAAACAAAGAAAATATCGAACTATTTTATTTACCATCTTATTCTGCTGAAAAAAACCCTGATGAATATCTAAATTGTGATTTAAAATATGGGTTGTCAGAAAAACCTGCTCCTAAAAATCAAAGTCAATTGCAAAATAATTTAGAAAACCACATGCTAATGCTACAAGGAAATGAAAGTAGAGTAAGGAAATATTTTAGACATAAAGACATCAAATATGCCGCTTAAAAATAATTACGGTTAGAACTCGTCAGGTTAATAACAAAAAATGACTTAAAAACATAACTCCTAAAATTACGCATTTTAAAACACTTTTTTTTTAGACCTCACAGGTTTTTAAAACCGATGAAGCCTTTACTGCTAAAGCAATCATTTACTTTATAAAAATTATAAATCATGAAAGAATACTCTCAATCTAAACTCAATCTAATAAAGCGTGGACAAAATAGAGCTACTTATAATGTTAAAAAAATCAATACTATTTTAGATGCAGGTTTTCTGTGTTACGTTGGTTATATCTATAACGGCAAACCAATTACCATTCCGATGGCATACACAAGAAGAGATGATAAAATTTACATACACGGTTCAACAGCAAATAGAATGCTATTATCAATCTTAGCCTCTAAAAAAACATCAATAACCGTTATGCATCTTGATGGCTTAGTATTAGCGCGTTCTGGCTTTCATCATTCTGTAAATTATCGCTCTGTAACACTTTTTGGAGATTTAAAAAAGATTGATAATGATATTGAAAAAACACAAATTTTAAAATGGATTGTGAATCAAATGGTACCTAATCATTGGAATTCATTGCGTCCAATACATCAAAAAGAATTAGATAGAACTTTGGTTGTTGAATTTACCATAAAAACAGCTTCGGCAAAAGTTAGAGCTGAAGGAGTTTTAGACGACCCCGAAGATTATGAGCTACCTATTTGGGCAGGAATTATTCCGATTAAACAAGTTACAGAATTTCCTATTTCTGATGACAAACTGATAGAAGGCGTTAAAATTCCTCAGCATATTGTAAATTATTACGAACAAAACAAATAGTTTCTTCTTTAAATAATTAATATTTTAGCTATTCAAAACTATTTAAAGATGAAGAAATTTCTTAAATTTTCAGGTGTCCTTCTATTATTATTAATTGGAATAGTTACCTTTTTTTATTTTAAAAACAACGAAGCGCTTCCTACAGGAAAACAAGGAGCAGAAGCTGATGCTTTAGCAACAAAAATGCTCACTTCTTTAAACAATGAAGCTTATAAAAATACTCGTTTTTTAGAATGGTCTTTTCGTGGAAAAAATTTCTATAAATGGGATAGACAAAAAAATATTGTTGATATTTCTTGGGATAATAACAAAGTGATTTTACACACAAAATCACCAGAAAAAAGTCAAGTTTTTTTAAATGATAAACAAATAGATAATCCAGAAATTCTCCAAAAAGCTACCGATTATTTTAATAACGATAGCTTTTGGTTAGTAGCTCCACACAAAGTTTTTGAAGACGGAATTGAACGTCGTTTAGTAAACTATAACAACAAAGAAGCTTTGCTAATAACATACACTTCTGGCGGTTCTACTCCTGGAGATTCTTATTTGTGGATTTTAGACAAATCTGGAAAACCAACTGCATTTAAAATGTGGGTTTCTATTATTCCTACAGGTGGCTTAGAAGCTTCTTGGAACGATTGGAAAACAACACAATCTGGTGCAATGCTACCAACTAAACATAAAATCTCTATTATTGGAACTTTAGATATGGGAGACGTAAAAGGATACAATTAATTTTTGGATACAAAAATATTACATAAAAAAGTACAAGAATTTATAACTAAAAACTTGAATTCTGATATCACAAAACTTGTTTTAAAAGGAAGTCCGTTTAACGATATTTCAATTCAAAAATTGTCTAATCAAATAGTTAGCAAACAAAAATCGAAAGATAAATTACCTACTTGGTTTACTGCTAAAAACATTTATTACCCTCCAAAAATTAATATTGAACAAACCTCTTCGGAAATTACTGCAGCATATAAATCTCATTTAATTTCTGGTAAAAATCTGATAGATATTACTGGCGGATTTGGCGTAGATACTTTCTATTTTTCAAAACAATTTAATCAAATTACGCATTGTGAAATTAATGAAGAACTTTCTAAAATTGTATCGCACAATTATAAGCAATTAGCCATAGAAAATATTCAAACAATTGCTTCAGACGGAATAGAATTCTTGAAAAATACTTTGCAAAAATTCGATTATATTTATATAGATCCATCACGTAGAAATACCCGTAAAGGAAAAGTGTATTTTTTGAAGGATTGTTTACCAAATGTGCCTGAAATTTTAGATTTTTTGTTTTCAAAATCAAGCACAATTTTGATTAAAAACTCTCCAATGTTAGACATTACTAACGGAATAAATGAATTAGAATTTGTTAAAGAAATTCATATTATAGCACTACAAAACGAAGTAAAAGAACTCTTATTTTTATTAGAAAAAGATTACACTAAAACTATTGAGATTAAAACTATTAACATTCTAAAAGATAAACAAAATCAAGAATTTTCGTTTAAGTATCAATCAGAAGCTATTTCAGAATACTCAAAACCGCTCTCCTATTTATATGAACCCAATTCAGCAATATTAAAATCTGGTGGGTTTCATCAAGTTTCTGAGCAATTACAAGCTTTTAAATTACAGGAGCATTCACATTTATATACTTCAGAAAAGTTCTTAGAAAACTTTCCTGGCAGAAAATTTAAAATTAAAGCAATTTATCCTTACCATAAAAAAGGAATAAAGAAAAACTTATCAGAAAATAAAGCCAACATTACAGTTAGAAATTTTCCAAAAACAGTTGCTCAAATTAGAAAAGAAACAAAAATTAACGAAGGAGGAAATATTTATGTATTCTTTACAAAAGATTATAACAATACATTAATAGTAATTAAAACCTCTAAAACCGATAGTTAGTTTATTGAAAAATAAATAGTTAATCTCCTTAATATTTAATATATTTGAGATGCAAATCCTAAAATGAGATTGCAAATAGTTAGTGTGTTTTACTTTTAGAGATGTAAAACACACCAAAAGCCTCGATTTTATCGAGGCTTTTGCTTTTCTCTATTTTCCAAAATAGTTTCTTACCTTTGGTTTAATGCAGACAACAAACTACCAAGCAATAAAAATTAAACCTCAACAATCATTAAAAATAGAGGACGTTCTTGTAGTAGAAGCGCCTTTACAAATCAATATAAACAAAGAACCATATACCGTTGTTATGAGAACGCCAGCTAATGATATTGAACTCATTAGAGGTCTTCTATTTGCTGAAGATATTTATAAAAATAATATAAATTTTTCTTCGGAAACTATTGAAGAAAAAGATAGTTTTTCAACTATTATTAATATTAATATTCCGAAAGAAAAACTAGGAAAAGGATATTTGAATAAACGAACTTTGTTATCTGTTTCTTCTTGCGGAATTTGCGGAAAACAAAAACTATCTGACATTGAAATCTCTGGTAATGCATTACAAAACACTCTTCAATTTTCTCAAGAAGAAATTGAAATTATGTTTTTAAAAATGAAAGAATTACAAACAACTTTTCATGCTTCAGGAGGAAGTCACGCAGCAGCAATTTTTGATAAAAACAAAGAGATTTTAACAACAAAAGAAGATATTGGTCGTCATAATGCAGTAGATAAATGTGTTGGAAGTTTATTAATAACTCACCTTACGCAAGAATAATTTGAATTTAAGATATTTATAGTTTATCTTGTTAACAACTTTGAGAAATAAAAAGATGGATAATTTTGTTGATTTGTATACTGATTATTTGATAAGTTCAAGTTCTTACACGACAGCTACAGGTATGGCTTCATTACTCTCTATAAAACATGATAAAATAACACGAGCATTATCAACGGGTGTTTATGACAGTAAATTTCTATGGAAAAAGGCAAAACCTTATGTTGAAGAATTGACTCAATCTAAAGAAACTATCATTTTAAGTTTTGATGATTCGATACAAGAAAAACAATATACAGATGAAAGTGAGTTGAACACTTGGCATTTTGACCATGTGTTTGGAAGGTCTGTAAAAGGGGTTAATTTTCTAACTGCTTTAGTCGAAGTTGGAGGCATGCGTATACCGTGTGGTGTAGAGTTTATAAAGAAAAATATTTGGGTTACCGACAAAAAAACAGGAAGGCAAAAGCGTAAAAGCAGCAAAACTAAAAACGAACTTTTTAGAGAAATGTTGCAGGAATGTAGTAGCAAAATACACTTTGATTATGTGTTGGCTGATAGTTGGTTTTCTTCAGCAGAGAACATGGTTTATTGTAAAGAACTTTTAAAAAATGATTTTATTATTGCCTTAAAAAGCAATCGAAAAGTAGCCTTATCCTTAGAAGATAAGCAAAATGGAGCATACGTGAATATTAAAACATTACAGCCAAGACAACAAACCGTGGAAGTTTGGTTTGAAAAACTAGACTTTCCGCTGTTGCTTACAAAGCAAGTTTTCAAAAACGAGAATGATACAGTCGGCGAGTTGTACTTGGCTTGTAGTGATTTAAATTTATCGTATAACCAAATAACTACAATCTACAAAAAACGGTGGGCAGTAGAAGAGTATCACAAATCGATTAAAAGTAACACAGGTTTTGCTAAATCTCCAACTAAAAAAACAGAAACTCAAACGAATCATTTTGTATTGTCAATTGTAGCTTATATAAAGTTAGAGTGGCTTAAACAAAGAACAGGGAAAAATCATTTTGCTATGAAAACACAAATCTATTTAGCAGCTCAAAAAGCAGCTCATAACGAACTCAGAAAGTTATCAACACCTAAAGCTGCTTAATCATCCTTTTTTGAGGTTTGGATGCGTAACATGAGTAAATAAACAACCAATTAAAAAAAGCGCAAATACTTTTGGTTAGCGGGCGTGTTTCATATGAAATTGTATCGAAAGCATTTTTTGCAAAAATTCCAATTATTGTTGCCGTTTCTGCATGTTCGAGTTTAGCTGTAGATTTTGCTAAAGAATTTGGCATTTGCCTTATTGGATTTAGTAGAAAAGATAAAATGACTATTTACGCCAACCCACAATATATTAGCTATGAATAACAAAAAACCATATGCACAACCGCCAGAAAAACTAACTGGAATTCAATTAATTGAAGTTCCAAAATCTGCAGTAGGAGTTAAAGCTATTAAATCTGCGTTATCTCATATTAAAGAAGAAGTTGGTATGGGCAAAGGTGTTGAATTGTTAGCTAAACTTAACCAAAAAGAAGGATTTGATTGTCCAGGTTGCGCGTGGCCAGATCCAGATGAAAAACGTGCTTTTTTAGCTGAATATTGTGAAAATGGCGCAAAAGCAGTTGCAGAAGAAGCAACAAAAAATAGAGTTTCTCCGCTATTTTTTGCATCACACTCTATACAAGAAATATCTGAATGGTCAGATTATGAAATTGGAAAAAGTGGACGGATTACACATCCAATGATTTTACGCAAAGGAAGCAATAATTATGAAGAAATTTCTTGGACAGACGCATTTAACCTTATTGGAAAAGAACTAAACTCTTTAGCCTCTCCAGACCAAGCAATTTTTTATACTTCAGGAAGAACCAGTAATGAAGCTGCTTTTTTATATCAATTATTCGTACGTCAATTTGGAACAAATAATTTACCTGATTGTTCAAACATGTGCCATGAAAGTAGCGGCGTAGGACTTTCTGAAACCCTTGGAATTGGTAAAGGCTCTGTTACATTAGACGATTTTAACCATGCTGATTTGGTAATTGTTATAGGGCAAAACCCAGGAACAAATCACCCAAGAATGTTAACCGCTTTAAGTGAAACAAAAAAACGTGGCGGAAAAATTATTACTATTAATCCGTTGCCCGAAGTAGGTTTAATGCGTTATAACGATCCGCAAAACCCATTAAAATGGATAGGAAAAGGGCAACAGCTTACTGATTTGTTTTTACAAGTAAAAATAAATGGAGATGTTGCTTTGTTAAAAATAATTCTGAAATTAATGAAAGCTCGTGAAGCAAAAAGTGGGAACGTTTTTAATCATCAATTTATAAAAGAAAAAACGTATGGGTTAGAAAAATTTTTATCTAATTTAGATGCCTATACTATAGAAGAGTTATTGCCACAAACCGGAATTTCACTTAAACAAATAAAGAAAGCTACCAAACTAATTATTAATAACGATAAAATAATTATCTGTTGGGCAATGGGTTTAACGCAACACAAAAATGCGGTTGATAATATTCGTGAAGTTGTAAATCTCTTATTATTAAAAGGAAGCATTGGCAAACAAGGTGCTGGAACTTGTCCTGTTCGTGGACATTCTAACGTTCAAGGAGACCGTACAATGGGGATTTGGGAAAAACCGAAAGACAGTTTTCTTGATAATCTTGAAAAAGAATTTTCATTTAAAGCCCCACGAAAACATGGTTTTGATGTTGTTTCAGCAATTGAGGCAATGCATGCTAAAAAAGCTAAAGTCTTTATTGGAATGGGCGGAAACTTTATTTCTGCAACCCCAGATACAGAATATACTGCAGAAGCATTACGCAACTGTAATCTAACCGTTCATGTTTCTACAAAACTGAATCGAAGCCATTTAGTTCATGGAAAACAAGCTTTAATTTTACCTTGCTTAGGGCGTTCTGAAGTAGATGTACAGAAAACTGGAGAGCAGTTTGTTTCTGTTGAAAATTCTATGGGAGTTGTGCATCAATCTCACGGACATTTAGAACCGCTATCTAAATATTTATTGAGCGAACCAGCTATTGTTGCTGGAATTGCAGAAGCTACGCTTCAAAACTCTAAAACTAAGTGGAGTAAATTAGTTTCCAATTACGATTTAACTCGTGACAAAATTGAAGCTACAATTCCTGGATTTGAAAACTACAATACACGTGTTAGAAAAAATGGCGGATTTTATTTACCGAACAATGCTCGTGATAATAACTTTACTTCTACCGCTACAGGGAAAGCAAATTTCTCATTAAATATTCCTTCAGAAATTAAATTGGAAGACAATCAATTTTTGATGATGACTATTAGAACACACGATCAATTTAATACAACTATTTATGGATTAAACGACCGTTACCGTGGTGTCTTAAATGAACGTAGGGTTATTTTCATGAATAAAAAAGATATGAAAGATTATCAACTTAAAAAGCTAGACAAAGTAAATTTGATTAGTCATTTTCAAGGTGAAAAACGTATTGCAAAAGGTTTTTTGGTTATTCCTTATAATATTCCAAAACAATGTACTGCAACCTATTTTCCTGAAACCAACGTGTTGGTTCCTATAAATAGTAAAGCAGATTTAAGCCATACACCAGCTTCAAAAACTGTAATTATAACTGTAGAAAAAGTATAAATGAAAGCCTACTATAAATAATTTTCATACAACAGCTTACATAAATTCTATAATGAAAAAAACATTAATCTTCTTCTTACTAATTAGCTTTCAGCAAATAAATTCACAAGAAACTCTTGAAAAGAAAACTCAAAAAGGTTTTTTTCAACTCGATTATATGCCAATAAACATGACAGATAATCTTGGACAACAAGAAGAAAACATGGGTTTTTCAGGGATTCATTATAATTTATATTTTAACGAATTTTATACTGGAATCGGAATTTACGGCAGTGTAAACGGTCTCCGTGGCGGTTTATTTACCTTAGGTATAAACGCTGGATATAAATATACTATTTCTGATAATTTATTTACAGATATTGGTTTCCATTTTGGCGGCGGCGGCGGCGCTAGTGCAGCAGATGGTGGTGGAGCATTTATTTTACCACACGCAAATTTAGGGTGTAATTTTGATAACTTTTCAGTTACTGCAGGTTGGAGTTATATTAACTTTTTTGATGGTGGAAATATTAAAAGTAATCAAGTAAATATAGGAATTCAAATTCCGCTTTCATTTGAGTATGCTTCTTTTAAAAAACGTGAAAATAAATTTGATATTGATGCTTTAAAAACTACAGATTGGAATCAATCTTCAAGTAAATTATCATTATTAGTTCATTTAAATAATTTAAGAGTGAGAGGCAATTCTCAGTTTACAGATGGCACAAGTATTAGTGGAAGAACTATTAGATTGGCAGGCTTCGAATTGAATTCTTATCTAAATAAAAACACTTTCTTTTTTGTTAAAGTTGATGGAGCTTACAAAGGTATTCCTGCAGGTTATATGGATGTTTTTATTGGTGGTGGTTATCATTTATGGATCAATAGAAATCGCACTAATATTCTTACTAAACTAGGTATTGGTGCAAGCGGCGGCGGCGGCGTAGATACTAAAGGTGGTTTTTTAATTAATCCTGATGTTTCTCTAGAACAAAAACTTTTTAACAACGTTTTTGCGGCTGTAAATGTTGGTTATACTATTCAACCAAGTGGAGACTATAGAACACTTAATTATGGTTTTGGTTTAAAATATTACATAGATAAAGACGGTACTACTTCCGAAGAAAAAAAATATACAAGTGCTACATTAAAAGGGTTTCAAGTAATTATAAAAGAAGATATGTATTTGAATGCAGGTCGTGTAAATGGTACGAATCCAAATATGTATCAAATTTCATTACAGATAAACTTTTTCTTAAACAAATATCTTTATGCTGCAGGACAGACCTCTTTCGCAAATTTTGGTAATGCTGGTGCATACGCCGAAGGAATTGTAGGTTTAGGTGCACAAACCAATCCGTTTTTTAATAATAACGTTACTGTCTTTGCACAATTTTTAGGTGGAGCTGCTGGCGGTGGCGGAATTAGTACAGGCGAAGGTTTAATTGTAAAACCAAGTGCAGGAATTAATTATGAACTTAGCGACAACTTAAATTTACGTGGCGCGGTTGGTTATGTAAAAGCTCGTGGCGGAAATTTAAGCAGTGCTTTTGTAACCGTTGGAATAAGTTATAGTTTTTCCTTTTTGAGCGCTAAGTAAAAAGCCAACCAATGGTTGATTTCATTTTATTAATAATTTCTATACTGTTTGGTTTCTTCAAAAATATGCTCTAAAATAGCTTGTTCTTTTTCATCAAACACTAAGTTTCTACGACCGAAAACAACTTCTGCAACTTCAAAAAATTTGTTAGTTTTGTATTCTGTAAACCCAGAAGCACCGCCCCAACTAAACGATGGTACAAAATTACGTAGAAATCCGCTACCAAAAAGATTAGCAGAAACACCAATAACAGTTCCTGTATTAAACATGGTATTAATTCCGCATTTACTATGATCTCCCATCATTAATCCGCAAAACTGCAAACCAGTTTTTGCAAAACGTCCCGTTTCATAACTCCACAATTTTACTTCTGCATAATTGTTTTTTAAGTTTGAATTATTAGTATCAGCTCCTAAATTACACCACTCTCCTATTACAGAATCTCCTAAAAACCCATCATGCCCTTTGCTAGAATAGCCCATTAAAACCGTATTCTTTACTTCTCCACCAACTTTACAATGAGGCCCTAAAGTTGTAGCTCCATATATTTTTGCGCCTAATTTCAAAACTGAATTATTACACATTGCCAAAGCTCCTCTAACAACTACCCCTTCCATAATTTCAGCATTTTCGCCAATATAAATAGGTCCAAAAGATGCGTTTAATGTCGCAAAAGTCAGTTTTGCGCCTTCTTCTAAAAAAATGTTTTCTCTATTTATGCATTGTACTGTTTCTGGTATAGGTTGTGATTTTCGTCCTTCAGTAATTAAATCAAAATCTGCACGAAGCGCTTTATCATTTAAAGAAAAAATATCCCATGTGTTTTTAATTTGAAGTAATTCATCTTCAAATTCTATTTGCTTATAGGTATCAAAACTTACTTCTTCTTGTGTATCCGAAGTATAAAATGCAATTACATCTTCACCTTTAAAAATTGCTTCATTTTCTGATAGGTTTTTCACCATTTCTACCAATTTATTCGTTGGTAAATAGGAAGCGTTCAGCAACACATTCTCTTCCATTTCTACCATCGGATATTTAATTTCTAAATATTCTTCTGTAATAGTGGTGGTTGTTAGCCCTAAGTATTTCTCCCATTTCTCTCTAATAGTTAAAATGCCTACGCGAATATCTGCAACTGGTTTTGTATAGGTAAATGGTAGTAATGCAGTGCGTACATCTGCATCAAACAAAATATAATTCATTTCTTATAAAAGCTTTGTGCAAATATAAAATAATGATATTAAAATTTAACTAAAAATAACTTGTATATTTTAATAAACACTAGATTAACGGCGATTAAACACACACAAACAACTAAAAATAATCTACAAACAACAAAATACATATATTAAAATTTGCTATTAGTTTAAGGCTGTATAAGTCTAAATATTAATTGTATTTTTGAGTTATGAAAAAAATATTAGCACTTATTATTGGTTCCATAATTTTAATTGCAGGTTTGTATTATGCCTTTATTTATTATGTGCCTTATAGCGAAGGGGTTCGTTCTGGTGAGTTGATAAAAATTAGCCACAAAGGTGTTATTATTAAAACCTGGGAAGGGGAAATAAGCCAAGGAATTTCTGGTGCTCAAATTTTTTCTTTTTCTGTAGAAAGTAATAAAAAACAAGTAATTGAAAATTTACAAAAACACCAAGGTCGTTATGTAAAAGTAACGTATCAAGAGCGTTTTAGCACCTTCTTTTGGCTGGGTGATACTAAATATTTTATTACTAAAATTGAGAAAGAAAACTCTCCACATTTTGGAGGTGGAAGAAATGAAAATAATGGTAAAAACTAAGTATAAACACGTAGAAGACACTCGCATTACTATTTCTGAGCTAATGCTGCCTTCGCACACCAATTTTAGTGGTAAAATTCACGGAGGCTATATTTTATCTTTATTAGATCAAATTGCTTTTGCATGTGCTTCTAAACACTCGGCAGCATATTGCGTAACTGCTTCTGTAGATACTGTAGATTTTTTAAATCCTATAGAAGTTGGTGAGTTAGTTACTATGCAAGCATCTATAAATTATGTAGGTAGAACCTCTATGGTTGTAGGAGTTCGAGTTGATTCTGAGAATATTAGAAACGGTCTTAAAAAACATTGTAATTCTTCTTACTTTACAATGGTTGCTAAAGATGATGAAGGAAATAGTGTTAAAGTTCCTGGTTTGATTCTAAATGACGATATAGAAGTCCGCCGTTTTTTAAAAGCCATAAAGCGTATAGAAATGAAAAAGAAACGCCAACAAGAATTTGATAGTGAAGACTTTGTACCACACGATTATATTAAAGATTTACAAGATTATAATGTAAAGTTTGAGTTGTAATAAAACAGTTAGTTTTCTTATTGACTGTTTAATTGCAAGACGGTAGCTCAACGGGGTTTAATCCGCAGTGTTTACGTCGAAATAAAAAAGGAATTTTTCAATAAACATTTATAAGACTTTTACCTTTTAAGGAATAACAAAAGTTATAATTTATAATGGTTCATTAATAATTTTTCGTACCATTTATCTGGTAAAATTCTTTTGAGAATTATCGAAAATTTCTCCATAAATCCACCAACTTTATAATGTCCTTTTGGGTTTTTAGTATTTATAATTTTATCTACTGCTTTTGCCATTGCTATTGGATCCATTCCGCTATTAACATGAGAATCCATTAATGCTAAGTTTTCAGTATATTTTTCTTTGTATGCAGAGTTTTCAAATATTGGTGTATGATAACGACTGGAAGCAATATTAGTTGCAAAATCTCCTGGAGCAATATTAACCACATCAATTCCAAAGCTTTTAACTTCCATTCGTGTGGCTTCTGTAACTAATTCTAACGCTCCCTTTGAAGCAGAATAAATTCCTCGAAAAGGTAGCCCCATATAACCTGCAATTGAGGTTACATTAATTATTAATCCGTTTTTTTGAGAACGCATTTTAGGTAAAACCGCTTTCATTACGTCTATTGCACCAAAGAAATTGGCATCAAAATTCGCTTTCATCTCATCGGTTGGAGTATCTTCAATAGCTCCAGTAATACCTTTACCTGCATTATTAATTAATACATCTAATTTTCCTTGTTCTGTAATAATTTTTTCAACGGCAGCTTTAATCGTTTCTGGTTTAGTAACATCTAACACAATTAATTTAAAAGGAAAACTGGCTGCATTGGCATCACTTCTACTTGTACCATAAACAATATATTTTTTACTTAATAAATAGATAGCAATAGCATTTCCTATTCCTGAAGATGCTCCTGTAATTAAAACTACTTTAGACATTGAGTTATAAATTATACGCAGCAAATATCAATAAAACTAAATCAAGTACAAATTAACTAGTGATAAAACTTATTTTTATTTAAAACTGTACAAATTAAAGTCATATTTTAGGACAAGAGCCTAAAAAAAAGCCTCACAAATTGTGAGGCTTTTCAATATATCTAATTTAAAAACTTAAGTTTAAACTTCTTAAACTTTATCAGCAGCTTCTTGAAACTCAGTAGCTGAAACAATTTCCATTCCACTATTATCTATTAATTCTTTTGCTTCTACTTCAATAGGCTTTTCTTCACGTAAATCTCGCATTGCGGCACAACTCTTTATGACGAAATAATGCGTTTTCGTCTAGAGATAATTTTATTATCCGAAGTTTTTAAAACCAGATTAATTTCAAACATAGAAGAATTAGGTTTTGTATACGCTATATATAAAAAGGGCTAAATTCTAATATAGACATGTATTATCTTTATCTGATACCGAGGTATTGTTTTAGTCCCACAATTAGTTACTTTGAAAGGCTTTGTCAAAAAACGGATAATAATATTCCGTAATATACATTCCTTTTTTAATACCTAATTCTTGTTCTTTAGCATTTACCATAATCATAGTTGGAAACTTAGACTGTCCATAGCGCTGACTTAGCTCTTTGTTTACTTCTTTAGTTTCATCATCAACCAAATTTTTGTTTCTAGGAAAATTTGCTTTATATAAAATTATTTTATTGTCAGCATATTCTTGAAACTTTTCTGTATTAAACAATTCCTTACCCAACACCTTACAAGGTCCGCACCAATCAGATCCTGTAAAATAGATTAATAATGGTTTTTTTTCTTTTTTGGCTCTTTCAAGAGCTTCTTTGTAAGAGTTTTCCCAAATAATTACAGGTTCTTTTACAACTTCTTCTACCTCAAGTAGAACTTGAGTTTCAACAGTATCTTGAGCTTTAGCAATGCCAAAACCGAAAAATAAAATTAGGAAGGTTATATAAAAAGTTTTCATAAAAATAATTTGCGTTTTATCAAATATATCAAAAAAAATGCCATTTACTCAATATTAACTCTTAATATGATTTATTATTGTATTATTAAAGTCTTCTTTCTGCTCTAAAAGTGAAGTTTTTATAGGTAAATAGTATAAGTTTTGAAGTTTATTTTCCAATCTAACAAAATCTTTTTCGGTAGTTAAAATAAGTTTTTTTGTTGATGAAATCGTATTCAATTTAGCTTCAATTTTATTAATATCTGCTTCTGTGAAGTTATAATGATCTGGAAAATTTACGTGATTATATGTAACATACTTAGTGTCTAAAAACTCTAAAAGTGATGTAGGGTTTGCAATCCCTGTAACTAAAATAATTTCATATTCATTTAGTTTTTCAATAGCAATTCCTTGTTTTCCTTGTATAGAATCTGCATATACTATTGTGCTAAAAAACACTTGTTGATTGTTTTTTGGTGCTAACTTTTTTATAATACTCAATTTGTTTTTTACAGATAAATTTTCAGGGCACTTTGTAACCATAATTATATTGGCACGCTTAGCTCCTCGCCCACTTTCACGCAAATTTCCTGTAGGCAACAGAAAATCATTTGTATATAAATCACTGTACTTTGTAAGTAAAACGTAAAAGCTAGCGGTTACTTTTCTATGTTGAAAAGCATCATCTAACAATACAATTTCAGGCGGATTCTCTTGCGCTAGTAATTGCTTAATTCCATTTATTCTATTAGCATCTACCGCAACTTGAATAGCAGTAAACTTCTTAAAAAACTGAAGAGGTTCATCTCCAACATCTTCTGCAGTATGACCTGTATTCAACAATAAAAAACCTGCTGTTTTCCGCTTATAGCCTCTACTTAAAATAGCAATCTTATAGTCATCTTTTAGTAATCGAATTAAATATTCAATTTGTGGTGTTTTACCCGTTCCTCCAACATTTAAATTACCAACAGCAATTACGGGAATATTAAATGATGTTGATCTTAAAAGACCTTTATCAAATAAAAAATTACGAACTGAGGTTATCAAGTCGTATAAAACAGCAAATGGAAATAATAAAAATCGAAGTAATTTCATTACTGCGAAAATAATTAAAAATCTTAACTTTGATTTTTTACTTAAAATATGAAAATACAAGACGTTACAAATTACATAGAACAACTTGCACCACTAACTTATGCAGAAAATTTTGACAATGTAGGTTTATTGGTTGGAAATTATAACACCAAAGTTACAGGTGTTTTAGTAACATTAGACACGTTGGAAGATACCGTAGACGAAGCAATTACAAAGAATTGCAACTTAATTGTAAGCTTTCATCCTATTATTTTTAGCGGATTAAAAAAATTAAACGGTAGTAATTATGTTGAACGCGTAGTATTAAAAGCTATTAAAAATGATATTGCTATTTACGCAACACATACGGCGTTAGATAATAGTAAAAACGGAGTTTCTGCAAAAATGTGTACTGTTTTAGATTTAAATAACACGCAAATTTTAATTCCGAAAACAAATGCTATTAAAAAATTAACAACCTATATTCCGTTTGCTGAAGCAAACAATTTACGTAACAAATTATTTGAAGCTGGCGCTGGAAATATTGGTAATTACAGCAACTGTTCTTTTACTGTTGAAGGAAAAGGAAGCTTTCTTGGAAATGAAGATTCCAAACCGACAATTGGTAAAAAAGGTGAAATACTATTTGAAGAAGAAAGTGCTATTTCTGTAATCTTTGAAAATTATTTAGAAAATAACATATTAAAGACACTCTTTGAGTGCCATCCTTATGAAGAAGTTAGTTATGAAATTGTAACGCTTGATAATATAAATAAAAATGTAGGAATGGGAATGATTGGCGAGCTTCCGAAGGAATTATCAGAGAAAGAATTTTTACAATTTGTAAAGAAAACTTTTAAAACTGACTGCGTGCGCCATTCTTCATTATTAAATAAGTCGATAAAAAAAGTAGCCGTTTTAGGTGGTTCGGGAAGCTTTGCCATTAAAAATGCGATTCAGCAAAAAGCAGATGCATACATAAGTGCAGATTTTAAATATCATGAGTTCTTTAAAGCTGAAAATAAAATTCTTTTAACAGATATTGGGCATTACGAAAGTGAACAGTTTACAAAAAACCTTTTAGTTGAGTATCTTACAAAAAAAATCACTAATTTTGCAGTCATTTTATCTGAAAAAAGTACAAATCCAATATATTATTTTTAAACATGGCAAAAAAGAAAGAAGTTACGGTTGAAGAGAAGTTAAGAGCACTATACGATTTACAATTAATTGATTCAAGAATTGATGAAATTAGAAATGTACGTGGTGAATTACCTTTGGAAGTACAAGATCTAGAAGATGAAGTTGCCGGATTAAATACCAGAGTTTCTAATTTAGCTGAAGATGTTTCTAACTTAGAAACAGACATAAATAACAAAAAAATTGCCATTGACGAGAGCAAATCGTTAATGAAGAAATACGAAGAGCAACAAAAAAACGTACGTAACAATCGTGAGTTTGATTCTTTAGCAAAAGAAACTGAGTTTCAAGAATTGGAAATTCAATTAGCAGATAAGCGTATTATTGAGTTTAAAGCTAAGATTGAGCAAAAGAAAGCAGTAATTGCTACAACTACAGAAAAATTAGAAAAGCAAGAAACTCATTTAGGTCATAAAAAATCTGAATTAGATGCTATTCTAAAAGAAACTGAAAAGGAAGAAAAGTTATTAAATAATAAATCAGAAGAATATTCTAAATCTATTGATGAGCATTTACTAACTGCTTATAATAGAATTAGAACTAAGGTTAAAAACGGATTAGCAGTAGTTTCTATTGAACGTGGAGCTTCAGGTGGGTCTTTTATTACGATTCCTCCACAAGTACAATTAGAAATTGCAAACCGCAAGAAAATAACTATAGATGAGCATAGTGGTCGTATTTTAGTAGACGCTGCTTTAGCTGCTGAAGAGAGAGAAAAAATTAACAAGATATTTGCTTAAGCTTTTTCTTAAACTTACAACATAAAAAAACTCGAAGCAAAAGCTTCGAGTTTTTTGTTTCTATATTTTTGAGTTCTAGTATTTTAACTTTTTTAAGTATTGTAACTTAGTATGCCAAATATCTAAACCTTCTTTAAGTTTATTAACTGAATCACGTACATTTTTTACAAATGGATTATCTTCAGTCGCATTAGAAATAAAACTTAAATTATTCTCTAACTGTTGCATTTCACGCACATTTTCATCTATTTTCTTACGCAGAAAAAATTGCTCGTTATCAAGTTTTCTAAAATCTTCCTGCGCTAAATAGCTATTAATTGCATTTTTAAACTTCATCATGGCAACTTCTTCTTTACCAAGATCTAACTTCTCATAAGCAGCATCTATTTGCTTATTAAATTTACCATCTAAATACCGAGCATTATAAGGAAGGCTTCCTAACTCTTTCCATTTAGAAATAGCTTCATTAATACTTTCTATAGAAGTAGTTTCCACCTCTTTAAACTGCTCTAAAAACTCTTTTTTAGCATCTACAACAACCTGTTGCTCTTTATTCACTTCATTTTTACGATCATGTAATCTATCAAAATAAAAATTACAAGCACTTTTAAAACGTTTCCAAATATCATCAGAAAATTTACGTGGTACATGTCCAATTTTTTTCCAGTCTGCTTGAATACGCTTCATTGTATTGGTACTTTCATTCCAATCTTCGCTTTTCATTAAGCTTTCTGCTAACTCTATTAATGCAATTTTCTTGTTTAAATTTTCACTCTGTGAGTTCTTTTCTTCTTTGTAAAAAACATTTTTAGAAGCATTAAACTTCTTAGTAGCCTCTTTAAATTTTTGCCAAATAGCTTCGCTTTTAGAATACGGAAGCTTACCTGCATTAAAATACTCTTGACGCATAGCTTCAATTTCTTTAATACTTTTTTGCCAATCACTATGAGACTTATTACCAGAAGTATCAGACACACCTATTCTATCAATAATAGCTAATTTTAAATCTATTACCTCCTGGTACTTCGATTTTAAAGACCGAAAATATTCATGACGCTTATCATGAATTTTCTTGGTGACATCACTAAATTTCTGCCAAATATCTTCACGGTATTCTCTACTAACAGGTCCAATTTCCTCCTTCCAAAGTTTATGCAAATCTTGCAATTCTTTAAAGGCATCATTTATATTTTCTTTTTCAACTAAAGATTCTGCACGAGTAATTATGTTTAGCTTTTCTTCAAGGTTATGCTTAAAATCTAACTCTCTAAAATCTTCACTTAAATGTAATAAATCGTAAAAACGCTCTACATGATGATGGTAAATTTTCCAAGTATCATTATATTTAGTTCTTGGAACGCCTCCAATTGCTTTCCAACGTGTTTGGAGTTGACGAAAATCATTAGACATAGTACTTGGATTCCCGTTTTCTATTAACGCTTTTAACTCTTCAATTACTTGAGTACGCTTTAATAAATTTTCCTTAAGAAGACCATCTAACTGTGCATAATAAGCATCACGCTTTGTTTTATATTCTCCTAAAAGCTTATTGTATTCAGATTTTATTGGACTAGAAAACTGAAAATCTATCACATTTCCTCCTTCAGTTAAAAATATTTCTTTTTTCTCTGCTAATAATGCTCCAAATTTAGCATTAAACGCATTTTTAATAGCATCTACATTCGTTTTTATTTGTTGCACAGAATTAGATTTTAACAACTGCTGAAGCTCTTCAGCTAATTTTTCTAACTCCATAGAAGCATACTCTAACATCGGTATTTGATGCTTTTCATCAGGCTTCTCAGCCTCTTTTGCTACTTGATCCTCAACCGTTTCAACTGTATCTTCAAGCTCCGGCACCACCTCTTCAGCTTGCACGGTTTCTTCAACATTACCAAGCTTCTTGGCTTCTTTTACTACCTGATTTTCAACCGCTTCTTTAACTTCTGGAGTTAATTCTTTAGCTTGAACAGCTTCTTCTACAACCTCAACTACTTCTGATGTTAGCTCTTCAGCCTCTGTAGTTTCTTCAATAGTATTATTGGTTGATTCATTTTTAGAGTTTTCTTCAAACTCCTTTTCAGTATTTTCATTTTGATCTAACATATCTACAATGTTTAAGTTCCTAAAATTAGTAGGTAAAGATAGGGATGTCTTGTAACACTTACAAGATTATTATTTGGGCGCTCGAGCGGGCTTTTCGTACTCGCTTTTTTGTAAAAAAAACAAAAAGAGCTCAAACAAATACTACAATCCCTAGCGCGAGAAAACTTATTAAGGCAGTTTCTAAAACTAAAAACAATACCTACTTTACACGTTTAGTTTTAAATCATAAAAAAATATTAGGTTTTGTTCCAAATTTTCCAAGCCTTTTCAGCTTGTAATTCTAGCATTTCTAAACCGTTTTTTATAGTTGCATCCTGCTCTTTCCCTTTGGTTAAAAATAGTGTCTCAGACGGATTGTAAATCAAATCAAACAACAAATGTTTGCTCGTCAAGAACTCATAAGGAATATTAGGAGAATTATCTACGTTGGGATGCGTGCCTAAAGGTGTACAATTAATAATTATTGTATACTTTTTAAGTGTTATTTTCTTGAGTCTATTATAACCAATTACCTTCTTTCCTTTCGGGTTACGGCTCACAAACTTAAATTTAATACCCAATCCTTTAAGCACAAAAGCTACCGCTTTTGATGCGCCACCAGTTCCAAGAATTAAAGCTTTTGTATGCTGTTCTTTCAATAATGGTTTCAATGAATTTTCAAAACCAAAAACATCTGTATTATATCCTTTTAAATTTCCTTCTTTGGTAATTCTTATCGTATTTACAGCACCAATTTTTTGCGCAGATTTAGACATACTACCCAAATACGGAATAATTGCTTCTTTATAAGGAATGGTAACATTTATTCCTTGCAATTCAAATTTATGCTGATGTATTAGTTTTGATAAATCTTCAATCTTAGCAATATCAAAATTGATATACTTATAATTTTCGAGTTCTAAGTTTTTAAACTTCTTGGTAAAATATCCTTTAGAAAAAGAATATGAAATATTCTTGCCAACCAGTGCAAAAAGTTTATTTTTTTCTTCTTCCATAATAATCTATAAATAAAATTACTCCAATTCCAAAGAGAATAAAAAAGACAGCAATCCATGTTTCTTTTAACCAAAAATTAGGCAAAAAACGTTGGTAGTTTTCTATAATTTTATTACCGCTTTTATCTAATAAAAAAGCCGCATTTTCTTGTTTATAAATAGTTTCTTTCCAAGGCCATACAATACCAAGAGAACCGGTAATAAAACCTATTAAAACTGCCTTAACAATTTGATTCCAACGTTTTAACACATAACCCAAGATATGTGAAATTGACACCAACCCAAAAGCAGAACCTGCGGTAAAAGCACCAATAATTTTTAAATACCTTATTTGTTCTGGATCATTTAACACTTCAAAATTACCAGTAACCAAACCTATTATTATGCTAAGAAAAGCATTTACACTATCAACTAAAAGCAGTACATAATTACCCAATAAAATAAGAATAAACGAACCTGAAAGCCCTGGAAGCGCCATGCCAGAAACGCCAATTATTCCACAGAAAAAAACAAACCATAAATTGTCATTTTCTTTTGCTGGCGACATAAAGCTAATTCCAACCCCAACAGAAACACCAATAATTAAGGCTACAAAATTCTTAAATTTCCAATCGTTAAAATCTTTTGAAATATAATGAATAGAGCCGATAATCATTCCGAAGAACCACGCCCAAACATACAACTCATAATTCCGTAAAAAGTAATTTAAAATTAATGAAATACTAAAGTAACTAAACATGCTCCCTGTGAGTACCAATACCAAAAATTGCATATTTGTATATTGGAAAAAACTTTTAAAATACCCGTTAATTAATAGCTTAAAAGCCTTACCGTTTATACGTTGAAAAGTAAAAATAAGTTCTTCATAAAAACCCATTACAAAGGCTATCATTCCGCCAGAAACACCAGGAATTTTGTTTGCGCCTCCCATTGTTAATCCTTTTAGGAAAAGCCCTATTTTGTTTGATGTAGTTCTTGGTTTATACATAAGTTTGGTAACTCGCAAATGCCGAAGTTACGCAAAATTATTTCTTCTGAACTGCTAATTTTTCGAGCCCTAAAATAAGTGCAAAACCTATAACAGAAAGTAAAAATGCTGATAAAAATTGAGCAGAGATATAATGGTTAGCTTCAGAATACTGGGTAGGTAAAACATTTCTCTCTATTGCTGTCTTATAAGTTTCGAAGTTATTAATTTGCTTTTGATAAACAGGCAAGCTGCCTAGGTCTGAAATATCAGAAAAAGGAACTACTTTTCCTGCTATTTTATTAAAAACTGACTGCGTCAGCTTCCAAGGCCAAATTTTATTCAATGAACCTACAATAAAGCCTGTAAGTGCTGCTAAAGTGTAGTTTTTATAGTTGGCAAATAACCATTTTAATATTCTTGAAAAAGTTAACAAACCCACAATTGTACCTGCTCCTACTAAAGCAATAGTTTTAAAATCACGATTACTTATGGCATCTAAAATAGGTTTATACGCTCCAAGTAAAACTAAAATAAATGATCCTGAAATTCCTGGTAAAATCATTGCACAAATAGCAATTGCTCCTGCCAAAAACAAAAACAAAGGCGATGAATTTTCAGAAATTAAAGGGTTTAATGTTGTAATATAATAGGCTAAAACTGCGCCTAAAACTAATAAAGCAAAAGATACAATATTCCATTTAGTAATTTGTTTTGCAATATAAATTATGCTTGCAAGTACTAATCCGAAGAAAAAAGACCACAACAAAACAGGTTCATTTTCTAATAACCATTTTATCATTTTAGCTAAAGAAAAAATACTGATAAAAATTCCGCTAAAAAGTGCTAGTAAGAAATTTCCGTTTAATTGTTTCCAAGCATTTGCAAATCCTTCTTTTTTTAAAGTCTTTAACAAACTTAGATTAATGTTACTAATACTTTCTAGCAACTCTTCATAAATACCAGAAATAAAAGCGATAGTTCCGCCAGAAACACCTGGAACAACATCTGCTGCCCCCATTGCTATTCCTTTTAATCCAATAAAAACATAATCTTTTATAGTTCTTGCCATTACTTGGTTTATTTGTAGCGAAGGTAATTGAAAACATAAAAAAAAACGAACATAAAAATTCGGTTAATTTAGATGTGTTTTTTTATTTACTCAATTGCCTTTTTATAATCAGATAAGAGTTTTTGTACTTCAGACTTATCAAACACACTTGGATATAAACCTTTAATAATTAAATGATAATCGTAATCTATTTTCATTCCGTTTATAAGATGTGTTATACTGTGGTTTTCTTTTCCTAAAATGCTAAATAAACCAACTAAGCGATATTCGATTTCTGCAAAGTCTTTATATTTTTTTTGAGCATCTATAAGTGTTTTAATTGAATCATTAAAATCGCCTAAAAACATTTGAACATCAGACAAAGCTGTAAAAACTTCAATATCAATATCGTCTAGTTTTAAACAACTTTCATATCCTTTTATTGCTTCTTCAAAGAAATTTAATTTTAAATTAATGTCAGAATATTTACGCCAATAAAGTGGGTTTGTATCATCTACCTTTAGTGCTTTACCAATATAATATGCTGCTTTTTGATAGTCTTTTTGCTGGTAATACAAATTAGTTAATAACAACCAACTTTTACCTAATAAAGGATCTTCATGAACCGCTTTTTTATAATAATTTACAGCTGTTTCTATATTTCCTAATCTCTGATAACATTCACCAATTCTTGTATAAGCAAATGCCGTTGGGTCATCTAATTCTAAGGTAATTAAGTAATTCTCTATTGCTTCTTCAAAACGTTCTAATTCTTCTAAGGTTTTTGCTTTTTCAAGATATGCACCAATAAAACTTTCATCAATTAAAACCGAATAATCAAAAGAAGTTAATGCCTCTTTAAACATTTTTAAAGTAAAATATTGGCGTCCTAATTGATGCCATGCAACTTCGCTGTATGGGTTTCTATCAACATAAGAGTTTAAAAATTTAATGGCTTGCTCATAATCTTTCTGCATATCGAAACAATACACCACATTGTACAATGCCGAGTAATCTTCAAAATCTACTTCTATACATTTCGTAAAATTTAAACGTGCATTGTTAAAATCGTCTAAATACAGATATTCCATACCAATTAAAGACCAAACATCTACCTTATCTTCTGTAAGTACTAAAGCTTTAAGTAAATTTTTAATAGCTCTTTTATGTTTGCCTTTTTTTGATAAAATATTTGACTTCTGAATAAAGACTTCTTCATTTTGAGGCGATAAAACTTCCAATCGTTTAACCAACCGAGTAGCTTCTTCTAATTTATTTTCAAAAATTAACAATTCTACTTGCAATAATTTTAAATCTATAGAAGCAGGATGCTGCTCTAAACCTAATTTTATAGCTTTTCTGGCAAGTGAATGTTTACCTACATCTAAATAATGAATAATAATCTCCTCAAACTCAACCAAATCGAAAAAATATACGTTATTGGTTTTCAACATTGATTCAAACCTTAATAAAGACATGGGCAGAAGTTTTGAATTATACACTAAATGTACTACAACTCTTATACCCGTTTTTAATAAGCGTCCAATTGTTTTCAACAATTTAATTAACAAAACAGTATTATTACTGAGTTTTTAACAATATTTTTTACTTTTTAAAAACTTTTTGATATTCCATTATTTATTCTTTATATTTGGAAACTTATTGTAGCTTTCAAACAACAAAATAATCTATTAAAACAAAAATCATGAGTAAATTTGACGAAAAAGTAGCATTGTACAAAAAATTTATGGACGACAGAGATTTCCGTTCTAATGATGATTTGCTAGCAGCTGTTACAAAAGGGTTAGGTCCATCTATCTACAAAAAAGATGCTGAAACCGTGTCTGGTTCTGACCCAAAAGAGTTAGCAACTGTTAAGAAAAACTTCTTAATGAAAAAATTAGGAATGGATGATAGCCCTAAATTAGATGCTGGTATTGCTGAAGTAATGGACAGAATTGGAAAATCTGAAAGAAATAAATATCGTGCAGTTGTTTACTATATGTTAGTAAAGAAATTTGACAAAGAGTCTGTATACGGAATGTAAAAAATATTTTCTTAATATCTAAAAACTCGTGCTTAATAACACGAGTTTTTTTATTTTTGCAACAAACAAACTACTATTATGTCTCAATTTATTAGTGTTTTTGATATGCTTAAAATTGGTATAGGCCCTTCTAGCTCACATACTTTAGGTCCTTGGAGAGCCGCACAGCAATGGATTCGAAAATTAAAAGAAACATCACTTTTTACTACCGTCGATGGAGTTAAAATTGACTTATATGGTTCGCTTTCTTTAACAGGAAAGGGACATGCAACAGATTTAGCCGTTCTATTAGGATTAAGTGGTACAGACCCAGAATATATTCCTGTTACGGATATTGATACAATTATAAATACCATAAAAGAAACAAATAAGCTTAATTTAAATAATGAAAAAGAGATTGTTTTTTCAATAGAAAACGTAGTTTTTAATAAAAATTTTCTTCCTTTTCATACAAATGGAATAACATTTAGAGGGTTCTCTAAAGGAAAAGAGATTTCCATAGAAACTTATTACTCTATTGGTGGCGGATTTATAATTCAGGAAGAAAATTCTTTATCCGAAGAAATAGAAATTACCAAAAACAACTTCCCTTTCCCTATTAATAGAGCAATTCAATTAGAAAAATATTGCGAAAAAGAAAACCTTTTAATTTCTGATATCGTTTTAAAAAATGAATTAGAATTAAGAAGTGAGAAAGAAATAAACTCTGAATTAAACAGGATTTGGGAAACAATGTTAGAATCTATGTACATAGGCTGTCATACAGAAGGAAGACTTCCTGGAGGGTTAAATGTAAAACGAAGAGCTTTTGATTCTCATAAAAAACTGATAAAAGACGGTGTGTATTCCAATCCAAATGAATGGATTTCTGCAATCAAAAAAACTGAAGTAAAATTTAGAGAAATTTTAAAATGGGTAAGTTGTTTTGCTTTATCAACTAATGAAGTAAATGCCGCTTTAGGTAGAGTAGTTACTGCGCCAACAAACGGAAGTGCGGGCGTAATTCCTGCTGTGTTAATGTATTATTTGGTAATAGAAAATCACGAAGCAAGTTTTGAGCACATTAAAAAATTCTTATTAACCGCAGGTGAAATTGGAAGCATCTTTAAAAAGAATGCAACTATTTCTGCTGCAATGGGTGGTTGTCAAGCAGAAATTGGCGTTTCTTCGGCAATGGCTGCTGCTGCATTAACGGAATTGTTAGATGGAACTCCTGCGCAATGTTTAGTAGCCGCAGAAATTGCAATGGAACATCATTTGGGCTTAACGTGTGATCCTATTGGCGGATTAGTTCAGGTACCTTGTATAGAGCGTAATGCTATGGGAGCAATAAAAGCAATTAGTGCTGCTGAATTAGCTCTTGATACAGATCCTAAAGAATCTTTAGTTTCGTTAGACGAAGTAATTGATACTATGTGGGAAACGGCAAAAGATATGAACCGCAACTACAAAGAAACTTCTCAAGGTGGTTTGGCAATTACAGTAGGTTTAGCAGATTGTTAGTGTGCAGTTATCAAGATTTTCCAGTTGCGCAGTTTACAGGTTTTATGTGTATCGAGTATATCATTGCAAGCATCCCCCCTTTTCATTACCAATCAAATTACTTGATTAGGTATGAAGATTATAAATTTTTAACATACAATTTTCATTCAGTAAATAACTGTTTACCGAAGACTTGCAAGCTCCAACGCATTTTTTAACGAGTAAACATCAGTTCTGTTTCAGTAGACATGCTGTCAGAAAAACCATAACCTTCAGTACTAAATCCTTTAAGACCCTCTATAGTTTTTATGTTATTGTCTATAATATAACGCACCATAAATCCGCGTGCTTTTTTAGTAAAAGTCATTATAGTTTTATACTCTCCATTTTTTAAATCTTTAAAAACGGGCGTTATCATTGGCACTTTTAAAACTTTTTTATTTACTACTTTAAAATACTCTAAACTTGCCAAGTTGACAAATAATTCGTCGTCAGAAATTTCTTTATTTAAAGCGTTTGCAATTTTGTCTCCCCAAAACTTGTATAAGTTTTCTGTTTTACCAACCTTTATACGGGTTCCCATTTCTAATCTGTAAGGTTGAATTAAATCTAATGGCTTTAACAAACCATACAAACCAGATAAAATGCGTACATTATCTTGTAGTAAAGGTAATTTCTCCTCAGCTAAAGAAGTTACATCAATTCCTCTAAAAACTTCACCTGTAAAAGCATAAATGGCTTGTTTTGCATTTTTTTGTGTAAAAGGAATTTTCCAAGTTTTATTTCTATCATAATTCAATGCAGCTAAATCATCCGAAATTTTCATCAACTCAGATAACTTTTTTCTTGAAAGTGTTTTTAGCTTTTTATTCAATTTTTCTGATTGTTCTAAAAACTGTGGCCATGTATGTAAACTCGTTGGTACTTTATTTTCAAAGTCTAAAGACTTTGCTGGTGATATAATTATTTTCATGGAGTATTTTATTGACGTAGTAAAAATACAATTCAAAAGAGGAGTAAGCAAATTTAGTTTAATTCTTAACTCATTTTTAAGTACCTTTCGCTAACAATGGCTAAAAAACATAGGGGTTTTAGTGGTAAATTGGAAGTTCAGAGCTTCGATTGAAAACCGCCAAACCAAAATTTTGATAACGAAAAAAGAAAAATAATTATAAAAATATTTGACTTGGCTAAGTGCTAAATTGAAAGGGTAGAGTTTCAAACTCCCCTACGGTTTCTTAGCCTAGCGTTAGCAATAATTAGAGCGAGAACTCTACTTCGACAATTTACCTGTGATGAATATAGCTACTAAAGCAACTAAATCAACTGTTCCTACATATGGAAGCTGCAACAGTAAATCCAGATTTTGCTAAATCCCAAGCAATAAATCCAAAAACAATAGCGATAGCAAATCCCATCCACTGACCTGTTGAGCTTTGGTTGAAAGTTCTCTGAACGCCAGTTTTTTCGATTTCGATTCTATGTTCTAACTGCTTTTCAACAGTTGACATTAATCTATCACCGCCATTTGGAATTACCTCATCATAGATTTTTATACTCTCACCATCTGGTAATGGTCCTGAATAACTTCTTTTGACTGATAAAGCTCTTATGAGAGTTTGTCCTTTTTCTTTTGTTAAACCTTTAATAATTTCAGCAACTTCAACAGGAATATCTTCTGATTTTTGCTCTTCTTTACTCACGACTTGTTGCTTTTTATTTTGAGGTGTAGATTGTTTTCTTTTACTCACATTCGGTCAATTTAAAATCATTATTCATAGCATTTTGAATATCTTTCCCAATCATTTCCCAATCGGATTTTAACGCTTTACAATCTGCTTCTTGACCTGATTTAGAAGTATTGAACTTATTTTGATTCCCGAAAACACTAAATACACTAGAAAAACCTGACCAAAAATTTCTCTTTGGAAACAAGCTATCTGTTCTTATATCTGAATTTATCATTTCTAAAAAATTTAATTCCATATTACTAATATACGTAAAATCGAGTGCAAAAGTAGATGTTTTTGACTTAAAATATTGTTAATAGTACGAAAATGAAATAACTATTGCCAACACCGTATATAATTTATTGCTATTAATGGCTAATTTACGAAAAAACTCGCTTGTACAAAAGTTTGTTTTTTATTTATTCAGGGCAAACTTATGCTTTTTTATAAGTATTGATAATTAGGGCTTGCAGATTTTATCAAGAAGATATCATTAGATATTTAAGAATAGTCAGTTTAAAAATATGATTTATGCTATAACTGGAGTTATCAATAAAGTTGATTATCCCGCATTATTCATAGGATTTATATTTAGAACAAATTTCAAAATAGATTTTTTATCTCTAGATTTTAGGATTCTCTCTTTCGTTTTTTAAACTTTTTTGGAGTAAATAGTATGTTATAATTGATTTTAAAAGTTAAAAAGGATTAATTTTACTAACAGAGCATAGGTATCCCAAGGTTTTAAAATTCTCACTTTAAAACCGTTATTGAGTTATTATCTCTCGAAACAAATCTTGATATACAAATGCTCTTGATCACTGATAATATATTCGTTTTTTAGTGACTTTTATGGTAGCTCCAACTTTTAATAAATTGGTTCTTATTGTATTTATTTGCCATTTTTCAGCCTTTTCAAATGTTGTTTTTTTGATGCTTTTTTTTAGTAATAAAAATAGTTCGTAGGCTAAACTACTTAAAAACAACCTGAAGAAGTTTGCAACAAATCCATGATTGGATAATCGATCGGAAAAACACATATTCTTGACTTCTTTAATTCTGTTTTCGCTAGATTCACCTCGTTTTACATAGAAATCAAAGTATATTTCTCGGGCACCTTTCTCTTTAATATTACTTATAAAATGACGAACATTTAAACCTTTCCCTGTACTTTCTATTTTACAGTAAGCTTGTTGTGGTTTATGCCAACTTTTGGCTTGATAGCGAAACGATGTGAAATGTTGGTGTTTTTTATGCTGATTTACATATTGAAGTTGAACCGCTTTTTTACAACGCTCAACCTTTCTTTTGAGTACCGAATTACTAGCCTGACCTGTTACAAAAAACAAATCATAATCAGCTACTAATTTATAAAAAGGAGCACAACTAAATCCACTATCTGTTCGAATAGTAATTTTTAGTTCAGGATCTGCTTTTTTTATTTTTTGAATAATTCTTCTTAAAATTCCGACATACCATCGATTCGAATGGCTATTTCCTGGGCGAAGAACTGGCAGGATAATTTGACCGGTTTCTCCATCATGAAAAAATAATTCATTTAACATAAACTGTCCATAATAACCATTGAACATTGACATTTGTTGATTCCCATATGTTGGATCATCGGTAGCATCAACATCAATTGTTATTTCATCTCGACCTTTTAGGCTTGATACGTAACGATCAATCCAAGCGTAAGAAAGTTTGAAAATAGTTTCTTTATTCAAACTGTTTTCAAAACGAGAAATAGTAGGTTGAGAAGCCAAATCTCCTTGAAGAACATCTTTAAATAATGGGTCATTTTGTAAATGGGTCACATCATTGGCATCTTGATAACCTAGCATTAGCATAAACACACGTTGCTTGAGTTGATGCTCTCGACTGTAAGTAATGTATTTAGGGTTTCGAAGATCAGGAAGTAACTTGCTAAAATGTTTTAGTAAGTTGTGGGTTCTCTCTAACTTTTCTAAAAGAATCAAAGAACCATCTGAACTAATCTCTGTGGCTGAAAAATCAACTGAAATAGCTTGATTTCCTCGATAAAATAAAGTATCTTTAGTGCTCAAATATGGGTGTTTTAAAAAATGATGTATTTTGTGTTTAACTGCTTAAATATAACACTTTACATTCAGGTTTTTTGATTTCTGATGAATTATTCGGGTTATGTTTATTTTTAACCTTGCACTGTAATTTTTGAATACGACACAAAAAATAGCGTATTGTTTCGCTATTTTTTCTAATGATATCAAATTCATTATAAAAAATATTGCCCCAATCCAACTCTGTGAGGTGTCACTTCTTTTGGCTTTAATACTGCTTAAGCCGTATGCGTTTTTTGCTTGTCCGAATTTACCTTCTATATGATTTCTTTGGTTTCGTTCTTTTTTTAATTTTCGTTTTTGATAAGCATTAAGGTTTGTTTTCTTTGGTCTTCCTAATGGTTTTCCTACAATCCGTATTCCTCTTTCTTTGAGCCAATTTCTGTTTTTTCTATTCAAATATATCTGGTCTGCTAAAACCAGTTCTGGATAATGACCAAAGGTTTTTGTGTACATATTTACCTGTAATTCTAAATCACTGGCTTCATTAAATTGATCCCAACTTATATGTTCCACTCTGCTCATTCCGTCCACCACACTTGCACTTATTTTTGCACCAAATTCTGTAGATGTTTTGTCTTTTCCTCTAGGAATAGGACGTATATAAGGTTGATAGATATTGACAATTCTATCTTTTACACGATGTATTTTTTCTTGATACATATACTGTTGTTGTACATAAAGTTGCTGTACTATCCAATAAATTTTTTGGTCTCGTTTTGGCAGTGGAAACTTTGAGGGATATGGGTTTTTCATTGGAAATAACCCTACAAGAACTTCTTCTTTCTTGAGGATTTCTATGTCGTCTAACAGGTTTTTAATATAGGTTAAATTGCGTTTGACATAATTTAGTTGTTTGCCAATAAACTTACGAATCTCTTTTTTTGATTTTCTTCTTTTTTTTGGGTTCTACCACGAATTTAATGGAATTTATTAAATTCGTAAAAAAAAGGTAAAATGTTTACACATCAATTTTTCGATTTACTACTAAATTTAGATGACAACTGGCAAGTTGTAAAAGTAGAAGCAGATTATGCAATTTCAGACATAAAAATAGTCATTAAATTCATAGGAGAAAGAGCCCTTTGTCCAGAGACCATGGAATTATGTAGTTTATATGACCATGCACCAAATCGAGAATGGCGTCATTTAGATACGATGCAATATAAGACTTTTATAAGTTGTAAGTTGCCAAGAATAAAGAACAGTCAAGGAGCTGTAATCACCATAGTTCCGCCATGGGCAGATAAGCATACACGTCATACACACCTTTTTGAACATGCAATAATTGATTTACTATTAGCAACTAAAAATCAAACAAAAACAGCAAAATTAATGCGTTGTGGTTTTAATGTCATCAATAGAGTAATTCATTTAAGTACAGAAAGAGGTTTGAGTAGGAGAGATTTATCAAATATGGATTTTAGTCGTTTGAGTTTGGATGAAAAATCGTTTAAGAAAGGACATAAATATATAAGTGTCTTAAGTCATCCTAGAAGTGGTTTTATCATAGATGTAGAAGAAGGAAGAACTAAAGAATCTGTAGAAAAACTATTTGATAAATCTATGACAAAACAACAACAAAAACAGGTTAAAACTATAAGTTTAGATATGTGGAAAGCTTATATTTCTACCTCTAAAAGTCAATTACCAAACGCATCTATTGTTCACGACAGATTTCATTTGGTTAAGTATTTAAATACCGCTATTGATAAGGTTAGAAGAAGAGAAGTTAAAACGAATGATGAATTGATAAACAGTAGATATGCGTTACTTAAAAACCAAGAAAACCTAACCGAGAAACAACGAATAAAATTTGATGCAATAATCAAGGCGAACTATGAAGTTAGCAAGGCGTGGCAAGTCAAAGAAAATTTTAAAGATTTATTCCATAAAGAAACTAAGTATATTAATGGTTTTTATTTACTAATTAAATGGATACGAAATTCTACTTCTAAGCAAATTAAAGAAGTAACAAAGGTTGTTACAATGTTTGAAAAACATCTCTCTGGAGTTATAAATGCCTTAATAACTGAGTATAGCAATGCAATGGCTGAAAGATTAAATGGAAAAATACAAGAACTTAAATCTATTGGAAAAGGATATAGAACTTTTAAAAACTTTAGAAGTGCAATACTCTTTTTTAATGGAGGTTTAAATCTTTACCCATTAAAATAAGGGTAGAGCCTTTTTTTGAAAACACCAAATATTCGGTGTAATAGACAAAAAGGAGGCTGTTTTTAGTTAAAATATTTCAAGTGGACAAAAAGGAGGCTCTATTTTTCATTAGTTTTTGTACGTTAAATTTCCCTTTTTTTATCTTTGATTTATCAAGTAAAACGGGAATAGGCTCTGCTGGAGAGCAACCTATTAGGGATTATCTTGAAGGCTGACGAAAATGTCAAAATTGAGAGGCTTGAAAGAGCCTCTTTTTTGATATTTTTTGAAGCCTTTATGCCTTAAAAAACTCATCAATAAATTTGCGTTTTATTTCTATTGAAAGTCCATTGTGGTTTCTTAATTTATTCTTTAAATCTGAGAAATGTCCATCGATGGCATTTGTTGTATTTGGATTTTTCAACTCCATATAATCACACCAAGTAAAGAGCCAATTTAAGTTGGTTTTTAGACTTCTGTAAGCACTTCTTAATCGTTTATGTGTGTAATGACTTTTTCCTGTTTTGGGGTTTGTAGTTCGCTCATTTAAGAATGTTTTCCATTTGATGAACCATAGTTCTAATCCGCCTTCAAAAGACTCTTTATCTGTCATCTTCATCATTGCAACAAGTTCTTTTAACTCAATAGAAGCAGGAAGTTTAGGGTGTTTAGTGATGTACCTTCTAATTAGTGCCACTTGATGAAACTCACACATCTGAATAGGAATCTCACCAAACAATTGGAACAATCCTCTACGACCATCACAGACAATAGCAAGAACCTCAAAACCTCTTGTTGTTAACTCATTTATACCTTGCAAATAAAGTATATTTGTCTCAGATTTTACATAGTATTTCAGGAGGTTTTCTTTCGTGTAAGCATCCTTAAAAAGCATTACTCCAAAGTTTCTACCCCAATAGGTTGTGTCCATCAAAACAACAATTTTTCTTGGCTCTTTTTTAGGAGTATTTACTTTGTATAAATCTATTTTTCGTTGGATGGTTCGCTTGGAGCAATTATACTTGTTTGCTAACTGTTCATAGGTCTGTTTTCCTTTCGAATATTCATCCCAAAGTTCATCAATTTCAATCCTATTTCCTCCTATAAATTGTTTCTTGCAGACATAACATTTATACTTCTGTTTTCCATTGCGAAACCCATTTTTCTTTGTTATTGTACTGCCTCAATAAAAACACTTTTTTTGTTCAAAACCTTTGATTTAATGTTAAGCCAACAAATATAAGGCTTGCAGAACTTTTTAGCCTCCTTTTTGTCTATTACGCCACATTGTTAGCAAAACCATCAAAAAATAACATAAAAAAAACTCACCAATTCGTGAGTTTTTTTTAGTTATATATCTGTTTTTTTTACCACCGTATAATAATGCTTCCCCAAGTAAAACCACTCCCAAAAGCAGCTAAAACAACTAAGTCGTTTTCTTTTATTTTACCTAGCTCCCAAGCTTCTGTTAATGCAATAATTATTGAAGCGGCAGTAGTATTACCATACTTCATAATGTTATTATATACTTTATCATCAGATAACTGAAATTTCTTTTGAATAAACTGTGCAATACGTAAATTTGCTTGATGTGGAATTAACATATCAATATCATCCTTTTTTAAATTATTGGCTTGTAAACCTTCTATAATTGCTTCTGAAAAACGACCAATGGCGTGTTTAAACACAAACTGCCCGTCCATATACGGATAATAAGAAACATCATCTGGGTCATTCTTTTCTAAAATTTCTGGAACCCAGCGTTGTGTTGATGGACCTTCTAAAACTAATTTTTTAGCATATTTTCCTTCCGAATGTAAATGAGAAGATAAAATACCTTTTCCTGCTTCTTCAGAACGAGAAAGTACTGCTGCTCCTGCTCCATCACCAAAAATTACAGTAACACCTCTACCACGAGTAGAACGCTCTAATCCGCCAGAATGATTTTCTGCGCCAATTACCAAAATATTTTTATACATTCCTGTTTTTATAAACTGGTCTGCAACTGACATAGCGTAAATAAAACCAGAACATTGATTACGTACATCTAAAGCGCCAATAGTTGGCATATCTAACATATCTTGAACTTGAACACCGCCTCCTGGAAAATACATATCTGGACTTAAAGTTGCAAACACAATAAAATCTATATCATCTTTAGTTAAACCTGCACGTTTAATTGCAATTCTGGCTGCTTTTGCACCCATAACTGCAGTTGTATCGCCTGTTTTGGGGTCTATCCAACGGCGTTCTTTAATTCCTGTACGTTCTTGAATCCATTCATCAGAAGTATCCATAAACTCCTTCAAATCATTATTTGTTACAACGTTTTCTGGAACATAATACCCTAAACCTGTTATTTTTGAACTATACATAATTTTATATGTTTAAACTTTTGTTGTTTGCAACAATTTAAGTAGGTAAAAGTACATATTTTAAAGTATGTGCGTTAAGAATTGAGTGGTTTGTTTGAGTTCGTTGAGTTACTGAAATAAAATATATTTTTATTGAAAGTAGCTTGCGAAGCAAAAACAGCGAGTAACGAAAGCCTGACGTGTTTTTTACCATATAGCAAAGCAAAATTGTAAAAAAGGGGAAACGCTCAACTAAAAATGTCAGTTTGGCAGATTAATGGGTTTGGTCTTTTTTTTGACTACTTTATCTTCAGAAAATAATAGTAAACAAAATATATACAATTTATGAGTAAAGGGAACATTAATGTATCAGTAGAAAATATTTTTCCGCTGATAAAAAAATTCTTGTATTCTGATCACGAAATTTTTTTACGTGAGTTAATTTCTAACGGAACAGATGCAACTACAAAATTAAAACACCTAATTTCTATTGGTGAAGCAAAAACGGAATTAGTAGATGCTAAAATTGAAATTAGTATTGATAAAGAAGCAAAAACACTAACCATTAAAGACAAAGGTTTAGGTATGACTGCTGATGAAGTTGAGAAATACATTAACCAAATTGCATTTTCTGGAGCTGAAGAGTTTTTAGAAAAATATAAAGATGATAAAAATGACACAGGTGTTATTGGTCACTTTGGTTTAGGTTTTTATTCTGCTTTTATGGTTGCTGATAAAGTTGACTTAATAACAAAGTCTTTTAAAGATGAACCTGCTGCACATTGGACGTGTGATGGATCTCCTGAGTATACGCTAGTTGAACATGACAGAACTGACAGAGGAACAGAAGTTATTTTACATATTGCTGAAGATTCTTTAGAGTTTTTGGAAGAAAGTAAAATTTCTGAATTATTAAATAAATACAATCGTTTTAACCAAGTACCAATTAAATTTGGAACTAAACAAATAAACGATCCAGATTTTACGCCTAAAACTACAACAGACAAAGACGGTAAAGAAACTACGGAACCCCATAAGCAAATTGAGGTTGATGCAATCATAAACAATACAAACCCTGCATGGACAAAAGCGCCTGCAGATTTAAATGATGAAGATTATACTAATTTCTACAGAGAATTGTATCCAATGCAATTTGAAGAGTCTTTATTTCACATTCACTTAAATGTAGATTACCCGTTTAACTTAACAGGAATTTTATTTTTCCCAAAGCTAAGTCTACCAATGGATATGCAAAAGGATAAAATTCAACTGTACCAAAATCAAGTGTATGTAACAGACAATGTTGAAGGGATTGTACCTGACTTTTTACAAATGTTAAAAGGTGTTATTGATTCTCCTGACATTCCACTAAACGTTTCTCGTTCTGGTTTACAGGCAGATGGAGCGGTTAAAAAAATATCTGGTTACATTACTAAAAAAGTAGGTGACAAATTAGCATCTCTATTCAAAAAAGACCGTGCAGATTTTGAACAGAAATGGAACGATATTAAAGTAATTATTGAATACGGAATGTTGTCTGAAGATAAATTCTTTGACAAGGCTAAGAAATTTGCTTTATACCCAACAGTAAACGATACATTTTTTACGTTTGATGAATTAATTGAAAAGACTAAAGACAATCAAACTGACAAAGACGGAAATCACGTTATTTTATATGCGTCTAACAAAGACACACAACACAGTTATATTCAAGATGCAACAGCAAAAGGATATGAAGTGATTATATTAGACTCTCCAATTGTATCACATTTAATGCAAAAATTAGAGACCTCTGGCGATACCAAAGTTCAGTTTACACGTGTAGATTCAGATTTTATTGATAATTTAATCAAGAAAGACGATACCGTTATTTCTAAATTATCTGATAAAGAAAAGGAAACTTTAAAGCCAATTATTGAAGCTGCTGTACCTAAGAAAACATATACAGTTCAGTTAGAAGCTATGGATTCGGCTTCGTCTCCGTTTATAATTACGGTTCCAGAATTTATGCGCCGTATGAAAGAAATGCAGGCTTCTGGTGGTGGTGGAATAATGGGAATGGGTAATCTTCCTGACATGTACAACTTGGTAGTGAATACTAATAGCCCATTAGTTTCTGAAATTTTAAACACCAAAACTAAAAAGAAACAAACTCGTTTAATTTCTCAAGCTTTTGATTTAGCTAAGCTTTCTCAAAACTTATTACATGGCGAGGAGTTAACAAACTTTATTAAACGTAGCTACGAATTAATAAAATAGTAACATAGTTACTTTAAGTATCTAAACCTCTTTGTGAAAACAGAGAGGTTTTTTGTTTTTACAAGTATATTCTTACAAATTCTCTTATTTTTGAGTTAATTTATTCAGCAAGTAAAATTATGATGGAGAACAATTCTGAAAACAAAAAATTTAAAAAGCTATTAGATAAATTACAACAAGAAAGTTGGCAATTAGAATTACTTATTTCTGGTTTTGCAATTTTTGGTTTAATTAGTTCATTAGACCCATTAGAAGCGGGATTAAATGAAGCTATAGCATTAGAAAAATCATACATCCCAGAACTATATCGTGTTGCATCAAGGTCTTGTTATGTACTCGTAATTAACTTAATTATACATGTAGTATTAAGAGGTTTATGGATTGGTGCAATTGGATTACGTTATGTTTCTAATGATATTGATTATGATGAATTAAACTATGGCAAACGTTTTACTACCTATTTAAAAAAGAAAGTTGGTTCTTTTGACAGTTACATTGCTAAATTAGAAAATTATTGTAGTATTTTATTTGCAGTAACTTTTCTATCACTGTTTTATATTATCGCATTTTTTAATGTAATCTTGGTCGTTGTATTTACCATGAAAACATTATCTACATCTGGTCTTTTTTCTGAATTGGGTGGAGCTATGATTTTAGATTTTTTCGCTTTCTTCTACCTTTTTTTAGCTCTCATGATATTCATAGATTTTATAACACAAGGATTTTTAAAGAAAAAAAAATGGACTTCCTTTTTATATATGCCTATATACAAAGTGTTTAGTATTATTACACTCTCATTTTTATACAGACCACTAGTTTATAATTTTTTGGACAATAAATTTGGAAGAAGAATCTCCTTTATACTACTTCCTATATATTGTTTTGCTTTTTACTTGTCAACATTAAATAATGTTCGGTCAAATTATATTTCTAAAAATTCATATTCTTCAATTAACTTTTCAAAAAACAATAATTACCTCTCTTTATTAGAAGATAATCAATATGTAAAAATTGCTTCTATACAATCAAAAATTGTAAATAAACCCTACCTAAAAGTTTTCAGCCCTTTTAAAGAAAAATTAGAAGATATTCTTTTAGAACATAATGAAAGTTTAAAATCACAAAAAAAAGGCAGAGGTCTTAAAAGTGATTTTTGGCTGTTCAACATCAAAAGAAAGAAACATCTTAAAGAAAAAGACAGTATTTATGGTTTGTATTTACAAACGCTAAACACAAATTACAGACTAAAAATTGATAGCATTTCTTTTCCGTCCGATTTTATAATTACCACCGTAAATAAACAACTTGGGTTCGAAACTATTATACCACTTAAAAACACTTCAGAAGGAAAACATTTACTAAAAATAAGCAGGTATGTTCTTGATAAAAAAACAAAAATAAAAGAAACTGAAAAGGTAACACACATTCCCTTTTGGTATTATAAAAACTAAAAATATGTTTATATTTGTTCGCACTCAAATTATATCTTAAAATGAAAAAAATCACCCTTTTACTTTTCGCTTTTTCTTTGCTCCTAATTTCTTGTAAGAAAGAGGTTAAAAAAGACCCCACTGTTTCAACTACAGAAAACACTACTTTTAATCAACTTTTAAAAGATTATAATGAAGGTAAACTAGCATTAAACCCTTTAAATGCAACCTTTGCTGGTGACAATCGTTTTAACGATCAATTCCCAAATACCTTATCAGATGAATACCGTTTAAAAACCAAAAACTTCTACACTAATTACAAAGCAAAATTAGGTGATTTTAAAGACAGTTCTTTAACTGAAAGCCAACAAATGAGTAAAGCCGTTTTAGATTGGGATTGCGATATGGCTTTAAGTCAAAACAGTTTTAAAAATGATGTTTTAATGCCTATAAACCAAATGTGGACAGTTAATTTAATAATGGGGCAATTTGGGAGCGGAAGTAGCGCGCAACCATTTAAAACCGTTAAAGATTACGAAAATTGGCTAAGTAGATTAGACAAATACACTGTTTGGCTGCAATCTGCTAAAAAGCGTATGAAACAAGGAATTAAAGAAGGCTATGTTTTACCTGTTTCATTGATTAAAAAGATAATTCCGCAGTTTGAAGAATTAAGTAAATTAGAAAAAACATCTGAAGGAATTACTGATTTTTCTAAACATTTATTTTATTCTCCAATTAACAAATTGCCAGAATCATTTTCTTCCAAAGAAAAAAAGAAACTAACAACAGCATATAGCGAAATGCTGAATGACAAATTAATTCCGTCTTTCAAATCTTTATATAATTTTTTAAAGGTAGATTACCTAAATGCTGGTAGAAAAAGCAGTGGTATTTCAGCAATTCCTCAAGGAAAAGAATACTATCAACACGCTATAAAAAATTACACTACTACTACAATGACTGCAGATGAAATTCACAAACTTGGTTTAACCGAGGTTGCAAGAATTTTATCAGAAATGGAAAAAGTAAAACAACAAGTTGGTTTTAAAGGTAGTTTAAAAGAGTTTTTTAATGATGTTCGTGAGAATAAAAAATTAATGCCATATTCAACTCCAAAACAAATTATAGATAACTTTAATGCAATTTATAAAAAAATGAAACCGCAATTAGAGAAATTATTCGGAAACAAACCCAAAACTGCTTTTATAGTTAAACAAACCGAAAAATTTAGAGAAGCTTCTGCTAGTGCAGAATACAATTCTGGTTCTTTAGACGGTACACGTCCTGGAGTTTTTTACATACCAATTCCAGATGCTTCAAAGTATAATGTATTTTCTGATGAAGCCTTATTTTTACACGAAGCAATTCCAGGGCATCATTATCAAATTTCATTAACACAAGAAAACGAAAATTTACCTGACTTTAGAAAAACACTTTGGTATAGTGCATATGGCGAAGGTTGGGCATTATATACTGAAAGCTTAGGAAAAGAATTAGGTTTATACACCGACCCTTATCAGTATTTCGGAATGTTAGGCATGGAAATGCACCGCGCAATTCGTTTGGTGGTTGATACAGGGATACATGCTAAAGGCTGGTCTCGCGAAAAAGCAATTCAATACTCGTTAGACAATGAAGCTGAACCTGAAGCAAGTATTATTTCTGAAATTGAACGTTATATGGCAAATCCTGGACAAGCATTGTCTTACAAAATTGGTCAGTTAAAAATTCGTGAGTTACGTGCAAAAGCTAAAACGGAATTAGGTGATAAATTTGATATTAGGGAGTTTCACAATCAAGTGCTAGAAACAGGTTGTATTCCGTTAGCATTATTAGAAGCTAAAATTGATGCCTGGATTGCTTCTGAAAAGTAATTTACCATTTTATATTTTTTAAAACCTCTTTAGAAATTTCTAAAGAGGTTTTTAGTGTTTTAGACTTCTCAATTTTATATGATGAAAAGACTATTCTTCTTTTTATTTATGCCCACCACAGCCTTTACACAAACCAACACTGAAATACATTTATTTGATATTTCAGAAAAAGATAAACCATCAAATAATTTTCTTAGTGAACTTTGCCAACTTTTGGGAAAATATATTCTTCAATTTGAAAAATAAAATATAAGAACCCCTCTTTTAAGAACTGGTATTGTACTCGCAAAAAAAAGCGTGCTTTAGCTAAAAAAAGTTTCCAATTATTTCTATCATTGGTACAGGCAAGCAATATATTGCATAGATTCATATTGATGATTTATGCGAAATGTATATTATACCAATTTAATCTCTTTTGGGTTTAATTCCCCGAGGCTTGTGTTTTGACCCCTATAAAACAAGAGTATTATTCTAAATTTCGATTATTAATTAAGCGGTTAAATTTTTCATTAAAATTAAATGTTTGTCTTTGTTCCATTTTTCCATTGGTGTAATGCGCCCCAAAAGGCCATGTATCCTATTATTGTTATAGAAAATAACATATCTTTTTAGTATTTGTTCAATTTCTCCAAAAGTTCTATAATCCACTCTTGTAAAGACTTCTTTTTTTAATATGCCATGATATGCTTCAATATGAGCGTTTTCTTCTGGTGTTGCTATATGTGTAAATTCCTGCTGAACTCCTATTAGTCCAAGATATTCTCGTACGTTTTTAGCAATAAACTGACTTCCGTTATCACTTCTAATAACTACATTTTCAGGATATTGATACTCTAAAAACACATCAGAAAGCAATGCTATCACCTTATCTTGTTTTATTGAAAAAGAAAAATAGTCTTTTAATATTCTTCGCGAGTGAACATCTATTATAGATATCAAATAAGCGTTTTTACCAGCCTTTGGAATCCAAACCATCTTTATGTCCATTTCTAAACACTCGAAAGGTCTAGAAGTGTTTACTTTTCTAAATTTCACGAATTTACGACCAGAACCACTTCTGTTTATTCGATTTTCAAGTTTTAACAACCCCTCTTCCTTCATTATTCTGTATAGTTTTTTATGATTAATTAGATAACCATCTCGCTTCAAATAAGCAGTCATTAAGCGGTATCCACAATCTATAAATTCATGGCTTAAAACTTTTTTTATAGCCTGAACTACAACTTCTTGATTTACCCAACCGTTTATCTTATTATAACTGAGTTTACTTGCTGTCTTCCCCTTTTTACCAAGACTAGGTGTACGATAATAACTGCTATGCACAATACCTACCATATTGATAATCTTAGTTTTACTAATAGTATACTTTCTGAAAAAAACATCGACTAAATTTTTCTTGGATCGGAGGTCCCAAACTTTTTTTTTAAAAGTTCTCGTTGAATTTCTAATTCAATTTCCTTGTTACTTAACAACTTACGAAGTATTCTGTTTTCTTCTTCGGATTGCTTTAGTTCCTTACTACGAATATCATAAGTGACTTTTAAGCCTGCTTCTCCTTGACTCTCGTACTTCTTTTTCCAACTATACAAAGCCCCTGTACTAACGCTGTATTTACGACAAGTTTCTATAATTCCGTTTTCTTCTGAACAGGATAGAATTTCTAACTTCTCTGATAAACTCCATTTCTTGTATTTCATATCTCAAATGTATTAGTTTGAAATTTAAAATATCACTCCGAACTTATAAGGGGCTAAACTAGCTTGCCTCGTAAATAATTAGTATTTTGTGACTCGAAGTCACAGAATAGTAAATATATCCATAAAAGTCATAATGTTACGGTATTGTTATACCATTTAGTAACAAGTGCAAAGTATCTTAGAGTTGTTTTTACAAAAGATGTTGACCGGGTTTTAGTATCTGTCTGTTCTGAAATTGAAAAGCGTTATGATGTTCATTTTTTAGAAATAGGAACAGATGACGATCATGTTCATTTTTTGCTACAAAGTGTACCGACTTATAATGTTACAAAAATAGTAAGGATGATAAAAAGTTTGATTGCTCGTGAAGTTTTTAAAGAGTGTCCAGAAGTTAAGAAGCAATTATGGGGAGGAGAATTTTTTGGTAAAGGGTATTTTGTTAATACAGTGGGTCAGCATAGTACTGAGAATAAGATTTCTCAATATGTTAAATCTCAAGGAAAAGAATCTGAGTATGTAAAGTTAAAAGAGGATCATCAGTTAGCCTTATTCTAAATAAATGCCTCTGGGCTTGCCCCGAGGATTATTTAATAAACCAATATTCTCCTTTAAAGCGGTTAAACTATACTGCTTTACTTCCGATGAAAAACCATAAGAATCGCCTTCGATTCCCATCAGCTGGCGAACACATTTATCAAAATTGGCAATCCACAACAGCCGGTCGTAATTGGTGTTGAGCGTTAATCGAATCACAGACAAAACAATCACTTCCCAAATACTCATGCCTTGCCTTCCTGTTTGCTTTTTATCTCTTAAAATTATAGGCGCTACGATGGAAAACATTTTTTGGTGATACAACTCATTGACAAAAATAGTTTGAAGAGCTAGTAATACAGGCGCAAGTTCGTCTCTACTTTTGGTAGGAATCACTACCTCTGAAATAGGAAGGCTTCCTAGAATTGGTGATACTTCAAATCGTTTACGCATCGTTTCTTTTTTTGGCGAATCTACAGCGGATAATCCTAGTAAAATCATTGTTCTTTCTAATTTACAGCTTTTTTGAAGAAAGATTCAATCCAAATTAGTAAGTTATTAACTTAATAATCAACAAAATAAAAGTTTACGACCAGGCACTAATTAGAAACAATATAAAAAATGTGCTAATGTCTATGAGAGATAAAATATTACTCAGAAAACGTTCAGTTATAGAAACCATAAATGACCAACTAAAAAATATTGCTCAGGCGGAATATTCTAGGCTCAGAAGCTTTGGCAATTTTATAACTAATTTAGCGGCAAGTCTTATTGCTTATTCTTTTCAAGAAAAGAAACCTAGCCTTAAATTTGAAACAGAAAAGACAACTCAATTAGCCCTTTTTTACTAAAATCCTTACGTCTAACTCAGGTTTAGAAGGTGTGATTTTTACTCCTAAATTTAGCAAAACTAGGCAACTCCTTGCAACGGTTTCACTTTAACTTAAAAAACAATTGTAAATAAAAAACCCGAGCATTTGCTCGGGTTTTATTTTTGATTCTATTTGTTAGAATTGAATCGTAGTAATGTTAGAATTACTTTTGGTTTATGACTCTAAAAGTAGTTCTTCTGTTTGCTAAGTGTTCTCTTTCATTACAAGAAACACCATCAGCACAACGGTTAGTTAATTTGGTTTCACCTAAACCATTAGCTGTTAATTGACTTGGATTAACACCTTTAGTAACTAAATATTTTACTACAGATTGTGCTCTTCTTTCAGATAAAACTTGATTACTTGTTTTGTTACCTCTAGAATCTGTATGAGATTCAAGAACAACAGCAACACCTGTTTTTAAGATAGGTAATAAACGAGCATCAATAATACGTTTAGCAGCCGGAGTTAGAGTATAACTTCCTGAGTTCCAGTTAATTGGAAGAGGAGTGTTCACGATTAGCTCACAGTCAACAGTTTTCCAAGATGTTAAACCACCTTTAGAAACTAATACTTCTTTAGTTACAGTTTTATACTTAGCAGCAACAGGTACTTCATCAGTATAAGCATCTCTATCTAAAACAGTTTTCTTAATAGTGCTATAACGAGGATCTGTTTTAATAACTTGAGTTGTTGGAGGAGTAACCATTACAGTTTTCTTAACTACTATAGTTTTAGCAGGAGAAGCAACTACTGTAGCTGATGGAGTTCCTGGGTTTGTAATTGTTACTGTAGTACTTTTAGAAGGAATTTCAATAACTCTTGTTGTTGGAGGAGTTACCATTACTCTTTTCTTAATTACCTTAGTTACAGCAGGTACATCTACAGTTCTTGTTGATGGAGGTGTAACCATTACAGTTTTCTTAATTACTTTAGTTATTGCTGGAACTTCAATTACTCTTGTAGTTGCAGGAACATCAACAACAATTCTTTTTATTGTAGTACTTTGTTCTGCCACAGGAATAACTCTCGTTGATGGAGGTGTAACCATTACAGTTTTCTTAATTACTTTAGTTATTGCTGGAATAGCAATAGTTCTTGAAGAAGGAGGAGTAACCATTACTCTTTTCTTAATCGTTTTTGTTTGCTCTGCAATAGGAATAACTCTCGTTGTAGGAGGAGTTTTCATTACTCTTTTAGTATATGTTGCAAAACAACTTGGGTCGTTAGAACCTTCAGCACATTTACCAGAGTTAACAGCTACAGAAGCATTGTTGCTTAATATAGTTTTGTTAACTGTAGTGTATTGAGCAGGAACTTCTTTATAACACCAGTAACGACAGTCGTTAGGATCAGAAGATTCACAATCAGGAGCTTTTTCACTCATTTGCCATCTTGCAGATGCAGCTCTAACTTCAATAGTTTCACTGTCTCTACCGAAAGAAGCAGGAATAACTCTTAAAGAAGAACCGTCAACTCTTTTTCTATAAGAAAGAGTTTCTGTACCATAAGTAGCAGGAACAACAACTAAACGTTGAGCAGCTTCTCTACTTACAACAACTACATCTCTCATTTCGTATTTAGCAGGAACAACTACTAAACGAGATCCAGCTTCTTGAACAGTTACAATAATATCTCTTGTCTCATACCTAGCTGGTACAAGCTCTAAACGTTGCGAAGCTTCTTTAGTTATAATAGTTTCCGTAACTGTTTTCATTTTAGCAGGAACAACTATTAGTCTTTGACTAGCTTCTTTAGTTGTAACAACTACATCACGAACTTCGTATTTAGCTGGTACATTAATTAAACGTTGGTAACCTTCACTAACTGTAACAACAATATCACGCATTTCGTATTTTGCAGAAATAGACTCTAAACGTTGGCTAGCTTCTTTAGTAACAATAGTTTGCTTAGAAGTAGTTGCTCTAGCAGCTATTCTTTGTAAACTTTGCCCGCCTTCATCAGTAGTTACAACAACATCACGAGTTTCGTATCTTGCTGGTACAATTACTAGTTTTTCTCCACCTGCATCAACTAAAACTCTTTCTGTAACAGTTTTGTATTGTGCTGGGTGAGTAACAATTCTTTTGTATGCTGGAGCTACTTCAATAGTAACATCTTGGTTTTTCCATACTTCTGGAGTTTTACAACGTACATAACATTTTCCAGGTTCGGCATTGGTAGGTAAATCTTGTGTAGATACCGTAAAGCTGAACATAATAAATGCTCCTAATAATAATAGTTTCTTCATAATTGAAATTGAATAAAATTTGTTTTTAGTTTAATTTTCCCTCTACTTATGACACTTTAAACAAGATAAAAGTCACAATACAAAGTACAAAGTACAAAGATAAAAAAATATTCTTCAGTTTAAAACTTTGTTAATAAAAATTACAATTTCTTTAAGAAATTATTATAATTCATTGAAATACAGTTCTTTAATAATGCCGTCTGATAAACCTATTTTAGGAACAAATATTTTTCTTGCACCACTCCATTTCATAGCCGATAGATAAATTTTTGTTGCAGGAACAATTACATCTGCTCTGTCTGGATTTAGACTTAATTCTGAAATACGTTCTTGATAGCTCATCTTTTTTAAGAATTGGTACTGTGCATTTAAGTATATATAAGAGATAGGGCTACCTTCTGTTCTTCTAGACATTTTAAAGAGTTTGTTAATATTTCCACCAGAACCAATTAAAGAGACTCGTTTCATTCCTTTAGTATTGGTTTTAATCCACTTTTCAACCTCTTTAAAAATATTTTTAATTTCTTTTTTTGAATAGTTCATTAAACGAACTGTACCCATTTTAAATGATTTTGAGTTGACAATTTTCCCTTCTGAAAATACAGTGAACTCAGTACTTCCACCACCAACATCTACATATAGGTAAGAATTGTCACTACTAATAAGTTCATTTAAATCGGTAGAAGAAATAATTTTAGCTTCTTTTTCCCCATCAATAATATCAATTTTTACATTGGTTTTTTTGAAAATTTCATCAGCAACATTTTGCCCATTTTCTGCTTCTCTCATTGCTGAAGTGGCACAGGCTTTGTATTTTTCTACACCATGAATTTTCATTAACAATTTAAACGCTTCCATAGCATCAATAAGGCGTTGTTTATTTCCTTCTGAAATAATACCAGAAACAAATGTGTCTGCACCTAAACGGATTGGCACACGAACCAGTGAAGATTTTTTGAATTGAGGTTCTTTCTTTTTTTCTTCAATAATGTTAGCTATTAGTAACCTAATGGCATTTGAGCCAATATCTATTGCAGCATATTTTTTAATTTTTAACAAATTATTTATGATTTATAGGAAACTCCACCAAAATGGTATTTCCTTTTTTTATGTTTTTCCAATGTTTTTCTTCAAACTGAATACCAATAATACCACAAGTGGAAACATGTGCAATGGGTTTGCTTCCAAATTTATTTACAAAAGTACTAATTCCGTGATTATGACTAAAAATAATAGCACTATCAAAACTGTCGTCTAAGGCTTTTACCGTTTTTACCAAATAACCATCACTAAAGCTATATAGTTGGCGTTTTATTTTTAAGTTAGATAATGAGTATCCAAAGTTTTCACAAAAAATTGTAGCAGTATGTAACGCTCTGTTGGCACCACTAGATATAAAAACATCTGGTTTTTGTATTTTTTTAGAAAGATATTTTGAGAGTAAATGTGCATCGTTAATACCACGTTCTTTTAACGGGCGGTCAATGTCTTTAACGCTATCATATTTCCACGAAGATTTTGCGTGACGAACAATGTAAAGTGTTTTCATTCAACTTTAAATAGAACTGTAAATATAAAAAAATTAAGGTGCCAATCGTTCTAATTTCCAAGAAAAATCTTTTTGTAAAGTATATCTAATTCTATCGTGCATTCTATTGGGGCGCCCTTGCCAAAACTCAATAGAAATAGGCTTTACTAAATAACCACCCCAATGTTTTGGGCGTAGAATTTCTTTGCCGTTATGTTTTTTCTCTTCTTCGGATAAACGCTCGTCTAACATTTCGCGAGAGTTTACAACTTCACTTTGATTAGAAGCTAAAGCACCTAGTTTGCTTCCGTCTGGACGAGATTCAAAATAGCCATCAGATAAATTTTCTGCGAGTTTTTCTGCATTTCCTTTAATAATAATTTGTTGTTCTAAACCTGCCCAAAAAAATGATAAACATACTTTATTGGTATGTGCAATTGCTTTTCCTTTTTCTGAATTGTAGTTGGTGTAAAATATAAAGCCTTCCCAAGTAAATTTCTTTAATAGCACAATTCTGTTTTTAGGAAAGCCATCTAAACTGATGGAAGCAATATTCATTGCATTGGCTTCATGTATTAATTCTGAAGCATCTGCATTTAAAAACCAATTTTGGAATAATTCCATTGGATTTTCAGGACAAGTAATTTCTAATAGTTCTTGTTTTTTATAGGTTTTTCTATAGTTACTTAAATCGCGTGACATTTTGTTTTTTTAAATGTAAAAAATACAATTTTAAATGAAGGGTTTAGAGAAATTCAGCTACCGTGCTGTGTATGGTTTATTGCGTGTTTAAATGTACAGAATTTTAGGATAAACACTAACTAATAAAAAATTACTTACCTTTGTCTTAGCAAGTTACAGCAATAAACTATACACTTTGCTAGCAAATAGTTGTTTAGATACACGGTTCTATTCCCCAATCAGCATTCCTCTACCATTCCAACATTTCCAATTCTTTTTTATAGAAATTACAGTCCATTTATTATTCACTCTTTTTAATTCCATAATTTTAGTACATGACAAAAATAACTAAAAAAAATGCAATTTACTGACAATAAGTATTTTAAAATAACCCTCTTTAATACCTCACTATTTCCTTCTATTAGTTAATTTATTTCGTCAGAATTTACAGTTTTAAACTTTTTATTTTTATAGGTAGTATTAATTTTGAATATTTTAGATTTGTTGCGTTAAGTTATTGAATGTAAGAAAGGTAAAAGGCTAAAATTAGGTTGAGATAATCAGTATTTGCTAAAGGTCTTAAAAATAAAAGTATGAGTTTACCCTGTCTCATCATTGAACATAATTTTGAGAATTAAAAAATAGTTGTATATTGCAACTGTTATTTAATTTTGTAAAAATTTAGCATTATCAAAAAGCAACAATATAATTCTTCTTCACAACTAATTAGCGTGTCAGAGAGATTATTAACAAGTAGTTTACAAAAGGGTTTACGTATTAATAATTTAGGAATTACGGTAGAAGAATGGCGAACACTGTTTTACTTATGGAAAGAAGATGGTGTAAATCAACGTGATTTAGCCAGTCGTGCAAGTAAAGAAAAAAGTACAATGACAAGACAAATTAATGCTTTAGAAAGGAAAGGGTTAATTACTAGGAATAGTTATAATAAAGACAAAAGGAACAAGCTTATATTTCTTACTGAGAAAGGAAAAGGAATAGAAGAAATAGCTCTTAATACAGCAAGAAACATAACAAATAAGGCAGAAGAAGGAATTAATGAAAATGATTTAAAAATTTTTAAAAAAGTAATTGAGCAAATTATAAGTAACATTTAAGAGGTCAAAACAAATTCAATTTTTAACAATATCAAATCATGAAATAGGATTCTTTTTATATACCCTTTTGGGCTCCTTTTTTACAAATATTTTTTACAGATTTATATTTGTAACTTTCCACAGATATACCGACAATAAAATTAAAGGCAAAAAAAAGGGTTGAAAAGTATTCAAAAATATTGGAGACCATTGGTTTCGTTTTGGATTCCAACTCTAACTTTTGTGCTTCCTAAATATTTAAAAATTGGCTTGCCATCACTTTATAACATATTGTAAGACAAAATGTTGTGATATTTTGATGTAAAACCTAACAAACGCTAAAATGACAACACTCAGAAGAACATTTCTTAAAAAACTAGGATATACTGTCACAGCAGGAGCAATATTACCATCATTAATCATGTGTAATACAGATGATAAAAAGAAGACTCTTTTGGTTAAAAACAATGCTTTAAAAAACTATTCTAAAGAAGCAATACAATTGGTAAAAGATGCCTCTTGTATAGATATGCTTGGAGATTATGGAGATTCGGTTCATAAACGAAATGGAATACCATTAGTTAAACTATGGGAAAGTATGCCCAACTCATTCACCCAAGAAGATTATGAATTTGTGAAAAGTTGTGGAATAAATGTATTTGGTTGGGGAGATATGCACCCAACTTATGAGGGAATGCTTTTGTTTATGGCGACTCAAAATGGAATTATTGCATCAAACCCTAATTATTTCGAACGTATAGATACTAAAGAAAAACTCAATAATATCTATGCCTCTAAAAAAATTGGTATGTTGATAACAAACCAAGACTCAAAACATTTTAAAACTTTAGATGATGTAAATCTTTTCTACGGATTAGGACAACGTGTATCACAATTAACTTATAATGATAAAAACCGAATTGGTTGTGGTGCTTTTGAGGATGTAGATACAGGAATAACACTATACGGAAAGAAAGTTGTAGAGCGTATGAATCAAGTAGGTATTGGGGTAGATGTTTCTCATTGTGGAGATAAAACTACATTGGGAAGTATCCAAGCGAGTAGTAAACCAGTTTTAATTACTCATGGAGCATGTAGAGGTATTGCAAAAGGAGTTGCTAGAGCCAAAACGGATGTGGCTATTAAAGCTATGGCTAAAACAGGAGGTGTTATTGGTATTCCAATTTTAAGGTTTATGATTAGCGAAAAAGAACCTGTTTCTTTAGATAATTTTTTAAATCACATAGATTATGTAGCTCAATTAGTAGGTGTGGAGCATGTAGGAATAGGTAGCGATCAAGGTTTATATACTGAAGATTATATCCCCTTAAAAGAAAGAAAAGCAAGGTTAGAAAATGCGCCTGCTAAATACCAAACACACACAAATAAAGACTATTTATTAACAATAGAAAAACTTAATCACCCGCATAGAATTTACGATATTGCTGAAGGTTTGTTGAAAAAAGGGTATAAAGATGAACACATTAAAATGGTTCTAGGTGATAACTTTAAAAGAGCTTTAACACAAATTTTTAAACATTAATGTAACAAAAAAAATAGTTAGTCGTCATATAGAAGTTATGGTTGTGTACAACAACTAATAGAGTAAATTTAAAATCATAAAATCATAAAAAAATGAAAAAAATTATTATCGTATTACTAGTAACGCTAGGAACAAGTCAAATTTCGTTAGGTCAAACTGAAATCCCTGCATCTTTTAAATCCGAAATTATTAGCTTAACTAAAGAGTTAGATAAATTCGCTAATAACAATGATTTTAATGCTGTTGATAAAAATATGGAAATCATTAGTCAAGCACCAAGTGATAAGTTAAAAAGAGCATCATTAAAAATAATATTGGACAGTAGTAAATCTGATAAACTAAAAGAATATATTAATAAAATGTTATCAGATGGAATTGGAGTACTAAGCAAGGCAAAGAAAAAGGCAGCTCAAATTACTGTTTTTAAAAATGTGAACCTCATTGATGGTTCTAGTGCCAAAATAGAGAAAAATGTTACCTTAATACTTGCAGGGGCTAAAATATCTGGTATTTATAAAGGTGAAAATTCTAATAACAATTACCCTTCAGAAGCTACTATTATAGATTTAAAAGGTAAATACGTTATGCCAGGTCTTATAGACGCTCATGTGCATTTGGCTACAGACCCAAATGAAGAAACCTATGTAAACGTGTCAAAACGTTTAAGAAAAATGTTAGGAAATGGTATTTTAGGAGTACGAGATATGGGAGGAGACGGACGCGCACTTACATATTATTCAAGACAAGCACTGGCTAGTCAAATATTAAGCCCAGACATACATTTTTCTAGTATTTTAGCTGGACCTCAATTTTTTGAAGACCCTCGTATTATATCATCCTCAATAGGAATAGAACTAGGTACAGCTTCTTGGGCTTATGAAGTTACCAAAGACACTAATCTTACAGCCTTGATGCAACGCGTAAAAGGGATTGGCGCTACAGGGGTAAAGTTATATTTTGATATTGATAGCGAACTTACAAAGAAAATTGCAACAGCCGCAAAAAAAGCAAATTTAAAAGTATGGTCGCATTTTGCAATAACACCTGCCAATGCTTTAAATACTGTTCAAGGCGGTGTGCAAGTAGTTTCGCATGCAGATATGGTAGAAGGGGTTCTTGATTTAAATGAATATGACATATCAAATCCAACAGAAGAAATAATTAATAAAAAAGGAGGCGCTAAACTTTGGAAAGAAATGGTAAAAAATAACACTATTTTAGACGCTACATTGGCAGTATATGAAGAAATGGCAGAATCTGAAGGAACAAAAGGTGAGAGTAAAACAAAGTCAGGCTTAACATTACCACAGATAATTACAAGAGCAGCTCTCAGAGCCAATGTTAAAATTGCAGCCGGTAGCGATAGCGAAGAGAATGCAGCTGGTGTTATTGGAGCACATATAGAATATCGTTTATTAAATAATAAAGTTGGAATGACTCCTTTTCAAACACTAAACACTGCAGCTATTGTAAATGCTGAAGCAACGGGTTTTGACAAAGATTTAGGTTTAATAACAAAAGGTAAAGATGGATCATTTTTGGTTTACGAAAACAATCCATTAGAATCTGTTAAATCATGGGACACCCCTTTTTATGTTGTAAAACGAGGAGTTATTTATTCGGGTAAAGAATTAAGAAAAGAAGAGGGTACGGTAACACCATTATTTACCTCAAGTAAAAGTAAAAAAGGCACATCTACAAAAGCAAAATCATATCCAAAAGAGTTTGAGACTATTTTTAATAATCTTGATAAAAATAAAGATGGTTTTTTGGTGAAAGATGAAGTTCCTAGCGAGTATAAAAGTCAGTTTAACACTATAGATATTAATAAAGATAAGCGTATATCAAAAGAAGAACTAATTAAAGTATTTTAAGAAAACGGGGGCAATTATAAATGCGCACTTGCCCCTTAAAGTTGAACAGGTTAAAAATTTAATCTCTATGAGCTCGATACAGAATCGGGCTCATTCCATTTAATAACAGTTTTATTCTGCCGTTATACTCAACCCATTTTCTAATACCGTCCAAAAAAGTGTGTCTGTGATTACTTAAAAAATCATCTCAACCTATAAATTTGAAGTTAGCAATAACTTTAAAAAATAAGAGAGATGATTGAATTAACAAAAGTACAATTACAAGCGAGTTTAAACAATTTATTAGCGCAAGAAAGTGGGTTAACCACAGCTTTAGAGATAGACATTAAACAGTTTGATGTATTAACTAAAACAGTATTTAAATAGTCTTCTTTTGCACACCAATTTGCAAGAGTTGGACTGTAATCTCCATTCCATTTATTGACTTTTCTAGTGATAGTAGAACGCGACCTATTCACCCTTTTTGCGATATAACTTTTGGTTTTGTTTTCTTGTAATAATACCTCTATTACAACACGTTCTTTTAACGTTAATCGGCTATGTTTTTTTTGATTTCATACAACAAATCTAAGATTTTTATTTGTTGCATTAAGTTCTTGAATTCAAGATTGATATTTCAGGACGAGACAAAACGCATACTATATGCTTATGGTTTCAAGTTTTATTATTTATTTTTAACAGATGTGACGGAACCGAAAAAACTTTTCATAATGCATTGTTTTTTCAATTCAGATTCTAAAAACTATTGACTAATTGTAAAATTCCATTTGATTCGTAATAGTTGCTTAAATATGTTGTTTTATTTGTCAAAGCAAATTTATGTTTTTTTTTCGATATTGGTCAAGAATTGTTGAATCTGAATCAAGTTCAGTTACAAGTGTATCGAGCATATGAATATCACAAATTTTATATCTATTAAAGGTGTTAAGTTTTTCTGTAATGGTAAGTGAAACTAATTTTTTAGATGCATTTATCATTGCCTTTTTCATTTGAGCAATTTCCCAATCAATTTCTGTGATGCCATTTTCAATATGCAAGTATCCAGTTCCTAAAAAACAAATATCCGCTTTAATTTCAGACAATGCACTAATAGAACTACCTCCTATTGCTAATTGAGAACGTCTAGATAATTGACCTCCTATAAAAATTACTTCATCCTTTTCTGAAATATTATTTAACAATTCAATAGCCATTGGTAAACTTGGCGTAAAAAAAGTAAGTGCCATATTTTGAGGTAATACTTTTGCAAGTTCTAAATTAGTAGAACCACCACTTATCAAAATTACATCACCTTGTTTAATAAGCAATGCTCCTTTTTTTGCAATAATAGATTTACTTCCTAATTCATAAATTTCTCTTTCACTATCACTATAAATATTAAATCCATTAGAAATTGCACCACCGTGTACTTTCCTTAATTTTTTTAAATCATCTAATTCTTTAATATCTCTTCGAGCAGTATCCATTGATACTTGTAAAATCCTAGCTAAATCTGTTAATAACACCCTATTATGTATATGAACTTCGTTTAAAATAATTTGATGTCGTTGTAATTTTTTCAATTGTGTTATCGTTTTATTTATTTCTAACTTTTTTTTACAAAAATAGTAGAAAATTAGACAATAGAGTAATAATCAATCTATTTCGCAATAAATGTACTCAATTAACTTACTTATGCAATGTTTTTTATTATAAATTATACTATTATGCAATATAATATTGCATAATTAAAAATAACATATATATTTGTAACATATTTAATTAAATTCTAAACTCAAATGAAAAAAAATTATTATCTATTATTAACATTCCTGATGGTGTTTTTTGCTCAAGGTGTTTTTGCACAAGTAAGAACAATTTCAGGAACCGTTACCGAGAAAGGTATTGGTGCACCAATACCAGGTGTAAGTGTAATTATTGAAGGAACCTTTGTTGGAGGTGTAACTGATTTTGACGGGATGTATTCCTTTAAGGTTAATAATGTTACTGACAAATCACTAGTGTTTAGTTTTGTCGGATTTAAAACGGTTAAAATTGCTTTAACAAGCGATAGTGATATTGTTGATCTAGAAATGATGGTTGATTTATTGAATCTAGATGAAGTTGTAATTACTGGTAGTAGTGTTGGTGTAAATAAGAGAACTCTAGGAAATTCTATTTCTACCTTAAAAGCTAAGGATATTACCTCTGGTGCAGCAACTCAAATTGATCAAGCAATTGCAGGTAAAGTTACGGGGGCATTGGTTTCGCAAAACTCAGGAGATCCTGCAGGTGGTATCAGTATTCGATTAAGAGGAGCAAGTACAATTACTGGCAGCTCGGATCCATTATATATTGTTGATGGTGTTATTGTAAGTAACTCTAGTAATTCACTAGTAGATTTAGGTGGTGGTTCTCAAAATAGGTTGGTAGATATCAATCCGAATGATGTAGATCGTATCGAAATTATTAAAGGTGCTGCTGCTGCTGCAATTTATGGATCTAGAGCATCAAACGGTGTAGTTCAAATATTTACTAAAAAAGGGAAAACAGGTGAAACTAAATTCAATTTTTCCTCAAGTGTAAAAATAAATACTCTTAGAAAAGAGATTGATTACAATACAGCTCCTGTAGCTTGGGTAAATCCATTTGACAATACTGACTTAAGTACTGTACCAGTTACTCGTTACAATTATCAAAATGATTTCTTTGACACTGGTTATGGTGCCGAAAACTACTTATCTATGAGTGGTGGTACAGAAAAAACTACGTTTTATATTTCAGCATCACAATTAAGCAATCAAGGAATTATTAAAAATACTGATTTTAAAAGATATGGCTTTAAAGTTAATCTAAAACAAAAAATTACAGATAGGTTAGATGTAAGCGCTTCATTAAATTATATAAGAAGCCAAAGTAGTGATATACCAAACGGAGGTATCAACTCAGCTTATGGTGCAATTACAGGATATGTGTTTAGCGAAAATTCTGTGAACCTACAACCAAATAAATCTGGAATTTATCCAGTAACTTCATTGTTAGTTGCTAGAACGAATCCTTTAGAGGCTGTAAATCGATTTGATTTTGGACAAAAAGTGAACAGGATAATTACAAGTGTTGGTTTAAACGCCAAGATTACAGAACACTTATCAGTTAATTATACTTTGGGTATGGATTATTTTAATCAATCTGCAACAGGTTTTATTCCGGTAAACAATACTTCTCCACAAGGTGATGGTTTTGCGCAAAGAGCAGAGTTAAATAATTTTCAATACAACAGTGATTTAAATTTAATCTATAAATTTGATATCAATGAAAATGTTATATCTACAACTGTTTTAGGTGGTTCTTGGCAATATCAAGAAACGGATGTGGTTAGTATTAGCGCAACAGGGTTGCCTCCTATTGTACAAACTGCTTCTAGTGGGAGTATTGTTAATCAAAAAGAGTCTAGATCTCAAATTTCTTTTTGGGGTGGATTCTTACAACAATCTATCAGTTTTAAGAATAAATTATATTTAAATGCTGCTTTGAGAATGGATGGCGCTTCAACATTTGGAGAAAACGAAAGAAATCAATTGTATGCAAAAGCAAGTCTTTCATACATTGTATCTGAAGAAGAGTTTTGGGACAATACTTTTGGAGATGCTTTTAATACATTTAAAGTTAGAGCATCTTGGGGTCAAGCTGGTAACTTAACTGGTTTGTCGGCTTTCCAAAGATTTACGCTTTTAAATCCATCAGCAATTAATGGATCAGTTAGTTTGATTCCAAGTGCTGCACAAGGTGATGAAAATATTGCTCCTGAACGTATGGAAGAATTTGAAATAGGTTTTGATGCTGGATTTTTCAATAACCGTTTAGGTATAGAATTTACATACTATAAGCAAAAAGTAACCGATTTATTATTGCCAAGAGAATTAGCGCCTTCAACAGGGTTTGCTACAAGGTTAGAAAATATTGGTAATCTTGAAAATAAAGGTATCGAAATTTTGTTAAGAGGTGCGCTGGTAAGAAACGAAAACTTTACTTGGGATGTAACTACAACATTTTCTAAAAACAAAAATATTGTAACGAAAGTTGCAGGCGGTGGCCAATTTGCCTTACCAGGAAGTTTCGCAACAAACTATGTTATAGAAGGAGAATCATTAGGTGTTTTTTATCGTCAATTTTATGCTAGAGAGGCAGACGGGAGCATTTCTTTAGATGCTAATGGCTATCCTTTTAAAGGAACTACTGAAGACGGAAGTTCGTCAAAAGTAATTGGTGATCCTAACCCAGATTGGTTTGGTTCTTTAACCAATGAGTTTAGTTATAAAAACTTTGGTCTTAGAATTCAATTAGACGCAGTACAAGGATTTGATGTATTTAACTGGAACAGGAGATTGATGGACAATGTAATTTTTGGTGGTGGAGCTAATGTAGGAAAAGAATTATTAGGCAATCAATTAAAAGGATTTGGACGCGCACAAGCAAACATTTTTGAAGAATTTGTTGAAGACGGATCTTTTGTTAAACTAAGAGAATTAGCATTTAACTATAAATTAGTACGTCCTTTTGATTCTATTGATGCCATTACATTTAGTTTAATAGGTAGAAATTTAATTTCTTGGGATAACTACTCTGGATGGGATCCTGAGGTAAATACAGCGGGTCAAAGTAACGGAGTTCGTGGATTTGACTTTGCGGCTGTGCCAATTCCAAGTACGTACCAATTAGGTGTAAATATTAGTTTCTAATAAAAACAATAAAGATAAAATCATGAAATATATATTAAAACATAAAATAAAATATGCTACACTTGCATTAACAGTACTGTTATTTGCAACAGGATGTGAAACTGATTTTAACAATCCGAACGCAGCAACGGAAGCAGATACATTTTCATCGAGAGAAGGGATTATAGCAGCGACTGTTGGGATGCAACAGGTATATTCAACTCAGGGAGTTAGATGGATGGTAGAAACACCTGCAATCACAACGCGTGAAGGAGGTGTTACAACAACATTCCAAAATATGATTGAGTTAGAAGACGGAGGTAGTACTTTGCCAAATTTCAACTCTAACGTAAAGGGAATGTGGTCAACAATGTTAAGTGTGATGAAAATTGCTGAAGAGATTGAAACAAACACCTCAAACATTGAACTTGAAACTGGTACAACTAGTGGATTATTGGCTTACGCTAAATTGTTTAAAGCAATGTGTATTGCTAACTTGGCTCAGAGTTATGACCAAGTTATAGTACAAACAAATGGAGATAACAATGCTACATTTGTTTCAAGAGCAGAAGCTTTACAGACTGCAATTTCACTTTTAACGGAAGCGCAAGCATTAATTAGTGCGAATCCAATTTCTGATGAATTTATAAATGAAGTTACTTTAGGTAATATTGATGTGCCTAATACGATTAATGCTATGCTCGCTAGATTTAATTTATTTGCAGGAAATTATGCTGAGGCAATGGTTGCGGCAAATAGTGTAGACCCTTCATCTAAATCAGTTTTTGCGTACGATTCTCAAAATGCAAATCCAATTTGGAATAGAGTTAACAATAACAATCCTAATTTTAAACCAAGAGATAATTTTGGTTTACCAGCAGAATTTGTCTTTGATCCAACCGATGGTAGGTTATCGTTTTATTTGATTTCGTTAGATGAAACAAATCAAAATGGTTTGCCAATAGAAGATTTAGCAGGGTTTTTTGATGCAATTACAAAACCTATTCCAGTTTATATTCCAGATGAAATGTTATTAATTATTGCAGAAGCAAATCTACGAAAGGCTTCTCCAGATTTAATAGCTGCAACTAACGCGATTAATAATGTGTTAACTGATACAGATGATGTTTTTGGAATCAATGCAGATGTAGCGCCATATAATGGTCCTAATACTGTTGATGCTTTGTTAAAAGAAGTTTACAGAAATAGAAGAGCTGAGTTATTTTTAATAGGTACAAGTTTAGAAGATAGCAGACGTTTTGATAGACCCCAACCAAGCGGTACATCAATGAATTATTCGGAAGAAAGAAATAGAAATTTCTATCCATTTCCTGATACTGAAAGAAATAGCAATCCCAATATCCCAGCCGATCCATCTATTTAATATAAGGTTAAATTATTTGAATTGGTTTATTCCTAATGTGTTTAGAGTAGTAATTAAACTTGTTACTCTAAGCACTATATTGAAAAATATCTTTTTATAATTTTAGCTTATGAATATTTTTCGTTTCAAAGAAAAATAATTTATTCTTAACAATCTCTATATTAGTAGAGATATCTTTAACTAAAGACAAACATATGAAAGTAGTTTCAGGACTTGGTGTTCTAATGAATGATGACGCTCTTCAAAATGAGTTTAAAGGGACTATAGCTTTATTATGTCATAATGCATCCGTTGATGCATCATTTACCCATGCAGCTGTAAAATTTAAGCAAATTTTTACGGATAGGTTTGTAAAAATGTTTGGACCTCAGCATGGTTTTGCAACTGATGTGCAAGATAATATGGTTGAGACAAATCATTATGTTCACCCTTATTTTAATGTTCCAGTTTATTCACTTTATTCCGAAACACGTATCCCTACAGATGAAATGCTAGACGGCATTGATCATTTATTTCTAGATTTGCAAGATGTAGGATGTAGAGTATATACTTACATTTATACACTTACATTATTGTTAGATAAATGTATAGGGAAAAATATTGAAATCATTGTACTAGATCGTCCAAACCCTATTAACGGAGTTGATATTGAGGGTAATATTTTAGAGCCAGAATACACCTCTTTTGTTGGGTTGCATCAAATTCCAATGAGACATGGAATGACCATTGGTGAAGTTGCTTTAATGCATCAAAAGTATTGGGCAAATGGAAAAGCAAACCTTAGAATAATAAAAATGCAGGGTTGGGAACGCGAGATGTTTTTTGAAGACACTAAGTTACCGTGGATATTACCATCACCAAATTTAGCAAGAGCAGAAAGTGCTTGTACTTTTCCTGCTACAGTTATATTTGAAGGAGCATTAATTAGTGAAGGTAGAGGAACATCACAGCCTTTAGAAATTATTGGACATCCAAAAATAGAACCCTTTTCGTTTTACGATAAGAAATTAAAAGCCAGTGTAAAAGAATCAAAATTAAAAGGGTTTGTATTAAGACCAATTACTTTTTTACCAACGTTTCAAAAATTTGAAAATCAAGTTTGTGGTGGTTATCAAATTCATATTACAAACAAAAAAACGTTTAAACCTTGGCGTGTAGGGCAATTTTTAATGCGAGAGTTATACCATCATTTAGGTGATGATTTTGAATGGAAAAAGCCTCCCTATGAATATAATTTAAATCAATATCCAATTGATATTATAAACGGAACAGATAAAATAAGACATTGGATCGAAAACTATGACCCTATAGAAAAACTTGATGAATTTGAAGATATTTCAGATTATAAAAAGCAATTTGAAGATGTTAAAATTTATTAATAAAAACAAGTCGGAGATATAGATGACAAGTCCAATATTAGTTTTTTCAATTATAGCAATCTATTTTGCTGTACTATTATTAATCTCTTATTTTACTTCTAGAGGCGCAACAGATGATTCGTTTTATACTGGAGACAGAAAATCACCTTGGCCACTTGTAGCTTATGGTATGATTGGCGCAGCGATTTCGGGTGTTACTTTTGTATCAATACCCGGAATGGTCAGCAATAATTTTTTCTACTATTTTCAATTTGTAATCGGAAATGTTTTAGGCTATATATTTATTGTTTTTGTATTAATCCCTATTTATTACAAACTTAAGTTAGTATCAATTTACACCTACTTATCTACTCGATTTGGGATCTATTCTTACAAAACAGGTTCTCTATTCTTTTTAGTTTCACAATCATTTGGTGCGGCGCTTCGGCTTTTATTAGCCACAAAAGTCTTGCAATATGCGCTCTTTGATAGTTACAATATTCCTTTTCCTGTTACAGTAATAATAATGTTATTGCTGGTTTGGCTGTACACAAACAAATCAGGAATTAAAACAATTGTTTGGACAGATACATTGCAAACAACATTTTTAATATTAGCTGCAATTGTAGCGATAGTTGTTGTTAAAAATTCTTTAAAATTAAACGTTTCTGAAACCTTAACAACGATTAAAGAACATGAATACTTTAAAATATTTAATTGGGATTTTAATTCTGGTAATTACTTCTTTAAACAACTTATTTCTGGCATTCTAATTGCCATTGCAATGATGGGATTAGACCAGAACATCATGCAAAAAACATTGACGTGTAAAAGTCAGAAAGATGCACAAAAAAATGCACTAGTATTTAGCATTATACTTGCTATTACTCAATTTCTATTCCTAGGTTTGGGTGTTATGCTTTATATTTATGCAGAGCAAAATGGCATTATTTTAGAAACTGAAAATGGTAGGTTTATCAATACAGATAAACTATTCCCTATACTCTCATTAAATTATTTTGGGCTATTTGCAAGTGTTACTTTTATTTTAGGGATTACCGCTGCTTCCTTTTCTAGTGTTGATTCTGCATTAACAGCTTTAACAACTTCTTTTACGTACGACTTTTTAGATGTAGAACATAAAAGCGGAAAAGAAAAAACTAAAATTAAGAACAGAGTTCTATTCGGGTTTTCATTAATTATTTTTTTAATTATCATGCTATTTTCAAATAGCAAAGGAGATGTTATATCTACTATTTTTAAAGTAGCAGGATATACATATGGTCCACTTTTAGGACTGTTTTTATTGGGTATTTTTACAAAGGTTAAAATAGTTGATAAAGCAACTCCTATAACCTGTATCATTGCTCCATTAGCTACCTACTATTTAAATTACATGCTATTAGCCAGTTTCAATTTTGATCTTGGTTTTATGAATATTTTTGTGAATGCCTTCTTAACTATTCTATTATTAATACTAACTAAAAAATTTGCTTCAAATGAATAATACATCAACAACCGAACAAGCATCAAACTACGATAATTTAGAACAAATGAGTACTTTTGAATTACTCAAAAACATCAATAAAGAAGACAAGACTGTAGCCAATGTTTTAGAAGCTACTATTTCTAAAATGGAAAAACTTGTAGACGTAATAGTCTCAAAAATGGAAAATGGCGGAAGGTTATTTTATATTGGCGCTGGAACTAGTGGAAGACTAGGCGTTTTAGATGCCTCAGAATGCCCACCAACTTATGGTGTTTCTGATGATTGGGTTATTGGGCTTATTGCCGGAGGTGATAAAGCGCTTAGAAAAGCGGTTGAAAATGCTGAAGATGATTTTAATCAAGCCTGGTTAGATTTAGTTGAATATAACATAAATAGTAATGATGTACTTATAGGTATTGCGGCATCTGGAACTACACCATATGTTATTGGCGGAGTTCGAAAAGCAGCAAAAAACAATATTGTTACTGGCAGTATTACATGTAATAAAAACAGTCCACTATCACAAGAAGTTGAACACCCTCTCGATTTAGTTGTTGGTCCAGAGTTCGTTACTGGAAGTACAAGAATGAAAGCAGGCACAGCCCAAAAGTTAGCTCTTAATATGATTTCTACATCCGTTATGATAAAACTAGGTAGAGTAAAAGGGAATAAAATGGTAAACATGCAATTATCAAACAAAAAATTGATAAATAGAGGTGTGCGTATGATTATTGATGAACTAAATATTGAAGAAAAATTAGCAAGTAAATTATTAAAAAAATATAAAAGTGTAAAAAATGTTATTAATGCTTACAATACTAAAGTAAATGAATAAATCTATGCTAATAATAGTGCTAATGGTTTTAACAAACTCCTGTCAAAAACCTGTGGAAATAAAACATACAAATGCTGATTTAAAATCACAATGGGTAGACAGCATTTATAATAAAATGACGCTAAAAGAAAAAGTTGGACAATTATTTATGGTTGCCACTTATTCTAATAGAGGTAAAACACATACAAACTCTATAAAAAACTTAATAAAAAATCACCATTTAGGTGGTTTGTGTTTTTTTCAAAATAGCGCAATAAAACAAGCGGTATTAACTAATGAATACCAAGAAATTTCTAAAATTCCGTTAATGATTAGTATTGATGCAGAATGGGGTTTAAGTATGCGATTAGATAGCACGTTTAGATATCCTTATAACATGACATTGGGTGCAATCCAAAACAATGACTTAATCAAACAAATAGGAAAACAAATAGGAAAACACTGCAAACGACTCGGAATACATGTAAATTTCGCCCCTGTAGTTGATATCAATACCAATCCTAAAAACCCTATTATTGGGGTTCGTTCTTATGGCGAAGACAAATATAATGTTGCTGAAAAAGCAATTGCTTTTACTCAAGGAATGCAAGGTGAAGGTGTTTTAGCTTGTGCAAAACATTTTCCGGGTCATGGAGATTCTTCTACTGATTCACACAAAACATTACCAACAATTTCATTTGATGCTAAACGAATTGATTCTATTGAACTATACCCTTTTAAAGAAGTCTTTAAAAATGGAATGTCAGGTGTTATGGTGGCGCATTTAAATGTACCAGGCTTAGAAACAACTGATGGTCTACCTTCATCTTTATCTTATCAAATAATTACAAACCTACTTAAAAAAAAATTAGGATTTAAAGGGTTAATTTTTACTGATGCTTTAAATATGAAAGGGGTCGCAAATTATAAAAAACTAGGTAATATAGATTTGGAGGCTTTTAAAGCGGGTAATGATGTTTTGTTATTTACTGAAAATGCTCCAAAAGGAATCTCAAAAATTATAGAGGCGTACAATAGTGGCGTAATTACAGAAAATCGTTTAAGTTATTCTGTAAAAAAAATATTAGCGTCGAAATACGATGTAAATCTCAACAATTATCAGCCAATAGTTATTCCAAACATTATTAAAGACCTTAATACTGAAGTGGATCAAAACTTATATAATAAGGTAATAAGTGAAGCAATTACTTTAATTAAAAATACAAATGCTGAACTACCAGTAACTGATAAAAACAAAAAAATAGCATTTATTAAACTTGGGGACGGAAGTAATGCAGCATTTAAAACTGCCTTACAACAACAACTTAATATAAGTGATTTATCAGGTGAAACTTTAGAGAACACGTTAACTAACTTAAAAAAATATGATCTTGTAATTATTGGATTTCACCAACGTGATTATAGAAAAATTAGACAATTCAATGCTGAAGAACTACTTTGGATAGAAAAAATTTCTAAAAAAAATAAAGTGATTTTAGATGTTTTTGCAAGCCAATATAGTTTGGTAAATTTATCTTTTAAACATATTGAATCAATCCTAGTTTCATATGAAAACACTAAAGGAGCACAAAATGCTTCAGTTCAAATAATTTTGGGATTAAGCAATGCGAAAGGTCGATTACCAGCATCAATCAATGAAGAGTTTTTAACAAATTTTGGAATAGTAACGAATAACATCTAATTAAAATTGAAAGGCACAAAAATATGAAAATAATAATTATATTTCTGTTTTTCAGTTTAATACAACTGTATTATTCTCAAGAAATAGTAAGAAAGGGAGTTCGTGAATTGCAAAAGAAAGAATTTGAAAGAGACATAAACTTGGATGATAAAACCAATGTTTCTAACAAGCAGAATATTCTTTCAATACAAAAAAGCACCAGTACTTTAACAAAGAAAGTGTTTGGGCTTTTACCTTATTGGGAGCAAAGAAGTGAAACATATAATAATCAATATGATTTGTTAAGGCAGCCATGATGTTTTAGTATGGAAATTGTTGATCAATGCAACTAAGAAAAACACTTTTTTGCCAACGTAAAAAAGAGTATTCAAGCGGCAAGTTTAGATGGTGTTAATTTAGATTTTGAAAGAAATAGACAAGTTCTCTTTTCATAGAGGTGCCAAATTAAATGCCTTTATGGCAGAATTAACAGTATATATTCATTCGGAATTAGGATTGGAACAGGGCCAAACTCATACTTTTTATTTATCACTAATAATCAGAAAGTTATGTTTTTAACTTTTCAGGATTATAATAAAAGTCCAAAACACAACCCTTTGTTTTTAAATCGTTTATAGATTTCTAATTTTAAAGTATGTGTTTGCTCTGAGGGTTGGAATATGAAGTAGTTTTCTATCGATGGACCTTCCGTAAATTGTAGTGGCTAGATTATGGATGATCTTTGATAGTGTGTAGATTATTTAATTGTTGCCCCCCGAGCGGTGGGAATTCAAACCCTGTTGCTCCCGCTAACTCATCCATTCTTCATGGAAAAGATTTGTTACTAGAACTATTGAAACAGGCACTTATACAATTCTAACATTAAATAATCCAGAAAAGTTAATTTTGGTAGTACCCTATTTATGGGAAATATTGGAAAACGGCAACCATTATCATCAACTAGAGTCAACTCGTTTTAAAAATACAATAACCGATGTAAAAACTGCAGTATATAAAAGTTTTCGGAATTCTTATTTTAGACACACAAAGTTGGACGCTACCCTTAATTCTAGAAAAACAAAAAAAAGCAAAAACACACGTTATATTGGGTAATGCAAAATATTATCCTTCTCAAATTATTAAACCCAATTTTTCAGGTTCTTATGTGTAGTAAGTATAATTAGACTGAGAGTTGTTTATTTTAATCCCCCTGAATTCGGGGGAATTAAAACTTAGATAATCTATTATTATTTCTTCTTAGTCCAAGTTTGAAAATCCTTTGGAGCGTCAACAAATTTTATTATAATAGTTGCTACAGTACCCGTTACTGCTGTTAGTGTTAATTTTATGTTAGCCTCAGACGTATCATATTCGGTTACCTGAGCGATACTACTTTTTTGAGTAAGGGTTATTTTGCTACCTTCTTGCTTGCAATCTCCTTTATCATCTTCACCGAAGGAAACTAGTTTAGCGTTTAAATCTTTGGTAATAGTTAGAGTTGATTTTTTGTTACAGTCATTTAGATCACTATTTCCATCTTCAAAAGAGCTAGTTAAGTACCATGTACCTGCTATTTCAGTTTCTGTAACCTTAGGTATTGGGTCTTCAGATTTAGAGCAAGAGGTAATTAATAATGATAATGCAATTAACGTAATAATTTTTTTCATTTTACTTTGATTTAAAATTAATAATTCATACGGGAAACCGTCTTAGTATATTGTAATAATACAGCAAAGGTAATAAATTAATTCTTTCTGAGAAAGAATTAATTAATTCTTTCTCAGAAAGAATTACAAATTATAAAAATGTGGGTAGATTCAAGTAGCAAATGCGACTTTTTGGTTTACAAATCTATAAAATAGATTTTTAGGATTTTCATAATTTAATTTTTTAGGTATATATTGTCTGACTAATTTATTGGTATATTCACTCAGTCCTCCTTTCCTACGGTGAATATGGATGTGCGAAAAAGAATTCTGTTAATAATTTCCTTGATATTTTCTTATGCTCTGCAAATTCTTTTCCGTTATCGGAAGTAATCGTGAAAATATATGGAGCCCAATCTTCTAATAGTTCAATTATTGTTTCTTGTACTCTTTTGGCTTCTTTAAATAGTTTTTTTTCATTTTTACAATACTCCGTTAAACTTTGCCCTAACCCTCTAACAGTCAATTAAATAAGTTAAAAAAACAGGCTCAAAAATTAGGATAACTCCCTGATTATCATTAAATTAATAGTTAATTTCAAACAGCTATTAATGATGCTTCTCAAGGAGAAATCCAACTATAAATATCACACAAAAAGATTACTTAACAAAATGAAAGATGTAAATAAATGGCAATATGATTTTATGTTGGAAGTTTTTGGTCTATTTCTCAGCATAAAAGGACGTTTAAATTTTATGCAGTTAAGTCGTTATGGTGATCATGGAGAACAACATTACAGGAATCAGTTTAGTAAGTCTTTTGACTTTTTAAATTTCAATAAAGAATTGATTACTGAGTATGGGGGCAAACATTTAACCATTGCTTTCGACCCGAGTTATGTTAGTAAATCTGGTAAATCCACCTGTGGAGTTGGTTATTATTGGTCTGGTGTAGCGGGAAAGGCAAAATGGGGATTGGAAATATCTGGTATAGCTGCGATTGATATAGATAATCATACAGCGTTTCATTTAGAGGCTGTTCAGACACCAAATAATTTGGAATCAAAAAGTTTGGTAGATCATTATGCCAATATATTGATTCAAAGAAAAGAGGTCCTTCTTTCGATGTCTAAATATGTTGTGGCAGATGCTTATTTTTCCAAATACGGTTTTGTTTCTAAACTCTCTGATAATGGATTGGAGACCGTTAGCAGACTAAGAAACGATGCTGACTTACAATATATTTATACTGACCAACAGAAATATGGGAGAGGAAGACCTAAGAAATATGATGGAAAAATTGATTATAAAAAACTTAGAAAAGAATATTTTTCTTTGATAGAAGACAATCAGCAAAGCAAAGTATACAGCGCTATTGTATACTCAAAATCATTAAAAAGAAAAATCAATCTTGTGATTGTTTATTTCCTTAAAAAAGGAAAATGGAATCATAAATTATATTTTTCTACAGATGTAACAATTTCAGCAGAAATGATTTTGACATATTATCGCACCAGATTTCAAATAGAATTTACTTTTAGAGATGCCAAGCAATACTCAGGTCTAAATCACTGTCAAGCAAGAAGTGAAGATAAACTCAACTTTCATTTTAATACAGCACTTACAACGGTTAATCTCGCTAAGATTACACATTGGATGCCTATTGAAAAAAGGCTAAGAGGGGCTTTCTCAATCAAGGATATTAAAACCTTACATCACAATGAGTTAATGCTTGCTCGATTTTTTAACGTGTTCGCTATAAGACCGAACTTGAAGAATAATAAACAAAAAATTAAAGAACTACTGTATTATGGTATCAGAGCAGCATAAAAACTTAACGGAGTATTGTTTTTAGCAACCTTGGTTTTAATATTTACTGACAAGTTAAGGCTATAAAGTCCGTTTTAATAACCTATAGCCAGCGGTAGCGCATTTAGTAGAAAATTAAGTTTAGAAACTAAATTATTTGGCTCTACCCTTATTTTAATGGGTAAAGATTTAAACCTCCATTAAAAAAGAGTATTGCACTTCTAAAGTTTTTAAAAGTTCTATATCCTTTTCCAATAGATTTAAGTTCTTGTATTTTTCCATTTAATCTTTCAGCCATTGCATTGCTATACTCAGTTATTAAGGCATTTATAACTCCAGAGAGATGTTTTTCAAACATTGTAACAACCTTTGTTACTTCTTTAATTTGCTTAGAAGTAGAATTTCGTATCCATTTAATTAGTAAATAAAAACCATTAATATACTTAGTTTCTTTATGGAATAAATCTTTAAAATTTTCTTTGACTTGCCACGCCTTGCTAACTTCATAGTTCGCCTTGATTATTGCATCAAATTTTATTCGTTGTTTCTCGGTTAGGTTTTCTTGGTTTTTAAGTAACGCATATCTACTGTTTATCAATTCATCATTCGTTTTAACTTCTCTTCTTCTAACCTTATCAATAGCGGTATTTAAATACTTAACCAAATGAAATCTGTCGTGAACAATAGATGCGTTTGGTAATTGACTTTTAGAGGTAGAAATATAAGCTTTCCACATATCTAAACTTATAGTTTTAACCTGTTTTTGTTGTTGTTTTGTCATAGATTTATCAAATAGTTTTTCTACAGATTCTTTAGTTCTTCCTTCTTCTACATCTATGATAAAACCACTTCTAGGATGACTTAAGACACTTATATATTTATGTCCTTTCTTAAACGATTTTTCATCCAAACTCAAACGACTAAAATCCATATTTGATAAATCTCTCCTACTCAAACCTCTTTCTGTACTTAAATGAATTACTCTATTGATGACATTAAAACCACAACGCATTAATTTTGCTGTTTTTGTTTGATTTTTAGTTGCTAATAGTAAATCAATTATTGCATGTTCAAAAAGGTGTGTATGACGTGTATGCTTATCTGCCCATGGCGGAACTATGGTGATTACAGCTCCTTGACTGTTCTTTATTCTTGGCAACTTACAACTTATAAAAGTCTTATATTGCATCGTATCTAAATGACGCCATTCTCGATTTGGTGCATGGTCATATAAACTACATAATTCCATGGTCTCTGGACAAAGGGCTCTTTCTCCTATGAATTTAATGACTATTTTTATGTCTGAAATTGCATAATCTGCTTCTACTTTTACAACTTGCCAGTTGTCATCTAAATTTAGTAGTAAATCGAAAAATTGATGTGTAAACATTTTACCTTTTTTTTACGAATTTAATAAATTCCATTAAATTCGTGGTAGAACCAATTATTTTTTAAATAGATACAACTCAACAGACGTAATCAATCTATTTAAAACTCAAAAACTAAATGCAGTATTAATCTGTTTCTTTTTAATCGATTTTATTTAGATAACTTGCTAAATACACACCCAAACTTACACTAGCTTGTAGCAAATAACCACCTGTTGGAGCGTCCCAATCTATCATTTCTCCAAGACAAAATTGATTTGACAGATTTTTTAGTTCGAAATTTTCATCGATAGCACAAATATCAATTCCGCCAACTGTAGAAATTGCTTCATCAATTGGTGCAAAACCAACAATTTCTAATGGAAGTTTTTTTATATTTTCTGCTAATGAGCTTGTATTTAAATATAGCTCTTTTGGTAGATATGTTTTTAATAAATCGATTTGAGAAGTACTCAGTTTAAGTTCTTTTTTTAAAATTTGAGTAGTGTTTTTATATTTTGATGTAGTAATTTTCAAAATTATATTTTGTAAGGTTAATGACGGTTTTAGATCAATGTATATCGTCGCTTTTTTTTGTTTGTGTAGTACTGTTCTAATTTCTGGACTCAACCCATAAATAGCATTTCCTTCTAATCCAAAGCTAGTAATTACAGCTTCACCTTTTTGAGTTTTACCTAAACAAGAAATTGTGATATTTTTTAAAGGTTTCCCTTCTTTTTTTTGAATAAATTCTGGTTTCCAATCAATTTTATAGGCGCAATTTGAAGCTTGAAAAGGAATTGTTTTAATTCCCTTTTCTTTAAAAATATCTAGCCAACTTCCATCAGAACCTGTAACTTTCCAACTTGCGCCACCTAAGCAAAATACGGTATAATCAGAAATGGTCGCCGTATTATTTAGTATAGGATTGTTATTTGAATTCCATCTAGAAAACAGCTGCTCATATTTAATTATAACTCCTTTTTTTGTAAGTAGGTTGCCAATTGCATTTAAAACTTCAATAGGTTTAATACCTTCTTTTGGATATATTCTTTTGCTACTACCTATATATGTAGGAATTCCTATTTGATCTAACCAATGGCTAAAATCAACATTCGTAAAATTAAGTAATGCTTTATCTAAAAAACCTGTAGGTGTGTATCGTTGAATAAATTGGTTAATAGGTTCTGAATGTGTTAGGTTAAAGCCACCTTTGCCAGCAACTAAAAATTTACGCCCAACAGTTTTATTCTTCTCATAAATAGTAACCCTATATTTTTTGGGATCTAAAAAAGCAGCGAATACTAATGCTGAAGGACCACCACCTATAATTGAAACTGATTTTTTCATAAAAAGTTGTGACTATTTCTTCTGTATTAAAGATAGACCAATAAAGGTAATAAGCCCGTTTAAAACTAAAACAAAAAACTCAAAATCGAAACCAAACTTGGCTTTAGTAAAATCGTTTATTCCGTAGGTTATAAAAGGAGCAGCAATACAAATTAGTGGTACAAATTTGTCTTTTACCTTTAGCTTGGTAAATAAACCGAAAGCATATAGACCTAATAACGGGCCGTAGGTATAGCCTGCAAATGTGAATATTTTGGCAATTACACTTGCATCAGCAATAAAATATTTAAAGATTAAAATGGTAGCAATTAAAATAAATGAAAATAATACGTGTACTTTTTTTCTAATACTCTCTTGTTCTCTCTTCTCTTCCTTTTTATCAATCTCTAAAATATCAATACTAAAAGAAGTGGTTAAAGATGTTAACGCAGAATCGGCACTAGAATACGCAGCTGCAATTAATCCTAATAAAAAGAATAGGGCCGCAGCTAAGCCTAAATATCCTTTACCCGCAATGGTTGGGAATAATAAATCTTTGTGTGCGTCTATTCCGTTTTTCTGTGCATAATCTGTAAGTAAAATACCTAATGCTAAAAAGAAAAAGTTAACAATTACCAAAACAATAGTAAACCAAAACATATTTTTTTGTGCATCTTTTAAGTTACTACATGTTAGGTTTTTTTGCATCATATCTTGATCTAGACCTGTCATTACTATTGCAATAAACGTACCTGCAAAAAATCGTTTCCAAAAGTAGTTTCCTGTTTTAAAATCATCAAAAAAGAAGGTTTTAGAAAGTTCGCTGTCTGCTACATACGTAAATAAATTACTAATTTGTAATTCGCCAGAAATGGTATAAATACAAACACCAACAGCAATAAGCATAAATAAAGTTTGTAGTGTATCCGTCCAAACAATAGTTTTAATTCCGCCTTTAAATGTATATAGCCAAATAAGTAAAATGGTAATGGTTACAGTTACCCAAAATGGAATTCCGTAGGCATCAAATAATAATAATTGTAATACGTTAGCAACTAAAAATAATCGAAATGCTGCACCAATAGTTCTAGATAATAAAAAAAATGAAGCTCCTGTTTTATACGAGTATTCTCCAAACCGATCCTGTAAATAGGTGTAAATTGATGTTAAATTCAATCTATAATAAAGCGGGAGTAGTACTAAACCGATAATTGCATAACCAACAATATAACCAAAAACCATTTGCATATAACTCATGCTCTGAGATTCTACCCAGCCAGGAACGGAAATAAAGGTAACACCAGAAAGAGAGGCCCCAATCATACCAAAAGCAACTAAATACCAAGGCGAAGAGTTATTCGCTTTAAAAAAAGTATCGTTATTGGCAGATTTACTTGTTATGTAGGAAATTAAAATTAGGATACTAAAATACCCAATAATGAGTAATAAAATATGTAATGGTTGCATTTTTTTTGTTTAGAAATCTAGTTACGAATATAGTTTTTTTAAGGAATAGATAAGAGAGAAAATAAAATAGATATTCTGTGTAAGTCTTTTTTCTGTTTTCTTTTTTCTATTTTCTTTTGAAGTTGTAATTTTGCCTTGATGGATTTCTCTTCAAAATTATTAGAAAACGCTGTAAAAGAAGTGTCTCGATTACCAGGAATTGGTAAGAGAACGGCGCTTCGTTTGGTCTTGCATTTGTTAAAGCAACCTTCTGAAAACACAAAATATTTAACAGAAGCATTATCTACGTTACGAGAAAATATAAATTCTTGCGAGAAATGCCACAATATTTCTGATACTGTATTGTGTGAGATTTGCAATAACCCAAATAGGAATGTTGAAATTGTGTGTGTAGTAGAAGATATTCGTGATGTAATGGCAATTGAATCTACCGCGCAGTTTAGAGGTTTGTACCATGTTTTGGGAGGAAAAATTTCTCCAATTGAAGGTATTGGGCCTCAAGATTTACAAATAGAATCTTTAGTAACTAAAATGAAAGAAGGCGAAATAAAAGAATTAATTTTCGCCCTAAGTTCTACGATGGAAGGTGATACCACAAACTTTTATATTTATAAGCAGATTGAGCAATTGGATGTTATAACGTCAACAATTGCACGAGGAATATCGGTTGGTGATGAATTAGAATATGCAGATGAGATTACACTTGGTAGGTCTATTGTAAATAGAATTCCTTTTAGTCAATCTTTAAAAGCATAAAAAAAGCCAGTAAAGTAAGATCTACTAAAGGACTAAACTTACATGTTTACGAACAATTAGCTGCCGCTTTTATAACACTAAATTAACGAGTTATTATCATCCCTGTGTAATTGCAACAACTATAATAGACACTCAGTCAATATAGTAATTGATTTTTTTACAATGTGAAATTTTTATAATACTCCTATTTACAGCAAACAACTCTGTTTCATAGATATTTACTGTAAAAGGTATTTAAAATTCATAAGTCCAAAATAAAATTCATAAGTTGCGAAACTTAACAAATAAATCTCTACTTTATGAAATTAAAAATTACAACCGTATTATTTTTCAGCATTTATGTTTTAAACGCACAGATTATACCTTCGGGAAATTGGGGCGCTCTATTAGACACCAGTTTATCAACCATCACTTCTGACGCCGATAATGGTGATGGTCTTAATGATGGAGCAATTCAAATAAGGGGGTTATCTACAACAGTTGGTCAAGGAGCAACATTTACATTTAATGGTTCACCAGCTTCTGCAGGTGAAAATATTAAAATAGTTACTACTGTATTTAATGCAAATATATCATTTGTCAAATACTATATTGAATTATATAATATTACTGACAATACTCTTTTAACAATTATTCCATCTCAAATTACTATTTTAGGAAGTGATACTATTCCTGTTGTTAGTACTTTGAATTATACAACAGTTGGTACAGATATTGGAGATACCTTACAACTCAGATACAGAAGGTCTGATGATGGCAATACGGCAAGACATTTTTCAATAGATATACTTCAACTAAATAATACCCTAATACCAATTACAGCTACCACTTTAAGTAGTGATTCAATAGAAATAATCAGTACTATTTCAATATTCCCAAATCCAGCAAGTGATGTAGTAAAAATTACAGATTTAGAAAATGAATTAGTGAAAATTGAAGTCTATAATGTAAATGGGCAAAAAGTAATATCTAAATCAAATACAAAAATACTTAAAGTTGACGCTTTAAAAACAGGTATCTATTTTGTAAAAATATTTACAAAAAAGGGAGTTTCAACTATTAAACTAATTAAAGAATAGTTGATTAATACAATACTCCGTTAAGTTTTTATGCTGCTCTGATACCATAATACAGTAGTTCTTTAATTTTTTGTTTATTATTCTTCAAGTTCGGTCTTATAGCGAACACGTTAAAAAATCGAGCAAGCATTAACTCATTGTGATGTAAGGTTTTAATATCCTTGATTGAGAAAGCCCCTCTTAGCCTTTTTTCAATAGGCATCCAATGTGTAATCTTAGCGAGATTAACCGTTGTAAGTGCTGTATTAAAATGAAAGTTGAGTTTATCTTCACTTCTTGCTTGACAGTGATTTAGACCTGAGTATTGCTTGGCATCTCTAAAAGTAAATTCTATTTGAAATCTGGTGCGATAATATGTCAAAATCATTTCTGCTGAAATTGTTACATCTGTAGAAAAATATAATTTATGATTCCATTTTCCTTTTTTAAGGAAATAAACAATCACAAGATTGATTTTTCTTTTTAATGATTTTGAGTATACAATAGCGCTGTATACTTTGCTTTGCTGATTGTCTTCTATCAAAGAAAAATATTCTTTTCTAAGTTTTTTATAATCAATTTTTCCATCATATTTCTTAGGTCTTCCTCTCCCATATTTCTGTTGGTCAGTATAAATATATTGTAAGTCAGCATCGTTTCTTAGTCTGCTAACGGTCTCCAATCCATTATCAGAGAGTTTAGAAACAAAACCGTATTTGGAAAAATAAGCATCTGCCACAACATATTTAGACATCGAAAGAAGGACCTCTTTTCTTTGAATCAATATATTGGCATAATGATCTACCAAACTTTTTGATTCCAAATTATTTGGTGTCTGAACAGCCTCTAAATGAAACGCTGTATGATTATCTATATCAATCGCTGCTATACCAGATATTTCCAATCCCCATTTTGCCTTTCCCGCTACACCAGACCAATAATAACCAACTCCACAGGTGGATTTACCAGATTTACTAACATAACTCGGGTCGAAAGCAATGGTTAAATGTTTGCCCCCATACTCAGTAATCAATTCTTTATTGAAATTTAAAAAGTCAAAAGACTTACTAAACTGATTCCTGTAATGTTGTTCTCCATGATCACCATAACGACTTAACTGCATAAAATTTAAACGTCCTTTTATGCTGAGAAATAGACCAAAAACTTCCAACATAAAATCATATTGCCATTTATTTACATCTTTCATTTTGTTAAGTAATCTTTTTGTGTGATATTTATAGTTGGATTTCTCCTTGAGAAGCATCATTAATAGCTGTTTGAAATTAACTATTAATTTAATGATAATCAGGGAGTTATCCTAATTTTTGAGCCTGTTTTTTTAACTTATTTAATTGACTGTTAGAGGGTTAGGGCAAAGTTTAACGGAGTATTGTTAATATAAAAGTTTAGAAATATGGTTTTTGAACAGAAAACTTAAGAATAAAGACTATTCTTAAAAACCATGTTTCGTTTAAATGAACTACCTCAAGGCAGAGCCATCGAGGTATCAAAACAATCGGAGCTGATCTGAATGTATCTTTTCATATTCTGATTTACCTTGATTTTGAAGATACTTTTTTATTACCTCTTCATTTGCATATTGACCTACTAAATTAACATAATAACCACTTGTCTAAAACCTTCCTCCTCATAAAAAACTTTTTACAACACTAATTATCTTTTTGGGTGAATTTATTGGAACACTTTGAATCAAAAAGCGAACGTGACTACCATCAATCCCTATTTCCAAAAACTGAAAACCATACCTATATTCTTTTTTCAAACAAACCTCTTTAAATGTATCTGAAACTGACAAAATAAAAATTGTTTATCTATATTTCACAAGGCATACAAAATGATACCGTAACCTGTTGTGCATTATAAAAAAGTTGTTCATTAATTATAAAAATACATATCTTTACGCTACACCCGAGGCAGAGTATCGGGAAATTCTATCAATTAAATTTGTAAATCTAAAAACATAACAATGACATTATTATTAATGGCTGCAGGAAGTGGTAGTAGATACGGAAAACTTAAGCAATTTGACAATCTTGGCCCAAATGAAGAGTTTTTAATGGAATTTGGCATATATGACGCTATAAAATATGGATTTAAACATATTGTAGCTATTACAAAAAAAGAAAATGTAGATTTTTTAAAAAATCATTTATCTAAAAGATTACCACAAAATATAAAATTAGATGTCTTAGCACAAGAGTTAACAGATACTCCTACAGGGACTAGTTATAGTAGTGAAAGAAAGAAACCTTGGGGAACAGCGCACGCTGTATGGACTGCAAGGAACGTTATTAAAGGGTCTTTTGCTGTTATTAATGCAGATGATTTCTATGGTGAATTAGCTTATAAAAACGCTGCTAAAATCATGAATAATGCAGACGTTAAAAATACGTTTGGATTAATTTCTTACACCCTTAAAGAAACGCTTTCTAAAAACGGACCTGTATCTAGAGGTGTTTGTCAAATTAATGATGGCATCTTAACCGCTGTTAAAGAGCGTTTAAAAATAGAGGAGCAAAATAATAAGATTATTGATTTAGATTCTGGTGTTGAGTTTACAGGAAACGAACAAGCAAGTATGAATTTCTGGATTTGCGGAACTTCTATTTTTGATTACATAGAACGTTCATTTGTTGCTTTTTTAAAAGACGAAGACAAAATTAGGAATAGTGAAGTTTTTCTGCCTTTTGTTATACAGGAAATGATAGCAAAAGACGGCTTAGTTGTTCCTGCACTAAACTCTGAAAGCAACTGGTTTGGAGTTACTTATGCTAAAGACAGGGCAACCGCAGTATCTAAGTTAGCCGAAATGACAAAAAACAAAGATTACCCGTTTAACTTGTGGAACAAAAATTAATTCTAATGAAAATAAATCTAAGTATCATTTTAAGTAATTTTTCTGTTCCAGATAAAGCGTACACCTTTCAGCTAATAAGCAATGGGCTAATAAATGATACTTATTTGGTATTAGACAAAGAGAATCCTAAATATATTCTTCAGCGCATAAACCACAATGTATTTAAAAATATTGAAGGTGTAATGCAAAATATAAATGCTGCATTACCTCTTTTGAAAAGTAAAAACTATAACCATATTGCCCTTATTAAAACCATAAATAAGAAAACGTATCATACTGAAGATGGGAGTTGGAGACTTATGAGTTTTATTACAGAAAGCACAACTTACAACACCACTACAAATCCAAAAATTGCGTTTGAATCAGGGAAAATAGTAGGTGAATTTCATAAATTATTAGCTACCACTAAAATTAAAAATTACGCAGACACTATTCCACAGTTTCATGATTTATCTTTACGAGAAAATCAATTTAAAGAAGCTCTTTTAAATGCAAATGAATCTAGATTAGCTACTGCTACTAATGCTATTAATTTTGCAAATAAATTACTGCCTATACTTATTAAATTTAGCAGCAAAAAATTACCTGTTAGAGTTTGCCACAATGACACCAAATTAAATAATATCCTTTTTTCTAAAAGCACAAATAAAGCGCTGTGTCTAATTGATTTAGATACACTAATGAAAGGCTATTTATTTTATGATTTTGGTGATGCTGTACGCACAATTGCTAACACCGCAGATGAAGACGAAAAAGACTTAACTAAAATTACTTTTAACAAAGAGCTTTTTAAAGCATTTGTTGATGGTTTAAAGGTAAATGCAATTATTTTTTCTAAAGAGGAAATAGAATCTTTACCCCTTGGCGTTGTCTTTATGCCATTTATTCATGGTTTACGTGCATTAACAGATTATTTAAGTAATGATGTTTACTACAAAGTTGCTTATGAGAAGCAAAATATTGATAGATGTATTAGCCTTTTCAATTTTTCTGATAAAGCTCTTAAAGAAGTCGAGTTCATGAAAAAGGTTTTAACCGAAAAATTCGAGACCGTTGCAAAAGCTGAATCAAATTAAAATAGATTTTCCAGTTTCACTTTTTCAATTTCATATTAACTTTAGAGTGTATATGCCTATTTTTAATGCTAATTTTCTCTTAATTTTTACAATTAAAAGCAAGTATTCCTAGACTTCTATACAAATTATAACACACGGCTTCCATAAGGTTTTGGGTCTGCATTTTAGAGACACCTCTGTACCTTGCCTGTTGTTCCGTTATTGAACCACCGCTTTACACCTCCAAAGGTGCGTTCTACTTTAAACCTTGTTTTTTCTATAAGTTTATATAAACTTCTTATCCCAAAGTGTTAATAATTTATTTCTATAAGCCTTTTTCAGAATATAATTTTTTAGTTTCCGCTTTTTAAGAAGTGCTACATTTTTCTTTAATTGAGAACCTTTATCCGCTTTTAGAGGAGTGTTTTTTGGTAAATTCGCAGTGTTTAACACTACTTCTAAACTCTCTATTTCATTGATACTAGCCTTTGTAGTTAGCACCCCTAAAACCAAATATTCATTATCGGTAACGTGATGTTTTTTGTAACCAAACCCAGTACTTACCGCCTTTCTAGCCAGGGCAGAATTATACTTTTATATTTAATATTTTCAACAAGTAGCCTTCATTCCACCGCGCTTCAAGCCTTTTGCTTTTCATGGATATTTTTTTGAAGATTCATTCTTCAATAGATTTAGTTGATTAGTTTAGACACTAATAATGGGTAACTTGCAACATCAACCTATTCAGATAATCATGATATAAACTTTAATAGTTGGAGTTTAGATTTAAAAATTACCTTTGGCAGTTTGCTCCTAGAGGTCAATTAATTGCATTTTATATAAATTTTAATGACCAAGCAAACCAAAGCTTTAGCAAAAACCTAGATAACTTGTTTGCAGAGCCAAATAAGCATATATTTTCCTTACGATTTAGTGTACTTTATAGATTACAACAATATTAAAAATATTCTTTATAAATATTGAAATCAGATAAGCATCCGTTTATCTGATTTCTTTTTTATACATTCGTTGCATTGATTTTTTTCTTATGATAGTTGCAAAAAATATACATAAATATTACGGAGAAGTAGCAGTTTTAAAAGGTGTAAATCTTCATATAAAAAAAGGAGAAATTGTTGCTATTGTTGGTCCTTCTGGAGCAGGGAAAACCACCCTTTTACAAATCCTTGGAACTTTAGACAAGCCCAAAAAAAAACAAAACTACGAGTTATTTCTCGATGGAATTTCTATCAAAAACTTATCTGACAAAGAAATATCTTCTTTTAGAAACAATCATATCGGGTTTATTTTTCAATTTCATCAATTATTACCAGAATTTACAGCTTTAGAAAATGTCTGTATTCCAGCATTTATTGGCGGAAAGAACAAATCTGAAACTGAAATAAAAGCGAAAGAATTATTAAATTTCTTAGGGTTGTCTCATAGAGAAAGTCATAAACCTAATCAGCTTTCTGGTGGAGAGCAACAACGCGTTGCTGTAACAAGAGCGCTAATAAATAATCCGTCAGTTATTTTTGCTGATGAACCATCAGGAAACCTCGACTCTGCTTCCGCAGAAAGTCTTCATAGATTATTCTTTGAATTGCGTGATAAATTTGGTCAAACCTTTGTATTAGTTACCCATAACAAAGAATTAGCTGCAATGGCAGATAGAACCTTAACAATGAAAGACGGAGTTATTATATAACAATAACTTATTTTTTTCTACTAATTTAAGAAATCAAAATAATATGAAAGAAACATTTAATGAATTAGTAACGTATTTAAAAAACCCTGTTTTAGCCAAAGATCAAAATAAGGACAAGAATTATCGTCTTTTAAAATTCAGTCATTTATTAATTATAAGTTTATTAACCGGTTTTGCTACCTCAATTCTTATTAGTATTATAGATCAATTAGGTTTGGTAGATATGAATAATCATCAAATGGAAGAAATGATGAAGAACTATACCAAACCAGTCATATTTTTACTTGCAGTTGTAACAGCTCCTCTTTTAGAAGAAGTTTTTTTTAGAGGTCCACTAACTTTATTTAAAAATAAAAAAACGTTTAGAATTGCTTTTTATACTATTGTAATTCTTTTTGGTTTGATTCATTTAACCAATTTTAATATTACTACCAATGTTTTAATTTTTGCACCAATTTTAGTATTACCACAAATACTTTTAGGAGGATACTTAGGTTTTATTAGAGTTCGTTTTGGCTTGTTGTGGTCTATATTTTTACATGCAGCTTATAATGGTGTTTTAATGCTTATAAGTTTTGCCACTGAATTGTTTTAATGAAAGCACATGAACTTAAAGAATTTTTAGACGAAAAGGTTGTTTTATATAACAATCCGAAATTTATAGAAAGTGATCCTATTCAAATTCCACATCAATTTTCGCTAAAAGAAGATATTGAAATTGCAGGTTTCCTTACTGCAACTATTGCTTGGGGAAATAGAAAAATGATTATCAAAAACGCTTCTAAAATGATGGAGCTACTTGGTAATTCTCCTTTCGATTTCGTTATGAATCATCAAGAAAAAGATATAGAAGCTTTTAAGGGATTTGTGCATAGAACTTTTAATGCTGATGATTTTACGTTCTTTATAAAAGCACTTCAAAACATTTACAGAAACCACAACGGATTAGAAAGTATTCTTTTAGTTACTGACAAATCAAATACTTATAAAAATTCTATTCATCATTTTAAAAAAACATTTTTTGAACTTCCTCATCAAATAAGAACACAGAAACATGTTTCAGATCCTTTAAAGAATTCGGCATCTAAACGTATAAATATGTTTTTACGTTGGGTGGTTCGTGAAAATAAAACTGGAGTAGATTTTGGTATTTGGAAAAAACACAATCCTGCTCATTTACATTGTCCTTTAGATGTTCATACAGGAAACGTAGCTCGTAAGTTAGGCATTCTTACTCGTAAACAAAATGACTGGAAAGCGATTCAAGAATTAGATATTACTTTACGTGATTTTGATAAAAACGATCCTGTAAAATATGATTTTGCCCTTTTTGGATTAGGCGTTTTTGAGAAGTTTTAACTTCTAAACCCAATGTTAAATAATGTATTAAAAGAAAGCTAATATTCTTTCCAAAAGCAGAAATCTAAACAATAGTTTATAAATTTCTGCCTTCATAGGAATGACAAAATTTATAAGTTTTAAACATAAAAATCCTGCTAAAATTAGGATTAACTTTTAATTAGTTCTTTCTCTTTTGATTCAAACTAACAGGTCTTTCTTGTTTTACGACTGGTTCTCCATATAAGTCAAAATCGCCCGCTTCATAAATTTTTACATCAATAAATTCTCCAATTTTAATGTAATGTTTTTTAGCATCTACAATTACATCATTATCAACATCTGGCGAATCAAATTCTGTTCTTCCGTAGAAAAACTCTCCATCTTTTCTATCAAATAAACAACGGAATGTTTTTCCTATTTTTTGTTGATTTAATTCCCAAGAAATCTGACTTTGAATTTCCATAATTTCATTTACACGACGAAACTTCACCTCTTCTGGCACATTATCTTCTAACATATAGGCTCCAGTATTTTCTTCGTGCGAATATTCAAAAGCTCCCAATCGTTCAAAACGCATTTCCTCTACCCAATCTTTTAATTCTTGAAACTGTTCTTCTGTTTCACCAGGGTACCCAACAATTAATGTTGTTCGTATTCCCATATTTGGTACAGCTTCTCTAAATTTATGAATTAACGCAGTCGTTTTTTTATGCGTTGTTCCACGTTTCATCGACTTTAAAATCTCCGTATTGATATGCTGCAACGGAATGTCTAAATAATTACAAACCTTTGGTTCGTTTTTCATTACTTCTAATACATCCATCGGAAAACCTGTTGGAAACGCATAATGTAAACGAATCCACTCAATTCCATCTACTTTTACCAATTCTTTCAATAAATCTGCTAACGCACGCTTTTTGTAAATATCTAATCCATAATACGTTAAATCTTGTGCAATTAACATCAATTCTTTTATTCCTTTCTCAGCTAACTTTGTAGCTTCAGTAATAATATCTTCAATTGGTGTAGAAATATGTTTTCCTCTCATTAACGGAATCGCACAAAACGAACAAGGTCTATCACAGCCTTCTGCAATTTTTAAATATGCATAATGTTTTGGAGTAGTTGTTAAACGTTCTCCTATCAATTCATGTTTATAGTCTGCTTCTAAAACTTTTAGTAAGTTAGGTAAATCGTGCGTACCAAAATATTGATCTACATTGGTAATTTCATTCTCTAAATCTGGCTTATAACGCTCGCTTAAACAACCTGTTACAAAAACCTTGTCAATTTCACCAGCTTCCTTTCTTTGCGCGTAATGTAAAATTGTATCTATGCTTTCTTCTTTGGCTTTACCAATAAACCCGCACGTATTAATTACAACAATATTGCCATCGTCATCTAGGTCTTCATGCACTACATTTTTACCATTCATTTTTAATTGCCCCATTAACACTTCACTATCGTAAATGTTTTTTGAACACCCTAAAGTAACTACATTTATTTTATTTTTTTTGACTGTTTTTGTGCGCATTTTTCAAATATAAAGTGCAAAGATACAATCTTAAATACACCTTTTATATATTTAAAAGTCTTAAAACATTCCTTTTTAATTATGAAAAACACCATTTACTTTTGCTATTTCTTATTAATTTTTAGTTATAGTTCTTTTGATGAAATTAATTTTAAAGTAAACTAAATGAGGTTGTAAATTTAGTTTAATTCTTAACTTATTTTTGGATACTTTCGCTAACGTTGAATATAAGTCATTGAAACAACGCATATTCTTATCACATTGGCATTCATTAGAAAAAGCAAAAATTAGAACAATTAATGAAAAATATAATACTTATAATTTTAACTTTAATTGTTAATTTTTCATTCGCACAAACGGAAAAATTAACAAACAAAACTGTTACTGAAAGTTTTGTGAAAAATTACAATTCAGATAATTATGAAGTAATCTTTTCAATGTTTGCAGAAGTAATGCAGAAAACATTACCAATAGATAAAACGAACGAATTTTTGAAAGGTTTAAAATCTCAAGCAGGAAACATTTCTAATCGAGAGTTTTTAAAATATGAAAACGGAACTTACGCTTCTTATAAAACAACATTTGAACGTGCTGTTTTCACTCTAAATATTTCGATAGATGATAAATCAAAAATAAATGGACTATTTATCAAGCCGTTTGTAGAAGAAATTTCATCAGAAAATGTAATTAATAATTTATCTGCTAAAGGTAGTTTTATTACAGAAAAACAATCTGAAATAATATTTAATAACTCTAAAGTATTTCCAAATCAAACACAAATTGCTATTGCAATTATCACTAATGGAAAAGTCAACTATTACGGAATAAAACAGAATAACGGCACTATTTCTACATCCGTAAATTATGAAAGTACATTTGAAATTGGGTCAATAACAAAAGTTTTTACATCTACCTTACTTTCAAATTTTGTAAAGGACAAAAAAATTAAACTAAATGATAACATTAATGATTATTTAAATTTATCCTTTAATAACGGAACTAAAATATCATTCAAAAAATTAGCGAACCATACTTCTGGACTTCCACGTTTACCTTCAAATTTAGATTTAACAAAAGTAAATCCTCAAAATCCGTATAAAGAGTATAAGAAACAAGAATTAGTAGAATATTTGACCAAATATCTAATAATATCACAAAATTCTGAATTGAAATATGAATACTCAAATTTAGGAGCAGGTTTAATTGGCTATACTTTGAGTGAAATAGAAAACATTAGTTATGATAGTCTTTTACGTACTAAAATATTTTCTAAATACAATATGCTAAACTCAACAACAGAATTAAATAAAGTTAAAGGTGAATTTATCAAAGGACAAGATGCATCAGGAAATGAAGTTTCTAATTGGGAATTTTCTGTTTTGGCTGGTGCTGGTGGAATTTTATCGACAGTTGAGGATATGTCTAAATTTGCAATTGCTCAATTTGACTGTTCAAATAAAGAGTTAAAATTAACAAGACAAAAAACATTTGAAATAAATGATAATATGAGCATTGGTTTAGGTTGGCACATTATTAAATCAAAGTCTGGTAATGTTTTAATTTGGCACAATGGAGGAACTGGTGGTTATTCGTCTTCTATGGCAATAGATATAAAAAGTAAAAATGGAATTATCATACTATCTAATGTATCGGGTTTTAATCCAAAAATGGGGAATATTGACAAACTTTGCTTTGAATTAATGGAAACTCTTGAAAAAAAATAACGAAATGCCAACAATGGCTATATTTAATACGGATTTTGGTGCTTACCTCAAAGTGAAGTACCTTGAACAAAGTCCGCAAAATTTACAATTTTGCGTGTCTATTTTTAAAGAAAAAATTATAAATTTAGCTAAGTGCTAGTCCGAAAGTTCAGTTCTCTTAATTCCCGTACTAACCATAGCCGAGACATTAACAAAAATTATGACCAACAAAAAAACTCACTTATATGGTTAGGTTTCAACTGAAAAACAAATAACAACTTTGCAAAATAAAACAGAACTAAACTCTGAAATTATGAAAAAATTACTTTTACTATTTGTATTACTAATATTCGTTAACGGATGTAAAGATGATGACGAACCAGAACAAGAAGAGGAAAGTACTGAAATTGAATTAACAACAATCAATTATTCAATTGAATTACCTGATGATGTAGAAACATCAGCTATTGCAGATTATAAATTATCTAATGCTTATGGTGATTATGACTTACAAGTAAGTGCGGGTAGAGGTACTAATACAACAAACAATGTTAGCTCAACTGTTCAAGTATTAGATAATGGTAGTTACCAAATTAACTATTAGAAAGCGTAAAAAACCTATTTTATTTTATAAAAATTTTTACGACCCAATCTGTATGATACGGCAATATGATATTACTTGGTTATCAAAACAAACCAACACCTTGGTAAACTGATTATAACCATATTGATGATGCATTATTTAAACCAAATGAAGATGAAGAAAAATAATCTCTGAAGGAGGAGATTGGTTTAAAGAATAATAATTTTAGTTATATTCGTTTAAAAACCACTTCTTAATTGAAGTGGTTTTTTGTTTAATCTATCTTAAAAAAAATACGTCATAATTCATTTAATATCAATACTTTTGCACGCAATTTGAAATTCAACACAAATGAAACGTATAAAAGAATATAAAAAGTTATTTAAAGTAGAAGGTTCTATAGATTTAAAAGACTTAAAAAAAACATATAGAGGGTTAGTAAAAGAATGGCATCCAGATAAATTTTTAGAGGAAGAAAAAAAGGAAGAAGCAGAAGTTGTAAGTACTCAAATTATTGATGGGTATCATTTCTTAGTTAGTATCGCTCCAGAAACCAAAGAAGCTAATTTAGAAGCCTACAAAACCACAATTACCGAATTTAAAGTTGCTGAATGGCAACATAAAAGTATGTTATTAGAAGTTACTTTTACAGATGGTAATAGCTATGAGTACTTTGGTGTTAGCAAAATACTTTTTGGAAAATTTATAAATGCAAAATCTATAAACAATTTTGGCAAAAGAAATATCTTTAATTCTTTCTTATATAGAAAATCGATGAAAGCTTCTGTAATGGCTTAATAAATTATTACGGCTAAGTTCTATTCTAATTAGCATAATAAACTACCTCGACGCAAGCATACGAGGTATTAAATAGGAATTCCCTTTTTATTTCGACGCAAGCGTCGGGGAATTAAACCCAATTGGGCTATCGCCCTGCGATTAAATAACTTGTTGTTTATAATTCCAATACTCCGTTAAACTTTGCCCTAACCCTCTAACAGTCAATTAAATAAGTTAAAAAAACAGGCTCAAAAATTAGGATAACTCCCTGATTATCATTAAATTAATAGTTAATTTCAAACAGCTATTAATGATGCTTCTCAAGGAGAAATCCAACTATAAATATCACACAAAAAGATTACTTAACAAAATGAAAGATGTAAATAAATGGCAATATGATTTTATGTTGGAAGTTTTTGGTCTATTTCTCAGCATAAAAGGACGTTTAAATTTTATGCAGTTAAGTCGTTATGGTGATCATGGAGAACAACATTACAGGAATCAGTTTAGTAAGTCTTTTGACTTTTTAAATTTCAATAAAGAATTGATTACTGAGTATGGGGGCAAACATTTAACCATTGCTTTCGACCCGAGTTATGTTAGTAAATCTGGTAAATCCACCTGTGGAGTTGGTTATTATTGGTCTGGTGTAGCGGGAAAGGCAAAATGGGGATTGGAAATATCTGGTATAGCAGCGATTGATATAGATAATCATACAGCGTTTCATTTAGAGGCTGTTCAGACACCAAATAATTTGGAATCAAAAAGTTTGGTAGATCATTATGCCAATATATTGATTCAAAGAAAAGAGGTCCTTCTTTCGATGTCTAAATATGTTGTGGCAGATGCTTATTTTTCCAAATACGGTTTTGTTTCTAAACTCTCTGATAATGGATTGGAGACCGTTAGCAGACTAAGAAACGATGCTGACTTACAATATATTTATACTGACCAACAGAAATATGGGAGAGGAAGACCTAAGAAATATGATGGAAAAATTGATTATAAAAAACTTAGAAAAGAATATTTTTCTTTGATAGAAGACAATCAGCAAAGCAAAGTATACAGCGCTATTGTATACTCAAAATCATTAAAAAGAAAAATCAATCTTGTGATTGTTTATTTCCTTAAAAAAGGAAAATGGAATCATAAATTATATTTTTCTACAGATGTAACAATTTCAGCAGAAATGATTTTGACATATTATCGCACCAGATTTCAAATAGAATTTACTTTTAGAGATGCCAAGCAATACTCAGGTCTAAATCACTGTCAAGCAAGAAGTAAAGATAAACTCAACTTTCATTTTAATACAGCACTTACAACGGTTAATCTCGCTAAGATTACACATTGGATGCCTATTGAAAAAAGGCTAAGAGGGGCTTTCTCAATCAAGGATATTAAAACCTTACATCACAATGAGTTAATGCTTGCTCGATTTTTTAACGTGTTCGCTATAAGACCGAACTTGAAGAATAATAAACAAAAAATTAAAGAACTACTGTATTATGGTATCAGAGCAGCATAAAAACTTAACGGAGTATTGTAATTCAAAACCATACCATAAATAAATCTCATTGATTCAACAGCTTTCAATGTTTTGAAAATCTTTTGTAATTCTTTTTTAATTACCTCTATTGCTTCATTATATTGAGCTGGAGTTGCTGGATTTTTCTTGTCATTATAAATTGCCCAAACGGGTTCGTACGCAATAACAATATTTTCTGGATTTTTCTTTGGAACACGATTAAATGAGTCTTTTAATTGTTGCGCTAAATCTTTTTTCCAATCTTTGTTTCGTTCTAATTCCCCAACACACACAATTGGTATTATTTCATTTTCTAATGCTGATGTTAACTTTCTAGAAATATCCCCACGATCTTCTAAATGACTACGTTCTGAATGACCTAAAATAACATATTTTGCCTTTGCATTTTTCACCATCAACATAGATGTTTCTCCAGTGCGATTTCCAGATTCATCCGGTGACGCATCCTGAGCCCCAACATTGTAGTGTTCATTAATCACCTGTTCAGCAACTTGGTTAAGGTACATATGTGGTGGACAAACAATCATTTCAATCATTGAAATTCGTGCAATAACATTTTTAATAGAATTAAATAAATTCACTGCGTCCTTTTCAGACGTAACATTCATTTTCCAATTGGCTACAAGTAATATTCGTTTTTTCATATGTTGGCAGTATACCACAGCGTGCCTGATTTCAAAGTTTTACACTAAAAAAGCCTCTATAAAAAATATAAAAGCTTTTCTTTTTAAGTTAAATTAAATTATTACAAATTATTTCTTTAGGTTATGTTTTAGAATAATGTGGAATCATTAATTCCATATAATTTTCTTCAATTGCTTTATATGTGTTTATAGCTTTAGCGTTTTTTATCATGATATTTGCTATATCTACTGTTTGAGAGAGCGATTTTTTAACCTTCTGCAAGAATACAAACCAGTTTAGATAGCCACTCAAATATTTTGTTGATACACCATAGAAAGGTTTTATCCATCTTTGATAACGATTGTCTATTGAGTTTACATGCTGCACATGGTAGCACTTGTCTTTTATGTGTTTTGATGCTATAAATGTATGATGCTCCATCTGCTTATCTTTTGCCCATTTAATTATAGAAGGATGAGAATCTGAACAAAGTACGTTTTCAGGTTTTAGTAACGTTCCTATTGTTTTTTCAATACTATGCACATCAATCCTGCCTCTTTTAGCGACACGCATCATTGGATTGTTATTTCTATCTGTGGCAACCATTATAGAGATTTTATCATTGCTCACACCGCGTTTGGTTTGTCTATCACTTGGTCTCTTGTAAGGTTTTCTTTGAAGATCTCGACTTCCTTTATTATTTATATTAAGCTGTTTGTCATCACATTCAACAATTCCTGAGAACTCTTCTCCATTAAAAACGGATAAACAAGATAGTAACTTGTGTCTCCAATCAAAAATAGTTTTAACATTGACTCCAATCTTTTTAGCGGCTTTACGGATACTCACGCTTTCAATCATAAGAACTAGATAATCTTGAAATTCATCCACTTTCTTTATGCCATCCATAGCAGTACCTGTAAGATCATTAAAGGTTTTAGTGCAAGATTTACATTTGTAGCGCTTACGCCCCTTATAGCCTCCATGCCCGTAAATATCAGAACTTTGACAATGTGGACAGTTGATTGGACGGTCTTTGTTTAGGTTGTCTATAAGCATATTTAGTTTTGGCACTTTCAAATCACGACTCAATAAACCGACTAATTCCTTTTTCTGCTCTTGACTCAACACTCTTATTATACTTTGTAAATCCATATCTATAATGTTTTTATAAAGATAGTGAAATTCTACATTATTCTAAAACATAACCTTTCTTTATAATCTGTTTTGATATGACTCCACCAGTCTCATTACCGAACCTGCCAATGTAAATACCACTCGATAAATTTGAAATATTTATATTTGAGATTCCAAAATCATCGGTGTAGGATAGAACCTCTTGTCCTAATAATGTAAAAATATTAACAGAGGTAATATCATTACGCGATGAAAAGTTTAAAATATCAGCTACTGGATTAGGATACATTTTAAAAGAATCTTTTAAAATGTTATCTTCCACCCCCAAAATTAAAGTATTTTTAAAAGTATTTTTAAAAAATAATAATTCATTATTATTAGGAAAAAGTCCTAAAAATGCATCCCATGAGGCACTCAAAATGTCTATTTTTCCATCACCATTAATATCAGCAGCACATAAACCATAATTTCTAATATTGTCATTGATGGTATGAATAGTAAATGAACCTGATCCGTTATTCTCAGCCCAATGAATCTCCCCCTCTGTTTCTGCATCGCCTGTGTAAGAGTAGAAAATGTCCATATCACCATCAAAATCAGCAATACCTGTCTTACCAAAAGCAATACCTTCACTTATAGGTGGAAATATTTCTATAATTATTTCACTAGAAAAAGTCCCAAAACCATCAGTATTTTTATACCAAACTATTTTTGCATCAATACTATATACTAGAAGAGCAACGTCAATATCGCCATCATTATCAAAATCAGCTGCTTGAATTGATTGAGGTGGATCTTCAAGTATGGCAATAGTATTCATTGGTCCAAATGAACCAAGACCGTCAGTATTTTCAAACCAAGCAAGTCTTGATCCAGTACTAGCATTAGTGTTATAAACACAAATAATATCTGGATCACCGTCATCGTCTACATCTTTTACAGTAATAGATAAGGCTCCAGGATATGTTGAAACAACATGCCTCGTAAAATTTCCAGAGCCATCATTTTCATACCAAAGAGTTTCTGCACTAGCACCTGTTCCATGTACAGCGGCAATGTCAATATGACCATCTGAATCAATATCAGAAAAGTAAATTTCAGTAGAGTAGCCGGCATCTCTTCCCTTTGCAATAATTTTTTGTGCAGAAAAATTTCCAGAGCCTTCATTTCTATACCAAGCCAAAAAATGGCCTTCTCTAGATGAGGCAATAACATCTACTTTACCATCCTCATCAATATCAGCAGTTTTAACTTTTATCCAGCCTTCTACTAAAATAGGATCTATTATTCGTTGTGGACCAAATGATCCTAATCCGTCGGTATTTTCATGCCATACAATAATATTATGTTCTACGTAGGTAGCGATAACGTCTAAGTCACCGTCACCGTCAATGTCACCGTATGTAATATCCCAGGCAATCCCAATTTCATCTGAAATTAAGCTTGATTGAAATATAACCTGTGCATTTATGTTTACTATAAATATGAATGCGATTAATGTAATTAGTTTTTCCATGATTTCCGTTTTTAATTGTTGTATTCCTTGACTCATAGGAGTGTTATTATTGAGCCTATTTATTGATTTTCAAATATATAGATAAATTCTATTAACACGACAAAATTGTCGTGTTATTTTTAAGGTAATACTTCTACATTTCCATTCTTTAGTTGTTAAATCTGGGACTATGGAAGAGCAAGAATTAAAATTGTTTATTAAAGATATTGGGAAGCGTATTCGTGAGCTCCGTAAGGAACGTGATATGACCCAATTAGATTTAGCCATTAAATCCAATATAGATGAAAGACAGATACAACGACTTGAGGCATCACGTACATCTCCAACCCTTAAAACTTTATACAAAGTGATAAAAGGGTTAAGTCTTGATTTTAAAACTTTTTTTGATTTTTTTGAAAATGAAAACACTACTATTAATTCTTAATTTAAGAACAATAATAGTGTGTCGTTCGTTTCTAAAAAAATAATAGTGATAATCACTTATATTTTAATGAAATATAACCCAATTGAATGATTAATATTTGAAATAGAATATTATTACAATCTATCATCAGTGATGATATCGTGATATACTACAAACATAATTTCATTAATTTAATATATTGTAACCAAAGGGATAGGAGTTTATATATTTTCTTTAGGGTTTATTATTCTTTTTTGTTTTATTGGTTATTTGATTATTTGATTATTTGGTTATTTGATTGGACGGTCTTTGTTTAGGTTGTCTATAAGCATATTTAGTTTTGGCACATTCAAATCACGACTCAATAAACCGACTAATTTCTTTTTCTACTCTTGACTCAACACTCTTATTATACTTTGTAAATCCATATCTATAATGTTTTTATAAAGATAGTTAAATTCTACAATATTCTAAAACACAATCTTAAACAGTTAGTTAGTGCCTGGTCATAAACTTTTATTTTGTTGATTATTAAGTTAATAACTTACTAATTTGGATTGAATCTTTCTTCAAAAAAGCTGTAAATTAGAAAGAACAACGATTTTACTAGGATTATCCGCTGTAGATTCGCCAAAAAAAGAAACGATGCGTAAACGATTTGAAGTATCACCAATTCTAGGAAGCCTTCCTATTTCAGAGGTAGTGATTCCTACCAAAAGCAGAGACGAACTTGCGCCTGTATTACTAGCTCTTCAAACTATTTTTGTCAATGAGTTGTATCACCAAAAAATGTTTTCCATCGTAGCGCCTATAATTTTAAGAGATAAAAAGCAAACAGGAAGGCAAGGTATGAGTATTTGGGAAGTGATTGTTTTGTCTGTGATTCGATTAACGCTCAACACCAATTACGACCGGCTGTTGTGGATTGCCAATTTTGATAAATGTGTTCGCCAGCTGATGGGAATCGAAGGCGATTCTTATGGTTTTTCATCGGAAGTCAAGCAGTATAGTTTAACCGCTTTAAAGGAGAATATTGGTTTATTAAAAACCGAAAGTATCACCAAAATCAATGCCTTAGTCTTGGAAGTAGGACAAGGGTATTTAAAAAAAAAGACGATCAAACTCTTAGGCTCAAAGTTGATAGTTATGTAGTAAAAACCAATGTTCATTTCCCTACGGATTATAACCTGTTATGGGATGCTTCCCGAAAGTGTATTGAAATTAGTTGTTCTTTGGCAAAAGAACAAAACCTAGAGGGTTGGCGCAAAGACTTAGATTGGAAAAAACGCATTAAAATCGAGTTTAGAAAACTTCAAAAAGTTAAAAAATCAGGAGGTAAAAACAAAGAGTTTCGTTTAAAATATGCCACTAAAAATTATCTAGACATCGCCAAAGTACTTCAAAAAAAGGTAGTAGAATTCCAAACTGTTTTCACGCCAAAGACGCTTTCTCAAGAACTAGCCTTTGTAGCATTGAAATACTATTTTGAAATGCTAATCAAGCATATAGATTTGGTAGAGAGACGACTTCTAAAAGGTGAAAAAATTCCACATAATGAAAAAATATTTTCTTTATTTGAACCACACACCAAATGGATTAGCAAAGGCAAGGCAGGTATTGTTGCAGAATTCGGAGAAAAACACTTGATTGTAACCGATCAACATCACTTTATCGTTTTAGATCAAATCATAGCAGATACTCCTGATGCTGCTTTTACCATTGATATTGCAGAAAGGCTTAGAAAACAGTTTGGTGGTAGGATTGCTTCTTTAAGTTTTGATAAAGGATTTAGCTCCAAAGAAATTATAAAAGACCTAGAGTCAATCATCCCAAATACCATCATAAAACAAAAGGGAAAGCCTAATAAAGAGCGCAAAGAAATAGAGCATTCGAAAGATTTTAAAACCCTAAATAACGCACATAATGCTGTCGAATCTAATATTAATCAACTTACATATCACGGACTAGACAAGTGTTGTGATAAAGGGAAAATCAATTTTGACAAATACGTGTCTCTAGCCGTTTTGTCTTACAATCTTCATAGGCTGGGAAACTTAATAAAAAAGGAAAAAGAAAAATCGAAAACAAAAAAGAGGCAAAAAGTAGCCTAAAAACAAGGTAATCTAGTCTTTTTAAGGATACCTATGATTTAAAACCAAATTTTAGACCTAAAAAGGAGGATTTTATCAAGTTGAACAGCCTCCGTTTTAAAAAACTTCAAAGCCAACCCTTTTTTTAAAAAATAAAGAAAAGTACAACACAAAAATTGAACTCTTTAGCAAATTAAGGTACTTACCGACCAGGCACTAGTTAATTGACGAAAGTCAAATCAATAATATTCGGTTACCTTTATTACTCATTTTGAATTAGGTAACCAATTAGGTCACTTTTTCAATCATACTTTATGATTGTCTAAAAACTACAAAACCTTGATAATCGTAAGATTATCAAGGTTTTACTATAGATTGATTATTAAAGTTGTCGGGGTGGCAGGATTCGAACCTGCGACCTCCTCGTCCCAAACGAGGCGCGATGACCGGGCTACGCTACACCCCGAAAAATTCGGACTGCAAATATACAATTTTTTTAGTATATGACAAAAAATAAAATACACCAGTCAGAGCAGAATCATACTTTTAAATTCAATATAACCCGTTGTGCATTTAGAAAAAGTTGTGCAATAAGCTTATTAACAGTATCTTGTTGTAATAACCACAAAACAACAAGGATGCACAACATTCAATCAAATTAAAACAAAAAATAATTATCGCCATCAAATAAGGAACCTAAGTTAAATGATAAAGGGCTGATTACTATTAATTTAACATCCGAACACCTTGGTATTGATAGTGAATGTCAACTTTTTCGAGTTCTACCGCCAGCGTTATTTTCTCGAATTGAGCGTTCGGTGTACAATCGTACAGGGCAGAATCATACTTTTAAATTTAATATTTTCAACAAATAGTCTTCATTCCATCCAGCCTCTAGCCTTTTACTCTTCATAGATATTTTTTTAAAAGATTCATTTTTTTAATAAGTTTAGTGCAATTTTAAGAAGTATGGAATAATTTTGGGCAGCGTTTCTTGCTTTTTTTCTAGAAGCACCTTCAGAAAAAGCACCCTGCAAAGTCCAATGGAGTTTATTTTTTACAGACCAATGCGAGCGTACTTTTGATTGAAACTCAATGGCATTATTTTCTAAACTAGATATATAATAACGGGTTGCTTTTTCTATAGGTTTATCGCTGTTTTTAAATTCACGTATACTTTCTATTTTTCTATAGTCTAAATTATGATTGGTGTATGTTTCTTAAATGTTTTGAAAACCAAAATTCATCTTGAATGTGTTTCAATAATTGTGGTTGATCTGCTTTAGCCTGCCCCAAAACAAGATTATTCTTACAAGCCCAAGCGCTAACCATATGAATTGGTGATTTCTTTCCGTATGCTTTTGCATCACTGTATCGTCTTACCATCAATGGCTATTATTTTACCTTTACTTAAATCTGCAATTGAATGAACCCATTCCATAAAACAAGATTCAAATTGTTCACTATTAATCGCCTAAAAAGCTCTGTTAATGGTGTCTTTTGAAGGAATGCCATTAGGTAAATCTAAAAAAAATCTTCAAAAAATCTTCTTTTTATTTAGCAAATTGAACCATTTGTTCCCAAGTTTCTGCCCCAGAAATTACCGCAATTATTCCAATAAGAAGGATATCTAATAAACTACCTCGACGCAAGCATACGAGGTATTAAATAGGAATTCCCTTTTTATTTCGACGCAAGCGTCGGGGAATTAAACCCAATTGGGCTATCGCCCTGCGATTAAATTGTGGAGTTGGTTTATATGATCTTCTATTTACTCAAAAATGTCCTTTAAACTCCTTGATGATTTTCATATAGTTAAATTATTTATTATCAGTACAATATATTACTGATTTAACTAGTAATTAGATCTATAATTGAATTTTTAAATTAAAAAAGTATAATTCTGCACTGATTTCTACCTTTGCAGGAATGACAAGTATTACTTAATTTCTGTACATTTACAAAGTCATTTTTTTGAACCTTTGAACCTTTGAATCTTTGAACCTTTGAATCTTAATTTTTCCATAATAATACCAGTTTATAATCGCCCAAAAGAGATAGATGAATTATTAGAAAGCCTTGTCAAACAAGATTTTCAAAATAAATTTGAAGTGATTATTGTAGAAGATGGCTCCACAGATAAAAGTGAAACCATTGTAGAGAAATATAGGTTAAAACTAAATTTAAAATATTTATTTAAAGAAAATAACGGAGCAGGAGCAAGCCGAAACTACGGAATGGAAAGAGCTTTAGGAAACTATTTTATCATTTTAGATTCAGATGTAATTGTTCCGAAACAATATCTATCAGAAGTTAAAAAAGGTTTAGAAAATAATTATACAGATGCTTTTGGAGGTCCAGATGCAGCACATGATAATTTTACAGCGCTACAAAAAGCCATTAATTATTCAATGACTTCCGTATTAACAACTGGCGGAATTCGAGGAAAAAAGAAATCGGTTGGTAAATTTCAACCAAGAAGTTTCAATCTAGGGCTGTCGAAGGTAGCTTTTGAGAAAACAAATGGGTTTTCCAAGATGAAAGCAGGTGAAGATATAGATTTAACATTTCGCTTATGGAAAAACGGATTCGAAACACAGTTAATAGAGAAGGCATTTGTATATCACAAACGTAGAAGTAGTATTTATCAATTTTTAAAGCAGACTTTTGTTTTTGGTACAGCAAGACCAAAGCTAAATAAAAGGTATCCAGAAACAGCTAAATTAACCTATTGGTTTCCTAGTTTATTTATTATTGGGTTTAATGTTAGTATTATCTTAGTAATAATTGACTATTGGCAGTTATTAACTTTCTACGGAATTTATTTCTTGTTAATTTTTATAGACTCTCTTATTCAAAATAAAAGTTTACAAGTTGCTTTTTTAAGTATTACAACTTCACTTACTCAATTTTTAGGTTACGGATTAGGTTTTTTAAAATCGGTGTTTTACCCTGAAAAATAAAAGCTCTCAATAAATTGAGAGCTTTTAAAGTCTTCCCGCGTAGCGGGAAATTAAATAACTGCTGAGTATATGATAAAAAATAATTTATTCTTTGTCTAAAAAAAATATTATTACAGAACACGTATTATCAGTAGATTATATAATCATTTTTTGTTATGTACTAAGAAATAATTGTTAAAATATTTTCTGTAGGTCTACCAATAACTGCTTTTTTACCATTAATAACTATTGGTCGTTCTATCAGTTTTGGGTTTGCAACCATTGCTTTTATAATTTCTGTATCAGATAGTTCTTTTCCTTTAAATTCTTCTTTCCATATTTTTTCACCTTTACGAATTAAATCAATGGGAGTGATGCCTAAAAGTTTTATAATTTCTTTTAAGTCTTTTTCTGATGGAATATCATCTAAATATTTTACAATTTTAAACTCTTTACTTGAATTTTTTAAAAGTTCAACTCCTAAACGAGATTTTGAACAACGAGGGTTATGGTAAATTTTTATCATTTCTTTTATTTTTTTATCACTTGAGACACTAATTTATAGGCAAAAAGTAACAGTGTTTTTAGTTTTCTATTCGTTTATAAAAAGGTTAGCCCTGATTGAAACGACATCCTTTTTGTTTTTTTACAAAAAGATATAGTTGAAAGCAGGAAATAGCTTCTTATTTTAAATTTATTAGACACTCTTGCAAAATCTGTGTAAGTTTAAAATTCGGGATTAGGTTATTTATAACTTAATCCTGTCTTCAAATATAATCAAAAATTGGTTAAGAATAACGCCCCAATTTCTAATTGGCATTGTCCATTTTCTTGTGCTTTCTCTTAGTGCTAAAAATACGGACTTCATTACCGCGTCATCCGTGGGGAAAGAGAGTTTGTTTTTTGTGTATTTTCTAATCTTTCCGTTTAAGTTTTCGATGAGATTAGTGGTGTATATTATTTTTCTAATTTCAGCGGGAAAATCAAAGAAAACAGTGAGTTCGTCCCAATTGTTTTCCCAACTTTTAATGGCGTAAGAATATTTAGAGTTCCACTTGTCTTTGAAGTCGTTTAAAGCGGCTTTGGCGGCTTCTTTTGTGGGTGCTGTGTAGATTTGTTTCATATCTTTTACAAATTCCTTTTTATCCTTCCAGACCACATAACGCATGGTGTTTCTAATTTGATGTACTACACATATTTGAGTTACAGAATTAGGAAACATTGTTTTTATGGTCTCTGTAAATCCGTTTAAATTATCGGTAGCAGTAATCAAAATATCTTGTGTTCCTCGTGCTTTAATATCACTTAAAACAGACATCCAAAAGGCGGAAGATTCATTTTTACCTAACCATAATCCTAACACCTCTTTTTTACCATCTGTGCGTAACCCTACTGCGATGTAAATGGTTTTGTTAATCACTTTTGAGTTTTCTCTAACCTTAAAAACAATACCGTCCATCCAAACGATTAGGTAGGTTTGTTCTAGGGGGCGATTTTTCCATGCAATGATATCTCCTGTTATTTTATCGGTAATTCTTGAGATTGTGGCAGTAGAAATATTGAAATCGTACAACTCATATATTTGCTGTTCAATATCACTGGTACTCATCCCTTTTGCGTACAGAGAGATGATTATATTTTCTACTCCATCTGCTGTGCTTTGCCGTTTTTTAATAAGCATTGGATTAAATGAACTTTCTCGATCTCGTGGTATTTGTATCGTCGTTTCTCCTAAGGTAGTTTTTAACTTTTTTGAAGTATAGCCATTTCGCGCATTGGTATTGCTACGCTTTTGATGTTTTTCATAATCTAAATGTGCGTCTAATTCGCCTTCTAATATCTTTTCTATGCCTCGCTTATGCAAGTCTTCTAAAAAGGAGGTTAGTTCTGTTCCGCTCTTGAATTGCTGTAAAAAAGAATCGTTTAAAATGTCTTCTGGTTTCATAATATAAGGTGTTAAAGTTTAAAGTTAATAAAAAAAATCTCGGGAGTTATAGCTCCCGAGATTTTTAAACTTACACAGATTATGAGATAGTGCCATTTATTAATTCTTTTTCTGTCCATTCAACATTAAATAAGCTTTTAAAAACGGATTAATATTTCCGTCCATAACTGCATCTACATTTCCTGTCTCATAAGCAGTTCTTACATCTTTTACTAATTTATAAGGGTGCATTACATAGTTTCTAATTTGACTTCCCCACTCTGTTTTTAATTTATTAGCTTCAATATCTGTACGAGCTGCTTGTCTTTTTTGAAGTTCAATTTCATATAACTGAGATTTTAACATCTTTAATGCGGTCGCTCTATTATCGTGTTGAGAACGTGAGTTTGAACACTGAATTTGAATTCCTGTAGGTTTATGTGTTAGTTGAACTTTTGTTTCAACTTTATTTACATTTTGCCCGCCTGCACCACTAGAACGAGTGGTTGTTATTTCTATATCGGCAGGGTTTATATCTATTTCAATCGAATCATCTGCTACTGGATATACGTATACAGAACCAAATGTAGTATGTCGTTTTCCGTTACTATCAAACGGAGAAATTCTAACTAAACGATGTACACCATTTTCACCTTTTAACCATCCGAAGGCATAATCACCATCAACCTCAAAAGTTACCGTTTTAATTCCAGCAATATCACCTGCTTGATAATTAAGTGTTTTTAGTTTAAAGCCTTGTTTTTCTGCCCACATTGTGTACATTCTAAACAACATTTCTACCCAATCGCAACTTTCTGTTCCGCCTGCACCAGCTGTAATTTGTATGGTGGCACTTAAACTATCCCCTTCTTCAGAAAGCATATTTTTAAATTCAATATCTTCTAAAAGCGTATTAGTTTTGTTAAACTGTTCTATTACTTCGTTTTCTTCAACTTGATCTTCTTTGTAGAAATCGTATAAAACGGTTACATCATCATTCATTGCAACAATGGTATTGTAATCTTCAACCCATTTTTTCTTGAATCGTAACGACTTCATTAAAATTTCTGCTTCTTTTGGGTTATTCCAAAAATCTGGATTGGCAGTTTTTTCCTCTTCATTAGAAATCTCAATCAATTTCTTGTCAATTTCCAAATAGCTCTTTAACTTGCCAATTCGTTCGGCAATGTTTTTTAGCTGGTCTTGTGTAATCATATCACAAAAATACACTTTAAATTAGAGTTAAAAATGGAAATAAACTTAATAAGCGATACAGTAACAAGACCAACAAAAGGAATGTTGGAGGCAATGATGAATGCAAAAGTTGGTGATGACGTTTTTAAAAGTGACCCTACGGTAAATGAGTTACAGGAAAAAGTTGCTAAATTATTAGGAATGGAAGATGCGTTATTTTTTCCTTCGGGAACCATGGCAAATCAAACGGCTATTAAATTGCATACACAACCTGGAGATAGATTATTCTGTGATAAATATGCACACGTTTATAACTACGAAGGTGGCGGAGCAGCATTCAATTCAGGTGTAACATGCAAATTGATTGACGGAATGAGAGGAATGTTTACGGCAGAGCAGCTGCAAACTGTTGTTGCAGGGCGTTCAGATATTCACGTTCCATATTCTCGTTTGGTATGTATTGAAAACACAACTAATAAAGGAGGCGGTGCTTGTTGGGGTTTTTCTGAATTGCAAAAAATAAAACAAACCTGTGTAGATAATAATTTGAGCTATCATTTAGATGGAGCGCGTTTATTTAATGCTTTAGTGGCAAAAAATGAAACAGCAAAACAATACGGAGAATTATTTGATACTATTTCTATTTGTTTATCTAAAGGGTTAGGTGCGCCAATTGGTTCTCTTTTAATTGGTAGTAAAGAACATATTGCTAAAGCACTTCGCATTCGAAAATTGTTGGGTGGTGCAATGCGTCAAGTAGGTTTTTTAGCTGCTGCGGGGATTTATGCGTTGGATAACCACATTGAGCGTTTAGCGGAAGATCACCATAAAGCGAAACAAGTTGAAGCGGTTTTGAATTCACTTTCTTATGTGAAAAAAGTGGAGCCTGTAGAAACCAATATTGTTATTTTTTATGTTGAAGATGGATTGAACGATATTGATTTTATTCAAAAAATGGCAGCCAAAAATATTTTGTTAACTCCAATGGGAGATGGAAAAATACGTATTGTAACGCATTTAGATTTTACCAATAAGATGTTAGAAATAGTATTAAAAGAGTTGAAGAACTTTGCTTAAAAGAATACTCTAATAATTGGAGAAATGGGTGATGAATAAATACTTTTAGCATCGTCATGTAAAACATCATAACGAATACCAAAAGAAGCAAATCTGCTTCTGTAGGCAATTCCCATATATAATGCAGGCACATCTCGATTGTTACTTATATTGCTGATTTTCTGACTTATAAAAGAGTGCTCATATTCGCCAGAAAGTTGCAAGTTTACAACAGGAATGTTAAACATAGAAAGAATACTTCCGCCATATACATTTGCTGTGTTATTAGCTCCGCTTTCTAAATAGGTATAGTTTAAACCTGCTCCGAGAGAAAACCCTCCAGGAAAATCATATACAGCTGTTGGAGATACTGAAACGGTTGTGGTGCTACCAAAACCTAATCCTAATCCGCCACCAAAACGAACGTTCTGCCAAAAGCTAGATTTGTTATCCTGTGAAAATACTGATACCGAAATTATTAAAACTAAAAATATAATTATTTTTTTCATTTTTAAAATTTAATTCAACTCATCTAATTTAGCTAATTCTTTATAATTACGGTTTAACTTTCGGAGTAAAATTCCGTAGATTAATTGATAAATAAACCATATAATTGTTAAGAATATAGCGCCAACTATAATAAATATTATAATAACAATAGCTTTTTCAGATATAGATTTGTCTACATATTGGTGGTTAATTGATGAGAAAGCAACGATTAATATTAAAGATAAACCTAAAAATAGACATACAAAAATATAATTTCTCACTGTTTTTCTAGTTTTTAATATTTTAGTCATTAAGGTTTTTGTATCATCAGATGCAGATATTTTTTTGTAATTTAGATAGAATTTAATAATAAAATATCCCATTACTATAAAACCTAAAATATTTATAAATTTATAAAACCAAAGAATCTCCATTTCTTCAAAAATTTTAGTATCAGTATCAATAAAAAATAAACAGCCAGCTATTACAAATTCAATCATACCAATAATAAAAATCCATTTCACAATTGAAGACGAGCGTGAATGCGCCATTTTATAAATATCAATTTTAGAAAAAACCTTATCGGCGACTTCGGGTTGATTGTCCCACGCTTTTTTATAATTATCTAATACATCCATAATTATGGGTTTAGTATTTTTTTTAATTTTTCTTTTGCTCTATTCATTTTTACACGAGCATTTACTTCAGAAATACCAAGTGTTGCTGATATTTCTTTATACGGCTTACCCTCTAAATACAAGAAGATTAAAGCTTTGTCTATATCGCCCATTTTTCTAATGGCATTGTATAAAGCTTTTAGTTGTAACTCTTGTGTGTCATCATAATCTTCACTTTTAATTTTATAAGAAATATCAGATATATCTTGAGTTTTAACGCTGCGAGTTGATTTTCTATACAACGAAATAGCTGTATTTAAAGCAACTCTATACATCCATGTACTAAATTTTGCCTCGCCACGAAACTTGGAATAATTTTTCCAAAGTTGAATGGTTACTTCTTGAAACAAATCATTATGTGCATCTCTGTTTGTCGTATAAATTCTACAGACTTTATGTACAATATTTTGATTTTGTTCAAAATCGGATAAAAATTTAGCTTCTAAATCTTTTTGCACGTAGTATTTTAGTTAGTTACAGATAAGTAGCATAAAAATACGTTTTGTTACACAAGTTTGAAGCTTTTTTTACAACTCATCCTCAAAAAAATACAGCTCGGTAGTTTTTAATTTTTAAAACAGGAGTTCTGTTGCACATTTGTAGTGTAATTAAACAACACAGCTAAACATTAATTTAAAAACTAGAAATTATGAAAATTATCACCTCAATTATTATTACTACAATTATAATGTTCTTTGGAACAATAGTAGAAAAAAGAAACATTACTGTAACGGTTGTAAATGTAACGTCCAATAACGGTAAGGTTAATTTTGCTTTGTATAATAAAACTAATTTTAGAAATGAACCTATACAAACCAAATCATCAACAATAAAAGAAGGTAAGAGTAGTGTGGTTTTTGAAAACATTCCTTTAGGAGAATATGCAATTATTTGTTACCATGATAAGAATAATAATGATAAAATGGATTTTGAAGCAAACGGAATGCCAATCGAAGATTATGGAGCATCTAATAATATAATGAATCGTTTTGGACCGCCACAATATGAAGACGCAAAGTTTGAGGTTTCTGATAAAAATGTATCTTTAGAAATCAAATTTTAGAAATTTTTGTAAATAAAAAACGAATGAAATCACCTGCTTCAAATTCTTTTAAAAGTTTAAAAAATGATATTTGGGTTTGTTTAAAACTTACGATTGTATTTGGACTCTTTTTTATAATAATAAATCAACAATTTACTTTAAAAGCAGTAGGCTTAACGTTTTTTATTTCTGCAATGTATTCTTTTACTTTAGGGTTAGGAAACGGAATAATTAACAATTATTTAAATACAAAGTGGAATTGGGTTACAGAAACAAACCAAAGAGTTTGGTCTGGTGTAATTGCAACAGTAATTTATACAGTAGTAGCTGTTTTGTTAATTCATTATGTGCAGTACATCTTAATGTTTAACAACAATCCTTCTAGCTTTTTTAAAGGGTATTTAATTTGGGTGCATCTTTTTGCGATTATTACATCATTGGGAATCGCTACTTTTTTTCACGCTCGTGGTTTCATGATAAACTGGAAAGCCTCTATAAAGCAAGAAACTACTCAACATAAAATTGTAGCCAAAACTGAAACTGCAAAGTTTGAGACTTTAAAAAACCAATTAGACCCACATTTTTTATTCAATAGTTTAAACGTGTTAACTTCTTTAATTGGTGAAAATACTGCCCAAGCAGAGAGGTTTACAATAAAACTATCTAAAGTATATCGGTATGTTTTGGAACAACGAAATAAAGATTTAACACCATTAACGGAAGAATTAAAATTTGCAAAAGCCTATATGGAGTTACTATCAATGCGATTTGAAGATGCAATTGAATTTAATATTCCGTCTTCAGTAAGTAATGATAATTTAAAAATTGTGCCATTATCATTACAATTGTTGTTAGAAAATGCAGTAAAGCATAACATAGTTTCATCAACAAAACCATTAAAAATAAATATTTACGAAGAAGATGGGTTTTTAAAAGTGAGTAATAACGTAAACCATAAAGAAGCAATTGGTAAAAGCACCAAAGTAGGCTTGCAAAACATAACAGATCGTTATGGGTTAATTACCGATAAATCGGTAGAAATAATAAATAACAAAAAAACATTTACAGTGAGTTTACCTTTACTGGTAAAAAATAATAACATTATGAGAACATCCGAAGATTTTGAAAACAGCAAATATATACGTGCCGTTGAGCGCGTAGAAAAGATGAAAGAATTTTATCAAAACTTGGCGACGTATTTAGTTATGATACCTGTATTTATATTTATAAACTTAAAGTTTGTACCACAGTTCCATTGGTTTTGGTTTCCAATATTTGGATGGGGAATTGGGGTTCTTTTTCAAGGGCTAGAAGCGCATAATTATAGTATGTTTATGGGAAGAAATTGGGAAGACCGTAAAATTAAAGAATTAATGAATAACAACAAAAACGATTACTAATGGAACGAAATTATATAGAAGAACAGCGCTACATAAAAGCAAAAAAGCGAGTGGATAATATTAAAGGATTTTATATTCATTTATTGGTGTACGTTTTGGTAAACATCTTTATAACTAGTGTAATTATTTACGGGTTAACAAGTAATGAAGAACTTACTTTTGGGAAAGCAATTATACATCCAGGTGCTTATATGACTTGGTTAGGCTGGGGAATTGGAGTGTTTTTTCATTGGTTAGGTGTATTTGGTTTTTCTTTATTTACTTCTAAAAATTGGGAAGAACAAAAAATCAAAGAATTGATGGATAAAGATCAAGACAACCAAACTAAATATATGACGAAGCAATAATGGAACGATTAGATAACAATACTAAAAAGAACAAAAATATGTACGCGCTAAAAAACGTGTAGAAGATTTGAAAGGGTAGTATTGGCACTTGGCTATTTATGTTATAGTGAATTTATTTTTAAGCATTACGCAGATTATAAATGAAATTTCAGAATATAAATCATTTACAGAGGTTTTTTTTAGATTTTGGAATTTACGAAATTTGGTTAATATGGGGAATCGGAGTTTTCTTTTATACTTTAAAAATGTTTAGATCTGATGTATTTCTTGGAAGAGATTAGGAAGATCAAAAGAGTAAAGAAATTATGAACAAAGGCAAAAATAGATAGTTAAATAAATAATTATGGAACGATTAGACAATAATTTGCAAGAAAAAAAATATGTGCGTGCCAAAAAACGCGTAGAACAGATTAAAGGTTTTTATAAGCATCTAAGCTTTTATATCGTTATTAATTTGATCTTTATAGGAAGAAGAATTTATAAAGACATAAATTATGGAGATTCTATTATTAAAGCTATTACAGATTTAAGTAATTATAATTTTTTCTTTTGGTGGGGAGTTGTTTTAATTTTTCACGCTATTGGTACTTTTGGAGTTCTAAATTTGTTTAGTAAAGAATGGGAAGAACGTAAGATTAAAGAATTGATGAATAAATAAGAAGATGAAAGTACTAATTATAGAAGACGAGAAACCAGCGGCAAGAAGGCTTAATAGAATGTTAGCTAAGTTAAATATTGAAGCACATAAAATGTTACATTCAGTAGAAGAATCAATTAATTGGTTTCAAAATAACGAGCACCCTGATTTAATATTTTTAGATATTCAATTATCTGACGGGCTATCATTCGAAATATTTGAAGAAATTCCTGTAAAATCTGCAATTATATTTACAACTGCGTATGATGAATATGCGCTTAAAGCATTTAAGTTGAATTCTATAGATTATTTACTAAAACCTCTTGATGAAGATGAATTAAAAATTGCGGTAGAAAAATTTAAAGAAAACCAACCCAAACAAACTGATTTACAGGTTAATATAGATACTATAAGAAGATTACTTATAAACCCTGTAGATAGAAGGTTTAAGAAACGGTTTACTATAAAAATAGGGCAACATATTAAGATTATTTCTGCTGATGAAATTGAGTGTTTTTATAGTGAGAACAAAGCAACATATATTCATGCCAATTCTAATAGAAACTACTTAATAGGTCATTCTTTAGAGCATTGGCAAGAAGAATTGAATCCTGAACAATTTTTTCGAGTAAATAGAACATTTATTGTGCATATAAATGCTATAAAAGACATTATTTCATATACTAATTCGCGTTTGCAACTTAAACTAAACTCTTACAATGAAGCTGAAATTATTGTAAGTAGAGAGCGTGTAAAAGACTTTAAAAATTGGATAGATTAATGTCTAGACTTTAAAAAGTCTGAAATTAAATAACTAATAAATTTTCCAACTTGATTTGCCGTTATATATTCATTTAAAACACCAGGAGATGCTTCACAAATATGTAAATACGTTGCATTTTTATGCTCACCAAAATAATTTACAAACTGTCTAGCTTGTTTGGTTGAAAACCCACTTGGGCTCATAGCGCTGCTAGGAAAATCTTCAATAGCATCAAGGTCAATTTCAATTCCGAAGTTGGTATTTGCTACAAATTTTCGAGCATTCTTTAATTCGTTTGTAAAATCTTTAGCCTTGTAAATTTCTAGCTCTTCAAAAGTAGTATACTGTAAATTAGGGTTTGCATCAATACAATCAAAAATAGCTTTTGGAGTATAGTTTTCATGAACTCCAAATATGTAATATTTATTTAAAAAACCATTATTATATGCATAGCTAAATCCATTTCCGCTATGGCGCTCTTCTAAGGCTCTAAAATCGGTATGCGCATCTAAATTAATTACATTTACCTTTTTACCTAAAGCCTCAGAACTTCCTTTAATATTTCCATAGGAATTGTTGTGTCCACCACCAATAATGATTGGAATTTTTCCAACTGAAATAATTAAAGTAATTAATGCTGATAATTCTTTGTCAATTAACTGAACTAAATCATTCCCTTTTTCTTTAAAATCAATATCATTTACAGCTATTTTTTCTAGCTCTTTTGAGAAATTTAAATGACCTAAAACTAATAAGTCATTGCCTTGATTATAGCTATTTTCTTGAATGTTACATAAACTTTTTAAGGCAGCTTTCCAAGCGGTGTGAGCGCCACCAATTCCGCAATTCATTTTTACACCAATATCTTCAGGAATACCAAACAGCACGTATTTGGCTGTTGAATTTTTAAGTTCTTCGGATAAAATTTTCGATGAATTTAAAACCTGAACACATTCACCAAATTTAATTTCTCCATCACGTTTTACAGTTAATGTATCTATTTCTCTTCTAGAGTATATTTGTAAATACTGCATAGTTAAATTATTTTTCCGTCAATAAAAACAGCGTCAATTAAATTTGATCCAAAACTATATGGAATAAATCCATAACTCGGAATTTCTTTGGTAATAATGAAATTAGCCCGTTTTCCTTTAGTAATACTGCCCACTTCATCAGACAAATTCATTGCATACGCTCCGTTAATAGTAGCGGCATTAATTGCTTCTTCAGGGGTCATTTTCATTTTAATACAAGCAGTTGCTACTACAAAATTCATATTTCCTGACGGTGTAGAACCTGGGTTAAAATCGGTTGCTAATGCTAAAGGTAAACCTGCCGAAATAATATCTCTTGCAGGCGTATATGGAATGCTTAAAAAGTAGGAACAAGAAGGTAAAGCAACAGGCATTGTATTTGTTCCTTTTAAAGTTTTAATATCATCAGAACTTAATACCTCTAAATGATCTACAGATAACGCATTGTGTTTTACACTTACTTGAACACCACCAATAGTTGTAAATTGATTTACGTGTACTTTTGGGGTTAATCCATATTGTTTTCCTGCAGATAAGATTCGGTCAGTATCTTCAACAGAAAAATAACCTGTTTCACAGAAAGTGTCAATAAAGTCAGCTAAATTTTCTTCGGCTATTTTAGGTAGCATTTCATCAATAATTAAATTGATATAACCTTCTTTATTGTTTTTATATTCAGTAGGAAAAGCGTGCGCACCTAAGAATGTTGCTTTGATAGGAATGCTATAATTTTCTTTGAGTTTTTTAATAACGCGTAACATCTTTAATTCAGCATTAACCGTTAAACCGTAACCTGATTTAATTTCTACAGCACCAGTGCCTAATTGCATTACTTCTTCTAACCGAAGAGCAGACTGCTTGTATAATTCTTCTTCAGGAGTTTCTTGTAATTTTTTAGCTGAATTTAGAATTCCGCCACCATTATTGGCAATTTCCTTGTATGATAAACCGTTAATTCTATCTACAAATTCTTGTTCACGATTTCCTGCATATACAATGTGTGTATGAGAGTCACACCAAGTCGGTAAAATCATTTTACCAGTACAATCAATTATTTTATCAGCTGAAATTGAGAAACTATCCATAGAACCAAAATCAATAATTATATCGTTTTCAATGAGTAAAAAAGCATTTCTAATGGTTGGTAAAATACTCATTTCTTTTCCGGAAATTTTTTTTATGGAAGTTTCTCGTATTTGAATTAATTCCTTGATATTTATAAGAAGTGTGGTCATATTTTTTTTATACATTTCAGCTGTCTAATTTTTTCTAAAAACCTACTGTCATTGACATAAAAGGGCTTGAACTTGCGTAGGCTTATTTCTGTTTCTCATTATCTATTTTTTTATTACTTTTTCAAAATCACTTTCCGCTATAATATTATCTTTGAATATTTTATATTCTCGTTCTAGATTTTCTTTTCCAGATTTAGTAAGATATACTACCTGTATTGGTTAGAGTTTCTCTATCCAGCTATTCATATGCATTGAAATTCTACGCATTGCTTGTCCTTGTGCAAATATTGCATCTTCTTCGTACCCGCGTTCTGCAACTTCCAAGCAATATAATTTTCATCTAATGCCCCGAAAAAATGATTCCTTTTTCACCTTTTAATAGTTGTACCTGTTTTATGGGTGTTAGTGCAAAAATGAAAAATCTTATTGAAATTCTTCTCTCCTTCCCTCCTTCTCTCATCTCTAATTTAACAACTCTTTTGCGTGTGTAATTGCGCTGTCAGAAATATTTTTACCACTCAACATTTCAGCAATTTCTACAATGCGTTCATCGGTAGATAATTGTTTAAGGTTTGTGGTTGTAACTCCGTTAATTTCTTCTTTAAAAACTTTATAATGTTGTTGCCCTTTTGCTGCAATTTGAGGTAAATGTGTAATAGTAATTACTTGCATATTTTTACTCATTTGCTGCATTATTCCTGCAATTTTGTTAGAAACTTCGCCAGAAACTCCTGTATCAATTTCATCAAAGATAATGGTTGGTAATTGCGTGTTTTCTGATAATATTTTTTTAACGGACAACATAATTCTTGATAATTCTCCACCTGAAGCTACTTTTTTCAATTCACCAAAACTACCGCCTTTGTTAGCTGAAAACAGAAATTCTAATTCATCTTTTCCGTTAGAAAAATAGTTATCTATAGTTTTTATATTAATTGAAAAACGGGCGTTTGGCATACCGAGTTCGGTAAGTAAATATTCTAATTCTTTGGTTAATTTAGGTGTTATTTTATTTCTTGAAGTAGAAATCATCTGTGCAACTTCATCTAGTTTTTTTGAAACTGTATCAATTTCTTTCTGTTTTTTATTGATAACTTCCTCAGCACCTTCTACTTGACCAACTTTTTCTGACAACGATTCATAAATAGTTTGCAGTTCTTTAATAGAATTTACAGCGTGTTTCTTTTGTAAATTATAGATAAGCTGTAAACGGTCATTTAGTTTTTCTAATTCGTTCGGATTAAAATCTACATTTTCGTTAGCACTTTCTAACTCCGAAACAACATCATCTAATTCAATTTTTATAGAAGAAACTCTACTTAATAACTCTTCGTATTCTTTAGAAAAACCAGCAATTTTAGCTAAACTATGTTCAATAGCATTCAACAAAGACTGCGCACCAATTTCATCATTTACAGCAACTTGCAATGCTTCTAATAAATTCAGCTTTATACCTTCAATATTGTTAAGCTTGTCTAATTTTTCTTCTAGTGCTTGTTGTTCATCAACTTGTAAATTTGCCTCTTCTAATTCATTAAACAAGTGCAAGTTATAATCGTACTGCTGATTTGCCTCTCGTTGTTGTTGTTGGAGTTCTAAGAGTTCGTTTTGTAATAGTTTATATTGTTGTAACCCTCTTTTATAAGAGGCTATCTTTTGTTGATTTTTTGCCAATGCATCAATAATAGTAAACTGAAAATTGTTGTCTGAAAGTTGCACTGTTTGATGTTGCGAATGCACATCTATCAACTTAGATTTTAATTCATTTAAAACCGATAATGTAACTGGAGTATCATTTACAAATGCACGCGATTTACCTGATGGCAAAATCTCTCTACGTATTATTGAAACGGCTTCATAGTCTAAATCTACATTCCTAAAAAAAGTATGTAAGTTATAATTGCTAATTTCCAATTGTACTTCAACTACACATTTTTTTGAGGTATCTTTTAAGGTTGAAGAGTCTGCTCTGTTACCCAAAACTAAACCAAGTGCACCTAATAAAATAGATTTTCCTGCGCCAGTTTCTCCAGTAATAATAGATAAACCACTATTAAAATCAATAGATAACTGATCTATTAAGGCGTAATTTTGTATGGAAAGTTTGGTAAGCAAATTAAATTATTTCATCTTTTTTAAAAGATAAAATTACATTATTTTCAACCAGTAATCACTATAAAAATTAGAAGTTTATAATAATTTTTGATGACTTCCTTTTGTTTTAGTTTCTCCGTTTTCTAACACATAAATTGTATCTGCATACTTTTTTAAAGTCTCTAAACGGTGAGAAATAAATAATACACCGTTTTATTTTTTAGTTTTAAAATAAGTTCTATACTAAACTTCTCTGTTTTTCTATCTTTGAAAATCGGAACTCATCTTTAATGTGTTCCAATAATTGCGATTGATTTGCTTTAACAGTCAAAATATAATAGGCCTCTTGTGCTCTTATTTTTTTTGCAATTTCTTTTTGAGTTCCCATAGCATCAATAGTGATCGTGTTCCCTGCTATATTAAGCATGTCTAATAGTTTTGGAATTGCAGTAATTTCATTAGACTTTTCATCCGTTTTAACTTGTCCTAATACCAGATTGTTGTCACAAGCCCAAGCACTAACCATATGAATTGGAGATTTATTCCTATGTGATTTTGCTCCACGAATAGTTTTACCATCAATAGCTATTACTTGTCCTTATCGTTAAATCTGAAATTGAATGAACCCACTCAATAAAACAAGATTCAAATTTTTCGCTATCAATAGCCGAAAAACACCCTGTTAACAGTAACTTTTGAAGGTATTCTATGGGGTGATTCTAAAAAAAATATTTCAAAAAATCTTCTTTTGATTTAGCAAACCGAACCATTTGTTCCCTAGTTTCTGCCCCAAAAATTACCGCAATTATTCCAATAAGAAGGATATCTATTAAATTGTGGAGTTGACTTCTATGATCTTCTATTTTTCCAAAAACACCCTTTAAATTACTTGATGATTCCATTCGTATAAAATATTGATTATCACCATACTATATAAAAAATTAATAACTTAAACATCTAATAATTAGATGAATAAATTATTTTATTATGGGAAAAAGTATGATTCTGCCCTGGGTGGCTTGCCCCAACGGTTTACTGTATGAAGCGTTGGGCGTTTAAATGTACTTCATTTTCGGTTTATTACTATCTTTAATTATATGCTCAGACTTTGACTTAATCGATTATTACCCAATGATTTATACACTTTGTTACCTGCAGGCATTTCTCTATTGTCAGATAATTCAGTTTGTATTCGTCTATTTCTAATTAAAATTCTAAAATATGGACATTTTCCATTTATTGATAAATCTTTTTCATTGTTTCCTTTTCTGAATTTAATTATTTCGAACTGTTCAGGGTTAAATTTGTGTAGGAATGTTATAGGGACACCCATAAAACCTTTATAGTCCATTGGTATATCTTTCGTTTTATTAACATTAATTCCATCATAATTATCATATTTAGGATATTCATTTTCATTTCCAAAATATTTTTTTGTGAGAGTAATGTCTTTGTGTCGTATAGAAGTGTCTAAATTGGTTAACCATAAACAATTATTTGGTGAAATTATTTTGTTTCCTAAACTATCAATTTTTGTTTCTGTTCCGTATAGTTCATAATGTTCAGGCACAATAAAACCAGAAATACCTCTGCCAAGATTTATTCCTAACCAAGTTCTGTTTTCTTTAATGAGTTTGAAAATTTCTTTATAAGTTATAGCGTTAATATTACCTATTATTAAAAATTTCTTGTCGTATTTAACTAATTGAGCAACATACTCTCTGAATAGAGAAAATGGGGGATTAGTAATTACAATATCTGATTGTTTTAATAATTTGATACTTTCAGGGCTACGAAAATCGCCATCACCATTAAAATGAACAATATCATTTGAACTCGGTTTATTCTTTTCTCCTTCTCTACCTGAATACTCGAAGAAAAAACCATTTTCAGTTTCTTCTGTATTAAATAAGTCATTTTTTTGTTCTTTATAGCAAGAAGCAATTAATTTTTTAAGACCTAATTCTTTAAAATTTGATGCAAAATATTCAAAAAAATTACTAATACGAGCATCATCACAATTACAAAAAACTACTTTATCTTTAAAGTGACTTTTATAATGTTGTAATTCACTTTCTATATCTGAAAGTTGTGTGTAAAACTCATCATTTTTGTTTTTCTTTGCTTTAGTTAACAAAGAATGTTGAACTTTTCTTGCCATTGGTGTCTAATTATTTGCTTTCAGTTATTTGGTTAAATATTTCACTACCTAATACTTTAAGAGAGGTTTTAGAAATTCCCATCATAATATCAAACATTATATTTGCTTCCCATTTACCTCCATTTCCTTGTGAGTATATTGATGTCGCTTGAAGCATAATTGTTTTATCTTTATGTTTTACAAACTTATTTTTACATAAATTAGTATTAATTGGCATTCCATAATTTGCAGATGTCAATCTATCTAATCTATTTAGCGTTCCTGAATTGTATTCAAGTTTTACAACCCTACCATCAGGTCTTTTAATTGAAATAGTTTCTGTTAAGAAATTTGAACCTTCTAAAAACAAGATATAAGGAAAATGAGACTCAGATAACATTAAATTAGCAATTTCCGATATGTTTTTATGAGACCTTTCTATTGCATTACCAGCAGCCATTAAGTCTTGATTATTGTTTTTACCAACTAATTTGCCTTTTTTTATGTTATCAATGTCTTTGCCTTGATGTTTGGCTTCTGATACTAATACTATTCTCCAGTTGTTATCATCATCTTTGACTTCAATTATACCTCCATCAGGTCTTATACTTGAATTTGATACAAAAAGAGTCTGTCCTAGTTCTTTATCAATTTTCTGTAATGCTTTGTTTATTTCATCTTTTTTTATGCTAGTTTTGTATTGAAAAGATAACTGAGGATATTCTTTTTCAAGTTGTTCAATCACAAGATTAGATATTTTCCCAACGGTCATATCGTGTAATTTTGCTTCATCTCCAAATATACCAACTACACCTTGGGACTTCTTATGTTGATTTGTTAATCTTTTTGATTGATTTTTTTTAGACATATTGTTAGATTACTGTTTTTTTTACAAAGATACAAATGTTTGTAGAAATGTTCATTTTTTCCGCTTGCCCATAACGTGTTGGTATATGAAAAGTAGCAGAATTAAAAAGCTATCATTTTTCAAATTTTAAACAAAGATAACAGTAAAGTGCAAACTTTGAAGTTTGCACTTTACTGTTATTTTTTATATACCATGTTGTGGTTTGTATTTATTTACTCATGTTACGCATCCAAACCTCAAAAAAGGATGATTAAGCAGCTTTAGGTGTTGATAACTTTCTGAGTTCGTTATGAGCTGCTTTTTGAGCTGCTAAATAGATTTGTGTTTTCATAGCAAAATGATTTTTCCCTGTTCTTTGTTTAAGCCACTCTAACTTTATATAAGCTACAATTGACAATACAAAATGATTCGTTTGAGTTTCTGTTTTTTTAGTTGGAGATTTAGCAAAACCTGTGTTACTTTTAATCGATTTGTGATACTCTTCTACTGCCCACCGTTTTTTGTAGATTGTAGTTATTTGGTTATACGATAAATTTAAATCACTACAAGCCAAGTACAACTCGCCGACTGTATCATTCTCGTTTTTGAAAACTTGCTTTGTAAGCAACAGCGGAAAGTCTAGTTTTTCAAACCAAACTTCCACGGTTTGTTGTCTTGGCTGTAATGTTTTAATATTCACGTATGCTCCATTTTGCTTATCTTCTAAGGATAAGGCTACTTTTCGATTGCTTTTTAAGGCAATAATAAAATCATTTTTTAAAAGTTCTTTACAATAAACCATGTTCTCTGCTGAAGAAAACCAACTATCAGCCAACACATAATCAAAGTGTATTTTGCTACTACATTCCTGCAACATTTCTCTAAAAAGTTCGTTTTTAGTTTTGCTGCTTTTACGCTTTTGCCTTCCTGTTTTTTTGTCGGTAACCCAAATATTTTTCTTTATAAACTCTACACCACACGGTATACGCATGCCTCCAACTTCGACTAAAGCAGTTAGAAAATTAACCCCTTTTACAGACCTTCCAAACACATGGTCAAAATGCCAAGTGTTCAACTCACTTTCATCTGTATATTGTTTTTCTTGTATCGAATCATCAAAACTTAAAATGATAGTTTCTTTAGATTGAGTCAATTCTTCAACATAAGGTTTTGCCTTTTTCCATAGAAATTTACTGTCATAAACACCCGTTGATAATGCTCGTGTTATTTTATCATGTTTTATAGAGAGTAATGAAGCCATACCTGTAGCTGTCGTGTAAGAACTTGAACTTATCAAATAATCAGTATACAAATCAACAAAATTATCCATCTTTTTATTTCTCAAAGTTGTTAACAAGATAAACTATAAATATCTTAAATTCAAATTATTCTTGCGTAAGGTGAGTTATTTATATAATCCGTATTTTATTTTAAGTTTTCCTTTTGTTGCTCTATAAGGGTATATACTTAAATATTTTGGAGTTTTTCCTAAATACTCTTCCCAATACCGTTTATTAATTTCACCACTTAGATAATTAGGGTATCTTTTATTGCCCGTGAAATATATAATTATTGTATCATTTACTTAGCCATCCCCCGAAAACGACATTTAATAATTCGTTAAGGGTTGATTTCATTGGTATTTTAGGGTGATTTGAAATTGGAAAACTGTTTAAAAAGTTGTATTTTGTAGATATAAAAAAACAAATATACTTTAAAAACAGTTCCATGAGCAAGATACTAACAAAAAAGATACAAACCCAATTGAGCGCCTATTTTTCATCAGATACAGTAATGACAAAACCAGAATTACGGTGTTTAAAAGAGATGGTTTTAGGGGTTTTAAAGTCAAAATCTGTATTTGTAAATCAAATAGCGGCTAGCCTACGAGAATCTTTAAAACTCAAAGATGTTTGCAAACGGCTTTCGGCTCAATACTTAAAAGAAGATTACTCAAAAAAAGTGCTGACTACTCATCTTAAAAATGTTGGTAATAGTATTTCAAAAGATAATTTTATACTTATGGACGGTACAGATATTAGCAAGAAGTACGCTAAATATATGGAGGGTTTAGAATTTGTAAAGAATGGAGATACAAGTAACAATACTCCGTTAAACTTTGCCCTAACCCTCTAACAGTCAATTAAATAAGTTAAAAAAACAGGCTCAAAAATTAGGATAACTCCCTGATTATCATTAAATTAATAGTTAATTTCAAACAGCTATTAATGATGCTTCTCAAGGAGAAATCCAACTATAAATATCACACAAAAAGATTACTTAACAAAATGAAAGATGTAAATAAATGGCAATATGATTTTATGTTGGAAGTTTTTGGTCTATTTCTCAGCATAAAAGGACGTTTAAATTTCATGCAGTTAAGTCGTTATGGTGATCATGGAGAACAACATTACAGGAATCAGTTTAGTAAGTCTTTTGACTTTTTAAATTTCAATAAAGAATTGATTACTGAGTATGGGGGCAAACATTTAACCATTGCTTTCGACCCGAGTTATGTTAGTAAATCTGGTAAATCCACCTGTGGAGTTGGTTATTATTGGTCTGGTGTAGCGGGAAAGGCAAAATGGGGATTGGAAATATCTGGTATAGCAGCGATTGATATAGATAATCATACAGCGTTTCATTTAGAGGCTGTTCAGACACCAAATAATTTGGAATCAAAAAGTTTGGTAGATCATTATGCCAATATATTGATTCAAAGAAAAGAGGTCCTTCTTTCGATGTCTAAATATGTTGTGGCAGATGCTTATTTTTCCAAATACGGTTTTGTTTCTAAACTCTCTGATAATGGATTGGAGACCGTTAGCAGACTAAGAAACGATGCTGACTTACAATATATTTATACTGACCAACAGAAATATGGGAGAGGAAGACCTAAGAAATATGATGGAAAAATTGATTATAAAAAACTTAGAAAAGAATATTTTTCTTTGATAGAAGACAATCAGCAAAGCAAAGTATACAGCGCTATTGTATACTCAAAATTATTAAAAAGAAAAATCAATCTTGTGATTGTTTATTTCCTTAAAAAAGGAAAATGGAATCATAAATTATATTTTTCTACAGATGTAACAATTTCAGCAGAAATGATTTTGACATATTATCGCACCAGATTTCAAATAGAATTTACTTTTAGAGATGCCAAGCAATACTCAGGTCTAAATCACTGTCAAGCAAGAAGTGAAGATAAACTCAACTTTCATTTTAATACAGCACTTACAACGGTTAATCTCGCTAAGATTACACATTGGATGCCTATTGAAAAAAGGCTAAGAGGGGCTTTCTCAATCAAGGATATTAAAACCTTACATCACAATGAGTTAATGCTTGCTCGATTTTTTAACGTGTTCGCTATAAGACCGAACTTGAAGAATAATAAACAAAAAATTAAAGAACTACTGTATTATGGTATCAGAGCAGCATAAAAACTTAACGGAGAATTGAAGTAAGATAGGCTTAGGTTATAATGTTCTGAACATAAATGCAATTAATATTCATAAAGAGATGACTCCTCTTTATAGCAAGGCTTACAGTTTTAACCCGCATTATTCATAGGATTTATATTTAGAACAAATTTCAAAATAGATTTTTTATCTCTAGATTTTAGGATTCTCTCTTTCGTTTTTTAAACTTTTTTGGAGTAAATAGTATGTTATAATTGATTTTAAAAGTTAAAAAGGATTAATTTTACTAACAGAGCATAGGTATCCCAAGGTTTTAAAATTCTCACTTTAAAACCGTTATTGAGTTATTATCTCTCGAAACAAATCTTGATATACAAATGCTCTTGATAACTGATAATATATTCGTTTTTTAGTGACTTTTATGGTAGCTCCAACTTTTAATAAATTGGTTCTTATTGTATTTATTTGCCATTTTTCAGCCTTTTCAAATGTTGTTTTTTTGATGCTTTTTTTTAGTAATAAAAATAGTTCGTAGGCTAAACTACTTAAAAACAACCTGAAGAAGTTTGCAACAAATCCATGATTGGATAATCGATCGGAAAAACACATATTCTTGACTTCTTTACTTCTGTTTTCGCTAGATTCACCTCGTTTTACATAGAAATCAAAGTATATTTCTCGGGCACCTTTCTCTTTAATATTACTTATAAAATGACGAACATTTAACCCGAATAATTCATCAGAAATCAAAAAACCTGAATGTAAAGTGTTATATTTAAGCAGTTAAACACAAAATATATCATTTTTTAAAACACCCAGATTTGAGCACTAAAGATACTTTATTTTATCGAGGAAATCAAGCTATTTCGGTTGATTTTTCAGCCACAGAGATTAGTTCAGATGGTTCTTTGATTCTTTTAGAAAAGTTAGAGAGAACCCACAACTTGCTAAAACATTTTAGCAAGTTACTTCCTGATCTTCGAAACCCTAAATACATTACTTACAGTCGAGAGCATCAACTCAAGCAACGTGTGTTTATGCTAATGCTAGGTTATCAAGATGCCAATGATGTGACCCATTTACAAAATGACCCATTATTTAAAGATGTTCTTCAAGGAGATTTGGCTTCTCAACCTACTATTTCTCGTTTTGAAAACAGTTTGAATAAAGAAACTATTTTCAAACTTTCTTACGCTTGGATTGATCGTTACGTATCAAGCCTAAAAGGTCGAGATGAAATAACAATTGATGTTGATGCTACCGATGATCCAACATATGGGAATCAACAAATGTCAATGTTCAATGGTTATTATGGACAGTTTATGTTAAATGAATTATTTTTTCATGATGGAGAAACCGGTCAAATTATCCTGCCAGTTCTTCGCCCAGGAAATAGCCATTCGAATCGATGGTATGTCGGAATTTTAAGAAGAATTATTCAAAAAATAAAAAAAGCAGATCCTGAACTAAAAATTACTATTCGAACAGATAGTGGATTTAGTTGTGCTCCTTTTTATAAATTAGTAGCTGATTATGATTTGTTTTTTGTAACAGGTCAGGCTAGTAATTCGGTACTCAAAAGAAAGGTTGAGCGTTGTAAAAAAGCGGTTCAACTTCAATATGTAAATCAGCATAAAAAACACCAACATTTCACATCGTTTCGCTATCAAGCCAAAAGTTGGCATAAACCACAACAAGCTTACTGTAAAATAGAAAGTACAGGGAAAGGCTTAAATGTTCGTCATTTTATAAGTAATATTAAAGAGAAAGGTGCCCGAGAAATATACTTTGATTTCTATGTAAAACGAGGTGAATCTAGCGAAAACAGAAGTAAAGAAGTCAAGAATATGTGTTTTTCCGATCGATTATCCAATCATGGATTTGTTGCAAACTTCTTCAGGTTGTTTTTAAGTAGTTTAGCCTACGAACTATTTTTATTACTAAAAAAAAGCATCAAAAAAACAACATTTGAAAAGGCTGAAAAATGGCAAATAAAGACAATAAGAACCAATTTATTAAAAGTTGGAGCTACCATAAAAGTCACTAAAAAACGAATATATTATCAGTTATCAAGAGCATTTGTATATCAAGATTTGTTTCGAGAGATAATAACTCAATAACGGTTTTAAAGTGAGAATTTTAAAACCTTGGGATACCTATGCTCTGTTAGTAAAATTAATCCTTTTTAACTTTTAAAATCAATTATAACATACTATTTACTCCGAAAAAGTTTAAAAAACGAAAGAGAGAATCCTAAAATCTAGAGATAAAAAATCTATTTTGAAATTTGTTCTAAATATAAATCCTATGAATAATGCGGGTTAAGCCTTTCCCTGTACTTTCTATTTTACAGTAAGCTTGTTGTGGTTTATGCCAACTTTTGGCTTGATAGCGAAACGATGTGAAATGTTGGTGTTTTTTATGCTGATTTACATATTGAAGTTGAACCGCTTTTTTACAACGCTCAACCTTTCTTTTGAGTACCGAATTACTAGCCTGACCTGTTACAAAAAACAAATCATAATCAGCTACTAATTTATAAAAAGGAGCACAACTAAATCCACTATCTGTTCGAATAGTAATTTTTAGTTCAGGATATGCTTTTTTTATTTTTTGAATAATTCTTCTTAAAATTCCGACATACCATCGATTCGAATGGCTATTTCCTGGGCGAAGAACTGGCAGGATAATTTGACCGGTTTCTCCATCATGAAAAAATAATTCATTTAACATAAACTGTCCATAATAACCATTGAACATTGACATTTGTTGATTCCCATATGTTGGATCATCGGTAGCATCAACATCAATTGTTATTTCATCTCGACCTTTTAGGCTTGATACGTAACGATCAATCCAGGCGTAAGAAAGTTTGAAAATAGTTTCTTTATTCAAACTGTTTTCAAAACGAGAAATAGTAGGTTGAGAAGCCAAATCTCCTTGAAGAACATCTTTAAATAATGGGTCATTTTGTAAATGGGTCACATCATTGGCATCTTGATAACCTAGCATTAGCATAAACACACGTTGCTTGAGTTGATGCTCTCGACTGTAAGTAATGTATTTAGGGTTTCGAAGATCAGGAAGTAACTTGCTAAAATGTTTTAGTAAGTTGTGGGTTCTCTCTAACTTTTCTAAAAGAATCAAAGAACCATCTGAACTAATCTCTGTGGCTGAAAAATCAACCGAAATAGCTTGATTTCCTCGATAAAATAAAGTATCTTTAGTGCTCAAATATGGGTGTTTTAAAAAATGATGTATTTTGTGTTTAACTGCTTAAATATAACACTTTACATTCAGGTTTTTTGATTTCTGATGAATTATTCGGGTTAACTTTGTGGTTATTAATATCAACATAGATATTACCGTCATAATGTTTAATATTTTGTGACATTGTCACAAAGGAATTGAATAAGAGTACAATACTCCAATACTCCGTTAAGTTTTTATGCTGCTCTGATACCATAATACAGTAGTTCTTTAATTTTTTGTTTATTATTCTTCAAGTTCGGTCTTATAGCGAACACGTTAAAAAATCGAGCAAGCATTAACTCATTGTGATGTAAGGTTTTAATATCCTTGATTGAGAAAGCCCCTCTTAGCCTTTTTTCAATAGGCATCCAATGTGTAATCTTAGCGAGATTAACCGTTGTAAGTGCTGTATTAAAATGAAAGTTGAGTTTATCTTCACTTCTTGCTTGACAGTGATTTAGACCTGAGTATTGCTTGGCATCTCTAAAAGTAAATTCTATTTGAAATCTGGTGCGATAATATGTCAAAATCATTTCTGCTGAAATTGTTACATCTGTAGAAAAATATAATTTATGATTCCATTTTCCTTTTTTAAGGAAATAAACAATCACAAGATTGATTTTTCTTTTTAATGATTTTGAGTATACAATAGCGCTGTATACTTTGCTTTGCTGATTGTCTTCTATCAAAGAAAAATATTCTTTTCTAAGTTTTTTATAATCAATTTTTCCATCATATTTCTTAGGTCTTCCTCTCCCATATTTCTGTTGGTCAGTATAAATATATTGTAAGTCAGCATCGTTTCTTAGTCTGCTAACGGTCTCCAATCCATTATCAGAGAGTTTAGAAACAAAACCGTATTTGGAAAAATAAGCATCTGCCACAACATATTTAGACATCGAAAGAAGGACCTCTTTTCTTTGAATCAATATATTGGCATAATGATCTACCAAACTTTTTGATTCCAAATTATTTGGTGTCTGAACAGCCTCTAAATGAAACGCTGTATGATTATCTATATCAATCGCTGCTATACCAGATATTTCCAATCCCCATTTTGCCTTTCCCGCTACACCAGACCAATAATAACCAACTCCACAGGTGGATTTACCAGATTTACTAACATAACTCGGGTCGAAAGCAATGGTTAAATGTTTGCCCCCATACTCAGTAATCAATTCTTTATTGAAATTTAAAAAGTCAAAAGACTTACTAAACTGATTCCTGTAATGTTGTTCTCCATGATCACCATAACGACTTAACTGCATAAAATTTAAACGTCCTTTTATGCTGAGAAATAGACCAAAAACTTCCAACATAAAATCATATTGCCATTTATTTACATCTTTCATTTTGTTAAGTAATCTTTTTGTGTGATATTTATAGTTGGATTTCTCCTTGAGAAGCATCATTAATAGCTGTTTGAAATTAACTATTAATTTACTGATAATCAGGGAGTTATCCTAATTTTTGAGCCTGTTTTTTTAACTTATTTAATTGACTGTTAGAGGGTTAGGGCAAAGTTTAACGGAGTATTGATACTCAATACACACACTTTTTTAAAGTACTTATATTTCATTCTAATTTTTATTTCTATGACGAATTGATAATAGTTTTTGTTACAATTGATTATTCGGCAGATTCTTCCAGCTTACTGCCAACGTCAGTTTGTCTAAAAACCACCATTTATTTTGTTATATTTTCAAAAATAACTATATCTTCTGTAAAAAACAGCAGCAGGAGTTATTTTTAATAATTTGATTTTATTTCTTTCTTTTTTAGATTGAATTTTAGCTATTTCATCCTTAAAATTCACCTCAATAAAAAAGATTTTTTCAGTAGAATTAATTGGATAAAAATCTGTCCAATTAGCAAACCCATTTACGGTTTGTTGGTTTTTATATTTTTTATCAACAATTAGTTTCCATCTGAAATTGGCAACCCCTCCCCAATGATTCAATTTTCTGTAAACGCCTTCATTCGTATAAAAATAGCAACTATCAGACTTACTTTTATAACTTCCATTTTATGGAAATTTAAAATCTTCTATTTGTGTAAATTCACAAAAAATATGTTTAAAAAAATTGATTTTATTATAAATTTTCAAATGAAAATAGATTGAATTAAAAAACGCAACCAAATTAATGATTGCGTTTTTTATTGATAGTAATTAAATTATTTATTTAACTTCTTCAAAATCTACATCTTCAACATTGTCTGCTTGCGCATCTTCTGTTTCTGGTTGACCTTGTTGTGCTCCTGTATCTCCACCTGCTCCTTGTTCAGCAGCATACATTTCTTCAGATGCAACTTTCCAAGCTTCATTAATGGCTTCCATTGCAGTATCAATTTGTGCAATATCTTTAGATTCGTGAGCAGTTTTTAATGTTACTAAAGCAGCTTCAATTGGTTCTTTTTTATCATCAGATAATTTTTCTCCAAATTCTTTTAACTGCTTTTCAGTTTGAAAAATCATTCCGTCTGCTTCGTTAATTTTCTCCGCAATTTCTTTTGCTGCTTTATCGGCATCGGCATTTGCTTCTGCTTCTTTTTTCATTTTCTCGATATCTTCATCAGATAAACCAGAAGAAGCTTCAATACGAATTTCATGAGATTTGTTTGTTCCTTTGTCTAATGCTGAAACCTTGATAATTCCGTTTGCATCAATATCAAAAGTAACTTCAATTTGAGGAACTCCTCTTTGTGCTGGTGGTACTCCATCTAAATGAAAACGACCAATGGTATTGTTGTCTGCAGCCATAGCTCTTTCACCTTGTAAAACGTGAATTTCTACTGATGGTTGATTATCTGCTGCGGTTGAAAATACTTGTGATTTCTTAGTTGGAATAGTTGTATTTGCATCAATTAACTTGGTAAATACATTTCCCATAGTTTCAATACCTAACGATAAAGGAGTTACATCTAATAAAAGAACGTCTTTTACATCTCCAGATAAAACTCCACCTTGAATTGCTGCTCCTAAAGCTACAACCTCATCCGGATTTACTCCTTTACTTGGTGTCTTTTTAAAGAACTTTTCTACTGCTTCTTGTACCGCTGGTATACGAGTAGAACCGCCTACTAAAACAATTTCATCAATATCACTAATTGATAAATCTGCATTTTTTAATGCTGTTGCACAAGGCTCAATAGTTCTTTTTATTAAATCATCTATCAACTGCTCAAACTTTGCTCTACTTAAAGTACGAACTAAGTGTTTTGGTCCGCTTGCAGTAGCTGTAATATATGGTAAGTTAATTTCTGTAGATGTTGTACTAGATAATTCAATTTTCGCTTTTTCTGAAGCTTCTTTTAAACGTTGTAAAGACATTGGGTCTTTACGTAAATCTATTCCTTCATCACTTTTAAACTCATCTGCTAACCAGTTAATAATTCTTTCATCTATATCATCTCCACCTAAGTGTGTATCTCCATCAGTAGCTAACACTTCAAAAACACCGTCTCCTAATTCTAAAACAGAAACATCATGTGTACCTCCTCCAAAATCAAAAACAATAATTTTTTGATCTTGATTTTTCTTATCTAACCCATAAGCTAAAGCAGCAGCAGTTGGTTCGTTAATAATTCTACGAACTTTTAATCCTGCTATTTCACCAGCTTCTTTAGTTGCCTGTCTCTGCGCATCATTAAAATATGCTGGTACTGTAATTACCGCTTCAGTCACATCATAACCAAGATAGTCTTCAGCAGTTTTTTTCATTTTCTGTAATATCATTGCAGATATTTCTTGCGGTGTATATAAACGACCATCAATATCTACACGAGGCGTATCGTTGTCTCCTTTTACTACTTTATAAGGAACTCTCTTAATCTCTTTTGAAGATTTAGAAAATTTATTCCCCATAAAACGTTTAATAGAATATACTGTTTTTGTTGGGTTTGTAACTGCTTGACGTTTTGCTGGATCACCAATTTTACGTTCTCCACCCTCTACAAATGCTACTACAGATGGTGTAGTTCTTTTTCCTTCTGAATTAGGAATTACTACTGGCTCATTTCCTTCCATTACAGAAACACACGAATTAGTAGTACCTAAATCTATTCCAATAATTTTACTCATAATTTTATAGTACTTTAATTTTTAATTCAATATTTATTTACGAAAAGATATAGACAAGTTCTGTGCCAACAGAATTTTACAATAAATTTGGCAGAATTACTATGTATACTGATAATTTCAAATGACAAAATGTCATAAAACAGTGTTTGATTGAGTATATGCGCTGTACACCAAAAGTATATTTGCATACGTATTTTGCAATGCCAACAGAGAATCTGAATAACCTTTAAAAACAGCCTCTGTAATACCTTTCTTCTAATTGTGGTTTCGGCGCTTTAGAAAAAGTAGGGAATCAACAAATAAACTTAGGAGCAGTTAAAATTACGCAAATAATTTAGTCAATCTATATAGCGCCTGGTCGGTAAGCACCTTAATTTGCTAAAGAGTTCAATTTTTGTGTTGTACTTTTCTTTATTTTTTAAAAAAAGGGTTGGATTTGAAGTTTTTTAAAACGGAGGCTGTTCAACTTGATAAAATCCTCCTTTTTAGGTCTAAAATTTGGTTTTAAATCATAGGTATCCTTAAAAAAGACTAGATTATACCCTTGTCCCACTTCCAAGACTAAGGCATTGATTTTGGTGATACTTTCGGTTTTTAATAAACCAATATTCTCCTTTAAAGCGGTTAAACTATACTGCTTTACTTCCGATGAAAAACAAATTCTTCTGCGACATCAATATATTTTATTGAAGTCTCCTGTAATGAAAAACTTTTGTAAAGTAAAAAAGGCTCTAAACCTTCTTCGTCATTGGATTTGCATATGTTACCTCCATAAACAGATGGTTTTCCTTCACTTCCCATAGAAAGTGGCCAGTTGTAATCTTTACTATATTTTTCAACTTTGTCGTTTGATATTAAACAGCAATATATTCTAGCAGAATCGTCAAAATCTTTTGAGTCGTCTTCGTATATTTTTAACCAACCGTTTTTGATTAAAAACCTGGATTCAATCTCCTTTTTTTTGTCCTCTAAAAGAAAATAGTCTTTTTCCATTTTTTTTATTCGTTCAGATTGGTTTTCGCCTTCTGGCTAATCTACTGTTATAGTTATATCTACGTTTTGTGTTAGTAAATTTTGAGCAACAAAAAATAAACCTAAGACAAAAATTTATCTTAAGAAATTAAGGGTAATTTTCTTGGTCATATACAGTAGAGGGATAAAGAATTTATTTTTTACTTATTATTGTGTTTTTTGAGTAGTTATATGGTTAAGTTTTTTAGATAGGTAAATATAATGTTTTTTTAATATACTGATTATTCAAATATTGATGTAATATGTATAGCTACATCACTCCATGTTTTACTAATGCCATCTGCACCTGTGTGTAAATCTTTACAAACTTTGTTTAAAGATGCTAGCGCACTATTACTACTCCATTTTTCGAGATTCATAACAGTATTCATTGAAAAAGTTTTGTTTTCAATCTTATATTCAAAAGAAAGTTTTTCTGTAACACCATTCATAGTGATTTCTGCAGTTCCTTTAGTGTTGTCTTCTAGGGTTAGTTTACCAGAAAGTAAAGATGTATTTTTCATAACTCCGAAGAAAAACTTCCTAATTTTAAAATCTCTACTATCATCTTTCGTAAAAATACTACTTACAGGGATAGAAAATTTAGCTCCATTAATTGCTTCTTTAATTGAGTTTCCTTTGCCGCCAGCAGTAATGTTTATTTTTTTAAACTGACCTTTTACGCCAATTTTATCGGTAGTTTTATAAGCTGTCCAACCAACAGTGGTTTTAGCATTTTTAAGAGAAAAAAGAGCTGTTTTTTCAACTGATTTTTCAATTTCTTTAGTTTCTTTTTTTGTTTCAGATTTACATGCCGTAAACTGAAATGTAACAAATGCAATAAGTATTAGAGTTAATTTTTTCATGATAGAAAGTTTTTAAAGTTTTATTCAACTGTTTTTTTTACTAAATCTATATAAGCTTGTTTGGCTTTATTAGGAGTAATCCCTTTAAGTTGCATCCAAGCATTAAATTTAAAAGCATTAATTAGATTAGATTCATTGTTAAAAATAAAGTCATCATTAAAAGTGAAAGTATCACCTGAGGTAGCTTGTTTATAATATGCATAAAATTTAAGGCGAACATCTGGTGCAATCTTAAATTGAACTTTGGAAATTTTATTAAAAGCTTCTTTAAATTTTGCGTCCAAATTTTCTTGCACAATCATTTTACATTAAATAGTGTATGTACAAATATACAAAAGGAGATGCAAATAACAAACTATCAAATCTATCTAAAATTCCACCATGACCAGGCATCATATTTCCGCTGTCTTTTACGTTGGCTTGTCGTTTAAATTTACTTTCAACTAAATCTCCTAATGTACCTATAATTGATATAATCGTTGCAATTACAATCCAGTGTATTTGAGGAAAAGTAGTTGTGTATTTAGAAACGAATACAGATAAAATCATCGAAAAAATAAGCCCACCAATAAAACCTTCAATAGTTTTTCTAGGTGAAATACGTTCAAATAGTTTGTGTTTTCCAAAATTTTTACCAATCAAATAGGCAAAACTATCGTTAACCCATATTAAAACTAAAATCCCAATAATTATTTGCGGATTATAATCTCCTTTATAAAATGGTAATAAAAGTAAAAATAAGAATGAAAACGAGACATAGCGCACTGCTAAATCTAATTTTTCAAAATTGTGAGTTGGGTATGTTTTTTTTTCTGAATAGAGGTAAATTAGTAACCTAATTGAACAGGCTAAAGTAAAACCAAGAACAATCCAAATAAATTTATTTTCAGGCTTTGCGTAGGCAATATATCCAGAGAAAAGTAAAAAGATGTATGGAACAATACTTTTTAATTGAATCATTTTAGAGAATTCAAATAAAGATAATAGCCCAAAAACAGTGGTCAAGACTATAAACGACTCTTTACTGTAAAGAATTGCTGAAATAAAAAGTATGATTAAAATAATGCCAGAAAAAATTCTAGTTAAAAGGGTGTTCATATTACAAATCTTCAAACAGCAACAAATATAAGTTTTTAGAATTACTGTTACCGTAATTCATAAAACTATCGCTGTCTTTTTTAATAGTATATTTTTTTACTGCACTAATATTTGTTGGAATATTACCATTAAAATTCATTTTTATCCCCGTAAGTGCTTCTCCTGTGTTTTTTACTAACTGACTAGTGGTTGCGTATACAATAAAATGATCTGAAAGTTCTAGTAACTTTTTACTTTTTAGTTGATTGGATGAAAAAAGAATGTTGCCATTATCTGCAATTAAATGTTCGCAGGTTGTAAAAAATGGCGATGAAGCTTTTAAAGAGTCGTCAATATTTACATCTATTTTTGTTAGAAATTTTGGTAGGTCATAATCGGTACAAATCAATTTATTCCAATTGTTTTCTCTTAAAATGTTTTTAAGGTTTAAAATAACCTCCTCTGTTTTAGTGCAATAGAGAAACTTACCTCCATTGTTTATAAAATGATGCACAAATCCATCGTCTAAAGAGAGGTTAACATGTTGTTTTTTTATCTCTTCTTTTTCTTGATTACCGCCAAGATTGAATATTTTTTTAAATAAATTCATTCTTAAAAATGAAAGATTATATTAACTTAATAAATCTTTTTTTTCTTCTTTTTTTTCTTCTTCCTTATCAAAAGGTCTTTTTCCAAAAATCTTTAGTAAATCGTCTTTGAAAATAACTTCTTTTTCTAGTAGTTTTTCAGCTAAAATAGTCAGTTCATCTTTATGGAGACTTAAAATCTTTATGGCTCTAGTGTATTGACCCTCAATTATTTTAGAAATTTCTTCGTCAATTTTTTTAGCAGTTGCTTCACTATATGGTTTTACAAATGCGTCATTACCTGAAGAATCATAATAGGTAACATTTCCAATTTCTTCGTTTAACCCATAAACAGTAACCATTGCACGAGCTTGTTTAGTAACTTTTTCTAAATCGCTCAATGCACCTGTAGAAATTTTATTAAACATTATTTTTTCAGCAGCACGACCACCCATTGTGGCGCACATTTCGTCTAACATTTGTTCTGTTTGAACAATCATTCTTTCTGCTGGTAAGTACCAAGCGGCTCCTAAAGATTGCCCTCTAGGCACAATAGTTACTTTTACTAAAGGTGCAGCATGTTCTAACATCCAACTAACGGTTGCGTGACCAGCTTCATGAAAAGCAATAGTTTTCTTTTCTTTAGGTGTAATTACTTTGCTTTTCTTTTCCAGTCCGCCAATAATTCTGTCAACAGCATCTAAGAAATCTTGATGATATACAGCTTTTTTATTGTTTCTTGCAGCAATTAATGCTGCTTCATTACACATGTTGGCAATATCTGCTCCTGAAAAACCAGGAGTTTGTTGTGCTAAAAATTTAATATTAACGTCGCCTGCTAATTTTAAAGGTTTAATATGTACCTCAAAAATTTCTTCACGTTCATTTATATTCGGTAAATCAACATAAATCTGACGATCAAAACGACCTGCTCGCATCAAAGCACTATCTAAGACATCAGCACGATTTGTTGCGGCTAATACAATTACATTTGTATCAGTACCAAAACCATCCATTTCAGTTAATAATTGATTTAGTGTGTTTTCTCTTTCGTCATTTCCACCTGTCATACTGTTTCTTCCACGAGTTCTACCAATGGCATCAATTTCATCAATAAATATAATTGAAGGAGATTTTTGAGCTGCTTGTTTAAATAAATCTCGTACACGAGAAGCTCCAACACCTACAAACATTTCTACAAAATCAGAACCAGATAAAGAGAAAAAAGGAACATCAGCTTCACCAGCAACGGCTTTTGCTAATAATGTTTTACCCGTTCCTGGAGGACCTACTAATAAAGCTCCTTTCGGAATTTTACCGCCTAGAGCAGTGTATTTATCTGGGTTTTTTAAGAAATCTACAATCTCTTGTATCTCTTCTTTTGCCCCTTCTAAACCAGCTACATCTTTAAATGAAGTTTTTACTTTGGTGTCTTTATCAAATAATTTAGCTTTTGATTTTCCAATATTGAAGATTTGTCCACCAGCACCGCCACCAGCACCGCCAGACATTCTTTTCATAAAAAACAACCAGACACCTATTAATAAAATAAAAGGAAGGAAGCCAATAATGGTTTCAAGCATACTGGTACGTTCGTCATTTCTTAAATCGAAATCTAAACTTTTTGCCATGCGAGCTTCTTCAATCTTATTTTCAAAATTCTGTAAGTCACCAAAATTGTACTCATATAACGAGGTTCCTGATCTGTAAAATGAAGATGAAGTTATTTTTTTATAACGTTCTTTTTCTAAAGATTTTTCTTTGATAAAAATTTGAGCCACACCATTATTTACAACAGTAATTTTTTCAACATCATTATCATTTAAAATCTCAAAAAATTCATTTTTAGATATATTTTTTGAAGCTAAATCTCCGCTATTAAAAAATTGAAAAGCCAGTAATATAATAAAGATTGCACCATACAACCAATATGCATTTGGTTTAAATTTTGAAAGACTAGATTTGTCTTCGTTTTTCTTGTTCTTATTTTCGCTCATCTGATAAAATTCAATAAAATTTAAGGATTATACTGGCTTTATTTTGGTGATTTTTGCGTCACCCCACAAACTCTCAATGTCATAAAACTCACGTATTTGTTTTTGAAAAATATGCACCACAACATTTACATAATCCATCAGCACCCATTCTGAGTTACTCTGCCCTTCTACATGCCAGGGTTTGTCTTTAAGTTCTTTACTAACTAATTTCTGTACCGATCCAGAGATAGCATTTACCTGTGTATTTGAAGTGCCGCTACAGATTATAAAATAGTCGCAAACAGTATTTTCTATTTCTCGTAAATCTAAAAGTTGAACATTATCTCCCTTTACATTGTCAATTCCTTTAAGTATTACAGCGATTAACTCGTCTGTAGTTGCTTGTTTTTTAGCCATCCAAAAAATTTAATTTTCCTGCAAATTTACTATTTTTTTGTTAGTAATTTGTGTAATATTACAGTAGTTTATACTTTATTTAACAGTCGTTTTACAGGTGAGATTAATCAAACTTCATACCATCAACTCTACCAACTCTTTTCTAAAGGATTTGGTTAAAAATTCACCGCAAGAAAACTATACTGTTGTGGTTACTAATAAGCAAACTTTGGGGCGTGGACAAATGCAACAACAATGGCAGTCAACCCCTTTTAAAAACTTGACTTTCAGTGTTTTTATTTCCTTTTCAGCATTGTTGGTTGCTTATGGTAGGTACCTTAATTTTGCCATAAGTTTAGCCGTTTTTGATGTTCTGCTAGAAGAGAAAATAGCTAAATTAAATATAAAATGGCCTAACGACATATTGGCAGAGAACCAGAAGATTTGTGGAATTTTAATTGAAAATCAGTTACAGAAAGACAAGATTACTTCTTCGGTAATAGGAATTGGTTTAAATGTTAATCAAATTAATTTTGAAGGTTTGCCAAATGCAACTTCATTAAAAAATGTCTTGAAAAAAGAATTTGATTTAGATGATTTGTTGAAGAAAATTATCAATAAATTAAAAGAAAAAATAAAACTTTTAGAAGAAAAACAGTTTACTGTTTTGGAAGAAGATTACTTACAGTGTTTATATAAATACCAAACACCGTCAATGTTTAAAGATGTAAATGATAGGTTGTTTATGGGTAAAATTGTTGGTATTTCTTCTGAAGGGAAACTACAAATTGAGTTCGAAGACGAAAACATTCAAGAGTTTGGAATTAAGGAAGTGAAATTTATAAATTAATCCTTTCTAGATTAAGGGTTCAGAAAGGATTTATAATTTATAGAGCGGCCATGTTTTTAGTAAGTGTATCAATAAAATTGGTTAATGGCTTTTTAACCATCATTGCCATCATCATATTAAATTCACCGTTAAAGCCTAGCTGAACTTCGCTAGATGTATCATCAATTTCATTAATATTAGCAATTAAATTAAAATCTAATTTGCTGCTAGCTGCTCCTAAAGTAATGTTAGAGTATTTGGTGGTATCTTTAAGAACTAATCTAATTTCTGGCATTCCTTTCAATCCGAAGATAAAAGAATCTCCGTCTACTTCAAATTTTTGAATACTTTCGGGCATTAATTGCTCAAAATTTTTCAAGTCAGTTAAAAATTCAAACATTTCTTGTTGTGATTTTTTTACCGTTACGCTATTTCCTTGTATATTCATTGTTACTATTGTTAAGGTTTGTTGTTAGGCTTTTAGCAAATATACAACCAATTATTGTTTCCACTCACTTGGGTTTACACGCCAATCTTCTAAAGCACGTAATTCTTGACTATTAATATATTTACTATCTAAGGCTTGTTCTAGTAAAAACTCATAACTGCTTAATGTTGTTAATTCTACATTGGCATTTTTAAAGTTTTTTTGAGCAATATCAAATCCGTAAGAAAAAATAGCAACCATCCCTTTTACGTTTGCATTTGCTTCTTTTAAAGCAGTAACAGCATTTAGACTGCTTTTTCCTGTACTAATTAAATCTTCAATTACCACAACATTTTGCCCGCTTTCTAAGTGTCCTTCTATTTGATTTTTTCTACCGTGTTTTTTAGGTTCTGGGCGTACATATATAAACGGAACGCCAAGTTCTTGTGCAACTAGAACACCAATAGCAATAGCGCCTGTTGCAACGCCAGCGATAACATCTGGTTTACCGTGTTTTTTTTCTACCAATTTAGTAATTTCTTCTTTTAGAAAATTTCTTACAGAAGGAAAAGACAACGTTACTCTATTGTCACAATATATAGGAGATTTCCAACCTGAAGCCCAGTTAAAAGGCTCGTTTATATTTAATTTTATAGCGCTTATTTGGAGTAAAAGTTCGGCTGTTTTTTTTGCCGTATCCTTGTTTAAATTCATACTACAAATGTATAAAGTTTTTGTAAATGATAAGCCAATAATTATAACAGATTGCAGACAGAAAGATAAAAGTTACCCTGTTTATTTTTTTGAGGAGATAATTGTTTATAAATTAAAAAAAGGAAGTATAGATAGCATCTATTTGTTTTCTAGTAACTTAGAAGCTACTTGGAACTGGTTTAAAGCTAATTTTAAGTTGATTAAAGCTGCTGACGGATTAGCGCTTAATCTGAAGAAATACTTTTTATTTGTCGAAATAAGTAGGTAGAATTTACCTAAAGGACATCTATAAAAAGGGGAGAGAAATAGAAACCACGGCAATTAGGGGGTAAAAGAGGAGTGTGGCGTTTCAGATTTAAAAATAATTAAACTTTTGATGGTTACGTACCATATTTTTTATCAACGGGAAGAAATTAGATTAAAAGAAACAAATTGGTATTTAATGAATACTACTTTTGGATCAACAAATAAAATTGGGGAGTAAGTTGTAAAAGCGTTATTTTTGTTTCCCTAAACCAAATTATTTTGAACCAAGATTTAGCGAAGTTTTTATTACCTGAAGGGATTTTAGATTATTTTAAAATAGCTGAAGATACAATTCAAAATGATCGAGTTCATTTTTATCTAGAAGAGAAAAATATAGCTCCAAGATGAAGCTAGGTTTGGAATGATGACCCACCTTGACAGGTATTTAGTCTCTGGTCGAAAACTCTGAACCTCCTTTGATTACAAGGGATAAAGCCCTAAAGTACTTGTCGAATCTAAAGTGGGTTTTAAATGATACATTTTATCATTTTTAAATTTTTATATAGTAACCTTTCTTTTTTGAATAATTCACATGAAATGAGTTCTTTCTTTGAGAATTTCAAAAATAGACAAAGATAGACCCAACTATGAAAACCAAGGAAATCATTAATGTTTATAAGCCTTTTGGAGTTTCCGACCAAGCACTATTTAACAGCTTGTGGAATAAAACCGATATAAAAACCAACGATTTGAAACCGTGGAAAAGCTAACAGATTGGTTACATGATATGGTAAAGCGAATGAGCCCAAAGGTCATTAAATCCATTACTGGGAATCATCACTATGTAAATGCTTTTAATACGGCATTATAAGATTAAATTGGTATTACCTACTTTCTTTCTTTAACGAAAATAAAAGGCAAGGAACTAAATCTATTATTAAAAAATAATAGATCGGTATTGTGTTAAAATAAAGAAGCCGTTACAAAATGCAACGGCTTCTTTATTTGCGTTAAGGATTGAACGGTTTGTTTGAGCTCTTTTTAAGGTACGAAAAAAAGCGAGTAGTGAAAGCCTGCCCTGAAAGGCAATGCCCAAATATTAATTTAAAATTTTATGTATTAAATTTTGCTTCGCCTTTTTATCATTCCCAAATAACCATCGCAAGGTATTATCTTCCCAAATTTCATCGTATTCCGTTTGATTGATTATATCTCTTTGAATGGCTAAATCTAACAATTTTCCAGGATAGCTAGATTGTGCATCATTTTCCATTTCTCCTAAAGGATATGGATCATCTAAACCCATTATTATTTGATTAGACCCTTGGCGATCTATCATTAATTTTAAAGAATCGGTATCGTGTACTAGTGTATCAAAATAAATATTTGGATGGCCTACTGCTTTTCTTGGGTGTGTTTTTCCTTTAAACAAATCAGGTCTCCCGTCAAACCCTTGAATACGGCGTCCTAAATTCATTTGTGCTAATTGCCCGCCATGTGCAAAACAAGTTCTAATATTCTGAAAACGCTCTTGCATTCCATTCAATGTATAAAAATGATACGCATCTCCACATTGTGCCAACATCCAAATTAGATGAAAACGCCAATTGGTGTTTTCTAATTTTATCATTTTATCTCCGTCGTATGGGTGAATCTCTATAGCTAACTTATACTTGTTTGCCAATTCAAAAATCGGATCATTTTCTTCATCAAATACACAACGCCATTGCCCTATACTATCCATAAAATGGGTTGGCAAACACAATACCTTTAAACCCAATTCTTCTACACATCGTTCAATTTCCCATAAAGCACCCTGTATAAACCCTGGGTGTACTACAAAACCACAAGTAAATTTAGAAGGATGATCGTGTTGTACTTTTGCATTAAAATCATTTTGAAAACGCAAGGCATGTTTCATTTCTTCCAATCGCAAACCATTACCATACAATTGCGATAAATTTAAAACCACTGCATGATCTAATTTGTTTTTTTCCATCCATTCTAATTTTTCATCTAAGAAAAAACTAGAATCTGTTACAGGGCGTTTCCAGCCTTTTTGTAACATAAATTTACGTTCATCATCTACCCAAAAAATCTCTTTGTCTTTCATAAACTGAGGAATTTGCTCAGGATATGGTAATAAATGTGAATGCCCATTGATGCGTAGTTTTCTTTTATCCATATTTATTTAGATTATTAGACTGCTTCGCTTTTAGGGCAAAAGAATCAAGATTTTTAGATTCCTAATTCTGTAGGAATGACAATTCAACTATTTTTGATGCTGGGCTAACCTAACGGATTTTATTTGGTGCTTGCATTACTGCTCCGCAATTAGAACAGGTACACTTCTTTTTATCGGAATAATAGGTATCGAAAATAATTGGCATATCGGTTTCTATATTGTCTAAGGCAAATTCTTCTCTATACAAAAGCGAACTACAGTTTTCGCAATACCATTCTAGTGCATCTAGCACGCCTTCGTTACGTGGGTATTCGATAACCAAACCAACCGTATTTTCTTTTCGTTGTGGCGAATGTGATATTTTTGCTGGTAATAAATAAATATCACCTTCATTTATTTCTACATCAATCATCTTACCATTATCAATAATTTTTAACACCATATCTCCTTCTACCTGATAGAAAAACTCTGGGGTTTCGTTATAATGATAATCTTTTCTATTATTAGGCCCGCCAACAACCATTACAATATATTCTCCATTATCCCAAATCTGTTTATTACCTACTGGTGGTTTTAATAAATGACGATGCTCATCAATCCACTTTTTAAAATTTAAAGGTTGTACTAAACTCATATATATGTATTTTTATGGCGCCCCCTAAAGGTAGGGCTTTTTGCTATATCTTTTTAGAGCCTTACAAAAGAAAGTTTTTCTCTTTCTGTGGCAATCTCAAATTTACAAAGAGATTACTTGGTTTCACTCGTAATGACGTTTTTTATAACATAAAAAGGATACCGCTTCAATCCCCCTAACGCAATATTTCGTTTTAAATTTACAAACTTTTTGTTCTTCCTCCATCAACAGGTACGTTAATTCCGTTGATAAAACTTGCTTTTTCACTGGCTAAAAACACAATTGCATTTGCAATTTCTGCTGGTTTTGCAAAACGTTTTGCTGGTGATGCATTTTTCATATTTGTTGAAACAGCATCAATAGACAGTCCTGTTTTTACAGCTTTATTTTTAATAATTTCTTTTAAACGCTCCGTACCTGTTGCTCCTGGTAATACATTATTCACTGTAATACCGAATTGCCCCAACTCATTTGCCAAGGTTTTAGACCAACTTGCTACTGCACCACGAATGGTATTGGAAACTCCCAAGCCATCTAAAGGTTGTTTTACAGAGGTAGATATTACATTTATAATCCTACCAAATTCTGCTTCTTTCATAAATGGAACCACCGCTTGTACTAATACATGATTACACTTTAAATGTTGTGTAAATGCGCGTTCAAACTCCTCTAATTGTGCATTAAAAATAGGTCCTCCTGCTGGGCCTCCTGTATTATTTACCAAAATATGAAACTGCAAATTACTTGCTTCAATTTTTGATTTTAATTCTGTCGGATTTGAAAAATCAGCTACGATATAAGTATGCCTTTGCTCGTTATTAGGTAATTCTGCTAATACTGCTTTTAGTTTTTCTTCGTTACGTGCAATTAAGGTTACATTTACACCTTCTTGTGCTAACCCCATTGCTGCTGCCTTTCCTATTCCTTGTGTACTACCGCAAACCAAGGCGTTTTTATTTTGTATGTTTAAATTCATTTCTATCCGTTATTTTCAACCATTCTTTTAATTTTAACTGTCTTTTAAAAGTGATTTAACTTGTGCATTTTTATTCACCATTCAACAACTTCCATTAATAATTCTGGAGTATCATTTTTATTTGCAAAAAAAGCATAGAACGAAAGCCCTAGATTATCTCTTTTTTTTTGCAATCTTCTCATCACAAACTTCAATATTTTTTTGCCTTATCTCTTTATTCATATTTAATACATATATTTTTAGGTTCTGTAAAAAAACGTAGTGCTTCAAAACCTCCTTCACGACCTACTCCACTTGCTTTTACACCTCCAAACGGTGTTCGTAAATCACGTAACAACCATGTGTTTACCCACACAATTCCAGTATGGAGCTGTTTAGAAATTTGCATAGTTCTATTTAAGTTATTTGTCCATAAAGTTGCTGACAAACCGTACCTTGTATCGTTTGCTAAACTTAATGCTTCTTCATCAGTTTTAAAAGACATCATAGTTACTACTGGTCCAAAAACTTCTTCTTGATTTAACCTACATTGATTACTTTTTACTTCTATAATTGTTGGCTGTAAGTAATAACCATTCTCACTTCCTTTAACGGTCACTTTATTTCCGCCAAACAAAATCTTTCCACCTTCTTGCTCTGCAATATCTATATACGATTTTACTTTTTCTAAATGTTGTTTAGACACCAATGCTCCTACATCTGTATCTGCATCAAACGGATTTCCTACTTTTAATTCAGCTACTTTTTGAACAAAATCTTTTTTGAATTGCTCATAGATTTTTTCTTCTACAAAAATTCTACTTCCGCATAAACAAATCTGACCTTGGTTTGCAAATGAAGAACGAACCGTTGTCTCTAACATGGTATCATAATCGCAATCTGCAAAAATTAAATTCGGGTTTTTTCCTCCTAATTCCAACGACAATTTCTTAAACATCGGAGCTGCTACGCTGGCAATATGTGCCCCTGTTGTGGTTCCGCCTGTAAATGAAATTGCTTTTATCTCTGGGTGCTCTACAATTGCTTGTCCTGTAGTAGTTCCTAATCCGTGAACAATATTTAATACGCCTTTTGGGAGACCGGCCTCCTTAAGTATGTCTCCTAATAAATACGCTGTCATTGGTGTTACTTCGCTTGGTTTTGCAATCACACAATTTCCTGCTGCAATTGCTGGTGCAATTTTCCATGTGAATAAATACAATGGTAAATTCCACGGAGAAATACATCCGACAACTCCAATAGGTTGTCGTAATGTAAAATTTATTGCATTTAAACCAACACTTTCATGTGCTTCTGAAGAAAACTGTGTAATGGCATTGGCAAAGTATTGAAAGTTTGCTGAGGCTCTTGGTATATCAATCGCCTTTGCTAAACTGATTGGTTTTCCATTATCTCTAGCTTCTGCTTCTGCTAAAAAAGATAATTTCTCTTTTATCAATGCTGCAATCTTAGACAAAATACTACTTCGCTCATCTAAAGTAGTATTTGACCAACTAGGAAAAGCTTCTTTGGCTGCTTGATATGCTGCTTCTACATCTTCCTCCGTTGAGTTTGGTGTTTGACCGTATACTTCTCCAATGGATGGATTGTAGTTGTCAATCCACTCATTTTTGATTGGATTTACGAATTCTCCGTTTATGTAGTTTTTTATGTCCATAATTTTCATAAAACCTCACCCGTTTTTAAAATGGGTGAGGTCTTTATCTAATTTTACTTCTTATAAGCCGTTACTTTAATCTCTACCACCAAATCTGGATGTGGTAACTGATGTACAGCAACGGTAGTTCGTGTTGGTCCTGTTTCTTTATCAAAAAATTCTGCATAGGCTTTGTTATACCCTGCAAAATCGTTCATGTTTACCAAAAACGTAGATACATCAACTACATCTTTTATTGATGCGCCAACGGTTTGTAAAGTTTTATCAATATTTTTTAAAACCTCACGTGTTTGCGTTTCAACATTTAAATATTTAGTTCCCATTTCATCAATTACATCTACTCCTGCAATTGTATTATCAGAACGTCGAGAACTGGTTCCTGAAACAAATATAAAATCGCCTACAACTTTTATATGTGGATATGCACCTCTTGGTGTTACTTTTTTTTCTTCCATTGGTCTATGTATAACACCTCACAGGTTTTAAAAATGGGTGAGGTCTAAACTATTTACTTCAATCCAGCAATACCATCCTCTTCTAAAATATCATTAGTTTCTTCTTTTACCTTTTCAAGTATAACTTTTAATGCTGCTTTTGTCATATTTAAATGCGTATGTACCTCATCATCTGCTATTAGGTTTAGCAAAGCTTTATCTTGTGCTCTTCCTTTTTTCATCGCTTCAGAATAAGGAATATCTTCATTAAACGTTACCATTGAGTACTTAGAAAAATATTCATTCGGAAATATTTTCTCTAAATCCATTTCTATTTTTCGTTTTTCTTTAAATAGCGGATTTGCTACATGGTCGCGCATTTCGTAATAATTATCTATCGCTAAATCGGCAATGGCATCTGTATCTTGTTTTCTAACTTTTTGATATGCTTTAAAAACTGAATTCCAGTCATCTAAATTCTGATCTAAAATTGTATCAAAAACAGTAACATCTTCAAAGGAAGCATTCATTCCTTGTCCGTAAAACGGAACAACAGCATGCGCTGCATCACCTAATAATATTGTTTTGTTTTGATAATACCAAGGCGAACATTTTACGGTTCCTAAGGCTCCTGTTGGATTGTTTATAAACTCATCTTTTATACTCGGTATCAATGCCAATGCATCTGGAAACTGTGTTTCAAAAAAAGCAGTTATTTTTTCTTCGGAAGTTAAATTATTGAAATTATATTCCCCTTCATCATAACTTAAAAACAAGGTAACGGTAAAGCTTCCATCCAAATTTGGTAATGCTATTAACATATATTCTCCACGAGGCCAAATATGTAAATGATCTTTGCTTATTTGATGGTTACCTTCTACACTTGCAGGGATTTCTAATTCTTTATAACCGTGTGTTAAATAATTTTGTGAGTAACTGAATAAAAACTTCTTTTCTAAATAATAGCTCTTACGCAATACAGAACCTGCTCCGTCTGTTCCAAAAATAACATTGGCATTTATAGAAAACTCTTCTTTGGTATTATAATCTTTAAAATGTGAAATCGTATTTTCAATATCTACTGAAGTACATTCCTTATTAAAGTGAATCGTTACATTTTTATGCTTCTCTGCTTCGGTTAACAAAATTCCGTTTAAGCCGCTACGTGAAATAGAATTGATATATTCATTTTCTCTTCCTGAATAATCAGAGGCAAAGGTGTTTCCTTGAATATCATGAATTAAACGCCCATACATAGGTATACATATTTTACGTGCTTTTTCTTCTACTCCAACCAATCGCAATGCTTTAAACCCTCTGTCAGACAATGCTAAATTGATAGAACGTCCTGCCAAAATATCAGTAGTTCTTAAGTCAGGTCGACTTTCATACATTTCAATTTTATACCCTCTTTGCGCTAATCGTAACGCTAATAATGAGCCACATAACCCAGCTCCTATAATTACTATCTTATCTTTTTTATTCATTTACGTTTTTTCTTATAAAGGTTTCACAGATTTTAAAAACGGGTGAGGTCTAACTTTATACTAGTTCTTTTAAAACCGAGACCATTCTAAATACATCTTTAAAACTATTGTACATAGGTACTGGTGCACAACGAATAACATTGGGCTCTCTCCAATCTGTAATGATATTATTTTCTGTTAATTTTTTATGCAGGTTCTTATCTGCATTTTTTACTTGAATTGATAATTGACACCCTCTTTCTTTTGGATTCGATGGTGTTATTATTTTAAGACTATTAGCGCCTATCTGGTTGATTAAATACTCAAAATAGCCTGTTAGTTTTTCTGATTTCTGGCGTAGTGCTTCCATACCAATTTCATTAAACATATCTAAAGATGCTTTAATTGCTGCCATTGATAATATTGGTGGGTTCGATAATTGCCACCCTTCTGCTCCTGCTATTACATCAAACGGTTGACGCATATTAAATCGTGTTTCCTTGTTATGATTCCACCAGCCTGCAAATCTTGGTAAGTCTTTATTATGTGCATGTTTTTCGTGTACAAATAACCCACCTAAACTCCCTGGTCCAGAATTTAAATATTTATAGGTACACCAAGCTGCAAAATCGACTCCTGAATCGTGTAACTCTGGCAAAATATTGCCCGCTCCATGTGCCAAATCAACTCCTACAAAACAGTTTTTTGAATGCCCTATTTCTGCAATTTTCTTTATATCTAAATATTGACCTGTATAGTAATTTACACCTCCTATTAGCAATAACGCTATTTCATCACCCTGCTCATCAACTATTTTTTCTAAATCTTCTATGCTTAGTAAATCTTCTCCTTCACGTGGTTTCCATTCAATTACTCCTTCTTCTGCATTGAAACCGTGAAATTTTAATTGCGATTGTACGGCATATCTATCAGATGGAAATGCATCACTTTCAATAACAATCTTAAACTTCTTTTTTGTTGGCTGATAAAACGATACCATTAACAAATGTAAGTTAGTCGTTAACGTGTTCATCACCACTACTTCTAATGGTTTTGCTCCTACAATTTTGGCCATACTTTCCGTTAGAAACTCATGATACGACAGCCAAGGGTTTTTTGCTTCAAAATGACCTTCTACTCCATATTTTGCCCAATCGTCTAATTCTTGTTGAATATATTCTTGGGTTTGTTTAGGCTGTAACCCCAATGAGTTACCTGTAAAATACAAACAATCATTGCCGTCCTTATTTTTTGGTATATGAAATTCTGCTCGTAAATGAGATAGCTTATCTTCTCTGTCTAGTTGTTCTGCGTATTGTAGTGTGTTTTGGTAATTCATCAATTTAAAAAGATTGTTCTCTAAGATAAAAAAATCTATTAAAAACACAACAATTTCTTATTTTGATTTAAAATAGACCTCACAGGTTTTCAAAAAAAGGGGGAGGGTGATATCTATGATTTAATTTTAGATACCAACCTTTATCATTTTTTACAGACCTTTGCGTTAAGGGCTGCCGTATTTGTTTGAGCTCTTTTTGTTTTTTTAAACAAAAAATGTTTATTCTCAAATATAAAACAATTATTTTTTAGTTCTGGCAGATTAATCGTAATTTATTAGATAAGTTCCTTTTTCTTTCAAAAACACAGGCTCTCCTCCTTCATTTATTTTAAACTTTGTTTTAAGTGTTTCTCGTTTTCCCATTTTTTGATTAAAAACGACAAAGTGTAAATGTGGTCCAGATGACCAACCTATATTACCGCTTTTAGCAATTAATTGACCTTTTTCAACTTTATCTCCAGGCTTAACTAAAGCACTATTTGTGTTAATGTGAGCATAATTTGAAAACGTACCATCTTTATGGTAAATTAAAATAAAATTATTGAATTTTGCACACTCTTTTTCATAACAAGTTTTGGTATTAGTATCTACAACTTTAATAACTACACCTTCTCTTGCAGCATAAATATCTGTGCCTATTGGCATTGAGAAATCTAATGCTTTTTGATTTTGATGAGTTCTTTGCCCATTATAACCTTGAGAAATTTTAAAAGTTTTTCCTTTTGCAAATGGAAGATTATAAATATAGCTCCTATCTTGAGTTTCTTCTAAATGGTTACCATAGTTAGAACGGTTTTTAGACTTATAGCCATATCTTCCATTTTTTATCAATTTTAATGTTGAAATTACATATCCTTTTGTTCTCGCTGGAATCACAAAAATTTTATGATTTCCGTTAGATGAAGACATATTATTTATCGTTAAATCTACTTTAACTTAAACCAATACTCCGTTAAGTTTTTATGCTGCTCTGATACCATAATACAGTAGTTCTTTAATTTTTTGTTTATTATTCTTCAAGTTCGGTCTTATAGCGAACACGTTAAAAAATCGAGCAAGCATTAACTCATTGTGATGTAAGGTTTTAATATCCTTGATTGAGAAAGCCCCTCTTAGCCTTTTTTCAATAGGCATCCAATGTGTAATCTTAGCGAGATTAACCGTTGTAAGTGCTGTATTAAAATGAAAGTTGAGTTTATCTTCACTTCTTGCTTGACAGTGATTTAGACCTGAGTATTGCTTGGCATCTCTAAAAGTAAATTCTATTTGAAATCTGGTGCGATAATATGTCAAAATCATTTCTGCTGAAATTGTTACATCTGTAGAAAAATATAATTTATGATTCCATTTTCCTTTTTTAAGGAAATAAACAATCACAAGATTGATTTTTCTTTTTAATAATTTTGAGTATACAATAGCGCTGTATACTTTGCTTTGCTGATTGTCTTCTATCAAAGAAAAATATTCTTTTCTAAGTTTTTTATAATCAATTTTTCCATCATATTTCTTAGGTCTTCCTCTCCCATATTTCTGTTGGTCAGTATAAATATATTGTAAGTCAGCATCGTTTCTTAGTCTGCTAACGGTCTCCAATCCATTATCAGAGAGTTTAGAAACAAAACCGTATTTGGAAAAATAAGCATCTGCCACAACATATTTAGACATCGAAAGAAGGACCTCTTTTCTTTGAATCAATATATTGGCATAATGATCTACCAAACTTTTTGATTCCAAATTATTTGGTGTCTGAACAGCCTCTAAATGAAACGCTGTATGATTATCTATATCAATCGCTGCTATACCAGATATTTCCAATCCCCATTTTGCCTTTCCCGCTACACCAGACCAATAATAACCAACTCCACAGGTGGATTTACCAGATTTACTAACATAACTCGGGTCGAAAGCAATGGTTAAATGTTTGCCCCCATACTCAGTAATCAATTCTTTATTGAAATTTAAAAAGTCAAAAGACTTACTAAACTGATTCCTGTAATGTTGTTCTCCATGATCACCATAACGACTTAACTGCATAAAATTTAAACGTCCTTTTATGCTGAGAAATAGACCAAAAACTTCCAACATAAAATCATATTGCCATTTATTTACATCTTTCATTTTGTTAAGTAATCTTTTTGTGTGATATTTATAGTTGGATTTCTCCTTGAGAAGCATCATTAATAGCTGTTTGAAATTAACTATTAATTTAATGATAATCAGGGAGTTATCCTAATTTTTGAGCCTGTTTTTTTAACTTATTTAATTGACTGTTAGAGGGTTAGGGCAAAGTTTAACGGAGTATTGTTAAACAGGACAGTATTCATCATTATCTGCTAAAAATTCATATCCTTTTTCTATTTTCTTAGAATATGTTTTTAATTTAATTTGGCTAAAAGTAGAAGCACAAGTCAGACATAAAATAAAAGCAATAATTAAATATTTTTTCATAGCATTTTTAATTTCACAATAACAATCAAATTTTATTCCAAAATTAATACAGCACTCTAAACTTAATAGTTCCTGCTACTTTACGAAGCTTAGTAATTACTTCTTCGTTGTATTCTTTATCAACATCAGTAATTACATAACCAACTTTTGAGTCGGTAGATAAATACTGACCTGTAATGTTTAGTTTGTATTTTGCTAATACTTTATTGATTTTTGCCATTACTCCTGGAATATTCTTGTGAATGTGTAAAAACCGATGTGCATTTGTTTGGAGGGGCAATCTAATATTTGGAAAATTTACAGCATCAACCGTGTTGCCTGAGTTTATATATGCCATAATTTTACTTGGCACAAAATCAGCAATATCTCTTTGTGCTTCTTCTGTACTTCCACCAACATGAGGTGTTAAAATTACGTTTGGCAATCCTTTTAATGCGGTATAGAAATTACCATTTTTTCTTGGTTCTTCAGGATATACATCAACGGCTGCTCCTGCTATTTTACCAGATTTTAATGCGTCAACTAACGCTTCTATATCGACTACAAACCCTCGAGATAAATTTACCAAATATGCTCCTTCTTTCATTTGAGCAATTTCCTCTTTTCCTATATAATTTTTATTTGCAGCATTATCATCGACATGTAATGTAATAACGTCTGAAATGTTTAATAATTCTTTTAATGTGTTTATTTTAGTAGCATTTCCTAAGGCTAGCTTATCTTCAACATCGTAATAATACACATCCATTCCGAGCGCTTCAGCTAATACTGATAATTGTTTTCCAATATTTCCATACCCAACAATTCCTAATTTCTTACCACGTACTTCTCGCGAACCTTGTGCTGTTTTATTCCACTCACCATTGTGTAATTCTGTACTACGTTGAAAAACACTTCGCATTAACATAATTATCTCGCCAATTGCCAATTCTACAACCGAACGCGTATTACTATAGGGTGCGTTAAATACTACAATTCCGTTTTCCTTACACGTTTCTAAATCGATTTGTTTGGTACCAATACAAAATGCTGAAACAACCATTAATTTTTCGGCAGCTTCAATTACTCTTTTTGTAACTTGTGTTTTAGATCTAATACCTAATACATGTACGTCTTTAATTTTTTCGATTAATTCTTCTTCTGATAAACTTTTAGAGATTGTTTCTACAGAAAAACCATCTTCTGTTAACCTCGTAAAAGCATCTGTATGTACATTTTCTAATAATAATATTTTGATTCTATTCTTTGGGTATGATATGTTTCTTGGCAAATCGTTAACGTATAAAAATTCATCTAAATTTGGGGTAATATAATCTGCATTTTCAGTTGTTTTTTCTCTTGATACATTTTCTGTATAAGCAAAAAATTTATCTGCAACGCCCGCTTTTTTAGTTACGGCATCGCTATAACCATCTCCAATTACTTGAATTTCTCCTTCAAGGTTTAAATTTTGTAAACATGCTATTTTACCATTGTGTTTAGATAGCGGGTTTTTAGCATCAAAGCCAACAATTACATCATCATCATCAAACTCAAATGTATTTGCAAAAACTCTTTCCGAAGGAATATTATATATTGCTACAATTGGATCAATGAACTCTTTAAATCCGCAAGAAATTACGTAAATATCGTTCGAGAATTTTTCAAAAAACTCTTTATTTCTTTCTATTGATGGAGATACTTTTTTCTTTAGCTCCTCAATTAAAACGGGTAGATCTGATTTTTTAGCATTCAGCAATTTAATACGTTGCTCTAACGACTCTGTAAAAGAAATTTCTCCATCAATTCCTAGATTAGTAATATTGATAATTTCTTGTAATATTTCCTCTTTTTTAGGGTTGTTAACTTGAGTGATTTCTGCTAAAACATCTAAAGCTTCAACGCTTGTTAATGTACTATCAAAATCGAATACATAATTTCGTTTTACGGTGTTCATTATACGGGTATTATAATTTATATTGCGGTGTTGAACACACGAATATACAAAGGATATTGGGAAAAAATATCACAAAAAGACAACATTTTTAGATATTTTAATATTCTGATTTTTAAGTGCCTAATTCTATTTTATTCTTAAAAATAACTAGTTAAAATTTTGAATTCCTAAAAGAAATACCCACCAAATAACAGGAACTGATTCTACCAAAAATGAACTGTAATATTTAGATTGATTGACTTTGGCTCTCATCAATAAAAATAAAATTAAAAAGAATAGTATTAAGAATATGGTTCTAAATTGATTTGTAGGTTCAATTATAAATTCTAACGCTACACAAAATGCCAATAATATATATCCTAATTTTTTTACTTTTTCAATTCCTATTTTCTTCGGAATAGTTTGCAACGAAACCGCATCAAATTGTACATCTCTAATATCAAAAGGTAATACCAAAATAACCACCAATAAAAATCGTTGCAAAGCAGCTATATAAACGCTCGTAGAAAAAGACTTTTCGACATCAAACAAAGGTAACAACACCGTAAACCCTGCCCAAACAAAAGCAACTACTATAATTTTTAAATAACTTATACTTCTTAAATTTTTTTGAAATCCACTTAAAAACGGAATCGCATATAATAATGTTAATAGAATTAGAGGCAACAAAAATAAGAGTGTTCTAACCGACAAATGCCACGCGTAAAAACTCATTAATAAAAAACAAATCAACGAAAAAATCTGAATAGATTTTAGGTTATTTGTTAAACTTCTATGATGCAGCTTTGCAACGCCAGCATATTTTACAAAATTATAGCCCGTAATAGTTCCATAAAAAATAAAATAATCTAAAGGTTCATTATAAGGTAACTCAAAATACATTTCTGTAATTCTAACCAACGCATATACCGCCAAAGCAACGTGAATACTGGCATTGATATAAAAATTGAATAGCTGTTCTAAAAATCGCATATCACAAAAATAATCTTTCTGTTTATAACCTTTGCTTTTAGTTCATAAAATATCTCTTTTAACTCAATTTCTACATTAAAATTTTGTTGATTTTAATTACATTTGGGTCGCTAAATCGATATAGGTAATAGCACCCCATATAACAATTAAAAACAAACCAACTATACAACAAATGAATACTAATTTATTTCAATTAAGACATATTGGTCCTCGTTCTAAAGATCAAGAACAAATGCTAAAAACCATTGGTGTAAATTCTTTAGATACTTTAATATACGAAACCGTACCCGATGATATTCGTTTACAAGATAAACTAGATTTAGCTCCTGCGATGAGCGAATATGAATATTTAAATCATATTAATCTTTTAGGTGCTAAAAATAAGGTTTTTAAGAGTTATATTGGTTTAGGCTATCACGAAGCAATTATACCTAGTGTAATTTTACGTAATATTTTAGAAAACCCAGGTTGGTATACTGCTTATACACCTTATCAAGCAGAGATTGCGCAAGGTAGATTAGAAGCTTTATTAAATTACCAAACTATGGTGTGTGATTTAACAGGAATGGAGTTAGCAAATGCTTCTCTGTTAGATGAAGGAACAGCTGCTGCCGAAGCAATGGCTTTATTATTTGATGTTCGTGAACGAAAACAAAAAAAAGCGAATGTGCATAAGTTCTTCGTTTCAGAAGAAATTTTACCACAAACATTATCAATTTTACAAACACGTTCTATACCAATTGGCATAGAGTTAGTTGTTGGAGATCATGAAAAATTTGAGTTTTCTGAAGATTTTTTTGGAGCAATTCTACAATATCCAGGAAAACATGGACAGGTACATGATTATACCGATTTCGTTGCAAAGGCAAATAAAAATAATATAAAAGTAGCTGTTGCTGCTGATATTTTATCATTGGTAAAATTAAAATCTCCTGCAGAATTTGGTGCAGATGTGGTGGTTGGAACTACTCAACGTTTTGGAATTCCGCTAGGTTACGGAGGGCCTCATGCAGGTTATTTTGCTACTAAAGAGATTTACAAACGCAGTATACCTGGTCGTATTATTGGTGTTACTAAAGATATAGATGGTAAGCGAGCTTTACGCATGGCTTTACAGACTCGTGAACAACATATTAAACGTGAAAAAGCAACCTCGAATATTTGTACTGCTCAAGTTTTATTAGCTGTTATGGCTGGTATGTATGCTGTATACCATGGGAGAGAAGGGATTCAATACATCGCCAATCAAGTTCATACAGCGACACATACATTGTCAAAAGCATTGACCGACTTAGGTTTTGAACAAACAAATTCTTCTTATTTTGATACGATTACGATTAAAGTTGAAGCTGATATTTTAAAACTCGTGGCGGAAGCTAACAAGATTAATTTTAATTACATTGATTCAGAAACCATTTCAATTTCCGTAAATGAAACCGTTGGACTCAAAGAGATTAACGCTATTATTGATTGTTTCGAACATGCTTTTAATGTAAAAAATATTACTGTTACAAAATTTGCTACCGCAACTATTCTTATTGATGCGGTAAAGAGAAACACTTCTTTTTTAGATAATGAAGTATTTAACACGTATCAATCAGAAACTGACATGATGCGTTATATTAAAAAATTAGAACGTAAAGATTTAGCGTTAAATCACTCTATGATTTCTCTAGGCTCTTGTACTATGAAATTGAATGCAGCTTCAGAGATGTTACCTTTAAGTGATTCTAACTGGGGAAATATTCATCCATTTGTCCCTTTTAATCAAGCAGAAGGATACCAAGAAGTTTTAAAGAATCTTGAAAACCAATTGAATGTGATTACTGGTTTTGCAGGTACTTCTTTACAACCAAATTCTGGCGCACAGGGTGAATTTGCTGGATTAATGACTATTAGAGCTTATCACCAAAGTAATGGAGGTGCCAACAGAAATATTTGTTTAATTCCTGCTTCTGCACATGGTACAAACCCTGCTTCAGCAGTAATGGCTGGTATGAAAGTGGTGGTTACCAAAACTGACGAACGTGGTAATATTGACGTAGAAGATTTACGTGCAAAGGCTATTGAGCACAAAGATAACCTTGCTGCTTTAATGGTAACGTATCCTTCTACTCATGGTGTCTATGAAAAAGCCATTATGGAGATTACACAAATTATTCATGATAATGGCGGACAAGTATATATGGACGGTGCCAATATGAATGCTCAAGTAGGCTTAACAAATCCTGCAACCATTGGTGCTGATGTATGTCATTTAAATTTACATAAAACTTTTGCCATTCCACATGGTGGAGGTGGCCCTGGAGTTGGACCTATTTGTGTGGCTCCACAATTAGCACCATTTTTACCAACTAACCCTGTAATTGCTACTGGTGGTAAAAATGCAATTACAGCAATATCTGCTGCTCCTTGGGGCTCTGCATTGGCTTGCTTAATCTCTTACGGGTATATTACCATGTTAGGTGCTGATGGATTAACAAATTCTACAAAAAATGCCATCTTAAATGCTAACTATATTAAAGAACGTTTGAACGGCCATTACGAAACTTTATATACGGGAGAGATGAATCGTGCTGCTCATGAAATGATTTTAGATTGTAGAGATTTTAAACAAAACGGCATTGAAGTAGTTGATATTGCTAAGCGTTTGATGGATTATGGTTTCCATGCTCCAACAGTTTCTTTTCCTGTTGCTGGTACAATTATGGTAGAACCAACAGAATCTGAAAGTATTGCCGAGTTAGATCGTTTTTGTGATGCTATGATTTCTATTCGAAAAGAAATATCAGAAGCAACTAAAGAAAATACTAATAACCCATTAAAAAATGCACCTCACACACAAGAAATGTTAACCTCTGATGAATGGACATTACCATATTCTAGAAAACAAGCTGCGTTTCCGTTAGATTATATTGCAGATAACAAATTTTGGCCTTCCGTTCGCCGAGTTGATGATGCTTTTGGAGATAGAAACTTAATTTGTTCTTGTAATTCTATTGAAGATTATATGTAGAAAGCAATGTCTTCTGAGTAATACCAATTTAATTTTATAATGTCGTAATAATTAGATTGAGTTATTTTTTGCTAGATTGAAGTGAAAATTATTTAGCATAGCCTTGTTATGGTAAATAATTTTGGCTCTACCCTTATTTTAATGGGTAAAGATTTAAACCTCCATTAAAAAAGAGTATTGCACTTCTAAAGTTTTTAAAAGTTCTATATCCTTTTCCAATAGATTTAAGTTCTTGTATTTTTCCATTTAATCTTTCAGCCATTGCATTGCTATACTCAGTTATTAAGGCATTTATAACTCCAGAGAGATGTTTTTCAAACATTGTAACAACCTTTGTTACTTCTTTAATTTGCTTAGAAGTAGAATTTCGTATCCATTTAATTAGTAAATAAAAACCATTAATATACTTAGTTTCTTTATGGAATAAATCTTTAAAATTTTCTTTGACTTGCCACGCCTTGCTAACTTCATAGTTCGCCTTGATTATTGCATCAAATTTTATTCGTTGTTTCTCGGTTAGGTTTTCTTGGTTTTTAAGTAACGCATATCTACTGTTTATCAATTCATCATTCGTTTTAACTTCTCTTCTTCTAACCTTATCAATAGCGGTATTTAAATACTTAACCAAATGAAATCTGTCGTGAACAATAGATGCGTTTGGTAATTGACTTTTAGAGGTAGAAATATAAGCTTTCCACATATCTAAACTTATAGTTTTAACCTGTTTTTGTTGTTGTTTTGTCATAGATTTATCAAATAGTTTTTCTACAGATTCTTTAGTTCTTCCTTCTTCTACATCTATGATAAAACCACTTCTAGGATGACTTAAGACACTTATATATTTATGTCCTTTCTTAAACGATTTTTCATCCAAACTCAAACGACTAAAATCCATATTTGATAAATCTCTCCTACTCAAACCTCTTTCTGTACTTAAATGAATTACTCTATTGATGACATTAAAACCACAACGCATTAATTTTGCTGTTTTTGTTTGATTTTTAGTTGCTAATAGTAAATCAATTATTGCATGTTCAAAAAGGTGTGTATGACGTGTATGCTTATCTGCCCATGGCGGAACTATGGTGATTACAGCTCCTTGACTGTTCTTTATTCTTGGCAACTTACAACTTATAAAAGTCTTATATTGCATCGTATCTAAATGACGCCATTCTCGATTTGGTGCATAGTCATATAAACTACATAATTCCATGGTCTCTGGACAAAGGGCTCTTTCTCCTATGAATTTAATGACTATTTTTATGTCTGAAATTGCATAATCTGCTTCTACTTTTACAACTTGCCAGTTGTCATCTAAATTTAGTAGTAAATCGAAAAATTGATGTGTAAACATTTTACCTTTTTTTTACGAATTTAATAAATTCCATTAAATTCGTGGTAGAACCTTTATGGCTCTACCCTTATTTTAATGGGTAAAGATTTAAACCTCCATTAAAAAAGAGTATTGCACTTCTAAAGTTTTTAAAAGTTCTATATCCTTTTCCAATAGATTTAAGTTCTTGTATTTTTCCATTTAATCTTTCAGCCATTGCATTGCTATACTCAGTTATTAAGGCATTTATAACTCCAGAGAGATGTTTTTCAAACATTGTAACAACCTTTGTTACTTCTTTAATTTGCTTAGAAGTAGAATTTCGTATCCATTTAATTAGTAAATAAAAACCATTAATATACTTAGTTTCTTTATGGAATAAATCTTTAAAATTTTCTTTGACTTGCCACGCCTTGCTAACTTCATAGTTCGCCTTGATTATTGCATCAAATTTTATTCGTTGTTTCTCGGTTAGGTTTTCTTGGTTTTTAAGTAACGCATATCTACTGTTTATCAATTCATCATTCGTTTTAACTTCTCTTCTTCTAACCTTATCAATAGCGGTATTTAAATACTTAACCAAATGAAATCTGTCGTGAACAATAGATGCGTTTGGTAATTGACTTTTAGAGGTAGAAATATAAGCTTTCCACATATCTAAACTTATAGTTTTAACCTGTTTTTGTTGTTGTTTTGTCATAGATTTATCAAATAGTTTTTCTACAGATTCTTTAGTTCTTCCTTCTTCTACATCTATGATAAAACCACTTCTAGGATGACTTAAGACACTTATATATTTATGTCCTTTCTTAAACGATTTTTCATCCAAACTCAAACGACTAAAATCCATATTTGATAAATCTCTCCTACTCAAACCTCTTTCTGTACTTAAATGAATTACTCTATTAATGACATTAAAACCACAACGCATTAATTTTGCTGTTTTTGTTTGATTTTTAGTTGCTAATAGTAAATCAATTATTGCATGTTCAAAAAGGTGTGTATGACGTGTATGCTTATCTGCCCATGGCGGAACTATGGTGATTACAGCTCCTTGACTGTTCTTTATTCTTGGCAACTTACAACTTATAAAAGTCTTATATTGCATCGTATCTAAATGACGCCATTCTCGATTTGGTGCATGGTCATATAAACTACATAATTCCATGGTCTCTGGACAAAGGGCTCTTTCTCCTATGAATTTAATGACTATTTTTATGTCTGAAATTGCATAATCTGCTTCTACTTTTACAACTTGCCAGTTGTCATCTAAATTTAGTAGTAAATCGAAAAATTGATGTGTAAACATTTTACCTTTTTTTTACGAATTTAATAAATTCCATTAAATTCGTGGTAGAACCAATTTTATTTTTTAAAGGTTCCAAATCAAGCGAAATACTAGTTTCTAAATCTGTTTTTAGTTCTTTTAAAAAATGTTGATTCTGAACGAGAGTTAAAGAATTATTCATCAATTCGGCTTCTTTACTTTCATTCAGTTTTTTTATTTTTTTAATTCTACTTACTAATTTTTTCTTTTCCTTTTTATAGAGACTGCCTTTAAACTTGTGCCATAAGACACCTAATAAAAATAATGCTAAAAGTATGTAAAGAGCCATATTAAAGTTCTTCTTTTTTTGTATTAAAAACGCTATTTCTAAATCTTTCTTTTCTAATTCTAATTTAGCATTGAGTTCTTTTAAATAAGACTCCATTCTTAAATTTTTCATAGAACGTTCTTTTAACACTAAAGGCAGCATTTTAATATCGTTGTAGCCTATTATTCTAAATTGAAAAGACAATCGGAAGAAATAGCTCTTGCTTGATGTACAGAAGCACTGATACAGTTAACACCTTCAACAAAATCATCTGGAGATAAAATTATACTATGAAAAATTACTTCTTTTTCGCTAGAAAAAATAAGACTACTCGCTTTTGTATTATAATCAATATCTCCTTCAGGCATGTTATTTCGCATAACTTCCTTGCCGTTTATATAAATAGTGCCTGGTCATAAACTTTTATTTTGTTGATTATTAAGTTAATAACTTAATAATTTGGATCGAATCTTTCTTCAAAAAAGCTGTAAATTAGAAAGAACAATGATTTTACTAGGATTATCCGCTGTAGATTCGCCAAAAAAAGAAACGATGCGTAAACGATTTGAAGTATCACCAATTCTAGGAAGCCTTCCTATTTCAGAGGTAGTGATTCCTACCAAAAGCAGAGACGAACTTGCACCTGTACTACTAGCTCTTCAAACTATTTTTGTCAATGAGTTGTATCACCAAAAAATGTTTTCCATCGTAGGGCCTATAATTTTAAGAGATAAAAAGCAAACAGGAAGGCAAGGCATGAGTATTTGGGAAGTGATTGTTTTGTCTGTGATTCGATTAACGCTCAACACCAATTACGACCGGCTGTTGTGGATTGCCAATTTTGATAAATGTGTTCGCCAGCTGATGGGAATCGAAGGCGATTCTTATGGTTTTTCATCGGAAGTAAAGCAGTATAGTTTAACCGCTTTAAAGGAGAATATTGGTTTATTAAAAACCGAAAGTATCACCAAAATCAATGCCTTAGTCTTGGAAGTAGGACAAGGGTATTTAAAAAAAAAGACGATCAAACTCTTAGGCTCAAAGTTGATAGTTATGTAGTAAAAACCAATGTTCATTTCCCTACGGATTATAACCTGTTATGGGATGCTTCCCGAAAGTGTATTGAAATTAGTTGTTCTTTGGCAAAAGAACAAAACCTAGAGGGTTGGCGCAAAGACTTAGATTGGAAAAAACGCATTAAAATCGAGTTTAGAAAACTTCAAAAAGTTAAAAAATCAGGAGGTAAAAACAAAGAGTTTCGTTTAAAATATGCCACTAAAAATTATCTAGACATCGCCAAAGTACTTCAAAAAAAGGTAGTAGAATTCCAAACTGTTTTCACGCCAAAGACGCTTTCTCAAGAACTAGCCTTTGTAGCATTGAAATACTATTTTGAAATGCTAATCAAGCATATAGATTTGGTAGAGAGACGACTTCTAAAAGGTGAAAAAATTCCACATAATGAAAAAATATTTTCTTTATTTGAACCACACACCAAATGGATTCGCAAAGGCAAGGCAGGTGTTGTTGCTGAGTTCGGAGAAAAACACTTGATTGTAACCGATCAACATCACTTTATCGTTTTAGATCAAATCATAGCAGATACTCCTGATGCTGCTTTTACCATTGATATTGCAGAAAGGCTTAGAAAACAGTTTGGTGGTAGGATTGCCTCTTTAAGTTTTGATAAAGGATTTAGCTCCAAAGAAATTATAAAAGACCTAGAGTCAATCATCCCAAATACCATCATAAAACAAAAGGGAAAGCCTAATAAAGAGCGCAAAGAAATAGAGCATTCGAAAGATTTTAAAACCCTAAATAACGCACATAATGCTGTCGAATCTAATATTAATCAACTTACATATCACGGACTAGACAAGTGTTGTGATAAAGGGAAAATCAATTTTGACAAATACGTGTCTCTAGCCGTTTTGTCTTACAATCTTCATAGGCTGGGAAACTTAATAAAAAAGGAAAAAGAAAAATCGAAAACAAAAAAGAGGCAAAAAGTAGCCTAAAAACAAGGTAATCTAGTCTTTTTAAGGATACCTATGATTTAAAACCAAATTTTAGACCTAAAAAGGAGGATTTTATCAAGTTGAACAGCCTCCGTTTTAAAAAACTTCAAAGCCAACCCTTTTTTTAAAAAATAAAGAAAAGTACAACACAAAAATTGAACTCTTTAGCAAATTAAGGTACTTACCGACCAGGCACTACTTAATACTTCCATCATCTCTCTGCACCTTTAATTCATAGGCTAAAAAAGAGAATGGTTTGTCTAATTTAAATTTTATCCTAAAAAATTTACCAATATCTTTTTTTAAAGAATCATTTCCATAACTTATAACTGTTTTTATTCTATCATCTCCATAACCCAGAGGAGAGGCTCCTTTTTTCCATAAGCTATTAGAAAAAGTAATATTGGTCCAATTTGCTGAAGGTTTTCCTTCATCAAAATATTCCCAAACACTTCCTTCTTCAATAATTTTTGTTTGAGTAAAAATATTATTTGAAATAAAAAAAAGTATTCCTACGATTAATTTTATAAAAAAAATATTTCTCATTATTCTTTATCTGTTTTGATAAACAAGTATAAGTAAAAAATATGTATTCTTTAAAAAAGAAACCTATTAATAAGCATATAACCCGTTGAGCATTAATAATTAAATAAAAAAAGCTGTTCACTAGCTTAATAAAGCCTTATACCTGTTTGAATGCCAATAAATTAAACATAACGAACAATTTTAAAACAAATTACAATAAAATATTAGAAGTATTAACCCGAATAATTCATCAGAAATCAAAAAACCTGAATGTAAAGTGTTATATTTAAGCAGTTAAACACAAAATATATCATTTTTTAAAACACCCAGATTTGAGCACTAAAGATACTTTATTTTATCGAGGAAATCAAGCTATTTCGGTTGATTTTTCAGCCACAGAGATTAGTTCAGATGGTTCTTTGATTCTTTTAGAAAAGTTAGAGAGAACCCACAACTTACTAAAACATTTTAGCAAGTTACTTCCTGATCTTCGAAACCCTAAATACATTACTTACAGTCGAGAGCATCAACTCAAGCAACGTGTGTTTATGCTAATGCTAGGTTATCAAGATGCCAATGATGTGACCCATTTACAAAATGACCCATTATTTAAAGATGTTCTTCAAGGAGATTTGGCTTCTCAACCTACTATTTCTCGTTTTGAAAACAGTTTGAATAAAGAAACTATTTTCAAACTTTCTTACGCCTGGATTGATCGTTACGTATCAAGCCTAAAAGGTCGAGATGAAATAACAATTGATGTTGATGCTACCGATGATCCAACATATGGGAATCAACAAATGTCAATGTTCAATGGTTATTATGGACAGTTTATGTTAAATGAATTATTTTTTCATGATGGAGAAACCGGTCAAATTATCCTGCCAGTTCTTCGCCCAGGAAATAGCCATTCGAATCGATGGTATGTCGGAATTTTAAGAAGAATTATTCAAAAAATAAAAAAAGCAGATCCTGAACTAAAAATTACTATTCGAACAGATAGTGGATTTAGTTGTGCTCCTTTTTATAAATTAGTAGCTGATTATGATTTGTTTTTTGTAACAGGTCAGGCTAGTAATTCGGTACTCAAAAGAAAGGTTGAGCGTTGTAAAAAAGCGGTTCAACTTCAATATGTAAATCAGCATAAAAAACACCAACATTTCACATCGTTTCGCTATCAAGCCAAAAGTTGGCATAAACCACAACAAGCTTACTGTAAAATAGAAAGTACAGGGAAAGGCTTAAATGTTCGTCATTTTATAAGTAATATTAAAGAGAAAGGTGCCCGAGAAATATACTTTGATTTCTATGTAAAACGAGGTGAATCTAGCGAAAACAGAAGTAAAGAAGTCAAGAATATGTGTTTTTCCGATCGATTATCCAATCATGGATTTGTTGCAAACTTCTTCAGGTTGTTTTTAAGTAGTTTAGCCTACGAACTATTTTTATTACTAAAAAAAAGCATCAAAAAAACAACATTTGAAAAGGCTGAAAAATGGCAAATAAATACAATAAGAACCAATTTATTAAAAGTTGGAGCTACCATAAAAGTCACTAAAAAACGAATATATTATCAGTTATCAAGAGCATTTGTATATCAAGATTTGTTTCGAGAGATAATAACTCAATAACGGTTTTAAAGTGAGAATTTTAAAACCTTGGGATACCTATGCTCTGTTAGTAAAATTAATCCTTTTTAACTTTTAAAATCAATTATAACATACTATTTACTCCAAAAAAGTTTAAAAAACGAAAGAGAGAATCCTAAAATCTAGAGATAAAAAATCTATTTTGAAATTTGTTCTAAATATAAATCCTATGAATAATGCGGGTTAACCTCAATTACAGAGAGAGCCATTTTTACAACAAAAAAGGAAACCAAAACCTAAAGATATAGAATTGATAACCATTAATTTAACATCAGAACATATGAGTATTGATAGTGAATGCCAGCTATTTAGGGTTCTTCCAATAGATTTATTAACTAAAATAGAACGCTCAGTTTATAATAGGAGAAATCGAAAATTATTTTCTGCTTTAGAATTTATAAGAAATGAGTTCTCTAAAAGGTTTAATGAGTTTGAAAATTACTTTGTTGTAGATAGTATGCCATTGTGAAGTTGTTAAATTATCAAGAAGTACACAAAGTAAAATCTGCAAAGAAGAATTCTACTGATCTCCAAAACAAAGGTTTCTGTACAAGTCAGAACATGTATTATTATGGTTACAAAATACATACTATTTGCTCAATTCAAGGTGTGATTAAACGTTTTGATATTAGCAAAGCATCTGTACACAATATTCATTATTTGAAAGAGATAAAAAATGAATTTAGCAATTGCGTTGTTTTGGGTGATAAAGACTACCTAAGTGCGGATTATCAATTATATTTATTTTAAAGTAATCAGATTAAATTGGAAATTCCAATGCGGAAAAACATTTCAAGGTTTTAAAACAAGAATACTATCAAAATTAACATCATTAACAATCATTCAATTTATCAATAAATTTGTTTTTGATAGAAATATAAACAATATAAAAATTAACGTTATTTAAATGCACAATGGGTACATATAGTAGCTTTATAGAAACAGAACACATTAATATAATAGGTTAATAGTATGCCTTTACACCTAATAGAAACACTCTATGTCTTATTTTTACCATATCATTTTTCAATAATAAAACAATTTCTGAATTTTAAATTAATAACCAATGAAAACAAAATTAAAAATTTTTATTCTATTAACTTTCATAGTCATGGTGCAATTAAGTTTTGCCCAAACTAAGACAGTTAGAGGTATTGTTACTTCAGACTCTGAACCGCTACCAGGAGTTTCTGTTATTATTAAAGGTACAACTATTGGAACTGAAACAGATTTTGATGGCAACTATACCATTAAAGCCTCACAAGGAGATGTTCTTGTGTTTGGGTTTATAGGTATGACTTCTAAAGAGATAGTTATTACAGATTCAAATACTATAAACGTAGAATTAGAAGAAAACTCTTCTCTTTTAGATGAAATAATAATAACAGCTCAAGGTATTAAGAAGGAAAAAAGATCGCTTGGATATTCTATTACAAAAATAGATGGAACTGAACTAGAAAATAAACCAGAAGCCGATGTCTCTAGATCTTTACAAGGTAAAGTTGCAGGGGTTCAAATATCATCTCAAAGTGGTAGTTCTGGTGAAGAGACTACTATAACCATAAGAGGTAGTTTATCTATTTCTGGAGAAAATGGCCCGTTAATTATTGTTAACAATGTTCCGTTTTCTGGATCTTTACTAGATATTGACCCAAGTAATATAGAACAATACTCCGTTAAACTTTGCCCTAACCCTCTAACAGTCAATTAAATAAGTTAAAAAAACAGGCTCAAAAATTAGGATAACTCCCTGATTATCATTAAATTAATAGTTAATTTCAAACAGCTATTAATGATGCTTCTCAAGGAGAAATCCAACTATAAATATCACACAAAAAGATTACTTAACAAAATGAAAGATGTAAATAAATGGCAATATGATTTTATGTTGGAAGTTTTTGGTCTATTTCTCAGCATAAAAGGACGTTTAAATTTTATGCAGTTAAGTCGTTATGGTGATCATGGAGAACAACATTACAGGAATCAGTTTAGTAAGTCTTTTGACTTTTTAAATTTCAATAAAGAATTGATTACTGAGTATGGGGGCAAACATTTAACCATTGCTTTCGACCCGAGTTATGTTAGTAAATCTGGTAAATCCACCTGTGGAGTTGGTTATTATTGGTCTGGTGTAGCGGGAAAGGCAAAATGGGGATTGGAAATATCTGGTATAGCTGCGATTGATATAGATAATCATACAGCGTTTCATTTAGAGGCTGTTCAGACACCAAATAATTTGGAATCAAAAAGTTTGGTAGATCATTATGCCAATATATTGATTCAAAGAAAAGAGGTCCTTCTTTCGATGTCTAAATATGTTGTGGCAGATGCTTATTTTTCCAAATACGGTTTTGTTTCTAAACTCTCTGATAATGGATTGGAGACCGTTAGCAGACTAAGAAACGATGCTGACTTACAATATATTTATACTGACCAACAGAAATATGGGAGAGGAAGACCTAAGAAATATGATGGAAAAATTGATTATAAAAAACTTAGAAAAGAATATTTTTCTTTGATAGAAGACAATCAGCAAAGCAAAGTATACAGCGCTATTGTATACTCAAAATCATTAAAAAGAAAAATCAATCTTGTGATTGTTTATTTCCTTAAAAAAGGAAAATGGAATCATAAATTATATTTTTCTACAGATGTAACAATTTCAGCAGAAATGATTTTGACATATTATCGCACCAGATTTCAAATAGAATTTACTTTTAGAGATGCCAAGCAATACTCAGGTCTAAATCACTGTCAAGCAAGAAGTGAAGATAAACTCAACTTTCATTTTAATACAGCACTTACAACGGTTAATCTCGCTAAGATTACACATTGGATGCCTATTGAAAAAAGGCTAAGAGGGGCTTTCTCAATCAAGGATATTAAAACCTTACATCACAATGAGTTAATGCTTGCTCGATTTTTTAACGTGTTCGCTATAAGACCGAACTTGAAGAATAATAAACAAAAAATTAAAGAACTACTGTATTATGGTATCAGAGCAGCATAAAAACTTAACGGAGTATTGATAGAAAGCATGAGTGTTTTAAAAGGACTAAACGCGTCTGTATTATATGGTAGTGAGGGGAGAAATGGTGTTATTTTAATCCAGACTAAATCTGGAGGAACTAAGGTTGGAGAAAAATTATTTAAGGTAAGTTTTTCTCAAACCACTTATGTAAATTCTGTTTCAGGTCTTCCAGAATATCAAAATAAATATGGTCAAGGTTCTGATTTTAATTTTGTTGGTGGAAACCTTGGCACTTGGGGGCCAGCTTTTTCTGACCTAGATCGTGTGCCACATCCTTATGCGAACAACCTGGATTTTCCACAATTTGCGGGTGTAACAGTTCCTTATGAAGCTGCAAAAAATAATGTAAAAAACTTCTTTATCTATAATAATTTTCGTATATTTACTTGATCTTAAATAGATTAACTATAAATATATTTAGTTTTGGAGCGCATTTTACAAATAAAAAGAGCTCTCGGGTACATTTTAAACAAGAACGAAACAAAATAGGTGTAATCTGTAATCGTTGCAAAGCAACAGAGTACTACTGGTTACAAAACAAATGGAGTTATGACTTGTAAATTCCCCTAGTTAAAATTCTTATTTTCTTAAACAAGAAAAAGCGACTACTAAAAGCCGCTTTAAATGTTTTCACAACGGAATAAATCCTTATTGTGAATTGATTTCAAAATTGTGATGTAAATATAGGCATTTTTGTTTGAAATGAAATTACGGGGATCTGTAAGTAACAAAATATTTTTTTAAGTACCTTTAGCTAAAAAAGGAAGGTAAAAGAAAGGAGGATAATTTGAAATCAATTCATAATTAACGAAATAAGTCCGAGCTTCTTGTTAAAAGTATGTTCCTCCTTTCAAAGAAAGAGCTATTTCTAATAAACTAATGAGATTTACAGAGCTTTCTCTATTTTCTTAAAACAAATATAATTATTTTTTTAACACTATCTCATAATCTATGTAAGTTTAAAATCTCGGGAGTTATAACTCCCGAGATTTTTTTTATTAACTTTAAACTTTAACACCTTATATTCTGAAACCAGAAGACATTTTAAACGATTCTTTTTTATAGCAATTCAAGAGCGGAACAGAACTAACCTCCTTTTTAGAAGACTTGCATAAGCGAGGCATAGAAAAGATATTAGAAGGCGAATTAGACGCACATTTAGATTATTAAAAACATCAAAAGCGTAGCAATACCAATGCGCGAAATGGCTATACTTCAAAAAAGTTAAAAACTACCTTAGGAGAAACGACGATTCAAATACCACGAGATCGAGAAAGTTCATTTAATCCAATGCTTATTAAAAAACGCCAAAGCACAGCAGATGGAGTAGAAAATATAATCATCTCTCTGTACGCAAAAGGGATGAGCACCAGTGATATTGAACAGCAAATATATGAGTTGTACGATTTCAATATTTCTACTGCCACAATCTCAAGAATAACCGCCCCTTAGAACAAACCTACCTAATCGTTTGGATGGACGGTATTGTTTTTAAGGTTAGAGAAAACTCAAAAGTGATTAACAAAACCATTTACATCGCAGTAGGATTACGCACAGATGGTAAAAAAGAGGTATTAGGATTATGGTTAGGTAAAAATGAATCTTCTGCCTTTTGGATGTCTGTTTTAAGTGATATTAAAGCAAGAGGAACACAAGATATTTTGATTACTGCTACCGATGATGCTATTATGAAATCTGTATTTTTAGCACTAAGAGAAAGTACAAGAAAAGGGACAATGCCAATTAGAAATTGGGGAGTTATTCTTAACCAATTTTTGATTATATTTGAAGACAGGGTTAAGTTATAAATAACCTAATCCCGAATTTTAAACTTACACAGATTATGAGATAGTGCCGTTAATTATGAATTGATTTCAAATTATCCTCCTTTCTTTTACCTTCCTTTTTTAGCTAAAGGCACTTAAAAAAGTTTTTTTTTGCCTACGGTTTTCCGTAAACTCATTTCAAACAAAAATGCCTATATTTACATTACAATTTTGAAATCAATTCACAATAAGGATTTATTCCGTTGTGAAAACATTTAAAGCGGCTTTTAGTAGTCGCTTTTTTTTGTTTAAAAAACAAAAAAATTTAACTAAGGGTTTAGCACATGACAAAAAATGTTTTAATAGCATAACTTTACTGACAACACATATTTTAAAACAACACACTTAGACCTCACAGGTTTTTAAAACCTGTAAGGTTTTTCTATTAAAGCCATTATTTATTTTACAAAAAAAATATTTAAATACTTAAACAACACTAAAGCTCATAGAGCGTAGTTACTATAACACCTTTAGTATTCTTTAATTTAATAGATACCAATTGCTTTTTTTCTTTCACTTTAAAATTAAAAGGCGGAGCTAATAAATGTATGCCACTTTGTTTTTTTAGTCTAATTCCTTGTCCAGAAATAATATCTTTATTAGGCTCAAAACACCCTTCAGGTAAGTGTTCTGTTAAAATAATATATTTAAAATTAGCTAGTTTAGATACTATGTTTTGCACCTCAACATTAGATAAATGTTGTAATACCTGTCTTACTAAAGCGCAATCTGCTACAGGCAAATTATCTTTTGAAATATCTAAACAATGAAATTCTAAATTTTCATCTTTAAATTTTTCTTTGTTATGCGCTATAAGATCTGTTACAATATCTACCGCAATATACTTTTTAGTATGTTTTACGAGTTCTTTACCAATATTAAAATCGCCGCAACCTAAATCGCAAACTGTAATTAATTTTTTAAATGAGGTTAAAAATGAGGTTACAGCTTCTAAATACGGAGCTACTATTTCTGGAGAATGTGATCCTATACCAGAATAAAAATCAGCTGTATTATCACCCCAAAGTTTCAATTCGTAAACCTGCTCCATGGCATCTTTAGTTGACCAAGGCTTTTTTATTTTTTCACCCTCTCTTCCTTTCATAAAAATCTTATTAGTTTTTAATTAAAAAAATAAAATTCTTTCCCCCAAAAATACCCTAAACTATTTATAATAAACTTCTTCTAAACTAACAATCTCTTCATCTTCTCTTCTTCTAAAAACATCTTTAGCTTTTACATCTGCAATCGAATTTTTTCCCATAGCAGCTACCATTTCTTTAACCGCTAAGATTGTTTTTTCATGATAGTTTTTTACACGCTCATTTTTATCTTCGACAACTAAAGCTTTTACTAAATCATCATCTTGTGTTGCTACACCAACAGGACAGGTATCTAAGTTACATTCACGTGCTTGGATACACCCTAAACTCAACATAAAACTACGCGCCATACCAATAGCGTCTGCTCCCATTGCTTTTAGTTTTATAACATCAAAAGCATCTATTGCTTTACCACTCGCAATAATTTTTATTTGATCTTGTAAACCATATTTATTCAACATTTTCTTCACAAAAACTAAACCTTCGGTTAATGGCGTACCAATATAATTTGTAAACTCTAAAGGCGCTGCTCCTGTACCACCTTCACCTCCATCTACAGCTATAAAGTCTGGATAGTTATTTGCATTAACAAAAGCTTTAATCATTGCTTCAATTTCCTCATTATTACCTACACAAAACTTTATTCCCACAGGTTTTCCCTCAGATAAATCTCTTACTTTTTGAATAAAAACAATCATTTCTTCAAAGTTTGAAAATGCGGAATGACTTGGTGGTGAATCTACCGTTGTAAATGGTTTTACGTCACGAATCTTCGCAATTTCTTCTGTGTTTTTCTTTGCAGGAAGAATTCCGCCATGTCCTGGTTTTGCTCCTTGAGAGAACTTTATTTCAATCATTTTTACTTCTGGACGCACTGCGTTTTCTTTAAAAATAGCATCGTCAAAAACTCGTTTTCCATCTACGATTTTTCCTGCTCCGAAATAACCTGTACCTACTTGAAAGATTAAATCGCCACCTTGTAAATGGTACGGAGAGATTCCGCCTTCGCCAGTATTATGCGCAAACCCAGCCATTTTTGCTCCTTGATTTAATGCCATAATTGCATTTTTACTCAAAGACCCAAAAGACATTGCAGAAATATTTATAATAGATGCATTGTATTTCTGAGAGCATTTATCTGAACCAATCAAAATTCTTTCTCCTGCAATATGATGATGGTCTGTTGGAAATAACGAATGTTTTACAAACTCATATCCTTTTGCATATACATTGTGTTGTGTGCCAAACGGAATGGTTTCTATCGCTTTTTTTGAACGTTGATATACAATACTTCGTTTTTCACGATTAATTGGTGTTCCGTCTAAATCTCCTTCTATAAAATATTGTTGAATTTTCTCGCGTTCTTCTTCAAAAATCCAACGTAAACGTGCTATTAAAGGAAATGCCCTTAATAAGGAGTGTTTGTCTTGAAAACTATCATACAAAGCGACGGCAGTCAATATCCCAGTAATAGATAGCAATATAATGTTACCAATATGTGGTAAAAAATAAACTAATACTCCGCAAGCTACAGTTGCTATTAGTAAAACAGAAAGTATGGTGTTTCTCATTTTTGTTAGATTTTTAAACGGCTAAAATTAGTGTTTTCTTTAGAAATATAAAATAGTTTATGTTGCTTTCTTAAAAAAAATAGAAAGTAAGAATTGTGTTTAGATAAATTATTGACTTTATTAGGAACAACAATATTGCTGGCAAGTATGCTTTTGCGTTAGGGATTGAAGCATTTGTTTGAGCTCTTTTTTGAAGGAACGAGAAAAAAGCGAGTGCGAAAAGCCCGACGTATTATAGTTTTGTGAAGCTACCGCGAAACAAAAATAGAATAGGAAACGCCCTAATTACTATTATAACCAAAAAAGCACTAACATTTGTTAGCGCTTTCTGTATAATATATTCAAAAAAATTACTTCTTGAATTTAGCATATTTGCTTTTGAACTTGTCAATACGACCCGCAGTATCTACTAATTTAGATTTACCAGTGTAAAATGGGTGTGAAGTTCTTGAAATCTCTAACTTTATTAATGGATACGCTGTACCATTAACCTCTAAAGTTTCTTTTGTATTTGCTGTAGATTTTGTTAAAAATACATCTCCGTTAGACATATCTTTAAATGCAATTAATCTATAATTTTCTGGATGTATACCTTTTTTCATCTTAAAATTTTTTATATTTTTTTATTTGAAATAGCTAAAATCGGTAATGTTTTTAACGCTTTCAATAAATCAAAAACTTGCAATGGCTATTTAAGTGCGCAAATTTAACCTTTTTTTTTAACCTGCAAACAAATAAATTGTTTTATTTGCAGTGAAATTCTAGACTATGCGTATATATAACTATTTATCAGTTTTTTTAGTAGCCACTTTTTTAATGATCTCTTGTAAAAACAGTTACAAATTTAAGTTATCAACGGCTAAAAAAACCACTTTAGGAAAAAATATTTCTGTAAAACTAGAAGAGCTTAACGGCAATGCTGTTGACTCGGTTCAGTTCTTTGTAAACAATAAAAGGATAGCTTCTGACGGGACTTCAGCAATCATAAATACTGCCGATTTTGGTGTTGGGAAACATCAAATTATCGCTATTGCGTTTTATCCTGAAAAGGCTAAGAAAATAAAAAACACTATTGAAGTTTTATCGAAAGTTAAACCTCAACTGTATGGTTATAAAATTGTAAACACGTATCCGCACGATAAAACAGCGTACACTCAAGGTTTGGAGTTTAAAGATGGTTTTTTATATGAAACTACTGGGCGAAAAGGAAAATCTACCTTACGAAAAGTGGAATTAAAAACAGGAAAGGTTTTACAAAAGGAAAAACTAGATTCACGCTATTTTGGTGAAGGAATGACTATTTTTAAAGATAAAATATTCTGGCTTACATGGCAAGCTAGTAAAGGTTTTATTTATAATTTTGACACCTTTAAACAAGAAGGCGAGTTTAACTACCTTAACAGCAAAGAAGGTTGGGGGTTAACACATAACGATACCGAACTTATAAAGTCTGACGGAACTAATAGAATTTGGTTTTTAGATCCAGAAACGCAAAAAGAAAAACGTTCTATTCAAGCGTATACAGACAAGAAATCACTCCAGTATTTAAATGAACTGGAATGGATAAATGGAAAAATTTATGCTAACTATTGGCAAAAACCATTGATTGCTATTATTAATCCTAAAAATGGTAGTGTAGACGGAATCATCAACTTAACGAGGTTAGTTCAAGAGATGAAAAAATCTCAAAAATTAGTTGATCAAGATGATGTTTTAAACGGAATTGCTTTTGATGCTAAAAACAATAGACTTTTTGTTACGGGTAAACATTGGGGTAAATTATTTGAAATAGAACTAATAAAAAAATAGTTTATAATGGGCATTTGACCAAAAAATAATTAGATGAGAAAAATACTTTTTATCTTCCTTTTACTTACAACAAGCTATTCATTTGCCTGCTCTTGTATTGAAGAAAATATTTCTCTCAAAAATAAAATTGAAAAAGCCTATACAAATACCTATATTATTTTTACCAGAAAAGCAACTTTAATAAAGGATACTAGTAATTATTTGTTAGCCAGTTACTTTTGAAATTGATACCTTTATTAAAGGTAATACTAATAAAAAAACAATTACATTTTATACCGAAAGAAACGGTGCTACTTGCGAATTCAGTTTTACCAATAGAAAAAGTTACTTAGTATATTCATATAAATCAGAATACAAAAGAAAATAAAACTCTCTTGAAAACGAAAAAGTTTCTCCATACAATGCAACTGGCATTTGTACTAGAACAGCAAATATAAAATCAATAAAAAAATACGAACTTCGCAAACTAAAACAACTCGCAAAAAAAGAATAAAAAATAATGCGCTATATACTTACAATTTTACTGATAGTTATTCTTGCCTCGGTAAGTTCTTGCCGTAAAGATTTTGGCACTGTACAAAGTTTTGGGCAATTAGAGTTTTCTAAAGATACTATTTTTTTAGATACTATTTTTAGTAATATTGGTTCTGCAACCTACAATTTAAAAGTATATAATCGCGGTAATAAGACCATTACAATTCCTTCTATTCAATTGGAAAACGGTACAGGTTCCAACTATCGTTTAAACGTAGATGGTATTCCGGGAAAGCAATTTCAAGACATCGATATTCTTGCTAACGATAGTATTTTTATTTTTATTGAAACTACTATTGATTTTAGCGCGGTTCCAAATCCGTTATACACAGATAAAATTTTGTTTGACAATGGTAACAATCAACAAGATGTAGATTTGGTAACCTTGGTACAAGATGCAGTTTTCTTATTTCCAGATAGAAACCCGATAACAATGAAGATTGATAGTTTAACTTTAAACGGAGAACCAACTACAATAAAAGGTCGATTTTTAGAAGATTCAGAATTAAACTTCACCAAAGATAAACCGTATGTTATTTACGGATATATGGCTGTTTCTGACGGAAAAACATTAACTATTGAAGCTGGAACAAAAATCCGTTTTCATGATAATTCTGGATTAATTATTGATCAAGGAGCAACCTTAAAATCTAACGGAACTTTAATCGAAAAAGTAGTTTTTGAAGGCGACCGTTTAGAACATTCTTTCAGCAATATTCCTGGGCAATGGGGAACTGTTTGTATGCGCTCAGGAAGTAACAGCGAATTAAATAACACTCAAATTAAAAACGGAATTATTGGTCTTTTAGTTGGCAATACTGGCTCAACAACCACATCAACACTAACCTTAAAAAATACCGAAATTTACAACAATTCTAACTATGGGATTCTCGCAAGAAATAGTATTATTTTAGGTGAAAATGTAGTAGTTGGAAGCGCAGGAAAAGCCTCTTTTGTTGGTTCTTTTGGCGGAACCTACAATTTTACACATTCAACTTTCGCTAATTATTGGAACAATAGTTTCCGCCAATTACCAACCGTTTTGATTAATAATTTTTTTACAAATACAGATTCCAACGGAATGGAAATTACTGAAACCAGAGATTTATTAGCTGCTAATTTTACAAACTGCATTATTGAAGGAAATAACAACATAGAGTTTGTGCTAGATAAAGTAGACGGAAGTGCGTTTAACTATTCTGTAAAGAACTCTTTAATTCGATTTAACGACATAAATGATTCTTTTACTAATAATGCTGAATTAGATTTTACAAACCTAAATTACTCGAATATTATTTTGAATGGGAATCCGCATTTTAGAGACACTTCTAAAAACGATTTTATTATTGGTCAAGATAGCGATGCCATTAACCAAGCCTTACCAAATACTATTACCCAAGATATTTTAGGTATAAATAGAGTTTCTATGCCAGATCTTGGTGCGTATCAACATATTACTTTTAATTAGAGAGATTCTTTATGATTCCGACCTTCGCAGAATGAAAAAAAAAGAGGCTATTTTTCAAAGAAAAATAGCCTCTTTTTTTTAACTGAATACTTATAATTAATTACTGAATACCCTTATAAACCTTCCCATTTTTCATTACAAAAACAACATTTTCCATTGTATTAATATTTTTTATTGGATCATCATTCACCGCAATAATATCTGCAAAAAAGCCTTTTTGTATTTGTCCTATTTCGTCATTCATTTTTAAAATTTTCGCGTTGGTAATTGTTGCAGATTGTATCGTTTCCATTGCTGGCATTCCCGCTTCTACCATAAAACCAAATTCTTTACCGCTATTGCCATGTTTAAAAACGCCCGCATCTGTTCCAAATGCAATTCCTACACCTTTTTTATATGCTTTAGCAAACGTTCCTTGAATCTGTGGACCAACCGCTAATGCTTTTGGCACAACTATATCTGGATAAAACCCTTTAATTTTTGCTTTCTCTGCCACTTCTTTTCCTGCTGTAATTGTAGGCACTAAATACACATTATGTTTTTTCATAAGCTCCATTGTTTTATCGCTCATATACGTACCGTGTTCAATTGTTTTTACACCACCAATTATGGCTCTTCTCATTCCTTCATCTCCATGGGCGTGTGCAGCAACATGCATTCCGTAATCTTTTGCTATATCACAGATTGCCTTAATTTCTTCAATAGTAAATTGTGGGTTGTCGCCACTTTTAGCAACACTTAAAACGCCTCCAGTTGCTGTAATTTTTATACAATCTGCTCCATTTTTATAACGCTGTCTCACCGCTTTTTTAGCATCTTCAACAGAATTTACAACACCTTCTTTTGGTCCAGGGTTTCCTAACAATCTTCTACTACTTCCGTTCGTTGGGTCTGCATGACCACCAGTTGTTGCTAATGATTTACCAGCCGTAAAAACTCTTGGCCCAGGAATTGTACCTGCTCTAATTGCTTTTGCTAAAGAGATATTTACTCCCGTTCCGCCTAAATCTCTAACGGTTGTAAAACCAGACAACAGCGTTCTTTCTGCAAATTTAACAGCATTAAAAGCAATATCTGCTTCATTTAAAACATAATTATTAATTCTTGAGTTTTTATCATATTCTTGTTCAAGATGTACATGCAGATCAATAAGACCTGGCATAACAACTTTATCTTTTAAATCTATCGTTGTATCTACATTGCTTTTTTGCATTATATAACCGTTCATCACATCAATAATTTTATTTTGATGTACAACAATGGTTTGTGCTGTTTTAGTTTTACCCGATTTGGTGTCAATTAATTTGCCACATAAAATGTACGTATTTTGTGATTGCACACTGCAAACTACCCAAAGAAAGCAAAAAAGAAAGGTTATTTTTTTTATCATAAATAATTAAAATTGAAGTTATAAATGTAAGAATTTTTAAGTAGCTTGCTATTGATTTAATTGATAAGAATGAAAAACGTAGTAATTACAGGTACCAGCCGAGGTATTGGTTTTGAATTGGCAAAACAATTTGCAAATGCAGGTTATAAAGTATTAGCTTTATCTAGAAATACAGAGCCTTTAAACACATTAAACCATAAAAACATTACTGCAATTTCTATAGATTTATCGCAAAATTCAGATATTAAAAAAGCGGTGAATTTTATAAATACTGAATGGAAACAAGTTGATATATTGATTAACAACGCAGGGAAGCTCATAAATAAACCTTTTACGAGCTTAACTTCTGATGATTTTTTAGATGTCTACAAAGTGAATGTTTTTGCAGTTGCAGAATTGACTAAAAATTTGATTCCTTTTTTTAAAAAAGGAAGTCATGTTGTTACCATAAGCTCTATGGGCGGAATCCAAGGAAGCATAAAGTTTTCAGGATTAGCAGCGTATAGCTCAGCAAAAGGCGCGGTAATTACCTTATCAGAATTATTAGCAGAGGAGTATAAAGAACAACAAATTGCGTTTAATGTATTAGCTTTAGGTGCTGTACAAACCGAAATGTTAGAAGAGGCTTTCCCAGATTATAAAGCTCCTCTTTCTGCCTCAGCAATGGCAAATTATATATTTGATTTTGCGCTCACCGGAAATAAATTTTATAACGGAAAAGTATTGCAAGTATCTAGTTCTACGCCTTAAAAACACTTATCACTTCGTGTAATTTTCGTTCAACACTGTTAAAAATAAAATTGTATTGAAAGGCGAGAAAGAACTCTCGATACAATTTTTGTTTTTCCGTTTCATTTCAAAATAAAAACCACTCGAACTGACAAATTTGAAAAATATTTTACAAAAATATATTCCAGTTAATGCTATTGAATTAATTGAATATCTCATTAATGAGCACAAAATTAATCTAAAAATAGTAAATCAACGGCAAACAAAACATGGTGATTTTAGAAAATTAGCTAGCGGAAGAATGCAGATTACTGTTAATAATAACTTGAATCCACATCAATTTTTATTGACATTAGTTCATGAAATTGCACATCATGTTACGCATCAAAAATTCGGCAGAGTACAGCCTCACGGAAAAGAATGGAAAACTGTTTTTCAGCATTTAATGTTGCCTTTCTTACAACCAAAAATTTATCCGAAGGAAATACTGCCTTATTTAGCAACGTATCTTAAAAACCCTAAAGCAAGTACCGATTCTGATGTTAAACTTTCATTAGTTTTACGTGGCCGTGAAGCAGAAGCTGGAAAGAATTTTATCTTTGATGTTCCGTTTGGTGGTTTATTTCACTTTAAAAACAAGATTTATAAGCGTGGTAATAAAAGACGTACGCGCTACGAATGCTTGCGAATACAAGACAAACGGGTATATTTATTTAATCAAAATACAGAAGTAGAACTTTATGAAAAATAACTATTACGCAGTAATTATGGCTGGGGGCGTTGGCTCTCGATTTTGGCCTGTTAGCACGCAAGAATTCCCGAAGCAGTTTCATGATATGCTTGGAACTGGACAGTCATTAATTCAACGAACTTTTGAGCGTATTAATGAATTAGTTTCTTCAGAAAATATTTTAATTGCAACCAATGCCCGCTATGAAAAATTAGTATTAGAGCAACTACCAAAAATAACAAAAAAACAACTATTACTAGAGCCTGCAATGCGCAATACCGCACCTTGTATTTTATATTCAGCTTTAAAAATTCACAATCAAAATCCAAATGCAGTGATGTTAGTTGCGCCTTCTGACCATTGGATTGATAACGAAACTGAATTTATTAAAAATATTCAAACTTCATTTGAAGCTTGTGCAAAAGAAGATATTTTAATGACTTTAGGTATTCAACCAGATAAACCAAATACTGGTTATGGTTATATTCAGTTTGAAGAAGCTTCTTCAGAAATTAAAAAAGTAAAAAACTTTACTGAAAAACCTGATGTACAAACTGCCGAAAAATTTCTTAAAAGTGGAGATTACCTTTGGAATGCAGGTATTTTTATCTGGTCTGTAAAAAGTATTATCAAGGCATTTAAACATCATTTACCAGAAATGTCTGACATTTTAGACGACGGAAACAATGTTTATAATTCAGATTTTGAAGATGATTTTATTAAAAGTAATTATATAAAATGTGAAAATATTTCTATTGACTACGGAATTATGGAACGCTCAAACAATGTACACGTTTTACCTGTATATTTTGGATGGAACGATCTTGGAACTTGGGGTTCTTTATACAATAAGTTAGAAAAATCAGACGCTAAAAATGCTACTGTTGGTGCGCATACTATTTTTAGAGATGCCAACGGAAATATGGTAAAAACACAATCTGGAAAACGAGTAGTTATACAGGGTTTGAGTGATTTTATTATTATTGAAAAAGAAGATGTTCTACTTATCTGCCCGAAGAAAGACGAACAAGATATTAAACAAATAGTTTCTGAAGTAAGAGATACTTTTGGTGATGAGTTTGTATAAAAAAGCTTCCTGTTTTCCAGGAAGCCTTTTTTTTAATTTCTTTTAATACAATACTCCGTTAAGTTTTTATGCTGCTCTGATACCATAATACAGTAGTTCTTTAATTTTTTGTTTATTATTCTTCAAGTTCGGTCTTATAGCGAACACGTTAAAAAATCGAGCAAGCATTAACTCATTGTGATGTAAGGTTTTAATATCCTTGATTGAGAAAGCCCCTCTTAGCCTTTTTTCAATAGGCATCCAATGTGTAATCTTAGCGAGATTAACCGTTGTAAGTGCTGTATTAAAATGAAAGTTGAGTTTATCTTCACTTCTTGCTTGACAGTGATTTAGACCTGAGTATTGCTTGGCATCTCTAAAAGTAAATTCTATTTGAAATCTGGTGCGATAATATGTCAAAATCATTTCTGCTGAAATTGTTACATCTGTAGAAAAATATAATTTATGATTCCATTTTCCTTTTTTAAGGAAATAAACAATCACAAAATTGATTTTTCTTTTTAATGATTTTGAGTATACAATAGCGCTGTATACTTTGCTTTGCTGATTGTCTTCTATCAAAGAAAAATATTCTTTTCTAAGTTTTTTATAATCAATTTTTCCATCATATTTCTTAGGTCTTCCTCTCCCATATTTCTGTTGGTCAGTATAAATATATTGTAAGTCAGCATCGTTTCTTAGTCTGCTAACGGTCTCCAATCCATTATCAGAGAGTTTAGAAACAAAACCGTATTTGGAAAAATAAGCATCTGCCACAACATATTTAGACATCGAAAGAAGGACCTCTTTTCTTTGAATCAATATATTGGCATAATGATCTACCAAACTTTTTGATTCCAAATTATTTGGTGTCTGAACAGCCTCTAAATGAAACGCTGTATGATTATCTATATCAATCGCTGCTATACCAGATATTTCCAATCCCCATTTTGCCTTTCCCGCTACACCAGACCAATAATAACCAACTCCACAGGTGGATTTACCAGATTTACTAACATAACTCGGGTCGAAAGCAATGGTTAAATGTTTGCCCCCATACTCAGTAATCAATTCTTTATTGAAATTTAAAAAGTCAAAAGACTTACTAAACTGATTCCTGTAATGTTGTTCTCCATGATCACCATAACGACTTAACTGCATAAAATTTAAACGTCCTTTTATGCTGAGAAATAGACCAAAAACTTCCAACATAAAATCATATTGCCATTTATTTACATCTTTCATTTTGTTAAGTAATCTTTTTGTGTGATATTTATAGTTGGATTTCTCCTTGAGAAGCATCATTAATAGCTGTTTGAAATTAACTATTAATTTACTGATAATCAGGGAGTTATCCTAATTTTTGAACCTGTTTTTTTAACTTATTTAATTGACTGTTAGAGGGTTAGGGCAAAGTTTAACGGAGTATTGTTAATAAACAAGGTATCTAATTTCATTTCTGCTTGTAACCAAGCGCGTAATTCTCGTTCTTTTGGAGATACAATACTATCTGGCAAAGATTTATTCCAACGAATTGTAGCAATAGGAATAGTATCAATTTTTATAAAATCTTTTGAAGATAATAATTTTGCAAAACCTATTTCTTGAATATCATTATATCTAATTTTTGCGTCTTTTGCTATTCTACTAAATGCGATAACTTTACCATTTCTATTTTTCGCATCTAACTCTATTCGTTGATTTAAAGATGTAATTGTTCCCTCTAAACCGTCAATTTGTTTTTGCAAACCCGCAATTATATTTTTGCTTTCTTTAACCTCTTCTCTACTGTCTTTATATGCATTAGAAATTAGTTGATAACTCTTAGTATCACTACCTTTTATATATAATTCAAAATCTTTTAAATTTGGATATAACGGATTATTAGTAAGCTCATTATTTAAATCATTTTCGGTTGCCGAAGTAATTTCATTGAAAAAATTTAATGATAATTCTTTATCTGGGTAATTAATATCATAATTCATTAACTGTAATTCTTTGTTCGGCTTTATTTCATTTGAAATATATTGATTGATTTGATTTTTAACTCTTGCTTCACCTAAAGCATTAACAAATGTATAAAATGCAGGAATCATAACTAATAAACCCACAACTGTAGCAATGGTTGTATACCTCTTTCTTTTAGCAGAATTTGCATATTTATGCATTGGAAAACTCAACAACTTCAATACTAAGAATGTTGCTAAAGCAATAAAAATAGTATTAATAGTAAATAAATACATTGCTCCTAAAGCATACTTAAATCCAATAGCATCACCAGAAAAACCTTTTGCCAAACCATAACCCGCAGTACATAGTGGTGGCATTAAAGCAGTTGCAATTGCCACACCAAAAATTACGGATGCAACCGTTCCTTTTTTAGTTCTGGCAACCATTAAGGCTAAACCACCAAAGAAAGCAATTAAAACATCTCTAATATCTGGCTTTGTTCTTCCTAATAATTCAGAGGTATCTTCACTTAGCGGAAAGAAATAAAAGAAAATAAACGAGGCCAGCAAACTTAAAATAATCATAGTTGCTAAACTTATCGCAGACTTTTTAAAGACGTCAATATCGTTAATAGCAAATGCCATTCCTATCCCTAAAATAGGCCCCATTAAAGGCGAAATTAACATGGCTCCAATAACTACAGCGGTTGAATTAGCATTTAACCCAATGGAAGCTACAAATACTGCAAAAATAAGAATCCAGGCAGTTGCTCCTTTAAAAGAAACATCTCCTTTAATGGCTTCTATTGTTGCTTCGTGGTCGGTATCTTCACGAAAATCGAGCAATTCTTTTAAGTAATTTTTTATGCTTTCCCATAAGCCTTTTGCGTCTTCACGCATTGCTTGTTTAGATTGTTCTATTTCTAATTCTTTATTATCTTCTTCCATATTGAAAATGGTTAATCTTAAATTCTGGGAAATATACAAAAATCATCAGAATGAAGTGCAATAAAAAAAAGTTTAACATTTCTGTTAAACTCTTTCTATGTGACCGGGCTGGGGCTCGAACCCAGGACCCTCTCCTTAAAAGGGAGATGCTCTACCAACTGAGCTACCAGGTCATCCTTTTTCGTCTTAGCGAGCGCAAATATATGTGCTAATATTTAATTATCAAATAAAAAAATGATTAGTTTTCATTTAAATATGCTTCTCTAACTTTCTTGAATAAATTAGATGAATACACAAATTTTACAACTGCTTCATTATCAGTTTTAAAAATCTCTTTATTGGTACCTTCCCAAGCTTTAATTCCATCTTTAAGAAAAACAATTTTATCTCCAATTTCCATTACAGAATTCATGTCATGCGTATTAATTACCGTAGTAATTTGATATTCATCGGTAATTTCTTGTATTAGGTTGTCAATAACTATCGCTGTATTTGGATCCAAACCAGAGTTTGGCTCATCACAAAATAAATATTTAGGGTTCATAACAATAGCTCTTGCAATAGCAACCCGTTTTTGCATTCCTCCAGATAATTGCGCAGGAAATTTAGTATTTGAGTTTTCAAGATTTACACGTGATAATACAACATTTACTTGCTCAATCATTTCTTCTTCTGATTGTTTTGTAAACATTTTTAACGGAAACATTACATTTTCTTGCACAGTTTGCGAATCAAACAAGGCACTTCCTTGAAAAACCATTCCTATTTCTTGCCGCCATTGCCGCAATTCTTCCATCGTAAACTCAGTATTTATTCTTCCATCAAAAGAAATTATACCACTTTCTGGAGTATGTAAACCAATTAACGATTTTAAAAATACTGTTTTCCCAGAACCACTTTGCCCAATTATTAAGCTTGTTTTTCCTGGGTGAAAAGAAGTTGAAATTCCTTTTAACACCTGTACATCTCCAAATCCTTTATATAAATCTTTTACTTCTATCATTCTATGTAAGTAAGAGTTGCGTTAAAGTATAATTAGAAATTACTATTAAAATAATTGTCCAAACTACAGATTGGGTGCTTGCCTTACCCACAGCAATAGAACCTCCTTTTACATAATAACCATGGTAGGAAGGTATCGTTGCTATTAAAAAAGCAAAAACAAGTGTTTTCATAAGTGCGTACACCATTAAAAAGCCGTCAAAATCTAATTGAACGCCATAAATATAATCTACGGAAGAAAAAATTCCTGAAAGAGCTCCTGCTGCATACCCTCCAAAGATCCCTAAAAAGATAGCCAAAACTAGTAAAAAAGGATAAAAAAGAATTGTTGCAAAGACCTTAGGTAATACTAAATGATTCAATGAATTAATCCCCATAACTTCCAATGCATCAATTTGCTCTGTAACACGCATTGTACCTATACTAGATGTTATATACGACCCTACTTTTCCTGCTAAAATAATTGAACAAAAAGTAGGTGCAAATTCTAAAATGATTGAGCGTTTTGTAGCAAATCCAATTAAATACGCTGGAATAAATGGACTCGTTATATTTAATGCCGTCTGTAACGCAATTACACCACCAATAAAAAACGAAATAAACATTATGATACCAAGCGATTTTATTCCAAGTTCATCAATCTCTTTCATAACGGCTTCGTAAAAGATACGTCTGCGTTGTGGCCTTTTAAAAACCTGACCTAGCATTATAAAATATTTCCCAATATGCTCAATGTAATTCATTCGTAATTTTTAATACTGCTAAAGTAGTAAACTATTTAATTTTTTAAAGATGATTTTCGTACTTTTGAATTCATTATAACTTAAAATTTTAAAATGAAAAAAATTGTACCCTTTTCACTTCTTTTTTTAATATTGATTTCTGCTTGTGAGAAACCTCAACAAGAAGTAAAAAAATCTAAATTGGTAATAGGAATTGTAATTGATCAAATGCGATACGATTATTTAATCCGTTTTGCCAGCAAATACGGTGACGGTGGTTTTAAACGCTTACTAAACAATGGTTTTTCTCTTAAAAATGCTCATTGTAATTATATTCCAACCTACACTGCTGTAGGGCACACTTCTATTTATACAGGAACAACACCTACAAACCATGCTATAATTTCTAATAATTGGTATGATAAATACCTCAAAAAAACTATTTACTGTGTAGATGATGGCAACTACAAAACTCTTGGAAATGATGGCGATGGCGGAAAGAAATCTCCATACAGAATGTTAACCACAACAATTACAGATCAATTACGGTTAGCACAAAATATGAATGGAAAAACCATTGGAATTTCAATTAAAGATCGTTCTGCAATTTTGCCTGCTGGCCACTTAGCAACTTCTGCATATTGGTTTGATGGCGGTGCTCAAGGCAAATGGATCTCTTCTTCTTATTATATGAATGAATTGCCTAATTGGGTACAAGAATTTAACGCTTCTGGAAAAGCAGAGAAATATTTAAACCAACCTTGGGAAACTTTATATGACATTAATACTTATACCGAAAGTATTGCTGACGACAATAATTTTGAAAAGCCTTTTAAAGGTGAAGAAAAACCTATATTTCCTCATGATATTCCGAATTTACGCAGTAAAAACAACAATTACAGTATCTTAAAAGCAATACCCGCAGGAAATTCTTTTACAACAGATTTTGCAAAAGAAATTATTAAAAAAGAACAATTGGGAAAATCTGATTATACAGATTTTTTGGCAATTAGTTATTCTTCTACAGATTATGTTGGGCATCAATTTGGTGTGGCTTCCAAAGAAATAGAAGACACCTATTTACGTTTGGATAAAGATTTAGAAAGTTTATTTAATTTCTTAGACATTGAAGTTGGTAATGGCAATTATACATTATTTTTAACTGCAGATCATGCAGCTGTTCAAGTGCCTGCATATTTACAATCGATTAAAATACCTGCGAACTACTTTAGTTATGTTAAGTTTAGAAATTACATGAAAGAAGTTTCTAAAAAGCATTTTAAATCAGATGAAATAATCGAAAACATCAGTAATTTCCAAATATTTTTAAATAAAGAAAAAATTACTTCTTTAAGACTAAACGCTAATGAAATTGCACAAAAACTAGCAGACGAGGCTATTAACTATAAAGGGATTTATAAAGCGGTAACTGCCCGTACAATGCAAACCGCTTCATTTTCTAATGGAATTTTAAACTCGCTACAAAATGGTTACAATCAAAAGTTTTCAGGCGATGTTTTATTGATTCCAAATCCAGCAACTATAAGTTACCCAAAACAAGGAACAACACATGGCTCAGGATATTCTTACGACACACATATTCCAATTATTTTCTACGGAAACGGTATTAAAAAAGGTTCTTCAGTAAAAAAATATGAAATTATAGATATCGCACCAACGCTTTCTAGTTTGTTGCAAATAGAGTTTCCAAATGGAAATACTGGTGTTATTATTGAGGAAGTTTTAAAATAAAAAAATACTCTATTCGAGTATTTTTTTATTATTTCTCTTCAGGAAGAAATATTTTTTCTAAGGTTTCTTAACTTTTTCTTTCTGTTTTTTAATTTTATCTCCCCCATTTACAAGGACTTCTTCACTATAACGATTTTTATCTTCTTTCTCTTTAATTTTATTTTTTGCTTCTTCTAAACACATTTTTCCAAATTATTTTCGGCTCATTAGGCTCTTTTTTAAACTTATCTTTAAAATAGGGCTTGCTGATTTTCTAAAAAATAAAACATAATTAATTAACAATCAATGATTTATCTGCATGTTAGTAGTGATATTATTTTGATAAAAGCATAGGTTTTCGTATCTTACTATCATAAACCCGTGCAGTTATGATAAAATATACCGCCTCAAATCAACTAACATTAGATGGATTTTCACATCCTTTTTCCCAGGAACTTTCGCTTGAAAATCGTTGGGTAAAATTGGCAACAATTATTCCTTGGGATGATTTGGCAGTTATTTATAGCAAGGCACTCCATAGCCATGCAGGACGTGAGAGTATTGATGTAAGAATGGTGATTGGCGCCATTATCATAAAACACAAATTAGGGTTGGATGATAGAGGAACCGTTGCTATGATTAGCGAGAATATTTATTTGCAATATTTTTGTGGTCTTACAAGTTTTCAAACTAAAGACCCTTTTCATCCCACCGTTTTTGTAGATATCCGCAAGCGGATGGGCGCAAATGATTTTGACCTATGGAATGCACTTATCATTAAAAAAGCAGATGATTTAAGACCGTCTAAAAAGAAAATGATTGGGGGTGATGATGATGGTTTTCCAAAAAACAAAGGAACCTTAAAGATTGATGCCACAGTTGCAAATCATAAAATTGTTTTTCCTACCGATGCAGGACTTCTGAATACTGCTAGGAAAGAAACCGAACGTTTTATAGACTTACTCTACAAACAATCGACTTTAAAAAAGCCTAGAGATTATCGCAGGATAGCACGAACAGAATATTTGGTGTTTTCAAAAAAAAGAAGAAAATCAAAAAAAGAGATTCGTAAGTTTATTGGCAAACAACTAAATTATGTCAAACGCAATTTAACCTATATTAAAAACCTGTTAGACGACATAGAAATCCTCAAGAAAGAAGAAGTTCTTGTAGGGTTATTTCCAATGAAAAACCCATATCCCTCAAAGTTTCCACTGCCAAAACGAGACCAAAAAATTTATTGGATAGTACAGCAACTTTATGTACAACAACAGTATATGTATCAAGAAAAAATACATCGTGTAAAAGATAGAATTGTCAATATCTATCAACCTTATATACGTCCTATTCCTAGAGGAAAAGACAAAACATCTACAGAATTTGGTGCAAAAATAAGTGCAAGTGTGGTGGACGGAATGAGCAGAGTGGAACATATAAGTTGGGATCAATTTAATGAAGCCAGTGATTTAGAATTACAGGTAAATATGTACACAAAAACCTTTGGTCATTATCCAGAACTGGTTTTAGCAGACCAGATATATTTGAATAGAAAAAACAGAAATTGGCTCAAAGAAAGAGGAATACGGATTGTAGGAAAACCATTAGGAAGACCAAAGAAAACAAACCTTAATGCTTATCAAAAACGAAAATTAAAAAAAGAACGAAACCAAAGAAATCATATAGAAGGTAAATTCGGACAAGCAAAAAACGCATACGGCTTAAGCAGTATTAAAGCCAAAAGAAGTGACACCTCACAGAGTTGGATTGGGGCAATATTTTTTATAATGAATTTGATATCATTAGAAAAAATAGCGAAACAATACGCTATTTTTTGTGTCGTATTCAAAAATTACAGTGCAAGGTTAAAAATAAACATAATCAACTTTATTGATAACTCCAGTTATAGCATAAATCATATTTTTAAACTGACTATTCTTAAATATCTAATGATATCTTCTTGATAAAATCTGCAAGCCCTAAAATAGATATATAAAACAATAACCATTGCTAACGCAACTGCAAGTAAGAGTAAATTCATTTTGTGAAGCTAAGATTTTTTAATAATGAGGTTTCTGTCTTCCCAGAAATGATAATTATTTTTTTGGGAGAAAAACCTCAGTCATCATACAACGTGCACTTCCACCTCCACAAGCTTCTATTGTTGTTAAATCTGAATGAATAATTTGATTGTATTTTTCTAATTTCTGAAGTTGTTCCGTTGTTAAAGAATTATAAGCTGCTGTACTCATTACTAAAAATAGCTCTTCGTTTTTTCCACGAACTTGCAACATGTTCCCTACAAAACTAGTAAGCTGATTTTTAGTAACATTAATTACTTCTTTACCATCTTCTTTTAACTGCTTCAGTACGTTTTTTCTTTCTTTTTTATCATCAATAGCACTTAAACAAATTATTGCAAAATTTTCTGCAACACACATCATAACATTGGTATGGTAAATAGCTTCTCGCCTATTATTAACTGTTTGGTTTGCTGTAAAAACTATTGGTGTATATTCAAAATCTTCACAAAACTCAATAAACAATTCTTCATCTGATCTTAGAGAAATGGCGCAATAGGCTTTTCTATTTTGTCTATCTAACACCATACTTCCTGTGCCTTCTAAAAATAACGCTTCTTCTTCAGCTTCAGAATAATCGATTACATTTTTAATCTCAAAACCTTTTTCTTCTAGAAAAATTAGCACATCTTCCCGTTTTTCTAGTCTTCTATTTTTAGCAAACATCGGATAGATAGCAACATCTCCATTTTCATGAAAAGAAACCCAATTGTTAGAAAAATGAGCATCTGGTGTATCTAAATTGTCATTAATTTCAAAAACTAAAGCATTAACTCCTCTGTCTTTTAACTTCTCTATAAAAGTATTAAATTCTTGTGCTGCTTTTTGCTGAATACTTGCAGGCAGTGTATTTTTAATCGTTTTTTGATAATGATTATTAACAGCAGTTTGTTCGTTTGCTCTACTATTTTTAGGGCGGATTAATAAAATAGTATTTGTGGTCTGTTGCATAGATACTTTATTGAGTAAACAAAACTATAGAATTTAGCTTGATTCTTAACTTATTTTTGGAGACCTTCCGTTAACGTTTGGTATAAGATTAGTGCTAGTTAAAAATACAATAATTTTAGGTTAAGCACTTAGCCAAATTTTATCTTATTTTTCCGCTGAATGCAAAATTTTTAAAATTTTGCGAACTTTATAAATATACCTAAACTTTGTTTTAAACACTGCTTTTTAAGCATTAATTTTATACGGTGTGTGCGTTCGTTTTTTATTTATATTCAGGGATTAGTTCCCATTTTACATTTTCAGAAAGTTTAAATTCAATTATTTCGAAACGTTCAAAGATGGTTTAATCCGTAAAAAAAATCATAAAATTCATTGCTTTTTACTTGTTCCTTTACATAAATAATAAATTCTACATCTCTTATAAATTATACTCTTTTCGGGTTATCTCTTTTAAAATTTCATTAGGCAACCAACCTTCATTATTATCAATCTTTCTTTTTGCCCAAATCCATCCATTTAGTTCCTTTAATTCCATTACTACTTCTCCTTCATTAATATTCATTTCCTTTGCTAAATATTTTTCTTTGATTAAGCCTTTATTCTTTTCAATTCTATTTATAATTTGTTCTGGAACCCAACCAGAAGAATTTAAAGTCTCACAGAATACCCAACCTTTCCAATTAGGATTATCATTTTCTTTTTCTACAATTTCAACTGTTTCATTTTGTTCCAGTTTAATTGAATTTGGATAATTACTATCCCAGTTTTTTATAGTGATAAAGTATCTCATTTTTCATTCAGTTTATGACGCACAACGACGAATATAAGTCATTTAAAAACGATTCAGAATCACATTAGCGAAACTACAAAGCCAATAAAAAAAAGCGAACTTTTCAGTTCGCTTTTTTATTATATTTTTTGAATTTCTTTAGTAATTTCTTCAAGTACTTTAAAAGCGGTTTCTGCCATTTTATTTCCTTTTAAATCCAATAACGGATTTACTTCGACAAACTCTACACAAACCACTTTTTTACTTGCTAGCAGTCCGTTTATAATCTCTATAATTTCATATTCATCAAAACCTTTAGGTACTGGTGTTCCTGTTCCGTAAGAAACCATATCGCAATCCATAGAATCTACGTCAAAAGATACATAAATAACATCACAATTAGACAATTTCTCTAAAGCTTCAGCAACACAAGCAGCTAATCCGCGATAGCGAACTTCAGCAACCATATAATTCTTTATTCCGTATTTCTCTATCTGCTTACTTTCTGGTTCTTCAGTATCTCTAACGCCAAAAAAGACAACATCTTCAGGAAGTACTTTTTGCCCTGGAATACCAATGTTTTTCATTCTATCCCAAAACTCTGTAGTTTCTCTATCTATATCGTTTATTTGATGATCTAAATTATCATCAAAAATAGCAGCTCCTAAAGGCATTCCGTGTATATTACCAGAAGGCGAAGTATATGGTGTATGCAAATCTGCATGCGCATCTACCCAAACTACACCTAATCTTTTTGTAGAATTTGCAGCTTTTATACCACTAATTGTTCCTAAAGCCGAAGAATGATCTCCAGACAATACTAACGGGAAACGACCTTCTTGTAAATTCACTTTTACATGATTACTTAAACGTTTACATTGGTTAAAAACGCTATGTATTTGCTTACCAAAAGAATTATTATTTTTATCGTAAACCGATTCATTCTCTGTGGCTACGTCTTCAAATTCAAAACGATTAAAAAAATCATTATTTTGATTGATTGCTGCAATTTCTATGGCGTCAATTCCCATATCAGAACCACGAGTTCCAGCACCAATGTCTGATCGGTTTTTAATAATTCTTATTTCTTTCATTAGGCTAAATTTAGTCAATAAAAAAATGCCCTTTCCTTATAAAAATGACATTTATTTTGTTTTTATCTTTTGCTTATTTCTGTAAAAGGTCGGTAATTTTCGCCAATATATACTTGACGAGGACGACCAATTGGCTCTTTACCTAAACGCATTTCTCTCCATTGAGCAATCCATCCAGGAAGCCTACCTAAAGCAAACATTACTGTAAACATTTCTACAGGAATTCCCATTGCTCGGTAAATAATTCCAGAGTAAAAATCTACGTTTGGATATAATTTACGCTTTACAAAATATTCATCACTTAAAGCTTCTTGTTCTAATCCTCTTGCAATAGCTAAAACAGGGTCTTCAACACCCAATTCTTTCAATAATTTATCTGCTGTAACTTTAATAATTCTTGCACGTGGGTCAAAGTTTTTATACACTCTATGTCCAAAGCCCATTAAACGGAAAGGATCTTCTTTATCTTTCGCTTTCGCCATATATTTTTCAGTATCTCCGCCATCTTCTTTAATGTCTTCTAACATTTCTAAAACCGCTTGATTTGCGCCACCATGTAACGGACCCCAAAGCGCAGAAATTCCTGCAGATATTGAAGCAAATAAACCAGCATGAGAAGAACCTACAATTCTAACGGTAGATGTAGAACAGTTTTGTTCGTGATCTGCATGTAAGATTAATAACTTATCTAATGCGTCTTTTACAATTGGATTAATTTTATACTCTTCATTAGGCTTTTCGAACATCATTTTTAAAACGTTCTCTACATAACCCAAAGAATTTGAACCATAATTTAATGGCAAACCTTGTTTCTTACGCATTGTCCATGCAACTAAAACAGGAAATTTTCCCATAATCTTTACAATTGCATTATACATTTCCTCTTCAGAATCTACATTTACAGAACAAGGGTTAAACGCTGTTAATGCACTTGTTAAAGAAGAAAGAACACCCATTGGATGTGCCGTTTTAGGAAACGCATCAATAATCTTTTTTAAATCATCATCTACAATCGATTCTTCTTTTATATCTGAATAAAATTTATCTAACTGCTCTTTATTTGGCAATTCACCAAAAATTAAGGTATAAGCAACCTCTAAGAAATCTGCTTTTTCAGCTAAATCTTCAATAGCATACCCTCTATAACGTAACACGCCTTCTTCACCATTTAAAAACGTAATTCCGCTTTCACAAGAACCTGTGTTTTTATATCCTGGATCAATTGTAATTACTCCTCCCGTAACTCCACGAAGTGTTTTTATATTTATTGCTACCTCATTTTCGGTTCCTTTAATTAATGGAAACTCATACGTATTGCCTCCTATTTGTAGTTTTGCTATATCTGACATTATTTAATTTAAGTTTTATTTGAAGTGAAGCACGAAGATACCAAATTTATAGCATTTTAAAAATAGCTACAGCATAGATTTTTAGTATCTTAAAATCGATAGAATTTATCTCCAGGTTTTCTAAACAATTTATTTTTCAGAAGCTATTTCCCGCTTTCTGCACTCGCTCTCTTCGAGGAGCTCAAACAAATGCTTCAATCGGGGCTAGACTTGTTTGCTAAAGTTTGTGTAATTTCTACAAAGGTAAGAGTTTATAGAAACTGAGGCTCGATTAATATTTAAAGCCACAAACTGCTTATTTTTAAGGTATCACATTGATTTATATTGTGAAAAATCAACTAAATTCAAGTGTCTTAAAATAAACACTTGTTATTCTTAATCTGATAGAAAGCAAAAACCTCATTGCTAAAAAACAATGAGGCTCTATTATTATAATTTAAATAAAAAAAACTATTCTGTTTTTAAAAATTCTTAATATGGCAATCATTTTTAGAGATTTACAAATTAAATCCTAAATTTATTTGAACCATTAGCGGAAAAAAACCACTATTACCATTTACATCAAAATAATAAAATGGACCTATATCAAATAAAAAATGAAAGTTTTTCCCGTAATTACGCTGTAAACCCCAAGTTGGTCCAACTGCAAAATCTAATGTTTCATTAATTTTATTGTCACCAAAAATTGTCTTTCCTCTTGTAAGCAAACGTGCAGCGATGAAATTACCTGAATTATTTTTAATAGAAAGTTCTTTCTCTTTTCTTTTTTCAAAATTATAAAACCATTTCTGCTGCACATCTAAAAAAGGGTTTATTGCATAAGCTAGACCAATACCTTCTGGTCTAGTATTTGGGTAACTAATATTAAATCCGATACCTGCTCCAATAGATAATGTACTATTGTTACCTGTTGAAAACTCATGTTCTATTCCAGGGTTTAAAAAATTAACCCTCCAAACTTTTTCTGTGTTTTTTTCTTGTGAATAAACTTGGCTACTTATACCAAAATTTAATAACAAAATAACTAATAAATAAAAAAATCTCATTTTAATTATTCTTTTAATTTAATTTTTAATCCTCTCCATTCATTTCCTCTTCTTGCTATACCATAAAAATCTAATTCTTTAAATTTATATTTACCTACAAACGCCTCACCAGTGATAAGGTCCTTAATAGTTTTACTCCAATCTGGCTTTCCCTTCCCATCAATAACATCTGCAGATACTTGCCCTGCAAACTCTGAAACTATCTTTTTATTTATAGAACTCACATTATACTTTCTTATATATTCATTAAAATATAGCATATCAATTTCATTATCATTTCTTTGGATTGTTACAAAAAAATCCTTTCTTTGAGCATTAGTATGTTTTTTAAAAAAATCTACTCCTAATTTATAAACAAATCTTATATTAGAATCACTTAATACATTATAACTTATTGATTTATCTATTGTATATCCAAATAATTTACCTATATATATATTTAATATAGCATCATCATAATATTTAAAATATGGCACCCCTTTATTTGCTAGTACTTTTATACTTACAGGGTCATACCTTCCATTGTTTTTTATTTCAAAACTATTATTATGCATATACACAGGATCACTTGGGTTTGAATTAGGAAAAACCTCACCTAAAGTTAGAGTCTCAATTTTTGGTCTTGGTAAGTCCGTTAAAACAGCATGGATTTTATTAATTCCTAATATCATTTCATCTGATTTGACATTATTCCACCAAAACCATCCCTCCTTGTGTGTTTCCGCTTCAACACCTAGCTCTCTATAAATTAGATACCGTTGGTTATAATAGTCTAGTTCAAAACGATAATCATCATTACTAAAATATTCATGAGCATACCTATACGTTCCAAATATATTCTGAAACCAACTAGAATCAGGATTATTAATAACTCTTAAATTTTCCACCAAATTATTTAACCCAATATCAGAATCCTTTGGGTTTAGACTAGAAGAAGAACCTCCACCTCCACCTCCATAATAATGATCAGGAGGATCCCTTCGTGTTGGTGTAATATATCTAAAAACGCCCCTCTCTATTTCTCTACCCCCCCCTTCTTCTCGTCTTAAGAGATATATAGATTGTTGTTTTCCGATTTGACTTTTACTCTTACCTGAGGTTTCATTTTTATTGTAATTTTTTAAAGCAGCTTTTCTAATTTTAACGCTATCCTTTAAATTCCCGAAAAACAATCCTAATGGAGTAAATCGATATATATTATCTCCTACAACTATTTCTCCTTCATCATTAATAAAAGCTGCAAAAACTTTAGCTCCAATTAAATTTGAGATATCTATATGAGATTTTTTCTTAGCTCTCACACTTTTCTTACTGGTGATTTTTTTAGCTAACGCTATATTTTCAGGATTTATTATAAGTTCAAGAGGTAAAAATCCTTTTTTATAATACTCTTCAAAAAAAAGTTCTTTATTTTCTCTAGAATCCTTTTTTAGCAATTCTATTTTAGATGCTAAACCCTCCTTAGATTTAAAGTTAAACCTACCTTTATTTAAAGATAATTCAACTATGTTCTCTGGTGAGTCTAATAATTTTAAGTCCTCTGTTAAATTATCTTGACAGGAACATACTAGTAAAGTAAGTAAGTAAGTGAAATTTTTTCATCGTAAAAAATTTTAATTAATCTAAGACTCAAATATATTAAAAAAAAATGAAAATATAGTCCTTTTAATAAAAAATAAACTGTCCTTAAGGTAGATAGATATTTTTAGTTTACAATATTCTTTATGTTATCTATTTCTTGGCAAGTACGCCCTGCGTTAAGGATTGAGCTATTTGTTTGAGCTCTCCCAACGTAGTTGGGAAGCGAGTAGCGAAAGCCTGACGCATTTTTTTGTTTGTAGCCTTAGCGGAAAACAAAAAAAGGGGGAACGCCCAAAACGTATTAAATCTTAAAAGCGTTGTTACCTGGATAGTAAGCTGTATCACCCAATTCTTCTTCAATACGAAGCAACTGATTGTATTTTGCCATTCTATCTGAACGTGATGCAGAGCCTGTTTTAATTTGTCCTGTATTTAAGGCAACCGCCAAATCTGCAATAGTATTGTCTTCCGTTTCTCCCGAACGGTGACTCATTACTGATGTATAACCAGCATTGTGTGCCATATTTACCGCAGCAATTGTTTCGGTTAACGTACCTATTTGGTTTACTTTAATTAAAATTGAATTCGCTATTCCGTTTTTAATTCCGCGTGATAAACGTTCTACGTTCGTTACAAATAAATCGTCTCCAACTAATTGAACCTTATCTCCACAAATTTCTGTTAAGTATTTCCACCCCTCCCAATCGTTTTCATCCATTCCGTCTTCAATAGAAATAATAGGGTATTTATCTGCTAATTCTGCTAAATAATCTGCTTGTTCTTTACTTGTGCGTATTTTTCCTGTTTCGCCTTCAAACTTCGTGTAATCGTATTTTCCGTTTACATAAAATTCTGCTGCAGCACAGTCTAAAGCTATCATTATATCGTCTCCTAACGTATAACCTGCATTTTTAACTGCTAATGCAATAGTATCTAGTGCGTCTTCTGTTCCGTCTAAAGTTGGTGCAAAACCACCTTCGTCTCCAACTGCAGTAGATAAATTTCTGTCGTGTAATACCTTTTTTAAATTATGAAAAATTTCAGAACCCATTTGCATAGCTTCTGTAAAACTTTTTGCTTTTACAGGCATTACCATAAATTCTTGAAAAGCAATTGGTGCATCTGAATGCGAACCTCCGTTAATGATATTCATCATAGGAACTGGCAATGTGTTTGCTGAAACACCACCTACATAACGATACAAAGGCATTCCTAATTCACCTGCTGCAGCTTTAGCAACGGCTAAAGAAACTCCTAAAATAGCATTTGCTCCTAATTTAGATTTATTTGGAGTTCCGTCTAAAGCTATCATTGCTTGGTCTATCGCGTTTTGTTCAAAAACTGAAGTTCCTAGCAATTCCTGAGCAATTAAAGAGTTTACATTATCAATGGCTTTTAAAACGCCTTTTCCCATATAATCTTTTCCACCGTCGCGTAATTCTACAGCCTCATGTTCTCCTGTTGATGCTCCAGATGGAACAGCAGCTCTACCCATAACTCCGTTTTCTGTAGTTACGTCTACTTCTATAGTTGGGTTACCTCTTGAATCGAATATTTGACGTGCGTGAATATTGATAATCATGCTCATAATTTAAGTTTTTTTAGATTCTTACTTCTGTAAGAATGACAGATAAATAGATTACAAATGTATTAAATACAGTCTTTTAAAAAGTATATTTTAAGTTATAGTTGCGAAAACGATTTCATAATTACGCTTCAACTTTAGCTTTCTCTATGTTCCCAATAAACTGATCAAAAAGATATTCTGCATCGTGTGGCCCAGGGCTTGCTTCTGGGTGATACTGAACAGAAAAACAATTTTTAGACTTCATTTTAATTCCTGCAACTGTCTGGTCGTTTAAATGTACATGGGTAATTTCTACATCATTATGTGCTTCCGCTTCTTCTCGGTTAATTGCAAACCCATGATTTTGAGAAGTTATTTCTCCTTTACCTGTTATCAAATTCTTTACAGGGTGATTAATTCCTCTATGTCCATTATGCATTTTATAGGTAGAAATTCCGTTTGCTAATGCAATTACTTGGTGTCCAAGACAAATTCCAAACAACGGTAAATCTCTTTTTATTATTTCTTTCGCGGTGTTAATTGCATCGACTAAAGGTTCTGGATCTCCAGGGCCATTTGAAATAAAATAACCATCTGGATTAAAAGAACTCATTTGTTCGAAGGTAGCATTGTAAGGGTATACTTTTATATAAGCGCCTCTTTTTACCAAATTTCTTAGAATACTCTTTTTGATGCCAATATCTAATGCTGAAATTTTAATGGACGCATTTTCACTCCCTACAAAGTATGGTTCTTTAGTTGACACTTTAGATGCCAATTCTAAACCTTCCATATTTGGTGTGTCAGCTAATTGCTTTTTCAATAAATCAATGTTATCTATATCTGTAGAAATAATAGCATTCATTGCTCCGTTATCTCGAATGTATGAAACCAAAGCGCGAGTGTCTACATCTGAAATAGCTACTAGATTATGTTTTTTGAACCAATCAAATAAATTTCCATCAGAATCTACACGAGAATGTGTAAAACTAAAATTACGACAGATTAAGCCTGATATTTTAATTCCGTCAGATTCTACTTCTTTAGCATTTACGCCATAATTACCAATGTGCGTATTGGTTGTTACCATTAGTTGTCCAAAATAAGATGGATCGGTAAAGATTTCTTGATAACCCGTCATACCTGTATTAAAACAGATTTCTCCAGTTGCTGTACCTTCAATTCCGACAGATTTTCCATAAAAAACAGTTCCATCTGCTAATAAAACAAGTGCTTTTTTACGTAATTGATATTTCATTTAGTTGTGTTGTATAATAAGTTTTTCAAAAATAATACAAAAAAAAAGGATAAACTAAAATGTTTATCCTTTTTGAATATGATTATAATACTATCATTTCTATTCTTCTGAAGTTTCCGTCTTCGTTTCAACAGCTTCACCTGTAACCTCAGCTTTTTTACCTCCACGACGACCACGACGTGTAGATTTTTTAGCTTTGTTTCCTTTAGGATCGTATAACTCGTTATAATCAACTAATTCTACCATTGCCATTGGAGCATTATCTCCTTGACGGTTTCCTAATTTGATAATACGAATATACCCTCCTGGACGATCAGCTACTTTTACAGAAATTTCTTTGAATAATTCTGTAACAGCATATTTGTCTCTTAAATAACTAAATACAGTACGACGATTATGTGTAGTATCTGATTTAGATTTTGTAATTAAAGGCTCTATATACTGGCGTATTGCTTTCGCTTTTGCAACAGTAGTATTAATACGCTTGTGCTCTATTATAGAACAAGCCATATTTGCTAACATTGCTTTTCTGTGCGCAGTTTGTCTTCCTAAATGATTAAATTTCTTTCCGTGTCTCATGACCTTTGTGTGTTTGCTTTCATCTTGCTCAACTCTTTTTTAAGGAGCAAATTATGAAAGGTTAATCTCTATCTAATTTGTATTCGCTTAAATCCATACCAAAGTTTAGGCTTTTATTAATCACTAACTCTTCTAACTCTGTTAATGATTTTTTACCGAAGTTACGGAACTTCATTAAATCGCTTTTGTTAAACGATACTAAATCTCCTAATGTATCTACTTCTGCTGCTTTTAAACAGTTTAATGCACGTACAGATAAATCCATATCGATTAAACGTGTTTTTAATAACTGACGCATATGTAATGATTCTTCATCATATGTTTCAGTTTGCGCAATCTCATCTGCCTCTAATGTAATACGCTCATCTGAGAATAACATAAAGTGATGAATTAAGATTTTAGCAGCTTCTGTTAATGCATCTTTAGGATTAATTGAACCATCAGTTTCTATATCGAAAACTAATTTTTCGTAATCTGTTTTTTGCTCAACACGAAAGTTTTCTACAGCATACTTTACATTCTTTATTGGAGTGTAAATTGAATCTGTAAAAATAGTGCCTAATGGTGCAGTTGATTTTTTATTTTCTTCTGCAGGAACAAACCCTCTACCTTTTTCAATAGTGATTTCGGCATTAAACTTTACCGATTTATCCATATTACAGATTACTAAATCTGGGTTTAGTACTTGAAAACCTGAGATAAATTTTTGTAAATCCCCCGCAGTTAATTGTTCTTGCCCTGATACTGCAATTAATACAGTTTCTCTATCTGACTCTTCAATTTGTTTCTTAAAACGAACTTGTTTTAAGTTTAAGATAATTTCAGTTACGTCTTCTACTACACCCTTTATGGTAGAAAATTCATGCTCTACACCATCTACTCTTAATGATGTAATAGCAAAACCTTCTAAAGAAGATAACAATACTCTACGTAAAGCATTACCAACCGTTAAACCAAAACCTGGTTCTAAAGGTCTAAATTCAAATCTTCCCGAAAAATCGGTAGATTCAATCATTATTACTTTATCGGGCTTTTGAAAATTTAAAATTGCCATTTGTCTTCGTTTTAATTGTTATTTAGTTGTGCGGTCTATAAATTTGAAGAAATACAGATAAACCCTTTAGCCAAATACCAATATGATTAGTTTATTATTTAGAATATAATTCTACGATTAATTGTTCTTTAATGTTTTCAGGGATTTGTAATCTCTCTGGAGCTTTAATAAAAGTTCCAGATTTTTGATCTGAATTCCAGTTTAACCATTCATAAGAGCTACTGTTAGATGCTAACGCGTCATCAATAGTTATTAATGATTTAGATTTTTCTCTAACGGCAACTACATCTCCTTCTTGTAAACTATAAGATGGAATGTTTACGATACCTCCATTTACAGTAATGTGACGGTGAGATACTAATTGACGTGCTCCACTACGAGATTTAGAAACTCCTAAACGATACACAACATTATCTAAACGAGACTCACATAACTGTAATAAAACTTCACCAGTAATCCCTTTAGATCCTGATGCTTTTTTAAATAAGTTTCTGAATTGACGTTCTAAAATACCATATGTATATTTAGCTTTCTGCTTCTCCATTAATTGAGTTGCATATTCAGATTTTTTACCTCTTCTTCTTGCATTTCCATGCTGCCCTGGAGGGTAATTTCTTTTTTCGAAGTTCTTATCTTCTCCGAAGATTGCTTCGCCAAACTTACGAGCAATTTTAGTTTTTGGTCCTGTATATCTTGCCATTTCTTTTTAGTTTTAATAGGGATTATGAATTAAGGCTTAATCCTTCGATAATCTAATTCCTATCGGTTAAAATATTTAATTATACTCTTCTTCTTTTAGGTGGTCGACACCCGTTGTGTGGCATTGGAGTAACATCTATAATTTCTGTTACTTCGATACCTGCGTTATGGATAGACCTAATTGCAGATTCTCTACCATTTCCTGGTCCTTTAACATACACTTTTACTTTACGTAAACCCGCATCTTTTGCAACCACTGCACAATCTTCTGCGGCTAATTGAGCTGCATATGGAGTGTTCTTTTTAGAACCTCTAAAACCCATCTTACCTGCAGATGACCAAGAGATTACATCTCCTTTTTTGTTTGTTAAAGAAATAATAATATTGTTAAAAGAGGCTGTTATATGTGCTTCCCCTATTGACTCTATTACAACTTTACGTTTTTTCGAACTTGCTTTTGCCATAATTGTTTAAGTTTTAGTAATTTAGTTTTCTACTATTTAGCATTCTTAGCTAATTTTTAGATCTTTATTACTTTATCTAACTTTATTTTTTCTTGTTAGCTACCGTTTTTCTCTTACCTTTTCTTGTACGAGAGTTGTTCTTAGTTCTTTGCCCTCTTAAAGGAAGTCCCGATCTATGACGGATTCCTCTTTGACAACCAATGTCCATTAAACGTTTAATGTTTATTTGAATTTCAGAACGTAATTCTCCTTCGATAGTGAAAGCTCCAATTTGCTCACGAATTGCTGCAATTTGATCGTCAGTCCAATCTTGAACTTTTACACTCTCATCAATTTTTGCATTCGCTAAAACTTCTTGCGCTCTACTTTTTCCTATACCAAAGATGTACGTTAATGAAATAACACCTCTTTTATTCTTTGGAATATCAATACCTGCTATTCTTGCCATTACCCTTGTCTTTGTTTAAATCTAGGATTTTGTTTATTAATCACATATAATCTGCCTTTTCTGCGAACTATTTTGCAGTCGGCACTTCTTTTCTTAATTGATGCTCTTACTTTCATCTTTACTTTGTTTATTTAAAAATTAAAAGATTCAAAAATTTAATCATTCAATTTTTTGATCATTTAATAATCTAATATCTATAGGTTATTCTTGCTTTTGATAAATCGTATGGGCTCATTTCTAATTTCACCTTATCTCCAGGTAATAATTTAATATAATGCATACGCATTTTACCAGAAATGTGAGCCGTAACAATATGTCCGTTTTCTAACTCAACACGAAACATTGCATTAGACAATGCTTCTGTAATAGTTCCGTCTTGTTGGATTGATGGTTGTTTAGCCATATTATTTTAATGATTTTCTATTACTACTACCTGTCTTCATTAAGTTATCATAATGACTATTTAACAAGTATGCATCAATTTGCTGTAAGGTATCAATTGCAACACCTACCATAATAATTAATGATGTACCTCCATAAAACAACCCCCAATTTTGCTGTATACCAAATTGATATGCTACTGCTGGTAAGATAGATAGTCCAGCTAAGAATATAGAACCTGGTAAGGTTATTCTTGATAATACTGAATCTAACCTATCTGCTGTATCTTTTCCAGGTCTAATTCCTGGAATAAACCCTCCACTTCTTTTTAGCCCTTGTGCCATTTCATCTGTACGAACAGTAATTGCTGTATAGAAATAACTAAAGATGATAATTAAAAGTGCAAAAATTACATTATACCATAATCCTTTCATATCTTGTAAACTTGCTAGTGCAGGAAAACGTTGCGCTAATGCAATTGGTAAAAACATAATTGCTTGTGCAAAAATGATAGGCATTACACCTGCTGCATTTAACTTTAATGGGATATAATCTCTTGATCCTGCTACATTTTGAATATTACCTGCAACAGTTCTTCGAGCATATTGTACTGCTATCTTACGAACTGCAGTTACCAATAACACCGTTAAGAGAATTACTACAAACCAGACTATAATTTCAATTAAAATCATCATAATACCACCTGCACCTGAATTTGTTGTTTTAGAAACAAATTCTTGCAAAAATGCTGCTGGAAAATTTGCAAGAATACCAACCGTAATTAGTAACGAAATACCGTTACCAATACCTTTATCAGTAATACGCTCACCTAACCACATTGCAAAAACAGTACCTGCAGTTAGTAAGATTATTGATGAAACCCAAAAACTAACACCACTTACTAAAAACGCAGATTCTGGCAATCCCATTTGGGTTTGAATAAAACCAATATAGGTTGGTGCTTGAAACAATGTAATTAAAATGGTTAACCAGCGTGTTATTTGTGTTATTTTCTTACGTCCACTCTCACCGTCTTTTTGTAGTTTTTGTAAATAAGGAATTGCTATCCCCATTAACTGTACTACAATAGAAGCCGAAATGTAAGGCATAATACCCAAAGCCATTACAGAGGCTCTTGCAAAAGCACCACCTGTAAATGCGTTTAATAATCCCAAAAGACCAGAAGATGTATTTTCTTTTAATGCTGAAAGTTGTAATGGATCTATACCAGGTAATGGTACAGATGCCATAAAACGATACACAGCAAGTAAACCAATAGTAAGAAGAATTTTATTTTTTAATTCTTCAATCTTAAAAATGTCTCTTAATCTATTTATAAAATTCATCATTTACTTTAAACTTATAGCGCAACCGCTTCACCACCTGCAGCTTCAATAGCAGCTTTGGCAGTAGCAGTATATTTATGAACAGTAATGTTTAATTTAGTTTTTAACTCACCTCCACCTAATATTTTTACTAAGTCGTTTTTGCGAGCTAAACGATTTTCTACTAAAACCTCTAAACTAACTGTATCTTTAATCTTATTATTATCTACTAAAGATTGTAATTTATCTAAATTGATTCCAACATATTCCTTACGATTAATGTTTGTAAAACCAAATTTAGGCACACGTCTTTGAAGTGGCATTTGCCCTCCTTCAAAACCAATCTTACGAGAATATCCTGAACGAGATTTCTGACCGTTATGACCTCTGGTAGCTGTACCACCGTAACCAGAACCTTCACCACGTGCAATTCTTTTTCCATTCTTTACAGATCCCTCTGCTGGTGTTAAGTTATGTAAACTCATAATTATTTATTGTCTTATTTAACTTCCTCTACGGAAATTAAGTGTTTAACTGTATTTACCATACCAACTACAGAAGGAGTTGCCTCATGTTCTACAGTCTGGTTCATTCTACGCAAGCCTAATGCCTCTAATGTTCTTTTTTGACTTTTAAGGCGACCTATTTTACTTTTTACTTGTGTAACTCTAATTTTACTCATCGTCTTAAATTTTATCCGTTAAAAACTTTCTCTAAAGAAACACCTCTTTGTTTAGCAATAGTTGCTGCGCTACGCAATTGTAATAAAGCATTAAAAGTTGCTTTTACAACATTGTGTGGGTTAGATGATCCTTGAGACTTTGATAATACGTCATGAATACCTACTGATTCTAATACCGAACGTACAGCACCACCAGCAATAACCCCAGTACCGTGTGACGCAGGTTTAATGAAAACTCTTGCTCCACCAAATTTACCTTTTTGTTCGTGGGGTAAAGTAGCATCTATAATAGGAATGCGCACTAAATTTTTCTTTGCATCTTCTATTGCTTTTGCAATAGCTGAAGCTACATCTTTAGATTTACCAAGACCGTGACCTACAACGCCGTTACCATCTCCTACAACAACAATTGCAGAAAAACCAAAAGCTCTACCTCCTTTAGTTACTTTAGTTACACGTTGTACACCTACTAATTTATCTACAAGCTCTAATCCGCTTGGTTTTACTCTTTCTACGTTTTTATATCCTTGCATAATTCTTAAAATTTTAAACCACCTTCTCTGACAGCGTCTGCTAATACCTTAACTCTACCGTGATATAAATATCCGTTTCTGTCAAAAGCGATTGTTTCTACACCTACTTTAGATGCTTTTTCAGCAATTGCTTTACCAACTGCTGCTGCTGTTTCAGCTTTAGAACCTGCTATTTCTTTGTCTCTTGATGATGCGGCAACTAACGTTACACCGTCTACATCATTTATTAATTGAGCATAAATCTCTTTGTTACTTCTAAAAACCGATAATCTTGGTTTTGTAGCTGTACCGGTAACAATTTTTCTAATTCTATGCTTAATACGTTGTCTTCTCTCAAGCTTTGATAATGCCATAACTTCTATAAATTATGCAGATTTACCTGCTTTTCTTCTTAATACTTCTCCTACAAACTTAACTCCTTTTCCTTTATAAGGCTCTGGCGGACGGAATCCACGAATCTTAGCGGCTACTTGACCCACTAATTGCTTATCGAAAGAAGTTAATTTAATAATTGGGTTTTTACCTTTTTCAGAAATTGTTTCTAACTTAACTTCTGGAGCTAATTCTAAAACAATACTATGAGAAAAACCTAATGCTAAATCTAGTTTCTGACCTTGATTTGAAGCTCTATAACCTACACCGACTAATTCTAATTCTTTAGTCCAGCCTTTGCTAGTCCCTTCAATCATATTATTAATTAAAGCTCTCATTAAACCGTGTTGGGCTTTATGATTTTTGCTTTCTGATACTCTATCTAGAACGATTTGTGTATCTTCTATCTTTACGGTAATTCCTTCAGAGATTGATTGAGTCAATTCTCCTAACTTACCTTTTACTGTAACCACGTTATCGTTTACTGATACTTCAACTCCTTGTGGTAATGTGATTGGATTTTTTCCTATTCTACTCATTTCCTAAAGTTTAATAAACGTAACATAATACTTCTCCTCCAACATTATCTAGACGTGCTTGCTTGTTAGTCATAACGCCTTTAGATGTTGAAATAATAGCAATTCCAAGCCCGTTTAATACTCTTGGCATCTCTTTAGAGCCAACATATTTACGTAAACCTGGGGTTGAGATTCTTTGAATCTTTCTAATTACTGACTCCTTTGTTGAACGGTCATATTTTAAAGCTATTTTGATGGTTCCTTGAACTTTATCATCATTAAACTGATAGCTTAAAACATACCCTTGATCAAACAAAATCTTAGTCATTTCCTTCTTCAAATTTGAAGCTGGAATCTCTACAACTCGGTGTCCTGCACTAATTGCATTTCTTACACGAGTTAAAAAATCCGCGATTGGATCTGTGTACATATAAAATTAATTTGCGGCTTTGGTTTTAAATAATCTCTATACTACTTACGAAATAATTTTCGTGATTATTTAACCTGAAACCAGTTAATACTTATTTCTCTTAAATTTAAGAGTTCGCAAATGTAGTGTTTTTTTTGAATTAAATAAAAAATAATGAAAATTCTATCAAAAATTACTATAACATTCTAAATCTCGGAATTTTGATTTTCTATTAACCTACTATAAACCCCTTTAAAACTCATTAAATCCTGATGGTTTCCTTGTTCTACTATTTTACCTTTTTTTAAAACCAAAATCTGATCTGCACCTTTAATTGTACTGAGTCTATGGGCTACAACAACCATCATTTTATTTTTACTCCTCTCCTTTAAATTCTCTAAAATCTTTTTTTCATTGATGGCGTCTAAAGTATTAGTTGCTTCATCAAAAATAATAAGTTGAGGATTTTTATAAATAACTCTTGCAATTAATATCCGTTGTTTTTGACCTTCGCTAATACCGTGACCATCTTCACCAATTTTAGTTTTATAACTAAGAGGCAACGTTTCTACCCATTCTTTGATATTGGCAATTTCCAAAGCTTCTAAAAATCTCTCAAAATCAACTGTCTCATAACTTTTTAAAGAAACATTATTCAGAATAGTGTCTGAAAAAATAAAACTATCTTGCATTACAATACCACAATTTTCTCTCCAATAATAATCATCAATGGCTTCAATATTTGTAGCCCCTATTGTTATTTTTCCGCTGGTGGGTGCCCACATTTTTAAAAGAAGCTTTAATAACGTTGTTTTACCGCTTCCACTTTCACCTACAATTGCCGTAGTCTTATTCATAGGAATTGTAAAATTGATATTCTCTAAAATTTTAGGAGACATAATTCCTTCATGTTGAAAAGTAACATTTTCAAAAACAATACTATTGTTTTTAATGTTATTTTCAGAAAATGGGTAACTTTCTTTTTCTTTATATGTAAGTACTTCACTTAATCGTTCTAAACTTATGGTTGCATCTTGATAAGAATGAATTAACCCTAAAAAAGACATCAAAGGACCACTTATTTGCCCTAAAATAAATTGAACGGACATCATCATCCCTAAAGACATTCTTCCTTCAATTACTTCTTTTGCCATAATAATACTCATTATAATCCCTGAAGTGCTATTAATAATAACAGAACCTGATGATTGAAACTGCTCCCAAATGGTTGTTTTAATATTTAGACGAAACTGTTTGGCTTGCACTTTTTCCCAATCCCATCTTTTTTCTTTTTCTAAATTATTTAGTTTTATATCTCTAGCTCCCGTAAAAAGCTGTAAAAGTGAGTTTTGGTTTTCAGACGCCAACTTAAACCCTTCATGGTCAAACTCTCTTCTTTTTTTCATGAAAGCTAAAATCCAAAGAATATATGTAATGTTACCAACTAAAAATACTAGCAAAATTTTATAATTATAATACGCCATAATAGCCGTATAAATAACCAAATTTAGAGAACTAATAATAATCGAAAAAAAACTATTCGTAATAAAAGATTCTATTCTTGAATTGTCACCAATTCTCTGAAAAATATCCCCTAAGGTTTTGGTTTCAAAAAATATAAATGGCATTTTTAACAATTTTGAAATATAGCCTATCAAAAAAGACAAGCTAACACGAATACTCAAATGAAGACTTATCCATGCTTGTATAAAGCCTACAATTACACCACTTATTGTCATTAATAATTGCCCAATCAATACTAAATATATAAAACTTAAGTTTTTCCCTAAAATTCCAATATCTACTACCGACTGTGTAATAAAAGGAGTAATCAAACTAACGATGCTAGAAAACACCAACGCTGCTAAAATCTGTAATATTAAGTTTTTATGAGGTAAAAAGTATTTAAGAAAATAGCTCCATTTCGGATTTTCTTGATCTTCTAAGTCATAAAAATCTGGTGTCACTTCTAATAAAAGCACCATATTGGTAATCCATTTTTTAGAGAAATCTTGAAAAGAAAGCACATATTTTCCTTTGCTAGGGTCTGCAATGTAAAATTGTTTTTTTTTGACTTTATACAAAACCACAAAGTGATTCTCATCAAAATGCAAAATACATGGTAACGGTGCTTTTTTATACAAATCTTCAACATTCAATTTTGCACCTAATGATTTCAATCCAAAATGTTCAGCGGCATTACTAATCCCCATGAAAGAAACACCTTCTTTTGTTAAATAAGACTTTTCTCTAATAGCTATCAAAGAAATACTTTTACCATAATGTTTAGCAATCATTCGAAGACAAGCAGGACCACAGTCCATTAAATCGTGTTGTTTGTATACTTTCATTCTTCTCCTACATTTTTTTCAATAAAATACTTGAAATTGCTAAAAACCCTACTTAACAAACTTCTGTTTTCTGTAATCAATTCAGCTTCCCCTGATAATCTTTGTTTAAAAATTATTTTTTTATCATAACCTGTTTTTAGCTTGTTGGGCAAACGAATTTTTACAGCATACATTCCTTTAATTGGAAAATCTGATATTTTATCTATAAAACCATCAATAGACCCATATTCTCGATAAGGATACGCATGTAATTTTATAATAACTTTGTTGTTTATTTTCAGCTTTCCTGCTTTAGCTACAGGAAAACTACCATATCCAAACAAATCTTGGTTTTCAATAGGCAGTATAGTTAACACATAGCTTCCCGCAGTAAGATAATCTCCTTTATTAAACTCCTTAAAAATAGAAATAGTGCCATTTATTGGTGCAGAAATAACAAAACTATTCATCCATTCTTCAATTTGAATATGAAGTGTTTTTGCACTATTTCTTATATTACTTCTTATTTCATGATTAAAATGGTTTTTTTGAATTTGTAATTCTGTCAATTCTTTTTGTAAGTTTATAATATTCGTTTTTTGGTTTATTAAACCTGATCGACTATTTTCTAACTGCATTTCGTTTTGCAAAAATAGTTGCTCTTGGTCTTCGTACGCTGCCGCTGCAATAACACCTTTAGAAAACAATTTTTTTGCCCTTTTGTTATCCTTATCTACCAACTGTTTTTCTTGTAATTCTAACAAGAATCGATTTTTAGAGCTTTTTAAAGATTGGCTGCTACTAACTATAATTTTTTCTAAAAAGGCGATTCGCTTCTTGTAAGGTGTATGAGCAATATCCTCATTATATTCCTCTACATAAGAAGCCAACTGATTATAGGTGTTTTGTAATTGCCCTAATTTAGAAAAGTCTGTAGAGACAGGAATTGAATTCTGTAAAAAAGCCTCCTCGGTTAGTTCTTCTAAAAAACTTTTTAATTTTTGAACTTCTTTATAAGAGGTTGTACTTTTTAACAACACAAGTGGACTGCCTTTTTGTACCTTAGTTTGGTTCTTACTTATAAATATTTTTTCTATCTGAGCATTAGTTGGGCTTACCAAATCTATAGGCGGGTACGGAGTACTAATAGATACAGTTGCTTCTATAACATCTGGGTACTTAACTAACCAAGCTACAAAAAGCAGTGTTAATAACATTAGTAGCATACCGCTAATACCAAAACGAATAAGCCAACTGGGCTTCTTACCAATAATTTCTTCTATGTGAGCACTTATTTGAGGCAAATTTTTATATTTTCTTTTAAGGCTTTATAAATTCTTATTTTATAAAAGCAGCATTTATTATATTATTTCTTTTAAAGTTTAGTTACTCATAATTTTATTTTTGTTCGTCCGTAATTTGTCATAAATCTTAAAATACAATGATTTTATCATTCTGACGATAGGAAGAATCTCATTAATTTTCAAGAGATTCTTCATTCCGTTACACTTCACTCTGAATGACAAAATGATGTTATGCTTAAATACGGATATTCAAATTTTCTTTAAGTTTACTTATATATTTTTCACTAAACTTTGAAACCGTCAAATAAAACCTTGTAAAACTAAGTACTGAAATGAATAGTGTAAAAGACAAGAATAATACGACACTAGAATAGAGGTATAAAAATAGTATGGACGAAACTATTCCAAACAATAATGAAGCAATAAGTGGTTTATTAATAGTAGCGTAAAGCTTAATTAAAACGCCGTTTTTCTTATCTGACATAACCAATTTGGAATCAATAAGCACGTGTATTTTACGGCCTTTAATTCTAATTGGCACTCGTAAGGTTACATTGAATCTATTTACTTTACCTAGTACGCTATTATTCTTTGACCTACCTTTTTGTTGATTCCATTTCTTTACAATACTATCTTGTGTACTATTGGGAATTAAAATTTCGGAAGTTTTTATATCAATACTCCGTTAAGTTTTTATGCTGCTCTGATACCATAATACAGTAGTTCTTTAATTTTTTGTTTATTATTCTTCAAGTTCGGTCTTATAGCGAACACGTTAAAAAATCGAGCAAGCATTAACTCATTGTGATGTAAGGTTTTAATATCCTTGATTGAGAAAGCCCCTCTTAGCCTTTTTTCAATAGGCATCCAATGTGTAATCTTAGCGAGATTAACCGTTGTAAGTGCTGTATTAAAATGAAAGTTGAGTTTATCTTCACTTCTTGCTTGACAGTGATTTAGACCTGAGTATTGCTTGGCATCTCTAAAAGTAAATTCTATTTGAAATCTGGTGCGATAATATGTCAAAATCATTTCTGCTGAAATTGTTACATCTGTAGAAAAATATAATTTATGATTCCATTTTCCTTTTTTAAGGAAATAAACAATCACAAGATTGATTTTTCTTTTTAATGATTTTGAGTATACAATAGCGCTGTATACTTTGCTTTGCTGATTGTCTTCTATCAAAGAAAAATATTCTTTTCTAAGTTTTTTATAATCAATTTTTCCATCATATTTCTTAGGTCTTCCTCTCCCATATTTCTGTTGGTCAGTATAAATATATTGTAAGTCAGCATCGTTTCTTAGTCTGCTAACGGTCTCCAATCCATTATCAGAGAGTTTAGAAACAAAACCGTATTTGGAAAAATAAGCATCTGCCACAACATATTTAGACATCGAAAGAAGGACCTCTTTTCTTTGAATCAATATATTGGCATAATGATCTACCAAACTTTTTGATTCCAAATTATTTGGTGTCTGAACAGCCTCTAAATGAAACGCTGTATGATTATCTATATCAATCGCTGCTATACCAGATATTTCCAATCCCCATTTTGCCTTTCCCGCTACACCAGACCAATAATAACCAATTCCACAAGTGGCTTTACCAGATTTACGAACATAAATCGGGTCGAAAGCAATGGTTAAATGTTTGTCTCCATACTCAGTAACTCACCTTACGCAAGAATAATTTGAATTTAAGATATTTATAGTTTATCTTGTTAACAACTTTGAGAAATAAAAAGATGGATAATTTTGTTGATTTGTATACTGATTATTTGATAAGTTCAAGTTCTTACACGACAGCTACAGGTATGGCTTCATTACTCTCTATAAAACATGATAAAATAACACGAGCATTATCAACGGGTGTTTATGACAGTAAATTTCTATGGAAAAAGGCAAAACCTTATGTTGAAGAATTGACTCAATCTAAAGAAACTATCATTTTAAGTTTTGATGATTCGATACAAGAAAAACAATATACAGATGAAAGTGAGTTGAACACTTGGCATTTTGACCATGTGTTTGGAAGGTCTGTAAAAGGGGTTAATTTTCTAACTGCTTTAGTCGAAGTTGGAGGCATGCGTATACCGTGTGGTGTAGAGTTTATAAAGAAAAATATTTGGGTTACCGACAAAAAAACAGGAAGGCAAAAGCGTAAAAGCAGCAAAACTAAAAACGAACTTTTTAGAGAAATGTTGCAGGAATGTAGTAGCAAAATACACTTTGATTATGTGTTGGCTGATAGTTGGTTTTCTTCAGCAGAGAACATGGTTTATTGTAAAGAACTTTTAAAAAATGATTTTATTATTGCCTTAAAAAGCAATCGAAAAGTAGCCTTATCCTTAGAAGATAAGCAAAATGGAGCATACGTGAATATTAAAACATTACAGCCAAGACAACAAACCGTGGAAGTTTGGTTTGAAAAACTAGACTTTCCGCTGTTGCTTACAAAGCAAGTTTTCAAAAACGAGAATGATACAGTCGGCGAGTTGTACTTGGCTTGTAGTGATTTAAATTTATCGTATAACCAAATAACTACAATCTACAAAAAACGGTGGGCAGTAGAAGAGTATCACAAATCGATTAAAAGTAACACAGGTTTTGCTAAATCTCCAACTAAAAAAACAGAAACTCAAACGAATCATTTTGTATTGTCAATTGTAGCTTATATAAAGTTAGAGTGGCTTAAACAAAGAACAGGGAAAAATCATTTTGCTATGAAAACACAAATCTATTTAGCAGCTCAAAAAGCAGCTCATAACGAACTCAGAAAGTTATCAACACCTAAAGCTGCTTAATCATCCTTTTTTGAGGTTTGGATGCGTAACATGAGTAAATTAGATGAAATTGAAGTACAAGCTGAAACCACAATAATTGTCCAAAAAATTGATAGACGTGTAGTAAATATTGGTAAAGATTTAGCTTCCGCTGGTACAAATGCATTAGATATGATGCAAAACATTCCGTCAATAACTGTCAATCTGCAATCTGGCACTATCTCGCTTCGCGGAAATGAAAATGTGCGCGTATTAGTAGATGGGAAACCATCAAATTTATCAACCTCTCAATTACTGAAACAAATCCCGTCCTCCTCTATAAAAAGTGTGGAATTGATTACCAATCCGTCAGCAAAATACAATCCTGAAGGAATGAGCGGAATTATAAACATCATTCTAAAAAAGAATACACAACTAGGTTTTAACGGCTCCGTAACTGTTGGTGCTACTTATGGAGAAAATACACGACCAACTGGCGCAGTCAATCTAAACTATAGAACAGGGAAATTTAATTTCTATGGAAATTATAATCTCGATTTCGGAAATTTAGAGAGTTTTACCGACTTACGAAGAACCGATAAAGATTTATATCAACGGTTTTTATTTGACTATGATAACACAACTCATTTAGTAAAGGTAGGTGTTGACATTTATTTGAATGATAAAAATACGGTATCGTTTTATACCTCACAATCATTCGCTAGCGAAGAACTTACTACCGACGGGCGTATTTTTAATAACAATCAATTAATATTACACACTCCAAACCTTTCAGAATATAAGTATAACGAAGCTGTTTATAATGCTGATTATAAATTAGAATTAGACGGCAAAGGGCAACAAATTGAACTAGAAGCCACCTATACAAAAACAGAAAACCCAGAAGATGATTTTAACAAAGAACTTCTAAACCCAAGTTCAAACCTATATAACTATACCAATACTATTACCAATAATATTGATTTATGGCTGGTAAATTTAGACTATACTAAACCACTTTCTGAAGATACAAAACTAGAAGTAGGCTTAGAAGCCCGAATTCAAAATACTTTTAATAAAATTATAACCAATCAAGAAATAGAAGTTAGCGGAATAACAACGCTTCAACCCAAAGGAAATACTCGTTTTAATTACAATCGTACTATATATTCTGGATATGTAAATTTTAATAAAGACTTTTCTAAATTTTCGCTGCAAGCTGGTTTACGTTTTGAACAATTTGATGTAGAAGGAGTTTTTACGAACACACAACAGACCAATACCCCAAAGTATTCTGATGTTATTTTTACGATGTATCCATCGGCATTTTTAACCTATTTCGCCTCGGATAATGACGAATTTCAGATCGGCTACAGCCGTCGAGTTGACCGTCCAGGAATTGAGCAAATTTCGCCTATTCAAGAATGGACTTCGCCATTGACCATTTCAACAGGAAATCAAACTTTAGAATCACAATTTACTAATTCTGTCGAATTAAATTACACCCGAACTATAAAAACTGGCTATGTATATTTTGGCGCATTTTACAGAAGAATAGCAGACAGAATTGGTAGAATTATTAATACAGATGTTTTGAATCCAGACAGGCAGCTGTTAACCTACGGAAATTACGGTTCTTCAAATAGTTTAGGTGCAGAAATTTATGCGAGTATAAAACCTACAAAATGGTGGACTTTATCTCCAAGCATAACTATAACCTCACAAGATAACAACGGAATTATTAATGCTAAAAATATAACTGTAAAAAACAACGTATTTAATTCTACCATCCAAAATAGTTTTAAAATTTCGAAACGTTTATCAGCTAATTTTACTAGTATTTATAGAGGTAATAAAAAAGGCATACAGTTTACTAGAAATAATTTATATATGTTTAATGCAAGTGCTAGATTGTCTGTTTTTGATGAGAAAGGTGCTATTTCGCTTCGCGGAAGTGATATTTTTAATACATTAAACTTTACCTTCTCTTCAACACAACCATTACCACAAATTGGTTCTTCAGATCAAGAATTTAGATCAATTTATCTTGGATTTTCTTATAATTTTGGAGGAAATAAATACAACGCTCGTAAACGAAAAGAGCGAGAAAATAATGAAACTCAAGGAAGTGGTGGTGTTTTGTAAATGATTTAGTTTGATTTTTATTTTTCTAAATCTTTTATTTCCAAGAACGGCGCATATTCAGAATCACATTACAAAGAGATCAAACCTTAACATACAACTACGCTTGTACAAACCGTTAGTAAAACCTACTAAAAACACGTTTTTTTGCCACAAGTAGATTACGTCAATAACCTCGAGGCAAGCCCACCAGATATGAAAAAGGAAAAAACCTCAATCATTTTCGAGGCAAGCATCGGGAAATTAAACCCACTGGTGGGATTAAAGAAATACCGTATTTACCAATAGCTTTTAACGTTTTATCCGTAAATTTGCACGACTTAAAAATCGTTTATTTCCAATGAAGAAAATATTAAATGTACTCTACTCTACACGTTTAACAGCAATTTTATTTATCCTATTTGCTACCGCAATGGGTGTTGCCACTTTTATAGAGAACGATTACGGTACACAAACCTCAAAAGCATTGGTGTATAACACATGGTGGTTTGAAGGAATTATGTTGTTTTTTGTCATCAATTTCTTTGGAAACATTTTTAGATACCGTTTGTATAGAAAAGAAAAATGGTCGGTTTTACTATTTCACATCTCTTTTTTATTAATTTTAATTGGCGCAGGAATAACACGTTATATTGGTTTTGAAGGAATGATGATTATTGATGAGGGTGAAACTACCAATAAATTCTTATCTGAAACCACTTATTTGAATGTTGTGATTGATAATAATGAGTTCCAAAAAGAAATAAACGAAAAACTATTACTCTCTGCTTGGGGTAAAAATAGCAAGCATTTTAGCACCACATTTAAACCCAGTAAAACCAAAGAAAGCCAAACTATAAACTTTAATTTGGTAGATTATATTCCGTGGGCAGAAAAAAAATTAATAGAAGACGAAAACGGAATTGAACACATTCATTTTGTAGAAAGTTCTAGCGGAAGCCGTCATGATCATTATATAAAAAAAGGAACCATACAGAACATTCATAATATTTTGGTAGGTTTTGAAGCACAGGAAAACAATGTATCCATCAACTTTAGTTATGTAGATGGCAGTTTAAAAATGACTTCAAAATATGATGGCAACTGGCTTAGAATGGCAGATCAGAAACAAGGAAAAATTGTTAAAGACTCTATTCAACATTTTCAATTATTAACATTACACACTATAAACGGATTACAATTTGTTGTTCCAACACCAGTAATAAAAGGAACTGTAAAAACCATTAGAGGACCAAAAGATAATAAAAAGCACAATGTGGTAGTTTTTGATATAACTACCAACAACAAAACCCAGCGTGTAGAATTTACTGGCGGAAAATTTAACACCGATAACACACAACAATTCTCTCTAGGCAAACTTAACTTTAGAGCTTGGTACGGTGCTAAAGAAATGAAAATCCCGTTTAATGTTAAGCTAAATGATTTTCAGTTAGAAAAATACCCAGGATCAGAAAGTGCAGCTTCTTATGCAAGTGAAGTAACTGTTATTGACCAAAAAAAAACCTTTGATTTTCGAATTTTTATGAATCATATTTTAGATTATAAAGGATATAAACTCTTTCAATCTAGTTATAAAAATGTTGGTAAAGAAATTGAACAAACACATCTTTCTGTAAACCATGATTTTTGGGGAACTTGGATAACCTATATTGGTTATTTCCTGTTATTTTTCGGGTTAATTGTTTCCTTATTTGTAAAAGGAACTCGATTTGATGATTTAAAAGATAGTCTTAAAAAAATAAGAAAAAAGAAATTGACGATGTCAATTATAAGCTTTCTTTTTTTCTTCGGAATAAGTTTTGGGCAGGAAGAAAAACGCACTGAAGGTGATGGTCACAATCACTTACAAGAACAAGTAATTCAGCACAAACAGATTAGAATCACTAATGCTCAAATAGACTCTATTTTAAAAACTAATTTAGTAGACAAAGCACACGCTGAAGCCTTTAGTAAATTAGTAATTCAAGATGCTGGTGGGCGCATGAAACCTGCACACACTTTTGCTTCTGAATTAGTAAGAAAGGTTGCCAAAACTGAAAAGTTTAAGAATATGGAACCGAGCCAGGTTTTGTTATCTATAATAGAGAATCCTCGATTTTGGTTTGAAGTCCCTGTAATTTATTTAGAAAAGTCTGGAAATAAACAAATTAGAAAAACTTTAGGTGTTTCAGATACGGCAAAATACGCTCGTTTATCAGATTTTATTTTGCCCAACGGTACGTATAAAATTCGCGAACAAGTTAGTGAAGCTCAAAAAACAAATGTTCAGAATAAATTTCAAAAGGATTTAATTAAAATTGATAGACGAGTAGGTTTGTTATATAGCGCAATTGGTGGTGGCATTTTACGCATCTACCCAATTCCTAATAATAAAAACAACAAATGGGTTTCCCAACCAGAAACTTTAAATGCAGGTTTTAAAGGAACAGACTCTGTATTTGTACGCCAATCTTTACCTGTATACTTACAATTATTGCAAGCTTCAAAAAAATCTGGAGACTATACTGAAACGAATAAGGTATTAGACGGAATTAAAAAATTTCAACGCAAATTTGGTGCAAAAGTAATCCCTTCTCAAGATAAAATAGATTTAGAAATTGCATACAATAAAGTTCAACCTTTTTTAAAGCTTACTAAATATTATGGCTACTCAAGCCTTCTTTTAATCTTTTTTGTGATTTTACAAATATTTAAGAATAATAAATGGATTAATTATATTATAAAAGGATTAATTGGAATTATCTTTTTATTATTTGTTTTCCATGTTTTAAGTTTAGCATCTAGATGGTACATTAGCGGAAATGCTCCATGGAGTAATGCATATGAATCATTAATTTTTGTTGCATTTGCTGCAATGGGATTCGGCTTGCTATTAGGGAAAAGGTCTTCATTAGTAATCTCTGCAGTAACCTTTATTTCTTCTGTTATCTTATTTTTTGCTCATCAAACATGGTTAGATCCAGAAATAGCAAATCTTCAACCAGTTTTAAATTCTTGGTGGTTAAAAGTTCATGTATCTATTATTGTTGCTAGTTATGGCCCTTTTGCAATAGCTATGATTTTAGGTATTTTTTCACTCTTTTTAATGATTTTCACCAAAGAAAGCAATAAAAATAAAATGAGCATTAACATTAAAGAGCTAACCATAATAAATGAAATGGCTGTTACAGTTGGTTTAATAATGCTTGTTGTTGGAACCTTTTTAGGCGGAATGTGGGCAAATGAAAGCTGGGGGCGTTATTGGGGCTGGGACCCAAAAGAAACTTGGGCATTAGTTTCAATTATGGTCTATGCATTTATATTACATATGCGTTTAATTCCTGGATTACGTAATCGTTTCGCATTTAACTTATGGTCTATTATTTCTTTTGCATCTATTATGATGACATATTTTGGTGTTAACTTTTACCTATCAGGATTGCACTCTTACGCAAGCGGAGATAGAGTTATTACTCCAACCTCAGTATATTACTCTATTGGTTCCGTAACCATATTAGCCACCTTAGCCTGGTTTAAGTACAAGAAATATTATAAAAAATAATTTATAGATTCCTGCTTTCACAGGAATAACAAATCAAAAGAAAAGAGTACTTTTGTTTTCCTTAAAAGAAAAAGAATTATGTTCAATAAAAATATAAAATTAGCTTTAGCAGGATTAATAGCTGCTTGGGCTGTGTACCAGTTTACACAAGGAAATATTATGAACGGGATTTCCATCTTATTATTAGCTGGAGTCTTTGTTTTTTTCTACTTTAAAAACGAATTCATTCTATTAGCTTTCTTACAATTACGTAAACAGAATTTCCCTGGGGCTCAAAAATGGTTGGGTTATATAAAAACCCCTTCAACAGCTTTAATTCAAAAACAAGAAGGTTACTATAACTACTTATATGGAATTATGCTTTCTCAAACTAATATTACCCAAGCGGAAAAATTTTTACGAAAAGCAGTAAAAAAGGGTTTAGCAATGGACCATGATTTAGCCATGGCTAAACTTCAATTAGCAGGAATTGCAATGACAAAACGTCGTAAACGCGAAGCTACAAATCTAATGGCAGAAGCTAAAAAACTAGACAAACATGGTATGTTAAAAGAGCAAATGCAAATGATGAAAAAACAAATGAAAAAGATTTAACCAACTAACTTCAAATCTCCTCTACTACTCCAAGAAAAACATTAATTAATAAAATTGTATTTTTACTTACAATTGTAACTCAATTACGTGATTAGAAAATTATTTTTAAAAATTTTAGACAAATACGCTTCTAAATGGGTTGTGCTTATTATAGATATTCTTTTAGTTTGTATCGCTTTTATAATTGCTTATGTCATAAGATTTAATATTTCTTTAAATTTTAATACAGAAAAACTATGGCATCAACTACCTTTTATAGCGCTTATTGCTCTTATTAGTTTTTTAATGGTAGGTTCTTATAAAGGGATTATTCGTCATACAGGCACAAGAGATATCTTTAATGTTTTTATAGGAACTACTATCTTATCACTTTTAAGTTTATTAATCGTTTCATTTAATAGAACTTTTCCCCTTTTTTCTGAATTTACAATTCATATATCAATTATTGCAATTCATTTTTTACTTACTGTATTTTTATTAATTATTAGTCGATTTATTTTTAAAGGATTTCATAAAATAATGTCAATGAAAATAGATTCTATGACGAATGCATTAATTTATGGTGCTGGAGATTCTGGATTAATAACATACGGAGCCCTTAACAGAGACACACGTAACAACTACGATGTTACAGGTTTTATTGATGACAATAAAAATAAGATTGGCAAAAAGATTGATCGTATTAAAATATATAGTAGACAACAAATCACCCCTCAATTTATTAAAGAGAAAAGAATTGATGAAGTAATTATTTCTATTCAGAACATAAAACCAAGTAGGCTGCTAGAAATTACTGATAGTCTTATAAAGCTAGATGTAAAAATAAAAATTGTACCACCGCTTAGTAAATGGATTGGTGGCGATTTACACGTAAATCAAATTAAACAAATAAAGATTGAAGACCTACTTAACAGAAAGCCAATCTCGATAGATAACCCAATTGTTCAAAGAGATGTAAATAATAAAATAATATTAGTTACAGGAGCCGCAGGCTCTATTGGATCAGAAATTTCTCGTCAATTGAGTTCTTATAAACTTAAACATCTAATATTAGTAGATCAAGCAGAATCTGCACTATATGAACTTCAGCAAGAACTTATTCAAAAAGATGTTGAGAACTTCACTTCAATAGTTGCTGATGTTAGAGACACTAAAAGAATGGGAAAAATTTTCAAGCATTTTAAACCTAATAAAGTTTTTCATGCTGCAGCTTATAAACATGTACCGCTTATGGAACGTAACCCTTATGAGGCTATAAAAGTTAATGTAGGAGGAACAAAAATAATTGCAGATTTATCTATAAAGTATAATGTTGATAGGTTTGTAATGGTATCTACAGATAAAGCTGTAAACCCAACAAATGTTATGGGAGCCACAAAACGTGTAGCAGAAATGTATATTAGTTCCTTAAGTAAACAAAGTACTATTACAAAATTTACAACTACACGTTTTGGAAACGTGCTAGGCTCTAACGGCTCTGTAATTCCTTTATTTAAAAAACAAATTAAAAATGGAGGTCCCTTAACGGTTACACACAAAGATATTACACGCTACTTTATGACGATTCCTGAAGCATGTAGATTGGTTTTAGAAGCAGGAACAATGGGAGAAGGAGGTGAAATTTACATTTTTGATATGGGGAAGTCTATAAAAATATTCAATATTGCCAAAAAAATGATTCATCTTTCTGGATTAAAATATCCAGATGACATTGATATTAAAATTACAGGTTTACGCCCTGGAGAAAAGCTGTATGAAGAATTATTAGCAAATGGTGAAAACACAAAATCTACCTACCATGAAAAAATAATGATAGCAAAAGCTCAAGAAATTGACATTGATTTTATAACTGAAAAAGTAAAACAACTTTGTGAAGTAAATAAGCAACACAACAATAAATTTTCTGTAATTGCCTTAAAAGAAATAGTGCCAGAATATAAATCCAATAACTCTGAGTATGAAGCGTTAGATATTGCTCATTAAAAATAGTATTTTCGCGTAAAAATTTTCATTAAAAAACTATGATTCAAATTAAAAGATTTTCTATACTTTTTTTACTTTTTATGGTAACCGCTTCTTGTGTTTCAAAAAAGAAGATTGTGTATTTCCAAAATGATGCCGTAAATCAAGAAAAAAACTCAAATAATTATACTACCTTTTTTAAATCAGACGATCTTTTAGAAATTAAAGTTTCTGCTCTAGAAGCTGATGCAACGGCTCCTTTTAATTTAATATCTGGCGGAGCAAGAGCAGAACAAATCCCTTATTTAATTGACAGTAAAGGAGAAATTGATTTCCCTATTCTTGGAAAAATAAAATTAGGAGGCTTAACAAGGGAGCAAGCCATTGATTTATTGAAGAACAAATTATCTCAGGATATTAAAAACCCTAGTGTACATATTAAAATAATAAACTTTAAAATAACAGTTCTAGGTGATGTAAAAAATCCTGGAACTTATACAATACCAAACGAAAGAATAACCATTTTAGAAGCTTTTGGGTTAGCTGGAGACTTAAATATTTCAGGGAGAAGAAATAATATAAAAGTACAAAGAGAAGAAGGGGGAAAAAAGGTTTTTTATAAGATGGATTTATTATCAAATAAAATTTTTAATTCACCTGCATATTATTTACAACAAAACGATGTTGTTTATGTAGAGCCAAATAAAGCAAAATCACAATCAGCCTCCTATAATCAAAATACTGGTTTATTCATATCTATAGCTTCAATATTAATTTCTGTAATAGTTTTATTAACTAAGTAAAATGAAAGAGTTTCAAATAAATAATGATGATCCGTTTTCTGAAAACGATACAATTAATATAAGAGTCGTACTAGAAAAATACTTGATGTATTGGAGATGGTTTCTGCTAATTCCTTTACTTTGTCTATTAGGAGCTTATTTACACTTAAGATACACTACTCCAGAATATAGCGCATCAACAACAATTTTAATTAAAAATGATGCAAAAAGCGGTATAGCAGATGAATATGCTATATTCCAAGAGCTAGGGTTAGGAGCTGGAGATAAGAATATTGATAATGAAATACAAATATTAAAATCGAGAAAAAATTTTAAATACGTTGCAAAAGCTCTTGATTTAAATATATCTTACTTCTCCGAAGGTAGAGTAAAACTTACCGAAATATATAAGGAGTCGCCTATTAGAATTAATTTTATGGATAAAGATTCTGTATTTTATAAAAAAGATACAGTAATTAATATTCGAATAAGTTCTAATAAAAAATATGATTTCTATGATAGTAATAATCAGAAAATAGCCACTAAATATTTTGGAGAAATTGTAACCAGTAGTTTAGGTAACTTTAAAGTAGAAAAACAAACGAACAAAAATTATTCACCTAAAATAACAATTATAGTTAAAAACTTACAAGATGTTATAACAAAATACAAATCAAAAGTTGCTACAGAAAGAGTAGGAGGCAAATCTGGAGGCGTTTTAAAAATATCCTTAAACGACCCAATAAAATCTAAAGCTGAAGATATTTTGAATGAATTAGTAGACCAATATAATATTGATGCTATAAATGACAAGAATCTAGTAGGAAAAAAAACAGAGAAATTTATTAATGACAGACTCACTCTTATAGGTAAAGAATTAGCTTTTGTTGACATAAATGTTAAAGACTTTAAAGTAAAAAATAGACTAACAAACATTGAATCTGAGGCTAATTTAGCTTTACAATTTGGAGCAGATAGCAGAAAAAAAATAGTGAATATAAGTACTCAACTAAGTTTAATAAATGCTTTAAGAGATCAATTAAATATTCAAGCAAATACTATTGATGTATTACCTACAAATTTAGGATTAGATGCCTCAGGAATAACAAGTTCTATTATAAATCATAATAATTTAGTTTTAGAAAGGAATAGACTTTTAAGAAGTGCAACTTCAAGTAATCCAATTGTAATTGAAATTGAATCAAGAATTAAGAATATAGTTAGTGGACTACAAAAGAATCTCCAGAGCACTAAAAAATCAATAGAAATAAAATTAAATGCCCTTAAAAGAGAAAATGCTAATTTTAATTATAAAATTTCGTCAATTCCTATTCAAGAACTTGAAATGACACACATTAAAAGGCATCAAGAAATAGTTTCTGACCTGTATTCTTACTTATTAAAGAAAAAAGAAGAAACGGCAATTTCTTTAGCTGTTACAGTACCAAATGCAAAAATTATTGACAGAAGCTATAGTACAGGTGTTCAAATATCTCCAAAAAGAAATCTAATTTATTTAGGCGCATTAATACTAGGGCTATTATTACCTTTAATTTTTATTTACCTCAAATATTTACTAGATACAAAAGTACATTCTAAAAAAGATATTCAAGATACTATTTCTGTTCCGTTTTTAGGAGATGTACCACATTCTGAAAATAAAGAGAAAATAATTATAAATTCTGAAGCTAGATCAAGTACCGCAGAAGCTTTCAGGTTATTAAGAACAAATTTAGACTTTATGCTAGCTAGCAGTGAAGGAAAGAGTAAATCTATTTTTATTACCTCTACAACTAGTGGTGAAGGAAAATCTTTTATTTCTTTAAATATTGCAGCTACTTTAGCTTTATCGGGTAAGAAAGTAGTACTAGTAGGTTTTGATTTAAGAGCCCCAAAGATTACAGAATATTTAGGAATTCCAAATAGAAGTGGAATTACAAATTATATAATGAAGGATGATATAAGTATAGATGACTTAAAGTTTCAAATACCAGACATAAAAGGTGTAGACATTATAGTGTCAGGCGTTATACCCCCTAACCCTGCAGAATTATTAATGTCAAAAAGAGTGAGTACTCTTTTTAATGAATTAAAAGAACAATACGATTATATAATTGTAGACACTGCTCCTGTAAATTTAGTAACGGACACTTTATTAATAGCAAAATTTGCAGATATGTTTATGTATGTAACCAGAGCTAATTATTTAGATAAAAGATTATTAATTGTGGCTCAAACACTATATAACGAGAAAAAACTTCCTAATATGGCAATTGTTTTAAATGATACAGATTTAAAACGCGGTTATGGGTACGGCTATGGTTATGGTTATGGTTATGGTTATGGCAATGAGGAAGAACAAAAAAAGCCTTGGTATAAAAAACTATTAGGAGTTTCATAATAAAAAAACGGAAGCAAATTTGCTTCCGTTTTTTTATTATGAAAATATTTTTATATTATTTTTCAACAAGCGCTCAATTTGAAGTTTTATTTTTTTAGTTCCTATTTTTTTGAGCAATCGTAAATGATTATTGTGATGTGTATCTGTACCAACAAAATCATATAAATTTTCTTTTAATAATTTTTGTGCTATTTTTTGCACACCTTTTCCATATTGCTCCGTAAGTGACAATAAGTTCAACTGAAAAACACAACCTGCTTTTTTTAATTTATAATAATTCTCAAAATTACTATGATAAAAATTATAACGCTCAGGATGTGCTAACACAGGCTTATAGCCCCTTAATTGAATATCGAATAAGATTTCATATAAGTTAAAAGGAGCATTAAAGTAAGACATTTCAACCAAGATATATTTATCTTTTAAGGTAAGGATATCATCATTTTTAAGGCGTTCAGCAAACTGTTCATCCATCATATATTCAGCAGCAGCACTTATAGAAATATCATTTATGCCTCTTTTAGAAAGTTCATTTCGAACTTCTTTTAGTTTTTCCTTAATAGTCTCAGAAGAATTAGGGTACACATCACCTAAAACATGTGGTGTAGTTATAAAATTTTTAATTCCGTAAGAAGCCATTTTACTAATTAATTCTATAGAATTATCTAAACTTTTAGCTCCATCATCTATTCCAGGAAGTAAATGTGAATGAATATCTACAAATCCTTTTGGAAAAACTTCTGTAAGCGGAACCTCTTTTTTCTTAAAAAATAACATTTATTTGTTTTTATGCTAAATTACTGCTTTCATTCTATTCAAAAAACATACCAATCTTAAATTATTTTAAAACGAAAACGTTTGCGTTCCCAAACCCATTTGTGTATACAATCTTGATAGACTATATTTGAATAAATTAAGTTTTCAAAATGATTTTAATTGCAGACGGTGGCTCAACCAAAGTAGATTGGATAGCTTTAGACAAGAACAAAAATGAGATTTTTAGAGTAAGAACTCTGGGGTTAAATCCTGCAGTTGTAGTACAAGAAGAATTAAGAAACCGCATTATTAATATGTTTCAGTTAATGCAAATTAAAGAACAGGTAACTGAAATTCATTTTTATGGTGCAGGTTGCGGCACACCTAAACCTGTAGAGATTTTACGCAGAATTATGCAATCAATTTTTGGAAGTGCAGATATACATATAGCGGAAGATATACTTGCTGCTGTATATGCTACCTCCGGCAAGGAACCTGCAATAGTCTGTATTTTAGGAACAGGCTCTAATAGTTGTTATTTTGATGGTAAAAAAACACATATAACCACCCCTTCTTTAGGGTATACTTTAATGGATGAAGCTAGCGGTAACTATTTTGGAAAACAACTTCTACGCGATTATTACTATAAAATAATGCCAAAATTGATTGCCAAAAAGTTTGAAAATCAGTTTGATTTGGATATAGATACTATAAAACTAAATTTGTACCGTCAACCAAACCCTAATATGTATTTAGCAAGTTTTGCACGTTTTATGTTTGAATTTAAAGATGAAAAATATGTAAAAAAACTTATCAAAAAAGGATACCAAGAGTTCTTTAAATATAGAGTTTTACCTTTTAAAAAAGAAGCAAATACACCTATTTACTTTATTGGCTCTATAGCCTATTATTTTAGCGATATTTTAGAAAAAGTAGCAGAGAAAAAAGGACTAAAAATTACAAAAATTATTCAACGTCCTATAAATAATTTACTAGAGTATCATAAGAAAAATAGTATTTAAAGGGATTTTAAAATTCTTTCTAACGCCATTCCGCGAGAACCTTTTATTAAGATTAAACTTTCTTTGACCTTATTATTTTCAACATATATTTGTAGCTCTTCAAAGGTTTTAAAAAGAAGGTTTTTAGTTTTAGTTTTATAAAAGTTATCTCCTATTAAGAGTACTTTACTAAACTTTAAAGAAGTTGCTAAATCTGCAATTATTTGATGTTCTTGCAAACTTATTTTTCCTAACTCAAACATATCGCCTAAAATTACGATTTTACTATTTACTTCGATCAAACTAAAATTTTCTAAAACAGCTCTCATACTTGTTGGGTTTGCGTTATAGGCGTCTAAGATGATATTATTAGTCTCTTTTTTTATAATCTGAGAACGATTGTTAGTTGGCGTATAACTTTCTATAGCACTCTTAATTTTTTCTGAAGTAACTCCAAAATATTTCCCTACAGTAATTGCTGCTGCAATATTGGTGTAATTATATTTTCCAATTAAATTACTTTGAACTTCTAATTCACCAAATTGCAATTTCACAAACGGATTCACTTCTAAAAATTGTATATTTTCAATAAACAAAAGATGATTTATATTTTTTGTTTTCTCTATCTGAATTACATCATTAGTATTTACAATTGCTGTTTTATCATTTTCTTTAAGGAAATCATATAATTCTGATTTTGCTTCAATAACACCTTCTATACTTCCAAAACCTTCTAAATGCGCTTTCCCAAAGTTAGTAATGTATCCATAATTAGGCTCACAAATTCTACTCAATAAAGCTATTTCTTTATGATGGTTTGCTCCCATCTCTACAATACCAATTTCTGTTTTTGGTGTCATAGAGAGTAGCGTTAAAGGAACTCCAATATGATTATTTAAATTACCAATTGTTGCTACTGTTTTATATTTTTCAGATAAAACCACATTCATCAATTCTTTAGTGGTTGTTTTTCCATTGCTTCCTGTTAATCCTATTATAGGAATATCGAGTTCTTTTCTATGGTAATTAGCTAACTTTTGTAGTGTCTCCAAAACATTATCAACCAAAATAATACTATTGTTCGTTTTATATTTTTTTTCATCAATAATACTATATAAAGCTCCTTTTTTAAGAGCCTCTTCAGCAAATTTATTTCCGTTAAAATTCTCTCCTTTTAAAGCAAAAAATAATGTATTTTTTTTGATTTTTCGGGTATCAGTATCAACTAAAAAATACTGACTATATAGTTGGTATAACTTTTCAATATTCATTTTTGAAAGATAAAAAAAACCTCGTTGAAAAATTTCAACGAGGTTTTTATTTTTTAATAAAATTCTTCTTAATATTTAGGCGTTCTTCTTCTACCCTTTCTAAATATCATCGGACCTACTTTATCTGTAGCACATCTAAAACCTATAAAGTTTGTTGCCATATATTGTGGAAAATGTCTACGTTGAGAAGGGTCTAACCAATACTCTCTATCTGCCCAAGAACCACCTTTATAAACACGTGACTCGTCACTTATTAATGTAGTTCTTCTCTTACCATCATACTTATATAAATCTTCTTTAATAATGTTTCCTAAAGAATCTCTTTCTGCCTCTGGCTTTTTTGGTGAATTATACATTCTAAATTGCCCTGTTGGTGTTCTGTCATCATCAGATTCATATTCTTTAGAAGAACCTTTATCTCCATCTCGTAACGAAATGTTATTAGATCTAGAATAGTTTCTTCTCATATAGGTTTCATCTTTAGTAACAGGAACATACCTTACACTTCCTGGTAAATCTTTTGGCACAATCTTACCATTTGTTAAAGTATCATATTCAACTTCTCCATCACCAACAATTACAACTTTACCTTCTTCATTAATCATTTTATGGGTAAAAATGTTTCCTCTAAAATAGTTAAAATCATTTGCCTCTGAATCTATGATTGGTCTATATACATCTGCAACCCATTCTGCTACGTTACCAGACATATCATACAGTCCAAATGCATTTGGTGGGTAAGATTTTACTTTAATAGGAATATCAGAACCATCACTACTCCAACCAGCAATACCACTATAGTCTCCACGACCTTGTTTAAAATTGGCTAATTGATCACCTTTATATCTTCTCCTTTTGTCACGTGTAAACTTACCATCCCAAGCGTATTTTTTACGCCCTCTAATATTGTTATATTCTCTATTTTCAAAAGTAGCTTTTGCAGCATACTCCCACTCTACTTCTGTTGGTAATCTAAATTTTTGTGCTAAAATACCATCCGACACAGATACTTGTCTTCCTGTAAATTTACCTTTTCTAGGTTTTGGAGAGCCTTTTCTTCTTGCTACGGGTAATCCTCTATTATATACTTTGGTGGTATCACCATCAAACATATAATAAGGGTTTGATAAATATGCATCTGTATCAAAACTGTTTTTCCCTTTATATTTTATTGAATCTGGATTCTCTCTAAAGATATTTTTCATAATCCCTTTATCCATTAACACTTTTAAATTAACAGCATTAGTACGCCATTTACAGTATTGGTTTGCTTGTAACCAGCTAACTCCAACCACAGGGTATTCTGAATACGCTGGATGACGAAAATAACTTTCTAATAATAAATCTGTATTTCCTAAACCTTTACGCCATACTAAAGTGTCTGGTAAAACTGAATTATATATATGTTTAAATTGAGCTTCACTTGGCGGATAAATATCTTTGGTATATTGAACAAATAAACTGTACTCTGAATTGGTAACTTCCGTTTCATCTAAATAATATGAACGAACATGCATTTGGCGAGGTGTAGTATTCCAATCAAACATAACATCATCTTGTACCATACCCATAGTAAAAGTACCTCCCTCTATATAAGTCATACCATCTGGCACTTTACTCCCTTCTTTATGTTTTCCTTTTATATAACCACCATAACTTGAGTCATTAAAATTCCAACCTGTTAAAGAAGATTTATTAAAGTTTTTATTGTTTTTACAGCTAGAAAAACCTACACTTACAATTATAAGTAAACTAACTAATTTTATTGCGTTTCTCATGTATTTTTTAATCTTAAAAAATTCTTAATTTAAGTTTTGCAATCTACAATAATTCTTATTGCAAACAAGCAGTTAATTTATTTTATAACTGTCTTTACCGAAACCTTAAACGACTGTTTTTCTGCTTTATTATAATTACCATCTAAGAATCAATAGTTCTTTATTTTTTTGTATCTTTATGATATGAAAAAAATAGATTTAAGAAAAGTTTTAGATCAAGAAAGGAACGCGATTAGAAGAGATGCTGTAAAAATGATAAAAAGGGGGGATAAGAAAAAAGACATTGCTAAATTTTAGGGGGCTCATATTAATACTGTTAGGGATTGGTGAAAACTATATAAAAAAGAAGGTGCAAAATCTTTGATTTATAAAACAAAGAGGAGCAAAATCAAAAAATGATTACAGAGACTATCCCTAACCAATTAAAGTTAGATTTTGCTTTATGGACAACAAAAACAGTTAAAGAATTAATACTGCGAGAGTTTAACATTTGTATTGGAAGCAGAGCAATAGGCAACTATCTTAAAAACTGGGGTTTTACCTCTCAAAAGCCCTAAGAAGGTTCAAAAATGGTTAGATGAAAGAATATCCATCAATAAAAAAACAAGCAAAAGAACAAGGGGCTACAATACATTGAGGAGATGAAACTGGTGTAAGAAACGCAAATCAATATGGACGCTCTTACGCACCTAAAGGAAAAACACCTATAAAAAAGCATATGTCAAAACGTTTTTCAATTAATATGATATCAACAGTTACAAATCAAGGATTCGTTCAATTTATGATCTATAAAGAAAATATGAATGCTGATGTTTTTATTAAGTTTTTAGAACAATTAATTATTTCTCAGGACAATAAAGTGTTTTTAATTTTAGATAATTTAAGAGTTCATCATCGTAAAATAGTTAAGAAATGGGAGAAAGAGCATAAAGATGTGATTACGTTATTTTACCTACCTTCTTATTCCCCAGATAGAAATCCTGATGAATATTTAAACTGTGATTTAAAATATGGTTTATCAGAAAGACCAGCCCCTAAAACTGTCGAGAAACTAAAAGAAAATTTAGAAAATCACATGAATATGCTTCAACAAAATAGCACCAGAGTTGCTAAATATTTTAAGCATCCAAGTATAAAATATGCTGCATAAAAACTAAACTTCAATTAATGCGAGATTAATAATCTTGCAAAAGTTGAAATAACTAATTAAAAAATGCGTTATTTTACATCAATACTCCGTTAAACTTTGCCCTAACCCTCTAACAGTCAATCAAATAAGTTAAAAAAACAGGCTCAAAAATTAGGATAACTCCCTGATTATCATTAAATTAATAGTTAATTTCAAACAGCTATTAATGATGCTTCTCAAGGAGAAATCCAACTATAAATATCACACAAAAAGATTACTTAACAAAATGAAAGATGTAAATAAATGGCAATATGATTTTATGTTGGAAGTTTTTGGTCTATTTCTCAGCATAAAAGGACGTTTAAATTTTATGCAGTTAAGTCGTTATGGTGATCATGGAGAACAACATTACAGGAATCAGTTTAGTAAGTCTTTTGACTTTTTAAATTTCAATAAAGAATTGATTACTGAGTATGGGGGCAAACATTTAACCATTGCTTTCGACCCGAGTTATGTTAGTAAATCTGGTAAATCCACCTGTGGAGTTGGTTATTATTGGTCTGGTGTAGCGGGAAAGGCAAAATGGGGATTGGAAATATCTGGTATAGCAGCGATTGATATAGATAATCATACAGCGTTTCATTTAGAGGCTGTTCAGACACCAAATAATTTGGAATCAAAAAGTTTGGTAGATCATTATGCCAATATATTGATTCAAAGAAAAGAGATACTTCTTTCGATGTCTAAATATGTTGTGGCAGATGCTTATTTTTCCAAATACGGTTTTGTTTCTAAACTCTCTGATAATGGATTGGAGACCGTTAGCAGACTAAGAAACGATGCTGACTTACAATATATTTATACTGACCAACAGAAATATGGGAGAGGAAGACCTAAGAAATATGATGGAAAAATTGATTATAAAAAACTTAGAAAAGAATATTTTTCTTTGATAGAAGATAATCCGAAAAGCAAAGTATACAGCGCTATTGTATACTCAAAATCATTAAAAAGAAAAATCAATCTTGTGATTGTTTATTCCCTTAAAAAAGGAAAATGGAATCATAAATTATATTTTTCTACAGATGTAACAATTTCAGCAGAAATGGTTTTGACATATTATCGTACTAGATTTCAAATAGAATTTACTTTTAGAGATGCCAAACAATATACTGGTCTAAATCACTGTCAAGCAAGAAGTGAGGATAAACTCAATTTTCATTTTAATACAGCACTTACAACTGTTAATCTTGCTAAGATTACACATTGGATGCCTATTGAAAAAAGGCTAAGAGGCGCTTTCTCAATCAAGGATATTAAAACCTTACATCACAATGAGTTAATGCTTGCTCGATTTTTTAACGTGTTCGCTATAAGACCGAACTTGAAGAATAATAAACAAAAAATTAAAGAACTACTGTATTATGGTATCAGAGCAGCATAAAAACTTAACGGAGTATTGTTACATAGAATTATGAAAAAACAACTACTCTTTTTTTTAACTTTCCTATCTATTACGGCTAACTCACAAGTAACAAACTCAGTTTTATCTAGTGGTACATGGCGTAAATTTACCATAGACACTACTGGTGTTTTCAAAATAGATTATAATTTTCTACAACAAATGGGTCTTAATCTTGCTACTGTAAACCCAAAAAATATTAAGATTTATGGTAATGGAGGCGCAACTCTCCCTAATAAGAATAGTGATTTTAGATATGATGATTTACAAGAGAATACCATTTTTATAACTGGGGAAGATGATGGTGTTTTTAACACAGAAGATTACATTTTATTCTACGGAAAAGGACCACATGATTGGGTTATAAATACAGAAGATAATACTGCTAAGCACAGACAAAATGTATATTCTGATAAAGCTTATTATTTTATTACTACAGATAATGGACAAGGTAAAAGAATATCAAATGCCCCAAACATAACCGCTACTGCCAATATGCAAATTACAACATTTGATGATTTTATTTTCTATGAAAAAGAGTACGTAAATATTAGAGCTACTGGTCAAGACTGGTTTGGTGATGATTTGAGTATAGAGAATTCTCAAACTTTTCAAATCCCTTTTACAAATGCTTTGGTTAACTCAGAAGTTACCGTTAGGGTTCGCAGCGCAGCGGTATCTCGCTCTACTAGCTCACTATCTATAACAATTAATGGAGGCAATACTTTTACTATTAATTTTCAGAAAATAAATTTCAGCTCTTTAACACAAGGGGTTGCTATAGAAAAGTCGCAGACTTTCACAAACTCATCAGAAAACATAGCTGTTAGTTTAAATTATAACAATAACGGAAACCCTTCAGCAAAAGGCTATTTAGACTACATAGAAGTGCTTGGCAAAAAACAATTAAAGACAACAGGAAAACAATTTTCTTTTAGAAGTTTTGAACAAGAAGACTCTGCAGATGTGGTTGAATTTCAATTACAAAACACAATAAATATCTTTCAAATTTGGGATGTTTCAGATTTTATCAACCCTAAAAACATTCAAAATCAAAATAACGGAAATAATTTCACCTTTAAAGCAGATGGCGGGTTATTAAAAGAATATATCGTTTTAAATGAAAGCGATTATTACACACCACAAACCGTAGAAAATTCAACAGTAAAAAATCAAAACTTACACAGTTTACAAGATATTAATTACATTGTAATAACTACAGACAAATTTGTATCACAAGCATCAAGGCTAACAGAATATCATCAAGCAAATTCTAACCTAACAACTAAAGTTGTCTTATTAAATGAAGTTTATAATGAATTTAGTTCAGGTTCTCCAGACATAACGGCAATTAGAGATTTTTTAAGGCACCTATATAATACTAATACATCAACAGATAAAAAATTACAATTCGCCTGTTTTTTTGGTGATGCTTCGTATGACTATAAAGACAGGCTAACCAACAATACCAATATAGTTCCTGTTTATTTAGCAAACAGAGCACAAGGAAACAGTTTTAATTTTGCATCTTCTTTTGTTACTGATGATTATTATGCAATGTTTGAAGATAGTGACGGTGAAATGCAATCCTTTGATACTGTTGAAATAGCCACCTCTAGAATCCCTGTAAATACCATACAGCAGGCAACTGATGTTGTAGATAAAATTCTAAGTTATTATCAACCAGACAAGTTTGGAGATTGGAGAAACGGCATAACACTAATGGCTGATGACATTGATGCTATAGGTGAAGAAATTATAGAGCAAGGTCTGGAGAGAATTGCTGATTCGATTAAAGATCGAAGACCCGATTTAAATATTTCGAAAATATATGCCGATGCTTTTGTACAACAGAATAGTTCTGGCGGAGAACGATATCCAGATGTTAATACAGCTCTTCTAAATACTTTTGAAAGAGGCACCTTGGTGTATGATTATTTTGGGCATGGTGGTGAAGACGGGTTAGCGGCAGAACGGATATTTAATATTACAGAAATAAAATCACTGAACAACAACTTCTTACCGCTTTTGATAACCGTAACTTGTGATTTTACTCGTTTTGATAATCCGCTAAGAATTACTGCTGGCGAACGTGTTTTTTGGCGAAAAAACGGAGGTGTTGCCAATTTAATTACTACTACTAGAGAAATTTTTATAGATGTGGGACAACGTTTTAATGAAAACTTAATTAAAATTCTTTTAGCTTTTAATGGTGAAGATTTAACTATTTCTCAGGCTTTAGCTGAAACAAAAAACATCACTAGAACTACTCAAAAATTCTTTATTTATAATATTGGTGATCCTGCGATGAAACTAGCAGTTCCAAAGCCTAATATTAAAATCACGAAAATGAATGGTATAGCTATTTCTCAATCCCTAGACACTTTAAAAGCTCTTTCTCGTGTTCGTTTTGAAGGAGTTGTTACAGATAACAATGATGTTACTCTAACTAATTTTAATGGAACACTCTCTGTTACAGTTTTTGACAAACCCGTAGACAAACAAACTCTTGATAATGATAATTTTGGAATTATAATGCCTTTTGACTCTCAAGAAAGCAAAATATTTAGAGGAAAATCAACTGTAGAAAATGGTGTTTTTCAATTTGAATTTATTGTGCCAAGAGATATAAAAATAGCTTACGGAAAAGGAAAGTTAAGTTTCTATGCAGATAACCAAGTAATTGATAAAACAGGTGCTAATTTTGATGTTATTGTTGGCGGAATAGACCCAAACGTTCCTGAAGATACTATAGGTCCAGAAATTCAATTATTTATGAATGATGAATCTTTTATAGATGGTGGCAACACCAATTCATCCCCTAACTTTATTGTTAAATTAGCAGACCCAAGCGGAATAAACACTTCTATTACAGCAGTAGATCATGATATTGTTGCTATTTTAGATGGCGACCAAACCAATCCAATTGTTCTCAACGATTTTTATCAAACAGAACTCAACGACTTTACAAAAGGAAAAGGAACCTATCGTTTACGCAACTTATCTGTTGGTCCTCACACAATTAAATTAAAAGCTTGGGATACATACAATAATTCATCAGAGGTAACGTTAAACTTTGTGGTTGTAAGTGATACTGGTTTAACATTAGATAATGTATTAAATTACCCTAATCCATTTATAAATTATACAGAGTTTTGGTTTAACCACAACAAACCCAATGAGCCTCTAGAAGTACAAGTTCAAATTTTTACAGTTTCAGGGAAATTAGTAAAAACTATTAATCAAAACATACAAACTACTGGAGGTTTATCTAGAAGTATAACTTGGAATGGTTTAGATGATTTTGGTAACAAAATCGGTAAAGGTGTTTATGTGTATAAGCTCAACGTAAAATCAACAATAAGTAATCTTGTATCAGAAAAGTATGAAAAATTAGTAATACTTCAATAAAATTATATATTTACTAACTAATAAACTATTTAACAATAACTAATGAAAAAAATTATCTTCTTATTTTTAATTTCTTGTTTAGTTTTTAAAGCAAACTCGCAAACTACAACAGCCATTCCATTTTTACTAATTGCTACAGATGCTCGCGCAGGAAGTATGGGAGATATAGGTGTTGCAACTTCTTCAGATGCTTTTTCCTTATTTCACAACCCTTCAAAAATAGCTTTTAATGAAAACGGTATTAGTATTGGTGTAAGTTATGTGCCTTGGCTACGTAATTTAACAGACGATATTTTTGTAGGAAATATTTCTGTAATAAATAGATTTAGTGAAAACCAAGCTTGGGGAGCAGATATAAAGTACTTCTCTTTAGGTGAAATTAATTTAACTACTGATCAAGGTTTACCAAACGGATTTAAAAAACCAAGTGAATTTGCTATTTCTGGATATTATGCTTTAAAATTAAGTGAAACTTTTTCTATGAGTGTTGGTTTAAAATATATTAACTCTAATTATGATATTGATGATGACTTTGATGCTGTTAATGGTTTTGCTGTAGATGTTTCCGGATATTACCGTTCTCCTGAAGAAAATTACGGTACTTTTAATGGTCGATATCGTTTAGGATTTAATATTGCTAACATTGGACCTAAGGTATCATATACCCCTGGAGAAGATAATTTTATTCCAACAAATTTAAAATTAGGTGGTGGTTTTGATTTTATTTTAGACGATTTTAATATAGTTAGTGTTAATTTAGAATTTACAAAACTATTAGTTTCATCAGATATAAATGATGGATGGTTTGAAGGTATGTTCAGTTCTTTTGATGACCCAACACCAACTTGGGCTTTAGGCGCAGAATATTTATACAATAAAGCATTTGCTATTAGAGCAGGTTATTTTAACGAAAGTGAATCTAATGGAAACAGACAATTCTATACCATGGGAGCAGGTTTTAAAGCGCGTGCATTCTCTATAGATTTGTCATATTTAATAAACTATTCAGATATAAAAAATCCGTTAGAAAACACCCTACGTTTTTCTTTAGCGTTTGATTTAGGTGAAATTTATGACGATTATTAAAAAAAAGTAAGTTTCGTAACATATATAAACAAGCAGTCTTATTTTCGACTGCTTTTTTTGATTAAAAATTTTTTTTATGAAGAAAATTAATATAAACACTTCGGCAATCGTTTTCGACCATGTTTCTGAACTTTCTTTAGAGGATAAAAACCTAATGAATAAAGCCATTGAAACTCGTAAAAAAGCGTATGCCCCTTATTCCAATTTTAATGTTGGTGCTGCTTTATTATTAGAAAATGGAGAAATAATTTTAGGTAATAATCAAGAAAACGCAGCATACCCTTCAGGTATGTGTGCAGAACGTATTGCTATTTGGAAAGCAGGCTCTGAATACCCACAAATGAAGGTTAAAAAAATAGCCATAACAGCTGCTTCTTCAAAAACCAAAGTAGACAAACCTGTTGGTCCTTGCGGAGCATATAGACAAACATTATCTGAATACGAAATCAACCAAAAAGAACCGATTGAAATTATATTTATGGGTGAAGTTGGACATATAGTAAAGACCGAATCTTTACTTTCTTTATTACCTTTTTCATTTGATAGTTTTTACCTGTAAATGAAACCAGATATTACAACAAGAGAAGATATTAAACGCATCATATCAGAATTTTATGATAAGTTACTAAATGATGAAAATATTTCTCATTTCTTTCAAGAATTTGTGCAACAAAACACCCTAGAAAAGCACTTAGAAATTATTACAGATTTTTGGGAAGATATTATTTTTCAGACCTATAAATATAAAAGTAATCCGATAAAAAAGCACTTAGATTTTAATAAAAAAATGAAGTTCTCTAAAGAACATTTTAAAACTTGGTTAAACTATTTTTTAGCAGTAATTGATAAAAAATTTGAAGGAGAAAACACTTCAACACTAAAAAACAGAGCGCAATCTATTGCTACCGTTATGCAATTAAAAATGGATTTATATAAAACAATACTCCGTTAAACTTTGCCCTAACCCTCTAACAGTCAATTAAATAAGTTAAAAAAACAGGCTCAAAAATTAGGATAACTCCCTGATTATCATTAAATTAATAGTTAATTTCAAACAGCTATTAATGATGCTTCTCAAGGAGAAATCCAACTATAAATATCACACAAAAAGATTACTTAACAAAATGAAAGATGTAAATAAATGGCAATATGATTTTATGTTGGAAGTTTTTGGTCTATTTCTCAGCATAAAAGGACGTTTAAATTTTATGCAGTTAAGTCGTTATGGTGATCATGGAGAACAACATTACAGGAATCAGTTTAGTAAGTCTTTTGACTTTTTAAATTTCAATAAAGAATTGATTACTGAGTATGGGGGCAAACATTTAACCATTGCTTTCGACCCGAGTTATGTTAGTAAATCTGGTAAATCCACCTGTGGAGTTGGTTATTATTGGTCTGGTGTAGCGGGAAAGGCAAAATGGGGATTGGAAATATCTGGTATAGCAGCGATTGATATAGATAATCATACAGCGTTTCATTTAGAGGCTGTTCAGACACCAAATAATTTGGAATCAAAAAGTTTGGTAGATCATTATGCCAATATATTGATTCAAAGAAAAGAGGTCCTTCTTTCGATGTCTAAATATGTTGTGGCAGATGCTTATTTTTCCAAATACGGTTTTGTTTCTAAACTCTCTGATAATGGATTGGAGACCGTTAGCAGACTAAGAAACGATGCTGACTTACAATATATTTATACTGACCAACAGAAATATGGGAGAGGAAGACCTAAGAAATATGATGGAAAAATTGATTATAAAAAACTTAGAAAAGAATATTTTTCTTTGATAGAAGACAATCAGCAAAGCAAAGTATACAGCGCTATTGTATACTCAAAATCATTAAAAAGAAAAATCAATCTTGTGATTGTTTATTTCCTTAAAAAAGGAAAATGGAATCATAAATTATATTTTTCTACAGATGTAACAATTTCAGCAGAAATGATTTTGACATATTATCGCACCAGATTTCAAATAGAATTTACTTTTAGAGATGCCAAGCAATACTCAGGTCTAAATCACTGTCAAGCAAGAAGTGAAGATAAACTCAACTTTCATTTTAATACAGCACTTACAACGGTTAATCTCGCTAAGATTACACATTGGATGCCTATTGAAAAAAGGCTAAGAGGGGCTTTCTCAATCAAGGATATTAAAACCTTACATCACAATGAGTTAATGCTTGCTCGATTTTTTAACGTGTTCGCTATAAGACCGAACTTGAAGAATAAGGTTATGTTTTAGAATAATGTGGAATCATTAATTCCATATAATTTTCTTCAATTGCTTTATATGTGTTTATAGCTTTAGCGTTTTTTATCATGATATTTGCTATATCTACTGTTTGAGAGAGCGATTTTTTAACCTTCTGCAAGAATACAAACCAGTTTAGATAGCCACTCAAATATTTTGTTGATACACCATAGAAAGGTTTTATCCATCTTTGATAACGATTGTCTATTGAGTTTACATGCTGCACATGGTAGCACTTGTCTTTTATGTGTTTTGATGCTATAAATGTATGATGCTCCATCTGCTTATCTTTTGCCCATTTAATTATAGAAGGATGAGAATCTGAACAAAGTATGTTTTCAGGTTTTAGTAACGTTCCTATTGTTTTTTCAATACTATGCACATCAATCCTGCCTCTTTTAGCGACACGCATCATTGGATTGTTATTTCTATCTGTGGCAACCATTATAGAGATTTTATCATTGCTCACACCGCGTTTGGTTTGTCTATCACTTGGTCTCTTGTAAGGTTTTCTTTGAAGATCTCGACTTCCTTTATTATTTATATTAAGCTGTTTGTCATCACATTCAACAATTCCTGAGAACTCTTCTCCATTAAAAACGGATAAACAAGATAGTAACTTGTGTCTCCAATCAAAAATAGTTTTAACATTGACTCCAATCTTTTTAGCGGCTTTACGGATACTCACGCTTTCAATCATAAGAACTAGATAATCTTGAAATTCATCCACTTTCTTTATGCCATCCATAGCAGTACCTGTAAGATCATTAAAGGTTTTAGTGCAAGATTTACATTTGTAGCGCTTACGACCCTTATAGCCTCCATGCCCGTAAATATCAGAACTTTGACAATGTGGACAGTTGATTGGACGGTCTTTGTTTAGGTTGTCTATAAGCATATTTAGTTTTGGCACTTTCAAATCACGACTCAATAAACCGACTAATTCCTTTTTCTGCTCTTGACTCAACACTCTTATTATACTTTGTAAATCCATATCTATAATGTTTTTATAAAGATAGTGAAATTCTACATTATTCTAAAACATAACCAAGAATAATAAACAAAAAATTAAAGAACTACTGTATTATGGTATCAGAGCAGCATAAAAACTTAACGGAGTATTGATAAAAGACAATAATTTCATATTCTTAGTTTTTAATTCTAAAAAATTATTATTTCATAATTAAGATAGCCCTTTTTAAGAATACTGTAATTTTCATAAAATAAATAGGAAATCTATAACAAAAGCTTTTTCTTTAACATTCAAAACAAAATAATTTAACAGAATTAGTAATGATTTTTTCTAAAATTACAGGAACTGGTGCTTACATTCCAACTATAAAGAAAGCGAATGCTGCCTTTTCAGAGAGCAAATTTCTAAACGAAGATGGTTCCTCTTTTAATGCTGAAAACACTGTAATTATTGAAAAATTTAAAACCATTACAGGTATAGAAGAGCGTAGATATGCTCAAGACCATTTCACTTCTTCAGATTTAGCATATTTTGCAGCAAAAAAAGCGATTGAAGACTCAGGTATAAATCCTGAAGAATTAGATTATATAATACTTGCCCATAATTTTGGTAATGTAAAAAAAGGAGCTGTTCAAAGTGATCTTGTACCAAGCTTAGCAACCCGTGTTAAGCATTTACTACAAATTAAAAACCCAAATTGTGTTGCGTATGATATTTTATTTGGATGTCCAGGTTGGATTGAAGGAGTTATACAAGCACAAGCATTTATAAAAGCAGGTATTGCCAAAAAATGTTTGGTTATTGGCTCAGAAACTTTATCAAGAGTTGTAGATAAATACGATAGAGACTCTATGATTTATAGTGATGGTGCTGGCGCATGTATTGTTGAAGCTACTGAAAACAATTCAGAAAGCGGTATTTTAAGTCATGCTACACAAACCTTTGCAAAAGACGAAGCTTTTTATTTATTCTTCGAAAAATCTTTTGATAAAAACCAAGACCAAGACATTAGATACCTAAAAATGCATGGTCGTAAAATTTACGAATTTGCACTTACCAATGTTCCGAATGCTATGAAAACTGCACTCGATAAAAGTGGCGTTGCTATAGATGATGTAAAGAAAATATTTATTCATCAAGCTAACGAAAAAATGGATGAAGCCATTGTAAAACGTTTTTATCGCCTGTATAAAAAACAAGTTCCAAAAGGCATAATGCCTATGACTATAAGCACATTAGGAAATAGTTCTGTAGCAACAGTTCCTACATTACTCGATTTAGTTTTAAAAGGAAAAGTAGAAAATCAACAAGTTAATAAAGGCGATGTAATTATTTTAACATCTGTTGGGGCTGGTATGAATGTAAATGCAATTGTTTATAAATATTAAACTTATAAAAGCATAAAATTCGTCAATCTTATTTCGAAATTTTAAAAGCAAAAATGTATTTTTGCGGATGCAACAACACAACGTACTTATTTTAGATTTTGGCTCGCAATACACCCAATTAATTGCACGTAGAGTTAGAGAACTTAACATTTATTGTGAAATACACCCTTACAATAAAATTCCACAAAACATAGATAATTTTAAAGCAGTAATTTTATCAGGAAGCCCCAACTCTGTTAGATCAGAAGACGTATTGCATCCTAATTTATCAGCAATTAGAAATAAAAAACCTTTATTAGCCGTTTGTTATGGCGCGCAATATTTAGCACATTTTTCTGGCGGATTGGTAGCTCCTTCTAGTACTCGAGAATACGGTAGAGCAAATTTATCTTTCATTAAAAATGATGAAGTTTTTTTTACAAACATTTCTGAAGGAAGTCAAGTATGGATGAGTCATTCAGACACCATTAAAAACCTTCCAACTAACGGAGTTTTACTTGCCAGTACACACAATGTACAAAATGCTGCATATAAAATTGAAGGTGAAGAAACCTATGCAATTCAGTTTCACCCAGAAGTATATCATACTACAGATGGTAAGCAATTGTTAGAGAATTTTTTGGTTAAAATTGCGGGTATTGAACAAAGCTGGACTCCAGATTCTTTTGTAGACGAAACGGTTAAAGGTCTAAAAGAAAAAATAGGCACAGACAAAGTAGTTCTTGGTCTATCTGGCGGTGTAGATAGTACCGTTGCTGGTATTTTATTACACAAAGCTATTGGTGAAAATTTACATTGTATTTTTGTAAATAACGGGTTATTGCGCAAAAACGAGTACAAAAGTGTACTTAAGCAATACGAAGGAATGGGTTTAAACGTTAAAGGTGTAGATGCATCGGCACGTTTTTTGAGTGCTTTAAAAGGGATTAGCGATCCTGAGAAAAAACGTAAAGCTATTGGACGTGTTTTTATTGAGGTTTTTGATGATGAAGCAAATAAAATTAAAAATACAAAATGGTTAGCACAAGGCACTATCTATCCTGATGTTATAGAATCAGTTTCGGTAAATGGAGGTCCTTCTGCAACTATAAAAAGTCATCATAATGTGGGCGGTTTACCCGATTTTATGAAACTTAAAATTGTTGAACCATTGCGTATGATTTTTAAAGATGAAGTTCGTCGTGTTGGAAAATCTATGGGAATTGAGGCTGAATTGTTAGGTCGTCATCCATTTCCAGGTCCAGGATTAGCAATTAGAATTCTGGGAGATATAACTTCAGAAAAAGTTCGTATTTTGCAAGAAGTAGATGCTATTTTTATTAACGGATTAAAAGAAGATAAATTATATAATAAAGTATGGCAAGCAGGCGCTATTTTACTTCCAGTAAATTCGGTAGGCGTTATGGGAGATGAACGAACGTACGAAAAAGTAGTTGCATTAAGAGCTGTAGAAAGTACTGATGGTATGACTGCAGATTGGGTGAATTTACCCTATGAATTTTTGCAAAAAATATCAAATAAAATAATAAATAACGTAAAAGGCGTTAATAGAGTTGTCTACGACATTAGCTCTAAACCACCTGCAACGATAGAATGGGAATAAATGCTAAACGTTTTTAGTATAGACTATCTTTGGGTATAATTTTGAAGAACAAACAAAATCAATGAAAAAATTAAAATTATTAATCTTCTTATGTATATTAACAATTGCTACTTCTTGCGGGCAGCAAAAACGCTATGTTTCTTATACTGTAAAAGATGGCGAAACTATGCGAAGTATAGCCAAACAACATAATTTAAAAACTAAAGATTTATTACGTTTAAATCCTGATGTTGGAAGAAAACCTAAAGCAAGTACAGTAATTATTATTCCGAATTCTAAAAATAAGAATACACAAATTGCAGATAATTTACCTATTGATAAGACTCCAAAAAACAGTCCTGTAGTTGAAAAAATTCCTAAAATTGACGATATTGTAAATACAAATCTAGAGTTAGAAGTTTTAAAAAAGAATTTTGTTATTCATAAAGTGAAAGCTAAAGAAACCGTGTATGGCTTAACTCATTTTTATAATATTTCTAAAGAAGATTTATTTACTTTAAACCCAACAGTTAAAAAAGAAGGTTTAAAAATTGGACAAACTATTAAGGTAAAGCCTATTGAAACTAAAAAAGATGTAGAAGCCAATGAGGTTTTTGAAGATAATATTAAGTCAGGAGAAACCGTAAAAATAGTAATGTTATTACCTTTTAGAGCCAGTGAATACAGTGCTACTTCAGCTAAAGATATTTTTAGAAAAAATGGCTCATTAGCAAATATTGTTACTGATTTTTATATGGGTGCAGAAATTGCTATTGACTCTATAAGAAAACAAGGTGTACGTGTAGATTTACAAGTTTTTGATACTGGTAAAAAAAATAGTAGAATCCGTTCTATTGCATCAAATAGAAATTTAGATGATGCAGATGTAATTATTGGTCCGTTTTACTATGAAGAAGCAAAAATAGTAGCTAATCAAGTTAAAACACCTGTTGTTTTTCCTATGTATTCTAAAAATCAGCGTAGTTTAACATCCTCTAAAATTGTAAAAACTGCGCCAGATAAAAGTACTTATATAGACGTTTTAACATCGTATTTATCTGACGAGTTTAATGGCGAGAACATTATTGTTGTTGGCGATGGAAAATCTACCTCCAATAGAAACATTAGTAAAATAGTATCTAATCTTCAAAAAAATAATTTAATAGGTAAAATAAGTATTTTAAAACCTGAAAAAAGATACATTAAAAAACAACGTTTTACTAACTTAATGAAACCAAAAACACATACATGGGTTATTATTGTTTCAGAAGACAATGTTGCTGTTGCAGACGCTTTAAATAGTATGGTTTCTTTACCAAAAGAGGTTACGGCTCAGGTTTTTGCTATAGAAAAAAATAATGCTTTTAATAAAATTGACAACTTTAAACTAGCCAACATTAACTTTGGTTATGTTACCAATGAGTATATAGATGAGAGTGCTTATGCAACTAAATCTTTCAACAAAAAATATAAAAAGCTAAACAATACTTTACCTTCTAATTACGCAACCAAAGGCTTTGATATAACATACGATGTATTGGCTCGTTTAGCTTCTTCTGAAAATGATTTAAAGGAAACTTTAAACAATGGAAGTTCGTATAGATTAGTAAGTAAGTTTGATTATAAAAAGCATTTATTTGGAGCTACAAATAACGAAGGTTTATTTATTGTAAAATACAACAAAGACCTCAGCTTAACTAGATTGAGATAAAATAGATAATTCAAAATTACAAGAGCTCCTAATACTAATTAGGAGCTTTTTGATTAAATATTTTTGTATAAATGTATTGTGAAATAACAACTATTAGTAGCGCAAAAACAAATCCAGCCATTTTCTTTATTGAACTAGATAAATCTCCTCTTAGAATATAGAATTCAAACCCTATTAAAACTAAATAAATCGCTTTAAACGGAATTGACAAATTGTGCTGCTTCTTATCTAAAAAAGCATTAAAAAATGCTAAAATAATTACAAAAATAAAAATACCTATATATCCAAAATTAATATAACCCTCACCTAAATATGGCATTGCTACGTTGTAAAAATCATATCCCACTTTTTCTCCTAAAACTTGTCCCGAACCTTTAATATTACCATTCAGAAAAAATACTCCATCTAATAATTGCTTACCATTAGTTACAATTTCTTCGTTTAATAATAACATAAAATTTTGAAAAGCATCAAACTGAGAAGAAGTAAATAACATATAACTTAACTCAAATTTGTTCGTAGAAATATGCCTAAAACTATTTGTTAATGGAAATACAATAAGAATAGCACTAAAAAAAAGCATTAAAAAATAATGCTTCTTTCTAAAGATAGGAAAATACAATAATATTAAAGGCAAATATAACCCAGCCATTATTCCTCTTGATAAAGAAAAAGGAAACGTTATTAATAGAGTTAAAATGGTTAGTATTACTAATCCTTTTTTATTTTTATTAGAGGACAAAAAATAAGCTAGTAAACAGAAAAATGGTATATATCTTATTATAGAAGCAATAGCATATCCTAAATTGCCATATAATGTATGCTGCTTTAGCCATCCTGATGGAGGGCGATATAATAAAACTTGAAGATTAAATTTTATTAAATATAAAAAAAATATTGAGGATGTTATAGCGAGAAAGAGTATTAATGAAAAGTCAAATGATTTTATGCTAATTAGACTTTTATTTTTTATCTTATTATAAAAGAATTGATAACATATAAAATATATAATAGACGAGATTATAATGACAATACCTGCCTTTACATAAAGTTTATCTTTTATAAAATTCTCTGTATAAAAAACAATACTGTTCTTAAATTGAACAATAGGTGCTATAAAAAAAAATGTGTAGTTAAAAAGCCAAAAAACTTTGGTTAAAGAATACCCTTCTCTTCTGGAATAAAAAGCTGCTGTTAAGCTAACAAACCCTATCAAAAAGAAAATTAAATGTACATAAATATTTTTTCTTTCACCAAAATTTAAAAAACTGATGAGTAAAGTAGTTACTAAAAGCAGACTAAAAATTACATTTCTTGATGTTATTTGAGCTTTATTAAACATGCTTTTTATAATATATAAAAGAAGTTATGGCATAAATTAATCTACTGAACAGAAGAGATAAACCTGCACCTAGCACTCCTATTTTAGGGATTAATGCTAATGCAAACAAGATCAAAAAAATAAATGATAAAATTGTTATTCGGCTAAATACTTTATCTTTAAATAAAACTAAAAGTCCGTTAATACCATAGCTAGAAATTAATGCAACAAAAAACGGTATTGGACTCAATACTTTAACCAATTGTATAATTTCACTAATATAATTAAGGCTCTTGCCTTCTAACCATTTTAGTAAAATATATTCACTTCCAAAAAACATTAAAATGCTTAATAAAACTCCTATTATTATTAAATAAGTAAATAATTTTTTATTATTTTGAGTTCTATTACTTATTGAAAAAAAGATTTTTGTTAAAATAGCATTAACAGTACTAAATGCGTTTACAAATTTAACCCCAATATGCACCATTCCTACTTGAGACGGCAACCCTAAAATCCCTGTAAAAAATACCAATGTATTGTTAAACATTAATGGTATTAAAAGATTTACAAATGAATTGAAATGTTCAATTAAGTAATCTTTAATTTCTTTTAATTTTAAAAATTCTAATTTTATCTTAAACTTATTTATCACTACTATAAATGTAGCTATATAAACTACAAACATTGCCGCCCCTTCCAATAAAGGGATAAGGACATAATCTTTTTCTAGTTGAATAAAGAAATAGACTAAAGCCACATATATAAAGGTTTTATTAATTCTTATTATAAATAAAAACTTCATTTTCTCTATTCCTAAAAAAAACCATCGCAAAGAAAAAACATGAGAAAAAAGTATTAAAATTGAATAAATATAAAGTAATTTATCTTTATAAAGAGCTGGGATTAAGAAAATACAGGCTAAAAATAATAGTCCTAAAACAATAAATAAAAAAAATTTTACGCTTAATATCTCATTGAATGTTTTTGTAAGGACTTTAGTGTTTTTTCTATTTTTAGCAATATCTCTAACAGCCGTTAAATCAAAACCATAATTAAGAATATTAACTAATATAAAGACTATAGATACTGAAAAAGCGTATAATCCATAATTATTAATACCAACTTTAAATATTAAATAAGGTATTAACCATATTGTTAATAGTAAATCAACAAGTTTTACTAAAAAAAGTGAGGTGCTATTTTCAATTATCTCAAAATATTTTAATTTTTTCAAAAAAAAATAATTATTATAAGTTTAGTGTTTTTTCTATAGAAATTTTTATTCTATTTCTATCATCATCGGTTAAATTAGACCCAGAAGGTAAACACAAACCATTTATAAATAAGTTTTCAGAAACTGTATCTCCATAGAAACTACAATCTTTAAAAACAGGTTGTAAATGCATCGGTTTCCATAATGGGCGTGATTCTATATTGTCTTCTAATAATTTTAATCGTAAATCTTCTCTTGTAAAACCTGTTTTTTGTTCATCAACAATTATACAGCTCAACCAATGATTAGAAAAATAATCTTTAATTGGCTCTACAAAAACCTCAATTCCATCAACATTTTTAAATAAGTCTAGATAAAATTGATTCATGCCTCTACGAAACCCAACATGCTTATCTAACACTTCCATTTGACCACGACCAATACCAGCAACAATATTACTCATCCTATAATTATACCCAATCTCTGAATGTTGATAATGCGGTGCATTGTCACGTGCTTGAGTTGCTAAGAAAATGGCTTTTTGTTTAGCGGCTTCTGTTTTACAAACCAATGCTCCACCGCCAGAAGTAGTAATTATTTTATTTCCATTAAAAGAAAGGATTCCAAAATCACCAAAAGTTCCACATTTTTGTCCCTTATAAGTTGAGCCTAAAGCTTCGGCTGCATCTTCTATTAAAGAAATATCATATTTTTTAGCAATAATAGAAATTTCATCCATTTTTGCAGGCATTCCATATAAGTGAACTACAATAATTGCTTTTGGTTTTTTCTCTTTTGAAATCCTGTTTTTTATAGCTTCTTCTAAAGCATCTGGACACATATTCCATGTATCCTCTTCGCTATCAATAAAAACTGGTTTTGCTCCTTGATATGTTATTGGGTTTGCCGATGCTGAAAACGTAAAGCTTTGGCATAAAACTTCATCATCTTGAGTAACTCCTGATAAAATTAATGCTAAATGCAATGCTGCTGTACCTGAAGATAAACAAGCTACATTAACATTATTACTAAGGTACTTTTCTAAATCTTGTTCAAATCCATTTACGTTTGGCCCTAATGGAGCAACCCAATTAGTATCGTAAGCTTCTTGTACGTATCTCATTTCGTTTCCTCCCATATGAGGAGAGGAAAGCCATATTTTTTCTTTCATTGCTATTTATTATATTTTATAATCCTTCCTGGATTACCAACAACAATTGCATAATCAGGAATATCTTTAATTATAACTGCACCAGCACCAACTGTTACCCACTTCCCTATTTTAACATTAGGAATAACCGTAGCTCCTGCTCCAATATGTGTTCCCTCTCCAATATGTGTATTTCCCGTTACTGTTGCATTTGGTGAAATATGTACGTAATTTTCAATTACACAATCATGTTCTATAACTGATTTTGTATTTACAATACAATGTTTACCTATTTTCGTGCATGCATTTATTATTGCTCCAGCCATCACTGCTGTTCCAACATCAATACTTGAAGAAACAGATATTATTGCTGATGCATGAATTGTTTTACCAAATTTCACTTTTATGTTCTCGCAAATTTTCTTTCTTATTTTGTTATCTCCAATACTTACTATAAATTTTTCTAATAAAAAATTTATAGCTTTTTCAGTTTTAAAAACAGGAACGCCTAACAACTCTTCAGTCTTTGGGTTATCATCTAAAAAAGCGACAACTTGATTCCCTTCACTTTCAACGCTTTCTTTAATTACTTTCCCGTGGCCACTCGCTCCAAATAAACAAATTTTATCCATTCCCTATAAATCTTGTTGTTGTTGCCTCTCCTTCTCTATTAATTCCTTCACTTTTAAGTACTTTAGTAAAAGTTTTGAAAAATATTTTTAAATCTGTTAGAAAACCTATGTTGTTAACATACCAAACATCATATTCAAACTTCTTTTGCCAACTTATTGCATTTCTACCATTTATCTGTGCCCAACCTGTAATGCCTGGCTTAACATTATGTCGTTTTTTTTGCTCTGAATTGTATAAAGGTAAGTATTCTGGCAGTAATGGTCTAGGACCTATTAAACTCATATCTCCTTTAAAAACATTTATAAGTTGTGGTATTTCATCTAATGATGTTTTTCTAATAAATTCACCTACACTTGTTAAACGATCTTCATCTGATAATAAGGCACCGTTTTCACCTTTTTTATCGTTCATTGTTTTAAACTTGATAATTTTAAAAATATGTTCATTTTTACCTGGTCTTTTCTGAAAAAAGAAAGGTCTACCGTTATTGTTTATCATCAGTAAAATTAAAACAATAATAAAAACAGGACTTAAAATTAATAATCCAATTATTGATAATAACAAATCAAATACTCTTTTAAAAAAAAGCTTATACATTATTTTCTAATGATTTATATTCTGATAATAATGCTTGCCAAACAACTCTCTGTTCGTAACGATCAGTTATCATTTTTCTAGCACTCTCTTTCATATAATTATTTAACAACATCTCTTTTATTGCTTTATAAATAGCTTCTTGATTCTTCACAGGAATAATCAATCCATTCTTATTATTTTCAATAATCTCATTACAGCCATTTATATTTGAAACTATACTTGGTAACCCCATTGCTCCTGCTTGCATTACAACATTTGGAAAACCTTCTCTATAACTTGGGAAAACTAACGTATTTGCTATTGCAAAATACAATCTTACATCGTTCTGATAACCCGCCCAAATTATTTGTGTGTTTGTATTAATTATCTCTTTTGTTTTTTCTTTTAACGGATCTAAATCATCTTCAAACGGGCCGACCAATAATAATTTTACTTTTTTATTCTCTGCAGATAGTTTATTAAAGGCATTCACCAATTCGTTAATTCCTTTGTCACCAACAATGCGTCCTACAAATATAAATACAAAATCGTCTTTTTCAATTTTTAAACTCTTTTTTAAAGTTTTCTTTTCTTCTTCTGAAAATAAATTTGGATTAAAATATGCGGTATCTATTCCGTTTGAACTTCCGTTGGCTATTACTTTAAGTTTATTGGGTTTTATAAATTTGTTTTCCAAAATAATATCTTTTAATCCATAAGAGTTTGGATAGACTTTGGTTGCGCACCTATAAGTTATCTTTTCTACAAAGTTTAATATTTTTCTTTTTATTCCTGTGGCTTCTAACAATGGTAAACCGGCAACGGTATGTAACCTGTTTGGTACTTTTGCCACATAAGCTGCTAACATACCTACAATACCTGCTTTTGGCGTATGTGTATGTACTATTTTTGGTTTTTCTTTTTTAAAGAATTTATAAAGTTTATACGTTGCTTTTAGGTCTTGAAGTGGCGTTATTTTTCGTGTTAGTGGAAAAATGATGTGCTTACATTTTTCGTTTTTAACAACATCTTTTATCTCTTTACCATCTGCACTAATCATTGTAACTTCAAATCCGTTTTTACTCATAAAGAGCATTTGCCCTTTTATTAAGTATTTTAAAGATATTGGTACTGTGGTTATACGGATTAGTTTTTTATTCATTTTCAATTAGGTGTTTTATATTATTTTTAACAAACCTAAACTTACCGCTTTTTTCAACTTCAATAGCTTCAACATAGTCAAGTTCAATTTTCATCCTGTCACCAACTCTATCTCGCCAATTTTTAATAAAAACACTTTCTATTTTTTTATTATATATAGCTTTATCAACTTCAATCTTAATAAAAATTTCATCTATTTCATCTTGTATTGCTTGAAATTTCACGATCCCTTTCGTGTCTTTTAGGGTGTTAGATACATTTCCTAAATTAATTTTTCCATTTTCAGGTGAATAAATATAATCATCTATTCTTCCTAAAATTTCTTTTACTAAAGGGTTTTTATTAGCACAATTACAGTTCTCATCTGACAAAGTAATAGAATCACCAATATCATATCGTATTAATGGGGTTCCTTCTGTGGTAAATGAAGTTATAATTAATCTTCCTGATTTTGCGTCTTTATCTTTGTTATCTAAAACTTCAAAAACACCACTTTGTAATTCTATATGTAAATTCCTTTGCTCACATTCAAAAATAAACGGAGCGCCTTCTGAAGATGCATATTGGTTATACATTGGCGCTTTAAAAAATTTTTCGATATAAAATTTCATATCTTCAGTAATTGTTTCCGCAGTTGGAAAAATTGCTTTTATCAATCCTTTAGGGAAATTGTAATTATGCTTTAAACCATATTTAGCAATATCTAATAAAGAAGACGGAAAGCCAACAATATAAGCTGTTTTATATTTTATTAAATCTTCTATATAGAATTTTAAATAAGAATTTTTTATATGAAAGGTTGAATAGTAACGGACATTATAGAAATTGTCTGTTTTCCAAAATCTATTTTTTTCAACATCCTTTTTACCTAACAAACTCTTACCTGAAAACCAAGCTGTTTTCTTACCTAATTTATAACCAAAACGAAATCTAAAATCGTCTAACATTGCAAATCTTTCTTGCATGTTATCATTAGTAAATAAAACTTCTAATGATTTACCTGTTGTACCTCCTGTTTTAGAAAGAATGCCTGTTTTCAATGAAATAGTGTAAATGTTATTACTATTTGCTCTTAAAGCTTCTTTATTGATAATTGGTATGTTTTTAACATTTCTTATATCATCATACTCTTTAACCTTAGAAAGTAAGTCTTTATAGTAGGTAGATTTACTTACTGCGAACTTAATAAAGTTTGAATACCTGTTTTTTTGAATTCTATCTAGTTCTTCCCTTGTAAGTTTTCTATTCTTTTTAAAAAGAGATAAATAATATTTATACTTGCCTCCATAGCGTTTTCTATAGGCAAAAATATTAAATATAGTTATTAATATATTCTGAAAAAAATGAGGTAATAAAAAATATATTTTTTCTTTCATTTACTAAAATTCATAATCTTCTTTTAAGACATCAATCATTATTTCTTTATGCGTTTCGCATCTAAACAAATTTAATAATAATGTTTTATGTTCTTTAGAATGAAAATAGAACTCAGGAAGTAAACCTTTACTTATTAATGCTCTTATATATTTATTCTGAATAAATAAATTTGCTTTATATGATTTCTTTTGAGTTTCAATATAATTCTTCCATGCTTTCTCAAATAATTCATCATTAGAGATAATAGCATTAAGCTCTTTTATTTTAAAATCAAAAACCGTTTTTTCTTTGCCTTTTAATAATTCTAATTTTGATTTCCCTTCTCTTCCTTGATTAAATGGTATTAAGTCAAAATCAATTTTATCTTCTATAATTTTTAACATTACTCCATAACCTTGCGTCCATAAACCTTTTTGGTATTTCTTTTTATAATCAAAAATAAAATTTCCTAAACTGTAAAATATTGGTTTATTATTATAATATTCATAACCACTAAAACAATGTGTGTGATGACCAATAACAGCATCTGCACCACTATCAATAAAAAAACGATATCGTTCTCTTAATTGTGGACTTGGTAATTGATAATGCTCTCTACCTCCATGCGAAATTACTAAAACATAATCATTTTCTTCTTTGGCTTTTTTTATATCATAATGGTTTGTTATAATATTTAAGGGGTTTGCTCCATACCCTTCTTTAGTTGCTGCACAAAACTCATTTTCAGCAATATTTATAATGGCAAATTTTTTATCCTTTATTTGAAAATTCAATAATTTTCTTGCTTCATTCAAGTCCTTACCAGCTCCAACATAACTAACCCCTTCCTTTTTACAGGTTTTAACTGTTGATTTTAAACCTTCCTCGCCATAATCCATAATATGATTATTAGCTAATGTAACCGCATTAAAACCTATTTCACGTAATGACTTTAAAAAATTAACAGACGCTTTAATATTTGGCCCCGTTTTCTCAATCGCCTTATTACTAGTTGTCAATGGTGCTTCTAAATTTGCAATAGCAAAGTCTGCTTGCTCTACATAAGTATTAAACTCCCCAAAAACATCTTTATCTTTCCCTGCTTCGAGGAGTTCTTTATTTCGTCCTATTGGGCAGTAGTCTCCTACAACTAATAGTTTAATTTTCATAATTAATTTTTTGACTATTTTTTTTGATTTTAATCTTAGAAATGGAAAGCAGCCAATACGCTACAATTAAAAACACAGGAGTAAACATATTCTTCTCTCGTAACATAATACCTAAATTCCCTAAAATTAACGAAAAAGTTAAAGTTCCTATTAAAAGAAAAGCTACGCTTCCTTTTATAATATGATCTGCTTTTTTTATATGTCCAATATTTTTCACTTTAAAAACCTTAAGCGTTAATAATAATAAAAACAAATTTTCAAAAGATGCAATTATAGCTATAACATTATTAATGTCAAAAAATAAAGGTCTATATAAATATGTAAAAACCTTTAAAGGATAAGAATAATTTGAAATATCCACACCAGAAGTAGATTTAGCACTTAATACTTTAGATTTATTATTTGCGTATGTTTCTATTGATGTCATATCTAAACTTTCTAATTTTATAAAGCCTAAAACATAATTAAACATTAGACCAAACCCAATAATAAAAAAAGAAATAACAAATACTTTCTGATAAGATTTTAATTCACTACTTAATGTATAACCAATACCAAACCCAGCAATTAAAAAAATAGTGATATGTGGTCTTACAAAAACAGATAGGATAATACTCAATATGATGTTAAAAATATTCTTTTTTAAATTTAAAAGAGAATATATAAATAAGGCAATACAAAAAAATAATAATGTGTCTTTACCTATTCCGCTAGACCAAAAATGTAAATTAGGAAAAAACAAAAAAAATGGAAAGATTGGTATATTAATTATCGTTAGCTTGTTTAAAAACTGATAATTAGGCACAATTCTTTTTAAAATTACATAAAAATAGATTAAAGCAATATACCCTAACATACTATATAACATTGAACCTGTGAAAAAAGTTAAGTTTAATGTATTTGAAAAAAAGAAATTCAATAAATAAATATAATCGGAAGCATAACTTCTTGTTATAATATTACCCCACAATTCATTAAAAGTAATCTCTTTTGGATACATCCAGTAATAAACAGCATCTCCTCTTGTTTGTATATAAAAATAAAAAACGACTCCTGTAAATAAATGAAAAAAGAAAAGATTGTTTAATATTTTTCTATCCTGTTTATTTAAGTCTTTAAATTTGTTTTTGAAATTAATTCCAAAAATAAGAATAAGTAAGCAAATTGGTATATCTAACAGCCCCATTTATGACACAGAATATAATCTATTAATCAATGATTTATACGTTAGATTCTCTAATGTATATTTTTTTGTTGATTTATACTTATCAACCAACTCGTTGTAATTAATAATTGTTTTTTCAATTATTTGAGTTAAATTTTTCACTTCTGAAGGTATAAAATTTAGAGATAAAAACTCATCTTTATTTATCTCTTTAACACTTTTAAAACCTCCATTTATAACTAATTTACCTGAACTTAATGAATCAAAATACTTCAAGTGTACTATTAATTCTGAATACGGGTTCTGTTTGTCTGGACAAATAATAACATTTGCTAAACTTTGATAAGTAATTAATTCTTCATATGGAACCCTGTCAATTAAAATAATTCGATTCTCTATTTGTTTTTCTTTAATTAAGTTAACACATTTATTTTTAGTAGGACCTTCACCTATAAGAATCATTTTAAGGTTTGGATATTTTTCGTGTAATTTATTAAAGGCATGAATTAAGTCTTCAACTCCTGCAGTTGGTTTATAACCCCCTGCAAAAAACAACACAAAATCATTTTCATTTATGTTATACTCTTTTTTAATTTTTTGAGATAATAGAATATTTATTGTATCTCCATCTATCACATTACCTGATAAATATGGCAATATGCAATGTTTTTTATCTTTAATTTCTTTATACAAACCTTCATAATAACCTTTCATTGAATTACTCGCATATATAAATCCGCTTGCATTCAAAAATACTTTTTTATCTAAAAAATAAGATAATAAGTACTTAAAATAATAGACCCGTTTTTTTAATAACGTTGTCGTTTTTTGATATTGGTATTGAAATTCAATGGTACTTACCCCATGAATATCATTAATATATGTGTATCTCTTGTTTTTTGAATTTAACAAGTACCCGATAGTATTATCTAGATACTCAAAAAAAAATACAGTTTCATTAGCTCTAATTACATCATCAATACTTTTTTGAATTGTTTTTAAAAGCTTAAGATAAATTAAAAACAGGATTGTTGATGGTAAAAAACTAGTTAAACCTTGAAGTATTCTTTTAGTTTTATTACTTACTTCAAAATTTATAGCTTTATGTTTTATAGCTGGATGAAATTTATTTTTAACTTTTGCATTCGATATAAATATTACTTCATTACCTTTTTCTGCCAATGAATTTAGAATACCATACATTCTTATACTCCCACCACCATCTCTTTCAAAATTTCTTAACGAAAAAAAAACAAATCTCATTTTAATTATTTTTTAGAGTTTTTAAATAACCCTTTAGCTTTCATTTCGTCAATAGATTTTGAGTACTTGTCTTCATCTACCTCTTGAGATTTTACCCAAGTTACAAACTTTTCTACTCCTTTTTCAAAAGAGTACTTAGGTTCAAATGCTAATTTTTCTTTAACCTTAGTTAAATCTGCGTAATTATGCCTAATATCTCCAAGTCTAAAGTCTCCAGTAATATTAATATTAATATTAGATTTATAATTTTTCTTAAGTGTTTCTGCAACTTGTCTAACTGTCGTTTTTTTTCCCGAGCCAACGTTAAATGATTCAAAATCTACAGTTGTACTTTGTATACCTAAAACTGTTGCATTTACAACATCATCTATAAAAACAAAGTCTCTGCTTTCGTTTCCATCTTCAAAAATATTAATATCATTTTCATTTCTTATCTGAGTTGAAAAAATAGAGAGTATTCCTGTATAAGGGTTTTTTAAAGATTGCCCAGGACCATATACATTTTGATATCTATAAGCTATTGCGGGAATATTTATAGACTTACAAACATTTAAAACCATTTGCTCTTGATTTTGTTTTGTAATTCCATATACAGAAGAAGGGTGTATTTTAGATTCTTCATCTGTAGCAAAAATTTCTACATCATTATTACAAATAGGGCATTTTGGTTCAAAATCGCCTAAAATTAAATCTTTTTCTACTCTTTCTTTAGGGTAAACATCTCCGTGAAAAATACATTTATATTTTCCTTCTCCATAAATTGCTCTTGAAGAAGCTACAATAACTTTAGAAATAGAATGTTCTTTATTAACTAAATAATCTAATAAAATTGAAGTTCCATTTACGTTAACATCTACATATTTTTGAACTTCATACATAGATTGACCTGTACCAGTTTCTGCGGCTAAATGCACAACAATATGTTGGCCTTTTAATGCTTTAACCCAATCAGTTTCTTCCCTTACATCTCCTTTTATGAATTGTACCTTACCTTTTATTGAGTTAAAAAGCACCGATTCTGCTCCATGAATTTGAGGTGATAGGTTATCTAACACTGTTACATTGTACCCTAAATCTATCAACTTTAAAGATAAATTTGAACCTATAAAGCCTGCTCCCCCAGTAATTAAAACGTTTTTATTTATCATCTATTTAAAAATTCTATTATATATTTTAGTATAACTTTTGACTCCTTTCTCTAAGGAAAAGTATTTCTCTGCTAAGTCTCTACACCTTAAAGCAGTCTCTTCATTATTTATTTCGGCTATTTCTTTTTGAAAATCGTATTTATCTAAATTTTCAAAATCTAATATTTTACCTACTTTATAGGTATTGATATAATATTTATGATCTCCAACATCTTTATTGGTTATAACAGGAATACCAGAAGCTAACAACTCTCCTAATTTAGTTGCTGCTGATGCTCTTTTTGAAAAAAATGGGTGAATATAAAATAATACGATATCCATTTCTTTCAATCTTTTTGGCATATCATTAAAAGAAATTTTTTCTATTGTAGTTATTGATTCTGGAATGTTATATTCTATTAACTTTTCTCGTATAAAATTGTGTTGGTTATAATGGTCACTATTAAATACTAAAAATTTAATATTATTAACTTGTTTATTAATTTTTGATAATGCTAACATTGTCTTATCAAAATCATACCAGCCAACTGCAGTACCAACATAGCCTATTGTTATTTGATTTTCGTTATAACTTCTCTTATGAAAAGTAAATCTTTCTAAATCTACACAAGTTGTTATTATATCTATGTTTTTTATTTCGTTTCCACCTTTAAAAAGTTGATTTTTTTCAATAGTTTCTTTACCTATTTTAGATAAAATAACTATTCCTGAAGCTTTCTGGTATAATTTTTTTTCTAATTTTTTACCTAATTTGTATGGTAACTTCTCTCTATTTAAATTCCCTATATCTGCTCTTTCATCAAATGCGAAATTTCTTGTATCAAACAAATATTTTATAGGAATAAATTTTTGCACTATAAATGCTGTAATTGCTGTAAAATAACTTCTACAATGAACAAAGGTTAATTTATTTTGCCTTACAACTGAAAATGTTTTTCTAATAAAATTTAAAAAATTTAAAAACTTTCCAATTTTTGATGTTTTATATTTTACAGGGTACCAGTGTATTCCTTTTTGTTCAATTATCTTTTTTAGTTTTAAAAATTCTGTTTCGTTTTCAAAATCATTTGGTTTTTCTAATGAAACTAAATAATATTCATAGTCTGACGATAACTTGTATAAATAACTTAATACTTGTGAGGCCCCGAGAGACTCCATCATTCCGTTATAACTAAGATACAAAATCTTTTTTTTCATAATGTTTATTAGACTTGTGGTAGTTTTACAATATTAACATTTTCTTGTAATCCTTGTAATTCTATTGATTTTATTTCCTTCTTAAATTCATTTAAATTTGAAATTAATTTAATTTTTTGTTTTAACGTCCATTGCCTAGAATAGTAAGTTTTACCCTTTGCTATGTCAGCTTGTTTTACATTTGAAATACCTCCACCTTCTAAAAACCCAATTGCTTTAACATATAAATCATGAGCATGTTCCATCACCTTCATTTGAATTTTAAATAAATTTTCATTTCCATCAAATGTGGTAAACTCCGTCGTTATAATATTTCCTGTATCAATCCCAATATCTATCCACATAATTGTATTACCAATCAAATGGAAATTCTTAGTTGCTATGCACCAATTTGTACAATTAGGTCCTCCTTTAATATAAGGGGATAAACCTGTGTGCAAATTAATAATTCCTACATTAGGTTTTAAGGATAACATTTTAGATTTAACAAGTCTTGTTCCTGAAACAATTATAATATCTGCATTTAATTTTTCACTAAAATCAAATGCTTCTTCCGAATTAATATTAGATACATTTAAAAAATTTGTTTTGGGGTAACTTGGATATTGTTTATCACAATAAGAAATCATCTTTAACCATGCTTTAGCTGGAGAATAGAAAAAAAGTCTTTCAATTACCTTTTTTAAAAACATAATAAATAATAACTTCGGTTTCTTTTTCTTTTTAGTCTCAGTTATAATACCAACAACATTATGCTTTAAAGCTATTTTGCTTGCTAAGGCTTTTTGATTTGACTCATCTCCTATCCACAGTAGTACTCTCATTATTTATTTAGTATTAATTTAATTTTTGGTATAATATTATATATTCTTAATTTAGTTTTCCACCAACTCTCATTATAAAGCTCAGCCCTAGGCACTTCAAATATATCATCTTTTCTAGGATCAAAAAAACGTTGTTTAACGGCTAAACCTATTTTATATCCAACTTTTTTACTTAATCTTTTTGTCATTTCATTAAAGCTTCCAATAGGATAAGAAATAGTTATAGGCGAATGCCCTAGCTCTCTTTCTATCACTTTTTTAGAATTTAATAATTCTTTTAAAATAACATCTTCATCATTCATTGTCCCCAACATAGCATGCGTTACCGAATGACTTCCTATATAATGACCTAATTTTTTCAATTTTCGTAAGTCATTCCAGTTCATCATCATTTCTGGGATTTTAACATCAAAAAATGTGTCTCTAATTTGAGTTAAGACTACCTCCCTATCTTTATGAGTTACTTTTTTTAAAACTGGCTTTAATTTACTAGCAAATTGAATTCTATCATTTTCATTGCTAAATTCACCTCTTCTAAGTTCTTCCTTTAAAAAAGGAAAATTTAAACTGATAATATTTTCATTAGTATATTGAAAGGAATAATCTAAAATATAAGTCCAAGTAGGAATATTTTTTTCTATACAATCAGTAACAACATAAAACGATGCTTTCACATTATATTTTTGTAATATAGGTAAAGCATTTTCTATATTATCCTTATACCCATCATCAAACATAATTGTAGCATACTTTTCATTTGAATTTATAAAAAAATCATTAGAATATAACTCTTCAAACAATAATACTTTATATTTTTTAGAAATATATTTTAAACATTTATCAAAATGAGAGACACTCATTGGATCCCATAAAACATCTCTTTCTGAGCTTACTCTATGAAATAAAAAAATTTTAATCATAATTTAAAATACCTTATTTTATGCTTTTAATTATTTTTGCTGGATTACCTCCTACAATAGTATTAGGAGGAACATCTTTTGTCACTATACTTCCAGCAGCTATTACACTATTCTCATGAATTGTTACTCCTGGTAATATAATTGCCCCTGCTCCAACCCATACATTATTTTTAATCTTAACAAAAGATTCTACATGTAGCGTAAAACCATTTGAAGACATTGAAGTAATATCTAATCCACTGTCAAAAATCATAACTCCTCTAGAAAGAACTACGTACTCCCCTATCTCTGTATTATATAAGCCTTGAATATAAACTCCTTGATTTATTTTTGTGAAATTCCCTACTTTAACATTTTTATATTTCCCTACCCTAAAAGCTCCAAAAGCATATACTTTATTTTTAAATATAAATTGAGCATAATAAGAATATAACTTATTTAGTATTTTCTTGTATAATGTATTCATCAAATTATTATTTATTTCTGAACAAAAATTATTTCCTTCAATACACTTATTTCTTTTAATTTGAAAAGAAACGCAAGACTTATATATATCACTAATCCTGAAACCCCTCCTACAAGTAACTTCACAAAATTACTTATAAATTCTGCATCAATTATTCTAAATATATAAATCATTATCAGCCCTGTAATCAATGAAATCATAAAGATTGGTAATAAATCTATAATTTGATTAAAAAGATTATACTCTATTAACTTTCCCATATAATATGAATTTAAAAGAAATGAAATGAAATACGAAAAAACTTGACTCCATAAAAGTAATTCTATCCCATATTTTATAGAAAGCACTATTCCTATAGTAATAAAAAATTTATTAATAACTCCTAAAATTAAATACATATCACTCCTTCCCTTTACTTTAAATATATTCATATTAAAAACAACTAAAGGGTGTAACATACCAGAGAAGCATAAAATTTTCAAAAAAGGTAAGGCTGGTAGCCATCTCTCAGTAAATAAAAATATTAATATTGGTTCACCAAACACGTATAGATAGACCATTAATGGTGTAATTACAAAGATCATTATCTTTAGCAACTTCCTATATATTTCTTTCATTTTAGCGTCATCATTACTACTCTCAGCTAACAATGGGAAAGCTACTTTATTAATTCCTCCATATATGTTTGATACTGGTATTTGTTTTAGTGTATTTGCTTGAGTGAAATACCCAACTTTTGCTATTGAAAAATATTTACCTATAAATAATTGAAAAATATTAGCATATATTGAATTAATAATTTCCATTAATGCTATTTTAAACCCAAAACTAAAGTGGTATTTTAATTTTAACTTGTTAATTTTAAATGTTGGACGCCAACTACTATAATACCAAAACTGAACTGTTAGCAAAAATGATTTCACTATAGCACTCCATACTAAACTCCATACTCCATAACCAATAACTGCTAAAATTACTCCAACTATACTACTAATAAACAGAGAAGGTAGATTAATTAAAAGTATCGTTTTAAATTTAAGGCTTTTTATCAAAATTGTGTTTTGGACTACAGAGAATGAGGATATAAGAAATGTCAAACTGTAAACCCTTATAATACTTGTTAATATATCCTGATTATAAAACTCACTTATAAAGGGTGCACAAAAAAACAGTATTATGTATAAAACTAAACTAACTATTAAATTAGCAAAAAAAACAGAAGAAAAATCTTCATTGTCTGGATTAGGTGTTCTTATTAAAGAATGAGTAAGACCTCCTTCTACTAAAACTGTAGCTATTGCAGCATAAACATATACTAGCCCCATAAGACCATATTCTTCTGGCATAATTAAACGCGCCATTATTACAGTTACCAAAAGTCCTATTATTTGTGTTGAAAATTGCTGGGCTAAAGCCCATATAATACTGATTTTTGGTTTTGAAAGCTTTGACATTATAAAATCAAAATATTTTAACTATAAAATTTTTTTATATATGGTATTATGAAGTAATTAAACAAATCAACTCTAAGCTAAGTCTATCAACTTCAACAAATACTGTCCATATTCATTCTTTTTCATTGGCTCAGCAATCTCTTTTAACTTTTCAACGCTAATCCAACCTTGTTCAAAAGCTATTTCTTGTAAGGAAGCTACTTTTAAACCTTGTCTTTTTTCTATAGTCTGAATAAAATTAGAGGCTTCTAATAAAGATTCATGTGTACCTGTATCTAACCAAGCATAGCCTCTTCCCATTAACTCTACTTTTAGTTCTTCTCGCTCCAAATATTCTTGATTTACAGAAGTTATTTCTAACTCTCCTCGATGGCTTGGTTTTACATTTTTAGCTATTTCGATTACATTATTAGGATAAAAATATAAGCCAACAACCGCATAATTACTCTTTGGCTTTGTTGGTTTTTCTTCTATGCTCAAAGCTCTTCCTAAATTATCAAAGTCTACAACTCCATATCTTTCTGGGTCACTTACATAGTAACCAAAAACCGTTGCTTTTTTATCTTCTTGTACGTTTTTTATCGATTGTGCTAACAAATCAGTAAATCCGTGACCGTAAAAAATATTATCTCCAAGCACCAAACAAACATCATCATTTCCAATAAACTCTTCGCCTAGTATAAATGCTTGTGCTAGACCATCTGGACTTGGTTGTTCTTTGTATGAAAAAGACACTCCATAATCACCACCATCTCCAAGCAATCTTATAAAGCCTGATAAATCTTCTGGTGTTGATATTATTAATATTTCCTTAATCCCTGCAAGCATTAGTACAGAAATAGGATAATAAATCATTGGTTTATTATAAACTGGTAATAATTGTTTGGAAATCCCCTTTGTTATTGGGTATAATCGAGTTCCCGAGCCTCCTGCTAAAACGATTCCTTTCATCTTAATTTATTTTTTTTAAACATTCTTTTAAACTGTCTCGCCAATGTTTAATTGCGATATTTAAGTTTGTTTTTGCTCTCGTTTTATCTAATACAGAAAAACTAGGTCTTTTTGCCTTTGTTTTAAATTCTGCTGATGCTACAGGAACTATTTTTATAGGGTTAGTGGTGTATTCAAAAATGGATTTCGCAAAATCGTACCACGAAGAAATCCCTTCGTTACTATAATGATATACTCCATATTTTTGACTCTCCGTTTCTATTATATGAATAATAAATTTAGCCAAATCTACCGCGTATGTTGGTGTACCAATTTGGTCATTAACAACCTGTAAACTTTCTTTTTCGCTACCTAAACGTAGCATGGTTTTTACAAAATTATTTCCAAATTCAGAATATAACCAACTCGTTCGTATAATAAAATGTTCTCCTACTATTTTTTCAATTTCTTGTTCTCCTTGTAATTTAGATACCCCGTAATAATTAATTGGTTTACAAACATCATCTTCGTTTAACAAGCTTGTTTTATTTCCTTCGAAAACAAAATCTGTAGAAATATGAATTAAACAACTATTATATTTCTTACAAAGAAGTGCAATATTTTTTACTCCTGTTGCATTAATCGCATAAGCTTCTTCTTTAAAATCTTCTGCTAAATCCACTTGTGTGTAGGCTGCGCAATTAATTATATAGGTAGGCGAATATTTTTTAAAGACTTCTTCTAATATAGCATTATTTGTAATATCTGATACCGATTTTGATAAAAAAACAATATTAAAAATAGCGGATTCAATATTAGCCACAACACTTTTTAAGGATTGCCCTAATTGACCGTTAGCTCCAAATATAAGAATATTATTTTTCATTATTCTGCTATAAAATCTTCTAAATACAAGAATTTATTATCTCTTGGATTTATAATAATATCTTTTTCATCAACCCTCCAGTCGATACCTAATTTATTATAATTCAAACCACTCTCTGCTTCTTTGTTGTAAAAATTATCGCATTTATACCTAAAAACAGCCTCTTTACTTAACACTACAAAACCGTGAGCAAAACCTCTTGGCACAAAAAGTTGTTTATTATTTTCTTCGGATAAAATTACGGCTACAGATTGTCCGTAAGTTTTAGAATCTAATCTTAAATCTACCGCCACATCTAAAACTTTACCTTGAGATACAGAAACTAATTTTGCTTGTGCGTGTTTTCCTTTTTGAAAATGCAAGCCTCTTAAAACTCCGTAAGTAGATTTAGAAACATTGTCTTGCACAAAACTAATTGACTGATTGGTTTTTTCTTCAAATTGCTTTTGATTAAAGCTTTCGAAAAAACAACCTCTTTCATCTTCAAATTTTATAGGCGTTATAATATAACAGCCTTCTAATGCGGTTTTTTCAAATTTCATTTAATTCGCTTTATACATTTTATCATAATAACTTTGATATTCACCCGAAGTTACATTTTCTAACCAATTGGTATTACTTAAATACCAATTAATTGTTTTTGATAAACCTTCTTCAAAAGTTACAGATGGTTTCCATCCTAATTCTTTATTAATTTTACTGGCATCAATTGCGTATCGTAAATCGTGTCCTGGTCTATCTTTTACGTAAGTAATTAATTCTTCTGATGAATTTTTAATCCTATTTAATTTTTCATCCATTTGTTTACAAAGCAACTTTACTAAATCGATATTTTTCCATTCATTAAAACCACCAACATTATAAGTTTCGCGGTTTTTTCCTTTATGAAAAACTAAATCTATTGCAATAGCGTGATCCTCTACAAATAACCAATCTCTTGTATAATTACCATCACCATAAACTGGTAAAGACTTTTGATTTATAATATTATTTATAAAAAGAGGTATTAGTTTTTCTGGAAATTGATATGAACCATAATTATTTGAACAATTTGTAATTACATAAGGCATTCCGTATGTTTCTCCATAAGCTCTCACAAAATGATCTGAACTCGCTTTTGATGCCGAATATGGTGAGTTAGGGTCATATGAAGTTGTTTCTGTAAATAACCCTGTTTCTTCTAAAGTACCATAAACTTCATCTGTACTAACATGGTAAAATCTTTTTTCATTCCAATCGTTTTGCCAAAGATTTTTAAAGGCATTCAATAGAACCATTGTTCCTAAAATATTTGTTTTTGCAAATGCTAAAGGATCTTTTATAGATCTATCTACGTGAGACTCTGCTGCTAAGTGAATTACACTTTCAAACTGATATTCAGAAAATAATTCATTTATAAAAGATTCATCAGAAATATCTCCTTTAATAAAATGATAATTAGCTGTATCTTCTAAATCTATCAAGTTTTCTAAATTACCTGCATAGGTTAAATTATCTAGGTTAAAAATTTGATATTCTTTATATTTATTTACAAATAAACGAACTACATGGCTACCAATAAAACCTGCTCCGCCTGTAATTAATATTTTTTTCATTTTTATTATTTTTTAAACGGATGTTTTGATAATGGTATTTTAGCAAACGGATGATATTCTCCTTTTAAACCTATTGGCTCAGCGTTTCTAATATCGTGAACAATTTCAATGGCTTGCCTAGCATCTTCTAGACCGTATCCTTTTCCATCAATAATATCTTGGTACACCTTTGTGTGCAAATCTGTGAAACCACCGCTAAACTCTAGTTCTTCACCTTCTATAGTAATTGAACGATAGGTTCTCTGTCCTTTTTCTTTTATTTCCTTTGGCAATACATCATAATTAATTGATAAAAACCAACGAACTCTTGCATGTTCAAACTCTAAATAACCTGCAGCTCTATCGTGTGTATGAACATGTACTATATTTTGTTTTACTTCACCAAAAATCCACGAGAGCATATCATAAAAATGTACGCCAATATTGGTCGCAATTCCGCCTGATTTACTAGCATCACCTTTCCAAGAGGTGTAGTACCAATTTCCTCTTGAAGTTAAATATGTTAAATCAACATCAAAAATTTTATCTTTTGGTGCTGCATCAACTTTTTTCTTTAAATCGATAATACTTTGATGTAACCTTAATTGCAAAATATTATATACTTTTTGCCCAGACTCTTGTTCCATTCTAGCCAACGCATCAAAATTCCAAGGGTTTAAAACCAATGGTTTTTCGCAAATAGCATCTGCACCTCTACGAAGTGCCATTCTAATATGAGAATCGTGTAAATAGTTAGGTGTGCAAATACTAATGTAATCTAACTCAATTCCTTGATCATACTTTAGTTTTTCTAAATGACGATCGAAACGTTCTGGTTCTACAAAAAAATCTGCATTAGGAAAATAACTATCCATAATACCAACACTATCAAAACGATCTAATGCGGCGATTAAATTATTGTTGGTGTCTTTTATTGCTTTTAAATGTCTTGGAGCAATATAACCTGAGGCTCCTATTAATGCAAAATTTTTCATTCTTTACTGTTTTCCTACTTGATAATATTCAATTTCTTTTTCCACCAAATTGAATGAATTATATTGATTTCTCCCATCAAAAATTACAGGATTTTTCATTTCTTTTTTTAAGTGATCAAAATCTGGCGACCTAAATTCTTTCCATTCTGTAAGTAAAATTAATGCATCTGCATTCTTTACTGCATCATATTTATCATCTGCATAATAAATATCTATATTGGTAAAATACTTTTTCTTAGCTTCTTCTATTGCTTTAGGATCATAAGCTTTAACTTTTGCGCCTTTTTTTACCAGTTCTTTTATAATATAAATTGATGGTGCTTCTCGCATATCATCCGTTTCTGGTTTAAAAGACAACCCCCAAATTGCAAAGGTTAATCCGTTAAGGTTTTCTCCAAATCGCCTTACAATTTTATTTAAAAATATTTTTTTCTGATTTTGATTTACATTATTTACTGACGCTATTAACTGCGGCTCATAACCATTCTCTCTTCCTAAATGAATTAAAGCCGAAATATCTTTTGGAAAACAAGTACCTCCATAACCAATTCCTGGATACATAAAATTATATCCTATTCTACTATCAGACCCTATTCCAATTCTTACTTTATTTACATCTGCTCCTACTTTTTCACAAATATTTGCTATTTCATTTATAAATGAAATTTTTGTTGCTAACATAGCATTCGCTGCATACTTAGTCATTTCAGCAGAAGATATATCCATCGTTATAAAACGATCATGTGTTCTAAAAAACGGACTATAGAGTTGTTTCATCTTTTTAACAACATCTTCGTTTTCTGCTCCAATAACAACCCTGTCTGGTTTCATAAAATCGTTTACAGCGGCGCCTTCTTTTAAAAATTCAGGATTAGAAACTACATCTATAATAACATCTATATTTCTATTTTTTATTGCTGAATTAATTCGTTCTTTAATTTTAACCGTAGTACCAACTGGAACAGTAGACTTTGAAACAATAATTTTATGCTCTTTTATTGTTTCACCAATTGTATCTGCTACATTAAATATTGCTTCTAAATTCGCAGTACCATCAATTTTCATTGGTGTGCCAACGGCTATAAAAATAATATCAGACTCATTTATTGCTTTTTCTATGTTCGTAGAAAAAAAAAGTGATTTATTTGTGTTATTATAAATAAGTTCTTTTAAGCCAGGTTCAAAAATTGGAACCTCTCCATTATTTAACCTACTTATTTTAGTTTCATCTATATCTACACAGATAACTCTATTTCCCATTTCAGCAAAACAAACCCCTGTAACCAAACCAACGTAACCAGTACCAATAACAGCAATTCTCATTTTTATGAAATTTTATAAAACAGTCTTGTGCTGTTAAATTTATAGCGTTTTATCTCTAATTGTGTCAGAAAGCGTATTCTTTACATCATAAACAACTGCTTTCTCTTTTAATAATGATGAAAAATCTAATGTTTTAAATTCATTGTGTGCAACAGTTAGTACAATTGCATCAAACTTTTTATTTGGTAATTTTTTAGTAGAATTTAATTTATACTCGTGCATAACTTCTTTTTCGTTTGCCCAAGGATCGTAAATTGTAATATTAGTATCATATTCTTTTAAGCCTGCAACAACATCAATAACTTTTGTGTTACGAACATCAGGGCAGTTTTCTTTAAAAGTAATTCCTAAAATTAAAATTTCTGCATCTTTAATACGAACATCTTTTTGAATCATCAATTTTACAACCTCAGAAGCTACATAATCTCCCATACTATCATTTAAGCGTCTTCCTGCTAAAATAATTTCTGGATGATACCCATATTCTTGTGCTTTTTGTGCTAAATAATAAGGATCAACACCAATACAATGTCCGCCAACTAGACCTGGTTTAAATGGTAAAAAGTTCCACTTTGTTCCAGCAGCTTCTAAGACATCGTGCGTATTAATATCCATTAAATTAAATATTTTAGCCAATTCATTAACAAAAGCAATGTTTATATCTCTTTGAGAATTCTCAATAACTTTTGAAGCCTCTGCAACCTTAATCGTTGGTGCTAAATGTGTCCCTGCAGTAATTACAGATTTATATAAGTCATCAACTTTTTTTCCTATTTCTGGTGTTGAACCCGAAGTAACTTTTAGAATTTTTTCAACCGTGTGTTCTTTATCTCCTGGGTTGATTCGTTCTGGTGAATATCCTCCATAAAAATCTTTATTAAAAATTAATCCAGATACTCTTTCTAAGACAGGAATACATTCTTCTTCTGTTGCTCCTGGATATACTGTAGATTCATACACTACAATATCTCCTTGTTTTAAAACGGCCCCAACTGTTTCACTAGCTTTTATTAAAGGTGTTAAAACGGGTCTATTATTCTTATCTACCGGTGTTGGTACTGTAATAATATAGTAATTACAATCTTTTATATCTTCTAATGATGTTGAACAAAATAATCCATTTTCGTTTGATGGGTTTTGCACAAGAACAGATTGTAAAACTTCGTCTGATACTTCTAAAGTAGCATCAGTTCCAGTCTTTAACTCCGCAACACGTTCTGTATTAATATCAAAACCAACTACAGGGTATTTAGTTGCAAATAATCTTGCCAATGGCAAGCCAACATACCCTAACCCTATAACTGCAATTTTAGATTGATTCATTTTGTTTATTTTATAAGTTTTCCCAATACCATTTAACAGCTTCTTTAAGTCCTTTTTGTAAAGAAAATTGAGGATTGTAGTTTAATAATTTTTTTGCTTTTTCAACACTTGCATGTGAATGTGGAACATCTCCCAACCGATTAGGTCCATATAATACTTCAATATTTTTAATCTTTGAATTATACTCAGATAAATACTCTTTTAAATAATTCATTAAATCATTTAACGTATTTCTATCACCATATGCTACATTATACACGGTATTAACGGCTTCTGGATTTTCCGCTACCAAAGACAACATATTAGCTTGCAGAACATTATCTATATAAGTAAAATCTCTAGAATAATTACCATCTCCGTTAACAGTTGGTGATTCTAAATTCATTAATTGACTAACAAACTTAGGTATAACTGCAGCATATGCTCCGTTTGGATCTTGCTTCCTTCCAAATACATTAAAATAACGAAGGCCAATAGTTTCTAATCCATAAGTTTTAGAAAAAATGTCTGCATATAATTCATTTACATATTTAGTAATTGCGTAAGGTGAAAGTGGTTTCCCAATTATATCCTCTACTTTAGGTAATCCTTTAGAATCACCATAAGTTGATGAGCTTGCCGCGTATACAAAACGCTTCACCCCTGCATCTCTAGAAGCGACCAACATATTTAAAAAACCACCAACATTTACATCATTAGTAGTAATTGGGTCTTTTATAGAGCGAGGCACAGAGCCTAATGCTGCTTGATGCAAAACAAACTCAACACCATCTACTGCTTTTTTACAGTCTTCAAGGTTACGAATGTCTCCTTTTATTAAAGTAAAATTCGAATTATTTAATAAATGAGCGAGATTCTCTCGTTTTCCTGTGGCAAAATTATCTAGACAAATTACTTGATTATTTTTCTCTAATAATATTTCACAAAGGTTAGAACCAATAAAGCCAGCACCGCCTGTAACAAGTATTTTATTTTCAGAAAGATGTATATTCATAAGTTATTGTGTCGCGTTCTTTTTCAGTGTGCAAAATACAAAAAAAGAAATGTATAATTTATAGGTGTAAAATGAAAAAAAACCCTGAAAATCAAATGATTAACAGGATTTTTTGTGGGCAATAAGGGATTCGAACCCCTGACCCCTTGGGTGTAAACCAAGTGCTCTGAACCAACTGAGCTAATTGCCCAATCTTTATGATTGCGGGTGCAAATATAATACGGATTTTGATGCTACCAAAGAAAAAAGAATTTTATTTTCAAATTACTTCAGCCACCACAAATGTGCTCCCCCCAATATAAATTATATCTTCTTGATTTGCATTCGATAACGCACTCATATATGCTTTTTTAACTGATGAATATTTCCCTCCTTTTAATCCAAATTTAATTGCTGCTTGTTGTAAAACTTGTACTGAAAGCCCTCGTGGAATGTTCGGTTTACAGAAATAATAGGTCGCTTTTTTAGAAAACATTGGTAAAATATCTTCTAACTTCTTATCAGAAACTACTCCTAAAACAATATGTAGCCGCTTACATTTCTCTAGCTGAAGTTGCTCTAAAACATAAGATAACCCTTCTTTATTATGTGCTGTATCACAAATTACTTTTGGTTGTTCTTCTAAAACTTGCCAACGCCCTTTCAAATTAGTGTTTTCAACTACATTCAATAATCCTTTTTTGATATGGTTTTCTGAAACTAAAAAATATTTTAGTTGATGAATTACAGCAACAGCTGTTTTTATATTTTTTTGTTGATACAGGCCTAACAAATCTGTTTTATAATTATACTCTTTATCCGAAGCAAAATAAATATTAGATTGACATTCTTCCGCTTTAGCGATAAAAACATTTTGAATTTCTTTTTGACGTTCACCAATAATAACCAGAGTATTGGGCTTTATGATTCCTGCTTTTTCTAACGCAATTTCAGGTAAAGTTTCACCTAAAAACTGTGTATGATCTAAACCAATATTTGTAATTACAGAAACTTCTGGTATAATAATATTGGTTGAATCTAATCTTCCTCCTAAACCAACTTCAATAATTGCAATATCAACTTTTTCATTTGCAAAAAAATCGAACGCCATTCCAACAGTCATTTCAAAAAAAGACAACTGTTGCTCTTCTAAAAAGGCTTTATGTTTTGATATAAATAAAGAAACTTTACGTTTCGGAATCTCTTTTCCGTTGACACGAATACGCTCGGTGAAACTCTTTAAATGTGGTGATGTATACAGCCCCACCTTATAGCCTGCTTCTTGTAAAATTGACGCTAACATATGACTCGTAGAGCCTTTGCCATTTGTTCCTCCAACATGAATGGACTTAAATTTTTTTTCTGAAAAATTAAGCTCTTCTGAAAAAGCTAAAATATTTGTTAAGTCTTTTTTGAATGCCGTTTTACCTTGTCGTTGATACATCGGTAATTGGGTAAACATCCAATTTAAAGTTTCTTGGTAAGTCATTAATTATTACTGCTTAAATACCTCACAGGTTTTTAAAACCTGTGAGGTCTGCTTTATGTACCACAAAAATAAGTTTTATTTAGATAATGAAAACTTATAAATAATTGTTCCATATTGTTTAGGTGGCGCATTTCCGTCTGCGTTCCATTTAGTTCTTAAAGCAGCTTCTCTTGCTGGCTTTAATAAGCAAGGTGCTGTATTTGTAGAGCCTTTTACTCCTGCAACCGCCTTTATAACTTGTCCATTTTTATCTACTTCAATACTCACCACAACAGTCCCTTCTTCTTCACAATTCGGTTTTTTTATAGGTTTAGAAAGTACTTTTCTTCCTAATAAATTATAATTTCCACCGCTTCCACTTCCTGAGTTTCCATAGTACTTATTAGAATTTGGCTCTCCGTTTTCGTTTCCTTTTACCCCAGACTCCTTATCATCTCCTTCTCCTTTTGGCGCGCCGTCAGAAGAATTTCCGTTTAATAAATTGTCGAGTGCATTCTTTGTTTCTTTAGAAGGCTTTGGCTTAGGTTTCTCTTTCGGAACTTCCTTTTTAGGAACTTCTTTTATAGGCTCTTTTACAACTTTCTTTGTTTTTTCTACTACAGGAACATCTTTAGCCGCATCATCTGTAAGTATTTTTTCTTGAATTGTTTCTTTAGGGGCTTCTTGAACCTCTTCAATAACCTTTTCTTCCCCTTTTTGAGATTGTGGTTCGGTTTTAGTTTTTTCAACTGGCTCGCCATTACCAACATTAGAATTGCCAAAGTTAATTGCCAATCCATATTCTTCTGGTGAATCTAGATATTTCATTCCGAAGTTAAAAACAACATATAACGTCAACAATAAAAGAATTGCTGTTATTGTTGCTGATTTACGTTTATGTTTGGTATCTAGTACTGACATTTTTTATCCTCCTGCAAGGTTTCAAAAATCTTGTAGGTTTTATATACTGTTTTGTTTTTTACAGCTACAAAGTTTTTGAAACCTTGTAGAGAATTTATTTGCTTTTTACAGCTAAAATCATTTTGAGTTTATTCTTATTTGCAATGTCTATTACTTTCATCACATTTTTATAGGGAACATCTTTATCCCCACGAATTACTATCGTTTTCTTTTTATCTGCTCCAACCTTATTAAGCAATTCTTGTTCCAAATTCTTACTACTCACTTTTATTTTATCAATATAAAAAATAGATTTACTAGTTATAGTTACCGCAATTGAAGTTTTGTTTTCAGTTTTACCACCCGCTTTTGGCAACAAAACATCTATAGCACTTACGGTCGCCAAAGTGGATGTTAACATGAAAAATATTAGTAACAAGAAAACAATATCGGTCATTGAAGACATATTGAACGACGGATCTACTTTATTTCTTCCTCGTAAATTCATTTGCTATTCATTTAAAAATTAAAATTTACAAGTTATAAAGTTTGAAATGTAGAACATAAGCTTAAAAATATTTTCAACTTTATAAACTTTTAAATTCGCTTACCCTGGCTCATTTAATAAATCTAAAAACTCAACTGATTTTGCTTCCATTTGATACACCACTTCATCAGTTCTTACCACTAAATGATTGTATGTAATGTAGGCAATAATACCAACAATTAAACCAGCAACTGTTGTAGTCATTGCAGTATATAAACCGTCTGAAAGTAATTTTATATCTATCTGACCACCTGCATTTGCAATTTCGTGAATGGCGATAATCATACCAATTACAGTCCCCAAGAAACCAATCATTGGTGCAGCACCCGCAATAGTTGCCAACACAGAAACGTTTCTTTCTAATTGATACACTTCTAATCTGCCTGCATTTTCTATCGCTGTATTTATGTCTTCCAGCGGTTTTCCTATTCTAGAAATTCCTTTTCCAATTAAACGAGCTGTTGGTGTGTTTGTGTTTTCACACAAGGCTTTCGCTGCTTCTATTTTTCCGTTAGAAATATAATCTTTTATTTGATTCATAAAGTTTTTATCAACCTTAGAAGCTGCTTTTATGGCAAAAAAGCGTTCAAAATAAATATATAATGCTACTGCTAATAAGACAAACAATAATGCAATTATAATTTGCCCACCTAAACCGCCATCCATTACTAACTTGTAAATAGATAATGTTTTTTCTTCGGAAGCGGCTTCCATTAACAAATCCGTATCCTCTTGAATAAATAATAACATTTAATATAATTTATGTTCTTTATAGTAACGAAACTATTTTTTTAAAATTGTTTTTACAAAAAATGTCATTTCAAATTAAATAGAAATGACATTTTTATTTTAATAATTATTGATTGTTATATAAACGCCCTTAATATCATAAAGGCAATGGAACCAACTAAAAAACCGATAAATGCCAACCATGATATTTTTTTAAAATACCAAAAGAAATCTATTTTTTCCATTCCCATTGCTACCACTCCTGCTGCAGAACCGATAATTAACATCGACCCTCCTGTACCTGCAGAAAAGGCAATAAAATGCCATAATTGATCGTCTAATCCTTCGTGGAACATTCCTAGAGAAGCGGCTACTAAAGGTACATTATCTATTACGGCAGACCCAAAACCTAACAACATTATTACCAAATCGGAAACTTGTGTACCCGCTAGCTCAGTTCCCAATAAAGGAATATTTTGTTTTAAACTATCTGCAAAGTTAAATAAAATACCTAACGATTCTAAAGCGGCAACTGCCATTAAAATTCCTAAGAAAAATAAAATACTTGGCATTTCTACTTTCGATAAAGAGGCATGTACTGGGCTATGATGTGAGTTTGCATCTGATTCTGCACTATCAATATCTGTTAACGAAAATTTTGAACGACTATAAATTTCTGCAAATGTTGCAACAACTGCCAACGACAACATCATACCTACATACGGCGGTAAATGTGTTACAGTTTTAAAAAACGGTACAAATACAATGGCTCCTAAACCTAAATACAACATTCTTGCACTGTGCGGGCTTCTTAATTTGTTATCTTCACTATCATCCGATTCTATTTCTCCTTTAAACGCAGGTAAAAATGATGCGATATAAGTAGGTACAACCATACATAATAATGATGGAATAAATAAATGGGCAAATAACATTGGTGTACTTACTTTGTTACCAATCCAAAGCATTGTTGTAGTTACATCTCCTATTGGAGACCAAACCCCTCCTGCATTTGCAGCAATAATAATTAACCCTGCAAACCAAATACGATCTTCTCTTCTTTTTACAATTTTTTGTAAAATAGAGATTAATACAATTGTTGCTGTTAAATTATCTATAATTGCTGATAAAAGAAAGGCTAGAATACCAAAAAGCCATAAAATTCTCTTCTTACTTCTTGTTTTTACATATCCTTTAATGGTTGAAAACCCGTCGAAATAATCAATAATTTCAACAATGGTCATTGCTCCTAAAAGAAAGACTATAATTTCGGCAGTTTTCCCTAAATGATGTAATAATGTTTCTTGCACCAAATGTAATTTATCTTCATGTGCAAGTGATGAAAAACCTTCTACTAATTTATGATTGGCAGAATCGAACCAATTAGAAAAACTATCAACTCCCATTGAGACCAATGCCCAACAAATAGCCATCATTCCTAAAGCAGGAATTAATTTATCTAACTTTAAATTATGTTCTAGAGTAATTGCTAAATACCCCATTACAAATACTAATATAATAACTGACTCCATAAGTATACTGTTTGGTTTACATTAATTCTTTCAACGCAATTTCAAATGCTGTTGAACATATTTTTGTTTTCGAACCCCTTTTTACAAAGGCTCGTTGCAATGCTTTTTTAATTGTATTAGAAGTGTCTTCAAATATATCTTTATCTTGCATTGGTAAAGCTACTTTTGCCTCCATAAAGTACGCGAAAACTCTAGCAATACCGCAATTTGAGATAAAGTCTGGTAATAAACTTAAATGATTATCGGTGTATTCCATAATAGGTCCAAAGAAAATTTCCTTGTCTGCAAAAGGCACATTTGCCCCTGGAGATATTACTTCTAACCCTGTATTAATCATCCGCTGTACTTGGTCTTGAGATACCAACCTAGAAGCTGCTGCTGGCACAAAAATCTCTGCTGGCAGGTTCCATATTTTCTCATTTATTTCATCAAAAGGAATCATGTTTTTCGCAACCAATTTGTTTCCATCTTTTGCTAAAAATAAATCAGTCATTTCTTGCATAGAAAACCCTTCTTCCTTAATAATCCCGCCCTCTCTATCTATAATCCCTACTACTTTTGCTCCTAATTGTGTTAAATAATAAGCAGCAGCAGAGCCTACGTTTCCGAAACCCTGTACAATGGCTCTTTTCCCAGAAATACTTCCTCCATAAATAGTATAATAATGTTTTACCGCTTCGGCAACACCGTACCCTGTTAACATATCTGCTACGGTATATTTTCTTGACAAATCTGGCGAGTATTGTTTGTCTTCAATTACTTTAATTACTCCTTGACGTAATTGACCGATTCTATTAATTTTATCTGCCTCGGTTGGCTTATAATGACCATTAAAAATACCTTCTTGAGGGTGCCAAACACCACAGCTTTCGGTAATCGGAATTACATCTTTATCGGCATCTACATTTAAATCGCCACCTGTACCATAATAATGTTTTAACAATGGTGTAACTACTTTATACCAACGTTCTAAAACGCCTCTTTTTCGTGGGTCATTTGGGTCGAAATTAATTCCAGATTTTGCTCCCCCAATAGCAGGGCCAGATACTGTAAATTTCACTTCCATAGTTTTTGCCAAAGACAACACTTCATTTTTATCTAAGCCTTTACGCATTCTTGTTCCTCCACCGGCGGCCCCACCTCTAAGTGAGTTGATTACTGTCCACCCTTCTGCATCTGTTTCTTGGTCTCTCCAATGGAAAACAATTTCCGGCTCTTTTTCTTCGTATTTCTTTAATAATTCTTTCATTTTATTTTAAATAATTTTCAACTTTAGTTTTTTGTGATTTTTTTGCTGTAATTTCTAGTATATTTTTTTCAAAAGAAAAGCTAAAGTTACTCCATTTTAAATTTTTTTTTATTTAATTGTCAAATAAAATTAAGATACACAAACTTACTGTAAAAAAAATGATTGTTCAAATTTTTGATTTAAAAATCTTATCGGATAAAAAACAACATCCGAAGAATGATCTCTACTCGCACCTGTTACCAATTTTAAATAATTTATCTAATTACAATACTCCGTTAAGTTTTTATGCTGCTCTGATACCATAATACAGTAGTTCTTTAATTTTTTGTTTATTATTCTTCAAGTTCGGTCTTATAGCGAACACGTTAAAAAATCGAGCAAGCATTAACTCATTGTGATGTAAGGTTTTAATATCCTTGATTGAGAAAGCCCCTCTTAGCCTTTTTTCAATAGGCATCCAATGTGTAATCTTAGCGAGATTAACCGTTGTAAGTGCTGTATTAAAATGAAAGTTGAGTTTATCTTTACTTCTTGCTTGACAGTGATTTAGACCTGAGTATTGCTTGGCATCTCTAAAAGTAAATTCTATTTGAAATCTGGTGCGATAATATGTCAAAATCATTTCTGCTGAAATTGTTACATCTGTAGAAAAATATAATTTATGATTCCATTTTCCTTTTTTAAGGAAATAAACAATCACAAGATTGATTTTTCTTTTTAATGATTTTGAGTATACAATAGCGCTGTATACTTTGCTTTGCTGATTGTCTTCTATCAAAGAAAAATATTCTTTTCTAAGTTTTTTATAATCAATTTTTCCATCATATTTCTTAGGTCTTCCTCTCCCATATTTCTGTTGGTCAGTATAAATATATTGTAAGTCAGCATCGTTTCTTAGTCTGCTAACGGTCTCCAATCCATTATCAGAGAGTTTAGAAACAAAACCGTATTTGGAAAAATAAGCATCTGCCACAACATATTTAGACATCGAAAGAAGGACCTCTTTTCTTTGAATCAATATATTGGCATAATGATCTACCAAACTTTTTGATTCCAAATTATTTGGTGTCTGAACAGCCTCTAAATGAAACGCTGTATGATTATCTATATCAATCGCTGCTATACCAGATATTTCCAATCCCCATTTTGCCTTTCCCGCTACACCAGACCAATAATAACCAACTCCACAGGTGGATTTACCAGATTTACTAACATAACTCGGGTCGAAAGCAATGGTTAAATGTTTGCCCCCATACTCAGTAATCAATTCTTTATTGAAATTTAAAAAGTCAAAAGACTTACTAAACTGATTCCTGTAATGTTGTTCTCCATGATCACCATAACGACTTAACTGCATAAAATTTAAACGTCCTTTTATGCTGAGAAATAGACCAAAAACTTCCAACATAAAATCATATTGCCATTTATTTACATCTTTCATTTTGTTAAGTAATCTTTTTGTGTGATATTTATAGTTGGATTTCTCCTTGAGAAGCATCATTAATAGCTGTTTGAAATTAACTATTAATTTAATGATAATCAGGGAGTTATCCTAATTTTTGAGCCTGTTTTTTTAACTTATTTAATTGACTGTTAGAGGGTTAGGGCAAAGTTTAACGGAGTATTGTAATTACCAACACGTAACAAACCTAAAAAAATACTTCTTTGTATTTCGAGGTGCCTAACATTAACCCGATTGCAAAAATAGTATTCGATATCATATTTCCGTAAAAATAATAAAACTCTATTGAAAATATGTTATGAAAAAAGTATCTTTGATTACAATTTTTACAAATATTTTAAACCTATATAATGGACTTTAGCCTAACAGAAGAACACATATTAATTCGAGATGCAGCACGCGATTTTGCGCAAACCGAATTATTACCAGGTGTAATTGAAAGAGATAATAAACAGGAGTTTCCCGACGAATTGGTTCGAAAAATGGGGCAACTTGGTTTTATGGGAATTATGGTAGATCCAAAATATGGCGGAAGCGGAATGGACACAATTTCGTATGTATTAATTATGGAAGAATTGTCTAAGATTGATGCTTCTGCATCAGTAATGGTTTCTGTAAACAACTCATTAGTTTGTTATGGTTTAGAAACTTACGGAAGCGAAGCTCAAAAACAAAAATACTTAACAAAACTAGCTACTGGAAAACAAATTGGCGCATTTTGTTTAAGTGAACCAGAAGCAGGTAGTGATGCAACTTCACAAGCTACAACTGCCGAAGACAAAGGTGATTATTACTTATTAAACGGAACAAAAAACTGGATTACCAATGGTCGCCGTGCAGGTGTTTATTTAGTAATTGCTCAAACAGATAAAGATAAAGGGCATAAAGGAATTAATGCTTTTATTCTTGAACAAGGAATGGACGGTTTTCATATTGGACCTAAAGAAGATAAATTAGGAATTCGTGGTTCTGACACACATACCTTACAATTTAACGATGTAAAAGTACCTAAAGAAAACAGGATTGGCAAAAATGGTTTTGGTTTTAAATTTGCCATAAAAACCATTTCTGGCGGACGAATCGGTATTGCTGCTCAAGCTTTAGGGATCGCTACTGGCGCATATGAATTGGCTTTAAAATACTCAAAAGAACGCAAAACTTTTGGTACAGAAATCTGTAATCATCAAGCAATTGCATTTAAATTGGCAGATATGTACACCGATATTACAGCGGCTCGCCATTTGGTTATGAAAGCTGCTTGGGACAAAGACCAAGGCAATAATTACGATATGTCTAGTGCTATGGCAAAATTATACGCCTCTAAAATAGCGATGGAACATACCGTAGAAGCTGTTCAAATACATGGTGGTAATGGTTTTGTAAAAGATTATCATGTAGAACGCTTAATGCGCGACGCAAAAATTACGCAGATTTACGAAGGAACTTCAGAAATTCAAAAAATTGTAATTTCTAGAGGTATAATAAAAGGATAGCAAAACAATATGGGTCTAGTTTAAAATAGGCATTATTTTTGTATATTTAAAGATGAAATTATCAAAAATAAAAACATATTTGCTTGATTTACCTGTTTTAGAGCATAATTTTGTTAGTACATAGATTGTAAAATTAAGCAGTTCAGAGATTCTTTGTAATTTTCAAAAAATACGTAGAGATGTTTTGAATAACAAGCAAGGAGAATGCCTACATTGTCATCTATACTAAGTATGTAAAATTTGGTTTTAAGAGTGGTTTCTCAACGCTATAAATGTAAGTTTTGTAATCTTACCGAGTTTACAGGCACTTTACAGGATTACATGATAAAGACAAGATTGATGCTTATTTAGAATTAATGGCTCAAGAACAAAGTCTAATAAAATAAAACCGATTACCTTATCAACACGTCTTTAAAACCACTTATTTATACGGAAGCTATTCGCCAATCAATGGCCATAGTTTTGTTTAGGAAATTAACGGTGTAAATACCACTATATTTGAATCTTACCTTAAAGAATTCTCAAAATATAATCCTAATGAATATAAAATTGTTGTCATTGATAACGCAGGTTTTCACTCTGCAAAAAATATAGAAGTCCCTGAAAATATTTTCATTTTAAGAATACCTCCTTATGCGCCAGAATTTAATCCTTGCGAACAAGTGTGCAGTATAAAAAACCAATGATTTTGAAACCATAGAAAAGCTATCAGATTGGCTACATGATATAGTAAAGCGAATGAATCCAGAGGTTCATTACTGGGAATCATCATTATGCAAATGCTTTTAATACTACATTATAAAATTAAATTGGCTTAACAGGTTTTAAAAACCTGTTAAGCCTAAATAACAGAACAAAAAAAGGTTCGCAAATTTCGAACCTTTTTTAAGTATATTTTTATGAGCTAACTATTTTTCTTTAGCAGCTTTTTTAGCTTCCTTTTTTAATTTCCAATTTTCCAAAAGAGTTCCACCAATCCAATAAGGAACCACAAATGTTAACAAGAAAATCAGCAACCAAAATCCTACTGTAAAAATAAACATGAATAATACCAATCCTGAAAATTCTGAAAAATCTAACATCTGTTTCTTATTAAATATTGTTGTGATGCAAAATTAAAACTATTTTTCCTTTCAACCAATAAAATCTGATAAAAATCAACCTCTATAATTATTAGAATTTGTAATTTTGAGTTTCATTAATTTTTAGCATATTAAATCATACTTTCAGATGAAATACAGAATCGAAAAAGATACCATGGGAAACGTTGAGGTTCCTGCAGATAAATATTGGGGAGCACAAACGGAACGTTCTCGTAATAATTTTAAAATAGGTCCTGCCGGCTCAATGCCTTTAGAGGTAGTTTATGGCTTTGCTTACTTAAAAAAAGCTGCTGCTTATACCAATGCTGAGTTAGGTGTCTTAGCAGAAGAAAAACGCGATTTAATTGCACAAGTTTGTGATGAAATATTAACAGGAAAACATGACAACCAATTTCCGCTAGTTATTTGGCAAACAGGTTCTGGTACACAATCTAACATGAATGTGAATGAAGTAATTGCTAATCGCGCTCACGAAATTGCGGGGAAAGTAATTGGCGAAGGCGAAAAAACAATTCAACCAAATGATGATGTAAACAAATCACAATCGTCTAACGATACCTTTCCTACTGGAATGCATATTGCAGCTTATAAAAAAATTATTGAAATAACTATTCCTGGTGTTACACAATTACGTGATACATTACAAGCAAAATCAGAAGCATTTGCAACTGTTGTAAAAATAGGTCGTACACATTTAATGGATGCAACTCCGTTAACTTTAGGGCAAGAATTTTCTGGATATGTAGCTCAATTAAACTTTGGTTTAAAGGCCTTAGATAATACCCTAGAACATTTATCTCAGTTAGCTTTAGGCGGAACTGCCGTTGGTACAGGACTAAATACACCCGCTGGTTACGATGTACTAGTAGCAAAATACATTGCCAAATTTACAGACTTACCATTTATAACTGCCAAAAATAAATTTGAAGCATTGGCTGCACACGACGCTTTGGTGGAAACACACGGAGCATTAAAACAACTAGCAGTATCATTAAATAAAATTGCCAACGATATTCGTTTGATGGCTTCTGGGCCACGTTCAGGGATTGGAGAAATTATTATTCCTGCAAATGAACCAGGTTCTTCTATTATGCCCGGAAAAGTAAACCCTACACAAGCAGAAGCTATTACGATGGTTTGTGCACAAGTTATGGGAAATGATGTTGCTGTAGCCGTTGGAGGAATGCAAGGGCATTATGAATTGAATGTATTTAAACCAATGATGGCTGCTAATGTTTTACAATCAGCTCAATTAATTGGCGATGCTTGTAAATCTTTTGACGAAAATTGTGCTGCTGGTATTGAGCCAAATCACGCAAGAATTACAGAATTAGTAAACAACTCGTTAATGTTAGTGACAGCTTTAAATACTAAAATAGGGTATTATAAAGCCGCTGAAATTGCAAATACAGCACACGCTAATGGAACAACTTTAAAAGAAGAAGCGGTACGTTTAGGTTATGTTACCGAAGAACAATATGACCAATGGGTAAAACCAGCAGATATGACTAGTGGATTGAAATAGTATTCAGTTAGCAATACTTCATAATTTTCGAACTAGAAAATACTGCTAACTAAAGATAAAACAATAAACAAACACGAAAAATATATGAGTGAAGCTGTAAAAGCAGCTTTAAAAGGAATGAGTAACAACGTAAGATGCCCCCCCTTTGGATGTATCGTTGTTAAAGACGGATAAATTATTGGTCGTGGAAATAATAAAGTTACCTCTACCAACGACCCAACTGCACACGCAGAAGTTACCGCAATTAGAGATGCTTGTAAAAAGATAGGTTCATTTCAATTAGATGGTTGTATTATACCAATTTAATTTTATCAATACTCCGTTAAACTTTGCCCTAACCCTCTAACAGTCAATTAAATAAGTTAAAAAAACAGGCTCAAAAATTAGGATAACTCCCTGATTATCATTAAATTAATAGTTAATTTCAAACAGCTATTAATGATGCTTCTCAAGGAGAAATCCAACTATAAATATCACACAAAAAGATTACTTAACAAAATGAAAGATGTAAATAAATGGCAATATGATTTTATGTTGGAAGTTTTTGGTCTATTTCTCAGCATAAAAGGACGTTTAAATTTTATGCAGTTAAGTCGTTATGGTGATCATGGAGAACAACATTACAGGAATCAGTTTAGTAAGTCTTTTGACTTTTTAAATTTCAATAAAGAATTGATTACTGAGTATGGGGGCAAACATTTAACCATTGCTTTCGACCCGAGTTATGTTAGTAAATCTGGTAAATCCACCTGTGGAGTTGGTTATTATTGGTCTGGTGTAGCGGGAAAGGCAAAATGGGGATTGGAAATATCTGGTATAGCTGCGATTGATATAGATAATCATACAGCGTTTCATTTAGAGGCTGTTCAGACACCAAATAATTTGGAATCAAAAAGTTTGGTAGATCATTATGCCAATATATTGATTCAAAGAAAAGAGGTCCTTCTTTCGATGTCTAAATATGTTGTGGCAGATGCTTATTTTTCCAAATACGGTTTTGTTTCTAAACTCTCTGATAATGGATTGGAGACCGTTAGCAGACTAAGAAACGATGCTGACTTACAATATATTTATACTGACCAACAGAAATATGGGAGAGGAAGACCTAAGAAATATGATGGAAAAATTGATTATAAAAAACTTAGAAAAGAATATTTTTCTTTGATAGAAGACAATCAGCAAAGCAAAGTATACAGCGCTATTGTATACTCAAAATCATTAAAAAGAAAAATCAATCTTGTGATTGTTTATTTCCTTAAAAAAGGAAAATGGAATCATAAATTATATTTTTCTACAGATGTAACAATTTCAGCAGAAATGATTTTGACATATTATCGCACCAGATTTCAAATAGAATTTACTTTTAGAGATGCCAAGCAATACTCAGGTCTAAATCACTGTCAAGCAAGAAGTGAAGATAAACTCAACTTTCATTTTAATACAGCACTTACAACGGTTAATCTCGCTAAGATTACACATTGGATGCCTATTGAAAAAAGGCTAAGAGGGGCTTTCTCAATCAAGGATATTAAAACCTTACATCACAATGAGTTAATGCTTGCTCGATTTTTTAACGTGTTCGCTATAAGACCGAACTTGAAGAATAATAAACAAAAAATTAAAGAACTACTGTATTATGGTATCAGAGCAGCATAAAAACTTAACGGAGTATTGTTTATAATACCGCATTAAAAGCATTTACATACAGAGCAAACGCATCATAAATTTAGTATTTTCAATAAGTAGGGTTTGCTGATTTTTTTAGAACGCTCATTTAATGCACTGTAAGTCATATTATTATCTGTATTTTTGTTGTCTATTTTCTTGCGTAAGTGCATTATTTTTCTTAACTTTATGTAAATAACTTTGCACTTATGATAAAATATACACCAAGCAACCAGTTAACTTTATCAGGATTTTCACACCCTTTCGATCAAGAATTATCACCCAAGAATCGTTGGGTAAAGTTAGCAGAAATTATACCCTGGGATGCTTTATCGTCGGTATATTTAAAACAACTCAGCAGTACCTCAGGCAGGGAAAGTATTGACGTTCGAATGGTTATTGGAGCTATTATCGTAAAACATAAGTTGCATGTTAGCGACAGAGAAACTGTGGCGATGATAAGTGAGAATATCTACCTTCAGTACTTCTGCGGACTTACAGCTTTTCAGACAAAAGAGCCTTTTCATCCTACAGTGTTTGTTGATATTCGCAAACGCATGGGTGCAAATAACTTTGATGCTTGGAATGCACTTATCATAGAAAAAGCAGAAGATTTAAAACCCAAGAAAAAAAAGAATAGTTCTAAAGATAATGACGGCGAGGATATTTCCAACAAGGGCACTTTAAAGATTGATGCCACGGTGGCCAATCAAAAAATTGTTTTTCCAGCAGATGCAGGTCTGTTAAATACCGCAAGGAAAGAAACCGAACGCATCATTGATTTACTTTACAATACTCCGTTAAGTTTTTATGCTGCTCTGATACCATAATACAGTAGTTCTTTAATTTTTTGTTTATTATTCTTCAAGTTCGGTCTTATAGCGAACACGTTAAAAAATCGAGCAAGCATTAACTCATTGTGATGTAAGGTTTTAATATCCTTGATTGAGAAAGCCCCTCTTAGCCTTTTTTCAATAGGCATCCAATGTGTAATCTTAGCGAGATTAACCGTTGTAAGTGCTGTATTAAAATGAAAGTTGAGTTTATCTTCACTTCTTGCTTGACAGTGATTTAGACCTGAGTATTGCTTGGCATCTCTAAAAGTAAATTCTATTTGAAATCTGGTGCGATAATATGTCAAAATCATTTCTGCTGAAATTGTTACATCTGTAGAAAAATATAATTTATGATTCCATTTTCCTTTTTTAAGGAAATAAACAATCACAAGATTGATTTTTCTTTTTAATGATTTTGAGTATACAATAGCGCTGTATACTTTGCTTTGCTGATTGTCTTCTATCAAAGAAAAATATTCTTTTCTAAGTTTTTTATAATCAATTTTTCCATCATATTTCTTAGGTCTTCCTCTCCCATATTTCTGTTGGTCAGTATAAATATATTGTAAGTCAGCATCGTTTCTTAGTCTGCTAACGGTCTCCAATCCATTATCAGAGAGTTTAGAAACAAAACCGTATTTGGAAAAATAAGCATCTGCCACAACATATTTAGACATCGAAAGAAGGACCTCTTTTCTTTGAATCAATATATTGGCATAATGATCTACCAAACTTTTTGATTCCAAATTATTTGGTGTCTGAACAGCCTCTAAATGAAACGCTGTATGATTATCTATATCAATCGCAGCTATACCAGATATTTCCAATCCCCATTTTGCCTTTCCCGCTACACCAGACCAATAATAACCAACTCCACAGGTGGATTTACCAGATTTACTAACATAACTCGGGTCGAAAGCAATGGTTAAATGTTTGCCCCCATACTCAGTAATCAATTCTTTATTGAAATTTAAAAAGTCAAAAGACTTACTAAACTGATTCCTGTAATGTTGTTCTCCATGATCACCATAACGACTTAACTGCATAAAATTTAAACGTCCTTTTATGCTGAGAAATAGACCAAAAACTTCCAACATAAAATCATATTGCCATTTATTTACATCTTTCATTTTGTTAAGTAATCTTTTTGTGTGATATTTATAGTTGGATTTCTCCTTGAGAAGCATCATTAATAGCTGTTTGAAATTAACTATTAATTTAATGATAATCAGGGAGTTATCCTAATTTTTGAGCCTGTTTTTTTAACTTATTTAATTGACTGTTAGAGGGTTAGGGCAAAGTTTAACGGAGTATTGACTTTACAAACAAACAACGGGTTCGATACCTGTCGCTTCTCTATCGGTTGCGACTTTTATTTCTCATCGAAAATCATCCTAAATTAATTTTAGTTGTAATACAATTTAAAACTGTTAAGTCAGTCCCTTCGCTCCTTTTCCGTTACAGAAATATCATCACTACTACGAACTAATCCGCCACTAATTAATAGTATTGCTACTTTCTACCTTGCCTTTAGGGGTTCTGGTATTTTCGCACTACTAATTAGCTTCTCCTGTTCCGTAATTGAGCAGTAAGTAAAGCTCCTGCCCTCTTTATGCCCATTGCCACTTGACCAATATTTTAAGTTACACTCGTCAAGTTCTGTCTCGTAAGACCGCACATCCCTCGATTTTGACAATGCTAAAGTTGTTTACGACACTTCTTCAAGGGTTTACTCGCTTCTTGTTCTGCTTCTTTACGCCCTCCATGGCAGTCTACTTACCATACAAACGGCAGCAGTGCCTTTAACCTTATCGTTCAAGACCAACTCGTGAAAAGTAAGCCCATAAGGCGGTTTGACTGATATGCCTATTGATGCTATGGGAACTCAAAAAGAAATTGCTAAAAAAATAATAGACCAAGATGCTAATTATATTTTGGCAGTTAAAGCCAATCAACCGCAATTATTGGAACACATTAAAGATGAATTCCGATTTTCAAAACAACCAGAAACGTATATCAATCATGATTTAGGACATGGACGAATAGAAACGAGAACCTGCAGTGTGCTTAATAATTTTCAATTTATTGAACAGAATAATGGTTGGAAAAATTTAAAGACTATCATAAAAATAGAGAGTACCCATGAGCTTAAAAACAGCGATAAGAATACAGAAAAATCAACCCGATATTATATTTCTAGCTTACAAAATGATGCAAATGAATTTCAAAAAAAAATACAATCTCATTGGTCTATAGAGAATAAACTTCATTGGACGTTAGATGTTTCTTTTGGAGAAGACACTTCCCTAAAAAAAAAGGTAATGCGGCTCAAAATTATTCACACCTATTAAAAATTGCTTTGAATCTGCTTAAAAATGAAAAAACTGAAAAGCAAGGTGTCAAAGGCAAAAGGCTCAAAGCGGGTTGGGATAACCAATACTTACTAAAGGTCTTAAAAATAGAAGTATGAGTTTGCCCTGAAAGTCACATTATTAAGTATTTTCTAACCTTTTATTTATTATTTTTGACTCATGTTAACAAACGCAAGTAAATATGCAATAAGAGCTGTTTTATTTATCGCTAAAAATGCTAATAAAGATAATAAAATAAGCGCTATACAAATAGCCGAAGGCTTAGATATTCCAACACATTTTATTGCTAAATTATTGCAACCATTAGCAAAAAATAATATTATTTCTTCATTAAAAGGCCCAAAAGGAGGTTTTTATTTTACCATAGAAAATGGAAAAAAATCCGTTTGTGATATTATTCATATCACTGAAGGAAAAGATGTGTTTATTAAATGTTTCATGGGCCTTCCAAGGTGTGGAAACGATAATCCTTGTCCAGTTCATCATATTGTAGCGAGATTTAAAGAAAAAATTCTTAAAGATTTTAACAAAAATATTTCAGATTTTTCTAATGATATTGACCTTCAAGGAAGTTTTTTATCTTTAAAAGATGATTAAAATCATTTTTTGTGTAAAAAGCTTATTGTACTTTCGCCTTTATAAAAGATAAAAATGTCTTTTATAAAAAACTAATTCTATGTTATCAAAAAAACAAGCAAGGGCTTTCTTTCTTGGTGGAACATTGGTTACTTTTCTAATATTTATTGGATTAACCATATTTTCACTATCAAAGGATGTCGATCAAACAAACCATGAAAGTATAACAGAAGCTGTTGTTCGTGGAAAGAACCTTTGGGATTCAAACAACTGTATGGGTTGCCATACATTATTAGGAGAAGGAGGATATTACGCCCCTGAATTAACAAAAGTAATAGACCGTAGAGGAAAAGGATACATTAAAGCAGTTTTAATGACACCTGTATCTTGGCAACCAAATGGAAGAAAAATGGTTGCATATGGGTTCTCAAATGAACAAGCGGAAGACTTAATTTCATTTTTCGATTGGATTGATGACATTGATCTAAATGGATTTGGAGAAGTTGTTGGTGTAGATAGAGCCATTTCCCCATTAGCAAAAGACAGAAATAATTAACTAAACTAATAAATTATGAAATATAAATCACAAAAAGTAGCGTATTGGTTTTTTGCATTATCAATGGTGTTATTCGTACTACAATTAATATATGGTTTTATAATGGGATTTGCACATGCCGGATTTGATGGTCTACACGAATTTATTCCGTTTAACGTAGCAAAAGCAGTTCACTTGAATTTATTGGTAGTTTGGTTACTATCTGGTTTTATGGGAGCAGCATATTATATCATTCCAGAAGAAGCACAAATAGAATTATATAGTGTAAAATTAGCCTATATTCAACTAATTTCTTTAGCATTAATTGGTGTTGCAGCTATTATAGGTTTTCACTTTAACATATGGGAAGGTCGTAAATTTCTTGAAATTCCGAGAGGGCTCGATTATTTAGTAGTCGCGGATGTATTACTCTTTTTATATATTATTTTAATGACCCTGTATAAAGGAAAGCGTAGAACTACAACGTCATTAGTACTTACAATGGGGCTGTTTTTTGCAGCACTACTATATCTTCCTGGAATGATTCCTTTTGATAGCCAAGTAACAGATTCTTTCTTCAGATGGTGGGTTGTTCACCTTTGGGTAGAAGGTGTTTGGGAATTAATTATGGGAGGTATTTTATCTTTCTTATTAATTAAATTAACAGGAGTTGATAGAGAAGTTATTGAGAAATGGTTATACGTAATCGTTGGATTAACTTTCCTTTCTGGAGTATTAGGAACAGGACACCACTACTATTATATTGGTGTAAATAAAATTTGGTTAATCGTTGGTGGAATTTTCTCTGCCCTTGAACCTTTAGCATTTTTAGCAATGGCATTATTTGCTGTAAATATGTACAGAAAAGGTGAAAAGAAACATCCCAATAAATTAGCATTGTATTGGACTTTAGGTGCTGCAATAGTATCGTTTGTAGGCGCTGGATTATTAGGGTTTGCACATACTTTACCACAAACAAACCTTTACACTCACGGAACTTTAGTAACAGCAATGCACGCACATTTAGCGTTTTGGGGAGCTTACGCAATGATTGTTTTAGCAATTATTAGTTACTCGCTACCAAATATGACTGGAAGAAAACTATACGACAGTTCAAGAGGTAGAATGGCTTTTTGGTTCTCAAATATTGGTATGATTGGTATGACTGTTGCCTTTGGAGTTGCTGGAGTTGCTCAAGTATATTTAGAGCGGATTATGAAAATGGAATTTATGGAAGTTCAAAAAATGATAGAAGTTCATTTTTACATTTTAATATTATGTGCAGTTTTATTCACAACAGGAATAATTTTATATATCATAGACTTTATTAAACACGGTAGACCAACCGATGAAGCATTAGAAATTAATTCATAATTCAATTTTAACAAAAGATTAACAAAACAAATGTTAGTCTTTTGTTCTTTAAAAACTGATAAATATCATTTTCAACAGAATACTTAAGTTATATCTTTGCATAAATAATAAAAGATATTTTAGTCTTTTATTTAAAATAAAAATAAATTATAATGAAAAAATTAAATCTAGCACTGCTAATGTCAATTATTACATTAGTTTCATTTAGTTGTAAGAACAACTCAACTACCGGTGAAAAAGTAGCAGATACAGCAAAGATTGTTGTCAATGGCACAATAGAAGCAAAATTGACTTCACCACCAAATGTCCCTCCACCTGTTGGAGATAGACCAGCAAAAAAACTAATTGTAAATATGGAAATCCTTGAACAAGAAGGAACTATGACAGATGGAACAACCTATATATATTGGACTTTTGGAGGTTCAGTTCCAGGAAGTTTTATTCGTACAAGAGTTGGTGATGAAGTAGAATTTACATTGTCTAATCATCCAGATAACAAATTGCCACATAATATTGATTTACATGCTGTAACTGGTCCAGGAGGTGGAGCAACTTCATCTTTTGTAGCGCCAGGACATAAGAAAAAATTTAACTTTAAAACATTAAACCCTGGTTTATATGTATATCACTGTGCTACTGCACCTGTTGGAATGCACATTGCAAACGGAATGTACGGTTTAATTTTGGTTGAGCCAGCAGGAGGTTTGCCAAAAGTAGACAAAGAATACTATATCATGCAAGGTGATTTTTATACAAAAGGTAAAAATGGTGCCCCAGGTTTACAGGCTTTTGATATGACAAAAGCAGTAGCAGAACAAGCAGATTATGTTGTATTTAATGGTAAAGTAGGATCGTTAACCGGTGATAATGCCCTTACCGCAAATGTTGGTGAAACGGTACGTTTATATGTAGGTAATGGAGGTCCTAATTTAGTATCTTCTTTCCACGTAATTGGTGAAATTTTCGACAGAGTAAATGTTGAAGGAGGTTCTATGATTAATAAAAACGTACAAACAACTTTAATTCCTTCAGGTGGAGCAGCAATTGTTGAATTTAAAGTAGATGTTCCTGGAACATTTATTATTGTAGATCACTCAATCTTTAGAGCATTTAATAAAGGTGCTTTAGGAATGTTGAAAGTAACAGGAAAAGAAAATAAAACACTTTATTCAGGTGTTGTTCAAGAAGGGATTTACCAACCAGAAGGTGGAGGAATTCAAGAGATGCCAGAAGATCCAAATGCTAAGAAAGTTGTTGTAAAAACAAACAAAACGTTAGCAGAAAAAATTAAAGCAGGAAAAAACCTTTATACTAAAACTTGTTTTGCTTGTCACCAAGCAAATGGTGAAGGTATTGCAGGAGCATTTCCTCCATTAGCAAAATCTGATTACTTAAATGCAGACGTAAATCGTGCTATTGGAATTGTACTTCACGGAAAAGTAGGAGAAATTACTGTAAACGGAAAGAAGTATAACAGTGTAATGACCAAGCAAACATTATCTAGCGAAGAAATTGCAGATGTGATGACTTACGTTTATAATTCTTGGGGTAATAATAAGACCAATGTATCAACATCTACTGTTGATGCTGTTAAAAACCGTCATTAATTTATACTAAAATGAAAACTACTTTTAGACTGATAATTGTCTTCTTTTTACTTTGGATAAACAATGCAAATTGTCAGTCTGAAATGGTTTTAATAAAAGGGGATACTTACACTCCACTCTACGGAAGAGACTCCTTACAAGTTACTATTACAGATTTTAAAATGGATGTATATCCAGTTACAAATCAAGAATATGTAACGTTCGTAAAAGAACATCCGAAGTGGAAAAAATCAAAAACTCTAAAACTTTTTGCAGACGGCAGTTATCTGATTAACTGGAAATCTGACACAGCATTAGGCAATGCTCAATCTTTAAAAGCACCAATTACCAATGTTTCTTGGTTTGCTGCAAATGACTATTGTGAATGTCAAGGCAAACGCTTACCAACAATTGACGAATGGGAATATGTTGCGATGTCAAATAAAAAAATGGCTGATGCTCGTAAACTAAAAGACTATAATAAATATATCTTGAGTTGGTATGAAAAGCCAAAAACATTCAACAACGAAATTGGCTCAACCTTCAAAAATTATTGGGGAGTTTACGATTTACATGGTTTAGTTTGGGAATGGACGTCTGATTTTAATTCAGTCTTAATTTCTGGAGAATCTCGTAAAGATGTAGACAATGATAGTAATCTTTTCTGCGGAAGTGCCGCCATTGGCGCAACAGATTTAATGAATTATGCCGCATTTATGCGTTATGCAATTCGCGGAAGTGTTAAAGCAAAATACACCATGAAAAACTTAGGTTTTAGATGTGTATATGATTTAAAAAAGACACAAGACTAAAAAACAAGACTACGAAATAAAACCCTATAAAGTAACAAAAACTAAAAACTCTGCGACAATCTGTGAGGATCTGCAGGAAACAAAAAAAAATGAAAACAAAATTACTAATCGCATTCACAACACTTCTATTATTTACATCATGTGATAAAAAAGTGACAACATATCAATGTCCAATGAAATGTGAAGCGGAAAAAGTGTATCACAAAGAAGGCAGTTGTCCTATTTGTAAGATGGATTTAAAAGCTATAGAAAACCAAACAAAAAAAATGATTTCTGATGAAATTTCAGAAGAATCTATCTTCAATTTAACATCTAAATGGAATACCGAAGAAGGAAAAACCATCCAACTAAAAGAATTGAAGGGAAAAACGTTGGTAATGGTGATGATTTACACAACATGTAAAGCCGCTTGTCCGAGATTGGTTGCAGATATGCGAAATATCGAAAATCAAATTCCAAAGAATAACAATGTGCAATATGTAATGATTAGTATTGATCCTGAGACCGACACACCAAAACGCTTAAAAGAATTTGCTATCGAAAATCAAATGGATGGCGAGCAATGGACTTTCTTACAAGGTACTGTTAGTAGTGTCAGAGAATTTGCCAACATATTGGCGGTAAAATATAAAGAGATTTCGCCATTAGATTTTTCTCATTCAAATATTATAAGTGTATTCAATTCAGAAGGCGAATTGGCACACCAACAAGAAGGATTGGGAGTTGATAACAAAGAAACCATCTCAAAAATTTTAGAACTAGTAAAACAATAAAAAATGAATATTACAGAAGATAAAACAGTCGCAGAAGTTGTTACAGAAAATATAAAATCTGCACATATATTTAAAAAACATGGAATTGATTTTTGTTGTGGCGGAGGAGTTAGTGTTAAGAAAGCCTGTGCAAAAAAAGGAGTGTCTTATTCAGAAATAAAAAAAGAATTAGACGCTATTGATGCCGTTAGTAAAGCATACAATTATAATAGTTGGAAACTTGATTTTTTGATTGATCATATTGAAAACATTCATCATACGTATGTTGAAGAAAATATCACATTGTTAATTCAATATGCCAATAGAGTTGCTAAAGTACACGGACACCATTATACAGAAGTTGTAAAAATAAATGAATTATTTACTGAAGTAGCCAACGAATTAACAGCACATATGAAAAAAGAGGAACTTATTTTATTTCCTTTTATAAAGCAGTTGGTAAAAGCAGAAAAAGAAGGAACAATTGCACCAAAACCACATTTTGGCACCGTAAATAATCCAATAAAAATGATGGAAGAAGAGCATGAAAATGCAGGAGATATTTTTAAAGAAATTGCAAGATTATCAAATAATTATACGCCTCCAGAAAGTGCCTGTAATACTTTTAGAGCATTGTATGCTAAATTAGATGAGTTTGAACAAGACTTGCATCAGCACATCCATTTAGAAAACAATATTTTGTTTCCAAAAGCAATTCAATTAGAAAAAAATAATAAATAGCATTTCAAATAAAAGAAGTAATGAAAAAAGTAATTTTCACTGCAGTTTTAATAGCATTTATAACAGTAGATTTAACAGCACAAACATTTGATTTGTCTGCTGAAGTTAGACCAAGATACGAAAACAAACATGGTTATAAATCTTTAATAGGAACAGACGTTGATGGTTCAAATTTCATATCACAACGTACACGCTTAAACTTCGGATTTAAAAATGAAAAATTAAAACTTGGAGTAACAGTACAGAACGTAAGAGTTTGGGGAGATGTAAGCACATTATCAAATGATGATAATGCCATTGCATTTCACGAGGCTTGGGCAGAAGCAATCTTATCAAACAAAGTGTCCTTAAAATTTGGGCGACAAGAAATAGTATATGATGATCACCGTATTTTTGGTAGCGTTGGTTGGGTACAACAAGCACGTAGTCATGATGCATTTATCTTTAAATATACGCCAAATGCTAAAAACAGATTGGATATTGGATTGGCTTTAAATGCTGATTCTCAATCAGGAGCAGACAACTTATACAGCAATGTTGCAGGTTACAAATCTTTCCAATACGCTTGGTATCACGGTGATTTTGATAAATTTGGATTGAGTTTCTTAATATTAAACATTGGAATCGAATATTTAAATGGTGCTAATCAAGAAATTGATTATACACAAACTGTTGGACCAAGAGTAACCTATAAGTCAGGGAAATTCAATGCAAATATTGCTACTTATTTTCAAACAGGAAAAACACGAAATACGGATGTAAGCACATCTTATTTTGCTGGAAATGTTGGATACAAAATTAATGACAACTTCAATATTGGAGTAGGAATGGAACATTTATCAGGAAAAGACCAAAATGATATTTCTGGAGATATTAAATCTTTCTCCCCATTATTTGGTACAAATCATAAATTTAACGGTTGGATGGATTATTTTTATGTTGGTAATCATGGTAATTCGGTTGGGCTAAATGATATTAGCGCAACAATAGCGTATAAAAAAGATAAATTTTCAGCAAAAATAATTCCACATTTCTTTTCTGCAGCAGCTGATGTGTATGATGGATCAACAAAAATGGATGCAAGTCTGGGAACAGAAATTGACTTGACAATTGGATATAAAATTTCTAAATCAATTTCTTTAAATGCAGGTTTTTCAAAAATGTTTGCAACAGATACAATGGAAATCTTAAAAGGAGGAGATAAAAACGAAAATAATTCGTGGTCTTGGATACAATTTACATTCAAACCAAAATTATTTTCTTATACAGCGAAATAAACACTTTTTAGGTAGTAGTACAAGGTCAGAGTTAGTAAATAATATATTTTTAACTCTGCCTTTTTTGTAAATTTACATCAAAATAAAGACAAAATGAGTACACCATATTATCATCAAGTAGGTAAAGAAGTTAAAGTTTTTGAACACGCTTATAAAAGTAAACTTCCGTTTTTATTAAAAGGACCAACAGGAACAGGTAAGTCAAGATTTATCGAATATATGGCATACCAATTAGATAAAAAATTGATAACTATTTCTTGTCACGAAGAAACATCTTCTACCGATTTAATAGGAAGATACATTATCAAAGGTGCAGAAACCATTTGGTTAGACGGTCCATTAACTACAGCCGTAAAGGAAGGCGCTATTATTTATTTAGATGAAATTGCCGAAGCAAGACCAGACGTTATTGTTGCCATTCACTCTTTAACAGATCATAGAAGAGAATTGTTTATTGATAAGTTAGGAGAAAATGTAAAAGCACACCAAGATTTTATGTTAGTTGCCTCTTTTAATCCAGGATATCAACGTGGATTTAAAGAATTAAAGCCATCAACAAGACAACGGTTTGTTGCCATTTCTTTTAGTTATCCTGAAGCAAAAATAGAACAAGAAATTTTAATAAATGAAACTCAAGTAGAAGCAAGTATTGCTAAAAAATTAGTGAATATTGCTACAAAAATCAGAAATCTAACCGAATTAGGTTTGACTGAAACTGTTTCTACTCGTTTATTGATTGATGCTGCGAAACTAATTCATACAGGATTACCAAAACGTTTGGCAGTACATGTTGCGGTGATTGAGCCTTTAACTGATGATTTAGACGTTATACAAGCACTTAAAGATTTAAGTGATTTGATGATATAATCGTGGGACGACAGCCTATATAATTACAAGATGATTGAATTTGAACCAGACACATATATTTTTACCAAATTTGCCAATTACTTTAAAAGACGTAAAAAACAAAAAGAAGCAAATATTGCGCATGCTGTAAATTTGGATGCTATAAAACCTCGATTGACTATTTTCGCACGTGCTATTACAGGAAAATCAATTGATATTTATGTTGCCGAACGAGAAGGAGGTTATAAAAATAATAACTTTTTTTTACCCAAAACCATTGTTTTTTTTCCTACGGATGAAGAGAATATTTCATTTTATTTATTTCGGATTTTATACTTATCTATTCAAAAAAACCTACATTTAAATTGGAGTGATGAAGTAGAACATAATTTAGCGGTATCACAAGAAAAAGCATGTACATCCGCAGAAAAAGTCTTGCCTATTTTATTTGAGCAGTTTCCAATTACAGAGAAGTACCATCAACAATTTCATCAGTTTTTTACAGAAAAAATTCAAAGGAATAAAGAAGCAGATTATTCTTTTCTTTATGGAAAATGGATGCGTAATACAAAAGAAGAAGATACTAAAAAAACATTGAAAAATTTTACTGATAAAGTAAAAACAGCAACTGAAGAACCAAAAACGATATTAAAAGCAAGCGCTGTTGAAGAAATAATTTTGGTACAGATAGACCAAAAACAGTTGGAAGATGCCGTTTTACAACATCAATTTGAAAAAGTAGAAACTGCAGAAGAGTTTGGCGGAAATTTTAGAGATATGGATGGTGAGGATGAATTAGATGAACATGAAAATGCGCTCGAAGACTTGAATATGAAATACACCGTTCGTGTAGATGATACGGCACATTCTGTGTATCAAGCCGATTTTGTTGAGAATACAACTGTCTCAGAATCTGCGGATAGAGACGAAAAAGGGTATCATATTTTATATGACGAATGGGATTATACAAAACGTGCTTACAAAGAAAATTTCTGTAAAGTATATCCAAAATCCATCTTAAAAAATGATGTTCCGTATTACAAAAAAACATTGGCAGATAATAGATCTACACTTGCAGGTTTACGAAAAATGTTGACCAATGTGAACAATAAATATCAACAACAACGCAGACAAACACAAGGTGAAGAGTTTGATATTGATGCAATATCAGATTTATTTGTAGATATACATTCTGGTCATACACCATCTGAAAAAATATATCTATCCAAAAGAAAAAAGGAAAAAGACCTATCTATTTTAATGCTATTAGACATAAGTTTATCAAGTGATGGTTATGCAGCGAATAATAAAGTTATTGATGTTGAAAAACAAGTATCTATCTTATTCGGAGAGATATTAGACGAATTTAATGTTGATTTTTCTATTGATTGTTTTTACTCAAAAACCAGAAACCACTCATCGTATATTACGATCAAAGATTTTGATGAAGATTGGCAAAAAGCAAAGTTTAAAGTTGGTGCTGTTGAACCAAATGGCTATACAAGAATTGGTGCTGCATTGCGACATTCTGGTGCAATGTTAGAGAAGAGAAACACCAAAAATAAATGGGTGATTTTAATTTCTGATGGTAAGCCAAATGACTATGATAAATACGAAGGTAAATATGGCGTGAGTGATGTAAAACAAGCGCTTAGAGAATTAAATGAACGCCAAATAAATAGTTATGCGTTAGCTATTGAAGCCAATGCAAAATATTATTTGCCACAAATGTTTGGGCAAAATCACTATCAAATTTTAACAACTCCTGTAGAATTATTACAGTCGTTGGTTAAATTATACGAAAAAATTAAACATCAAAGTTAAATGGAAAAAGCCATAAATTATAAAAACATCTACTATCCTCCTGGATGAATTTTATTGTGGATTATCATTTTTTTAGAATTGATAACCTTTGGGATTGCATTGATATTCTTCGTGCTATCTGCTAAAGAAAATCCTGAGCTTTTTTTACACTTCAAGATTGCAATTAAATTCAACTTTTGGAATGATAAATACAGTCTTTTTACTCACAAGCGGATTTTTTATGGCAGTTACTGTAAAGGAATTTGCGGCTGTTTGCATTCTTTTATTGTCATAAACCGCTATATATACAAATCGTGTAGCCCTATCAATGGCTGCAAAAAGATACCATTTTTGTTTGTTAATTCTAATTTCAGAAGTGTCTATATGTAAAAATCTAGGAGCATATGTTTTAAATTTTTTATACTTCTTTTTCTCTTCTTTTGGAAGTAAATCTGAAAGGCGACTAATGTTATTACGTTGCAAACAACGATGGAGATTACTTCTTGATAATTGTGCTATTACTGGTTTTAAAACCACCTATAAATCATCTAAAGGAAGTACTATTTTTATACGTGTTTCGTATTGTTATTTGTTCTGAAACTACACATAAAACACTGTCTTGACCTTTCTTTTTACCGCATTTTAAGTCCTCAGTAAAATTGCGAGTCTTCCATTTCTTAACTGTTTTAACGTTGATGTTATACTTAGGAGGCTAAACTTTTTAATGTAGAATCAGACGCTTGTATTTCTTTTCTAATGCGGTGCGTAGTCGTGGCTGTGCCGTGTAATATTTGTCCCATATTTTTTTCGTTGTTAGTTCAAAGATAGTAAATCCTGTTATATATGGGACTAAGCAATTAATCTATTATTCGACTATTTATGAAGCTAAGAGTACAAAACCCTCTTTTTCATAGTTTTTCATAACAGTTTCCAACTTCTGTAAAGAAGTGGGTTTTCTTTTTTATCTTGCCCTTACTAAATTTTCATCTTGAAAAGAATTATTGTTTCTGTTACTAATGATTTATCTATTGACCAACGTGTTGATAAAGCTTGTAACACCTTAAAAAATAGCGGATTTGAAGTTTTATTAGTTGGAAGAAGGCGCTCGAAAAGCCTACCTATTAATAGAAGCTATAAAACAAAACGGATGCGTTTGTTATTTAATAAAGGTTTTTTGTTTTATGCAGAATATAACATCCGGTTATTTTTGTTACTCTTGTTTTCTAGAAAAGATATACTGCTTTCGAACGATTTAGACACACTTCTAGCTAATTATTTAGTCAGCAGAATTCAAAACAAGAAACTAGTATATGATAGTCATGAATTATTTACTGAAATTCCAGAACTTAAAAATAATTTTTTTGTTAAAAAATTTTGGGAAAAACTAGAAAAATGGTTGCTACCAAAACTCAAAAACTCATATACAGTTTGTAATAGTATTGCCAATTTTTACAATAAAAAATACCATACAAAATTTACCGTGATTAGAAATTTACCAACCAAAAAAGAAATTAAAAAAAGCATTTTTTCTTTTTCTACGGAAGGAAAAAAAATTATTCTTTATCAAGGTTTTATAAACATTGGACGTGGTTTAGAGTTAATGATTGACACCATGAAATTACTTAATAATTATATTTTTGTGGTGATTGGCGATGGTGATATTTTAGAAGATTTAAAACATAAAGTTACACAAGAAAACCTACATCAAAAAGTAAAGTTTCTAGGAAGAGTAACACCTAAAGAATTACAAAAAATAACTCCGTTGGCAGATTTAGGAATTAGCTTCGAAGAAGATCTAGGACTTAACTATCGTTTTGCTTTACCCAATAAAATCTTTGATTACATTCAGGCTGAAGTGCCTATTTTAGTATCTAATTTACCTGAAATGAAACAAATTATATTAGACTATAATATTGGCGAAATAATTAAAGAAAGAAATCCAGAAAAATTAGCAAATCAAATTGAGAAATTATTAAAAAAAGATTTTTCTTTAAAATTAAAACAGGCAAGAACAATCCTTATTTGGGAAAGCGAAGAACAAAAATTAATTGACATCTTTAAAAACCTTGTGTAAATACCCCAATCTAAAAAGGTTGTAATAAAATAATGAAGACTTTTTAATTGCCAACAATTCAAATTTATTACTAAACTCACTCAAAACACCTCCTAAACCTAGCCATTTTAATTTAAAAAACAGGTTAGAAACCTTTGTATCTTCTTTTAAAACCTGATTAGACTTCAACAATAAACTCAAATTCTCTAACGCTTGTTTCGTCTTAATTACAAAGGTTTTATTATCATCTATTCCGAGGTGAAAAACAGGATTATCAATATGCTTTATAGGTATATTTTGCTGCTCTAGTTCTTTTGCAAATAACAAATCTTCATAACCATATTGGGTTAATTTTTCATCAAATTTCACCGAATTAAATAGTTCTTTTTTAATTAAAAAATTACCTGTAAAAAAGTAATTGTAAGGGTTTTCATTTCTGATTATCGCTAATCGCTCCTCTCCTTTTCTTCCTAATTTCCAACGAAGAGAATTTTTATTATCAACATCTCTATACCTAATTCCACCAAGAAAAACAGAGATTTTAACTTGCTGAATTTCAGTAATATACTTTTGAATAAATGTATTTGAAGTTGGTAAAACATCTCCATCCAAAAACAATAACCAATTGTATTTTGACTTTGAAACTAATAAGTTTCTAAGCGCACTTCTTCCAATGTTTTTATCTAGTGATTTAAAATTACAATTCGACAGAAAGTTTATTGCTTCATTTTCTTTATTTAATTCAGATTTTGAAGCATCATCAATACAGATAATTTCAAACGTAATTTGTGCTTTTTCTAATTGCTGATGTAATCTTTTAATCAAAAAAAAAGAACTCCAATTATATGTAGTAATTAGTACCGAAAGCATTACACAACATTTTGTTGCACAACTTCAAACAACTTACCGTCTTCACACTTTACTGTTTTTTGCTTGTACTTTACAATTAATTGATAATCGTGTGTTGCCATTAAAATGGTTTTTCCACTTTTATGAATTTCATTTAGCAATTCCATAACTTCAAGTGAAGTTTTTGGATCTAAATTTCCGGTAGGTTCATCTGCTAAAATAAGTTCTGGATCGTTTAATAAAGCTCTTGCAATAGCAACACGTTGTTGTTCTCCACCAGAGAGTTCGAATGTTTTTTTGTAGTATTTTTCTTTTATGCCAACTTTATCTAAAACTTCGTATATTTTCTCTTTTATCTTCGTTTTATCTTTCCAACCAGTAGCTTTTAACACAAATTCTAAGTTTTCAAAAACATTTCTATCGTTCAATAACTTAAAATCTTGAAAAACAATACCTATTTTTCTTCTTAAAAACGGAATTTCTTTTTCTTTTAATTTCTTTAAATCAAAACCTACAATAGTTCCCAAACCGCGTTGTAAAAGTAAATCTCCGTAGAGCGTTTTTAACAAACTACTTTTTCCGCTTCCTGTTTTTCCTATTAGATAGTAAAAATCTCCTTTATTTAAAGTGAAATTTACTTTAGACAATACTAAATTATCTCTTTGATAAATATCTGCATTTTCTAAATGCAATACGGGCTTTTCCATTAAAAAATAATTTCTACAAATCTATTATTTTATTACCAGTTTCTTATCACTTTTCTTATTTTTGGTAAAAACCATCCAACAAAATCAAAAAACGTACGTTATACATTTCAGATAACGAAAAATTATGAAGTCTATTTTCGCTAAAAAATCATATTACTTTTTATTCTTTTTTTTATTGTGTATAAATGTTATTGGACAAGAAACTGAGATTCAGACCAATCCAGTCTCAGAATACCATCACGCAGTAAAATTATTCAACAATAAGGCGTATGCAGCCGCGCAACAATTATTTATAAAAGTTTCTAAAAACGCTCAAAATCGTCAGAACTTACAAGCCGATTCAGATTATTATGATGCTATCTGTGCTGTAAAATTAAGTCAAACAGATGCAGATAACAAAGTGCTTGCTTTTGTTAAAAACCATCCGAATAGTAATAAAAAACAATTGGCATACTTAAATGTTGGTAATTATTACTTTGCGAATAGAAAAGCGGCATATTCTTTAAAATGGTATACAAAAGTTAACGAAAAATTACTAAGCGAAGAAAATAAAAGCGAACTCAATTTTAAAATGGGTTATGCACTTTTGGTGTCAAGTTATATGAAAGATGCGCAAAAAAAGTTCAAGCTTTTATTAAACAATGCGCGTTATGGTAATGATGCTCGTTACTACTACGGTTATATCGCATACAAATTAGAAGATTATGAAACTGCGGAAGAAAGTTTAACCGAAATTGCAAATACAGAAGCCTATAAAGCAAAGGCTTCTTACTATTTATTAGATATTAGTTTTAAAGCTGGTAGGTTTAATAAATGTATAGAAATTGGCAAAAAAATAGCACCAAATGCTGATAAAAAAGAGAAATCTGAGATTAATAAAATTATTGGTGAAAGTTACTTCAACTTAAAAAAATATGCTAAAGCTATACCTTATTTAACTAATTATAAAGGTAAAAACGGTAGATGGAATAATACTGATTATTATCAATTAGGGTATGCAAATTATCAGCAAAATGACTTTGAAAAAGCCGTAAATTATTTCAACAAAATTATAGATGGAAAAAATAATGTTTCGCAAAACGCCTATTACCAACTAGGTAAATGTTATCTAAAATTAGACAAAAAACCTCAAGCTTTAAATGCATTTAAAAATGCTAGCGAAATGGACTTTAATAAAAAAGTTAAAGAAGATGCTGCGCTAAATTATACAAAGTTAAGTTACGAACAAGGAAACCCATATAAGAGTGTGCCAGAAGTTTTACAGGAATATTTAAAAACATATCCTAATTCTACACATACAACTGAAATCAAGGAACTATTAGTTACTTCTTTTCTACATCAACAAGATTACGAAGGCGCTTTAAACTATTTAAAAAAGCATAAAAATTTCAAAAACAATGCCCTTATCAATGAGGTTTCTATGTATCGTGGCATTCAATTATTTAATGAAAAGAGGTTGCAAAAAGCGCTTCCTTTTTTAGAAAACGGCAAAAAATCTAATGATATAACCATTAAAAATAAAGCACTTTTTTGGCTGGCAGAAAGTGATTACAGGTTGGGTAATTATCAAAAAGCATTAAATAATTTTTTACAAGTTGATACACCAGATGCCGTAGAAAATAATTTACTGAGCTACAATATTGGTTACTGTCTTTTTAAATTAAAAGAGTACGCCAAATCAGTTCGTTATTTTAAACAATACACCGAGCAAAAAGACAATGGTATTGAATTGAACGACGACGCTTTTTTACGCCTGGGCGATTCTTATTATGCTTCAAAAAACTACACAAATGCTATAAATGCGTATAATAAGGTTATTATTGATAGTGGTGTAAGTGCAGATTATGCGCAATATCAAAAAGCAATGAGCAACGGACTTTCAGGTAATTATCAAGAAAAAATTAAAAACTTATTGGCAGTTGTAAATAATTATGAAACCTCACAATTAAAAGACGATGCGTTGTTTCAATTAGGGACAACATATACTGCAATTCAAGATAATGCAAAAGCACATGAAGCCTATAATAAGTTAATTTCTAATCATCCAAAAAGCGCATACAATCCAAGTGTTTTATTGCGACAAGGTTTATTGTTTTATAATAAAAATGAAAACGAAAAAGCTTTATCAAAATTCAAAGAAATTGTTGCGAAATACTCGAATTCTAACGAAGCAAAACAAGCCGTTAGCAATGCCAGAAATGTATATGTAGATATTGGAAAAGTAGATGAATATGCTATTTGGGTAAAAAATATTAAGTTTATAAATGTTTCTGATGCCGATTTAGATAATGCAACTTATGAGTCTGCAGAAAACAAGTTTTTAGAGAACAATACTGATAGAGCTATTGAAGGTTTTAACAAATATTTACAAAGTTTTCCAAACGGATTGCATACTTTAAAATCTCATTTTTACTTAGCGCAATTATATGTAAAAACAGATCAAACAGAAAAAGCTATTCTGCATTACACGTACATAAAAAATCAAGATATAAGTGAATTCAGTGAAGAATCTTTAAATAAATTATCACAAATTTATTTAGAAAAAGAAGATTGGTTCAACGCAATGCCTTTATTAGAAAAGCTAGAACAGGAAGCAAATTACCCTCAAAACATTACCTATGCACAGAGTAATTTAATGAAAGGTTATTATGAAGCTGAAAATTATAAAAAAGCAGTAGAATATGCAAAAAAGGTATTGTTAATTAGTAAAATTGAAAAAATAGTAGAAGCAGATGCACAGCTTATTATTGCGCGTTCGGCTTTAAAAACAGGAGATTACACTACTTCTGAAGAGTACTTTAACCAAGTTGGTAAAACTGCTTCTGGCAAGTTAAAAGCCGAAACTTTATACTACGATGCTTTCTTTAAACACGATTACAAAGAATATGAACCCTCTAATAAAGTAGTACAAAAATTGATTGCAGATTATTCCGCTTACAAATATTGGGGAGTAAAAAGTTATATAATAATGGCAAAAAATCATTATGCTTTAAAAGATGCATATCAAGCAACTTATATTTTAGAAAATATTATTAAAAATTTTACACAGTACCAAGATATTATTGAAGAAGCAAAATCTGAACTGCAAAAAATTAAAAATAACGAAGCCAAAACCAATGAATCAGTAAATTCAAAAAACTAACTCATAATTGGGCGTTTGACAGACAAATTAGTTGCTGTTAAAAAACAGCTTTAAAATTTAATAAATGAAAAAATATTTAACCATATTTCTTTTTATTTTTCTTGGCAAGCTTGCATTTGCTCAAGAAAAACCTGCTGTTAAAAAAGCAAAAGACACTATAAAAACCGAAATTATAAATGTAGTAACTACCTATTCTCCAAAAGTTACAGATGCTTTTAAAATTAAGCAAAACCCTACAGTAAAACTTTCAGAAAAAAGCAAGAAAAAGAAACTGAGTTACGAGATATTTTCTGCTCCAGTTGCATCTACATTCATTCCAAAAAGTGGCTCTTTAAAAGGTATAGACATGGATGACAGGGAAAAACTATACAGCAATTACTTTGCTATTGGATTTGGAAATAACTTAACGCCATATTTAGAAACTTTTATACACCACAGCACACATTTTGAAAACGATTTTGGCTTATATGCAAAGTATACTTCTTCTGATGACTCTGTTAAAAATACCGATTTAGATAGTAGTTTTTCAGACTTAGTTACCAATTTATATTACAAACAAGAAGATCGTTATTTTGATTGGAAAGTAGGCATAGACATAGAAAGAAATACCCATAATTGGTATGGTTTACCGAATTTAACTTTTAACCCAACAACATTAAATGCCATAAACGAAACGCAAACCTATAACTACTATAGAGGTTATGGGAAAATTATGTTTGAAGACTCATTTATTAACCACGGAACACTTGCAATTTCTTATTTTTATGATACTTGGAACAGTAACGAATATGCCGTTTCTTTCAAACCACAATTTCAGTTTCCTTTAAATGCAATTGGGGCTAATTTTAATGATTTACTTATAGATGTTTCTTTAGAATATTTAGGAGGAAGCTTCAATCAATCTTATGAAAATAAGAAAACTATAAGTCATGGCTTTTTTACCGCAGGATTCAAACCTTCTTATACATTTAAGGTCAAAAATTTTGACATAAAACTAGGAACAAAAATTTATTATGCAGCAGATATAGAAAATAGCATTAGTCATTTTTTAGTGTATCCAGATGTAGAAATTTCGTACCCAATCATCACCAATTTTGCAACAATTTATTTGGGTGCTGGCGGAGATTTGCATACCAATTCATATAAAAATTTAAGTGATAAAAACCCATACATTTCACCAACACAATTTATAACCCAGACCAATGAAATGTATAATTTCTTTGGTGGTTTTAACGGAAAATTATCATCAAATATAAGTTACAACACCCGTGTTAATTATAAAAAAGAAGAAGACAAAGCCCTATTTTCTATCAACAATTCAAAATCAGACGGAATAACAACTTCGCCCGGAGGAATTAATCTTCTTGGTTATGAATATGGAAACTCTTTTAGCGTAATTTATGATGATGTAAAAACTTTTTCTTTCTTCGGAGAAATAGAATACGCCTTCAACAAAAATCTTGTTTTAGGAGCAAACGGAACTATTAATTCGTACACGCCTACAAGACAAGAATATGTCTGGAATTTACCAAAACTTAAAAGCGAATTATTTGCCAAATACAAAATTTATAAATGGTATGCTAGCGCAAATATTTTCTTTGCAAGTAGCCGTAAAGACGTTCAGTTTACAGGAGTTTTCCCTTCTAATAGTACCGTAATTGGTTTAGAAAAATACATTGATGCAAACCTAAACGGAGGTTATTTATTTAACGATAGGTTTTCGGCATTTATAAAGTTAGATAATATCTTTAATAATACATATCAACGTTTTTCTAACTACAATGTACAAGGTTTTCAGGTACTTGGCGGCATAACCTGGAAGTTCGATTTTTAGTAAATACTTTTTTGTAGATTCACTTTTTAAAACCTACAAAGCTAAAAAACACAATACTTTCTACTACTTTTTCTTCGGAAGAAAAGAAAGACTCAACAAATATTAAACAATTGTTTAATGATGTATTAACTAAAAAAAACGTACGAATAGTTACTAAGTTTGACTGGAAAATACCTGCATATTAAATTTATAAAAAAAATTATGCGTCTTTTTTGTAACTTTCACGTCTATTAAGTGAACTTAAGCCATATATAATATGGCGTTTGTTTATTTTAGTCAAAACGGTTAAAATTTAATTGTATTAATTTAAATAACTTAAAAATGAAAACAGATAAAAACCAATGTAGTTGTACTTGTGTAGCATGTGTTAACGGAGATTGCGCAAAATGCACTTGCGAAAATTGTCCTTGTAATAACTGTAATTGTTAAATAGACTGTCAGGTTGAGTGCTGTTGAAAGGTTTTTTTTTAGATCTCGACTATACTCAATCTGACATTTTTTATATTATAAAATGACCACACAACAAGTTTGGACACAGTATTCTGAAGACTTACAAAAATTTATCATCAGCAAAGTAAAAAGTATTACTATTGCTGATGATATTTTACAGGATACCTTTATTAAAATTCACACTAAATTACATACACTAAAAGACATTACCAATCTAAAGTCTTGGTGTTTTTCTATTGCTAGAAATTCTATTTTAGATTATTGGAAATCGGCAAACAAAACTTTTGAAATTGCCAATTTTGAATCTGAAACTGAGCTCGAAGAAAACGTACATACTGAAAAAGATTGTCTCCGCGGAATCTTAAAAAACTTACCTAAAAAATACCGAGATCCTTTATTTTTATCTGACATAAAAGGGCTAAAACAGCAGGAGGTTGCTACGCAACTCAGCCAAAGCTTATCAACTACAAAATCTCAAATACAACGCGCACGCAAACTAATTGCAGAAGGCTTTATGAACTGCTGTGGCTTTGTTTTAAACGAACAAGGAAACTTGGTTGGCGAAGTACAAGACAAAGATGATTGCAAGGTTTGTGAGTAGAAATTGAAGTTTAGTTTAAAAATTCTTAACGGTTTCTCTACACCTTAACCTAACGTTGAATATAAGTTATTAAAACGAGTAGTTGTAGTTGAAAAAAATATTCAAGAGTATAACTCTATTTGGAAAAAACATAGAATATCAATCCCGTCCTAAACAAATTTTAGGATAAAGTAAAAGTACTGATTTCGCTACAAAAACAGTTAAAAACTGACTGATTTAAAAAAGCACCCCCTGTACCTCAATATTCGGAGGTTTCTCTTTGTCCAAAAATGGTTCGTTTAACCAATTCTGTAAATCAATTTTCACAAAAAGGTTAATCCTTAGGAAAGCAACTAAATTTGAAAGATACCATTTATATTTTGCTGTTGCTTTTAAATATTTTAAGATTAAAATGGTGATTAAAGCTGTCCATATCTGTATCATAACTGCATTTTGACTTGTTCCAATAAATGATTTTATATGCAAAAGTTGTTGGCTTTAGTTTAAAATAGCGTTGTTATTAACATTGTCTAAATATTCTGTTCTTGCTTTGGTGTTCTCAAGACTCAATTCTATCATTTTGAACATATAATCTACTTTTTTAAATTTCTCTTTACACCTAAACCAATTTAGATAATTTTGCAAGTATTTTGTAGATACTCCATACAAATCATCATTTATCCACTTCTTTAATCTGCTATGTAATGAGTTTTATTCTGTATATGTAAATTACCTTGCTTTGTAAACGGTTTTAAATTCGCTTTAAACACGTGATGTTCTAGTTTGTTGTCAATTGCAAATCCTTTGTAACTTGGGTGACCATCTGTGCATAAAACTGTTTGGGTGTCTATTTTATTTCCTATTGCTTTTGTTATCTCTTTTTTAGAGATACGTTCAAAACATGCAAGTTTTAATGATATTTCATTTTTTCTATCAGCAGAGACAATTACCGCTACTTGCTCATTACTTATTACTTATTCCTCTTGTTTTAACTTGTTTTCCTCGTTCTCGTGATTTGCGAGTTATTTTCCCCGAGCCTTTCTCGGAGTGCAAAAAAAAAGTCTCATCACTTTCGGTTATGCCTAAAAACTTATCTGTCTCTAATTCTTTTAGTGAAATAGTTATTTTATGCCTCCAATCAAAAGCAGTTTTTTTATTGATATTCAATTTTGCTACTATTTTGTCTAAACTCAATCCTTGTTGCATCAACTTTAAATAATCGGCTAGTTTTCCTTTCTTATGAATTTGAGCCATCCATGTTCCTGTAAATGGAGTGAAAGTACGATTGCATCCTTTACACTTATATCGCTGAACTCCTTTGTCAATACCCATTTTTACATATTTAATGTGATTACAATGAGGACAAACACTCTGTTTCTCATCAAACCTTTTCCTTCTAATATCAATTAACTGAAAATCAGAATTTGACTTAACTGATCTTAGCGTTAGTAATAAATCCTCTTGTTCTATTGACGATAATTTAGTGAAATAGTTCTTTATCCTTGATGTATCCATAAATAGTAGTGTTCAAACAAAAATACAATAAATAAACGCCATTTTAAACTAAAGCCTCTTTTTTTTATTAATTTTTAAAACGTTTACGACGGGATTGTTCAACAATTATATATTAAATTTGGAGAGAGAATACCACTCGATAGTTAGTATTCCAAAAAGCAGCTCGTGACACTGCCGCTGGAGCTCATTTTAAAAACAATTCGATTTTTTAAGCCAGAGTATGAAAAGAAAAAATCAAACTATTTTTAAAACGGAAAAATAGAACAGACAGAGTTTAAATTACACTCCCGTTGAAACAAGTAATGTTCAATAAAACTATACCACTTTTTAGATAACTATGCTAAGTTCTTCAATTGGTCCAAAAAACTCATAGTTTATATGTTCTTCATTAACTTTTAAATCTCTTAAAATAGAGATTAAATTAGCCATAAAAGGTGTTGGTCCACAAAAATAAAAATCACTTTCATTAGTTATATTCAACTCCTCTAATATACTCTTCGTTAAATATCCTTTGAAATCATAATTTTGTCCTAAAACATCACTTTCTAAAGGAGCGTTGTAAACAACTGCCGATTTAGACTTCTCATTTAATAACGCACTAACTTCATCTTTAAAAGCTATCGTATTACTATTTAAAGCACATTGAATAAAAACAACTTCTTGAGAATTATTTTTTATAGCTTCTTTAAACATACTTAATACAGGTGTTACTCCTATACCTCCACTTAATAAAACTAAAGGTCTTTTACTTTCCTTTAAAACAAATTCACCAGAAGGCATTCCAAGGATTAAACTATCACCAACTACCTTATCGGAATGTAAAAAATTAGAAACAATTCCATCCGGGTTTCCCGCTTCTTTTTTAACACTAATTCTTAAATAATCTTTATCATTAGAATCCGATAAACTATAAGTTCTTGTATGCTTATGACTTGTATTAGGTATTGTTACCGTTACCGCAACATACTGTCCTGCAATAAAATTAGGTGATACATCCCCATCTTCTCTTTTTAAATAAAAAGAAGTAATAACATCACTCTCGTCTACTTTTTTGATAATTTTAAATTCTTTCTTACCTCTAAAACCACCTTTACTTTTCTCTCTCTCAGCATACATCCCTTCTTCCTTACCTACAAAAATCACTGCTAAATCACCATACGCTTCTGCCCAAGCATCCATAATATCTGGAGTTGCAGCATCTCCTAAAACTTCTTTAATTGCTTTTAAAAGATTCTCCCCTACTATTGGATACGCTTCTTTAGGTACAGATAGACTTGTATGTTTTTGCGCTATTGTTTCTACAGCATCCCCCATCATTTCTAGCTTATCAATGTGACAAGCGTACTTAAAAACAGCACTTGCTAAAGCTACTTGCTGTGTTCCTTTCTTTTGATTCGTCATATTAAAAACATCCTTTAATTCTGGATGATTATCAAATAACATTTTATAAAACACTTTTGTTATTGCTTCTCCATGTTGTTCTAAAACAGGTGCTGTAGATTTTACGATTTCAATTGTTTTTTTACTTGCCATAATATATTGTATTTAATTTTGTTTTAATTATTGAAAATGAATAAATAACGATCAATCCTGTTAACGTAGGATAAAGTGCATATAAATACCCTAAACTTTGTATTTCATCATTTGGTAATAATGGAATAATAGCAATAGCACCTGCTGGAGGATATTTACTATTAAATAAATTCATTAATAAAATACATAAGCTAATCGTTAACGAAACTTTAAAAACGAACTCTATATTAAGCTGTTGAAAAAAAACACCTATCAGCGCAGCAACTACAGAACTTAAAGAAGTTTTAAAAAATGAATATTCTTCTGTTTTAATAGAAAAAACTAAAACAGCTGAAGCTCCAAATGCGGCAATAATAAACGTAGATTCTGCTTCTTTAAATAAAAACTGGTGTAAAAAACACACACAAACAAAACAAAGTATTGTAACTATGTAATTTACTCACCTTACGCAAGAATAATTTGAATTTAAGATATTTATAGTTTATCTTGTTAACAACTTTGAGAAATAAAAAGATGGATAATTTTGTTGATTTGTATACTGATTATTTGATAAGTTCAAGTTCTTACACGACAGCTACAGGTATGGCTTCATTACTCTCTATAAAACATGATAAAATAACACGAGCATTATCAACGGGTGTTTATGACAGTAAATTTCTATGGAAAAAGGCAAAACCTTATGTTGAAGAATTGACTCAATCTAAAGAAACTATCATTTTAAGTTTTGATGATTCGATACAAGAAAAACAATATACAGATGAAAGTGAGTTGAACACTTGGCATTTTGACCATGTGTTTGGAAGGTCTGTAAAAGGGGTTAATTTTCTAACTGCTTTAGTCGAAGTTGGAGGCATGCGTATACCGTGTGGTGTAGAGTTTATAAAGAAAAATATTTGGGTTACCGACAAAAAAACAGGAAGGCAAAAGCGTAAAAGCAGCAAAACTAAAAACGAACTTTTTAGAGAAATGTTGCAGGAATGTAGTAGCAAAATACACTTTGATTATGTGTTGGCTGATAGTTGGTTTTCTTCAGCAGAGAACATGGTTTATTGTAAAGAACTTTTAAAAAATGATTTTATTATTGCCTTAAAAAGCAATCGAAAAGTAGCCTTATCCTTAGAAGATAAGCAAAATGGAGCATACGTGAATATTAAAACATTACAGCCAAGACAACAAACCGTGGAAGTTTGGTTTGAAAAACTAGACTTTCCGCTGTTGCTTACAAAGCAAGTTTTCAAAAACGAGAATGATACAGTCGGCGAGTTGTACTTGGCTTGTAGTGATTTAAATTTATCGTATAACCAAATAACTACAATCTACAAAAAACGGTGGGCAGTAGAAGAGTATCACAAATCGATTAAAAGTAACACAGGTTTTGCTAAATCTCCAACTAAAAAAACAGAAACTCAAACGAATCATTTTGTATTGTCAATTGTAGCTTATATAAAGTTAGAGTGGCTTAAACAAAGAACAGGGAAAAATCATTTTGCTATGAAAACACAAATCTATTTAGCAGCTCAAAAAGCAGCTCATAACGAACTCAGAAAGTTATCAACACCTAAAGCTGCTTAATCATCCTTTTTTGAGGTTTGGATGCGTAACATGAGTAATTTATTAAACTTATAACTATTCTATCCATTTTTAATATCTTTACAGTTGCAAAAATACCTTAGATAAATAGTAACTTTACATGATTCAAATCACATGATTGAAAAAAATATTTTAAATAAATACGATGTTGAAGTCATTAATTTTTCTAAAGGAGATTATATTTTTGAAAAAGAGAATAATGCCAATTACTATTTTCAAATTATCAGTGGCGGTGTAAAAATGAATTATTACAACGAAAGTGGTAATGAATTTATTCAAGGTATTTTTGGTAAAAATAAAAGTTTTGGTGAACCTCCATTATTAATTGATTCAAAATACCCTGCAAATGCTATTTGCTTAAGTTCTACGAGTGTTTATAGATTAAAAAAAGAATCTTTTAAAGAACTCTTATTAAATAATAGTGAGACTCATTATGCTTTTACCAAAATGATTTCGCATAGACTTTATTACAAGGCAACTATCGCTAACGGTATTACATCTAATTCCGCAGAAAAAGCTATAATTACACTATTAAAATACTTAAAATATGAGATTCACGAAAGCACTGTCCCTTTTGAGTTGAAAGTTGATTTCACTAGAAGAGTCATAGCAGGATTACTTGGTTTGAGTATTGAATCTACTATTCGAACTATAAAAAAAATGGAAGCTAAAAATATAGTTAAAATTATAAATCAAAAAATACATTACTAATTAACGCTACACAAAACAACTAAGTATTCGTGTTGCCGATAGGCCAAACATGAATACTATGTTGACGAACCCACTATTGGCGGATTACTATGGGTATTTCGACAAGTCTTGTAAGGGGTTTTATAAAACAGGTGAAGAAAGTTTGTCTGTTTTCAAACTATAAGCAGTGTATTATTTTATAAATCACATCCGTTTTGATAAAACCAATGTGATTTTAATAACTTTTTTTAGATTTTACATGATTTTTTAAGTTTTCACTTCATTTTAGACAATGGTATCTAAATCTATTTTTTTAATTGCCTGTTATTACGTGTTTTATATATTCTCTTTTTTTGAGAGGCTAGTTGTTTTAAAATAAAGTCTGGTGGTGGTCTGGTTTTAGAAAACTCCAGAATAGTATGCAGTTTTCCTTCTTTGCATATTGGACATTTTAAGTGTTTATCAACAACTGGTGTTTCTTTCTTTTTTTTGGTTTTATTACCATTTAGTTGCTCTTGAAGAACTTGCAAAATGTTTCTTTTTCCAAGTACCACTTAAAATACCATAATGACGTATTCTAGTAAATCCTTTAGGAAGAACATGTAAGGAAAGTCGCTTTATAAAATCTGATTGAGATAAGGTCATCGTCTCTTTTTTTCCGCCCTGTTTGTAGTTTTTTAGACCAAAGGTTACCGTGTTTGCTTTGTTATCTATTGCCAATATCCTATGATTGCTTATCGCTATCTTATGAGAATATCTACCCAAATATTCTATCACATATTCAGGTTTTACAAATGCTTTTTTTGCATACACCACCCAATTCTTTTTAAACAAACTATCATACAGTTCTTGTGGGATTTCCGCCTTTTCTTTACGAAGATTCGCTACAAATTTAGCCCTAAAAACTCTGCTCATCTCTTTTACACAAAATAGAAAATCACCTTTGTTTTTACTAGACTTCCAAATACCTTTCTCGGTCACTCCTCCTGCAGGAACAATGCAATGTAAATGTGGGTGCAATTGTAAATTTTGTGCCCAAGTATGCAACAGTCCTATCATACCTGTTCTTGCTCCTAGATTTTTTGGTTTTCAGCAAATCCTTTCAGTGTTTCCCAGTGTCCTCCAAGTGCTATGGTTCTACATTTTCGAAGGGCATGTAGCGTTCTACTTTGCCATGAATTAGCACAAAGTTTATATAAATCTTCTTGATGTCGATTTAGCACATCGGCAATCATATATTTAGCACGCAATCGCTTAAGAATAAAGTGTTTCCAAAGGACTGTATTTTTGTTTCCTCTCTAAATTGGCTACATGTAAGTAGATCAACGTAGTCTCTTCGTACATGTCCCAACAACTCTTTTATCCTTACAATATCAAGCCCTTCTTCCAATAAATGGGTGGCGTAGGGATGTCTAAAAACAGGGGCTGTTACTTTCTTTTTTATACCTTGCTTACTCTTGGCTTCGCCAATGCACCATTGCACACCGCGCTGAGTAAACTGCAGCGGTTTTCCAGCATCGGTAACTTGTGAATTAAACACCCAACGGTAAGGGTTTTCTGAGTTGAAATATTTTCTTAACCCTTTTATCAGTAAATCACAAAGCGGAACATAGCGATCTCGATTGCCTTTTTGCTTTTTTACAAATATTGTTTTCCTATCAAAATAAATATCTTTTTGCTCTAAATTACAGAGTTCATAATTCCGCAATCCACAACCATACATAAGCCTATTACCAACCTGTGTTTTAAATGTTTAGGAGATTCTATAAGTGATTTTACTTCTCTCCGACTTAGAATTACAGGTAAATTATTTTGCCTTTTTATTTGCGGAAGCGAAACGCTAATGGCAGCCATTCCAGCTACTTTGTAAGCAGCTCTTAATCCGAAAATAGTGTGTTTAAAAAAACTATCGAAAGGGGTTTTATGAAGGTTTTTACAATGAAATAAATAATCATCAATCTGTTCCTTTTCAAGGTCTAAAGGGTTGATTTTGTAATGCAATGTTAGATGTGCCAAACACCTTTTATAGTTCTGTAAAGTACTACCCGCCTTTCCGTTAATTACAAAACTCTTTTCTAATTGTAGACATAATAAAGAAAATTTAGGTACGCATTGCCTTGCGCACTCTTCAATGGTTAATCTTTTTTTTGAAACATCGTTTTTATATTTTATTTTTACAGAAAAGTAACTATTCTTTTTTTGAAAGTAACTAAAAGGCTTCCGAGGAACGAGGGGTAGTTCAACAACGTGTATAATTTATTGCTTGGTAGTTTTGTCCTTTAAAAACCCTAAAACCTACCTCCTCTTTTTATTTTTAGGAGCTCTATAATTTTTCTTTTTCCGTTGATTAAAAGGCACCGCATCGTCAAAAGTATTCTTGACTTCTTTGGATTTTTTATGCTGTTTCCAAGAACTATTCTCTGGTAACAAAACATTTAATAAATCTTTTCTTCCAACTTTGTTAAGCGTGTTTCTAATCCAATCTCTATTTTCTTTTTTATACCAAAAGAAAAATTTATGTTGGTCTTCACGCTCCTTTTTAGTTTTAGGCGTTTTTGTAGGCTTTAAAGTATAAGGATGAAAACCAGAATAATAAATTACCGTAGCAACCGTCATTGGTGTTGGTGTAAAACCTTGTACTTGCTCTAACTGAAAGCCCATATTTTTAGTTTCAGCTGCCAAATTTGCCATGTCTTCCACTTCACTTGCTGGGTGACTAGAAATAAAATACGGAATCAATTGAAGGTTCAATTTATTCTTTATATTTATTCTATCGAAGCGCTTTTTAAACATATGAAAATATTTAAAAGAAGGTTTGCGCATTAACTTTAAAACAGGGTCTGAAGTATGCTCTGGTGCTACTTTTAATCTACCAGAAACGTGTTTTGTCATTACCTCTTCCGTATAGGCATCTAACTCTTTTGGGTCGGCATTTTTATTAAATTCAGGAACCAACATATCATGTCTAATTCCGCTTCCTATAAAAGATTTTTTAATCTTCGGATGCTTATCAACTGCTTGATATAATTCTGTTAATGGTTTGTGAGAGGTATCTAAATTAGAACAAATTACGGGCGAAATACAACTTGGCGCAACACATTTATCACAAATAGATTGCACCTTTCCTTTCATTTGATACATATTTGCAGATGGCCCTCCAATATCAGACAAATAACCTTTAAAGTCTGGCATATTTGCTACAATATCTACTTCCCTTAAAATAGATTCTTTACTTCTACTCGTTATAAATTTTCCTTGATGTGCAGAAATTGTACAAAAACTACAACCACCAAAACAACCTCTATGAATATTAATAGAAAACTTTATCATTTCAAACGCAGGAATTGGTCCACGTTTATTATATTTTGGGTGTGGTAAACGTGTAAAAGGCAAATCAAAAGAGCCATCAATTTCCTTCTCTGTCATTGTAGGGAATGGTGGGTTAATAACCAACGTATAATCACCAATTCCTTGTAAAATTCTTCTCGCTTTTAACTTATTTGATTCTTGCTCAATTACTTTAAAATTAGAAGCAAAAACTTTTTTATCTTTTAAACAGGCTTCATGAGAATTGATCGTTACATCTTCCCAATCTTTTACTACAGGAATTTTTTCTCCCTGATTAATAAAAACAGCAGTTTGCTTAATGTTTTTTAAACTCGAAAACGGAACCCCTTTTTGCAATAATTCAACAATTTCTCGCAACGGTTGCTCCCCCATTCCGTAGACCAACATATCTGCTTTAGAAGTCGCTAAAATAGATGGTAATAATTTGTCAGACCAATAATCGTAATGCGTTACACGACGAAGTGAAGCTTCAATTCCGCCAATTAAAACAGGTGTGTCAATAAATTTCTCTTTTAATATTTTAGAATACACAGAGGTTGCATAATCAGGTCTAAAACCCTTATCTCCATTCGGTGTATATGCATCTTTATCACGCCTTTTTTTACTCGCAGTATAATTAGAAACCATCGGATCCATACAACCGCCGGTAACCGCAAAAAACAAACGTGGTTTACCTAACTTTTCAAAATCTTGGAGATTATCATTCACACTTGGTTGCGGTACAATGGCAACTCGCAAACCATAGCTTTCTAAAATTCTACCAATTACAGCGGGTCCAAAAGAAGGGTGATCTACATACGCATCTCCACTAAAAAGAATTACATCTAATTCTTCCCAGCCACGAATTTTAACCTCTTTGTTTGTAGTTGGCAACCAGTCTGTTAGTTGATGTGTTTTAGTTTCTTGCATACTTTGCGAAAATACACGAATTATAATTGACTAAAATATTTTTTTGAGGCTATTTCCTGCTTTCCACTATATCTTTTTATTATGCTATCATTGTCGTTTATTTTTTTGTAAACACTAGCAACCTCTTAATTACCAGTAAGTTGCTTCGTCTCTTGCAATAACGCTTTTAATAAAGATAATTAAAAGGATGTCGTTTCAATCAGGGCTAAACTATTTTACCAACTTTTTGTTATACCTGTAAATACAAAAATCTATGCCAAACAGATTTCAGACTCCTCCTTTGGCAGAAATAACGACACGCTCTGTCAAATTTGAATAATTTTTCTAAAGAATAATTATATTGAGAACTCTCTTAAATTTACTCAACAATTAAATGCGGAACATCATCAACATTCCAGTCAATTACTAAACCACCAGCAAACGATTTAGCAATTTATTTTCCGTATAAATATACACGTAGATACAAAGCAGCTTCAAAAGATTTTTCGCATCCAGCGAAAGTAATATATTTTCCGTCATACACAAATAACACCTTTTTTCTAATATCTAAATCAGGAAATATCTCACGAATTTTATCAATATTACTAGGAAACGTTGTAGATACTTTTCCGTTTAAGACTCCAGCTTTAGCAAGCACAAAAGCACCATCGCAATGAGAAGTAATATATTCAAGCTTCTTTAGCTACTTTTTAAATGATGTTATGCAGAAGGCACCACTAGAATATCAATCTTTGGCAAGCTGTCTTTTAAATAATTAAAATCTGGCAAAATTCGAATTCCTTCAAAAGTCACAATAGGTTTATCTGTATTTGCAACAGTAAAAACATTCATCGCTTTTATATTCTTTCTAAAATTGTGTACTTAAAAATGTAAAACGGAGCTGTCAGTTCGGTATTAAACCCCTATTGTTCGCGGTGAATTAAAACATCTTAAACGTGATATTAAACGCTATCATTTACAAAATGCTGTTGATAAGAATTGATACTATTTTAGATTCAAAATAAGATATTTATTTTTTAACAATAAAAAATTCCGAGCAGCTGCTCGGAATTTTTATTTTATATCATTTGTAGATTACTAAGCTCTAACTTAGTAAGTTCTCTCCACCTTCCTCTAGGTAAATTTTTCTTAGTCATACCTGCAAAAATTACCCTATCTAATTTTACTACCTTATAACCAAGGTGTTCAAATATTTTACGTACAATTCTATTTCTTCCTGAATGAATTTCAATTCCTACTTCAGTTTTCTTTTCTCCTTGCACATATTCTACGGCATCAATAAATACTTTTCTACTTTCAATAATTACTTCACCACGAAGCTTTTGTAAATCTTTTAAATCTAACTTTCTATCTAAAGAGGCATGATACAATTTACGCACATCATATTTTGGATGTGTTAATTTCTTTGCTAATTCCCCATCGTTTGTAAACAATAATAAACCTGTTGTATTCCTGTCTAAACGACCTACAGGATAAATACGTTCTTTGGTTGCATTATCTACCAAATCCATTACTGTACTTCTACCACGATCATCATCCATAGTAGTAATATAATTCTTTGGCTTGTTTAATAAAATATAGCGTTTTTGCTCCATAGAAATTAAAGAACCATCAAAACGAACCTCATCATTTGGTTGCACTTTATAGCCCATTTCTGTTACTAATTTACTGTTTATGGTAACACTACCATGTTCAATATACGTATCGGCTTCTCTACGAGAACAGATACCAGAATTAGAAATATATTTATTAAGTCTTACACCAGTACTCACATTTTTTTGAGGTTGAACTTTTGGCGTGAATTTAGATGAAGTAGTATTTTGAAAACGTTTTTTATTTTTAGTTTGAGGATTGTTTCGCTTACCTGCTTGTCGTCCTCTCGACGAGTTATTCTTTGACTCCATTTTTTAAATTTTAAAATGCGGGCAAAGGTACTGCTAAATATTTGATTATTAGTTCAGTTTGTCTATCACTTTTTCTATCAAAAGTGAGGTATCTATAAAGATTAAACTAAAAACACCAATTAATAATAGTATTTTTAAAATGTTATGCAACAATTTATATTGACCAATCTCGGTAGATTTCAAAAGAGAAAACCCAACAAAAATTAATGTTATCATTGCTAAATAGAAATAATACTTCATATAACTTATAGCGGGGTAGCTAAACAAAATCACTACTGGAACCAAGGTTAAGATTAGTAATAATACTGCAAATTTCTTTGTTTTTTTTTCGCCGTATTTTACAGGAAAAGTAGTGTAATTACTGGCAATAGCTCCTTTTATATTTTCTAAATATTTAATAAGTTCACGTACCATAATCACCAAAAACAAAAATATTGCATGCACAAAAATTATTTTTGAAAAATTTTTATAATGCACAAAGATTACAAAGAATGGTAAAATGGTTAAAATAGTTGCAGAAATTAATCCAACAAAAGGGTATTTTTTTAACTTATGTGAATAAAACCAAATGGAAAATATATATGTTGAAAAAAACAATGCTGCTCGCCACGAAACCAACAATGCAAAAGCTACACTTATAAAATTCAGCAAAAAATAAAGTGATAATTTGGTTTCTTCTCTTATAAAATTATCAATCCCTGTTTTTAAAGGGCGATTAATGCTATCTGCTCTAACATCGTAAAAATTATTGATAATATAACCTCCTGCCACCACACAAACAGACGCTAATACTAGGTATAGTAAGTGCCAATCGAAAAGCACGTTCTGTAATGTTCTTTTAGGTGAAAAAATGAATATTGCTGCTAAATATTGCGCAGTAACTAATACAAAAATATTGTATCCGCGAACAACAGACAGTAAACTGAAAATTTTATGGAAAATGGAAATTTGCTTGGTAGAATTCATTTTTATAAAAATAATACCATAAACCAACCAAAATGCTGAGAGTGAAACTTTTCAGGTGTTAATAGCTTATTTAAATTACCTCCGAGAATTGTAAATTCTTTTTCATTTAATCTTGAATCAATTTTATCTGTTTCGGTATTTATAATGACGAAATTATTTCGAGATTTTCCATACAAAATATTGTTTTCAAAGTGTAATTTTTCAATACCATTAAGATTACTTTCTTTAGAAATGTTTTCATCATTAACCTTTACTGAAGCCCAGTAATAATCAATCATTCCTACTTGATATTTTGATGTTAATGGATCTCTACCATAATCTCCTAAACCACTGTATAGCCAATAAGAAAAACGCCAAATAAAAAATGAAATAAATAAAAATCCATAAATTACTAAAAGAATACTTATTCTAATAAATAAATGAAATGAATGAAATAATATTGCCATAAAAAAGCAACTAAAAGCGATATACTAACTCTAATTTATAATCTCGTAAGCTTTTTTGTGCTTTTTCAAAATCTTCAGTAAAGCCCAAAATATAACCTCCGCCACCAGAACCACAAAGTTTTAAGTAATAATCGTTCGTTTGAATTCCGCGCTCCCAAACTTTATGAAATGCTGTTGGAATCATTGGTTTAAAGTTTTTCAAAACTATCTTAGATAAGTTCTTAACATTTCCAAATAACGATTTCACATTTCCTTTTAAGAAATCTTCTATACATGCATCTGTATACGTTGAAAATTCTTCGGCTAACATCTTTCTAAAACCTTCGTTTTTCATCTTATTCATAAAGATGTTTACCATAGGTTCAGTTTCGCCAACTTGTTCCGAATCTAATAAAAATACAGCTCCTTTTCCTTCTTTTTGCGAAGGGATTCCAGCTGGTTCTATATGCTCTTTAGAATTGATTAAAATTGGTGAGCTTAAATAAGAATTTAATGGATCTAAACCAGAACTTTTTCCATGAAAAAAAGATTCCATTAACGAGAAAATTTGTTTCAATTTCAACAACTTATCTCGCGTTAAATTTTCTAGAACGGTAATTTTATCTGCAGCGTATTGATCATAAATAGAAGCAACTAATGCGCCAGAACTTCCTACTCCATATCCTTGTGGAATTGAAGAATCAAAATACATCCCCGCATCAATATCTTTCTTTAATTCCTCTAAATTAAAAGAAACTAAATTTGTACTTAACCCTGTTAAATAATTATAAAATTTAACTAAGTTTTTATTAGATTTTTTAGCTTCATTTGTTAAACCTTGAGCAGTTTTTAAAGCTCCTTTATAAGAATTAAACGGAATTGCTAAACCTTTAGAATCTTTGATGATTCCGTACTCTCCAAAGAGTAAAATTTTAGCGTAAAAAAGTGGTCCTTTCATTAATCAACTTATTTATAGCGCAACACAAAAATACAGTTAAAACAAACCGTAAGCAACTTATTTATAGACGTTTTTATAGAAAGTTTTCCAAACACCTATCTTTTCACCATTTCTATATTTTCCTTTGGTTTCTATTTTTCCATTTTTATAGTAGGCTTTATAAACTCCGTCTCGTTTACCATCATTATATTTTACTACTTCTCTTAGCTCTCCAGATTCATGGTACTCTTTTCTATTTCCTTCTAATTTTCCTCCAGAATAATTAAGTTCATGCGATAAAACACCTGTATTAAAATAATATTTTATCAACCCTTCAAACACCTCATTATCATACACTTTAGACGTACTAAATCCTTCCATTTGCTTTTTACCATTTACATAGTAATCTACAATCCAAAAGCCATTGCATTTTGTTTGCGGTACTGGTCTATAATAGGATGCTTTATCTTTGGTTGTTTGCTTCCAGTTAGCGTCTAACCATATTGTTTCTTGGGCAGAAATTGATGACGTTAAAAACCCAACAAATAGTATTAACAACAACGTTGAAATTTTCATATTTATATGTTTAAGTTACTGAAGACATCACAGCGCTATTGCTCCAAAACCCACAGTATCACAAATGTACTGATTTTTTTGGCAGTATTTTGATAATTCTAAATCTATAAATTTATTGACTTTTCCTTTTTCTTCGAAAGGATACAATATATGTACATTTGCACCAGCATCTAAAGTAAAACAAATATTACTTTCTATTTCTTCTCTATATTGCCAAATTTTATTGATAATTTCTAACGTATTTGACTTCATTAATATAAAGTACGGATTACTTGTAAGCATCATAGCGTGCAACGTTAAAGCTTCGCTTTCAACGAGATTAATAAACTCTTTTATTTCTCCGTTTTGAAGAATTTTTGACAGTTTTGACAAATTTTCATTTGCTTGTGAAAAACGATTTTCAGCATACGGATGCTTATGCATTAAATTATGCCCAACTGTTGATGATACTTGCTTTTCACCTTTATCAACCAATAAAATAGTGTCTTGATAGTTTTTAAAAACTGAATGTACTTTGTGCGGGAATTTTATTCCAAATAAATCTGAACTTCCTTCAATTTCTGGATGCTCTCCCCAAACAACCAATGGCCCTTCTATACTTCTACTTGCGCTACCTGAGCCTAAACGTGCTAAAAAAGAAGCTTTTTGATTAAAGTATTTATCAGTCATTACTTTCTCACTCAATAAACGTTCTAAACTTAACAAGCAGATTGCTATTGCGCTCATTCCGCTTGCAGAAGAAGCAATTCCGCTACTATGCGGAAAAGAATTCTCTGAAGAAATTATCATTTTATACGCTAAAATATACGGACAATATTGTTCAATTCTTTTGAAAAACGATACAATTTTCGGTTTAAAATCATCTTTCTTTTTTCCTTCAAAATAAAGCTCAAAATCTAAATAAGAAACCGAAACAAGTTCCGTTTTACGTTTTTGAAACGCTATAGTTGTTATTGTATGGCAATTATTTAGCGTAAAACTTATCGATGCGTTTTTAGGAATCTGTGGTTCGCTTTTTCCCCAGTATTTTACTAATGCAATATTACTAGGAGTTTGCCAAGTAAATTTAGCGCTTTCAACTATTTTCTTTGAAGGTTTAAAAATGAATTTTGATGTATTCAAAAGTGTAATTTTGTTGCAAATATAACGGTTTTAAACCTAAATAGAGGTCAGCTTTTTTTAAGACGTTTTCTTTATACGACCTACTAATTGGAATTGCTTTTTTGCCTATTTCAATAAATTCATTTGTGTATGAAGTAATTTGCGAAACAGCAACAATATAAGAGCGATGTGTTCGCAGAAATTTTATTTGCGAGAGTTTGGTTTCAATATTACCTTAAATTCGCAAGTAATCTATTAGATCTTAAATTCTTTTTTTTAAGGGAATAACTCGCTTAAATTATTGGTATAAGTTCTTAAATTAATACTCCTTAGTTAATTTGGAGTTGTTTGTTTTTAAAGAGAAGCTCTTTGTTATAATCACATTCTTCACTATTCATAATACTCTCATTGTCAGTTTAATATGGTTCTGTGTAGGGTGTAATTATTCCATGCTGCCTAAATCTAGCTGCTTTTATACTATCTATAAGAGCAATGGATATTCCTTTTTGGTGTATAATTTCAATACTTTCTGCCGTGATTGCCGTATCCATTTAAAAGGAACAATAACAAACCTGAAAATAAACTTTTTTAGTCTGTATGTTGTTTTTACAAAAGACACTTTCTTTGAGAAAACACGAATTAAATGTAAGTAAAAATTTCTGCACATTGCCATAACTAACATAAATACAGTGTTTTCTTCTAAAAACGAAAAGGGTAATTTTTTCCAACCAAAATCATTGTTCATTTCATCAAAAACCTTTTCAGTAGTTCCTCTTTGGTTGTAATAAACAATTACATCCTTATCACTAGAGGCGCTGTCATTAGTTAAAATTGCATGGTAAATAAAACTATCTTGGAATTCAATATCTGTTTGCCCTGTTTTATTACGCTCACGGCTTACTACATAACGATATGTTTTATCGTCTTTAAAAGGGGTGTAGTTTATACTGCAAACTTCTACATCAAAAAGACCTATTCTTACAGTCTCCCATTTTTTTACTGCTCTAATTTTGGTTGAGAGTTCTGCACAGCGTTGTGCTTTTATGTAAAACATTTTGCTATTCTGTTCAACCACCTCAATGATTTCTTTGCTAAAAGAACCACAATCCATACGACTTCTGTTTATACTAATGGCTTTGTTTTTTAGTGAGCTGTAAGCATTCTTCAGAGTGTCTGCTTGCTTGTATTTTACGTTGGTATTACCGTTTCTATTTTCAATATGAACAATGTGTTTCCCGATAGTGGAGACTCCAGGGAAATAGCCTCGTTTCATTTTATAACTCTTTTTAGAATCATACTTTTTACAAGGAATAAATTGATGGTCAAAATCAAAATCATAGCATTTATTGTTTTTTTTGGTTTAATACCTCGGGGCTTGCCCCGATTCTGCTTATTGGGTCCAGGGCTTGCCCTGGGGTTTAATGCCTTTTATTAGGCTCCAATACTTTTGTTTTTAGCAACATATCTAAATTTAAAGCATTTAGATTTTTGTGGCTACTAAGCGGATGTTCAATGCCAGAATTGCTTAGGTGAATTTCTTTTTCTTGCGATAAACTTTTTAAAACCCTACCAATAGTATCCGAAGAGCAGACCTTTAAATTAGGAATTTGAAGTAAATCAGATTTTAAATGTTCCCCAATATCCTCAGCGCAATCTCCGCCAGCTAAAAAAAGCATCCAAAGATTTTTTATAACGTCACAATGACTAAACGCTGACTGTAAAGGTCTTGTGCCTAAATGTTTTTCAATAAAAATCGAGAACTCAAGATTGTTGAATATTTCGGATATATAATTTAATCTGCCGTAAGCACTTATCTTTTCTGTAGAAGTTGTAACTTTCACCTGTAAGGATTTTCACCCAATTAGGTGAAAATAATTCAATTGAAAAAGTCTTGTAGCCTTTATTTTACAAGGTTTTTCAATTCTTTAACAAAAAGACCTGCGGAGTTAAGGTATTCCTCTTATTTTCCTTGATTTTCAATATATTTCTTTATCGCATCCTTATTGCCATACTCACCTACGGTATTTGCATAGTATCCACTTGTCCATAACTTGCCTCCCCACAAAAACTGTTTTATCTCTGGGGGGCAACCTAAATAATTCTATTCCCGTTTATACTTTTTATTGTTCTAACTAATTTAGTCACTGACATTGATGCTACCCCTTGAACTAAAAAATGGACATGATCTGATTCCCTATCTCGATAAATTGTATTTCGTATAGTTCCGATATCTTATTGCTAATATCTTTCAATGTTGATTCTGATTCTTCGGTTAGAGCTTTTCTTCTATATTTCAACGGAAAAACTAAATGATATAAAAGTAAACTCTTATTATAACGCTTGTATATATGATCATCCATATATGCAAAATTACACTTTTACAAAATTTTTTGAAAACCCCCGAAGCAAACCTTGAGGAATTTTTTTGAGTAAATATGGAAGTCTTAAAATTTTGTTAGGGCTGTAGAATGTGTTTGGTTATTTTTTTACTTGTAGGCCTGGTGAGAGAATACCAGTAGTTAATTAAATTACCATTTTTATCAACTAAGTATTTTTGAAAATTCCACTTTACAGATGAATTTTTGCTGCCGTTTAACTCTTTTTTGGTGAGCCATTGGTACAGTTCGTGTTGGTTATCTCCTTTTACATATACTTTTTCAGTAATTAGAAAAGACACACCGTAATTTACTTGGCAAAACTCTTGGATTTCTTCTGAAGTTCCAGGTTCTTGACTACCAAATTGATTGGTAGGAATGCCTACTACTATTAAGTTTTCTTGGTATGTATCAGTAAGCTTTTGTAAATCTTTATATTGTGGTGTAAAGCCACATTTTGAGGCAACATTTACAAACAAAACATATTTGTCTTTAAAAGTAGAAAAGTCTACAGGTTTACCTTGTAGACTTTTAATTCTTATATTGTATAAGGATTTTTTTTTCATTTAATATAATTACGATGTTAAAGGTTTACCTTTTAAACGTTTTTCAATACGTTGTTTAATAACTGTTAAACGTTTCATAATATCCATTATGTTAGCGTCTTTAGTTTTCTTGTAAACTTCATTTAAGCTCAAAATAAGGTCTTTTACTTCACGTGAAGCGATAATTCTATCACTAGTGGTAGGGAAGCTAAATTTTCTATTTTCAAACTCTAAAGCTCTGTCAATCAAGTCCATAGATTAATAATTTATTTTAAATTTTACATTCAATTAAAATTGGTAAGTTGAAAGTATTATGCTCCAAATATAAAAATGTTTGGTTAGGATGCAAGTATTTTATGTAAAAAATTTTGTTAAAAGGTGAAAAAATAAAAATTTAGTATAAAAACTGGAGTGTCTACATTTACTGTGACGCTTTTTTATAGTCCATAAATATTATTATATATTAGGATTATGGAAAAAATACACGATAACAAATTTAAAGTAAGCTGAATTCAAGTCACAAATGCAACTTTTTGGTTAAACAATAATTTTTCCATTTCAAATATAGGTGTAATAGACAAAAAGGAGGCTGTTTTTAGTTAAAATATTTCAAGTGGACAAAAAGGAGGCTCTATTTTTCATTAGTTTTTGCACTTTAATTTCCCTTTTTTTATCTTTGATTTATCAAGTAAAACGGAAATAGGCTCTGCTGGAGAGCAACCTATTAGGGATTATCTTGAAGGCTGACGAAAATGTCAAAATTGAGAGGCTTGAAAGAGCCTCTTTTTTGATATTTTTTGAAGCCTTTATGCCTTAAAAAACTCATCAATAAATTTGCGTTTTATTTCTATTGAAAGTCCATTGTGGTTTCTTAATTTATTCTTTAAATCTGAGAAATGTCCATCGATGGCATTTGTTGTATTTGGAATTTTCAACTCCATATAATCATACCAAGTAAAGAGCCAATTTAAGTTGGTTTTTAGACTTCTGTAAGCACTTCTTAATCGTTTATGCGTGTAATGACTTTTTCCTGTTTTGGGGTTTGTAGTTCGCTCATTTAACCCGAATAATTCATCAGAAATCAAAAAACCTGAATGTAAAGTGTTATATTTAAGCAGTTAAACACAAAATATATCATTTTTTAAAACACCCATATTTGAGCACTAAAGATACTTTATTTTATCGAGGAAATCAAGCTATTTCGGTTGATTTTTCAGCCACAGAGATTAGTTCAGATGGTTCTTTGATTCTTTTAGAAAAGTTAGAGAGAACCCACAACTTACTAAAATATTTTAGCAAGTTACTTCCTGATCTTCGAAACCCTAAATACATTACTTACAGTCGAGAGCATCAACTCAAGCAACGTGTGTTTATGCTAATGCTAGGTTATCAAGATGCCAATGATGTGACCCATTTACAAAATGACCCATTATTTAAAGATGTTCTTCAAGGAGATTTGGCTTCTCAACCTACTATTTCTCGTTTTGAAAACAGTTTGAATAAAGAAACTATTTTCAAACTTTCTTACGCTTGGATTGATCGTTACGTATCAAGCCTAAAAGGTCGAGATGAAATAACAATTGATGTTGATGCTACCGATGATCCAACATATGGGAATCAACAAATGTCAATGTTCAATGGTTATTATGGACAGTTTATGTTAAATGAATTATTTTTTCATGATGGAGAAACCGGTCAAATTATCCTGCCAGTTCTTCGCCCAGGAAATAGCCATTCGAATCGATGGTATGTCGGAATTTTAAGAAGAATTATTCAAAAAATAAAAAAAGCATATCCTGAACTAAAAATTACTATTCGAACAGATAGTGGATTTAGTTGTGCTCCTTTTTATAAATTAGTAGCTGATTATGATTTGTTTTTTGTAACAGGTCAGGCTAGTAATTCGGTACTCAAAAGAAAGGTTGAGCGTTGTAAAAAAGCGGTTCAACTTCAATATGTAAATCAGCATAAAAAACACCAACATTTCACATCGTTTCGCTATCAAGCCAAAAGTTGGCATAAACCACAACAAGCTTACTGTAAAATAGAAAGTACAGGGAAAGGCTTAAATGTTCGTCATTTTATAAGTAATATTAAAGAGAAAGGTGCCCGAGAAATATACTTTGATTTCTATGTAAAACGAGGTGAATCTAGCGAAAACAGAAGTAAAGAAGTCAAGAATATGTGTTTTTCCGATCGATTATCCAATCATGGATTTGTTGCAAACTTCTTCAGGTTGTTTTTAAGTAGTTTAGCCTACGAACTATTTTTATTACTAAAAAAAAGCATCAAAAAAACAACATTTGAAAAGGCTGAAAAATGGCAAATAAATACAATAAGAACCAATTTATTAAAAGTTGGAGCTACCATAAAAGTCACTAAAAAACGAATATATTATCAGTGATCAAGAGCATTTGTATATCAAGATTTGTTTCGAGAGATAATAACTCAATAACGGTTTTAAAGTGAGAATTTTAAAACCTTGGGATACCTATGCTCTGTTAGTAAAATTAATCCTTTTTAACTTTTAAAATCAATTATAACATACTATTTACTCCGAAAAAGTTTAAAAAACGAAAGAGAGAATCCTAAAATCTAGAGATAAAAAATCTATTTTGAAATTTGTTCTAAATATAAATCCTATGAATAATGCGGGTTAAGAATAATGCCCCAATTTCTAATTGGCATTGTCCATTTTCTTGTACTTTCTCTTAGTGCTAAAAATACGGACTTCATTACCGCGTCATCCGTGGGGAAAGAGAGTTTGTTTTTTGTGTATTTTCTAATCTTTCCGTTTAAGTTTTCGATGAGATTAGTGGTGTATATTATTTTTCTAATTTCAGCGGGAAAATCAAAGAAAACAGTGAGTTCGTCCCAATTGTTTTCCCAACTTTTAATGGCGTAAGAATATTTAGAGTTCCACTTGTCTTTGAAGTCGTTTAAAGCGGCTTTGGCAGCTTCTTTTGTAGGTGCTGTATAGATTTGTTTCATATCTTTTACAAACTCCTTTTTATCCTTCCAGACTACATAACCCATGGTGTTTCTAATTTGATGTACTACACATATTTGAGTTACAGAATTAGGAAACATCGTTTTTATGGTCTCTGTAAATCCGTTTAAATTATCGGTAGCAGTAATCAAAATATCTTGTGTTCCTCGTGCTTTAATATCACTTAAAACAGACATCCAAAAGGCAGAAGATTCATTTTTACCTAACCATAATCCTAACACCTCTTTTTTACCATCTGTGCGTAATCCTACTGCGATGTAAATGGTTTTGTTAATCACTTTTGAGTTTTCTCTAACCTTAAAAACAAGACCGTCCATCCAAACGATTAGGTAGGTTTGTTCTAGGGGGCGATTTTTCCATGCAATGATATCTCCTGTTATTTTATCGGTAATTCTTGAGATTGTGGCAGTAGAAATATTGAAATCGTACAACTCATATACCCACTACACATAGGAACCCGAAAAATCGGATTTAATAATTTGAAAATTATCTGTGAGTATTTTCTCAAATTCTTTTTCTTTCCAAAGACCATTATCTAAGAACTCAATCACTTTTTCTCTAAAATTCTCAAATTTGAGATAGAATTTATTGTCCACCACTTTTTTCTTTAGAATTTTCCAAAGACGTTCAATAATATTTAAGTTGGGTGAATATGGTGGCATAAATTTTAAGACAATCCGAGGATGTTCTTTTAAAAACTCTTTCACAATTTGAGAGTGATAATACCGAGCATTATCCAATATGATGTGTATTTTCCCTTCTTTTTGTTTGTCTAATATTTGGATTAATAGAGCAATCATTGTTTGGCTATTAATTCGCTCATCTTCTACATAAAAGAGTTGTTTTGTTTTCAAATTAAGTGCTCCGTTTATATTAGTTCTTTTACGTCCATTATTGGTTTTAAGATGTTTGGTCTGTCCTTTTTTGATCCAACCATGGCTAGCAATAGTGTTGTGTTGTGGGTGTACGCCATCCATAAAATAGATTTGATCTTCTTTGGTCAAATTTTCTTTCAGTTCTTTGTATTGCTTTACAAACTCTTCTTGTTTTTTAACATTGGCTTTACAAGGGGTTAATACTGGTTTCTTGTATACAAACCCTAGTCTTTTTAGAAGTTCATTAATGCCTGAACAAGAGTAGTTAATTTGAAATTCTTTCTCAATCCAAGCAACAATTCCTTTAGAATCCATATAGGTATTCTCTGTAATGTGCTTCTCCAAGATGTCTAATTGTTTAGAACTTAGAAAAGAAATTCTCCCTTTATTGTTATCTGTCAATAGTGACTCAGCTCCTTGATTTAAGTAAATAGTCCTATATGTCCTTACAGTATCATCATCTAAAAGAAGAATCTTACCAACATCTACACAAGAAAAACCATCATCAAGCATCAGAATAGTTTTTAACTTATCCGCGTGTTTTCTTTGCTTACAAGTACGATGTAATTGTTTAATTTGAATTTTCTCTTCTTGTGATAATTTTATAATCATATGTCTGAATATCAACACTATAAAGATAATCAATAGTACTCAAACAACCAAATAAATTGATCGTAATTTATTGACTAGTAAACAATTAATACAAGTATTTGTCTGTGTGAATTTGTGTTTCCCGAAAACCTAAATGGTTTGAGTATATTTGCTGTTCAATATCACTGGTACTCATCCCTTTTGCGTACAGAGAGATGATTATATTTTCTACTCCATCTGCTGTGCTTTGGCGTTTTTTAATAAGCATTGGATTAAATGAACTTTCTCGATCTCGTGGTATTTGTATCGTCGTTTCTCCTAAGGTAGTTTTTAACTTTTTTGAAGTATAGCCATTTCGCGCATTGGTATCGCTACGCTTTTGATGTTTTTCATAATCTAAATGTGCGTCTAATTCGCCTTCTAATATCTTTTCTATGCCTCGCTTATGCAAGTCTTCTAAAAAGGAGGTTAGTTCTGTTCCGCTCTTGAATTGCTGTAAAAAAGAATCGTTTAAAATGTCTTCTGGTTTCATAATATAAGGTGTTAAAGTTAAAAGTTAATAAAAAAAATCTCGGGAGTTATAACTCCCGAGATTTTTAAACTTATACAGATTATGAAATAGTGCCGTTTTAACGGATGTGATTTATAAAACAATACACTGCTTATCGTTTGAAAACAGATAACTTTCTTTCCCTGTTTTTATAAACCCCTCAAAAGAACTTGTCGAAATACCCATAGTAATCTGCCAATAATGGGTTAGTCAACATGGTATTCATGTTTGGCCTATCGGCAACACGAATACTTAGTTGTTGTGGTTTGTATTTTTATTCTTTTTTCAATGTAACTTTTTGCTTACCGTTTTTGAGTTTTAAATGTTGTTCAGTTATTTCAATAATTTTAAACTTTACTATTTCATTTTTAATTGCTTTTGGATGACCTAAATCTATAATTTTATTTTTGTTCATATAAGCATTTATAATATAATTAGCTTTAGGATCTATATAAATAATCTGTTTTGCTAAAAATTCACCGTCTAAATGCAGTTCTATTTTATTCTTTACTTGTTGCTTTTTAAACTTTAAAATTGCGTTTCCTTTTTCATCAGATTCTTTAGATTTGCTATTAGGATAAGCATAAACAACTACATTACGTATTGGTTTATTCTGAAAGTCATAGATATTCAAATTTATAGTAATAGAATCTTTATAGTTATAATATTTTTTAGACTTAAAGTAACTCTCTTCTTCTAGGTTAGTTAAATCATAATCTAAAATTAAACTATCTTTTTTTATGAAGTAATGTCCTTTTCCAAAACTAATAAGCCCAATATCTCCATAATTTTCTGATGAAAAGACACCTTCTCCAGTAAAAACATATTTCCCACTAAAGTCATTCAATTGGTATTCTACTTTATATTTACCTTCTAATTTATTTTGTGAGAAACTAAAATTGACCAAAAGGACAATTAAAGATAAGCATAATATTTTTTTAACATTTATCTCCTTTTGCATCATTGTTTCCATTTTGTTCGTTTACTAAAATCTTTTTAATATTATCTCTATCAACTTGAATTGGAACTAAAGTTTTAAATGAATCTGTTTCTTGTAAATTACCATTTGAATCTATATAATATAGACCTCCAAAGGCCAATGAACGATAATAATCCCAACCAAGTAAATCATCAGGTTTAGTTACATTATTATTACCTTTCCCACTTCCATATTCTTTATCCCACTCATATAACGAAATTGCGATGGCATTTACATATTGCCCCATAAATTCGTGTTGGAATCTATTCATATCTGTAAATCCTTTATCTGTTGCATATTTACGTAATTTATCTTTAAATGATTTGTTATTAAAATCTGGATAACTATAAAAATAAGCATTAAGGTAAGCATGAATAGATTCGTGTATCATTGTTCTTGCAATAGATAGCTTTGTTGCATTAGAAAGATAACTATTGCTAACAATAATGTTTGCGCCAACCGTTGAAGCATTAGACCCAGAGGTTGTTCCATTTTGAATTGTTAAATTCGTGTTTTTACTGTTAGCAAATAAGTATAGTATTTCTTGAGAGAAGTTTAACTTATCAATATTAATTGCTAAAATTTCTACTTCTGGTTTTACTGGGTCATCTTGATAAATACCATTTTCTAGTTCTGTAAAAGTGTCTTTTGCACATTTATTAGTAAGTTTATTAATTATTTTGTCGTCGAAGTCTACTTCGCCGTCATCGATACCATCGTTATCTAATGCATCAATAGCAAGTGTACCAAACTCTTTAGCTTCACTAGTACAATTATTTTTTTGTAAATAACTCACCTTACGCAAGAATAATTTGAATTTAAGATATTTATAGTTTATCTTGTTAACAACTTTGAGAAATAAAAAGATGGATAATTTTGTTGATTTGTATACTGATTATTTGATAAGTTCAAGTTCTTACACGACAGCTACAGGTATGGCTTCATTACTCTCTATAAAACATGATAAAATAACACGAGCATTATCAACGGGTGTTTATGACAGTAAATTTCTATGGAAAAAGGCAAAACCTTATGTTGAAGAATTGACTCAATCTAAAGAAACTATCATTTTAAGTTTTGATGATTCGATACAAGAAAAACAATATACAGATGAAAGTGAGTTGAACACTTGGCATTTTGACCATGTGTTTGGAAGGTCTGTAAAAGGGGTTAATTTTCTAACTGCTTTAGTCGAAGTTGGAGGCATGCGTATACCGTGTGGTGTAGAGTTTATAAAGAAAAATATTTGGGTTACCGACAAAAAAACAGGAAGGCAAAAGCGTAAAAGCAGCAAAACTAAAAACGAACTTTTTAGAGAAATGTTGCAGGAATGTAGTAGCAAAATACACTTTGATTATGTGTTGGCTGATAGTTGGTTTTCTTCAGCAGAGAACATGGTTTATTGTAAAGAACTTTTAAAAAATGATTTTATTATTGCCTTAAAAAGCAATCGAAAAGTAGCCTTATCCTTAGAAGATAAGCAAAATGGAGCATACGTGAATATTAAAACATTACAGCCAAGACAACAAACCGTGGAAGTTTGGTTTGAAAAACTAGACTTTCCGCTGTTGCTTACAAAGCAAGTTTTCAAAAACGAGAATGATACAGTCGGCGAGTTGTACTTGGCTTGTAGTGATTTAAATTTATCGTATAACCAAATAACTACAATCTACAAAAAACGGTGGGCAGTAGAAGAGTATCACAAATCGATTAAAAGTAACACAGGTTTTGCTAAATCTCCAACTAAAAAAACAGAAACTCAAACGAATCATTTTGTATTGTCAATTGTAGCTTATATAAAGTTAGAGTGGCTTAAACAAAGAACAGGGAAAAATCATTTTGCTATGAAAACACAAATCTATTTAGCAGCTCAAAAAGCAGCTCATAACGAACTCAGAAAGTTATCAACACCTAAAGCTGCTTAATCATCCTTTTTTGAGGTTTGGATGCGTAACATGAGTAAATAACTATCAAGTTTAATTACATCAAGTGCATTTGTACTATTTAATACCCAATCAGTTTGTTTGTTATTTAATGTGCTTAAACAATTTAAAACGCTATTAGCTGTATTATTTATATTCATTCCTAATGCACCATCTACATAAGTATCATCACAACAGTTAGTGGTACTTCTCCCATAAGAATTTGGATTTGCTCGATAAGTACTTATCGATGGTGGGGCAAGAAGGATAATCCAAGTACCACCACCACCAGCACAACAACAGTCTGTTGACCTATTATGAGATATGTGATAGGCATTACAAACCCAATAAACAGATCCGCCACCACCTGTACTAATACCACTTGTTGAACCTCCATAATCGGGAACACTAATGTCACTAAGTGTGGTTGAAGCAGATCCACTGCCACCTGTATTAACAGGACTACCATCAACAATATCAACTCGATTACAATTTACAACTTCATCTATATTTTGAATACAAGTATCACTACCTCTTCTAAATGTTGTAGTGCTTGGTATATATGGAAATGTAAGAATACTTCCAGTAAAATCATTCGTAGTTTTTGTACCATTTCTATACGCTTGTGCAAAATCTGAAGACATTCTGTACTCTAATATGGACAGTTCGTAATTTGATTTTCCTTCTTGTACAGATACAATTAGATTAAAGAATGAATTAGGTTTTGGTTTCGTAGGAATTAGTGTAAATGAATAATTACGATTACCTAGCGTATCTATTACTTCTAAAATATCTTTCATATGTACACTTCCAAACGAAGTAACAGTTCCATCTTGGCGAGAAAAAGGTATGTTATTAGGATTAATACGACTTACAATTTTGGGGATATCAAAACTTGAAATTATTTTTGTTGAAAAGATTTTATTGCCAGACTCTTGGATTAGTTCTTCTGTATTGACACTATTTTCTTTTTCACAATTCCAGAGCAGAAGGGATACTCCGAAAAGGAAGATTCCTATTTTTAAAAGATTGATTACTTTGTTTTTTCTTGTTTTAATAATTTGAAAGGTTTAAAGTTAATTATTAATATTTCATTTTTGTTTTAATAATTTGCAATTTTATCCGTTCGAGTGAGCGAATATGAACCACAACGGCAGTTTGTCTAAAAACCATCATTTATTTTGTTTTATTTTCAAAAATAACTATAATTTCTGTAAAAAATAGAATCAGGAGTGATTTTCAATAATTCGTATTTTGGTAGTTTTAGTATCTGATATTCCTTTTTAAGACAGTTTGCAGCTCTTTTTAAATAATATAAAGATAAAAACAGGGGCAATAGGTCTATTAACCCGAATAATTCATCAGAAATCAAAAAACCTGAATGTAAAGTGTTATATTTAAGCAGTTAAACACAAAATATATCATTTTTTAAAACACCCAGATTTGAGCACTAAAGACACTTTATTTTATCGAGGAAATCAAGCTATTTCGGTTGATTTTTCAGCCACAGAGATTAGTTCAGATGGTTCTTTGATTCTTTTAGAAAAGTTAGAGAGAACCCACAACTTACTAAAACATTTTAGCAAGTTACTTCCTGATCTTCGAAACCCTAAATACATTACTTACAGTCGAGAACATCAACTCAAGCAACGTGTGTTTATGCTAATGCTAGGTTATCAAGATGCCAATGATGTGACCCATTTACAAAATGACCCATTATTTAAAGATGTTCTTCAAGGAGATTTGGCTTCTCAACCTACTATTTCTCGTTTTGAAAACAGTTTGAATAAAGAAACTATTTTCAAACTTTCTTACGCTTGGATTGATCGTTACGTATCAAGCCTAAAAGGTCGAGATGAAATAACAATTGATGTTGATGCTACCGATGATCCAACATATGGGAATCAACAAATGTCAATGTTCAATGGTTATTATGGACAGTTTATGTTAAATGAATTATTTTTTCATGATGGAGAAACCGGTCAAATTATCCTGCCAGTTCTTCGCCCAGGAAATAGCCATTCGAATCGATGGTATGTCGGAATTTTAAGAAGAATTATTCAAAAAATAAAAAAAGCAGATCCTGAACTAAAAATTACTATTCGAACAGATAGTGGATTTAGTTGTGCTCCTTTTTATAAATTAGTAGCTGATTATGATTTGTTTTTTGTAACAGGTCAGGCTAGTAATTCGGTACTCAAAAGAAAGGTTGAGCGTTGTAAAAAAGCGGTTCAACTTCAATATGTAAATCAGCATAAAAAACACCAACATTTCACATCGTTTCGCTATCAAGCCAAAAGTTGGCATAAACCACAACAAGCTTACTGTAAAATAGAAAGTACAGGGAAAGGCTTAAATGTTCGTCATTTTATAAGTAATATTAAAGAGAAAGGTGCCCGAGAAATATACTTTGATTTCTATGTAAAACGAGGTGAATCTAGCGAAAACAGAAGTAAAGAAGTCAAGAATATGTGTTTTTCCGATCGATTATCCAATCATGGATTTGTTGCAAACTTCTTCAGGTTGTTTTTAAGTAGTTTAGCCTACGAACTATTTTTATTACTAAAAAAAAGCATCAAAAAAACAACATTTGAAAAGGCTGAAAAATGGCAAATAAAGACAATAAGAACCAATTTATTAAAAGTTGGAGCTACCATAAAAGTCACTAAAAAACGAATATATTATCAGTTATCAAGAGCATTTGTATATCAAGATTTGTTTCGAGAGATAATAACTCAATAACGGTTTTAAAGTGAGAATTTTAAAACCTTGGGATACCTATGCTCTGTTAGTAAAATTAATCCTTTTTAACTTTTAAAATCAATTATAACATACTATTTACTCCGAAAAAGTTTAAAAAACGAAAGAGAGAATCCTAAAATCTAGAGATAAAAAATCTATTTTGAAATTTGTTCTAAATATAAATCCTATGAATAATGCGGGTTTAGCAACAAATTTTGAAGGTAATCCTTGTCATTTTTTGAGTCAAGATAGTATTCAATATTTTCTGCTGTTTTCCCCAATGTTCAATGGTTTTTTCGTATGTGTGGCAACGGCTCGGCTATGGTTAGTACGGGATTTCGAAGGACTGAACTTTCGATTAAGCACTTAGCCAAATTTTTAATTTTTTCTTTATTTAATAGACACGCAAAATTGAAAATTTTGCGGACTTTGTTCAAGGCACTTCATTTTGGGTTAAGCACCAAAACCCGTATTAACTATAGCCATTGTTGTGCTTTCGTACTTTATTCATAATATCCTGTCTTTTTAATAATTTTCTTTATTTCAGATTTCGATATCTTTTTCTTTGTTTTTATAATTACCTTTTCCTTTATTATTGGTGTTTTGTTGAATACATTTTTCAGTTTCTCATTTAGCCATTCAATATTCCAAATTACAACAGAATTATCTGTTACTTTTTTACAAAGCGGTTCAGTGTAACTTTCGGTTTTGTTTATTTTTAAATTTAATCTTTGAAACCAAACCATCATAAACGAAGAATTAGGTACTTCTCTAAATTTATTTCTAATCTTTTCTGCCAGTACAAGTTTTTCTGTGTCGTCTTTAATTCTACTTAAAAAAATGCTCAAAATTGCAATGCAAGTGGGAACAACTCTTGGATTTCTTAAAGCAATTTCAGTTACAAGACTTATTAAAGTATCTAAATTGTAATCCTTTTTCTTTGACTTTTCAAGTACAATTAAGAACTCACGCATTTGTGTGTCTATTGTTCCAGAATTGGGGAATTTCTCTGAAAGAAGATACAGTTGTATTAACCACTTTTGCTTATTTCCAGTAATAATTTTGTTACTTATCCAATATCTTTTATCAGGTTTTAAAGAGCTTTTAATGATATCATCAGATGCTATTGTTTTGTCAGCATTAAGCTTAAGACCAATATTTGATAAAATTTCCGAGAGTTCTTTCGTGATTTTTTCTGCTTCGAAGGAATTATTTGTGAATATTCGATAATCATCTCTAAATCGTAAAATTCGATAATCAGTTATTCCTTTTGAGTTCAAATTTTCGGTTAAAAGCAAATCAACATAACCTAATACTATTTCGGCTATAAAATCCATTAGAACACTACCTTGAGGAATTCCGTTTGTTTGTCCATAACTCATATCCTGCAAATGATTATCAATCGCATTTCCGAGTAATGAATTCTTTCTATTTTTTTTAGCTTTTGCTTTTGTGTGAATTGCCCAAGGAATTGAATGTGTATAAATTGAGCTATAACAGTCTGCTATATCTGTGTGTAATACGTATCTAAAGTCCAACGATAGTGTAAGTGATTTTTGTTCAATCATTTGCCACCAATTCAGAATTTGAGCGGTTTTGTTGGTTTTGGTTTTTGATTCGGAAATAGCGGGCAAACTATGACATTCAATTTTATCGTTTGCTTGAAAAATTGCAAATCTATCTTTTAAAATTTCCCAATTAGATTCTTTCGTAATGGTGTTGATTAACGAAACATAAATTGCTGGATTTATCAATTGAAATGGTCTCCAAGCAAACTTTCCATCTTTATTAGATCAATACTCCGTTAAACTTTGCCCTAACCCTCTAACAGTCAATTAAATAAGTTAAAAAAACAGGCTCAAAAATTAGGATAACTCCCTGATTATCATTAAATTAATAGTTAATTTCAAACAGCTATTAATGATGCTTCTCAAGGAGAAATCCAACTATAAATATCACACAAAAAGATTACTTAACAAAATGAAAGATGTAAATAAATGGCAATATGATTTTATGTTGGAAGTTTTTGGTCTATTTCTCAGCATAAAAGGACGTTTAAATTTTATGCAGTTAAGTCGTTATGGTGATCATGGAGAACAACATTACAGGAATCAGTTTAGTAAGTCTTTTGACTTTTTAAATTTCAATAAAGAATTGATTACTGAGTATGGGGGCAAACATTTAACCATTGCTTTCGACCCGAGTTATGTTAGTAAATCTGGTAAATCCACCTGTGGAGTTGGTTATTATTGGTCTGGTGTAGCGGGAAAGGCAAAATGGGGATTGGAAATATCTGGTATAGCAGCGATTGATATAGATAATCATACAGCGTTTCATTTAGAGGCTGTTCAGACACCAAATAATTTGGAATCAAAAAGTTTGGTAGATCATTATGCCAATATATTGATTCAAAGAAAAGAGGTCCTTCTTTCGATGTCTAAATATGTTGTGGCAGATGCTTATTTTTCCAAATACGGTTTTGTTTCTAAACTCTCTGATAATGGATTGGAGACCGTTAGCAGACTAAGAAACGATGCTGACTTACAATATATTTATACTGACCAACAGAAATATGGGAGAGGAAGACCTAAGAAATATGATGGAAAAATTGATTATAAAAAACTTAGAAAAGAATATTTTTCTTTGATAGAAGACAATCAGCAAAGCAAAGTATACAGCGCTATTGTATACTCAAAATCATTAAAAAGAAAAATCAATCTTGTGATTGTTTATTTCCTTAAAAAAGGAAAATGGAATCATAAATTATATTTTTCTACAGATGTAACAATTTCAGCAGAAATGATTTTGACATATTATCGCACCAGATTTCAAATAGAATTTACTTTTAGAGATGCCAAGCAATACTCAGGTCTAAATCACTGTCAAGCAAGAAGTAAAGATAAACTCAACTTTCATTTTAATACAGCACTTACAACGGTTAATCTCGCTAAGATTACACATTGGATGCCTATTGAAAAAAGGCTAAGAGGGGCTTTCTCAATCAAGGATATTAAAACCTTACATCACAATGAGTTAATGCTTGCTCGATTTTTTAACGTGTTCGCTATAAGACCGAACTTGAAGAATAATAAACAAAAAATTAAAGAACTACTGTATTATGGTATCAGAGCAGCATAAAAACTTAACGGAGTATTGTTAGATAATAGTTTATAATTAACATTCTCTAAATCTCTTGGGTTCTTATCTTTGAAATCAGAAACATTTTTTCCCTTAAGTGTTTTGTCAATTTTGTCAAGTAGTTCTTGAAATGAAAAGTATTCTGGTAAGCTAATATTACTATAACTGTCTCTCTTTAAAAGTAAAGTTTTGGCTTCTTCATAATTCAGTTTTAAAATATCTTTCATTTATGTTACTCGGTTTTTTGGGTATGAAGCACAACGTGTTTGTGTATGGAAAGTGCTGTTTTGTGAGAGGCTGATTTTCCGCAGGAAAATTGGACTTAGCAAAAAAGCACAGACTTTTGATTAGGCACTAAACTAAGCATTTTTTATACACGGTGTTATGTTTTAGTGCTTTTAATTCCGCTGTTAAATTCCTTTTCAATTTATTGATTCCGAGTGTAATTCCGTACAGATATTTTTAGGTTTAGTTACAGTTTTTGTTTTTCAACTTTTCCACTCCAACTTTTAATTCCGCAAAGTTGAGTTTTCCGTTTCTAATTTAATTCCGTTGTGGTGCTCAATTTCCGCAACAATAATAAATTCCTTTGTTGTGCTAAAATTCCCGTTTCAACATTTCATTCCGCACAGTTGAGTTTCCTTTTTTTATTCCGTTATTATGCTAAATTCCGCACGAATCCTTTTTCCGAATTATTGCTAAAATTCTATTTTAAAAACTAGAGTTTCTCGTTTTCGGCAGTTTTTCCGCATTAAACATAACGGTTTGTGTATGGAAAGTGCTGTTTTGTGAGAGGCTGATTTTCCGCAGGAAAATTGGACTTAGCAAAAAAGCACAGACTTTTGATTAAGCACTAAACTAAGCATTTTTTATACACGGTGTTATGTTTTAGTGCTTTTAATTCCGCTGTTAAATTCCTTTTCAATTTATTGATTCCGAGTGTAATTCCGTCCAGATATTTTTCGGTTTAGTTACAATTTTTGTTTTTCACCTTTTCCACTCCAACTTTCAATTCCGCAAAGTTGAGTTTTCCGTTTCTAATTTAATTCCGTTGTGGTGCTCAATTTCCGCAACAATAATAAATTCCTTTGTTGTGTTAAAATTCCCGTTTCAACATTTCATTCCGCACAGTTGAGTTTCCTTTTTTTATTCCGTTATTATGCTAAATTCCGCACGAATCCTTTTTCCGAATTATTGCTAAAATTCTATTTTAAAAACTAGAGTTTCTCGTTTTCGGCAGTTTTTCCGCATTAAACATAACGGTTTGTGTATGGAAAGTGCTGTTTTGTGAGAGGCTGATTTTCCGCAGGAAAATTGGACTTAGCAAAAAAGCACAGACTTTTGATTAAGCACTAAACTAAGCATTTTTTATACACGGTGTTATGTTTTAGTGCTTTTAATTCCGCTGTTAAATTCCTTTTCAATTTATTGATTCCGAGTGTAATTCCGTACAGATATTTTTCGGTTTAGTTACAATTTTTGTTTTTCAACTTTTCCACTCCAACTTTCAATTCCGCAAAGTTGAGTTTTTCGTTTCTAATTTAATTCCGTTGTGGTGCTCAATTTCCGCAACAATAATAAATTCCTTTGTTGTGCTAAAATTCCCGTTTCAACATTTCATTCCGCACAGTTGAGTTTCCTTTTTTTATTCCGTTATTATGCTAAATTCCGCACGAATCCTTTTTCCGAATTATTGCTAAAATTCTATTTTAAAAATTAGAGTTTCTCGTTTTCGGCATTTTTCCGCATTAAACATAACGGTTGGTATAAACGTAGTAGCGGATTTACATGACTATTTTTTTGGTTTCTCACTACCTCCTTGTTCAAATATATAATCTTTTGGTTAAGCACAAAACCCGCTATTACGTTTATATAGTGTTGGCGAGCGTAGATAAATTTTATAATACAATAAGGTTATGTTTTAGAATAATGTGGAATCATTAATTCCATATAATTTTCTTCAATTGCTTTATATGTGTTTATAGCTTTAGCGTTTTTTATCATGATATTTGCTATATCTACTGTTTGAGAGAGCGATTTTTTAACCTTCTGCAAGAATACAAACCAGTTTAGATAGCCACTCAAATATTTTGTTGATACACCATAGAAAGGTTTTATCCATCTTTGATAACGATTGTCTATTGAGTTTACATGCTGCACATGGTAGCACTTGTCTTTTATGTGTTTTGATGCTATAAATGTATGATGCTCCATCTGCTTATCTTTTGCCCATTTAATTATAGAAGGATGAGAATCTGAACAAAGTACGTTTTCAGGTTTTAGTAACGTTCCTATTGTTTTTTCAATACTATGCACATAAATCCTGCCTCTTTTAGCGACACGCATCATTGGATTGTTATTTCTATCTGTGGCAACCATTATAGAGATTTTATCATTGCTCACACCGCGTTTGGTTTGTCTATCACTTGGTCTCTTGTAAGGTTTTCTTTGAAGATCTCGACTTCCTTTATTATTTATATTAAGCTGTTTGTCATCACATTAAACAATTCCTGAGAACTCTTCTCCATTAAAAACGGATAAACAAGATAGTAACTTGTGTCTCCAATCAAAAATAGTTTTAACATTGACTCCAATCTTTTTAGCGGCTTTACGGATACTCACGCTTTCAATCATAAGAACTAGATAATCTTGAAATTCATCCACTTTCTTTATGCCATCCATAGCAGTACCTGTAAGATCATTAAAGGTTTTAGTGCAAGATTTACATTTGTAGCGCTTACGACCCTTATAGCCTCCATGCCCGTAAATATCAGAACTTTGACAATGTGGACAGTTGATTGGACGGTCTTTGTTTAGGTTGTCTATAAGCATATTTAGTTTTGGCACTTTCAAATCACGACTCAATAAACCGACTAATTCCTTTTTCTGCTCTTGACTCAACACTCTTATTATACTTTGTAAATCCATATCTATAATGTTTTTATAAAGATAGTGAAATTCTACATTATTCTAAAACATAACCTACAATAATAATCCCAAACCTCAAATCAATAGAATTGAAAACTTCATCTTTATAGATGTCATTTTCTTTTATACTACCATTTAACCTACGCCACGTAATACTTACATCAAGTTTAATATTATCGCTTAAACTCAAAGGTGTTCCTATTCCGATATTTGTAAAGACACCTCCTTTAATATTAGCATTATTTTCGAAGAATGAATACCCTATATCCAATAATGCATAAAGAGTTCCGTAGCGTCCAATTAATTCTTCATCAAGTAACGCTACTTTTGATGTAACAAAAGCACCATAAAGTACTTCTTCTTCTTTGAAATAATATTGGTAATTAACTCCTATACCTAAAAAAATATTTTCTTCTTGATTAATTACATATCCAAATGTTAGATTAAATAAAGGACCATCTAATTCAAAATCATCAAAAAGCCCCACACCTTTAAGGCCAGAGCTAAATGAAAGTAAAGCTTTTTTATTCTCAAATCTGTTTACCGTTGACTTAACTTTACCTGACTCAAAATCAGTATTAGATTTTTCTATTGCTTCTTCAAATAGTTTTTGTTTCCCTTCTTTCTTAATTCTTTCAGCTAATTTTATCTTATAGTTTTCTTCTGAAGATTTTATTTTTGAAATTTCTACATTTATTTCTGTAAGGCGTAATTCCAAAAACTTATTTTTGTTTTCAATTAACTCATATTTATTTTGAAGTTTTTTTAATTTATCTTCTTGTTTTTGTATAGTAAGGTTTGAAAAATTCCATTGCTGAATAGCCTCTCTTAATTTATTGTCATTGATTGTTTCGTCTTTTATCAATTTATTAATTCTTGCTTGAAGTTTAGCATTTTTCTTTTTTTCCTGTTTGATAACCATTTCATATTCATCAAGGGTAGAATTAACCTCATCAATAAATTTTTTTTGACTATAAGCATTGATATTAAATAAAAATGTAAATATTAGAAGTGTAAATATTTTTTTTATCATTTAAGTAGTTTTTTTACATTAATAATTATGGTTATGTTTTAGAATAATGTGGAATCATTAATTCCATATAATTTTCTTCAATTGCTTTATATGTGTTTATAGCTTTAGCGTTTTTTATCATGATATTTGCTATATCTACTGTTTGAGAGAGCGATTTTTTAACCTTCTGCAAGAATACAAACCAGTTTAGATAGCCACTCAAATATTTTGTTGATACACCATAGAAAGGTTTTATCCATCTTTGATAACGATTGTCTATTGAGTTTACATGCTGCACATGGTAGCACTTGTCTTTTATGTGTTTTGATGCTATAAATGTATGATGCTCCATCTGCTTATCTTTTGCCCATTTAATTATAGAAGGATGAGAATCTGAACAAAGTACGTTTTCAGGTTTTAGTAACGTTCCTATTGTTTTTTCAATACTATGCACATCAATCCTGCCTCTTTTAGCGACACGCATCATTGGATTGTTATTTCTATCTGTGGCAACCATTATAGAGATTTTATCATTGCTCACACCGCGTTTGGTTTGTCTATCACTTGGTCTCTTGTAAGGTTTTCTTTGAAGATCTCGACTTCCTTTATTATTTATATTAAGCTGTTTGTCATCACATTCAACAATTCCTGAGAACTCTTCTCCATTAAAAACGGATAAACAAGATAGTAACTTGTGTCTCCAATCAAAAATAGTTTTAACATTGACTCCAATCTTTTTAGCGGCTTTACGGATACTCACGCTTTCAATCATAAGAACTAGATAATCTTGAAATTCATCCACTTTCTTTATGCCATCCATAGCAGTACCTGTAAGATCATTAAAGGTTTTAGTGCAAGATTTACATTTGTAGCGCTTACGACCCTTATAGCCTCCATGCCCGTAAATATCAGAACTTTGACAATGTGGACAGTTGATTGGACGGTCTTTGTTTAGGTTGTCTATAAGCATATTTAGTTTTGGCACTTTCAAATCACGACTCAATAAACCGACTAATTCCTTTTTCTGCTCTTGACTCAACACTCTTATTATACTTTGTAAATCCATATCTATAATGTTTTTATAAAGATAGTGAAATTCTACATTATTCTAAAACATAACCATAATTATTGAGTCTATATTTTGCTTTTCTCTTGTTAGTATTTCACAATCATATTTAATGATATCATCAATTTTTTCTTTATAGTATTTTAAGTTTATTATATATCGCTGATCATTAGTGCTTAGTAATTGATTGTCAATGAGTTTTGCAATACATTTTGTCTTTTTTCTCTTTAGCAAACAATATGGACTTTCTTTTTTGTCTACTAATATTGTGTCAGTTTTAATGATAGTTCTTGTTTTAACTACAGGGTTTGAATTTTTACTTTTGTTTATTCTTGAAGCTATTATAGTTGCTATAGCAATAAGAAACATCCCTAATAAACCTATAAGTGCAACTTTAACAGAAGTTTTTGTTTTTTTTGGTTCGATTTTTTTCATTATAGGTTTTTGGTTTCACTTGAATTCTCACAATGGCTTCCTTATGCTCGCCAACGGTTTGTGTATGATTTCGTTGCGTGTTTAAGCGACTAAATTACTAAAATTGCACGGAACTGGCTGAAAATCCGCAGGATTTTCCAAGTACAAAACAAACTAGCAATGAATTATACACGTTGTTAGCAAACGTTTTTAATTTCTGTCCTCAAGTATATTTTCAATATTTTCGCTTTCAGTTTTAATTTCAACTTTTTCAGACAAAATTTCAAATTTTACTTTCTCCAGAATTTCTCCATGTGTTAGATTAAAGTATTTGTTCAATTCACTTTCGGGAAAATTAAATGTTTTATTTCTTATGACAAGTTTAATGATTTCACGGCTTCTTGCGCTATCACCGATTTCTAATAGCATTCCTGCCATACTCACTGAATCATACTTTTTCCAATATGATTCTTCCTTTAAATAAAATTTTTCTCTTGCTTTAGAATAATAATTTTGTGCCTCTTTATCGTTCTCCAATATTTCTAGAATTAAGCCTCTTTGAACAAAATAATAATACGATTCAGGATTTTCCTCTATTAATTTTTTATTGATTTTAAGCGCTTTGTCAAACTTTTCGTATTCGAGATATTCCACTGCTTTTTCAGTTAATTGGGTTGTGTTTTCTTTTTTACAACTTATAATGAAAATTAATGTTAATAATAGAAGTATGTTTTTCATTCGTAATGTTTGCTAACGGAATTGTGTATGGAAAGTGCTGTTTTGTGAGAGGCTGATTTTCCGCAGGAAAATTGGACTTAGCAAAAAAGCACAGACTTTTGATTAAGCACTAAACTAAGCATTTTTTATACACGGTGTTATGTTTTAGTGCTTTTAATTCCGCTGTTAAATTCCTTTTCAATTTATTGATTCCGAGTGTAATTCCGTACAGATATTTTTAGGTTTAGTTACAGTTTTTGTTTTTCAACTTTTCCACTCCAACTTTCAATTCCGCAAAGTTGAGTTTTCCGTTTCTAATTTAATTCCGTTGTGGTGCTCAATTTCCGCAACAATAATAAATTCCTTTGTTGTGCTAAAATTCCCGTTTCAACATTTCATTCCGCACAGTTGAGTTTCCTTTTTTTATTCCGTTATTATGCTAAATTCCGCACGAATCCTTTTTCCGAATTATTGCTAAAATTCTATTTTAAAAACTAGAGTTTCTCGTTTTCGGTAGTTTTTCCGCATTAAACATAACGTGTTTGTATATGGTTTGTTGCGTGTTTTAGGTAACTAATTTAGTAAATAGGGCTTGCAGATTTTATCAAGAAGATATCATTAGATATTTAAGAATAGTCAGTTTAAAAATATGATTTATGCTATAACTGGAGTTATCAATAAAGTTGATTATGTTTATTTTTAACCTTGCACTGTAATTTTTGAATACGACACAAAAAATAGCGTATTGTTTCGCTATTTTTTCTAATGATATCAAATTCATTATAAAAAATATTGCCCCAATCCAACTCTGTGAGGTGTCACTTCTTTTGGCTTTAATACTGCTTAAGCCGTATGCGTTTTTTGCTTGTCCGAATTTACCTTCTATATGATTTCTTTGGTTTCGTTCTTTTTTTAATTTTCGTTTTTGATAAGCATTAAGGTTTGTTTTCTTTGGTCTTCCTAATGGTTTTCCTACAATCCGTATTCCTCTTTCTTTGAGCCAATTTCTGTTTTTTCTATTCAAATATATCTGGTCTGCTAAAACCAGTTCTGGATAATGACCAAAGGTTTTTGTGTACATATTTACCTGTAATTCTAAATCACTGGCTTCATTAAATTGATCCCAACTTATATGTTCCACTCTGCTCATTCCGTCCACCACACTTGCACTTATTTTTGCACCAAATTCTGTAGATGTTTTGTCTTTTCCTCTAGGAATAGGACGTATATAAGGTTGATAGATATTGACAATTCTATCTTTTACACGATGTATTTTTTCTTGATACATATACTGTTGTTGTACATAAAGTTGCTGTACTATCCAATAAATTTTTTGGTCTCGTTTTGGCAGTGGAAACTTTGAGGGATATGGGTTTTTCATTGGAAATAACCCTACAAGAACTTCTTCTTTCTTGAGGATTTCTATGTCGTCTAACAGGTTTTTAATATAGGTTAAATTGCGTTTGACATAATTTAGTTGTTTGCCAATAAACTTACGAATCTCTTTTTTTGATTTTCTTCTTTTTTTTGAAAACACCAAATATTCTGTTCGTGCTATCCTGCGATAATCTCTAGGCTTTTTTAAAGTCGATTGTTTGTAGAGTAAGTCTATAAAACGTTCGGTTTCTTTCCTAGCAGTATTCAGAAGTCCTGCATCGGTAGGAAAAACAATTTTATGATTTGCAACTGTGGCATCAATCTTTAAGGTTCCTTTGTTTTTTGGAAAACCATCATCATCACCCCCAATCATTTTCTTTTTAGACGGTCTTAAATCATCTGCTTTTTTAATGATAAGTGCATTCCATAGGTCAAAATCATTTGCGCCCATCCGCTTGCGGATATCTACAAAAACGGTGGGATGAAAAGGGTCTTTAGTTTGAAAACTTGTAAGACCACAAAAATATTGCAAATAAATATTCTCGCTAATCATAGCAACGGTTCCTCTATCATCCAACCCTAATTTGTGTTTTATGATAATGGCGCCAATCACCATTCTTACATCAATACTCTCACGTCCTGCATGGCTATGGAGTGCCTTGCTATAAATAACTGCCAAATCATCCCAAGGAATAATTGTTGCCAATTTTACCCAACGATTTTCAAGCGAAAGTTCCTGGGAAAAAGGATGTGAAAATCCATCTAATGTTAGTTGATTTGAGGCGGTATATTTTATCATAACTGCACGGGTTTATGATAGTAAGATACGAAAACCTATGCTTTATCAAAATAATATCACTACTAACATGCAGATAAATCATTGATTGTTAATTAATTATGTTTTATTTTTTAGAAAATCAGCAAGCCCTAAATAATTACCGACCAAGAAAGTCCGCGAGGACTTTCGCAAGTAGGCAAGAAGCCAGCAATAAATTATATACGGTGTTGCCAATAGTATTTTGTTTTCAGTTTTTAAAAATTCCAATTAATTAAAGGGAATTTACGTTTTTCATTAACATTCCAAATTCCGATTTGTATTCCTTTCGTTTTCTCACTTTTATTAAATAGTCCAATTTGAATTCCATACATTTCTTTTCCATAGTTAAATCCTCCAATTTGTAAGCCATTCATAATTAATGCTGAATTTTGTATTGAAATTTGAACACCATTACTGTATAACGTTTCATTCAATAAACCAGAAATTTGAATTCCATTAGATTTATCCATTGCATTCCAAACTCCAGCAATCGCAATTCCGTTATTCATTATTCCAAATTGCGCAATTACTCCGATTGTAATTCCATTAAAATTCACATCTCCAACTGTTCCTGTTGAAATATTCATTCCGTTTATAATTTCGTCAAATTTGTAGTCTTTTCGGTTAAACTTTCCGTTTATACTGTCAGTTCTTGAAATCGGACTCCCATTTCCAATTGGTGCTAAAAAACCAATTCCAGGAATTTCTAACCTTATTCCATTTGTTTTTACAAATCTGCTTTTATCATTAAATTGCGGAAAAGCACCAAATGCAATTCCATTTATTGTAGTGTTTTGAGTATGAAATGTTCCAATTAAATACCTTGTCTTTTTATTATATTCTTGACTTGAAACTTTAATTGAAAATAAAATAATTAAAATCAAAAAGATGTGTTTCATATGCAGGATTTTTATATTATTGGCAACGTTGTTGTATATGGTTTGTTGCGTGTTTCAAGCAACTAATTTAGTAAATAATTACCGACCAAGAAAGTCCGCAAGGACTTTCGTAAGTAGGCAAGAAGCCAGCAATAAATTATATACGGTGTTGCCACACGTACTTTTTTAGTTCATTGGTGGTTCGATTAATAATTTTAATACAAAACTATTTTTTTTACTATTTATTTTAATGATTTCGCAATCTATAATCTCTCCGTTTTTTAGTCCGTAAGTGTATTTTTTTGCTGTTGTTCTAAAATTTGGATAAAACTCTTTTTTAATTGGAATTGTTGCTTTATGTTCTCCCAAAACAAAATAATCAGGTTTTCCGTCTTCATTGATTAAAACACTAACTTTTTGGGTTGTACCAATCAACTTTTCCATTTCTCCATTCGTCCATTTTCCTCGTTCAATATTATCTCCAAGTATCGGCTGATTGTTTTTATTAAATCCTTGAAATACTGTTTCAACTTCGTTACCTGCTTTCCAATTTTCATAATCTGATTCGTTCATAAAAGTCGATATATGAATTAAACCTAATATTGAGCCACATTTCCAATTAAAGTGAATTCCTAAATCTACAAAAAAACCATATTTAGTTTTTCTTAAAATAATTCCACGATATTTAGAGTACTTCTCCAAATTCGGATTTTCAAATTTCTGTTCTTTTGCGTCTATTTGAATTGAAATTGGATTTTCCTCGACATTATGAATTTTTCCCGTAAAATAATTTCCAACAATTGAATTAGAAGCATTTTTCCAAAATTCGATTGAAGGATATGACCAACCAAAATGTTTAAATGAAACATATGCAAATAAGCCACTAACTTTTACTAAAAAACCTTTTTCTTTCGGTTCAACAATTCTGAAAGTCAAACTTTCCTGATTTGTAAAAGCATTTTTTATGTTTAGCAACAAATCTTGAAGGTAATCCTTGTCATTTTTTGAGTCAAGATAGTATTCAATATTTTCTGCTGTTTTCCCCAATGTTCAATGGTTTTTTCGTATGTGTGGCAACGGTTTGTGTAAGAATAGTAAGGGATTAAAAAAGCACTTACTTTTCGGTTTATTACTTAGCGAAATTTACAATTTTTCTTTAAATAATTATTACGTAAAATTGTAAATTTTGCGGACTTTGTAAATATGCCTAAACTTTGAGTTAAGCACCAAAACCCTTATTATTTTTACACTTTGTTGCCACACGTACTTTATTCCTTAATATGTTCAGGTATAAATGTTCCTAATGTTTTTAAATTATTTCTTGTTAACTCATTATCATTTTCGATAAACGCTTTAATGTTATCTGTAATTCTTTTGAGATTGTTAATTCTTGACATTTCAGTTGTGTTTTTATCCAATTCAGCATCTTTGAATAAATTAAATAATTCTTTCCCTTTAGAATGTTTTTCTTGATTGTTCTCTGATGCTAAAATTTCTAACATCAATTTTTTAAACTGTTCTTTTTTAGTCATTTTACATTATTTAGCGTATGGATTTATTAATCTCTGATTTTAATTTTGCAATAAAATTTTTATCTTGACAGTTTAGATTAAAACCAAAAACATCTCTTATTTCAGTTCTATTTTCTGTGTAGTTAACCCATTTAATGGATTCGCTTTTTGTTTTAAAAATTAATTGGCACTTCTTATTTTTGGCTAAGTTCTAATTAACACAGCGTTTTGTTTAAATAATTCAAAAAGGTGATATGCTTGATCTGTTAGCAGCATTGTTATGCACCATTGTTTTATGGTTGTCTTACTGTTTCTAATGTGATCTATATAAGCGTACCAATTGAGATAGTTTTGTAAATATTTGGAACTTACTCCATTGAATGGTCTTAAAAATGTTCTAAGTTGGGAGTGGATATTATTCACTTTTTGTAAATGAATTGTTTTATCCATTTTAGCCACATGGTTTTTTGCTAGTAGTCTCTTGTGTTTTATAGTTGGATTGTCTTTTACAAATGCCTTGTAAGAAGGGTGTTTGTCTGTAATTAATGTTGTGTTATCGGCTAGCTTCCCTTCGAATACTTTTGCAATTTGCTGCTTGGTAAGGCGTTTTGAGGCAACCGCTTTTAAATATTTATCACCATTTCTTTGAACAGCCGTTACCACTTGCACCGTTGTAATTTCATCAGTATCTTGATTACCCTTAAAATCTGTTCCTCTTTTTCTTGGTTTTCTTTCTAAAGATTTACTTCCTTTGTTACTCATAGGGAGCTCTAACTCATCACATTCCACTTCTTTTGAAAGTTGTGTTGGAACAAATTGTTCCAAAGAACTCAGTATTTTATGTCGCCAATCAAAACTGGTCTGAATACTAATGTGTAACTCTTTTGCGATTTTCTTTATCGGCATTCCTTGTTCCATACAATTCAAATACGATTGCCATTTTGACTTTAATTTTATATCGTACAAAGGAGTACCTGTAGTCTCACTGTACCATTTAGTGCAGTCATTACATTTGTACATCTGTACGCCTTTTTGTTTTCCACGTCTATAAACTTTCTTACTCGAACAATGAGGACAGGGCTTCTTATCTCGTTTAGCAACAACAATAAGACCTGCTTCCTGTAAAACCTTCCCTTGGAGTTCTTGCTCTATAAGTAAATCGTTCAACAATTCGTTCTGAGAACCTAAGGACAGCTCATTGAATAATACTTTTATTTCTTGACTAGTTTTCATATTTCAAATATATACAATATTGCTGACATAATTAGAACTTAGCCAAATAGATGAATATTCAAATGTAGGAATATCAATTTTTGTCAATAGTAACGTAATTACGATAAAAATGGATAATACAATACAGAATGAAATATTTATATGTATTTCATTTATAAATCTTTTTTTTACTTTGTCATTTTCTGTGTTAGCATCCTTTTTTATATTTTCCATTTGACTATAAATTATAGCCAATAAATTGAATAAAAAACCACCGAAGATTGAAATGGCAGCAATTAAATTCCCAAGTTCTTCTTCGAATGAATAATCTTTCCAAACTAATACTGAAGCTATTATTATTGGAATTATAAAAAACAATAATAAGTCTTTCCAGTAAATTCTTTCAGAAGTTTGGTTTAAACTCCTTAAAGTACCTAAGTGGTCTTTAATTATTTTAATTATGTTTATTCTGTCCAGCATATTTATAACCTTAACTGAATAATATCTGTAATTAATTCTTCACTTATTCTAATTAACGATTCTATTGATGGTTGACCTTGTTCGTTAAATTCTACATCTGCACTAACATCAATATCTGGTTGAATACGATTTTTATGTTTGACATAAAATGTTTTTCGTTTTCCATTTAATTCAAGTTCAAATTCTACTTCGTCAAATTCTTCGTCAATCCCATCTATTTCTATTCTTTCATTATCAGGGTTTGTGAATAAATCGTGTACAAACCTTTTGAAATTATCGGGTAAACTTGTTGACGAGAGCATTGATGTCTTTAAAATCCCAGGTATTTGTTCAGCTCTTGTGTCGTTGTTATAATAGGCTTCAATAGAGCTTGGAAGTCTTCGTTTTATAAATTCTACCTTTTTAAGATTGCCTTCGGTTATCATACGTCTAAAGACTCTACCGTGAACGATATTATTTATAAAGACTGTATAATTTTGATAACCTTGTCCTTTAACGTATCGGTTTATCGTTTTTTTCAAAATCGTTTTAATTCCGAATTTTGCTTTTCGTTGCAATATTAGAGCACCATTATCTCTTTCAGTCGGTATTTTTATATAAAAAAAGATATTTCTGAAAGCTGCGTGATTTCGTTGTACTTCTATAATTGTTTCTCTTGATTCAACATCTTTTATATCGTATTGCTCACCACTTATTCCAGTTGAAAAATATCCGTGTATACTTCTATTTTCAATATTAACGATAGGAGGAGCGTCTAAAGTCAAATGAATTGCTGTCGTTTCACGAGCATCAGCAGTAGCCAGAATTGTTTCAAAAATAGAATTAAGGTAATTCTCCATTAATCTTAAGAAATCATCTTCTCCATTGAATCGACTTAATATTTGGTCATTCTTCTGTCTGTCTCTTATCTTAAGAATATATGTTGAAAGTAAAATTCTGTCCATAGATGATTTTTTCTTGTATTGTGCCTAACTTGTTATATCTCCAACAATATACCTTTTTTGGTGTTAATATTCCGGTTAAAGTGAGTTTATGCAGGGCAAACTCATACTTTTTTATCAAAAAAACAAGATAATCCGCTGTATTATAGTTGTTTAGGTCATTTATTATTTATATATTATACTGATAATTAATAACTTAACTCAATGAAATCAGATAGTAAATAATAAGTATTTTTAAGCAAGTAGAAGGTCCTAGAAGCCATATAAATCAACTTCATAACTTAATTGACATCCTATGTAATCGGAATAATTTCAGTGATTTGTGGGGCAGAAACATGGAAACAAATGATTCAATTTGCTAAATAAAAAGAAGATTTTTTAAAAACATTCCTTGAATTGCCGCACGTAATACCTTCAAAAGACACTATAAACAGGGTATTTTCTTCTCTTGATAGTGCCAAATTTGAAACCTGTTTTATAGAATGGGTTAATTCAATTACAGATTTGAGTAAAGGACAGATAATAGCTATTGATGGTAAAACAATTAGAGGAGCAAAATTGCACGGAAAGAAATCTCCTATTCATATGGTTAGTGCCTGGGCTTGTGAAAGCAATCTTGTTTTAGGTCAAATAAAAACAGCTGAAAAATCAAATGAAATAACAGCGATTCCTCAATTATTAGATATTCTTGATATAGCAGAACAAACTGTAACCATTGACGCTATGGAAACTCAAAAAGAAATTGCAGAAAAGATAATTAAGAATGAAGCTAATTATATTTTAGCAGTAAAAGCAAATCAAGCTCAATTGTTAGAGCATGTAGAGGATGAATTTAAATTTGCAAAACAGTTAGAAATAAGTGTTAATGAATATTTAGGGCATGGAAGAATTGAAACCCGAACGTGTAGGGTTATTACTGATTTTAAGTTTATTGAAAATCAAAATGATTGGAAAAACTTAGCCAGTATCATACGTGTATAAAGTATTAGAGAATTTAAAAACAGTGATAAAACAACGGAAAAGGCAACACGTTATTATATCTCAAACTTAGAGGATAATGCGAGTGTATTTCAAAAGTCAATCCGCTCTCATTGGTCTATAGAAAATAAATTACATTAGACTTTAGATGTTTCTTTTGGAGAAGACACTTTCCGAAAAAGAAAAGATAATGCGGCTCAAAATTATTCACTCCTATTAAAAATTGCTTTGAATCTGCTTAAAAATGAAAAAACTAAAAAGCAAGGTGTCAAAGGTAAAAGGCTCAAAGCGGGTTGGGATAACCAATACTTACTAAAGGTCTTAAAAATAAAAGTATGAGTTTGCCCTGCGCTTTCACTACTCCTATTTTTTTGCTCGTGCCCTTACAAAATAAATCAAACAAAACCATTCAATCACTGACGCAGGCTTGTTTGCTAACTACTTTTCAAATTCAATAGCATGTAAATGTAAACCAGAAGCAGGAGCTATATTTTTAATAAATTCAATATTAGAATCAAGATTAAAACTTTGTTCAATAAACTTTAAATCCACTTCTCCTGTCCCTAAATCCGCTAGAGTCCCCATCATCAAACGAATTTGATTTCTTAAAAAGCCTTCACCTTTAACAATTAAAACATAGCTTTTCTTTGGAAAAAAAGAAGCAGTTAACTCAGTGTTTACAATTATTTCACAAAACTCAATAGATCTTTCTACCTTTGTATGTTCAGATGGTTTTACACAATATCTTTTAAAGTTATGAAAACCTTCAAATAACTTAGCCCCAGTTTGCATCAAATCGATATCCAAATTTCCTCTAAATCTAGTTAAAAAAGGAGCAGAATAAGGGTGCATTTTTTCTCCAAAACAAAAATAATATCTGTATTCTTTTAATTTAGGATGTTGAATTATGTTAAACCCATCTGAAACTCTTTCAATTTTCAAAGCTCTCATATCAGAAGGAGCATTTATATTAAAGTCTAAAAGAAGTTTTTCAAAATCAACTTCCTCGTTTATAAACAACTGAACAGCAAAATGTTTAGTAGAGAAACCTTAGCATCCGTTCTCCCAACACCTAAAGTTTTAAACCTAATTCCATTCAAAACAAACTTAAGGGTCTTATCTAATAATAAATGCCCTGTTATTAAATTAGGTTGTTTTTGCCAACCATGAAGTCTAAAACCTAAATATTGTAAGTGTAAAATATAAGTGTATTTATAACTCATAAGCAATAATAAGATTTAGTTTTAAATTACCAACAAAAAAAAGCTCTTAGTTTTACAACTAAGAGCTTTAAAAGCAAGGCAACGACCTACTCTCCCACCATAATGGCAGTACCATCGGCGCAAATGGGCTTAACTTCTCTGTTCGGGATGGAAAGAGGTGAGCCCCATTGCTATAATCACCTTAAAATATTTCAGTATATTTCAACTGTATGCGTTGACATAAAAGTAAAATAATATCATAAATTATCAAAGAGTTTCGGCCCTGACCCGAAGGTCAGAAGCCATACATAAGCCTATGAGTTATTAGTACTACTCGGCTACATACATTACTGTACTTACACCTATAGCCTATCAACGTAGTAATCTCCTACGACCCTTTAAAGAAATCTCATCTTGTGGTGGGTTTCGCGCTTATATGCTTTCAGCGCTTATCCCTTCCCGACGTAGCTACCCAGCAGTGCTCCTGGCGGAACAACTGGTACACCAGCGGTCAGTCCAACTCGGTCCTCTCGTACTAAAGTCAGATCCACTCAAATTTCTAACGCCCACAGCAGATAGAGACCGAACTGTCTCACGACGTTCTGAACCCAGCTCGCGTGCCACTTTAATGGGCGAACAGCCCAACCCTTGGGACCTTCTCCAGCCCCAGGATGTGACGAGCCGACATCGAGGTGCCAAACCCCCCCGTCGATATGAGCTCTTGGGGGAGATCAGCCTGTTATCCCCGGAGTACCTTTTATCCTTTGAGCGATGGCCCTTCCATGCGGAACCACCGGATCACTATGCTCTACTTTCGTACCTGATCGACCTGTATGTCTCTCAGTCAAGCTCCCTTATGCCATTGCACTCTACGCACGGTTACCAAGCGTACTGAGGGAACCTTTAGAAGCCTCCGTTACTCTTTTGGAGGCGACCACCCCAGTCAAACTACCCACCACGCACTGTTCTCATTGCTGAGTTAGGCTCTAGATAAGCAAAGGGTGGTATTTCAAGGACAACTCCACAACGCCTAGCGACGCCGCTTCATAGTCTCCCACCTATCCTACACATTACTTATCCAAAGTCAATACGAAGCTATAGTAAAGGTTCACGGGGTCTTTTCGTCCCGCTGCGGGTAATCGGCATCTTCACCGATACTACAATTTCACCGAGCTCATGGCTGAGACAGTATCCAGATCGTTGCACCATTCGTGCAGGTCGGAACTTACCCGACAAGGAATTTCGCTACCTTAGGACCGTTATAGTTACGGCCGCCGTTTACTGGGGCTTCATTTGATTGCTTCGCCGAAGCTAACAACTCCACTTAACCTTCCAGCACCGGGCAGGTGTCAGGCCTTATACATCATCTTTCAATTTAGCAAAGCCCTGTGTTTTTGATAAACAGTCGCCTGGATCTTTTCACTGCGGCCCTACCGGAGTAGGGCGACTCTTCTCCCGAAGTTACGAGTCTATTTTGCCTAGTTCCTTAGCCATGAATCTCTCGAGCACCTTAGAATTCTCATCCCAACTACCTGTGTCGGTTTACGGTACGGGTTCTTATAATCTGAAGCTTAGAGGTTTTTCTTGGAAGCCCTTACACACACTCTACTCAGCCGAAGCCTTGTAGTACTTTCCTAATTCAGCTAACTCTGCGGATTTACCTACAGTGCCAATACCTTTTTAGTTAAACGAACTATTCCGTCAGTTCGCGGTGTTTTCATTACTCCGTCACCCCATCGCAATTATAAGAAGTACAGGAATATTAACCTGTTGTCCATCGACTACTCCATTCGGATTCGCCTTAGGCCCCGACTAACCCTCAGCTGATTAGCATCGCTGAGGAAACCTTAGTCTTTCGGTGTGCGGGTTTCTCGCCCGCATTATCGTTACTTATGCCTACATTTTCTTTTCTATGCGTTCCAGCATACCTTACAGTACACCTTCAACACCCATAGAATGCTCCCCTACCACTTGTATATAATACAAATCCATAGCTTCGGTAATATGTTTATGCCCGATTATTATCCATGCAAAACCGCTCGACTAGTGAGCTGTTACGCACTCTTTAAATGAATGGCTGCTTCCAAGCCAACATCCTAGCTGTCTAAGCAGTTTCACCTCGTTAGTTCAACTTAACATATATTTGGGGACCTTAGCTGATGGTCTGGGTTCTTTCCCTCTCGGACATGGACCTTAGCACCCATGCCCTCACTGCTGAGTAACATTTTATAGCATTCGGAGTTTGTCAGGAATTGGTAGGCGGTGAAGCCCCCGCATCCAATCAGTAGCTCTACCTCTATAAAACTTTCGCTCAACGCTGCACCTAAATGCATTTCGGGGAGTACGAGCTATTTCCGAGTTTGATTGGCCTTTCACCCCTACCCACAGGTCATCCAAAGACTTTTCAACGTCAACTGGTTCGGTCCTCCACTGTATGTTACTACAGCTTCAACCTGCCCATGGGTAGATCACTCGGTTTCGCGTCTACTACTACTAACTATGGTCGCCCTATTCAGACTCGCTTTCGCTTCGGCTCCACATCTTAGATGCTTAACCTTGCTAGCAACAGTAACTCGTAGGCTCATTATGCAAAAGGCACGCCGTCACACAGTAAATGTGCTCCGACCGCTTGTAGGCGTACGGTTTCAGGTTCTCTTTCACTCCCTTACTTAGGGTTCTTTTCACCTTTCCCTCACGGTACTAGTTCACTATCGGTCTTTCAGGAGTATTTAGCCTTACCGGATGGTCCCGGTGGATTCATACAGGATTACTCGTGTCCCGCACTACTCAGGATACCACTATCTTAACTTCGTTTACGTATACGTGACTATCACACTCTATGGTTTGTCTTTCCAAACAGTTCTACTTCACTTAGTCTTGAATATTGTGGTCCTACAACCCCAATATTGCCGTAACAACATTGGTTTGGGCTAATCCGCGTTCGCTCGCCGCTACTGACGGAATCACTATTGTTTTCTCTTCCTCCGGTTACTTAGATGTTTCAGTTCACCGGGTTTGCCCCCTTGCGGGTAACATGTCTTCAACATGCTGGGTTGCCCCATTCGGATATTTACGGATCATAAAATATGTGCTTCTCCCCGTAACTTTTCGCAGCTTATCGCGTCCTTCATCGCCTCTGAAAGCCTAGGCATCCGCCATACGCCCTTATTTAGCTTATTGTACTTTTTGCTTTGATGTATTGCTACATCAAAATGAACTCTTTATAATTTATTATAAAAATATTGTTGTTAGATTTTTAAATCTAACGCTCTATCTTGATTCTTTACGATATCATTTTACCAATATGTCAATGAACTTTAATTTAGTAAAGAGTTTTTAGTAATTATCGATTAGTAAAACTATTCGATAGGAACTAAATTCTAATCTCTAAAATTGTGGAGAATATCGGAGTCGAACCGATGACTTCTTGCGTGCAAGGCAAGCGCTCTAGCCAACTGAGCTAATCCCCCATTTCCTAGTTATGAGTTCTTAGTTGTTAGTTATTAGTTAGTGCTTTATTTAATTAAAAACTAAACATTCAACACTTAGACTAAGTTTTTCTCAACTTCTAGAATTTCCTTTTAAATATTAAACTTTTTGTAGTCCCGGGCAGACTCGAACTGCCGACCTCTACATTATCAGTGTAGCGCTCTAACCAGCTGAGCTACGAGACTATAATAGCTTAATACTTGTTTTATTTAAAATTAACAGCAAAGAGTAAAACTTCCCTTTTGTAACTCACCAATCTTTCTCTAGAAAGGAGGTGTTCCAGCCGCACCTTCCGGTACGGCTACCTTGTTACGACTTAGCCCTAGTTACCAGTTTTACCCTAGGCGGCTCCTTGCGGTGACCGACTTCAGGCACTCCCAGCTTCCATGGCTTGACGGGCGGTGTGTACAAGGCCCGGGAACGTATTCACCGGATCATGGCTGATATCCGATTACTAGCGATTCCAGCTTCACGGAGTCGAGTTGCAGACTCCGATCCGAACTGTGATATGGTTTATAGATTCGCTCCTGGTCGCCCAGTGGCTGCTCATTGTCCATACCATTGTAGCACGTGTGTGGCCCAGGACGTAAGGGCCGTGATGATTTGACGTCATCCCCACCTTCCTCACTACTTGCGTAGGCAGTCTCATTAGAGTCCTCAACATTACTTGTTAGCAACTAACGACAGGGGTTGCGCTCGTTATAGGACTTAACCTGACACCTCACGGCACGAGCTGACGACAACCATGCAGCACCTTGTAATCTGTCCGAAGAAAACTCTATCTCTAAAGCTGTCAGACTACATTTAAGCCCTGGTAAGGTTCCTCGCGTATCATCGAATTAAACCACATGCTCCACCGCTTGTGCGGGCCCCCGTCAATTCCTTTGAGTTTCAGTCTTGCGACCGTACTCCCCAGGTGGGATACTTATCACTTTCGCTTAGTCACTGAGTATAAACCCAACAACTAGTATCCATCGTTTACGGCGTGGACTACCAGGGTATCTAATCCTGTTCGCTCCCCACGCTTTCGTCCCTCAGCGTCAATATATACGTAGTAGACTGCCTTCGCAATCGGTATTCTAAGTAATCTCTATGCATTTCACCGCTACACTACTTATTCTATCTACTTCCGTATAATTCAAGTCAACCAGTATCAAAGGCAGTTCCGTCGTTGAGCGACGGGATTTCACCTCTGACTTAATTGACCGCCTGCGGACCCTTTAAACCCAATGATTCCGGATAACGCTTGCACCCTCCGTATTACCGCGGCTGCTGGCACGGAGTTAGCCGGTGCTTATTCTTACAGTACCGTCAAGGCTCTACACGTAGAGCGGTTTCTTCCTGTATAAAAGCAGTTTACAACCCATAGGGCCGTCTTCCTGCACGCGGCATGGCTGGGTCAGAGTTGCCTCCATTGCCCAATATTCCTCACTGCTGCCTCCCGTAGGAGTCTGGTCCGTGTCTCAGTACCAGTGTGGGGGGTCCCCCTCTCAGGGCCCCTACCTATCGTAGCCATGGTAAGCTTTTACCTTACCATCTAGCTAATAGGACGCATAGTCATCTTATACCGATAAATCTTTAATAAAATAGTGATGCCACTTTTCTATATTATGGAGTATTAATCTTCATTTCTAAAGGCTATCCTCCTGTACAAGGTAGATTCTATACGCGTTACGCACCCGTGCGCCGGTCGTCAGCAGAAGCAAGCTCCCCTGTTACCCCTCGACTTGCATGTGTTAAGCCTGCCGCTAGCGTTCATCCTGAGCCAGGATCAAACTCTTCATTGTATATTTTAATAATATGAATGAATAAGTTTCAAAAGAATTTAACTTAATTAAAAGTTATGGTTATTCTACTCTTTGTTTACGCTGTCAATTTCAATATTTTCAATGAACTTAGTAATCTCTATAATCAATCTTAGCAATTGACACTTCAATATACTTTTTGTAGAAACACTAGAATCGAACTAGTTAATTTTAAATCTTAAAAAATTATTCCAAAACTTCTTGAACTTAAATCTTTCATCTCTGAAAGCGGATGCAAAATTATAAACTATTTTTGTTCTAACAAAACTTTTTAAAGTTTTTTTTAATTTATTTTTATACCCCTAAATGCGACTGAACTTTTCCGCTACAAACGGGCTGCAAAGATACTACTTCTTATTATCACTAAACAAGAAAAAAATTAATTATTTTTAAACTATTTAAGATAAAGAAATCTTACAACTATTCAATGAACTTTGCTAAACTTTACAACTTGCGTTTTTTGCTTAGCGGGTGCAAATATACAACACATTTTTAATTCCCAACAAACTTTTTTAAATGTTTTTTTTACTTATTTTTCTGGTTCTACCACGAATTTAATGGAATTTATTAAATTCGTAAAAAAAAGGTAAAATGTTTACACATCAATTTTTCGATTTACTACTAAATTTAGATGACAACTGGCAAGTTGTAAAAGTAGAAGCAGATTATGCAATTTCAGACATAAAAATAGTCATTAAATTCATAGGAGAAAGAGCCCTTTGTCCAGAGACCATGGAATTATGTAGTTTATATGACCATGCACCAAATCGAGAATGGCGTCATTTAGATACGATGCAATATAAGACTTTTATAAGTTGTAAGTTGCCAAGAATAAAGAACAGTCAAGGAGCTGTAATCACCATAGTTCCGCCATGGGCAGATAAGCATACACGTCATACACACCTTTTTGAACATGCAATAATTGATTTACTATTAGCAACTAAAAATCAAACAAAAACAGCAAAATTAATGCGTTGTGGTTTTAATGTCATTAATAGAGTAATTCATTTAAGTACAGAAAGAGGTTTGAGTAGGAGAGATTTATCAAATATGGATTTTAGTCGTTTGAGTTTGGATGAAAAATCGTTTAAGAAAGGACATAAATATATAAGTGTCTTAAGTCATCCTAGAAGTGGTTTTATCATAGATGTAGAAGAAGGAAGAACTAAAGAATCTGTAGAAAAACTATTTGATAAATCTATGACAAAACAACAACAAAAACAGGTTAAAACTATAAGTTTAGATATGTGGAAAGCTTATATTTCTACCTCTAAAAGTCAATTACCAAACGCATCTATTGTTCACGACAGATTTCATTTGGTTAAGTATTTAAATACCGCTATTGATAAGGTTAGAAGAAGAGAAGTTAAAACGAATGATGAATTGATAAACAGTAGATATGCGTTACTTAAAAACCAAGAAAACCTAACCGAGAAACAACGAATAAAATTTGATGCAATAATCAAGGCGAACTATGAAGTTAGCAAGGCGTGGCAAGTCAAAGAAAATTTTAAAGATTTATTCCATAAAGAAACTAAGTATATTAATGGTTTTTATTTACTAATTAAATGGATACGAAATTCTACTTCTAAGCAAATTAAAGAAGTAACAAAGGTTGTTACAATGTTTGAAAAACATCTCTCTGGAGTTATAAATGCCTTAATAACTGAGTATAGCAATGCAATGGCTGAAAGATTAAATGGAAAAATACAAGAACTTAAATCTATTGGAAAAGGATATAGAACTTTTAAAAACTTTAGAAGTGCAATACTCTTTTTTAATGGAGGTTTAAATCTTTACCCATTAAAATAAGGGTAGAGCCATTTTTCTTTATATTGATTACTAGAACTTTATACCCGAAAAAATGTTGGAGAGGTAGATTGCTGGATCAATAGATTGATGAATAAATGGATTGCTCAATGAAAGGGCCTGTAGAAATGAATAGGCAAACTCCTATCTCTTAATACTTACTTAATACAGAAACATGCTTGTAGTTATTAATAAAGTTAATAAAAAAGACACGTTAACGATTCAGGCAATTGTTTGAGCTCTTTTACAGACACGAGAAAAAACAAGCGCAGAAAGCGAAACTCACAAGGAAACGCCAAAGAAAAAATTAATATGTAGCGTCTAGAAGAAATCTACGCCTATATATATTGTGCAGGTTTAGCTTTTGCAATATCTTTGCGGCTCAAAATTTCCAATTGTAGGGAAATGTAAATACATATATTATATAATGATACAAATAACTTTACCTGACGGAAGCGTCAAAGAATTTGAGAAAAATAGCACTCCAATGGATGTTGCTAAAAGTATTAGTGAAGGTTTTGCTAGAAACGTGATTTCAGCTAATTTTAATGATTTAACTGTAGAAACCACTACTCCACTAATCACAAATGGTTCTTTGATTTTATATACTTTTAACGATGATGAAGGTAAAAAAGCATTTTGGCATTCGTCTGCACATGTACTAGCTCAGGTTCTTTTAGATTTTTATCCGAAAGCAAAGTTAACTATTGGACCTGCTATTGAAAATGGTTTTTATTATGATGTAGATTTTGGTGAAGATACTTTGTCTGAAAAAGAGTTTACACAGATTGAGAAGAAATTTTTAGAGCGCGCTCGTGAGAAAGCTGAATTTAAAATTCGCTCTGTATCTAAAGCTGATGCTCTATCATATTATAAGGAACAAGATAATGAATATAAAGTTGAACTTATTGAGGGTTTAACTGATGGAGATATTACTTTTTGTGACCACAGTAACTTTACCGATTTATGTCGTGGAGGACACATTCCTAATACTGGGGTTATAAAAGCTATAAAGATAATGAATGTTGCTGGCGCTTATTGGCGCGGTGATGAGAAAAACAACCAGCTTACACGTGTGTATGGGATTTCTTTTCCGAAGCAAAAAATGCTTACTGAATATTTAGAAATTCTTGAGGAAGCTAAAAAGAGAGATCACCGTAAGTTAGGGAAAGAATTAGAGCTGTTCACTTTCTCTCAAAAAGTTGGTGCTGGTTTACCTTTATGGTTGCCAAAAGGAGCTGCATTACGTGGTCGTTTGGAAGATTTCTTAAAAGCTGCACAGAAAAAAGCGGGTTACGAAATGGTAATAACACCTCATATTGGTCAGAAAGAATTATATGTTACTTCTGGGCATTATGAAAAATACGGAGCGGATAGTTTCCAGACTATCAAAACTCCAAAAAAGGAAGAAGAATTCTTGTTAAAACCAATGAATTGTCCACATCACTGTGAAATTTATAATTTTAAACCTTATTCTTACAAAGATTTACCAAAACGTTTTGCTGAATTTGGTACTGTTTACCGTTACGAGCAAAGTGGAGAATTACATGGTTTAACACGCGTTAGAGGTTTTACGCAAGATGATGCTCATATTTTCTGTACTCCAGAACAATTAGATACAGAGTTTAAAGAGGTTATTGATTTGGTTTTATATGTTTTTGGCTCTTTAGGGTTTAAAAACTTTACTGCACAGGTTTCTCTTAGAGATCCTGAAACTCCAGAAAAATACATTGGTGATGTTAAAACTTGGGAAATTGCTGAAAATGCAATTATAAGCGCAGCAAAAGATAAAGGTTTAAATTATGTGATTAAAAAAGGTGAAGCTGCTTTTTATGGTCCAAAGTTAGACTTTATAGTAAAAGATGCATTGGGTAGAAACTGGCAATTAGGAACTATTCAAGTTGATTATAATTTACCTGAACGCTTTGATTTAAGCTACAAAGGCGCAGATAATCAATTACACAGACCTGTAATGATACATCGCGCACCTTTTGGCTCTATGGAGCGTTTTATTGCGCTTTTATTAGAGCATACAGCAGGGAATTTTCCTCTTTGGTTAACTCCTGAGCAGGTTATTATACTACCAATCAGTGAGAAATATCAAATATATACCGAAAAAGTTTTAAATTCGCTTGAAAATTCCGAAATTCGCGCCCTCGTGGATAGCCGTAATGAAAAAACAGGACGGAAAATTAGAGATGCCGAAGTTAGCAAAATACCATTTATGGTTATTGTTGGCGAAAAGGAAGAACAAAACGGTACGGTATCTGTAAGAAAACACGGAGAAGGAGATTTAGGAACCTTTACTATTGAAGAATTTATTGCTTTAATACAGGATGAGATTAGTAAAACCCTAAAGCCCTTCAAACTAAAATAGATAATAATTTTAAATATATAGATCATAGCAATTAGAAGAAAAAGGTTTAGAGGACCAGCACGGATAATCAAAGAAGATCAACACAGAATAAATGGAAAAATTCGTGATGTTGAGGAAGTTCGCCTTGTAGGGGACAATATAGAAGTGGGTGTTTATCCAATTTCTAAGGCGAGAGAATTTGCCAGAGAACAAGAATTAGATTTGGTAGAGATTTCTCCCAAAGCGAAACCACCAGTGTGTAAAGTAGTTGATTATAAGAAATTTTTGTACGAACAAAAGAAACGTGACAAAATACAAAAATCAAAAGCTACAAAGGTTATAGTTAAGGAAATTAGATTTGGACCCCAAACTGATGAACATGATTACGAGTTTAAAAAGAAACACGGAATTAAGTTTTTACAGGATGGCGCAAAATTAAAAGCATTTGTATTCTTTAAAGGACGTTCTATTATATTTAAAGAACAAGGTCATATTTTACTGTTAAAACTAGCTCAAGATCTAGAAGAATATGGTAAGGTAGAACAAATGCCAAAACTAGAAGGTAAACGTATGATTATGTTTATCGCCCCAAAAAAGAAATAATAAAGTTTAGAGTAATTCGTTTAGAAATTTTATAAGTAGCTAAACCTTTTCTTCAAACTAACAATAATAAGCAAGATAAAAACGAGAGACAGAGATGCCTAAAATGAAAACCAAATCTAGTGCCAAGAAACGATTTAAAGTTACTGGTACTGGAAAAATTAAAAGAAAGCACGCTTTTAAAAGTCATATCTTAACAAAGAAGTCTAAAAAACGTAAGCTTAAATTGACGCACGCAACATTAGTACACAAATCTGATGTAGCCAACATTAAAAAGCAATTAGCTTTAAAATAAGTTAATTAAAAGGGAATTTTATTATTAACCATGGAGTTAGGCAAATAAAAGCGTTTGTTTACAAACCGCCTACTACAAAAAACAATTTGAATTATGCCAAGATCAGTAAATTCAGTAGCCTCAAGAAAAAGAAGAAAAAAAATCTTGAAGGCAGCAAAAGGTTACTTTGGAAGACGTAAAAACGTTTACACAGTAGCAAAAAATGCGGTTGAAAAAGCAATGACATATGCTTATAGAGACCGTAAAAATAATAAGAGAAACTTCCGTAGCTTGTGGATTACGCGTATTAACGCAGGTGCACGTCTATATGGAATGTCTTACTCGCAGTTTATGGGTAAAGTAAAAGCTAACAATATTGAATTAAACCGTAAGGTTTTAGCCGATTTAGCAATGAACAACCCAGAAGCTTTTAAGGCAATTGTAGAGAAAGTAAAATAAGTTTTAATAACCTTGCTTATACTAAAAACCCAAACTTAACGTTTGGGTTTTTTTAACCAATCAAATTTTATATTTTCTTTCTAAATGAAAACTATCCAACTATTTATTGTCTGTGCTTTTTTCTTCGGAAATAGTTTTGCACAACAACCTCCACAAGCCGTTCCTAAATTCCCAAACACTCTAGAAGGGCAGTTTAAAAAAATCTATAAAAAATCTAATAATTATCAAATTTATAAGGTAATTAAGAAAGGTGATTTTTTAAAACTTCAAAGAAATGTACTCGATAGTATTTTTACTATTAAAAAAGATATTGTTGCGAAACAACAAACTATTAATTCTCAACAAGAAAACATTACTTCTTTAGAAAGTAAAATAACAACCTTAAATGAAAACTTAACAGCCTCTATGGATAAAGAGGGTAATATTTCACTCTTTGGAATACAACTTAACAAGGCTGCTTACAATATTATTTTATGGGGAATAATAGCAGCTCTTTTAGCTGGATTATTACTTTTTATGTATAGATACAATGGTAGTAATTCTGTTACTTTAAAAATTAAAAATGCATTAGAAAATGTTGAGCAAGATTTTGAACAACATCGTAAAAAAACTATAGAAAACGAACAAAAGTTACGTCGTCAATTACAAGATGAAATTAATAAGAAACGCGGAATTTAATAGTCAATAACCTCGGAACAAAGCCCACGAGGCATGAAAAAGGAAAAACCTTAATCATTTCGATGCAAGCATTGGAGAATTAAACCCACTGGTGGGATTAAAAAACTCTCAAAATTATATGATTTTGAGAGTTTTTTATTTTCAGTAACTTTGGTACACTGTTTGTAATTAGTCTCTGGTCGAAAACTCTGAACCTCCTTTGATTACAAGGGATAAAGCCCTAAAGTACTTGTCGAATCTAAAGTGGGTTTTAAATGATACATTTTATCATTTTTAAATTTTTATATAGTAACCTTTCTTTTTTGAATAATTCACATGAAATGAGTTCTTTCTTTGAGAATTTCAAAAATAGACAAAGATAGACCCAACTATGAAAACCAAGGAAATCATTAATGTTTATAAGCCTTTTGGAGTTTCCGACCAAGCACTAATTAACTTAGCAAACAAGCCAACAATGAAATTATTAATTACTCTTATCCCTTTTTTATCCTTCGGATATATGCAAGCGCAAAACAACTTACCAACACCTGACATTATTGATACCGGTTATGGAGACTTAACCGTTCAACCAATACAACATGGGAGTTTAGTTTTAACCTTTAATGATAAAACTGGGCTTAATAGACAAAAAGGAGTCTTAAAGTCTCTATAACGCTTATTGTCATTATCTTTGGAGTAAACGAAAGCTTATGAATAAAAAAAGTGTATAAATTGTCACGGTTATTTCACAAAAAAGAGTGGTTTTAGAAATGGAAAACAGAGGTATAAATGTAGGACTTGTGGAAAGCAATTTTTAGGAGGTTATAGATTAAATCCTGCACTACTTTGGGAAGAATATTTAAGAGGTAAACAAACATATTTACAGTTGGCTAAGAGATATAATTGTTCGAAGCGAACGATTCAACGCAAGATTGATTTGCATAAGGTCTCTATTTTTTCAAAAGAAGCTAGAGAAGTAGTCGTATTGATGGATACCACTTATTGGGGAAGAAATTTTGGGGTAATGCTCTTTAAAGACGCTATTACCAAAGAAAACTTACTGAAATATTATGTAAAGAATGAGACTAATTTTCTTTACAAAAAAGGGATAGAAGAGTTAGCATTAAAAGGGTTTACAATAGTTGCAATAGTAAGCGATGGAAGAAAAGGATTAGCTCAATCTTTTGGATCAATACCAGTTCAAATGTGCCAGTTTCATCAAGTGGCAATCATCAGAAGATATATCACTAAAAACCCTAAACTTCCAGCATCTATCGAATTAAAGGAGCTTGTTTCTATGATGAAAATGACAGATAGAGAATCTTTTGAAGGCAGTTTAAATAATTGGTTTATAAAATGGGAAGACTTTCTAAATGAGCGAACAGTAAATATTGAAACAGGCAAGAGTTATTACACACATAAGCGTCTGAGAAGTGCTTATAGAAGCCTAAAAAGTAATTTACCTTGGTTGTTTACTTGGTATGATTATATCGAATTAAATATCCCAAATACGACCAATGCAATTGATGGGCATTTTGCAGATTTAAAGAATAAACTCAGGAATCATAATGGATTATCCATTGAGAGAAAAATAAAGTTTATTAACGCTTTTTTAGGAGTTTGATAAAGTAAAATAGGTAGACTCCTTTTTGTCCACTTGGAAATATTTAATCAAAAACAGACTCCTTTTTGTCTATTACGCCTAAAACTGTCTATGTTAGACCCAACAGGTGGAAAGGCGGCATATACAGGGTTAGCTAAGCCAGATATAATTTTAATTACAGACATTCATAGTGATCATTTTGATATGAAAACCATTCAAGAATTAGATGCAAAAAATGCCATTTTAATCGTTCCACAAGTAGTAGCAGATAAACTTTCGTATTCGTACAAAGAAAATGCAATCGTCCTAAAAAATGAACAAGGTGTACATAGAATGGGGTTATTTATTTCTGCTATACCTATGTACAATGTTCCTGAAAAAGAAAACACTTTTCACACCAAAGGACGTGGAAATGGATACACTATTGCTATAGAAGATTTTGATGTATATGTTTCTGGAGACTCTTCTGCTACGCAGGAAATGAAAATGTTATACGAAATTGATGTTGCCTTTGTCTGTATGAATTTACCTTGGACAATGGGTATTGAAGAAGCTTCTGAAGGAGTTTTAGCCTTTCAACCAAAAATTATATATCCGTATCATTACCGAGGAAAAGAGAAAATGAGCGATACCAAAAAATTTAAAGAAATTATAAATCAAGAAAATAAAGATATTGAAGTTAGACTTCGTGATTGGTATATGAAATAAAAATTTGATAACACATATCAATTTAAAACACACAAAAACCCAAGTTATTCAACTTGGGTTTTTTTATTCTCTTGATACTCTTGCTTTAGCAGAAATAATAGTTTACAAGGCTTCTCCTAATTCTTTCAGTTTAGAAGTGTTTTCAGCAAGCATTAATTCGTCGAGTATCCTTTGAATATCACCATTCATAATATTTGATAAATCATATAAAGTCAATCCAATTCTATGGTCGGTTACACGACCTTGTGGATAATTATAGGTTCTAATCTTAGCAGAACGATCTCCAGAACTCACCATAGAACCACGTTTTAAAGCATCTTCAGCTTGCTTCTTTGCCAATTCCATATCGTATAAACGAGAACGTAATACTTTAAAGGCTTTTTCTTTGTTCTTATGTTGACTTTTTTGATCTTGACATTGCGCTACCAAACCCGTTGGAATATGTGTTAAACGCACCGCAGAATACGTTGTGTTTACAGATTGCCCTCCAGGACCAGATGAACAGAAGAAATCAATTCTAACATCTTTCGGGTTTATTTCTACATCAAACTCTTCTGCTTCGGGAAAAACCATACAAGTAGCGGCAGATGTATGTACACGACCTTGAGTTTCCGTTTGCGGTACACGTTGTACTCGATGCACTCCAGCTTCAAATTTTAAGATTCCGTAAACATCTTCTCCAATTACTTCAAACTGAATTTCTTTAAACCCGCCATTTGTACCTTCAGAATAATCTATCGTAGAAACTTTCCAACCTCTACCTTCACAATACTTAGTGTACATTCTAAATAAATCTCCAGCAAAAATACTGGCTTCATCTCCGCCAGTTCCTGCGCGTAATTCTACCATAGCATTTTTATTGTCTTCTGGATCTTTCGGAATTAATAAAAACTTAATTTCATCTTCTAATTCTGGAATTCGCTTATTAGCTTCATCCATTTCCATTTTAGCCATTTCAACCATTTCGGCATCGCTACCATCAGCAATAATTTCTTTGGCTTCGGCTATATTATTTACTAAGGTTTGATATTCATCACCTTTTTTAACAACTTTACCTAAATCTTTATATTCTTTATTTAGTTGAACATAACGTTTTTGATCTTTAATTATATCGGGTTGAATAATTAAATCTGAAACCTCATCAAAACGTTGTTTTACTATTCTAATCTTATCTAACATTGGGTATCTTTTCTGGATAGCGAATTTACACTTTTTTATCAAAAAAAGAGGTCTCTATATATAGAAACCTCTTTCACAAATTCATTTATAGTTAATTACTAATCCATCACAAACTTAAACCCTGCAGTTATAATACTTGCGTTTAAACCTGTACTTCTATCATAATAGCTATAACGAAGATCTATACTTTTTAATCCGAAGTTAAAAACTTTAAGATTGCTAAAAATATCAGTATACTTAAAGCCTAAACCATATTGATGACTGTTAAACTTAGACAAATCATAATCGGATGTATAATATTTTGATGTGGAAATATGAGTTTCAAACGGAGCAAAATAATCTGCTGCTGTTTGTGTATAATATCTGTAATTAGGATAGAGTGTGAATTTTCCTAAACTAAATTTAATTGGAAGTTCTATACTTGCTGTATGTCCTGTAACTCCCCAATCGTCATAATAATATCTATAATAGGTTCTTACTGTAAAATTTTCACTTAAAAAATAATTAAATCGTGCACCAATAGGGATTTTTAAACGAGAACTAGGTAAGCGTTCTATATCATCTGCTAATTGAAAAACATCTGTATTTGTTGGCAATGTATAATTAGGAATACTTGCTGCATTACCAATATAATAATTAGCTTTATCTTTAAAATATACACGCTGCATTGGGTTTGCCAACCAACCTTGTTGTTTTACTACATCTAAAAATAGTGAAAATTGTGCGTTTTCACTTAAAATCTGAGAGAATGTTAACGATGCTGAATAGGTATTTCTACCTTTATCAGTAATTAAACTCGATTGATGCGGTGCCCAAACATTCGTTCCATTTTTATCAATACTATTTCCGTTTTGGTCTAAAATATCTTGATTGGCAAAAAAACTATTATTTAAATTCAATACTCCGTTAAGTTTTTATGCTGCTCTGATACCATAATACAGTAGTTCTTTAATTTTTTGTTTATTATTCTTCAAGTTCGGTCTTATAGCGAACACGTTAAAAAATCGAGCAAGCATTAACTCATTGTGATGTAAGGTTTTAATATCCTTGATTGAGAAAGCCCCTCTTAGCCTTTTTTCAATAGGCATCCAATGTGTAATCTTAGCGAGATTAACCGTTGTAAGTACTGTATTAAAATGAAAGTTGAGTTTATCTTCACTTCTTGCTTGACAGTGATTTAGACCTGAGTATTGCTTGGCATCTCTAAAAGTAAATTCTATTTGAAATCTGGTGCGATAATATGTCAAAATCATTTCTGCTGAAATTGTTACATCTGTAGAAAAATATAATTTATGATTCCATTTTCCTTTTTTAAGGAAATAAACAATCACAAGATTGATTTTTCTTTTTAATGATTTTGAGTATACAATAGCGCTGTATACTTTGCTTTGCTGATTGTCTTCTATCAAAGAAAAATATTCTTTTCTAAGTTTTTTATAATCAATTTTTCCATCATATTTCTTAGGTCTTCCTCTCCCATATTTCTGTTGGTCAGTATAAATATATTGTAAGTCAGCATCGTTTCTTAGTCTGCTAACGGTCTCCAATCCATTATCAGAGAGTTTAGAAACAAAACCGTATTTGGAAAAATAAGCATCTGCCACAACATATTTAGACATCGAAAGAAGGACCTCTTTTCTTTGAATCAATATATTGGCATAATGATCTACCAAACTTTTTGATTCCAAATTATTTGGTGTCTGAACAGCCTCTAAATGAAACGCTGTATGATTATCTATATCAATCGCTGCTATACCAGATATTTCCAATCCCCATTTTGCCTTTCCCGCTACACCAGACCAATAATAACCAACTCCACAGGTGGATTTACCAGATTTACTAACATAACTCGGGTCGAAAGCAATGGTTAAATGTTTGCCCCCATACTCAGTAATCAATTCTTTATTGAAATTTAAAAAGTCAAAAGACTTACTAAACTGATTCCTGTAATGTTGTTCTCCATGATCACCATAACGACTTAACTGCATAAATTTTAAACGTCCTTTTATGCTGAGAAATAGACCAAAAACTTCCAACATAAAATCATATTGCCATTTATTTACATCTTTCATTTTGTTAAGTAATCTTTTTGTGTGATATTTATAGTTGGATTTCTCCTTGAGAAGCATCATTAATAGCTGTTTGAAATTAACTATTAATTTAATGATAATCAGGGAGTTATCCTAATTTTTGAGCCTGTTTTTTTAACTTATTTAATTGACTGTTAGAGGGTTAGGGCAAAGTTTAACGGAGTATTGTAAATTTACACCAGCGTTATTTATATAGGTATCTAATTCGGTTGGGTATTCAGGGTTCCAAGTGTCTAAATATACTTGTCCACTCAGACCAATTTCTGTATTCTTTTCATTAAATAACTCATTAAAAAATCTACTTCTATAGATTCTAATACTTTCTTCTTATATTCCTTAGTCTTGTCTTTCTTTTCTTCTTTTTTATCTTGAGCAGAAAGAGAAATTACAATACAAGAAATCAATAAAAATGTTATTTTAAGTTTCTTCATTGAGTATATTATTTAATTGCAACCACAACCACCTCCAACTTTCCCTCCATTTGCTCCAGAAGCTCCTTCTCTGTATACTTGAAAATTGGTTTCAAAACGTTTGCTCTGATTTGCTGTTAATGCCATATCTGGATCATTAATATTTACTTTTTCGTATTCTTTTACTGCCACACAAGATGCAAAACTATATGCTACAGCGGTAATAAAAAGAAAGGTAAGTTTGTTTTTCATATATTTAAATTATTAGTTTTCTATTTGAATATTTTTTGAGGAATTTATTTTACCGGTATCTTCAACTATAATACAGTCTATTCCTTTTAATTGATTTATTAAATTCATTCCAACCTCTGTGCCCATTACAAAAATTGAAGTTGCCAAAGCATCTGCTAATTCAGCATTTGGTGCAAAAACGCTAACACTTACAATTCCGCTACTTGGGTAACCAGTTCTTGGGTTAATAATGTGCGTGTATCTTTTACCTTTAAAGATTACAAATTTCTCATAATTACCAGAAGTAACTACTGCACTATTATTTATAGGAAGTAAGGCAAAAACCTTGTTTTTATTAAGTGGATTGGTAATACCAACTTGCCAGGGTTTTCCGTTAGGTTGCCTTCCCCATGTATTCATGTCTCCAGAAGCATTAATAATACCTGCTTTTACTCCTTTTTTAATCAATAATTTTTTGGCTTTATCTGCCGCATATCCTTTTCCTATTCCGCCAAAGCCAATTTTCATTCCTTTTAACTTTAGAAAAACGGTTAATCTTTCTCTATTTAAAAAAATGTTTTTAAAACCAACTTTTAAAACAGATTTTTTTATTTTTTCTTCGGAAGGAAACATTTTCATACTGCCATCAAATTTCCAAATTCTATCCATAGAAGCGTACGAGATATCAAAAGCACCATCGGTTAATTTTGATATTTTAATTGCTCTTTCAATTAAATTGAATAACTCCTTATTAACTATTACAGGCTTAATCCCTGCATTATTATTAATAAGTGTAGTTTGTGAGTTTGCATTCCAAGAAGAAATTAATTTTTCTATTCTAAAAATTTCATTAACAGCAATATCTATATAACTGTCTGCTATTTTTTTATTTTCAGCAACTACAGTAATACCAAACTTACTACCCATCAACTTTAATGTTTTCTTATACATTTGTTGACTAAAAACAGAAAACGTAATACATAAAAAAAAGATAAAAATTACTCCACCTCTCTTATTCAATTGCATCTAATGTCATTGCTTTTAAATCATTAAAATATTTAGTTGGTGATGCTTTTTTATAGCCAGTTTTACCTAAAATATTCCCTTTTTTATCTAGAACAACCACCAAAGGAAAAACTCCTTTTTTATTGTACTTTTCTGCCAAACTCTTATTATATTCTTGCTGCTCTTTTAATAATTGATTCTTCTTTCTACGAGGAAAATCGACTTTTAACATTACAAAATATTTTTCCGCCAATTTTTGATACTCTTCAGATTCCCAAATCTTCTTTTCTAATTTAATACAGGATGCACACCAATCTGACCCTGAAAAAACTAAAACAACATTTTTATCTTCTTTTATGGCTTTTTCTATAGCTTCATTTAAGTTATAAGTCCATTCTTGTGCCGTTATAGAAGTTGCACAAGTCAACAATATGATTGCAATAAGTTTTTTCATAATTTTTTTAGGATTTAATTATAAAACGCAATTAGTATTCCAAAATTACATGTACACTCTAAAAGAAAGTTATTTATTGTTAATCTAAATAATGAACTCATTTAAACTTTTTAGCAAATCTAAAAAGTTTAAATGAGTTCAATGCTAAAATTATATTCAATATATTTAGGTACTAAAAACTCACAAAATATGCGCTACACATTTTTAGTATCTACTTTTTCTTTACTTATGATGATTTCTTGCTAAACGGAGAAAAATAAAAGCGCTACAAAACCAACAGTAACCTCCATCAAAAAACAGACTTGGTTACTTGGCAATTAGATTAAAATGGTTATGTTTTAGAATAATGTAGAATTTCACTATCTTTATAAAAACATTATAGATATGGATTTACAAAGTATAATAAGAGTGTTGAGTCAAGAGCAGAAAAAGGAATTAGTCGGTTTATTGAGTCGTGATTTGAAAGTGCCAAAACTAAATATGCTTATAGACAACCTAAACAAAGACCGTCCAATCAACTGTCCACATTGTCAAAGTTCTGATATTTACGGGCATGGAGGCTATAAGGGTCGTAAGCGCTACAAATGTAAATCTTGCACTAAAACCTTTAATGATCTTACAGGTACTGCTATGGATGGCATAAAGAAAGTGGATGAATTTCAAGATTATCTAGTTCTTATGATTGAAAGCGTGAGTATCCGTAAAGCCGCTAAAAAGATTGGAGTCAATGTTAAAACTATTTTTGATTGGAGACACAAGTTACTATCTTGTTTATCCGTTTTTAATGGAGAAGAGTTCTCAGGAATTGTTGAATGTGATGACAAACAGCTTAATATAAATAATAAAGGAAGTCGAGATCTTCAAAGAAAACCTTACAAGAGACCAAGTGATAGACAAACCAAACGCGGTGTGAGCAATGATAAAATCTCTATAATGGTTGCCACAGATAGAAATAACAATCCAATGATGCGTGTCGCTAAAAGAGGCAGGATTGATGTGCATAGTATTGAAAAAACAATAGGAACGTTACTAAAACCTGAAAACGTACTTTGTTCAGATTCTCATCCTTCTATAATTAAATGGGCAAAAGATAAGCAGATGGAGCATCATACATTTATAGCATCAAAACACATAAAAGACAAGTGCTACCATGTGCAGCATGTAAACTCAATAGACAATCGTTATCAAAGATGGATAAAACCTTTCTATGGTGTATCAACAAAATATTTGAGTGGCTATCTAAACTGGTTTGTATTCTTGCAGAAGGTTAAAAAATCGCTCTCTCAAACAGTAGATATAGCAAATATCATGATAAAAAACGCTAAAGCTATAAACACATATAAAGCAATTGAAGAAAATTATATGGAATTAATGATTCCACATTATTCTAAAACATAACCATTAAAATCAACAATAAGCCTAATTATATTACTTATGAAACGTGAAATACTAACTTTACAGGTTTTGGTGTAACGTTAAAGAATAACGATACTGTTTCATTAGAAAATAAAATACTGGGTTGATGGCAAAAAGCTCAATGCAAAAGTATGGAACGAAGGCGGGCATCAAGTGGCTTTTTCTTTTGAAAAAAGAAAATAAATATTTTCTTAAAGCCAACTATTCTCTAGACAAAACCTAGAGAAATTTTTTTTCGGTTAAAGTTAACTTGATTTTTAGTAAATATAGGCTTCTATTACCTAACCAAAATCAGTATAAGCTTTACAAAAACAACAAAAAGATTACTTCTCTTCGTTAAAATACACTTTGTAGAATTTCATTTTTCTCTCTTCATCATATCCTCTTTCAAGGTAATCTGATGATGCATCAGGTGCATCTATATCAATTTTTATTTGAATATTGGTATCTAGTTTTATTTCGGTTTTAAACTTACTTTTTTCCTTTTTTAAAACCGCCGTAGAAACATCAAAATTATTTCGAATTAAAACATCATTTAACTGCTCAAAGTGTTTTTTATAGTCTTCAAACTTGTCTTTATGCGTATCTTCTTTAAAAATCTCCTCTTTAAAATTATGATAATCTACACTATCATGTTCTTTAAAATAATCTACCGTATTCGCTAAAAATATATTTTGTTCTTGCTTTCCTAGCTCTGGTTTAATAATCTCTTCAGAAAAATCTTTACACATTTCTAAATAATGCTGTGTATGTAAATTCCTATCATCAGCATATTTTACATTTAAAAAATTCTGAACCCAATACTGTGCATCATAATTATTATTATCTACAGATAAAACTACCGTTCCTTCAGTATCTGAAGTGTTTAAAATTAAACATCCTTTATCTAGTTTTTTAGTAGAAATCCCTTTCTGAACTACAACTTCAAAACTGTCTTCATCTAAATAGGTTTGAAAAAAGTCTACTTTATTTTCAATCTTAAAAACACCTACTGCTTCAGTTAAAACATCTTTATACTCTACATTGTTAAAATAAACAACCAATACGTCTCCTGCTTTTATTTGTGCAGAATTAGATTGTTCATATAAATGAGTTACAATGTTTTTTGAGTATTCTATAAAAGTTTGTTCATCTTTAAAAATCTCATGAGAATAGCTATTTATCTCATTTAAACGAACATCTGCATGATGATTAAAACGATAACTTTGTGTAATAGTAGCAAAAGGTTTTAATAAGAAAGGAAGTAATAACTCGTAACTTTCTTCATCAAAACGCACCAACTTTTCTGAAAAAACATTTTGACCACTATTATATTTGTTGGCTACTTTATGGATAATACATTTACTAATTTCTGCACGAGTTCTTTTAATCATTTTTGATACGATTTAGGTTCGCAAAAATAAGAGAAGTTTAGTAGTTGAACACACCAAATTCACTTTTTATAGTCAATTTTTTTTCTGTTGATTTTTCTACACGCCCAACAATTTTTGCATCAACATTAAAAGATTTAGAAATTGTAATAATAGCTGAAGCTATTTCTGGAGAAACATACAATTCCATTCTATGACCACAGTTAAAGACTTGATACATTTCTTTCCAATCTGTCTTAGATTGTTCTTGTATCAATTTAAATAAAGGTGGAATTGGAAACATATTATCTTTTACAATATGTAATTCATCTACAAAATGTAAAATTTTTGTTTGCGCGCCACCAGAACAATGAATCATTCCGTGCACTTCATCCGAAGAAAACTTAGATAAAATTTCTTTAATAATTGGTGCATACGTTCTTGTTGGTGATAAAACTAATTTTCCTGCATCTATTGGAGAATTCTCTACAGCATCAGTTAATTTAGTATTTCCTGAATACACTAAATCTTCAGGAACAGCTGCATCAAAACTTTCTGGATATTTATCTGCCAAGTATTTATGAAACACATCATGACGTGCAGAAGTTAATCCATTAGACCCCATTCCTCCGTTATATTCAGTTTCGTAGGTTGCTTGTCCAAAAGACTCTAAACCAACAATTACATCGCCTGCTTTTATGTTTGCATTATCTATAACATCAGCCCGTTTTATCCTTGCAGTTACTGTAGAATCTACAATAATTGTACGAACTAAATCTCCAACATCTGCAGTTTCTCCTCCTGTAGAATGAATGGTAACTCCAAAACCTTTTAAGTCTTCGATTAACTCTTCAGTTCCGTTAATAATTGCGGATAAAACTTCTCCTGGAATCTTATTTTTATTACGCCCAATTGTTGAGGAAAGCATAATGTTATCGGTTGCACCAACACATAATAAATCGTCAATATTCATTATTAAAGCATCTTGTGCAATTCCTTTCCATACAGAAATATCTCCCGTTTCTTTCCAATACATATAGGCTAAAGAACTTTTTGTTCCTGCGCCGTCTGCGTGCATAATTAAACAATAATCCTCATCATTTGTTAAATAATCTGGAACAATTTTACAGAATGCTTTTGGAAATAATCCTTTATCTATATTCTTTATTGCGTTGTGTACATCTTCTTTAGACGCAGAAACGCCGCGTTGTGCGTAGCGTTTGGAAATTTCTTGAGTCATTGTTGTGCTGTTGTTACCGCAAATTTAACTTTCTTTTATATGAGAACATAAAAAAACCGAATGATTTTTATCATTCAGTTTCATTATGGTTGGTTAATTTTTAATATTACTCCCAATCTGGCATTATAGCTTCTTGAAATAATTCTTCTGAAACCCCTCCTACTGAAGGTGTTTTTACTATATTTTTCTTACTAAACATCATTATTTAAGGTATTTACGAAAATCACTTCTACCTCATTTGGCGAAAAATACGGATCTAAATCGTTTGTTCCAGCTAGTTTTTAATCTGATATATCTATCTCCGTCATTGCTATAAAATCATAAACAAAAATCTTATTATCTAATCTTCTATAACTATTAGATTGAAAATTACGGCTAAGTTCTAATTAACACAGCGTTTTGTTTAAATAATTCAAAAAGGTGATATGCTTGATCTGTTAGCAGCATTGTTATGCACCATTGTTTTATGGTTGTCTTACTGTTTCTAATGTGATCTATATAAGCGTACCAATTGAGATAGTTTTGTAAATATTTGGAACTTACTCCATTGAATGGTCTTAAAAATGTTCTAAGTTGGGAGTGGATATTATTCACTTTTTGTAAATGAATTGTTTTATCCATTTTAGCCTCATGGTTTTTTGCTAGTAGTCTCTTGTGTTTTATAGTTGGATTGTCTTTTACAAATGCCTTGTAAGAAGGGTGTTTGTCTGTAATTAATGTTGTGTTATCGGCTAGCTTCCCTTCGAATACTTTTGCAATTTGCTGCTTGGTAAGGCGTTTTGAGGCAACCGCTTTTAAATATTTATCACCATTTCTTTGAACAGCCGTTACCACTTGCACCGTTGTAATTTCATCAGTATCTTGATTACCCTTAAAATCTGTTCCTCTTTTTCTTGGTTTTCTTTCTAAAGATTTACTTCCTTTGTTACTCATAGGGAGCTCTAACTCATCACATTCCACTTCTTTTGAAAGTTGTGTTGGAACAAATTGTTCCAAAGAACTCAGTATTTTATGTCGCCAATCAAAACTGGTCTGAATACTAATGTGTAACTCTTTTGCGATTTTCTTTATCGGCATTCCTTGTTCCATACAATTCAAATACGATTGCCATTTTGACTTTAATTTTATATCGTACAAAGGAGTACCTGTAGTCTCACTGTACCATTTAGTGCAGTCATTACATTTGTACATCTGTACGCCTTTTTGTTTTCCACGTCTATAAACTTTCTTACTCGAACAATGAGGACAGGGCTTCTTATCTCGTTTAGCAACAACAATAAGACCTGCTTCCTGTAAAACCTTCCCTTGGAGTTCTTGCTCTATAAGTAAATCGTTCAACAATTCGTTCTGAGAACCTAAGGACAGCTCATTGAATAATACTTTTATTTCTTGACTAGTTTTCATATTTCAAATATATACAATATTGCTGACATAATTAGAACTTAGCCATAATTACTTATATCTTTTGTATACAACAACTTGCTGCTATCAACTGAAAAAACAAACCCTCTAAAGCACCAGTGTTCGCTAATATAACAGTATCTAAAATAGTTCCACTTATGTCTATTGTATAAATACAACCGTCATATCCATCTGAATTATTAGTTCTAAATACTATTTTACTACTGTTATTATTCCAATCGCTCCGTTATTAAATGCCCATTTGTTATTTTATCTATAAGCTGTAAACCACTACCGTCTTTATTAATCATATAAAGTTTATCAAAAACTCGGGTATATAAATTTATCTCCTGTAGAGAGCCAAGAGTAATCTGTTTCATTCAAATCAAACCCCACAACTGGCACGTTTGATGTAACTATGTTTTTCAAGTAAAAAATAGACAATACATCAATAGAAATAATGTATACAGATAATTTATACGAAACCTACTTTATTGTAAAAAACAGGAAAATGCCTTATCGTTAATTAGTGTATTCCTTTAAAAATTATTATCTAAATAAGAATTAAATTCTCAAAAAAAGTAGTGTCAGTTTTATAAATGATAAAAAAAGAACTCTAAAAATTGCAATATGATAAAAACCTTTAATACAATGTTTTTTCTGCTTAAAAAAAAATAAATTAAATTATATTTGTGACTAATATTTAACAACTTACACAACAACACAATGACTAAATCTAAATTAGAGTACATTTGGCTAGATGGTTATTCTCCTACTCAAAATATGCGTAGTAAAACTAAAGTAGAAAACAACTTTAGTGGAAAATTAGAGGATTGCCCTGTTTGGTCTTTCGATGGTTCGTCTACAAAACAAGCTTCGGGAGGAGCTTCTGATTGTTTATTAAAACCTGTTGCTATTTTTCCAGATCCTTCAAGGGTAAATAGTTTTTTGGTAATGACAGAGGTTTTAAATGCAGATAGAACTCCACACTCAACCAACGCAAGAGCAAAAATTAACGATGATGATAATGATTTTTGGTTTGGCTTTGAGCAAGAATACTTTATTATGGACACAGAAACTCAATTACCTTTAGGGTTTCCTATTGGTGGTTATCCTGGACCACAAGGAATGTATTATTGTTCTGTTGGTGGTAGAAATACACACGGTAGAGATTTTGTTGAACAACATGCAGACTTATGTATTGAGGCTGGTTTAAATTTTGAAGGAATCAACCAAGAAGTTGCATCTGGTCAATGGGAATATCAATTATTTGCACAAGGAGCAAAAAAGGCTGGAGACGAAATTTGGGTTTCTCGTTATTTATTAGATAGATTAACAGAACAATATGGATATTATATTGAATATCATCCAAAACCAGTAAAAGGTGACTGGAATGGTTCTGGTATGCATGCAAACTTCTCTAATACTGTATTAAGAACTTGTGGCTCTAAGAAGGTTTATGAAAAAATTTGCGAGGCATTTAGACCTGTTGTTAAAGAACATATGGCGGTATATGGTGCTTATAACGATCAACGTTTAACAGGCTTACACGAAACAGCTCACGTAAATGATTTTAGTTATGGTGTATCTGATAGAGGTGCTTCAATAAGAATACCTATTATTACGGTAGAAAAAGGATGGAAAGGATGGCTAGAAGACAGAAGACCAGCATCAAATGCAGATCCATACAAAGTTGCTGGCAGAATTATTGAGACTGTAAAATCTGCCAATATTACTATATAACAAAACAATAGATACTAAATAAAAAAGCTTGCCTATGGCAAGCTTTTTTTGTTTTATACTTAGTTTGGCTTCAATTAAGAAAAAGCTATAAATATAAATAGTACGTAGCTTAAAAATAAAAAGACTCCTTTTAATCTACTAAAAATAAATTTCTTCGGAATAAATACTAGCGGCAGAATGATAAAGGCAAAGCCTAACATCCAAAAAATGTCTCTATTTAAAATTACAGCATCTGTAACAGGAATTTCTTTTACAATAGCCGTGAGTCCTAAAACAGATCCAATATTAAAAATATTAGAACCTATTAAGTTTCCCAAAGAAATAGCTTTTTCTCCTCTTATTACTGAAATTACCGAAGCAGCCAATTCAGGAACACTTGTTCCTATTGCAATTAAAGTAACTGAAATTACAGCCTCTGAAACTCCTACACTTCTAGCTAAATCTTTAGCGCCATCAACTAATAAACCAGAACCAAAGTATAATGCTACACCTCCTATTAAAAACCAAATAATAATTTTTCCATAACCAACAATTGCTAACTTATCATCTACATCATCAATAGTTTCTTCTTCTTTTGACGATCTAATTAGCACAACTAAAAAGACAATTAACCCCGCAAACAAAAAACCACCTTCGCCTCTAGTAAGCACTTCATCATTATATAAAAAATAATAGATTACTAGTGAAAAAAGCATCATTACTGGCCAATTAAACTTGTAAAATTCTTTACTAACTGCAATTGGACCTATAATAGCTGTTATACCTAAAACTAACCCAATATTAGCAATATTTGAACCGATTACATTATTTATAGCAATTGCAGGAGAACCATATAAAGCAGCTTGTAAACTCACTAATAATTCTGGAGTAGAAGTAGCAAAAGAAACTACCGTCATACCAATTACCATTTTAGATATATTCAATTTAAAAGATAATGCTACAGATGAACGTACTAAAAACTCTCCACCTAAAACCAACAATAGTAATCCTATAATTATATACCCTACACTCATGTTAATATATTTTTTGCAAAGATATACTTTTTGGGTAATTCTATTTTCTAGAAAACTGTGAAAAACACTATTAAAACCAGTTAGACAGACAATAATAATTATCAATTATTAAAAGTCAACAAAAACCAAACAACCTAAAAACAGTGGTTTTAAACACGATACTGCCTTTACTTTTTCAAAATGATTAAAAAAATCACTTTATTTTATTTCATATTTCAACAATAATGAAATTTATAGTTTCATATTATAACAATTTTATAGTATTTATACTTACATATTAAAACATAATAATATTTTTTAACTTTAATTTAAAATCCAAATTGATTAATTTATTAAAAATCTTTTGGCAGATAGATTAGGCTCGCCATATATTGATAAAACAATCTTAGAATTGAACTAAAGTATTAACTCAAAAACACACAAATTATTATTTCAATTATCTTAAAACTAACCGTTTCGGCATTAGAAATATCAATCCAAATAATAGCTACCCTTTTTTAATATTATAAAGAAGCAACAACAAATCTGTTAGACGAGTTGAGTGAGTTTACCTCCACTTACTCAAGCTAACAAATTATTTTTTATTATTTTTGATTGATAACTAAACGAATAATGAAAAAACAACTTTTTAAAACTTTGGCAAAAATTAATAAGGTAGTATTACCTTCTTTTACAAAAAAAAGATTAGATTTAGCTAAAGCATCTAAATTTCAATTAGCCATTGTTGGTTGGAGAGCTTTTGTAACTATGAATGCATTATAATTAAAAACCTAAATTATGCAAGAACACGTTAAAATTTTTACTGGAATGCCTATAGTAGTAAATAGATTAAAATCTATTTTAGAGCAAAAAAACATACCTTCTATAATGAAAAACGAATCAGAATCTGGGAGGTTAGCTGGCTTTGGAACCCCTATAAATTCTGCGCAATTATTTGTTTTAAATACAGACTTAGAAATAGCACAACCCATAATAGCTATTTTTCAAAAAGAAATAACAGAATAATTTTTATATTTTCTAAAAACATCTTTATATTTGCACCCGCAAAAAGGCCTCGTGGCGCAACTGAATAGCGCACTTGATTACGGCTCAAGAGGTTACTGGTTTGAATCCAGTCGAGGTCACTAATAAAACCAACACTTTTCAATCATTTGGATTTTGTTGGTTTTTTAATTTACATATATTTTGCATTACTTACTTGAATTAGGCAATTAAATACATTCACTAATGCATACAATCAATAACCTCGAGGCATAAAAAAGAGGAAAACCTTAATCATTTCAATGCAAGCATCGGGGAATTAAACACACTGGTGAGATTAAATTCTTCAAGTAATTGATACTATTCTATCGTTTGCTTTACACTTCCACAAGTTAACATTGCATCACCAAAGTAAGGACTCTGTATTTTTTCTTCTCTACTTAACCAATATGCTCCATTGTTATTATCAGCCATAGGACAAAATTGGAGATACACTTTTTCCTGTATTCCAAAGGTTTCAACGGCTCTAGTCAAATACATTGATAAATGCTTAAAGTGACTTCTATGTACTTTTATGTCTGATGCTTTTGAAATTGAAAGAACAGAAGATTTAATCTCTTTTTCAAATACCATCCATTTATTATGAGCATTTACATTCTCTAATAATTTCATTTCAACATTTTTTAAATCATTAAGTATTGCGTATGAGTGTGTTATTGCTAATTTAGTATTATCTTTCACTAAAGCATCTTTTAATTTAATATAATTATTGAAAACCATTTTTAACTGTTCTTGAAATTTAGCAGATACTTTAATTCTTTCATTTTTTGTAGTACTTGACATTTCTATTCCAAGAGGCCCTTTATGCCCTGTCATTGTTTTGCCGCCAGTTTTATTCATCATAGATTTCTTACCTTGTAATTGCGCAGAGGCATCAATGGTAAATGTACCATTGGTTACAATTTCGTCTCCACTTTTAAGACCATCAATAACTTCATATAATGTACCTAATTGTTTTCCGATTGTTATTTCTTGCATTTCAAAAATTGGCTCATTAGGGTTTGTTTTTAAATAAACAACAGAGCGTTTCCCTGTCCATAATACTGCAGACGAAGGAATCATTAAATTTAGCCCTGTATTCAAAATAATATTTTCAAGACGCCCTTCTACAAACATTCCTGTTTTAAACTCACGATTTTTATTGTTTAATATTACTCGAAGTTTAACAGTTCTTGTTACTGAATTAAATGTAGGGTCAATAAAATCGACTTTCTTTTTAAACTTTTTATTTGGATAAGCATTTGTAGTAACGGTAATCTTTTGTCCTTTTTTAAATAACTCAATCTGATTTTCATAAACATCAAATAAAGCCCAAACAGTATTCAGGTTTGTGATTTTTAATAGAGGTTGACCTTGCTTTACATAATCACCTTGTTCTACCAGTTTTTCTAAAACTGTTCCTGAAACAGTTGCATATATTGGGAAATTTTGTGTTACTTTTTGAGATGCTTCAATTTTATTGATTTGGCTTTCAGAAATTTTCCAAAGTTTCAGTTTATTTCGAACAGCTTTGTATAATGCAGGTTGAGATTCTTTTATAGATGATGCGGTAATTAATTCTTGTTGTGCCGCAAATAATTCAGGTGAATAAATGGTTGCTAATAATTGCCCTTTTCGGACTTCTTCACCCGTTGAATTAATGTTTAAACGCTCTATTCTTCCTGAAAAATAACTCGCCTGCACAACATTAGTTTCTTCATTTTCTGCAATGGTTCCAGATAATTTAATAGAGGTGTTTTTGGCTGTATTATAACCAATAATAGAGGTTTGTATATTCGCTAAAGCCATAGCGTTTTTAGTGAGCTTGAATTCGTTAGCCTTAAGCCCTTCAGCACTTGTTTCAGTAGGAATTAAATTCATCCCACAAATAGGGCAATCGCCTGCTTCATGCAACATTATTTGTGGATGCATAGAACATGTCCATATTTGATTAATTTTGGTTGTTTTAGAATGATTATGCTCCATTTTCTCATTGGATGAATTCCCGAAAAAGAACCACCCTAATAATAATCCAACAGCTAATAACCCTATATAAATTATGTATTTCTTCATGTTTTTATTTTTTTTTAAATACTTAATCAATTTTCTAATAGTAGATAAGATAGATATTACCAAATTCTAACACATTAAATTCGTGTAAAAATGTTGAAATACAACGATTATAAACCCTATTTTTAATGCGTAGAATTCGATTCATTTCTGCTGTTTTTAGAGTATTTAATTAATGATTGCGCCCTTCGTGGTTTTCTTCGTCTTTTTTATAATCCTTGTTTTTTATATAATTCATTCCGCAAGTTGGGCATTTACCTTCTTTATCGCTACCGCTTCCTTCGCAATGCATTCGACATATATAAGCAGAAGTATATTCTTTTCCTTTTTTTTCTGTTGCTTGTGCTGTTTTTGTAGTGGAGGTTATATTTTCTTTTTTAGTGTCTTTACACGATACTGTTGTTAGCATTAAGCTTAATACCAAAACACCTAAAATTGTTTTTACGGTTGTACTTATGATGTTTGAATTTTTGTTTGAAAATTTCATTTTTAAATAGTTAAATAGTTAATAATTGTTGTTTGTAAATAATAGCTTTTAATAGATTCTATTTGATTGATTTGAAACTTTAATTGTAGTTCTTGAATATCGAGAATATCGTTAAAGTTAATGGTGCCTGTTTCATAGCTTTTAACCAAAATGGTTTCGGCATTTTTTGCTTGTTTTAAATTTTTGACTTGCGTGTTATAACTTATTTTTGCCGAATTACGCTGTTTAACAGCTTTGTCAAGCAAGGTTTCTAATCTGTTTAGTTTGTCTTGTTTTTGAGTTGTTATTTCTTTTTGATATAATTTATTCTGCTTAGTTTTTGATTTGTATTTGCTGTTAAAAATTGGAATTGAAACACTAACCATTGGCATGAATATATCTTTTCCGTTATCGTTAAAATTTATATTTGGTCTTTTAGAAACAGCAATATAATCTAATCCAAAGCCAAACATTGGGTTGCTTTTCTTTTGATTTAATAATTCAGATTTCTCAACAGATTTATAGAGTTTGTCATATTTTAATAATTCAGGATGTAAGGCTAAATTGTCATAATTAATTAATGTGACTTCAGAAGACATTGTCAAATTAGTATCAATAGAAATTTCAATATTTTTATCTCTATTTAATAATTTATTGAAAGCAGTTTGTTCCGCTAAATAATCTTGTTCTAAAACTTGTTTTAATTGTGCTAATTCATTTTGTCGCATTTGCAATCGCAATACATCTACAACCGATGCTTTACCAATTTCAATAGCCGTTAATGCTAATGTTTCATAAGTTTTAAGTAATAGTATATTTTTCTCTAAAATAGCTTGTTTTGATTTTAAAGCATATAAGTTATAATACGATTGTGATATAGATGCAACTAATTTCCGTTTAGCAATAGCAACATCTTCATAAACAGCATCTGCCAATGAATTTATATAATTTTCTCTTGCTGTTATTGTTCCAAATGAAGGAAACATTTGTTTTGCAGATATTTTAAAGCGTTGTGCCCCTGTTCTAGTTTCAGGTTCACTTACAAAATAACCTACAGCAAATTCTGTATTAGAAATCGTGTTGACTTCATTTACTTTTTCTTTTGCAACTTGATACTTTAATTCGAATGATTGAATTTTTGGGCTGTTTGTTAATGCTTCTTTTACTAAAACCTTTAACTCTTGCCCGTTAGAAACATGAAAGCTCAAAATACCAAATACTATAAAATATATTCTTTTCATTTTAATTCTTTTTAAGTTGTAATTCTTGTTTCCAACTATATAAAACAGGAACAACAAATAATGTAATTAAAGCGATTAACATTCCGCCAAAACTTGGTATTGCCATCGGAATCATAATATCGCTTCCTCGTCCTGTTGAGGTTAATACGGGTAATAATGCTAATATGGTTGTAGCTGTTGTCATTAAGCAAGGGCGAATACGTTTCTCTCCAGCCTCAACGATTAATGCTCTTATATCTTGTTTGTTTTTTGGTTTATTTCTTTCAAATGTTTGCGTAAGGTATGTTGCCATTACAACGCCATCATCTGTAGCAATACCAAATAAAGCAATAAACCCAACCCAAACCGCAACACTTAGATTAATAGGATGCATTTGAAATAAATCTCGTAGGTTTTCTCCAAAGAAATTAAAGTTTAAAAACCACTCTTGACCGTATAGCCAAATCATTAAAAAACCACCTGAAAAAGCAACAGCAATACCCGTAAACACCATTAATGAAGTTGCTATCGAACGAAATTGAAAGTATAGAATTATAAAGATAATAAGCAATACTAATGGCACAACAACAGATAATGTTTTTTCGGCTCTTATTTGATTTTCATAGGTTCCTGTAAATTGATAATTAACCCCTTTAGGAACAATTAACTCCCCCGAATCTATTTTTGATTGAATTAAGGCTTGTGCATTTTCAACAACACCTACTTCTGCAAAACCATCTAATTTATCAAACAATACATACCCTATTAAGAAAGTATCTTCACTTTTAATAACTTGCGGACCTTGTTCGTATTTAATAGTAACCAATTCTCCTAAAGGAATAGGGTTTCCTTTTAAAACAGGTACGTAAATGTTTTTTAAATCCGTAGGGCTTGAACGCAACTCTCTTGGATAACGAACACGTACCCCATAACGTTCACGACCTTCAACTGTTTGTGTTATTTCCATACCACCAACAGCAACATTTAAAATGTCTTGCACATTTTTAATAGAAATACCATAACGTGCAATTTTTTCTCTGTCAATATCAATTAATAAATAAGGTTTTCCAACAATTCTATCTGCAAAAACTGCTTCAGTTTTAACCCCTTCAACTTGTTTTAGAAGACCTTCTAATTGGATTCCAAATTCTTCTATTTTTTTTAAATCTTGTCCTTTTACTTTAATACCCATTGGTGCACGCATACCTGTTTGAAGCATGACTAATCGTGTTTCAATCGGTTGCAATTTTGGCGCAGAGGTAACACCAGGCAATTTGGTAACTCGAACAATCTCATTCCATATATCATTTGCAGATTTTATTTTTGGTCGCCAATTTCTGTAAAACTCACCGTTAGAATCTTCTATTAACTGCCCCCTTTCAACTCGACTTAAAATGGAATTTTCATTATTGTTATTATTTGGATTTGCAATAAAACCACCCTTTTTCAATTCAAATAAACCATCGTTATTTATTTTATAGCGTTGTCGTTTTCCATTTACATTAAGCATATATTCAGATTTATACTGAATTAAATTTTCGTACATAGATAAAGGTGCTGAATCTAGAGAAGACTCTACACGACCTGCTTTTCCAACCACTGTTTTAATTTCAGGAATGCTTGCAACAGCCATATCTAATTGCTGTAAAACACGTTTATTTTCTTCGACTCCTGAATGAGGTAATGACGTTGGCATTAAAAGAAAAGAACCTTCGTTGAGTGAAGGCATAAATTCTTTACCTGTATTTTTCATAATTATAACCCCACAAATAATAATGGTAATTGGTATCGATAGAAAGAGTAATTTATTAACTAAAGCCCAATTTAAAATACGAGTATAAAATTTTCTAAATAAAGTAAAAACGCCTAAAAGACCGAAGCAAATAATAGCAACAAAAATGAGGTTCCAAAAAAGGTTTTTATCAACGCCTAATGGTCTCCAATGTTCTGCCAAAAGAAAGACAATAGTGAATGCAGAAATTACAATATTTATATAATTTGCTTGTTTAGCTGTTATTTTAAACTGCGCCTTTAAAATTGATGTAATAGCAAATGCGATAAGTATAAACCCAAGCCAATAACCATAAATTAGAGCGGTTGTTCCTAAAACAATTAAAAGAGCGCTTACAATGTTATTCGTTATTTTTTTAATATTTATTTTTTGAAATAGAAATGCAGCAAATGGTGGAATTAGAAATAATGCGACAATAATAGAAGCTGTTAAGGCAAATGTTTTTGTAAATGCTAATGGTCTAAACAATTTACCTTCTGCACCAATCATTGTAAAAACAGGAATAAAACTAATAATCGTTGTTAATACAGCTGTTATTATTGCTCCAGAAACTTCGGTTGTAGCATTATATACAACTTCATTTACAGGTAATTTTTCTTCATTTTCGTCTAAATGCCTAATAATATTTTCTGAGAGTATAACGCCCACATCGACCATTGTTCCAATAGCGATTGCAATTCCAGAAAGGGCTACGATATTCGCATCAACATTAAATAACTTCATTCCAATAAACACCATTAAAACAGCTACAGGAAGTAGTCCTGAAATTAGAATTGAGGCTCGAAGATTAAATAACATTATAATAATAACCAAAATGGTAATTAGCATTTCTAAAGTTAGCGCTTCATTAAGTGTGCCTAATGTTTCTTTAATTAGTTCAGACCTGTCATAAAAAGGGACTATGGTAAGTTGTGAGGTTCTACCATCTTTTAATACTTTTGAAGGCAAGCCTGTGCTTAATTCTCTGATTTTAGCTTTTACATTATTGATGACTTCTAAAGGGTTTGCACCATATCTAGAAACAACAACACCACCAACAACTTCGGCTCCTTCTTTGTCTAAAATACCTCGTCTTGCTTTTGGTGCAAGAGTAACTTTTGCAATATCTTTTATTTTTATAGACGTAAAATCTTCGGAAGTAACAACGGCATTTTCAATATCTGAAATCGATTTTATATAACCTAAACCTCGTATTAAATATTCAACTTTATTAATCTCAATGGTTTGCGCTCCAATATCTTTATTACTATCTTTAACTGCTTTTACAATATGGTGCAAACCTATATTGTATTGACGCATTAATTCAGGGTTTACGTCTATTTGATATTCTTGAACAAAACCACCTATTGAGGCAACTTCAGAAACACCTCTTGCAGAGGATAAAGCATATTTGACATAGTAATCTTGCACACTTCTTAACTCGTGTAAATCCCAACCACCAGCTACATTACCTTGCTCATCACGACCTTCAATCGTGTACCAAAATATTTGACCTAAACCTGTGGCATCAGGACCTAATGATGGGTTAACTTCATCAGGTAATAAATTATTTGGTAATGAATTTAACTTTTCAAGTATTCGACTTCTACTCCAATAAAACTCAACATCTTCTTCAAAAATGATGTAGATACTTGAAAAGCCAAACATTGAAGAGCTACGAATAGTTTTAACTCCTGAAATACCAAGTAATGAAGTTGTTAAAGGGTATGTAATTTGATCTTCAATATCTTGTGGTGAACGACCATCCCATTTTGTAAATACAATTTGTTGGTTTTCTCCAATATCAGGAATAGCATCTACTGCTACTGGATTACTTGGTAAAAAACCCGTATCCCAATTAAATGGTGCTGTTACAATTCCACCACCTATAAAAAGAGCAAGTAACAATACTGAAACAAGTTTGTTTTCTATTAAAAATTTGATGCTTTTATTTAACATTAATTTGTTTTTTTAAACAGTATTAGACATTGATGTTAAAAAACACCGAATACAAAAAAGTAACCCTAATGGAATATCTCCAAAAGGACTACATAAAGTCTATTGTTTAAAAATCAAATTAAATATGTTTCGTCAATTTTGTATAGTTCCTTGACCACTAAAGGAGGAGCGTAATCTCTATAAGAATTAAAATCTTCTTCTACACTTTCAAAAAGATTTACACAGGTATGTATAAAAGAAGTAATAAATTGTTGTTGTTCAAAAGAAAGAACATCCAAAGATAGTTTCAGCTCATCTTGTCCATCAATAACTACCTGCTTATCACTACAACAGTTCTTTTTTGTTATAGCACAATTTTTAGTTGATGGTTTTTCCATTTCCATTCCACAAGTTTTTGCTTTAGAAAAGATGGCTGTATCAACTAAAGTACCTCCACAATAATGCATATCTATTGTAAATGACATTGTAGAGAGTAACACTACGGAAGCCATTAATATTGATGCTATTTTATGGAATACTTGTTTCATAATTTGGTTACAAAGTTACTAAAAGTATATTAAATTAGATGTTAATGAAGTATTAAAGGTGTTTTGTAGCGTTTAGTACAGTTATATAACAAAATAAATCATCAGTCAAATAACCTCGGGGCAAGCCCACAAGGCGTAAAAAAGAAAAAAATCTTAATCATTTCAATGCAAGCATCGGGGAATTAAACCCACTGATGGGGTTAAAAGCACGTTTTTTTCATTCTATTATTACTTCAAAAAAATACAAGAAATTAAGTACTAAGCGAAAAATATTTCACCTTTATAACGGTATCAAAAAAAAGAATAGTGTAAGCACTTTTAGCAACTAAATAGAAAAACCTCAAGCTTTCGCCTGGGGTCTTTCGTTCTAACCAAACTTAGTATACTACTATCTTTAATGCACTTACGTACTAAATTTTATTAAAATAAACTCCTCATTTCTAGACAAACTTTACTTTCATAAGATTAAGAGATATCTTACTCCCATAGGTTTTAGGGAAAATATTTTATCAATTCTCTACAATGAACTTAACTAACTTAGTAAATATGTTTTTTATATTTGTCTACACTCTTGTAACACACGTTTTTTTTGAGACTGTAAACTCAACTCTGTCTGCATAAAAAAAGCATTAATTTTATTCAAACAGAAAAGATGACACAAACAGAACAAGATTTATTAGAAAAGAAAGCCTTAGACCAATTATTATCGGGTAAGAGTTTATTTGGCAAAGAAGGCGCATTTGCTCCTATGCTAAAGAGTTTTATAGAAAAAGCTTTAGAAGCGGAGATGGAAAGCCATTTATTTTTGAGCGATTCATCAAACAAAAACAAGCGAAATGGGAAAGGCAAAAAGACGATAAAAAGCGGCTTAGGTACTTTTGAAATTCAAACCCCAACTGACAGGAATAGCAGTTTTGAGCCCGAGATTATAAAAAAGCGACAAACGATATTAGCGGAGAGTTTATCGGATAAAATAATAGGTTTATATGGATTAGGAATGAGTTTAAGAGATATTTGCTCTCATATAAAAGAGATGTATGATACCGATATTTCTCACACAGTATTAAGCCAAATTACAGATAAAATTATACCAGACATCAAGGAGTGGCAAAGTCGCCCATTAGAATCTATGTACTGTATCGTTTGGTTAGATGCGATGCATTATAAAGTTCGTGTTGATGGAAAAGTATCCCATAAAGCACTTTATAATATTCTAGGAATCAACAAGGAAGGACATAAAGAGGTTTTAGGAATGTATATCTCACAAAGCGAAGGAGCTAATTTTTGGTTGCAAGTTTTAACAGATTTACAACACAGAGGGCTTGAAGATATACTGATAGCTTGCACTGATAATTTAAAAGGATTTTCTGAAGCTATTTTGAGCATCTTTCCAAAAACACAAATACAAAAATGTATTGTGCATCAAATTCGTAATTCTTTAAAATATGTAGCCTCGAAAGATCAGAAAGCATTTATGAAGGATTTAAAATTAGTTTACAAAGCCATCAATAAGGAAATAGCAGAAGATGAATTGTTAAATTTAGAAGAGAAATGGGGCGAAAAATATCCTATTGTCATTGAGAGTTGGCGGCGAAATTGGGAGGAACTTTCTCAATATTTTGAATATACAGAGCCTATCAGAAGAATTATTTATACTACAAATGCCGTAGAGGGTTTCCACAGACAGGTTCGTAAAGTAACCAAAACCAAAGGTGCTTTTGTAAATGATATGGCGCTTTTAAAGTTGGTTTATCTCGCAACAAAAAACATACAAAAAAAGTGGATAAGTCCGCTCCACAATTGGAGTTTGATTATTCAACAATTATATATTAAATTTGGAGAGAGAATACCGCTCGATATTAGCATCCCCAAAAGCAGCTCGTGACGCTGCCGCTGGGGCTCATTTTAAAAACAGTTCGATTTTTTAAGCCAGAGTATGAAAAGAAAAAATCAAACTATTTTTAAAACGGAAAAAAAACACAGACAGAGTTTAAATTACACTCCCTTTTTTTTTGAATAGTCACAAGTAAATCAAAAAAAGCTCAAAATTTTGAGCTTTTTAGTATAAGTATTGTTTAATTTTTAATCGATGTTCATACAAAGACTTGTCATAATCTTTAGTTAACAATTCCAGTATTAACGGAGGATTAAAACCAATTTCCTTTCTAGAAGAATATTTAGAAATATATAAATTATAGTTTTCAAAATCTTTTTTAATTATTTTTTCAAAAATTAAGAAATGTTCTGAATTTATCTCTGAAAAAGCAATTTCGTTCCCAGAAAAAGTGTCTGACATGTCGATTGTAAAGTTAGAAAAATCGTAATATTTAAAAACATTTTCCATTTTATGTCAATTCAGCAGATAAACCTAATTGTAGTAATTTAGAACAACGAGGTTCCAAATCTTTAAATTCACCAGTTTTTACGGTACATTTTCCTTTGTGATGCACCAACATAGCGCATTGCTCTGCTTGCTCTAAAGTGTGCTCACAAACATCTATTAAAGAGTCAATTACATGATCGAATGTATTTACATCATCATTATACAATACAATTTCGTGCTGATTTACTTCTTTTTCGAGTACACCAATTTCTTCTTGAGTTTTCTCTTTTGTACTTCCTCTTTTGGTGATTTTTATATGAATTTTTATTTTTCTCATCGTATAAACAGTTAAAATTAAGCGCTTTTATAACGCAAAGCCACCCAATTATTACGTTCAATAGTTTTTGATAAAGATAAGCCATATTTTGAAACTTCTGCATCTATTATAGGGATGTCCTCTTTATAAAAGCCACTCAACAATAAAACACCTTCTTTATTTAAACAATTTATGTAGGTTTTTATATCCATCAACAAAATATTTCGATTAATGTTGGCTATAATTACATCATACTTTTTATTGATCAATAAAGAACTGTCGCCTTCATAAACGGAAATATGTTTGCATTTATTTCGTTCTACATTCTCAATTGAGTTCTGGTAACACCAATTATCAATATCAATAGCATCGGTAGGTTTAGCTCCTTTCATTTCAGCAAAAATTGCTAAAATCCCTGTTCCGCACCCCATATCTAACGTCTTTTTATTAGTAAGATCAAGTTCTAATAAATGCTGTACCATCATATGTGTAGTTTCATGATGACCTGTACCAAAACTCATTTTTGGCTCAATAATAATGCCGTATTGTAAGTTTGGATTCTCATGAAACGGTGCGCGAATACTCACCAAACCATTTACTTGAATAGGTTGAAAGTTCTTTTCCCACTCAACATTCCAATTGGTTTGTTCAACTTCACTTTGATTAAATTCAATTTGAAATTCATCGGATTTTAAAATAAATATTTCTTCTAAAATTCCTGACTTCCACGCTTCCTTTTGAATATATGCAGTTACACCATTATCTGTTTCTACAAAACTTTCAAAACCAACATTCCCTAATTCTGCAATTAAAATTTCGGTTGCTGGTTCTTTTGGAACGACTGTAAAATTGTATTCTATATAAATATTATCCATCAGTTTATTCAAAAAAAAATGCATCAAGGCTTTAAACCTCGATGCAAATTTATTGGTTTTCTTAAGAAGTTTTACAAATTAACTTCTTTATATTGATTTTATAATTGCTGTAAAATCTTCAACTTTTAAAGCAGCACCTCCAATTAAACCTCCATCTACATCTGGTTTAGAAAAAATCTCTTCTGCATTTGCAGGTTTTACGCTTCCACCATATAAAATAGAAACTTCTAACGCCATTTTTTTATTGTATTTTTCTGCTAATGTTTTTCTAATAAAAGCATGCATTTCTTGCGCTTGTTCTGGGCTTGCGGTTTCTCCTGTACCAATTGCCCAAACTGGCTCGTATGCCAAAATGATGTTTTTAAATGCAGCAACCTCCAAATGAAATAATCCGTTTTTAAGTTGACTTTCAACAACTTTAAAATGATTCTCTGATTTTCTGTCTTCTAACAACTCACCAAAACAAAAAATAATTTCTAACTTATTTTCTAAAGCTGCATTTACTTTTTCTGTAAGAACTGTATCTGTCTCACCAAAATAAATACGTCTTTCGGAGTGCCCAAGAATTACCGTTTTAACACCAATAGATTGCAACATTTCAGCAGAAATTTCTCCTGTAAAAGCACCGTTTTTAGCTTGATGCATATTTTGAGCAACCACCTCTACTTTAGATTTCTTAGCTCGTTTTACAGCTAAAGATAAATTAACAAAAGTTGGAGCTACTATAACTCTAGTATTATCTAGTGGAAGTTTTTTAATCGATTTTCGAATCCCTTTAATTAATGCTTTTGTAGCGCTTTTATCATTATTCATTTTCCAATTACCAGCTACTATTTTTTGTCTCATGTTTCTAAACTTTTATTAAAGTTGTAAATTTAAGAAATGGAAAAGTAAATATGGTTTAGAAAAAGAAATAGTTACTAAAACGATTTATCTGTTGTTTTTTAAAGCCTCAATAATTCTTTTATCAGATGCTTTTGTTGCTTTAAATACAGAAATACTACCTTGTTCATCAACTACAACATACCGCGGAATCCATCTTACACCTAAAAAAGCTACAAAGTTACCATCTTTCATTCCTTTTGGCAAATTGTAATGTTCTCCTTCTATTTTAAACCTTTTAACACCATTTACCCATGAATTATGCTTTTTATCAACAGATAAAAATAAAAACACTACTTTTGGAAACTCTTTTTGAAGCTCTTTTACTTTAGGCAATCCTTTTATACAGTCTCCACACCAAGATACCCAAACATCTATCAATACTTTTTTGCCTTTATATTGATTAATTACTTCTTTAAATGTCTGTTTTACTCCATCCAAAGAAACAACTGTATCATTTAATGCTTTTTCTGAAAATTGTGTTGGAGTTTCAAAATTGCAACTTGCAAATACAAGTGCTACTACTATAATAAATTTTTTCATTTTTTTATTTGAAAGACCTTTCAACTGCGCTCAAGGTGACACTTTGTTTATTCTAATTGGCTCTACCCTTATTTTAATGGGTAAAGATTTAAACCTCCATTAAAAAAGAGTATTGCACTTCTAAAGTTTTTAAAAGTTCTATATCCTTTTCCAATAGATTTAAGTTCTTGTATTTTTCCATTTAATCTTTCAGCCATTGCATTGCTATACTCAGTTATTAAGGCATTTATAACTCCAGAGAGATGTTTTTCAAACATTGTAACAACCTTTGTTACTTCTTTAATTTGCTTAGAAGTAGAATTTCGTATCCATTTAATTAGTAAATAAAAACCATTAATATACTTAGTTTCTTTATGGAATAAATCTTTAAAATTTTCTTTGACTTGCCACGCCTTGCTAACTTCATAGTTCGCCTTGATTATTGCATCAAATTTTATTCGTTGTTTCTCGGTTAGGTTTTCTTGGTTTTTAAGTAACGCATATCTACTGTTTATCAATTCATCATTCGTTTTAACTTCTCTTCTTCTAACCTTATCAATAGCGGTATTTAAATACTTAACCAAATGAAATCTGTCGTGAACAATAGATGCGTTTGGTAATTGACTTTTAGAGGTAGAAATATAAGCTTTCCACATATCTAAACTTATAGTTTTAACCTGTTTTTGTTGTTGTTTTGTCATAGATTTATCAAATAGTTTTTCTACAGATTCTTTAGTTCTTCCTTCTTCTACATCTATGATAAAACCACTTCTAGGATGACTTAAGACACTTATATATTTATGTCCTTTCTTAAACGATTTTTCATCCAAACTCAAACGACTAAAATCCATATTTGATAAATCTCTCCTACTCAAACCTCTTTCTGTACTTAAATGAATTACTCTATTGATGACATTAAAACCACAACGCATTAATTTTGCTGTTTTTGTTTGATTTTTAGTTGCTAATAGTAAATCAATTATTGCATGTTCAAAAAGGTGTGTATGACGTGTATGCTTATCTGCCCATGGCGGAACTATGGTGATTACAGCTCCTTGACTGTTCTTTATTCTTGGCAACTTACAACTTATAAAAGTCTTATATTGCATCGTATCTAAATGACGCCATTCTCGATTTGGTGCATAGTCATATAAACTACATAATTCCATGGTCTCTGGACAAAGGGCTCTTTCTCCTATGAATTTAATGACTATTTTTATGTCTGAAATTGCATAATCTGCTTCTACTTTTACAACTTGCCAGTTGTCATCTAAATTTAGTAGTAAATCGAAAAATTGATGTGTAAACATTTTACCTTTTTTTTACGAATTTAATAAATTCCATTAAATTCGTGGTAGAACCTTCTAATTTAATTCGCGGATCAAGCCAACTATAAATAACATCTACCAAAATATTAATAATAATAAATAAGGTGGCAATTACCAGAACACTTCCCATAATTACGGGCAAATCAAGTGTATTTAATGCATTAACAATTTCTTTACCAAGACCATTCCAATTAAAAATATATTCAACAAAAACAGCACCTGCTAGCATAGATGCAAACCAACCTGAAATTGCAGTAACTACAGGGTTTAATGCGTTTTTTAATGCATGCTTCTTTACAACTTGATACATTGTTAGTCCTTTTGCTTTGGCGGTTCTTACATAATCTTCGTTTAAAACTTCTAATAACGAATTACGCATCAATTGTATTACAACCGCTAACGGACGAATACCTAAAACAACTGCTGGTAAAACAAGGTTTTTCCATTTAATATAAGAGCCTTCACCGAAGTTATCTACTTCATAAAGGCTTCCTGTCATTTCTAAATTGGTGTATTTATGTAAGACAAACCCGAATAACCAAGCAAATAGAATTGCTGAGAAAAATGACGGAACACTCATTCCGAAAGTACTAATGACAGCGATAATTCTATCGAAAATAGTGTCTTTATATAGGGCTGAAAAAATTCCGAGAATAATTCCTAAAACAATAGCTATTACAATTGCAAAAAATGCCAAAACCGCTGTATTAGGTAAAGTTTCTGCAATAACTTCAGAAACATTTTTCCCATTCTTTTGAAAAGACTGACGTAAGTATGGGTATTTAATTACAACATCCATTTTCCCTATTGAAAAAAGGGTTGAATATAAATATTTTCCTTCGGAAAGGAAAGTGTAATTATCTGTATTTTTACTATGGATTGACAGTGGAGAAACATCATTTAAATAATATAAATACTGTGTAACCAACGGTTTATCAAAACCGTATTTTTTACGAATGTTTTGTAATTGTTCCGTATCTTCTCGTTGATCTAACATCATACGCGCAGGGTCTCCAGGAAGAATATTAAACAAGAAAAAAATGACAGTTACTACGCCAAAGAGTGTTAGAAAGCCGTAAAAAATTTTATTAAAAATATAACCAATCATTAAAACAAAGGTAACAAAAAGTGTTAAAAAAGTGTACTTTTGTGTAACTTTTATCAACCTAAATGACAACAGAACAACTTGTAGCTCAGATTCGCAAAAAAAAATCATTTTTATGCATTGGTTTAGATGTAGATTTACACAAAATCCCGCAACATTTATTACAGGAAGAAGATCCTATTTTTGCATTTAACAAAGCCATTATTGATGCCACACATCATTTATGTGTTGCTTATAAACCTAACACTGCTTTTTATGAAGCCTACGGAATTAAAGGTTGGCAAGCTTTAGGAAAAACGATACAATACCTCAACGAAAAGCATCCAGGAATTTTTACAATTGCAGATGCAAAACGTGGCGATATTGGCAACACCTCAACAATGTATGCCAAAGCTTTTTTTGAAGATTTAGCTTTTGACAGCGTTACTGTTGCACCTTATATGGGGAAAGATTCTGTTGAACCCTTTTTAGCTTTTAAAGACAAGCACACCATTATGTTGGCATTGACTTCTAATAAAGGTGCTTTTGATTTTCAAACGAAATTAATTAATGGGAAAGAGTTATATAAAAATGTTTTAGAAACTTCTAAGTCGTGGAAAAATAGCGAAAATTTAATGTATGTTGTTGGAGCTACCAAAGCTGAATATTTTAAAGAAATACGGAAAATTGTTCCTAATTCTTTCTTGTTAGTTCCTGGAGTTGGCGCTCAAGGAGGAAGTTTACAAGAAGTTTGTAAATATGGAATAAACAACCAAGTAGGTTTGCTTATTAATTCTTCTCGTGGTATTATTTATGCTTCTAACACAAATGATTTTGCCGAAGCTGCTGCTAAAAAAGCGAAAGAGTTACAATTACAAATGGAAGGCATTTTAACTTTATAAGTATTATTTTAAACACAATAACGGGAAACCAATTATGCGTTATAAGGTCTTGACGGCGCTCAACCAAATATAATATATGATGCTTTTTAAAGATCAACTTCAACGAGAAATTTATTTTAAAAAAACTCCGAAACGAATTATTTCTTTAGTTCCGAGTTTAACTGAATTATTGGTTGATTTGGGTTTAGAAAATTCTATTGTTGGTATTACTAAGTTTTGCATTCATCCTTCTCATTTAAAACAAACCAAAACAATTGTTGGCGGTACAAAAAATATTAAAATAGATGAAATAAAAGCTCTTAAGCCTGATATTATCCTTTGTAACAAAGAAGAAAACACACAAGAAATTGTTGAAGCTTGCAAGCAAATTACCCTTGTTCATATTTCTGATATTTATACAATTAACGATACTTTAGAACTGATACAACAATATGGAAAATTGTTTTCTTGCAAAACAGAAGCCTCTAATCTTATTCAGAAAATTCAATTTAAATTAGATGATTTCCAACAGTTTATTCAGAAGAAAAAAACTTTAAAAATTGTTTATTTTATTTGGAGAAACCCTTGGATGGTTACTGGAAATAATACTTTTATCAACCATCTGTTGGCATTGAATAAATTCGATAATATCTACCAAAATAAAGAGCGGTATCCTGAAGTTGAATTGAAAAATATTAAATTAAAAGACAATCTTGATTTAGTGTTTTTCTCTTCAGAGCCATATCCTTTTAAAGAAAAACACATTTTAGAAATTAAAAATAGCACAAATGCTAAAACTATTTTAGTAGATGGAGAACTATTTTCTTGGTACGGAAGTAGATTGTTAAAAGCCTTTGAGTATTTTAAAATTTTACACAATAGCATTTGAAAGGTCTTGATCTAAATATTTAACCCGATTTAATTTCTCAAGCACTTTCATCGCCTTAAAGGCTGAACGATCGCTTTTGCCCTCATCAACATATTTATAATCGTTAGCTTTTTCTACTAAACGATAATATCTATCTTCTAAATGTTTTTTATATCTATCTAGTTGGTTTATTCGTGACATTTGATACGTAATTAACAGACTATAAATATACACAAATAATTGATTTACAATTAATTATTTATGTATTTATAAAAAAAAGGGGAAATTATTTTTATTTTAAGTATTTTTTTAACGAAATTAACTTATAAATTAAACTACGTAACATAAATTTATCCATAAAAGCAGCATGTGTTCCTCCTAAAATTATTAATACTCTATCATCTTCATTCATCTCTATTTTATTAATATTTGCAAACATCCTAATATTTCTTTTATAAAATTTTGCTATCTCATCTGCTCCTCCAAAATTATCTTTTGAGTTTACATACATTAACATATCTGCATTATAATTGATTAGAAAATCATACGTCATCTCTAAATTTATTAGCAATAATGTCTTCTTTAAACCAATAATATTTACATCTAAATCTACTAGTTTTTCTATAATTTGTAGTCTTTTTCCTGTTTTAAAAAATTTAACAGAAAGTTTGCCTTAAAATAATTTTATTCAAACACATAAATCCTATTATTGTTTTTATAAAAAATATTGATAAAATAGACAATAATTCAGTTTGGGTAAAACGAAAAAGAGCTTCCAATAGGAAACACCTACAGAAAACTCTTTTTTGAAAAAATAGCTAATAATCAGCTATCGTTTTTAGTATTTATCTTGTAAAGCAAAAACACGTCGAAGCAAATCTGTGTTACGTAAACCAATTTTTTCACGAATTCTTTTTTCTTCAACGGCAATCATTGTAAAAACTCCGTTTAAGGCTTGCTTAGTTACATAATCTGTTAAATCTGGATTTACCTTATTTACAAAAGGAATACTATTATATTTATTAATTAAGTTGGTCCATATTTTGTCTGCTCCAACTTTGCCAAAAGAGTTTTTAATTACTGGATTAAACTTACTGTATAAAGCTGTATTTGTTTTTCCTTGTAAATATGCTGTCGCAGCATTTTGTTCGCCTAATAAAATATTCTTTGCATCATTAAATGTAATTTCTTTTACTGCATCAACAAAAATTGGAGTTGCTGTTTTAACTGCATCTTCAGCAGCTCTATTAATTGCTTTTAAACCTTCGTCTGCTAATGAACTTAACCCTATTTTACGAAGTGTCTTATCTATAGCTTGTAATTCTTTTGGCAACAAAATCTTTACCAATTCGTTTCTATAAAAGCCATCAGTAGATGTTAGTTTAGAAACTTGATTTTTAATTCCGTTATCTAAAGCCTGTCGTAATCCTCCTCCAATTTGAGCTTCACTTAAAATACCTCCTTGCGTAGTTTGATTTACTATTTTTTGTAATTCTGCGCAACCTACAAATTGCAATGCTATAAATAATAGACTTATTTTTTTTATCATTATATTAACTTTATCTTATTTATTATATTAGACTCTTAAATTTCTTTGATGTCACATCATTTAAAACTGTCTGTTTTTTTATCATACCCATACGGGCAATGTTTACATCCACTTTTACAACAATGACCTCGCTTTAAATGATCTTTTTCTGTAAAAACTTTATACCCTTGTTCGTTTAGCCCGAATAATTCATCAGAAATCAAAAAACCTGAATGTAAAGTGTTATATTTAAGCAGTTAAACACAAAATACATCATTTTTTAAAACACCCATATTTGAGCACTAAAGATACTTTATTTTATCGAGGAAATCAAGCTATTTCGGTTGATTTTTCAGCCACAGAGATTAGTTCAGATGGTTCTTTGATTCTTTTAGAAAAGTTAGAGAGAACCCACAACTTACTAAAATATTTTAGCAAGTTACTTCCTGATCTTCGAAACCCTAAATACATTACTTACAGTCGAGAGCATCAACTCAAGCAACGTGTGTTTATGCTAATGCTAGGTTATCAAGATGCCAATGATGTGACCCATTTACAAAATGACCCATTATTTAAAGATGTTCTTCAAGGAGATTTGGCTTCTCAACCTACTATTTCTCGTTTTGAAAACAGTTTGAATAAAGAAACTATTTTCAAACTTTCTTACGCCTGGATTGATCGTTACGTATCAAGCCTAAAAGGTCGAGATGAAATAACAATTGATGTTGATGCTACCGATGATCCAACATATGGGAATCAACAAATGTCAATGTTCAATGGTTATTATGGACAGTTTATGTTAAATGAATTATTTTTTCATGATGGAGAAACCGGTCAAATTATCCTGCCAGTTCTTCGCCCAGGAAATAGCCATTCGAATCGATGGTATGTCGGAATTTTAAGAAGAATTATTCAAAAAATAAAAAAAGCATATCCTGAACTAAAAATTACTATTCGAACAGATAGTGGATTTAGTTGTGCTCCTTTTTATAAATTAGTAGCTGATTATGATTTGTTTTTTGTAACAGGTCAGGCTAGTAATTCGGTACTCAAAAGAAAGGTTGAGCGTTGTAAAAAAGCGGTTCAACTTCAATATGTAAATCAGCATAAAAAACACCAACATTTCACATCGTTTCGCTATCAAGCCAAAAGTTGGCATAAACCACAACAAGCTTACTGTAAAATAGAAAGTACAGGGAAAGGCTTAAATGTTCGTCATTTTATAAGTAATATTAAAGAGAAAGGTGCCCGAGAAATATACTTTGATTTCTATGTAAAACGAGGTGAATCTAGCGAAAACAGAAGTAAAGAAGTCAAGAATATGTGTTTTTCCGATCGATTATCCAATCATGGATTTGTTGCAAACTTCTTCAGGTTGTTTTTAAGTAGTTTAGCCTACGAACTATTTTTATTACTAAAAAAAAGCATCAAAAAAACAACATTTGAAAAGGCTGAAAAATGGCAAATAAATACAATAAGAACCAATTTATTAAAAGTTGGAGCTACCATAAAAGTCACTAAAAAACGAATATATTATCAGTTATCAAGAGCATTTGTATATCAAGATTTGTTTCGAGAGATAATAACTCAATAACGGTTTTAAAGTGAGAATTTTAAAACCTTGGGATACCTATGCTCTGTTAGTAAAATTAATCCTTTTTAACTTTTAAAATCAATTATAACATACTATTTACTCCGAAAAAGTTTAAAAAACGAAAGAGAGAATCCTAAAATCTAGAGATAAAAAATCTATTTTGAAATTTGTTCTAAATATAAATCCTATGAATAATGCGGGTTAGGTAATAATCTCCTTCTTCTAATGCTATTCGTTGTTTAAACATAATACAAAAGTATTCTTTTTAGTTTTAAAAATAAATAAACCAATTTATTCTGAGTAGTTCATAAAATAAACTACCTCGACGCAAGCATACGAGGTATTAAATAGGAATTCCCTTTTTATTTCGACGCAAGCGTCGGGGAATTAAACCCAATTGGGCTATCGCCCTGCGATTAAATTTATTATAGAATATAATTTAACCAATTTTAATTATGTTAACTTTAAAAAAAATAATTTTTTATTTTACACAAAAAAGTTACTTCTTCGATGTTCGATTGAAAAAATAATAGAAAGTGATGCATTGATAATAAACATAAATTTGGGGATTGAAGTTTATTATCTTTCATCACTTAATTACTAAACAAACACTATCGAGTCATTCTTTTTAAAATTTTATACAAGTACCAAAAACTGTAGATTTAACCAACAAAATTGAAGGTCATTTTATAAAAATTACTTCAAGACCTATTCTTTCATCTCATTATTCAAAAAAATAGACCTCACAGGTTTTTAAAACCTGTGAGGTCTTTACTACTAAAAGTAATTATTTACGTTGTCAGTTTCTAATTTCATAGCCAATAACCTCGGGGCAAGCTCACCAGGCATGAAAAAGGAAAAAACCTTAATCATTTCAATGCAAGCATCGAAGAATTAAACCCTCTGGTGGAATTAAAAAGAATTAAAAAATTATTTCTTATCATTTCCTGGAGGATATTTTGCCATAATCTTGGCAACAAATTCCTTAATACGAGCTTCTTTTCTCTCTACATTACCGATTCTTAAAGTTCCTGTACCTATACCTTGCCATACTAATTCTTTCTTTTTGGCATCGATAATGTCTAAGAATAGAGTGCCTTCTGTGTGTTGTGAAACATTTAGATTATTGTTCATTCCGTTCCACATCCAAGGATTCCATCCAAAGCCGTAGCCGTAGCCATAGCCAAAGTTATTATTCTGGGTTACGTTTATTTTCTCTCTAGATTTAGTGAAAAAACTCACTAAAACATCTGGAGTTTTAGATTTTGTGAAACCCCTTACCAATAGTTCTGATTCAATAGCTCTTAAAATTCTTCTTTTATCTAAATCGGAAATAGCAGCTTTATCTATTCCTGGTTTATAAAAAGCAAAAGTTTTATATTGGTTAAAATCTACTTTAGTATCATAATCTGTTGCTACTCTTACCGAGCTACAAGAAGTAATTACCAATGCTATTAATGGTAAAAAAAGTAATTTTTTAAGTTTCATCTTTCTAAAGTTTATACATTTTTAAATAATACATCATCCACAAAATTAGGAAGTGTAACTATTAATCTTTTATCAACTTCCATGGCGCGTTTTATAGCAAATACAGCTTCATTGTTTCTTGCCCAACTACGTCTAGCAATTCCGTTATTTACATCCCAGAAAAGCATTGATTTTAAGCGTTTTGACGCTCCTTTAGAGCCATCAAGAAGCATGCCAAATCCTCCGTTAATAACTTCGCCCCAACCAACACCACCTCCATTGTGAATAGAAACCCAAGTTGCCCCTCTAAAACTATCACCAATTACATTTTGTATTGCCATATCTGCTGTGTAACGAGAACCATCGTATATATTTGAGGTTTCTCTATACGGAGAGTCTGTACCAGAAACATCATGATGGTCTCTACCTAAAACTATATTTCCAATCTTTCCTTTTTTAATAGCTTTGTTAAATGCTTCGGCAATTTTCATACGCCCTTCTGCATCTGCATATAAGATTCTTGCTTGAGAACCTACTACTAATTTATTTTCTTTTGCACCTTTTATCCATTGAATATTATCAGCCATTTGTTGTTGAATTTCGACTGGAGAATTCTTTTTAATTTTTTCTAAAACATTACAAGCAATCGCATCTGTTATTGCTAAATCTTCTGGTTTCCCTGAAGCACAAACCCAACGAAAAGGGCCAAAACCATAATCGAAGCACATTGGTCCCATAATATCTTGCACATAACTCGAATAAGCGAAAATTTTGCTTCCCAATTTTGATTTACTGGCTGTGCAAAAAGCCCCTTTACCATCATTATGAACTGTTGCTCCTGCTCTACTGGCTTCTAACAAAAAGGCATTTCCGTAGTCGAAGAAATAAGTGCCTTTTACAGTATGTTTATTAATTGCTCTTGCGTGGCGACGTAATGTTTCTTGTACTTTTTCTTTAAATAATTCTGGTTGTTTCGCCATCATTATATTTGCATCTTCAAAAGAAATATCAACAGGATAATAACCTCCTGCCCACGGATTGTGTAATGATGTTTGATCAGAACCTAAATCTATATGAACGTTGGCTTCATCAAACTTCTCCCATACTTCAACAATGTTTCCTAAATAAGCAATTGAAATCGTTTCTTTATGCTCTTTTGCTAGTTGTACTCTTGAAACCAGTTCATCTAAATTGGTAATTTTTTCATCTATCCAACCCTGTTCTAATCGAATTTGTGTAATCTTCGGATTTACCTCTGCACATACTGTAATACAACCTGCAATGTTTCCTGCTTTAGGTTGTGCACCACTCATTCCTCCTAAACCAGAAGTTACAAATAAATTTCCTTTTGGTGCTTTTTTAATCTTCCGAAAAGCATTTAATACCGTAATAGTTGTACCATGCACAATGCCTTGTGGTCCAATATACATAAAACTACCAGCCGTCATTTGCCCATATTGAGAAACTCCTAAAGCATTCATTCTTTCCCAATCGTCTGGTTGAGAATAATTAGGAATTACCATTCCGTTAGTTACCACAACTCTTGGCGCTTTTTTATTAGACGGAAACAAACCCATTGGATGACCAGAATACATGGTTAACGTTTGTTTATCTGTCATTTTAGACAAATACTGCATGGTTAATAAATACTGTGCCCAGTTAGAGAATACAGCTCCGTTACCACCATAGGTAATTAATTCGTGTGGATGTTGCGCCACAGCATAATCCAAATTATTTTGAATCATTAACATAATCGCTTTTGCTTGCTCAGATTTTCCTGGATATTCATTTACAGGACGTGCATACATTTTATATGTTGGTCTAAATCGATACATATAAATTCGTCCGTACTTTTCTAATTCTTCAGCAAACTCTGGCAATAATATCGCATGATGCTTTTTATCAAAATAACGCAACGCATTTTTTAACGCGAGCCTCTTTTCTTCTGAAGTTAAAATATCTTTACGCTTTGGTGCTCTATTAATTTCGGAATCGTAATGAGGTATTTCTGGTAATTGATTTGGTATTCCTTGTTGTATTTGTTCTTTAAATGTCATTCTATATTATTTTAACGAACTATAAACTCTTGATTTTTAACCATATTTATTAGCGTATAAATATCATCTTTTAACACACGGTCTTCTTCTAATTTAGCAACTTTACTTCTAATCAATTTAAAATTTTCTTCTAATATTAGTGAAAACGTATTAGGTCTTCTAAAATCCATTGCTTGCGCTCCGTACATCAATTCTATAGCCAATATTTTTTCAATATTCCCAAGTATTTGATTAAATTGACGTCCAGAAATACTTCCCATAGAAACATGATCTTCTTGCCCTAATGAAGTAGGTATACTATCTGCCGATGGAGGGAAACATAATGATTTATTTTCTGTAACTAACGCTGCAGTTGTGTATTGTGGAATCATAAACCCAGAATTTAACCCACCACTAGAAGTTAATAATCTTGGTAACCCGTATTTTCCTTCTAGCAATAAATAACAACGTCTGTCTGCAATATTCCCTAACTCTGATGCAGCAATAGAACCATAATCTAAAGCCATTGCTAAAGGTTGTCCATGAAAATTTCCGCCAGAAATCGCTTCAGTTTCACTTAATATTATAGGGTTATCGGTAACTGAATTCATTTCTATTTCTGCTAATTCTTTTAAGTGATAATAAGCATTTCTAGAAGCACCATGCACTTGCGGCATACAACGAATTGAATAAGGATCTTGAACTCTCTCACAGTCAAAATGATTGGCTACATTTTGCGAATCTTTTAATAACATTCTTATTCTTTCTGCTACTTTTAAGTTCCCTTTAAAAGGTCTTATTTTATGCAAGTCTTCTTTAAAAGGAGAAGAACTTCCTTGAAACCCTTCTAAACTCATTGCTCCTGAAACATCTGCCAAATCTAATAGGTATTCCATTTTATGCAACCCTTTAATAGCATGTGCTAATATAAACTGTGTTCCATTTATTAAGCCTAACCCTTCTTTTGCTTCTAAAATTAACGGTTTTAAGTTATGTTTATCTAATATTTTTTTTGAAGAAACAATATCATCTCCAACCCAAAATTCACCTTCGCCTAATAAAGGTAAAAAAAGATGTGATAAAGGCGCTAAATCTCCTGAAGCACCAACAGAACCCTGTTCTGGAACAATTGGTAGTAAATCATTTTCAATAAAATACAAAATATACTCTATTAGCTCTAAACGAACGCCAGAAAAACCTTGACATAAAGCATGAACCTTACAAATCATCATTATTTTAGACAACTCTTTATCAATCGGTTTCCCAACACCAACCGCATGTGTAATCAATAAATTTTTTTGTAATTTACTTGTTTCTTCAGGTGTAATTTGCACATCACACAAAGGTCCAAAACCAGTATTTATTCCGTAAATAGCTTTATTACCGCTAGCCATAATTTCTACTTTGGCTCTACATTCTTTAACTGTTTTAATTGTTTCTTGTGTTAAAACTGCTTGTAATTTTCCTTGTGCAATTTCAATTACTTTATCTACTGTTAATAGATCTATTCCGTATTTAAATGTCATTCCTTAAAGTATCTAATATTTGTAACAAAGTTATTCTTATTTTTGATACCTAACAAGACCACCTGCAACAAGTATTAATACCTATGAGTAATCAATTAGAATTTCGACATATTAAATATTTTTTAGCTGTAGCTAAAGATTTACATTTTAGAAAAGCAGCAGAACAATTGTTTATTTCTCAACCAGGTTTGAGTAGACAAATTAAGCAAATGGAAAATGATTTAGGCTTTAACTTGTTTGACCGAAATAATAGAAAGGTTTCATTAACCAAGCCTGGAAAATATTTACAAACAGAGCTAATAAAGAGCTTAAAGAATATAGAACACATTTTTAATCATGCCAAACTGTTAAATGATGGTATTGGAGGAGATTTAAAGTTTGGTTATGTAGGTTCGGCAATACAAGAGATTATTCCAAATTTGTTATTGCAGTTTAGAAAAAAACATCCTGATGTAGTTTTTAATTTGAAAGAAATGGATAACCAAAAACAGATTGAAAGTCTGCTATCTCATGATATTGACGTGGGGTTTGTTCGTTTAGAAAGAGTGCCTAGAGGGCTAGAAATTAGACCCGTTTTAAAAGAAACATTCTGTTTGGTATTGCCAAAAAATCACTCTATTACAACTAAAAAATTCATCAATTTATCACAATTTAAAGATGAACCATTTATTTTATTTGACCCAGAATATAGTACCTCTTATCATGAAAAAGTAATGCAAATATTTGATGATAGTGGTTTTTATCCAATCATTTCTCACAATACAATTCATGCAAGCTCTATTTACAAATTGGTAGAAAACAATTTTGGCTTATCTATTGTGCCTAAATCACTACAATATGGTTACAATATGAATGTAGATTTTATTGAGCTTAATAATATATCGCAACGTACAACCTTGTCTATAGTTTGGGATAAAAATAACAAAAATCCAATATTAGAATCATTACTTAACGAAACTATTACATCAGGTAATTAAATTGTAAATAATTATTTTTAGCTGATAATTGCTTATATTAAATTATGATTTTCATTTCAAAATTTATGGTTCCAAAAGGTTATATAGGAATTACTTTATATCCTTTTATTTTTCTAAAAAAGAAAGATTTAAAATCGAATAAACTTTTGATTAATCATGAGAAGATTCACCTAAAACAGCAAGTAGAATTGTTACTTATCTTTTTTTATATTTTCTACGGATTGGAATGGTTTATTAAATATTTCAAATACAAAAATGGTTATATTGCTTATCAGAATTTAAGTTTTGAAAGGGAAGCTTATAAAAATGAAAAGAATTTTAATTATTTAAAAACTCGTAAATTTTGGGCATTCATCAAGTATTTATAAAAATTTTTTTTCTTTTTTTCTTCGGGTATTTTTTAAATTGAAAACCTAAAATTAAGGTTTTACAAAAAAATAAAATGACACGTTCTTTTGTAAAATATACCATCTCAAAACATCCAAATTATCTTACTAAAAAATATGAACTTTGTTATTGTTCCAAAAAAAAGTTCAACCAAAAAAATATATGTAAGAAAAGAAGGAGTTTCTTTAAAAATAATTTTTGGAACACGAAGTTTTACACATCAAAAACGAATTTGGAATTATAAGTGGAATAAAAAATACAAGCATCTTTCTTCTCTAAAACGAATAAAAATAGCATTGGTCTTATGCACCACTCTCTGCTATCTATTTAAACTATTACAATAAAATAATTAGCTATAAAGATATAACTAGCTTTAAAGGAGTAGGTTTTGCGTCACAATTAAAGGTTATTCCCAATTACGTTAATGGAATAAATTCTGACTTACTGAAATTCAAGCTTTAAGACTTTCTATAAACACCCTCTCATCTTTTTTGTTTTTTGTAAATTGCGTTTTTCACAAACAACCTAATTTACGAATGGAACAAATAGCACCGTATAAGCCGAAACATAAAATACGAATTGTAACAGCTGCTTCTCTTTTTGATGGACATGATGCTGCTATTAATATTATGCGAAGAATTATTCAATCTACAGGGGTTGAAGTTATTCATTTAGGGCATGATAGAAGTGTTGAAGAGGTTGTAAACTGTGCTATTCAAGAAGATGCCAATGCTATTGCTTTAACTTCTTATCAAGGAGGGCATAATGAGTACTTTAAATACATGTATGATCTTTTGAAAGAAAAAGATGCTACGCATATTAAAATTTTTGGTGGCGGTGGAGGAGTAATTCTTCCTGATGAAATTAAAGAATTGATGGAATACGGAATTACACGTATTTATTCTCCAGATGATGGTCGCGAATTAGGTTTACAAGGAATGATTAATGATTTAGTAAAAATTGCTGATTTTGCAATTGGTGATGTATTGAATGATGAAATACATTATTTAACTGAAAAAAAAAATGGAAGTATTGCCCGTATCATTTCTTCTGCTGAAAATTTCCCTGAAGTAGCCAAAGAGACCTTAGCTATTATTCATCAAAAAAATAAAAATTCGAAGACACCTGTTCTAGGAATTACAGGAACTGGAGGCTCTGGAAAATCGAGTTTGGTAGATGAATTGGTACGTCGGTTTTTAATTGACTTTCCAAAAAAAACAATTGGAATAATCTCTGTTGACCCATCTAAACGTAAAACTGGAGGAGCTTTATTAGGAGACAGAATCCGTATGAATGCCATTAATAATAAACGCGTATATATGCGTTCATTGGCAACACGTCAATCTAATTTAGCCTTATCTAAATATGTGAATGAAGCTATTGAAGTTTTAAAAGCTGCCGAGTTTGATTTAATCATTTTAGAAACTTCTGGTATCGGACAATCTGATACAGAAATTATAGAACATTCTGATACTTCATTGTATGTAATGACTCCCGAATTTGGTGCAGCAACTCAGTTAGAAAAAATTGACATGCTTGATTTTGCCGATTTAGTAGCCATCAATAAATTTGATAAAAGAGGTGCTTTAGATGCGGTTCGTGATGTGAAGAAACAATACATGCGTAATAACAATTTATGGGATATTCATATAGATGATATGCCTGTTTTTGGTACAATTGCATCACAATTTAATGACCCAGGAATGAATACGTTGTACAAACGTGTTATGGATAAATTGGTTGAAAAAACCGGAGTAGATTTAAAATCTAGTATGAAAATCACAAAAGAAATGTCTGAAAAGATATTTGTAATTCCACCAAGTAGGGTTCGTTATTTATCTGAAATATCAGAAAACAACAGAGCCTACGACAAAAAGGTAGACGACCAAGTTGTAGTTGCTCAAAAACTATACGGTATTCATCAAACAATTCTTTCGGTAGCCAATATTATATCAAGTGCCAAAATGTCTTTCATTTCTAAAAACGGATTAAATCAAGATGAAATTCTATCTCTCGATTCTGCCCCAGAAGACAAAGAGTTTTTGAAATTATTAATTGCTCAATTTGATAAAGTAAAACTAAACCTTGACCCGCATAATTGGGAAGTTATTTTAAATTGGCAAGAGAAAGTTCAGAAATACAAAAACCCTATTTACACGTTTAAAGTTCGTGATAAAGAAATTAAAATAGAAACACACACAGAATCGCTTTCGCATTCGCAAATTCCGAAAGTAGCATTACCAAAATACCAAGCTTGGGGAGACTTATTACGTTGGAATTTACAAGAAAATGTTCCAGGAGAATTTCCATATACCTCTGGATTATATCCTTTTAAAAGAACAGGTGAAGACCCTACCAGAATGTTTGCTGGTGAAGGAGGTCCTGAACGCACAAACAGACGTTTCCATTATGTAAGTTTAGGTATGCCAGCAAAAAGACTTTCAACAGCTTTTGATAGTGTTACTTTATATGGAAATGACCCAGGAAGCAGACCCGATATTTATGGAAAAATAGGGAATGCTGGAGTTTCTATCTGTTGTTTAGATGATGCTAAGAAGTTATTTTCTGGTTTCGACTTAACACATGCCCTAACATCGGTAAGTTTAACAATTAACGGCCCAGCACCAATGTTGTTAGGCTTTTTTATGAATGCTGCTATCGATCAGAATTGTGAAAAATATATCAAAGAACATAAATTAGAAAAACAAGTTGAAGTTAAATTCAAAGAAGCTTATGATGATAAAGGTTTAGAAAGACCTACCTACCAAGGAGATTTACCAAAAGGAAATGATGGTTTAGGTTTGCTTTTATTAGGCTTAACAGGCGATATGATTTTACCTGCAGATGTATATTCAGAAATTAAAAGAACAACACTAACACAAGTTCGTGGTACGGTACAAGCAGATATTTTAAAAGAAGATCAGGCACAAAACACTTGTATTTTCTCTACAGAATTTGCTTTGCGTTTAATGGGTGATGTCCAAGAATATTTTATTGAAAAACAAGTTCGTAATTTTTATTCAGTTTCTATTTCTGGATATCATATTGCAGAAGCTGGTGCAAATCCAATTACACAATTGGCATTAACATTGTCAAACGGGTTTACATATGTTGAATATTATTTATCTCGTGGAATGGACATTAATATGTTCGGCCCTAACTTATCCTTCTTTTTCTCAAACGGAATTGATGCTGAATATTCAGTAATTGGTCGTGTTGCTCGTAAAATTTGGGCAAAAGCATTGAAATATAAATATGGCGCTAATCCAAGAGCACAAATGTTAAAGTATCATATTCAAACATCAGGGCGTTCTTTGCACGCACAAGAAATTGATTTTAATGATATTAGAACAACCTTGCAAGCTTTGTATGCAATAAACGATAACTGTAACTCTCTTCATACAAATGCCTATGATGAAGCAATTACAACACCCACTGAAGAATCGGTACGTAGAGCCATGGCAATTCAGTTGATAATCAACAAAGAATTAGGATTAACTAAAAATGAAAACCCTATTCAAGGTGCTTTTATTATCGAAGAATTAACCGATTTAGTCGAAGAAGCTGTATTAACAGAGTTCGATAGAATTACCGAACGTGGTGGTGTTTTAGGCGCTATGGAAACCATGTATCAACGCAGTAAAATACAAGAAGAAAGTTTGTATTACGAGACCTTAAAGCACACAGGTGAGTTCCCTATTATTGGTGTAAACACCTTTTTAAGTTCAAAAGGTTCTCCTACAGTAATTCCTGCAGAAGTTATTCGTGCAACCGAACAAGAAAAACAATTTCAAATTAAAACAAAGGAAGCTTTAAACAATGCTCATGTTGATCAAGTAAAAGAGCATTTAGCAAGTATTCAAAAAGCGGCTGTTCAAAACGAAAACTTATTTGATAAATTGATGGAAGCCACAAAAGTTTGTTCTTTGGGTCAGATTACCGAAGCCTTATTTAAAGTTGGTGGACAATATCGTAGAAATATGTAAAAGACAATGTCTTAGACTATAATTCTGCAACGCTATTTCAGGACGTCATAATTGATTAAGTTTATAAAACAAAAAATAAAGAATGAAAATATTAGGAATTGGGTCAAGAATTAATCATCCAAAATTTGGCTTTGGGGTTGTTACAAATGTAGACAGCAAGAATTATTGGGTAACTTTTCAAGAAAATGGATTAGAAACTATTGAAATTACTAGCAAAATAGAAATTATTGAGGCAATTGATGATGAATTAGATACTGTTAGTTTTTATGAAGTTGAAAGTACACTCCGTGATATTCTAAAACAATACAGCGACATTTCTGAAGTGATACATATTGCGGATAAGTGGAAAGGCGGAAAACTAATCTTAGAACCAAAAGACACAAATTTAACTTCTAAAGAAATTCCGATTGACACATTTTTTAATAAAATAGTTATGGTTCGTGATAGAATCCGTGTAATGGAACAAAAAGTGAATGCTAGTAAAACCTTAGACAGTCAAGATAAAATTGATTTACAACAATATATTACTCGTATTTACGGAAGTTTAACAACCTTTAATGTGTTGTTTAAATTGAAAAAGCAACAATTTTTCGGGGTAAAATCGAAGTAAAATAAAAAGGTGAAACTTAAAATTTCACCTTTTTATTTTAAAAAATTATCGGTTTGTATAAGAATAGTAAGGGATTTCGAAGGACTAAACTTTCAATTTATCACTTAGCCAAATTTATAATTTTTTCTTTTAAAATAGACACGGAAAATTGTAAATTTTTCGGACTTTGTAAAATGCTCTAAACTTTGGCTTAAGCACTAAAACCCTTATTGTTTATACATTTTGTTGTGCGTTGTGTTTTTCTTATTTGTTCAATTATTTCGTTAATTTCAGTTGATATTTCCCTCTGTTTTTCATTACTAAGATTGTTAAAAATGTGTGTGCCATAATAATTATCAAGCAGATTGACAATATCTGAAATTAATGTTTCAGAATTCATATTATTAATAACTCCACTTAAAAACTTATTTGTCAATGCATCATATTCATCAATTGGTGCTCCGTTACCAATTAGAAAACAAGGATCCCAATTATTAACAAGTAATCTTGATTGAATAAAAATGTCTTTATATTTTTTCATTAGATATTTCAAGTTTTAATTCAGACATAGTTTCAGCAGTATAAATTTCCGCATAATTTTCTAAACTTCCGATTTGAATTTTGATTGGTTCTAATTTATCATTTTCAACATAAAATCTAAATTCTTTTTGATACTCAAATTCATTGGGTTTTTGAAAAAGGTCCAGTTATTGTTGATTGTTTTATTACAGATGTTTTGAAATTTATATTTTTATCTGAATTGTTTTTTACATAAAATGTTGTTGTCGGATATTTTTTACTTTCTGGAAAAGGAATTAGAATTCCACAACTTGTAAAAGTAAAACTTAAAAGTAAAATTAGGAATGTATTTTTCATTTTGAATCTCGTTTTTTAATTAATGGCAACGTGTTGTGTATGAAACGTAGCGTGTAAAAAGATACTACTTTTCGAATAAACACAGAGCCGAATTTTTATATTTTGTTTTAACTTATCAGTCTTTAAAGCCAAATTTAAAAATTTGGCGGTCTTCATAAATAGGAGCAGACCTTTCAATTTAGCACTTACTAGCTATGTTTTATACACGTTGTTGGCAGTAGTTTTTATTCAACTTACAACAAAACTCCAATTTGATTCATAAATTGATATTTCTTTTCCATTTTTGATTGTAAGTTTTTTTTGTGTCCACATACTTTGTCTATTATAAAACTTACTATTCTCATTCATTCTGTTGTAAGTTCTACTAGTTATTATTGTTGTGTTCTTACCATAACCACTTAAATGAGAAGCATAATTGCAGGCTTGTCCAATCCAAACTAAATCATTATTGTTTTCATTTCTTCCTTTTCCTACTTTTGCAATTAAAGTGCTTCCGAAATCAATCCCATTTCCAATTTGAACAGGCGTTTCCAATTTAGGGTTTAATATGTTTTGCACAGCCCATTTTATTTTTCTAGCAGCTTGAGTTGCATTACTGCATTTATGACTACCTGAAAACACACCCATTATTCGGTCTCCATCAAAAGCTCTAATTTTTCCTTCTTTACTTTCTATAATCCGTATGCATATATCGTGAAAACTTTGATATATTCTAGCTGTATTCGCGAAGCCATAAGTTGTATGCATTTCACTAGATTTTCTAATGTCTACAAATAAAAAAGCTAACTCAGCTGTTAATCCTTTATTTCCAAATGTTAATTTAGAATAATCTGTATCTGGAACTATTGTAGTTTCTTCTACTACATATGGCTCGTCAAAATATGAATTTACTTTATTTTCGATGTCAGTTTTTAACGACATAGAAAATAATTTAGAAAAGAAGAAAAAGCTAAGAATCCAATTCCAAATACAGTTAACCAACAACAGAATTTGAAAATTTTATATTTCGCACTTGTTATCTTTGAGTTTATCAAGATTTGGTTTATTAGATTTTTATCAGATTGATTTGCATTAAAATTCGGAAATGAATTTTTAAATTCAGTTATAAAATCTGTCATTTTTATTTTAGCCAAATCGCCAAAAAAATAAATATTTGGATTCTGTATATTTTCATAGCGAACTAGAAAATTTGAAGTTTTAGGAAATTGCGAAATTAGACTTGCTACAATGGAAATAGTAAAGACTGATAAAGAAATTATTGTAGTCCATTTTTCAAATGGCATTTTTGTAGAACTTAATATACCAATAATTATAGCTGAGTTTAATACAATTAATCCAGCGTGTTTTGCCTCTGAAAATTTAAGCCATTCATTTACATTTCCAAATATGTATTTTAATTCGTCTTTCATTTTTTTTCTAATTACTGTCAACGGCAGTTTGTCTAAAAACCATCATTTATTTTGTTTTATTTTCAAAAATAACTATAATTTCTGTAAAAAATAGAATCAGGAGTGATTTTCAATAATTCGTATTTTGGTAGTTTTAGTATCTGATATTCCTTTTTAAGACAGTTTGCAGCTCTTTTTAAATAATATAAAGATAAAAACAGGGGCAATAGGTCTATTAACTTTTAGTCCAATACAATTGATAATTCTTTTAAGGTTGTAAGCAATAAAGATAAACCCAACATCTGCCGAGGCTCTTTTCTTTGTTTTTTTGGTCATGATATGGTCAAATCCCCATTGTCTTTTCATAGTTCCAAATGGATGTTCTACTACTGCTTGTCTTTGCGCATATATTTTTGGGTTTTTGGCTATGTTTTGTTTATTTATCTGGCTAAGTTCTAATTATGTCAGCAATATTGTATATATTTGAAATATGAAAACTAGTCAAGAAATAAAAGTATTATTCAATGAGCTGTCCTTAGGTTCTCAGAACGAATTGTTGAACGATTTACTTATAGAGCAAGAACTCCAAGGGAAGGTTTTACAGGAAGCAGGTCTTATTGTTGTTGCTAAACGAGATAAGAAGCCCTGTCCTCATTGTTCGAGTAAGAAAGTTTATAGACGTGGAAAACAAAAAGGCGTACAGATGTACAAATGTAATGACTGCACTAAATGGTACAGTGAGACTACAGGTACTCCTTTGTACGATATAAAATTAAAGTCAAAATGGCAATCGTATTTGAATTGTATGGAACAAGGAATGCCGATAAAGAAAATCGCAAAAGAGTTACACATTAGTATTCAGACCAGTTTTGATTGGCGACATAAAATACTGAGTTCTTTGGAACAATTTGTTCCAACACAACTTTCAAAAGAAGTGGAATGTGATGAGTTAGAGCTCCCTATGAGTAACAAAGGAAGTAAATCTTTAGAAAGAAAACCAAGAAAAAGAGGAACAGATTTTAAGGGTAATCAAGATACTGATGAAATTACAACGGTGCAAGTGGTAACGGCTGTTCAAAGAAATGGTGATAAATATTTAAAAGCGGTTGCCTCAAAACGCCTTACCAAGCAGCAAATTGCAAAAGTATTCGAAGGGAAGCTAGCCGATAACACAACATTAATTACAGACAAACACCCTTCTTACAAGGCATTTGTAAAAGACAATCCAACTATAAAACACAAGAGACTACTAGCAAAAAACCATGTGGCTAAAATGGATAAAACAATTCATTTACAAAAAGTGAATAATATCCACTCCCAACTTAGAACATTTTTAAGACCATTCAATGGAGTAAGTTCCAAATATTTACAAAACTATCTCAATTGGTACGCTTATATAGATCACATTAGAAACAGTAAGACAACCATAAAACAATGGTGCATAACAATGCTGCTAACAGATCAAGCATATCACCTTTTTGAATTATTTAAACAAAACGCTGTGTTAATTAGAACTTAGCCATTTATCTCTAGGGCTTCTGCAAACTCATGTCGTTCTATTATTTTTTGATATTTGGCTTTGGTACAAAGGTTTTTTACTGGGCAATTTTTACAATTTAGCTTTGCTGATTTTTACTCCGTTCGGCATACCTCGAACAAGTTCGGTTCTGCACTCTCTTACCGTAAAAATTTTGGTTTTGTATTGCTTTACTTGATAGGATTTTTTTGATACCAGTTCCCATTAGTTTTTAATATTTGTCCTGCTGGACAAGTGTAATAATCTTGTTCTTTATTGTATTTAAACTCACTTACATTGTAGGCTTTATCTGGAGCAGTAGCCGCTGGATTAGGAACACAAACGTGTGTTGTAACACCTAGTCTTTGAGAGTTATGTATTTCTTCTGCGGTATAATATCCTTTGTCAAAAACAGCATCAAAGGTATTGTTGCCTACAATTTCAATTGCATTTTCAATCATTGAGGTCATTGCTCTTTTATCATTGGTGTTCGTCACTTGATAGTCAATGGGAATTTTATATTTTGCATCTACTGTAGATTGTACATTATAACAGACTTCCGTTACTACACCTCTTATCACTAGTTGTCTGCTTTCAGGGTCGGAGGTAGAAACTTGTTTTTCTCCTGTTTCTAATAGTTGTGTTTCAATTGTTTTGTACCGAGTTTTATGCTTGTTCTGTTTGGCTATTTTTGTTTCAAGTTTTTTTTTAGTATCTCGATCAGCAGTTTCTAATGCTTTACAGTATTGGGCTAATTTGTTTTCTATGTAAGTCAGGTGTCTATCAATTTTTTTTTGGTTGTAATTGTTTTTCTTGGAATTTTGAGCTCTAAGTTTGGTGCCATCTCCAGCCAATAGAATACCCCCAATTAGGTCTAAGTTTTTAGCAATATTGACAGTAGCTCTAAAAACTTTTTTAATTGCCTTAGGATTATCTCTTCTAAAATTAGAAATGGTATTGTGGTCAGGAACAAGACCTTTCATAAGCCAAATTAACTCAATATTACGTTTGCATTCTTTTTCTAACCCACGGGAAGATCTTATTTTATTAAGATACCCATAAATGTAAAGTTTAAGTAAGTCTTTTGGGTGAAATGGAGGTCTTCCATTATTATTGTCTCTAATGTCTTTGAAACCAAAAGCAACAACATTTAATGAATTAACAAAAGTATCAATGAATCTTATTTCATGATTCTTGTCAATTAATAAATCTATAGTTTCAGGAATTAAAACGGCTTGATTTCTATCGAATCCTTTGATGTAGCTCATGCTTAAGATACGGAAAAATCAATAAAATACCCTAATTAATATAGAGGAGAATGAATTTGTTATTTTGAAATAGTTTTTAGACAGCCTAACGTTGCCTGTATGGTTAGTGGCGTTTTAAAGTTACTACATTTCGGTTAAGCACAGTACTTTATTAAAAAAGAGTGGAATATTGGATTTAGTAACTTGTAGCCATTAACTATACAGATTGTTAGCATTAGTTTTTAGTCAACAAATGTCTCCTTTATTACTAATTTTACTTCTTTAATTTCAGGTTTGGTCATTCGTCCTAGTACTTTAATAATTCTCTGTTTGTCAATAGTCCGAATTTGGTCAATTACAATCCAACCTATTTTTCCGTTATGTTTGATTTCTATTCGGGTAGGATAATTCTTAGAACTTGTTGTCATTGGAGCAATTACAATTGTTCGCAATGGTCTATTCATTTCATTTGGAGAAATAACAATACAAGGTCTCGTTTTCTTTATCTCACTACCAACAGTTGGGTTTAAATTGACCAAAACTATGTCATATTGTTTTAATTCCATTCTTCAAGTGTTTCATCTTCAAAAACGTCATTAAACAATAATCGATCATCTCCATTTTTATTCATCTCTTTAAATGCTTCTTCCCATCCTTTTCGTGGACTTGATAATGGTAAAATTATTATTTTCCCTTTTTCAAGTATTAAATCGACTTTGTCTTTAATGTTGTATTTTTCTAAAATAGTTTTACTAAACCGTATTCCTTTAGAATTTCCTATTTGTATAACTGAAACTTCCATAATGTTTATTATTGTAATCACAAAGTTATTACAAATAATTGGTTTTTCCAAATTAATGCTAACAATTGGATATAGTTACCTTTTACTATAAAAGGTGCTCTTATATCTCGTTTATGCATACGCATATAATCAATCCAGCGGACTTTTAATTGTTTTTAAATTATTAATTGCAACATGAGTATAAATTTCTGTAGTTTTTGAACTACTATCACCTAATAATACTTGAATGTATCTTAAATCTGTTCCGTTTTCAAGTAGATGAGTGGCGAAACTATGCCTCAACATATGAGGAGTTACGGTTTTTATTATTTTAGCTTTTATAGCTGCATTTTTAACTATTTTTAAAACACTTGATGCGCTATATTTCGTGTAATTTTTTCCTTCAAAAAGATATTCTTTAGGTTTCTATTTGATAAAATATATCCGTAAATCATTTAAAATTGTTTTACTAAGAATTGTTAGTCTTTCTTTATTTCTCTTTGCTTGCCTAATAGTAATAACCATTCGTTTGCTATCAATATCAGTTATTTTAAGATTTAGCAATTCACCTCTTCTCAAACCAACTGAATTTAATCAAAATCCTAAATACTTAATTGTGGGACTGAACAACAACCTTTCAATTTATTACTAAACTTTGTATAAAGATACTATCTTTGAATTTAGCACTAAAACCGCTATTATTTTTATACATTGTTGTACACCGTTTTATTTAAATAGTTGGTTCTACCACGAATTTAATGGAATTTATTAAATTCGTAAAAAAAAGGTAAAATGTTTACACATCAATTTTTCGATTTACTACTAAATTTAGATGACAACTGGCAAGTTGTAAAAGTAGAAGCAGATTATGCAATTTCAGACATAAAAATAGTCATTAAATTCATAGGAGAAAGAGCCCTTTGTCCAGAGACTATGGAATTATGTAGTTTATATGACCATGCACCAAATCGAGAATGGCGTCATTTAGATACGATGCAATATAAGACTTTTATAAGTTGTAAGTTGCCAAGAATAAAGAACAGTCAAGGAGCTGTAATCACCATAGTTCCGCCATGGGCAGATAAGCATACACGTCATACACACCTTTTTGAACATGCAATAATTGATTTACTATTAGCAACTAAAAATCAAACAAAAACAGCAAAATTAATGCGTTGTGGTTTTAATGTCATCAATAGAGTAATTCATTTAAGTACAGAAAGAGGTTTGAGTAGGAGAGATTTATCAAATATGGATTTTAGTCGTTTGAGTTTGGATGAAAAATCGTTTAAGAAAGGACATAAATATATAAGTGTCTTAAGTCATCCTAGAAGTGGTTTTATCATAGATGTAGAAGAAGGAAGAACTAAAGAATCTGTAGAAAAACTATTTGATAAATCTATGACAAAACAACAACAAAAACAGGTTAAAACTATAAGTTTAGATATGTGGAAAGCTTATATTTCTACCTCTAAAAGTCAATTACCAAACGCATCTATTGTTCACGACAGATTTCATTTGGTTAAGTATTTAAATACCGCTATTGATAAGGTTAGAAGAAGAGAAGTTAAAACGAATGATGAATTGATAAACAGTAGATATGCGTTACTTAAAAACCAAGAAAACCTAACCGAGAAACAACGAATAAAATTTGATGCAATAATCAAGGCGAACTATGAAGTTAGCAAGGCGTGGCAAGTCAAAGAAAATTTTAAAGATTTATTCCATAAAGAAACTAAGTATATTAATGGTTTTTATTTACTAATTAAATGGATACGAAATTCTACTTCTAAGCAAATTAAAGAAGTAACAAAGGTTGTTACAATGTTTGAAAAACATCTCTCTGGAGTTATAAATGCCTTAATAACTGAGTATAGCAATGCAATGGCTGAAAGATTAAATGGAAAAATACAAGAACTTAAATCTATTGGAAAAGGATATAGAACTTTTAAAAACTTTAGAAGTGCAATACTCTTTTTTAATGGAGGTTTAAATCTTTACCCATTAAAATAAGGGTAGAGCCAAATAGTTTTGTGTATTCTCTAAACAAATAGATTTTCCCTCTTTTCGCTCCAGTTATTTCAGTTAGTATTTCAAGTTTCTCTAACTCATTTATTAATTTATAAACGGATGGAGATGAAAGGCTTGTTAATTCTTTCACTTTTTGGGCATCTATAATTGGTCTTTGAAACAAATGATTTAAAATAAGTTGGGCGTTATATGACCGACTTCCTAATGTTTGAATTTTAATTTCAACTTCTTTCTGTAACTTTAAAATACTGTCAAATGTACTTATGCTACTTTTAGCAGTTTCAATAACTCCTACTAAGAAAAATTTAAACCATTGAGTTAAGTCGTCTTTTTCTCTAACTCTTGTTAGATTGTCATAATATAGAATTTTATTTTTTTCAAAGAAGTCAGAAAGATATAGAATAGGTTTTTTTAGAATCCCTTTTTCCACTAAATATAAAGTAATCATTAATCGACCGACTCTTCCATTTCCATCTAAAAATGGATGGATTGTTTCAAATTGATAATGTATTAGTGCTACTTTAAGTAAATCAGGGAAAAATGATTCAGAATTGTGTGCAAAACTTTCTAAATCTCCCATATAATTATTAATATCTGAGTGGATGGGAGGTATAAAGGTTGCGTCATTTATACTTGCTCCACCTATCCAATTTTGACTACTTCTAAATTCTCCAGGTAGCTTGTGCTTTCCTCTAACTCCTTGCAATAATATTTTATGGGTTTCTCTAATCAATCGTGATGAAAATGGTAATTTTTCGAAATTTGTTATCGCAGAGTTTAAAGCTTCTATGTAATTTTGAACTTCTTCCCAGTCATCTCTTTTTTAATCATTTACATCTTCTTTGTCTAATAAAGCATCTTCAATGTTTGTTTTAGTTGCTTCTTTTAAGACGTGCATACTTATAAACAAATCAATATTTGGAATATATTCAGAATACATATCTAATCTTCCAAGTTGCCTGTCAGCTTGACTTAAAAGATTTAGCACTTCCATATCTTCAATTTTTCATTCTTGATTTATCTTGTTAGGTTGGAAGCTTTTATATGTCCCTTGATTTATGCGATTTCCAGCTTTAAATGTTTTCATTGTAAATTAAGTATAAACTTAATCAAAGGTACTTCTTATTTAAGAATTATGTAAAAAACTTAAATAGTGAGTAGATTAAATTAACTTTTAAGCAAAAAACTTAATTAGAAGAGAGGCTTGTTTAATGTTGTACAACGTTTCTCTTAAATTCACTCGAACTCACAGAAAATGAGAATCTGAAAACAAATTTAGCTTGATAAATACAAATTAGATTAACACTGTTCTTAGCAAATACACGCGTTAGCGATTGAAACGGCATCCTTTTTAGTTGCAAGTTCGAGTGAATTTGTGAAGGATGAATAAATTTGTATCGAGAATAAAACTAAAAAGATATAGTGTAAAGCGCGACCTAAAAGGTAACGCCCAACTTCTTGACTATGCTTAAAGCTATTTACTCTTTTTCAGTCATTTTCTTAACGTAATCTGTAATAATTACAATTTGAGTAGAACCAACTTTTCCTTCAATATACTTGGCATTTTTATGATCTAAAGAAATTCTACGAACCGCAGTTCCTTGTTTAGCCACCAAACTAGAGCCTTTTACTTTTAAATCTTTAATCAACACCACACTGTCTCCTGCTTGTAAAATTACTCCGTTAGCATCTCTATGGATTATCTTTTCGCTTTCATCTAAATGATCTCCAGATTCTTTTGCAAAACGCAAATCGTCATCTTCTAAATACATCATATCTAACAAATCTTTTGGCCAACCTTCGCTTTTTAAACGAGATAATAGTCTCCAAGCAACCACTTTTACAGCTCTATGTTCGCTCCACATAGAATCATTTAAACAGCGCCAATGATTTGCATCTGTATCTTCTGGATTATCTATTTGAGTTACACAGGTTTCACAAGCCAATAAGCTTCCATCTACTCCACTTCCGCCAACAGTTATGGTTGGTTTTACTTCATAAATTGATACATTATTGGTTGAAGTACATAACTCACATTTATTTCCGCTTCGTTTTTGTAAATCTTCTAGTAAACTACTCATAATTATTTTTTGATTAATCTTGGCAAAAGTAAGGTTTCTTTTACTTTATCTCCAACGACGTAAATTTAAACGTATTTCCGTCAAACAATCCTTTATCAGACAACTTTAACGACGGAATCACCAGCAACGCCATAAATGATAGACTCATATAAGGCGCACGTAATTTACTTCCCATTTGTTTTGCTATTGTATCTAATTCTGCATAAGATTTACCAATTTCTATTGCCGACTTATCAGACATAATCCCAGCAACTGGAAGCGAAACAATTTTTTCTTCGGAAGATGAAACTGCACAGACTCCTCCTCTATTTTTAATCAATAAATTTACTGCTTTACAAATTGCTTCGTCTGAAACTCCAACGGCAATTATATTATGAGAATCATGCCCAACAGAACTTGCAATCGCGCCTTCTTTTAATCCAAAGTTTTTTATAAATGCAATAGATGGTTCTGCATTTTTATAACGATTTACTACCGTCATTTTTAACACGTCATTTTCTATGTTTGAAACTAAATTACCTTCTTTAATTAAAGAGTCTACTTCAATTTGATAGGTAACCAATTCACCATCTAAAACTTCAATTACTCTTATTTTTTCTGCGGATGATTTAAATTCAAAATCGGAGACTTTCTTTTTATCAGTATTAAAATTATTCAATACTTCAAAATCTACAGATTTCACAAAACTTTTCCCGTTTTCAGCAACTAATTCACCATTAATATAGGTTTGTAAAATTTTGAATTCTGCTAAATCTTCTACCACAATAAAATCTGCATCATCGCCTTTTTGTAATAATCCAACATCTAAATTATAATGTTTTACAGGGTTTACACAAGCTGCTTGTAATACTTTAAAAACATCAATTCCTTTTGCTACTGCTCGTTCACATAACTGATTGATATGACCTAACAACAAATCATCTGGGTGTTTATCATCAGAACAAAACATCATATTTTCAAAATGCTTAGGAAGTAAATCAATTAAAGTTTCAAAGTTTTTTGCTGCGCTTCCTTCACGAATAATCACTTTCATATTCTTTTGAAGTTTCTCTAAAGCTTCCTCGTATAAAAAACACTCATGGTCTGTAGAGATTCCTGCAGAAATATACTTGGTTACGTCATTACCTCGTAAACCAGGCGCATGACCATCAATCGGTTTGTTATTGTTTTTTGCGTGTTGAATCTTTTTTAACACTTCTTCATCATCAAATAATACACCTGGATAATTCATCATCTCTGCGAGATATTTAATATCAGGGTTTTCCATCATCATTTTAATATCTTCAGAATCTATAATTGCCCCAGCGCTTTCAAAAGAAGTTGCTGGCACACAAGATGGTGCTCCAAAATTAAATTTTAACGGAACTTTCTTTCCGTTTTCAATCATAAAATTTACTCCTTTTACACCTAAAACATTTGCAATTTCATGTGGATCAGAAACAGTAGCAACTGTACCATGAATAACTGCAATTTTAGCAAATTCAGAAGGCACCAACATTGAACTTTCAATATGAATATGTGCATCTACAAAACCTGGAAGAATATAATTTTCTACGGAATGACTTGCTTTTCGCACAGCAATAATCTTTTTATCATGAACTTCAACTTCGCCTTTAAAAATAGTTTTATTCTGTATATCAACTATATTTCCTTGTACAATCATTTAATCTAAATTTTAGCTAAAATAACTCAATTAATAAGCATAAAAAAAGCATCCTAAAGTGGATGCTTTTAAAATTTATTTTTTCACATTTAGAGGTCCACCTGCCAAAATTTCTGGGCTTGCGTAGTCTTCAAATTTTTTGAAATTTTCTCTAAAGGAATCTGCTAATTTATGTGCTGTCTTATAATAATCTTCATCATTATTCCATGCCTGTCTTTGACTTAACATTTCTGTTGGAACGCCAGGGCATTGTCTTGGCTGTGCTAAACCGAATACCGAATGTATATGGTAGTTCTCATAATTCATTTCGCCTAAGTCTCCACTTAAAGCGGCATTAATCATAGCACGCGTATATTTCAACTTCATTCTATGACCAATTCCGTATGGTCCTGCTGTCCAACCTGTGTTTACCAACCAAACATTTACAGCTGTTTCTTTCATCTTCTCACTTAACATTTCTGCATAACGTGTTGGATGTAATGGCATAAATGGTGCGCCAAAACATGCTGAGAAACTTGGCAACGGTTCAGTAACCCCTGCTTCTGTACCAGCGACTTTCGCTGTGTAACCAGAAATAAAGTGATAGGCTGCTTGCCCCGGAGTTAAACGAGAAATTGGAGGCAATACTCCAAAAGCATCGGCTGTTAAGAAAAATATATTTTTCGGATTTTTCCCAATAGAAGGTTTTTTAATATTTTCAATATGATAAAGGGGATAGCTTACACGTGTGTTTTGTGTAATCGAAGTATCTTCGAAATCTACATTACCAGCTTCATTCATTACTACATTTTCAAGAATTGCTCCTTTTTTAATTGCAGCATAAATCTCAGGTTCTTTGTCTTTAGAAAGATCAATTACTTTTGCGTAACAACCTCCTTCAAAATTAAAAACTGTATTTTCTGATGTCCAACCATGTTCATCATCTCCAATTAAGCTTCTATTTGGATCTGTTGATAAGGTTGTTTTTCCAGTTCCTGATAATCCAAAGAAAATTGCTGTATCATCATCTTTACCAATATTTGCAGAACAGTGCATTGGTAACGTATTTTTAAATACTGGAAGAATAAAATTTAATGCAGAAAAAATTCCTTTTTTGATTTCACCAGTATACCCTGTTCCTCCAATTAAAGCAATCTTTTTTTTAAAGTTTAGAATTGCAAAATTGTGTTGACGTGTACCGTCAACTTCTGGGTTTGCCATAAAACCTGGGGCATTAATTACAATCCATTCTGGAGAAAAATCTTTCAATTCTTCTTCCGTTGGGCGTAAAAACATATTGTATGCAAACATGTTACTCCAAGGGTATTCGTTTACTACACGAATGTTTAGCTTGTAAGCTTCTTCTGCACAGGCGTAACTATCTCTAACAAAAATTTCTTTTTCTGAAAGGTAATCTACAACCTTGTCATATAATTTATCAAATTTATCAGATTCAAAAGGGATATTAATATCTCCCCACCAAACTTCGTCTTTGGTAATGTTGTCTTTTACTATAAACCTATCCATTGGAGATCGCCCTGTAAATTCCCCTGTATTTACTGCTAAAGCTCCGAATGAAGATTCTTTTCCTTGTTTTTTCTTAATGGTTAGGTCATGTAACTCACTAGAGGTTAACTGATAATGATTTGTTGAGTTTTTAATTCCTAAATTCTCCAACGAAATCGATTTCGTATCAAGATTATTCATCAATTATAATTTAGTTGTGTTTCTGTTTAGGCCTCAAAAATACTGATTATTTTTAGACAAAAAACAGTCTGCAGTTATTTTATCAACTATTAATTTTTAATAACTTTTTTTGTGAAATTGACAAAAAGAAATAACCAACCAACTATAAACAATAACCCACCTAAAGGTGTTATAAACCAGATACTTTTTGCTGAAATATTTAACAAACTAATTGCATAAATAGGACCTGAAAAGCAAATAATTCCTGCAAAAAACAAATAACTGACTGTATTCTTCTGTTTCGTTGAAAACCCATTAAACGTATTTACAAACAACAAGACAATAACATGGTACATTTGATAACGAACTGCCGTTTCAAAGCTTTGCAAAGCTTCTACGGAAAGATTTTTTTTTAATGCATGTGCACCAAAAGCACCTAAAATAATTGCTAACATTCCTAAAATTGCTGTTACGGATAAATTTTTATACATCTTTTATTTTTTAGTGGCTAATTTTTCTATTTTAGCGGTTAATAATTTGCAAAAGCTTTAGCAAACATAAAGATAATTTTATAATGAGAAATATTTTAGTAATTGGTGCAGGGCGCTCAAGTTCGTTTTTAATTAAATATCTGTTAGACAAATCTACGGAAGAAAAATTATTTATTACAATTGCTGATATTTCTTTAGAAAACGCTCAAGAAAGAGTAAATAATCATTCCAACGCAAAAGCTTTGTTGTTTGATGTTTTTAATGAGAAACAACGCCGTGAAGAAATTAAAAAATCTGACATTGTAGTTTCTATGCTACCTGCACGTTTTCACATAGAAGTTGCTAAAGATTGTGTTAAGTACAACAAGCACATGGTAACAGCTTCTTACATTTCTAAAGAAATGGAAGCACTTGATGAAGCTGTAAAAAGCAAAGGTTTAGTATTTATGAATGAAATTGGCCTTGACCCAGGTGTTGACCATATGAGTGCAATGCAAGTTCTTGATAACATTAGAAAAAGTGGTGCTAAAATGCTATTATTCGAATCGTTTACTGGCGGTTTAGTAGCTCCTGAAAGTGATACTAATTTATGGAATTACAAGTTTACATGGAATCCAATAAATGTTGTTTTAGCAGGTCAAGGTGGCGCAGCAATGTTTATTCAAGAAGGCACATATAAATATATTCCATATCATAAATTATTTAGAAGAACCGAGTTTTTAACAATTAATGGTCAAGGAAAATTTGAAGGATATGCAAACCGAGATTCGTTAAAATACAGAAGTGTTTACGGTTTAGATGAGATACCAACAATGTATAGAGGAACCATTAGAAAAATTGGTTTTTCACGTGCATGGAATGCATTTATTCAGCTTGGAATGACCGATGATTCTTATACTATTGAAGATTCTGAAAATATGAGTTATCGTGATTTTACTAATTTATTTTTAGCCTACTCTCCTTCAGATTCTGTGGAGTTAAAATTTAGATTGTACCTAAGAATTGAACAAGATGATATTATGTGGGACAAATTTTTAGAACTTAACATCTTTAATCCGAATAAAAAAATAGCGTTAAAAAATGCTACTCCAGCACAAATTCTTCAAAAAATATTATCTGATGAATGGACTTTACAAGAAGATGATAAAGACATGATTGTAATGCATCATAAATTTGGTTATCAATATGAAAATGAAAAACACCAACTAGAAAGTAGCTTGATTGTTATTGGAGAAAACCAAACCTATACTGCAATGGCAAAAACCGTTGGGTTACCTGTTGCAATGGCTACTTTAAGAATTCTAAATAAAAAAATTACAACTCCTGGTGTTCAGTTACCAATTACCAAAGAAGTGTATGAACCTATTTTAAAAGAATTAGAAGACTACGGAATTACATTTGTTGAGAAAAAAGTTCCTTATTTAGGATATAATACAGAAAATGTAACAGGATAATTATAGCTTTAATTTTAACTGCTCAGGCAACAACTTAAAGGTTTTTCTATGGTGATTTGTAGCACCAAATTTTCTAATAGCATTACGATGTTCTTTAGTTGGATACCCTTTGTTCTGTCTCCAGTTATATTGTGGAAATTCTTCGTGAATCTTTTCCATATATGCATCTCTATACGTTTTTGCCAATACAGAAGCTGCAGCAATACTCATAAATTTAGCATCGCCTTTTACAATTGTTTTATGCGGAATTTCTTTATAAGGTTTAAACTTATTTCCATCTACAATAATAAATTCTGGTACTATTTTTAATTGTGCTATAGAACGGTGCATACCAGTGATAGATGCTTGCAAAACATTCAATTCATCAACCTCTTGCTGAGAAACAAATGCCACCGCAAATGCCAAAGCATTTTCTTCTATAAAAGGCCGTAACTCTTCTCTCTTTTTTTCTGACAGTTGTTTAGAATCATTTAAAAAAGGATGTTTGAAACCCTCTGGCAAAACTACTGCAGCAGCTACAACAGGGCCAGAAAGACAACCTCTACCAGCTTCATCTGTACCAGCTTCTAAAGAAAAACCACTATAATTAAGTTGTAACATTAACACAATGTTACAATATCCATAGAAATTATTCACGCTTTTTATCATTTTATTATTTTACATTTGCTCTTATGAAAAAACTCTTTTTCGCAACTTTTTGTTTATTGTTTATTGGAAGCTTTACCTCTTTTTCACAGATAAAAAGGATTGATGGTAGATTAGGAAGCTTTAGTAACTTTGGAAGTAACGGTAGAGACTCACTTCCTGATAATGAAGTTAACGTAAAGTTAAGTGCAAAAACCAAATACACCGATTTTAAAATTATTTCATTTAAAGGAGATACTACTTTAATCGATACTACTCTAACCATTAAAAAAGAATATAAATTCAATTTTTTAAGAAAAGATAATTTTGAACTATTGGCTTTTCACAATCAAGGGCAAACCTTTAACAATTTAGCCTACGATTTTAACAATACATCTCTTTTTCCTGATTTTGGTTTTAGAGCAAAACATTTTAATTATTATCAATTAGAAGACGTTAATTATTATCAAGTTGCTACACCAACCACACAGATAATATATCGTTCCGGATTAGAACAAGGGCAAGTTTTAGACGCATTATTTACACTCAATTTTTCTAAACGCCTTAACGTAGCTATTGAATATAAAGGCTTGCGCTCTTTAGGACATTACAGGCGCTCTTTAGCAAGCCACGGTAATTTTAGAACCTCTTTTCATTACGAAACAAAAAAAGGACAATACACTATTAAAGGGCAAGTGGTTATACAAGATATAACCAATCAAGAAAGTGGCGGTATAACAGACGCTATGGTTATAGCGTTTACAAGTAACGATGCTAATTTTACCGATAGAGGAAGAATAGACGTTAACTTAACAGATGCTGAAAGTTTATTAGATGCCAAACGCTATTATTTTGAACACACTTATAGGTTGTTTTCTACTGAAAGAAAAGAAGATACTACTCAAAAAGACAGCATTACCAAAAGTTTAATTAGGGTTAACAATAGTATTTCAAAATCATCAACTACTAACAAAGACCATTTATCAAAAAACAACAGATTAAACAAAATAGTTAGAGATAGTATTTCAAAAACCAAAACTCAACAAAGTGTTTCAATAAATAAAATTCAACAAAACTTCACTAACTTAAAAATTGGTCATTCACTTTTAATTGATAATAAGTTCTACAAATTTACACAACTCACACTAACAACTTCCGTTTTTGGAGATGCAAATGTTACTGGAAATATTGAAAATATAGTAACGTATCAACGAATACAAAACCAAGTATTTTTAGACTTTAATTCAAAATATATTTTAGGGAAAATTAGAGGAAAAATTACGCACTCTACGTATACTTACGGATATAACAAATTAACCAATATTAATGCGTATCCTTCAGTAAACCTTAACAAATTAAAAGGAAACGCTATTTCTTTTGGTGCCGATTGGAAAGCAAAGGTTAAGCAATTTCAACTAAATGCAAGCGCAACCATAACTCCTGGTAGTGGTAGACTTTCTGGAAGTGATTTTAGAGGAGAAGCCTTCTACAAAAAAGATAGTGTTTTTAGTATTAAAGGACGTCTAATTCTCAATTCTAAATCACCTAACTTTAATATGCTTTTTCATCAAAGCAATTACAATAATTATAATTGGCAAAACAATTTTAACTCGATAGACACACGTAACATCGGTGGATTTTTTGACAGTAAATGGGGAAACGCTTCTCTAGACCTCACCAATATTTCTAATTATGTTTATTTTGATGAAAGTGGTATTGCAAAGCAATCTTCAGAAAAGGTGAACTACTTAAAACTTAAAGTCTCTAAAGAATTTAAAATGGGCAAGTTTGCACTTGACAATACTGTAATGTATCAAAATGTAAGTAGTGGAGGTGCTGTTTTTAGAGTTCCTGAATTTATAACTCGCAACACATTATATTATACTGATAGTTGGTTTAAAGGAAAACCTCTTTTAGTACAAATTGGCGCTACGTTTAAGTATTTTACAAAATACAAAGCCAATGCTTATAATCCGTTATTGGCAGAATTTACACTTCAAAACACTACTGATATTGGTTACCCAACGGTAGACGTTTTCTTTAATGCACGTATTCGAAGAACTCGAATTTATTTTAAATTAGACAATGTAACCTCTGGTTTTACTACTAAAAATTATTTTTCTGCACCCAATTATCCTTACAGAGATTTAAGTATCCGTTTTGGGTTGGTCTGGAACTGGTTTATTTAGCACTTTTATAAATGAAAAATCAATTTTCAGAAGGAAATAGGCAGGGCAGAATCATACTTTTAAATTTAATGTTTTCAACAAATAGTCTTCATTCCATCCAGCCTCTAGTCTTTTACTTTTCATCGATAATTTTTTTGATGATTCATTTTTCAATAGGTTTAGTGCTATTTTACAATACTCCGTTAAGTTTTTATGCTGCTCTGATACCATAATACAGTAGTTCTTTAATTTTTTGTTTATTATTCTTCAAGTTCGGTCTTATAGCGAACACGTTAAAAAATCGAGCAAGCATTAACTCATTGTGATGTAAGGTTTTAATATCCTTGATTGAGAAAGCCCCTCTTAGCCTTTTTTCAATAGGCATCCAATGTGTAATCTTAGCGAGATTAACCGTTGTAAGTGCTGTATTAAAATGAAAGTTGAGTTTATCTTCACTTCTTGCTTGACAGTGATTTAGACCTGAGTATTGCTTGGCATCTCTAAAAGTAAATTCTATTTGAAATCTGGTGCGATAATATGTCAAAATCATTTCTGCTGAAATTGTTACATCTGTAGAAAAATATAATTTATGATTCCATTTTCCTTTTTTAAGGAAATAAACAATCACAAGATTGATTTTTCTTTTTAATAATTTTGAGTATACAATAGCGCTGTATACTTTGCTTTGCTGATTGTCTTCTATCAAAGAAAAATATTCTTTTCTAAGTTTTTTATAATCAATTTTTCCATCATATTTCTTAGGTCTTCCTCTCCCATATTTCTGTTGGTCAGTATAAATATATTGTAAGTCAGCATCGTTTCTTAGTCTGCTAACGGTCTCCAATCCATTATCAGAGAGTTTAGAAACAAAACCGTATTTGGAAAAATAAGCATCTGCCACAACATATTTAGACATCGAAAGAAGGACCTCTTTTCTTTGAATCAATATATTGGCATAATGATCTACCAAACTTTTTGATTCCAAATTATTTGGTGTCTGAACAGCCTCTAAATGAAACGCTGTATGATTATCTATATCAATCGCTGCTATACCAGATATTTCCAATCCCCATTTTGCCTTTCCCGCTACACCAGACCAATAATAACCAACTCCACAGGTGGATTTACCAGATTTACTAACATAACTCGGGTCGAAAGCAATGGTTAAATGTTTGCCCCCATACTCAGTAATCAATTCTTTATTGAAATTTAAAAAGTCAAAAGACTTACTAAACTGATTCCTGTAATGTTGTTCTCCATGATCACCATAACGACTTAACTGCATAAAATTTAAACGTCCTTTTATGCTGAGAAATAGACCAAAAACTTCCAACATAAAATCATATTGCCATTTATTTACATCTTTCATTTTGTTAAGTAATCTTTTTGTGTGATATTTATAGTTGGATTTCTCCTTGAGAAGCATCATTAATAGCTGTTTGAAATTAACTATTAATTTAATGATAATCAGGGAGTTATCCTAATTTTTGAGCCTGTTTTTTTAACTTATTTAATTGACTGTTAGAGGGTTAGGGCAAAGTTTAACGGAGTATTGATTTTAAGTAAGATAGAATAATTTTGGGCAGCATTCCCTACTCTTTTTCTAGAGGCATCCTCTGCAAAAACAACATCTAAAGTCCAATGAAGTTTATTCTCTATAGCCCATGACCGTATCTTTTTTTGAAATTAATTCGCATCATTTTGTAAGCTAGAAATATAATATCGGGTTGATTTTTCGGTATCCTTATCGCTGTTTTTAAATTCACGGGTACTTTCTATTTTTATGATAGTCTTTAAATTTTTCCATCTATTATTCTGTTCAATAAATTGAAAATTATTAAGCACACTACAGGTTCTCGTTTCTATTCTTCCATGTCCTAAATCATAATTGGTATACATTTCTGGCTGTTTTGAAAACCGGAACTCATCTTCAAGTTTCTGCCCAGAAATTACCGCAATTATTCCAATAAGAAAGGATATCTATTAAATTGTGGAGTTGGTTTATATGACTTTCTATTTGTCCAAAAATGTCCTTTAAATTACTTGATAATTCCATTCGTATAAAGTATTGATTATCAATTAATATACGAAAAACTAATAACTTAAATATCTAATAATCAGACAAATAAATTATTTTATTATGTAAAAAAGCATGATTCTGCCCTGTTAATAGGTTCCTTAACTTTAAAAATTGTTTAACTTGTTTTTTCTTCGCAACACATAAGTATTAACCGTTTCACGTTAACGGTTTCGTAAAATTTTAAAAATGAGCGAAAAATCTTTCTTACTTTTACTTTTCAATTTTTAAAAAATGAATAAAAAAGTAATTCTAATGATTCTTGATGGCTGGGGAGTTACCCAAGACCCAAAAGTATCAGCAATTTACAACGCAAAAACACCTTTTATCAACTCGTTATATGATACTTTTCCTCATGCGGAATTAAGAACCGACGGAGAACATGTAGGTTTACCAAAAGGACAAATGGGAAACTCAGAAGTTGGACACATGAATCTTGGTGCTGGTAGAATTGTATATCAAAATCTTGCTAGAATTAACAAAGCTGTTAAAGATGGTTCACTTGCTAAAGAAACAACATTGCTAAACGCTTTTAAATATGCTAAAGAAAACAATAAGAATGTTCATTTTTTAGGATTGGTTTCTAATGGCGGAATTCACTCGCACATAAATCATTTAAAAGGATTACTAAGCGCTTCGGACAATTACGGACTGAAAAACGTTTTTCTACACGCATTTACTGACGGACGTGATTGCGATCCAAAATCGGGCAAATTTTTTATCAATGAAATTGAAGAACACATGCAAAAAACTACTGGTAAATTGGCTACAATTACAGGTAGATATTATGCTATGGATCGTGACAATCGTTGGCAACGAATTCAATTAGCTTACGATGCATTAGTAAACGGAAAAGGATCTTTTTCTTCGGATGCAGAAACAAGCATTCAAGCAAATTATAATGAAAAGATTACAGATGAGTTTATAAAACCTATCATTATGGTTGATCAAAACAAGCAACCAAAAGCAACCATAAAAGAAGATGATGTTATTATCTTTTTTAATTTCAGAACAGATAGAGGAAGACAATTAACAGACGCTTTGAATCAGCAAGATTTTCCAGAGTTCAACATGAAAAAATTACCCTTGTATTTTGTTACTATGACAAATTATGATGCCACCTTTAAAAACATACATATAATTTATAATAGTGACAATATTAAAAATACTTTAGGCGAAGTATTAGAATGCGCAGGAAAAAAACAAATACGAATTGCAGAAACTGAAAAATATCCACACGTAACATTTTTCTTTTCTGGAGGAAGAGAAAAGGTATTTAAAGGCGAGAAAAGACTACTATGTCCGTCACCAAAAGTTGCAACATACGATTTGCAACCTGAAATGAGTGCTTATGAAATCAGAGACATCATTGTTCCTGAACTCGAAAAAGGCGAAGTTGATTTTGTATGTTTAAATTTTGCGAATGGAGATATGGTTGGTCATACAGGTATTTTTGAAGCTGCGGTTAAAGCTTGTGAAACAGTAGACATTTGCGTAAAAAATGTAATTACTACGGCTTTAAAAAATGATTACACCACCATTTTAATTGCCGATCACGGTAACTGTGAAACAATGATGAATCCAGACGGAACACCACATACCGCGCACACAACAAATCCAGTACCAATGATATTAATAGACAAGGATTTGAAATCAATAAAAAATGGTATATTGGGGGATATTGCACCGACAATTCTTAAATTAATAGGGGTTGAAAAGCCTAAAGAAATGACACAAAAATCACTACTATAAAATGAAAAAATATATTTTACTTTTTGCTACTTCATTCTTAATATTTGCTTGTAATTCATCAAAAAAAGTAGTTGCTACAGCCGTTAAAGATACTAAAGGAAACTTAGTTGGAATTGCAGATAAAGCTTCTTTTAACCAAGAACCTTATACTACTTGGTTTACCAAAAACTATGATAATTATACACCAGATGCATCTGTAATTGCTAATTTGAAACCACATTTAAAAGGCATAAAAATTAAAGGTTTTATGGGTACTTGGTGTGGTGATAGCAAAAGAGAAACTCCTAAATTTTACAAACTTTTAGATACTGCAAATTTCAATGAAAACAATATAGAAATGATTACTGTAAATCGTTCTAAAAGAACTCCTGATAACTTGCAAGAAGGTTTTGACCTTAAACGAGTTCCAACATTTATTTTCTATAAAGATGGAAAAGAAATTGGACGTTTTGTAGAGTACCCAAGAGAAACTATAGAAAAAGATTTCTTAAAAATAGTTTCTGGGCTAAATTACAAACACTCTTACGAGAAATAAAATCTGATTAAATAACGGTATCTTTGCGCTTTAATTTTTTCAAAATGATAAAAGTAAAAACTCGTGAAGAGATAGCGTTAATGCGCGAAAGTGCGTTAGTAGTTTCTAAAACTTTAGGTATGCTTGCTAGTGAAGTAAAACCTGGAGTAACTACATTATATTTAGACAAATTAGCCGAAGAATTTATTCGAGAACAAAAAGCAATTCCTGGTTTTTTAGGCTTGTATGACTTTCCTAATACGTTATGTATGAGTCCAAACTCTCAAATTGTACATGGAATTCCAGATAACAAACCTCTTATTGAAGGCGATATTATTTCTATAGATTGTGGCGCCATTAAAAATGGCTTTTATGGCGATCATGCGTATACATTTGCCGTTGGAGAAATTGATCCAGAAACTAAAAGACTACTCGATGTTACCAAAGAGAGTTTGTATATTGGGATTCGAGAATTAAAAATTGGTAATCGTGTTGGCGATGTTGGTTTTGCCATTCAAAATCATTGTGAAAAAAATGGTTACGGAGTTGTTCGTGAATTAGTTGGGCATGGGCTTGGAAAAGAAATGCACGAAGACCCAGAAATGCCAAATTACGGAAAACGTGGTCGTGGTAAAAAATTTATTGAAGGAATGGTAGTTGCCATTGAACCTATGGTGAATTTAGGAACTCAAAAAATACGCCAACATAATGATGGCTGGACAATTACAACCCTAGACAACAAACCTTCTGCTCATTTTGAACATAATATTGCCATTGTAAACGGAAAACCAGAATTACTTTCTACCTTTAAATATGTTTATGAAGCTTTAGAAATTGAAAGTAATGAAGAAAAAGAGTTTAGACAATAAAAACGACACTAATTCCTCTATTTTTCACAAATTTAAAACCTTATGAAAAAAGAACTTTTATATAAGAATGAAGCTTATACAATTATAGGCGCTTGTATGGAAGTTTATAAAGAACTTGGTAAAGGTTATTCTGAGATTGTTTATGGAGATGCCTTAGAAATTGAGTTTAAAAAAAACAATATTACTTATAAAAGAGAAGTGAAATTTAACATCTCATATAAAGGAGCTATTTTACCTCATTATTATGTTGCCGACTTTGTTGTGATTCAAGACAAAATTATTCTTAAAATTAAAGCCATACAAAGTTTAGAAAGTGGGTACATAAAACAAACATTAAATTATTTAGCAGCTTCAAAACTAAAACTGTGGTTATTTTTTGAACAGGATAGCTTATCCTATAAAAGAATTATTTTATAATTGTGTCTATATTCAAAACCATATTAAACACCGTTCCGAGACCTATCTTAATTAAAATGAGTTATTGGGTTAGACCAGTAATTGCTTGGTGGTTAAAAGGTGATAAATTTACAGACCCAATTAATGGAAAATCTTTTAGCAAGTTTTTACCTTATGGCTATGGAAAGCAACGTAAAAACGCGCTTTCCCCTTCAACATTATCTTTAGAAAGGCATCGTTTATTATGGCTTTTTCTTAAAGAGGAAACCAACTTCTTCACTTCAAAAAAGCAACAAAAAGTTTTACATATTGCACCAGAACAATGCTTTTTAGACATCTTTAAAAAACAAAAAAACCTCGATTATATTACTTCAGATTTAGAGTCTCCAATTGTTGATGTAAAAGCAGATATTTGCGATTTACCTTTTAAAGAAAACTCTTTTGATATCATTTTTTGCAATCATGTATTAGAGCATATTTCTGATGATACAAAAGCCATGCAAGAATTATATCGAGTTTTAAAACCTAATGGAATGGGGGTTTTTCAAATCCCACAAGATATTAATAGAGAAAAAACTTTTGAAGACGATTCAATAACTGACAAAAAAGAACGTGCAAAAATATTTGGGCAGTATGACCACGTTCGTGTTTATGGCTTAGATTATTTTGATAAACTTCGTTCTATAGGCTTTAAAGTAGATGAAATAGATTACACAAAAAAAATTGCACCAGAATTAGTAGAACGGTTTTCTTTAATGAAAGGCGAAATTTTGCCTGTTTGTTATAAGCATTAATTATGAGTACATGATAAAAAATAATTTACTCTTTTTGTAAAGTAAATAATGGCACTATCTCATAATCTGTGTAAGTTTAAAAATCTCGGGAGCTATAACTCCCGAGATTTTTTTTATTAACTTTAAACTTTAACACCTTATATTATGAAACCAGAAGACATTTTAAACGATTCTTTTTTACAGCAATTCAAGAGCGGAACAGAACTAACCTCCTTTTTAGAAGACTTGCATAAGCGAGGCATAGAAAAGATATTAGAAGGCGAATTAGACGCACATTTAGATTATGAAAAACATCAAAAGCGTAGCAATACCAATGCGCGAAATGGCTATACTTCAAAAAAGTTAAAAACTACCTTAGGAGAAACGACGATACAAATACCACGAGATCGAGAAAGTTCATTTAATCCAATGCTTATTAAAAAACGGCAAAGCACAGCAGATGGAGTAGAAAATATAATCATCTCTCTGTACGCAAAAGGGATGAGTACCAGTGATATTGAACAGCAAATATATGAGTTGTACGATTTCAATATTTCTACTGCCACAATCTCAAGAATTACCGATAAAATAACAGGAGATATCATTGCATGGAAAAATCGCCCCCTAGAACAAACCTACCTAATCGTTTGGATGGACGGTATTGTTTTTAAGGTTAGAGAAAACTCAAAAGTGATTAACAAAACCATTTACATCGCAGTAGGGTTACGCACAGATGGTAAAAAAGAGGTGTTAGGATTATGGTTAGGTAAAAATGAATCTTCCGCCTTTTGGATGTCTGTTTTAAGTGATATTAAAGCACGAGGAACACAAGATATTTTGATTACTGCTACCGATAATTTAAACGGATTTACAGAGACCATAAAAACAATGTTTCCTAATTCTGTAACTCAAATATGTGTAGTACATCAAATTAGAAACACCATGCGTTATGTGGTCTGGAAGGATAAAAAGGAATTTGTAAAAGATATGAAACAAATCTACACAGCACCCACAAAAGAAGCCGCCAAAGCCGCTTTAAACGACTTCAAAGACAAGTGGAACTCTAAATATTCTTACGCCATTAAAAGTTGGGAAAACAATTGGGACGAACTCACTGTTTTCTTTGATTTTCCCGCTGAAATTAGAAAAATAATATACACCACTAATCTCATCGAAAACTTAAACGGAAAGATTAGAAAATACACAAAAAACAAACTCTCTTTCCCCACGGATGACGCGGTAATGAAGTCCGTATTTTTAGCACTAAGAGAAAGCACAAGAAAATGGACAATGCCAATTAGAAATTGGGGCGTTATTCTTAACCAATTTTTGATTATATTTGAAGACAGGATTAAGTTATAAATAACCTAATCCCGAATTTTAAACTTACACAGATTTTGCAAGAGTGTCTAAATAATCACTTTAGTGTAAAGACCTCATAGGTTTTAAAAACCTGTGAGGTCTAAAAAAACACTCCCTTAAAACGTTTATTATTAATGAGCTATTCTTTTAATTCATTTTTTATCATGTACTTAGATGTTAATTAGTAAACTCTTGTGTTTTATTGTTTTTATTTTGATATAATAAAACCACCTTAAGCTCAGGGTGTTTTTTTAAGAATTCTTTTGATTTCTCTAAACCCATAGCTAACAAAGCAGTAGCATAAGCATCAACATCTGCACAATCTCCTTTTAACCGAACCGATACACTTAATAAATTATTCTCTTGAGCTAAACCAGTTTTAGGGTTAATGGTATGAACTATTTTATGCCCTTTCTCATTAATTTTATACTTCCTATAATTACCAGAAGTAGCCATAGATTCATCAATTAATTCAATCACTTTTTGAATTGACCTCGTCCCATCAATATTCGGTTTTTCTATGGCTACTTTCCATGCTTTGTCATCATTATTTCCTCTAGCTCTAATCTCTCCTCCTATTTCTACAAGATAATTTACCACATTCTTACTTTCTAAAAATCGCCCAATTATATCTACTCCATATCCTTTAGCAATAGCATTTACATTAAATTCTATGCCTGGGTTTTCTCTATAAATTTTTCTATTATTAATGCGTACTTTATCAAACCCTACTCCTTGCATTAACACAGCAATCTCCTCTTTTGTTAAATTTTTCTTTTCTTTTCCTGAGCCAAAACCATAAGCATCAATTAATTTACCTATAGTAGGATCGAAGTAACCATCAGTTTCTTTATAAATTCGTTTCGCTTTTTTAAAAACTTCTAAAAATAAATCATCAACAACTACAGTTGTATCACCTTTATTTATTTTAGAAATATCGGAAGTTGGCATATAGGTTGATAACGATTTGTTTACCAAAACAAACAAACTGTCTATCGATTTTTGATAATTTATGTTCGTATTTGTATAGGTGATATTGTAGGTTGTTCCAAAGACGTTTCCTCTAATTTTTACCAAATTTAAAGAACCTTTACAAGAAAGGAGTAGAAAACAAGAGATAATAAAGGTAAAATATACTTTTCTCATTTGAATGTTATTTGTACTTTATAAATATAAATCATAAAATACAATAATTTAGCTTTTTTGTGCTTTCCTTTTTTTAACTTTGTTCTTCACTTTAATTAGCAACAATAATGAAAAAAATAATCTTATTTATTGCTTTAGCAGTTGTAATGAGTTCTTGTAAATCTAACAAAGAATTTGCAGCATTACAAACTAGACTAAACAGTAGTCAACAAGAATTAGTAGATATAAAAGCAAATCTACAAAAGTGTTTAATTGAAAAAACCTCTGGTGTTTCTAACGTTTCTGGTTTAGAAGGAAAAGTAGGGCTTTTAGAAAACCAGATTAAAGATTTAAAAGCAGATAAAGCACAGTCTTTAAAGCAAGTTGAAAACTTAACAGTTTTAACACAATCTGCAAGTGATAACATTAAAGAAGTTGTTGCACAACTTAGCGAGAAAGACAAATATATTAATGGTATTATAAGTGCAATGACTAAGAAAGACTCTATTAATTTAGCAATTGCATTTCATTTAAAGAAAGTATTAGGTGCTGGTATACAGGATCAAGATATTCAAATAGATGTTGAAAAAACCGTAGTATATATTTCTATCGCAGATAAATTATTGTTTACTAGCGGAAGTTCAACAGTTTCTCAACGGGCAAAAATTATTTTAGGAAAGGTTGCTAAAGTGATTTCTGCAAGACCAGATATGGAAGTACAAGTTGAAGGGTATACTGATAATGTGCCAGTTATTTCTACAGGAATTAAAGACAACTGGGATTTAAGTGTGAAGCGTGCAACTTCTGTAGTTAGGGTTTTACAAAAAGATTTTGGCATAGCTCCAGAACGTTTAATTGCCGCAGGACGCAGCGAATACGTGCCTTTACAGTCGAATGACACTGCTGAAGGTAGAGCAATAAACCGTAGAACACGCATTGTTATTCTACCTAAACTAGAAGAATTCTTTGATATTTTAGAGCAAAAAACAGAATAATTTTTTAGTAAACATATTTTAAAAAACCACCAAAATTACACTGCCCCCAAAAAGTTAGACACAATTTGGGGGTATTTTTATGAGAATAAAAATCAAGTATGATTATGTATTTAAACTTGAATGTGTAAAATAGTTTTAGAATGAGACTATTCAGTAGAAGCTGTCTCTAATCTAAAAGGTCTAAATGAATCTAACATTCGTAAATGAGTTGGTTTTTATAAAATTCAAGGTAAAAAAGGTATTACCTTAAAAAGAATAGGAGTTGTTCTGCAGTTTTTAAATTGAAAGTTTTAGAATCCATTGATAAGGAGTTTTTATCGTTAAGAGATGTTTGTTTTAAGTTTAACATTCCTGATGCTAGTATTATTGTAAAATGGAAAAGAGATTTTGCTAACTTTGGTTTTGAAGGTTTACAATCTAAAAGTCAAGAACCTTTGGGCAGCCCCACCCTAGGCATAAAAAAGAAAAAACCTTAATCATTTCGATGCAAGCATCGGGGTATTAAATAGGAATTCCCTTTTTATTTCGACGCAAGCGTCGGGGAATTAAACCCAATTGGGCTATCGCCCTGCGATTAAAAATCTAACAAAAAATACTTAGCAATACACCTGCGTTAAGGATTGTAGTATTTGTTTGAGCTCTTTTTTATTTTTCTTAAAAAAAGCGAGTGCGAAAAGCCTGACGATTTTTAAAGTATTGTAACTTTTGTGGAAATACTTTAAAAATGGGAACGCCCATTTAATACAATTTAAAAAAAATTACTCAAAGTTGTTTACTCTTTAAACCAACCCGAATATTTTACGTAGTTATCGGCAATTCTATGTATCTCGCCAGCAATAAGTTCTTGCGAAATATCTTTCACTTTTTTAGCAGGAACGCCTGCATAAATGCTTCCGCTTTTTACAATAGTATTTTTGGTAACCACTGCTCCAGCAGCAATAATTGAGTTGCTTTCTATAATACAATCGTCCATAATAATACTCCCCATTCCTACCAGAACATTATCTTTTATTGTACAACCGTGTACAATTGCGTTATGCCCAATAGACACGTTATTGCCAATAGTTGTGGGCGATTTTTGATAGGTTGCATGAATTACGGCTCCGTCTTGAATATTTACCTTGTTGCCCATTTTTATATAATGAACATCGCCGCGAATAACGGCATTGAACCAAATTGAACATTCTTTTCCCATTTCTACATCGCCAACAATTGTGGCATTTTCAGCAACAAAAGTACCTTCTGGGATCTGTGGCGATTTTCCGTTTACGGATTTAATAATTGGCATAAATTAATTTTTTTATTTCTAGACCTCATCCGTTTTAAAAACGGACGAGGTCTTATAATTATTTAAATTAGGAAAGCAAATTTTCTTTTTTTGACGCAAAAACCAAAATTTCCTTTTCCGTTAGAAACAATTACGCTTCTGCCTTTGCCTTTTTTGTATTTAACAATCTCATTTACGTTTACTAAATACGATTTATGAATGGGTGCAAAGGAATATTTCGTTAAAATATCTTCAAAATATTTTAGTTTTTACTTACTAACTCATGTTACGCATCCAAACCTCAAAAAAGGATGATTAAGCAGCTTTAGGTGTTGATAACTTTCTGAGTTCGTTATGAGCTGCTTTTTGAGCTGCTAAATAGATTTGTGTTTTCATAGCAAAATGATTTTTCCCTGTTCTTTGTTTAAGCCACTCTAACTTTATATAAGCTACAATTGACAATACAAAATGATTCGTTTGAGTTTCTGTTTTTTTAGTTGGAGATTTAGCAAAACCTGTGTTACTTTTAATCGATTTGTGATACTCTTCTACTGCCCACCGTTTTTTGTAGATTGTAGTTATTTGGTTATACGATAAATTTAAATCACTACAAGCCAAGTACAACTCGCCGACTGTATCATTCTCGTTTTTGAAAACTTGCTTTGTAAGCAACAGCGGAAAGTCTAGTTTTTCAAACCAAACTTCCACGGTTTGTTGTCTTGGCTGTAATGTTTTAATATTCACGTATGCTCCATTTTGCTTATCTTCTAAGGATAAGGCTACTTTTCGATTGCTTTTTAAGGCAATAATAAAATCATTTTTTAAAAGTTCTTTACAATAAACCATGTTCTCTGCTGAAGAAAACCAACTATCAGCCAACACATAATCAAAGTGTATTTTGCTACTACATTCCTGCAACATTTCTCTAAAAAGTTCGTTTTTAGTTTTGCTGCTTTTACGCTTTTGCCTTCCTGTTTTTTTGTCGGTAACCCAAATATTTTTCTTTATAAACTCTACACCACACGGTATACGCATGCCTCCAACTTCGACTAAAGCAGTTAGAAAATTAACCCCTTTTACAGACCTTCCAAACACATGGTCAAAATGCCAAGTGTTCAACTCACTTTCATCTGTATATTGTTTTTCTTGTATCGAATCATCAAAACTTAAAATGATAGTTTCTTTAGATTGAGTCAATTCTTCAACATAAGGTTTTGCCTTTTTCCATAGAAATTTACTGTCATAAACACCCGTTGATAATGCTCGTGTTATTTTATCATGTTTTATAGAGAGTAATGAAGCCATACCTGTAGCTGTCGTGTAAGAACTTGAACTTATCAAATAATCAGTATACAAATCAACAAAATTATCCATCTTTTTATTTCTCAAAGTTGTTAACAAGATAAACTATAAATATCTTAAATTCAAATTATTCTTGCGTAAGGTGAGTTACTAATTTTTTAGAATTTGCTAAATAAATTTCGGTGTAATTATCATCTGCTTAAAGCGATTAAAAAACAAGCTAAAAAGAAAAACTACACTTGGTAAACAACATGTTTTTGGTTGATTTTTTGCTCACGAAATGTTGGTTTCATAAGCATTTTTTATCGCGTTAATAAATATTGTCCAACACTAATAGTATTGTTTTCTAATCCGTTTATTTCTTTAAGTTTTTCTACGATTGTATTGTACTTTTTCGCGATAGAATACAAGGTGTCGCCTTGTTTTACTTCGTAATAATTTCCAACCGTATTTTCTATAACAATTGGCACTTCTTCAGATACTGGTCTAGGTAATGTTTCTTCTTCAAGAGTTACTGTATTTATTTCATTTGATTGTAATGTATCAAACTCATACAGTTTATACTTTTCAATAATATGAATTAGTTTTTGAGGGTATTTTCTATCTGTAGCATACCCTGCTTTTCGCAATCCTTCTGCCCAACGCTTATAATCCGTTTTTTTAAGGTTGAATAAACTTGCATAACGCCTTCTTCCATATAAAAATAGTGAATGATCTTTGTAGGAAGTATCTGGGTGTTGGTATTTTCTAAAGCATTCTCCTTTAGCATCATCATCATGATATACTTTTTCTCCTTGCCATCCTTTATGACATTTAATTCCGAAGTGATTGTTAGAACGCGTTGCTAAATTACTACGACCGTTACCCGATTCTAAAATTCCTTGCGCCAAGGTTATACTTGCAGGAATTTTATGATGCTGCATTTCAGAAACTGCAATCGGAGCAAATTTATGAATGTATTGTAAGGTGTATTTATTTAATTTTGGGTTTCCCTTTACAATCTCTTTAATATGTTCGTCTTGATTTACATCTGGTACAGGTTCTGGGGTTGGTTCAACGATTACAACTTTAGGCGTTGTTGACTGTACAATTTTCTTTTTAGAGCCACAGCTTACTAAAACTATAGAAAAAAATGTTATTGTTATAAAATATTTGATCCGCATTAAACTTTTATTAACGGTTTATTTTTTTCTTGCAATTGTTTATTAATCCCTGAAATTCCCTGTAGACCACCAGTATGAATTGCTAAAATCTTACTTCCTTTTTTAAAATGATCTTGCTTAATTAAATCTATAATTCCAAAAAACATTTTACCTGTATAAATTGGGTCTAACGGAACATTTGTTTGTTCTTTAAATTCATTGATAAACTGTATCAATTCTTCATCAACCTTAGCATAACCACCAAAATGATATTTTTTTATTAACGACCAACTACTATTCTTAATTGTATATTTTTTAATTTCTTCAGATAGAAAACCTCCTTTTAAAGCTGGAAAACCAATAACTTGCTGATGCTTTTTTACAGAATTTGCCAATCCTGCAACTGTACCTCCTGTACCCACTGCTGAACAAATATAATCGAAATCAACATCATCTTTTGTTAAAATTTCTTCGCATCCGTTAACGGCTAAAGGGTTAGTTCCTCCTTCTGGGATTAAATAAAAATCGCCCCATTTATTTTTAAGTTTCTCAATAAAACCAAAACTTTTTTGCTGTCTATATATCTCACGAGAAACAAACTGAAACCGCATTCCGTTCTTATGGGCCTCACGCAAAGTGGCATTATTTTTTAGCGTTACTTCTAAGTTTTTTGCTAATTCTTCACCTCTAATAACTCCAACTGTTTTAAATCCAGCTAATTTTCCTGCAACTGCAGTTGCAACAATATGGTTAGAAAATGCACCTCCAAAAGTTAGTAACGCCTTTTTCTTTAATTTTTTTGCTTCAAGTAAATTGTATTTTAGTTTCCTAAATTTATTACCAGAAACAAATGGGTGGATTTTATCTTCTCTTTTGATAAATAATTCAATTCCTTTTTCTTCTAAAATTGGAAGATGAATTTGTTCGTTTAAGGTTTCTATGTTTGAGTTGAAATTCACGTTATATTACTACTATAAAAGTTTGATTTATATTTTGTTAATTATTCGCTAAATTACTTAAAAATTAGAAACTTGCTCTTCTACCAATTCCCAATTACTCATTAAGGTTTCTACTTTCGCCTTTTTAGCTTTATATGTTTCAAAGAAATTAGGGCGAGAAGAGACCTCATTGTAATTGTTAGCTAATTCTACATCTAAATTTGCAATTTCTTTTTCTAAATCTGCAATTTCAGTTTCTATTTTACTAAGCTTATTCTTTAATTTTTTTAATTCTTTTTCTTGCTCTCTAGATAATTGATTGCTCTCTTTTTTATTGACAGCTTTCACTTCTTTAACTACTGTTCTTTTTTCTGCTTCACGCAGGTTTTCAATTTTATGTTGTTCTAAGAAATAATCTATATCGCCTAGATATTCTTTTATTACTTTATCTTTAAACCCGTAAACTGTACTTGTTAATCCTTGTAAAAAGTCTCTATCGTGAGAAACCAAAATTAATGTTCCTTTAAAATTTTTTAAAGCCTCTTTTAATACATTTTTTGAGGCTATATCTAAGTGATTTGTAGGCTCATCCATTATTAACACGTTGAATGGCTGTAACAATAATTTACACAACGCTAAACGATTACGCTCTCCTCCAGAAAGTACTTTTGCCTTTTTATCTGCGGCATCTCCACCAAATAAAAATGCCCCTAGCATATCTCTAACTCGCATTCTGTTTCCATCAGTTGCGGCATCTTCCATAATTTGAAGCACCGTTTTTTCTGGCGGTAAATGCTCTGATTGATTCTGTGCAAAATACCCAATTTCTACATTATGCCCAAGCTTTAACTTTCCTTTAAACGAAATTTCGCCAACAATCATTTTTGCTAACGTAGATTTTCCTTGTCCGTTTTGACCAACAAATGCAATTTTACTATTTCGTTCAATTAACAAATTTACATTTTCTAAAACCTGTTTATCACCATAACTTTTAGATAAGTTTTCAGCTTCAACAATAATTTTACCTGGTTCTTTAGAAATTGCAAAACGAACGTTCATGGTTTGGTTATCATCTTGGTCAACTTCAATTAATTCAACTTTATCAAGTTGTTTCATTAAAGATTGTGCCATAGAAGCCTTACTCGCCTTTGCCTTAAATTTATTTATTAAATGTTGTTTCTGTTTTATTTCTTTCTCTTGGTTTTTCTGTGCTTGTAACTGTTTTTCTTTGATTTCTCCTCTTAATAATAGGAACTCAGAATATGGTTTTTTGTAATCATAAATCTGACCTAAAGAAATTTCTATAGTTCTATTGGTTACATTATCTAAGAACATCTTATCATGCGAAACCAAAACAATTGCACCAGAATAGCCTTTTAAAAAGCTTTCTAACCAAATTATACTTTCTATATCTAAATGATTTGTAGGCTCATCTAACAGTAAAATATCATTATTCTGTAATAATAGTTTTGCCAGTTCTATACGCATTCTCCATCCTCCAGAAAAAGTATCTGTTAACTTATCAAAATCTTCTCTTTGAAAACCTAAACCTTGTAAAATCTTTTCGGTATCTCCTTGATAGTTATAACCGCCCAACAATTCGTAACGTTCTGTTTTATCTGTTAAATTAACAATTAACTCACTGTAAGATTCGCTTTCATAATCTGTTCTTTCTACTAGTTGCTTATTAATTTCGTCAAGCTCAACCTCTATTTCTTTAATTTCTTCAAAAGCTTGGTATGCTTCTTCTAAAATAGTTCTTCCTTCTACAAAATCTATATCTTGACGTAAGAAGCCAATACGGATATCTTTATCAAAGGCCATACTTCCGCCACTGCTTTCAATATCTTTTGATAAGACTTTTAACAGTGTAGATTTTCCTGCACCATTTTTACCTATCAACCCTATTCTATCACCTTTGTTTAATTTAAAAGTAATTCCTGAAAATAAATTAGACCCCATGAAGGTTACTGTAAGATTATGAACATTTAGCATATATTTTTCTTAATTTTAACCGTGCAAAATTAGGTAAATCTTATGAAAAAAGGAACGAAATTATATAGTATTATCAGCGGAAAATGCCCACGTTGTCATGAAGGGAAATTTTTTAAATTCAAGGCAACTTTTAACCCTAAAAAGTTACTCAGATATACAACAGATACCTCTCTTGCAAATAAAGATATATGCGAGAGCCTTCTTTCTACTTTTGTGCTATGTATGTGAATTATGGTTTAATAGTAGCGTTTTTTTTAGCTGTTTTTATTATTGCTAAAGTTATTTCTTGGTCTTTTATTCTGCATAGTTTTATTGCTATTATTATAACCTCTATGCTTGTTACCTCTCTCTTTTTACGCCTATCTAGAATTATTTGGATAAATATGTTTGTGAGTTACTCATGTTACGCATCCAAACCTCAAAAAAGGATGATTAAGCAGCTTTAGGTGTTGATAACTTTCTGAGTTCGTTATGAGCTGCTTTTTGAGCTGCTAAATAGATTTGTGTTTTCATAGCAAAATGATTTTTCCCTGTTCTTTGTTTAAGCCACTCTAACTTTATATAAGCTACAATTGACAATACAAAATGATTCGTTTGAGTTTCTGTTTTTTTAGTTGGAGATTTAGCAAAACCTGTGTTACTTTTAATCGATTTGTGATACTCTTCTACTGCCCACCGTTTTTTGTAGATTGTAGTTATTTGGTTATACGATAAATTTAAATCACTACAAGCCAAGTACAACTCGCCGACTGTATCATTCTCGTTTTTGAAAACTTGCTTTGTAAGCAACAGTGGAAAGTCTAGTTTTTCAAACCAAACTTCCACGGTTTGTTGTCTTGGCTGTAATGTTTTAATATTCACGTATGCTCCATTTTGCTTATCTTCTAAGGATAAGGCTACTTTTCGATTGCTTTTTAAGGCAATAATAAAATCATTTTTTAAAAGTTCTTTACAATAAACCATGTTCTCTGCTGAAGAAAACCAACTATCAGCCAACACATAATCAAAGTGTATTTTGCTACTACATTCCTGCAACATTTCTCTAAAAAGTTCGTTTTTAGTTTTGCTGCTTTTACGCTTTTGCCTTCCTGTTTTTTTGTCGGTAACCCAAATATTTTTCTTTATAAACTCTACACCACACGGTATACGCATGCCTCCAACTTCGACTAAAGCAGTTAGAAAATTAACCCCTTTTACAGACCTTCCAAACACATGGTCAAAATGCCAAGTGTTCAACTCACTTTCATCTGTATATTGTTTTTCTTGTATCGAATCATCAAAACTTAAAATGATAGTTTCTTTAGATTGAGTCAATTCTTCAACATAAGGTTTTGCCTTTTTCCATAGAAATTTACTGTCATAAACACCCGTTGATAATGCTCGTGTTATTTTATCATGTTTTATAGAGAGTAATGAAGCCATACCTGTAGCTGTCGTGTAAGAACTTGAACTTATCAAATAATCAGTATACAAATCAACAAAATTATCCATCTTTTTATTTCTCAAAGTTGTTAACAAGATAAACTATAAATATCTTAAATTCAAATTATTCTTGCGTAAGGTGAGTGAGTTATATGAAAAATGCAGCAAAAAAGAAGAATTAACAAAGGTAAGTAGTTCGGTTTTTAACATCTAAGTTTACAGTTATTACGGTCAGATAGAGCATCTATATTATTTTTAAAAATTAATTTTATGTGATGCTAAAACAAGTTTAACTTAAAAACAATTAATCAAACCTTTTAATATCTATCTCTTTATCTAATATTGCTCCGTTTTCTATATGATTATATAGGTTTTTAGCAACCGTTGGCACAACCATAACTCCGCGAGTTCCTAAACCGTTTAAAACTGCTAATTGTTTATACTCGGAATGAATACCTACCAAAGGTCTTCTGTCATTTACCGTTGGTCTTATGCCTGCTGTTTGTTCTATAATTGTGTAGGAAACATTAATTACTTTTTTAAGTTTATTTATTAATTCTTCTCTTGCTTCGAAAGTTGGTTCAGAAGTTTTATCCGTCCAATTAAATGTTGCGCCAATTTTATAATTATAATCTCCTAGAGGAAGTACAAACAATGCTGATTTTAATAAAAAATCAATATCTAAATCTGGTGCGTGAATGGTAATTAATTCCCCTTTGGCTTCTTCTAAAGGTAAGTCTTTAAAAAATGGGTTTTGTTTAATTCCGAAGCCTTCACAAAAAACAATTCTTTTAGCAGTTATATCTTTGTAAGAAACTCCTTTTTCTGATAATTCGATTTGATTATAATCAAACTTTTTTAACAAAATCCGGTTCTTTTCCTTTAAATAATTTCGATAGGTAGTAATTAGTTTTTTGGTGTCTATTCTCCCTGTTCCGGTGAGTTCTCCAAAACCAAAATCGGCAATTACGCCGTTTACCTTCTCTCGTAAAATTTTCGGCTTCATGTACACATCTAATGTTGGTTTATCTATGGCTGTAAACCAATTGTTTTCATCTTCTATAGATTTAAAAACTTTACGAATGGAAAATTTTGTATCGAACTTTTGATTGAATTTTTTTTCTAACTTGTGATAAAAAGGAAGTGCTGTTTGTAATTGTTCATGTCCGTTCCAAACGGGTGTAAATCTTTTTAAGACTATTGGGTTATAGGCTCCAATAGCAACTAAAGAAGATGTTTGAGAGCTGTCTTCAAAAACTATAAAAGTTTTGTTGTCTGCAATTAATTCTTCTACAAAGGCTAATCCTGCAAGCCCAAGACCTACTATAATGTAATCTACACTCATACTTTCAAAAGTACTCTTTTACTAGGAAATGAATACTGGTTTTAAAACGAAACTTTGCAAATTAGTTTAGCCCTGATTGAGCGGTTTGTTTGAGCTCGTTGAGGAACGAAACAGCGAGTAGTGAAAGCAGGAAATGGCTTCTTATATTTAAACGCTTTTACTAGGACAAAAAAAGCGCTCCGAAATGGAACGCTTTGTATTATTTTAATCGTGAGCTTGCCCCGAGGTTATTGACTTACTTTTTAGTAATTCCACATATCAATTTCTCGATTACGAATATCTTCTTTAATTCTGTCTGCTTCTAACAGTTGAAATAATGAATTACCGCGTACGTAATCTTTAATGCTACGATCGCCATAGATGTTTTCTTCTTTTACAATAATGGCATTAAATCTACGTGCGTTTAACAAATTATCATAAGAAATTGGATGTGATGAGTTCTTTGGATTGAACACTTTTGCTTTGTGCAACAATTCTCTTGCGTCTGGAAAAAATACCCAAAATAATTCATATACATTTTCTGTATCATCAATTTCATCAACTCCTAATGCTTGTACATCTGGCCCCATTGGTGCAATACCTAATAAACGGTATTTTAATTCTCCTTGACGTTTATCGAAATACCACATTCCTTTGATCATGTAACCTTCTATAAGTTCAGATTTTATTTCGTATTCATCAACATAATCACCATTTTGGCGTTTGTTAATCAATAGTTCGGTTAAATCATCTGAGTTTACTTTTGTGGTAAAATAAGAATCTGTGTATACTTCTTTTAATTCTCCAGATTTTATACCTTTAAGTAATGTATCGAATAATGAACGACGGTTACTTGGCGCATTAGTAGTATCAATTGGGTAGTAATATGGTAAATTTATTTTTTGATTTAAATCTATATATTCCCAAACAACTTTAGACCACAACACATCTCTATCGTTAATATAACCATAAGGAAGTGGTTTGTCTATGTCTGCTGCTATTTGCTCATCAGTTTTTTTACCTATATCTCCTGCTTTTTTTGCATTCAAAAGGTTAGACTGTGCATTTACAACACTAAAGGTTGCTAGTGCTACTAAAACTAAATAAAAATGCTTCCAATTCATACTTCTAAATTTTATCTATTAATTTGTAACTTCTATACTAACAGGTAATACTTTTTTAAGTTGGTAGTTTGAGTTTGTTACTTTTGCTTTAATGTCATAAATAGTTATAACATCTCCTCTACGTGCTTTAGCAATAAGACTTTTTGCTTTTGCATTTAACTGAGCACCACCAACATTTGTGGTTAATTGTCCTGGCACCTTAACTTTAAAACTTAATACTTGTAATTTTAAATCGAATAAAAAATCTGGTAACCCTGCTGCAATTCCAACTCTTGCTGCACTACTTTTAGGCATTCTTACAATACCTGTTTGACCTCGAACCATACCCATTGCTGCTGGTATGTCTTTTATTCTAAATTTCTTATTTGAACTTACCTGTTTACCATCTGGTAATTTACCTGAAACTCTAATAGTAACGTCACTTCCTCCAGCTCCTGTTGGACGCATAGAATAACTACTACCACTCTTTCTTGTTAATCCTGGTGCAGATGCTGTTACTTTATTAGATGGGATTCCTGGAATAGAAATTGTCATTGGGTTTGTTAACCCTTTATAAACAACATTCATTCTATCTGCAGAAATTACTGCTTCATTTGGTCTTGGTATTACTGTGTAAGAACCACTAATTGGAATTTCTACTAATGAATCATTTTCTCTAAAAAAGAAAGATCCTTTTAATGTTTTATATCCAACACCACCTACAGAACCGTCTAAAATTACTTGACCTGCTTGTATTTTAGATTTATCAACTTCTTTACCATTTAAAACTACTCTTTCTGCAGTTAAGTTTGGATCATTTTTACCTAATACAATTCTACCTGATAGTTTTTCTCCTGCATAATATGCATTCTTATCAAAAATTACCATTGCATCATAATTTGTCATAGACACTGCCGCAGATAGTTCTTGCTGTAATAAGGCTGATAAAGCATCTGATTCCGTCGCTTTAATATCAGCTTGCATTTGTGTTAACTTGGTTACTGATGCAATTAAAGGAAAACCTTCAAAATTATAACTTAACCAGTCTTTAGTTACGCCTTCGCTATCTGTAACATTAGCCGTTTCAAAACGAGAAGCAACAATGTTTGCTAATTCTCTTTTTCCTAAAACTTTAATTGCTTCATCACGATAGGTATTAATTTTAGATAAAAACTCTTGCCCATTAGGTGAAGTTTTTCCTCCTTCAAAGAAATACTCATCTAAAAAGTCTGGTTTATCCATTGCTTCATAAGCTGTTTTATCTTCAACTTTAGCAGTCATTTGTCCTTTTAATCCTTCTAAATAGTTATAAAGGTCATTAGACATTGTTCTAATGCTATCTGTCTTTCTTTTAGCTTCGCCATATTGTTTAGCTTGTTCAGATGCTTTTAAGGCTAATGCCTTATAAGCTGATGCATTTTTTCCTTCAGCTCTAGTATTAGAGTCTAATATTTTTTTGTTCATTAACCCAAAGGCTGAAAGCACTTCTTTACTCATATTCATTGCTAACATTGCAATAAATACAAGGTACATTAAGTTAATCATTCTTTGCCTTGGAGATAGTTTTCCGCCTGCCATATTAATTAGTTTTTTTAGTTAAAATTAGTTGAACTAATTAATTATTATTTACTAGACATTGCAGATAACATACCGCCATATACTCCGTTTAATGAAGATAAATTGGTTGCTAACGATTCCATTTGTTCTTGTAAACGAGAAGCATTCTTTACCATTTCAGCATTTAATTCTGTTTGTTTTTCAGCAGATTCTACCTGGCTTACATACAAGGTGTTTAACTGCTCCATCTTAACAGCTGCTAAAGACATTTGCTCGTTATATTTGTTGGTAGAAGATACTGTTTCTGATGCAGATGTTAAACCTTGTGCTGCATTTTCAAAGTTTTTAATACCATCGCCTAAACGAGACATTAAACTAGCGTCTAATTTTGCATCAGCTAATAAATTATCTAATTTCTGAGATAATAAACTTTGTGCTTCTGCAGGAGATGCTTCTCCACTTAAACTGTTACCAATTCCCCCGCCTAACTCTGGGTATACTTTAGTCCAATCTAAATCATCTTCAACAGATTCAAATGCAGAAATTGCAAATACTATTGCTTCTACAATCATACCTACCATTAACATTTTGTTTCCAAAAGGCCAGTGTAAAATTTTAAACAATGCTCCTAAGATTACTACTGCGGCTCCTAAACCGTAAGCCATATTAAATAATCTCTTTGCTGATTTTGATTGTGCCATAATTTGTTTCTTTTTTAGGGAGTTAATAAATTAAGTGTTGATTTTTGATTTTAGTTCTTTTTGATTCCAAGGTAATCTTGTACTGTTCTAAAGCCAATATAGCTTCTTGCAGTATCTGCATATTCCCAGTCTCTAGACCCAACTTCTAAAAAATAAGCGGTGTCTTTCCAAGATCCTCCACGGATAATTTTCTTTTGGTTATCTCTGTTTTCTACATTAGGGTTCATAGTTGAACCCATATAATAAGACATTTGATTATAATCTGTTGCCGTCCATTCTGAGACGTTACCTGCCATATTATACAAACCATAATCATTTGCATTGTAAGACTTAGCTTCTACAGTATATAAAGCGCCATCTGCAACATAATCTCCACGAACAGGTTTAAAGTTTGCTAAGAAACAACCTCTATCATTTGTTACGTTTGGACCGCCCCAAGGATATTTTGAAAATCGCAGACCTCCACGTGCAGAATATTCCCACTCTGCTTCGGTTGGCAATCTAAATGCTGGCACAAGACCTAATTTTCTCTTAGTAGCTTGGTACGCATTTTTCTTTTTAGTTCTCCAATTACAGTACGCTCTCGCCTGATTCCAAGAAACGCCAACTACTGGATATTCCTCATACGCTTGATGTGCAAAGTATTCTTGATGCATTGGGTCATTATATGAATAGTTGAAATCTCTAACCCATACTGTGGTATCTGGATATACGTTAACTACTTCGTGCTTTAAAAAGCTTTTACGGTTTTTGTATCTACGTGCTGCTGCTTCATTATCAAACCAAGAAAAACGGTACTTTAATAACTTCGTATCAAATGTTCTAATACCGTTTAAAGATTCTTCTTTTTTTATATATAAAGAATCCATTACTTCTACGTAATCTACATCTGGATATGCATTTTTCTCCCAGATTAATTCTTCCTTCCAGTTTAATGGTTTTAAAGAATCTAAGCCTTCACCTAAATCATAATAGTTTTCTATCATGTATTTTTGATACGGTGATGCTCCTGTTGTGTCTGTTGATGCAAATGCAAATCTTTGAATTCCAGTAGTGTTAGTAGTTGCATTAGGGTCTATAGGCCCTGCAACTAATTCTGCTTGAGAAGCCAGCTTCATTCTAGTAATAGAATCTCTTACCCAATGTACAAATTCTTTATATTTACTGTTGGTGGTTTCCATTTCATCCATATAAAATGGTTGTACGGTTACCGTTCTTGTTGGCGCATCCATTGTGCCTAATGGGTCTTCATCTTGTTTACCCATAGTAAAAGATCCTCCAGGAATTAATGTCATTTGAAAAGGTTTTTCTGCAAACCATTTTCTTTTAGATTTAACACCTAAAACCTCTCCTCTATCACTAGAACCACAACTGTAAATAAATACTAGTAATACTGCAAATACTGCTACTTTCCTCATATTAATTTCTGTATCTTTTCAAAAAAATCTGCAACCTATTATTTTTTTAACTAATAGCCTACGTTTTTAGTTAATCTTTTTGGTTATGTTTTAGAATAATGTGGAATCATTAATTCCATATAATTTTCTTCAATTGCTTTATATGTGTTTATAGCTTTAGCGTTTTTTATCATGATATTTGCTATATCTACTGTTTGAGAGAGCGATTTTTTAACCTTCTGCAAGAATACAAACCAGTTTAGATAGCCACTCAAATATTTTGTTGATACACCATAGAAAGGTTTTATCCATCTTTGATAACGATTGTCTATTGAGTTTACATGCTGCACATGGTAGCACTTGTCTTTTATGTGTTTTGATGCTATAAATGTATGATGCTCCATCTGCTTATCTTTTGCCCATTTAATTATAGAAGGATGAGAATCTGAACAAAGTACGTTTTCAGGTTTTAGTAACGTTCCTATTGTTTTTTCAATACTATGCACATCAATCCTGCCTCTTTTAGCGACACGCATCATTGGATTGTTATTTCTATCTGTGGCAACCATTATAGAGATTTTATCATTGCTCACACCGCGTTTGGTTTGTCTATCACTTGGTCTCTTGTAAGGTTTTCTTTGAAGATCTCGACTTCCTTTATTATTTATATTAAGCTGTTTGTCATCACATTCAACAATTCCTGAGAACTCTTCTCCATTAAAAACGGATAAACAAGATAGTAACTTGTGTCTCCAATCAAAAATAGTTTTAACATTGACTCCAATCTTTTTAGCGGCTTTACGGATACTCACGCTTTCAATCATAAGAACTAGATAATCTTGAAATTCATCCACTTTCTTTATGCCATCCATAGCAGTACCTGTAAGATCATTAAAGGTTTTAGTGCAAGATTTACATTTGTAGCGCTTACGCCCCTTATAGCCTCCATGCCCGTAAATATCAGAACTTTGACAATGTGGACAGTTGATTGGACGGTCTTTGTTTAGGTTGTCTATAAGCATATTTAGTTTTGGCACTTTCAAATCACGACTCAATAAACCGACTAATTCCTTTTTCTGCTCTTGACTCAACACTCTTATTATACTTTGTAAATCCATATCTATAATGTTTTTATAAAGATAGTGAAATTCTACATTATTCTAAAACATAACCATCTTTTTTATATTTTTTTCAACGCTTTATACCAACGTTCTGGTATTTTTTGTTTTGTCGCATCTATATAATCTTGGTATGCACAAGGTATTAACGCATGTCTTTTGTATTTATTATTTGTTATCAAATTTATTTCCATCCACCAACGCCCACTCTTATCACTTTTATAAAAATTTATAGGATCATCATCTTCTAATAATACTGTAAATTTCTGATAACTTTCTTTAGTTGAAAACGGATAATCTTTTGCTCTAAAATTTACTCCTTCAATAAAGTACCAAATCATTTGCGCAATTAAATGTGCGGTTTGATAATTTACATCATACTTGCTGTTATATTCATAAACACCAAAAGAAGTAACTTTGTCACTTATTCCAGCATATCTTGCTACTGCACAAATTTCTTCTCCGTAAAAACCATTTGGTGATGCGTTATTGTTTGCTGGTGCTTCACTTTGACGGATACTCCCTAAATCTACAGAAACAATATCTGCATCTCGCATTATTGGCTCTACCAGCTCCAAGTTTTTAACTTCACCTAAACGATACGCATCAAAAAACATATTATTTAACAAGTCTATCTCTTCTTGCGAATTAAAATAGGTCTGATAGCCAACATTACTATAGTTAAATAAATTAGTAGGCTGTTGCATAATAATCTTACTCAAAAAAGATTGTGAATTTAACTCATCTTCAAACACACCAATATCAAAACGACTGTCTACAGAAACTAAATTTACCGTTTGCTCCAACACATCATACGCTTTATAATTGGCAAAGGTAATATCTTGACTTCCTCCTATTATAATAGGAATAATATCATTTTTTAATAAATATGAAATAATTTCTTTAACTGCAAAATAAGTATCCTCAACTGTATTTCCTTTTTGAACATTGCCTAAATCGGCAATTTTTGTATGCCAATTTCCCGGAAACAATTGATATAAATGTTTTCTGATGTGATGTAAGTTTTCACCACAACCAATATTATCAACCGCATTTCTATCTTCTTGAACACCAAAAATAGCGAGCTTAACCTCTTCTAATTCAGGAAAACCTTCTTGTGAAGAATGTATTGCAACTTTTTTTCCAAGCACCTCAGACGACTGTAACACTAAATGCGCCACAACTTGCTCTTTTATAGGGGATAAAAAATCTGCAATCATTAATTATTTCTTTTTTGTTGTTTTTTTAGCAGAAGCTTTTTTCTTAGCTGTTTTTTTCTTTTTTGGAGTTTTAGCTTCAATCATTTTAATAGCCTCTTCTTTAGAAAGTTTTTCAATTGCTGTAGTTTTAGGTAATTCAATTTTAATTTTACCTTTTAAAACATTAAAACGCCCCCAACGTGCTTTCTCTACACGAATACCAACATCTTCCCAATTATGAATTACTTTATCTATTTCTTTTTGCTTTTTAACTTCAATCAATTCAATAATATTGTCATCAGAAAGGTTATCAAAATCGTATTTTTTACTTACGTTGATAAACATAGAATTCCATTTTATAAAGGGACCAAAACGCCCAACACCTTTTTGAACTGGTAATTCTTCGTAATGATAAATTGGTGCATCTGCTTTTTGTTTTGCAACAATTAACTCTTCTGCTCTTGGCAAATCAACTTCCATAGGGTTTTCTCCTTTAGCTAAAGAAACAAACATAGCTCCAAATTTAATATAAGGACCAAATCTACCATTTGAAACTATCACTTCTTCCCCTTCATAAGCTCCCAAAGTCTTCGGAAGCAAGAATAAGTCTAGCACTTCTTCCATAGTTATGGTTTCTAAATTCTGATCTTTATTTAAGCTAGCAAATTGCTTTTCTTCATCTTCTGGAGCTCCAATTTGTGCTATAGGCCCAAATTTTCCTAGACGAACCAAAATTGTTTTTCCAGATTCTGGATGTTTTCCTAAAATACGTTCTCCACTTTCTCGTTCTGCATTTTCCTTTACATCTTCCACATTCTTATGAAATTTTGTATAAAAACCTTTAATCATTTCTATCCAATCTTCATTACCTTCAGAAATATCATCAAAAGAATTTTCTACTTTAGCTGTAAAACCAAAATCTAATATATTAGAAAAATTAGCCACTAAAAAATCATTAACAATATTCCCTATATCAGTAGGTATTAATTTATTTCTATTAGAACCCGTTTTTTCAGTTAAAGTTTCACTTTTCACTTCACCTTTAGAAAGAATTAATTGTTGATACTCCCTTTCTACACCTTCATTTTCACCTTTACCCACATAACCTCTTCTTTGTATTGTAGATATTGTTGGCGCGTACGTAGACGGGCGCCCAATACCTAATTCTTCTAACTGTTTTACCAAAGAAGCTTCTGTAAAACGATAAAGCGGACTTGTAAAACGTTGTGTTGCGTTGATAAAAGTATACCCTAAATGCTCACCAACTTTCAAGCTCGGCAACATCCCTGCTTGTTCCTCATCTTCATTGTCAGTTCCTTCTAAATAGACTTTTAGGAAACCATCAAATTTTATCATTTCTCCGTTTGCAGTGAAAGTTTTTTCGTTTTCCGAATTATCAATCTTCACATTTGTACGCTCCAATTGTGCATCGCTCATTTGAGAAGCCAATGTTCTTTTCCAAATTAAATTATACAATCTAATTTGATCATATTCTGTATCAATAGCATGCATCTTCATGCTTGTTGGTCTAATTGCTTCATGGGCTTCTTGAGCACCTTTTACTTTAGACTTAAAAACACGTTGTTTGCTGTATTCTTGTCCATAATAACTTGTAATCTCTTCTTCGGCTGCATTTCTTGCATCAACAGATAAATTTACACTATCTGTTCTCATATAGGTAATTAAACCCGCTTCATATAAACGCTGTGCAACTTGCATTGTTTTACCAACAGGAAACCCTAATTTTCTTGAAGCTTCTTGCTGTAAAGTTGATGTTGTAAATGGTGCTGCTGGAGATTTTTTTGCTGGTTTTTTTGTTAAATATGCAATAGAAAAGTCTGCTTTTCCGCAAGATTTCAAGAAATCTTCGGCAGCTTTTTTTGAATCAAAATTCTTAGGAATTGTTGCTTTAAAAGATGTTCCTTCGCTATTAGAAAACTGTGCAATAACCTTATAATGCGTTTCTGCTTTAAAATTTAAAATATCGCGTTCTCTTTCTACAATTAAACGAACGGCAACAGACTGTACTCTTCCCGCAGACAAACCTCCTTTAACTTTACGCCATAAAACTGGCGATAACTCATACCCAACAAGCCTATCTAAAACTCTACGCGCTTGCTGTGCATTTACCATATTATAGTCTATATCTCTTGGGTTTTCAACTGCTTTTAAAATAGCACTTTTAGTAATTTCATGAAAAACAATACGTTTTGTGTTTTCATCTGTTAACCCTAATTGTTCTTTTAAATGCCATGCAATAGCTTCTCCTTCTCTATCCTCATCACTTGCTAACCAAACAGTTTCTGCCTTTTTTGCCAAAGCTTTTAACTTCTTAACAATTGGTTTTTTATCATCTGAAACTATATATTTTGGACTAAAATCTCCATCTACATCAATACCTAGTTCCTTAGAAGGTAAGTCTGCAATATGACCATAACTTGACTCAACTTGAAAATCTTTTCCAAGAAACTTTTCAATCGTTTTTGCTTTTGCTGGAGACTCTACTATTACTAAATTCTTTGCCATAAATCTTTTCAATTATCAATATTCTAAACCTTATATCTTCTAAGGTTTTGAGTTTACAAAAGTAGTGGGTTTTTTTTAATAACTCACCTTACGCAAGAATAATTTGAATTTAAGATATTTATAGTTTATCTTGTTAACAACTTTGAGAAATAAAAAGATGGATAATTTTGTTGATTTGTATACTGATTATTTGATAAGTTCAAGTTCTTACACGACAGCTACAGGTATGGCTTCATTACTCTCTATAAAACATAATAAAATAACACGAGCATTATCAACGGGTGTTTATGACAGTAAATTTCTATGGAAAAAGGCAAAACCTTATGTTGAAGAATTGACTCAATCTAAAGAAACTATCATTTTAAGTTTTGATGATTCGATACAAGAAAAACAATATACAGATGAAAGTGAGTTGAACACTTGGCATTTTGACCATGTGTTTGGAAGGTCTGTAAAAGGGGTTAATTTTCTAACTGCTTTAGTCGAAGTTGGAGGCATGCGTATACCGTGTGGTGTAGAGTTTATAAAGAAAAATATTTGGGTTACCGACAAAAAAACAGGAAGGCAAAAGCGTAAAAGCAGCAAAACTAAAAACGAACTTTTTAGAGAAATGTTGCAGGAATGTAGTAGCAAAATACACTTTGATTATGTGTTGGCTGATAGTTGGTTTTCTTCAGCAGAGAACATGGTTTATTGTAAAGAACTTTTAAAAAATGATTTTATTATTGCCTTAAAAAGCAATCGAAAAGTAGCCTTATCCTTAGAAGATAAGCAAAATGGAGCATACGTGAATATTAAAACATTACAGCCAAGACAACAAACCGTGGAAGTTTGGTTTGAAAAACTAGACTTTCCGCTGTTGCTTACAAAGCAAGTTTTCAAAAACGAGAATGATACAGTCGGCGAGTTGTACTTGGCTTGTAGTGATTTAAATTTATCGTATAACCAAATAACTACAATCTACAAAAAACGGTGGGCAGTAGAAGAGTATCACAAATCGATTAAAAGTAACACAGGTTTTGCTAAATCTCCAACTAAAAAAACAGAAACTCAAACGAATCATTTTGTATTGTCAATTGTAGCTTATATAAAGTTAGAGTGGCTTAAACAAAGAACAGGGAAAAATCATTTTGCTATGAAAACACAAATCTATTTAGCAGCTCAAAAAGCAGCTCATAACGAACTCAGAAAGTTATCAACACCTAAAGCTGCTTAATCATCCTTTTTTGAGGTTTGGATGCGTAACATGAGTTAATAACAAATTTTTTATTCTGTTTTGAAGTATTTTTCGAAGAAAAACACACGTTAATTTTCTGCCAATTTGTCATAAATTTTATTTTTTGGTTGTATATTTGCTCACTATTCAGATTGAATATTGATACATGAAACACGTAGAGAAAATTATTAAAGAAAATTTACAAGGCAAAACTCTTGTTACTGAAAATAAAAAAGAAAACACCAAGAAGTTATTTATCGAAAGCTACGGTTGTCAAATGAACATGAACGACAGCGAAATTGTAGCATCTATACTTGCTAAAGACGGTTTTAGCACCACTCAAAACTTAGAAGAAGCCGATTTAGTTTTAGTAAACACCTGCTCTATTAGAGAAAAGGCTGAGACTACTATAAGAAAACGTTTACAGAAATATAATGCCGTAAAAAAAATAAACAAAAACATGAAAGTGGGCGTTTTAGGCTGTATGGCAGAACGTTTAAAACAAAAGTTTTTAGAAGAAGAAAAAATTGTTGATTTAGTTGTAGGCCCAGATGCCTACCGCGATTTACCCTATTTAATTAAAGAAGTTGAAGCTGGCAGAGATGCTATGAATGTTCTTTTATCTAAAGATGAAACTTATGGAGACGTTTCTCCTGTGCGTTTAAATTCTAACGGAGTTTCTGCATTTGTATCCATTACACGTGGTTGCGATAACATGTGTACGTTTTGCGTAGTTCCTTTTACACGCGGACGTGAAAGAAGTAGAGACCCTAAAAGCGTTCTTGAAGAAATTCAGTCTATGGTTGATAAAAACTTCAAAGAAATTACATTACTTGGTCAAAATGTAGATTCATATTTATGGTATGGCGGCGGACTTAAAAAAGATCTTAAAAAAGCATCTGAATTGGCGCAAGCAACAGCAATCGGTTTTGCGCAATTATTAGACATATGTGCTACAAAGTTTCCAAAGACACGTTTTCGGTTTGCAACTTCTAATCCACAGGATATGAGTTTGGACGTAATTCATACAATGGCAAAACACAAAAACATTTGCAAATACTTACATTTACCTGTTCAAAGCGGAAGTAATGCTATGTTAAAAGCCATGAACAGACAGCATACTAGAGAAGAATACAAAGAATTGGTTGATACTATTTTTAGAATAATCCCAGAAATGTCATTATCTCAAGATATAATTGTTGGTTTCTGCGGAGAAACAGAACAAGACCATCAAGATACTTTAGATTTAATGCGATATGTAAAATACGATTTTGGATTTATGTTTACCTATTCTGAAAGACCAGGAACTTTAGCCGAAAAAAAGATGGAAGATAATGTTCCGTTTGAAACAAAAAAAAGAAGATTACAAGAAATTATAGATTTACAACAAGAACACGCTTTATACAGAACACAACAACATTTAGGTAAAACAGAAGAATTTTTAATTGAAGGAACTTCTAAGAAAAATCCAAATGAATGGAAAGCAAGAAACACACAAAACACCGTTGCTGTTATCGCAAAAGAAAATTACAAGCTAGGTGAATTTGTAATGATAAAAATAGAAGATTGTACTTCAGCCACCTTAAAAGGAACTGTTGTTGGATATTCTGATAATAATTAAAAAACAGTATCAAAGTAGCAAAATTTTAAAGTTAGTATGAATCGTAACTTTTTTATTACTTTGAAACTTTGAAACTATAAAAAAATGGAAAACCTACAAACCATAAAACAACGCTTTAGTATTATTGGTAACAATGTGCAACTTAATCGTGCTTTAGAGAAAGCAATACGTGTTGCGCCAACCGATATTTCGGTTTTAGTTACTGGTGAAAGTGGTGTTGGAAAAGAAAATATTCCCAAAATAATACATAATTTATCACGTAGAAAACATGCAAAATATATTGCGGTAAACTGCGGTGCAATTCCTGAAGGAACCATAGATAGTGAACTTTTTGGGCATGAGAAAGGAGCATTTACAGGTGCAACATCAACCAGAAAAGGTTATTTTGAAGTTGCCGATGGCGGAACAATTTTTCTTGACGAAGTTGGTGAATTACCATTAACAACGCAAGTACGTTTATTACGTGTTTTAGAAAATGGTGAATACCTAAAAGTAGGTTCTTCCGAAGTTCAAAAAACCAATGTACGTATTGTAGCAGCTACTAACCTAAATATGCAAGAAGCTATTTCAAAAGAAAAGTTTCGTGAAGATTTGTACTACCGTTTAAGTACTATTGAAATCCACTTACCTCCATTAAGAGAACGTAATGAAGATATTCATTTGTTGTTTAGAAAGTTTGCAGCAGATTTTGCTCAAAAATACCGAATGCCAACTATTCGTTTAGCAGAAAATGCAGTAGAAAAATTATTGAATTATCGTTTTCCTGGAAACATACGTCAATTAAAAAATATTGCAGAACAGATATCTGTAGTTGAAGAAGATAGATTTATTTCTTCGGAAAAAATAATTCAATATTTACCTAATAATAATGGTAATTTACCCGCAGTTATTGGCGGAAACAGATCGAATGATTTTTCTACCGAGCGTGATATTATGTACAAAATTTTGTTTGATATGCGCAACGATATTAACGATCTAAAAAAGTTAACGTTAGATTTAATGAAAAGTGGAAATTCTGAACAAGTTAAGGCAGAAAATCACACATTAATTCAACGTATGTATGAAGAAAAAACAACCCCTCAACATCAAGTCGAAGTAGTTCAAATTCCACAGAATTCAGTTCAAAATAATTATGAGTTTGCTGAAACTATTGAAGAAGATGAAAATTTATCATTACAAGAAATTGAAATTGAAATGATAAAAAAATCATTAGAAAAAAACAAGAATAAACGTAAATTAGCCGCAAAAGAACTAGGGATCTCTGAACGAACATTATATCGAAAAATTAAACAATACGATTTATAAGATTTATATATGAAACTACGTCAAATTGGTTTTTTAATTATTACACTACTCACAATTGTAGGTTGTGGTGTCTATTCTTTTACTGGAGGAAATACTGGAGATGCAAAGACTATTCGGATAGATTTTTTCCCAAACCAAGCCTCATTAATTGAACCCACACTAAGTCAGCGTTTTACGAATGATTTTCAAAATTTATTTACACGCCAAACCAATTTAACATTGGTTAATAACAATTCAGATTTAACCTTTCAAGGAGAAATAACAGAGTATCGAATTACACCGATGAGTGCAACTGCAGCACAAACTGCAGCACAAAACAGATTAACCATTACGGTAAATGTTAGATATACTAACAAGCTTAATGAAAAAGATGATTTTGAAAAACAGTTCTCTTTCTATTCAGATTATGGAGCGCAAGAACAATTAATTGGCGGGGTTTTAGATGCTGCTTTAGATGAAATTTTAGAACGTGTAACTCAAGATATCTTTAATGCTTCTGTAGCCAAATGGTAAAAGAAAACTACATACAAATCCTTAAAAAACCGATACTAATTCAGCAACAAAACACTACTGAATTAAAAACTATTATTGAAAAACACCCATACTTCCAATCGGTAAGAGCTTTATATTTAAAAGGCTTAAAGAATCAAGATAGTTTTAAATACAATAATGAGTTAAAAATTACTGCAGCATACACAACAGACAGAACTATCTTATTTAATTTTATTACTTCGAATGCTTTTCAACAAGATGAAAAAATTTTATTAGAAACAAGTATTCATGAGCAGGTTGTAACGAAAACTGCTGCAAAAACACCACAAAAAATTGAAGATATTCAAGAAGAATTATCAATTGGAAAACCAATTTTATTTACACAAAATGAAACACATTCTTTTAATCAATGGTTACTATTATCAGTAAAAAAACCGATTATTAGAAGTGAAGAAAAACAAAAACCTAATGATACAACTTCAATTATAGACAAGTTTATACAAAATAGCCCTAAGATTGCAAGAGTACAAAAAAGTGTTTCTTCCGAAGTAAAAATTAGCGAAAACACACAGCCAAATCAGCTAATGACCGAAACTTTAGCCAAAGTGTATTTAGAACAAAAGAAATATGAAAATGCTATAAAAGCTTATGAAATTTTAGGCTTGAAATATCCAGAAAAAAGTGGTTTCTTTGCAGACCAAATTAAACGAATACAAATTTTACAAAATACTAAATAAGATGACAACGTACGTTTTACTTTTAATCTTAATAATAATCATTGCATTTGCATTGATTTTAATTGTTATGGTGCAGAACCCAAAAGGTGGTGGATTATCTTCTTCTTTTGGCGGCGGTGGCGGAGCACAATCTTTTGGCGGCGTTCAAAACACCAATAATTTCTTAGACAGAACAACGTGGACGCTAGCAATTGCTATGTTTGCTTTAATCTTATTAGCTAATTTTGCTATAGATAGAGGAAACAGCAATGATGCTCCTCAATTAGAAAATACATTAGAAAATGTAGATACTACTACTCCACCTGCTGAAACTCCAGCAACTTCTGATGGAGAAACTAAAGAATAATTTCTATTAAAGAAAAAATAAAAATGCCAACGAAAATGACACGTTGGCATTTTTTTTACATTAAGTTTCCTGCTTTTTTTTATTCGATAGAAAAATTGGCAGCAAAACTGAATTGGCATACTTTCTGACTACAATATATATAAGTTAAACAAATTAAAAAATATAAAAATGGGATTAAACATTAAACCTTTAGCAGATAGAGTTCTTGTAGAGCCTGCTGCAGCTGAAACCACTACAGCTTCAGGACTTATTATTCCTGATAACGCAAAAGAAAAGCCACAAAAAGGAACTGTTGTTGCTGTTGGCAAAGGAACAAAAGACGAGCCTATAACCGTAAAAGTTGGAGATACTGTTCTCTACGGAAAATACGGAGGAACAGAATTAAAATTAGAAGGCAAAGATTATTTAATGATGCGTGAAAGCGATATTATGGCAATTGTTTAATTCAGCTTTAAGGCAATTCATTAAAAAAAATTAAAACAACAGTCAAGGTTTAAAGTATATAACTTAGAACTTATGACGCAAAGAATTATTTAAAATGGCAAAAGATATAAAATTTGATATTGAAGCACGTGACGGATTAAAACGTGGCGTAGATGCATTGGCAAATGCAGTAAAAGTAACATTAGGTCCAAAAGGACGTAACGTAATTATTTCTAAATCATTTGGTGCACCAACAGTAACTAAAGACGGTGTTACCGTAGCAAAAGAAATTGAATTAGAAGATGAGCTCGAAAACATGGGAGCTCAAATGGTAAAAGAAGTTGCTTCTAAAACCAACGATCTAGCTGGTGATGGTACAACAACTGCAACCGTTTTGGCACAGGCAATCGTAAAAGAAGGATTAAAAAATGTTGCTGCTGGGGCAAACCCAATGGATTTAAAAAGAGGTATCGATAAAGCAGTTGCTGCTATTGTTATCGATTTAGACAAACAATCTCAAAAGGTTGGAGATTCGTCAGAAAAAATAAAACAAATTGCATCAATTTCGGCAAATAATGATACTGTTATTGGTGATTTAATAGCTACCGCTTTTGGTAAAGTTGGTAAACAAGGTGTTATTACTGTTGAAGAAGCAAAAGGAATGGATACGTATGTAGATGTTGTTGAAGGTATGCAATTTGACCGTGGATATTTATCTCCATATTTTGTAACTGATGCTGATAAAATGATTGCTGATTTAGAAAATCCATATATTTTATTATTCGATAAAAAGATTTCTAACTTACAAGAAATTCTTCCAATATTAGAGCCTGTTTCACAATCTGGTCGTCCATTATTAATTATTGCTGAAGATGTTGACGGACAGGCATTAGCAACTTTGGTGGTAAACAAGTTGCGTGGTGGTTTAAAAATTGCCGCAGTAAAAGCACCTGGTTTTGGAGACAGAAGAAAAGCAATGTTAGAAGATATCGCAATTTTAACTGGCGGAACTGTAATTTCTGAAGAAAGAGGTTTTTCTTTAGAAAATGCAACTTTAGATTTATTAGGAACTGCTGAAACAGTAACTATTGATAAAGATAATACAACCATTGTAAATGGTGCTGGAAATGCAAAAAACATCAAAGCAAGAGTAAATCAAATTAAGGCTCAAATAGAAACTACAACTTCCGATTATGATAAAGAGAAGTTACAAGAGCGTTTAGCTAAATTAGCTGGCGGAGTTGCTGTATTATATGTTGGTGCTGCTTCTGAAGTAGAAATGAAAGAAAAGAAAGATAGAGTTGATGATGCTTTACATGCAACTCGTGCCGCCGTCGAAGAAGGTATTGTTGCTGGTGGAGGTGTTGCTTTAGTTCGTGCTAAAAAAGTATTAGAAAAAATTACTACTGAAAATTTAGACGAAACTACAGGTGTGCAAATTATTAATAAAGCTATTGAGGCACCATTAAGAATTATTGTTGAAAATGCTGGAGGTGAAGGTTCTGTTGTCTTAAATAAAGTTCTAGAAGGTAAAAAAGACTTTGGCTATGACGCAAAATCTGATACCTATGTAGATATGTTAAAAGCAGGAATTATAGACCCTAAAAAAGTAACCCGTGTTGCATTAGAAAATGCAGCCTCTGTTGCTGGTATGATCTTAACTACCGAATGTGCTTTAGTTGACATTAAAGAAGATAGTTCTGCTGGCGGAATGCCTTCAATGGGTGGCGGAATGCCAGGAATGATGTAGGTCGCAGCGCGACAGGCAAAATACAAACCAAAAAACCTCGAGAATTTCTCGAGGTTTTTTGGTTTTATATTTCTTTCATTAGTGTCCGATAAAAATACGATTACTTCTAAAATCACACTTCCAAGCCAATAAAACCGTTTAAAATTCAACTTTTCTCCATAGCATAAAGTCTATTGAAAAAGTTTGAGTTGAATATCAGGTGGTTTTGATGATAACTCCTACCATTCTTTATGTGGGTTTTCAAGGAATTTAAACAGATTTATGTAAGTTATTAACTCATGTTACGCATCCAAACCTCAAAAAAGGATGATTAAGCAGCTTTAGGTGTTGATAACTTTCTGAGTTCGTTATGAGCTGCTTTTTGAGCTGCTAAATAGATTTGTGTTTTCATAGCAAAATGATTTTTCCCTGTTCTTTGTTTAAGCCACTCTAACTTTATATAAGCTACAATTGACAATACAAAATGATTCGTTTGAGTTTCTGTTTTTTTAGTTGGAGATTTAGCAAAACCTGTGTTACTTTTAATCGATTTGTGATACTCTTCTACTGCCCACCGTTTTTTGTAGATTGTAGTTATTTGGTTATACGATAAATTTAAATCACTACAAGCCAAGTACAACTCGCCGACTGTATCATTCTCGTTTTTGAAAACTTGCTTTGTAAGCAACAGCGGAAAGTCTAGTTTTTCAAACCAAACTTCCACGGTTTGTTGTCTTGGCTGTAATGTTTTAATATTCACGTATGCTCCATTTTGCTTATCTTCTAAGGATAAGGCTACTTTTCGATTGCTTTTTAAGGCAATAATAAAATCATTTTTTAAAAGTTCTTTACAATAAACCATGTTCTCTGCTGAAGAAAACCAACTATCAGCCAACACATAATCAAAGTGTATTTTGCTACTACATTCCTGCAACATTTCTCTAAAAAGTTCGTTTTTAGTTTTGCTGCTTTTACGCTTTTGCCTTCCTGTTTTTTTGTCGGTAACCCAAATATTTTTCTTTATAAACTCTACACCACACGGTATACGCATGCCTCCAACTTCGACTAAAGCAGTTAGAAAATTAACCCCTTTTACAGACCTTCCAAACACATGGTCAAAATGCCAAGTGTTCAACTCACTTTCATCTGTATATTGTTTTTCTTGTATCGAATCATCAAAACTTAAAATGATAGTTTCTTTAGATTGAGTCAATTCTTCAACATAAGGTTTTGCCTTTTTCCATAGAAATTTACTGTCATAAACACCCGTTGATAATGCTCGTGTTATTTTATCATGTTTTATAGAGAGTAATGAAGCCATACCTGTAGCTGTCGTGTAAGAACTTGAACTTATCAAATAATCAGTATACAAATCAACAAAATTATCCATCTTTTTATTTCTCAAAGTTGTTAACAAGATAAACTATAAATATCTTAAATTCAAATTATTCTTGCGTAAGGTGAGTTAGTAAATAAAAACGCATCACTGTCTTGTCATGAAATAGGTTTACACCAAAACCTTGAAAACTGGCTAAAAAAGTAAACCAATTTCAGGATTAAAAGCTGTAAAAATCATTCAAAAAGCAAACAAATATTTTTCAGAATCTGAGAAACATTTTATTATTAAAGAAGGTTATGTTTTAGAATAATGTGGAATCATTAATTCCATATAATTTTCTTCAATTGCTTTATATGTGTTTATAGCTTTAGCGTTTTTTATCATGATATTTGCTATATCTACTGTTTGAGAGAGCGATTTTTTAACCTTCTGCAAGAATACAAACCAGTTTAGATAGCCACTCAAATATTTTGTTGATACACCATAGAAAGGTTTTATCCATCTTTGATAACGATTGTCTATTGAGTTTACATGCTGCACATGGTAGCACTTGTCTTTTATGTGTTTTGATGCTATAAATGTATGATGCTCCATCTGCTTATCTTTTGCCCATTTAATTATAGAAGGATGAGAATCTGAACAAAGTACGTTTTCAGGTTTTAGTAACGTTCCTATTGTTTTTTCAATACTATGCACATCAATCCTGCCTCTTTTAGCGACACGCATCATTGGATTGTTATTTCTATCTGTGGCAACCATTATAGAGATTTTATCATTGCTCACACCGCGTTTGGTTTGTCTATCACTTGGTCTCTTGTAAGGTTTTCTTTGAAGATCTCGACTTCCTTTATTATTTATATTAAGCTGTTTGTCATCACATTCAACAATTCCTGAGAACTCTTCTCCATTAAAAACGGATAAACAAGATAGTAACTTGTGTCTCCAATCAAAAATAGTTTTAACATTGACTCCAATCTTTTTAGCGGCTTTACGGATACTCACGCTTTCAATCATAAGAACTAGATAATCTTGAAATTCATCCACTTTCTTTATGCCATCCATAGCAGTACCTGTAAGATCATTAAAGGTTTTAGTGCAAGATTTACATTTGTAGCGCTTACGACCCTTATAGCCTCCATGCCCGTAAATATCAGAACTTTGACAATGTGGACAGTTGATTGGACGGTCTTTGTTTAGGTTGTCTATAAGCATATTTAGTTTTGGCACTTTCAAATCACGACTCAATAAACCGACTAATTCCTTTTTCTGCTCTTGACTCAACACTCTTATTATACTTTGTAAATCCATATCTATAATGTTTTTATAAAGATAGTGAAATTCTACATTATTCTAAAACATAACCTTAAAGAATTACTATCTACTAAATGTACAAAAGCTCAAATTTGGAAAAAGTATACTGATCTGTTAGAAGAACATGGACATTACTACGTTGGATGAGAGAATTAGCTAGTAACAGGTGCAAGTTCATCTCTGCTTTTGGCAGGAATCACTACCTCTGAAATAGGAAGGCTTCCTAGAATTGGTGATACTTCAAATCGTTTACGCATCGTTTCTTTTTTTGGCGAATCTACGGTTTTGTATATGAAAAGTAGCGTATTTTTAAAACGAACATTTCGGGTTATAACTGACCTTTATTTTGTGAATTATCTTCGTGTTAAGCACTAAAACAGCTGTTTTTTATATACGTTGTTTTGGCAATAGTATTTTAGATTTACAATTCATTTAGATGTTTTTTATAGTTCTTAGAAAACTTTTTTAATCTTCTGTAATACCCATATTCTCTTTATTTAATAAGTTTCGTGCATGATTTGCAAAACGCATCATTTTATTGTAATTCTTTTTATCTAAATAATTAGAGGAGTTATTTTCAAAATCTTTGATAGGTAATATAAAGTATTTCTTTTGACCATTAATAATAGGTTCGTAAACCCAAGTTAAATTATAAGTAGCATTTTTAATTTTAACCTTGTTTTTTTGCTTGATTAAATTTAATTTAAAAATAGCTCCACCATCTCTGGGAAATGTTCGTTGATGTGAAATGAAATTACCCAAAGAATACACTACTAAATTATCATTTTTTAATATCATTGGTTGAAGTACATGAGGGTGAGATCCAATAACAATACGAACTCCCAAACTTTGGAAGTAAGAAAGCCAGTCTTTTTGTGCTTTAGATGGTAAATTTTCATATTGTGTACCCCAATGTACAAAAAGAATAATCTCGTCGGGATTTAATAATTTTGCATTTTTCACATCCTCAGCAATGATTTTTTTATCTAAATAGTTTACAATATTTGGATGCGTTGGAAGAATTCCATTGGTGCCATAGGTATAATTGAGAAAAGCTAACTTAAAACCATTTTTGATTAATATTAATGGCGTTTGCAAATCTTTTTCTATTTTATTGATGAATGTTCCTGTATGCGATATTTTTAAGGAATCTAAAATTTCTATGGTCTTTTCAATCCCATGTTTTTTCTTGTCACAAGAATGATTATTGGCTGTCATTAAAACATCTACTCCTGCATTTTTAATGGCTGAAGCATATGATGCTGGCGAACTAAATTGTGGATAACCAGAATATGGTTTTGTACCCAAAGTAACTTCGAGATTGCCAATTGTGATATCTGCTTCGCTTAAAATTGATTTTACATATTTGAAACAGTCATTATAATCATACGTCTTATTTTTAGAGTTGTATGCTGCATTAATTTGGTCTAAATGCCCCATGAAATCTCCAATAAATATTAAAGATAGTTCTTCAGTATTTTTGGATGATATTTGAGAATATCCACAATTTATTCCTAAAAAGAATATTGTGATAAAAGTAAAATTATATATATTCATTTATTGTCTTTTTTTATTACAAAGTTATTTGAGATTAATTTATTTTTTTTAGTTTAAGAAGCTTCGAAAGTTTAACATTATTTTTACTTATTTATTGCCAACAGCGGATAATCCTAGTAAAAAATCGTTGTTCTTTCTAATTTACAGCTTTTTTGAAGAAAGATTCAATCCAAAATAGTAAGTTATTAACTTAATAATCAACAAAATAAAAGTTTACGACTAGGTACTAATTTATAATAAATTTTATATATTTTCGTCTTACATATAAATAAAAGTCAATAAAAACAGTAGCTTTGGCTTAATTTTTGAACTTTAAAATTGAATTAAAAAATTACTATGGATATATTTTTACTATTACTAGGCTTCATATTTGTTTGCCTTGGAGTTATTGGCTCTTTTTTACCCGTTTTACCAGGGCCGTTAACAAGTTGGGTTGGTTTATTACTTTTACATCTTACTAAAGTTGTTCCGATGGATTGGACTTTTCTAGGAGTAACACTTGGGGTAGCAATTCTTATTTGGATACTCGATTATTTTATTCCCGCTATGGGAACAAAACGTTTTGGTGGAACAAAATATGGTGTTTACGGAACTACAATTGGGTTAATTGTTGGTCTTTTCTCTCCTATTCCTTTCGGAATGCTAATCGGTGCTTTTTTAGGTGCTTTTATTGGTGAATTAATGTATGACGGAAAAGATACAAACCGAGCATTAAAAGCTTCTTTTGGTGCATTTTTAGGTTTTTTAGCCTCGACAACTATTAAGTTTTCTATCGCAATCGTTTATTTTGTACTGTTCTTAGTACAGTTTTGGAATTATAAAGATAGCTTCTTTTAATACATAACCCCAGCAGAAAGTTTAGCCCTGATTGAGTGGTTTGTTTGAGCTCCTCGAAGAGAGCGAGTAACGAAAGCAGGAAGTAGCTTCTAAAAACCTTTTGACTTCCTTAAATAATTTACGAGCAAATTAAAGGCAAAAAAAAAAGCAACTCGTTTCAGGGAAGCTTTCCATTGGTTAACAAAACCATGACACTTTTACGAAAATGCCAAAACAACACAACTAAATGCTACTCTTTAAAAAAGTAGCCCACAAATATACATCGATTTTGTAAACCTGCAAAGTTATTTTCATTTTACTCAAGGCAAACTCATGCTTTTATTTTTAAAAACTCTAATATTTCATTTTCAGCACATTATATTTTTAGAAAAGTTAGTACTTGTAAAATCCCAAAAGACAACTTGCTAATTATCAATACTTATAAAAAAGCATGAGTTTGCCCTGGTTCTGGAGACCATTGCTCTTGCTCTATTTGCTTTTTAACATACTTTTTATTAGGAGTACATTTTCTATTCCTACCAAAACGTTCTTTCCTTTCAGTAGCTAATTCTTGAGCAAAATTAGGGTTATACAAACCTCTTTTTGTTAAGTTTCGCTCTAATTCCCTATAAATAGTTCCTTTATCTACTTGCAGTGATTCAGCTATAAAAAGCTTAGATTTGTTACAATTTAAGTGTGCTTTTATTTGATGCCTTTGTTCTTTGATTAGATGTTTCATACTTAAATGCTTTTAGTCGAGTACCAATATAAACACTAATTTGAAACGGAGCAAAGAGAGCGAAATGTATTAATTAATGTAAATTTAATACTACTAAAAGTTGCATCTACTAATTGAACTTAAGTTGTCTATTAGTTCAATTGATTGTACCTTTGCGAGCTTTAATAAACATCAGAAAAATAGACATCAATGCAATTATCAGAACAAGAAATTGTCCGTAGAGAAAAATTAGCAAAATTACGTGCGTTGGGTATTAATCCATATCCAGCAGATTTGTTTCCTTTAGACGCAAATTCTAAACAAATTAAAGCTAATTTTATTGAAGGTAAACAGGTAATTATTGCTGGTAGATTGATGGCTATTAATATACAAGGAAAAGCTTCTTTTGCGCAATTACAAGATAGCGAAGGTAGAGTTCAAGTATATTTTAATAGAGATGAAATTTGCCAAGGAGAAGACAAAACATTGTATAATGTTGTCTTTAAAAAACTACTTGACTTGGGTGATTTTGTTGGTATTGAAGGTGAATTATTTAAAACCAAGGTTGGTGAAATAACCGTACGAGTTAAGAACTTTAAATTATTAAGTAAATCTTTAAAACCCTTACCAATTCCGAAGGTGAAAAATGGTGTTATTTATGATGCTTTTACAGACCCTGAGATGCGTTACAGACAACGTTATGCAGATTTGGTGGTAAACCCACATGTAAAAGAGGTTTTTGTAAAGCGTACAAAATTGTTTACCGCAATGCGTACCTTTTTTAATGACGCTGGTTATTTTGAAGTTGAAACTCCAATTTTACAGCCTATTGCTGGTGGTGCTTCTGCAAGACCTTTTAGTACACATCACAACTCGCTAGACATTCCATTATACATGAGAATTGCGAACGAATTGTATCTTAAAAGGTTAATTGTTGGTGGTTTTGACGGCGTGTATGAGTTCTCTAAAAACTTTAGAAATGAAGGAATGGATAGAACCCATAACCCTGAGTTTACTGCCATGGAAATTTATGTTGCGTACAAAGATTATAATTGGATGATGGATTTTACCGAGCAGTTATTAGAGCATTGTGCCATCGCTGTAAACGGAACTTCGGAAGCAACTTTTGGAGAACATAAAATTAGTTTTAAGGCGCCTTACCCACGTATTACTATGGCAGATTCTATCAAACATTTTACAGGTTTTGATATTATTGGCAAGACTGAAAAAGAATTATTTGAGGCTGCTAAAGGAATGGGAATTGACGTTGATGCAACGATGGGTAAAGGGAAATTGATCGATGAGATTTTTGGCGAAAAGTGTGAAGGGAATTATATTCAGCCTACATTTATTACTGATTATCCGAAAGAAATGAGTCCGTTATGTAAAGAGCATAGAGATAACCCTGAATTAACAGAACGTTTTGAATTAATGGTTTGTGGTAAAGAAATTGCGAATGCATATTCTGAATTAAACGACCCAATAGATCAACGTGAGCGTTTTGAAGCCCAGTTAGAACTGGCAAAAAGAGGAGATGATGAAGCTGGTGAGTTTATAGATTACGATTTTTTACGTGCTTTAGAATATGGTATGCCACCTACATCTGGTTTAGGAATTGGAATGGATAGATTAATTATGTTCTTAACGAACAACCAATCGATACAAGAAGTATTGTTCTTTCCGCAAATGAGACCTGAAGTGCGCGTCTCACAGACAATTAACTTAACAGATGAAGAAAAAGCCGTGTTAAGTATTATTACTAAAGTAAAAAAAATAGATTTAAACGAGTTGAAAACGCAATCTGGTTTGTCTAATAAAAAATGGGATAAAACGATTAAAGGTTTAACCAAAAACAAATTAGCTTTGGTTACCAAAACTGATGAAGGTTTGTTTGTTGTAGCTCTATAAAACAAGCTTTTCCTTAAAATTTGTGACTTAATAATGTTATTTATTCTATCTAAACTTATGTAGACTTTTAAAACACGTTAGTTGAAATTTTAAAAACAACTTACTTGGCTCTTACATTTTGTAAGAGCCTTTTTTTATATTTTATTTATGAATTGTAAAAATTGCCAAGACCCATTAGAAGAAAATGCTCAATTTTGTGATAATTGTGGCGCAAAAGTGATTACAAGTAGAATTACTTTTAAGTTTTTAATTACAGTACTTTTTGCTGTAATGGGTTTAGAGACAGGGCAAACTCATACTTTTTATTTATCACTAATAATCAGAAAGTTATGTTTTTAACTTTTCAGGATTACAATAAAAGTCCAACTCTTTAATTTATACGCCACGGCGGATTTTTTTCGATTCTCACCATCTAAATCATACAAATGAGCTTCTCGCCACAACCAAGTTTGCTCTTTTGGAAGCTGGATAAATTTTATTCATTTTGCTTGTAACCCAGTAACTAACTCATCTAAATTATCATCTTCAAAATAAATAGTAATTCCACTTCCTTTTGGTAATTCTTCTACTTTATGAATAGAAAAAGTTGCATTGTCTTCTGGCAATTCAAAACGCGCATACCTTGGAAAAGCTTCTACAATAAGAATCAGCCCTAATTTTTTGTAAAATTCCGTCGCTTTTTTCACATCTAACGACGGAATTGTAATTTGATTCAAATTCATATTTTTTGTTTTTCATTCTTAATTACCCTCCTTAAAATCAACAACAAAAAGAGTCTTAAAACTAATAAAAGAGTAATAATATTCCAAGTAATATCAAAGCCCAATCTAGCTACTAACAGCATCCCTGTATTATGCTCAAAAACATGAGCAATTGAAAATGCAACACTATAATACGTCATATATTCTCCTTGCTTTTAATTTTTTTACCCCCTTTCATTACCAAGGCATTCGAAAACAGAAAAGTAAACATTTCGTCCAATAGGCATAAAAAGCATTCCTATAACAGAAGATTTTTATTGCTTATATGTGGTATAAATCCTCATATTTATGTATTAATTACTCGGTAATAACTACCTAAAATAATTGAATGTTGTATTTTTATAAAATGAAATTACTAAAAGAAAGTTTAATAATACTGTTCTTAGGTTTATTGATTTTTGTTATATATACCCTTACTTCTACAGGTTTTTTTAGAACTGTTGAAAATAAATTTAACGGAAAAATAATTGCAAAAATAGCGTTACCAGGCGCAGAAGATATTGTTGTAAGTAGCATCGATAGTTTTGCAATTATTTCTTCTACTAGCGGAAGAACTTTACCAAGAACCGAAGAAGAAATAGGTGGTTTATATTTTTTAGATTTAAAAAACGACCGCTATAAGCCAATTCATTTAACCTCAAGTTTTAAAAAACCATTTGCTCCTCACGGAATTTCTATGAGAAAATTTGATAGTATCTATAAAATACTCGCAATAAGTCATACAGGAAATAGTCATACTATAGAGGTTTTTGAATTAAATGGTAAAAATTTAGTTCATAAAAAAACATTGAAACATCCATCTATGGTAAGCCCAAATAACGTTGTAATACTTGACCAGAACAGGTTTTACTTTACTAATGATCATAAATACACGGAAGGTATTATGCAGTTAATAGAAGATTATGGCGGATTGTCAGTTTCTAATATTATTTATTTTGATGGAAAAGACTATGCTGATGTTGCTAACGGAATTGCTTATGCTAACGGAATTAATTTTGACGCTAAACGTAACTTACTTTTTGTAGCTTCGCCTAGAAAATTCTTAGTAAAAGTATATCAAAAAAACGAAGACAACTCACTTACCTTTATTGAAAATATTGATTGCGGAACTGGTGTCGATAATATTGAATTTGATACTGAAGGTAATTTATGGATTGGCGCACATCCTAACTTATTACATTTTGCAGCCTATGCGAAAGGCGATAAAAAAACATCGCCGTCAGAACTTATTAAAATCAATTATAAATCTAAAGGAGATTATATTTTAGAACAAATTTATATGGAAGATGGCACAGAAATGTCTGCTTCAACTGTTGCAGCTACCTTTGGAGATTTAATTTTAATGGGCAATGTAATGGATACACATTTTTTAATTTTAGGCGTAATAGACAAAAAGGAGTCTGTTTTTGATTAAATATTTCCAAGTGGACAAAAAGGAGTCTACCTATTTTACTTTATCAAACTCCTAAAAAAGCGTTAATAAACTTTATTTTTCTCTCAATGGATAATCCATTATGATTCCTGAGTTTATTCTTTAAATCTGCAAAATGCCCATCAATTGCATTGGTCGTATTTGGGATATTTAATTCGATATAATCATACCAAGTAAACAACCAAGGTAAATTACTTTTTAGGCTTCTATAAGCACTTCTCAGACGCTTATGTGTGTAATAACTCTTGCCTGTTTCAATATTTACTGTTCGCTCATTTAGAAAGTCTTCCCATTTTATAAACCAATTATTTAAACCGCCTTCAAAAGATTCTCTATCTGTCATTTTCATCATAGAAACAAGCTCCTTTAATTCGATAGATGCTGGAAGTTTAGGGTTTTTAGTGATATATCTTCTGATGATTGCCACTTGATGAAACTGGCACATTTGAACTGGTATTGATCCAAAAGATTGAGCTAATCCTTTTCTTCCATCGCTTACTATTGCAACTATTGTAAACCCTTTTAATGCTAACTCTTCTATCCCTTTTTTGTAAAGAAAATTAGTCTCATTCTTTACATAATATTTCAGTAAGTTTTCTTTGGTAATAGCGTCTTTAAAGAGCATTACCCCAAAATTTCTTCCCCAATAAGTGGTATCCATCAATACGACTACTTCTCTAGCTTCTTTTGAAAAAATAGAGACCTTATGCAAATCAATCTTGCGTTGAATCGTTCGCTTCGAACAATTATATCTCTTAGCCAACTGTAAATATGTTTGTTTACCTCTTAAATATTCTTCCCAAAGTAGTGCAGGATTTAATCTATAACCTCCTAAAAATTGCTTTCCACAAGTCCTACATTTATACCTCTGTTTTCCATTTCTAAAACCACTCTTTTTTGTGAAATAACCGTGACAATTTATACACTTTTTTTATTCATAAGCTTTCGTTTACTCCAAAGATAATGACAATAAGCGTTATAGAGACTTTAAGACTCCTTTTTGTCTATTAAGCCTAATTTTACAACAAAACAATCACTAATGAAAAAATTATTATTCCTTTTATCTTTTTCCATAATAGCTTCGTGTACCACACAAGGTAAACGTGCTTTAGTAGGCAAAACCGAATATCAACAAAAAGAAAACAAATGGTTTAAAGACGCATCAAAATCACCTTTAAAAAAGAAAGATTTAAAAGATTTTAAAGGGTTAGATTTTTTTCCTGTAGATAGTAGTTTTATCGTTACCGCAAAACTTACTCCAATCCTTGACGCTCCTATTTTTGAAATGAAAACAACCACAGAGAGAAAACCATTGTATACTCAAACCATTTAGGTTTTCGGGAAACACAAATCCGTTAAGACTAAATTCCTGAATTAATCAACTAATAATCAATTATTTAAAGGCACTTTGCTTGGTGGTTTCAATACTATTTTGTATATTTACTACGTTGATATTCAGATGTATGACAATAAATTTATCAGAAGTAGAGAGAACTAAAATTAAACAATTACATCGTACTTGTAGGCAAAGAAAACACGCAGATAAGCTAAAAGCAATTCTAATGCTTGATGATGGTTTTTCTTGTGTAGATGTTGGTAAGATTCTTCTTTTAGATGATGATACTGTAAGGACATATAGGACTATTTACTTAAATCAAGGAGCTGAGTCACTATTGACAGATAACAATAAAGGGAGAATTTCTTTTCTAAGTTCTAAACAATTAGACATCTTGGAGAAGCACATTACAGAGAATACCTATATGGATTCTAAAGGAATTGTTGCTTGGATTGAGAAAGAATTTCAAATTAACTACTCTTGTTCAGGCATTAATGAACTTCTAAAAAGACTAGGGTTTGTATACAAGAAACCAGTATTAACCCCTTGTAAAGCCAATGTTAAAAAACAAGAAGAGTTTGTAAAGCAATACAAAGAACTGAAAGAAAATTTGACCAAAGAAGATCAAATCTATTTTATGGATGGCGTACACCCACAACACAACACTATTGCTAGCCATGGTTGGATCAAAAAAGGACAGACCAAACATCTTAAAACCAATAATGGACGTAAAAGAACTAATATAAACGGAGCACTTAATTTGAAAACAAAACAACTCTTTTATGTAGAAGATGAGCGAATTAATAGCCAAACAATGATTGCTCTATTAATCCAAATATTAGACAAACAAAAAGAAGGGAAAATACACATGATATTGGATAATGCTCGGTATTATCACTCTCAAATTGTGAAAGAGTTTTTAAAAGAACATCCTCGGATTGTCTTAAAATTTATGCCACCATATTCACCCAACTTAAATATTATTGAACGTCTTTGGAAAATTCTAAAGAAAAAAGTGGTGTACAATAAATTCTATCTCAAATTTGAGAATTTTAGAGAAAAAGTGATTGAGTTCTTAGATAATGGTATTTGGAAAGAAAAAGAATTTGAGAAAATACTCACAGATAATTTTCAAATTATTAAATCCGATTTTTCGGGTTCCTATGTGTAGTGGGTATATAAGGAATATGGTAAACTTAATTTCAACTTACATGGAGAAGATTGTGAATTAACAGTTTATCAAAATCAAAGTAATCTGAAAGATGAAGAATATAAAGATTATCTCTTTTTACCGTTTACAGACAACACTAGTGGAGAAGAATCTTACGGAGGCGGACGTTATATGGATGTTTTTATTTCTGAAATTTCTCTAGAAAATACAGTTTCATTAAATTTTAACAATACCTATAATCCATATTGTGCTTATAACGACAAATATTCTTGTCCGATTACGCCACGTAAAAATCACTTAGATATTGAAGTGAAATCTGGTGTGAAGGTTTTTGAGAAACATTAACAACCTTTTATTTTAGCACATAACAAAAAATGATGTTAAACATAACTTATTAATAATAAATGTTTTAAAACAATATTTTTCAGATTTCACAGGTTTTTAAAACCTGTGAAGTTTAATGACTAAAGAAATTATTTACTTTACAAAAAGAATAAATTATTTTTTGTTATATACTAAGGTATTTTACTTAAATAATAATTGTGTCATTCCTGCTTTCACAGGAATAACAGCATTAAAAAGTTTTACTTCGGGTTGATTGAAATATCAGAAGCTAAGTCTAATTCAATAGCCTTTTCAAGCTTATCTAGATATAATTTACGCGACTTTAATTTTGTAGCTGCGTGTGCTTTAAAACTCAATTGAGAGAACATTTTAGCTATTTTAATTGCCGTTGGCATTAAGTGTGTGTCTGGAACAATTTTATCCAAAAAACCAGCATTTATTGCTTGCTTCGGATTGTACATTTCTGCATTACAAACACTTCTCTCAAAATACACTGAAGATAAGCGTGCTTTTGCAATTTCAATGCCTGCATTGTGCATTGTCATACCAATAGCAACTTCATTTAAACCAATTTTAAATTCGCCTTCTGTTCCTAATCTATAATCACAAGACAACAATAAAAATGCTCCTTTAGCAACTGCATGTCCGCTACACGCAATAATTATTGGTGTAGGAAAAGATAACATTCTATGTGATAATTTAGAACCTCTAGTAACTAGTTTTTTAGCTGATTCTGGCGAAGCTGTCATTACTTTCAAATCAAATCCAGCAGAAAAAATTCCTGGTTGACCTGTAAAAATTACAACTTTATTTTCTTGTTCTGCCTTATCTAAACTTGCATTTAAACCTTCTACTACTTCATGAGAAATAGCATTTACTTTTCCGTTTTCAATTTTTATAATTACGTACTTCTCTTCTGATTGATATGTAACTACTTCGTTCATTTTATATATGTTTTTTTATTCTCGATACAAATTTATTCATTCTTCTAAATCCACTCGAACTGACAAACGCACTATTACATCGAGTAAATTTGATTTATAAAAAAGAAAAACAAATTATTATTGAGATGTTATTAAATAAATTTAACTAAATATATCCCTGCAAAAACGGCAAGAAAACCAACTACAAAACTAGCTATTGTGTAAAAAGCAAAACTTGTAAAATCTCCTGATTTTAAAAAGACGTGGTTTTCATACGCAAAGGTTGAAAAGGTTGTAAATCCGCCACAAAAACCTGTTGCTAAAAGCAATGTATGGTTTTCTGTTATTGCATCATTTTTAGCTGCCAGCCCAAGAATAATTCCTATTAATAAACTACCAAAAATATTAGCAGTAAAGGTTCCGTACGGAATTCCATTTTCAGTATTATTTAACCACTTCCCTACTAAAAATCGAAGTGTACTACCAAATCCGCCACCAATAAAAACAAGGAGTAATTGCTTCATTATAGTTCTATTTCATCTAAATCTCTCCAGTTTTTCTTTTCTATAATAGTTCCTTTATCAAGAACCATAACTCCTGGGTTTGCCCTAATTATTGTTTTTAAAGTAGTTCCGTCACAACCTAAAAACTCAAAAGGTAAATCATATTTGTTTTGAGCAATTACCAAATCATCTATAAAAGATGAAGAAACACCGTAAACAGTATATCCTTTAATAATAGCTTCATTAGCTATTTTCTTTATTGCAGCAAAACCATTTTCTTCTGCTTTTTCTAACTCATAAACAATAACTAGCATCACTTTCTCTTTTGCCAATAATTCTTCAGTTAAATCGGCGTCTGCGCTTTCTAAAGAAAAATCGTGCACTTTTGGTATTTCCCCATCGTCTTTATATTCCATTCCTTCAGAAATGTTTTTACCAATTGCATACGGTCTAAAATCTATTAACGGTAAGTGTGTTAATACATGATAGGTAATATATAAAAATGTAAAAATGGATAGAAATGCTAATCCTTTAGTCAATTTTTCAAGAAAAATAGTTTTAATAGCTTTAGCTTTCCATATTAAAAAAGCAATCATTGGTAATAGAATTACATTTTTATAGAAAGTTTCCCAAGCTGATAATTTTATAGCATCGCCAAAACAACCACAATCTGTAACTTTATCATAATATGCTGAATACCAAGTTAAAAACAGAAATATTAAAGTTAAAATAAATAAACTCCATATGGTAAACTTTGGTTTATACCCTAATAGTAAAAATACACCTAAACCAATTTCTGCAATAATTAATAAAATGGCAAAGGGTAATGCATACGGAATAAGAAATTCTATATTTAATACACTTTCTGAAAAATATTCTTGAAATTTGTATTGAGACCCAATTGGGTCTACCAATTTTACGTAGCCTGAAAAGATAAATAGTGCTCCAACTAAGAATCTAATTATGTGAGTTATGATTTTCATTTTTTTCTACTTTTATAATTATGCCTTTTATCATTTACTGTTAAATAATTAAGTTGCGAAAAATAATCTTCTTTTTATTCCTTTAAATTCATCTATTGAAAATTTTGAAAAAGTTGATGCTTGATCTACAAATCCAAAATTATTAGCAACATAAAACATTTCATAGAAATCATTAAATAAAACATCTTTTATTTTTAAACTTTTATAGTTTTTTTTATTAAAAATAAACTACCTCGACGCAAGCATACGAGGTATTAAATAGGAATTCCCTTTTTATTTCGACGCAAGCGTCGGGGAATTAAACCCAATTGGGCTATCGCCCTGCGATTAAAACAACATTCTTCTTTAGATTCATTAATCTCTAAACAAATTTCACTTTCAAAAAAACCAACAATTTTTGCTAAATCTTTTAATTCACCATCAGTAAAAAAATCTGCCCTTAATTTATCAGATTTCATTTCTTTATAGGTAGACGTCTTTTGTTCAACACAAATTTATTAAGAAATTGCTTCGTTCCTCGTAATAACACTTACGCTGTAACTTTAAAACTCTCTAACCCATCCCCTCTAGATGAATCATCGCAAAAATTGCGTAATTAATCATGTCTTGGTAATTCGCTTCAATTCCTTCAGAAACTATAGTTTTTCCTTTATTGTCTTCAATTTGCTTAACACGTAATAACTTCTGTAAAATTAAATCTGTTAAGCTAGAAACACGCATTTCTCTCCAAGCTTCACCATAATCGTGATTTTTATTCAGCATCAATTCTTTGGTAATACCAATATGTTTATTATACAAAACTGTTGCTTCTTCCGTATTCAAATCAGGATTTTCAACAACGCCTAATTCTAGCTGAATTAACGCCATAATAGCATAATTTATAATCCCTATAAACTCAGATTTTTCTCCTTCATCTACCTTTCTAACTTCATTTTCTTGTAATTGACGTATTCTTTGCGCTTTTATAAATAACTGATCTGTAAGCGATGGTAAACGTAAAATACGCCACGCACTACCGTAATCGCTCATTTTTTTAATAAACAAACTATTACATTGTTCTACAATAGCATCATATTGTTTCGAGGTGTTTTGCATGTTATTTATAATAAATAAGAGATTGAAAGTATTCACGTAAAAGTAGTAATTTTACTTAATTAAAATTAATTGGATGCAAACTATTAATTGTCATGGAAAACTCATAGATCTATCATCCCCTAAAGTAATGGGCATTCTCAATATTACACCCGATTCTTTCTACGATGGTGTCACGTATAAAAACGAGAAAGAAATTCTTTTTCAGGTTGAGAAAATGCTTACCCAAGGCGCTACTTTCATTGATGTTGGAGCTTACTCTTCTCGTCCAAATGCTGTACATATTTCTGAACACGAAGAGTTGCAGCGCATACTTCCTATTATAAAATTATTGATTAAAAAATTTCCTGAAATTATTATTTCTGTAGATACTTTTAGAAGTAAAATAGCTAAAGAAACTATAAATTCTGGCGCAGCTATTATCAATGACATTTCTGGCGGAAAGATGGATAACAAAATGTTTGAAACTGTTGCAGACTTACAGGTTCCTTATATTTTAATGCACATGTTGGGAACTCCACAAACTATGCAAGAAAACCCACAGTATAATAATGTTACCAAAGAAGTGATTTCTTTTTTTGCTGAACAGATTTTTAAACTCCGTCAATTAAAAATAAACGATATTATTATAGATGTTGGTTTTGGTTTTGGAAAAACCAGAAAGCATAACTTTGAATTATTGAAGAATTTATCGCTTTTTAAAAATTTAGACACACCTATTCTTACAGGAATATCACGCAAATCTATGCTATATAAAACCTTAGACATTTCGGCTAAAGAAGCTTTAAATGCTACAACTTCTGCAAATACCATTGCGCTATTAAAAGGCACTTCTATTCTACGTGTACATGATGTAAAAGAAGCGGTTGAGGCTGTAAAAATTGTGAATCAAATTTCTCTTTAGTAGCTATTTCCTGCTTTCGCTACTCGCTTTTTGCTTAGGCAAAAGAGCTCAAACAAACCGCTCAATCAGGGCTAGACCTGTTTGCTAACTTTGTTAATAAAAATATTTGAAAGAAATATCCAATTTTAATTTCTGATATAGATATACGACCCCCCGATATGGAAAAAAGGTAAATTATTAGTACATTTACCCAAAACATAAACATTTTTAATGTTAGATTTTATTGATTTTTCTTTTCTTGACGCACTAGATATTTTGCTGGTTGCAACACTACTTTACTATATTTACAAGTTACTAAAAGGAACTGTTGCTATAAATATTTTTATAGGAATTGCACTTATCTTTATTATTTGGAAAATAACCCAGGCACTAAAAATGGAAATGTTAAGTGGTATTTTAGGCTACTTATTATCTGGTGGAGTTATTGCGCTTATTATTGTTTTTCAGCAAGAAATTCGCAAGTTTTTATTAATGATTGGTACTACCAATTTCTCTACCAAAAAGAGTTTTTTAAAACAACTTAAGTTTTTACAATCAGAAATTAGTTCTGAAACCGATGGCGATGTTATTTTAAGTGCTTGTCAAAAAATGGCGAAAACTAAAACAGGTGCACTTATTGTTATTGAACGTACTAATAGTTTAGATTTTCTAATAAATACTGGAGATAAAATGAATGCGCTAGTAAACGAAGCTATTTTAGAAAGTATTTTTTACAAGAACAGTCCGCTACATGATGGCGCCACAATTATTAGAGATAATTATGTGGTAGCAACTCGTGTTATTTTACCTGTTTCTAATAGCACTAAAATTCCTGCACGTTTTGGTTTGCGTCATAGAGCCGCTATTGGCGTTACGGAAAGAACAGATGCTCTTTGCCTGTTGGTTTCAGAAGAAACGGGTACAACATCTTATATTAAAGATGGTGAGTTTGTACTTTACAAAGACATTGAAACACTTGCAGAAAAATTACGTAATGACTTATCTGAATAAATAGGGTTAGCCCTGATTGAACGGTATGTTTGAGCTCTTTTGCCTAAGCAAAAAGCGAGTAGTGAAAGCAGGAATAGCTTCTAATAATGTTTTTTATTGCATAAAAAAAGACTCTCATTTCTGAGAGCCTTTTTAACTATATTTTTTAAATCTAATTATTTAGCTGGCGCCATTTTAGATTGAATAGCACTCATTACGCTTTTAAATTTCTTAGCGCTTTCTGAGTCTAAAGAACCTAGAATTTCTTTTCCTTTTTTTGCTAATTCAATACCTTTTTTTGCTAATGATGCATTTTTAAGTACATCTCCTTTGTTTGCAATATAATCTTTTGCATACTCAGAATACGCTTTTAAATGCTCACCTACTTTAGGGTCTTCAAATTTAGGAATAGAAATACCTGAAATTGCAGATTCTATAGCATCTCCAACAGCATTTGCAGCATCATCTACTACAGCATTTCCTGCCGCTTTTGTTACGTCTAAAGCTTTTCCTGCCGCTTTTTCAGTTGCATTTTTTAAATCGTTTCCTGCTTCTTTTGCTTTTTTACATCCTGTTGCTAATAAAGTTCCAGCAACTAGTACAGATAAAATTATTTTTTTCATTTTGTTGTGATTTTAGTTTTAGATTGAACGGCAAAAGTAGTGGATTCTTATAACTCTACAAGGTTTTTTTTTATCATTTTAAGCTATTTGGCTACTAAACTGTTTATCATATAAGTTTTTATAATAACCTTTGGGCTTTGCTAATAATTCTTGATGGCTTCCTTCTTCAACAATTTTTCCTTTATCCATCACAATAATTTTATCGGCTTTTTTAATGGTTGCCAATCGGTGTGCAATTACAATTGATGTACGTTCTTTAGTGATTTCATCAGTTGCATATTGTATCATTTGTTCTGCATGTGCATCTACAGAAGAGGTGGCTTCATCTAAAATTAGTATACTTGGCTTGCTTACATAAGCGCGCAAAAAGGCTATTAATTGTCGTTGTCCTGAAGACAACATTGCTCCGCGTTCTTTCACATTATAGTTATATCCATTAGGCAACGTCATTATAAAATCATGAATGCCTATTTGTTTGGCTGCTTGCTTAACCTCTTCTAAAGAAATTGCTTCATTTTTTAAGCTGATATTGTTAAAGATTGAATCTGAAAATAAGAAAACATCTTGTAAAACTACTGCAATTTTAGTTCGAAGCGATTGAATTTCATATTCTTCAACTGGAATATTGTCTATGCTAATAGTTCCGCTATTTATTTCATAAAAACGATTTATCAAATTTATAATAGTAGATTTTCCTGCTCCTGTTGCACCAACAATAGCAACAGTCTGCCCTTTTTCAACCGAAAAAGAAATACCCTTTAGAACTTCTTCGTTTTTAATATAACTAAAATAAACATTTTTAAAATCAATTTTTCCTTTAAGGTTTTCTGCGGAAATAGTCCCAGACTTATCAATTGAACTTTCGGTATCTATTATATTAAATACCCTTTCTCCAGCTACAATTCCCATTTGTAATTGGTTAAATTTATCTGCAATTTGACGCAACGGACGAAATAGCATTTGTGACATTTTTATAAACCCTATAATTACAGCTACTGTTAAAGATTTATCTGCAATTACTTGCAAACCACCAAACCAGACTAACAACCCGATTGCTATTGATGAAAAAATTTCTGCAATTGGAAAGAAGATAGAATAATACCAAACCGTTTTTATATGTGCTTTTTTATGTTTATTATTTATTTCTTTAAAATTCTGATATTCAATACTCTCTCTATTAAAGAGTTGCACAATTTTCATTCCCGTAACACGCTCTTGTACAAATCCGTTTAAATTAGAAACTTGATTTCTTACATCTTGAAACGTAGATTTTATAGCTATTTGAAAAAGTTTTGTAGCATAAATTAATACTGGTAAAACTGCCAAAGTAATTAAGGCTAATTTCCAATTAATATAAAACATTACGCCAGTAATTACCACCATTTTTAGCAAATCACTAACAATATTAAAAACTCCTTGAGTAAAAAAGTTAGCAATGGTTTCAATGTCTGAAACTACTCGTGTTACTAATTTACCTACAGAAGTATTATCAAAATACGTCATCTTAAATTCTAGAATTTTACGAAAAACGGTAGCTCGCATATCTCTAATTACATGTTGCCCAACCCAATTTACAAAATAAATAAATATAAATTGCAGCAAGACTTCGAGCAATAAAACACCCAACATTAAGAGTACATAATTAAGTAAGTTGTTTAAGTCTTTGTTTTCTGTAAAATCATTTACTGCTAAAATTAAGATTGTGGGTCTTGCAGCAGCAGAAATTGCCAATAAAACGGTTGATAAACCAGTAATAAAAAATTGTGTACGATATTGTTTTGCAAAACTCATTATTCTTGCAAAAATCTTTATATCAAAAGCGTTTCCTGTTTTTTTACTCAAAATATTTTATATATAGTCGTAGTCAACTTTTGTTAAAAATAAGCCTTTTGCAGGAACTGACAATCCTGCATTGCTTCTGTTTTTACTTTCAATAATTTCTCTAAACTCAGCAACAGAAATTCTATCTAAACCAACATCTACTAAAGTACCAACAATAGCTCTAACCATATTACGCAGAAATCTATTTGCAGAAATATAAAAGGTTAATTCGTTACCATTTTGTTTCCAAACCGCCTCGGTTACACTACAGTTAAACGTGTAAACTTCTGTTTTTACTTTTGAAAAACTTTCAAAATCTTCGTATTCCAATACTATTTTTGAGGCTTCATTCATCTTTTCTACATTCAATATTTGTGAATGAATTTGCCACGAACTGTCTAATAAAAACGGATTTCTACCTAACCAAATCTTATACTGGTAACTTCGTCTTGTGGCATCAAACCTAACATGTGCTTCATCTTCAACCAAAATTAACCTATAAATTGCAATATCATCTGGTAAGATAGAATTGAATTTAAAAACATATTTATCTTCTACTTTTTTATCTATATCAAAATGCGCATACATTTGAGAGGCGTGCACTCCTGCATCTGTTCTTCCAGCTCCAATAACCGTTATTTCAGTTTGTAAAACGGTGCTAACTGCTTTGTTAATTTCAGCTTGAACTGAGTTTACATCAGGTTGAATTTGCCACCCATGATAATTTTTCCCGTTGTATGCTAGCTCTAAAAAGTACCTCAAGAATTGTGTTTTTATGAGTATCAAAATTACTGAATTTATTTTGTTATTTGTACTTTTGCCATGTGAAGAAAATCTTACTCCTTTCTGACTCTCATAGTTATATTGATGCCCAAATTTTAAAGTTTGTAAAACAGGCTGATGAAGTTTGGCACGCAGGTGATATTGGTAATTTAAAAGTTACAGATACTTTAATAAACCTAAAACCTCTACGGGCAGTTTACGGAAATATTGATGATAATAATGCGCGTGCAGAATTTACGTTAGATAATAAGTTTACAGTTGAAAGTGTTTCGGTTTGGATAACACATATTGGTGGTTATCCAGGAAAATACAATCAAAGAGTACGAAAGGAGTTGAAAGAAAATGCGCCAAAATTATTTATTTCTGGGCATTCTCATATTTTAAAAGTTCAATTTGATAAAAAATTAAATTTATTACATTTAAACCCTGGCGCTTGTGGTAAGTATGGTTTTCATGAAATACGTACAATGCTTCGTTTTGAACTTGATAATGGCGCTATAAAAAATATGGAAATTATTGAATTAGCTAAAAGAAGTTAATGTTTCTTTTTCTACTATAGGAACCGTAATTTTAATTTTTGTTCCTTGGTTTTCTTCTGAATCTATAGTAAAAGTTCCTTTCATCATTTTAACACGTGCATTAATTTGATTTAAACCAATACCTCCGCTATTAATAGATTCTTCAGCATTAAACCCAATTCCGTTATCTTTTATAGACAGCATAATATTATTGTCTTTTTCTTTTACCCTAATTAAGGCGATATCTGCTTTACTATGCTTTAAAATATTATTTATAAATTCTTGAATAATATTATATACCTTCATTTCAAATTTCTCATCATAACGCTTAATTCCTTCAAGTTGTGTATGAAATGTAATTTCTGAATTAGAATACTTTTTAGCGGCATCTTTAATAGCATAATGCAAGCCAAACTTCAATAAAATTGAAGATACCAATGAGTGCGATAAATCTCTAATATGTTGCGATGCTTGCGTTATTATTTGTTGCGTTTTTTCTATTTCTAAAGGAATAGTACCATTAAATTGTTTTTTACTTGCTTGTAAATGCAATTTTGCAGAAGATAACAAAGCGCTAATATTATCATGTAAGGTTTCTGCTATTTCTTTTCGTTCAGATTCTTTACCATCTAACGTAGCATTCAAAATTTTTATTTGAGATTCTGTTTTAAGTTTTTCTATATTTTTTTGCTGAATAAGCTCGTTTTGATACAACGTGTTTTTAAATTTTTGTTGACGTAGTTTGTAAAAATTCATAAAATATAAGAGTAACAATATTGCTCCTGCACCTATACCTCCAACCAACCAAGTGTTACGTTGGGCTAATTGTTTTTGAGTTTGTATAGCTAATATTTTGTCATCATTACTATGCTTAATTTCTAATTCTTTGATAATATCTGCCTTACTAACGTCTCTTAAGCTATCTCTTATACTAATTGATTTATCAAGATAGTCGTAAGAGATATAATCTTTTAAATTATACATAGCCCAACCTAAATTATCATAAAGAATTTCTTTATATTTTACAGCTTTAAGTCTATTGTCATCTTTTATATAATCTAATGCTTTAAAATAAAGTTCTTTGGCTTTTTTTGGATTACTCTTTTCCATATAAATACTTGCCAAATTTCCATAATCTGCGGATAAAGATTGATTTATATTCAATTTTTCATGAATTTTAATGGCTTTTTTAGCGTAATTTTCAGCCTTATATAAATTTTTATATTTATCATTATAAAAATAAATACCTGACAAATTTGAATAAACTTTACCTTGATTAATTCTTACTTGTCTACTAAAATCTTTTATTTGTAAAACTTTTTCAAAGTAAAATTTAGCACTATCAACACTCGGAACTAATAAAAAAGATTCTCCAATTCTTAATAGCACTTCTGTTTTTAAAACATTCTCATTATACTCTCTATATTTATTTAAATCAGACCTTTTTTTTATTTCTTTAATCAGAACTAATAGTCTTTTAGAATAAATAATGGCTTTTTTATGATCATTAATACTTTCATAAATATCCGCAATTAATTTATTTGTATTAAATCTTAATTCAAGATCTTCTGTATTATCTACGATAAAGAGAGCCTTTTCTAAAGACTTATAATACTCATCTTTTTTATATAAATATTTAGCAACTTCATACTTCTCATAATTAGTAGAATCTTTTTGAATTGTATACGCAAAAAAAGCTGAGGAAATCTCAGCTTTTTCACTTTCATAATTAACGCTACTACTATATAATGAAAGAATAAGAAGGGTTACTATTATAATATATTTAATCACTAACTAATTTTTATTTCAAAACCCTCAACTCAACTTTAAGAAACTACAATTCTTGGCCTCTTATACCGCCGCCTACCAACTTGAATACCTCTTGAAGCTGTATTATTTATGTGGTTTACAAAATCAACTTTTAAAGGATTGCCATCATTTTTTACAAATACTTTTGAAAAAGATAAATTATTACTTTTTCCTTCTTTTAAGTGTATTTCATATATATTATCTGCTTCGTTATAAACAAAAGAAACATTTATTCCTGCTCTTACTTTAAAGTCTAATTGAACTGTATTACCTTCAACTAAAAAACTGTGTTTTTGTAAAAAATTGTTATTTTTTTGTCCTTTCGCTAAAACAATATTATCATCTTCAACAATAAAAGACGTTTTTGTTTTTGAGTGCTCAAGAAAACTTATACTTAGTTTATTGTTTTCAATAGCTAAAGCTTCATTATAGTTTTCCTTTACTGCAACTTTCCCAGAATATAAATGTATTTCATTAACATTCGTTTTTATATTCTTAACTACTTCTGTTACTGTATTAGATGTAACTGTATAGTCTATAGAATATCGACCGTTTATATCTTTTTGTGTTTTATAGGATTTTAATCTGCTTTCTGGCACTAATGCATCAACATCTAGGTTTTCATTTGTAGAGCAAGACGTTAGCCCTAAAAATAAAATTGTAGCGCAAGCGCTAATAGTTAAAATTTTCATAAATAATAGTGGTTTATTTTAAATTTAAAAATTGGTTATAACTTTTTTGTTTATTATATAAAAAAAATGAGTAGCCTTAACAATATACTAAAATTCGTATAGTTAGGTTTTTTTCTTTGGGGGGAAAGAAAAAAAATTGAAAGGGTCTTGAGGGATTTATACGATATTATTTTTAACCGCGTACATTGCCAAACCTACTGCATTTTTAACATTTATTTTTTTTATTAATCGACTTCTATAATGCTCAACCGTTCTAAGACTTACACACATGGCTTTAGAAATTTCTATTGTATTTTTTTCTTGAGCCACTAACTTTAAAAGTTCAATCTCTTGCCCAGTTAACTCTTCTTCTAACTCTTCTATATTTTGTGCATTTTTTGTATTTGTTAAATACATATTAAACAAATTGTCTCTTACATCATCACTTAAATATTGCTGATTATTATGTACTGCTTTAATGGCTTTTATTAAATGATCACTAGCAGCACCTTTTTCAATATAACCATTAGCTCCTAATTTCATCATTTCCTCCACTAATTTTGGATCGCTTAAACTTGATAAAATAATAGTTTTTTGCTTTATATTTCTGGCTTTAAATGCTTTTAATACATCTATACCATCTATTTCTGGCATATTGATATCTAAAATAAGTACATCTGCACTTTTAGTTTTAGACCATTCTATAATTTGTTTACCTGTTACAGAATAACCTTCTACTTCAATATCATCATCAGTATTTAATAACGCTACGATTCCTTCTATTAATATCTTATGATCGTCAGCAATGTGAACTTGTATCTTTTGTTTCATTATTACGGTGCAAACCTAAAGGGTTCTTTAATATCTCACAATGGTAAAAGTACGAAACGTTTTTGCGGTATTACCGCAAACCACCTTCGGTATTACCGCAAATTGTTTGCGCAAATCGCAAACAACAATATGTAATATATTGATTATTAGTTAATTGTGTTAATTTAAAAAACCGAGATAAATATCTCGGTTTTTCCGCACTAAATATTACTAAGATGTTAGGCTTATCGTAATCTATCTACAGATTTTACAAGATCTTCATCCTTTTTAATGGCTTTATTTGCTAAAAATATAAGCAAAACAACAATAACAGGTAAGAACATCCCAATACCCTTCTCAGAAACCAAAGCTTCTCCAGATAGTGTTAGTGAAAGATATATAAACAATCCTAATAAAAAAAGATTGATCAAAATTACTATGCGTCCTAATACAAATTGCAGTTTTCTGTTTTTAAACTGAAAAATTGCAATTAAAGACACTAAAGATGATAGAAAAAATAAAACTGGAATTGATTTCTGCAGCATATCTTCAGAATTAAAAAAGTCTAATGCAAAAAGTTTTATGCCTGCCGAAATCCAAATATTAAACACAAAAATTAATCCGCCAGCAACTAATGTCGCTAAAAATAAATATATGGTTTGTATTCTTTGAATCATCTATTAAAATATAGGATAGCAAAAGTAACTTTTTCTTTTTAAAAAAGAAACTTTGCATATTAAAATAAATGTATATATTTGCTGCGTAATTTAACTACACAATTAATGTTAGACACTACTTGTTTAAGTTTAACATTCTATTTTCAAAAAATTAACACCTCTTATCTTAATCATCATTAAGAAAATTATAAAAAATAATATAATACTTACATAATGTTCGAAATCGTAGGACTAAAAGCTAAAACTCTTCCAGAATTGCAAGAAGTAGCAAAAACTATTGGGTTAAAAAAAGTTAGCCAACTTAAAAAAATGGACTTGGTGTATCAAATTTTAGATGCTCAAGCAGAAACGGCTAATAATAGTCCAAAAAAAGGAAGAAGCCCTGTAGCAAAAACCCCTTCAGAAAAGCCTAAAAGAAAGCGTGTTTCTAAAGCAACTCTTTCTCCTTTGAGTCCTTTTCTAAAGACAGAAGATAAACCTATAGAAAAAGAGCTGCAACCTAAAGCACAAACTTCTTTACCTTTAATGGAAACTCCTAAAAAGGAAGAAGAAAAAATGAATGAAAAGGTAGAAGAGAAAAAAGAAGAAAAAAAAGAGGAGAAAAAAGAGGAGAAAAAAGAAGAAAAAAAGCCTGTACATAATCATCCAAAACAACAAGTACAGCAAAAAAACACTCCTCAGGGCAATCAAAATAACAACAAAAATCAAAATCGTAATAACAATAGCAATAAGAAGAATCAGAATTTGAGTCATAAAAGCGGAAATAAATACCGCGACCCAGATTTTGAATTTGACGGAATTATAAAAAGTGAAGGTGTTTTAGAAATGATGCCAGATGGTTATGGCTTCTTACGTTCTTCAGATTACAACTACTTATCTTCTCCTGATGATATTTATGTATCGCAATCTCAAATTAAATTGTTTGGTTTAAAAACAGGCGATACCGTTTTAGGGAATGTTCGTCCGCCAAAAGAAGGCGAAAAATATTTTCCATTAATTCGTGTTTCAAAAATTAACGGATTAAATCCAAATATTGTTAGAGATAGAGTTTCTTTTGAGCATTTAACGCCACTTTTTCCACAAGAAAAATTCAATTTAGCAGAAAAAGGAAGTTCGCTTTCAACAAGAATTATAGATTTGTTTTCACCAATAGGTAAAGGGCAACGTGGTATGATTGTAGCCCAACCAAAAACAGGTAAAACAATGTTATTAAAAGACATTGCTAATGCTATTGCTGCTAACCATCCAGAAGTCTATCAAATTATTTTATTAATTGATGAGCGACCAGAAGAGGTTACAGATATGAAACGTAATGTACGTGGAGAGGTAGTTGCTTCAACTTTTGATGAACCAGCAGATAAACACGTTCGTGTTGCAAACATTGTTTTAGAAAAAGCAAAACGATTAGTAGAGTGTGGGCACGATGTTGTAATTTTATTAGATTCTATAACACGTTTAGCAAGAGCATATAATACCGTTGCACCTGCATCTGGTAAAATTCTTTCAGGTGGTATAGATGCAAATGCTTTACACAAGCCAAAACGTTTTTTTGGTGCCGCTCGTAAAATTGAAAATGGAGGTTCACTCACAATAATTGCAACTGCATTAACAGAAACAGGTTCTAAAATGGACGAAGTTATCTTTGAAGAGTTTAAAGGAACTGGTAATATGGAACTTCAATTAGATAGAAATATTTCTAACCGTAGAATTTATCCTGCTATTGATTTAATTAAATCAAGTACACGTAGAGATGATTTGTTATTAAGCCCTAAAGACGTACAACGTATGTGGGTTCTACGCAAGTATCTTGCAGATATGAACCCTGTAGAGGCTATGGAGTTTATTAATGACAAGATTAAATTCTCTAAAAACAACGAAGAGTTTTTAATTTCTATGAATGGATAATAAAGGCTAAAAAATAAGCATAAAAAAAAATCCGAAGCAATTATTGCTTCGGATTTTTTTTTATGCTATAACCTAACTTAATTCCTATGATTATATTCCATAGAAATTAGCACGATTATCTTCTACATTTGAAGCCTTTTTAATAGCCTCATACATTCTAAAAGATTGACTTCTTCTTTGGTCTGCAATACGTTTTCTGTACGTATCATAATTTGGTAAAACTGTTGGTAATTCTCTTTTACTAACTGCAAAAGCAAAAACTCCTTTTTCACCATTAACTTTATTATACAATTCGTTATTTTTAGCATTAGCCATTGCACCAACAATTTTTGGTTCATTACCAACTCCTGAAAGTGTTGGTGACTTGAAAGTAACATCTGATGCTGTTCTAACTGTTTGCATAGAAGATGAGGCGATATCTGCCAACGTATTACCATTCATTTTATCAGCAATTAAAACCGCCTTCTTTTCCTTTATAATGAAAGGACGCACTCTTGCCGTTGCTTTTTCTACAGACAATAATCCTTTTTTAGTTTTACCTGTTACTACTGCAACAACATAACCCCCGTCTATATCAAAACGTTTGTAATCTCCAATTTCAACATCTTTCTTGAAAGCCCAAGATACTATTTGACGTTCGTTACCTAAACCAGATACGTTTTCATCTAAAACTTTTAAACCTACTATTGGTCTTGCACTTAACTTATTATCTGTTGCAAGCTTGTCTAAATCATTTTCTTTAGAAATATTTAAAGCAAATGTTTCTGCTTGCTGAAAAGTATTGTTTTCTGTTCTTTCTGAAGCTAAAATTTGACGACCAAATGTAACTAGCTTTACAACCTTTTGTTTATTTTTCTGACCATCTATTTTAATAATATGAAAACCAAATGGAGATTTTACAACACCAATATCTCCTTTTTTATTATTAAAAGCATAATCTCTAAACGCTGGTACCATACGGCTGTATGTAAACCAATCTAAATCTCCTCCTTTTGCTCCTGAACCTTTATCTGATGAAAATTCTTTAGCTAAATCTGCGAATTTACTTCTATTTCTTTTCACAACATTCAAAATACTATCAGCTTGTATTTTAGCATCATCTTCAGATTTAGTTGGTTCTGTACCGCTAGGTCTTGATCCAAAAAATGGAATTAAAATATGACTTGCTTTAACAGAATCTGGCATTTGTGTTACTTCAATAACTTTAGAAATTTTATAAAAACCTCTATCTTTATAGGGACCAAAAACTTCACCTACATTTTTAGATAATAATTCTTCTGAAACTACAGCAAAAAGATCATTTTTGAATTTAAAATTTTCATCTAAAGCTATATCTGATTTATTTTCGGCTAAAAATAATCTAAAATCTGTTGCATTTTTTAAACCCTTAATTGTAACTGTTCCCTTTGTAACATTACTATACTCTTCCTTATCTACTAATAATTTTGCAACTTCATCTTTAATAGCCGCTTCGTCTTCCGCTGTAGGCGTAATATTAAACTTTACATATTTAATATCTCTTGACGCTTCTACTTTAAAGTCTTCTTTATGAGCATTTATATAGTTCTGAATATCGCTTTTTTTCAAAGTAATTAAACTATCTGCAACAGATGTATAAGGTACGTATACATACTGTGCTGTAATCTTAGTGTTATCATTTAAATACTGCGTTTCACCTTCTTTTAAAGAAGCTCCTAAACCTGCACCAATTAGATTATCATATGTAGTTCTTTTCAAACTATTCCCTATTGAAGAAATATAGTTTTGCCAAGAGTTCCAAGCTTGTTTTTGCGCTGGGTCTTCTTTTATAGTAGCTAAATATTCTACAAATTTATCTTTATTAAACAAACCTGATGTTTGAAAACGAGGGTCGTTTTGTACAGATTGTGTTTGGTACAAGTTATTCATAATATCTTGTTCTCCAACGGTAATACCAGCATCTTCTAACTGTGTAGTATATATTTTTTCTCTTACTAAATTATCCCAAACTGTTTTAGATGCTTGCATTTCTGAAACACTGTTACCGCTTCTAGCTCGGTAGTTTTCTAATGCTTCTGCAAATTCTTGGCGAGTAATAGTTTTTCCATTTATATCTCCAACTTCATTTACTTTACTTGAGTTAAAAAAATCTCCTAAAGTAGAAGGATCTAATACAAAAACGAAAAGTGCTAAACCAATTATTAATATTAAGAACATTGACCGTTCTCTAATTTTTGATAAAATTGCCATACTTTATTTATTTATTTCAGTGGGCGAAGATACAATTTGGGTTTGTAAAATGCAATGTTTAAAAGCTAAGTTTTTAACTCTTTAGCAAGTTAATTAATTAGTCTTCTTTGGCAAGTGCTTTAAAGTATACTTCGTCTATTTTAGAAGCACTTACTTTTAGTATTTTTATGTGTAAATTATCTATAAGAACAACTTGATCTTGCGTTGGAATATTTTCTGTATGATGAATAATAAAACCTCCTAAGGTTTCATATGCTTCTTCTTTTGGAATATCTAAATCGTACGTTTCATTTAGGTAATCTACCTCTAAACGAGCAGAAAAATTAAATTCTCTATCGTTAATTTTCTCTTCGAGAAATTCTTGCGTATCATGCTCGTCTTCTATTTCTCCAAATAATTCTTCTACAATATCTTCAACGGTAATCATTCCAGATGTACCACCATACTCATCAACAACTACAGCTATACTTTTACGTTTTTTCATTAAAACATTTAGCACGTCGTTTATCATCATAGATTCTGGAACAATCTCTACCTGAAGTAAAATAGATTTTACCGTTTTCGGCTTCTTAAAAAGCTCAAAAGCATTTACATAGCCTATAATTTCATCTAAAGAACTTTTGTATACCAAAATTTTAGAATAACCCGTTTCTATAAATTGTTGCTTTAAATTGGTTATGGTTTCATGTACCTCAACCGCCATAATCTCTGTGCGAGGTACCATAATTTCTCTGGCTTTTACTTTTTGAAATTCTAAAGCATTTTGAAAAATCTGAATTTCAGAATCCATTTCTTCATCTTCTGTATTGGCTTCTAATTGTTCTGAGATATAGTTTCCTAATTCTTCTTTACTAAACTCAGTTTGCTGTTCATCTTTTTTTGTTTTAAAGAAAACACGCAAGAAAAAATCTGAAATTAATGTAATAAACCATGTAATTGCATAAAATATCAAATAGAAAAAATATGCTGGAATAGCAAATATCTTTAATGCCTCATTAGCATAAATCTGAAAAATTGCTTTAGGTAAAAATTCAGCAGTTATTAAAATAATTAATGTAGATATTATGGTTTGAATTAATAAAACTGAAAAATCTGAAAAACTATTTAACGGAAGAAAATTAACCAATAGTTTTCCCATAAAATAACTATAGACAACTAATGCAATATTATTACCTACCAACATAGTAGTAATAAATTTTGATGATTTTTGTGTAACCCTAGAGAGTATCTTCGGAATAAAACCCGAACGTTTCTTTTCAAGTTCCAAATGCAGTTTGTTGGCAGAAATAAACGCTATTTCCATTCCAGAAAAGAATGCAGACAGTATTATGGAACTTATTATAATGATGAGTTCTAGGCTCACTAAGCTTTTCTATTTTGTTGATTTCTAGCTTCTACTTTTTTTCTAAAATGCCTTTTAAAAAAGAAAAGTAATGTAACTAAAACGGAAACACCAAAGAAAAGGGAAGAACTAGATCTATCTGTAGACCACCTAATAATTCCTTCAACTAAACATATTATTGCAATAATTAAATAACCATACTGTAAAAATTTCCAAAGTTTATTCATATCTTAATTTTGTTTAACTTCTAGATTGCCCGTTACATCTTTTGCAATCCATTTTGTAAGGTCTTCTTTAGATTCAAAACCAACACCAAAAAATGTGTCTTTTTGTTTGGTAAGTCTAAATTTTTCTTCTGAAAAGTAATACTTTAATTTCTGATCCCAATATAATTGATCAGTCTCTAACTTTACGTTATCTGTATGATTAATAATTATAACGTTTCCTCTTATTTCTGCAATTCCTGTTTTTGAATATGAAAGCGCATAATTTCCAGTAACTGTAATAGAATCTCCATTTTTACCGATAGTAACAATCTTTATACCTTTTGGAAACTCATTATACGGGTGCTCTTTTCTATTAGAAAAATCATATAATAACTTTGTGGTTAATTTAGACGTAATCTTCCCTGAATCTTTATACACATGGTATATGTTTTTAGCAATACCAATAGGTAGGTTTTTATCTGCAAGAAAATCTCGCACCTGTTTAGAATCGTTGGTACAAGAAAAAAATATTGCTGCCATTAGTATGGCAGCAATGCTATTATATCTATTTATACTGTATTTTATCATATAATTATTAAGGTACACGTACCGTTTCGCCAATCCAACAAGCAACTCTATATGAGCTTCCTGATGCAACTCCTTCTTGGAAAATCATTTTCTTAGAAGGAAGGTTCTTTCTGTAACTAGAAATATATCTTCCAGCTCCACAACCTGGATCTACTGATTGAGCTTTTCTTGCTTTAGATAATGCTGCTGCATATACCATTCTTTTTTGAAATTCACTTGAACCACAAGAGTTAGCGCTTGATGCATATAACCCTGCAATAAATAAATACGCTTTACCCATATTTGGATTGTATTGTAAAGCTTCTCTAGCTAAACTTCTTGCTTTTGATTTTTGACCATAATTTCTAGCAGCTTGTGCAAACTTTAATTTATACTTTGCTTTTTTAAATGGATCTGTTTCTAAATCAAATGCTTTTGCTCTCATTTGTTCTGCTCCGCTTGCGTCTCCGTTTTTATCTAATACATTTGCTAAAAATGTATATGAATCTGAAGATGGCGATGCTTCTGCATACGCTTTAGCTAACTGCTCAAATAACGGGTCAGTTTGACAACCTTTATTATACAACCTAGATACTGATCTTCTTAACCAGATAGCATTCCCTCTATTTGCATCAAAGTCTCTACTTAATAACGGAATTAATCTTGGACATGTTGCAATTTCTGACAACATAGCATCCAAACCACCTTCTACAGAACCTAAAGCTGTTGAGTTTATAGTGTATGCTTTTAATCTTCCTTCATCTTTGACACTCATTCCGCCATCCGTTTCTCTTGCTCTTAATGCACTAATTTTCTTGTTATAGTCATCTAACTTTTCACCTACAGACTCCATTACATCATCATAGGTGTCAAATACTTTTTGAGGATCTATATCTTTATATTTATCTGTAATTCCTTGAAAATACTTGTAAATATTTTTAACTCCCATATCTTTCGGAGAAATGTTATATGCTTTTTCTAATATTGAAAAAATTTCACCATCAGAGGCTAATTTGTTTTTAGCTAAATACGTTCCATAATCACTATGTGCTTTAGCAGCCCCTTTATTAGGGAAATTAACCAAACGCATTTCGTAAATTTTTTCCATTAAATCATGATTCCCAGTTTTATCAGCAACTTTAGCTCCGTATTTATAAATATTTACAGATAATTTTGGGCAGTTAGCTAATAAGTAATCTAATTCTGGTTTAGCTTCTGCATATTTCTTTGTAATAACATTCCCTTTAAAAAGGTTATATTTTATATTACATTCTTGACTTGCTTGTGCATTAGCACCGAGTGCTGCAAATAAAAATAATCCTGTTAATATGTAAGTAATTTTTTTTATCATCTTATCTGTTTTTTTATTAATCAATTTGTCGTTTTCTGAACCAAACATCGTTCAAAGATAAACTTAATTTAAAATTAAAATAATTTTCTTGTATTAAATGGTTGTTCGTTGTACCTCTTTTACCGTATTCTACACCAATATTAATATTAGACCTTATGTTGCCTAGTGGTAATCCTAATCCAACATTTATGCCAAAGTCATTTATTGATGTAAAATTATTTCCTACACTTGTACCATCTACTAACAATCCTGTATCCTCAAAACGTAACCCCGCACGATAGGTTACTCGATCCCAGTAACTTGAAATAGAATTTATTTTTGGTAAATAAAACCCCCCAATAGAAATTCTACTAGAATTTTCATATCTGTAAGTCGTTCCAACTATACTATTTTGGTTTTCTAAAGCGTCTTTAAATTCATAATTAACACCGGCGTACCATTTCAACTCTTTACCTAACCCAATTCCTAAAGAAGTTTTAATTGGCGTTTTAAAATTTCCTTGTACAAATGTTATTGAAAGTGTATCTCTAGGTATTTCATTTCCTGAAGAAGCAAAAGAAAGTGAATATACGTATTGTGAACTATTTGCAGTTAAATTGTTTTCTAATTGAACAACAACCCCTGCGTTTAGTTGCAATTTATTGGCTAACTCTTTTTGATATTGAGCACCTAACTTATAAACACCCCCTCTAATTATTGTTGTTTCTTTACTTTTAGTTGCTAATGCAACACTTGCTCTTTGGTTTAAAATATTATTTTCTATAGTACCAAAAACAAAAGCTACGTCTAAACCTAAAGAAAACCCTTTGATAACTTCCATACCAAAAGCTCCATATAATCTATTAGTACCACCATTACCAGTATAACGAGTAATTTCGGTTGGTGTGTCTGAATTTAAAGGAATTTTATTTAAAAACGCATAGCCTACAGATGATTTTGGTTGCAATCCTACTGAAAAACCTGCTTTATCTCCGATAGGAAAACCTAATGCAATATATTTTAAACTTGTAGCTGTACCTGATTGTTCTCCTGATGCGTCTTTTAATGTTAAATCTGTCATTAAACCACCAATACTATAGGTAGAAAACCTTAAATTAGCATTTGCCGCTGGGTTCATAAAATTTAAATAATTATTGGCTTTAAATGCAACACCAATACCTCCCATAGAAGATTGCTCTACAGTAAGCGGATTAAATTCTTCTCCGATTCCGAAGAAAGAATAAGGTGATGAATTATTACGTTGTGCTACTAATATAGCTGAAGAAAACACTAAAAATACTAACAGAAATTTCTTAATCATTCTTTTTGTTATATGTCAAAATTGTATGTAATCCTTCCAAAACAAAATTTGGATTGGCAAATATGCTACTTTTTAATTGTTTTGACAAGAAAAAGGCATCTCCTCCTGTTAAAACAATTGTTAAATATCTATACTTTTTTTTATATAAATTTATAACACCATCTATCTCATTACAAATACCATTCACAACCCCTGAATGTATAGAGTTATGAGTAGAATCCCCAATAAAACTACTAGGTAACTTTGCTTCTAATAACGGTAATTTAGAGGTAAAAGTATTTAGTGATTTATAGCGCATTTTTATTCCTACAGAAATAGCACCTCCTAGATACTCTTTATTTTTAGTCACAAAATCAAACGTTACACAAGTGCCTGCATCTATTATCAAGACATTTTTATTTGGATATTTTTCTACTGCAGCTGCAACCAATGCAATTCTATCAACCCCTAAAGTTTTTGGGGTTTTATATAAATTTTTAAAAGGAACATTTGTTCTGTAAGATAACTCTATAATGGGCAGGATAGATTTTAACTTATCCATTTTAAATTTAGAGATAGAAGCTACTGAAGAAATAATTCCGTTAGAAATTTCATATTTCTTCATAATTTTTTTGAATTCAGAAATTATTCTGTTTTTATCAAAAACAACTACTTCAATTAAGTTATCTTTTTGATAAACAGCTGCTTTCACTCTCGTATTACCAACATCTATTATTAAGTACATCTATTACTTTCTAAGTGAATGTAAAAATACAATAGATTTTTCAACTTTTATTTGGTAAATATATAAAAAGGGTTTTATATTTGCAGCCGCTAATGCGATGGTGCCTTAGCTCAGTTGGTAGAGCAAAGGACTGAAAATCCTTGTGTCCCTGGTTCGATTCCTGGAGGCACCACAAAACCCACTCATTTATGAGTGGGTTTTTTCTTTATTACCATTATTACACAGGGGCTTGAGAACTTCTTTTTAGCTGAGGTCAAATATGTGCTAAAACTAATTACATATATCTTCTAATATAAAGTTCCTTTGTTGTGATAAAGGGAAAATCAATTTTGACAAATACGTGTCTCTAGCCGTTTTGTCTTACAATCTTCATAGGCCGGGAAACTTGATAAAAAAGGAAAAAGAAAAAAGGAAAAAGAAAAATCGAAAACAAAAAAGAGGCAAAAAGTAGCCTAAAAACAAGGTAATCTAGTCTTTTTAAGGATCCCTAGATTTAAAACCAAATTTTAGACCTAAAAAGGAGGATTTTATCAAGTTGAACAGCCTCCGTTTTAAAAAACTTCAAAGCCAACCCTTTTTTTAAAAAATAAAGAAAAGTACAACACAAAAATTGAACTCTTTAGCAAATTAAGGTACTTACCGACCAGACACTAGATTACAATATGCTTAAAACAAAGGCAGAAATAAAAAACAGTCTTATAAATAAATTTGCACAGCTTATGAATTGCAACTCACAAGATTTACAAATTATTAATTACAACGCAGTAGCATAACTCAAATTATCAATTAAGGCAAAGGGCAAGATGTTATTACATATATAGCTAACATTCTCCCCTTTTCTTTAATTCTGTTACTACTTATTAAAAATAATATGATAATAAATAATATGACAGAAATAGTAAAGGATTATTTAGTTTTCCAAAAGTCAAATTCTCTTAATTTATCTAAACCTACTGTTTGCATGCCATCACTAGAGTTACACATAAAAATATCTGCTATTTGGTTTTGTTCTTCGTGAATGATATAGGAAAAAGTACACCTTAATGGCAATTCGTGAGTATAGAATTGATAAACTTTATGCCCAAGATGACAACCGTTACATTTACCTTCTATTAAATGAGTTTTAGTAACTTTTTTTGATTTCCAAGAGTTAAATTCTTTTTGTAGTGAGGCTAAAAAACGGTATTTGTCTTTGTTTTTAAAAAAAATATCTTCATTTATGAGTGGCTCAAAAATTGAAGCGTCTAACCGCAAACAAGATTCTATAAAAATTTGTTTTATCGTATTTGCACCAATGCCAAAAGATGCTTCTTTTTTTACTTTGAGTTTTATAAGTTCTGTTTGCATTTTAAAATTAGATTAATTAGTTTTTGTATGTATATTATTCTTAATTTTTATTGCTAAAAGATAGCAAAACCACAGAGTTGAAAAACTAAACAAACCAAGCAGATTAAACTTTATATCATTAGGGTCAAATCTTCCGTGTATTCTTTTGTTTAATAAGATATTACTATACTCTTGTGCAAACTCTATCAGTACACTAAACAGAAGTAGCATCCCAAAGATTAATAAATGGGTGTTTATTTTTTTTACTTTAAATAATACATTCAAAAACAAGGATGCTATAAAATAAAATATAGCGTGTAATTCTAGGTCAATTTTTCTTAATAGTACAGGTAATTTTATCATAAAGCAGAAAATCACTATACTAAAAAACATAAGTAAAACAATAATTTTAAATTTCATTAATCTTGTTTGATATTAAGATAACGTTTTTTGTATTTACGATATAAATAGAAAAAATAGATAGTTAAAAATGGATGTATAATTACAAATAACCAAACATTTAACGCTTGATAAGTTATGCCTAAAAAGTTTGCAGATACTTTTAATAATTCTACGCAGAGCCAAAAAATTGTGTCCATAAAATTAGTTGTTATAAATATCAAAGGCTATAAAATTGAAAGTTTTAGTTTTTGCTATACTCATCCTTATTTTTCCAATCTTATTTACTTTAACAAATTCATACGTTTTCATAAATTCAGATTCTTCAATTAAAAATTCTTTAAATTTTTCTTCTAAAGCAAGAGTGCTTAACTCAATATTTTTCCATTGTATTATTAAGCTACCTAATTTATCTCTATTTATATAAAACGTTGCTTCACTTTCTGAATCTGTTTTTTTCCAAGAATCATTATGTGAGTTGTGTTCATAATTATAAGTTTCCATCAACTCCTTTAAAAGAGGTTTTGGCATTGTAGCTATATTGAAAATATTGTTCCACGTTGGTAAAAAAATGGCTTTTTCGTTAATGAGTTTATAATCATAAGGAAGCGAATCTACAGCTTTAATGTTTTCCTGCCTATTCTCTTTAACTTCTTTTAAATCATTGTTTTGAAGGGTGTTATTTCTAAAGGTAGTGTTTATTAAACTGTTTTGTTTTTTGCTAATAACAATATCGTATAAAGCGTAAAATCCACAAAATATAAATAGTATGATTAAAATTGATGTTATGAGCTTTTGCATTCTAAAGGTTAAATTTATTTTTTATAAATTCTACCCATCCCATTCGGGTAGATTAGGTATCCTATTTCTTCACTAATAATTAACTTAATACTTTTAACTTTGTAAGTATATATAGTATTGTAATTGCCCGTACAAATTTTTTGCTTTAATTCATAAGTAAAAAAACCTTTTTTAAATGAAATCAATTCTATTATATCTAATTTCATTTCCCCGACACTATCGCTATCCTTTCCGTCAGGAACGTATATTTTAGTGCTTGGACCAAAAAAACTAAATATATAATTATCTGATGTTTTATATTTATTCTCTCTAAAAAAATACAAGACATCGCTTATAAGGTTTGTGTTTCTTCTGATTGTTATTTTACTATTTTGAAATTTCAAGTTATTTTTTTCTAAATTATTAAAGCCACCTATATCTATATCGGCAACCTTACTGAATTTAAAAAAAAGACTTGAGTTCTTTTTTGAATTTAAAAAGTCTAGCATATTATATTAAAAATTATCTGTTAATAAATTTTGTTGGTAATTTTCAAGTTCCTTTTCAATAGTGTCAATCATTTGAGATTGTGGCAAATATTCAGGAAAATTCCAACTTAAAGAGTGTTCTCCAAAAACAAGACTCTGATGTAGCCAAAAAATAGAAACACCTTCAAAGCCATGACCAATTGTAAACCGAGTTATAACACCGCTACCCTTTACAGCTAAAATAATTGAGTAATTGTTTTTCTTTTCAACCTCTATGTCAGGTATTGTTAAAAAGAAATCAATTAATTCTTTGTATTTAAAATATAGCCCCCCTTGATTGTTTATTTTAGCAACTTCTTCTTTTTTTGCTGTAACAAATAAGTATATTATAAAAGCTAAAATTGTTAATATCCAAACCATAATAAAGTTTTTTTTAGTGTAAAAATTCTTTTTCTTTTTTTCCTAAAAGAACTATCGAATTGATGACCTATTTCTGTTCTTGTTTTATATTCATTGATGAAATTAGCACTATTTTTTTTGCAACTATTCTTTTAAAATTAAGTAAACTTTTTTAGCATATCATCTAACTTATCAGCTTCTCGAATTTGCATTTGCATTAACCTTTTAACGTTTTCTATGGCAATCATTGTTTTATCATCTAAAAAAGGTAACTCTTGATAGGTATTTAATATTTTAAAGCAATTTTCTGGATATAGATAATCACTAACAGAATCATACCAATTAAAAGACGTTTTAAAAGATTCTAAATCTTTAAATTTTAAAATTTCTTTTGTTAATGTACTTGAAACAAAGTCATTCAAGGTAACAATAATTTCTTCTTCATTAGGTTTGCTTGATGAAAATAATTTTTTAAAGAAACTTTTACTTTCGTAAATTTCAATCTCTTTTATCTTCTTTTTGAAAAGCGAATATTTATTTTTAAGATCTTTCATATTGATGTATTCAGTAATTTTTGTTTTATAAACAAGAGTATTGCTTTAAAAATTATAAATATGTAAACGACATATCTTATTAGCTTTAGCCCTAAAATCATTTAGACTTAATTCACAAAGTGCACTACGTTTTCTACAAACTTCATAGATAACTTCAGTTACAATATCAAAATGAGAATCGCCATAATGGTTTGGTCTTACTCCTTCTCTAAATTTTTCAGATTCGCTAAACAATACTAAAAAAGTGAATGTACTAATATCATTTTCTAAAAACCCTTTAATCTTGTCAAAATCATATAATCTATCATAATAGCTTTGACCTGTTGCTTGTGCAACTAACATTCTATCAACTAAAATATCAGTATATATTTCATTGGCTTCTTCTGCCATATACATCTGATTCCTTCTGTTAAAATGCTCAATTAAAGTTTTAGCAGTATTCCCAGGCGAACCTAAACCGTTTTTGAGTATAAATTTTATAAACATTTTTTTTGACCCTAAAGTTATTCTATGTATTTGTTTTTTACTTTGTCACGTACTTTATTAAGACTTCTAATAATTTCTTCATTAGACATTACCAAATTAAATTGAGGGTCATTTATTGAGCCTTCTTTTAATGCCTTGTAAGTGCTTCCTATTGAACTTATAATTGCTAAACCTAATATTTTCGGATTATCTCCAAAAACATCAACAGTTCTTTTTATAGTGTTATTAATATTTGTTTCAAAACCCTGTTCTATCATTGCTTCAAATTGTATAAAATCTCTATTAGTAAAAGGTTTTGGTTCAAAATTTTGATTAGACTGTTGGAATGATTTATTTGACTTGTTAGAATTATAAGCTATTGCGAAAATGAATGCAATAGCAATTAAAAATATTGTGAACCACATAGGATAATCTTTTGTATATTATTGTTTCGTATAGGTTGAAGATGTTAATGAGCTAGCAAATAAAAATTCGGTATCCGAAACTTTTTGAAACTCATAAGTTGTTGAAATCGAAGTTATATTTGCGATAACTTTATAAAGAGATTCAGTAATAGTTTCTGTAACTGTACCAAGATTAGAATTTACAGCGTTGGTGTAATTGTCTTTGTTACAAATTTCAGTTGTAGATAATCCAATACAAAAATCATCTGTTGTAAATCTTAAATTACCACCAAGAGAATTAGCCCAAGAACCTTGAATCCACTCTGGAGGGTTTAAAACTTGGTTTGATGAGTTTTCGTTATTGTCATCAGAAGATGAGCAGGAAAATAGCGTTATTAAAAGTGCGAATGCAAATATTTTTTTCATTTTATAGGTTTCCATAAAAAGGAATAATTAATTAGGCTTTTAACCATTCTATCTGCTTTAGAAGATTCCATAAAAACAGTACCGACTTGTTTATAAACCATGCGTTTTCCACAAACATCTAATGCGTAAGTGGCTGAATAAGCTTTTTTTACTTTTTCAATAATTTTAATGTTTTCTTTTTTACAATTCTGTTCAATAGAAACAGTTTTAATTAAGTCAATTTCCTTGCTACCAGTAACAGTTCTATTAAGAGTGCCACAAGAAAGCAAAATTGATAATAATGTAAATGCAATTAATTTTTTCATAGTAAATATGAGTTTAAATACACTCAATTCCCAAAAGTGAAGTTTATACAAATTAAGAAAGCGTGGAATTGAGCCAATCCAATCGTAGAAGCTCTGACAAAGCTTTGCAACATGAATACAGCATCAACCCACGCCGAAACGTGAGCGATAGTCATTGTATTCTGTGTTACTATTGAAATTGTCAGATTTCTACGAACAGAATAAAAGCTACGCTTCTTTTCTTAAAATTACTGCTACAAATATGGTAAATATATTTGAGGTAATCTAATGAAAATCGGTTGATGCCTATATATTCAACTAAAAATCTACTGCAAAAATGAGGATTAATTGTTTACGCTTTTAAAGTTTGCAAGGTTGCAAACCTAAATTTTAGTTTCAAAACTTATTTTTTCTTGTGGTAGTACTATAAACTTTTCTTTTCCTTTTTCGCCTTGTATATAGTAATTATAGGCATAAGTATTTGTAAATTGTTTTACAAAGGCAGATTTTATGCGAGAGAGGTGGACAAATATGGTGTTTTCATTATGTAGTAAATCATTAATACTAGCTTCCATCTTGTCTAAAGACAATTTGTAAGAAATGCATTTGTATATCTTAAAAAGTTCTTGTTTATGCTGTTGCAATTCGTTTAAATGTATGCCATTAGGACGCTTTAGAAATAAAATATAAATGGCTTTTGTTAAATGAGCAAGTTTAATTTCTATGTTATTGTATTGTGGTAAAAACAGTCTAAAATCTTTGTCAATGTAAAGTGAACTAATTTCATTGCTCTTACTTTCATTGTTATGTAAATAGGTTTTTAAAAGTTGTTCTACTTTTGGGGCTATGATAAAGAATTTCCCTGATTGTTTTAATGCTTCTAAATGTTCTTCTAATGTATTTAATAGCGCTTTAGTTTCTTCATCTATTTCAATGTTGGGTTCAGTACTTTTATCATCTCCAAGGCTATACATAATAGGAGAACTTTCAGTATCTAAAACGAGGAGTTTTATATAATTAGCTACAAAATCTCTTATTGACTCTTTTGGTTTGATAGATAAAAAGGTTAAACCTTTAGAATGAAAACTTATAAAACCTGTTTTGATAGTGCCTTTATAGGCTATATAATTTACTAATTCTTTATCCTCAATATTTGAATTAACATTAATTTGTTCTTCTGTTTTTAAAAAGGGAAAATAATAGGAAAGGTTTAAGTCTTTAAAAGCTGTACTATCTGATGTGTATAAAAAGTTACGTTTTTTATTTTCAATATCTGTTTTAATAGACCATATATTGTTTTGAATGTATTGATTGTATTCTTCAGTATTATTGAGGTTAATAAAAAATATAGAGCCTTGCTTTAAATTATGATAATAAAAATCGTTGTCTATAAATCGTTTATTATAAAACTCATACAAGGTTAAAATGTAATAATCTCTGTCTTTTAAAAATTCTTGTACTGTATTAACCATTTTAGTTTTGAGTTCTGTTCGATAAACAATACTCCGTTAAGTTTTTATGCTGCTCTGATACCATAATACAGTAGTTCTTTAATTTTTTGTTTATTATTCTTCAAGTTCGGTCTTATAGCGAACACGTTAAAAAATCGAGCAAGCATTAACTCATTGTGATGTAAGGTTTTAATATCCTTGATTGAGAAAGCCCTTCTTAGCCTTTTTTCAATAGGCATCCAATGTGTAATCTTAGCGAGATTAACCGTTGTAAGTGCTGTATTAAAATGAAAGTTGAGTTTATCTTTACTTCTTGCTTGACAGTGATTTAGACCTGAGTATTGCTTGGCATCTCTAAAAGTAAATTCTATTTGAAATCTGGTGCGATAATATGTCAAAATCATTTCTGCTGAAATTGTTACATCTGTAGAAAAATATAATTTATGATTCCATTTTCCTTTTTTAAGGAAATAAACAATCACAAGATTGATTTTTCTTTTTAATGATTTTGAGTATACAATAGCGCTGTATACTTTGCTTTGCTGATTGTCTTCTATCAAAGAAAAATATTCTTTTCTAAGTTTTTTATAATCAATTTTTCCATCATATTTCTTAGGTCTTCCTCTCCCATATTTCTGTTGGTCAGTATAAATATATTGTAAGTCAGCATCGTTTCTTAGTCTGCTAACGGTCTCCAATCCATTATCAGAGAGTTTAGAAACAAAACCGTATTTGGAAAAATAAGCATCTGCCACAACATATTTAGACATCGAAAGAAGGACCTCTTTTCTTTGAATCAATATATTGGCATAATGATCTACCAAACTTTTTGATTCCAAATTATTTGGTGTCTGAACAGCCTCTAAATGAAACGCTGTATGATTATCTATATCAATCGCAGCTATACCAGATATTTCCAATCCCCATTTTGCCTTTCCCGCTACACCAGACCAATAATAACCAACTCCACAGGTGGATTTACCAGATTTACTAACATAACTCGGGTCGAAAGCAATGGTTAAATGTTTGCCCCCATACTCAGTAATCAATTCTTTATTGAAATTTAAAAAGTCAAAAGACTTACTAAACTGATTCCTGTAATGTTGTTCTCCATGATCACCATAACGACTTAACTGCATAAAATTTAAACGTCCTTTTATGCTGAGAAATAGACCAAAAACTTCCAACATAAAATCATATTGCCATTTATTTACATCTTTCATTTTGTTAAGTAATCTTTTTGTGTGATATTTATAGTTGGATTTCTCCTTGAGAAGCATCATTAATAGCTGTTTGAAATTAACTATTAATTTAATGATAATCAGGGAGTTATCCTAATTTTTGAGCCTGTTTTTTTAACTTATTTAATTGACTGTTAGAGGGTTAGGGCAAAGTTTAACGGAGTATTGATAAATACAAACGATATTAAATAAAAAAGTGCAATCTAAACTGCACTTTTAAAAGATTCTTTTATAGAAAAAAATTAAACACCCAATACAATAGATGGCTCTATACTTAATTTTTTGCTTATCGCTCTAGCTACTTTTAAAGTAGGTTCGCTTTTGCCTGTTAAATATTCACTTACTCTTGAGGTGCTTACGCCTAAAAGTTCAGAAAGGCGTTTTTGATTTAAGCCTAATTCTGCCATTCTTAATTTTACTACTTCTGTTAATGACGGTTTTTTAACTGGATAATTCTGTTCTTCATAGTCAGCAACAAGGTCAGATAAAATATTGAGTTCTATATAACCTTTTGTGTTTTGATTCTCTATGTTATCGGAGTCTTGTAAAAGTTCCTCTATACGTTCTAAAATAGCTTTATATTGTTGTTCTGTATCTATCATAACTAAATATTTTTTATATCATTAATTTTATCATATTCTGCGTGTGTGCCAATAAAACGGATATACACTTTTTGTGCATTAAACGAAATAATAACCACTAATCTATAATTATTTCCTTTAATGTTAAACACATATCTATTATTACCTACATAATTCACACTATTAAAAGTTTGTTTTATCTCGTTTAGGTTCTTCCAAGTTTTAGCACTTATGGTGTGATACCAAACATTTAAAGGTGTTTGTGAATTTGCGTGTTTTGTAGCAAATTCTTGTATTCTTTTATAGGTTACAATACGCATTAATTCGTTTTATGATTACAAAGATACTATTAATAATTTTATTATTCAAAATTTTATTACAAATTACAATATTTTAGATAGCAATACAAGAATTTTTAAAAGCTTCTGATTCTGTTATTTGAGAAACACGTTGGGAGTGTAATTTAAACTCTGTCTGAATAAAAAAAATATTAATTTTATTCAAACAGAAAAGATGAAAAAATCAGAACAAGAATTACTAGAAAAGAAAGCCTTAGATTAGTTATTATCAGGTAAGGGTTTATTTGGAAAAGATGGTGCATTTGCACCGATGTTACCTGCAAGCCGAAAAAAACTAGCCGCACAAATTGCACATTTGGTTTTTGCCAACGCTCAAAGCCAAAACACAAAAAACCAAAAGAGCAATTTCTTACCTACGCTCGACAGAAATCGTAACAAAAAATGTAAATTGACCACTCAATAAAAATTGAAATAAATGTTTGAACAAAGTTTTAAAAACATAGACGATATACTACATAAAGATGCAGGCTGTGGGAGCGAATTAGATTATGTAGAACAAACCTCTTGGGTCTTGTTTTTAAAATACTTAGACGACTTAGAAAAAGACAAAGAAACTGCCGCACTTTTATCAGGGGAAACCTATGCCAAAATAATTGAACCACAATTTCAATGGACAAAATGGGCTGCACCAAAATTGGAAGACGGAAAATTAGACCACAATGCACTCACAGGAGACGATTTATTAGATTTTGTAAATAACGAACTCTTTCCATATCTCAAAAAATTTAAGCAAGACGCAGTAAGTGCAGATACTATTGAATACAAAATTGGTGAAATATTTAGTGAACTTAAAAACCGAATACAAAGCGGTTACAACCTACGAGAAGTTGTAAGCCTTATTGACGAACTACGATTTAGAACGCACGCAGAGCAACTCGAAATGAGCCATTTGTATGAGGGGAAAATCAAGAATATGGGAAATGCAGGCAGAAACGGTGGCGAATATTACACACCAAGACCGCTTATTAAAACCATAGTAAAAGTAGTAGCACCAAAAATTGGCGAAACCATTTATGATGGCGCAGTTGGTAGTGCAGGCTTCTTGGTAGAAGCCTTTGATTACCTTAAGAATAGCAAAAAACTATCTACCAAAGATGTAGAAACACTACAAAAAACCACCTTTTACGGTAAAGAGAAAAAATCGCTTGCCTACATTATTGGTATTATGAATATGATATTGCACGGAGTAGAAGCACCCAATATTATACACACCAATACGCTTGCCGAAAACTTGGCAGACATACAACCAAAAGACCGTTATGATGTTGTATTGGCAAACCCACCTTTTGGCGGAAAAGAACGTGCAGAAGTGCAACAAAATTTCCCGATAAAAACAGGCGAAACTGCCTCTTTGTTTTTACAGCATTTTATTAAAATTTTAAAAGCAGGCGGAAAAGCAGGAATTATAATTAAAAATACCTTTTTAAGCAATACCGATAACGCTTCTGTTGCTTTGCGTAAAGAATTATTGACCAACTGTAATTTACATACCGTTTTAGATCTACCAGGCGGAACCTTTACTGGTGCAGGTGTAAAAACCGTAGTCTTGTTTTTTACCAAAGGCACACCAACCAAAAAAGTATGGTTTTACCAATTAAATTTAGATAGAAATTTAGGAAAAACAAACCCACTAAACGAACGTGATTTAGCAGAATTTGTAGAATTACAAAAAACCAAAGTAGAAGGCGAAAACTCTTGGAGTATAAACTTAAAAGACGTAGACAAAAAAACTTTTGAACTTGCTCCAAAAAACCCAAACACACCAGAAGAAGCACCATTACGTCAACCAAATGAAATATTAGAAGCAATGGCTACTTTAGATAAAGAAAGTTTAGGTATTATGAATGATTTAAAATTATTGATGAAAAATGATTAAAGAATCAATAATTGAAAAAAGCACACTTCCAAAAGGTTGGAAAATGCTTCCCTTTGGAGATGTTTGCGAAATATCAGGTGGCAGTCAACCACCAAAATCAACTTTCATTTACGAACCGAAAGAAGGCTATATTAGACTTATTCAAGTACGAGATTACAGAACATCTAATTTTATTACTTACATCCCTAAAGAAAAGGCTAAGAAGTTTTGTAATAAAACGGACATAATGATTGGCCGATATGGTCCACCAATATTTGGGATTTTCAGAGGTCTGGAAGGCGCATACAATGTTGCTCTAATGAAAGCAATCCCTAATAAGGAATTGTTGAATCAAGAATATCTTTATTGGTTTTTAAAAACAGATTCGCTAGTTAAATTTATAGAAAAATCATCTAAAAGGGCTGCGGGTCAAGATGGCGTTCGGAAAGAAGTACTTTATAAATATCCTACTCCTATTCCACCCCTAAAAGAACAACAACAAATAGTAGCCATTTTAGACAAAGCCTTTACCGCCATAGACCAAGCAAAAACCAATGCACAGCAAAACCTACTAAACGCTAAACAACTTTTTGAATCTTATTTGCAAAATGTGTTTTCAACTAAAGGGGATGATTGGGTGGAGAAAACTTTGGGGGAAGTTTTACAAAAAACAAAAACAGTAAATCCAAAGTTAAAACCAAATGATGAATTTATTTATCTTGACGTATCGAGTGTAAATAAAGAAACTAAATTAATTGAGAAGGCAACAACCTTATTAGGTAAATATGCGCCAAGTAGAGCAAGAAAGTTGGTTAAAACTGATGATATTATTTTTGCAACAGTTCGCCCAACACATAGTCGAGTTGCAATAATCACAGAAGAGTATAATAATCAAGTTTGCAGCACAGGTTATTATGTTTTGAAACCAAAAGATTATTTGAATAATCATTTTGTATTCTATTTTATACTAACCTTTGGTTTTAATAAGAAAATGGAAAGTATGCAAAAAGGAGCAAGTTATCCTGCTATTACAAATAAAGAAGTTGAGAGTGTATTTATTCCTTTTCCAAAATCAATAAAAGAACAACAAAAAATAGTCAAAAAACTAAACAGCCTTTCAGCCGAAACCAAAAAATTAGAAATCATTTATCAGCAAAAAATAGATGATTTAGAAGAGTTAAAAAAATCTGTATTGCAAAAAGCGTTTAATGGAGAATTAACCCAAAAAGAATTGGTATGAGTGAAAAAGGCGACATATTAATTTATCAAAGCACAGAAGGTACTATTAAAATAGATGTTCAGTTGCAAGATGAAACCGTTTGGCTTACACAAGAGCAAATGCAAAATTTGTTTGGCAAAGCAAAATCAACAATAAGTGAGCATATAAAAAATATTTTTTCGGAAGGAGAATTAATCCAAAATGCAACTGTTCGGAATTTCCGAACAGTTCAAATAGAAGGAAGCAGAGAAGTAGAAAGAAATATAGAATACTACAATCTTGATGTTATAATATCAGTAGGTTACAGAGTAAAATCGCAACAAGGTACACGGTTTCGTGTTTGGGCTACCAGCAGATTAAAAGAGCATATTATAAAAGGTTTTACCTTGAATGATGACCGTTTTAAGTCGGGTAATTCAATGAATTATTTTAACGAGTTACAAGGTCGTATTCGTAAAATACGTCTTTCTGAACGGTTTTTTTATCAGAAAATAAAAGATATTTATACCACAAGTATAGATTACAATGCTAAAGATGAAAACACCCTTTTATTTTTTAAAACCATACAAAACAAGTTGCTTTGGGCAATAAGTAGCCAAACAGCAGCCGAATTGGTGTACAGAAGAGCAGATGCCACATTACCATTAGTAGGAATGCAATCGTTTGATAAAAAGAAAAACAATACAGTAACCAAAGCAGATGTTTCTGTTGCTAAAAACTACCTCAATGAAGATGAAATAAAACTATTGGGTTTATTGGTAGAACAATTTCTTGCCTTTGCCGAAACAATGGCACAACAACAAATGCCAATGTATATGAAAAGTTGGTTAGAACGCTTAGATGGTATCTTACAATTAAACGGAAGAGAATTATTAACAGATGCCGGGAAAATAAGTCATAAAATGGCTTTAGAAAAGTCAAATATAGAATACCAAACCTATAAAAAGGAATTGAAAAAACATCAAAAAGAACAAAGTTTAAAAGAATTAGAAAAAGATATTAAGAAGTTAAAAAACAAAAAAATAGATGAAAATTAAAAGAATATATATAAAAGACTGGATGGTGTTAAAACCGTATGACAATCACAGTATTACAGATAACTATTACTTAAAATTAAGTAATGAGGTAAAAAAAGTCTTGTTTTTAAAATATAGCGAGGAGGTATTGTCCTATTATTTAGATGAGGAAGACATAAACCTGTTATCTTGTTTTATAGTTTCCTATTTTGAAGATATCATTTCAGAAACCAATATTTTCACTGCATTTACCAATAAACACCAAAACTTATATGGTAAAAAATTACCGTTTTATAACACTTCAGAATATTACGAAGATGAAATAAATATCCAAGACATTCAGTTTTTAATATGGTATTTTTTAAATACCATTCAAGATAAGAAATTTGTAAATCCAAATAAAGAGGTGTTTTATAAAATGGCAAATGATATTATGCTCATTTTAGAAGAAGAATATGAATACGCACCCGAAAATAAAATCTTAAAAAAATACTATACTTTACCTGAAAATGAAACAGATTTTTACAAAGGCAGAGAAATGATTGATGCTGTCCTTTTTAGGTCTTATTTTTTTTATATAGATACATGTTCTACTCTTTTAGAAATAGAAAAAGAAATTATAGATACTTCTAAAAATGACGAAAACTTATTGGCATATTTAAGAGATAATCGTGATGCCGTTTTACTTTCTGCACATACAAAATTATTAAGTCTTTCTGGTAAAGAATGGGTGGCAGAAATTCTAGGCGATAAACATTTACTTTTCAATGATTTTTTAAATATTTCACCAAAAATTAAAGGATATTTTTTTTACAAAGGGCAAGATAAAGACACCGTGTTTTTAGAGCATATTGCATCGAGTAAAAAGTTTAATATCACCAAGAAATCTTTTGACAACGGTCATTTTTTAAAAGAGATAGACACCATTGTCTTTATGGGTATTGTGCTGTGGAGAGAAGAATGGTGGTTTTCGGGTGTTTTTTTCATAAAAGATTTTAATGCTGATTTAATTTTAGATGAAAAAAACTCTATAAAAAGTAGAAGAACGGTTAATTTTCTAGACCACAAAGATGGTGAGGTTATTGAAACCTTGCAATTACAATACCAAGCGTTTTTAGATTTTAATGGCGGTAAACAAATTTCATTTTTGTCTGCTAATAAAGTAAATGATTTTACAAAAGAGTATGTTGAGTTTTTTAACAATTCATTAAATCTTTCTAAAAAAGAAATCCAAAAGGCTAAAGACAGGAGTAAAAAAGAGGGCTTTTTTGGAGGAAATGATAATGATGATTTAGAGGTTGATAATTGTTTTGAAACCGCTTTGGTATTTTTTAACCCTAAAAGTGGTTTAGAAATTGCTTTTGAGATAAATAGTGCATTTCCGTTTAAAGAAAATAAGTATTTTTATGAAGCCAAAACAAAAGAGCACATCTTAAGACTATTTATGTCAGAAGAATTATCAACTGAGTTAACACTATTTTGTGTAAATAATTTTAAAAATAAATTACCCTTTTTTCAAGAAGATGAAGGGAAATTCTTATTAAAGGATTTAGATTTTTTACTGCGCTTTTTTAAAGGAAGTCAATACCACCCAAAACCACAAATAACCTTTACAGGAAAAAAAGAATAAAATTTATGAATGAAGCCGAAACAAGAGCAGAACTAATAGACCCGCAACTTACCAAAGCAGGTTGGGGAATTGTTAAGGGTTCAAAAGTATTGAGAGAACGCAATGTTTGTAAAATAACAGATGGTCGCATACAAGTTGGTGGTAAAAGAACCAAACCATTAATTGCCGATTATATTTTGGTTTACAAAGATATTAAGTTGGCTATTGTTGAAGCAAAAAGTAATGAATTAGCAGTTGGTGAAGGCGTAGCACAAGCCAAACTGTATGCAGATAAATTAAATTTAGAAACTACCTATTCGGCAAACGGAAAAGAGATTTACCAAATCTGTATGAAAACAGGTGCAGAAAGTTTGGTAAACAAATTTTTATCGCCACAAGAATTATGGAATAAAACCTATCCACAAGGCACAGTAACCGAACAAGCAGAACAATGGCGAGATAAGTTTTCGAGCATACCGTTTGAAAATAAATCAGGAACTTGGCAACCAAGATATTATCAAGAAATTGCAGTACGTAACGCATTGGAAGCAGTAGCACAAGGTAAAGACAGAATTTTGCTAACCCTTGCCACAGGAACAGGGAAAACGGCTATTGCTTTTCAAATTGCTTGGAAATTATTTTACACAAGATGGAATTTAAATCGTGATGGCGGTCGCAGACCAAGAATATTATTTTTGGCAGATAGAAATATATTAGCCAATCAAGCATTTAATTCGTTTTCGGCATTTCCAGAAGATGCTTTAATCAGAATAAAACCAAGCGAGATAAAGAAAAGAGGAAAAGTACCTACAAACGGAAGTATCTTTTTCACCATTTTTCAATCGTTAATGGCAAATGATAACACAGCCGAAAATGAGGAAAATGAAGAACAAAACGAAATAGATTACGACACCTCAAATGCGTATTACAATCAATATCCAAAAGATTATTTCGATTTTATAATTATAGACGAATGCCACAGAGGTGGTGCAAATGATGAAGGAAATTGGAGAGGAATTTTAGAGTACTTCTCGCCTGCTGTTCAGTTAGGTTTAACAGCCACACCAAAACGAAAAGACAATGTAGATACCTACGCTTATTTTGGCGACCCTGTTTATATCTATTCCTTAAAAGAAGGAATTAATGATGGTTTTTTAACGCCTTTTAAAGTCAAAAGAATTAAAACCACTTTAGACGATTACATTTATACTAATGAAGATACCATTACAGAAGGAATTATTGAAGAAGGAAAAATATATACAGAAAGTGATTTTAATAGAAAAATTGTAATAAAATCAAGAGAACGTTATCGAGTACATACCTTTATTAATGATGCAAATATTGATGATAAAACCATTATATTTTGTGCTACACAAGATCACGCAGCATTGGTTAGAGATTTAGTAAATCAATATAAACCAAAGGGAAAAGATAGTAACTATTGTGTTCGTGTTACTGCCAATGATGGCGAAATTGGCGAACAGTTTTTACGTGAATTTCAAGACAATGAAAAATTAATACCAACCATACTTACTACGTCTCAAAAATTATCTACAGGAGTAGATGCACGTAACATTAGAAATATCGTTTTGATGCGTCCTGTAAATCAGATTATAGAATTTAAACAAATTGTAGGTAGAGGAACACGCTTATTTGAGGGTAAAGAGTTTTTTACTATTTATGATTTTGTAGATGCATATCAAAATTTTTCTGATCCAGAATGGGATGGCGAACCGTTAGAACCGATAGAACCTGAAACTTGTGAGAAATGCCATCAAAGTCCTTGCATTTGCGTAAAAGAACCTAAAAAATGTAAAGTTTGCGGAGAAAGTCCTTGTGTTTGTGAAATAGAACCACCAACCGAATGTGAAACCTGCGGACAATTACCTTGTATTTGCAATAAGAAAGTAAAGATAAAATTACGAAACGGAAAGGAATTAGAAATTCAGCATATGACCCAAACCTCTTTTTGGAGTGCTGATGGAAAACCAATAACTGTTCAAGAATTTATGGATAATTTATTGGGAGAAATGCCAAATTTCTTTAAAGATGAAGCTGAATTGAGAGAATTGTGGTCTAACCCAATAACAAGAAAAACACTCCTTGAAAAATTAGAAGAAGCAGGTTTTGGTTCAGAAGAATTTGACACACTTAAAAAATTAGTTGATGCAGAGAAGAGTGATATTTTTGATGTATTGGAATATGTATTTAATAGTGATGTAAAACCCATCACACGAAAAGAACGAGTTGCTGTCGCAAAAGCCACAATTTTTGCATTATTAAACGAAAAGCAAAAGGAATTTATAGAGTTTGTATTGAGTAAATATATTGAAACAGGAGTTGGCGAACTTGACCAATCAAAATTACCAATACTACTTGCTAATAAATTTCAATCGCAAGAAGATGGAATTGAAAAACTGGGTGGAAACGCACTTGAAATAAGAGATATGTTTATTGAGTTTCAGCAATACCTATATAAAACAGCATAACAGAATGAATAGCCAACAGCACAAGCCAAAAATTGCAAAAGAGTTGTCTTGTCCTACGCTATTAGCAGAACGGATAATAAAGTACGAAAACACAACAATGTATAAAAATAATAGCGGTTTTATTGATAAATTCAAAGTAAGTACCTTTGTACAAAGTTTAGTGATAAACGGTGTAATAGACAAAAAATAGGCTGTTTTTAAGACGTGAAAAAATGAACAGACAGCGTTTAATTTACACTCCCTAGCGTGTTGCTGCTTCTGTTGGTTTCTCTGAATTTTTAAATTCTCGTTTACTCTCTATTTTAATAATGGAGGTAAGTTTTACCCAATTATTTTCTGTTGGAATAAACTGTAACTTACTTATAACACTACATTTACGAGTTTCTATTCTACCACGGTCTAGTTGTTAACACTTACAAAAGCACTAACCATATGAATAGGAGATTTATTGCCTTTTTATTTTGCTCCTCTGATCGTTTTACCATCTATAGCAATTACCTCTTTTGGTACTAATTCCGAAATAGACTTCACCCATTCTATAAAACAGGCTTTAAATCGTGTACTGTCTATGGCTGAGAATACACGATTAAAAGTGCCATGAGATGGGATACCTATTAGGTAGATCAAGGAAAGTGCGTAATAATTCTTCTTTTTCTTGAGCATAGAGTTCCATTTCATTCCATGAATCTGCACCACAAATCACAGATATGATACCGATAATATAGGATGTCATTTAATTGATGAAGCTTTGTTAAATCACCTCGAGGATCGTCTATTTGACTAAATATAGATGCTAGTTTATTTGCCGCTTTAAAAACACATATAGTATTGATTATCAATATAATATATGAAAATTAATAATCAGAAACAACAATTTTAGATTACATTTTAGTAAATATTTAAGACTTTTTTAGATGCGTTTGCCTTGCTGCCCCTTGTGGTAACTCCCAAATATTATCCTTTAATAATTTTTTCTTGATGGTTAATAGATTCTTGGTGAATTGCCTTAAACATTCTTAACACAAACTCTTCACTTAATCCTTTACTTTCTCCTTCAAGAATCATGTTTCCAAGAATTTCATTCCAACGTTTAGATTGTAAAACTGCAACATTTTTCTCTTTTTTAAGTGCTCCAATTTGGTCAGAAACTTTCATTCTTTTCCCTAACAATTCTATTAACTGATTGTCTGCAATATTAATTTGCGCACGCAAAGTGCTTAAAGAAGACTTGTATGCTGCCTCTGTATTTGTCTGCTTTCTAATCTTTAAATCTTCCATAATCTGTTTTAAAGCATCTGGTGTAACTTGTTGCGCAGCATCACTCCAAGCGTTGTCTGGGTCTGTATGCGTTTCAATCATTAACCCATCAAAATTTAAATCTAAAGCTGTTTGAGAAACATCAAAAATCATTTTTCTGTTTCCTGTAATATGAGATGGATCACAAATTAATGGCAAATCTGGAAATCTATTTTGGAACTCAATGGCTATTTGCCATTCTGGAATATTTCTATACTTCGTTTTTTCATAGGTAGAAAATCCTCTATGAATTGCTCCTAAATTTTTAATTCCCGCGGTGTATAATCTTTCAATTCCACCAAGCCATAAAGCTAAATCTGGGTTTACTGGGTTTTTTACCAATACAATTTTGTCGGTTCCTTGCAAAGCATCTGCAATTTCTTGCATAATAAATGGCGATACTGTAGAACGTGCACCAATCCACAATAAATCAACATCATTTTCAATTGCTAACTTTACATGAGCTGCATTTGCAACTTCTGTACAGGTTTTCATACCTGTTTCTTCTTTCACCTTTTTTAACCAATTTAAACCTAAGGCACCAACACCTTCAAAATTTCCTGGTCTTGTTCTTGGTTTCCAAATTCCTGCTCTAAAATAATTTACATCAGAATCTTTTAATTCGTGTGCAATTTTTAAAACCTGCTCTTCGGTTTCTGCACTACAAGGTCCTGCTATTACTAGAGGATGATCTAATTTCATATCATCCAACCATGTTCTTAATTCTTTTGTATTCTTCATCTTTCTATTTGTTTTGGCTTTTAGTTTATGCCGTTTAAAATTTGTTTTATATAATTTGTATTCTCCATTTCTTTAAAAATTTCAGAGAAATTATCTTCTTGCAGCAACTCTTTAAAATGTTGTAAATTATTGATGTATTCTCCTAATATTTCAATTACATTTTCTTTATTTTGTTTGAAAATTGGTGTCCACATTGCTGGTGAACTTTTTGCCAAACGAACCGTTGAAGCAAAACCTGAACCTGCCATATCAAAAATATCACGTTCGTTTTTTTCTTTATTGATAACGGTTTTACCTAACATAAATGCACTTATATGAGATAAATGAGATACATACGCTATGTGTTTATCGTGAGATTTTGCATCCATATAACGAATACGCATTCCTAATTTTGAGAAAATTTCTAATGCCTTTTCTTGTAATTTAAATGCTGTTTTTTCAACCTCACAAATAATATTTGTTTTATCTTGAAACAAACCTGTTATTGCCGCTTTTGGACCAGAAAACTCTGTTCCTGCAATTGGATGAACTGCTAAAAAATTTTTCCTTCTTGGGTGGTTTTCTAATACTCCGCAGATCCCCTTTTTGGTAGAACCAACATCAAAAACCAACGTATTATCATTAATTTTATCTAATACTTTTGGTAATAATTTTTGTTGTGCATCTACAGGAATCGAAACAATTACAATGTCTGCTTTCTCTAAATCTTTAAGCGTTGCTTTCTTATGAATTACGCCTAATTCTTGCGCTTCATTTAAGTGATTTTTATTTGTATCAATTCCGTAGACAACAGCTTCTGAATATTCTTTTTGAATATCTAAAGCCATACTTCCGCCAATTAAACCAACACCAATTACAAATACATTCATTTTTTTATTTTACTCTTTTTTACTTAGAGATTACCACGTTATTCTTTCTCGAAATGACCCACCTTGACTATAAATTGCAACTGTTTTACTGGGTTCTTTTTACTCAAACCTACTAATTGCTTCTTTTATTACTTTTGATGTTACACATAATGAAAAACGAATATAACCTGCTCCTTGACTTCCAAAAATTGTTCCTGGTGTAATAAAAATATCTTTATCATATAAAATTGAATCTGTAATTTCTTCAGATTTTTTTCCTACTGGAATTTTTGCCCAAACAAACAATCCTGTTGCCTTTTTATTATAAGAACAGTTTAATTTATCTGCCAATTGCCAAACTAATTTTCTACGTTCTTCATAGGTTTTATTCTGATCTAAAAACCAATCATCAGACAATTGTAATGCTTCTATTGCTCCTTTTTGAATTCCGTAGAACATACCAGAATCCATATTGCTTTTTACTTTTAATATTTGATTGATGTAGTTTTGGTTTCCTAAAACCATACCTACTCGCCAACCTGCCATATTAAAGGTTTTACTTAAAGAGTTTAATTCTAAAGCAATGTCTTTTGCACCTTCAATTTGTAAAATACTAATAGGTTTATCGTTTAAAATAAAACTATACGGATTGTCGTTTACAATTAATATTTGATGTTTTTTTCCGAACGCTACTAATTTTTTAAAAGTATCTAAAGTTGCATTGGTTCCTGTTGGCATATGTGGGTAATTTACCCACATAATTTTTACATCTGTTAAATCTTGATTTTCTAATTCCTCAAAATTGGGTTGCCAATTGTTTGCTTCACTTAAATTATAAAAAAAAGGCTCTGCACCTACTAATTTGGTTACAGATGTATATGTTGGGTATCCTGGATTCGGAATTAATACTTTATCGCCTTTATTTAAAAAAGCCATAGAAATATGCATTATTCCTTCTTTACTTCCCATTAAAGGCAGCACCTCGTTTTCTGGATTAGAATCTACAGAAAATTTATTTTTATAGAAATTAGAAATCGCATTTCTTAATGCTGGTAAGCCTTGGTAACTTTGGTATTTATGTGCGTTTGCATCTGTTAAACTCCCTCGAATTGCATCTAAAACTTTTGTTGGCGGTTGCAAGTCTGGAGATCCAATTCCCATATTAATAATTGGTTTTCCTTTTGCCATTAAACTTCTTACTTCTCGTAGTTTCTTAGAAAAATAATATTCTTGAACGGTATCTAATCTTTTGGCAGCTTTAATCATTTTCTACCATTTTTATAGGTTCCTAAAACCTTGAATTCTTCTGCCATTATTTCTATAATCGTTTTTGCTTTTTCGTAATTTTTATATGCATCAAAAGTAACATCAACAAAAAAGGAATATTTCCAAGGCATTTCTATTACTGGAAGTGATTGGATTTTAGTTAAATTCATTTTACAATCACTCAAAACATTTAAAATTGCGGCTAAACTGCCTCTTTTATGATCTAATTTAAATTTTAAGGATGCTTTATTTACCTCATCTTTACTATTGTTAGGCGCATCTGTTTGTACAATTACAAAACGAGTAGCATTATTTTTTATCGTTTGAATTTCATCTTCAATAATTTCTAAACCATAAATTTCTGAAGCTATTTTTGGTGCAATTGCTGCGATTCCTTTTAAATTATTTTCTGAAATTCTTTTGGCAACTTCAGCTGTATCTACATCTTCAATTAGCTTAATGTGTGTGTGTTTTTTGAAAAATTCTTTACATTGTAGTAGTGCCATTGGATGTGACCAAACTTCTTTAACCTCTTTAATTCCCTGACCTTTTAACGCCATCAAATGATGATGAATGTTTAAATATTTCTCACCAACAATATGTAAATTATGGTTATCTATTAACGCATAATTTGGTATTATAGAACCCACAATTGTATTTTCTAAAGCCATTATGCCAATATCAACTGTTTTATCTAGCAGACTATCAACCAAAACATCAAAAGACATACATTCTTTTAATTGAATTGCTGTTCCGTAAAAGTCGCGTGCAACTTTATGGTGATTTGAGCCTTCTGCTCCTTGTATCGCTATAATTTTATTCATTTGTAATCAAAAAAAAATCTCGAAGTAAATTCGAGACTTTATATTTTTAAATGTTATTTAACAACATGATACAAAGTCTCTCCTTTTATTAAAAAAATAAAAGTAAAAATAGAAACATGTCCAAGCGTTATTTAGCATCTTAATTGTCTTTGTTTTTGAGCAACAAATCTAAAAATTAAATTGAGATAAACAAATATTATTCTGAAAATTTTAAAATATTTGTGAATTCTATAAAATCTGATTTAAATTAGTTGTTAATTTTATAGTATTATATATTCTACCTATTCTTCTTTGCTTAAAAATTGATATTAGAAAATATTTTACACAGCTACAGCTCCTTTTATATGTGGATGCGGATTATAATTTACCAATTCGAAGTCTTCAAAGGTAAAATCTTCAATATTTTTTATCGCAGAATTTATTTTCATCTTTGGAAGTGGTCTTAGATCTCTTGAAAGCTGCAACTCTACTTGTTCTATATGATTGTTATAAATATGCGCATCTCCAAAAGTATGAATAAACTCACCTACTTCGTAACCACAAACTTGCGCTATCATCATAGTAAACAACGCGTAACTTGCAATATTAAATGGAACTCCTAAAAATATATCTGCACTTCTTTGATATAATTGACATGATAATTTACCGTCAGACACATAAAACTGAAAAAATGCATGACATGGTGGTAACGCTACTTTTCCGTTAGCAATATTTTCTGAAAACGATACTGAAGGGTCTGGTAACACAGAAGGGTTCCAAGCAGAAATTAACATTCTTCTACTATTAGGGTTCGTTTTTAACGTTTCAATAACTTCTTTTAATTGATCTATTTCATCGCTATTCCAATTACGCCATTGATGCCCATAGACTGGTCCTAAATCGCCATTATTATCTGCCCATTCGTTCCAAATTCTAACACCATTTTCTTGTAAGTATTTTACATTGGTATCTCCTTTTATAAACCACAATAGCTCGTAAACAATCGATTTTAAGTGTAACTTTTTAGTAGTTACCATCGGAAAGCCTTCGTTTAAATCGAATCTCATTTGATACCCAAAAACACTTTTTGTTCCTGTGCCTGTTCTATCTCCTTTTTCGTTTCCGTTTTCTAAAACGTGTTGTACTAAATCGTGATATTGCTTCATTTTGAAGGTTTATTTGTTGAATTGTTTATTCATTTAATGAATGCCTAAAAATAAAAAAAGCACATATAAGTTTATAAGTGCTTTTTTAAAAAATATAAATAAGTTATTAACTTTTTAATTGTGTGTGTGTGTGGCGACTCGCCACTATCCAATTATCATTCCTGCAATAGTTGCTGACATTAGTGATGCAATTGTACCACCAAGTAAGGCTTTCATTCCAAATTCTGATAAAACCTTACGTTGCCCTGGAGCCAATGAGCCAATACCTCCAATTTGAATTCCAATAGAAGCAAAATTTGCAAAACCACACAACATATACGTTGCCATGATAATTGATTTGTTAAACGTTAAATGTGTTGCATTTGCTGCATTTTTTAATTCTCCTAATTGTATGTACCCTACAAACTCACTTGCTGCTAACTTAATACCTAACAACTGCCCCATTAATGCTATATCTTCTTTTGCAACACCAATTAACCACATAAGTGGCGCAAAAATATAACCAAGAATTCCTTCTAAAGAAAGCTGAGCATACGAAGTGTTTTCTGCTATCCAAGAATTTAAAGTGGTTATATCTCCAACCCAACCTAAAATTCCATTTATCATTGCAATAAATGCAATAAATACTAATAACATTGCAGCAACATTCATTGCCAATTGCAACCCTTCAGTTGTTCCATTTGCAATAGCATCTAAAACATTTGAACCTATTTTTTCTGATGACACTTTTACATCTGTGTTTACTTTTTCAGTCTGCGGGTATAATATCTTAGAAATTATAATTGCTCCTGGTGCTGCCATTACAGATGCTGCTAATAAATGTTTTGCGTATAATAACCGTAACACTTCATCTTCACCTCCAAGAAAACCTATGTAAGCGGCTAACACAGCCCCTGCAACTGTTGCCATACCACCAATCATTACCAATAACATTTCAGACTTATTCATTTTTTCTAAATATGCCTTGATTAAAAGTGGCGCCTCTGTTTGTCCTAAGAAAATATTTCCTGCAACTGATAAACTTTCTGCTCCTGAAATTTTTAATCCTTTAGATAACAACCATGCTAAACCTTTTACTGTTTTTTGAATTAAGCCAAGATAGAATAATAAAGAGGTTAATGCTGAAAAGAAAATAATAGTTGGTAATACTTGAAATGCAAATATGAATCCGAAAGAAGCCATATCTGCAACCAAACCACTAAATAAAAATTCGCTTCCTGCTCGTGTAAAATCTAATACACTTACAAATAAACTACCAACCCATTCAAATATTCTTTGTACAAATGGTACTTTTAAAACTCCAAAGGCTATTATTAATTGAAAAGTCAAACCTAACCCTACAGTCTTCCAATCGATTCCTTTTCTATTAGAACTGAATAAAAATGCGATAACTAATAAAGTTATCATTCCTAAAACTCCACGCCATAAACTAGTCATAGAAAATCCTTGACTTGGAACAATTTCATCAACTGTTGTTACTCCCTCAGCTTCATTTTCTGTATCTAGAACTAAAGTGTTTTCTTTATTTGCCCCTTTAAGTGTATACGTTATATCGTTTTCAGACAATACTAAACTACTCTCTGATAATGCTACAATATTAAAGTACCTAACAGTATCTTTTGGCTGTTTAAAATTGAAAATTAATAAGTTATTTTGATGAATATAACTTCCTGAAGCGGTTAGTTCTTGAGAAACTACTGAATAATTGAACCTGCCATTATTCAATGTAATAACATCATCCTTATTAATTTCTACAAGAGGTGTTCCATCTCTTTTTTCGATAGAAGAAAAGTTCCATTGTTGTTCTATGTTTTGTGCAAAACCAAAACTTGCAAAACAACAAAAAACAATTAAAAATATTTTTTTCATAAGTAAAATATATGTTAAGAACGTCTGTCTATTTCGTCTCTAATTTTGGCAGCCAACTCGTAGTTTTCGTTAGCAACAGCATCGTTTAATTGTTCTTTAAGCTCACGAAGTGAAAGGTAAGAAAAATTACCGCTGTTTTCTTGAATTATAGTTTCTTCCAATTCTACTTCAATTTCTTCTGGCTCTAATTCTCCTCCAATAGATAACTCTTCATCTGCTTTTAAGTAAATGCCTGCCTTATCTAAAATATTCTCATAGGTAAAAATAGGTGCATTAAAACGAACTGCCAATGCAATAGCATCAGAGGTCCTTGTATCTATAAGCTCTTCTACTCCATCACGTTCACAAATTAAGCTCGAAAAGAAAACACCATCGACCAATTTATGTATAATTACTTGCTTAACGTTAATTAAAAACCGATCTGCAAATGTTTTAAACAAATCGTGTGTTAATGGTCTTGATGGGCGAATTTCTTTTTCTAAAGCAATCGCTATAGATTGCGCTTCAAAAGCGCCAATAATAATTGGTAAAGTTCGAGTTCCTTCTATTTCGCTTAACACTAAAGCATATGCTCCACTTTGTATTTGACTATAAGAAATTCCTTTAATAGTAAGTTTTATTAGACTCATATTCTGTGGCTCAATTTAATAAAAATTATCAGTTTGATTGTCTATTTGTTTCAGTAAAAAGCAAAACCTCAAAAAGAGCTAGTCTTTTCAAGGTTTTGCGAGTTAAGGATATCTTTTTCACTATCCTCCTTCATTTGCGTTAGCGATTGAAACGGCATCCTTTTTAATTGTAAGTTCGAGTAATGCTGCTTTTTTGCAGAATTATATCGATAACAAAATTAAAAAGATATAGTGAAAATCACGACCCTAAAGGGAACCGCCCAACATTTCTACTACGCCTGCTTAAATGCTTTTAATTTTTCTATTAATTGCGGTACAACCTCAAAAGCATCTGCAACCATACCATAATCTGCAACCTTAAAAAATGGCGCTTCTGGATCTATATTGATTACTACTTTTACTTTTGATGCATTAATACCTGCTAAATGTTGAATGGCTCCTGAAATTCCGATAGCAATATATAGATTAGACGCTACAGATTTTCCTGTTTGCCCAACGTGTTCACTATGGGGACGCCAACCTAAATCTGAAACTGGCTTAGAACATGCAATAGCAGCTCCAAGAACTGATGCTAATTCTTCTATCATACCCCAGTTTTCTGGACCTTTTAAACCTCTACCCGCAGACACAACAATATCAGCATCAGCAATAGTTACAACTCCTGTTGCTTTATCTACACTTTCTGATTTTACACCCATTTCTGGTAACGTAGCAGTAAAACTTTCTGTACTTCCAGAAACTGCATTCTCATACACTCCATAAGAATTTTTAGCAACTCCTATTACTTTTTTATCGGTTAAAATTACCGTATTGTTAAATGCTTTATTAGAAAATGCTTTACGTTTTACTGTGAATGGTATTGTTGAGCTTGGCAGTGCAACTACATTTGATGCGTAACCTGCATCTAAAGCTACTGCAATCATTGGCGCAACGTACAATCCATCTACGCTAGAATCAATCACAACAACATCTGCACTTTGTGCATCTGCTACTTGTTTAATAATTGATGCATAGGCTTTAGCGTTAAAAATTGTAAGACTTTCTTCTGAAACTTCTACAACTTTTTCTGCTCCATAGGCATATAATTCTGATGCATCACCTCCATTAATAGTTAAAGCAACTACATTAGTTCCTAATTGTTCTGCTACTTTTTTTCCGTATGAAACAACTTCAAAAGCTGTTTTTTTGAATTTTCCTTCCGATGAATCGGCAAAAACTAGTATAGACATATTTTTTTAGATTTTAGAGGTCATTACGAGAAAGAATGACAAAGTAATCTTTTGGTAGAGATTACTTCACTCTGTTCGCAATGACGTGATTTTTTAGTTATATAACCTTTGCTTCGTTATGTAATAAACTGATTAAATCATCAACATTATCAACCAATTTAACAGCTCCTTTTTTAGCAGGTTTTTCAAATGATTCTATTGTTGTTAATGCAGAAGCTCCTATTGGTTCAACTACATTTAAAGGTTTTTTACGCGCCATCATAATACCTCGCATATTAGGAATACGTAAATCCTTTTCTTCTACAATTCCTTTTTGACCTGCAATTACTATTGGTAGTGAAGTAGCTACTTTTTCTTCACCTCCATCAATCTCACGAGTGGCAGAAACCGAAGTTCCGTCTACTTCCATTCTTATACAGCCGTTTACAAAATTAAAATCTACCAAAGAAGCTAACATACCTGGAACCATTTGCCCATTATAATCGGCAGATTCTTTTCCTGCTAAAACAACATCGTAACCTCCATTTTTAACAACTTCAGCAAGTTCTTTAGCTACTAAAAAACCGTCTGTTGGTGCTACATTTATACGAATTGCATCGTCGGCTCCAATAGCTAAAGCTTTACGTAAGGTTGGCTCTGTAATTGCTGTACCAACATTAACAACAGTAACGCTTGCTCCTTGTTTTTCTTTAAACCACATTGCGCGTGTTAAACTAAATTCATCGTATGGGTTGATAACAAATTGTACTCCGTTAGCATCAAACTTTGTATTGTTATCAGTAAAATTAATTTTTGAAGTGGTATCTGGCACATGGCTGATACATACTAATATTTTCATTCTAAAATTATTTAAAAATAAGTACTGCGAAGATACATAATTTTTCTAATTTACTATGCATGCATAGTAAATTTTTTATTTATTAGTTTTAATGAACAAAATCAGTTTAAAATTAATCGCCAATATTTTAATAAAAATTGACTAAAAAAGTTGTCCATAATTTCACTATTTTTGCACTTCAACAAACAACTATTTATGAAGACTGTTCAGTTTAGAGAAGCCATCTGTCAAGCAATGAGTGAAGAAATGCGCAGAGACGAAAGCATTTATTTAATGGGCGAAGAAGTTGCTGAATACAACGGCGCTTACAAAGCAAGTAAAGGAATGCTAGATGAATTTGGCGAAAAACGTGTAATAGACACACCTATTGCTGAATTAGGTTTTAGTGGTATTGCTATAGGCTCTGCAATGAACGGTAACCGTCCGATTGTAGAATATATGACATTCAATTTCTCTTTAGTAGGAATTGATCAAATTATTAATAATGCAGCGAAGATTAGACAAATGAGTGGCGGTCAATTTAATTGCCCTATTGTTTTTCGTGGACCAACAGGCTCTGCGGGGCAATTAGGCGCAACACATTCACAAGCTTTTGAAAATTGGTTTGCAAATATACCTGGGTTAAAAGTTATTGTCCCTTCAAACCCTTACGATGCAAAAGGATTGCTAAAAGCTGCTATTCGTGATGATGATCCAGTAATTTTTATGGAGTCTGAACAAATGTATGGCGATAAAATGGAGATTCCCGAAGGAGAATATGTATTGCCAATTGGTGTTGCCGATATTAAAAGAGAAGGAACTGATGTAACTATTGTTTCCTTTGGAAAAATAATAAAAGAGGCTTATAAAGCTGCAGATGAACTAGCTAAAGAAGGCTTTTCAGTTGAAATTATTGATTTACGCACAATTCGCCCAATGGATCACGATGCAATTATAAAATCAGTTAAAAAAACGAACAGATTAGTAATTTTAGAGGAAGCATGGCCATTTGGAAGCGTATCTTCAGAAATTACTTTTAGAATACAAGATGAAGCGTTTGATTATTTAGACGCTCCTATTAAAAGAATTACTACTGCAGATACCCCTGCACCATATTCACCTGTATTATTAGCCACTTGGTTACCAAATGCAAACGATGTGGTTAAAGCGGTAAAAGAAGTATTATATATAAAATAATTTAGCTATAAAATATTGAAACCAAAATCCTTTTAATACGGTAGTATTAAAAGGGTTTTACTGTAAAAAAAAGAATTATGAAATTAAAATTTGCTATATTTTTTCTACTTATAAGCAGTGTAACGCAAGCTCAATCAATATTTAAAGGTAAAGTTGTTGACCAACAAAATGAGCCAATGCCTTTTGTAAATGTCTTTTTACAAGGAACTACTAATGGAACAACTACTGATGATAATGGTCGATTTGCGTTTAAGGCAAAAAAAAAAAGAGGGACTTTAGAAATATCTTTTGTAGGTTTTCAAACGCAAACCTTAAAAGTTAACTCTAAAACAACGTTTTTAAGTATTGTTTTAAAAGAAGGGGCCAATGAATTAGAGGAGGTTTTAATTGTTGCAAAACCAAAGGTTCGCCTTAAAAAGAAAGAAAACCCTGCATATCGTATTTTAAAAGAAATTTGGAAAAGAAAACGTAAAAATGGTTTGAAGTTGGTAGATTATTATCAATATAAAAAACATACATCTATAGAAATTGGGTTAAACAATTTAGATACTGCTTTTATTCAGACATTATTTAAAGAGCAATATAATGAGGCAATGAAAGAAGTAAAGTATGATAGCGATGGTATTAACTATTATATTCCTATTTATATTACCGAAAAGATAGAGCGTTTGTATGGTAATAATATTTTAAATAAAGAACGTAAAGATGTCGAAGCCGAAAAAGAGGAAGGCTTAGGATCACAAGGTTTTGTTTTTGATAGAATGTCAAATACTTTTAAAGATATTAATATCTATAAAAATACTTTTAAACTGTTAAATAAATCGTTTACGAGTCCAATATCTACCGATGGTTTTTCAACATATGACTATATATTGTATGATAGTATTGTAAAAGATAATCAAAAATTTTACAACCTATATTTCTTTCCTATTCGAGATGAAGATTTAGCCTTTAAAGGAAATATATGGGTAGCTGACAAAAGTTTTGCTATTACAAAGTTAAAAATGAAGACACATAAAGGCATTAATGTAAACTTTGTAAGAGGTTTGTCTTTTGAAAAGGAATATGAGATTAAAAATGACAGTATTTATTTACCAACAAAAAATGTGTACGAAGGGGATTTTACTTTAATTGATAAAAATGAAAACAATAAAGGGTTAACCATAAAAAAAACCGAAGTATACAATTCATATATATTAAATAAAGCTTTACCAAATAATTTTTATAATCAATCAATAACCAAAGTAAGACCAGATCAATTTAAAAAAGAAGATACATACTGGGAAGAACGCCAAAGTGATGAAAATAAATCGACTTACACACTTATTAATAGCGTAAAAGGGAAACGAAAAATAAAAAAACTTACTGGCTTAATAAACACATTGTCGAGCGGTTACATTAATGTATCTAAAAACATACAAGTTGGTCCTTTCTGGACAGCTTTTGCTCAAAATGAAGTAGAAGGTTTTAGAACTCGCCTAGGAATACGAAACTTTAAAACGACCGATGATCGCTTCCGTTTTAATAGTTATTTAGCTTATGGTTTTAAAGATAAAAAAATAAAATACGGTGGTGAAGCACGTTATTTACTATCCTACAAACCTCGTATTGCTGTTGGAGTAGCGTATCAAAATGATATTGAACAGTTAGGTAGTGTTTTATTAAACACAACCCAGTTATTAGGACGTTCATTTGGTTCAGCCGCATTATTTTCCCGTGGAGATAATTTCTTTTTATCAAAAATTGAAAAAATAGCTGGTAATTTTGATTATGCCATCAATCCAAATCTTCATATTGGTATTAATGGATCATATGCAACTATAAAATCTGCAACAACTCCAGATAAATTTAAAATGGATTATATTGACAGCAATGGAAATATACAATCAAATTTAACAGATGTTGCTTCCGACATATATATGTCATACACTCCTGGCAGATTTGTTTATGGCCTTGGGGTTCAACAACGATTTGGACGCAATGTTTTTCCTACTTTAGTTTTAAATTATCGCCACGGATATAAAGATGTTTTTAATGGGTCTTTTGAATACGACAAGCTTCAGTTTTTATATTCACAACCTATTCTATTAGGAAAGTTTGGATTATTAGATGCCACCATAGAAGGGGGGAAAACTTTCGGAACTGTTCCAATCGGGTTATTAAGTCCCGTACCTGCAAATCAATCCTTTTCTTTAGTTCGCAACACTTTTGCGCTCTTAAATTATTATGATTTTGTTACTGATGAATATCTTGCTGGTCATTTTGAACATCATTTTAATGGTTTCATCTTAAATAGGATTCCATTAATAAAGAAGCTAAAACTCCGTAGTTTAATTACTTTTAGAGGAGTTTATGGTCGTATTTCTCAAAACAACATTAATATTAACAAGTCTAACGTTAATTACAATGCACCTAATAAGTTGTATTACGAATATGGAGTTGGTGTAGAAAACATTGGTTATGGAAATATTCGTTTTTTTAGACTTGATGCCATTTGGAGAAGTAATTACACGCCTGCCTTAGGCAGCATTGCAACACCAACACCAACATTTGCAATCCGTTTAGCAATCCGCCCAGGATTATAAACAAAAATTAAACTATAAAACCGCTATACAAAATTAGTAAATGCTTACTTTTGCAATCCGATTTTAGAAACGAAAAGAACATAAAGAATTATGACAGCAAAAGAAAGAAAAACGGTAGATGTTTTAATAGAAATTCCTAAAGGAAGTAGAAATAAATACGAGTACGATTTTGAATTAAAAAAAATACGTTTTGATAGAATGTTATTTTCTTCAATGATGTATCCAGGAGATTACGGATTTATTCCAGAAACTTTAGCATTAGATGGCGATCCGTTAGATGTTTTAATTATGGGTGCAGAACCAACTTTTCCTATGTGTGTAATGGAAGTGAAACCAATTGGTGTTTTTCATATGACAGATGAAAAAGGTCCAGATGAAAAAATTATTTGTGTCCCAATTTCAGATCCTATTTGGAATAACAAAAATGATTTATCAGATTTAAACCCACATAGAATAAAAGAAATAGAACATTTTTTTCGAGTTTATAAAGATTTAGAAAAAAAGAAAGTAGATATTGGAGATTGGGGAGATGCAAAGGAAGCTTACGAAATTATTGATAAATGTATAGAACGCTACCAAAACAGTGAACACAAAACAAATGGAAATTTTACCATTTAATTAGTAAATTTCTTAGACATACCAAAGCCTTTCAAATACTTCTGAGAGACTTTTTTTTGATTAATCATTGATTTGTTATATTTGCCATCGTTAAAAACTAATCAAATTAAAAAATATATGGAATCAATGATAATTTGGATGCCAATTGCAATGGCAATACTAGGCTTAATTTACATGGCTATTAAGAAAAAATGGGTTATGAAACAAGATGCTGGAGATGGCAAAATGAAAGAAATTTCTGACCATATCTATCAAGGCGCTTTAGCTTTCTTAAACGCAGAATATAAGTTACTAGCTATTTTCGTTGTAATTGTAAGTCTTGCATTAGCAGTAGTCGCTTATTTTGTTCCAACAACAAGTTATTTAATAGTAGTTGCTTTTATATTTGGAGCTGTTTTTTCTGCCTTAGCTGGAAATATGGGAATGAAAATAGCAACAAAAACAAATGTAAGAACAACACAAGCTGCAAAAACAAGTTTACCAAAAGCACTTAGCGTTTCTTTTGGAGGTGGAACTGTAATGGGGCTTGGTGTTGCTAGTTTAGCCGTTTTAGGTTTAACACTATTTTTTATCATTTTCTACAACTACTTTATGGGTGGAGCTGAAGGAGTTTTTTCAGTCAATAAAATGACTATTGTTTTAGAAACACTTGCAGGATTCTCTCTTGGAGCCGAATCTATTGCATTATTTGCTAGAGTTGGTGGTGGTATTTATACAAAAGCAGCAGATGTTGGTGCAGATTTAGTTGGTAAGATTGAAGCTGGTATTCCAGAAGACGACCCAAGAAACCCTGCTACAATTGCAGATAATGTTGGTGATAATGTTGGTGATGTTGCTGGTATGGGAGCAGATTTATTTGGCTCTTACGTAGCTACAGTTTTAGCTGCAATGGTTTTAGGAAACTACGTAATTAAAGATATGGGCGGAAGTATTTCTGATGCTTTCGGCGGAATTGGTCCCATCTTATTACCAATGTCTATTGCTGGTATAGGAATCATCATTTCTATTATAGGAACAATGTTAGTAAAAATTAAAAATAACGAAGCAAAAGAAACACAAATTATGGGAGCTTTAAACTTGGGTAACTGGGTTTCTATTGGTTTAGTAGCCATTGCTTGTTATATATTATGTAAATGGATGCTACCAGAAACTATGCAAATGAATTTCTTTGGTGAAGGTTTACAAGAAATTTCTTCGATGCGTGTATTTTACGCAACACTTGTTGGTTTAATTGTTGGAGGTTCAATTTCTGCAGTTACAGAATATTATACAGGATTAGGTAAGAAACCAATCTTAAAAATTGTACAACAATCTAGTACGGGGGCAGGAACAAATATTATTGCAGGTTTAGCAACAGGTATGATATCTACATTTCCATCCGTATTATTATTTGCGGCTGCCATTTGGGTTTCTTATGCATTTGCAGGATTTTACGGAGTTTCATTAGCTGCTTCTGCAATGATGGCAACAACAGCAATGCAATTAGCTATTGATGCGTTCGGTCCTATTGCCGATAATGCAGGTGGTATTGCTGAAATGAGTGAACAAGAACCAATTGTTAGAGAACGTACAGATATTTTAGACGCAGTAGGTAATACAACTGCAGCAACTGGTAAAGGGTTTGCAATTGCTTCTGCTGCCTTAACATCATTAGCATTATTTGCTGCCTATGTAACCTTTACAGGAATTGATGGGATTAACATCTTTAAGGCACCCGTTTTAGCCATGTTATTTATTGGCGGAATGGTACCCGTTGTGTTCTCTGCATTAGCAATGAACGCTGTTGGTAAAGCTGCCATGGAAATGGTAGAAGAAGTACGCCGTCAATTTAGAGAAATTCCTGGAATTATGGACGGAACCGGGAAACCAGAATACGATAAATGTGTCGCAATTTCTACAGAAGCATCTTTAAGAGAAATGGTATTACCTGGCTTATTAACTATTGGTTTTCCTTTAATCATTGCTTTTGTTCCCATGTTATTTGGAATGGATAATTTGGCTATCGCAGAAATGTTAGGTGGTTATATGGCAGGTGTTACTGTTTCTGGTGTACTTTGGGCAATTTTCCAGAACAATGCAGGTGGCGCTTGGGATAACGCTAAAAAATCTTTTGAAGCAGGAGTGCTTATTAACGGAGAAATGACATACAAAGGTTCTGACGCACATAAAGCTGCTGTTACTGGAGATACTGTTGGAGACCCTTTTAAAGACACCTCTGGCCCATCAATGAACATTCTAATTAAACTTACCTGCTTAATCGGTTTGGTAATTGCACCTATTTTAGGAGGTCATACTGCTGATACGCACGCTTCAAATGAAATTAAAAAAGAAGTTCGTATTGAAGTAAAAGAAAATGACTCTAAAATGGCTGTAGCCACAATTACAACTTCTTCTACTGTTAACGAAAAAACAACAATAGACACTAAAACAGTTGAAGGAACTTTAGAATAAATTGAAAAGAAAACTAAATAAGCTGGAACAATTGTTTCTATTAACATTAAAAAAGATGGAAATAAAATTGTCGAAGAAATTAAAGTAGAAGTAGAAAAGAAAGAATAATCTTTTTTTTATATAATTTAAAACCCGATAGCTTTATTTCTATCGGGTTTCTTATTTTTGCACAATGCCTTTAAGAACCATAAAAACTTTTTCTATAGATTCTCCTTCGGAATTTAAGCAGCGCTTATTCCAATGGTCACAACAATTTGAAACAGTAGTTTGGTTAGATACTAACAACTATCATCAAAAATATTCTTCGTTTGATTGTTGTTTAGCTGCGGAAGAATTTACTTCTATAAAAACCGATTATCATAGAGCTTTTAAAAAGCTAAAAGAATATCAATCCCATACAAAAGATTACTTATTTGGTTATATTTCTTATGATATTAAAAATGATGTAGAACACTTACAATCCAACAATTTTGACGAATTAGATTTTGCCGACTTATTCTTTTTTCAACCACAAAAACTGATATTTATAAAAGGAAATACGGTTGAATTTCATTATCTAAATATGATTGACGATGCGTTAGACGAAGATTTTAGAATTATCCAAGAGTTTAACAATCCAACAATCCAACAATCGGATACTAATATCAAAATAAAACTCCGCATCCACAAAGATCAATATTACGCTAAAATAACAGAGATTTTAAAACATATTCATCGAGGCGATATTTACGAAGCTAATTTCTGTCAAGAATTTTATGCAGAAAACACTACAATAAATCCATACGAAGTATACAAACATTTAAACGAAATTTCTAAACCTCCATTTGCTACTTTCTTTAGACACGAACATCAATATTTATTGTCGGCAACACCAGAAAGATATATCAAAAAAGAAGGGAATAAAATTATTTCTCAACCTATAAAAGGAACTGCAAAACGATTTATTAGTAAAATTGAAGATGATAAAGCTGCCTTTGATTTAGCACACGATAAAAAAGAACGCGCAGAAAACATTATGATTGTAGATTTAGTTCGCAATGATTTATCTAGAACTGCAAAAAAAAGCTCTGTAAATGTTGAAGAATTGTGTAAAGTCTACTCCTTTAAACAAGTGCATCAAATGATTTCTACAGTGGTTTCCGAAATTGAATTTGACACACATCCTGTAGATGTAATTCGAGACACATTTCCTATGGCAAGTATGACAGGAGCACCCAAAATATCGGCAATGAAAATTATTGAAAAGCTCGAAGAAACCAAGCGCGGATTGTATTCTGGAACAGTCGGTTACTTTACACCAAACGGAGATTTTGACTTTAACGTAGTTATTAGAAGTATTTTATACAACGAAGAAAAAAAATACGTTTCCTATTCAGTTGGCGGAGCAATTACAGCAAAATCTACTCCCGAAAAAGAATACGAAGAGTGCCTGTTAAAAGCAAAAGCTATGAAGTATGTTTTGCTGAACTCGAAATAGATTACTATCTTGAATCTTTGAAAAAATATAAAGAAAAATGAATTTTACAAGTCCTTTAATATATGGTGTTCCCTGCTTTTTTGCATTAATAGCGTTAGAATTAACCTATAGTAAATCTCATAATGGCTATAAAAATCTATATGAATGGAAAGATTTTGGGGCAAGCCTTTTTATGGGAATTGGCTCAGCAGTTATTGGGCCGTTAGTAAAGACAATTTGGGCAGTTGTATTATTCAATTTTGTCTACGATTTATTTAACCCTTTAATAGAAGGTGTTCGAATGAATGTTTTTGGTTGGGAATCTTTTGGGTACGCTTGGTATATCTGGTTATTATGCCAATTAGCAGATGATTTTACATATTATTGGTTCCATAGACAAAACCATATGATTCGCATATTATGGGCAGCACACATTGTACACCACTCTTCCAATAATTTTAATTTAGGAACAGCTGTTCGTAATGGTTGGTTTACCGTTATGTATAAACCATTATTTTATATGTGGATGCCTGCAATTGGTTTTCCGCCAGCAATGGTTGTTGTTTGTTTAGCAATAGAAGCCTTATGGCAATTTCAATTACATTCTGTATTTATACCTAAAATGGGGTTTATAGAAAAAATAATGAACACACACACAATGCATCAAGTACATCATGCAAAGAACATAGAATATATGGATAAAAATCATGGTGGTTTTTTAAATTTTTTTGATAAAATATTTGGAACATGGAAAGAACTAGATGAAAGTATTGATATTCAATACGGTGTAACACACGCTCCAGAATCCTATAACCCGTGGGTAATTCTTACACATGAATATAAAGATATTTGGAACGATACAAAAAAATCGAGTAATTGGACTCATAAGTTTATGTATATTTTTGGACCTCCAGGATGGAGCCATGACGGAAGTACAATTAGCGTTAAACAAATGCAAAAATTGGTTGCTAAAAAAACAATTTAGAAAAATGATTATAGATCAAGAAGAAAAATTTAAAATTATTTTTAATGCATTAAAAGAAAAGAAAACTGAACAAAATATGTTCAGTAAATTTTTAGATTCTTATCCCGAAGATTGGAAACAATTAAAAATTACGTTTTCTAAATTCAACCGAAGTAAACAATTCGGAAAAGCAATTCCGTTACCAAAACCAGAACAATCACTAAGAAAAATCATTAGAGTTTGGTTGAAAAAAAATAGTTAAGGGCATCTCTAAAAACCCCTAATTTCATTTTTTGTTAATTTCTGTTATTTTTTTTGAATTACCATTCTCTTGCTAAACTTCATCTCAAAATTATATATTATTAAAATACAGTAAGTTATGTTTAAAAATAAACTATCCTATTGCTATTTTTTCTAATTGAATTTTTCTAATGGGTCGCCTAACATACTAAGTTTGCAGGGCAAACACATCTAAAAAAGTCTTAAATAGTCGCTCCTTAAAAAGGTTTCAACATTCTGATTTACAGTTAATTATTTGATATTTTTCACTGTTTATATAGTATTTAATTGCAAGATTTTCCGTATATTATAGTATAAACCTTGCAATAAATGATAGGAAAAACAGCGAATCAAAATCAACAAAATTTGTTCAGACCTTTGCTCAAGGATTTTATTAATTTGAGCCACGAATTAATTTTGTTGCTCAACAAAATAGATTGGAAATACTTTGAGAAAGATTTCTCACAGTATTATTCACTCACCTTACGCAAGAATAATTTGAATTTAAGATATTTATAGTTTATCTTGTTAACAACTTTGAGAAATAAAAAGATGGATAATTTTGTTGATTTGTATACTGATTATTTGATAAGTTCAAGTTCTTACACGACAGCTACAGGTATGGCTTCATTACTCTCTATAAAACATGATAAAATAACACGAGCATTATCAACGGGTGTTTATGACAGTAAATTTCTATGGAAAAAGGCAAAACCTTATGTTGAAGAATTGACTCAATCTAAAGAAACTATCATTTTAAGTTTTGATGATTCGATACAAGAAAAACAATATACAGATGAAAGTGAGTTGAACACTTGGCATTTTGACCATGTGTTTGGAAGGTCTGTAAAAGGGGTTAATTTTCTAACTGCTTTAGTCGAAGTTGGAGGCATGCGTATACCGTGTGGTGTAGAGTTTATAAAGAAAAATATTTGGGTTACCGACAAAAAAACAGGAAGGCAAAAGCGTAAAAGCAGCAAAACTAAAAACGAACTTTTTAGAGAAATGTTGCAGGAATGTAGTAGCAAAATACACTTTGATTATGTGTTGGCTGATAGTTGGTTTTCTTCAGCAGAGAACATGGTTTATTGTAAAGAACTTTTAAAAAATGATTTTATTATTGCCTTAAAAAGCAATCGAAAAGTAGCCTTATCCTTAGAAGATAAGCAAAATGGAGCATACGTGAATATTAAAACATTACAGCCAAGACAACAAACCGTGGAAGTTTGGTTTGAAAAACTAGACTTTCCGCTGTTGCTTACAAAGCAAGTTTTCAAAAACGAGAATGATACAGTCGGCGAGTTGTACTTGGCTTGTAGTGATTTAAATTTATCGTATAACCAAATAACTACAATCTACAAAAAACGGTGGGCAGTAGAAGAGTATCACAAATCGATTAAAAGTAACACAGGTTTTGCTAAATCTCCAACTAAAAAAACAGAAACTCAAACGAATCATTTTGTATTGTCAATTGTAGCTTATATAAAGTTAGAGTGGCTTAAACAAAGAACAGGGAAAAATCATTTTGCTATGAAAACACAAATCTATTTAGCAGCTCAAAAAGCAGCTCATAACGAACTCAGAAAGTTATCAACACCTAAAGCTGCTTAATCATCCTTTTTTGAGGTTTGGATGCGTAACATGAGTTATTCACATACAGGTCAACCAGCGATGCCAGTACGATTAATGGTTGGAAGTTTACTGCTCAAGCGTATTTATAATTTATCTGATGAGCGTCTATCCGAAGCTTGGGCAATGAACCCTTACATGCAATATTTTTGAGGCATGGCTTATTTTGAGTATCAATTTCCCTGTGATCCAAGTGACTTTGTACATTTCAGAAAACGTATAGGAGAACTAGGAGTTCAAAAAATATTTGCATACTCTATCCGTCTTTTTGGTAAAGCAGCCAAAGAAAAAGTAACATTATCAGACACCACAGTAGCAGAGAACAACACTACCTTTCCTACAGATGCTAAATTAGCCAAAAAGATTATTGATAAATGCAATGATATTGCTAAAAAAGAAAAGATAAAGCAACGACAAAGTTATGTCAGAACCTCAAAGCAATTATTAAGAGACACCCATAATCGTAAACATCCAAAGCGATATAAAAAAGCAAAGAAAGCAGATGCAAAACTAAAAACTATAGCAGGTCGTTTACTTCGAGAGTTGGAAAGAGAATTACCCGAACACGTTTTAGAAGTCTATAAAAAGCAGTTTGCTTTGTATTATCAAATCTTACATCAAAAGCGAACAGATAAAGATAAAATTTACAGTATTCACAAACCATTTACAGCATGTATCGCTAAAGGGAAAGTGCATAAAAAATATGAATTTGGCACTAAAACAGGGTTAATTACTACTTCAAAAACATTAATCATTACTGCGATAAAAAGTTTTAAAGGCAATCCTCACGATAGCAAAACAATAGCACCATTATTAGAACAAATGCAATCCAATATTGCTTTTTTACCCCAAGAAGTTGTTTATGACAGAGGTGGAAAAGGCATCAAACAAATAGGTAACACCAAAATATCAACTCCTGATTATAGACCTTTAAAACGAGATACAGAATATCAGAAAAGATGTAAAAGAGGAAAATTTAGAAGAAGAGCTGCTATTGAACCAGTTATTGGTCATTTAAAAACAGACTTTAGATTGAACCAAAACTATCTTTGGGGAGAAAATTCCCCGCAAATCAATGCCTTTTTAGCTGCTACAGGTTGGAATCTTAAGAAATTTATGAAACAACTCAAAGAAGAATTTAATAACTTATTGTTTAATATTTTAAGACCTCTTTTTTCTTTATTTTCTTCGCCAAGAAAATGGGTTGTTAAGGTTTGACTAAATATTTACTAAAATGTAATCTAAAATTGTTGTTTCTGATTATTAATTTTCATATATTATATTGATAATCAATACTCTATATGCTTTGAAAGCGATAAATAAACTAGCATCTATATTTAGTCAAATAGACGATTCTCGAGGTGGTTTAACAAAACTTCATCAATTAAATGACAACCTAAATAACACTCTCTTTTTTTCTTAAATACTTCACTTTTTTAAAGAGAAACATCAATTAAATTTTCTTGAGCTGTAATTAAAAAAACATTTAAGAATGCTATAAAAAAGATTTATTTTTTTACCATTCAAAAATACTATAATAATCAGAATTATTAGTACATTAAAATTATATATTTGTAGTGATGCTTTTCAACCAAATAATAGGTCAAGAACATATAAAGAAACACTTACAAGCTTCGGTAAAAAACGAACGCGTTCCGCACGCGCAATTGTTTGTAGGAAAAGAAGGGAGCGGAACATTACCAATGGCGATTGCTTATGCGCAATTTTTACTGTGTAATTCTTCTAAAAATGTAGCTATTTGCAATCTAAAATGTGAAAAGCTACAGCATCCAGACTTGCACTTTGCATTTCCTGTTACCACTAATTATAGCGTTAAAAAACACCCTATAAGTAATTTATTTTTAGAAGATTGGCGAACATTTATTAAAGAAAACCCTTACGGAAGCTTATTTAAGTGGTTACAATATATTGGCGTAGAGAATAAGCAAGGTTTAATTGGTGTTGATGAAGCTCAAGATGTTGTAAAAAAATTGAGATTAAAAAGTTATGAAGGAGGTTATAAAATAATGATAATCTGGATGGCAGAAAAAATGAATATTGCTGCTGCCAATAAATTATTAAAACTAATTGAAGAACCACCAAAAGAGACTGTTTTTATTTTAATTACTGAAGATGAAGATCAAATAATTAACACTATAAAATCACGCTGTCAAGCATTATATTTTAATAGATTGGGAGCGCAAGATATTGCTGCTGCTTTAACAGAAAAGGAACAGGTTGATGAGAATAAAGCAATAAAAATTGCACATCAATCAGAAGGTAATTACAATAAAGCATTACAGATTTTACAAGAGAATTCAAATGATTTAGTTTTTGAACAATGGTTTATTACTTGGATTCGTGCTGCTTTCCGCGCAAAAGGAAACGCGGCTGTTATTCAAGATTTAATTGTTTGGTCTAACGAAATTGCTGGATCTGGACGTGAAACTCAAAAACAGTTTTTACAGTATTGTCTGCAATTTTTTAGGCAAGCATTATTACTAAATTACAAATCGGAAGAACTCGTTTTTTTAGAAACTAAAACGCCAAAATTCGATTTACAAAACTTTGCACCATTTATACATAGTGGTAATATTTTAGCTATTGAAAAAGAACTAAACAGCGCATTATATCATATAGAAAGAAACGGAAATGCGAAAATTATTTTATTAGATGTATCTATGAAACTAACGCGATTCTTGCACCTGAAAGAAGAAACAGTATAAAATCAATAACCACAGGGCAAGCCGACAAGACATGAAAAAGGAAAAACGGTAACCATTTCCGATGCAAGCATCGGGAAATTAAACCCACTCGTGGGATTAAAACAGACAGTTGTTTTCGTTTTCGGAATGCTTTTAGGTTGCCTGTAAAAAATAAAAAAAACTATTGATCAATTTTAAAAACATATCACTACGAATTCGCATATTTATTGCGATGATTTTATTGGTGCTTTTAGCATCTGTTTTGATTGCTATCGTTACTTTTTATCAATACGACGAGCAAACAAAAGATTATAATATTAAACGCTTTGGCCGTAAAGAAAACGCAACCAAACAAGACATTGAAATTGAGTTAAAGAGAAAAACCACGTATCCTGTAAATACAGAAAACCTTTCAAAAATATTTCAAGATAGAATTTACGAAATTTCTACCGTCCATAAATTAAGCATTTCGATGTACGATATGAATGGAAATTTATTAAAATCGTCTAAACCAGTTGCTTTTGAAAAAATTAATGAAACGCCAATTTCTCAGAAAACTATAAATGAATTAGCAAATAACTCTAATCATAAAATTTTAAAAACACGTACAGATAGCAATATCACATATCAATCTTCGTATTCTTATATCAATGACCCAAAATTTAAGCGAATAGGAGTTTTAGAATTACAAATTACACAAGACAACTCAGAACAACAAAAAGAGTTACGCGAATTTATGTCGCGTCTTGGACTCGTATACTTATTAATGTTTCTAGTGGCTATTGCTTTAGCCTATTTTTTATCGAGTTACATTACACGGTCTATTCAAACAATTTCAGAAAAGATTAAAGAAACAAGGCTAAACAAACGTAACGAGAAAATTACGTTAGGCTCAGCAAGTTCAGAAATAAATTCGTTAGTAGAATCATATAATAATATGATTGATCAGTTAGAAGATAGTGCTGCAAAATTAGCGCAAAGCGAACGAGAACAAGCATGGAGAGAAATGGCAAAACAAGTAGCACACGAGATTAAAAATCCGTTGACGCCAATGCGATTATCAGTACAAAATTTTGAACGAAAATTTAATCCTAAAGATCCTGAAATCAAAGAAAAACTGGCAGAATATAGTGAGACACTTATTCAACAAATTGACGTAATGAGCGCTATTGCTTCTGCATTTTCAGATTTTGCTAAAATGCCAACACAACGTCGCGAAAAGTTAGATGTAGTAGATGTTGTAAAACACGCACTTGATATTTTTACAGAAAATTACATTGAATATATCCCGAAGGAAGAAAAAATTGTGGCAAACCTAGATAAAACACAACTAATAAGAATTCTTACTAACTTGGTAAAAAATGCTACACAAGCTATTAACACTGAAGAAAACCCTCATATAGAAGTAAAAGTTTTATCTGAAAACAATAATGTAAAAATTGTAGTTTCAGACAACGGAAAAGGGATTTCTGAAACCAATAAAAAACTTATTTTTGAACCTAAATTTACCACCAAAACCAGCGGAATGGGTCTTGGTTTGCCAATGATAAAAAACATAATTGAAGCCTATGGCGGAAATATTTCTTTCACCTCTACTGAAGGAATTGGAACCGTTTTTACAGTAATTTTACCAAAAACATAACAATGAGTTTCGAAAATATTTTAGTTGATATTACTAACGGATTAGCAACAATTACCATTAACAGACCCAATAAGTTAAATGCTTTAAACAAGGTAACAATTAATGAATTGCATACTGCTTTTAAAGCGTTAGAAGATAACGAAAATGTAAAAGTAATTGTAATTACCGGTGGCGGAGAAAAAGCATTTGTTGCAGGTGCAGATATTTCTGAATTTGCAAATTTTTCTATTGAAAACGGAGGTAAATTAGCTGCTTTAGGACAAGAAATATTATTTGATTATGTAGCAAATTTATCAACTCCAGTAATAGCTGCCGTAAACGGTTTTGCTTTAGGTGGCGGATTAGAATTAGCAATGGCATGTCATTTTAGAATAGCATCAGACAATGCAAAAATGGGGCTTCCAGAGGTTTCTTTAGGGGTAATTCCAGGATATGGAGGAACGCAACGCTTACCCCAATTAGTTGGCAAAGGAAAAGCGATGGAATTAATTATGACTGCTGGTATGATTTCTGCGGAAGATGCCAAAAATTGCGGATTGGTAAATCACGTAGTTTCTCAAGAAGAATTATTGCCACTTGCAACTAAATTAGCAAGTAAGATTATGCGAAATTCTCCAATAGCAATTAGCGCTGCAATTAAAGCCATAAACGCAAATTTTGAAGATGGAGTTAATGGTTTTGAAGTAGAAATTTCTGAATTTGGAAACTGTTTTGGAACTGAAGATTTTAAAGAAGGAACAACCGCTTTTTTAGAAAAAAGAAAAGCCGAATTTACTGGAAAATAACTGATTTTTAATAATAACCGAACTCAGGTTTTAAAAGGAATATTAAATAGTCTCTGGTCGAAAACTCTGAACCTCCTTTGATTACAAGGGATAAAGCCCTAAAGTACTTGTCGAATCTAAAGTGGGTTTTAAATGATACATTTTATCATTTTTAAATTTTTATATAGTAACCTTTCTTTTTTGAATAATTCACATGAAATGAGTTCTTTCTTTGAGAATTTCAAAAATAGACAAAGATAGACCCAACTATGAAAACCAAGGAAATCATTAATGTTTATAAGCCTTTTGGAGTTTCCGACCAAGCACTAAATACAAGCAACAAGCATAGATATAATTGTTATAAGTTGGTTTCCAAAGAGAATTATCAATTAGATATAGGTTTTAAAAAACTATAAACATCGTCTGTTAATGCGTATAATTGATAAATTAAAACGTATTTTTAGGCGTAATAGATAGAAGTGTTCAGCCAACAAATAATAAAATTTCGGTGTGTTTTTTAGATGGAGAGTTTACCGTAAAACGTTTACGAGTAGAAAAAGAAGAAGTGTGGTTACAGCCTGAAAACCCTGATTATCCTATTTATAAAAATTACTGAAGATAATCATTTTATTATTTGGGGAATTGTAACCAACGTAATCAAAAAAGTATAATTACTTTCTTCCAAAATCTGCAGGAATTTCTCCCCATGCTTTAGTTTCCCATTTTAGAATTGGATTTTTAAAGGAGTTTTCTTTTAACCACTTTTCGGCGCGCTTTATTAATTCCAACAAATCTTTATTGGAAGCATTAAACACAAGGTTTGTTCTGCATTCCTTTTTACGAACCCAGCTCATTGCAATTCTAGAATCAGAGTAAATAGGATATTTATGTAGGCTTTTAGTTTTTAAAAGAGCAATTCCGTGTACTAAGGCTAAAAACTCACCAATATTATTAGTCCCTTTTTTAAACGGCCCCTGTATAAAAACCTGCTTTTTACTGTCGGTTAAAATACCTCGGTACTCTAGTTTTCCAGGATTACCAGCGCAAGCAGCATCTACAGATAAACTTTCTAAAATTGGAGTACCATATTTAGATTTTTCTTTAGCAGAAAGCGTAGGCTTTTTTGTATTTTTCCCTTTATAATCATTGTAACTTCCTTTAAACGCTCTCCCTGCTTCATTTTTATCTATAAAAGCTTTGTACTGTGCACCTTTAAAACCTTTTATTTGGGCTTTGCAATCATTCCAAGAGGTAAAAACGCCAGTTTTTTCACCTTTCCAAACTACGTAGTATTTCTTTTTTTTAGCCATAAAGCACTACTTGTTCTATAATTTTCGGAAAATTATCTTGCTCTAATTGATGTATTTTGCTCGCAATATCATCAATAGAATCATTTTTAGAAATAGCCGTTTTTGCCTGAAAAATAATTGCCCCTTCATCATAATTTTCATTTACATAATGAATTGTAATTCCGGTTTCTGTCTCTTTATTTTCTTTAACTGCTTTATGCACATTAATTCCGTACATTCCTTTTCCACCATATTTCGGCAATAATGCAGGATGAATATTTACTATTTTATTTGGAAAAGCTTTAATAATATCTAAAGGAATTTGCCAAAGAAACCCTGCTAAAACAATAAAATCTGCCTCTTGCAATAAGAAATGTAATACAGTTTTTTCTTTTGTAAACGCATTTTTATCAAAGAGAGAAGCCTCTACTTTAAGGCGTTCACAGCGATTAAAAACTTTGGCACGCTCATTGTTAGATAAAACATGAGTAACTACAGCAGTTTTGGTTGATTGAAAGTGTTTAATAATATTTTCTGCATTAGTACCAGACCCAGAGGCAAAAATAACAATCCTTTTCATTTTAATTAAAGTTGTGATGTTACTGCAAAAAAAAGAATAAATATTAACAAATATGATTTCTATAGGATAATATTATAATTTTATTTACTTTAGAACTCAATTTTCCGAGTAAAAATTAGATTAATTTGATAAAAGTAGTATTTTTGCCTCGATTTTAAATTTAAAAATTAGATTATTATGTCAGACATTGCATCAAGAGTAAAAGCAATTATCGTAGATAAATTAGGCGTAGACGATAACGAAGTAACAACAGAAGCTAGCTTCACAAACGATTTAGGAGCAGATTCTTTAGATACTGTGGAACTAATTATGGAGTTCGAAAAAGAATTCGATATTCAAATTCCAGACGATCAAGCTGAGAACATCGGTACCGTTGGTCAAGCAGTTAGCTATATAGAAGAAGCAAAAAAGTAACATTTATATGCAATTAAAACGAGTCGTAGTAACTGGACTTGGCGCATTAACGCCAATAGGAAATAATATTGAAAAATATTGGAATGCCTTAGTTAACGGAGTTAGCGGAGCAGCACCTATTACGTATTTTGATGCTGCCAAGTTCAAAACTCGTTTTGCATGTGAATTAAAGAATTTTACCGCAACCGATTTTATTAATAGAAAGGATGCGCGTAAAATGGATAGGTTTACACAGTATGCTATGGTAGCTTCAGATGAAGCTATTGCAGATTCTGGGTTAAATCTAGACAAAATAAACAAACTAAAAGTAGGTGTTATTTGGGGAGCAGGTATTGGTGGATTAGAAACTTTTCAGAATGAGATGTTAAACTTTTCTAAAGGTGATGGATCTCCAAGATTTAACCCTTTTTTTATACCTAAAATGATTGCAGATATTGCACCAGGACACATATCTATTAAAAATGGATTTATGGGGCCTAACTACACAACTGTATCTGCCTGTGCATCATCAGCTAATGCAATGATAGATGCACTAAACTATATTCGGTTAGGATATTGTGATGTTATTGTAACTGGCGGAAGCGAGGCAGCAGTAACCATTGCAGGTGTTGGCGGTTTTAACGCAATGCACGCTTTATCTACTAGAAATGAAACCCCAGAAACTGCATCAAGACCTTTTGATGCTGAAAGAGATGGGTTTGTTTTAGGTGAAGGAGCAGGGGCACTTATTTTAGAAGAATATGAATACGCCAAAGCACGTGGCGCAAAAATTTATGCCGAAGTTATTGGTGGAGGTATGTCTTCAGACGCACACCATATGACAGCACCACATCCAGAAGGTATTGGTGTAATAGCGGTAATGAAAAATTGTTTAGAAAATGCTGGTATTAAACCAGAAGATGTAGATCATATTAATACACATGGTACTTCCACTCCACTTGGAGATGTTGCTGAATTAAAAGCAATTTCAGAAGTGTTTGGTAATCATGCTAAACATATTAATATTAACTCTACTAAATCAATGACAGGTCATTTATTAGGCGCAGCTGGCGCAGTTGAATCTATTGCCGCAATTTTAGCAATGAAACATAACATTGTTCCGCCTACAATAAATCATTCTGTAATTGATGAAAACATTAACCAAAAATTAAACCTTACATTAAACAAGCCTCAAAAAAGAGATATTAGTATTGCACTTAGTAATACATTTGGTTTTGGAGGTCATAACGCTTGTGTAGCATTTAAAAAAATAGATTAAGTTTTTAAATTATATGGATTTTCTTCGAAGAATAGTAAACCCTCAAAATAAAGAAGATGAGGCCTTTTATTACGAAATGAAAGAACTCCTTAATTTTAAACCTATAAAACTTAATTATTATAAAAAAGCATTTACACATCGCTCTATAAAAACTACCGATAAAAAAGGAAACCCTATAAACTATGAACGTTTAGAGTTTCTAGGAGATGCCATGTTAGGCTCTATAATTGCCGCATTTCTTTATAAGAAAGTACCTGCTGGCACAGAAGGTTATTTAACTCAAATGCGCTCTAAAATTGTAAGCAGAGAGCATTTAAATGAACTTGGTAAAGATTTAGAACTCATACAATATGTTAAGAGTAATCTCTCTAAAGAACACGTTGGAGATAACATTCATGGTAATATTTTTGAAGCATTAATAGGCGCTATTTATTTAGACAGAGGTTATAAATATTGTCAGCAATTTATTTATGATACCGTTATTGAACCTTACGTTAATATAGAACGTTTAGAAGGTAAAATTACTAGTTATAAAGGTTTGATTATTGAATGGTGTCAAAAAACAAAAAAATGCTATTCTTTTGATGCATATGAAGATACAGGAAATCAAAATGTTAAGCATTTTAGTGTGAAAATTAGTATAGATGGAGAGCATATTGCTAAAGGGCGGGCTACCTCTAAAAAGAAAGCCGAAGAACAGGCTTCTAAGCGTGTATATTATGCGCTACAACACTTAATTAATAATTAAGAGGACCCTATAACGTTTTCGTTAATTTTATAATAACGTTACAATACAATGCGTAACTTTGCTGTTATGCAAGTACATTCTTTAGGCTTTACTGATTTTTGCGAAGATAGCTATACATTAATAGGTATTCACACTACTTTAGAAGACTATAAATTAGCCTATTTACTCAATCAAAATTTAAAAACTAATTTTTCTAGAGCTGAATACGATTTAGACTTTGAAAATGAAAAAAGCAATGCCTCATTTTCAGTTTACGACTATACAAGCCCTAAATACGATTCTGATTGGTATTTAATTACGAACAGCTTTACGCAAGAAAAAACAGAAACATCTAAAGAATTATTGTTCGAAAGTGAAATAAAAACATATTTGATTCCAGAAAAGAAAAATATAGATTTTTTTATAAAAATGACAGGAGAAATCGACTATGACTTTGCACATAAAACAATTGATAAAATAAAAACAATACAAGAAGTAATAACATCTTATTCTATAGATGTAACTATCTTAAAATCTAAAGATTATTTAATATTCTAGCCAATGCCACACAATAAAAAAACCAAAATAGTAGCCACTTTAGGACCAGCCACAAATACAAAAGAAATTTTAACAGATATGGCTGCCGCAGGAGTAAATGTTTTTCGCATAAATTTCTCGCACGCAGATTACGATGACGTTAAAGAGCGTATAAAAATGATACGAGAAATTAATGAAGAAAAAGGATATAACATTGCCGTTCTAGCCGATTTACAAGGACCAAAACTTCGAGTTGGAGTTATGGAAGATGGTGTTATATTAGAAGACGGAGACCTATTTAAATTTACTACAGAAGAATGTATAGGAACAAAAGAAAAGGCATTTATGACTTATGGACGCTTTCCCAAAGACGTAAAAGTTGGTGAACAAATTTTAGTAGATGATGGTAAATTATTATTTGAAGTAATTTCTACAGATAAAAACAAAGAAGTAGTTGTAAAGGTTATTGTTGGAGGGGCTTTAAAATCTAAAAAAGGAGTAAACCTTCCAAATACAGCAATCTCTTTACCAGCACTTACAGATAAAGATAAAAAAGATGCGATTTTTGCTTTAGAACAAAAAGTAGATTGGATGGCATTATCATTTGTACGTACTCCAGAAGATTTAAGAATGTTACGCGATTTAATTCAACAGAACTCAGATTTTAAAGTTCCAATAATTGCTAAAATTGAAAAGCCAGAGGCAGTAGAAAATATAGACGCTCTAATTCCATATTGTGATGCATTAATGGTAGCACGTGGAGATTTAGGTGTAGAAATACCAATGCAAGAAGTACCGCTAATTCAAAAAATGTTGGTGCATAGAGCAAAACTAGCAAGAATACCCGTAATTATTGCTACACAAATGATGGAAACGATGATTGAAAACTCAGTACCAACACGTGCTGAAGTTAATGATGTTGCCAATTCTATTATGGATGGTGCAGATGCGGTAATGCTTTCAGGAGAAACCTCTGTAGGGAAACACCCCCTAAAAGTTATCCAAAAAATGACAGAAATTATTGGTAGTGTAGAAAATTCTGATTTAATTCAAGTTCCGTCTGCGCCACCACATATTCGTACCAATCGGTTTGTAACCAAATCGGTCTGTCATCATGCAGCACTTATGGCAAACGATATTGAAGCGAAAGCAATTTCAACGTTAACTAATAGTGGTTATACAGCGTTTCAAATTTCTGCTTGGAGACCAAAATCGCACGTATTAGTATTTTCATCAGAAAAAAGAATTTTGGCTAGACTCAATTTACTGTGGGGAGTTCGCGCATTTTATTACGATAAAAATGTAAGTACAGATGATACTGTGGCAGACATTAATCAGATAGCAAAAGAGAGAGGTTTTGTAAAACCAGGTGATTATATGATTAACCTAACATCAATGCCAGTAGAAGCTCGCGGAATGGTAAATACACTACGTATTTCTGAGATAGATTAGTTTTTGTCATATTGAGCGCAGTCGAAATGTGGGCGTACCCAAAATAAAATAGCGCAACTTTTAAAAAGTTGCGCTATTTTATTTTCATCGGGCTTTACGCACTCGCTCTCTTCGGGGAGCTCAAACAAATGCTACAACCCCTCACGCTAAGAGCTATTAATTATCCATAATTCTGAAGGAATAATTTCTAAAGCCTCTGCAATTAAGAAAAAACGAAACATATCTAAACGTGTTTTTCCTTTTTCTAATTTATGATAGGCACTTTGTCCTAATCCAATTTTAATAGAGAAATTCCATTGAGATAAGCCTGTTTTTTCTCTTTCTTTTCTTATACGCTGTAATAGTTTGGTATTTAAAATTTCTGCTTTATCATTAAAACTCATAAATAGTAATTTTTGGAAATAGTAATTTTTTCTTTAAATACAAATATAAAGAAAGTTAAAAGTATATCCTACAGCTTTTTTAGCTCCGTATTTCTACGAAGCCAAATAAGAATTGAAAATATTTTGTTTTTACAAAATGATTCCTAATCTTTGAAAACGTAATGCAATAAAAATGAGGTTGCTATGAAAATAAAAAAACCTCTGCCTGCAAAATTTAAGAACAAAACTGTTGAGATTATGTATAACTTACTCATGTTACGCATCCAAACCTCAAAAAAGGATGATTAAGCAGCTTTAGGTGTTGATAACTTTCTGAGTTCGTTATGAGCTGCTTTTTGAGCTGCTAAATAGATTTGTGTTTTCATAGCAAAATGATTTTTCCCTGTTCTTTGTTTAAGCCACTCTAACTTTATATAAGCTACAATTGACAATACAAAATGATTCGTTTGAGTTTCTGTTTTTTTAGTTGGAGATTTAGCAAAACCTGTGTTACTTTTAATCGATTTGTGATACTCTTCTACTGCCCACCGTTTTTTGTAGATTGTAGTTATTTGGTTATACGATAAATTTAAATCACTACAAGCCAAGTACAACTCGCCGACTGTATCATTCTCGTTTTTGAAAACTTGCTTTGTAAGCAACAGCGGAAAGTCTAGTTTTTCAAACCAAACTTCCACGGTTTGTTGTCTTGGCTGTAATGTTTTAATATTCACGTATGCTCCATTTTGCTTATCTTCTAAGGATAAGGCTACTTTTCGATTGCTTTTTAAGGCAATAATAAAATCATTTTTTAAAAGTTCTTTACAATAAACCATGTTCTCTGCTGAAGAAAACTAACTATCAGCCAACACATAATCAAAGTGTATTTTGCTACTACATTCCTGCAACATTTCTCTAAAAAGTTCGTTTTTAGTTTTGCTGCTTTTACGCTTTTGCCTTCCTGTTTTTTTGTCGGTAACCCAAATATTTTTCTTTATAAACTCTACACCACACGGTATACGCATGCCTCCAACTTCGACTAAAGCAGTTAGAAAATTAACCCCTTTTACAGACCTTCCAAACACATGGTCAAAATGCCAAGTGTTCAACTCACTTTCATCTGTATATTGTTTTTCTTGTATCGAATCATCAAAACTTAAAATGATAGTTTCTTTAGATTGAGTCAATTCTTCAACATAAGGTTTTGCCTTTTTCCATAGAAATTTACTGTCATAAACACCCGTTGATAATGCTCGTGTTATTTTATCATGTTTTATAGAGAGTAATGAAGCCATACCTGTAGCTGTCGTGTAAGAACTTGAACTTATCAAATAATCAGTATACAAATCAACAAAATTATCCATCTTTTTATTTCTCAAAGTTGTTAACAACAATACTCCGTTAAGTTTTTATGCTGCTCTGATACCATAATACAGTAGTTCTTTAATTTTTTGTTTATTATTCTTCAAGTTCGGTCTTATAGCGAACACGTTAAAAAATCGAGCAAGCATTAACTCATTGTGATGTAAGGTTTTAATATCCTTGATTGAGAAAGCCCCTCTTAGCCTTTTTTCAATAGGCATCCAATGTGTAATCTTAGCGAGATTAACCGTTGTAAGTGCTGTATTAAAATGAAAGTTGAGTTTATCTTCACTTCTTGCTTGACAGTGATTTAGACCTGAGTATTGCTTGGCATCTCTAAAAGTAAATTCTATTTGAAATCTGGTGCGATAATATGTCAAAATCATTTCTGCTGAAATTGTTACATCTGTAGAAAAATATAATTTATGATTCCATTTTCCTTTTTTAAGGAAATAAACAATCACAAGATTGATTTTTCTTTTTAATGATTTTGAGTATACAATAGCGCTGTATACTTTGCTTTGCTGATTGTCTTCTATCAAAGAAAAATATTCTTTTCTAAGTTTTTTATAATCAATTTTTCCATCATATTTCTTAGGTCTTCCTCTCCCATATTTCTGTTGGTCAGTATAAATATATTGTAAGTCAGCATCGTTTCTTAGTCTGCTAACGGTCTCCAATCCATTATCAGAGAGTTTAGAAACAAAACCGTATTTGGAAAAATAAGCATCTGCCACAACATATTTAGACATCGAAAGAAGGACCTCTTTTCTTTGAATCAATATATTGGCATAATGATCTACCAAACTTTTTGATTCCAAATTATTTGGTGTCTGAACAGCCTCTAAATGAAACGCTGTATGATTATCTATATCAATCGCTGCTATACCAGATATTTCCAATCCCCATTTTGCCTTTCCCGCTACACCAGACCAATAATAACCAACTCCACAGGTGGATTTACCAGATTTACTAACATAACTCGGGTCGAAAGCAATGGTTAAATGTTTGCCCCCATACTCAGTAATCAATTCTTTATTGAAATTTAAAAAGTCAAAAGACTTACTAAACTGATTCCTGTAATGTTGTTCTCCATGATCACCATAACGACTTAACTGCATAAAATTTAAACGTCCTTTTATGCTGAGAAATAGACCAAAAACTTCCAACATAAAATCATATTGCCATTTATTTACATCTTTCATTTTGTTAAGTAATCTTTTTGTGTGATATTTATAGTTGGATTTCTCCTTGAGAAGCATCATTAATAGCTGTTTGAAATTAACTATTAATTTAATGATAATCAGGGAGTTATCCTAATTTTTGAGCCTGTTTTTTTAACTTATTTAATTGACTGTTAGAGGGTTAGGGCAAAGTTTAACGGAGTATTGTAACAAGATAAACTATAAATATCTTAAATTCAAATTATTCTTGCGTAAGGTGAGTAACTTAAAAATATTGCCAATAAATTGACAGAGGAAGTATTACAAAGGTAATATGCCTCGTAGGATTTAAAAAACATTTTAACAAGTCTTTATTTAAAGACTTAAAACAACAATTTAAATTTTTACACAATGAAAAAATAATATTAGTAATAACAATGATATTAACTTTTGGTAGTATTATCAATGCCAATACAAATGAAATGAATACAGAAATAAATGAGGAGTTAGTCGTTTATGATTGTGGTGATTTTGCTGATGATATTGTTCATGAATATGGTTATGATAATTACTGGGGAGTTTGGTTTAGATCGTACAGATTCTGTACTTCCGGAGGAGACGAAGACGAAGAATAATAAGAAATCAATGACTTTAAACATGTTGATATGAATTATGTTAATATGTTTATTAATTTTTAAATAGAAAAAATGAAAAACTTAGTAATTATAGTAACTTATTTATTTATAAGTGTTAGTTTATTTTCTCAAGAATCATTTAAATCGGGCGAAGTAATATATACGGTTAAAACGAATCTTACGCAAGATTCTGAAAATTCTCCTTTTTTCAATAAATTCAAAAAGAAGCTTAATCGTTTCTCGGAAAAATTAAGTTATACTTTAAAGTTTAACAAAAATGAATCTATATTTAATTTAAATTCAGATTTAGTTTTTGATGGAGAAGATGAATTTACTCAACTTGCAATTACAATAAATAAAGGTGAGAGCGTTTTTTTTATTGATAAAAAGCAAAAAATAATAATTGAACAAAAACCTTTTCTAGGAGATGATTTTTTAATCCAATCATCAACTCTAGATTTGAAATGGGAACTAATCAATGAGAAAAAGAAAATAGGTCAATACATTTGTTATAAAGCTATTTTAAAAATAAGAGACAAAGGGTCTTTAAAAGAGCAGAGTTCTACGTATATCGCTTGGTATTCTCCTGATATTCCATTTAATTATGGACCATTTAAATTTAATAGTTTACCAGGTTTAATATTAGAACTTTTCACTAAGAACCAAATATTTATAGCCTCAACTATTAAATTAAAAAAAGAAACAATAAAAATACTTAAACCAAGTAAAGGAAAACTAATAACCAACGAGGAATATGAGAATATTGGAAAAAAAGCCTTTAAAAATAGATAAAAAAAAATTAACCCGAATAATTCATCAGAAATCAAAAAACCTGAATGTAAAGTGTTATATTTAAGCAGTTAAACACAAAATATATCATTTTTTAAAACACCCATATTTGAGCACTAAAGATACTTTATTTTATCGAGGAAATCAAGCTATTTCGGTTGATTTTTCAGCCACAGAGATTAGTTCAGATGGTTCTTTGATTCTTTTAGAAAAGTTAGAGAGAACCCACAACTTACTAAAATATTTTAGCAAGTTACTTCCTGATCTTCGAAACCCTAAATACATTACTTACAGTCGAGAGCATCAACTCAAGCAACGTGTGTTTATGCTAATGCTAGGTTATCAAGATGCCAATGATGTGACCCATTTACAAAATGACCCATTATTTAAAGATGTTCTTCAAGGAGATTTGGCTTCTCAACCTACTATTTCTCGTTTTGAAAACAGTTTGAATAAAGAAACTATTTTCAAACTTTCTTACGCTTGGATTGATCGTTACGTATCAAGCCTAAAAGGTCGAGATGAAATAACAATTGATGTTGATGCTACCGATGATCCAACATATGGGAATCAACAAATGTCAATGTTCAATGGTTATTATGGACAGTTTATGTTAAATGAATTATTTTTTCATGATGGAGAAACCGGTCAAATTATCCTGCCAGTTCTTCGCCCAGGAAATAGCCATTCGAATCGATGGTATGTCGGAATTTTAAGAAGAATTATTCAAAAAATAAAAAAAGCAGATCCTGAACTAAAAATTACTATTCGAACAGATAGTGGATTTAGTTGTGCTCCTTTTTATAAATTAGTAGCTGATTATGATTTGTTTTTTGTAACAGGTCAGGCTAGTAATTCGGTACTCAAAAGAAAGGTTGAGCGTTGTAAAAAAGCGGTTCAACTTCAATATGTAAATCAGCATAAAAAACACCAACATTTCACATCGTTTCGCTATCAAGCCAAAAGTTGGCATAAACCACAACAAGCTTACTGTAAAATAGAAAGTACAGGGAAAGGCTTAAATGTTCGTCATTTTATAAGTAATATTAAAGAGAAAGGTGCCCGAGAAATATACTTTGATTTCTATGTAAAACGAGGTGAATCTAGCGAAAACAGAAGTAAAGAAGTCAAGAATATGTGTTTTTCCGATCGATTATCCAATCATGGATTTGTTGCAAACTTCTTCAGGTTGTTTTTAAGTAGTTTAGCCTACGAACTATTTTTATTACTAAAAAAAAGCATCAAAAAAACAACATTTGAAAAGGCTGAAAAATGGCAAATAAATACAATAAGAACCAATTTATTAAAAGTTGGAGCTACCATAAAAGTCACTAAAAAACGAATATATTATCAGTGATCAAGAGCATTTGTATATCAAGATTTGTTTCGAGAGATAATAACTCAATAACGGTTTTAAAGTGAGAATTTTAAAACCTTGGGATACCTATGCTCTGTTAGTAAAATTAATCCTTTTTAACTTTTAAAATCAATTATAACATACTATTTACTCCGAAAAAGTTTAAAAAACGAAAGAGAGAATCCTAAAATCTAGAGATAAAAAATCTATTTTGAAATTTGTTCTAAATATAAATCCTATGAATAATGCGGGTTAATTTAAGAACTTATACAATAATTTAAGCGAGTTATTTCCTTGAAAAAAGAAACTTCAAGACCTAATAGATTGCTTGCGGATTTAAGGGGATATAGTTTTTTATAAAATTATTGAATAGACAGAGTAAATTTTACCCCAACCAACCTTCACGGTCTAAACTTCTATATTGTATCGCTTCAGCAATATGATTTGGAGAAATGTCTTTAACATTTGCTAAATCAGCAATTGTTCTAGAGACTTTCAAAATTCTATCATAAGCTCTTGCAGAAAGATTTAGTTTTTCCATTGCGGTTTTTAGTAAGGCTAAACTCTCTTTAGATAGCTTACAAAATTTACGAATCTGTTTTACATTCATTTGTGCATTGTAGTGTATGTTTTCAAAATTTGTAAATCGTTCTGTTTGAATTTCTCTTGCGGCAGTAACCCGTTTTCGAATTTCAACACTAGATTCTCCTTTTCGTTCTTCTGAAAGTTTTTCAAACGGAACAGGCGTTACTTCAATATGAATATCAATTCTATCTAATAAAGGGCCTGAAACTTTACTTAAGTAGCGTTGCATTTCTTGGGGTGAAGAAGTCATTGGAGAGTCTGGATTGTTAAAATATCCTGAGGGACTTGGGTTCATGCTCGCCACCAACATAAAACTACTTGGATAGGTAACTGTAAACTTTGCTCTAGAAATAGTTACCTCTCTGTCTTCCAGCGGTTGTCGCATCACTTCTAAAACATCTCTTTTAAATTCAGGTAATTCATCTAAAAATAACACGCCATTGTGAGATAAAGAAATTTCTCCTGGTCTTGGATATTGTCCGCCACCAACCAACGCAACATTTGAAATAGTATGATGAGGGCTGCGAAATGGACGTGCATACAATAATCCAGCACTTTTAGTATTACCAACCACAGAATGAATTTTTGTGGTCTCTAAAGCTTCCTGTAAAGTCATTGGTGGAAGTATAGAAGGCAGTCGTTTTGCCAACATTGTTTTTCCAGATCCTGGAGGTCCAATAAGAATAATATTATGTCCGCCAGCAGCTGCAATTTCCATGCAGCGCTTTATGGATTCTTGCCCTTTTACATCCGAAAAATCAAATTCTGGAAAATCTATGTTTTTATAAAATTCCGCACGTGTATCAACAACTGTAGGCTCTATAAGTTTGTCGTTATTAAAATGATTAATAACTTCCATAATATTTTCAACTCCAAGAACTTTCAAATTATCTACAATAGCAGCTTCTTCAGCGTTCTCTTTCGGAAGAATTAAATATTTAAAACCTTCTTCTCTAGCTTTTATAGCGATTGGTAAAGCACCTCTAATGGGCTGTAAACTTCCATCTAAAGAAAGTTCTCCCATAATAACATACGTATCAATATTATCAGATTTAATTTGATTGGAAGCAGCAAGAATTCCGATAGCCAACGTTAAATCATACGAAGCACCTTCTTTTCTAATATCGGCAGGCGCCATATTAATAATAATTTTTTTTCCTGGAAGTTTGTATGAATTGTTATTCAGCGCAGCAGAAATTCTGTAAGAACTTTCTCGAACTGCATTGTCGGGCAAACCCACTAAGTGGTAACCAATACCTTTATCAATATTTACTTCTACAGTAATTGTAGTGGCTTCAATGCCAAAAACGGAAGATCCATAGACTTTTACTAGCATATTTTTCTTTTTGAGTAAATATAGCCAAAAAAAATAAAACTTAAAGTTTCTTAAAATTCAAATACTTTTATATGACTGTAAAAAGAACTATCAATAAAATTCTTGAAGTTCAATTTTTGATGCACTTAACAAAGGCTATTATACCAAATTAATTAGCTAAAGCCGTTATTTTATTGTATATTTACGGATGGCAACAGCAAGAAAATTTACACTAAAAGAGAGTCCTTCTTAACTGATTTCTCTTCGAAAAAAACAAAGACAGTATTGTATTGAAAAAAGGATCATCTGGCTTTTAGAATTACAAAAAAGAAAATTTAAAACTCGCGAAGCATTAGCCACTTATTTGGGCATAAATTTACGCACTCAAGAACGTTGGGTTCTTCGTTATATATCTGGCGGAATAACTGGATTATTGACAGATAAACCAAAAAACATCACCTCAAGAAGCATCACTCCCCAGATTCATCAAGGATTATCAAAACGTGTAAATTCAAGTGAGCAACCTTTTTTAGGGTACTGGGATGCTGTGCAATGGGTTCAAGACCAGTACAATGTTAATTGTACAATACCATAATTTAAGAATATATTTAATGCAACACTTCAAGACAAAACTAAAAACGCCAAGAAAATCTCATTATAAGAAAGGTGATAAAGCGATAGATACTTTTTTTAAAACCCCCTAATACGCTACAGAACATTAGATTAAGTCTAAATAAAGATAAGTACTATAATGTAAATTTATATTTTCAAGATGAAGCTAGGTTTAGAATGGTGGCACATCTTGAAAGCTATTCGCCAATCAATGGACGATAGTTTTGTTTGGGAAATTAACGGTGTAAATACCACTATATTTGAATCTTACCTTAAAGAATTCTCAAAATATAACCCTAATGAATATAAAATTGTTGTCATTGATAACGCAGGTTTTCACTCTACAAAAAACATAGAAGTCCCTGAATATTTTCCTTTTAAGAATACCTCCTTATGCGCCAGAATTGAATCCTTGCGAACTAAGTGTGGCAGTATATTAAAAACCGATATAAAAACCAACGATTTGAAAACATGGAAAAACTAACAGATTGGTTACATGATATAGTAAATCAAATGAGTCCAGAAACGATTAAATCTATTACGGGAAATCATCACTATGTAAATGTTTTTAACTACGGCATTATAAAATTAAATTGATCTAAGCCCTTATTTAAGTACTATTTCTATACCCTTTACGTATTCTCATCTAAAAAAGGGTTTCTATCAACTTCAACACAAAAAAACCCATTATCAAGCAATAAGATTGCTTTTAGCTTATCGGTATGTTTTCTTTGTTTGCAATTACGGTACAATTTTTTAATTTTCTATTCTTGAGACAATTTTACATCTATCTATCTAAATATCAACACTATAAATATACAAAATAGTATTAAAATAACCAAGAAAAATATCTATAAATAATTGATTATTAGTTAATTAATGTAAAAATTATCTATGTAAATTTGTATTTTTCAAAAACCTAAATGGGTTGAGTATATATTGTTTTTCGCTTGCGGCTACAAAATATATTTTATGTTTCTGTAATTTTTTAAAGAGTTCAAAAAAATGATTGCTAACTTCCCCTTTAGAATTTAGTAAGGTTCGACCCATATCAGAAACAACTAATTTAACTTTTGAAAGATTCATTTCTCATAACATTTTAAAATGTATAATTTAGTTTTTTAGAAGCTTTTTGTAGATTTACGCTCTACCAAGTCTGTTTTTATAACAATAGTTTCTGGGTCTTTTTCAGCACCTTTATTTTCTAATCTATTAATTAACAGTTTTGCGGCGGTAGCACCCATAATTTCTCCATGCTGACTAACAGTAGACATTTTTGGACTAGAATGCCTTGCTAAAATTCCGTTAGAAAAAGCAATAACAGCAAAATCTTGAGGGATTTTACACCCTTTTTTTATAGCTACTTTCATGGCAGCAATTGCAGAAGATTCGTCAGTTGCAATTATTGCATCTATTTTGTTGTCTTTAAAAATTGGAGTTAAAATACTTTCGTATTTTTTATAATCTTCTTCATAAATATCTATAATAAGATTATTGTTTACAGTTAAGTTTTCTTGTTCTAACCCGCTTAGGTAACCATGTTTTCTTTTTTGCCCAATTTTTAAATTACTTATTGTAGATATAAATGCAATATTTTTATGCCCTGTTTTTGAAAGATGCTTTACAGCATTTACAGCACCATTAAAATCATCTGTAATTACTTTGTCGCATTTAATATTTTCTGTAACTCTATCAAACATTACTATAGGAATTCCATTATCTATAGTATCTTCAAAATGGCTGAAATCATTTTTTAAAACAGTTTCTTCTGCTAGCGATAAAATAAAACCATCTATACTTCCATTAGAAAGCATTTCTATAGTTTCTACTTCTTTTTTAAAAGACTCATTAGAAATACAAGAAATAATTTTATATCCTTTTTCATTTGCCACTTTTTCTACGCCATTAAAAACCTGAGCAAAGAAGTAGTTTAACATATTAGGAATAATAACTCCAATTGTTTTGGTCTTTCTGCTTTTTAAACTTAAGGCATTAAAGTTAGGTCTGTAGTTGTTTTCTTTAGCGTATTTCTTAATTTTTTCTTTAGTCTCTACACTAATCTCATAACTATCATTTAATGCTTTAGAAACTGTAGAAATAGAAACGCTAAATTCTTTTGCAATATCTTTTATCGTAAGTCTTTTCATAAAAAAATTATAAGATTCGAAAATACGATAATCTAATTATTTCTAGTTAAGTTAACCTAACTTTCTCTTTTTTAACTTTAGAAATAGATATTAATTCTCAAATTAGAAACTTGTAAATGATTGAGTATGCTCTAAAAAAGAATGTCTTACAAAATCCGTTTTGCCTTTATATAAGCATTTTTCCAATAGCGTTCAGATAGAGATGACACAATAACACCTTTGGAAGAGGTGGAATGAATAAATTGAATTCCATTATTAGTTGAAGTAACAAGACCTAAATGATTAATACGGTTTCTGTTTTTTGAAGTCTGAAAAAACAATAAATCACCACGTTGTACTTTTCGTAAAGAAATAGCAAAACCTTCTTCTGCAATTAAATAAGAAATTCTCGGAATAGCTATTCCTCGTTGTTTAAACGAAGTGTATATTAAACCTGAACAATCCATTCCTTTTTTGGTTGTTCCTCCAAATTTATATGGAGTTCCTTTATAGCTTACTGCGGTCCAAACAATTTTATCTGCAACAGAAATGGTTGCTGTTCTAGAAGTATTTGCTACTACTTTTTTTGATGATGAACATGATGAAATTAATATGGATAATACAATATAAAAAAGTCTTTTTCTTATCATATTTATGACTTTAATTCTTCAATAATTAAGGTTGCTGTTTTTTTAGAAGCACCTTTTCCTCCTAATTTTTTCTCCAACTCATAATAGGCTTCAAAAAGTTTCTCTCTATAATTCGATTCTAAAATTTTAGTGAGTTCTTGTTCTAAATTATTTTTAGTAAAATTACTCTGAATCAACTCTTTTACTACTTCTTTGTTCATAATTAAATTGACCAAAGAAATAAATTTTAAAGTAACTATTCTCTTTGCAATTTGATACGAAATAGCACTTCCTTTATAACAAACCACTTGTGGTACTTTAAATAAAGCGGTTTCTAAAGTTGCAGTTCCAGAAGCTACTAAAGCGGCTGAAGAAATGCTTAATAAAGCATAGGTTTTGTTGTTAATAAACCGTACATTTTTATTGTTAATAAACTGATTATAAAACTCAAAAGGCTGACTTGGTGCTCCAGCAATAACAAATTGATAATCAGCAAATTTATCAACTAAAGAAAGCATTATTGACAACATTTTTGTGATCTCTTGTTTTCTGCTTCCAGGTAATAAAACAATAATTGGTTTATCTCCTAAATCATGTTTCTTTCTAAATGTAAATTCATCTACTTGTGGTCTGTCGGCAATTTCATCAATTAAAGGATGACCAACAAATTCAACTTTATAATTATACTTCTTATAAAAGTCTTTTTCAAAGGGAAGAATAACAAACATTTTATCAATATCTCGCTTAATGTCTTTTACGCGTCCAGCTCTACTAGCCCAAACTTGCGGAGAAATATAATAATTGGTTTTATAATGCTGTTTTTTTGCCCACTTTGCTATACGAAGGTTAAAACCAGAGTTATCAATAAAAATAATTACATCAGGATTAAATTGAGCGATATCCTTTTTGCAAAATGAAATTAAGCCTAAAATTTTTTTAAGATTCATAAACACTTCATAAAAACCCATAAATGCGCGTTCTTTGTAGTGTTTTATGAGTGTTCCGCCAGTTTCTTGCATTAAATCTCCTCCCCAAAAACGGATGTCTGCATCAATATCTTTTTTAAATAGTTCTTTCATTAAATTAGAACCATGTAAATCGCCTGAAGCTTCACCAACAAGTATGTAATATTTCATTTTCTGCGGAAGGTCTTAAAAGTATTATAAAAACTTTAGTACAAATGTAAGTAAAGCCGTAAGAATTGTGGTAAGTAAAACTCCGCGAGCGCGATAATCTTGTTTTTTCTTTATGAAAATTGAAAACACAAACAAATTTGGAATAGATGCTAGCGCAATTACAGCCCCTAAAACATCGCCTTTTTGTATCATTTCTATGGTTTCGTAAAATCCAAATCTTGATACATATTGCAAGTAAATAAAAAGTCCACAGCAAGTTGCAAAAACGGAAATTACTACTCCAATCAAGACCTCTTTAGTTATAGTTCCCATTCGTTAAGTTTTTGAATAGCATGATGTGCTGTCATATCAAACTGTACAGGAACTACAGAAACAAATCCGTTTTCTAACGCCCAAATATCAGTATCTTGACCTTTATCTTTATTTATAAATTCACCCGAAAGCCAGTAGTATTCTTTACCAAAAGGACTTTTACGTTTGTCAAATTTTTCTTTCCAATATCCATTTGCTTGTCTGCAAATTTTAACGCCTTTTATTTCTTCCTTTTTTAACTTCGGAATATTTACATTTAAAACCGTTGCATCTGGCAATCCGTTTAAAAGAACATTTAAAACAATCTTTTTTATAAATTCTTCAGAAGGTTTAAAATCTGCATGATAATTAAAGTCTAACAATGAAAACCCAATTGCAGGAACGCCTTCTATACCTGCTTCTACAGCAGCACTCATAGTTCCAGAATAAATTACATTGATAGAAGAATTTGAACCGTGATTTATACCAGAAACACATAAGTCTGGTTTACGATTTAGAATTTCACTCACTGCCATTTTTACACAGTCTGCTGGCGTACCAGAGCAACTGTATTCAATCTGTGGTCCTTCATCTATAGTAATAGGATTACAATGTAATACATTATCAATAGTAATTGCATGTCCCATTCCGCTTTGCGGACTATCTGGCGCAACGACAACCACATCGCCAATTTTATTCATAATTTTAATTAATGCACGAATACCTGGAGCGGTAATTCCATCATCATTAGTTACTAAAATTAAAGGTCTTTCTTGCATCAGCTTAATTTTTATAAAACAAAAGTAATTGTTTTAATTGAGTTTTGTTTTAACGTTTCATAAAGATTAATCTTCCTAAATTTTTCTTAATCTTGTTGTAGAAACACAATACTGGCATTATTTTAGTAGTTTGCATACCGTAAACTCATTGTAAAAAAAACGACAGAAAATTTATGAAGACGAAATTTAAAACTATTATTGCATTTATTGTTATTTCAATAATTGCCTCAAGCATTACTGTTAGCGCAGATACCACAAAAGATCCTGAAAGGGATAAGTTGATTATTTCTGTGTTAAAAAATATTTTAACTCGCGGGCATTTTGTTCAAAAAAAAATAGATGATAATTTTTCTGAACACGTGTACAACAGTTTTATAGATGCTTTAGACCCAAGTAAACGTTATTTTACGCAAGAAGACTTAAAAGAATTTTCTCAGTTTAAGTATGAGATAGATAATCAGTTATTAGACAACAAGATTGATTTTTACAACTTAGTCTATGGTCGATTTACAGAAAAAATAAAATCTGCTAAAACTTATTATGGTGTTTTGTTAGCACAATCTTTTAACTATACTAAAAAAGAAACTATAAATATTGATTATGAGAAAATTCCGTTTGCAAAAAACGAAACCGAATTAGTAGATTATTGGCGTAAGCAATTAAAATTACAGGTATTAAGTAGAATTGAAGACGCCCAAACAAACCAAGCTAAAAAAGAGGCTAGTTTTCAGCAAAAATCTTTTAAAGAATTAGAGATTTCTGCACGAAAAAAAGTGCTTGAAACTATGAATGATTTATACCTCCGTATAGAAGAGTTAGAACATTCAGATTGGTATTCTACCTTTTTAAATAGTGTAGTTTCAGGATTTGGACCTCATACGGCATACTTTTCTCCTCGAAGAAAATCTAGCTTTGACCAAGCTATGTCTGGTAAATTAGAAGGTATTGGTGCACGGTTATTTAAAAAAGGAATTTATACAGAAATATCTGAATTAATTTCTGGCGGGCCAGCTTGGAAACAAGGAGATTTAGAAGCAGGAGATATCATTTTAAAAGTTGCTCAAGGAGATGGAGAACCTCTAGATATTGTTGGTATGCGATTAAGCGATGCTATAACATTTATTAAAGGCCCAAAAGGAACCGAAGTTAGATTAACGGTTAAGAAAAAAATAGATGGTTCTACTCAAATAATTTCTATTATTAGAGATGTGGTAGAATTAGAAGAGACTTTTATAAAATCTAGTATTGTAGAGAAAAATGGTAAAAAATATGGTATTATTAATTTACCAAAATTTTATATAGACTTTAGCGATGTAAATAGTAGAGATTCTGCGAAGGATATGAAAAAAGAAATTGCACGTTTAAAAAGTGAAAATGTTGAAGGTCTGATTGTAGATTTACGTAATAATGGCGGTGGATCTCTTAAAACTGCGATACAAATTGGCGGTTTGTTTATAAACAAAGGACCAATAGTACAGATAAAATATAGAGGTGAAGCTCCAATTATTAAGAGAGACATAGATCCAAAAATGCAATGGAAAGGACCATTAGTAGTTATGGTAAATGAATTGTCTGCTTCTGCTTCAGAAATTTTTGCTGCGGCAATGCAAGATTATAAAAGAGGTGTTATTTTAGGGGGAAAACAAACCTACGGAAAAGGAACTGTACAAAATATTTTACCAATAAATAGATTTGCAAAAGACTATCCTAATGATTTAGGTGCTATAAAAATGACGATTCAGAAGTTTTATAGAATTAATGGTGGTTCAACACAAATAGAAGGTGTATACTCTGATGTTGCAATGCCAGGTAGATATAGTTATATGGACTTTGGTGAACGCGATTTAGAAGGTGCTTTACCATGGGACAAGGTTCCGAAAGCAAAATACACACAAACAAATTCTTATGAGAATTTTGCAGATGTTGTGTGTAACAGTAAAAATAGGGTTAATAATAATAATAAGTTTCAGATGATAAATGAGTATGCTAAATGGTTGAAGAAAAATCGAGACGATACTATCCATTCATTGAATTATAAAGATTTTATTGCAGAAACCAATGAACAAAAAGAAAGAAGTAAAAAGTATAAAGGAATCTTTAAATATGACTCTAACTTAGCGTTTACTTCACCAAAATATGAATTGAATTTACTTAAAAAAGATTCAATTCTAGAAGGTAAACGTGTTGCGTGGCATAAAAATTTATCAAAAGATATTTATGTAAATGAAGCTTTAAATGTTTTAAGCGAATTAAAAATGAAAACACCACAAAAAACGATAAAAAAGTAATTTAGATAAGCCGATAAAAAAGTATTGATCAACGCCAAAGACAATTCCGTTAGATTTATCTTTTAAGCTAAAGCCGTAATCAATTCTAAATGTTGCATTGTATATTTTTCTTGCTGATAAATCGCAAGCCAACACTTGAGAAAATATATGCGTTTTTGTTTTTAAAAAAATTACTCAATTCTCCTCCAGGGTTTCTCCAAGTACCTGCTGTCTGTAAAAGCATTTCCTTGAAGAGAAAACCCTTTTTTAGGCTATTGCCTTGCCAATAAACTACCTCGACGCAAGCATACGAGGTATTAAATAGGAATTCCCTTTTTATTTCGACGCAAGCGTCGGGGAATTAAACCCAATTGGGCTATCGCCCTGCGATTAAATTACATCTTCAAATAAAAATTACTTGTCAAATTAATATACTCTTTAGTGTATTTATGACGAGTAATTTCTATAACTAACTCCTCTTCTACTAAACTCTTTTTTTTAAAAGAGAATTCTAATAAACTACGTTTAATCGCTGAAGTAGCAGTTCCTTTTACGCGACAAATACGGCAAAGAAATAAATCATTTTTTAAAGCTAAACTTACAAATTGTTGCGCTTCTTTATAAGGTGTAATTACGGCAAAAATTCCTTCTGGATGTAGAATTTTAGCAACACCTTCAATTAAATCTATAAAAGAAAGCGACGACGTAAAACGCGCTTTATTACGAGCTTCGTTTTCAGTTTCATACCCATCTGTATAAAATGGCGGATTTGATACAATTAAATCATAAGACTCTTGATCTTCAGTAATTTCTTGAACAAACTCCTGAAAGGAAGTATTGTAACAAAACAATCTATCTCCCCAATCAGATTGTTCAAAATTTTCAACAGTTTGTTCGTAAGCTTGCTCTTCAATTTCAACGGCATCAATTGTCATTGCATCACTACGCTGTGCAATCATTAAAGAAATTACACCTGTACCAGAACCGATATCTAAAATAGAATTAGGATAATTTTCAACAGCACACCAAGCACCTAGTAAAACAGCATCTGTACCCACTTTCATGGCTGTTTTATCTTGATGTATGATAAATTCTTTAAAATGGAATGGTTTTGAATTAATGATATCTATTTTAAATACTAAAGTTACTAACCAATTAAGGTCAATAAATTTTTACTTTTACCTCGAGATAATCCTCGAAGAATTCTTTAGATTAAATATAACTTTTAAGTGATTCGTTTTTCGTACAGAGTAAGTTTTTTATTGAAATTCAATTTTTATGGATACATTTCTTTATTAAAACTGTAGACCTTTATTTGAAAGGTAGTCGCACCATCTTGTTTTAATTCATTTTCTAACTTATCTATAAGTTTCCTCCCTATCCCTTTTTTTTTATTAACATCAGATACATATATATAGTACTTCTCCCATAGCTTTTCGCAGTTTATGAACCATTGCCCAAACGGGCTCATAACGCTTTAGTCTTAATTGACGTTGTATTTCTTTGGAAGAAAAACCTTTTTTAGTAGCACCTAACAGAAACATAGTTTTATACCAGATCATAAATGAAAACTTTGAACTCTTCATAATAGTACCCAACAGCTATTTTCATTTGTAAAATGTACTCCAAAACTAAATATATTTATAGTTAATCTATTTATAATCAAGTAAATATACGAAAATTATTATAGATTAGGACTATTTACGGACATACAAAATATATTTTTACACCAATTTAATTCTATGTAATTTTTAAAGTTATTTATCAATCCCGTCCTAAACGTTTTAAAAATTAAGGTTATGTTTTAGAATAATGTGGAATCATTAATTCCATATAATTTTCTTCAATTGCTTTATATGTGTTTATAGCTTTAGCGTTTTTTATCATGATATTTGCTATATCTACTGTTTGAGAGAGCGATTTTTTAACCTTCTGCAAGAATACAAACCAGTTTAGATAGCCACTCAAATATTTTGTTGATACACCATAGAAAGGTTTTATCCATCTTTGATAACGATTGTCTATTGAGTTTACATGCTGCACATGGTAGCACTTGTCTTTTATGTGTTTTGATGCTATAAATGTATGATGCTCCATCTGCTTATCTTTTGCCCATTTAATTATAGAAGGATGAGAATCTGAACAAAGTACGTTTTCAGGTTTTAGTAACGTTCCTATTGTTTTTTCAATACTATGCACATCAATCCTGCCTCTTTTAGCGACACGCATCATTGGATTGTTATTTCTATCTGTGGCAACCATTATAGAGATTTTATCATTGCTCACACCGCGTTTGGTTTGTCTATCACTTGGTCTCTTGTAAGGTTTTCTTTGAAGATCTCGACTTCCTTTATTATTTATATTAAGCTGTTTGTCATCACATTCAACAATTCCTGAGAACTCTTCTCCATTAAAAACGGATAAACAAGATAGTAACTTGTGTCTCCAATCAAAAATAGTTTTAACATTGACTCCAATCTTTTTAGCGGCTTTACGGATACTCACGCTTTCAATCATAAGAACTAGATAATCTTGAAATTCATCCACTTTCTTTATGCCATCCATAGCAGTACCTGTAAGATCATTAAAGGTTTTAGTGCAAGATTTACATTTGTAGCGCTTACGCCCCTTATAGCCTCCATGCCCGTAAATATCAGAACTTTGACAATGTGGACAGTTGATTGGACGGTCTTTGTTTAGGTTGTCTATAAGCATATTTAGTTTTGGCACTTTCAAATCACGACTCAATAAACCGACTAATTCCTTTTTCTGCTCTTGACTCAACACTCTTATTATACTTTGTAAATCCATATCTATAATGTTTTTATAAAGATAGTGAAATTCTACGTTATTCTAAAACATAACCAAAATTAATAAAAAAAGAGAATTATTTTTAAGTATCTCACTTAACTTTGAGTTGCCTACCAAAAAACATCATTCTCTATGTCAAATATATCACTTTTTGGTCAAATAATTCAAAAATTAGACCGTTCAATTTTCAAAAGAATAGTAAAAGAGCATAAAACAGATAAACATCAAAAAGGATTCGATAGTTGGTCACATTTAGCTTCAATGCTTTTTTGTCATTTTGCAAAAAGTCAATCATTACGTGATATTAGTAATGGTTTGCGCTCGGCTACAGGGAATTCAAATCACTTAGAAAATGTTCATGCTCCCACTAAGTCAAACTTAGGTTATCTAAATCAACATAGAAGCTGGAGACTCTTTAGAGATTACTATTATGCCTTACAAAAACAATTAGGACAGCATGCAGGATTAAAGCAAGTAAAATTCAAAAGAAAGTCTAAAATATTCCTGTTAGACGCCAGTACAATCAGTTTATGTTTATCACTTTTTGATTGGGCAAAATACAAAACAAAAAAAGGCGCAATTAAATTACATACATTGCTTTATTTTGATGGAAACTTAGGCGTAATAGACAAAAAGGAGTCTGTTTTTGATTAAATATTTCCAAGTGGACAAAAAGGAGTCTACCTATTTTACTTTATCAAACTCCTAAAAAAGCGTTAATAAACTTTATTTTTCTCTCAATGGATAATCCATTATGATTCCTGAGTTTATTCTTTAAATCTGCAAAATGCCCATCAATTGCATTGGTCGTATTTGGGATATTTAATTCGATATAATCATACCAAGTAACAATACTCCGTTAAACTTTGCCCTAACCCTCTAACAGTCAATTAAATAAGTTAAAAAAACAGGCTCAAAAATTAGGATAACTCCCTGATTATCATTAAATTAATAGTTAATTTCAAACAGCTATTAATGATGCTTCTCAAGGAGAAATCCAACTATAAATATCACACAAAAAGATTACTTAACAAAATGAAAGATGTAAATAAATGGCAATATGATTTTATGTTGGAAGTTTTTGGTCTATTTCTCAGCATAAAAGGACGTTTAAATTTTATGCAGTTAAGTCGTTATGGTGATCATGGAGAACAACATTACAGGAATCAGTTTAGTAAGTCTTTTGACTTTTTAAATTTCAATAAAGAATTGATTACTGAGTATGGGGGCAAACATTTAACCATTGCTTTCGACCCGAGTTATGTTAGTAAATCTGGTAAATCCACCTGTGGAGTTGGTTATTATTGGTCTGGTGTAGCGGGAAAGGCAAAATGGGGATTGGAAATATCTGGTATAGCAGCGATTGATATAGATAATCATACAGCGTTTCATTTAGAGGCTGTTCAGACACCAAATAATTTGGAATCAAAAAGTTTGGTAGATCATTATGCCAATATATTGATTCAAAGAAAAGAGGTCCTTCTTTCGATGTCTAAATATGTTGTGGCAGATGCTTATTTTTCCAAATACGGTTTTGTTTCTAAACTCTCTGATAATGGATTGGAGACCGTTAGCAGACTAAGAAACGATGCTGACTTACAATATATTTATACTGACCAACAGAAATATGGGAGAGGAAGACCTAAGAAATATGATGGAAAAATTGATTATAAAAAACTTAGAAAAGAATATTTTTCTTTGATAGAAGACAATCAGCAAAGCAAAGTATACAGCGCTATTGTATACTCAAAATCATTAAAAAGAAAAATCAATCTTGTGATTGTTTATTTCCTTAAAAAAGGAAAATGGAATCATAAATTATATTTTTCTACAGATGTAACAATTTCAGCAGAAATGATTTTGACATATTATCGCACCAGATTTCAAATAGAATTTACTTTTAGAGATGCCAAGCAATACTCAGGTCTAAATCACTGTCAAGCAAGAAGTGAAGATAAACTCAACTTTCATTTTAATACAGCACTTACAACGGTTAATCTCGCTAAGATTACACATTGGATGCCTATTGAAAAAAGGCTAAGAGGGGCTTTCTCAATCAAGGATATTAAAACCTTACATCACAATGAGTTAATGCTTGCTCGATTTTTTAACGTGTTCGCTATAAGACCGAACTTGAAGAATAATAAACAAAAAATTAAAGAACTACTGTATTATGGTATCAGAGCAGCATAAAAACTTAACGGAGTATTGAAATAAACTACATTAATTTTTTGCCAGCTATAAATAAAATGCTATTTTTAACTAACTTTTACAGTCCTCCCTATAAAGTTAAAAACCTTTTGCTTAATTTAATATTGTAAGAAAATGGAAAATGTATTTTTTTTTAAGAAAAATGAATTCGCAACATTTAAAAACCCAGGAGGAGATGGTCTTAGCACCGATACTGGAGGTGGTTCTGGTGATGGCGAGACTAAATAAGTATTTCTAAAAAACCTAAAACCATCATATGATAGTTTAATTTTTAAATCTAATTTTGGTTTTGAAACTTTTCTTAATTTTATTACTTGTTTCTATACAACCTCTTTTTTCTCAAGAAAAAAAGTCTTTTTCAAATCAACAATTAAAAGATAGTCTTATAAAAATAGGGATTCAAGGTTATTTCAACAAAGATACGCTGCTTATAAAAAAAGTAAATTCATCTTTATTAAACCTATATTCTTCAACTAACGATTCTACTTTATTAGCCAAATACTATCATTATAAAGCCTTATTACATCGAGTACAATATGCTACGGATAGTTCTTTTTATTATTACCATTTATCTAAAAATATCTCTATAAAAATAAAGGATTCTTTAGAAGTTGGGCGTCGTTTATTAAGTATGGCAGTAATGCAACGAGAAGTAAAAGATTATTTAGGAAGTGAAGTTACTTCTATTGAAGGGTTACAGTACCTTGAACCAATAAGCTCTTATGAATATATTAAAATTTTTGGTTCTACCACGAATTTAATGGAATTTATTAAATTCGTAAAAAAAAGGTAAAATGTTTACACATCAATTTTTCGATTTACTACTAAATTTAGATGACAACTGGCAAGTTGTAAAAGTAGAAGCAGATTATGCAATTTCAGACATAAAAATAGTCATTAAATTCATAGGAGAAAGAGCCCTTTGTCCAGAGACCATGGAATTATGTAGTTTATATGACCATGCACCAAATCGAGAATGGCGTCATTTAGATACGATGCAATATAAGACTTTTATAAGTTGTAAGTTGCCAAGAATAAAGAACAGTCAAGGAGCTGTAATCACCATAGTTCCGCCATGGGCAGATAAGCATACACGTCATACACACCTTTTTGAACATGCAATAATTGATTTACTATTAGCAACTAAAAATCAAACAAAAACAGCAAAATTAATGCGTTGTGGTTTTAATGTCATCAATAGAGTAATTCATTTAAGTACAGAAAGAGGTTTGAGTAGGAGAGATTTATCAAATATGGATTTTAGTCGTTTGAGTTTGGATGAAAAATCGTTTAAGAAAGGACATAAATATATAAGTGTCTTAAGTCATCCTAGAAGTGGTTTTATCATAGATGTAGAAGAAGGAAGAACTAAAGAATCTGTAGAAAAACTATTTGATAAATCTATGACAAAACAACAACAAAAACAGGTTAAAACTATAAGTTTAGATATGTGGAAAGCTTATATTTCTACCTCTAAAAGTCAATTACCAAACGCATCTATTGTTCACGACAGATTTCATTTGGTTAAGTATTTAAATACCGCTATTGATAAGGTTAGAAGAAGAGAAGTTAAAACGAATGATGAATTGATAAACAGTAGATATGCGTTACTTAAAAACCAAGAAAACCTAACCGAGAAACAACGAATAAAATTTGATGCAATAATCAAGGCGAACTATGAAGTTAGCAAGGCGTGGCAAGTCAAAGAAAATTTTAAAGATTTATTCCATAAAGAAACTAAGTATATTAATGGTTTTTATTTACTAATTAAATGGATACGAAATTCTACTTCTAAGCAAATTAAAGAAGTAACAAAGGTTGTTACAATGTTTGAAAAACATCTCTCTGGAGTTATAAATGCCTTAATAACTGAGTATAGCAATGCAATGGCTGAAAGATTAAATGGAAAAATACAAGAACTTAAATCTATTGGAAAAGGATATAGAACTTTTAAAAACTTTAGAAGTGCAATACTCTTTTTTAATGGAGGTTTAAATCTTTACCCATTAAAATAAGGGTAGAGCCAAATTTTTTTATATTAATTTAGGAATTCTTTCTGAAGAACAAAATCAAAAAAAAGAAGCTTTAAGATATTATGAAAAAGCAATGGAGATTAACAAATCTAATCCTATTGTCAAGAAAAAAGAAAAAAGCTACTTATATATCATCAACAATATAGGTTTACTTTATCAAAAACAAAATCAACATAAAAAAGCTCTTTCTTATTTTCAGCAAGGCTTAGCTTTTGATAGTATTCAACAAAAATACCCAACACAATATGTGTTATTATTAGAAAATTTAGCTGCAAGTAATTTTCTATTAGGAAATAAAACTAATGTGTTACAGCAATATAACGAGGTTTTAAACATTAGAAAAAAGCTAAAAGATTATAGAGAAATGAGTACCACCTTTATAAATATTTCTGATTATTACAAAAACCTTGGCAAAACTAAAAAAGCTAAAAACTACGCTGAAAAAGCCTTACAATACGCCAAACAAACCCATTACAACAAATGTACTTTAGAAGCCTTAGAATTCTTTCACAATTAACCACAGGTAAACAATCTGTAAAATATCTCGAAAAATACATTCAACTAAATGATAGTTTATTTCAACGTGAACGTACTTTAAAAAATCAGTTTGCAAAAGTTAGATACGAAACCGATAAAAAAGAGAAAGAAAATACCGTTTTAAAATCCGAAAATAAACAAAAACAAGCAGAAATAGAAAGTGAACGATTGCAAAAAACAGTTGGTTTAGTAGCAGCTGGCGGATCTATTTCTATTTTGTTTTTAAGTATTTTGTTTTTTAAAAATAGGCATAAAAAACTAGTATATTTCGCTCAATTACAGAAAGCTGAAGCTAGAGAACATGAACGTCAGCAAATAGCAAAATCATTACATGATGAAGTTGCTGGAGATTTACGTTTATTACATCAAAAATTAGAAAATTCACAACAATTTGAAGTCGCAAAACGATTAGATACTATTAAAGAAAACGTTAGAAACCTATCACATCGATTAAGTAGTGTTAGTTTTGACAAGGTTTCTTTTAAAGATCAAATTATTAATTTAGTTTCAGATTATTTTACGCCTAATTTTAAAATTTCCGTAAACGGATTACAAGATTTTGATTGGACACTTGCTAACAATTCAATAAAACGATTGTTATATTTAACAATACTCCGTTAAACTTTGCCCTAACCCTCTAACAGTCAATTAAATAAGTTAAAAAAACAGGCTCAAAAATTAGGATAACTCCCTGATTATCAGTAAATTAATAGTTAATTTCAAACAGCTATTAATGATACCTCTCAAGGAGAAACCCAACTATAAATATCACGTAAAAAGATTACTTAACAAAATGAAAGATGTAAATAAATGGCAATATGATTTTATGTTGGAAGTTTTTGGTCTATTTCTCAGCATAAAAGGACGCTTAAATTTTATGCAGTTAAGTCGTTATGGTCATCATGGAGAGCAACATTACAGAAATCAGTTTAGTAAGTCTTTTGACTTTTTGAACTTTAATAAAGAATTGATTACTGACTCATGTTACGCATCCAAACCTCAAAAAAGGATGATTAAGCAGCTTTAGGTGTTGATAACTTTCTGAGTTAGTTATGAGCTGCTTTTTGAGCTGCTAAATAGATTTGTGTTTTCATAGCAAAATGATTTTTCCCTGTTCTTTGTTTAAGCCACTCTAACTTTATATAAGCTACAATTGACAATACAAAATGATTCGTTTGAGTTTCTGTTTTTTTAGTTGGAGATTTAGCAAAACCTGTGTTACTTTTAATCGATTTGTGATACTCTTCTACTGCCCACCGTTTTTTGTAGATTGTAGTTATTTGGTTATACGATAAATTTAAATCACTACAAGCCAAGTACAACTCGCCGACTGTATCATTCTCGTTTTTGAAAACTTGCTTTGTAAGCAACAGCGGAAAGTCTAGTTTTTCAAACCAAACTTCCACGGTTTGTTGTCTTGGCTGTAATGTTTTAATATTCACGTATGCTCCATTTTGCTTATCTTCTAAGGATAAGGCTACTTTTCGATTGCTTTTTAAGGCAATAATAAAATCATTTTTTAAAAGTTCTTTACAATAAACCATGTTCTCTGCTGAAGAAAACCAACTATCAGCCAACACATAATCAAAGTGTATTTTGCTACTACATTCCTGCAACATTTCTCTAAAAAGTTCGTTTTTAGTTTTGCTGCTTTTACGCTTTTGCCTTCCTGTTTTTTTGTCGGTAACCCAAATATTTTTCTTTATAAACTCTACACCACACGGTATACGCATGCCTCCAACTTCGACTAAAGCAGTTAGAAAATTAACCCCTTTTACAGACCTTCCAAACACATGGTCAAAATGCCAAGTGTTCAACTCACTTTCATCTGTATATTGTTTTTCTTGTATCGAATCATCAAAACTTAAAATGATAGTTTCTTTAGATTGAGTCAATTCTTCAACATAAGGTTTTGCCTTTTTCCATAGAAATTTACTGTCATAAACACCCGTTGATAATGCTCGTGTTATTTTATCATGTTTTATAGAGAGTAATGAAGCCATACCTGTAGCTGTCGTGTAAGAACTTGAACTTATCAAATAATCAGTATACAAATCAACAAAATTATCCATCTTTTTATTTCTCAAAGTTGTTAACAAGATAAACTATAAATATCTTAAATTCAAATTATTCTTGCGTAAGGTGAGTTACTGAGTATGGAGACAAACATTTAACCATTGCTTTCGACCCGATTTATGTTCGTAAATCTGGTAAAGCCACTTGTGGAGTTGGTTATTATTGGTCTGGTGTAGCGGGAAAGGTGAAATGGGGATTGGAAATGTCGGGTATAGCAGCGATTGACATAGATAATCATACAGCGTTTCATTTAGAGGCTGTTCAGACACCAAATAATTTGGAATCAAAAAGTTTGGTAGATCATTATGCCAATATATTGATTCAAAGAAAAGAGGTCCTTCTTTCGATGTCTAAATATGTTGTGGCAGATGCTTATTTTTCCAAATACGGTTTTGTTTCTAAACTCTCTGATAATGGATTGGAGACCGTTAGCAGACTAAGAAACGATGCTGACTTACAATATATTTATACTGACCAACAGAAATATGGGAGAGGAAGACCTAAGAAATATGATGGAAAAATTGATTATAAAAAACTTAGAAAAGAATATTTTTCTTTGATAGAAGACAATCAGCAAAGCAAAGTATACAGCGCTATTGTATACTCAAAATCATTAAAAAGAAAAATCAATCTTGTGATTGTTTATTTCCTTAAAAAAGGAAAATGGAATCATAAATTATATTTTTCTACAGATGTAACAATTTCAGCAGAAATGATTTTGACATATTATCGCACCAGATTTCAAATAGAATTTACTTTTAGAGATGCCAAGCAATACTCAGGTCTAAATCACTGTCAAGCAAGAAGTGAAGAAATAAACTCAACTTTCATTTTAATACAGCACTTACAACGGTTAATCTCGCTAAGATTACACATTGGATGCCTATTGAAAAAAGGCTAAGAGGGGCTTTCTCAATCAAGGATATTAAAACCTTACATCACAATGAGTTAATGCTTGCTCGATTTTTTAACGTGTTCGCTATAAGACCGAACTTGAAGAATAATAAACAAAAAATTAAAGAACTACTGTATTATGGTATCAGAGCAGCATAAAAACTTAACGGAGTATTGAAGTAAACAACCAAGGTAAATTACTTTTTAGGCTTCTATAAGCACTTCTCAGACGCTTATGTGTGTAATAACTCTTGCCTGTTTCAATATTTACTGTTCGCTCATTTAGAAAGTCTTCCCATTTTATAAACCAATTATTTAAACCGCCTTCAAAAGATTCTCTATCTGTCATTTTCATCATAGAAACAAGCTCCTTTAATTCGATAGATGCTGGAAGTTTAGGGTTTTTAGTGATATATCTTCTGATGATTGCCACTTGATGAAACTGGCACATTTGAACTGGTATTGATCCAAAAGATTGAGCTAATCCTTTTCTTCCATCGCTTACTATTGCAACTATTGTAAACCCTTTTAATGCTAACTCTTCTATCCCTTTTTTGTAAAGAAAATTAGTCTCATTCTTTACATAATATTTCAGTAAGTTTTCTTTGGTAATAGCGTCTTTAAAGAGCATTACCCCAAAATTTCTTCCCCAATAAGTGGTATCCATCAATACGACTACTTCTCTAGCTTCTTTTGAAAAAATAGAGACCTTATGCAAATCAATCTTGCGTTGAATCGTTCGCTTCGAACAATTATATCTCTTAGCCAACTGTAAATATGTTTGTTTACCTCTTAAATATTCTTCCCAAAGTAGTGCAGGATTTAATCTATAACCTCCTAAAAATTGCTTTCCACAAGTCCTACATTTATACCTCTGTTTTCCATTTCTAAAACCACTCTTTTTTGTGAAATAACCGTGACAATTTATACACTTTTTTTATTCATAAGCTTTCGTTTACTCCAAAGATAATGACAATAAGCGTTATAGAGACTTTAAGACTCCTTTTTGTCTATTAAGCCGAAACTTACCTGTTTACGTAAATATTACTGATGGAAAAACAGCAGACAATAAAGGAGCTTATGATGTACCATTAGTAGAGAACAGTGTAATAGTTGCTGATAGATTCTACAATGATTTTCATTTATTATACCAATTTAATTTTATAATGACGCGTTAAAAGCATTTACATAGTGATGATTCCCAGTAATGAATTTAATGACCTCTGGGCTCATTCGCTTTGCCATGTTATGTAATCAATCTGTTAGCTTTTCCATGGTTTCAAATCGTTGGTTTTTATATTGGTTTTTAGTATACTGCCACACTTGTTCGCAAGGATTCAATTCTGGCGCATAAGGAGGTATTCTTAAAAGGAAAATATTTTTCAGGGACTTCTATATTTTTTGTAGAGTAAAAACCTACGTTATCAATGACAACAATTTTAGATTACATTTTAGTAAATATTTAAGACTTTTTTAGATGCGTTTGCCCTGTGTGTTTATGTTAGTTATGGCAATGTGTAGAAATTTTTACTTACATTTAATTCGTGTTTTTTCAAAGAAAGTATCTTTTGTAAAAACAACATACAGACTAAAAAAGTTTATTTTCAGGTTTGTTATTGTTCCTTTTAAATGGATACGGCAATCACGGCAGAAAGTATTGAAATTATACACCAAAAAGGAATATCCATTACTCTTATAGATAGTATAAAAGCAGCTATATTTAGGCAGCATGGAATAACTACACCCCGCATAACTATATCAAGCTAACAATGAGGGTGTTATAAACAGTAAGGAATGTGATTATAATAAAGAGCTTCATTTTAAAAACAAACAACTCCAAATTAACTAAGGAGTATTAATTTAAGAACTTATACCAATAATTTAAGCGAGTTACTCCCTTAAAAAAAAAAGAAAATTCAAGATCTAATAGATTACTTGCAGATTTAAGGTATTAAGCTTTTTTTATGACGTATCGAGGAATTTTTCTTAATGCTAATAGTTCTCAATACAATTTTCTCATAAAACCAAAAATCACTCGAACTGACATTCTCATTTTTAGTTAAAATTCTGCATCTTTGTTATATGACAGGAACAGTTTACAAATCTACAGGAAGTTGGTATCACGTAAAATCTGATAAAGGAGAATTTTATAAATGCCGTATGAAAGGTAAATTTCGGTTAAAAGATATAAAAAGCACCAACCCAATTGCAGTTGGAGATTTGGTAGATTTTGATCTAGAAACAAAGAATGATGAAGAAACAGGTGTAATTAAAAACATACACAAGCGCAAGAACTTTATAGTTCGTAAATCTGTAAACCTGTCTAAGCAAATACATATAATTGCATCTAATATAGATCAAGTTTTTTTATTAATTACTATTAATAATCCACCGACGTTTACCACATTTATAGACCGTTTTTTAGTCTCTACAAGAGCGTATAGAATAGATACTATTTTAGTATTTAATAAAATAGATTCTTATGAAATAGAAGAACTAGCAGAAATTTTATATTTAAAAGATATTTATGAAAAAATAGGATATAGATGTGTAGAGGTTTCTGCTACGCAGGATAAAAATGTAGACAAAATAAAAGAAATGATGACTGGTAAAACGTCTATGTTTGTTGGTCATTCTGGAGTAGGAAAAACTACATTAGTAAATGCTATTGAACCAGGCTTAAATTTAAAAACAAAAGAAATTTCGCAACAATACAAACAAGGAAAACATACTACAACTTTTGCAGAAATGTTCGATTTAAGTTTTAATGCCAGCATTATAGACACGCCAGGAATTAAAGGTTTTGGGGTTGTAGATATTGAAAAAGATGAGTTGGGAGATTATTTTCCAGAGTTTTTTGCCTTAAAAGAGCATTGTAAATTTAATAATTGTATCCATGTAAACGAACCTAATTGTGCCGTTAAAGATGCTTTAGAAGCAGAAGAAATTGCATGGTCTCGTTATAAAAGTTACCTACAAATTTTAGAAGGCGAAGAAGAAAATTACCGAACAGATATTTGGGAGGAGTAATGAGTTTGATTTAAACTGCATCTTTTTAGTTAAGATTATTTTACTACATTTGAAGAGAAAAATTGTTCAATTTGCTATGAACTCATGCTGCATTTTAAAAATGATTACTAACAATCCTATGGTTACATAGCAGGTTTTGCCTATTAATAACTCACCTTACGCAAGAATAATTTGAATTTAAGATATTTATAGTTTATCTTGTTAACAACTTTGAGAAATAAAAAGATGGATAATTTTGTTGATTTGTATACTGATTATTTGATAAGTTCAAGTTCTTACACGACAGCTACAGGTATGGCTTCATTACTCTCTATAAAACATGATAAAATAACACGAGCATTATCAACGGGTGTTTATGACAGTAAATTTCTATGGAAAAAGGCAAAACCTTATGTTGAAGAATTGACTCAATCTAAAGAAACTATCATTTTAAGTTTTGATGATTCGATACAAGAAAAACAATATACAGATGAAAGTGAGTTGAACACTTGGCATTTTGACCATGTGTTTGGAAGGTCTGTAAAAGGGGTTAATTTTCTAACTGCTTTAGTTGAAGTTGGAGGCATGCGTATACCGTGTGGTGTAGAGTTTATAAAGAAAAATATTTGGGTTACCGACAAAAAAACAGGAAGGCAAAAGCGTAAAAGCAGCAAAACTAAAAACGAACTTTTTAGAGAAATGTTGCAGGAATGTAGTAGCAAAATACACTTTGATTATGTGTTGGCTGATAGTTGGTTTTCTTCAGCAGAGAACATGGTTTATTGTAAAGAACTTTTAAAAAATGATTTTATTATTGCCTTAAAAAGCAATCGAAAAGTAGCCTTATCCTTAGAAGATAAGCAAAATGGAGCATACGTGAATATTAAAACATTACAGCCAAGACAACAAACCGTGGAAGTTTGGTTTGAAAAACTAGACTTTCCGCTGTTGCTTACAAAGCAAGTTTTCAAAAACGAGAATGATACAGTCGGCGAGTTGTACTTGGCTTGTAGTGATTTAAATTTATCGTATAACCAAATAACTACAATCTACAAAAAACGGTGGGCAGTAGAAGAGTATCACAAATCGATTAAAAGTAACACAGGTTTTGCTAAATCTCCAACTAAAAAAACAGAAACTCAAACGAATCATTTTGTATTGTCAATTGTAGCTTATATAAAGTTAGAGTGGCTTAAACAAAGAACAGGGAAAAATCATTTTGCTATGAAAACACAAATCTATTTAGCAGCTCAAAAAGCAGCTCATAACGAACTCAGAAAGTTATCAACACCTAAAGCTGCTTAATCATCCTTTTTTGAGGTTTGGATGCGTAACATGAGTTAATAAGTAACTTTAAACCTTCAAACTATAAATACAAGAAAAAACAAATTTACCAACCTTTTAAAAATTGGGGTCTTCCTTTTTGGAATTTCTCTGCTGTTATGGAGTTGTGAGACTGAAGAATTTATTGAACAACAAAGAAGTCTCAATTACTAATAAGTTCCAAGATTTATTTAGCAAAGAAGATTTTACAAAAACAATTCCTTTTAATTATGATGTTGATTGGAAAAACCCTGTAAAACAATATTCAGAAGAAATAAACTACCTCGACGCAAGCATACGAGGTATTAAATAGGAATTCCCTTTTTATTTCGACGCAAGCGTCGGGGAATTAAACCCAATTGGGCTATCGCCCTGCGATTAAAAACTAACTTTTATGAGTTTAATTTATAATGCCCCTTTTAATTTCCTATAACCATTAATAAAACAAAAAAGAAGGGTATAATACTGCTTATAAATTAGTAGTTATAGAAGATGAAAAAAATAAGCTTGTCTATTATATAGCAAAAAAAATTCAAAAGAAAGAAGCTAAAATAGCTATTGAAAGTTTAAATGTAACAATATAAGTTATAAAGGTTTCACTCATTTATATGATACAGAGAATGACCTTTATTTTGCCAAACATATCAATGTTAAAGAAAACAAAGAAGCTAAACGTTATTTTAAAAATACATTAAAAGCTGAAAATTCTAATGTAGCAGCAAGAGATGTTACAATATGTACTACATCTACACGTATCATTATATAGGTTGGTATCGATATACATATGATGCTTCTGATTATTTAATTAGTATTGTTTTTTTATATACAGAATATGTTGGTTCTTCAACAACAAGGTCTTGTACCACCGAATGGCAACCAGATGAGCCTATAAGAGATACTACTTACGAATCACCATAGTTTCTTGTCAAGATGGAAGTGGAAGAACAAATTGCATAAAATATATTGAACCTATGGTAAGTGTTTTGAGGTGATATTTTTAAGACCTCATAGGTTTTAAAAATCTGTGAGGTCTTTAACTATTAAGGCAATTGTTTACATTGCAAAAAGAATAAATTATTTTTGTCATGTACTCAGAAAAAGTAGTCAAAAAAAAACAGTAGAAAAACAAATAATCGCTAAGAATTTAAAGGTGTATTTACAATTTTAAAAGCTCCGCTACAAACTGTCTAGAATTAGATAATCTAGGTACTTTGTGTTGCCCGCCAAGTTTGCCTTTTTGCTTTAACCAATCGTAAAACAAGCCTTTACGGGCATTATGAATTTTTGGTAATGCCAATGTCATATTATGGTATCGTTTTGCTTCATAATCTGAATTGATAGATTTTAGCGCATTGTCTAATAACTCCGTAAAGTATTCTAAATTAGTTGGCTCTTTGTTGAATTCGATAATCCATTCGTGCCCACCATTTTTTGTGCCTTCCATAAAAATTGGCCCTACAGTATAGTCACTTATGGTAGCATTTGTTTTTTCGCAAGCCAACCGTAAACCTTCTTCAGCATTTTCAATAATTAATTCTTCACCAAAAACATTAATATGATGTTTTGTACGTCCAGTAATTTTTATCCGATACGGATTTGTTGATGTAAATTTTACCGTATCACCAATTAAATACCTCCACAAACCAGCATTTGTAGTAATAAGAATAGCATAATTAGTGTCTTTTTTTACTTCAGATAATGGGATTGCTTTTGAGTTTTCGCCATCATATTCATTCATCGGAATAAACTCATAGAAAATCCCGTAGTCGAGCATTAATAATAATTCTTCTGAATTATTGCGATCTTGAATGGCAAAAAAACCTTCCGAAGCGTTATAGGTTTCATAATATTTAAAATCGTTCTTCGGAATGAGTTTTTTATACTGTTCTCTATATGGATTAAAGTTTATGCCTCCATGAAAATAGACTTCTAAATTTGGCCAAACCTCAAGAATATTAGCTTTTCCTGTCTTTTCTAAAACTCGATTTAGTAAAACTAACATCCAACTAGGAACACCAATTAAACTAGTAATATTTTCGTTAATAGTTTCTTCAATAATGGCTTCCATTTTGGTTTCCCATTCTGGCATTAAAGCAATTTCTTGGCTTGGAGCCGATTTTAAATCTGCCCAAAAAGGAAGATTTTCAGTAATAATTGCAGATAAATCTCCAAAATACGTATTATTATTTTCATAAATAGCGGTACTTCCACCCAGTTTTAACCCTTTACCAGTAAAGAGCTTGGCATCTTCATTATTGCTAATGTATAAACACAGCATGTCTTTTCCTGCTTTTAGATGGCAGTTTTCTAGTGCTTCATCACTTACTGGAATAAATTTGCTTTTTGCATTGGTTGTACCGCTGCTTTTTGCAAACCATCTAATATTGGTGGGCCAAAATAAGTTCTGCTCACCTTTTCTGCAACGCTCTATTAAAGGCTCTATACTTTCGTATTGTTGAATAGGTACAGTTGTAGAAAACTGGTTGTAATTCTTAATAAAAGAAAACCCCTGTTTTTTTCCAAACTCAGTATTTTCTGCGGTGGTTAATAGTTTTATGAGCAACTCTTGCTGTACATCATTTGGGTATTTTAAAAACAATTCTATTTGATGCTTTCGCTTTTTCAAAAACCAAGAAATGATAGAATTTATAAACGTAAACGCCATAGATTAAGACTTAATTTGTAAGTTTGTTAGAAGCTAAAAATAGTAAATTTTATTGTATGGAATACCAAGGAGTTCTAAAAAAAATGGTAACGGAAAATGAAGATACTATTCAGTATTATTTAGATATGAATTCAGATTTTCTAAATATGAATCAGTTATTGAATAAAGAGGTTACTATTTCTTTTGTAAAATACGAATGCTTAAACTGTCATTTAGAAAAAGAAATTTATAGACAAGGATTTTGTAAAAGTTGTTTTTTTGAAACTCCAAATGCTGGTGATTGGATTATAAGACCCGAATTAAGCAAAGCGCATTTAGGTATTGAAGATAGAGATTTAGCATATGAAAAAACTTCACAATTGCAACCACATATTGTGTACTTAGCAAACTCTAGTAATGTAAAAGTAGGAGTAACGCGAAAACAACAAGTGCCAACTCGTTGGATAGATCAAGGAGCGCATGAAGCTATAGAAATTGTGGAAGTTCCTAATAGATATTTAGCAGGAATTACTGAAGTTGCTTTAAAAAATTATGTAGCCGATAAAACCAATTGGAGAAAAATGCTAAAGAACGATATTGAAGATGTCAGTTTGGTTGAGTGGAGAGATAAACTGAAGCAATATATTCCTGATGAAGCAAAAGAATATTTTATAGAAAATAATACAGAAACCAATTTGAATTTTCCGGTAATAAAATATCCGGAGAAACCAAAGAGTTTAAATTTAACTAAAACGCCCAATTTTACAGGGAAATTAGTTGGAATAAAAGGACAATATTTAATCTTTGAAGATGAAACTGTTTTTAATATAAGAGCGAACGAAGGTTTGATTGTTAAAATTGAAATATAGAAAATTAAAAATAACTTACTAAAAGTAGCATTAGCACAAATTTCTCCAGTTTGGTTAAACAAGGAGAAAACTATTGGACTTGCAATAAAATAATGGACAATTAATTGCGAGATTTAACCCGAATAATTCATCAGAAATCAAAAAACCTGAATGTAAAGTGTTATATTTAAGCAGTTAAACACAAAATATATCATTTTTTAAAACACCCAGATTTGAGCACTAAAGATACTTTATTTTATCGAGGAAATCAAGCTATTTCGGTTGATTTTTCAGCCACAGAGATTAGTTCAGATGGTTCTTTGATTCTTTTAGAAAAGTTAGAGAGAACCCACAACTTACTAAAACATTTTAGCAAGTTACTTCCTGATCTTCGAAACCCTAAATACATTACTTACAGTCGAGAGCATCAACTCAAGCAACGTGTGTTTATGCTAATGCTAGGTTATCAAGATGCCAATGATGTGACCCATTTACAAAATGACCCATTATTTAAAGATGTTCTTCAAGGAGATTTGGCTTCTCAACCTACTATTTCTCGTTTTGAAAACAGTTTGAATAAAGAAACTATTTTCAAACTTTCTTACGCTTGGATTGATCGTTACGTATCAAGCCTAAAAGGTCGAGATGAAATAACAATTGATGTTGATGCTACCGATGATCCAACATATGGGAATCAACAAATGTCAATGTTCAATGGTTATTATGGACAGTTTATGTTAAATGAATTATTTTTTCATGATGGAGAAACCGGTCAAATTATCCTGCCAGTTCTTCGCCCAGGAAATAGCCATTCGAATCGATGGTATGTCGGAATTTTAAGAAGAATTATTCAAAAAATAAAAAAAGCATATCCTGAACTAAAAATTACTATTCGAACAGATAGTGGATTTAGTTGTGCTCCTTTTTATAAATTAGTAGCTGATTATGATTTGTTTTTTGTAACAGGTCAGGCTAGTAATTCGGTACTCAAAAGAAAGGTTGAGCGTTGTAAAAAAGCGGTTCAACTTCAATATGTAAATCAGCATAAAAAACACCAACATTTCACATCGTTTCGCTATCAAGCCAAAAGTTGGCATAAACCACAACAAGCTTACTGTAAAATAGAAAGTACAGGGAAAGGTTTAAATGTTCGTCATTTTATAAGTAATATTAAAGAGAAAGGTGCCCGAGAAATATACTTTGATTTCTATGTAAAACGAGGTGAATCTAGCGAAAACAGAAGTAAAGAAGTCAAGAATATGTGTTTTTCCGATCGATTATCCAATCATGGATTTGTTGCAAACTTCTTCAGGTTGTTTTTAAGTAGTTTAGCCTACGAACTATTTTTATTACTAAAAAAAAGCATCAAAAAAACAACATTTGAAAAGACTGAAAAATGGCAAATAAATACAATAAGAACCAATTTATTAAAAGTTGGAGCTACCATAAAAGTCACTAAAAAACGAATATATTATCAGTGATCAAGAGCATTTGTATATCAAGATTTGTTTCGAGAGATAATAACTCAATAACGGTTTTAAAGTGAGAATTTTAAAACCTTGGGATACCTATGCTCTGTTAGTAAAATTAATCCTTTTTAACTTTTAAAATCAATTATAACATACTATTTACTCCGAAAAAGTTTAAAAAACGAAAGAGAGAATCCTAAAATCTAGAGATAAAAAATCTATTTTGAAATTTGTTCTAAATATAAATCCTATGAATAATGCGGGTTAAGTTTGTTATTTCTGTGAAGATAGGAATTCATAAACACGTAAGTATAGAGTCCTATTTTCGTAGGAATGACAAATAGATTTTTTATTCATACAAAATTTGTATTTTCACGTATTCAATTTAATTAGTTAATGCGTGTTGTTATTTTTTTATTGGTATTGATTTGTTGTACTTCGTGTCGATTTTTCTCTTTGGATATCAGCAGAAATCAACAAATTTTAGATACTATTATCAATTTTAGTAAAGTAGACGTTTCGCCTTCATTTTCTGAATGTAAAGACAAAATAGATAAAGCTAAAAATGATTGCTTTCGAATAACTATTCATCAGAAGATTGCTGCTAGTTTAGCAGAATATCAACTTGAAATTAAAGACTCTATAGATGAAATTATACATGTAGAGTTACTTATTTCTTCCGCAGGAAAAATAAACTTGATTATTATTAACTCTTCAGCAAAAATTCAAAAAGAATTACCAAGGTTAGATAGTTTACTAAAGATTTCTGTTGAAGGGTTGCCTGCTATTTTTCCTGCTATAAAACGGGGAATTCCAGTAAATACACAATACTCTTTACCTATAAGAATTCAATTAAAATAATGCAAAAAGAACCACTATGTGGTTAGTTAAGCATTTTCCAAAGTTTATCTTTTAATTCTGTAATACCTTGTTGTGCAACAGATGAAATAAAGAGACTATTAACATCTTTTGGCAACTCTTGTTCTATTTCTGCCTTTAACTCATCGTCTAACATATCTGATTTAGAAATTGCTAACAAACGGTCTTTATCTAACAATTCAGGATTGTATTTTTTAAGCTCGTTTAACAGAGTTTCATATTCCTTATTAATATCTTCACTATCTGCGGGGACTAAAAACAACAAGGTAGAATTACGCTCTATATGGCGTAAAAATCGATGCCCAAGACCTTTTCCTTCTGCGGCTCCTTCAATAATCCCAGGAATATCTGCCATTACAAAAGTTTTATAATCACGATATTCTACTATGCCTAAATTTGGCTTTAGTGTTGTAAAAGCATAATCTGCAATTTTTGGTTTTGCTGAAGTAATTACAGATAATAAAGTTGATTTTCCTGCATTTGGGAAACCGACTAAACCAACATCTGCTAATAATTTTAACTCTAATCTATACCAGCCTTCTTGACCATCAATTCCAGGTTGTGCATAACGTGGTGTTTGATTTGTAGACGATCTAAAATTCCAGTTTCCAAGACCACCTTTTCCGCCTTCTAGTAAAATAACTTCTTGTTGATCTTCGGTTATTTCAAATAATACTTCATCGGTGTCAGCATTTTTAATAATAGTTCCTAATGGAACGGGAACTATTACATCAGAACCGTCAGAACCTGTACTACGGCTTTTACTTCCGTTTCCGCCATGGTCTGCTCTAAAATGTTTTTTAAATTTTAAATGAAATAATGTCCACATATTTTTGTCTCCTCGAACAATAATATGTCCACCACGACCACCATCTCCACCATCTGGACCACCTTTGGTAATAAATTTTTCACGATGTAAATGTGTAGATCCACCACCGCCTTTTCCAGATTCGGCGTGTACTTTTATATAGTCAACAAAATTCCCTTCAGTCATAATTTATTGTTTAACTGCTTAATTGTGTACTTGTTGATTAGACAAAGGAACACTTCAATAATTTAACGGTATTATAATTTATCAAAAACTGTTGCTAAACGGTTGGTAATATCTTCAATAGAACCTACACCATTTACACCAAAATAGTTTCCTTGTGCTTGATAAAAGTCTTTTAAAATAGCAGTTTTTGTATTGTATTCGTTAAATCGGTTACGAATTTTATTTTCATCCATATCATCTGAACGACCACTCGTTTTTCCTCTTTCTAATAAACGTTCTACTAATAAATCTTCAGAAACCTCTAAAGCTACCATTCCGTTAATGCGTTCTCCTTTTTCAGCTAAAAAAACATCTAACGCCTCTGCTTGCAATTGCGTGCGTGGAAATCCGTCAAAGATAATTCCGTTAGCATCAATATTTTTTTCAACCTCTTCTTTCAGCATATTAATAGTTACTTCGTCTGGCACTAAATTTCCAGCATCAATAAACGTTTTGGCTAATAAACCAAGTGCTGTTTTGTTTTTAATATTATATCGAAAAACATCTCCGGTAGAAATATGTACCAAATCATATTTCTCTTTTAAAAGTGTTGCTTGTGTTCCTTTTCCTGCACCTGGAGGTCCAAATAATACAATATTTTTCATTTTAGGTTGTGTTGTTAATTGAAATATAGCAGGCAAGTTACGGCCTATATTGTTGTAATCTAACCCATAACCTACAATAAATTTATCTTCAATGCTTTTACCAATATAGTTGATAGGCAACTCTTTTCGGTACACATCGGGTTTAAAAAATAGTGTTACAATTTTTAATTCTTTTACATTCTGATTGCGAAAAATCTGATAAATTTCTTGAAGTGTAGTACCAGTATCTATAATATCTTCTAGAATAATAACTGTTCTACCAGTTAAATCTTCATTAATACCAACTAATTGTTTTACTTTTTCTGTTGAAGATGTGCCTTTATAAGAAGCTAATTTTACAAAAGAGATTTCGCAATCTCCATTAAACTCACGAATAAAATCGGCAGCAAAAATAAAACACCCATTTAAAATCCCTATAAATACAGGGATTTCATCTTTATCTAAATCGTTTTTTACTTGTTGTGCTAACGATTGTACAATGCCCGAAATTTCTTCCGTAGAAAGAAATTCTTTAAAGTATAAGTCGTTAATTTTTGTAATTTTCATCAGAGTGTAAATATACTAGCTTGATATTAAATGCAAAAACCGTTTTTTAGTGCTGAAAATTCAGTTTAAAAACGGTTTTTGAATATTGTTAAAAAAAATATTACTTTTCTTCTTCTTCTTTTTCTTTTTTAGAGATATCATATACAATTGGTGTTGCTACAAATAATGATGAGTATGTACCTACAACTACACCTACAATAAGTGCAAACATAAACCCTCTAATAGAATCTCCACCGAAGAAAAAGATTACTAACATTACTAATAATGTAGTTAAAGAGGTGTTTATAGTTCTTCCTAAGGTAGAACTTAATGCTTTGTCTACAATGTCTTCAGAAATGGTTTTCTTACCACTAGCAAACTCACGAATTCTATCAAAAATTACCACAGTATCATTCAATGAATAACCAACTACGGTTAAGATCGCTGCTATAAAAGATTGACCAATTTCCATATCAAATGGCATAAATTTGTAGAAAATAGAGAATACTCCTAATACAATTAATACATCATGGAATACTGCAACAACGGCACCTATACTGTAAGATACTTTTCTAAATCGTAATAAGATGTATAAGAATACAACTAGTAACGAACCAATAACTGCCCAAATTGCAGATTGTTTAATATCATCTGCAATGGTTGGTTCTACTTTCATGTAGCTCATTACACCACTTCCTGATTTTTCAAAACCAGGTTTAAAGTCTTCATAAGAAGTAGTACCTATATATTGTTTTAATCCCTTATATAATGCACTTTGAACTTCGTTGTCTACATCTTTTCCTTCTTTTTCAATTTTATAAACAGTTGTTATTTTTAATTGACTGTCTTTACCGTAAGTTTTAACTTCTGGTGCAGTACCAAACACTTCTTTTAAGTTGGTTGCAACTTCGGTAGCATTCATAGGTTGGTCGAAACGAACAACATAAGAACGACCTCCTTTAAAATCTACACCTTGTTTTAATCCAATAGTAAAAATAGAAACTAAACCAACTAAAATAATTGCTCCAGAAATAAAGTAAGCAATCTTACGTTTCTTTAAAAATCGAATATTAATATTTTGAAACCAACCTTTAGATATAAATGTATTAAAAGTTAAGTTTGTTCCTCTTTTAATTGCGCCGTCAATAAATAAACGAGTAATAAAGATTGCTGTAAATAAAGAGGTTAAAATACCAATTATTAATGTTAATGCGAAACCTTTAATAGGTCCTGTTCCAAAAACATATAAGATAATACCTGTTAATAAGGTTGTAATATTTGCATCTATAATTGCAGATAATGCTCCTTTTACACTAAAGCCTTCTTCTACAGATTGCCTTAAGCCTTTACCGAGACCTAAGCCTTCTTTAATTTTTTCAAAAATAATAACGTTTGCATCTACAGACATACCTATGGTTAAGATAATACCTGCAATACCAGGTAATGTTAACACTGCGTTGAACGATGCTAAAATTCCGAAGATAAATAAGATGTTTACTAATAAAGCGATGTCTGCATACAAACCTGCCTTTCCGTAGTATAAGAACATCCAAACTAATACTAATAAAATAGCTAAACCAAATGACCAAGCACTTCTATTAATAGATTCTTGACCTAAAGATGGTCCAACAATTTCTGATTGAATAATTCTTGCAGCAGCTGGTAATTTACCTGCTTTTAATACCGTTGAAATATCTTCTGCTTCTTCTACGGTCATAGTACCACCAGAAATAGAAGTTCTACCACCAGTAATTGGTGTATTTACAGAAGGCGCTGTATACACATAGTTATCAAGAACTACAGCAACAAATTTGCCGACATTTTTGGTGGTCATTTTTGCCCACTCTTTAGTTCCGTAGCTATTCATTGTCATGCTAACTTCTGGCTTACTTAATCGATCGTAAACTTGAGAAGCGTCTAAAATCACATCACCTTCAATAGATGGTGTGTCTGTTCTGTTAGATTTTATTGCATATAAACCAAGGTATTCTGTTCCGTCAGTTCTTTTATTAACTTTATAATCCCATAAAAACTTAGTGTATTTTAAGTTTTCTGGTAACAAAGCTCTTACTTGTTTGTTCGCTAATAAACTATTTACTTTAGCAGTATCAGATAATTTAGCGTTAGCAACTAAAGAACTTACTTGTTGTTTATTTTGAGCAACGTTTGGCTGTAAGTATTTAAATAATGTTTCTTGTTGTGCAACCTTAGTAGAATTTGTACTTTCATTTAAAAGATCATCAATGCTTTCTGTTTTAGTAGAATCTATAGACTGTTCTACTATTGAGCTATCTTTAAATAATTCTGTGACTTTACTGTTTGCTTCAAAGAAAAAGTTCTGAATTTCAGCATTTGTATATACTTCCCAAAACTGTAATTCTGCTTTACTTGTAATTAGTTTCTGAACACGTTCTATATCTTTAGCTCCAGGTAATTCAATTTGAATTCTACCAGAATTTCCAATACGTTGTATATTTGGTTGTGCTACTCCAAATTTATCAATACGACTACGTAATACTTCAAAAGCAGTAGCAATAGAGCTATTAATCTCTTCTTGAAGAATTGGTTTTACTTGGTCGTTTGTTTTATTAAAGTCAATCTTAGTTCGTAAAGCCTTTGTACCAAAAACAGTAGGATCACTTAACTTAATGCTTCCGTTAGCCTCTGTTTCAAATGCATCAAAAAATAAATCTAAATAATTATCTTGACTATTCTTTTGCGCAATATCTGCGGCAGCTAAAGCCTTGTTAAAAACAACACTTTTAGAATCATTAGATAACCCTATTAAAACTTCTTTTATAGATACTTGTAAAATTGCATTAATACCACCTTTTAAATCCAAGCCAAGGTTCATTTCCTTGTCTTTAATGTCATTGTAGGTATAGCCCGCAATAATATCTTTGTTGGCAATGCTATCTAAATATTTTTTCTCTAAAGTAGCAAGCTCTCTACCGCTGGTAGCATCTTTAGCTATGGCTTTAGCATAAGCTTTAGCATCTCCTTCTATATTGTTTGTAAAAAACGAAAATGATAATTGGTATAAACTCACTAATCCAAAAAGGATAGCGAATACTTTAATAAGTCCTTTGTTTTGCATCATCAATAATTTTAATCGGCTTCTTTGTAAAAACGTGCAAATATAGTATTTCAAATACGATTACCCAATACTTTTTCACTACAATTGCAAGTGTTTAGAAAAGAGTGCTTTTCTACTTATAAAAAACGGTATATTTACTCCGTTTTTTTATAGCGTTATAAAATTACATTTTGGGCGTTCGAGCGGGCTTTCATTACTCGCTTTTTATTCGTACCTCATAAAAGAGCTCAAACACGCCATTCAATCCCTAACGCAAAACCAAAACAGCAAATAACTAAACAAACAACAACGAGTTATAAACTCAGACATTGAAATTGCACAAGCAAAGCAATTAATTTATAAAGGATATTGCGCAGAAATTAAATGTTGCCAAAGATGATTTAGAAATGTACGGAAAGTACAAAGCTAAATTACCATTAAGTTTAATCGATAGAATTATCCGAGGCTCTGCCTTGGGTGTAGGGTAAAGATCTTTACTTTTGTTTTATGAGCAAACATATTCATAAAAGTCATAATAAAGGTTTGTTGCTGTATCATTTTGTTTGCCCTGTAAAGCATAGGCGAACAGTTTTTACATCAGATGTTTCAAAACATTTAAAGAGGTTTGTTTAAAAATAGAAGGTCGATATGATATTCAGTTTTTGGAAATTGGTATTGATGGGAATCGCGTTCATTTTTTGACTCAAAGTGTTCCGAATAATTCTTCAAAAAAAAATAATTAGTTTTGTGAAAAGTATTACTGCTAAGGAAATTTTCAGGCCACATCCAGAAGTTAAAAGATTTTTATGGAGAGGAAAATTTTAGACAAGTGGTTCTTATGTTAATACAGTTGGTCAGTACGCAAACGAAGAAGTAATCAAGAAGTATCTTCAAAATCAAGGTAAATCAGAATATAAAAAGTTACATAAAGGTCAGCTCCGATTGTTTTGATTCCCCGAGGCTCTGCCTCGAGCTAGTTCATTAGTCTCAACTTGTTTTCCTGCAAGGTTTTTGGATTATGATTATATTAGTGATGACGTTAACTGAAAAGAGCAACTCAATTGAGTTGCTCTTTGTTATAAGTAAGACTCTGAAATAAGTTCAGAATGCTGTTGAAATTTAAAGGTCTAACGCTAAATTGTTATTTTTAACTGCTTCAGCAGAAGAGGTTAAATGTGCTTTTTCAGCATCGCTTAAATTAATTTCTACTATTTTTTCAATTCCGTTTTTACCTAATACAACAGGAACTCCGATACATAAATCAGATAATCCGTATTCGCCTTCTAATAACGTAGAGCAAGGAAATATTTTCTTGGTGTCACACGCAATTGCTTGTACCATACCAGAAACAGCAGCTCCAGGAGCATACCAAGCAGAAGTGCCTAATAAGCCAGTTAAGGTTGCGCCACCAACTTTAGTGTCTTGTTTTACCTGTTCTAATCTTTCTGTAGATAAAAACTCAGAAACAGGGATAGAGTTACGTGTAGCTAAACGAGTTAAAGGAACCATTCCTTTATCTGAATGCCCGCCAATAACCATTCCGTCAACATCAGAAATAGGCGAACCTAAAGCTTCTGCTAAACGATATTTAAAACGAGCAGAATCTAGAGCTCCACCCATTCCAATAATTTTGTTTTTTGGTAACCCAGTTGTTTTATGAACTAAATATGTCATTGTATCCATTGGGTTAGAAACCACAATAATAATTGTATTTGGAGATTGTGCTACTAAATTTGCAGAAACCATTTTTACAATACCTGCATTAATATCTAGTAACTCGTCGCGAGACATTCCTGGTTTACGCGCAATACCTGAAGTAATTACACAAATATCAGATTCAGCAGTTTTGCTGTAATCTCCAGTTACACCCGTAATTTTAGTATCAAAACCGTTTAAAGAGGCGGTTTGCATTAAATCCATTGCTTTACCTTCAGCAAAACCTTCTTTAATATCTACTAATACAACTTCTGATGCGAAGTTTTTAATGGCAATGTACTCTGCACAACTTGCACCAACTGCTCCAGCGCCTACAACTGTTACTTTCATTTTATATGTTTTTAATTGTAATGATTAATTTAAGTAGTACAAAAGTAGACAATTACGTGGGGATATAAAAGCAAAAATACCTCTAAAATAGCGCGGTAGATTCAAGTAGCAAATGCGACTTTTTGGTTTACAAATCTATAAAATAGATTTTTAGGATTTTTATAATTTAGATTTTTTCTTGGTCTTCGATTAATTTTGTGTTGTATTTCCTTAATTTGATTGTTGTTATATTGATTAAATATTGATTTTTTAGGGATATATTGCCTTATTAGTTTATTTGTATATTCACTTAACCCTCTTTCCCAGGAAGAGTATGGGTGAGCGAAGAAAAATAATGTTAGTAGTTTTTCTGATATTTTTTTATGTTTTGCTAATTCAGTTCCATTATCGCTTGTAATAGAGTAAATAAAATCTATTTCCCAATCTCCAAAACGCTCCTTATTGTTAATTACATCCCCTCGAAGCTCGATAGAAATTTTATCTTTAATTGTTTGCTGTTTGCATGATACAGGTCGCTTTCTGTGTTTTAATTAGTGTCTTAAATGTTTATGTAAAAAGCCTCCATTAACCTTGCCCTCTCTTACAAACTGGTAAATTCTCTTATGACTCTACCATCGGTATATTATTAACCTTACAAATAGCCCTTAATCTGTTCTGGAGACCATTGTTCTTGCTCTATTTGCTTTTTAACATACTTTTTATTGTAGGGGTACTTCTATTCCTACCAAAACGTTCTTTCCTTTCAGTAGCTAATTCTTGAGCAAAATTAGGGTTATACAAACCTATTTTTGTTGATTTTTGCTCTAATTCCCTATAAATAGATCCTTTATCTACTTGCAGTGATTCAGCTATAAAAAGCTTAGATTTGTTACAATTTAGGCATGCTTTTATTTGACACTTTTGTTCTTTGGTTAGATGTTTCATACTTAAATGCTTTTAGTCGAGTACCAATATAAACACTAATTTGAAACGGAGCAAAGAGAACGAAATGTATTAATTAATGTAAATTTAACACTACTAAAAGTTGCATTTACTAATTGAACTTAAGTTCTGAAAATACGATACACTTAAACAACACAATGAAATACCTTTAAAAATTACTTTACTATGAGAAATATTATTGAACTCAAAGATTTTCAAAAAATTGAAATAGCTACTGGAAAAATAATTAAAGTTTCGAAAAACATAAAAGCAAGAAAATCAGCTTATATTTTAGACATAGATTTTGGCTCAGAATACGGAATTAAAAAAAGTTCGGCACAGATTACAGAAAACTATTCTATAGACGAATTAGTTGGAATACAAATAATTGCAATTATGAACTTTAAACCACTACAAATTGCAGGGATTAAATCAGAAGTCTTAGTTCTTGCCATAGTTTGTAAAGACAACGGTACAGTCTTAATAAGCCCTAACAAACCTGTAAGTAATGGAGAAAAATTAGCTTAATTAATAATCGAAATTTAAAATATTACTCTTGTTTTATAGAAGTCAAAACACCTCCATTGTTTTAAATCGCTGATTTTTATATCGGTTTTTAATATACTGCCAGACCTGTTCGCAAGGGTTCAGTTCAGTAGCATAAGGAGGTATCCTTAAAAGAAAAATATTTTCAAGTATTTCTATATTTTTTGTAGAGTAAAAACCTGCGTTATCAATGATAACAATTTTATATTCATTAGGTTTATATTGCGAGAATTCTTAGATAATATTCAAATACAGCGGTACTTACACTGTTGATTCCCCAAACAAATAAGTCTCCATTGATTGACGAATAGCTTCCCTATAAATACGTAGTTTTAAATTTCCTTTTCTGCAATTCTAAAAGCTAGATTATCCTTTTTTCAATACGATATAGACGTTGTTTTCTGCGAAGAGAAATCAGCTCAGAAAGACTCTCTTTTATAGTGAAATCTCTTGCTTTTGCCATCCTTAAATATACAAAATAATTGCGACTTCAATCAGTTAAATTGATATTAAATACCTTTTCTAAAACTGAGATACTTTCTGTATCTCAAATTTTGTTGTCATTACCATAAAGGGAGTATACAAATAATTGAGCTAATTATAAAATATAATTGGCATTATGCCTCGGTATCAGATAAAGATAATAGAGACGAAACAATCTCTTGCTGGGGCGAGGAATCACAGGCTCACTTTTTTAGACGGTATCCTAGCTTTTTGTATACCCTTAAGTTTCCCTTTAAAATTAGATAATATAGAATTGTATAACATATTCTTGTTCGTTTTGGGTTAGAAATTGGGTTAGTAATTTTTTTTGCTTTTTTAGAATTGCATTGTTTATAAAAGACTTCTTAATTTTTCTGCAGCAACTTCGGCAGTAATATCGCGTTGCGGTATTGCAAACATCTCATACCCTACCATAAATTTTTTAACCGTTGCACTTCTTAATAATGGTGGGTAAAAACTCATATGCCAATGCCAACCACTATGTTTTTGCCCATTGGTTGGTGCTTGATGAATTCCAGCGGAATAAGGAAATGGTACATCAAAAACCTTGTCATATATTACCGTGATGGTTTTTATAGCCTTTGCATAATTTGTGATGGTAGTACTATTCATTTGAGATATGTTTTCTACTCCTTTTATTGGAATAATCATTGTTTCAAAAGGCCAAACTGCCCAAAACGGAACCAATACTACAAAATCTTCATTCTTATAGATAACCCTTTCATTTTCATTTATTTCTTGTTCTATATAATCCTCTAGAATTGTTTTGCCCTTTTTTGCATAGTAATTAGAAAAATTGATGGTTTTTTTATTAATCTCATTTGGAATCGTTTCTTGTGCCCAAATTTGCCCATGTGGGTGTGGATTGCTACATCCCATAATGTCTCCTCTATTCTCAAATATTTGTATATTATTAATAAAGGGTAATTCTGATAACTCGTTAAATTCTGACTGCCACGTTTCAATTACTTTCTCTATAGCATCAATACTCATTTTTGATAGGGTCAATGAATGATTAGGTGAAAAACAAATCACCTTGCAAATACCTTTTTCACCATGAGCTTCCAACAATCCTTTATTATAATTGTTTGATATCGTTTCAGGGTTTAGGGAAGCATAATCATTTGTAAAAACAAACGTATCATCATAATTCGGGTTTTTATCTCCACTGGCTCTATCATTTTCAGGGCATAAATAACATGAAGGATCATAATCAATATTCAATTCGTTACTTTTTGCTTCCATCTTACCTTGCCAAGGTCTCTGTGTCCGGTGTGGTGATACCAAAACTTGTTCTCCTGTTAAAATATTTTTACGAATATGTGTGTGTTTTAAAATAGCTTCCATAATTTAATTTGTAATTTCTGTTTTACCTAAATGGTTTTAAGTAATTATAACTCTTTTTAGCTAGTTTGCTCTTTTCTTAAGTTTTGCTCCCATTTCCATGAAGAACTTATCATCTCGTCCAATTTTCTTTTTGCACGCCATCCTAGTTTTTCTTTAGCAAGATCTGTGGCTGCATATAATTTGGGCACATCACCCTCACGACGTTTAGTGATTTCATAGTTTAATTTTAATCCTGTTACAGATTCAAAAGATTTAATGACTTCCATAACAGAATACCCATTACCGGTACCAAGGTTAAAGATCTCTAGTTGTTTTTCCTGTTCATTATTAATTAATCGCTTCACAGCTTTAACATGAGCTTCGGCTAAATCTACAACATGGATATAATCTCTAATTGGTGTCCCATCTTTGGTAGGATAATCATTCCCATAAACCATTAATTTATCTCTAACTCCGGCAGCAGTTTGAGTAATATAAGGCATCAAATTATTTGGAATTCCATTTGGAAGTTCGCCAATTAATCCAGATTGATGTGCTCCAATTGGATTGAAATATCGTAACGAGATTGCTGAAAAATCTAGATTGGATACTACAACATCCTCAAGAATTTCTTCAGCTATTTTTTTAGTATTCCCGTAAGGAGAAAAAGGACGTTGTGTTTCGTTTTTTTCTGTTATGGGAAGTTCTTTAGGAATACCATATACTGTTGCTGAAGAAGAAAAAATAAAATTATTTATTTCATTCTTTTGCATTGATATCAATGTATTTATTAATGAATACATATTATTTTGATAATACATTAGTGGTTTTTGAACAGATTCTGAAACTGCTTTATAGGCAGCAAAGTGTATTACAGCGTCAACATCCTTATTATATCTAAATATATTTTCTGTTTTTGAAACATCTTTTAAATCAGCATTTATAAAATCAGGTTTAAATCCTGTTATTTTTTTAATTCTATCTAAAATAAACACATCCGAATTCGACAGGTTATCAACAATGAGAACATCAAAATCATTTTCTAATAATGATACTACTGTGTGGGATCCTATATACCCACAACCTCCTGTAACTAATATTTTCTTTTTATTCTTCATCCTTTGAGTATTTTTACACCATCACTTAATTTTATATGATAAACTGATGGTTGTATATTAAATTTTGATTGATAGGCTTTAGTTATTTGATTTAATACCTTTTTTGAGTTTTTCTTGATTAAATTAATCGTACATCCACCAAAGCCACCACCCATCATTCTTGCTCCTAAAATTTCTGGTTTATCATTGGTTTGTTCAACTAAAAAATCCAGTTCATTACAGCTTACTTTGTATTTTTTTTGCAAGCCAATATGCGATCCATACAATAAATTTCCAAGCAGTTTAATGTCATTATTTTTTATAGCATCAAAAGCTTGTAGTACACGTTTGTTTTCCTGAATGACGTAAAGTGCTTTTTGAAAGTCTTCATCAGATATTTTATCTTTAATTGATAGTAAATCATTTTCAGAAGTTTCTCGTAAACTATTATGCTGTAGTATAGATGCAACACGCTCACAGGCAGAACGCCTTTGGTTATATACACTTTCTACTAAACTATGCTTTACATTGGTATTAATTAATAATAATTCGTAATCACCTAAATTTAGATTAATGGTTGATGCATTTAAATTTTCACAATCTAAAAGAATAGCAACATTTTCTTGCCCAAACATACTGGCATATTGATCCATAATACCGCATTTTACACCAACATAATTATGTTCTGCTTTTTGAGAAATATAAATCATTTCTTCTTTGGTAAAGTTTAAAGCAAACAGTTCGTTTAATCCATAAACTACGCTGTTTTCTAGAGCGGCCGAAGATGACAGACCAGAACCAATAGGGATGTCGCCTCCAAAAACTAAATTAAAAGGCTCAATAGTTTTTCCAGTTTTCTGAATTTCGGCAACAACCCCAATAACATAATTTTTCCATCCACCATCTTCAATAGCCTGTATGTTTTTTAATAAAAATTGATATTGCTCTTTAATATCTAATGCAATAATTGAAGATGTGTCTGTGTTACTTTTTTGAATAGCAGTAACAATTCCTTTATCAATAGCGGCAGGAAAAACAAAACCATTGTTGTAATCTGTATGTTCACCAATAAGGTTAATACGACCAGGAGCAAAAACTAAAATTGGGTTTGTTTTAAACTCAACTTTAAAATTTGACTTTATCTGCTCAACTAATTTTTTATTCATTATGCAAAATAAATATAGATGGCTATTACTATAGTACAGATAATAATCCCAGTGTGTTTAACATATTTCCATGGCGTAATATCTACTTGCTTAGTATACTCTTGTACATATGCTTCTTTTCTTGGATAGAATTTTCCAATCAATAACATAATGAGTATATTTAAAACAAACAGAATAGCCATGACATGTAAAAAATGTGGATAGTTTTCCTCTCCAATCACATATGGCTTTAAAACAAACTGACTAATAATGTATAATACTGAACCTGAAATAATTCCGACTTTTGCTGCTATTGCAGGAACTCGTTTTGTTAAGTAACCAACTATAATAATGGTTAATATGGGAATACTATAAATACCATTTGCTTCTTGTAGATAACCGAATAACCCATCTGAAACATATACCAATAATGGCGCAATACACATTGATAGAATAGCCAAACCAATACCAAAGGTTTTTCCTGCTTTTACAACTGTCTTTTCAGTTGCTTCTTTGTTAAAATATTCTTTGTAAATATCAATCCCAAATAAGGTGACTGAACTATTTAATGCACTATTAAAAGAACTCAAAATTGCACCAAATAATACTGCAGCAAAAAAACCAACCAATGAAGCCGGTAATACTTTACTGACCAGCATTGGATATGCTTCGTCAGGATTCTCTAAATTTCCAAACATATAAAATGCAATAATACCTGGCAAAACCACAATTAAGGGACCCAATATTTTAATAAAGGCTGCCAATAACAATCCTTTTTGTCCTTCTTTTAGGTTTTTTGCACCTAATGCCCGTTGTATAATGGCTTGATTGGTTCCCCAATAAAATAATTGGACTAGCATCATTCCTGTAAAAATAGTACTTAACGGAATTGAAGATTTTGGATCTCCCAATACTTTAAACTTTTCAGGATGGCTTTGCATTAAAATTGAAATTCCTTCAGAAATGCTACCATCCCCAATGGCCATCAATCCAAAAAAGGGAATTAATAGCCCTCCAACTAATAAACCAATGGCATTAATAGTATCAGATACTGCAACAGCTTTTAATCCTCCAAAAATGGCATAAATTGAACCAATTATACCAATACCCCAAACCGTAACCCATAAAGCAGTATTTTTTGAAACTCCTAATAATTCAGGAATATTAAACATTGAATTAATAGCCAAAGCTCCTGAATATAAAACAATAGGCAATAGAATAATCGCATAGCCGCTTAAAAATAAGCCCGAGGCAATGGTTTTTGTCATTTTATCATACCTACGTTCTAAAAATTGAGGTATTGTTGTAATACCACCTTTTAAATAGCGGGGTAATAAAAACATGGCGGTAATAACCATGGCTATTGCTGCCAAGGTCTCCCATGCCATTACTAAAATTCCTTCTTTAAATGCTGCACCGTTTAAACCTACTATTTGTTCGGTAGATAGGTTGGTTAGCAGTATAGACCCTGCAATAACACCGGCAGTTAAACTTCTTCCGCCAAGAAAATAACCTTCAGAAGATTGTTCATCTGTTTTTCGAGTAGCTACATAAGATATAATTGCTACCAATAAGGTGAAACCAATAAAGGATAAAATCTGCATCATAATTATTTATTTAAAATATCTGATAATTTTAAATCGGCTAATGAATTAATTATCATATCTGGTGCAAAGGCATAATACTCTAGAGATTCAACTTTTGTTACTCCAGAAAGTGTCAATATTGTTTTATAGCCCATTTGTATGGCTCCCAATATATCGGTATCCATAGTGTCACCAATAACTACCGTTTCATCTGTTGTCAACCCAAGTTTTTTTCTTGCAGCTCTCATCATGACCGGACTTGGTTTGCCGACTGAAAAAGCACGTCTTCCTGTTGCCTCTTCAATCATTCTAACTATTGCTTTTATTCCGAGATTATCCCAACCCTCTTTCTTTGGTGAAGGATCAAGGTTTGTGGCTATTAGTTTTGCTCCTGCCAATACCATATTCACTGCATTATTTGCCATTTCTAATGTAAAATTCCGACCTTCTCCTATAACAACATAGTCGGGATCTTGTGTCACTATGGTATAACCATTTTCATGTAAACTCGAAATAAGCCCACCTTCACCAAGTATATAAGCCGTTCCCTTTGGTTTCATAAAAGATAAGAACCAGGCTGTTGCCATAGCACTTGTATAAATATTTTCTTCTTTTACATGAATATCCATTGGTTTTAATTTATTAACCACATCTATTGGTGTTCTTTGACTGTTATTGGTCATAAACAAAAATGGGATTTTTTGTTCTTGAAGCTCCTTTATAAATTCTTTAGCTCCTTTTATAGGGTTGTTACCACAATAAATAACACCGTCCATATCTATTAAAAACCCCTTATTCATACTTGTTTTACTATTTTTTTTAAGCTTCTGATTCAATAAAATTTATTTTTGCATCATTATTCACGTTATCATTCTACCATGTATTTAAGATCCAAGACATTGTAATTTTTTATATGGAATGTTTTGATTTCAACTTTTTGAGCGGTTTTTACATTGTCAGTAGAATTATCAATAAAGAGTGTCTTATAAGTGTTGAGATTATTATCCTGAAGTATATCTTTAAAGATTTTTTCATCAGGCTTTCTCATACCTATTTCGTAAGAATAGTATGTTTTTTCAAACAATTTGGCAAACTCAAAAGAAAATTTATTTTTGAATGCTGCCCTGTTTTATTGACAATATGGATTATTCCTATATTTTCAAAAGCTTTTATTGTTTTAGAAACATCAAGATTCATAATTACTCCTCCTAAATCAAAAATAATGTTTTTTATATTATTTTTATCTATATATTGCACTAATCTATGTTTTTTTCCATGTAAATAAAGCTAAAATTACGGATAGGACTGCTGCTGAAATCCAAAAAATGGTGATGGACGTAAAGTCATACAATGTTTCTCCATTAACAATGGTTTTGTTGCCTTCAATTAAATAACCACTCACTATATCCTGAATTCCTGCGGCGAGGTAGCTCACAATCCCCACAATACCTAATGCGGCTCCTGATGCTTTTTTTGAGGCAATATCAACCGCCATCAATCCTCCTAAATAACAAATCAATGCGCCAATACCCAAACCAAAAATAACCATACTCGTTACGTCTAACCACCAAACATCTTTTGGTCCTAATAGAAATAAGCACAATGCAAATACATTCATTAATCCAAAAATTAATGCAGGAGCATTTCTTCGTCCTTTAAAAAATTTGTCTGAAACAAAACCAGAGGATGCTGTGCCTACTATACCACAAACGGCACTTATTGCAATGAGAGAATTTGCCTGTGTAAGTGAATAGCCTTTTGCGGCTTCAAAATAGTAAGGTCCCCAACTATTTACGGCATATCTTGAAATGTACATAAACGCACTCGACAATGCTATCAACCAAATGTATGGATTCTTTAATGCTTCTTTCTGTTCATTCCAAGTAGAACTTTTTTTATCTTCAAAATTTTTGTTTACAGGTGGTAATCCTTTACTTTCTGGTGTGTCATGAAAAAAGAAATAAATCATAATGGCACCTAAAATACCAATGATGGCTGCCGCTCTAAAACCCCATTCCCATCCAAAATAAGAGGCTATAACAGCGGTTAAAATATAGGTTAGAGCTTCGCCTATATTATGACTGGTACTCCAAAAGCCATAAAAACTACCTCGTTCTTTATCATTATACCAACGCGATAAAGACACTACACTCGATGGTGCTCCCATAGATTGTACCCAACCATTGATACCCCAACAAATTGCAAAAAATAAAAAACTACTTATAAACCCCATAAATAGATTTGCCAAGGCTGAAATAAATAAACCCGTTGCCATAAATCGCCTGATATTACTATGGTCTGCCAAAAAACCGTTGGTAAATTTTCCGATGGCGTATGCAAAAAACAAGGCTGAACCAATAATACCTAATTGTGATTCGGTTAATAAACCGCTATCAACTATTGGCTTTTTTACCACATTCAAGCTTAAACGGCATACATAGTACAAACCATAACCCAAAGTAGCCGATATAAATACCTGCCATTTAAGTTTATTATAATACTTTTTTTGCTCTTTTTCTGTTCCTTGTACAAGTTGTGGAACTGATTTTTTATAATAGTTTAACATATTCATTTGTTTTTTTAGTCAAATCGAATAAAAAAAGGCACGAGCATTGGGCATCGTGCCTTTTTCAAACTAACTCAAATAATATAATTTAATCATGAAGCCCTTTACTTCTCAAATATTTTAATAGTAATTTAGGTCGGTCAGTCTGGATCATATTAACCCCCTTTGATATTAGCCAACCATATGAATTATCAGGGTCTGTTAACGCTCTATCATCATGATGCCCTGCATTATGTTCTGCCCATAAAGCATTTACCCAAACACGTGTTCCTTTATTTTTAAATTCATGAAGTTTAGCAACCTCCGGAATGGTATCTGATAAAAATGTAAACTCTACTGCTTCAAAAGGGTATTTCTGCACCTCTTTAAATAACTCTTTATATCCTTTTTTACCAAGTTTTATTATAGGCATATATTGGAGAGAGTCATAATAAATCCCCAGCTTTTCTTTTACTTTTTTTATAGGAAGATTATATCCTTTAATTATAATTTGATCTATAGTATTTGTTTCCTTAAGTATTGGCAAAACATACTCAAAATACTCAAAAGATTGATCTAAGTTTATAAGAACTTTACCCTTAGCGGCCAAAAGCGCTTCTCTCAAAGTTGGTACTTTAAATAACGTTTTATGACCCGCACCATCTTTTAAATATAGTTCTTTAATTTCTTCAAGGGTATGATCTTTAACTTTTCCTTTCCCTGTAGTGGTCCGATCTAAAGTATGGTCATGCATTAATATCAATTCGTTATCGGAAGTCTTTTTTAAATCGATTTCAATCATATCAACTCCCATTTCTATAGCCATTTCAATTGCTAAAATTGAATTTTCACAGGCATTTCTCCAGCCGGCTCTATGGGCAATTACTAGAACATTTGTGTCGTTTAAATATTCATCTAAAATTTTAGATGCATTTTTGTTTTTTTTAGGCAATACATAATCTTTTAAACCTTGAGGAGATGAAAATGAAATGCGATCACTCCTTTTTTGGTTTGAGCAAGAGCATAAAACCAATAATATTAAAAAATACAGAACTCTCATATTTGTTATATTTATTTTAATTTAAGAGTTTGAATAACCACCTTTAAAAACGTAATATGTAATTAATTACTACCGTTTTTTATGTTGAATACATCAAACTCTTAAACATTACATTATTTTACTACTAACTTTTTATTCATATTAACTCCATTAGGAGTTTTCAAATTAACAAAGTATAATCCTGGGAAAAAACCTATCTCAACAATATTTAAGAGTAGTTCATTACTACCCTTAGAAACTTCAAATCTTCTAGAATAAATAGTTTTACCCAAAAGATTAGCAATAGTAAGACTAGCTATTCCAGAAGATGTAGTTTTGAAAGAAATTTTTGTTAAACCACTCGAAGGATTTGGGAAAATCTTTAAACTGTTGGTTGTCCTCTCATTAACTTCATCAGCCACTATATTACCACTGCTCCTTTTAGTTCTTCTTGAACCCATAGAAGGTTTTTGATTGTTATAAAGTGCTTTAGCTTCATCTAAAGTAAGGGCTTTATCAAAAATCATTAAATCGTCAAATATTAAATCTGAAGTATTACCTAAAAACCAATAATCAAAATCTTTAAGCTTATCTCTAATACCTGGTATCCAAATTAATCGCCCATCAAACTCTCTTCTTATTTTATTATTTCCTGGAATAGTAGCACTAGTACCAGGCCCATATTCTGCACCACCATTAGGCTTTCCTAAAAAAACCCGCATATACTTTTGAGTTTTAGAAAAAACGACCATAAGATGATACCAACCATAACCTGCATCAAATTTAGCTGGAGCGATTAACTTATATTTCCAAGCCTTCCCTATATTATTTGTTCCGACAGGTTCAAAATACTGCTTTAAGTATAAGGTTTCTTCTTTTAATGAAATACCAAACTTAACATTTGAATCAGATAATAAAGATTCTTTTGCTCCAAATAATAATCTTTCTTTTCTTTGAGAAGCAGTAAATTTTATCCAAATAGAGATTGTAAACGCATCTGGATCAGCATTATATTTAGAAAGTCCAAAAAACTTAGAGCGGGTATTCGTAGCATTAAGATTAGAAAAGACAATACTTGCATTATTATCTAGAGAAAAAGCTTTAGATTTAACATTATGACGATCTCTTAGAAAACGACCTCCTGGGTGATTAAGTTGTCCATAAATATTGGTAATAATACTATTGTTATTATCCCTTGCCTTAAATTGAAATTCAGAATGTTTTGAATAAAAATCTGATAGAGTCTTATCAAAAGTCCAATGTACTATGGGTACAGGCACATTTTGGGCATATAATAATTGAACACATATTATTAATCCCAGTCCTATTATAATTTTAGTTTTTTTCATATCTAATTAGTTTTGCCAAGTGTTCTTAATAAATCTATTATAACATCAGGACGGTCGGTTGTCCAATAATCACACTCTAAATAATTGAGATTAAAAATAGGATCTGCTCTACGATCAAACCTAGACGAATAGGTATTAGCATTTCTAGGATTTGAACCAGCATTCATATAAATAAACTTATTGTCAAAACCATTATAAGCAGTAGGATTAATTTGAGTAATACCCATCCATTTAGTTGCTTTGTACAGCCTATTAAAATTCCACAATCGTCTTATACCATCAGGACTAAAACCTTCTGAAGATGTACCATCTGATTCTTTCATTTTTATTTGCAACTCAAAACCAGGGATATGCCATCCCCTTGTCTGTTCCATCGTAATAAATTCCTCTAAAAAATTTATCCTACCATGATTGTCAATTGAAGATTCTTTTTGTGCCTCATTATCAAAATAGAATGGGGTATATCCAATTTGTATCATAAGTTCATTTCCATATTGTGCTTTAAGCCTATTTACTGGCCTATTAGGACCACCTTTAAAATAAACATTATTTTCAAAACCGTGCTCAATTGCTGTCCAATAAATCCCATCTATATCATCCCAACCTTTATCTACCATAATAGCAAGAGCAAATCTCTTTGCGGTATCAACAGCATCTCCAAAAGTTGGTATATTTATATCTGTTAAACATCCAAATCGGTCTCTTACTTTCATAGCTCTTAATTCCGTAAAAGTAAAATCTCCTGGACTTTTAATCCAATCGTCATAAGTTGCTGCACTATAACCAGGAAATCTTGTCATTAATTCATTTTTAAGGTTTTGACGTTGCGCTAGTGCTAATAATGTAGAATTAACTAAGAATTTATCATATGGGTCTACACAACCGTCAGTTGGTCCTATACTAGATTCTCGGAACATAAATGGATCATGGTACAATACATAATCAGGCACATGACTAGAATTAAGCGGTCCTCCAGCTCTAGAAACATCTAACTCCAGCAAATCATAACCTCTTGCTGCCTCTATAGATTGAAGTGTGTTTTCTGGAGCATCTTGCCAATTTCCTCTATGCCATGCGACTAAATATTTTTGATTGTCTGGAAGGCTAATTTTACTATACATTTTTTGATTAAGTACAGTAGCTTCTGGTGCCATTATTTGAATATCTCCATACTGTTGAGTGGGAAACGGTCCTAACTCTGTAATCCCTTTAATTAAAACCCTATCTGCACTACGCGTTGGAACTTTAAATAGTTTATAGGTATGTTCTGTACCATCAACAACTGCCCTAAATAGTGGTTTCACTTGAATAGCTGAAAGATCAGATAGGTTATCCGCCATACTTTTATCAGTTGCAGAAACATAAAAGAAATAAGAGTAACCAGCACTTCTATCTGACTCTGGTATTGGATATACAGCAATATTGGTTCCGTATTCTTTTTTTCTTAGGGCTATAGAAGGAAGGTTTCTTGGTATTGCAATCTTATAAGCAAACTTGAAACTACCATCCATAAGGTTTTTAGAAATAGGAAAAGCTTTGACAGTTTCTATGCTATAAGTCTTACCTTGATCATTTAATTGTACTTTAGTAGCCGTAGGTCTTATTTGAAAATTAATCCCCTTAACTTTTAAAGCATGAAAAAACTCTTTTTTTATAGGATGTAAACCTGGTAAATTAATTTCTATAAGGTCATTTAATGTTGCGTTTCCTGTAAACTCTACTTCTATTACAACAATCATCTCCCGCCCAAAGTTGCTTGATAAAAGGCTATTCCTTTTATCGTAATAAAAATACTCCTGCATACTTAACTGATACTCTTTACTATTAATACTGTAACTTGCATTACCACACCACCAATTTCCAAAAAGGGTACAATACCAAGGGGTATTCTCTTCATTTGTTCTAACAATCCATGGAGTACTTCCATAATCGTTAGCATGATTATCCGTAATTTCAGTACCATAAATCATACTTCTATCAGCCCTACCTCCAGATTTATAAAGAGGGGCGTAGTACATTCTCACTTCTATTGCTCCCCTAGAAGCATTGCCTTTAATACCAAAATTTTTAGTAATAGGAAAAGCCATCTTTTTGTGTGCCTGTAATCTAATAGTATATATTGTAGATGCATTACTATCCACCCAAAAGAATATACACAATATGCTTAATACTATATAATATTTTTTCATGATATAATTATTATTAGTTATTATTAGTTATCAATTTTTCCAGTTTTTCTAATTTTTTGGTTAGTAATTTAATACTTTTTTCCTGTTCAATGGTATATAATGTTAGCTCTTCTATTTTTTCTAACAAAGAAATATCCATTTTTACTATAGAATAGCCTTCTTTTTTTACCTCTGCTTCCGATTTAATACCTGGTAAATGCTTATTAGCTTTTATATATGCTTCTAAATCTTCTAATGATTTTAATGTGTAACCATCTGAAAAAACAACATCTCTCCATTCATCTACAGCTACAATAGCAATGTCTTCTGTTACAATACCATCTTCTACCCATAAGTTGTATTTATCTAAATATTCTGGTTTAAATTTACTAAGATTTTGCGCAGCTGCCAATTCTGCTTTTGGACCAACATATATAGCTCCAGCAATAGTAAGGGCTGCATGGGCTACATTTCTATCTGTATTTATAGATACTCTTGTTAAATCTGAAGTTGAACCATAATTTAAAGAAATTTTATTACCGTTTAAAACTAATTCATCGTTTCCATCTCCTATAGTAATTTTATTTCCTCCGGCAGAAGACAAAAACATTCCTTCCTCATCCCCATTACTTGAGAGCGTTGTTCTAAAGCTATCAGTATGAATTATAAAATTATCCCAAGTATTTGCAAGACTGCGAGATTGAACACGCAAGTCACCTACAACATGAAGTTTAGATAATGGGACATTTGTTCCAATACCCACTTTTCCATTAGTATTAATAAATAAATGAGCACTACCAGTGGAGGCTAAGGCTAATACATTATTAGCTCCTAATGCTAAAGGACCATAAGAATTTATTCTACTCCACGCTCTATGATCACTATTTTTCCTCATATTTATTACAGGATCATTATTATGTCCACCACCTTTAATGTCGATGCCCTTTTCTGCTTCAATAATTTCTTTAAAATTAGCTATTCCGGTACTAGTAGAAATATTCATTCTTTCTCTACTTCCTGTAAAAAACGATAATCCGTATTCATTTAAGTCTGTATTTTTAGTATTCTTTATGTACTCACCAAATCCAGATAAAGAATTGTTTTCAGTAAGAAACACAAGTCGTTTTCGGGTGCCTACCCAGTCATTCGCTACGATAAATTGGGCATTCTTATACCATAAATAATTATCACGTTCACCTGACCTAAAGTAGATGTACTCATTTTCTTCGGAGCTACCATCATTATTCGAATTAATCGAATAAGCGCTCTTTGACCCTATCCCATCCATGGCCGGTCTTGGATTTTGTCCCAAGATGGGGTTCCAGGACAAAAGTCCCAAGGTACAGGTAAGAAACATGTACCTTTTTACAATTCTTTGCAGTAAACTGTTTTTCTTTCTATTGTTTTTTGTTTTCATTATTTTTATATTTAGTTATTATTAATAATATTAGGGGTTACCTTGACTTTTCGTTTTCTTGATTGAATAATAACAAAAGTGAAGAAATAGAAAAGCTATGTGCATTGAGTATATTCACTTTAAATGTTTATTCATATAAAGAATTATTAATTTATATGACTATCTCTTGCCCTTATTTACTAAATATGGAATCATTAAATCAGCATAATCCGTATGTATAATTGATGGATTTATTTGAATAACTCTATCTAAATTTGGTTTAGTAGGTGAACTTGATAAAAGCTCTTTATCCTCCGGTTTATTTGTAATACCTCTCCAAGTCAATTTGTTCTTTTCTCTAGCTATTGAAGTAAATGAGGCGTTAAATGCTTGACCTGCTAAATTTAAAAGAGAAACATTAGATTTAGTTAAGTAAAAATAAAAATCACTACTATTTCTACAAACTACATCCATAAATATACCATCAAAAATTCTTACCGTATTATAGGCATCACGATCACCTGCAAATATTAACACTTGATTTTCAATTTCTACTTTTTTCACAATTTTTACAACTTCACTAAAATTAAAATCTTTAACCTCTATATGTATGTAAATTTTTTTGCCTTTAATCTTTCGAAGTCCTTGTTCTAAGGTAGCGATAGGTTCATCTGTTAAAACTCCATCTTTATCTTTTAATTTTAAATTACTGATAACACTATAGTTTATATTTGCAATAACTCCTGAACCATTAGTTACCCTTTTTAACGTTGCATCATGAAATAAAATAATAACACCGTCAGCTGTAGTTCTTGTATCTACTTCTAAAAATTCAATTCCTAAATCAATTCCATCTTGAAAGGCTGCTAATGAATTTTCTGCTGATTTCCTGTAATACCCTCTATGTGCTGCAATAGCTGTAAAATCTAATTCTTTATAAAACTCATTTATAGGAGTTGTTTTATTTGTAGGAATTGGGGGATCTGGTTTTATATGATCTGAATCGCCACAGTTTATAAAACCAAATAACAAAAAAGTTATAGAAAGAGCTGAAAAACAGCTCTTTTTTATTAATTTATAGATCATAATTATTTATTTGTTGTGTTTTTTAAGTCTTTACCAGTTTTAGGCCAAGCACCAGTATCTAATCCTTTTGCAGTAAACTTCATGGCATATAAATTCTTATCATAAGAACCGAAATAAACAATTCCATTAGGACCTATTGTTGCAGGAGACCAAATATTTCCTCCTGTTGGAAATTCAAATTTTACATTTCCACTAGAATCTAACACATAAAAGGTGTCATCTTCACTACCGATATAGACATTTCCATCACTATCTACAACTGGTGCTGAAGATAATTTACCCCCAGTAGTGAAAGTCCATTTTAAAGAACCATCAACACTGTTGATTGCTCTAAAATGGTCTGTCGCTTCTTTTGTTGCTGCATATAATGTGCCGTCTTGTGCTAGGACAACACCACCTCTACTTGCAGAGCCAGATAAACTAAATGACCATTTTTCTGTTCCATCAGATTTGATAGCCCAGATTTTACCTGAGCCACCTCCTAAATCACCTTGAAAATATACTGTATTATCATCATCTATTGCCATACTTCCAGCAGTAAATGCTCCATGAGTAAATGCCCAATTTTGAATTGGAGTTGAACCAGACACATCTAATGAAATTAATTTTCTACTACCATTATGTGTGAAATAAAGCATATTCCCTGTTAAGGCAAGACTCAAAATATCACCATCTACTACATAATTCCATTTTTCTGTTCCATCAGGGTTTACAGCAAAAACCTTATCAGAAGAAGAACCTATGTATATTGTTCCATCACTGCCTATAGCATTGGTAGTTAAATTTACATTACCACCTGCTGCAAATCTCCATTTTTCCGTTCCATCAGGGTTTAGGGCATATAAATTGTCATCATCTGAACCTATATAGATTGTACCATCAGCACCAATTGAAGCTGAGTTTCTAACATTTCCACCTGTTAAGTATGTCCATTTTAAAGTGCCGTCAGGGTTTATAGCATATAAATTATCATCATCTGAACCAATATATACAGTACCGTCATTTGCAATTGCAGGTGTTCCGTTTTTAATTGCAGAACCAACTGCATAACTCCATTTTGTCCCCCAAATTGAGATTTCTTTTGATTGTATAGCCTCACCTCCTAAATTATCAGTTACAGTAAGAGTTACTGTAAACTCACCAATGTCATTATAAAAATAATTTGGACTTTTACTTGTAGAAGTATTTCCATCTCCAAAATCCCAACTCCAAGAATCTATTATACCATCAGAATCAGTTGAATTATCAGTAAATGTAATTTCAGCACCCTTTTGAACTATTTCTGATGATGCTGTGAAAGATGCTGTTGGCAAAACATTGTTTGCTAATAGATCGGAAACTATAATTTTTTTTTCAATAGTATTTTCTCCTCCCTTGTTATCTTTTACGGTTAATCTAACTTTATAAATTGTTGCATGTGCAAAAGTATGTGTTGGATTTTGTTCTTGAGATACCGTACCATCTCCAAAATTCCACAACCAACTTTTAATGCTGCCATCTTCGTCAGTAGATGCATCAGTAAAAGTAACGGAGACCTCTTTTTTAGGAGATTCAGGATTTAAAGTAAAATTAGCCTCAGGTAGTGCATTAGGTTCTATAATTTCATCTTTATTACAGGAGTATATAGAAAAAACCACTATTACCAATATGAAGACTATAACTGAATTTATATTTATTTTTTTCATTTTTTAATATTTTGTGTTAATAACAATCGTTTTGTGGGAAATTTGCTAAATCATTTACTTTATCTATTTCATCTTGAGGAATAGGGTAAATCAACTTACATTCTTCAATGTTAACTCCTATAGCAGCAAATGTTGAAATTGCCGTATTTGTCCTTTTTAGATCGTACCATCGTTGAAATTCTAACGCAAATTCTAATCTTCTTTCTTTATATATCGCAGCTTGAAATGTAATTTGATTTACCAATTCTGTAGTTGTGTACGGTGTTAATCCTGCACGCTCTCTAACCAAATTTAAATTTTGAATAGCTAAACTTTGATTATCATTTACATACCCTTCTTCGTTTAACACTTCTGCATACATTAGTAAAATATCAGAATATCTTAAAACAGGAATGTCTATTCCTACATTATTGCTTGTAGATAAAACATCAAAATATTTTGCAGGAACTTTTTGACTTCCAGAAACATTTATATATTGAACTAAGACTAATCTTTCATCCAATGGATCATAAGCATTAATTAAATCTTTATTAATTGTTGGGTTTTGTGTGTAATCAAAAGGTAGAGATCGCCCTTCTCCTCCTTCTCCTTTCTTAAAACGAACAGCAAAAATAATTTCATCATTCATTTCATTACTTGGGCTAAAAACAGAGGCGATACTTGATTGCAAGCTATATCTTCCTAAATTGATTACTTTTTCCAATTCCTGTTTAGCAAGATTAATTTTTCCTTCGGTTAAATACACCTTGGCTAACAACCCATTTGCAGCTCCTTGCGTTGTACGCCCTTTATCTAAGTTTCCATAATTAACTGGCAATGAAGAAGAGGCTTCTTTTAGGTCATTTTCTATTAATTCGTATATTTTTGATATTTCATCTCTTTTAATACCATCTATTTCCGAAGGTAAAAGTTCTGTAGTTATTAAAGGAACATTGCCGTATAACTGAACCAAATGAAAATAAAATAATGCTCTTAAAAATTTAGCTTCACCTTTCAATCTCTTGGCAATTGAAACTTCAATATCAATTCCCTCTATACGACCTAAAACAATATTAGCTCTATTTACTCCTTGGTATAAAGCGGCATATGCTCCTTTTACAGTAGGATTATCAGATGATACTTGAAACTTGTCAATATCAAAAGACACACCACTATTAGAAGCTGGATCATTAAATTGTCCATTATCGGATCTTACTTCTAGTAAGATTTCAAAATTATTACCATATAATCGTCCGTCTTGTAAAACGTCATAAATTGAATTTACAGCAACTTCGAAGTCTTCTTGAGTTTTATAAAAATTCTCAACATTTGCTTGCGAAAATGGAGCCAAATCAATAAAATCATTGCTACAAGCACTTGATATTATTGCAATTAATAGTATATAAAATATTTTTTTCATTATTTTAAAATTTAAAAAGTTAGACTTAAACTCATGGTAAAGGTTTTAGTTAAAGGATAAGAGCCGTAATCTTCACCAGCAGAAGTAGCACTATTTGGCCTAGCATTTACTTCAGGATTATATCCTGTGTATTTTGTCCATATAAAAGGGTTTTGAACACCTACTGACAATCTAGCCCTAGATATTGAGTACTTCTTTGTTATCTCGGTAGGTAAATTAATACCAAATGAAATATTCTGAATTTTCACATACGATCCGTCTTCAACGTGTCTTGTAGAAATTCTAGAGTTTTTACCTGTACTGCTTTTTGCACGAATTGTTTGCCCATCACCAGGATTATCTTCAGATCTCCAGCGATTTATAGCACTCCCAAACTGATTAAAATTTCCTGTAACATTAGATGAATACCTACGGTGTAAATTTAATATTTCTGTTCCTTGAACACTTGTTACAGCAACTCCTAAATCGAACCATTTGTATTTTAAATTCAAACGTCCTCCTAAAGTATAATCAGGATTATAACTTCCTACTATTTTCCTATCATCTGTGTCAATATCCCCATCACCATCTACATCTACATAACGAATATCTCCTGGTCTTGCATCTGGATAATGAGGAACTGCATCAATCTCTGCTTGATTAGCAAATACACCATCTGCAACATATAAAAAATAAGACCCTATAGGTTCACCTATCTTGGTAATATAATTTGCTCCAGATGCTCCACCTTGTCTAATGATTGGAGCTCCTTTAGGTCCTAATTCTAGAACTGTATTTTTGTTTTTTGAAAAATTAACATTAGCTGTTAATTCAAAATCCCCTAATTTTTGATTGTAGGTAGTAGATATTTCAATACCTGCATTTCTAATTTTCCCTCTATTTTCTAAAATCGAAGAAAAACCTGTAAAATATGGTAATGGAACCCTAAAAAGAAAATCTTTACTAATCCTTTCATAAACGTCGATTCCTAATTCTAATTTATTTTGAAAAAAAGAAATATCCAATCCTGCATTCCAAGAAGATGTTTTTTCCCATGTTAATTTATCATTAGGTAAATTCCCTGGTCTTAAACCATTAACTATTGTACCATCTCCTGATCCGAAAACATAATTATCTTTAGATAATAACGCTTTTGATTCATAATTACCAATATCAAAATTACCATTTTGACCATAACTAGCTCTTAATTTTAAGAAACTAATGGTTTGATTCTTTTCTAAAAAATTTTCTTTCGAAATAATCCAACCCAGTGATGCGGAAGGAAAATACCCCCATTTATTATTTTTTGAAAATCGAGAAGATCCATCTGCCCTAGCAGATAACGATGCTAAATATTTTCCATTATAATTATACTCTAATCTAGAGAAATAGGAAAGTAATGACCATTCTGAACCATTAGAAAATGCTGATTCTGCAATTGTTCCTGCATTTAATGTGTGTACTAAATCATTAGCAAAACCTGTTACCTTAGCAAAACTTCTTTCTACTCTATTTTTTTGGGCAGAAAAACCACCTATTAAGCTGAACTTATTTAATCCTATTTGTTTTTTATAGGTTAATACATTTTCAAATAGAAAATTTGTTGTAAAACTAGCTCTCGTTCTACCAAATGCTTCTGAGCGGTCACTTCTCCCTCTAATTTGAAGTGTTGAAGGACTGTACGTATCTCTTTTAAAATTATTAATATCAATGCCAACAGTTATTTTATTTGTTAAGCCTTCCAAAATTCTATAACTCATAAAAGCATTTCCAAGAAGCCTGTAATTTTGTTTACGATCTTCTAAAAGAGTGGCTGTAGCTACTGGATTTATAATATTCGTGTGACCATAACCCCAATTGTTGTTTCCATAATTAAAAGTTCCATCGGGGTTATAAACTGGTAAAACTGGAGCATATAGTAATGCAGCAGAAATTACCCCACCTCTCCAATATGGGCCTTCGCTTTGTACTAAATCATAGTCTAAATATGATGGAGCTAGATTTATTCCGAATTTTACTTTATCATAGTTTACATTGTATTTAAATCTAAAAGAATACCTTTTGAAATTAGAATTAATAACAACACCTTCTTGGTCTAAAAACCCTCCAGAAACATAATAATTAGAATTATCCGATCCTCCAGAGACTGAGATATTATGTTTTTTTACGAGTGCTATTCTAAAAATTTCATCTTGCCAATCTGTATTTGTTAACCCCTTTATTCCAGCATTATATGGGTAAAGTACCGGAGCTATAGTTCCTTTTCCTCCTCTAATTCCATTTGGGTCATCAATTGTTCTATCTGGGTTACCTGAAGAATTATTAATATAATTCTCATTTTGTCCATCAATACTCAATTTAGCGTATTCATAAGCGTCTAATATATCTAACTTTTTTAATACTGTTTGTATGCTAAAAGAATTTTTGTAAGAAACTCTCATCTTGCCCTTTTTTCCAGATTTAGTTGTGATAATTATAACTCCATTAGAACCTCTTGAACCGTAGATAGAAGTTGAAGCTGCATCTTTTAAAACATTTATAGATTCAATATCTTCAGGATTTATTGAACTTAAAGGATTTGTTGGTTGTTCGCCACTAGATACTTTTCCTCCAACCCCTCTTAAATCATTATCAATAGGTACTCCATCAATAACATATAATGGTTCATTACTAGATGAAACAGAACCAACTCCTCTAATTTGAACGGAAATATTTCCACCTGGAGCTCCTGTTGATTGAATAACTCTCATTCCTGCAACTTGTCCCGACAGTGCTTCTTCAAAACTGGTAACATTTTGTTCAGCAAGTGTTTCGTAATTAACTTTAGTAATTGCTGTCGTCAAATATTGTTTTGATTGCTTTCCATAACCAACTACAACCACTTCATCCAAACTTGCAGCATCTTCTTGCAATACAATAGAAATTGTAGTCTGTTGCCCCACAGTTATCTCTTGAGTAGCAAAACCTATATAAGATATGACTAAAACAGCGTTTTTACCAGTGATTTTTAATGTAAAATTTCCATCAAAATCTGTTTGAACACCATTTATTGTTCCTTTTTCTATGACGCTGGCACCTGGTAGTGGTTGTCTGGCACTGTCTGTAATAGTTCCTGAAATTTCTTTTTGCTGCCGGTTTTCAATATTGTTTACAGGTGTTTTCTTAATTACAATAGTATTGTTTTTTGTTAATTTATAATTAAGATTATTGCTAGATAAACTTTGCTTTAATAATTCAGTTATTTTTATCTCTCCTTTTTTTAACTGTACTTTTGGAGTACCTTTAAATAAATTTTTAGGATAAATAAAACGATAGTTCGTTTGTTGTTTAATAATTTTAAATACTTGATCTACCGTAACTAATTGATCTTGATTTATTATTACCTTTTCTTGTGAAAATGAATTTTCAGAAGTTAAACTAAAAACGGTTGTACATAGTAAGAAAATATACGTTTTCATAATCATAAATAGAAATCGTTTTCGAGCTTGAGAACGAACTTTAATTAAATTAATTTTCATAAATTTATAATTTGTTAGTTAAACATTTTAATTAATACTCAATTGAGGGACGAAGTTTGATACCGCAAAATGTCTTTACTTCGTTCCCTTTTTTATTCTAATACTACTTTTTTATTTTTAATCTCAAAGTTTTTAATTATTCCGAAATTTTTAATGCTAGATAATATTTCTTCTATATTTTGATTTTTATCTAAAATGCCATTAAATTCTTCTTTTTCAATATTTTTATTTTTAAAAACAACATCTATATCATACCAACGAGATAATACTTTCATTATATCTTTAAGTGATTTACCTTCAAAACTAAATACACCCTCTCTCCATGAGGTTTCATTAAATATATCTACAGTTGTTATTAATAAAGTCTTGTTTTTAAGATCAAGATTTGATTGCTGATTAGGTAACAAATTTTGTTTATAATCTTCAAAACTTACAGTTACATGACCTTCAACTAGGGTTGTATAAATATGAGTTTCATCTCTATATGCTTTGATATTAAATTCTGTTCCTAATACGTCTATTTCTTGTTTATTGTGATACACTTTAAATGGAGCCCCTTTGTGTGCCGAACTGGATGTTACATCAAAATAAGCCTCACCATATACTAATTCTACTTCACGAATTTCACCATCAGTAAATGCTACTGGATACTTTAATTGTGAATCAGAATTTAACCATACTTGAGTTCCGTCTGATAGCTTTATATAAAATTGACCTCCTCTAGGAATTGTTAAATAGTTATAAGTAATTTTTGAAGTTCTATTATCAGATTTATCGTATACAATTTTCTCTCCGTTACTATTAGCATTTTTAGTGTGGAAAGATGTACCTTTTTCTAAAGCTACAACTGTACCATCCTCCAAAGTAAGTGTTGCCTTATCAATTCCCGTTTTAATTATAGGATCATTAGTAGTGTTCGTAATTATATTTTGCCTTTTCTGAAAAGAGAAGTCATCAAGCATATAAAAATATCCTAACCCAATGGCAACTAAAAATATTGCTGCATACCTAAATATTTTATAAAACTTAATTTCACGAATACTTTTTTCATCTCTTTTTATTTTCTGTAATATTTTTTCCTTTTCTTTTTCTGTCTCAAAATCGAGCATGTTAGTATCTATTAAATAATTGGTTCTTACAAAATCTTTAAAAACCAACTCATTAGAATTTTGACTTATCCATTCTGTTAACTCTATCATTTCATTGATTGAGGCAGACTTAGAGAAGTATTTAATTATTATAGTTTCTATTTTCTTGTTCAACATTATGGGCAATACTTTTCTTTAAGACGTATTAATTTTACTCAACACTTACGCTTTTTAAAATTATTTTTATATTGCAACATAATTATTTTTAATTTTTGTGTATTGAAAGTTGACTTTTCAAATAATAAAATAGTAAAGAATGAACTTGAAAAAGGAAATCATCAGGCTCTGGTTTTCTTGATGAATACATATCACCATTCACTTTGTTTATATATATATAGTCTGTCAAATAATTATGAAGAAGCACAGGATATTGTGCAAAATGTATTCTTAAAATTATGGGAAAAAAGGAGTAAAGCACAATCAATAAAGTCTATAAAAAGCTTTTTATATGCATCTGTTTATAATGGATTTATCGATCAATGGAGAAAAGATAAAAGAATGTTGATTATTGAAGAGAAACACCTTGAAGCATTGAATCAAATTGTAGAAAATGAGGTTTTATTAAAAAAACAAATTAAATTGGTAAACCTTGAAATTCAAAAATTACCTTCTAGATGTAAAGAAACTTTTCTGTTGAGTAAACAAGATGGTTTGACAAATATTGAAATAGCCAATTTTATGAATGTTTCTACGAGAACTGTAGAAGCCCAAATGAATAAAGCATTTAGAGTACTTCGTGAAAAACTGAAAGATAAAATTAAACTTATGTTATTTTTATTATTTAAACCTAATCCAAAATATTAAGAATTGAAATTTATTAAATTGAAGCTAACTGTATTATACTTATTTAATTTTATAAAGTCGCATTAAAAGCATTTACATAGTGATGATTTTCCGTAATAGATTTAATCGTTTCTGGACTCATTTGTTTTACCATATTATGCAGCCAATTTGTTAATACCTCCATTGTTTTAAATCGCTGGTTTTTATATCGGTTTTTAATATACTGCCACACTTGTTCGCAAGGGTTCAATTCAGGAGTACATCAACTAAGCATCAATAGTTCTTTATTATTTAGTTATTTTTTTGTATCTTTTATAATATGGAAAAAATAGATTTAAGAAAAGTTTTAGATCAAGAAAGGAACGCGATTAGAAGAGATGCTGTAAAAATGATAAAAAGGGGAATAAGAAAAAAGACATTGCTAAATTTTATGGGGCTCATATTAATACTGTTAGGGATTGGTGGAAACTATATAAAAAAGAAGGAGCAAAATCTTTGATTTATAAAACAAGAGGAGCAAAATCAGAAAATAAAAAACTACTGAACAAAAAACATGAGATTGAAATTCAAAAAATGATTACAGAGACTATGCCTAACCAATTAAAGTTAGATTTTGCTTTATGGACAACAAAAGCAGTTAAAGAATTAATAATGCGTGAGTTTAACATTTGTATTGGAAGCAGAGCAATAGGTAACTATCTTAAAAACTGGGGTTTCCCCCTCAAAAGCCAAAGAAAAGAGCTTATGAACAAAGCGCTAAGAAGGTTCAAAAATGGTTAGATGAAGAATATCCATCAATAAAAAAACAAGCAAAAGAACAAGGAGGCTACAATACCATTGGGGAGATGAAACTGGTGTAAGAAACACCTATAAAAAAGCATATGTCAAAACGTTTTTCAATTAATATGATATCAATGGTTACAAATCAAGGATTCGTTCAATTTATGATCTATAAAGAAAATATGAAGCTGATGTTTTTATTAAGTTTTTAGAACAATTAATCATTTCTCAGGATAATAAAGTGTTTTTAATTTTAGATAATTTAAGAGTTCATCATCGTAAAATAGTTAAGAAATGGGAGAAAGTGCCTAAAGATGTGATTACGTTATTTTACCTACCTTCTTATTCCCCAGATAGAAATCCTGATGAATATTTAGTCAAACCTTAACAACCCATTTTCTTGGCGAAGAAAATAAAGAAAAAAGAGGTCTTAAAATATTAAACAATAAGTTATTAAATTCTTCTTTGAGTTGTTTCATAAATTTCTTAAGATTCCAACCTGTAGCAGCTAAAAAGGCATTGATTTGCGGGGAATTTTCTCCCCAAAGATAGTTTTGGTTCAATCTAAAGTCTGTTTTTAAATGACCAATAACTGGTTCAATAGCAGCTCTTCTTCTAAATTTTCCTCTTTTACATCTTTTCTGATATTCTGTATCTCGTTTTAAAGGTCTATAATCAGGAGTTGATATTTTGGTGTTACCTATTTGTTTGATGCCTTTTCCACCTCTGTCATAAACAACTTCTTGGGGTAAAAAAGCAATATTGGATTGCATTTGTTCTAATAATGGTGCTATTGTTTTGCTATCGTGAGGATTGCCTTTAAAACTTTTTATCGCAGTAATGATTAATGTTTTTGAAGTAGTAATTAACCCTGTTTTAGTGCCAAATTCATATTTTTTATGCACTTTCCCTTTAGCGATACATGCTGTAAATGGTTTGTGAATACTGTAAATTTTATCTTTATCTGTTCGCTTTTGATGTAAGATTTGATAATACAAAGCAAACTGCTTTTTATAGACTTCTAAAACGTGTTCGGGTAATTCTCTTTCCAACTCTCGAAGTAAACGACCTGCTATAGTTTTTAGTTTTGCATCTGCTTTCTTTGCTTTTTTATATCGCTTTGGATGTTTACGATTATGGGTGTCTCTTAATAATTGCTTTGAGGTTCTGACATAACTTTGTCGTTGCTTTATCTTTTCTTTTTTAGCAATATCATTGCATTTATCAATAATCTTTTTGGCTAATTTAGCATCTGTAGGAAAGGTAGTGTTGTTCTCTGCTACTGTGGTGTCTGATAATGTTACTTTTTCTTTGGCTGCTTTACCAAAAAGACGGATAGAGTATGCAAATATTTTTTGAACTCCTAGTTCTCCTATACGTTTTCTGAAATGTACAAAGTCACTTGGATCACAGGGAAATTGATACTCAAAATAAGCCATGCCACAAAAATATTGCATGTAAGGGTTCATTGCCCAAGCTTCGGATAGACGCTCATCAGATAAATTATAAATACGCTTGAGCATTAAACTTCCAACCATTAATCGTACTGGCATCGCTGGTTGACCTGTATGTGAATAATACTGTGAGAAATCTTTCTCAAAGTATTTCCAATCTATTTTGTTGCTCAACAAAATTAATTCGTGGCTCAAATTAATAAAATCCTTGAGCAAAGGTCTGAACAAATTTTGTTGATTTTGATTCGCTGTTTTTCCTATCATTTATTGCAAGGTTTATACTATAATATACGGAAAATCTTGCAATTAAACACTATATAAACAGTGAAAAATATCAAATAATTAACTGTAAATCAGAATGTTGAAACCTTTTTAAGGAGCGACTATTTAAACTGTGATTTAAAATATGGTTTATCAGAAAGACCAGCCCCCTAAAACTGTCGAGAAACTAAAAGAAAATTTAGAAAATCACATGAATATGCTTCAACAAAATAGCACCAGAGTTGCTAAATATTTTAAGCATCCAAGTATAAAATATGCGGCATAAAAACTAAACTTCAATTAATGCGAGATTAATAATCATATATTTTCACGAACTTGTAATCCTTGTTCTTGCTATCTGTATTCAAAATAATCTCGTTGAAATTAACTATTAAGGTGTTGAAAATCAACAATATAAATAAGGCTAAGATGTTGTTTTTCAACTAATTAAACTTATTTTTTGTCTGTTTTCAACTCTTGATTCGCATTAGTAATCAATAACAAGAAATATATTTTATACTTTTTATGTTGATTATATTGAAAAAATAATATTAATTTGCAGTCGTAAGTTTGGACCCATAGCTCAGTTGGTTAGAGCATCTGACTCATAATCAGAGGGTCCCAGGTTCGAGCCCTGGTGGGTCCACTTTATTTTTTTAATAAAAAGTTTATATTGTGCTAATTTTAGCGTAAAAAATACTTAACATAAATTAATAGCTCCCTAACACTTCTACTATTCGCACTTTTATTTTCTTTGACTACATACAGTCAAATAGAACCTACGTGTATACCAACTTCTACAGAACCTTGTTTACCGTTGGGTCTGGACTACCAATAGATAGTCGTTCCTTAAAAAGGTTTCAACATTCTGATTTACAGTTAATTATTTGATATTTTTCACTGTTTATATAGTATTTACTTGCAAGATTTTCCGTATATTATAGTATAAACCTTGCAATAAATGATAGGAAAAACAGCGAATCAAAATCAACAAAATTTGTTCAGACCTTTGCTCAAGGATTTTATTAATTTGAGCCACGAATTAATTTTGTTGAGCAACAAAATAGATTGGAAATACTTTGAGAAAGATTTCTCACAGTATTATTCACATACAGGTCAACCAGCGATGCCAGTACGATTAATGGTTGGAAGTTTAATGCTCAAGCGTATTTATAATTTATCTGATGAGCGTCTATCCGAAGCTTGGGCAATGAACCCTTACATGCAATATTTTTGTGGCATGGCTTATTTTGAGTATCAATTTCCCTGTGATCCAAGTGACTTTGTACATTTCAGAAAACGTATAGGAGAACTAGGAGTTCAAAAAATATTTGCATACTCTATCCGTCTTTTTGGTAAAGCAGCCAAAGAAAAAGTAACATTATCAGACACCACAGTAGCAGAGAACAACACTACCTTTCCTACAGATGCTAAATTAGCCAAAAAGATTATTGATAAATGCAATGATATTGCTAAAAAAGAAAAGATAAAGCAACGACAAAGTTATGTCAGAACCTCAAAGCAATTATTAAGAGACACCCATAATCGTAAACATCCAAAGCGATATAAAAAAGCAAAGAAAGCAGATGCAAAACTAAAAACTATAGCAGGTCGTTTACTTCGAGAGTTGGAAAGAGAATTACCCGAACACGTTTTAGAAGTCTATAAAAAGCAGTTTGCTTTGTATTATCAAATCTTACATCAAAAGCGAACAGATAAAGATAAAATTTACAGTATTCACAAACCATTTACAGCATGTATCGCTAAAGGGAAAGTGCATAAAAAATATGAATTTGGCACTAAAACAGGGTTAATTACTACTTCAAAAACATTAATCATTACTGCGATAAAAAGTTTTAAAGGCAATCCTCACGATAGCAAAACAATAGCACCATTATTAGAACAAATGCAATCCAATATTGCTTTTTTACCCCAAGAAGTTGTTTATGACAGAGGTGGAAAAGGCATCAAACAAATAGGTAACACCAAAATATCAACTCCTGATTATAGACCTTTAAAACGAGATACAGAATATCAGAAAAGATGTAAAAGAGGAAAATTTAGAAGAAGAGCTGCTATTGAACCAGTTATTGGTCATTTAAAAACAGACTTTAGATTGAACCAAAACTATCTTTGGGGAGAAAATTCCCCGCAAATCAATGCCTTTTTAGCTGCTACAGGTTGGAATCTTAAGAAATTTAGACACTCTTGCAAAATCTGTGTAAGTTTAAAATTCGGGATTAGGTTATTTATAACTTAATCCTGTCTTCAAATATAATCAAAAATTGGTTAAGAATAACGCCCCAATTTCTAATTGGCATTGTCCATTTTCTTGTGCTTTCTCTTAGTGCTAAAAATACGGACTTCATTACCGCGTCATCCGTGGGGAAAGAGAGTTTGTTTTTTGTGTATTTTCTAATCTTTCCGTTTAAGTTTTCGATGAGATTAGTGGTGTATATTATTTTTCTAATTTCAGCGGGAAAATCAAAGAAAACAGTGAGTTCGTCCCAATTGTTTTCCCAACTTTTAATGGCGTAAGAATATTTAGAGTTCCACTTGTCTTTGAAGTCGTTTAAAGCGGCTTTGGCGGCTTCTTTTGTGGGTGCTGTGTAGATTTGTTTCATATCCTTTACAAACTCCTTTTTATCCTTCCAGACCACATAACGCATGGTGTTTCTAATTTGATGTACTACACATATTTGAGTTACAGAATTAGGAAACATCGTTTTTATGGTCTCTGTAAATCCGTTTAAATTATCGGTAGCAGTAATCAAAATATCTTGTGTTCCTCGTGCTTTAATATCACTTAAAACAGACATCCAAAAGGCGGAAGATTCATTTTTACCTAACCATAATCCTAACACCTCTTTTTTACCATCTGTGCGTAACCCTACTGCGATGTAAATGGTTTTGTTAATCACTTTTGAGTTTTCTCTAACCTTAAAAACAATACCGTCCATCCAGACGATTAGGTAGGTTTGTTCTAGGGGGCGATTTTTCCAAGCAATGATATCTCCTGTTATTTTATCGGTAATTCTTGAGATTGTGGCAGTAGAAATATTGAAATCGTACAACTCATATATTTGCTGTTCAATATCACTGGTACTCATCCCTTTTGCGTACAGAGAGATGATTATATTTTCTACTCCATCTGCTGTGCTTTGGCGTTTTTTAATAAGCATTGGATTAAATGAACTTTCTCGATCTCGTGGTATTTGAATCGTCGTTTCTCCTAAGGTAGTTTTTAACTTTTTTGAAGTATAGCCATTTCGTGCATTGGTATTGCTACGCTTTTGATGTTTTTCATAATCTAAATGTGCGTCTAATTCGCCTTCTAATATCTTTTCTATGCCTCGCTCATGCAAGTCTTCTAGAAAGGAGGTTAGTTCTGTTCCGCTCTTGAATTGCTGTAAAAAAGAATCGTTTAAAATGTCTTCTGGTTTCATAATGTAAGGTGTTAAAGTTTAAAGTTAATAAAAAAAATCTCGGGAGTTATAACTCCCGAGATTTTAAACTTACACAGATTATGAGATAGTGCCGAAATTTATGAAACAACTCAAAGAAGAATTTAATAACTTATTGTTTAATATTTTAAGACCTCTTTTTTCTTTATTTTCTTCGCCAAGAAAATGGGTTGTTAAGGTTTGACTAGATAGTGGTATTTCATTCTTAATTATAGCAGGTGCTACTTATGGCTACAAAAAATTAAAAAAATAATAATACTATTTTAATTGTGTTAACCTTGCAACATATTTCCCTATAACATCAAATTCTAGATTCACCCTATCATTAACTGATACGTTTTTTAAAGTAGTACTCGCCAACGTATATGGAATTACAGCTACACTAAAACTGTTTTTTTGAGAATTTACAACCGTTAAGCTCACGCCATTAATAGTAATTGAACCTTTTTCAATAGTAATATTATTTTTTTCAGAAGTATATTTAAAAGTAAAAAGAGTACTTCCTTTTTCATCTTTAATTTTAGTGCAAATTGCTATCTCATCAACATGCCCTTGCACAATATGACCATCTAAACGATCTCCTAACTTCATTGCGCGTTCTAAATTAACAATATCATTAATCACAAGGTCCCTAATATTAGTTTTATTCAACGTCTCTTTAATTGCTGTAACCGTATATTGATCATTACTAATAGCAACCACTGTTAAACAAACTCCGTTGTGCGCAACACTTTGATCAATTTTAAGTTCAGAAGTAATATCACTTTTCATAGTGAAGTGTATATTCTCTTGTTCTTTTTTAATATTAGCAACTACTCCAAGAGTTTCTATAATTCCGGTAAACATATCGTTAAAAATTAATTACTTTTGTTTTGTTCAAAAATAGGAATATTAGGCATAAACTATGGATAAATCGAGTAAAATTATTGTAGGAATTTCTTTAGGCGATAGCAATGGAGTTGGAATCGAAGTAGTTTTAAAAACTTTCCACGATAAACGGATGCTAGATTTTTGCACTCCAGTATTGTTTGGTTCAACAAAAATAGTTTCTTACCATAAAAAAGCCTTAAACATAGAAACTACTATTCATAGAATTTCTACTATAGATAAAATTGTTGATGGTAAAATTAATTTGTTAAATATTTTTAAAGATGAAATACCTATCAATCTAGGAATAGCAACAAAAGAATCGGGTAATTTTGCGCTACAATCTTTGTCTTCTGCAACAGAAGCTCTAAAAAAGAATCAAATTGATGTTTTAGTTACTGCGCCAATCAATAAAGAAAATATACAATCAGATGCGTTTTCTTTTCCTGGACATACCGAATATTTAGAAGAACAACTAGACGGAAAGAGTTTAATGGTTTTAATGACTGATGAATTGCGTATCGGTTTGATTACAGGACATATTCCTATTTCAAATGTGGCAGCATCCATTTCAACAGAACTTATTACACAAAAGATTAATATAATGCATGCGTCACTTAAAAAAGACTTTTGCATTAGCAAACCAAAAATTGCAGTATTAGGCTTAAACCCACATTGCGGAGATAAAGGTGTTATTGGAAAGGAAGATGATGAAATTATACGCCCAACTATTCAGAAAATTAAAGAAACTGGTAAATTAGTTTTTGGTCCCTATGCTTCAGACGGTTTTTTTGGTTCAAAAGCTTACAATCAATTTGATGGTGTTTTAGCAATGTACCATGACCAAGGTTTAGCCCCTTTTAAAGCATTATCTTTTGGTAATGGCGTTAATTTTACCGCGGGCTTAAGTAAAATTCGCACATCTCCTGATCACGGAACAGGTTATGATATTGCTGGAAAAAACAAAGCAAATGAAGGTTCTTTTAAAGAAGCATTATTTACTGCGCTTACTATTTTCAAGAACAGAAATCAATATGAAGAACTAACTAAAAACGCATTGGCTATCAAATAGTTAAATTTTTCAATACAAATCTTTTTAAACAAACATTTTTTCATATCTTTGCACGCTCAATTATGATTGATGATGAAAGACTTAAAACAATTCAACATATCGTTTGTAGGATTAAAAGAAGGAAGTCATTTATTTGAATATCAAATTGATAAAAAGTTCTTTGACCTATTTCAGTATGAAGATTTCTTTAATGCAGACATTAAAGTTAATATTAATTTTGTAAAAAAAAGCACCTTATTAGAACTTGATTTTACAGCTAAAGGAACTGTAAATGTTCCTTGTGATGTTAGTAATGAAGCATTTAATCAAGAAATCGAAGCAACTTTACCTTTAATTGTAAATTTTGGTTCAGAATTTAATGACGATAACGAAGAGATATTAATTTTACCTCATGAAGTTTATCAGATTAATGTAGCACAATACATATATGAAATGATTGTGTTAGCGGTACCAAATAAAAGGATACATCCAAAAGTTTTAGACGGCACTATGCAGTCTGAAGCCATTAAAAAGTTGCAAACATTAGAAATAAACAAAGAAGAAACGATTGAAAAAACAGACCCAAGGTGGGATAAATTAAAGGATTTACTAACAGAAAAAAAGACATAAAATGGCACATCCTAAAAGAAAAATATCTAAGACTAGAAGAGACAAAAGAAGAACTCATTACAAAGCTATTATGCCTCAGATAGCTAAAGACCCAACAACTGGTGAAGCACACTTATACCACAGAGCTCACTGGCACGAAGGAAAATTATATTATAGAGGTCAAATTGTTTTAGAATCTGCTGCTGCAGAAGCTTAAAAAATTTCTTTATAAAAGATTTAAAAATCCCTCAATCTGAGAGGGTTTTTACATTTTCACGTCAAAAATGATTGTTTTTGGCGTTTTTTTTGGTTAAAGAGTGAAAAAAAATCACGTAATTTGAATTTCCAATTCTAACCAAAACTGAGTTGGCAAACAAACAACTAAGTTTATGACCAAAATAACTGCCGCAATTACTGCAGTAGGGAAATACCTTCCTGAATTTAAGCTAACAAATAAACTGTTAGAAACTATGGTAGACACTAATGATGAGTGGATTACCAGCAGAACCGGAATTAAAGAACGACGAATTTTAAAAGAAGAAGGCCAAGGAACTTCTTATATGGCAATAAAAGCCGCTAAAAATTTGTTTCAAAAATCAGGCACAGATCCTTTAGAAATAGATTTAGTAATTGTTGCTACAGCAACACCAGATATGTTAATTGCCTCTACAGCAGTCTATACCGCTACAGAAATTGGTGCAACTAATGCTTTTGCTTACGATTTACAAGCAGCTTGTTCTGGTTTTTTATACGGAATGTCTACAGCAGCAAGCTATATTGAATCTGGTAGATACAAAAAAGTATTATTAATTGGAGCAGATAAAATGTCTTCAGTTATAGATTATACAGAAAGAGCAACCTGTATAATTTTTGGTGATGGCGCTGGAGCTGTACTATTTGAGCCTAACAAAGAGAACCTTGGCTTACAAGACGAATATTTACGTAGCGATGGTAATGGTCGAGATTTTTTAAAAATAGACGCTGGCGGCTCTATACTTCCTTCATCTGAAAAAACTGTTGCCAATAAGCAACATTTTGTACATCAAGAAGGGAAAAAAGTGTTTAAATTTGCTGTTTCTAATATGGCTAGTGTAGCTAAAAAAATGTTAACTAGAAACAATCTCTCTAAAGAAGATATTAACTGGCTTGTACCACATCAAGCAAATAAAAGAATTATTGAAGCTACGGCTAACCGTATAGGCTTAGACCCGAATAAAGTAATGATGAATATCCATAAATATGGAAATACAACATCTGCAACTTTACCTTTATTGCTCGCTGATTATGAAGATCAACTTAAAAAAGGAGATAAATTAATTTTTGCTGCATTTGGTGGTGGCTTCACTTGGGGGTCTATTTACTTAACGTGGGCATATAACGTATAAATAACTAAACAACTCAAATAATATGGATATTAAAGAAATTCAAAATTTAATAAAATTTGTAGCTAGATCTGGCGCAAGTGAAGTTAAATTAGAAATGAAGGACATAAAAATCACTATTAAAACAGGCTCTGAAACTCCAGAGACTACTATTGTACATACAGCTACACCTTTGGCCGCACCAGTTGCAGCTCCTATTGCAGAGGCTACCTCAACAAATGAAGACTCAAAATATATAACTATAAAATCACCAATTATTGGTACTTTTTACAGAAAACCATCCCCAGACAAACCAAATTTTGCAGAAGTTGGTACAGAAGTAAAAGTAGGTGATACTGTTTGCGTTATAGAAGCAATGAAGTTATTCAACGAAATAGAATCTGAAATCTCTGGTAAAATTGTAAAAGTTTTAGTTGATGATTCTTCTCCTGTTGAATTTGACCAACCTTTATTTTTAGTAGATCCATCATAATTAGACATTAGAATTTAGGCATTAGAGTCCCTAATCCTAAACTCGCAACTCTAAACTCTTAAATTATGTTTAAAAAAATATTAATTGCCAATAGAGGTGAAATTGCATTACGCGTAATTAGAACATGTAAAGAAATAGGTATAAAGACAGTAGCCGTATATTCTACAGCAGATACTGAAAGTTTACACGTTCGTTTTGCAGATGAAGCGGTTTGTATTGGCCCAGCACCAAGTAGCGAATCATATTTAAAAATGGTTAACATTATTGCTGCAGCAGAAATTACCAATGCAGATGCCATTCATCCAGGATATGGTTTTCTTTCTGAGAATGCTAAATTCTCTAAATTGTGTGAGGAACACAATATAAAATTTATTGGAGCTTCCCCAGAGATGATTAATAGCATGGGAAATAAAGCCAATGCTAAATCTACCATGATTAAAGCCGGAGTTCCATGTGTTCCTGGTAGTGAAGGCATTATTGAAACTTTTGAAGACTGTGAAAAAACAGCTCTTGAAACTGGTTATCCAGTAATGTTAAAAGCTTCTGCTGGCGGTGGTGGAAAAGGGATGCGTGCCGTTTGGAAAGCTGAAGACCTAAAAGAGGCTTGGGATTCTGCTCGTCAAGAATCTAAAGCTGCCTTTGGAAATGACGACATGTATATGGAAAAACTTATAGAAGAACCACGTCATATTGAGATTCAAATAGTTGGAGATTCTTACGGAAAATCCTGTCATTTATCAGAAAGAGATTGTTCTATACAACGCCGTCATCAAAAGTTAACAGAAGAAACCCCTTCACCTTTTATGACTGATGAATTACGTAATGCAATGGGAGAAGCAGCTGTAAAAGCTTCAGAATTTATTAAATATGAAGGTGCTGGAACGGTTGAGTTTTTGGTAGACAAACATCGTAATTTCTATTTTATGGAAATGAATACGCGTATACAAGTAGAACACCCTATTACCGAAGAAGTTGTAAACTATGACTTAATTCGTGAACAAATCTTAGTTGCTGCTGGTGTTCCAATTTCTGGTAAAAATTATTTTCCGCAGTTGCATTCAATAGAATGCAGAATTAATGCAGAAGACCCTTATAACAACTTTCGCCCAGCTCCAGGAAGAATTACAACATTTCATGCTCCAGGAGGTCATGGCGTAAGAATAGATACACACGTGTACACAGGCTATATGATTCCGCCGAACTACGATTCTATGATTGCTAAACTGATAGTTACTGCACAAACACGTGAAGAAGCTATTAACAAAATGAAACGCGCTTTAGATGAATTTATTATTGAAGGTGTTAAAACCACTATTCCTTTTCATAGACAATTAATGGATCATCCTGATTATGTAGCAGGAAACTACACAACTAAATTTATGGAAGATTTCGAAATGAAAGTATAAAAACTTATAAAAGTTTTAAAAACAAAGTCAATAACCTCGGGGCAAGCTCACAAAGCATGAAAAAGAAAAAAAACCTTAACTCATTTCCGATGCAAGCATTGGGGAATTAAACCCACTGGTGGGATTAAACCCACTGGTGGGATTAAAAATGAACATTCTCTTTAGTATTGTTCATTTTTTTATATTTATGCCTTATTGAATAATAATGAAAAAACTAAAAATTGACGGCATTGATAAAATCATTATTAAAAGATTGGTTGAAAATGCACGCACGCCTATTTTAAGCATTGCTCGTGAGGTTGGAATATCTGGCGCTGCAATTCATCAACGGTTACGAAAATTAGAAGCTTCAGATTTAATTGAAGGCTTTAAAATGACTCTAAATCCCAAAGCTTTGGGATATACAACAACGGCTTTTGTTGGTGTTTTTTTAGACTCCTCTAGCTTATATTCTTCAGCAATAAAACGCTTAAAAGAAATACCTGAGGTTGTAGAAAGCCACTACACAACTGGTAATTACGCCATTTTTATTAAAATAATGTGTAAAAATAATGAAGATTTAATGCAACTACTAAACAAAGATATTCAATCTATTAAAGGAGTTTCTCGTACGGAGACTTTTATTTCTTTAGATCAACAAATAGACCGACAAATAAAAATTTAACCCCTTAAACTTACTTTAATGAACGATTTTATTCTCTACTTTAAAATGGGCTTGTTTCATATTTTAGACATAAGAGCCTATGATCATATTCTCTTTCTAATTGTGCTTGCCTGTGTGTATATTTTTAGACAATCAACAAAATTAATTTGGCTTATAACGCTGTTTACCATTGGGCATTGTATATCTTTAGCGCTTTCCGCTTATGGGGTTTTTAACGTGCGTGCAGATTTAGTTGAATTTTTAATTCCCTTAACTATTCTGATAACGGGTCTTATAAATATAATTACCGCCAAAAAAGCATCACAAGGAAAAGAAAACCAAAATTTATTTTTTGCGCTATTTTTCGGATTAGTACACGGACTCGGATTTTCCAATTACTTTAAAATAATGATTGGTAAAACTGATGATAAACTTTTTCCGTTATTAGAATTCGCCGGAGGTGTAGAAGTTGCACAAATTATTATTGTATTATTAATCCTGTTAATTGGTTCATTATTTCAAGGAGTTTTTGGCGTAAGTCGTCGTGATTGGATTTTAGTTGCTTCTGCCATTGTAGTTGGCTTTGCTACCCAAATGATAATAAACCGAGTATTTTGGTAAATAATTAACGTTACCTTTTTACAAATCGTTTTAAATTAGCCTAATGACTGAAAAGAAATTAAAATACGCCAAAGCCTACTTAAAAATGGCGCAAGAATGGGCAAAATTATCTCATTGTGACAGAAAGCAAGTTGGTGCTATTATTGTTAAAGATAGAATGATTATTTCTGACGGGTTTAACGGCACTCCATCTGGTTTTGAAAACCCTTGTGAAAACGAAGAAGGTTATACAAAATGGTATGTTTTACATGCTGAAGCTAATGCTATTTTAAAAGTTGCTAACTCAACACAATCTTGTAAGGATGCTACGCTATATATAACCTTGTCGCCCTGTAAAGAATGCAGTAAGTTAATTCATCAATCAGGAATTAAAAAAGTAGTGTACGCTCAAAAATACAAAGACATTTCTGGCTTAACATTTTTAGAAAAAGCTGGAGTAGAAGTTATTTATTTACCATATGAACAAGAATAATTTACCAATATATTTATCTATTGCCGTAATTTTTGGTGTCTTAATTGGAGTTTTTTTTAGCTCGGGTTCTAACCCTAGTTTAATATTAGGTTCTTCATCCAAAGAAAAAAAGATAAAACGTCTTATAGATTATATTCAACGAGATTATGTAGATGCTGTAAATACAGACGATCTTTTAGATGGCGCTATAACAGAAATGTTAAGCAAACTAGACCCGCATTCAGTTTATATTCCGAAGGAAAACTTACAAGCTATTACAGAAAATATGCAAGGTAACTTTGTAGGTATTGGTGTTCAATTTCGTATGAAAGAGGATTCCGTAATGGTTGTTAGACCAATAAAAGGCGGTCCAAGTATAAAAAAAGGAATAAAAGCAGGAGATAGAATTTTAATAGCAAATAAAGACACGTTGTTTGGTAAAAAACTATCTAGCGGAAAAATCCCTGCATATTTAAAAGGAAAACCCAACACTATAGTTACATTACAAATTTATAGAAAAGAAAACGACTCTCTTTTTACTGTTAATATTACTCGTGGAAAAGTAAATATAAAGAGTGTAGATGTAGCCTATATGCTAAATGATTCTGTTGGTTATATTAAATTGAATCGATTTGCTCGCAACACTTACAAAGAATTTAAAAGTTCTTTAGATAATTTATTAGATAAAGGAATGACTGATTTGGTTTTAGATCTTCGCGGAAATGGTGGTGGATTTATTGATATTGCCAATCAAATTGTTGATGAATTTTTAGAAGATGATAAGTTGATTGTTTACACAAAAAATAACAAAGGCACAGTAAATAAATCTTTTGCCACCGAAAAAGGAGATTTTGAACAAGGAGGCTTATATATTTTAATTGATGAAAACACAGCTTCTGCTTCAGAAATTGTTGCTGGCGCGTTGCAAGACAATGACAAAGGAATAATTATTGGGCGTCGTTCTTTTGGTAAAGGGTTGGTGCAGGAAGAAATGGATTTAGGAGACGGAAGCGCCGTAAGACTTACAATTGCGCGTTACTATACGCCTACCGGACGTTCTATTCAAAAGCCTTATAATCAGACCACTAAAAATGTTAACGGATTAAGAAACTTCATTAATTATGATAATGATATTAAAAACAGATACAGCAATGGTGAATTATTTAGTAAAGACAGTATAAAAACTATTGATAGTCTAAAATTTAAAACCCCAAAAGGAAAAATTGTTTTTGGCGGCGGCGGTATTATTCCTGATCAGTTTGTAGCCATAGATACCACTTCTTACTTCCTTAATTTCCACTATAGAAGTCTTAATAATTTTGCTTTTGAATATGTAGATACAAATCGTAAAAAACTATCAACGTTAACTATAGATAGTTTTATCGCTAATTTTGATAAAGACAATACCGTTTCTAACGCATACCTGTCTAAAAATAAAGACTTTAAACTTTCTTTTAAAGCTAAAAAACAACTCAAAAAATATTTAAAAACAGTTATTGCTTCCGAGTTATTTAGTGATGAAGGTTTGTATCGCGTAAATCAATCTGAAGATAAAATGCTACAAAAAGTTTTTGAGTTGGAAAGAAACAATTAAAGGTGTTACTTTGTGTAAATGAATATTACTACTTCCGAAAATAAAAAAATTTATTTTGCTTCCGACCAGCATTTAGGAGCACCAACGCCTGAAGCTAGTTTACCTCGCGAAATTTTTTTTGTTGCTTGGTTAGATGAAGTTAAAAAAGATGCAGAAGCAATCTTTCTTCTTGGTGATTTATTTGATTTTTGGTTTGAATACAAAACTGTTGTTCCAAAAGGGTTTGTACGTGTTTTAGGTAAATTGGCAGAGATTCGCGATAGTGGAATTCCTGTTTATTTTTTTGTTGGAAACCATGATTTATGGATGCAAGATTATTTTGAAAAGGAATTAAATATTATTGTATATCATAAACCTAAAGAATTTATAATTAACAATAAAACATTTCTTATTGGTCATGGTGATGGTCTTGGACCGCATGACAAAGGGTATAAACGAATGAAAAAGATTTTTACTTTTCCTTTATTTAAGTGGCTTTTTAAATGGTTACACCCCGATTTAGGCATTCGTTTAGGGCAATATATGTCAGTAAAAAACAAGCTAATTTCTGGTGATGAAGACGCAAAATTTCTTGGAGAAGAGAATGAATGGCTTGTACAATACTGCAAAAAAAAACTCACCGAAAAACAGTACGATTACTTTGTTTTTGGGCATAGACATCTTCCTTTAGAAATAAAGCTACAAAAAAACAGCACATACGTTAATCTTGGTGATTGGATTAATTATTATACCTATGGAGAGTTTGATGGAGAAGAACTTCATTTAACAAAATTTAAAGCTTAAAAAAAAATACTAGTTAAGCAGCTTATCTTTAACCATCTTTTAACAACTCGTAAAACGTTAAAATTGTAGCTTTGTTTTTCTAAACACGTAATACGATATAAAATGGATGTAGATGTAAGAGCTATTAATGATAAAATTGAAAGAGAAAGTGCTTTTGTAGATTTGCTTACTAATGAAATGAACAAGGTAATTATTGGTCAAAAAACAATGATTGAGCGTTTACTTATTGGACTACTTGGTAACGGTCATATCTTACTAGAAGGTGTTCCTGGTTTAGCAAAGACTTTAGCAATTAATACACTTTCAAAAGCAGTACAAGGAAGCTTTAGCCGTATTCAATTTACACCAGATTTATTACCTGCTGATGTTGTTGGTACTATGATTTACAACGTAAAAGAAAATAACTTCTCTATAAAAAAAGGCCCCATCTTTGCCAATTTTGTGTTAGCAGATGAGATTAATAGAGCACCCGCAAAAGTACAATCGGCATTATTAGAAGCAATGCAAGAACGCCAAGTTACTATTGGCGACACTACTTTTAAATTAGACGAGCCTTTCTTGGTAATGGCAACCCAAAACCCTATTGAGCAAGAAGGAACGTATCCTTTGCCAGAAGCACAGATAGATCGTTTTATGTTAAAAGTGGTTATTGATTATCCAACATTAGCAGATGAGCAGCTTATTATGCGTCAAAACTTACACGGCAAATTCGAAAAGATAAATCATGTAGTTTCTGTAGATCAAATTCTTAAAGCTCGAGAAGCTGTTAATGAGATTTATATGGATGAAAAAATTGAGAAATATATTCTTGATATCATTTTCGCAACACGTTATCCAGAAAAATATAACTTATCACAACTACAACCATTAATCAGTTTTGGAGCTTCGCCACGTGGAAGCATCAATTTAGCAAAAGCTGCAAAATGCCACGCATTTATTAAACGAAGAGGCTATGTTATTCCTGAAGATATTCGCGCTGTTGTTTACGACGTACTTCGCCATCGTATTGGAATTACTTACGAAGCTGAAGCTGAAGAAATGACTTCAGTAGATATTATCAACGCAATTATTAACGAAGTAGAGGTGCCATAAACCGTTAGATGGAAACCAAAGAATTACTCAAAAAAGTTCGAAAAATAGAGATTAAGACAAAACGCTTGTCTAATCATATTTTTGGAGGTGAATATCATTCTACCTTCAAAGGTCGTGGTATGACATTTTCTGAAGTTCGAAAATATCAATACGGAGATGATGTTCGTGCCATAGACTGGAATGTAACCGCTCGCTACAATGAAACTCATATTAAAGTCTTTGAAGAAGAACGAGAACTTACTATGATGTTAATGGTAGATGTTTCTGGTTCTGAGTTTTTTGGCACACAAGAACAATTTAAAAAAGATACCGTTACAGAGATTTCTGCAACCTTAGCGTTTTCAGCAATTCAAAATAATGATAAAGTAGGCTTAATTTTGTTTTCTGATCAAGTTGAACTCTATATTCCGCCGAAAAAAGGAAGAAGTCATGTTTTGCGAATTATTCGCGAACTAATTGAATTTAAGCCAAAAAGTAAAAAAACTAGCATTGATGAAGCATTTAAGTTTTTATCTAGCATACTAAAGAAAAGAGCTATTGTGTTTATGCTTTCTGATTTTATGGATGATGATTACGAACATACTTTAAAAATTGCAGGTAACAAACACGATGTAACCGGAATTAGAGTCTATGACAAACACGATGAGGAAATTCCGAATTTAGGAATGGTGCCAATGTTAGATGCCGAAACCGGAAAAGTAAACTTGATAAATACAGCATCAAAATCTGTAAGAACAAGTTATAAAGCAAACGCTTTACGTTTGTCAGATTATTTTAAAACAAGCTTTAAAAAAAGTGGCTCAGGAACTATCAATACATGTACTGATGAGAGTTATGTGAAAAAATTATTAGGTTATTTTAAACAGAAATAATAAGTTGAAAAAAACACTCCTTTATATATTATTTTTTATCTCTTTACTTGGGTACTCACAAGTTAACGTTGAAATTGACACTACAAATATTCGTATTGGGGAACAATTTCAATATAAAATCTCTGTGGATGGAACAGAAAATATTATCCTTCCGAAGCTAGAAAAGCTAAAGGGATTAGAAGTTGTTTCTGAAGGTAAAATAGACACTATAAAGAACCGTTTAATCAAAAAATATCTTCTTACAGGTTTTGATAGCGGTGCTTTTTACATTCCTCAACAACAAGTTTTTATTAAAAACCAGGCATACTTAACAGATAGTTTACTAATAAATATTGCCACTATTGCAATAGATACAACTAAAATTAAGAAATTCCCTATTAAAGGAATTAAAGGAGAGGCGTATCAACTAGACGATTTTAAACAATACTTATGGTATGTTTTAGTCTTGTTGGCACTTATTGCATTTTTATTATACTATTTTGTCTTCCGCAAGAAAAAAGCCAAAGAAGAAGCTATTTTTGTTCCTGCATTAGCCCCGTATGAAGAGGCAATGCAAAAGCTATATCAATTAGATAAAAAATTATTGTGGCAGAACAATCACGTTAAAAAATATTATAGTGAATTGACGGATATTGTAAGAGGTTATATCGAGAGAGAATTAAAAGTTTCTGCTTTAGAAAACACAACAGATGAAATAGTTGAAACCTTATTAGATTTTAACAAAAAAAAATCGATAGACACCACCAAAGAAATTATTAAAACCTTAAAAAAATTATTGCAAGAAGCTGATTTAGTGAAATTTGCAAAATCAAAACCTTTATCTCAAGAAATTGAAGAAAACAGAAAAGATGCTGAAAATATAATTTCAAGTCTAAAGCCTAAACCTATTATTGTAGAAGATGAATTGGAATAATTTTGAATTTCATAGTCCAGAATTTTTGTGGCTTCTAGCGATTATTCCGCTATTAGCACTGTGGTATTTTTTTAGCAGAAAAAAAAATAGCGCACAACTAACAATGCCAAGTGTAAAGGGTTTTCAGGTAAAAAATTCCTTTTTACCAAAACTAAAACCACTATTACACTTATTACGTTTGCTGGCTTTAACGGCATTAATAATAGCCTTAGCTCGCCCAAGAAATGTGGCGGTTAGCAAAAAGAATAAAACAAATCGCGGTATTGATATTGTGATGGCAATTGATGTGTCTGCAAGTATGTTAGCTAAAGATTTAAAACCAAACCGACTAGAAGCACTTAAAAAAGTAGCCATAGATTTTGTTGACCGAAGACCAAATGACAGAATTGGAATTGTAGTCTATGCAGGCGAAAGCTTTACACAAACGCCAATTACAAGTGATAAATCAATAGTAAAAAGAACCATTTCAGAAATAAAATGGGGGCAGTTAGATGGCGGAACTGCAATTGGAATGGGATTAGGCTCTGCTGTAAACCGTCTTAAAGACAGCAAGGCGAAAAGTAAGGTTATTATTTTATTAACTGATGGTGTAAATAATTCAGGAAAAATAGACCCAAGAACAGCAACTGAGCTTGCTAAAGGGCTAGGAATTAAAACCTATACAATAGGAATTGGCACTAACGGAATGGCTCCTTTTCCGTGGGCAAAAGACCCTAGAACAGGTAAGTTATCGTTTAGAAATCAACAAGTAGAAATGGACGAAGCTTTATTAAAATATATTGCCAAAGAAACAAACGGAAAGTATTTTAGAGCGACTAATAACACCAAATTAAAAGCTATTTATAACGAAATTGATAAATTAGAAAAAACAAAAATAGAGGAATTTAAATATTATAATTATACAGAGCAATACCGTTATTTGGTATTATTGGCAGGTGTATTTTTATTATTAGAGTTCTCATTAAGAAACACATTGTTTAAGAGTTTTATTTAGAAAAGAATGTACAGATTAGAAGAACCAATGTATTTTTACCTTTTCGCAATTATTCCTGTAATAGTTGTCGTTTTCTTGTTGGTTTTATGGTGGAAAAAACAGACACAGAAGAAGTTTGCAAACGCATTTTTATTAGAAAAATTAGCACCAAACTCATCAATATTTAAATCAACTTTAAAATTGGTTTTCTTACTAATTGGTCTTTCATTTTTAATCATTTCTTTGGTAAACCCTAAAATGGGAACCAAACTTAAGACTATAAAACGCGAAGGTGTAGATGTAGTTTTTGCACTCGATGTTTCTAAAAGTATGTTGGCAGAAGATATTGCTCCTACTCGATTAGAAAAAGCAAAACAAATTATTTCAAAAATTATAGACAATTTGGGAAGCGACCGTGTTGGAATAATCATTTATGCAGGAAATGCATATCCGTTATTACCAATAACAACCGACCACGGAGCTGCAAAAATGTTTCTTCAGAATGCAAGTCCCGATTTAGTTTCTAGCCAAGGAACGGCTATAAATGAAGCTTTAATTTTGGCAAAAACCTATTATAATAATGACGAGCAAACCAATCGATTCTTAATTATAATTTCTGATGGTGAAGATCATCAAAAAGAAACCAAACAAGTAGCACAAAATATTGCCAACGAAGGCATAAAAGTATACACTATTGGAGTGGGAACGGAAAAAGGAGGACCAATTCCTATTAAAATTAATGGTTCGCTTATTGGTTATAAAAAAGATAGAAAAGGAGAAACGGTAATAACAAAACGTAAAGTTGAGGTTTTACAAGGAATTGCCAATGCTTCTAACGGAAGTTATATAGACGGAAATAAGACAGATAAACCCGTAAAAATTATTACAAACATTATTACAAACGCACAAAAAACTGAATTTGAAACCAAACAATTTTCAGATTATAAAGATCAATTTCAGTGGTTTATAGGCTTAGGTTTGTTATTTTTAATTTTAGATATTTTCTTGTTTGATAAGAAAACAAAATGGCTACGTAAAGTAGATTTGTTTAATGAAGAGAAGAAGTAATTCTTTGTTATTCCTGCAAAGGCAGAGAAAACTAATAAACAAAACAATAAAAAGAGATTAGACTCCTCTGCCTTCGCAGGAATAATAGAAACACCGAAATGAAATATATACAATACATTTTTTTATTCCTTTTAGTGCTGACTTCTATAAAGATAACAGCACAACAAGACACGTTAAAATTACAACGTGAAGCACGCAATTTACTTCGTGATGGAAACAAGTTATATAACAAACAAAAATTTACGGATGCTTCTGTTGCCTATAGAAAAGCTTTAGGAAAAGATAGTAAGTATGAAAAAGGGAGTTATAATTTAGGTAACGCCATGTATCAAGAAAAAAATTACAAAGAAGCAGTCCCGCAATTTGAATTAATAGCAAAAACCGCTAAAGATAAATTTACAAAAGCAGAAGCATATCATAACATTGGTAATGCAATGATGGAGCAAAAGCAATATCAACCAGCAGTTGATGCCTATAAAAATTCTTTACGAAATAACCCTAATGATGATGAAACTCGTTATAATTTAGCCGTTGCTCAACAATTATTAGATAAAGAAAAACAGAAAAATAAAGGCGATAAGAACAAAGACAAGAAAGACGGCAAAAATAAAAATAAGGACAAAAAAGACAACGACGATAAAAATAAAAAGGACGGTAAGAAAGATGGTAAAGATGATGAAAACAAGAAAAACAAAGACAACAAAAATGATAAAAAGCAACAACCTAAACCTCACCAAGGTAAAATGTCTCCTCAACAAATTGAGCAGTTGTTAGAAAGTTTAAACAACGAAGAAAGGAAGACGCAAAAGAAAATGAATGCCAAAAAAGCGAAAGGCAAAAAAATAAAGCAAGAAAAAGATTGGTAATATTCTGCGTTAGTAATAAAAAGTTTACTAATGACTTGTATCTTTTTGAGTAAAATTACAAAGTAATTTTGTGTCTAGGATTCAAAATATTATTTTTACACCTTTTTGAAGAATTTATGAAATTAAAGTTTTACATAACATTTTTAATAAGTCTCTTATCAGTTATTGCCGTTTCGCAAGAAACTGAACTTACAGCGACTGTTAGTAAAAATAAATTAGGTGTAAACCAACGCTTACGTATTCAGTTTGCTATAAACAAACAAGGTGGTGATAATTTTAAACCGCCTAATTTTACGCATTTTAAAGTAGTTGGAGGACCAAGTCAATCCATTAGTCAATCTTGGATTAATGGTAGCGTAAGTTTTACGCAATCGTACACCTATATTATTCAACCAAAACGAAAAGGAGAATTTAACATTCCATTTGCAAGTATAGAAATTGGTGGAAAAACAATTAAATCTAAGCCTGTAAAAATTATTGTTTTAAATGCGGTTGATATTCCTAAGAACCCAAATGACCCTAATTATATAGCAGAACAAAATATTCATTTAGTAGCAGAAATTTCTAAATCTAGGCCTTATGTTGGGGAAGGAATTTATGTTGAATACCGTTTGTATTTTAGTGAAAATATTGGTATTTACGACAATACCGTAACAGAAGCACCGCAATACAATGGTTTTTGGAGTCAAGAAATTAAACGCAACGGAATTCCTGTAAAAGTTGGCCAATATAATGGTGAACGTTATAGATATGCAGTGCTATATAAAGCCCTGTTAATTCCTACAAAATCAGGCAGGTTAACAGTAGACCCTATGAAAATGAATATTGTTGTTGCAGTTCCTACAGGTCGTGGAGACTTCTTTGGAAACCCAATTACACGACAAGTACGCAGAGATTTTGCTTCAATTAAAAAGGTAGTACAAGTAAAAGATTTACCTTTAGAAAACAAACCTGATAATTTTACAGGAGCAGTTGGCGAATTTTCATTTAATGTAACTTTAAGTAGAAACACCTTAAAAGCAAATGAATCTTCTCAAATTAAAGTTGGAGTAAACGGGAAAGGTAATCTTAAATTATTCGAATTACCAAAAATTAAAACTCCAAAAGAATTAGAAGTATATCAACCAGAACGCAAAGAAAAAGTAAGCATAACTTCTACAGGTTTAAAAGGTACTGTATATGATGAATACACCGTAGTTCCTGAATATAAAGGGAAATATAAGATTCCTAAAATATCATTTTCGTATTTTAATCCGAAGAAAAAAATATATCAAACTATAACTACGGAAGATTTGTACGTAGATGTTTTAGAAGGCAAAGAATTAGTAACCAATTCTGATATAAATGCTGTAGCAAAACAAACAGTAACTATTACTGGAAAAAACTTTAGATACATTCAAACAGCAAGTACATTTCAACCTATAAAAACAACTGATTTCTTTAAATCTAATTTGTTTTATATTTTGTTATTGTTGCCGTTAATTACCATTCCTATCGGAATATTTATTGCAAAAAAGAAAGAGAAACGCGATAGCGATTTTGTTGGTAATAAAGCTCGTAAAGCAGATAGACTAGCAAAGAAATATTTATCTGAAGCACAAAAACAGTTAGGTAAGAAAGAAGCTTTTTATGAAGCTTTAGAACGTGCAATGCACAATTACTTAAAAGCAAAGTTAGGTATAGAAACTTCAGATATTAGCCGAGAGAAAATAACGCAAATTTTAAGAAATAAAAAAGTAAGTGAAACTACCATTTCTCAACTTATAGCGGCTTTAAAAGCTAGTGATTTTGCACGTTACACACCAACCACTAACTTGCAAATGAAAGAGGAATACGACAAAGCTAAACAAGTTATAACACAAATAGACAAACAATTGTAAACCCATCCTAACCTCCAAAAAGGAAGAAATTAGTGATAGGTTAATTTATTAAAAAATAAAAAGAAGCGATTAATATGAAAAAAGTGTTAACAGCATACAAAAAAGCAACTACCAAATACTCTCTTTCCTTAGGAGATAACGTTAGAGAAAGAAGCTTTTTATTATTGTTATTAATATCTAGTTTTGCTTTTACTCAAACTACAGACACATTATTTTCTTCTGCCAATAATTTTTTTAAAGAAGGTAAATACCAAAAATCCATAGAATTATATAATCAGATAGAAGAAAAAAGTGAAGTTTCTTCAGAACTGTATTATAATTTAGGGAATTCTTATTACAAATTAAACAAAGTTGCTTCTACTATTTATTATTACGAAAAAGCGTTAAAATTAAATCCGTTAAATGAAAATGCTCAAAATAATTTAGTCATTGCAAAACGCTTAACGCTAGATAGAATTGAAGAATTACCAAAGTCCATTTTACAGAGGTTTAATGAAAATTACTTACAGAAACTCACCTATAACGAGTGGGCAACTATTTCCATTACATTTTCTTTTATAGCTTCATTACTGTTTTTATTATTCTATTTTTCTGAAATTTCGAGCAGAAAACGTTTGTATTTTGTTTCGAGTATGTTCAGTTTTTTAGTATTGATATTATCAATTATTATCACATTTAATCAATTTAATAAATCGAAAAATACAATTGAAGCAATTATTTTTGCAGAAAAAGCAGCAATTAAGAATGCTCCAACTTTAAATTCTAACGATGTTTTCACCTTACATGAAGGTACAAAAGTTTACGTTTTAGACTCGGTAGATAATTGGAAAAAGATTAAATTAGCAGACGGGAAAATTGGATGGATGATTGCAAACGAACTTAAAGAATTATAGAAAATTGATAAAAATTTTTAAACACACTTATTTTAAATACCTTCTTTTGATGCTGTTATCGCTAAAAATAAGTTTTTTTATGATTGAAAACACATCGTTTTTACATCAATCCGAAATATCCAAAATTAATTATAGTATAGATATAAACGATTGTGAGAATGATACTGAAGATAAAAAAGAAATTAGTGAGAACGAAAAAATACACCAATCCTTCTTAAATATTGATTTTAATCATACTTCTACAGACAATAAAAATTATTTTTTTGCAGTAAAAAACTACACAGATTTACATTTCGAATTTACCACACCACCTCCAGAATTGATCTAATATCATTTCAAAATTCAATAAAAAACAATCATAACTTCTAAACCCTATTGCTGCAGCAATAGGTGTTATTAATTCTACATAAATGAAAAAATTATTTAGTAATATTAAAGGCGATGCTTTCGGTGGTATAACCGCAGGAATAGTAGCTCTACCTTTAGCTTTAGCTTTTGGAGTATCCTCTGGTTTAGGACCAAGTGCTGGTTTATATGGTGCAATTTTTATTAGCTTTTTTGCCGCTTTATTTGGTGGCACAAGCACGCAAATTTCGGGACCAACTGCACCAATGACTGCTGTAAGTATGGTAGTAATTGCGGGGATTATTGCAGCAAACGATGGAGATGTAACTAAAGCGTTACCTATAATTTTAACGGTTTTCTTATTAGCAGGTTTATTCCAAATTGGCTTAGGAGCAATCGGTTTAGGGAAATACATAAGATATATTCCATATCCTGTAGTTTCTGGGTTTATGACCGCAATTGGAGTTATTATTTTAGTAACTCAAATTTTACCTTCTGTTGGCTATTATGCTAAAGAAGATACGCAATTCGTAGAAAATTTTAAACCGAAAGCAGAAGCAATTATTTTAGAGAACATCTTAAAAAAAGAAGCTGGAGATAAAATTTTAGTTCTTGAAGATTTTACTGAAACAATAAAGAGAGCTAAAAAAATTAGCTCAACCGACATTTTAAAAGAAAGCAAAATACTTGCTGGAAAAGAAGCTTCGGGTGTTTTAGGTACATTTAAAGTATTACCAAGAGCCTTACAAAATATTAATTGGTTGGAGTTATTGTTAGCTTTAGGAACAATTATTATTATTTACGGATTTAAACGAATAACAACATCAATACCAAGCACCCTTGTTGCCTTACTCGTAATGTCTAGTATTGCCGTTGGGTTTGGTTTAAATTACCGTCCTATAGAAGAAATTCCAGGAGGCTTTCCAATGCCAAACATGGGTATTTTTACCGAATTTAATCTCTCCAGCATAACTCCTTATATTTTTACAGCCTTAACATTAGCCCTTTTAGGGGCCATAGATTCTTTATTAACGTCAGTAGTTGCTGATAATATGACCAAAACAAAACATAAACCAAACAAAGAATTAATTGGTCAAGGAATAGGAAATAGTATTGCCGCAATTTTTGGTGGAATTCCAGGAGCTGGAGCAACTATTAGAACTGTTGTCAATATTAATTCTGGAGGAAAAACAAAACTTTCTGGTATGATTGCCGGAATTATGTTATTAATAATTCTATTAGGTTTAGGTCCTATTGCATCACAAATACCTGCAGCTGTTTTAGCAGGAATTTTAATTACCGTTGGTATTGGTGTTATGGATTATAAAGGTTTAAAAGCTATCCCTGCATTACCAAGAGACACTAAAATTGGTCCATTTAAAATAAGTTCTGAAGTAATTATTATGTTGGTAGTCTTAGTATTATCAACTTTTTGGAACTTAGTATATGCGGTAGGAATTGGACTTATAATCGCATCATTAATGTTTATGAAAAAAATTGGAGATTTAACAGCAGAACGTTCAGATGTTAAAGCATTAAAAGAAGAAGTATGGGAGGATGAAGTTAATTTTCCTGAGAATTTAAAAGAAGAAATTTTCATTAAACATATAAAAGGTCCATTATTCTTTGGTTCTACAAGCGATTTCCAGGCATTAACAAAACAAATTCCAAATGCAGCTAGTCATGTTGTTTTACGTTTAGATCGTATGCAATATATGGATCAATCTGGTTTGTACGCAATGGAAGATATGATTCAAGACCTTAAAACTAGAGAAATAGAAGTACTGTTTGTAGGCTTATTAAAACAACCTAGATATATGATGGAACGTATTGATATTATTCCTGACTTTATTCCAAATGAACATATTTTTACTAACTTTAAAGACTGTTTAAACTGGGTACAAGAAAACGTAAAAAACAATCACTAAAAAAGTAAATAACCTCGGGGGCAAGCCCACAAGGCATAAAAACGTAAAAACCTTAATCATTTCCGATGCAAGTATCGGGGAATTAAAACCACTGGGTGGGATTAAAAAATGAGAAATACAGCAATTACAAAAGACATTCAATCAAATTTAAAACCTAACAGTATATTACAAGATTTGTTAGATGGTAACAAGCGCTACGCAGCAAATAACTTAACTTCTTCAGATGTTTCTTCGTTAATAGAACAAACTATTGGCGGGCAATTTCCAAAAGCGGTAATTTTATCGTGTATAGATTCTAGAGTACCTGTAGAAATGGTTTTTGACCAAACTATTGGCGATGTTTTTGTAGCACGTGTTGCAGGAAACTTCGAAAATATAGATATTTTAGGAAGTATGGAGTATTCTTGTGCTGTAGCAGGAAGTAAACTCGTATTCGTTTTAGGTCACGAATCTTGTGGAGCGGTAAGAGCTGCTTGTGACGAGGTGAAAATGGGTAATATTACGGATATGTTAGATAACATTATACCTGCTTGTAAACATGCCGCTAAAGAAGTTGATGGTAAATTAAACTCCACTAACAAAGAGTATGTTGCTAAATCTGTTGAGCATAATGTACGTTTAACAATAAAGCGTATTCGTAAGAAAAGTCAAATTTTATCTGAAATGGAAGACAATGGCAAAATTGCTATTGTTGGAGGTGTGTATTCTTTACATACTGGGAAAGTTACAATGTTGTAATTATTTTTCTATTTCCTTTTTGAGGTTTTAAAATGAGTATGCAAACGTATATTTTAACTAAAAATTATTATACTTATTAGTTCTAACAATAGCCTGTTCATTTTTCCAATCAATCCATTTTTGTTTTTTAATTCTACGCATAACATTGTCATAATTACGCATTATAAAAACATTAAATAGCGCCTTTCCTAAATTTTTGGGGTTACGGGCAATTGCGCGTAAACTCATAGAAAAACCAGGAGTTATATAACCCGAATAATTCATCATAAATCAAAAAACCTGAATGTAAAGTGTTATATTTAAGCAGTTAAACACAAAATACATCATTTTTTAAAACACCCATATTTGAGCACTAAAGATACTTTATTTTATCGAGGAAATCAAGCTATTTCGGTTGATTTTTCAGCCACAGAGATTAGTTCAGATGGTTCTTTGATTCTTTTAGAAAAGTTAGAGAGAACCCACAACTTACTAAAACATTTTAGCAAGTTACTTCCTGATCTTCGAAACCCTAAATACATTACTTACAGTCGAGAGCATCAACTCAAGCAACGTGTGTTTATGCTAATGCTAGGTTATCAAGATGCCAATGATGTGACCCATTTACAAAATGACCCATTATTTAAAGATGTTCTTCAAGGAGATTTGGCTTCTCAACCTACTATTTCTCGTTTTGAAAACAGTTTGAATAAAGAAACTATTTTCAAACTTTCTTACGCCTGGATTGATCGTTACGTATCAAGCCTAAAAGGTCGAGATGAAATAACAATTGATGTTGATGCTACCGATGATCCAACATATGGGAATCAACAAATGTCAATGTTCAATGGTTATTATGGACAGTTTATGTTAAATGAATTATTTTTTCATGATGGAGAAACCGGTCAAATTATCCTGCCAGTTCTTCGCCCAGGAAATAGCCATTCGAATCGATGGTATGTCGGAATTTTAAGAAGAATTATTCAAAAAATAAAAAAAGCATATCCTGAACTAAAAATTACTATTCGAACAGATAGTGGATTTAGTTGTGCTCCTTTTTATAAATTAGTAGCTGATTATGATTTGTTTTTTGTAACAGGTCAGGCTAGTAATTCGGTACTCAAAAGAAAGGTTGAGCGTTGTAAAAAAGCGGTTCAACTTCAATATGTAAATCAGCATAAAAAACACCAACATTTCACATCGTTTCGCTATCAAGCCAAAAGTTGGCATAAACCACAACAAGCTTACTGTAAAATAGAAAGTACAGGGAAAGGCTTAAATGTTCGTCATTTTATAAGTAATATTAAAGAGAAAGGTGCCCGAGAAATATACTTTGATTTCTATGTAAAACGAGGTGAATCTAGCGAAAACAGAATTAAAGAAGTCAAGAATATGTGTTTTTCCGATCGATTATCCAATCATGGATTTGTTGCAAACTTCTTCAGGTTGTTTTTAAGTAGTTTAGCCTACGAACTATTTTTATTACTAAAAAAAAGCATCAAAAAAACAACATTTGAAAAGGCTGAAAAATGGCAAATAAATACAATAAGAACCAATTTATTAAAAGTTGGAGCTACCATAAAAGTCACTAAAAAACGAATATATTATCAGTTATCAAGAGCATTTGTATATCAAGATTTGTTTCGAGAGATAATAACTCAATAACGGTTTTAAAGTGAGAATTTTAAAACCTTGGGATACCTATGCTCTGTTAGTAAAATTAATCCTTTTTAACTTTTAAAATCAATTATAACATACTATTTACTCCGAAAAAGTTTAAAAAACGAAAGAGAGAATCCTAAAATCTAGAGATAAAAAATCTATTTTGAAATTTGTTCTAAATATAAATCCTATGAATAATGCGGGATAACGCATATAATGCCAATAACCTTCTGGCATATAGAGTACGTTTCCGTGTTCAAGATTGGTAATGAATCCTTTTGCTTTTTTTAAAGCAGGCCATTTTTCAAAATCAGGATTTGCAAAATTAATATCTTCCCTTACAATTAAAGAATGTGGTATTTTATACAGATACTTATTTTGTTTTTGATCAAATAAAATAACTTCTTTTTTTCCTTCGAAATGAAAATGAAAAATATTTGCTAAATCAATATCATAATGCATAAAAGTGTGCGAATCTGTACCTCCAAAAAATAACATTGGTAAACCCTTCATTAATCGTAAACCAAAATCTGGAAATGTAAAATCTTTTTGAAGAATGGGCACTTCTTTTAAAATATTCCAAAGAAAAATACGAAATTTTGTAGGTTCTCTTTTTAATAAGTCTACATACTCGCTCATTTTCATGGTAGCATGTGGCTCGTTAAAATCATCTTTAAAATCTACGGGTCTATCATCATATAAAAACACCGTTTTATCGCCAGCAACTTCTTTCATATAGGCTAAAGACCATTTAGAATATGCAGGCCAATCATCAATAAAATGCTCAATAACCACAGGTTTCTGTGGCTTGAAGTAATTTTTAATGGTTATGTTTTAGAATAATGTAGAATTTCACTATCTTTATAAAAACATTATAGATATGGATTTACAAAGTATAATAAGAGTGTTGAGTCAAGAGCAGAAAAAGGAATTAGTCGGTTTATTGAGTCGTGATTTGAAAGTGCCAAAACTAAATATGCTTATAGACAACCTAAACAAAGACCGTCCAATCAACTGTCCACATTGTCAAAGTTCTGATATTTACGGGCATGGAGGCTATAAGGGTCGTAAGCGCTACAAATGTAAATCTTGCACTAAAACCTTTAATGATCTTACAGGTACTGCTATGGATGGCATAAAGAAAGTGGATGAATTTCAAGATTATCTAGTTCTTATGATTGAAAGCGTGAGTATCCGTAAAGCCGCTAAAAAGATTGGAGTCAATGTTAAAACTATTTTTGATTGGAGACACAAGTTACTATCTTGTTTATCCGTTTTTAATGGAGAAGAGTTCTCAGGAATTGTTGAATGTGATGACAAACAGCTTAATATAAATAATAAAGGAAGTCGAGATCTTCAAAGAAAACCTTACAAGAGACCAAGTGATAGACAAACCAAACGCGGTGTGAGCAATGATAAAATCTCTATAATGGTTGCCACAGATAGAAATAACAATCCAATGATGCGTGTCGCTAAAAGAGGCAGGATTGATGTGCATAGTATTGAAAAAACAATAGGAACGTTACTAAAACCTGAAAACATACTTTGTTCAGATTCTCATCCTTCTATAATTAAATGGGCAAAAGATAAGCAGATGGAGCATCATACATTTATAGCATCAAAACACATAAAAGACAAGTGCTACCATGTGCAGCATGTAAACTCAATAGACAATCGTTATCAAAGATGGATAAAACCTTTCTATGGTGTATCAACAAAATATTTGAGTGGCTATCTAAACTGGTTTGTATTCTTGCAGAAGGTTAAAAAATCGCTCTCTCAAACAGTAGATATAGCAAATATCATGATAAAAAACGCTAAAGCTATAAACACATATAAAGCAATTGAAGAAAATTATATGGAATTAATGATTCCACATTATTCTAAAACATAACCTTTTTAATAAAGTCTTCTTTAGTAATCGTTTTTACTCTATCTACCTTTGTAAGATTTAACCCCATTTTTAATTTTTAATTAAAAGTTTTAAGAAAATGTTGCAAGATTTTTTTCTTTTAAAAAAGGTTATACTTTTATTTTTTTAGCTTCCTGTTTTTTTAACTCATTTTTTTCGATTTTATGCCCTGGACGTGTCCACCTTGGTTTTTCTCCTAAAGCTTCAAATTCAGAATCTTTTGCTTCAACAGTTTGTGGCTGTACTTTTTTAGTAAATGGTTTTTGAGGGTTTAAACCTAATAGTTTAAACATTTTCATATCTTCATTTACATCAGGGTTTGGAGTTGTCAATAATTTATCTCCTGCAAAGATTGAATTTGCACCTGCAAAGAAACACATTGCTTGTCCCTCTCTACTCATTTGAGTTCTCCCTGCCGATAAACGAACTTGAGTTTCTGGCAATACAATTCTGGTAGTTGCTACCATTCTAATCATATCCCAAATTTCAACAGGTTTTTCGTTTTCTAATGGCGTTCCTTGAACAGCTACCAATGCATTAATTGGCGTAGATTCTGGCTGCGGATTCAACGTTGACAACGCCACTAACATACCTGCTCTATCTGCTGCACTTTCTCCCATACCAATAATTCCGCCAGAACAAACCGTTACATTTGTTTTACGAACATTAGCAATCGTATCTAATCTATCTTGATAGCCACGGGTAGAAATTACTTTTTTATAATATTCTTCTGATGAATCTAAATTATGATTATAGGCATACAAACCAGCTTCCGCTAAACGTTTTGCTTGATTTTCAGTAACCATTCCTAACGTACAACAAACTTCCATATCTAGCTTATTAATGGTTCTTACCATATCTAGAACTTGGTCAAATTCTGGTCCATCTTTTACATTTCTCCACGCTGCACCCATACAAACACGAGAGCTTCCGCTTTCTCTTGCTCGTAAAGCTTGCGCTTTTACTTGATGTACAGTCATTAAATCATTTCCTTCAACTCCCGTATAATAACGTGCCGCTTGTGGGCAATATCCACAATCTTCCGAACATCCACCAGTTTTAATTGACAACAATGTAGAAACTTGTATTACGTTTGGGTCGTGTTGTTTTCTATGAATTGTTGCTGCATCATACAGCAAATCCATTATTGGTCTATTATATATTTCTAGAACCTCTTCTTTAGTCCAGTTATGTCTTACTTCGCTCATAAAAAATAGAGTTATTTGATACCTCAAAAATAAAAAAAGTAAATGGATTTTATTTCTTTTTAACAAGCTATTTCCTGCTTTCACTACTCGCTTTTTTTTCGTGCCTCAAAAAAGAGCTCAAACAAACCGTTCAATCAGGGCTAAGTGTTGTTTGCAAAGGCTTTTCTAATTCTTCGAACTTAGTCAGTGAAATTTACTAAATAATAAATGGAAGAAAACAGTCTTTACTGCTAGAACAATTATTCCCCCCTATATTACACTCCGCTAAACAAAATAAATAACCTCGACCACAAGGGTACGAGGTATTAAATAGGGGTTTTATTTTTATTTCGACGCAAGCGTCGGAAAATTAAACCTTATTGGGCTATCGCCCTGCGATTAAAAAGCACTATTTATTTAGATAATAAAACAGAAACTGCATTTCCGCCAAAACCAACAGCATTTACCAATATTTTTTTAAGTTGTTTTGGTTGCAATTGGTCTTCTGCAAAAGGAACCGTAATTGCTTTTTGATGTTGCAATAGTAAGATTGCTAATTCTAAACTTAACATTCCAGAAGCTCCAAAAGTATGTCCAAGTTTCCATTTATTAGTCGTTAAAAAAGGAAGCTTGTTAGAAAAAACTTTTTGAATTGCTTTTACTTCAGAGATATCTCCTTTTATAGTTCCTGGAGCGTGCATTACAATAGCATCAATTTCATCTAGATTTATGTTTTCTAAAGCCATTCTCATTGATTTTTGAAAACAGGTTGCTTCTGTAGATATTGACGTATTGTGTTTTAAAACTTCCGTTGCGTAACCAACACCTACAATAGTAGCAATGGCGTTTTCTGATTTTCCTTTTTCTAAACAGATTACGGATGCTCCTTCTCCCAAAACCATTGTGTTTTGTTTCTTTTTTAAATCGAATGCTTTACACGGGTATTCATCATTTTTTTTAGCATACACTTTTAAAGCTTGCATTTGTGCAATCGTAAAATCGGTTAATGCAGCTTCGCTTCCGCCAACCAAAAACTTATCCGACATTCCAGAATTTATCCAAGCGACTCCGTTTAGTAATGAATGTAAGGCTGTAGAACAAGTTATTGAATGGGATATTTCTGGTCCGTTAGTTTGTAGGTCGTGCGCAACCCAAGAAGAAATATTTCCTAACGTTGTGGTTGGTGAACTTAGGGTTGATGATGTATTTGTTTCTAAAAATTCTTTGTAATATTTTTCAAAAAGTGATGTTGCTCCACGAGAAGAACCAATGTTTATTCCGAAGTTATCAGACGATTTCCAACCTGCTTTTTTAATGGCATTTCTTCCGCAAAAAATCGCATACAATACAGTATTGTCTAAGTTTTTATATTTTTGATCTGAATTTTTAAGTTCAAAAATTTCTTGTATACTCTCTTCTGAAAGTTGCGCTACTAAAGCAGAAAAACCTTTAAATCCTTTTTCGGATATAAAATGATTATCGTTTAAATAATTATTCCAAATCTGTTCTTGAATGCTTCCTAACGCAGAAAGTGATGCTATTGCAGTTATTGAAATTGGGTGAATCATACGTTTATAAAAAGTAAATTTTCTTCTTGTAAAAATCTGTGAGCTCTAAACTTGCCTCAAAGATAGGTTTTCGCGTTAAGGATTGAGGCATTGTTGGAGCTCATTTTTGTTGTTTTTTAAACAAAAATAGCGACTGCCGAAAGCCTGACGTTGTTTGTCTGAAAAGAAAAAACAACGTAACGCCCTAAATAATTTCTAAAGCTTCTTCAATCGTTTTATACACTTTTTGTAATTGTTGATTGGTTATAACATATGGTGGTTGAATGTAAATGGTATTACCTAACGGACGTAAAAAAACACCCTTTTTCATAAAAAAACTTAATAATTTATCTCGTAATGTTCCGTAACTATTGCTATTTGTGTCTAAATCTAACGCGAAAATTACTCCAATATGTCGTGTAGATTTTACCTTTGGATGGTTTTTAATTCGATCGTTAAAAGCCTTGTGGGCTTCTATAATTTTAGAAATATTGTTTTGAATATCTTGAGATTGTAGCAACTCAATACTCGCCATTGCAGCGCTACAAGCTATTGGGTTTGCAGAATAGGTATGACAATGAAGGAAGCCTTTTGCAATAGTATCACCTAAAAAAGCAGTGTAAATTTTTTCTGTACAAGACGTAATTGCCATAGGTACTAAGCCTGCTGTTAGTGCTTTACTTAAACAAATAATATCTGGTTTTGTTGCTACATAATCAGAAGCAAAATGTTTTCCTGTTTTGCCAAAACCTGTCATTACTTCGTCTGCAATAGTGAGAATGTTATTTGTTTTACAAAAGGCTAAAATTTCATTTAAGTCTTCGGGATTATAAATTTTCATTCCTGCTGCACCTTGCACTAAAGGTTCGTATATAAAACCTGCAATTTTATGGTTAGAAACAATTTCTTTTAGTTGGCTTAATATGTCTTGATTATTATTTCCGTTAGGAACAGGAATTCGTTTTACGTCCATCAAGAAATCTTCAAATGGACCGTTATAAACTGACAATCCTGAAACAGACATTGCGCCAAATGTGTCACCATGAAATCCGTTTTCTAAAGCAATAAAAATACTGCGTTTTTCACCTTTATTAAAATGATATTGCAATGCCATTTTAATACTTGCTTCTACAGCTGTTGAAACCGTTGTCGTTAAAAAAAATTCGGTTTTGACCTTTGGGCAATATTTTAATCAGTTCTTCGGAAAGCTGCACTGCAGGTTCATGTGTAAAATCACTAAACATTATTTGATCTAACGTTTGCATTTGGTCGAAAACTCGACTGGTAATAAATTCATTACAATGCCCAAACATACAGGTGTACCAAGATGCAATTGCATCAATATAATCAGTACCGTTTTCATCTGTTAAAATGCAACCTTTAGCTTTCACAATCGCCAAACTTTCGGGATGTGTTTGGTGTTGTTTTAAAGGGTGCCACAGGTGTTTTTTATCTCTTTCTTGTAATGTCATAATCTCTCTCTAAATAATTCTGCGTATTCTCTAATTACATTTTTATCAAAATACGGTTCTTCTTCAATTCTACCAATTACAGGCACTTTTGTCATTTTTTGAATAATCTCTTCGGTTGTTTTATGTTCATTTCCAGAAAAAATGATGGATACATCAAATTCTTTTTCTTGTAATAATTTTACGGTTAATAAGGTGTGATTTATACTTCCTAAATAATGACTAGAAACTACAATTACTTTATAATCTGGTTTTATAATATCTAAAATAGTTTTAGTATTATTTAATGGAACTAACAATCCGCCAGCACCTTCGATAACTAAATGGTTTTTAGTTTTTGGTTCTTTGATTTGTTTTAAATTGATTGTAATTCCGTCAATTTCTGCTGCTGCATGCGGACTCATTGGGGTTTGTAATGCATACGAATTAGTATAAAAAACTGATTTCGAGTTTGAAATTAATTTTTTTACTTTACGAGTATCCGAATTTTCTAATTCTCCTGCTTGTACAGGTTTCCAATAATCTGCTTCTAAAGCTTCCGTAATAATTGCCGCTACAATAGTTTTACCCACTTCGGTAGAAATACCTGTAATAAAATATTTTTGTTTTTTCATATCTGTGTGTCATGTTGAACTTGTTTTAGCATCTCATCTTATTGATAATTTACTGTTTTTAACAATTGAGTTTACTTCTCTAATTTAAGTTTAACTTCTATTCTTTATGCTAATTCTTTAATTGATTTTCTCTTGCAGTAGCTTGATTAATGTCTAAAAACAATATTTTCTAGACCTCGAGAGGTTTAAAAACTTATGAGGTCTTTACTACTAAAGCGATTATTTACTTTACAAAAATAACAAGGTTCTCTAAAACATTTGTTATTTCTTCTGCAGAATTGTAACTATGTAAACAAAATCGTAATCGCTCTTCGTTTTCTTTAACTGTTGGCGATAAAATTGGTTTCACATTAAATCCGTTTTCTTGTAAGCTTTGGGCAATTCTTTTCACTTTTTTATTTCCAGAAATTACACAACAATGAATTGCTGAATTACTTTGTATAAAAATGTTTTTAAGATTCTTTTTTTCTATTTCAGAGTTAAAAATTTGAATATTTTTTGAGAGTTTTTTTTGAGGGTTTTCTACTGCGCTCGAACTGACATTTAGAAAATGATAAGCCATTTTAATGGTTGCTAAAGAATGAGGAGATAAACCTGTTGTATAAATAAAACTTCTTGCAAAATTTATTAAATATTGATGTAATTCTTTACTTCCTAAAATTGCTGCACCATGGCAGCCTAATGCTTTTCCGAAGGTAATAATTCTTGCAAAAATATCGTTTTGTAAATTGAGGTTTTGGGCAATTCCGCATCCGTTTTTACCTAAGACTCCAACCGCATGCGCTTCATCTACAATTAAAAAAGCGTTGTGTTTTTTACAAATCTTAGACATAGATATTAAACCTGGAGAGTCTCCATCCATAGAAAAAACAGATTCTGTTACTACGTAAATTTCTCCTTGAATTAGGTCTCGACTCCACTCGATCTGACTTTGTAAATCTTCTAAATTGTTATGTTTAAATTTATATGCTTTTGCATTTGATAACTGAATTCCATCGCGAATAGAAGCGTGTATAAATTCATCATATAAAATTATGTCTCCTCGTTGTAGAACTGATGAAAAAAAACCAACGTTGGCATTGTAACCAGCATTAAAAACTGTAGCAGATTCTGATTGATGAAATTCGCATAACATTTCTTCAACTTCATTGTATAAAACATGATTTCCTGATAACAACCTACTGCCTGTTGCTCCGTTGTTTTTAATGTTTCTATCAATCAAAAAATGATGTGTTTTGTCAAAGATAGTTTCCGCCTTTGCAAACCCTAAGTAGTCATTTGAAGAAAAGTCTATTAAATTAGTCTTATTCCCAAGCTTTCGTAAAGCTTGATTATCTTCTCTCTTTTGAATTTTTTGTTGCAATTTTTTCGGAAAGCTCATTAAAACAAAAGTAGTTAAAAAAAGACTTCTTAAGTTCAATTAGTAAATGCAACTTTTAGTAGTACCTTAAATTTACATTAATTAATACATTTCGCTCTCTTTGCTCCGTTTCAAATTAGTGTTTATATTGGTACTCGACTAAAAGCATTTAAGTATGAAACATCTAACCAAAGAACAAAGGTGTCAAATAAAAGCATACCTAAATTGTAACAAATCTAAGCTTTTTATAGCTGAATCACTGCAAGTAGATAAAGGATCTATTTATAGGGAATTAGAGCAAAACTCAACAAAAAGAGGTTTGTATAACCCTAATTTTGCTCAAGAATTAGCTACTGAAAGGAAAGAACGTTTTGGTAGAAATAGAAAATGTACTCCTACAATAAAAAAGTATGTTAAAAAGCAAATAGAGCAAGAACAATGGTCTCCAGAACAAATTGAGGGCTATTTGTAAGGTTAATAATATACCGATGGCAAAGTCAAAGAGAATTTACCAGTTTGTAAGAGAGGGTAAGGTTAATGGAGGCTTTTTACATAAACATTTAGTACACCAATTAAAACATAGAAAGCGACCTGTATTATGCAAACAGCAAACAATTAAAGATAAAATTTCTATCGAGCTTCGAGGGGATGTAATTAACAATAAGGAGCGTTTTGGAGATTGGGAAATAGATTTAATTATTGGAAAAGATGGTAAAGGGGCAACCCTAACTATTGTTGAAAGAACTACTGCTTTTCTATTAATTAAAAAGTTACCTTTTGGTAAAAATGCAGAAGAACTCGCTAAAATAGTTATTCAAATGCTTTTGCCATATAAAGATTTTATTTACTCTATTACAAGCGATAATGGAACTGAATTCGCAAAACATAAAAAAATATCAGAAAAACTACTAACATTATTTTTCTTCGCTCACCCATACTCTTCTTTGGAAAGAGGGCTAAGTGAATAAACTAATAAGGCAATATATCTCTAAAAAATCAATATAACAACAATCAAATCAAGGAAATACAACACAAAATTAATCGAAGACCAAGAAAAAATCTATTTTTATAGATTTGTAAACCAAAAAGTTACATTTGCTACTTGAATCTACCCTTTTAAATTAAAAAAAACATATTGTTTAGAATCATTCTAGTTTAGTATCTTTGCTAACTAATTTTTACTCTTTGAGCACAATTGCATCGTTACTTATTGGAGAATCTGGAATTATTTTAGAAGAAAGTTTAGATAATATTCCGCTAAAACTATTAGAGATGGGTTGTTTACCTGGTGCTAAAGTTGAGTTAATTCAAATTGCTCCTTTAAAAGATCCTCTATATATATGTGTAAACGGAAGTCATTTGGCAATTAGAAAAGAAACAGCTTCAAAAATCGCGATAAAAAAGGGGTAATGAGCGATAAAAAAAACATAAATGTTGCGTTGATTGGGAATCCAAACACAGGTAAATCCTCTTTATTTAATCAACTTACAGGCTTAAATCAAAAAACAGGAAACTACCCTGGTGTAACTGTAGACAAGAAACAAGGTACTTGTAAATTACCCAACAATCAAACAGTAATTATTACCGATTTACCAGGAACCTACAGTATTAACCCGACGTCTTTAGACGAGAGTATTGTGCTAAAAACATTGTTAAATTCTAGTAGTTTAGAAAAACCAGATGTTATTGTTGTTGTTGCCGATGTTGAGAATTTAAAAAGAAATTTGTTGCTTTTTACACAGGTACAAGATTTAGAAATTCCAATAATTTTGGTTATCAATATGGCAGACCAAATGAAACGAAAAGGAATTTCTATTGATATTTCTTTGCTTCAAAAGGAATTAGAAACCGAAGTTGTGTTAATTTCCGCTAGAAATAATTCTGAAATTGATAGTGTAAAAAAGGCAATTGTTAGAAGTTTAAAACTTCAAAAAAGCGAATCTATTTGTGCTCTAAATCATAAAATTGATGCTAATTATTTTACTAAATTAAGTCAAATAACATCAGAATACTCGCTGTATGAATTATGGTTAATGGTTACCCAAAACAGCTATCCTGATAGCATTTCAGAAATCACAAAAGCTAAAATTATTGATTTTAGAAGCGATATTGGGAAGGTAAAACACTATCAGCATAAAGAAACCATTTATCGTTATCAAGCTATTAATAAAATTTTACAATCTGTTTACAAAATTGATTCTTCAAAAGCAACCGATTTGCGCAGTAAACTTGATAAAGTTTTTACTCATAAAATCTTCGGTTATGTTATTTTCTTTGGAATTTTACTACTAATTTTTCAATCTATTTTCGATTGGGCATCTGTTCCTATGGATCTTATAGACAGCTCTTTTGCACAACTTTCAGAATTTATAAAAGACTATTTAAACTCAGGTGTTTTTACCAATTTACTAACCGAAGGAATTATACCAGGAATTGGCGGAGTGGTTATTTTTATTCCGCAAATTGCCATTTTGTTTTTGTTTATTGCAATTCTCGAAGAAACAGGTTATATGAGCCGTGTAGTGTTTTTAATGGACAAAATTATGCGTCGATTTGGAATGAGCGGAAAGAGTGTTATTCCGTTAATTTCTGGCACAGCATGTGCAATTCCAGCAATTATGGCAACACGAACTATTTCTAGTTGGAAAGAACGATTAATAACCATTTTAGTTACACCATTTATAACCTGCTCTGCACGATTGCCTGTATATGCCATTTTAATTGCACTTATAATTCCTGATAAAAAAATCTTTGGTTTTTTAAATTTACAAGGACTAACATTACTCAGTTTGTATATTCTAGGGTTTGCCACAGCAATAATTTCAGCCTATATTTTACACAAAACATTGAAAATAAAAAGCACTTCGTTTTTTGTAATTGAAATGCCCGATTATAAAACTCCATCCATAAAAAACATCTTATTTGATGTTTGGAATAAAACAAAAGCATTTGTTTTAGGCGCGGGAAAAATAATTTTTGCAATCTCAATCGTTTTATGGTTTTTAGCATCTAACGGACCAAAATCGTTTAAAAATGCAGAACAAACAGTTATAGAGAATACACAGAATCAACAATTATCCGCAGAAGATTTATCACAAAAAATAGCTTCAGAAAAATTAGAAAATTCTTATATTGGTATTATGGGAAAAGCCATAGAACCCGCTGTTAAACCGTTAGGGTACGATTGGAAAATAGGCGTTGCTTTAATAGCTTCTTTCGCTGCGCGGGAAGTTTTTGTAGGTACACTGGCTACAATTTATAGTGTAGAAGCCAATGATAAAAAAACAACAACCATTAAACAAAAAATGGCATCAGAAGTAGATCCTAAAACAGGAAAAAAAATATTTAACTTCGCTACCGGAATGTCGCTATTACTATTTTATGCCTTCGCAATGCAATGTATGGCAACATTGGCAATTGTAAAAAGAGAGACCAAGAGCTGGAAATGGTCTTTAATTCAGTTTTTTGGTATGGGCTTATTAGCCTATGTTTCATCGTTAATTGTATATCAAATTTTAAGTTAATGCAAGAAATTTTAGTTTACATAACAGTACTTTTAGCCATTGCTTTTTTAGTAAAGAAGTTCTTCTTCAAACCAAAAAAGAAGAGCAATTGCAAAACGGATTGTGGATGTTCTTAGAATCTTTAACATATTTTTAATTAATACTTTGTGTAAGGGTCTCTGTTTTTGCAGTACTAAAAAAAGCAATCAAATTAATATAAAAATGGAAAAATAAATATTTACAATAGCAATGGAGATAGAAAAGTTAAAGCAGGAACGTACACACTTTTTACAATTCCAACTGATGGAGATTGGATCGTTATTTTAAGCAACCAAAAAAATGTTTGGGGTTCTTACTTTTACGTTGTGCCCAATTAGAAAAATGACAGAATTTGACCAACTTTTTAAGGCTTTAAACATTAGAGAGGAAAACCTGAAAGAGGAAATCCTAAAAGTAGGGATTGTCCAGACAGTACCTAAAAATTTTTCTATTGTTGAACAACATAAATATATCAAATGGTTAGCCCTTGTTATTTCTGGTAAAGTAAGAGTGTGGCAAGAAAATGACGATAGGCAAATTTTGCTTTATTATGTTAACCCGAATAATTCATCAGAAATCAAAAAACCTGAATGTAAAGTGTTATATTTAAGCAGTTAAACACAAAATACATCATTTTTTAAAACACCCATATTTGAGCACTAAAGATACTTTATTTTATCGAGGAAATCAAGCTATTTCGGTTGATTTTTCAGCCACAGAGATTAGTTCAGATGGTTCTTTGATTCTTTTAGAAAAGTTAGAGAGAACCCACAACTTACTAAAACATTTTAGCAAGTTACTTCCTGATCTTCGAAACCCTAAATACATTACTTACAGTCGAGAGCATCAACTCAAGCAACGTGTGTTTATGCTAATGCTAGGTTATCAAGATGCCAATGATGTGACCCATTTACAAAATGACCCATTATTTAAAGATGTTCTTCAAGGAGATTTGGCTTCTCAACCTACTATTTCTCGTTTTGAAAACAGTTTGAATAAAGAAACTATTTTCAAACTTTCTTACGCTTGGATTGATCGTTACGTATCAAGCCTAAAAGGTCGAGATGAAATAACAATTGATGTTGATGCTACCGATGATCCAACATATGGGAATCAACAAATGTCAATGTTCAATGGTTATTATGGACAGTTTATGTTAAATGAATTATTTTTTCATGATGGAGAAACCGGTCAAATTATCCTGCCAGTTCTTCGCCCAGGAAATAGCCATTCGAATCGATGGTATGTCGGAATTTTAAGAAGAATTATTCAAAAAATAAAAAAAGCATATCCTGAACTAAAAATTACTATTCGAACAGATAGTGGATTTAGTTGTGCTCCTTTTTATAAATTAGTAGCTGATTATGATTTGTTTTTTGTAACAGGTCAGGCTAGTAATTCGGTACTCAAAAGAAAGGTTGAGCGTTGTAAAAAAGCGGTTCAACTTCAATATGTAAATCAGCATAAAAAACACCAACATTTCACATCGTTTCGCTATCAAGCCAAAAGTTGGCATAAACCACAACAAGCTTACTGTAAAATAGAAAGTACAGGGAAAGGCTTAAATGTTCGTCATTTTATAAGTAATATTAAAGAGAAAGGTGCCCGAGAAATATACTTTGATTTCTATGTAAAACGAGGTGAATCTAGCGAAAACAGAAGTAAAGAAGTCAAGAATATGTGTTTTTCCGATCGATTATCCAATCATGGATTTGTTGCAAACTTCTTCAGGTTGTTTTTAAGTAGTTTAGCCTACGAACTATTTTTATTACTAAAAAAAAGCATCAAAAAAACAACATTTGAAAAGGCTGAAAAATGGCAAATAAATACAATAAGAACCAATTTATTAAAAGTTGGAGCTACCATAAAAGTCACTAAAAAACGAATATATTATCAGTGATCAAGAGCATTTGTATATCAAGATTTGTTTCGAGAGATAATAACTCAATAACGGTTTTAAAGTGAGAATTTTAAAACCTTGGGATACCTATGCTCTGTTAGTAAAATTAATCCTTTTTAACTTTTAAAATCAATTATAACATACTATTTACTCCAAAAAAGTTTAAAAAACGAAAGAGAGAATCCTAAAATCTAGAGATAAAAAATCTATTTTGAAATTTGTTCTAAATATAAATCCTATGAATAATGCGGGTTAAAACTGTAAGCCTTGCTATAAAGAGGAGTCATCTCTTTATGAATATTAATTGCATTTATGTTCAGAACATTATAACCTAAGCCTATCTTACTTCAATTCTCCGTTAAGTTTTTATGCTGCTCTGATACCATAATACAGTAGTTCTTTAATTTTTTGTTTATTATTCTTCAAGTTCGGTCTTATAGCGAACACGTTAAAAAATCGAGCAAGCATTAACTCATTGTGATGTAAGGTTTTAATATCCTTGATTGAGAAAGCCCCTCTTAGCCTTTTTTCAATAGGCATCCAATGTGTAATCTTAGCGAGATTAACCGTTGTAAGTGCTGTATTAAAATGAAAGTTGAGTTTATCTTCACTTCTTGCTTGACAGTGATTTAGACCTGAGTATTGCTTGGCATCTCTAAAAGTAAATTCTATTTGAAATCTGGTGCGATAATATGTCAAAATCATTTCTGCTGAAATTGTTACATCTGTAGAAAAATATAATTTATGATTCCATTTTCCTTTTTTAAGGAAATAAACAATCACAAGATTGATTTTTCTTTTTAATGATTTTGAGTATACAATAGCGCTGTATACTTTGCTTTGCTGATTGTCTTCTATCAAAGAAAAATATTCTTTTCTAAGTTTTTTATAATCAATTTTTCCATCATATTTCTTAGGTCTTCCTCTCCCATATTTCTGTTGGTCAGTATAAATATATTGTAAGTCAGCATCGTTTCTTAGTCTGCTAACGGTCTCCAATCCATTATCAGAGAGTTTAGAAACAAAACCGTATTTGGAAAAATAAGCATCTGCCACAACATATTTAGACATCGAAAGAAGGACCTCTTTTCTTTGAATCAATATATTGGCATAATGATCTACCAAACTTTTTGATTCCAAATTATTTGGTGTCTGAACAGCCTCTAAATGAAACGCTGTATGATTATCTATATCAATCGCTGCTATACCAGATATTTCCAATCCCCATTTTGCCTTTCCCGCTACACCAGACCAATAATAACCAACTCCACAGGTGGATTTACCAGATTTACTAACATAACTCGGGTCGAAAGCAATGGTTAAATGTTTGCCCCCATACTCAGTAATCAATTCTTTATTGAAATTTAAAAAGTCAAAAGACTTACTAAACTGATTCCTGTAATGTTGTTCTCCATGATCACCATAACGACTTAACTGCATAAAATTTAAACGTCCTTTTATGCTGAGAAATAGACCAAAAACTTCCAACATAAAATCATATTGCCATTTATTTACATCTTTCATTTTGTTAAGTAATCTTTTTGTGTGATATTTATAGTTGGATTTCTCCTTGAGAAGCATCATTAATAGCTGTTTGAAATTAACTATTAATTTAATGATAATCAGGGAGTTATCCTAATTTTTGAGCCTGTTTTTTTAACTTATTTAATTGACTGTTAGAGGGTTAGGGCAAAGTTTAACGGAGTATTGGATCAGATACAGATGATTTATAAATATCTAAAAATGCAGAAGCATTTCTGTCTTGGTAATTTTCCCAAGGACCTCTTCCAAAATAAGTTAAATTATAATATGCTTTAGGGATTTGCATACGCATACCTATTCTAGGAATATCTCCTTTGTATGTTGTTGTGTTTAATGTGTTTTCAATTTTAATAACCCCATTACCTTTAATAGTATATATAGATACAAAAGTAGTTTCTACTACAGGTAGTTTGTAGGTAATGTTTAAAGTTACATCACCATTTTTTAGTGTATGTATGTCTAGTTTTTTAATTTCAGGGTTTATAGAGGCTTCTTTCCAAGCAATACTTTGGACTTCCATATGGTTTCCAAAATCATTATCGGTCATAGCTCTCCAAAAATTTGGTTTAGGGCCTTTGCCATTTTTAATAAGTTCTTGATTTTTAAATTTATAACTCATGTTACGCATCCAAACCTCAAAAAAGGATGATTAAGCAGCTTTAGGTGTTGATAACTTTCTGAGTTCGTTATGAGCTGCTTTTTGAGCTGCTAAATAGATTTGTGTTTTCATAGCAAAATGATTTTTCCCTGTTCTTTGTTTAAGCCACTCTAACTTTATATAAGCTACAATTGACAATACAAAATGATTCGTTTGAGTTTCTGTTTTTTTAGTTGGAGATTTAGCAAAACCTGTGTTACTTTTAATCGATTTGTGATACTCTTCTACTGCCCACCGTTTTTTGTAGATTGTAGTTATTTGGTTATACGATAAATTTAAATCACTACAAGCCAAGTACAACTCGCCGACTGTATCATTCTCGTTTTTGAAAACTTGCTTTGTAAGCAACAGCGGAAAGTCTAGTTTTTCAAACCAAACTTCCACGGTTTGTTGTCTTGGCTGTAATGTTTTAATATTCACGTATGCTCCATTTTGCTTATCTTCTAAGGATAAGGCTACTTTTCGATTGCTTTTTAAGGCAATAATAAAATCATTTTTTAAAAGTTCTTTACAATAAACCATGTTCTCTGCTGAAGAAAACCAACTATCAGCCAACACATAATCAAAGTGTATTTTGCTACTACATTCCTGCAACATTTCTCTAAAAAGTTCGTTTTTAGTTTTGCTGCTTTTACGCTTTTGCCTTCCTGTTTTTTTGTCGGTAACCCAAATATTTTTCTTTATAAACTCTACACCACACGGTATACGCATGCCTCCAACTTCAACTAAAGCAGTTAGAAAATTAACCCCTTTTACAGACCTTCCAAACACATGGTCAAAATGCCAAGTGTTCAACTCACTTTCATCTGTATATTGTTTTTCTTGTATCGAATCATCAAAACTTAAAATGATAGTTTCTTTAGATTGAGTCAATTCTTCAACATAAGGTTTTGCCTTTTTCCATAGAAATTTACTGTCATAAACACCCGTTGATAATGCTCGTGTTATTTTATCATGTTTTATAGAGAGTAATGAAGCCATACCTGTAGCTGTCGTGTAAGAACTTGAACTTATCAAATAATCAGTATACAAATCAACAAAATTATCCATCTTTTTATTTCTCAAAGTTGTTAACAAGATAAACTATAAATATCTTAAATTCAAATTATTCTTGCGTAAGGTGAGTAACTAAAATAAACAATTATGGGTATAATTAATTTTCAAGAAAAAAAGGAGTAATGAGCAAAATAAAGCGAGTGAACAAATCTTAGTATCAGATTATATGACCAAGAAATTGATTACGTTTAAGGCTGAAGATTCCATAGCAAATATTATCCATACAATTAATTGATAATAGAATTTCTGGAACCCCTGTAGTTAACGAAAAAAATGAATTAATTGGTATTATTTCTGAAGGAGATTGTATGAGGCAAATTTCTGAAAGTAGATATTACAATATGCCTATGGATATTAACAATATTGTAGAAAAAGCAATGGCAAAAAATGCAGAAAATATAGATAGAAATATGAATATTTTTGATGCTGCTAATAAGTTTTTAGAGCCTAAAAGGCGTAGATTTCCTATTGTATAAAACGGAAAATTAGTGGGTCAAATTAGCCAAAAAGATGTGCTAAAAGCGGCAATGACCTTAAAAGGGAATACTTGGAAATAGTTAACCTCGTTTTACAAGTAAATACAATTCATTTTCTAAAAGTAAATATCCTTGATCGTATACATAATAATAAACAGTTCCTGCTTTTGTAGTATAAATTGAAGTGAAAAAATGAAAATCGAAACCTCTATCAAACAGTTTTCTACGACTTACCTTTGTTTTTCCTGTACTGTTAAGCTCAGTTAAAACCTTGTAATTTTTGCGTAATCGATTATTGGTATTTCTAATTAGGTTTTTACTTTCTTTATTTACCTTGTTGTTGAATGCATTTCGACAATAATCTGAACAGAATTTTTTATCAATTCTGCCAACAACCTTATCACTACATTCTAGACATTTTCTATCGGACATAATTTTGTTTTTTTAATTCGCACCAATTTACTTTTACACCTTTATAATCAAACTCATTTACAAATAGTAACCCTATTTTGGTAATAATTTTATTAGAGCCAATATTTTCTACATCAGCAGCAGCATAAATTATGCTATAATTCATTTCTGTAAAACCAAATTCTAAGCAAGCAACAGCAGACTCATAACCATACCCTTTCCCCCAATATTTAGGGATAAAACTATGCCAATATCAATGAAGTTTTGACGTCCATTTAAGGCTTCCTTTTCTCCTGCATTTAATTTTAATCCAGACCAACCTATAAATTTTCCAGTAACTTTTTCTATACAAGCAAAACGCCCAATGCCTAATTCTTTGTGTTGGTTTCTGATAAATTATATTGCTTCTTTGGTTTGTTCTTTCGTTTTAATAGGGTTATTTCCTAAATATTTATGAACCTCTGTGCTTGAATCTAACTCAAACATTTCATCAATATCAGATTCTTTAACCTTTCTTAAAATTAATCGTTTAGTTTCTATATAAAATTTCATTTTTATAACTATTTGATTACAAATGTACTAAAAATAACTATCCGAACAAATTCATTTACAAACGAAAGCAAACATTTAATAACCTATTTTAATTTGATTACTGTTTCATCTTTGCAGTGTCAATTCAAACGAATGGCAAACCTTAACTATTTAATTTAAAATAAAGATTAATGAACACGCTAAAAAACAAAGTACAGCTGATTGGAAGATTGGGTCAAGAACCAGAAATAGTAACCTTTAATGACGGAAACAAAATGGCAAAATTTTCTTTGGCAACCGATGAAAGTTATAAAGATAAAAACGGCGATAAAGTAGTGCGTACGTTTTGGCACAATATTGTAGTAAAAAATGGATTGGTTAAAGTAGTTGAACAATACGTTGTTAAAGGACAAGAAATTGCTTTAGAAGGTAAATTAAGCTACCGTAGTTGGGACGATAAAGAAGGAAATAAACATTATACCACAGAAATTATCTGTAACGAACTTTTAATGTTGGGAGGGAAATAGATTACAAGCTTAAAAAACAAACCCTCGACACTCTTTCGAGTACGAGGGTTTGTTAATTAACTATTACCTACCTGTTATAAAAACAGTTATTTTTTATTTCTTAGTCCAATTTTTTACTGCTTCAAAATCACCATTTTCAGCTAATTTAGATTGCGCTTTCCAACCAGAAATATCATATATCTTAGTATTCACTTCCGCTTCAGCTAATAAAGAAGTAATATCTTTAATAGTCATTTTTAGCTAATTGCTCGTAAGCTGTAAAACCAATAGCATTTAAAGTCTCCTCCAATTTTGGTCCAATACCTTTAATTATTTTTAAATCGTCTTTTTGGGTCGATTTTAAAACTTCAACTTTCTTTGGCGTTATTTTTTTAGCAACTACTTTCTTTTCTACCTCCTTTTTTACTGGTGCTTTTTTTGTAGTCTTTTTTGTTTTCTTAGCTTTCTTCCCACCAATAATGTCTTCAACTCTATCTTTAACTTCGTCAACAATATCTTCAGTATAATCTTCAATTTTCTCTTTTACATCTTCTATCGTATCAGAAAGCTTCTTATTTAATTTAGCAGACATTTTCTCTGCTTTTTTAACCAATTTGTTATTAGCAATTTCTTTTTCTATACGGTTTTTTACTTCCTCAGCTTTTTCAATTAAAGGATGCTCAATAACCATTTTCTTAACCATTTCTAACATTTTTGGATCATAGCCAACCAATGTTTTTAAACGATCTGTTCCAGCTTCTAACTGATCTTTAATAGTTTCAGCAGTTTCTAAAACCATTTCTTTTTGTTTCTTAGAAATAGGTTCAGCTTTCTTAACTAATTTTTTTACTAGTTTTTGCCATTTCTGACCAGTCTTAACAGTATTTTCAATTGCATCAAAAGAGGCATCAATTAAATCTGTATTAATTTTCTTTACAATAGCTCTTGCTTTGTTAATTTTGTTTGTTTTTGCTTTTTTACGTGCCATAATTGTATTTTTTATATGCCTAATAATTCTAGGCGATTTCTTTTAAGTTTTGTAAACATACAATCAGTAAGTTACAAATGAGTTGTAATTTATTTTTTGCTAAACCTCTTGATTACTTTACTAATATTTTTCACTAGTACTACTTTACCAGAATCTAACGCATCAAAAATAAATTCTTGCTTTTTAGCGTTGTATTTCAATCCGTTTTTAATCGCTTTATCCGTATATTTTTGCCATTCCCCAACGGTTTTAATTCCTTTTATAGCAACATTTTCTGTAGTAGCTAAAGCAAAATTGTTAGCTAGAGAAAATGTATCAACTATGTTGTTAAAGTTAAATGCTTCCTTAATCTTGTTAGTGTTCTTAGTAATCATCATTTTAAATTTATATCGTTAATAAACAGTTTTTCAATATTTATGCTACAAACGTACGATGTGTTAGTTACAAATGAGTTGCAAATTTAATTTGTAGTAATTTAGAAGTCTTTTTGGCTCTAGTTTAAAATAGGTATTATTTTTGTATAATAAACTACCCCCGAATTTTAAACTTACACAGATTATGAGATAGTGCCTAAATTTAGGTTTTTTGTATTTTCAAGATTAATAGGAGTAACATTTTATTCATCGTTTTGGCAATTTTGAAGTACTAATGTAATACCAAATAGTAGTATTATTAGTTTGACAAAGTTGATTTTTCTGTTTTTCATATTTGATAAATTTAAAGATTAATATTCAATATTTGTTATATCAGTTGCAATTTTACTATTTCATTCAGCCGTTTGAGTGAGCAATATAAACCATAACGTTTAGTATATGGTTTTGTGGCGGTTTTGAAACACAAATCTTTCAACTTACATCGAACTTTAATTTAATGCTATAAGCTTCATTATCAGTACTTACCCGCCATAAACTATATACATTGTTACCGCCTTTTATTTTGTTATTTCTTTTAATATTTCAAAATATTCTTTAAGTTTTTTAATAATTAATGTTTCATTTTCAACATCAATTTTATCCATATGTAAATACACCCTATTATTCACTTTATCTAAAAAATTATTTGGAAATCTCTCCATAAGTTCTTTTTCGTATGAAACCCAGTCTTTAAGGTTCCAAGTTGTTATGTAAATATGGAATTTACCTAATGAATTATCCTTAGTTGCGTTAAATGAAGATTCAATACCAATAGTTGGTTTATTCTTATTAAATGAGTTATATCCTAAATCCCAACCTTGCCAAGCCCACCATTCCGCATTTGTAACATTTGTAATTTTTTCTTTTAATTCAGAAATTTTTTCTTTTTGTAATGATAGAATATGTTCATTGTGTTGATTATATAACTTTATTAATTCTTCTATTTCATCAGTTTTATTGTAAAAGAAGTCTGCCAATCTTTTGTCAATATTATTTGAATTTGTCATATTTTCTAATGTCTTAATAAAATCAAAAAGGTGAGTTAAATATCGTTGATTACAAGTTGATATATATTTTCCAATATTTCGTTTTATAACCTCAAAAAAATCAGAATATATTATTGGAATAAAGCCATTGGATTGCATTAATAATATTTCGTTTGTATCATTAATTTTTTTTAATGATAAAACAATTTTTATTGTATTTTCAACACTATATTCTTCCAATCTATTTTTATATGTTTCAAGAGGATTATATAGTGAGGCTTGTATTTTATTTTCAATTCCGATAATAAAATCAGAACTGTAAATTACCAGATCTATTCTTTTTCCATTAGCATTATCTTCAGTAAGAACTTTTATTTGGTCATTCCTATATTTTATGTCATTTCTATTTAACAATTCAAATAATGAACTTAAAAACAAATCAGACAGTTTGTGCTCCTTTGTTGGATTAAAGTAAAAACTTAAAATTCTACTACAAATCTCTTCAAATCTTCTTTTAGGATATTTACTTATTTCCAGAAATGTTGGTTCTGAATAATTTTTAGGTAGACTTTTAAATTCATCTAATATTTCATTTGCTATATCAATATTCATTTCTTTCATTTTTTCTGTTTAATTGGCGGTAACTGTTGATAAAAACACTTTTTTTGTTCTTTCGCATCCACACTTTCGCAATCTTTAAACATTGGATAATGTTCTGATTGAGAAAAAACCAATACAGGAATTATAAGAAATGAAATAGGAATTAACTTCTCCATTATTGTTAGAGTTTAGTTACCCTATTATCTTTTAATCGATATTTTTCTTGACTTCCTGGACAGATTGCAAATCCTTTTTCATTAAAATTAAGACGATCTCCAAATTCGCTAACCCAGCCAATTTGCTTTGATGGGTTTCCAACTACCAATGCAAAAGAGAATATTTCTTTTACAACAACAGCTCCCGCACCAATAAATGCAAACTCTCCAATATCATTACCACAAACTATAGTTGCATTTGCACCAATACTTGCGCCTTTTTTTACAGTCGTTTTTAAATATTCACTTTTTCTATTTACAGCACTTCTAGGGTTAATTACATTGGTAAACACCATTGAAGGCCCTAAAAAAACATCATCCTCACAAATTACACCTGTATAAATAGAAACATTATTCTGCACCTTAACATTGTTACCCAAAACAACATCTGGAGATATTACAACGTTTTGACCGATATTACATTGCTCTCCAATAGTACAATTGGGCATTATATGGCTAAAGTGCCAAATTTTTGTTCCGCTACCTATTTTACAACCATCATCTATTACAGCTGTTTCGTGTGCAAAAAAATCACTCATAATTAATACTCGGTTTCTATATTTTTATTTAAAATTATTTGTTTTGCTGATGATGTGCCAATTCTATCTACTCCCATTGTTAGCATCTTCAAAAGTTTTACTCCTCTGCTGCTTTTATTTTTAATGGCAATGCATTTTAAATAATTAACTGCATTGTTTTAAATGTAGCACCATTGGGTTTTCCTTCTTCAATCTTAAAAAATCCTGTAGACGATTTTACAAAAATCTTGTCGAAATTTTCAATTCCAAAATCAGCAATAATTACTCTTTTAATGAGTTGTGAAAGTACAATTATTTCTTTATTTGTTAGCGCTGCTACTTCTATAATAAACTTCACTATTTTTTTTGTGTTGTAAACATAATCTAGTTAATTGTAAAACTTCTTTTTCAACCAAATTAATATCTCCTTTTTTAAATGCTTGATAATTAACAACAAAATATAATACCAAGTTAATTAGTTAAAGACGTTATTTTATTGTATATTTTACGGACAGCAATAGCAAGAAAATTTATACTAAAAGAGCGTTTTTCTGAACTGATTTCTCTTCGCAAAAAACAAAGACAGTATCGTATTGAAAAAAGGATCATCTGGCTTTTAGAATTACAAAAAGGTAAGTTTAAAACTCGCAAAGCATTAGCCACTTATTTGGGCATAAATTTACGCACTCAAGAACGTTGGGTTCTTCGTTATATATCTGGGGGAATAACTGGATTATTGACAGACAAACCAAAAAATATTACCTCAAGAAGCATCACTCCCCAGATTCATCAAGGATTATCAAAACGTGTAAATTCAAGTGAGCAACCATTTTTAGGGTGCTGGGATGCTGTGTAATGGGTTCAAGACCAGTACAATGTTAATTGTACAATACCATAATTTAAGAATATATTTAATACAGCACTTTAAGACCAAGTTAAAAGTTCCAAGAAAATATCATTATAAGAAAGATGATAAAGCGGTAGATGCTTTTTTAAAAACTCCCTAATACCTTACAGAACATTAGATTTAGTCTAAATAAAGATACGTATTCTAGTGTCAATTTATATTTTCAAGATCAAGCTAGGTTTAGAATGGTGGCACATCTTGGAAGCTATTCGCCAATCAATGGCGATAGTTTTGTTTGGGAAATTAACGGTGTAAATACCACTATATTTGAATCTTACCTTAAATAATTCTCAAAATATAACCCTAATGAATATAAAATTGTTGTCATTGATAACGCAGGTTTTCACTCTACAAAAAATATAGAAGCCCTTCAAAATATTTTCCTTTTAAGAATACCTCCTTATGCGCCAGAATTGAATCCTTGCGAACAAGTATGGCAGTATATTAAAAACCGATATAAAAACCAACGATTTGAAACCATGGAAAAGCTAACAGATTGGTTACATGATATGGTAAAGCGAATGAGCCCAGAGGTCATTAAATCTATTACGGGAAATCATCATTATGTAAATGCTTTTAATACGGCATTATAAAATTAAATTGGTATAGCTTTTGTAAGTTCTTAATTTCATTAAGAACTATTTGAATTTCTTCTTTCTTATGATTGATTTCTCTTTTTTCATACCAAAACTTAGCAATCAAAAAACCGAATAAAAAAATAGTAAGATATTTTAGAAAACCATTAATTTAGACTTTAGATGCAAGATACAAAATCTAACTTTCCTTAGGGAAAGCTTGTTTATTAAACAAAAACAAGATACTTACTCCGATAAATATAAACGAATCTGCTCCATTAAAAATAGCATTAAAAAAAGTAAACCTTTCGCCTCCCATAAACGGAAGCCAAGAAGGTAAATCTCCTTCCCACATAGGGAAATATAACATATCTACTACTTTTCCGTAGAAAAACCCTCCGTAAGGTTTATCTGAAAATAACATAGCTACTTTATGCGCTGAAGAGTCGAAAACTCCACCATAAAAAATAGAATCTATAATATTACCAACCGCTCCTGCAAAAATGAGCGATATAGCAATTACAACGGCATTGTGCGTACCTCTTTTAATAGTTTGCCAAAGCCAATATATAATTCCTGTTACGGCTACTAAACGGAATAAGGTTAAAAATAATTTTCCCCACTTACCCCCAAACTCAAAACCCCACGCCATTCCATTGTTTTCTGTAAAATGAATAATAAACCAGTCAGAAAAAACCACAACTTCTTCACCTAAATAAAAATGTGTTTTTACATATATTTTACTAATTTGATCTATTAAAATTGCAAGAACAATTGTAAGTATGGCAATGTTTTTCTTTGACATCGAGTTAAAAAATTATTTGCCAAAAATAAGAATAATCTAGCTATTATAACTCTATCTTTTCTAAGGTTTATCTGTCTTATTTAAAATAGATTTTCTAAACGATTTACCTATTGGTAATTTCGTGTCGTTTTGTAACACTATTTGATTACCGTCTATTAGTTTTAATTGATTAAAATTATTGAGTTATACGCTTAGCGTCTGTTTGATTGGATTTTGATATATTGGCTTGTTTTCTACCATTCTATTAATGGTTTTATGAAAAATGGAACATTAATTACCAAAGAAAATCAAGAAGAAATAATTCAATTAGTAGTAGGTAAAGTTTTTGAAACCACAATCAGAAAAGAACACCTTTCTCTTTTGGTTATGTTTTAGAATAATGTAGAATTTCACTATCTTTATAAAAACATTATAGATATGGATTTACAAAGTATAATAAGAGTGTTGAGTCAAGAGCAGAAAAAGGAATTAGTCGGTTTATTGAGTCGTGATTTGAAAGTGCCAAAACTAAATATGCTTATAGACAACCTAAACAAAGACCGTCCAATCAACTGTCCACATTGTCAAAGTTCTGATATTTACGGGCATGGAGGCTATAAGGGTCGTAAGCGCTACAAATGTAAATCTTGCACTAAAACCTTTAATGATCTTACAGGTACTGCTATGGATGGCATAAAGAAAGTGGATGAATTTCAAGATTATCTAGTTCTTATGATTGAAAGCGTGAGTATCCGTAAAGCCGCTAAAAAGATTGGAGTCAATGTTAAAACTATTTTTGATTGGAGACACAAGTTACTATCTTGTTTATCCGTTTTTAATGGAGAAGAGTTCTCAGGAATTGTTTAATGTGATGACAAACAGCTTAATATAAATAATAAAGGAAGTCGAGATCTTCAAAGAAAACCTTACAAGAGACCAAGTGATAGACAAACCAAACGCGGTGTGAGCAATGATAAAATCTCTATAATGGTTGCCACAGATAGAAATAACAATCCAATGATGCGTGTCGCTAAAAGAGGCAGGATTGATGTGCATAGTATTGAAAAAACAATAGGAACGTTACTAAAACCTGAAAACGTACTTTGTTCAGATTCTCATCCTTCTATAATTAAATGGGCAAAAGATAAGCAGATGGAGCATCATACATTTATAGCATCAAAACACATAAAAGACAAGTGCTACCATGTGCAGCATGTAAACTCAATAGACAATCGTTATCAAAGATGGATAAAACCTTTCTATGGTGTATCAACAAAATATTTGAGTGGCTATCTAAACTGGTTTGTATTCTTGCAGAAGGTTAAAAAATCGCTCTCTCAAACAGTAGATATAGCAAATATCATGATAAAAAACGCTAAAGCTATAAACACATATAAAGCAATTGAAGAAAATTATATGGAATTAATGATTCCACATTATTCTAAAACATAACCTCTCTTTTTAAGAACAAACATATTATTGTGAGTACTACTCGAAAAAACGGACGATTACTTATCCGATACATTACTGAAAAATCCTATTGAAAATTCAAATCTAAAAACAGCAAACTTAGAAGAGGCTTATTTGTGCTTAACTAAAATTAATTAAAGTTTAGATTCTGTTCAACCATACAAAACTTGAAATGATAAAATCATTTCTTACCATTGTAAAGTTAGATTATTTACAACGCACAAGAAGTTATGCGTTTTTAATTACACCTTGCGCTAGTTTAGCAATTTTTTACACTTTTGTGCCAAACCCTAATGCCAATTATTCTACCATTAGAATTGCAGGCCATATTGGGTATTATAATTCTGCTTGGTTTGGTTATGTAACAGCAATTATGACAAGTGTATTTTTATTCTTTAATTGGTTTTTACCTTGTAAATAGTGGTATTAAAACAGCTATTGACACCAAAGTTGGTCAAATAGCAGCATCTACTTCTATCTCAAACTTTAAATACCTAATGTATAAAACCTTAAATAATTTGTTACTGCTACTAACTATTGTTGCTGTAGCTTTTATTAATGAGTATCATTCTTTTTATTTTATATAATGATGGTTATTCTTTTGAATTATTTCAATTTACAAAACCTTATCTGCTTACAACAATTCCAGCGATATTCTTTATTTCTGTGTTGGCTGTTGTTTTTGAAGTGTGCTTTGGAAAGTATTCAGTCATACAAAACGTTATGTTTAATGCGGAAAAACTGCCGAAAACGAGAAACTCTAGTTTTTAAAATAGAATTTTAGCAATAATTCGGAAAAAGGATTCGTGCGGAATTTAGCATAATAACGGAATGAAAAAAGGAAACTCAACTGTGCGGAATGAAATGTTGAAACGGGAATTTTAGCACAACAAAGGAATTTATTATTGTTGCGGAAATTGAGCACCACAACGGAATTAAATTAGAAACGGAAAACTCAACTTTGCGGAATTGAAAGTTGGAGTGGAAAAGTTGAAAAACAAAAATTGTAATTAAACCGAAAAATATCTGGACGGAATTACACTCGGAATCAATAAATTAAAAAGGAATTTAACAGCGGAATTAAAAGCACTAAAACATAACACCGTGTATAAAAAATGCTTAGTTTAGTGCCTAATCAAAAGTCTGTGCTTTTTTGCTAAGTCCAATTTTCCTGCGGAAAATCAGCCTCTCACAAAACAGCACTTTCCATACACAAACACGTTAGTAAAAATTATAACAGAACTAAATTAAACCATTATGAAAAAAATATTTTTCCTTGCATTAATCTTTATGGCTTTCAATAGTTGTAATAAAGATGACAATTCTCTCCCTGAACCAGATGTAAATGAGGAAGAACAAGCTTTTGAAGAATCTAACTTTAAAGGAAGTATTGACTTGGTGACGGCTGATGTAACCTCTAATGATATTGAAGTAATTTCCTATGGTGAAAATGCTACGATTTTAGAAAATGGAAATTATTATTTTGACAGCCAAAGAAACGGAGATGATGTAGAAGAAATTATTGTTACTAACTCATGTTACGCATCCAAACCTCAAAAAAGGATGATTAAGCAGCTTTAGGTGTTGATAACTTTCTGAGTTCGTTATGAGCTGCTTTTTGAGCTGCTAAATAGATTTGTGTTTTCATAGCAAAATGATTTTTCCCTGTTCTTTGTTTAAGCCACTCTAACTTTATATAAGCTACAATTGACAATACAAAATGATTCGTTTGAGTTTCTGTTTTTTTAGTTGGAGATTTAGCAAAACCTGTGTTACTTTTAATCGATTTGTGATACTCTTCTACTGCCCACCGTTTTTTGTAGATTGTAGTTATTTGGTTATACGATAAATTTAAATCACTACAAGCCAAGTACAACTCGCCGACTGTATCATTCTCGTTTTTGAAAACTTGCTTTGTAAGCAACAGCGGAAAGTCTAGTTTTTCAAACCAAACTTCCACGGTTTGTTGTCTTGGCTGTAATGTTTTAATATTCACGTATGCTCCATTTTGCTTATCTTCTAAGGATAAGGCTACTTTTCGATTGCTTTTTAAGGCAATAATAAAATCATTTTTTAAAAGTTCTTTACAATAAACCATGTTCTCTGCTGAAGAAAACCAACTATCAGCCAACACATAATCAAAGTGTATTTTGCTACTACATTCCTGCAACATTTCTCTAAAAAGTTCGTTTTTAGTTTTGCTGCTTTTACGCTTTTGCCTTCCTGTTTTTTTGTCGGTAACCCAAATATTTTTCTTTATAAACTCTACACCACACGGTATACGCATGCCTCCAACTTCGACTAAAGCAGTTAGAAAATTAACCCCTTTTACAGACCTTCCAAACACATGGTCAAAATGCCAAGTGTTCAACTCACTTTCATCTGTATATTGTTTTTCTTGTATCGAATCATCAAAACTTAAAATGATAGTTTCTTTAGATTGAGTCAATTCTTCAACATAAGGTTTTGCCTTTTTCCATAGAAATTTACTGTCATAAACACCCGTTGATAATGCTCGTGTTATTTTATCATGTTTTATAGAGAGTAATGAAGCCATACCTGTAGCTGTCGTGTAAGAACTTGAACTTATCAAATAATCAGTATACAAATCAACAAAATTATCCATCTTTTTATTTCTCAAAGTTGTTAACAAGATAAACTATAAATATCTTAAATTCAAATTATTCTTGCGTAAGGTGAGTTACTAACTCACCTTACGCAAGAATAATTTGAATTTAAGATATTTATAGTTTATCTTGTTACAATACTCCGTTAAACTTTGCCCTAACCCTCTAACAGTCAATTAAATAAGTTAAAAAAACAGGCTCAAAAATTAGGATAACTCCCTGATTATCATTAAATTAATAGTTAATTTCAAACAGCTATTAATGATGCTTCTCAAGGAGAAATCCAACTATAAATATCACACAAAAAGATTACTTAACAAAATGAAAGATGTAAATAAATGGCAATATGATTTTATGTTGGAAGTTTTTGGTCTATTTCTCAGCATAAAAGGACGTTTAAATTTTATGCAGTTAAGTCGTTATGGTGATCATGGAGAACAACATTACAGGAATCAGTTTAGTAAGTCTTTTGACTTTTTAAATTTCAATAAAGAATTGATTACTGAGTATGGGGGCAAACATTTAACCATTGCTTTCGACCCGAGTTATGTTAGTAAATCTGGTAAATCCACCTGTGGAGTTGGTTATTATTGGTCTGGTGTAGCGGGAAAGGCAAAATGGGGATTGGAAATATCTGGTATAGCAGCGATTGATATAGATAATCATACAGCGTTTCATTTAGAGGCTGTTCAGACACCAAATAATTTGGAATCAAAAAGTTTGGTAGATCATTATGCCAATATATTGATTCAAAGAAAAGAGGTCCTTCTTTCGATGTCTAAATATGTTGTGGCAGATGCTTATTTTTCCAAATACGGTTTTGTTTCTAAACTCTCTGATAATGGATTGGAGACCGTTAGCAGACTAAGAAACGATGCTGACTTACAATATATTTATACTGACCAACAGAAATATGGGAGAGGAAGACCTAAGAAATATGATGGAAAAATTGATTATAAAAAACTTAGAAAAGAATATTTTTCTTTGATAGAAGACAATCAGCAAAGCAAAGTATACAGCGCTATTGTATACTCAAAATCATTAAAAAGAAAAATCAATCTTGTGATTGTTTATTTCCTTAAAAAAGGAAAATGGAATCATAAATTATATTTTTCTACAGATGTAACAATTTCAGCAGAAATGATTTTGACATATTATCGCACCAGATTTCAAATAGAATTTACTTTTAGAGATGCCAAGCAATACTCAGGTCTAAATCACTGTCAAGCAAGAAGTGAAGATAAACTCAACTTTCATTTTAATACAGCACTTACAACGGTTAATCTCGCTAAGATTACACATTGGATGCCTATTGAAAAAAGGCTAAGAGGGGCTTTCTCAATCAAGGATATTAAAACCTTACATCACAATGAGTTAATGCTTGCTCGATTTTTTAACGTGTTCGCTATAAGACCGAACTTGAAGAATAATAAACAAAAAATTAAAGAACTACTGTATTATGGTATCAGAGCAGCATAAAAACTTAACGGAGTATTGTAAGATTACAATCGGTTTTATTCCACAAGCTGTTAAATACCTGCCAAGGTGCGTCATCATTCCAAACCTAGCTTCACTTCTTGGAAATATAAATTGACACTAGAATACGTATCTTTATTTAGACTAAATATAATGTCCTGTAGGGTATTCGGGAGTTTTTAAAAAAGCATCTACCGCTTTATCATCTTTCTTATAATGAGAATTTTCTTGAAACTTTTAACTTGGTCTTAAAGTACTGTATAGCAACATTGCACTCGTTCTTAGCCCATTGCACAGCATCCCAGTATCCTAAAAATGGTTGCTCACTTGAATTTACACGTTTTGATAATCCTTGATGAATCTGGGGAGTGATGATTCTCGGGTTTTAAACTTGCCTTTTTGTAATTCTAAAAGTCAGATGATTCTTTTTTAAATACGATACTGTCTTTGTTTTTTTCGAAGAGAAATCAGTTAAGAAGGGCTCTCTTTTATAGTGAAATTTCTTGCTTTTGCAATCCTCAAACATATAAAATAATTACGGCTTTAATAAATTAATATAATTTAACAAAAAATTTAATTACAAGGAAGACCTATTTAATGTTGTAAGAATACGTGTCATTTTAATGAAATATATTCAGTGTTAGCAAAAGGCAATAGGAAAACCGTTAAAAATCAAACTAAATTTAGCTAACATACTAATAAAGATACTCTGCTTTTTTTGTTATTAAAAACTCATTACGTATAATTCCTAAAATTGATTTAAAAAAATCATCCAAAAAAACCAATTAACAAATACAGTATCGTTGTAATAACACCGCCAATTAACGCATACGGTAATTGTGTTTTTACGTGATCTATATGATCACTTGCAGAAGCCATAGAAGATATAATAGAGGTGTCAGAAATTGGTGAACAATGATCACCGAAAACTCCACCTCCTAAAGTTGCTGCCACCACAATTGTAAGGTCTGCACCATGAATAGTTGCCATAGGTACTGAAATTGCTAACATAATTGCAAATGTTCCCCAAGAAGTTCCTGTAGAAAACGCAATAAAAGAGCTAATTAAAAACACAGCTGCTGGTAATAATTCTGGCGATAACCAATCTTTAGTAACATTGGCAATATACGCCCCAGTTTCTAGTTCTTTACAAGCATCGCCAATGGCAAACGCCAATAACATTAATAAAGCTAATGGCATTAATTCACTTATTCCTTTTAAAGTAATATCTACCATTTCTTTTGGCTTCATAATTCCTTGAATAAAATACATAACCATAGCTACCAAAATTGCAGTAATTACGGCGTATAATACTGATGATGAACCAGAACCTTCTCCAATTGCTTGTTGTGCACGATCTAAAAACGAAGTTGATTCTTTTACAGAATTCCAACCTGTATATATCAAATTAATTGGCATCATAAAAACCATTACCAAAAGCGGAACAATCATATTATATGCTTTTGCTTCAATTCCTTCTTTTGGCGGAAATGAGGTAACAACATCAGAAACCATTGGTTTTGAGCCTTCATTCATTAATAGACCTGTTTCTTTAGTTCTTTTTTCGGCTTTTGCCATTGGTCCAATATCTTTCTTTGTAAAAATGATTACAAAAACAATTATAATTGCCAGTAAAGGGTAAAAATTATATTTAATAGAAGCTAATAATACCGAAAGTGGCTTGTCTATTCCTTGAGTTACTAACAGCCCCATAACAAAGGCTCCCCAAGCATTAAACGGAATTAAAATTGATGATGGCGCAGAACTAGAATCGGCTATATACGCTAGTTTTTCTCTAGGAATTCCTAATCTATCAAAAACAGGTCTATATAAAGTTCCAACAGTTAAAGAACTAATACTTGTTTCTACAAATAAGAAAAGACCTGTTACCATTGCTAAAACTTGAACCATTACTCTGCTGTATCCTGCTTTTTTATTTTCTAACTTTAAAATCAATTTGTTTAGAATATTTACAAAACCTTCAACACCACGAGAATATTGAATAAATAATAGCAACGCACCTACCAAAGCACTAAACATTATGGTTCTTGTATTTCCTTCAGATTTAAAAACGTTAACCATTCCTTCAATCATTGCTAAAGTTCCATCTAACGGATTCCATTGGTTAATAATCAACCACGAAAACCAGATTCCAAACAACAAAGCAATGTACACTTGTTTAGTTCTTAACGCTAATATAATTGCTACAATTGGTGGTAAAATTGAAAGAAACCCATACTCCATAAATCGTCTATTTAATTTGTTTAAAGATAGTAATTAATATAAAACTTAAAATCTTTTTTTTTGTAAATTGATATTCGGTAGATTCAAGTAGCAAATGCGACTTTTTGGTTTACAAATCTATAAAATAGATTTTTAGGATTTTTATAATTTAGATTTTTTCTTGGTCTTCGATTAATTTTGTGTTGTATTTCCTTAATTTGATTGTTGTTATATTGATTAAATATTGATTTTTTAGAGATATATTGCCTTATTTGTATATTCACTTAGCCCTCTTTTCCAGGAAGAGTATGGGTGAGCGAAGAAGAATAATGTTAGTAGTTTTTCTGATATTTTTTTATGTTTTGCTAATTCAGTTCCATTATCGCTTGTAATAGAGTAAATAAAATCTTTATATGGCAAAAGCATTTGAATAACTATTTTAGCGAGTTCTTCTGCATTTTTACCAAAAGGTAACTTTTTTATCAATAGAAAAGCAGTAGTTCTTTCAACAATAGTTAGGGTTGCCTCTTTTACTCATCTTTTCCAATAATTAAATCTATTTCCCAATCTCCAAAACGCTCCTTATTGTTAATTACATCCCCTCGAAGCTCGATAGAAATTTTATCTTTAATTGTTTGCTGTTTGCATGATACAGGTCGCTTTCTATGTTTTAATTGGTGTATTAAATGTTTATATAAAAAGCCTCCATTAACCTTGTCCTCTCTTACAAACTGGTAAATTCTCTCATAACTTACCATCGGTATATTATTAACCTTACAATAGCCCTTAATCTATTCTGGAGACCATTGTTCTTGCTCTATTTGCTTTTTAACATACTTTTTTATTGCAGGAGTAAATTTTCTATTCCTACTAAAACGTTCTTTCCTTTCAGCAGCTAATTCTTAAGCAAAATTAGGGTTATACAAACCTCTTTTTGTTGAGTTTCGCTGTAATTCCCTATAAATAGATCCTTTATCTACTTGCAGTGATTCAGCTATAAAAAGCTTGGATTTATTACAATTTAGGTATGCTTTTATTTGATACCTTTGTTCTTTGGTTAGATGTTTCATACTTAAATGCTTTTAGTCGAGTACCAATATAAACACTAATTTGAAACGAAGTAAAAGAGAGCGAAATGTATTAATTAATGTAAATTTAACACTACTAGAAGTTGCATTTACTAATTGAACTTAAGTTTTTTTATATCAAAATATAATGGCAAACAAATACATTTTGGCTTTAGATCAAGGAACTACAAGTTCTCGTTCTGTAATTGTAAACAAACAAGGAGACATTGTTGCGATGGAACAACAAGAGTTTGAGCAAATTTTTCCGCAATCTGGTTGGGTAGAACATAATCCGATGGATATTTTAGCATCGCAGTTATCAACGTTAAGAAAAGTGTTGAAAAAAGCAACTATTTCTTTGACTGAAATTGTTGGAATAGGGATTACAAATCAACGAGAAACTACTATTGTATGGAATAAAAACACTGGAAAACCAATTTATAACGCCATTGTTTGGCAAGATAAAAGAACTGCGGATATTTGTGAAAAATTAAAAGAGAAAGGACTTGAAAATCATATCAAAAAAACTACAGGTTTAGTAGTTGATAGCTATTTTTCTGCAACAAAAATAAATTGGATTTTAAACAATGTTGAAGGCGCGCAAGAAGAAGCTGAAAATGGTAATTTACTCTTCGGAACAGTAGATTCTTGGTTACTATGGAATCTCACAGACAGAAAAGTTCATGCAACCGATTATAGTAACGCTTCAAGAACAATGCTTTTTGATATTAAAAATTTATGTTGGGATGAAAAGCTGTTATCAGCATTAAACATTCCGAAATTAATGTTACCAGAAGTAAAACCTTCTTCTTTTTTCTTTGGAAATTATGAATTGGACGGAACTGTAATTCCTATTACAGGAGTTGCTGGCGACCAACAAGCAGCCCTTTTTGGGCAAACGTGTTTTAAAAAAGGTGAAGCAAAAAATACGTATGGAACAGGTTGTTTTATGCTGATGAATACTGGCGAAGAACTCGAATATTCTAAAAACGGATTACTTACCACAATTGCTTGGGGAATTGACAACAAAATTTATTATGCCCTTGAAGGAAGTGTATTTGTTGCAGGTTCTGCCATACAATGGTTGCGAGACGGTTTACAAATTATTAAAGACGCTAAAGAAAGTGAAACTTTTGCCAGTTTAGTTGAAGGAGAAAACCCTGTTTATGTAGTTCCTGCATTTGCTGGTTTAGGTGCTCCATATTGGGATATGTATGCGCGTGGAGCTGTTTTTGGGTTAACGCGTGATACAGGGAAAAATCACTTGATTAAAGCCACATTAGACTCCTTAGCATATCAAACCAAAGATATTTTAGAAGTGATGCAAAAAGATAGCGAAGTAGAACTTACATCGCTAAAAGTTGATGGAGGAGCCTGTGCAAACAACTTATTAATGCAGTTTCAGGCAGATATTTTAAATACAACTGTTGAGCGCCCCAAAGTTACAGAAACTACAGTTATGGGAGCTGCTTACTTAGCAGGTATTTGTGTTGGTCTATGGAAACAAGAAGATATTTTATCCTTTAGAAAAATTGACAAAGAATTTTTACCTACTTTTTCCAAAGAAAAGAGGAAAAAACTCTATAAAAAATGGCAAAAAGCAGTTGAGCGGACTAGAGGTTGGGTTGATTAAATAGAAAAAATTATGACAAAATTTACAGATAAAATAGCAAAAATAGTTCAAAGTTTTATTGAAGTTCAAAAAATGTTTTTTGTAGCAATGCTCCTAAAAACAACCATATAAGCCTGTCACCTAAAGGAATGGATAGTTTTCGAGTCTTAAACGAAACTAAAATTGCTTGGTTAAGTAGTTACTGGAAGTGGAAATGAAACAGCCTCACATCTACTAAACGATAATAGAATTACTGTTCTGTTTTGTGCTTTTGAAGGTCTACCAAATAGTAGTAGTAGAAATGATCTTTACATTAACTCATTTAAAGCTTGTTTTAATTTATAATTGGTATTAAACCCGCTGGTGGGATTAAAAATTTAGATATACTCAATGCAGGTAGCTTTTCGGGAATTTAAACGAATTTATTTTTTTCTTTATCAAAACAAAATTTTCAATCATAGCGCTGCTATGGTTTAAAATTTTAACGCTAAGAAAGGGGGGGAGTGAAAAACCCGAAAAACTATCTGTATTGAGTATACATTAATAGGTGAATTATCAAAAGGTAGAAAAAGGAAAATATTTTAGGTTCTATTTAATTTACAGAAAATTGTTATCTAAAAAAAACTATTTTTACAATTAGAACAAAAGAGTAGAACAATGTTGTTATGATAGAAAATAAAGAGTTAGAGCTTGCCTTAAAATTTATAGAGAAAACTGATAGAAACCTTTTTATTACAGGTAAAGCAGGCACAGGAAAAACTACTTTTTTACATAAAATTAAAAACGAATCTTTAAAAAGAATGGTAATTGTTGCACCAACTGGTGTTGCAGCAATTAACGCAAAAGGTGTTACAATTCATTCGTTTTTTCAAATGCCTTTTGGACCTATTTTACCAAATCAGATTACAAACACTTCTAATCAGCAGCGTAAATTTTCTAGAACTAAGATTGATATTATTAAATCGTTAGATTTAGTAATTATTGATGAAATTAGTATGGTTAGAGCAGATTTATTAGACGGTATAGACCAAGTAATGCGTCGTTACAAAGATCGAAATAAAGTGTTTGGTGGCGCACAAGTTTTAATGATTGGAGATTTGCAACAATTATCTCCAGTTGTAAGACCAAATGAATGGAGTTTGCTGCAACAATATTACAACACGGTTTACTTTTTTAGTTCAAAAGCCTATCAAGAAGCAAATGTGATTTCTATAGAGTTAAAACATATTTATCGTCAAAAGAACGAAGATTTTATCACTATTTTAAATGAAATTAGAAATGATAAATTATCAGTAAAATCTGCTGAGATTTTAAAAACAAGGTACAATCCAGATTTTCAACCTAAAAAAGAGGAAGGTTATATTACATTAACCACACATAATAATAGAGCAAACTTAATTAATAGTTCTGAATTAAATAAGCTTAAAAATAAAAGCTATTTTTTTACTGCGAAAGTTTCTGGAAAGTTTAACGAAAACGCGTTTCCAAATTTAGAAAGACTAGAATTAAAAGTTGGTGCACAAGTAATGTTTATTAAAAATGATTCTTCACCTGAAAAAAGATATTTTAACGGTAAAATAGGAATTGTTACAGCTATTTCTAAAGAGTCGGTTGCTGTACAATGCCAAAATGAAATTGATGAAATTATTGCTAAAAATGAAACTTGGGAGAACATAAACTATTCTATAAACGAAGAGACCAAAGAGATAAAAGAAGATGTTACAGGTTCTTTTTCTCAAATTCCATTACGATTAGCTTGGGCAATTACTATTCATAAAAGTCAAGGCTTAACCTTTGAAAAAGCGATTATAGATGCAGAGGCTTCTTTTGCACACGGTCAAACCTATGTTGCAATGAGTAGATGTACTTCTTTGGAAGGCTTGATTTTAAAAACACCAATTACAAGTAATGCAATTATAAATGATAAAACGGTAAGCTCTTTTAATGAAAAGGTTGAAGAAAATCATCCAGATGAAGAAGTTTTAAATAAATCTGAACAACAATTTCAGTTGAATTTAATTTCAGAATTGTTTAATTATCAGCCATTTTTATACCCAACAACTCGTTTAATTGATATTTTCTATAAAAACAGAACAAGTATAAAAGGAGAAGTTATTGATCATCTACAAACTATAAAAGACAGCGGAATTGTAGCTTTAATGAAGGTTTCTAACGGATTTAAAAATCAATTAAATATTCTTTCAGAAGACAATGTTCTTCCTGAAAATAGTTCTCAAATTCAAGAACGGTTTACAAAAGCGCTCGATTATTTTCTAACACAAACCAAAGAGAATATTCAGAAACCGTTAGATGCAATTTCATTTTCTTCGGATAATAAAGCGGTTAAAAAAGATTTTTCTAAACAGTTTGATGCACTTCAAGAAAAATTAGAAGAAAAACTTTTTGTACTTCAAAAAATGACAAATGGGTTTAAAACTAAAGATTATTTACAAGTAAGAGCAAAAGCAGTTTTACAAAAAACAGCACCAACTAAAAAGAAAAAATTATCTTCTAAACACGATCCAATTTTAGCGTTAAAATTACGTGAATTAAGAGATTCGATCTCTAAAGTAGCAAAAATTCCGCACTTTCAAATATTTACACAAGAAACGCTGTACGCAATCTGCGATGCGCTACCAAGAACAGAAACAGCCCTTTTAAAAATAAATGGAATGGGAAAAATTCGTGTGCAAAAACACGGAGAAGAAATTCTAGAAGCCATTGAAAAATATTGTTTAGAAAACGGGATTAACAAATTTAATGAGCAAAAAAAGGAAGATAAGAAGCCAACAAAACAAATATCTTTTGAGTTGTTTAAATCTGGATTGTCTATAGCCGAAATTGCAAAAGAACGTAGTTTAACGCCTGGTACAATTGAGAATCATTTGGCAAATTACATTCCGTCTGGAGAAATAGATGTATTGGAATTGATTGAACCTAAACGGTATAAAAAGATTTTAAAAGAAATAACAGCCACTGGAGAAATTAAAGGTTTAACTGCGTTAAAAGAAAAAGTAGATGTAAGTTTTACGTATATGGAATTGAAAATGGTTTTAATGTCTATGGAAATACAAAACAAGTAAAGAGATGTGATTTTATAAAACTTGATGTAGTATCTTTAACACTTCTTTGATAAAAGATTTAATGACTATAAAATATATTGATAGAAAAACAGGGAAGATACAAACGGAAACTCCGCCTGCAGAAGGCTTGTTAAAGTTTATGTATAATAACCCCTTCGGAAAAATAGCGTTGTTGTCATTTGCCAAACGAAAATTTATATCAGAGTTTTATGGTAGAAATATGAACACTTCTTCATCTATTCATAAAATTGAAGGGTTTGTAAAAGATTTAGGAATTGATATGTCTGAATCTTTAAAGTCTATTGAAGAATTCACGTCGTTTAATGACTTTTTCTATAGAAAATTAAAACCGAAAGCTAGACCTATTAAAGATGGTTTTGTTTCTCCTGGAGATGGTAGGTTGTTAGCTTTTGAAGATGTTTCCGAAGTGAATAATTTCTTTATTAAAGGAAGAAAATTTACGCTTTTAGAGTTTTTAAATGATGAAAAAATAGCAAAGAAATATGCAAATGCTTCAATGTTTATTTTACGATTAGCACCTAATGATTATCATCGTTTTCATTTTCCGTATGGTGGAGTTCCTTCTGGAGTAACAAAAATAAAAGGCAGTTACTTTTCAGTATCACCACACGCATTGGCGAGTAATTTTACTAAAGTTTTTTGTGAAAATAAACGTGAGTTTTGCGAGCTTTCAACTACAAAAAAAGGTGATATTTTATTGGTTCCTGTTGGTGCAACAATGGTTGGTAGTATTATAGAAACGTATGTGCCAAAACAAAAAATAAGTAAAGGAAGTGAAATGGGGTATTTTGCTTTTGGTGGTTCAACAGTTGTTGTCTTGGTTGATAAAAACCAATTGAAGATTGATGCTGATATTCTTAAAAATACTCAAAACAATATAGAAACCTTTGTTAAAATGGGTGAGAAAATTGCTGAATAAAAAAACCACTCAAAAAAGAATGGTTCCTATTTTTTATACAAAAGCATCTGCGATGCTACAAATCAAACCCAATATCAACGTCTAATTTATTAGCAATTAACTTGTTAATCCGTTTCTTTACTTCTGGTATTTTTACACTTTCCAGAACCGTATTTGCAAAAGCATACATTAATAATGCTTTCGCTTCTTTTTTAGGTATACCACGTTGTTGCATGTAAAATAACGCATCATCATCTAGCTGACCAATTGTACAACCGTGAGAACATTTTACATCATCTGCAAAAATTTCTAATTGTGGTTTTGCATTAATTGTAGCTTTATTGCTCATCAATACATTATTGTTTTTTTGATACGCATTTGTTTTCTGCGCTTCTTTTTCAACAATTACTTTTCCGTTAAAAACACCCGTAGAACGTTCGTCGTAAATTCCTTTATAATCTTGATGAGATTCACAATTTGGTTCAATATGATGCACCAAGGTATGGTGATCTACATGTTGCTTTCCCTTAATAATCGTAATTCCTTTTAAGATAGAATCAATATGTTCTCCTCTTTGATAAAAGTTTAAATTGTTACGCGTAATATTTCCTCCGAAAGAAAACGTATGTACAGAAACAATACTATTAGATTTTTGTTCTATATAGGTATTGTCTATCAAAGAAGCATTAATATTATCATTCTGGATCTTGTAAATATCTACCGTTGCATCTTTTGCTGCATATACTTCAGTTACTGAATTGGTTAATGCAGGGTTATCACTTAAACTTTGATGACGTTCAATAATTTGTACGTGTGCATTTTGTTCTGCCACAATTAAATTACGAGGCTGTATTAATGTAGCAGCTTCTTTGCCTGTAGTAAAATAGATGATTTGAATCGGTTTTTCTACCTCAATATTTCTAGGAATATAAATATAAGCTCCTTCGTTTGCAAATGCGGTATTTAAAGAAGTTAAATTGTCTTGTTTGGCAATTTTATTGAAGTAATTCTCAATAATTGCTTTGTATTTTGGTTTCGCTAAAGCGGAAGACAACAAGCAAATATCCATTTTATCATGTGTCGTATCCGATAAAAACGAACTATATTTTCCGTCAATAAAAATAATTTTATACGTATCAATATCGTGGATAAAGTATTTCTTTACATCCGATAATTCTATGGTAACCTCTTTGTTAGGAAAAATACTATAATCTTGTTTTAACACCGAGTTTAAAGAGGTGTATTTCCAAGCTTCTAACTTTTTTGTTGGAAAGCCTAATTTTTCAAAATTTTGCAACGCTTTTGTTCTAATTTCGTGTATATCAGAATTGATATTTACGTCATTTTCAAAGGCTATGTATGATGTTACTAGTTTTTCTTTTAATTCCATTGTTATATAGTTGAAAAGTTGAAAGTTAAAAATTTTTAAAAGTTAAATATTCAACTTTACAAATTTTAAGAACATTACAAACTTTATGAACTTATTTTTACTCTCTAACTATTCGCTTCTTTCTTAATCCAATTATATCCTTTTGCTTCTAATTCTAATGCTAAAGAAGCGTCGCCAGATTTTACAATTCTTCCATCATATAAAATATGTACAAAATCTGGGACTATATATTCTAGCAAACGTTGATAGTGTGTAATTATAATTACGGCATTGTCTTTAGACTTTAGCTTATTTACTCCGTTTGCAACAATACGTAATGCATCGATATCTAAGCCTGAATCTGTTTCATCTAAAATGGCTAATTTAGGCTCGAGCATTGCCATTTGAAAAATTTCGTTACGTTTTTTTTCTCCTCCAGAAAAACCTTCGTTTAGAGAACGTGATAAAAATTTACGATCTATTTTTAATAATTCGGATTTCTCACGAATCATTTTCAACATATCTTTTGCTGGCATATTTTCTAAACCTTTTGCTTTACGATTTTCATTAATCGCTGTTTTTATAAAGTTTGTAACAGAAACCCCAGGAATTTCTATAGGATATTGAAACGATAAAAATACGCCATTATGCGCTCTTTCTTCTGGCGTTAATTCACTAATATCTTCTCCATTTAATTCAATGGTTCCGTCTGTAACTTCATAATCATTTTTTCCTGCAATAATATTTGCCAACGTACTTTTGCCAGCGCCATTAGGCCCCATTATTGCGTGAACTTCACCAGCTTTTACCTCTAAATTCAATCCTTTTAAAATTGATTTATCGTCTATACTAGCGTGTAAATTTTCTATTTTTAACATTCTGTTTTGTTTAAAAGTTGAATTGTTAAATTGTTTTATTAACAGTTAAACGGATAAAAGTTTTTAACTTTTATCCCACACTCCCTTCAAGAGAAATCTCTAATAATTTTTGTGCCTCTACAGCAAACTCCATTGGTAACTTATTTAATACTTCTTTACTGAATCCGTTAACAATTAATGCAATTGCTTTTTCAGTATCTATACCACGTTGATTACAATAGAATAATTGTTCTTCACCAATCTTACTTGTTGTTGCTTCGTGTTCTATTTGTGCTGAATTGTTTTTTACTTCGATATATGGAAATGTATGTGCTCCACATTCGTTACCCATTAATAAAGAATCACATTGAGAGAAATTTCGTGCATTTTCTGCTCTTGGTCCTATGTATACTAAACCTCGATAACTATTTTGAGATTTTCCTGCGGATATTCCTTTAGAAATAATGGTTGACCTAGTGTTTTTACCTAAGTGAATCATTTTTGTTCCTGTATCTGCTTGTTGGTAATTATTGGTTACAGCAATCGAATAAAACTCACCAACTGAATTATTTCCTTTTAAAATACAACTTGGGTATTTCCAAGTTATAGCAGAACCTGTTTCAACCTGTGTCCAAGAAACTTTGGCATTGGTTTCGCATAAAGCTCTTTTGGTTACAAAATTGAAAACCCCGCCTTTCCCTTCTTTATTACCTGGGTACCAGTTTTGAACTGTTGAATATTTTATTTCTGCGTCATCCATTGCAATTAGTTCTACAACTGCTGCATGTAATTGATTTTCGTCTCTACTTGGTGCAGTACAACCTTCTAAATAACTCACAAAACTTCCTTTATCGGCAATAACCAATGTTCTTTCAAATTGCCCTGTTCCGCCTTCGTTAATTCTAAAATAAGTAGATAATTCCATCGGACAACGAACGCCTTTAGGAATATAACAGAATGAACCGTCTGAGAACACTGCCGAATTTAAGGCTGCATAAAAATTATCGGTCATTGGAACTATAGTGCCTAAATATTTTCTAACCAATTCTGGATGTTCTTGAATGGCTTCGGAAATTGGCATAAAAATAATCCCTTTTTCGCCTAATGTTTTCTTAAATGTTGTTGCAACAGATACTGAGTCTATTATAATATCAACGGCTACATTGGCTAATTTTTTTTGCTCATCTATAGAAATTCCTAAACGTTTAAAAGTGTCTAATAATTCAGGATCAACTTCATCTAGGCTATTCAGTTTTGGTCTTTCTTTTGGAGCAGAATAATAAGATATTTCTTGAAAATCAGGCTTTTTATACTTCACATTTGCCCATTCTGGCTCTTCCATTTGTTGCCAAACTCTAAACGCTTCTAAGCGCCAATCGGTCATCCATTTGGGTTCGTTTTTCTTTTTAGAAATTGCCCTAACCACATCTTCATTTAACCCTTTTGCAAAGGTTTCACTTTCTATATCTGTATAAAAACCATATTCGTATTCTTTGGTTTTTAACTCTTCCCTTAAGTCGTCTTCTGTATATTTGCTCATAAATTATTTAAAGATTGAAAAAATAAAAAATTTAATAAATCTCACTTCTTTTTAAATAGTTAATGAAATTTGATAATTGTTTAGAGATGTTTTTACTCTCAATTATTAATTCTTGTCCGTTTTCACTTTCTATGTATTCTAATCTTTTACAAATTTTTAAATTGTTTTTATAGTGAAAAACTCTCCCCACACCCACAAGTGCGGTTTGCATTCGGATTGTTAAACACAAATCCTTTTCCATTTAATCCACCAGAATATTCTAATGTTGTACCAACTAAGTATAAAAAACTCTTTTTGTCAACTACAATTTTTATATTATTTTCTTCAAAAACTTTGTCGTTTTCTTGTGTGTTTTTATCAAAAGTTAAGTTGTAAGATAACCCTGAACAACCTCCGCTTTTAACGCCTACTCGAACAAAATCTTTTACAGCATCAAAACCCTCATCTGTCATTAACTCGATAACTTTCTTTTTTGCTGTGTCTGAAACTTTTATCATAATTTTAAATAGATTGAATCTAAATTGGATGCGAATATACAATATAAGTCTCATTTAATTACGGAACCTTTCATTGTGTTTTCTAATGTGATTATTGAATTTATTGATTATTCTCGAAAGTTTTGGGACGTTGGTAAAGTAGCTTAATAAATACTTTTGCACTACTTTTTTAATACAGTTTTGTAAGTAAAACCTTGGTCTGTAATTATTTTTACAAAGTAAACGCCAATTTCTAAATTAGAAAAATCAATTTCTAAATTAGTTGTTGTAAAAATCTGTTTACCAATAGCGTCATAAACAGTGTAATTATAAATAATTAGATTATTTGGCTTTTTGACCTTTAAAATATCACTTACTGGATTTGGATACAGAAGAAGTTGATCTGTAGCAAAAATATGTTTTCCTATAGCTAATACAGTAGTATTATTTTTAGAAATTATATGTTTGTCTGGGTCTATTTCTAATGAAGCGACAGAAAAAGAAACACTTTCTGTAAAAACTTGAGTTTCCGAAGTATTATTTAAAACGACATCTAAAAATCTGCCATTTGTACCAACTATACGTATAGGTACATTAACTTCAAAAAAGGATACAGAACTATGGCTTTGTGCTTGATTTAAAATAATACTAATTGTGCTTGACGTAGGTTGATGCCAAGTAGCTGTGTATGTTGGGTATCCTTGATTGTAAACCCAATCATTAAAAAACTCAGTTAATTGCAATCCGCTTGCGGTCTCTAAATGGGTAATTAAATCTGGTGTTTTTGCATAAGCATATGCTAAGTTTGGGTCGGATATGTAGTTTTTAATGCCTGTAAAAAAATTAGAATCGCCTATTTTTTTTCGTAACATATGTAAAACCATTGCTCCTTTATTATAGCTCAACCTACTATTAAAAATTCGATTTACACTTGTGGTATCTGCATCGGTTAAGTAAACAGCACCATTGGTTAGCGAAGTAATAGAATTTATATTTGAAGTTCGCCAGTTTTTAAATGAACTATTCCCATCTAAATGCTCAATTGTTAATCCTGTTAAATACGTTGCAAAACCTTCATTCAGCCAAATATCTTTCCAACTCCCACAAGTAATTTTATTACCAAACCATTGATGCGCTAACTCATGTGCTATAAGGTTTCTACTAAAACTCCCCATAAATGAAACTGTTGTGTGTTCCATACCACCACCCCAACCAAATTGTGCGTGACCATATTTTTCATTTGCAAAAGGATAATCACCAAATAAATTGATAAAATTATTCATAATATCAACGGTAATTTCTGTGCTATTTTGCGCACTTGATAAATTTTCTGGATACACATAATTTACAATGGGAAAAGGGTTTCCGTTATTAGGTACAGTGTGAGTGTAGGTGCTGTAATTAGTTACTGCAATAGCAATTAAATAGGCAGGAATAGGATATTGATGTTTAAAATGCGTCGTTTTACTTCCTGAAGTTATTGTTGGTGTTCCTTGTTCTAAACCGTTAGAAACTGATGTATACTGTTCTGGAGCAGTAATAAATACATCAATTTCATCAATTTTATCATTCAAATCTTGCTTACATGGCCACCAGCCTAAAGCGCCATAAGGCTCTGAAAGTGTCCAAAGAATTGGTACTCCAGAATGTGTTGTAACTTTAAAAGAACCGAAACCATTACTTGTAGGGTTTCCGTTATATTGAATTACAACTGATGTTGAATTTGAAATTGTTAATGTATTCTCTAAAGTAATAACCAATTCATCTGAAGAGTTTTGAATAAACGAAACTGAGTTGCCGTTTTGAGTAACTTGGGTTACAGTAAGGTTGTCATCCAAATCGAAAGTTACCGTATTTAAATTTTCTAAAGCGGTAAAAGTTGTAGTTACTTTTCCTGCTATACTTGCTTGAGCAGGATTAACATTAAACTCTAATTTATGATAGGTAATATCATAATTTGATGTGTTTGGGTTTGCTTTAAAATAAATTCTTTTCTCGGCAGATTTTGCTTCCGATTCAGAGAAAAATAAAGTTTCTTGAGCTGTTATTTTTGCAACTCCTACGAAAATAAAGAATGTTATTACAATAAATCGAATCATATCTATTACTTTTGGAATCATAAAAATACTTTTTTTATTTAACTTATGTTAGAAGATAAAAATCAAGAAAGAACGTCTTTAGCTAAACTCGGTGAGTTTGGTTTAATAAAGCATTTAACACAATACTTTACAGTAAATAACACGTCAACCAAAAAAGGAATTGGAGATGATGCTGCTGTTATTTTTTCCGAAGGGAAAGAAATATTAGTTACAACCGATTTATTAATTGAAGGCGTACATTTCGATTTAAGTTACATGCCGCTTAAGCATTTAGGATACAAAGCTGTAATGGTAAATTTATCGGATGTATATGCAATGAACGGAAAAGCAGAGCAAATTACCGTTTCTATAGCCGTTTCTAATCGTTTTTCATTGGAGGCTTTAGAAGAATTATATGCTGGAATTCAATTGGCTTGCGAGACTTATAATGTTGATTTAATTGGAGGAGATACTACTTCATCAACTAAAGGAATGTTAATTTCTGTTACCGCAATTGGTACGGCTAACAAAGAAGATATTGTGTATAGAAATGGCGCAAAGCCAACCGATTTAATTGTTGTTACTGGAGATTTAGGTGCAGCATATTTAGGGTTACAGGTTTTAGAAAGAGAGAAACAAGTGTTTAAAGTAGATCCTCAAAATCAGCCAGATTTAGAAAATTACACATACTTAATAGAAAGGCAATTAAAGCCAGAAGCACGTAAAGATGTTGCTGGAATATTAAAAGAATTAAATGTAGAACCAACTGCTATGATTGATATTTCTGACGGACTTTCTTCAGAAATTATGCATATCTGTACGCAGAGTAAAGTTGGTTGTAAAATTTACGAAGACAAATTACCATTAGACCCACAAGTAATTTCGGCTTGTGAGGAATTTGATATTGATTCTACTATGATTGCTTTAAGCGGAGGTGAAGATTATGAACTGTTATTTACCGTACCTATTTCTGAGTTTGATAAAATAAAAGGGAATCCAAATTTCTCTATTATTGGTCATATTACGGAAGAAAACCAAGGAATGAATTTAGTTACACGAGCAAATCAAGAATTGGAATTAAAAGCGCAAGGTTGGAATGCGTTAAAAAATGAATAATCGTTAAAAAACATAACTATTAAATCGCGCTTAATTTTAAGTGCGATTTTTGTTTTTATACTTCTTGGCATAAAAATTGTACTTCTTTGAAAATTCAAACTTTTACTATGAAACAACTTTTATTATTGGCACTTTTATCTTCTTCACTTTCTTTTTCTCAAGGAAAACTAAAAAAAGCAAAACAAAACTTAGATACAAAATCTACCTCGGTAACCATAAATTCTGGAACCAGAACCGGTCGGCGAACAACTTCAACAAGAAAAAATAAAAATAAAAATAGGTATTTTGATTCGTTTTTTGCAGAATTAGCTTTTTATGCTTCGCTAGGAATTGTAGTAGGAGAGGTGCAAGAAAGAGACTTAAACCCGTACCCTTATTTTTATGATAATGAAGGCGAATATGCCGCAGAACTTTCAGAGACAGGAAGAAAACAAAGCTTAAATGTAGGTGTAAATTATTTATTTGCTAAACCAAATGCTTTTGAGTTGAATGCAATTTACAAACCTTTACCCATTATAGGAATAGCTGCTTCGTATACCCATTTCTCTGAAAAAAACAGCATTAATGCTGATGTATTAGATGTTACCTCTATACTGGTAAATTACTATAGAATTCGTGAAAAAAATATTTCTATTTGGTGGGGAATTGGAGCAACCTATGTTGGTAGTGGTGTAAATAAACTAGGCTTTGCTTATAGTCTTGGTACAGAAATTTACCCTATAAAACCAATTAGTCTGCATCTTTCCTGGAAAGAGAGCTTTATTAATGAAAGCGAAATAGGGGTTTTTAAAGCGCAATTAAAATATCATTTAAAAAATAAAGCGTTTTTTGCGGGGTATCATGTTTATCAATTAGGAGGTGAAGATATTTCTGCGCCATCTGTTGGGTTTGAAATTACATTTTAACAAACTCTTTTAAAGCATCAATTAATTCAGTTTCGTTTTCAATATGACTCATATGTCCTTCAGAAAGAACAGCGTAATTTATGCTGTGTTTTTGAGCGTATGTAACCATTTGTTTAGCATTAATTATCCCATCTTTTTCGCCAAGGATAATCATTTTTTTAAAGTTAGCCTTTGTAAAAAAAGATTGGTAGTTTTTACGAAGTATCATCCCTTCATTTGCAGCTATATAACCTTGAACAGGCGCTTCTAAAGCTTCTTTTAAAGCTGCTGCAATCTCTTTTTTAAAACGAACTCGACTTTCTTGGCTAAACAAATTTACAAAAGACATTCTAACTAAGTTTTTATAATTGTCTTGAGCCATTTTGTTGGCACGTTTACGTAGTTTTTTTCGCTCTTCACCATCTTGTTCAAAAGTTGAATTTAATAAACACAAACCTTTTACATTTTTAGTAAAGAGTTTTGAAAAAGCCAACGCAATATAACCTCCCATAGAATGGCCAATTAAGCCATATTTTCTAAGGCGCAAATGTTTTAAAACAGAATGCACCATTTCTGCTTGCGTTTCCATTGTATGTGTATAGCCCAAACAATCAGAGTTTCCGTGCCCCAATAAATCAATAGAAATTATTCTATTTCTTTTAGAAATTTCAAAAATTATGTTTTCCCACATAGTGGAATTTTCTAAAAACCCATGTAATAAAACAATAGTAGTTCCTTTTCCAGTATCAGAAAAAGCAACTTTAGTGTTTTTAAATATGATTGAATTTTGCATCGCACAAAAATATGTATATTTTGGCAACTAATTGTTCAGTCCCACAATTAAGTGTTTAGGATTTTGATTAAATTCAGTTGGTTTTTCTATATAATATTTCATTATTTTTTCAATAGGTGATTTGTAATTTAACACCTTTAATTTGAGGTTGAAGTTATAATTTATAGTGTAATAATACAAATGTTCTTTAAACTGTTCAATCGTATCATAATGAAACTTTTTGGTAGTATTTGTTTTGTTTTTTTTATTCATAGCCTCTACCGTTCCATTAGTCCAAGGATGTTTGACTAAAGTTGTTCGATGTTCAATATTATTTTGGTTACAGACCTCTATGAATAAATGGATTTTGTTTTTAGGTTTCTTCTCTTTATCCAATGCATTATAGCAAAATTCCATTCCATTATATGTTAGTATTTTTGTTATTTTAAAAGGATATTGTTTGACGGCTTCTTCTAAGAAATTTGCGGCCGTTTGCATTCTTTTATTGTCATAAACCGCTATATATACAAATCGTGTAGCCCTATCAATGGCTACAAAAAGATACCATTTTTGTTTGTTAATTTTAATTTCAGAAGTGTCTATATGTAAAAATCCAGGAGCATATGTTTTAAATTTCTTATACTTCTTTTTCTCTTCTTTTGGAAGTAAATCTGAAAGGCGACTAATGTTATTACGTTGCAAACAACGATGGAGATTACTTCTTGATAATTGTGCTATTACTGGTTTTAAAACCACCTATAAATCATCTAAAGGAAGTACTGTTTTTATACGTGTTTCGATTATTATTTGTTCTGAAACTACACATAAAACACTGTCTTGACCTTTCTTTTTACCGCATTTTAAGTCCTCAATAAAATTGCGAGTCTTCCATTTCTTAACTGTTTTAACGTTGATGTTATATTTGAAGGCTAAACTTTTTAATGTCAAATCAGACGCTTGTATTTCTTTTCTAATGCGGTGCGTAGTTGTGGCTGTGCCGTGTAATATTTGTCCCATATTTTTTCGTTGTTAGTTCAAAGATAGTAAATCCTGTTATATATGGGACTAAACACCTAATGAATATAAAATTGTTGTCATTGATAACGCAGGTTTTCACTCTACAAAAAATATAGCTTTTAATATGGTATTATAAAATTAAATTGGTGTTAAATAACGAAATTGTGTTGATTAGAAAGAAAAAAGTTAGCAGACAAGTTTAGCCCTGATTGAAACGACATCCTTTTTGTTTTTCACAAAAAGATATAGTGGAAAGCAGGAATAGCTTCAAATAAAAAACCTTTCTGATTTCTCAAAAAGGTTTCAATATCTATAAACCCAAATTTTGGGTTACATTTCCAATGCTTTCTTCGGGTTATTATCTAACAATAGTTCAACAGGGTTTTCCAGCGCTTCTTTAACTGCAACTAAGAAACCGACAGATTCTTTTCCATCAATAATTCTATGATCGTATGATAACGCTACGTACATAATTGGCTGAATTACAACCTCACCATTAACTGCCATTGGGCGTTGCACAATATTATGCATTCCTAAAATAGCACTTTGTGGAGGGTTAATAATTGGCGTTGATAACATAGAACCAAAAACACCTCCGTTTGTAATGGTAAAGGTTCCTCCAGTCATTTCATCTACCGTAATTTGACCATCACGAGCTCTAATTGCTAAGCGTTTTACTTCTCTTTCTACACCTCTAAACGTTAAGTTTTCTGCATTTCTAATAACAGGAACCATTAAGCCTTTTGGTCCAGAAACTGCAATAGAAATATCTATAAAATCAAACGATACCATTTCTTTACCATCTATCATAGAATTTACTGTAGGATACATTTCCAATGCACGTACAATTGCTTTTGTAAAAAAGCTCATAAACCCTAAACTAACGCCGTGTTTCGCTTTAAAATCTTCTTTAAACTGTGTACGTAAATCAAAAATTGGCTGCATATTAACTTCGTTAAACGTAGTTAACATTGCCGTTTCGCTTTTTACAGCAACTAAACGTTCTGCAACTTTTCTACGTAACATAGACATTTTTTTACGCTCAGATCCACGAGAACCACTTACAGGTTGCGTTCCCATAGAAGGTGTCGCTTTTACAGCATCTTCTTTTGTAATACGACCATCTTTTCCTGTTCCTTTTACAGCAGAAGCACTCATCCCTTTTTCCGCTAAAACTTTCTTAGCCGCAGGACTTGCTGTTCCTGTTGCATAGGTTGCTGTTTTAGATTCCGTTTTTGGAGCTTCAACTTTCTTTTCTGCTACATTTTCTATTACCTTTGGCGCAGCATTTCCTTCTGGTTTAGCAGCGCTTGTATCTATTAAACAAACCACTTCTCCAACAGCTACAGCATCACCTTCTTCAGCCTTAAATGTAATAATTCCGCTTTCTTCCGCGGGTAATTCTAGCGTTGCTTTGTCTGAATCTACTTCTGCAATTGGTTGATCTTTTTCAACATAATCGCCATCTTCAACTAACCAAGTTGCAATTTCTACTTCTGTAATTGATTCCCCTGGAGATGGGACTTTCATTTCTAAAACCATCAGTTTATTTATTTTAATTTTTATCTTTTTTATGTCATCTCAAGCATAGTTGAGAGGTTTGGGCGTTACCACAAGGGTCGCGCTTTTCGTTATATCTTTTGCTTTGTTCTCAATACAATTTTTTCTTTAAAAAATTGTATTGAGAACAAAGCAAAAGGATGCCACTGCAATCGCTAACGCGAGCGTACTTATATACTTTTATCTTCTTTAAATAATTTTTCAACAATTCTAAAACCAAACATCATTGCTATTCCAATAATTATCATCGTTATTCCAATATATTTCATTGCCTCTTCTGCATTAAAGTTACCACTCACTAATAAGTAAAAACCAAATATTAATGCGAGTACTCCACCAATTAATCTAAATTTTGCCATTTCAAATTTTAAAGGTTTATCAGAAGTTAATATTCCGAATAAAAATAAAAATGGAATAATTCCGAAGAAAATACTAAAAACACCAAATACCAATGCAAAATTAGAGAGTGTATCACCTAATAAATAAAAAGCAAGTGCAGCAATAATCGTCACAACAACCTCAATAGTTAACATACTTTTGTAAATACCAAGAGAAGATGTATTTTTATTTGTTACTAAAAAATACAATCCTGCCAATGCACTACCAGACATTAATAAGGCAATATTAACTTTATCAAAGCCTTGAGTTAGTAAAGAAACCCCTGCTAAACTAAAAAATAATCCTTGTAAAATAATGAACCATTTCTTTTGTATTGCATTCATAATAAATTATATAATTTTTATTAGTTTACTTGTTAAATACTTTATCTAATACTTTTTGATGACGTTTTTTATAACGTGTGCTAGAACCTGCCGCTGGTGCCGAATGATAATCTCTTGAAGCAACTTCCAATTTATCAACAAAATCAAATCGTTCTAACATATACCCCCAAGCACCCATGTTTTTAGGTTCTTCTTGTGCCCAAACATAACGTTCAACATTTGGGTATCTTGCAATAATAGCTTTAATATTTTCTTCGTGTAACGGAAATAATTGTTCTATTCTAACCAACGCTACATCGTTTCTTTTTAACATAGAGCGTTCAGCAAGTAAATCATAATAAAATTTACCCATGCAGAACACTAATTTCTTTACGTTTTTTGTGTCAATAGTATCATCAATCACTTCTTGAAATGTTCCTTCAGCTAGTTCTTCAATAGTATTTACCGCCTTTGGGTGGCGCAACAAACTCTTTGGTGTAAAAACAATTAACGGTTTTCTAAAATCACGTTTCATTTGACGACGCAATAAATGATACATATTTGCTGGGTTAGAGCAATTTGCAATCGTCCAATTATCTATTCCACTCGATTGTAAAAATCGCTCAATTCTTCCTGATGAATGCTCAGCTCCCTGACCTTCATAACCGTGAGGTAATAATATTACCAATCCGTTTTGTAGTTTCCATTTACTTTCTGCAGAAGCAAGGTATTGGTCAAATATTATTTGTGCTCCATTGGCAAAATCACCAAACTGAGCTTCCCAAATAGTTAACGTATTTGGGGCTGCCATTGCGTAACCATAATCAAACCCTAAAACACCGTATTCAGATAAATGTGAATTATAAATAGTCATTTCACCTTTACTCTTCGAATTGGTATTCAATAAGTTTACACGATCTAGCGTTTCTTCATCTCGCATAATTGCATGACGATGTGAAAACGTTCCACGTTCTACCTCTTCACCAGAAATACGAATATTAAACCCTTCTTCTAATAAAGTTCCGTATGCTAAATTTTCAGCCATTCCCCAATCTAATTGATTGGTTTCAAAGACCATTTTTTCACGACCGTTTAATATGCGTTCTGCCTTACGCACAAATTTATACCCTTGTGGAGTTGTAGAAATTACTTTAGCAATTCCTTTTAACGCATCCACTGAATACGTTGTGTCCACAGGTTGCAGCATGTCTTTTAAGTGCTTACGAACAAAGTTTTTCCAAACTTCTGGCATAAACTCTTGAATTTTGGAAGTAGATTTTTCTTTTGAAGCTGTAAACTCAGCTTCAAGATGCGCCTTAAATTCTGAAGTAATTTGTGCTAAATACTCCAAAGAAATAGCTCCTTCAGCAATTAACTTCTCAGTATAAATTTCTTTAGCATTTTTATGTTTCGAAATTGCTTTGTATAATTTCGGCTGGGTAAAACGAGGTTCATCACCTTCGTTATGCCCATATTTTCTGTAGCCTAATAAGTCGATAAAAATATCGCGCTTAAACTTCATTCTAAACTCTACTGCCATTTCCATTGCATGACAAACAGCTTCTGCATCATCAGCATTTACGTGTAAAACTGGCGATAAGGTCACTTTTGCAACATCTGTACAATATGTACTTGAGCGTGCGTCTAAATAATTGGTTGTAAAACCAATTTGATTATTTACTACTATATGAATAGTTCCTCCAGTTTTATAACCATTTAATTGTGCCATTTGTATTACTTCATACACAATACCTTGCCCCGCAACAGCAGCATCGCCGTGTACTAAAATAGGTAATATTTTACCATTATCTCCGTTATACTCTAAATCAACTTTTGCACGAACAATTCCTTCGGCAACTGCATCTACCGTTTCTAAATGAGATGGATTTGGCACCAAATTCATCTTCATTCTCTGTCCGCCTTTGTAAAATTTACTTAATGTTAATCCAAGGTGATACTTTACATCTCCATCAATATCTTGGTCTTCAAAATCTTTTCCTTCAAACTCGCCAAATAAATCACGAACAGGTTTTTTAAAGATATTTACCAACGTGTTTAGCCTTCCTCTATGTGCCATACCAATAACACATTCTTCAACGCCGTATTTTTCTGCAGCATTACGAAGTGCTACACTAATTCCAGGAATTAAAGTTTCGCCTCCTTCAATTGAAAAACGTTTTTGCCCTACATACTTTGTCTGTAAAAAACTCTCAAATGTTGATGCTTGATTTAACTTTGTAAGGATATATTTTTTTGCTTCTAAATTGTATTTTGGATGATTATCATTTTCATTTATACGTTTTTGCCACCATTTTAATTCTTCTGGGTTGCGCAAATACATATATTCAACACCAATAGAATCACAGTAAATTGCTTTAAGGTGATTTACTATTTCTGATAATTTTACTGGACCAATTCCTAAAATTTCACCTGCACTAAAAACAGTTGATAAATCAGATTCTGTTAATCCAAAGGTTTCAATATCTAAGGTTGGTGTATATTTTCTACGGTCACGAACTGGGTTAGTCTTTGTAAAGAGATGTCCTCGCGTTCGATAACCGTTAATTAAGTCAATTACCAAAAATTCTTTACGAACTTCTTCCGGGATCTCTGAAGAAACCACTTTATCTTCTAACGAATAATTTTCGTTTGCTAAATCATATCCTTGAAAAAAACTTCTCCAACTAGGTTCTACTGCATCAGGATTTTTTTGATATTGCTCGTATAAATCGGCTATAAACCCTGTGTGTACTGCATTTAAGAACGAAAACTTATCCATATAATTAGAATACTAGTGATTTAGTGTAGATTAATGAAAGCAAAAATACAAATTTTAACAAATTGTAGCTAATCTTTTAGTTTTAAAATAAAACTTCAAAAAAAGTGTAATTTTTTTGAAGTTTTCTTTTGCACTTTTCAAAAATGGTATATATTTGCACTCGCTAAGCACAAAAGTGTTGCGCAAACTCCTCCTTAGCTCAGTTGGTTAGAGCATCTGACTGTTAATCAGAGGGTCTTAGGTTCGAGTCCTAAAGGAGGAGCAAAAAAGTTCATTAAAATATGACTACGCGAAAGTAGCTCAGGGGTAGAGCATCACCTTGCCAAGGTGGGGGTCGCGGGTTCAAATCCCGTCTTTCGCTCTAAACCTTATTAAAGATTACCAATGCTTGAGTGGTGGAATTGGTAGACACGTTGGACTTAAAATCCAATGACCATTAGGTCGTGCGGGTTCAAGTCCCGCCTCGAGTACATTACAGGAGTTGATTGAAAAATCTTCTCCTGTTTTTTTTTGCAATCCCTTGAAATCCTTATTATACCTGCATATAAGTTCAATTATTGGACTAAACGGGAGGGTTCGGAAATTTTTATTTTCAAAAATCAGTTTATCCGTAAAGTACGAACCCAATAACTGTACTTTTACATCTATTGGAGCGTTCTTGTAGGTTGTATCCATATTCATCAATAAACTCAATCCAAACGTTAAATATTTATTTAGCCCTTTTTTACTGTCTCCGTACTTTGATTTTTCAATTCGTAGTTCATTTAACTCAGAAGTAATTTTTTGAATAGTACTCTCATACAAATCTTCTCGTATTTTTCCAATAGCGTACTTTTCAGTTAAACCTAACTGAGACTGTTCTTTGTCGTAAATATTTCTATCAATGCTTTTGACCATCTGTCCATTTTCCACTATACTTTTTTCATATTCATCAATTAAGATAGTTTTAAATAACTCGACTATATTAGGTGATGGTTTTACTTTAGATAGTGATTTTATGAGTTCAGAGTGAATAATTTCTGGCTTGTAACTTTGTCCTTTACAATTATTTTTGCATCTATAGTAAGGATATGATTTAGTTTTATTTTTTCCATTATTACCTGCACTTCCGTACATATTTCTTCCACAAGAAGAGCAAGTCATAAGAGCACTTAAAGGAAATTCTGGATTTTTTGTCCGTATCTTTTTTAACATCCTATTACGTCCGTTCTTTATGTCTTGAACCTTATAAAACAATGCCTCTGAAATAATAGCTTTGTGCTGTCCTTTTTTCAAATTGAATGGAGAAACATTGAAGCACGAATCACAGAGGCAATTAATTACACCAATGATTGTATTCTTTCTGAAGTAGGTTTTTTCAAAGGAATGAAAACAACTTTTATCATTCTTGTAATAGAGAAAGATAAAAACAAAGTTTCTTTTGTAAGTATTGGTGATTCACGATTGTATAAAATTGATAAAAAAGATGTTTCTCAATTAAGTAAAGATGAAATTAAAGTTGTTATAAGAAGAAAACAAGATGGCACTCCAATAACAGTTAATGGTGCTATTGTTAATGCTGCTGGAATTACAAATTGTATTGGTGTTAAACCGCTTCCTTTTGAAATACAATCATTAATAATACAAGACACAACTTCATTTTTTATTACGACTGATGGCTATTATAGCCAAGTAATTAATCTAAACGAAAGATTAGAAAACGTATCTCAAAGTATAGATTTGAAAGGTCAATTTAAGCAATTATCTAAAGAAGTAAATTCAAGACAAAAAGATGATGCAACTGCTATTTTTTTAAGAATAAATATCGTTAGCGCTAATAATTCTACAACTATTGACACAATATTAAACAAAAAGGATAACAACTTATCAAAACTAGAAATTAGCACTTTAGTTAAAGAAGCACTTGTAAAAAGCATTACTACTAAAAAAAGTAAATTATCTTTGAAACTAATAAAATATATTACTGATAATGGCATTTCTTTAGGGTTTGATTATTACGACAATATCATAAAAACAATGTTCAAAGTTTCGTTTAATAATACAGAGGTATATCAAAAATTTATAAGTTTAATGAAACAATCAAAAATATAGTCATGGAAAAATTAGATTTAACAACTACAGAAAATGCTATTAAATTTGCTAAAAACCATAGAGCATACATACCTCACACTTCATTACCCAAAGAGGTGTTAGAAAAAATAAATGAACTTGATAATGATTACACTATCGGAATGATTACAGGTATGGAATTATACAATCAAGTTTTAGATGAAATAATGAGGTTTGGAAAAACACTTAAATAACAAGTAGTTTAATAGGGAAAACTTGGGAAAACTGAAAACAAAGTATGTTTACCTTTTAAAATGTAGAGTGAAAAATGCAAAACCAAATAGAAATAAAAAACATTAACTTCTCTTTTGATAAAGATACTCAAATAATCAATGATGTATCTGTATCTATAGCAAAAGGAGCGTTTTTATCTATTTTAGGTGCTTCGGGAAGTGGAAAATCTACTTTACTAAGAATAATTAGTAATATTCTCCCCTCAGGAAAAAACAACATTTTAGAAGGTACAATTTCTGTTTTTGGGAAAACTCCAAACGAGTATTTAGATACAGGCAGACTTTCATTCATGTTTCAAGAATCAAGTTTAATGCCCAATCTTTCAGTGAGAGATAATATTATATTTCCATTAAAACTGAGAGGGAAAGAAATAAATACAAATCTTATAGATGATTTATTAAAAATTGTTGGCTTAGAATCACACCAATATAAATATCCTTCTGAATTATCTGGAGGTATGAAAACAAGAGTTTCATTAGCAAGAGCATTTGTTACTAAACCAGAATTATTATTATTAGATGAGCCTTTTTCGGCGCTTGATATTTCTTGGAAGTATGAGTTGTATCAATATTTATATGAGTTTACTAAAAAATACAATACTACAGTGATACTTGTAACTCATGACATTCAAGAAGCTGTTATTTTAGGAGATAGTATTATGGTTCTATCTAAATATGGTTCTATTTTAAATAAAATAAAATCTATTAAGGCAGAGAAGAGTAATTTATCATTTGAAAAGATAAATAAAATTATAGAAGAAAATTTCCATTCTATTCTTGCTTTACAAAGAGATATTTTACTTGATGGCAATGGTGAAATAAACTCTGTATTAGGTGGTTTACACAAACAATTAGGAAAAACTAGACTCATTGAAAAATAAAGCTATCTATATCATATTAATAATTTTCATTTTGGTTCTTTGGGAATATTTTGGAATGACAAACAATACCGTACGGTTACTAATAAGCTCCCCTAGCCTATTGACAACTTATTTTGGAGAGCATTGGCAATCTTTACTTCAAGCGACTGGAGTTACTTTCTACGAAGCTATTATGGGCTTATTATTAGCGACAATATTCAGTTTCACAACTATGATTATTTGTTTTTATATTCCTAAATTTTTTGACTTTGTAATGCCATTAATGGTTATTTCTCAAATCATACCCTTAATTGTTTTAGCACCCTTCTTTATTTTATTATTGGGTTATGGGTATTCTTCAAAAATAGCAATGGCAACTCTAATTTCTTTTTTTCCAATTTTTGTTAATTTCGCAACAGGAGTTAAGTCTATACCTAAAGAAATAATAGAATATAGTTACATAAATAACACAAGTACTTGGACTAAAATTAAAAATATTTATTTTCCTTTAAGCAAAACGAATATACTAACAGGCTTACAAATAGCTTCAAACTTAGCAATCATAGGAGCGTTAATTGCTGAATTTAGTGGTGCAAATATGGGTTTAGGAAGAAATATATACATCAGTGCATTAAGATTAGAGCCTGAATTAATGATGAGTTCATTATTTTTATCAATTATTATTGGATTGATTCTTTATTTGTCTCTTTCATTCATAAAAAAAATATCAAAATGAAACATAAAGAGTTAAATATATGGTCTTTATTTGAAGAGAAAATAAAAAAATATAAGGTTGACTTTAAGTTTGACCGTTCACAGAGTATCAATGAAAATATTTTAAAAATAGAAAAAACACTTGGTGCTAAAGCCAAATCAAAAGCAATTAAAGCCCTTAAAAAAGCCTATGATAAAAAATATGGTAATTGGGACAAAGTAAATGATTTAAGGAATTTGTGTAGTGACAAATGGTATTTACCTATTGAGGAATACTTAAATGATTTGCCAAAAGATGCTGTAATCATTGATGTTGGATGTAATGACGCTAGGGAAATTGAGGATTTATTTAAGTATAAAATAGACTCTTATAATTTTACATTATTAGATTTTAGTTCCAAAGCAACAAGTACAATAAGTGAACGATTTAAAAACAACACAAACATTAAGATCATAAATAATGAGTTTTTAAATGCAGAAATAAAAAGTAATACTTATGATTGTTGTCTAATGTTTAGAACTATTCAAAGTTCTAGTTTAGGGTTATATAATTCAATTTTAAAATGCTCTAAAATAACTAAAGAAAATGGTCTTATTATCATTTCTATTTCTAACGGATATATCGATAAACAGACAAATACTCCTAAAAAAGGAATGTTTGATTACGTAACTCACCTTACGCAAGAATAATTTGAATTTAAGATATTTATAGTTTATCTTGTTACAATACTCCGTTAAGTTTTTATGCTGCTCTGATACCATAATACAGTAGTTCTTTAATTTTTTGTTTATTATTCTTCAAGTTCGGTCTTATAGCGAACACGTTAAAAAATCGAGCAAGCATTAACTCATTGTGATGTAAGGTTTTAATATCCTTGATTGAGAAAGCCCCTCTTAGCCTTTTTTCAATAGGCATCCAATGTGTAATCTTAGCGAGATTAACCGTTGTAAGTGCTGTATTAAAATGAAAGTTGAGTTTATCTTCACTTCTTGCTTGACAGTGATTTAGACCTGAGTATTGCTTGGCATCTCTAAAAGTAAATTCTATTTGAAATCTGGTGCGATAATATGTCAAAATCATTTCTGCTGAAATTGTTACATCTGTAGAAAAATATAATTTATGATTCCATTTTCCTTTTTTAAGGAAATAAACAATCACAAGATTGATTTTTCTTTTTAATAATTTTGAGTATACAATAGCGCTGTATACTTTGCTTTGCTGATTGTCTTCTATCAAAGAAAAATATTCTTTTCTAAGTTTTTTATAATCAATTTTTCCATCATATTTCTTAGGTCTTCCTCTCCCATATTTCTGTTGGTCAGTATAAATATATTGTAAGTCAGCATCGTTTCTTAGTCTGCTAACGGTCTCCAATCCATTATCAGAGAGTTTAGAAACAAAACCGTATTTGGAAAAATAAGCATCTGCCACAACATATTTAGACATCGAAAGAAGGACCTCTTTTCTTTGAATCAATATATTGGCATAATGATCTACCAAACTTTTTGATTCCAAATTATTTGGTGTCTGAACAGCCTCTAAATGAAACGCTGTATGATTATCTATATCAATCGCTGCTATACCAGATATTTCCAATCCCCATTTTGCCTTTCCCGCTACACCAGACCAATAATAACCAACTCCACAGGTGGATTTACCAGATTTACTAACATAACTCGGGTCGAAAGCAATGGTTAAATGTTTGCCCCCATACTCAGTAATCAATTCTTTATTGAAATTTAAAAAGTCAAAAGACTTACTAAACTGATTCCTGTAATGTTGTTCTCCATGATCACCATAACGACTTAACTGCATAAAATTTAAACGTCCTTTTATGCTGAGAAATAGACCAAAAACTTCCAACATAAAATCATATTGCCATTTATTTACATCTTTCATTTTGTTAAGTAATCTTTTTGTGTGATATTTATAGTTGGATTTCTCCTTGAGAAGCATCATTAATAGCTGTTTGAAATTAACTATTAATTTAATGATAATCAGGGAGTTATCCTAATTTTTGAGCCTGTTTTTTTAACTTATTTAATTGACTGTTAGAGGGTTAGGGCAAAGTTTAACGGAGTATTGTTGTTAACAACTTTGAGAAATAAAAAGATGGATAATTTTGTTGATTTGTATACTGATTATTTGATAAGTTTAAGTTCTTACACGACAGCTACAGGTATGGCTTCATTACTCTCTATAAAACATGATAAAATAACACGAGCATTATCAACGGGTGTTTATGACAGTAAATTTCTATGGAAAAAGGCAAAACCTTATGTTGAAGAATTGACTCAATCTAAAGAAACTATCATTTTAAGTTTTGATGATTAGATACAAGAAAAACAATATACAGATGAAAGTGAGTTGAACACTTGGCATTTTGACCATGTGTTTGGAAGGTCTGTAAAAGGGGTTAATTTTCTAACTGCTTTAGTCGAAGTTGGAGGCATGCGTATACCGTGTGGTGTAGAGTTTATAAAGAAAAATATTTGGGTTACCGACAAAAAAACAGGAAGGCAAAAGCGTAAAAGCAGCAAAACTAAAAACGAACTTTTTAGAGAAATGTTGCAGGAATGTAGTAGCAAAATACACTTTGATTATGTGTTGGCTGATAGTTGGTTTTCTTCAGCAGAGAACATGGTTTATTGTAAAGAACTTTTAAAAAATGATTTTATTATTGCCTTAAAAAGCAATCGAAAAGTAGCCTTATCCTTAGAAGATAAGCAAAATGGAGCATACGTGAATATTAAAACATTACAGCCAAGACAACAAACCGTGGAAGTTTGGTTTGAAAAACTAGACTTTCCGCTGTTGCTTACAAAGCAAGTTTTCAAAAACGAGAATGATACAGTCGGCGAGTTGTACTTGGCTTGTAGTGATTTAAATTTATCGTATAACCAAATAACTACAATCTACAAAAAACGGTGGGCAGTAGAAGAGTATCACAAATCGATTAAAAGTAACACAGGTTTTGCTAAATCTCCAACTAAAAAAACAGAAACTCAAACGAATCATTTTGTATTGTCAATTGTAGCTTATATAAAGTTAGAGTGGCTTAAACAAAGAACAGGGAAAAATCATTTTGCTATGAAAACACAAATCTATTTAGCAGCTCAAAAAGCAGCTCATAACGAACTCAGAAAGTTATCAACACCTAAAGCTGCTTAATCATCCTTTTTTGAGGTTTGGATGCGTAACATGAGTTACGTAAGTAAAACTATTGATATAGGAAAACCACATTTGTTAGCTAATAAAGTTAAATCTAAATTTTCAACTTTAGGTATTAATAATGTAACTATTATTGATGGTAGTGCTGAAATTTTTATTGTTATAAAAAACAAAAAAACATTTTGGAACAAAACTCCCCAGAATTATAATAATTTGAAGAATGAAAATAGAAAAAGTGTTTTATTCCCCAAAATATTAAGTTTACTTGATACGAATAAGCATTCTAAAATATTAGATTATGGAGGTGGAGATGGTAGTTTTCTAGAGATGATTAAATTTAAAGCAGAAAAATATCTTTATGACCCAAGCGAAGGAATGATAGAAGTTGCTAAAAATAATGTAAAAACTATTAACCATTTCTCTCTAGATGATTTAGTTTATCAAAAAGAAAAATTTGATTTAGTAACACTAATTCATGTTGTAACTATAATAAAAGAAGATACCGAATTAAATAGAATATTCGCACATATACATTCAATATTAAAAAATAAAGGAGAGTTGATAATAGCACTAACTCATCCTGCATTTAAAAACAATATATTTAGTACTTTTCATACTGATTTTCATAATGAAAAATTCAACTATTTCGAAGAAAAAATATATAAAACACATTTAAACACAGTCACTCAAAATAAATATGTTTCTTTTGAATGTTACCATAGACCTGTCAGCAAACTTTTAAATATGATTATTACAAATAATTTTCAAATCTCATATCTTGACGAAGTACAAGATACAGATTTTAATAATCTTTCAAAAGAATTTAATTTCCCTCCATTTTTAATCATTAAATGCTCTAAAATTTAAATTTATACAATCATGAAAAAAATAACCTTATTTGCTCTAATTCTTATCCCTTTTATATATGGGTGTGAAAATAAAAAACAAAATAATAACGATATTTCAAAAATCTCTTTAAGATTTGATTGGACTACTAATATGTCTTTTGTAGGGGATATTGTTGGAATGAATGATTTTGCAAAAAAGAATAAAATTGAGTTATCTTGTTTTCAAGCAGGAGAAGGAATGGACCCAATAAAATTAGTAATATCGAATGCTAATGATTTTGGAATTACTACGTTTGATAAATTACTTTCTGCAAATGAAAAAGGAGCCGATTTACTTGCTATTGGATTTATCAATAATACATCTCCTACTGTTTTTTTAACACTTGATAATCAAGAATTTTCAAAACCCTCCGATTTTGAAGGGAAAACAGTTGGAATTATGCCTGGTGGTTCTACAGAGTTTGTTTATCGTGGATTTATTGATAAAACAGGAATTGATAAAACTAAAGTAAATGAAATTCCTGCTGGATTTGATATTCAAGGGTTTATAAATAAAAAATATGATGTGAAATTAGCGTTTATTTATGTTGAAAATATTGCTTTAGATGAAAACGGAATTAAATATAATATGATTGAACCAAGAAATTTTGGGGTTAATTTTCCTGGTAGAGTTTATTTTGCTAAAAGAAGTTTTGTCGAAAATAATAAAGAATTAACACAGAAATTTATCAATACTGTTATTGAAGGGTGGGATGCATCTTTTAAAAATCCAAAAAACGCTGTTGAACAACTAAAAAAATATGATGACCTAATAGATAAAGATAGAGAATTGAAATCATTTGAAAAGGCATTTCCCTATTTTAATGGATTCAATGACCAATATTTAATGGTTGATGAGTCTAATTTAGACAATATGATACAATTATTAATAGATACTAAATTAATAAAAGAACCTAATTATTCTAATGCTATCGATTTATCTTTTGTTAAAATATTTTATCAAAAATAATGTGAAATGAATAACACAATTCAAGACAAAATTCAAGACAAAATTGAAGAACTATGTGAAGAATTTAAAAATGATGTTTTTGTAATTCAAGTAGTAAGTTTTTTACCTGAATCAAATTCAAAATTCAGTGTATTTACCCATGAGAAAGATAATAAAAACACTTATATAAACGCCACAAAAAAATATTTTGAAGACGGTAATCCTTCAATTGTTAATTTAGTTAATGAAAACGGTTTTTTCCATAAAATTTCTAGTCCAAGAAACGCCACCCAAGAATCAGAATCTAAACTAGAAGCCAAAATTAATCTTATACCCAGTAAAGAAACATCTGAATTTGATGTTTTAACTGAAAATGCAAGTAATGAACGGTGGGATCAATGGTGTACTCATATTGATGGTATATATAAAAATCAAGACAAAACTATTTTATCTGTTCAAGAAAGTATAAACACTTACAATAATAGTAATAATTTATATTGTGCTATTTTCTTTGTTATATCAAAGAAAATTGAAGAAAAGGACATAAGTAATTATATCAGTTCATCAACTAAATTACTTTTTAATATTATAAAATTACTTTTTTCAGAATATCACAAAAACTTAATTCAACAAACCATAAAGTTAACTATTGCTAATATCGTTTCTAGAGGGTTAGCTCACACCGATGGATCACATACCATGAAATTTTTTGAGCAGAAGTTTTTAAACTCGGAAGAGAATGATTTAGAAGATATTAAAACTGATTTTAAAAATTATAATACTCACTTGAGAAATGTAATGGAATTGATTGCAGATATAAGCGGAGGACTTGGAAGCCAATCTTCCTATACATATAATTTAAAAGAAGTATTAACAAGCCAAATAAATAAAAACTACTTTACTAAAGATACTACTGAGACCTTTTTGTCTAAAAGTTTAGTTGATAATAAAAAGAATTGTCAGTTTGACTTTGAAGAAGATAATTTGAATTTTAATGTATCTATTCCTGGTGGTGAAAATGGGATAACAGCATTTTTACAAATGCTTAAAAATATTTATCGCAATATATTTAAGCATAATTTAGGAGGCGTTCAAGATGATTCTATAAAATTACAATTTAGTATTAACAATGATATTTCAGATGAATTAAAAGGGGATTATTACAAAATATCTTTAACTGAAGAAAATACCTTTACAAGAGTTGAAGATATTGATAATATTATTGACAAAATAAATAAGGTATATACAGCACAAACAATTATAGGAGATGGCAACAAAACGATAGAAACAGGTTGGGGCTTGATGGAGATAAAAATAATGTCGGCATACTTATTAGGATTACCAATTCATGAAATAACAAGCATTGATGGGAATGAGGATTCTATGTATTTAAATGGAAAAGTGTACCCTAAAAAATGGATATATATAGAAAAAAATAACGAAAACAATCTTGTTCATAATTTTTATTTAAGAAAAGATAAGCGGTTTATACTACTTTATGACAATAGTATTTCCAATAAATCTATGATAGATAAATATAAGAAAAAAGGAGTGGATTTTATCACTTATTCTGAATGGGATAAATTAGAAAATTATAATTTTCAAAACACATTTATTACACCTATTAATCCATCTAAAAGTCATCAAATCGTCTACTGTGATATAATTAAAAAACCTAAGATTAGAAATATTAAAGTAGTTTCAGATGCTAAATTAGGGTTTAAAGGCGATATTGAAAGTGTATTAAAGCAAATAGATAAATCTCCTGAAGTTGTCAATGAAAAATGGGTGGAAGAAATTACAGATGATGCTCTTGAAACTTCTTTTACTTTCGGAATGGAAAGATTCTATAATAATGAAAAAAATGTTTTTGATGACCATCATGGTGTTTCTATAAAAATTAAAAATACTAGCGGAATTGAAAAGTACACTTGGCATAATCTAGATTATTTAGAACTTTTTGAATTAAAACATCTTGAAAACAAGGTTCTTGATGATACTAATAAAATAGAATCGATTAAAACAAATATTGCTATTTTAGATGAGCGTCTTCAGGAAGAATTTATTAATCCTGAAAATAAAAACGGAAACTTAAATGAATTAATTCAAAACGGAAAATGTATTGCTGATTTATCTTTTAGAGATTTATTAGAAAAAAGAGGTGTTTTTGTACCTCAATTAAAAACCCAAAAAGATATAGAAATAAAGGGTGAAGAAATTGTGAATTTATATGAATTAATGTACGAAAAAAAGAAGGGAGATAATAAATACACGAAATTCACGAACCTGCTTAAATATTATTTTAATGAAAAAAAGTGCGCTTATGTAGTTGTTCATTTTTCTGGCTTAGAAGTAATTGTAGACTCTATTAGCAATTCTGATTATAAAGAAATGAAAAAAGAAATGAGTCGAGATGAAAAAATAAAAGCAGATAAGAATCTTCTTGATAATTCAAAAAAATTAGAGGTAGTTTACCAAGATTTAATTGTTCGGAAACTTAAACTTAAACGTGGTAATAAAGGGCAATACTTAATTTTAACCTCTGGTAAAGGAACTCCCATAACAATACCAAATCACAGTTATTTTATAAGTTTAAATAATTTAGAATATATTTTAAAAAACAAACCGAAATTTGAAATTATACAGGCTTTAAATTCAATACGTCAAATCACTAAAGATTAAAATAATGAAACATATAATAGTAATCACAAACATAGAACGCCTCAAAAGAGAAGGTTGTATCTTTTATACTAAAGGTTCTGATTTTCACGCATGGTTTAACGACAATAAAATATATGAAAATAATGGAAAAATTTTCGAAAAAAAAGATTTTCAATTTTCAATTTTTTTAGACACCTATAAATCTGGAGATTTAATAACTCATGTTACGCATCCAAACCTCAAAAAAGGATGATTAAGCAGCTTTAGGTGTTGATAACTTTCTGAGTTCGTTATGAGCTGCTTTTTGAGCTGCTAAATAGGGCTTGCTGATTTTCTAAAAAATAAAACATAATTAATTAACAATCAATGATTTATCTGCATGTTAGTAGTGATATTATTTTGATAAAAGCATAGGTTTTCGTATCTTACTATCATAAACCCGTGCAGTTATGATAAAATATACCGCCTCAAATCAACTAACATTAGATGGATTTTCACATCCTTTTTCCCAGGAACTTTCGCTTGAAAATCGTTGGGTAAAATTGGCAACAATTATTCCTTGGGATGATTTGGCAGTTATTTATAGCAAGGCACTCCATAGCCATGCAGGACGTGAGAGTATTGATGTAAGAATGGTGATTGGCGCCATTATCATAAAACACAAATTAGGGTTGGATGATAGAGGAACCGTTGCTATGATTAGCGAGAATATTTATTTGCAATATTTTTGTGGTCTTACAAGTTTTCAAACTAAAGACCCTTTTCATCCCACCGTTTTTGTAGATATCCGCAAGCGGATGGGCGCAAATGATTTTGACCTATGGAATGCACTTATCATTAAAAAAGCAGATGATTTAAGACCGTCTAAAAAGAAAATGATTGGGGGTGATGATGATGGTTTTCCAAAAAACAAAGGAACCTTAAAGATTGATGCCACAGTTGCAAATCATAAAATTGTTTTTCCTACCGATGCAGGACTTCTGAATACTGCTAGGAAAGAAACCGAACGTTTTATAGACTTACTCTACAAACAATCGACTTTAAAAAAGCCTAGAGATTATCGCAGGATAGCACGAACAGAATATTTGGTGTTTTCAAAAAAAAGAAGAAAATCAAAAAAAGAGATTCGTAAGTTTATTGGCAAACAACTAAATTATGTCAAACGCAATTTAACCTATATTAAAAACCTGTTAGACGACATAGAAATCCTCAAGAAAGAAGAAGTTCTTGTAGGGTTATTTCCAATGAAAAACCCATATCCCTCAAAGTTTCCACTGCCAAAACGAGACCAAAAAATTTATTGGATAGTACAGCAACTTTATGTACAACAACAGTATATGTATCAAGAAAAAATACATCGTGTAAAAGATAGAATTGTCAATATCTATCAACCTTATATACGTCCTATTCCTAGAGGAAAAGACAAAACATCTACAGAATTTGGTGCAAAAATAAGTGCAAGTGTGGTGGACGGAATGAGCAGAGTGGAACATATAAGTTGGGATCAATTTAATGAAGCCAGTGATTTAGAATTACAGGTAAATATGTACACAAAAACCTTTGGTCATTATCCAGAACTGGTTTTAGCAGACCAGATATATTTGAATAGAAAAAACAGAAATTGGCTCAAAGAAAGAGGAATACGGATTGTAGGAAAACCATTAGGAAGACCAAAGAAAACAAACCTTAATGCTTATCAAAAACGAAAATTAAAAAAAGAACGAAACCAAAGAAATCATATAGAAGGTAAATTCGGACAAGCAAAAAACGCATACGGCTTAAGCAGTATTAAAGCCAAAAGAAGTGACACCTCACAGAGTTGGATTGGGGCAATATTTTTTATAATGAATTTGATATCATTAGAAAAAATAGCGAAACAATACGCTATTTTTTGTGTCGTATTCAAAAATTACAGTGCAAGGTTAAAAATAAACATAATCAACTTTATTGATAACTCCAGTTATAGCATAAATCATATTTTTAAACTGACTATTCTTAAATATCTAATGATATCTTCTTGATAAAATCTGCAAGCCCTAAATAGATTTGTGTTTTCATAGCAAAATGATTTTTCCCTGTTCTTTGTTTAAGCCACTCTAACTTTATATAAGCTACAATTGACAATACAAAATGATTCGTTTGAGTTTCTGTTTTTTTAGTTGGAGATTTAGCAAAACCTGTGTTACTTTTAATCGATTTGTGATACTCTTCTACTGCCCACCGTTTTTTGTAGATTGTAGTTATTTGGTTATACGATAAATTTAAATCACTACAAGCCAAGTACAACTCGCCGACTGTATCATTCTCGTTTTTGAAAACTTGCTTTGTAAGCAACAGCGGAAAGTCTAGTTTTTCAAACCAAACTTCCACGGTTTGTTGTCTTGGCTGTAATGTTTTAATATTCACGTATGCTCCATTTTGCTTATCTTCTAAGGATAAGGCTACTTTTCGATTGCTTTTTAAGGCAATAATAAAATCATTTTTTAAAAGTTCTTTACAATAAACCATGTTCTCTGCTGAAGAAAACCAACTATCAGCCAACACATAATCAAAGTGTATTTTGCTACTACATTCCTGCAACATTTCTCTAAAAAGTTCGTTTTTAGTTTTGCTGCTTTTACGCTTTTGCCTTCCTGTTTTTTTGTCGGTAACCCAAATATTTTTCTTTATAAACTCTACACCACACGGTATACGCATGCCTCCAACTTCGACTAAAGCAGTTAGAAAATTAACCCCTTTTACAGACCTTCCAAACACATGGTCAAAATGCCAAGTGTTCAACTCACTTTCATCTGTATATTGTTTTTCTTGTATCGAATCATCAAAACTTAAAATGATAGTTTCTTTAGATTGAGTCAATTCTTCAACATAAGGTTTTGCCTTTTTCCATAGAAATTTACTGTCATAAACACCCGTTGATAATGCTCGTGTTATTTTATCATGTTTTATAGAGAGTAATGAAGCCATACCTGTAGCTGTCGTGTAAGAACTTGAACTTATCAAATAATCAGTATACAAATCAACAAAATTATCCATCTTTTTATTTCTCAAAGTTGTTAACAAGATAAACTATAAATATCTTAAATTCAAATTATTCTTGCGTAAGGTGAGTTATTAACTCTTTTCACTTCAATATCAAAAGAGTTGTTAAACGCTTTGATATTTCTCAATGCCATTTCGTTCCAATCTTCTGGTAGTTTTGGTGCAAAAGAAAATGTGCTGAATCCTTGAGGGCGAATACTCCAAAGTCCCTCTGTAATAACTCTACAATACAAAGCACTTTCGGCAGAAAGATGTCGTTGATTTCCTTCGGGGTATGCTTCTACTGGATAAGGAACATGTTCTCCCAATAAACGTCTTTCTGAATAACTTAAAAAGAAAGGCATCGCTCGTTTTGTTCCACCTGCAGCAAACACACCTCGTAAAGCATATAACGTTGCTCTATCCCAAAAAGTAGTACTTCCTGATGCAGATGCCAAACCATCCGGCGTCCATAATTTATCAGAAAATAAAGCATCTATAGTACCTTCACTTCTGTTAAAAATATCAACCGTAAGCGGTGTACATATCCACGCTCTCAAAATATCATTTCCATCATAATATCTGTACGTTTCATACCCCGAAACATTGCGGCCGAAATAATTTTCTATAGCTATTCTCAATGCTTTAGCCTGAGTAGTATACCTATTTAAAATAGCTGTGTCAATATTTAATTCTTCCCCTAACATTACAGCAGAAATCAATGCGTCATAATACAACGAAGAGGTATTTAAATTAGCTTTTCCTGCGGGAAATCTGCCTTCTAATTCATCACTATCTGAGCTTACAACACCTGACGGATTTATTTTCCTTTTAGAAAATTCTAAACACCATGTGATTAATGGCCAAAGTTCTTTTGCGGTATTTTCATGACCGTAGGCAAGTGCAAATCGTGATGCTCCGTAGGCAATCATAGCCATATCACCACGATCACCAGCGCCATTCCAAAAATCCAATCCTTCTGCGATAATAGAGCTTGGAATGGGTTTAAAATCATTATTCATGAATTTTGAGAAATGACGAAAGGAATTAATTGCTGATTCATTCCCAGCTATATTGCCTAAGAAAGGAAAAAACGGATTTACATATTCTGCTTGGTCATTTGCCCAAATGGCAGCATAATATCTACCACCTCCAGGAGCGTGCATTAAGCCTCCTTTAGTTTTAAAAATACTTTCAACAGCTCTTAATTTTGCAAAAGAAAATGTACGGTTAAGAATTTCATTTGGTGATTCAAAAACCAAATTAGAAAAAGTTTCGGAAATGAATTTTTTACGTTTATTATATTCATAATCAACAGCCACATAAGAATCATTACTGTCTTTTAAACTTGCAGAATAGATTAACGAATATTCTAAAATTTTATTTGGAGCAAGATCAAAAACCCCTTGTTTATTAGAAGTTACCTGAATACGGTAAACTCCACTAACACCCTTTTTAGCATCTGTTAAATGCGTGTACTCAATTTTTGGAAGTTGTATTATAACTGTTTTTTTTGATTTATTCTTTATTTGGACTCTATCTATAAATACAGGTAAATCTGTAGACGGAAACAGTTGGTGTTTAACGACAACACCTTGTAAAGTTGAAGATTTGTATTCTACAATTCCTTTAATAGAAAATGTAATGGGTGTTTCTACTATTGCTTGTCCATCTACTTTTACAGGAGACAAGTCTTCCTTTTTAAAAATATGGGCTAGACTTGCGTGAGTGTCATTCGGAATTGTTCTAAGCATTGGAAAAACTAAATGTACTTTCTGTTTTAGAACACCATCTTCAACACCATAATGTACAATGGATGAAACATAAAATCCACTCATTTCTATATGGTCCATATGGGAATCCTTCTTATTCACATTCCAAACAATACCTCCATCATCTTTTAATTGCCACCTTGGAGATTCTTGTGCTTGTAAAAAAGACAAAAAAAACGCAAACAGAATTACAAGCAGTGTTTCTCTATAATTTATTTTCATACGATACTCTTTACAATTAACTTTTTAAAATTGTTTACAAACAATCAATCTGTTAGGTTATTAATTTTGATAAGCTGCATTTGTGCGTCATTTTTAGCGACCAATATATATGCTTCCTTTTTTATAAAAATAAGGGACATATTTCTTACATCCCCAATAATTTTTAAACCAGATTGCATCATAGTTTGTTCTTTAAAATTACCTGCACCATCCCCTTCTAGTAGCAATCCAAAACTAGCATCATTTCGTGGTGTTTCTACTTCAGGGTTGTAAAGGTTACCTGCTAAAACGATGTCTAGGTTGCCGTCTTCATTAAAATCTTTAACTACAAATTGATTTATATTTGAAATTTGCGCTAATTGCGGCAATGGTTTGGAAATATAGGTGCCATTAACATTCTCTAAATAAACACTTTCAAAGGAGGTTATCTCATAACTTAAAGATTCTTTTAAAAATTTACTAGTATAAATCTCAGCCAATGAAGCATTTGCAAATGAATTATAATCTTTGAACTTTAATTTTATTGAAGGCATTTGCTGTGAAGAGCATTGGCGTCCTCTTACTGGAAATTCTGTTTCTCCTTCCTTATAACTTAGAACTATATCTAGTTTTTTATTGCCGTCAAAATCATTTAGATATATTTTAAATGGTTTAGATTTACTGGCTTGGTACTTGTAGTTTCTACCCAAATTACCTACAATTAAATCCTGATCTCCATCGTTGTCAAAATCTCCTTTTTTAATAGAATACCACCAGCCAGAATATTCTCCTTTTAATAATGAATTAGAAACATCTTTAAAAACTCCTTTATCATTTTTAAAAAACTTAATGGGCATCCATTCTCCTATAATTACAAGGTCTTCCCAACCATCATTATCAAAATCTACCCAAGTAGAAGCTGTAACAAGACCTAATGATTTTAAATCTGGAAATATTTTATCTGTTACATCTACAAATTTAATTTCTGTAGCGGTACTAATATTCTCAAGTATATAGGAGTTGGCTGGCGACGGGTATTTTTTAGGGGTTAATCTACCGCCAACAAAAATGTCTAAATCACCATCATGATCAAAATCGGAAATTGTAATATCTCTGCCACTTATTTTAATATTAGGTATGGCATTTTTATTACGTCTAAATGTTTTATTATCGATATTCTCATAAAACCGATCTAAATATCCTTCAGAACCTTCCGGAAACTCATTACCCCCACTGGCGATATAAATATCATTATCTCCATCACCATCCGCATCAAAAATTAAAATTCCAAGGTCTTCATGATATTTATCTTTCCTCATTTCTTCTGTATGCAAAATAGTAAAACCTCCTGTTTTATCTTGTATATATATTACTGTAGGACTACCAATAGAACCTCCAACAATATAATCGTCCAAACCATCACCGTTTAAATCTCCTACAGCTAACGCTGGCCCTAAGGTAGAGTTTTTATGAGGTAACAAAGTTTCAACCTTAAAATCGTCAAATGGATTTTCTTTGTGAATATATAAATTAGGGTTGTTTATGGTTTGAAATTGCTTTTGTTTTGCTTCTTTATTACTTGAGGAAGCTACTATGGTAGACTTTGTAACATCTGTATAAGAAATCTTAAGTCTTTGATTTACCTTTACATTCTCTAATTTTGTGGTTCTTCCATTTGACCATGCCACTAAAACACTATCTATTTGTTTTACTTGTCCTAACCCAAAATGCAATAATGGGGTAACCGATGAAAAATAGCCTCTTACTAAATTATATTCCTGTACTTGCATTCCTTTAGAAGTGTAAATAGAAACCCTACTTCCATTTGGTAATACTTTATTTTCTCCTTTAAGAATAATTGTTAAATAGTTGTTTTCTGCGGTATTGTTACGGTAAATACTAGCAACATCGTCCAAGTTGTTAATCACTAAATCTAAATCACCATCATTATCTAAATCGCAATAAGCAACACCATTTGAAAATGTTTTTTCTTCAAAGCCCCATTCTATTGATTTTGATGTAAAGGTTAAATCACCATTATTTTGATACATATAGTTACTTAATTTCTCGGAAGGTATTTCTTTAAGAATATTTAAAAGCCCTGCTTTTTCTTCTTTACCTACATAATCTGGGTCTGATTCCATTTTTTTAAAAAAATCTTTATACTTAGCATAAAAATCTTTATTATTTACATCTCTCCGAATACCATTGGTTATAAATAAATCTTTCCAGCCATCATTATCGAAGTCAGCAAATAAACCACCCCAACTCCAATCGGTTGAAGAAACCCCTGCTAAACGTGAAATATTACTAAATACTGGTGTTTCTCCTTCAATATTTCCATTATTCATTTGAAGAGAATTTTGCATGTTTTGATAATGTAAACCTAGTTCAACAGATTTGTAAAACACATCTGGATTCATAGAGGACATATTCGCTTTGGATCGAAAATTATCTGCAGCAGACATGTCTAACTGAAAAATATCGAAGTAGCCATCATTATTAAAATCGGCAATATCTACACCCATACCAAAGAATGATGTTTGCTGTAAACTTGTATTAATTTGATTGGTAAAAGTACCGTCTTGATTATTAATAAATAAAAAGTCTGGAGAATTAAAATCATTAGAAATATATAGATCTATATAACCATCATTATTTATATCTGACGCAACAACACCCAAACTTAATCCAAAGGAGCTTAAGCCTGCTTCTTTTGTAACATCTGTAAAATGACCGTTATCATTTCTATATAATTTATCGGAATCTTTATCTTCATGATTATCTAGCATATACTTATAATACTCTACAGGAGCTACAAAACTTGTTGGCGGATAATTAATAACTCATGTTACGCATCCAAACCTCAAAAAAGGATGATTAAGCAGCTTTAGGTGTTGATAACTTTCTGAGTTAGTTATGAGCTGCTTTTTGAGCTGCTAAATAGATTTGTGTTTTCATAGCAAAATGATTTTTCCCTGTTCTTTGTTTAAGCCACTCTAACTTTATATAAGCTACAATTGACAATACAAAATGATTCGTTTGAGTTTCTGTTTTTTTAGTTGGAGATTTAGCAAAACCTGTGTTACTTTTAATCGATTTGTGATACTCTTCTACTGCCCACCGTTTTTTGTAGATTGTAGTTATTTGGTTATACGATAAATTTAAATCACTACAAGCCAAGTACAACTCGCCGACTGTATCATTCTCGTTTTTGAAAACTTGCTTTGTAAGCAACAGCGGAAAGTCTAGTTTTTCAAACCAAACTTCCACGGTTTGTTGTCTTGGCTGTAATGTTTTAATATTCACGTATGCTCCATTTTGCTTATCTTCTAAGGATAAGGCTACTTTTCGATTGCTTTTTAAGGCAATAATAAAATCATTTTTTAAAAGTTCTTTACAATAAACCATGTTCTCTGCTGAAGAAAACCAACTATCAGCCAACACATAATCAAAGTGTATTTTGCTACTACATTCCTGCAACATTTCTCTAAAAAGTTCGTTTTTAGTTTTGCTGCTTTTACGCTTTTGCCTTCCTGTTTTTTTGTCGGTAACCCAAATATTTTTCTTTATAAACTCTACACCACACGGTATACGCATGCCTCCAACTTCGACTAAAGCAGTTAGAAAATTAACCCCTTTTACAGACCTTCCAAACACATGGTCAAAATGCCAAGTGTTCAACTCACTTTCATCTGTATATTGTTTTTCTTGTATCGAATCATCAAAACTTAAAATGATAGTTTCTTTAGATTGAGTCAATTCTTCAACATAAGGTTTTGCCTTTTTCCATAGAAATTTACTGTCATAAACACCCGTTGATAATGCTCGTGTTATTTTATCATGTTTTATAGAGAGTAATGAAGCCATACCTGTAGCTGTCGTGTAAGAACTTGAACTTATCAAATAATCAGTATACAAATCAACAAAATTATCCATCTTTTTATTTCTCAAAGTTGTTAACAAGATAAACTATAAATATCTTAAATTCAAATTATTCTTGCGTAAGGTGAGTTAGTTATAAAAGTTAATGATTTTTAATGACTTAGGCTAATTTAGACTAAAAAATTATTTCATTACTTTTATAAAAATTATTTTACTGATGAAGACATCAACTAAACTCGCCTACTTGCTTATTATTATCGGAACAATCTACTGGGCGTTTTCCGATGCAAAACCTTCAATTTCTAATGCAAAAACCATTGAAAAGAAAACAGGTTTCTCTATGGAAAACGCGTTAGTTCACCTAAAAAATATTAGTAAAAAAGCACATTATACTGGAACTAAAGCACACAAAGAAGTTCAAGACTATATTGTTAACGAGTTAAGAAAAATAGGATTGCAACCCGAGATTCAAACTCAAACTGCATTTAGTAAAAAATGGCTGACTGGTACAACTGCAGAAAATATTATAGCAAAAATAGAAGGTTCTGAAAAAGGAAAAGCACTATTGCTTTTAACACATTATGATAGCAGCCCGCATTCAGCAATTGGTGCAAGTGATGCAGGTTCTGGCGTTGTAACTATTTTAGAAGGAGTTCGCGCATTTCTATCTAAAAATAAGCAACCAAAAAATGATGTTATTATTCTAATTTCTGACGCTGAAGAACTCGGTTTATTAGGCGCACAAGCATTTGTAGATGCACATCTGTGGAAAGATCAGGTTGGTTTGGTTTTAAATTTTGAAGCTCGTGGAAGTGGCGGGCCAAGTTATATGCTAATGGAAACCAAAGGTAAAAACAGTAAGCTACTTAGGGAGTTTTTACGTGCAAAACCCAATTACCCAACAGCAAACTCATTGATGTATAGCATTTATAAAATGCTACCAAACGATACCGATTTAACCGTTTTTAGAGAAGAAGCCAACATAAACGGATTTAATTTTGCTTTTATTGGCGATCATTTTGACTATCATACCGCGGAAGATAATTATGAACGGATGGATAGGGAAAGCCTCTTGCATCAAGCAGATTATTTAATGGCTACACTACCTTATTTTGCGAATTCAGATATATCAAACTTAAATAGCGAAAAAGATTTGGTCTACACCAATTTCCCAATGATGCGTTTACTAGCTTATCCGTTTTCTTGGGTTTTACCAATGTTATTAATTGCTTTTGCCATCTTTATAATCTTAATTTTCTTCGGAATTTCTAACAAAAAACTCACACTAAAAGGAATTTTTAAAGGATTCATTCCGTTTTTAGGTTCGCTACTAATTGCTCCTGCAATTGCATTTGGGTTATGGAAATTATTGCTCTTTATACATCCACAATATCAAGATATATTACACGGCTTTACCTACAATGGTTACCAATATCTTTTAGCTTTTTCGTTTTTAAGCCTTTGGGTTATTTTAAAAATTTATAATCTCTTTTTTAAAGATATTTCTGATGCTGATTTACTAGTTGCACCAATTACAGTTTGGCTACTCATCAATTTTTTAATTCTCAACTATTTACAAGGCGCAGGGTTTTTAATTATTCCTGTTTTTAGTGCATTACTACTACTAACAATTCTTGTTTTTGCAAATATTAGAAAACATTCTAAACCTATCTTATTTGCACTATTATCCATTCCTACTTTATATATTCTTGTACCAATGATAAAAACGATTCCAGTTGGTTTGGGTTTAAAAATGTTGTTTATTTCTGCTATTTTTATTGTCTTACTCTTCGGGTTGATGGTTCCTGTTTTTTATCAAAAAAAGAAGAAAAACAACTTGCAATATTTCTTTGGTTTTTTAGCAATCCTCTTTTTTGTAATAGCAACCTTTAATAGCGGATTTTCAGTTGACAAAAAACGTCCAAATAGTTTGGTATATGTACAAGATGAAGAAAGTAAAATGGCATATTTTGGAACGTATAACACTACTTTAGACGAATATATTAATCAAAAACTGGGTGATAACCCAACTAAAGGACATATTAAGAATGCTGAAATGGGGAGTAAATATGGCACAAGGTTTCGCTATTATACCAGAACCGATACTAAACAAATAGCAACGGCTAAAATTGAAATTAAGACTGATAGTATTTTTGGAGGAAAAAGACACCTAGACTTTATCTTAAAACCTCAAAGACATATTGCCAAATTAGAAATTCTATCTATGGCTACAGGAAATATTGATAGTTTATTTATAAATGGTATTCTTATTAACAAAGGGAAATCTACAGAGCTTAAAAAAGGACGTTTTTTGAGTTATTTTTTCGCGAGAAAAGACAGCATTTTACATCTAAATTTTAGCATTTCTAAAGATGAAAAAATAAATTTTATTATTAATGAAATATCGTATGATTTACTGAATAACACAACGTTTAACATAAAGCCAAGAAGTGAAGAAATGATGCCAATGCCTTTTGTTATTAATGATGCTGTTATTACGTCTAAGAAGTTGGAGTTATAAATTATAAGATACAGAAAACATAATAATTCTTGGTAGAATATGTATTTTATCAAGGCAAACGCATCTAAAAAAGTCTTAAATATTTACTAAAATGTAATCTAAAATTGTTGTTTCTGATTATTAATTTTCATATATTATATTGACAATCAATACTTTATATATTTTGAAAGCGATAACTAGGGCTTGCAGATTTTATCAAGAAGATATCATTAGATATTTAAGAATAGTCAGTTTAAAAATATGATTTATGCTATAACTGGAGTTATCAATAAAGTTGATTATGTTTATTTTTAACCTTGCACTGTAATTTTTGAATACGACACAAAAAATAGCGTATTGTTTCGCTATTTTTTCTAATGATATCAAATTCATTATAAAAAATATTGCCCCAATCCAACTCTGTGAGGTGTCACTTCTTTTGGCTTTAATACTGCTTAAGCCGTATGCGTTTTTTGCTTGTCCGAATTTACCTTCTATATGATTTCTTTGGTTTCGTTCTTTTTTTAATTTTCGTTTTTGATAAGCATTAAGGTTTGTTTTCTTTGGTCTTCCTAATGGTTTTCCTACAATCCGTATTCCTCTTTCTTTGAGCCAATTTCTGTTTTTTCTATTCAAATATATCTGGTCTGCTAAAACCAGTTCTGGATAATGACCAAAGGTTTTTGTGTACATATTTACCTGTAATTCTAAATCACTGGCTTCATTAAATTGATCCCAACTTATATGTTCCACTCTGCTCATTCCGTCCACCACACTTGCACTTATTTTTGCACCAAATTCTGTAGATGTTTTGTCTTTTCCTCTAGGAATAGGACGTATATAAGGTTGATAGATATTGACAATTCTATCTTTTACACGATGTATTTTTTCTTGATACATATACTGTTGTTGTACATAAAGTTGCTGTACTATCCAATAAATTTTTTGGTCTCGTTTTGGCAGTGGGAACTTTGAGGGATATGGGTTTTTCATTGGAAATAACCCTACAAGAACTTCTTCTTTCTTGAGGATTTCTATGTCGTCTAACAGGTTTTTAATATAGGTTAAATTGCGTTTGACATAATTTAGTTGTTTGCCAATAAACTTACGAATCTCTTTTTTTGATTTTCTTCTTTTTTTTGAAAACACCAAATATTCTGTTCGTGCTATCCTGCGATAATCTCTAGGCTTTTTTAAAGTCGATTGTTTGTAGAGTAAGTCTATAAAACGTTCGGTTTCTTTCCTAGCAGTATTCAGAAGTCCTGCATCGGTAGGAAAAACAATTTTATGATTTGCAACTGTGGCATCAATCTTTAAGGTTCCTTTGTTTTTTGGAAAACCATCATCATCACCCCCAATCATTTTCTTTTTAGACGGTCTTAAATCATCTGCTTTTTTAATGATAAGTGCATTCCATAGGTCAAAATCATTTGCGCCCATCCGCTTGCGGATATCTACAAAAACGGTGGGATGAAAAGGATCTTTAGTTTGAAAACTTGTAAGACCACAAAAATATTGCAAATAAATATTCTCGCTAATCATAGCAACGGTTCCTCTATCATCCAACCCTAATTTGTGTTTTATGATAATGGCGCCAATCACCATTCTTACATCAATACTCTCACGTCCTGCATGGCTATGGAGTGCCTTGCTATAAATAACTGCCAAATCATCCCAAGGAATAATTGTTGCCAATTTTACCCAACGATTTTCAAGCGAAAGTTCCTGGGAAAAAGGATGTGAAAATCCATCTAATGTTAGTTGATTTGAGGCGGTATATTTTATCATAACTGCACGGGTTTATGATAGTAAGATACGAAAACCTATGCTTTTATCAAAATAATATCACTACTAACATGCAGATAAATCATTGATTGTTAATTAATTATGTTTTATTTTTTAGAAAATCAGCAAGCCCTAACTAAACCACTATGGCCTTAAAGTCCATAGGTTTTGGATTGGGGTTTAAAGCCCCCCAATGGCTATTTCTCTATAATTGTTCAGTCCCTAAAACAGCAGACCCAGTATTTCCTTTACCAATGGTTCTTTCACTTTCTGGTTGCCATTTTGTAAACAATAAAGTAGAATTAGCACAGCCAATCTCCGTCTCCAAAAGAAGTGGTTAAGTCGTTGTTATACATAGAATACATTAACCCTAAACTTACATAAGGGTTCCATTTATATTTAGAATAATAGGCGCTAAAAGACCTTAAATCTTTAAAGTGATATTCTGCACTCAATACTCCGTTAAGTTTTTATGCTGCTCTGATACCATAATACAGTAGTTCTTTAATTTTTTGTTTATTATTCTTCAAGTTCGGTCTTATAGCGAACACGTTAAAAAATCGAGCAAGCATTAACTCATTGTGATGTAAGGTTTTAATATCCTTGATTGAGAAAGCCCCTCTTAGCCTTTTTTCAATAGGCATCCAATGTGTAATCTTAGCGAGATTAACCGTTGTAAGTGCTGTATTAAAATGAAAGTTGAGTTTATCTTTACTTCTTGCTTGACAGTGATTTAGACCTGAGTATTGCTTGGCATCTCTAAAAGTAAATTCTATTTGAAATCTGGTGCGATAATATGTCAAAATCATTTCTGCTGAAATTGTTACATCTGTAGAAAAATATAATTTATGATTCCATTTTCCTTTTTTAAGGAAATAAACAATCACAAGATTGATTTTTCTTTTTAATGATTTTGAGTATACAATAGCGCTGTATACTTTGCTTTGCTGATTGTCTTCTATCAAAGAAAAATATTCTTTTCTAAGTTTTTTATAATCAATTTTTCCATCATATTTCTTAGGTCTTCCTCTCCCATATTTCTGTTGGTCAGTATAAATATATTGTAAGTCAGCATCGTTTCTTAGTCTGCTAACGGTCTCCAATCCATTATCAGAGAGTTTAGAAACAAAACCGTATTTGGAAAAATAAGCATCTGCCACAACATATTTAGACATCGAAAGAAGGACCTCTTTTCTTTGAATCAATATATTGGCATAATGATCTACCAAACTTTTTGATTCCAAATTATTTGGTGTCTGAACAGCCTCTAAATGAAACGCTGTATGATTATCTATATCAATCGCTGCTATACCAGATATTTCCAATCCCCATTTTGCCTTTCCCGCTACACCAGACCAATAATAACCAACTCCACAGGTGGATTTACCAGATTTACTAACATAACTCGGGTCGAAAGCAATGGTTAAATGTTTGCCCCCATACTCAGTAATCAATTCTTTATTGAAATTTAAAAAGTCAAAAGACTTACTAAACTGATTCCTGTAATGTTGTTCTCCATGATCACCATAACGACTTAACTGCATAAAATTTAAACGTCCTTTTATGCTGAGAAATAGACCAAAAACTTCCAACATAAAATCATATTGCCATTTATTTACATCTTTCATTTTGTTAAGTAATCTTTTTGTGTGATATTTATAGTTGGATTTCTCCTTGAGAAGCATCATTAATAGCTGTTTGAAATTAACTATTAATTTAATGATAATCAGGGAGTTATCCTAATTTTTGAGCCTGTTTTTTTAACTTATTTAATTGACTGTTAGAGGGTTAGGGCAAAGTTTAACGGAGTATTGGCACTTACACCAATATTTAATAAGCTCATAGAGCCTTTCATAGCTCTAAGTCTCTCTCTATTACTTCTATTATCACCTCCAACGATGTATTTACCATGATGTCGTATATCATCAGTAGACATATAATTAATTTCGGTTTTTATAGCAATATCATCAATAAGTCTTAGCGTGCATTCCAACGGTTATCTCTATTGTAAAAAGTAAGGTAGTGTACTAAACTTACAGATAATGTGTGTTACCAGCTTCACTTTGAAAGTTAATCGTTTGCCCATAATCTGATTGCATGGCGTAAGGACCAACAAAAATACCGATATCGTGAGTGTAGTGTTTATTATCAAAAGTATATTTTTGAGAAAACATATTTATTGAACACAAAAGTGATATAAAAATGAGTTTAGGGGGCAAATTTTTTTATTTTCTTAAAACATTAAAAGAAAATATATAAAATTAGTTAAAACGTTAACTTATAAAGAATTATTTTATTGTAAAGGTCTCGTTAAAGTCCCAATTTGCTCTTAGTGTTATTTCTTCTGAAAAGTAGATAATTTTTTCTGGTTGAATCTTATTTAGATAATTACCTGTATCCCATTTATTGTTTTTATTTGTATCAATAATTGCTCTAACAGTATATTTTTTGGGTTCAAGTAATTTAAACTCAACAGTCTTTGAAGTTTTTACAAACACTCGTCTAATAACAACATTTTTAGCTATTAATTCTAAAATAATAGGGCTTTCGGTTTGTTTATTAATGTTTAAAATTATTTCCCCATAGTCATCTAAGTTACGGGTACTTAAGCGATATTTTAAAGTATCATTTGTTGTATTGTAAATATCTGTAATGGCGTTAGGGAGTACTTGTAAGTGATATTTCATAGAGGGTTTTTTCTCAAAAACTACAGCGTATGAGTTAATTTTTTCTTTTTTAAGTTGATAAGGAACCACAAGAGTGTCTTTATCTACCAAAGAAATTTTTGTTGAATCTATATTAATAATCGGGTTATTTGTATTTAAAAATAAAGTGTCGTTAAAGTGAAGTACTTCATTAACAGATGAAGAAATTCGCAAAGAATCTATTTTCTTTTTTCTTAGAAAAACAGTGATAGTATCTTTAAAATTAGTGTTAGAAACTACAAAGTTTAACGAGTCTATTTCAAAAGGAGTAAACCAATAGTTTAAGGTGTCTTTTTCTTTTTCAAATTGAAAAAAAGATTTAAAATTAGATGGAACTTTCGATAAAATTTTAACTTTCATTTCTTTCTTTTCACCTTCAAAACCAAAAGCTATTTTTCCTTTAGTAACTTCTTTTCCTCTTTTAAATTTGTAAGGCTGCACTTCTTTAAAAAGACGTAATTCTGAACTCAAAATACTGTCTTTTGGTAATGAAATAGTATCTAAATAAAAGGCAATTTTATCAGTTTTAGAATTAAAAATATAATCTTTATTCTCTTCTTTTAAAGCTACTAATAAATATTTTCCTTTCTGTAAATTAGAAAATTTATAATTAGAAGAATCTAGCGTACTTGCTACATATAATGGTTTTTCTTTATAGATAATAGAATCGTTATAAGTAGCATCTATTTTATATAATAACACACTAATTCCTTTAACAGGTTTTCTATTTAAAGCATCTTTAATATTTCCGCTTAAGGTTAAAGAATCAATATAACTCCCTGTTGAAAAGACATACTTAAATGCTTCCAGTTTATTGTTTTCATTATTGTCTTGTATTGCGTTTCCGAAGTTAAAAGTATAGGTTGTATTGGGTTTTAGGGTGTCTAAAATTTCAATATTAATATATTTACTTGGCGTGCCTTGAGGTGTAATTAATAGCGGATTTTTAAACGGAGGAGAAACTACTAACTGCTTGGTTAAATCTTTTAAAACAATGTATTCATCAAAATAAATCCGTATTTCTTTTTTGTTGAAATTAACCGTTTCGTTTGGTGGGTTTGCAGTTACTAAGATTGGTGCAGTTTCATCCTTTGGGCCGCCACTTGGTCGTCCTTTACGAGCACAGTCGAATAAAAATAAAGCGATTAATGAAATCAATAAAAAATTAATAATTTTTTTCAAAAATAAAATCAGTTTTAAAAAAGCACGTTAATAAAATACAAAAGCGCTCTATGAGTGCAAAGAAACAAAATCATTCTGTAAACGCCATTGTTACAATACTTATTTTAAGGTTTTTAGTTTTTAATAATTCGTTGCAACAGGCTTCTAAAGTTGCGCCTGTGGTAATAACATCGTCAATTAACAAAACGTGTTTATTTTTTAAAATGGAATAATTTGTTAACTGAAACTTAGTTTGTGTGTTAGAAAACCGCTCAAAACGCTGTTTAAATGTTTGTGTTTTGGTAGAAGTAACTCTAATTAAAATTTTAGGATTATATTCAATTTCAAGAATTTCACTTAATGTTTCTCCAAATTTTGTAAGTTGATTATAACCTCGTTCTTTCAACCTTTGTGTGTGTAATGGCACAGGGATTATACAGTCTATATCTGAAAATTCTTGAATTTCTTTTAAAATATACCCAAACCAGTTCCCTAGAAAAACACCCACCTTTTCGTTGTCCTTGTATTTTAACTGATGAATAAGCTCACGTACTTTTCCAACTTTTCTATAATATAAAAACGAAGTAGCATTTTCAATAGGAATTCTACCATAAAAAATTTGAGTTATTTGATTGTTTTTAAAGTTTTTATGATTAATAATAGGCAAATCATGACTACAAAAGGAGCATAAAATTTCTTCACCAGACAACAATTCTCTACTGCAGGTTGTGCATAAATTAGGATAAAATAAGTGAAAAATATCTTTAAAAAGTTGCATCTTTACACAGTGTTTTTACGCTAAAGTTAAACAAAACAAATCTTTTTGACAAACCGAATCGACTTTTTTAAAGAATTTAAAAACCTTAGGAACAGTAACTCCAAGCTCTCGTTTTTTAACAAAATGAATGCTTTCTAAAATCCATTTTTCTACTGTAGATGTTATTTAGAATTGGGTCTTGGTAACGGGGTTATTACAAAACAGATTTTAAAAGAACTGCACCCAGAAGCAACGTTAATTTGTTTTGAAATTAACGAAGAATTTCACAAATAATTATTAAAAATAAAACACAAACAATTAATTGTAGTAAATGCTTCCGCAGAAAAAATGGATGAAGAACTGCAAAAGTAAGTTTTTTTAGAATGTAATCACATTGTCTCTAGCTTACCGTTAGCTATTATTCTAGATGAAGCTTCTGGAGAAACCCTTCAAAAATCACATCAAATTTTATAAAAAGGAGTAACTTTTATTCAATATCAATACTCGTTAATATATTATAAAAAACTTAAAAAAGTATTCCCTGAAAGAATTACTTTAGAGTTTGAACCACTTAATTTTCCGCCAGCATTTGTATATCGCTGTAAAAAAGGATAGATTCAGCTTGGTAGCATAAACTTGCATCGAGGCTTTTTTAGAAATAAAACACATCATTTTCTTCTTGAAAACTTTTATAATTCCTGTATATTTGCGTTCATTATGGCAAAACAAGAAGATAAATTTAAGAAGGTATTATCGCACGCAAAAGAATACGGTTATGTATTTCAATCATCTGAAATTTATGACGGATTAAGCGCGGTATACGATTATGCTCAAAACGGAGTTGAGTTAAAGAAAAATATTAGAGAGTACTGGTGGAAAGCAATGGTGCAAATGAACGAAAATATTGTTGGTATTGATGCTTCAATTTTAATGCATCCAACTACTTGGAAAGCTTCTGGTCACGTAGATGCATTCAACGACCCATTAATTGACAACAAAGACTCTAAAAAGCGTTACAGGGCAGATGTTTTAATTGAAGACTATTGTGCCAAAATTGAAGGAAAAATAAATAAAGAAATCGCTAAAGCGGAAAAACGTTTTGGAGAATCTTTTAATAAACAAGAATTTATAACTACAAACGGAAGAGTTGTTGGTTATCAAGAAAAAATAAATACCATTCTTTCTAGAATGGGAAAATCTTTAGAAAATGAAGATTTAGCCGACGTAAAAGCATTAATTGAAGAACTAGAAATTGCAGACCCTTTAACAGGTTCTAGAAATTGGACAGATGTAAAACAGTTCAATTTAATGTTTAGTACAAAGTTAGGCGCTTCTGCAGAAACGGCAATGGATTTATATTTACGCCCAGAAACTGCACAAGGTATTTTTGTAAACTTTTTAAATGTGCAGAAAACAGGACGCATGAAAATTCCTTTCGGAATTGCACAAACAGGAAAAGCCTTTAGAAATGAGATTGTTGCGCGCCAATTTATCTTTAGAATGCGTGAGTTTGAACAAATGGAAATGCAATTTTTCATTAAACCAGGGACACAAAAAAAATGGTATGACCAATGGAAAGAAACGCGTTTAAAATGGCATCTTTCTTTAGGAATGGGTGCTGAAAACTATCGTTTTCACGATCACGAAAAATTAGCACATTATGCAGATGCAGCTTCTGATATTGAGTTTAAATTTCCTTTTGGATTTAAAGAATTAGAAGGAATTCATTCACGTACAGATTTCGATTTAAAAGCACATGAAGAATTTTCAGGTAAGAAACTACAATATTTTGACCACGAAGAAAATGTAAGCTATACACCTTATGTTGTTGAGACTTCAATTGGTTTAGACAGAATGTTTTTAGCAGTTTTCTCAAATTCTTTACAAGAGGAAACATTAGAAAACGGAACCACAAGAACTGTTTTAAAATTACCATCGGTTTTAGCACCTTATAAAGCAGCAATTTTTCCGCTAGTTAAAAAGGATGGTTTACCAGAAGTGGCTCGTAAAATTATGGAAGACTTAAAATGGGATTTCAATGTTTTTTATGATGAAAAAGATGCTGTTGGTAAACGTTATAGAAGGCAAGATGCTAACGGAACGCCTTTTTGTATTACGGTAGATCATCAAACATTAGAAGATAAAACCGTTACTATACGTCATAGAGATACTATGAAACAAAAACGTGTTGCAATTGCCGATTTAAATGCGATTATTAAAGCAGAAGTTGCCATAAAAACTTGGTTACAGAAAATGTAAATTTACTCGTATTTAGAACATAAAAAAACTCGCATATCTGCGAGTTTTTTATGATTTTTTGAGGTTTCACTAACGTTATTATAAGAAACGTAGGGTAATAAATAAGCACTATCGTTTCGGTTTATTACTTAGCTAAATATAAATATTTAGTGTAATAGATAATATGGTTGGTAAAAACCTCTTAACACCTATTTAATTTATTAAAGCCGTTATTTTATTGTATATTTAAAGATAGCAAAAGCAAGAAATTTCACTATAAAAGAGAGTCCTTCTTAACTGATTTCTCTTCGCAAAAAACAAAGACAGTATCGTATTTAAAAAAGAATCATCTGGCTTTTGGAATTACAAAAAGGAAAATTTAAAACTCGCGAAGCATTAGCCACTTATTTGGGCATAAATTTACGCACTCAAGAACGTTGGGTTCTTCGTTATATATCTGGGGGAATAACTGGATTATTGACAGACAAACCAAAAAATATCACCTCAAGAATCATCACTCCCCAGATTCATCAAGGATTATCAAAACGTGTAATATAATTTAATTTTATAATGCTGTATTAAAAGTATTTTACATAGTGATGATTCCTAGTAATGAATTTAATACGGTATTATAAAATTAAATTGGTATTAGCCCCGATTGAACGGCTTGTTTGAGCTCGTTAAGGAGCGAAACAACTTCTAAAATTAATTATACTAAACAGATCCCTGCCTTGACAGGAATAACAAGTGAGCATAAAAAAAGCGAACCTAATAAGTTCGCTTCTTAAATATAATTAAATTATTTCTTAGTTATTTAATGCTTCTGCACCACCAACAATTTCTAAAATTTCATTGGTAATTGCTGCTTGACGTGCTTTATTATATGTAAGTTTTAAGTCGTTACGTAATTCTGTAGCGTTATCTGTTGCTTTATGCATTGCGGTCATACGAGCACCATGTTCTGAGGCAAAACTATCTCTAACAGCTTTATACAGTTGTGTTTTTAACGACTTCGGAATCAATACTAAGACAATCTCCTCTTTAGAAGGTTCAAAAATATAATCAGAATTTGTTATTGCCTCTCCTCCTTCAATCGGCTTTATTGGTAAAAACTGCTCTACTTGCGGTATTTGAGTTGCTGCATTTTTAAATTGATTGTAAACGATTTCTATTTTATCATAAGAACCACTTACATATAAATCCATTAACTGTTCAGCAATTACAGCAACGTTGTCAAAAGTTAAATCATCATAAACATCATTTCTATTATCAATTACAGTATACTTTTTTGATAAAACATCATTCCCTTTTTTACCTATAGTCAGTAGGTCTACAGTAACTCCGCTATATTTTTCGCTAATTGTTTTAACTGTCTTCTTAACAATAGATGAGTTAAAACTGCCGCACAAGCCTCTGTTTGAGGTAATTGAAACTAACAAAACGTTGTTTATTTCTCTTTGTGTAGAATAGGCTCCGCTAGCATCTGCGTCTAATGTTGCACTTAAATTTTGCAACAACTCAGTAAGCTTAGATGAATATGGGCGCATTGCCGTAATTGCATCTTGAGCTTTTTTTAACTTTGCAGCCGATACCATTTTCATGGCAGAAGTAATCTGCATCGTAGATCCGATGGAAGTAATTCTGTTACGTATTTCTTTTAAGTTTGCCATATATATGAACTCTTAAAATTAGAATGTTCCTGCTAAAAAGCAGGAACAAATTTTATTAATTAAGACGAAAAATTAGCAGAAATTTCTGCTGCTGCTGCTGTTAATACATCAATAACTTCGTCTGTTAATTTACCTGCTTTAAGAGTGTCTAATGCATCTCTATGTTTTGCATTTAAATACTCGATATAATCTTGTTCGAATTTTTTTACTTTATTAACAGGAACTTCCTTTAATAAATTTTTTGAACCTGCATAGATAATTGCAATTTGATCTTCTACAGAATAAGGATCGTTTTGAGCTTGTTTCAAAATTTCAACATTACGTTGTCCTTTAGAAATCACATTCATTGTAGCAGCATCTAAATCTGAACCAAACTTAGAGAAAGCTTCTAACTCACGGTATTGTGCTTGGTCTAGTTTTAATGTACCAGATACTTTTTTCATTGATTTAATCTGTGCGTTACCACCAACACGAGATACCGAAATACCTACATTAATTGCTGGACGAACACCAGAGTTAAATAAATCCCCATCTAAGAAAATTTGACCATCTGTAATAGAAATTACATTTGTTGGAATATATGCTGAAACGTCTCCTGCTTGTGTTTCAATAATTGGTAATGCAGTTAAAGAACCTCCACCTTTTACCATTCCTCTTAAAGAATCTGGTAAATCGTTCATTTCACTTGCAATTTTATCATCATTGATAATCTTTGCAGCACGTTCTAATAATCTTGAGTGTAAGTAAAATACATCTCCAGGATACGCCTCACGTCCCGGTGGTCTTCTTAATAATAAAGAAATCTCACGGTATGCAACTGCTTGCTTAGATAAATCATCAAAAACAATTAATGCAGATCTACCTGTATCACGAAAATATTCTCCAATTGAAGCTCCTGCAAATGGTGCATATACTTGCATTGCTGCAGGGTCTGATGCATTGGCAGCTACAATTGTGGTATATGCTAAAGCTCCTTTTTCTTCTAACATATTTGCAATAGCTGCAACAGTAGAAGCTTTTTGACCAATAGCTACATAGATACAGTACACTGGTTGCCCTGCATCATAAAATTCTTTTTGATTTAAAATAGTATCAATAGCAACAGTAGATTTACCTGTTTGACGGTCTCCAATGATTAACTCACGTTGTCCACGACCAATAGGAATCATAGCATCAATAGATTTAATACCTGTCTGTAAAGGTTCCGTTACTGGCTCACGATAAATAACACCTGGAGCTCTACGCTCTAAAGGCATTTCGTACATTTTACCTTCAATAGGTCCTTTACCATCTATTGGTACACCTAAAGTGTTTACAACACGACCAATAATTCCTTCACCTACTTTTAATGAAGCAATACGTTTTGTTCTTTTTACGGTTGTACCTTCACTAACCCCTATCGAAGCACCTAATAATACAACACCTACATTATCTTCTTCAAGGTTTAATACAATCCCTTCAAGGCCGTTACCGAAATCTACTAATTCACCGTATTGAACATTTGACAAACCGTATACACGAGTGATACCATCGCCTACTTGTAATACTGTTCCAACTTCATTTAACGTAGCTTTTGCCTCGAAGTTTGTTAATTGTTCTTTTAAAATTGCTGATACTTCAGCTGGTTTAATTGCTGCCATCTTTTATAATTTGATGTATAATTAAATTTTTGAAATATTAATGACTATTGTCAAATTCTCTTCTTAATTCATTAAAATGGTTAGAGATACTTGCATCATACTGCACATCTCCAACGCGTAAAATAAACCCTCCTAAAATAGCTGGATTTATAATATTTTCTATACTTGTTTTGTTGCCTGTTAATTCAATAACTTTTGCCAAAACCTTTTCTTCTAACTCTTTTGTCATAGGAACAGCCGTAGTAACTTTTGCTACTTGTGTTCCTTTATAAAAATTGTAAAGAACAGTATACTGTTTTGTTATTAATTCTAACATTACCAAACGTTTGTTTTCTTGTAACAAGTTGAACAAACCTTCTATAATATTATTGGTTTTATCATTAAAAAGAGCTGTTAATACTTTATGCTTATCAGAAGCTTTAATAACAGGGCTTTTTAACATTATATTAAGTTCGCTATTTTCAGAAATAGTTGCTGCAATTAATTGCATATTTTCATTTACCTCTGTTTCCTTGCCATTTTCTTTGGCTAGGTTTAAGATAGCTTTTGCGTAACGTAATGCGGCTCTTGTTCCTTTCATAAACTATTTAGTTTAAGGTAACTTCTTTAAGCATTCCTTCTACCAACTTAACTTGTTCGTCTTTAAATGCTAATTCTTTCTTTATAACAGTCTCTGCAATACTTATAGATAATTCTGCTACTTGCTTTTTTAAACCTGTTAATGCAGCTTGCTTTTCTTGCTGAATTGATACTTTTGCTTTTTCAATCATTTTAGAAGCTTCTACATTTGCTTCTTCTTTAGCGTCTACAATCATTTTCTTTTTAATCTCACGAGCATCTTTCATCATTGCCTCTCTTTCTGCACGTGCATCTTTGATTAATTTTTGATTATCTGCTTGCAAATTTTGCATTTCTTTACGCGCTTCATCTGCTGAATCTAATGCATTTTGAATTCCTTCTTCGCGCTCATTTAACGAGTTTAAAATTGGTTTCCAAGCAAACTTTACCATTAATGCAATTAATGCTAAAAATAATATAGTTTGAACTATGAATAATCCTGGTGAAAAATCGTTTAATAATGTTTCCATCTATGAACTAATTAATGTTTTTGTTTTTTGTCTAATTTTAAAAATAGGTTCTGCAACCAACCGTTGCAGAACGCTATTTTTTGTTTCTGTTTGGATTATTTTCCTAAGAATAATGCACCAAATGCTAAACCTTCTAATAATGCAGCGATAATAATCATTGCTGTTTGAATTTTTCCTGTCGCTTCTGGTTGACGAGCAATTCCTTCCATTGCTTTTCCACCAATTTGACCTAATCCAATTCCTGCTCCGATTACGATTAATCCTGCCCCAATCATGTTATACATAATAATTGTATTTATATTAAATTAAACAAACTTGTATTAATGATGCTCAGGCTCTGCTACTGCCATACCAATAAATAATGCTGAAAGCATTGTAAAGATATATGCTTGTAAAAAAGCGACTAAAACTTCAATTAATGTTATAAAAAATGATAGTACTAAAGACAATCCTGTTGCGCCAATAACCCCTAAAGATTTTTGTAACGTAAACATAATTGCTATTAAACTCATTACCACAATATGACCTGCTGAAATGTTTGCGAACAAACGTACTAATAATGAAAACGGCTTAATTACAAAGTGTCCTGCTAATTCAATAACAGCTAAAATTGGTTTTACAAATATGGGAACTCCTGGCATCCACAATATATGTTTCCAATAATCTTTATTTGCACTTACTGTATATATAACTAAGGTGAAAATAGCTAAACATGCAGTTATTGCTACTTGCCCTGTTACATTAAACCCTAAAGGGGTTAAGCCTAATAAATTCATTACCCAAATAAAGAAGAATACCGTTAATAAATATCCTGTAAATTTTCTATAGTGTTTGTCTCCAATGTTTGGTCTAGCAATCTCATCACGCACATACAATACTAATGGCTCTAAAACCCTTCCAAAACCAGTTGGAACCTTTTTACTTTTATATTGTTTTGCTAAAGAAGAAAAACCTAATAACATTAAGAGCCCTATTACTATAACCGCAAAAACACTTTTTGTTATTGAAAAATCTAGTACTTTGTGTGCATTTGTAGCATGGTGTTCTGCATCAAAAACTACTGAAGAAGCGCCAGCATCTAATTCGTAAATTTTTCCGTGAATTTTAGCAAGTTTTGCTTCGCCTTTTTCTAGAATTACATGACCATCATCGTTATGATGAAAATCTGAAGACATAAAAGTTTTTAAACCATTATTTGTCCATAAAATCATTGGTAACGGAAATCCAAAATGTTTTCTTTCACCTGCATCGTTAGTATACGAAAAAAGATTAAAATCGTGAGAATCTTTTAAGTGATGAAGAATATATTCTTTTACTTCTTTTTCCGTATTTACAAGACCGTCATCGTCTTGAGGGCTTTGTTTTTTATTGTCTCCTCCAGCAAAAGTATTCACTGTAAAAAGTACTGCTAAAATTATAGTAAAAAATTGGATAGATTTATGTGCTATCTTCATTGTAAAATACGCTTTCTAAATTCTGCGCAAAATTACATAATTTATTAAAAATATAAATACTTTTTTACAGTTTATTTTCGACTAAGAATTCTAGCAATAAAGTAGACTTCTACAGATAAAAAAATAGCAATAGGAATTAATAGAGAAATACGTTCAATTTTAGTTAAATCTTGAGCTGTAAAAACTGGATTGTAAAATACAGCATAAAATAGTATAATTTTAAAGACTAATGTTCCAAGATAAAGAAAGCCCAACTTCTCAAAAATACTTTCTTTTTCAGAAAGTATTAAAAATACGGTACAAACAACCAAAGAAAAAATAGCATTAAACATATAAACATTCTGCAAGGAAAACTGCAGATTAACCGATATTTTTTCAATAAAATATCGATGGCTATTTACACCTAAAAAAAACAGAACACCTATAATTAAGATGTATACAAGTATGTTTTTTATCATTACTACTAATTGAGTTTATTTACTTGTCTAATTAGTAAATATATTGATACAAAAATACCGAAAAGCGTACATGTAGTTTCTAAAAATCCTTTACTATACGTTGCATCTAACCATTTACCTAACCAATTAAATAAAAAAATAGTTACTAACATTTGTAAACCCGCGCCAGAAAGACGCATTGCTTTATTAAGCGGTCGCTTCGACGAGTTCTTTTTCTTCATTTAGTTCTTTTACAGCATTTTTCATGCTGCATTTAACATTAAAACTGGCCCCGGGTTCTACAGAAAGCTTACCGGTAACAATATCTCCAGAAATAGTTGCAGAAGATTTTATTGTTAAAATTTTTGATACACGTAACTCTCCCGAAAACACACCTTCTATATCAGCATTTACACAAATAACAGTTCCGTTTATAAAACCGCTTGCACCAATAACAACACGACCATCAGTTGTTAAATTACCTTCTAATGTTCCATCAATTCTAAAATCTCCATTAGATTTAATATTTCCAGAAATTGATGTGTTTTTACCAATTTTAGTGCGTTCTGTAGTTTGTTTTTGGGTTTGAGTAGTTGAGTCTTTTTTAAACATTATATACTATTGTAAGGGTTATTTTAGTCGTTTTACTATTTCTTTTGCCTTTTTTCCTTCTTCTGTATTTGCATAATTTAATGCTACAAATTCCATAGCTGTTTTGTAGGTTTCTTTATCTTTAGTCTTGCCTATTGCATAGGCTTTTAATAAATCAAATTTTGGTAGTAAATCAGCCTCTTGAATTGTTGGTAACAATGTATCAACTCTAGAAATTACGGCACCATATTTATACTTCTTGTATAAATAATAAATCTCTTTATAAGCATATGCAATTTTATCTACATCCTCTTTTTCTGTTATTTTTTTATTTGGATACTGAATAATCTGTGCATATTTAGTGTCTGGATATTCCGTTAAAATGATATTTTTATAGTAATTTTCTTTTGAATCTTCTAACTCCGAATAAATTTGATATAAATGATAGTTAATTGGCAACTTCAATCTCTCATTAGTATTAACGGCTTGTAATCGTTCTAAATTTTGAATTGCCAACTTAGGGTTTTTAAATTGCTCTTTGTAAATTAATCCTAATTGATATAAAGCATCATTCCGCTGAAAAGTTAAGCTGTCTAATGCAATTTTGTCTTTTGGAATTCTATCTATATATGAAGCTACATCGTAACGACTTTCTTCCTGCTCCACAACAACACTTGTAGTATCTGTATTTTGATTGATAAGCGACCTGTCTGACCAACGCCAATTATCTTCTAACGGACGATTGCCCCAAACACGTTGAAATTCTGCCCTCCCAAATGCTTTAGTTTGCGTATTGTAAAAATACCATTTTCCACTATTATTTCCTGCTGATATAGATGTTCCTCCTCCAAAAGATGTTCCGAAGGAAATAGCATTTAATTGTTGTTGTACACGTTCTTGATCTTTCTTTTGAATTTTAGCAATATATGTTTCAAAATATTGTTTTTGTTCAGTTTCAGACATATTTGCAACTCGTAAAATGCTGTCATTTATCTTTAAAACATCTTCGTATTTACCTAAAGACGCCAAAGCTTTGTGTCTTCTTTTTACTTTACGAATACGTTTTTCATTTTTATATTCATCTGTAGCCACTTGCAAAACACTATCATAAAAAAAACTTGCTTTTATAAACTCCGCATTTTTAAAGTGAATGTTTCCTAGTTTTTCATACGTGTATGTTTTCTGATAATCGCTACCGTTTTTTACTCCGAGCGATTTTTTATAATATGAAATAGCATCTGTAATACTATCTTGATTTTCTTCTAAAACACCAATCTGATAGTATAGTCCATCTAAGTACGAACGATTATCTCTATTTTTAATTAACTTTTTAAAACGCTTAATTAACGATACTGAAGATGAATCTGCCGATGTGTTTTTAACCAATTCTATATTAGAATAAATACGGTATTTATATGGCATTTTCTTAAAATCGGCTAATTTTTGAAATACCATTCTAGCAGAATCTTTATGATTTAATTCACTATAAATTTGTCCCAAAACGAATAAATTTCGAGCAGTTTGTTCTCTATTTTCATACGTTTCTGTAGCTAATTTTAAATGATCTATAACTTTTTGAATTGTATCTGTTTTAGCATATGCCATTGCCATTGCCGTATGCACTTCCTCTTTAATTTTATCAGATAATTCTTCTTCGTTTTCTTGAATTTCTAATAAAAGTTTAAGCGACTCTATCGCTAATTTTTCATTCTCTAAACGGATGTTTGTTTTGGCTCTCCAAATTTTGGTCTCGTTAATTAAACTAGCTTCTGGATATTCTGCAATAACGTAATTAAACGCTTCTAATGCTGGCACAAAACGCTGTGTGTAGTAACGCGATTTCCCTAACAACAAATAGGCATCGTCTATTTGGCGGTTGCGTTCATACCCACGAATATTCATTGAATGTTTTTGAATCGCTTTTATCGCTTTTTCTTCTGCTTTTTCAAACGAAGTAAGGTTTTTATTTCCCTCTTCTATAGAACCATTTGGATTTCTTGGTGTAAATTTTGGTACTGCTATCGTTTTTTCATCAAAAGTAATTGGCTCTATTTGTAAGCGTTTCCAGTAGTTGTCTTCGTGTTTATCACTAATTTCTTTTAGCCCTGCATTAAATGCTTTTTGACTGTTAAACAGCACATTAAACCTAGTTGTTAATGCGTGAAAGTTACGATTAAGCATTGCGTCCTTTCTTGTGCTACAAGAAAAAACCGTTATTAAAAACAGTGCTAAAAGGAATATTTTTTTATAGTATTTCATGGAAAAAATAACGCTCTTACTTACAACTAAAATAGACTTCTATTATTGTAAGTGAGCGCGTAAAAGTAGGAATAAAATTAGAAAGGAGTTACTATGTCTAAAAATAGCTTTCTAATTCTTCTAAAGTTGCTTCAGATGTTTGTAAGTCTTTTACCATATTCCCTTTATCTAAAACCACAATACGTTCACAAACGGCGGTTATTTATTTTACAGAAAATCGCACTTTTTCAGATATTTTATTCAATACTTTTATTACATCATCTGACTTAGTTCCTTTAACTATTGCGATTAATGCCCCTTTTTTACCTTTCGCAGATTTATTAGTCACTATAGTGTATAAATCTCCATTTGTAAAAGCAGTTTCATCAATAGCTATTTGTTCTCCAATATTTTCTGGATACAGCAACCACTCTTCTGCATGACTTTTCTGTTCCCATTGCTCAAAACCACTTAATGAATTTTTATATTGTTGCTGTAAGCGTTTGCCTTCTACTCCAAAAAAGACACCAATGGTTTTAACACTTTGTGGATTATTATTAATGGCCTTGTTTTAAAAAAGTGGCGAAATCATTCGTCATTCTTGTACCTTTTGCTACTAAATCCCAATCTCGCATAACTACTTCTTTACTAATATTATCTTGCCATCTGCGGCGTTTTATATGGAGATACACTTGTTTGCTTCGTAGTGGAAAATATTGAACAGTTATCTCGGGATAAAACCCTTTAGAAACAGCACTTACAACCCCATATTCTTCAGGTATTTTATTATATTCTTCAAAGTGAAAATGTAATTGTTCGTGTTCTATTTTATGGGTAGAAAGTTTAAAATATTTAACTAAAACTTCGGGTAAAAGTAATTCCAAAATTGGTAATAAATCGATACTTGACAGCTGATTTTTTTAAGAAACAAATATCAAACTATTTTTTGAAACTCCACAAGTTTTGTACTTGATCCCAATGTATTCATATTTCAAATATAGTTAAAATAATAATGCGATTTTGAAGAACAAAATCGCATTACACAGTAGTAGAGAAATATATAAAACTTACTTTACTTCGAAAGTAAGTTTTAAGTTTACTCTAAATTCTGTTACATCATCTCCATTTACAACTGCGCTTTGAGATTGTACAAATACAGATTTGATACCTTTTACAGATTTAGCGGCTTGTTTTACTGCTTTTTTAGTAGCATCTTCCCAACTTTTTTCAGAGTTAGCCAACACTTCAATTACTTTCATTACTGCCATAATAATTTTCTTATTGATTAATAAATATAAGGTAAAGATACATTTTTTTAAATATCTATACCAAATTCTTCCTTTTTTAATCTTTTTAAAATAAACATTTAGATACATTAAATTAACATTAGTATTGGTTATTTGTATTGTAGAAAACGATAGCTAAAGTTATAATGAAATTTAAAATTACTTTATTAGTTTATTTTTTTGGACTTATAATAGTAAGTGCACAAGAATCTAATGCTCCAGAATTTGGAAAAGGGCTTTTTAACCTTATAGGAAAAGATAGCACTTGGGCTATGAATATTAGTGCAAGAATGCAATTTTTAGGAACTACTCAATGGAATTCTAATAGCAACGGGTTGTCAAACCCATCCTCCTCTTTGTTAGTAAGAAGAGCTCGTTTAAAGTTTAGTGGTTTTGCATTTTCTCCAAAATTGAAATATAAATTAGAATTAGGATTGTCAAATAGAGATATTGGAGGTGCTTCAGAGTTTACAAACAATGCACCAAGATATATTTTAGATGCGGTTATAAAATGGAATTTTTATCAGAATTTCGAATTATGGTTTGGGCAAACAAAATTACCTGGAAACAGAGAGCGTGTAGTTTCTTCAGCAAATTTACAATTAGTAGATCGCTCTTTATTGAATAAGCGATTTAATATTGATCGCGATATGGGACTTCAATTAAGACATCATTTTAATGTATCTGATAATTTTATTGTTAAGGAAGCCCTTTCGTTTGCTCAAGGAGAAGGAAGAAATATTACTACAGGAAACTTAGGCGGGCATCAATATACAGCTCGAATAGAATTTTTGCCATTTGGTGATTTCGCAAGCAAAGGAGATTATAAAGGAGGGGATTTAAAAAGAGAAAAATCTCCAAAATTAGCTTTCGGAACCAGTTATGATTTTAATAATAACGCAGTTAAAGACAGAAGTAACCAAGGCTCTTATATGAAAAATGATGTTGGTTTTTACAAAACAAACATTACTACATTGTTTGTAGATGCTATGTTTAAATACAAAGGATTTTCTTTTATGGGAGAATATGCATATAGAGATGCAAAAGACCCTTTAGCAAAAAATTCTGATGGAACTTTAACTGGAGATATTGTACAAGTAGGTAGTGGACTAAACTTGCAAAGCGGCTATTTATTTGCTAAAAACTGGGAAGTTTCAGGACGTTATACAAACATTTATTTAGATGAAAACATAACAGGAAAAGGAACTGAAAAGCAGTATACATTAGGGCTGTCTAAGTACATTGTGGGTCATAAATTAAAAGTACAAACAGATGTTAGCTATTTAGATTTAGGAATAAAAACAAATCAGTTATTATATAGATTACAGGTTGATATTCATTTTTAAGCAACAATAAAATAACACAAACCTAACATTAGTGAAAGCTTGTGTTCGTAAATTTGAAAAACTAAAATTAAAACTAAGAAATGGGAGATCCATACATTTTAATGCTTGTCGCTTTAGCTGTTTTAGCTGTGGTAGATTTAGTTGTAGGAGTTAGTAACGATGCCGTTAACTTCTTAAATTCAGCCATAGGTTCTAAGGCAATTAAGGTTAGAAATATAATGATAATTGCCAGTATAGGTGTGTTCTTTGGCGCAATTACTTCTAGTGGTATGATGGAAGTTGCACGTAAAGGGATTTTTAACCCAAGCATGTTTATGTTTCAAGACATTATGTTCATATTTATGGCGGTAATGATTACGGATATTTTACTATTAGATATCTTTAATTCTCTTGGAATTCCAACATCTACAACAGTTTCTGTTGTATTTGAATTATTAGGAGCAGTAGTCTGTATTTCACTGATAAAAATATTTGGAAACGACTCTCAATCAATTTCAGATATTTGGAATTATATCAACCATGAAAAAGCAATTCAAATTATAAATGGAATTCTACTCTCGGTAGTTGTAGCATTTTCAGTAGGAGCTCTCGTGCAATTTATTTCTCGATTAATATATTCTTTCAATTTTGAAAAAAGAGGTGCTTTTATAAATGCGTTATTTGGCGGTTTTGCAATTACATCAATTACATACTTTATTATTATAAAAGGAATGAAAGGGACTCCTTTTTATAAAGATATTAAATTCTTAATAGAAGGCGACACCGTAGTGATTATTCTAGGAGGGTTTATACTTTGGAGTTTAATTTCTTATATTTTAATAAAGGCTTTTAAAGTAAATGTCTTAAAATTAATTATTGGAATTGGTACATTCTCTTTAGCAATGGCATTTTCTGGAAATGATTTGGTAAACTTTGTAGGTGTACCAATTGCAGCATGGAATTCTTACGAAGCTTGGAGTGCTTCTGGAGTAGCTGCAGATGCATTTTCAATGGAAATTTTAGCAAAGAAAGTACCATCAAACGTTTGGTTGTTATTACTTGCTGGAGCAATTATGGTGATTACTTTATGGACCTCTAGTAAGGCACAGAACGTTATTAAAACAGGGATTGATTTATCTAGACAAGGAGAAGGGGCTGAAAAATTTCAACCAAACCCATTGTCAAGAATTGCGGTAAGAGCTGCAATGGGAATTAATAAAGCAGTTAGAATGATTATTCCTAAGAAAACATTAGTTTTTATAGATGCTAAATTTCAGAAACCTGTTATTGAGTTGCCAAAAGACAAAACGTATGAAATGCCTGCGTTTGATTTAGTAAGAGCATCCGTAAACTTAATTGTTGCAGGTATTTTAATATCAATTGCAACCTCTATGAAATTACCATTATCAACTACGTATGTAACATTTATGGTAGCAATGGGTACTTCTTTAGCAGATAGAGCCTGGGGGAGAGAAAGCGCAGTGTATAGAGTTGCAGGAGTTATTAATGTAGTTGCAGGTTGGTTTTTAACCGCAATTATCGCATTTTTAGCAGCAGCTTTAGTCGCATATTTAATTAGTTGGGACATTGTTATGATTCCTATTTTACTGGCATTAGTTGCTTTTTTAATAGGAAGAAACTCATTAATACATAGACAAAAGAATAAAGAAAAGAAAGAACAACGTTATATAGAAAGAACCGAACTAATTACTATTAATGGTGTTATTGAAGAAAGTGCAGATCATATTGTAGAAGTTGCAACACGTGTAAATAAATTATATACCAATGTGGTAAATGACTTAGCAAATCACGATTTAAATAAGTTACGTAAAACCGATAAACACGTAGGTAAATTAAATGATGAAATCGATGGTTTAAAAGATGGAGTCTTCTATTTTATTAAATCGTTAGACGAAACATCTGTAGAAGCGAGTAGGTTTTATATTCTAGTTTTAGGGTATCTACAAGACGTAGCACAATCTATCAGTTATATTTCTCGTGCTAGTTTTAAACACGTAAACAATAATCATAAAAACTTAAAAAAAGGGCAGTTAAAAGATTTAAAAAGAATAGATAATCAATTAACAGTAATTCTATCAAAAGTAAGCACTGTTTTTGAGACTCGTAGTTTCGATCAATTAGATGGTATTTTAGTTGATAAACAAGAACTATTAAAAGACGTTTCGGCATCTATAGAAAAACAAGTTGCTAGAATTAGAACGGATGAAACAAGTCCTAAAAACACTACATTGTATTTTAGTATTTTGTTAGAAACAAAAGATTTATTAGCAGGTTTAATGAATTTATTACAAACCTATGAAGAGTTTTATTTAAGTACAAAAGAAACGAAATAATTTTTAAAACTTTACAAAAGAAACCGATATGAAAAGTATCGGTTTCTTTATTTGGGCGTTACCGTAAACGGTCGCGCTTTCACTACTCGCTGTTTCCTGCGTCAACGAGCTTAAACAAGCCGTTCAATCCCTAACGCAGGCAATATTATTAATTTACATAAATGAGCAACAACTGCATATAAACCAGTAAATAATGTTTCTTTACTTATAGGGTTTTGAGGTTTTGAAATGTAATAACATAACGGAGATGTAAAACCGTAAGCATTTAAAAATATTTTTTTAATTTGAAGTAATTCTAAAGGCGAATAACCATTAAATTTTCTATCTAAATTTTGAGGCCCTCTTCCAATGTAACTCAACGCTAAAGAACCGTGTTTGTTAGATAAATATTTCCAACCATCATAATTATCTAAAATATTTCCAACCGCACAAGCAGAACAACATTCTAGGTTTAACGCATCGTTATAAAATAGTGTTTATATAATTTTATCAACGCCTGTTCTAAACGCTAAGCGTTTAGAAATATTCATAATCAAACAATTTTGCTCTCTAAGATATACAAAATTTTGGTTGTACCTTTGCCGCAAACTTTTTTTGAATGACAACTTTCGAAGATTTAAACCTTTCTAACCAGTTACAATACGCTATTGACGATTTGGGTTTTACCCATCCAACGCCTATTCAAGAGCAATCATTTTCTGTAGTTCGTTCAGGTAAAGACGTAGTAGGAATTGCACAAACAGGTACAGGTAAAACTTTTGCCTATATGTTGCCAATTCTTCGCGATTTAAAATTCTCGAAACAATTATACCCAAGAGTGTTGGTCTTAGTGCCAACGCGAGAGTTAGTGTTGCAAGTAGTAGATGAAATAGAAAAAATGTCTAAATACCTTGATTTACGCGTGCTAGGCGTTTATGGAGGAACAAATAGTAACACCCAAAAACAAGCCATTGCAATAGGAACTGATATTATTGTTGCAACTCCAGGACGTTTATATGATTTGGCGTTGAGTAATGTTTTAAAGATGAAATCCATTCAGAAATTGGTAATTGATGAGGTAGATGTAATGCTAGATTTAGGTTTCCGTTTTCAGCTTTTAAATATTTTTGATTTATTGCCAGTACGCAGACAAAACGTAATGTTTTCTGCAACTATGACGAATGATGTAGACGCTTTAATTAACGATTTCTTTAAAAACCCAACAAAAATTTCTGTTGCCGTAAGTGGAACTCCGCTAGATAATATTGAACAAGTTTCTTATAATGTTCCTAACTTTTTTACAAAGGTCAATTTGTTAAATCATTTACTTAGCAATAAAGAAGACTTTAGTAAAGTGTTAATTTTTGTAGCCTTTAAAAGAAGTGCAGATTTGCTATTTAAGCAACTAGAAGAAGTTTTTGGTAGCGAAACTTGTGTAATACACTCTAATAAAACACAAAATTATAGAATTAGGTCTATTAGGCAATTTGATGAAGGTAACAACCGCATTTTAGTGGCTACAGATGTAATGGCACGTGGTTTAGACTTTGATAAAGTTTCTCACGTTATCAATTTTGATACACCAGATTTTCCAGAAAATTATATGCACCGAATTGGTAGAACAGGACGTGCAGAAAAATTAGGAAAAACTATTTTATTTTCGACAGAAAAAGAGCAAAAAGCCAAAGCTAGTTTAGAAGAATTGATGGATTATAAAATTCCGATTTTAGAAATCCCTAAAGACGTAGAAATCTCTGAAGAGTTAACCGAAGATGAACGACCAAAAGAAGATAGAGAACAATCTAGAAATAGAACTACATTAGAATATGTTCCTGGTCCAGCGTTTCACGAAAAGAGCGAAAAAAACAGTAAAACCAACCAAGGTGGTTCTTACAGAAGAGAAATTGCAAAGAAATATAAGAAGCCCAAAACTCGTGGCGACAAAAATTACAACAAGCATAACAAGAAAAAATAATGCACATTTTAACAACACAAGAATTGCATAATTTGGCAATGAATATTGTTGGTAAGAAGTTGCAAGAAATGGGTTATGAGTTTGTTGCCATTAATAGCAAATTAAAAAAACATCCTCAGTTTGTATTATTTAAAAAAGGCGAACCTACTATTTTTGTCTTAGTAACTCATGTTACGCATCCAAACCTCAAAAAAGGATGATTAAGCAGCTTTAGGTGTTGATAACTTTCTGAGTTCGTTATGAGCTGCTTTTTGAGCTGCTAAATAGATTTGTGTTTTCATAGCAAAATGATTTTTCCCTGTTCTTTGTTTAAGCCACTCTAACTTTATATAAGCTACAATTGACAATACAAAATGATTCGTTTGAGTTTCTGTTTTTTTAGTTGGAGATTTAGCAAAACCTGTGTTACTTTTAATCGATTTGTGATACTCTTCTACTGCCCACCGTTTTTTGTAGATTGTAGTTATTTGGTTATACGATAAATTTAAATCACTACAAGCCAAGTACAACTCGCCGACTGTATCATTCTCGTTTTTGAAAACTTGCTTTGTAAGCAACAGCGGAAAGTCTAGTTTTTCAAACCAAACTTCCACGGTTTGTTGTCTTGGCTGTAATGTTTTAATATTCACGTATGCTCCATTTTGCTTATCTTCTAAGGATAAGGCTACTTTTCGATTGCTTTTTAAGGCAATAATAAAATCATTTTTTAAAAGTTCTTTACAATAAACCATGTTCTCTGCTGAAGAAAACCAACTATCAGCCAACACATAATCAAAGTGTATTTTGCTACTACATTCCTGCAACATTTCTCTAAAAAGTTCGTTTTTAGTTTTGCTGCTTTTACGCTTTTGCCTTCCTGTTTTTTTGTCGGTAACCCAAATATTTTTCTTTATAAACTCTACACCACACGGTATACGCATGCCTCCAACTTCGACTAAAGCAGTTAGAAAATTAACCCCTTTTACAGACCTTCCAAACACATGGTCAAAATGCCAAGTGTTCAACTCACTTTCATCTGTATATTGTTTTTCTTGTATCGAATCATCAAAACTTAAAATGATAGTTTCTTTAGATTGAGTCAATTCTTCAACATAAGGTTTTGCCTTTTTCCATAGAAATTTACTGTCATAAACACCCGTTGATAATGCTCGTGTTATTTTATCATGTTTTATAGAGAGTAATGAAGCCATACCTGTAGCTGTCGTGTAAGAACTTGAACTTATCAAATAATCAGTATACAAATCAACAAAATTATCCATCTTTTTATTTCTCAAAGTTGTTAACAAGATAAACTATAAATATCTTAAATTCAAATTATTCTTGCGTAAGGTGAGTTAGTAACTCATGTTACGCATCCAAACCTCAAAAAAGGATGATTAAGCAGCTTTAGGTGTTGATAACTTTCTGAGTTCGTTATGAGCTGCTTTTTGAGCTGCTAAATAGATTTGTGTTTTCATAGCAAAATGATTTTTCCCTGTTCTTTGTTTAACCCGCATTATTCATAGGATTTATATTTAGAACAAATTTCAAAATAGATTTTTTATCTCTAGATTTTAGGATTCTCTCTTTCGTTTTTTAAACTTTTTTGGAGTAAATAGTATGTTATAATTGATTTTAAAAGTTAAAAAGGATTAATTTTACTAACAGAGCATAGGTATCCCAAGGTTTTAAAATTCTCACTTTAAAACCGTTATTGAGTTATTATCTCTCGAAACAAATCTTGATATACAAATGCTCTTGATAACTGATAATATATTCGTTTTTTAGTGACTTTTATGGTAGCTCCAACTTTTAATAAATTGGTTCTTATTGTATTTATTTGCCATTTTTCAGCCTTTTCAAATGTTGTTTTTTTGATGCTTTTTTTTAGTAATAAAAATAGTTCGTAGGCTAAACTACTTAAAAACAACCTGAAGAAGTTTGCAACAAATCCATGATTGGATAATCGATCGGAAAAACACATATTCTTGACTTCTTTACTTCTGTTTTCGCTAGATTCACCTCGTTTTACATAGAAATCAAAGTATATTTCTCGGGCACCTTTCTCTTTAATATTACTTATAAAATGACGAACATTTAAGCCTTTCCCTGTACTTTCTATTTTACAGTAAGCTTGTTGTGGTTTATGCCAACTTTTGGCTTGATAGCGAAACGATGTGAAATGTTGGTGTTTTTTATGCTGATTTACATATTGAAGTTGAACCGCTTTTTTACAACGCTCAACCTTTCTTTTGAGTACCGAATTACTAGCCTGACCTGTTACAAAAAACAAATCATAATCAGCTACTAATTTATAAAAAGGAGCACAACTAAATCCACTATCTGTTCGAATAGTAATTTTTAGTTCAGGATATGCTTTTTTTATTTTTTGAATAATTCTTCTTAAAATTCCGACATACCATCGATTCGAATGGCTATTTCCTGGGCGAAGAACTGGCAGGATAATTTGACCGGTTTCTCCATCATGAAAAAATAATTCATTTAACATAAACTGTCCATAATAACCATTGAACATTGACATTTGTTGATTCCCATATGTTGGATCATCGGTAGCATCAACATCAATTGTTATTTCATCTCGACCTTTTAGGCTTGATACGTAACGATCAATCCAAGCGTAAGAAAGTTTGAAAATAGTTTCTTTATTCAAACTGTTTTCAAAACGAGAAATAGTAGGTTGAGAAGCCAAATCTCCTTGAAGAACATCTTTAAATAATGGGTCATTTTGTAAATGGGTCACATCATTGGCATCTTGATAACCTAGCATTAGCATAAACACACGTTGCTTGAGTTGATGCTCTCGACTGTAAGTAATGTATTTAGGGTTTCGAAGATCAGGAAGTAACTTGCTAAAATGTTTTAGTAAGTTGTGGGTTCTCTCTAACTTTTCTAAAAGAATCAAAGAACCATCTGAACTAATCTCTGTGGCTGAAAAATCAACCGAAATAGCTTGATTTCCTCGATAAAATAAAGTATCTTTAGTGCTCAAATATGGGTGTTTTAAAAAATGATGTATTTTGTGTTTAACTGCTTAAATATAACACTTTACATTCAGGTTTTTTGATTTCTGATGAATTATTCGGGTTAAGCCACTCTAACTTTATATAAGCTACAATTGACAATACAAAATGATTCGTTTGAGTTTCTGTTTTTTTAGTTGGAGATTTAGCAAAACCTGTGTTACTTTTAATCGATTTGTGATACTCTTCTACTGCCCACCGTTTTTTGTAGATTGTAGTTATTTGGTTATACGATAAATTTAAATCACTACAAGCCAAGTACAACTCGCCGACTGTATCATTCTCGTTTTTGAAAACTTGCTTTGTAAGCAACAGCGGAAAGTCTAGTTTTTCAAACCAAACTTCCACGGTTTGTTGTCTTGGCTGTAATGTTTTAATATTCACGTATGCTCCATTTTGCTTATCTTCTAAGGATAAGGCTACTTTTCGATTGCTTTTTAAGGCAATAATAAAATCATTTTTTAAAAGTTCTTTACAATAAACCATGTTCTCTGCTGAAGAAAACCAACTATCAGCCAACACATAATCAAAGTGTATTTTGCTACTACATTCCTGCAACATTTCTCTAAAAAGTTCGTTTTTAGTTTTGCTGCTTTTACGCTTTTGCCTTCCTGTTTTTTTGTCGGTAACCCAAATATTTTTCTTTATAAACTCTACACCACACGGTATACGCATGCCTCCAACTTCGACTAAAGCAGTTAGAAAATTAACCCCTTTTACAGACCTTCCAAACACATGGTCAAAATGCCAAGTGTTCAACTCACTTTCATCTGTATATTGTTTTTCTTGTATCGAATCATCAAAACTTAAAATGATAGTTTCTTTAGATTGAGTCAATTCTTCAACATAAGGTTTTGCCTTTTTCCATAGAAATTTACTGTCATAAACACCCGTTGATAATGCTCGTGTTATTTTATCATGTTTTATAGAGAGTAATGAAGCCATACCTGTAGCTGTCGTGTAAGAACTTGAACTTATCAAATAATCAGTATACAAATCAACAAAATTATCCATCTTTTTATTTCTCAAAGTTGTTAACAAGATAAACTATAAATATCTTAAATTCAAATTATTCTTGCGTAAGGTGAGTTAGTAAAAGCAACAACAAAGATTCAAAACCCCGAAGAATATGATGTTCTCTGGATGGAAACTTTTAAAGAACACGCTAAAAAACAAAATGCAAAAGTTTGGTTTGCAGGTGTTGGTTTAGCAAACTCAGAAAGTGTAGACTTACCTGTTTTTAAAGACCAACCGTATTATGTGGCTTTTGAAGATTTTTTAAAGATTTTGGAGTAATTTTTTTTAAAGGTTTCACCAACAGTTTGTACGAAATTTCAGAGAACTAAACTTTCAATTAACCTCTTAGCCAAATTTACATTTTTTTCTTTATTTAATCAATTTATTTTTGGTAAAAACCTGCTGATTAAAAATGATTATTTTCATAATTCAACTGTGCCTTTAAGCCTTTAAACAAAGGGTTTTACGGTAATAAGAATTGGTCAAATTATGCTAATTTTCTATTTGCAGTTTTTTATTAGATTTAATCGCAGGGCGATAGCCCAATTGGGTTTAATTCCCCGACGCTTGCGTCGAAATAAAAAGGGAATTCCTATTTAATACCTCGTATGCTTGCGTCGAGGTAGTTTATTTTCAGAAATTAATACTGTAAAAATTACATTTTCAAATAACCGAAACTTAATTTTTAATTCTTCATTTATGTGTTTGTCTGTTAGAAACAGACAAAGTTTAAAACTAAATTGTCATCAATATTTTTGATGCTCAAAATAAGCGGGGCTATTAAAGGTCTTAGTTGACTCTGTTGTGCCGAAGTTAAATTCTAACTTTAGCGTCATTTTTTTAACGGCTAAATCAGTTTTTTATTTTACTGATAATTTTTCAAAATCGCCACGTTTGTAGTTCCTTTGTGCTTGGGTAGTTAAAGTAAATGCGAATACTAAAACTAATAGTGTTACTGCTTTTTTATCTTTTATAAATTTCATCTTTTTAAATTATTTACACTTCTATGACTTTTCAATTTTAAAAAGGTTTAAATTTGATTTTTGGTTTAACATTCTATTAACTAATCAATAAGGTTAATTATTTGATTTTCAATGAAAAAAATACTTTTTTTTTTACTGCTTGTAAGTTCAACAATCGTTGCTCAAGAACAAGTAAAAGTAAATGTTAGTAATCCTAACGCTACAGTTTTTACACATTTACATTTTTTACAGCCTGAAACGTATCAGCCTGAAAAAGCAGCAAAAACTTTATACGGTTTATCAAAAAAAGACGCTGTAGACAAGGCTATAAAAATTAAAAAAGTATTAGACGGTAAAGGCTTGTTTGTAGAGTTTGCTATAATACCAAATAACCCGAGTTATACAGATACTATTGGTTATGTAAAGCAATCTAAATACGTACTATTTCCAGATAGAATGCCTTTAATTTCTGTTGAGAAAATAGGAGGTAATTGGTATTATTCTAAAGAAACAATTAGAAATATTGATGCTCTGTACGAAAGTATATTTCCGTGGTATGTACAAAAAATTCAAAATTTAATTCCTTCCGCAGGACAAAAAAAACTTTTTGGAATTCAGCTTTGGCAATATATTTTATTAGTTGTTTTATTTCTTCTAGCAGTACTTACCTATTACATTGTACGATCCATTTCCTATTTTTTGTTGAATACAATTCAATATAAAATTACTAGAAGCAAAAACGAAGAAACGAAAGCTGTTTTAAAAAAATTAGCACACCCAATTAGTTTATTAATTGGGGTACATATTATTGAAGAACTGTTTCCGTCATTACAATTTGGTTTAAGTATAAATCAATGGGTTTTTCTTGGAATTAATATTGTATTAACGGTATTCTGGATTTATATTTTATTGAAATTAGTGGAAGTAGTTATGCGGGGTTATGCGGAACTTGCAGAAAGAACGCACGGAAAATTAGATGATCAATTAGTGCCAATTCTACACAACTTTTTAACAGGAGTTGTCGTTTTCTTCGGTATTTTAAAATTGCTAACGCTATTTGGTGTAGATGCAACAACGGTAATTGCAGGAGCTTCTATTGGTGGTTTAGCGATTGCGTTAGCGTCTCAAGACACTGTAAAAAACTTGATTGGTACATTAATGATTTTTCTTGACAAACCTTTTCATATTGGAGATTGGATAGAGGCTGATAGCGTTGTTGGAGAAGTAGAAGAAGTTGGTTTTAGATCTACAAGAGTTAGAGCTGCGGATACTTCAATATATCAAATTCCGAATAGTAAATTAGCAGAAATCACCATTAATAATAAAGGTTTACGTTTGTACCGTCGATATAGGACTACTTTAGGTTTGCGGTACGATACGCCTCCAGAATTAATTGAAGCATTTGTAGAAGGGGTACGAAAAATTATTATTGCACATCCTGAAACGCGTTCAGAGTCGTATAATGTAGAGTTTACTGGCTTTGGCGATTCAGCTTTATTAATTATGGTAAATGTGTATTTTAAATCGTTAGAATGGGGAGTAGAACAATCGTCTAAACATCGATTTCATATTGCTATTTTGCAATTAGCGAAAGCCTTGGGTGTTGAATTTGCGTTTCCATCATCAACGGTTATGATTGAGCAATTTCCGGATAAAAATTTAATGAACCCTAAATACAATATAAATCAAGAAAATATTACGACCTCTATACAAAATGTGGTAGGTAACTTTTCTAAAAACTTTAAGTAATGAAACGATTTTTAAAATTCTTTTTTATTCTTTTTTTACTGTTAATAGCGGCTTTTGCAATCTTTTTTGTGTGGGCATCTTCACCAACTATGGAAGAAGAACAATATGCAAAACTTATTACAAAAAACTATAAAAAAACTACAGATACAGATAGTATTTATAGCATTGTAACCTATAATATTGGTTATTTAAGCGGAATGACAAACAACCTTTCAGTGGCAAGATCGAAAGAATTGTTTGATGAAAATCTGCAAAAAGTATTATTGGAAACAAGAAAAGTGAGTCCAGATATAATTGCTTTTCAAGAGATAGATTACGCTTCTGAGCGTTCGTATAATGTGAATCAACAAACCGAAATTTCGAGATTAGGCTATAATTATATTGCAGAGGGTACTAATTGGGATAAAACCTACGTGCCTTTTCCATATTGGCCACCAAGTATGCACTTTGGTAAAATACATTCAGGGCAATCTATTTTAAGTAAATACCCGTTTAATGATTACCGTAGAGTTGTTTTAGAACGCGTTGCAGACAGTCCGTTTTACCGAGATGCGTTATATTTAGAACGATTAGCACAAGTGAGCAGAATTAATCTTGACGGACGAGAAATAGCGGTTATTAATATTCACTTAGAGGCTTTTGATAAAGCTACGCGAATAAAACAGTTTAATCAAGTTGTAGAAATATTTAATGAGTATCGAGCAAAATACCCAACAATATTATTGGGTGATTTTAATTCAAAAGCTCGTGATAAAGAGGCAATTGTTAAAACGCTTTTTTCTATGGAAGGAATTGGTAATGCCGGTTTTAATACTGAAAACCCTACAAATACATTTGATACTGAAAATCCTGTAGAAAGAATAGATTATATTTTTTATACCGAAAATACGATTGAATATATAGACGGGAAAGTACTAACACAGTTTGAACAAGCATCAGATCATTTGCCTGTAGAGATGCGTTTTAAGTTAAAATAAATCATAAAAAAAACCGAGAATCATTAGCTGGTTATTTGAATATAAATTTATGTACTCAAGAACGATGGATTCTACGATCTCTCTCTGGCGGGATAGATAAATTACTGACAGACCAACCTAAAAATATTGGATCAAGAATCATCACTCCTGAGATTCATCAAGGATTATCAAAACGAGTAAATTCAAGTAAGCAATCTTTTTTAGGGTACTGGAACTATTGCAATAACCTTAAGACCAGTACAATACCATAATTTAAGAAGCTGTTTAATACAACACCTTAAGACAAAACTAAAAACTGTACTTTCCTGAAATAGGTTGACTAAAAATTAAGCACTTAATTACAGTCACTTATGAAACAACAAAAACAACCCTGGCGAAAAAAAAGCTACGAAAAAGCAACTTTAGAACTCAAATTATCCGTCGTTGACCAAATTCAAAACGGTCAGCTTTCTACTAATTATGCTTCTAAGAAATATAATGTTCCAAGAACTACAATTACCTATTGGATCAAAAAACACAGTACTTTAGTGCAACAAAATACTGGTATGAGTAAAATAGATGAGATTAAAAAACTGAAAGAACGTATTGAAGAACTAGAGTTTGTTAAAGACTTTAAGGTGTAATAGACAAAAAGGAGTCTGTTTTTAGTTGTTTTTTTTTCAAGTGGACAAAAAGTAGGCTCTAAATTCCATTAAAATTTGCACATCAATTTTACTTATTTTATGTTTGATTTATCAAGTTAAACGGATATTGGCTCTGCTGGAGAGCAACCAATAAAGAGATGCCTTGACGGCTGACGAAAACGTCAAAATTAAGAGGTTCAATCGAACCTCTTTTTTGATGTTTTATCAAGTCTTTATGCCTTGAAAAAGGCATCTATAAATTTAATTTTTCTTGCTCTTGATAATCCATTATGATTCCTGAGTTTGTTCTTTAAATCTGAAAAATGTCCATCAATTGCGTTGGTGGTATTTGGAATATTTAACTCCATATAATCATACCAAGTAAAAAGCCATTTTAAATTTGTTTTTAGGCTTCTATAAGCACTTCTTAATCGCTTGTGTGTGTAATAAGCTCTTTCCTGTTTTATTCTTTATAATATAGCTAAATGAATTGTAAGATTCATAATCTGCTTTAGCAAAGCCTTTATCAAAAATAGATACTACAACAGCTTCTTTTTCTTTTTTAACTTTTTTTGCCTCATCTAAAATTTCTCCATATGTTTTTTGGGAAAGGTCATCACCTCTAAACTTAGATTTTATTATCCATTTTCCAAGGAGCTCTATATCTTCCTTATTTAAGTTTCCACTGTTTTTTATTTCTTTTGCATCTAATAAAAATGTGTCATCGCTATATTTTTTATCAAGTTCTGACGAACAAGATAAAATAATAAGTAAGCTTCCGAATATTAAAATTACTTTTCGCATTTTATTCTATATTTTATAGTTCCTCACAAAACTACCTTGCAAAAAACACAAAACCTTACAGGTTTCCGTAGGGTTTCATTTTATTTATATAAAAAATTGAGGTCAGTAGATAGCTGTATAGAATTATTTAAGGCTCTAGTTTAAAATAGGTATTATTTTTGTATATTTAAAGATAGAATTATCAAAAATAAAAACATATTTGCTTAATTTACCTGTTTTCAGAGCGTAATTTTGTTATTTCAGAGATTGTAAAAATAAGCAGTTCAGAGATTGTTTGTGATTTTTAAAAAATACGTAGAGATATTTTGAATAACAAACAAGGAGAATGTCCACATTGTCATCATACTAAGTATGTAAAGTTTGGTTTTAAGAGTGGTTCTCAACGCTATAAATATTAAACAAGCAATTGGAAGTAAAGTAACTATTTTATGTACTGATGGTCATGTAAGTTATAAAGGATTTGAAAAAGATAAAATACTGAAACATCATCCTTTAAGAGCAGACTTAAAACAATTTGTTAAAAATGGAGTATACCATATTCAACATGTGAATTCAACACATAACAGATTGAAAAAATGGATTGATAATACATTTTGGGGAGTTTCTACCAAATATTTACAACAATATTTGAATTGGTATAAAGTCAAAGAAACTATTAAAAACAACAAATTTATTACAAAATCGTTTGCTGAAAAAACAGTAGAAGATATTAATGCTTTATTAAAATACAGAAATATTGAAATTGAGTATCAAAAATCACTATCAACACAATTGTAAACTAGAGTCAAAAATTATCATAAATAATTGATTATTAGAAGTATATGATTTATGTTGGGTTTTTTCAGCAGACCCTAATTAAGTACTTGGTTGAGTATAAACAACAACCGTTAAATATGTTAATTAGAATTTCGGCTTAATAGACAATAAGCGTTATAGAGACTTTAAGACTCCTTTTTGTCTATTACGCCAGAATTTAGCTAATAAAATCTATTGGTTATTTCTTTTTATTATGATAATACAAGTATTTTGTACTGTGATAAAATCCGTTTAGTAAACTATCCATATGTTTGTAAACCTTCGGATATTTCTCTTTTAAATTATCCTTTTTACCCGTTTGTAAACTGTATAAATTAGGGCTTGCAGATTTTATCAAGAAGATATCATTAGATATTTAAGAATAGTCAGTTTAAAAATATGATTTATGCTATAACTGGAGTTATCAATAAAGTTGATTATGTTTATTTTTAACCTTGCACTGTAATTTTTGAATACGACACAAAAAATAGCGTATTGTTTCGCTATTTTTTCTAATGATATCAAATTCATTATAAAAAATATTGCCCCAATCCAACTCTGTGAGGTGTCACTTCTTTTGGCTTTAATACTGCTTAAGCCGTATGCGTTTTTTGCTTGTCCGAATTTACCTTCTATATGATTTCTTTGGTTTCGTTCTTTTTTTAATTTTCGTTTTTGATAAGCATTAAGGTTTGTTTTCTTTGGTCTTCCTAATGGTTTTCCTACAATCCGTATTCCTCTTTCTTTGAGCCAATTTCTGTTTTTTCTATTCAAATATATCTGGTCTGCTAAAACCAGTTCTGGATAATGACCAAAGGTTTTTGTGTACATATTTACCTGTAATTCTAAATCACTGGCTTCATTAAATTGATCCCAACTTATCCCGCATTATTCATAGGATTTATATTTAGAACAAATTTCAAAATAGATTTTTTATCTCTAGATTTTAGGATTCTCTCTTTCGTTTTTTAAACTTTTTTGGAGTAAATAGTATGTTATAATTGATTTTAAAAGTTAAAAAGGATTAATTTTACTAACAGAGCATAGGTATCCCAAGGTTTTAAAATTCTCACTTTAAAACCGTTATTGAGTTATTATCTCTCGAAACAAATCTTGATATACAAATGCTCTTGATCACTGATAATATATTCGTTTTTTAGTGACTTTTATGGTAGCTCCAACTTTTAATAAATTGGTTCTTATTGTATTTATTTGCCATTTTTCAGCCTTTTCAAATGTTGTTTTTTTGATGCTTTTTTTTAGTAATAAAAATAGTTCGTAGGCTAAACTACTTAAAAACAACCTGAAGAAGTTTGCAACAAATCCATGATTGGATAATCGATCGGAAAAACACATATTCTTGACTTCTTTACTTCTGTTTTCGCTAGATTCACCTCGTTTTACATAGAAATCAAAGTATATTTCTCGGGCACCTTTCTCTTTAATATTACTTATAAAATGACGAACATTTAAGCCTTTCCCTGTACTTTCTATTTTACAGTAAGCTTGTTGTGGTTTATGCCAACTTTTGGCTTGATAGCGAAACGATGTGAAATGTTGGTGTTTTTTATGCTGATTTACATATTGAAGTTGAACCGCTTTTTTACAACGCTCAACCTTTCTTTTGAGTACCGAATTACTAGCCTGACCTGTTACAAAAAACAAATCATAATCAGCTACTAATTTATAAAAAGGAGCACAACTAAATCCACTATCTGTTCGAATAGTAATTTTTAGTTCAGGATATGCTTTTTTTATTTTTTGAATAATTCTTCTTAAAATTCCGACATACCATCGATTCGAAGGGCTATTTCCTGGGCGAAGAACTGGCAGGATAATTTGACCGGTTTCTCCATCATGAAAAAATAATTCATTTAACATAAACTGTCCATAATAACCATTGAACATTGACATTTGTTGATTCCCATATGTTGGATCATCGGTAGCATCAACATCAATTGTTATTTCATCTCGACCTTTTAGGCTTGATACGTAACGATCAATCCAAGCGTAAGAAAGTTTGAAAATAGTTTCTTTATTCAAACTGTTTTCAAAACGAGAAATAGTAGGTTGAGAAGCCAAATCTCCTTGAAGAACATCTTTAAATAATGGGTCATTTTGTAAATGGGTCACATCATTGGCATCTTGATAACCTAGCATTAGCATAAACACACGTTGCTTGAGTTGATGCTCTCGACTGTAAGTAATGTATTTAGGGTTTCGAAGATCAGGAAGTAACTTGCTAAAATGTTTTAGTAAGTTGTGGGTTCTCTCTAACTTTTCTAAAAGAATCAAAGAACCATCTGAACTAATCTCTGTGGCTGAAAAATCAACCGAAATAGCTTGATTTCCTCGATAAAATAAAGTATCTTTAGTGCTCAAATATGGGTGTTTTAAAAAATGATGTATTTTGTGTTTAACTGCTTAAATATAACACTTTACATTCAGGTTTTTTGATTTCTGATGAATTATTCGGGTTATATGTTCCACTCTGCTCATTCCGTCCACCACACTTGCACTTATTTTTGCACCAAATTCTGTAGATGTTTTGTCTTTTCCTCTAGGAATAGGACGTATATAAGGTTGATAGATATTGACAATTCTATCTTTTACACGATGTATTTTTTCTTGATACATATACTGTTGTTGTACATAAAGTTGCTGTACTATCCAATAAATTTTTTGGTCTCGTTTTGGCAGTGGGAACTTTGAGGGATATGGGTTTTTCATTGGAAATAACCCTACAAGAACTTCTTCTTTCTTGAGGATTTCTATGTCGTCTAACAGGTTTTTAATATAGGTTAAATTGCGTTTGACATAATTTAGTTGTTTGCCAATAAACTTACGAATCTCTTTTTTTGATTTTCTTCTTTTTTTTGAAAACACCAAATATTCTGTTCGTGCTATCCTGCGATAATCTCTAGGCTTTTTTAAAGTCGATTGTTTGTAGAGTAAGTCTATAAAACGTTCGGTTTCTTTCCTAGCAGTATTCAGAAGTCCTGCATCGGTAGGAAAAACAATTTTATGATTTGCAACTGTGGCATCAATCTTTAAGGTTCCTTTGTTTTTTGGAAAACCATCATCATCACCCCCAATCATTTTCTTTTTAGACGGTCTTAAATCATCTGCTTTTTTAATGATAAGTGCATTCCATAGGTCAAAATCATTTGCGCCCATCCGCTTGCGGATATCTACAAAAACGGTGGGATGAAAAGGGTCTTTAGTTTGAAAACTTGTAAGACCACAAAAATATTGCAAATAAATATTCTCGCTAATCATAGCAACGGTTCCTCTATCATCCAACCCTAATTTGTGTTTTATGATAATGGCGCCAATCACCATTCTTACATCAATACTCTCACGTCCTGCATGGCTATGGAGTGCCTTGCTATAAATAACTGCCAAATCATCCCAAGGAATAATTGTTGCCAATTTTACCCAACGATTTTCAAGCGAAAGTTCCTGGGAAAAAGGATGTGAAAATCCATCTAATGTTAGTTGATTTGAGGCGGTATATTTTATCATAACTGCACGGGTTTATGATAGTAAGATACGAAAACCTATGCTTTATCAAAATAATATCACTACTAACATGCAGATAAATCATTGATTGTTAATTAATTATGTTTTATTTTTTAGAAAATCAGCAAGCCCTAATTAAAAGAAATATTAATCTTATAAACTTTTCCATATTGCAGTGCTAAAAATTCCAATAATAATCATTACCCAGCCTAATGTTTTTGTTTCTTTATGGTATTTTCCAAACGCATAATTTCCGCCAATAACTATACCTATAAATCCACCTAAAATAGAAAACACAAATCCTGCAATAATCCAGCCTATACTCCCTTTTTTTAATTTTGGAGTTTTTTTAATTTCATTAATTATTTTTTTGTTTTCCTCTATTGGAATTGGTGGTGGTTTTAATTCTAAAATACTTTCTAATTCTTCAACATTCTTTGCAGGTATCCAATCTTCTAACCCTTTGTACCAAATTAATGTTTCTTCTTCGATTTCTTTTTCTTTTAATTCTTCAAATGAAAATGGTCCCATTTTCAAACTATTTTCTAAATAGTAGTAATTTTTCATATTTATTCTTGGTTTTAATTAACGCCAACGGTTTGTATAAGAATAGTAGCCGATTTCGGAAGTAGAAATTTTCAGTTTACTACTAATTTTCTTGCGAGCTACAATGTTTATATTTACTACTATTTCGGCTATTATTTTTATACTTTGTTAGGTGTCTGGCTTTTCTTTCCGCAAACTTGCTAGCGTTGGCGTGAAAGCTCTTTTAAATTTGTGAGGCACGAATAAACTTTAAATGTGCTTGAACTTGCGTTGGCTTATTCAAGCTGTTCATTAATATTTTCAAGGATCTCTCTAAATTCAATTAGATCTTTTCTTATTTCGGTACATCTTTCTTCATTAAAGACTTCCTCTTTTCCTGTAATATGGCTTACAAGAACCTTTTCTCCGTCTTTTACAGATTCAGTAACGTGTGCAAATAAATTTTGGGTCGAAATAACTTTGGAATCATATTTATGGGCAAATTTATCAATTCCAATCTGTTTTATCTTATATAATTTATTAATTGTCTTTGCTTTTTTTAAAGAGTTAAAGTAACCACTATGTTCAACTTTAGATTGTATATCTTTCAATTGATATTTTTCTAAGTCGCTGTTAATTCCACTTAATAATTCATTAATGTAGGTTTCAATTTGTTCCGAAATATCAGATTTAAGAAGTTTTTGGATTATTACTCTCATAAGGTCATCTAGATCGCTTGTCTCAGCCATTATTAAACCTCTCATTGTATTTACTTCCTGGACTTTTTTTATAGTAGTATCGATTACTTGCTCAGCCTTTGTTATAAAATCATTTCTATGAGAAGTATAAACCCCTTCAAACTCGTATTTTTTGATACTATTCCGAACAGATTCTATATCATTGGAATAAAAAATAACATCTGTAAGTATTGGGTTCTCCTTTTGATCTCTAATGAATTTGATGATTTCATCACCATCTGGAGAGCCAGCAAGTGAGAAATCTACTAATAGTAAATCATATTCTTTAAGTTGATTCAAAGAATGTTCTGATTTTACTTCTTCAAAAGTTTTACAGTGTTTAGATTCAATAATAAATCCAAGATCTTCTAAGTAATCACCTATTAAGTCTTTGCTCTCTTCATACCAATTTTTCTCATCTTCAACCCAAAGTATTTTGTATTCTATTCTCATTTTTTTAATTTTATTTTCAATTCGAATCCTTTTGTATACTCTGGATTATGGTGAATTTCACCATTTAACTCTTCTTCAATAATTCTTTTTACGTGACTAAGTCCCAAGCCAGAACCTCTTGTAGTTGTTACTCCTTCTTCAAAAATTATAGTACTATTCATTTTGTCGGATAATTTTTGACCAAGATCTCTAATAATAATTTCAAGATTACTTTTTACGATATTAAACTCTAAGATTACTTTATTAGCATTTTTTCTACGAGAATTACTTAATATATTATCAATAACAACTGTCAATTCAATAGGCTTGAATTTTTTAATAAATGTCGTTTCTCTATTTACAATACTCCGTTAAACTTTGCCCTAACCCTCTAACAGTCAATCAAATAAGTTAAAAAAACAGGCTCAAAAATTAGGATAACTCCCTGATTATCATTAAATTAATAGTTAATTTCAAACAGCTATTAATGATGCTTCTCAAGGAGAAATCCAACTATAAATATCACACAAAAAGATTACTTAACAAAATGAAAGATGTAAATAAATGGCAATATGATTTTATGTTGGAAGTTTTTGGTCTATTTCTCAGCATAAAAGGACGTTTAAATTTTATGCAGTTAAGTCGTTATGGTGATCATGGAGAACAACATTACAGGAATCAGTTTAGTAAGTCTTTTGACTTTTTAAATTTCAATAAAGAATTGATTACTGAGTATGGGGGCAAACATTTAACCATTGCTTTCGACCCGAGTTATGTTAGTAAATCTGGTAAATCCACCTGTGGAGTTGGTTATTATTGGTCTGGTGTAGCGGGAAAGGCAAAATGGGGATTGGAAATATCTGGTATAGCAGCGATTGATATAGATAATCATACAGCGTTTCATTTAGAGGCTGTTCAGACACCAAATAATTTGGAATCAAAAAGTTTGGTAGATCATTATGCCAATATATTGATTCAAAGAAAAGAGGTCCTTCTTTCGATGTCTAAATATGTTGTGGCAGATGCTTATTTTTCCAAATACGGTTTTGTTTCTAAACTCTCTGATAATGGATTGGAGACCGTTAGCAGACTAAGAAACGATGCTGACTTACAATATATTTATACTGACCAACAGAAATATGGGAGAGGAAGACCTAAGAAATATGATGGAAAAATTGATTATAAAAAACTTAGAAAAGAATATTTTTCTTTGATAGAAGACAATCAGCAAAGCAAAGTATACAGCGCTATTGTATACTCAAAATCATTAAAAAGAAAAATCAATCTTGTGATTGTTTATTCCCTTAAAAAAGGAAAATGGAATCATAAATTATATTTCTCTACAGATGTAACAATTTCAGCAGAAATGGTTTTGACATATTATCGTACTAGATTTCAAATAGAATTTACTTTTAGAGATGCCAAACAATATACTGGTCTAAATCACTGTCAAGCAAGAAGTGAGGATAAACTCAATTTTCATTTTAATACAGCACTTACAACTGTTAATCTTGCTAAGATTACACATTGGATGCCTATTGAAAAAAGGCTAAGAGGCGCTTTCTCAATCAAGGATATTAAAACCTTACATCACAATGAGTTAATGCTTGCTCGATTTTTTAACGTGTTCGCTATAAGACCGAACTTGAAGAATAATAAACAAAAAATTAAAGAACTACTGTATTATGGTATCAGAGCAGCATAAAAACTTAACGGAGTATTGTATTTATATATTCTACATTTATTCTATATAGAACCTTGTATGTTTTTTCAATATAATTACAAATGAAACTAACAATATCTTCAGTTGATTCTAAAGAGGCTTTTAAATAGTTTGACTTAGTTGTAAACCTTGTAATAGTTGCTATTTTTTCATTTGCTAAACTAATACCGCTTAAAAATTCTAAAAGTTCTTTATTCTCAATTTTTTTACCCTTGTCAATTTTTCTTTTAAAACGGAGTATTTTTTTTGAAATAGTATCTGAATAAACTCCTATGATATGGTTAGAATCTCTTAAATCTTTATATTCTATTGTTTCTGCTGATTTGTATTGAGTTAACCCGAATAATTCATCAGAAATCAAAAAACCTGAATGTAAAGTGTTATATTTAAGCAGTTAAACACAAAATACATCATTTTTTAAAACACCCATATTTGAGCACTAAAGATACTTTATTTTATCGAGGAAATCAAGCTATTTCGGTTGATTTTTCAGCCACAGAGATTAGTTCAGATGGTTCTTTGATTCTTTTAGAAAAGTTAGAGAGAACCCACAACTTACTAAAACATTTTAGCAAGTTACTTCCTGATCTTCGAAACCCTAAAGACATTACTTACAGTCGAGAGCATCAACTCAAGCAACGTGTGTTTATGCTAATGCTAGGTTATCAAGATGCCAATGATGTGACCCATTTACAAAATGACCCATTATTTAAAGATGTTCTTCAAGGAGATTTGGCTTCTCAACCTACTATTTCTCGTTTTGAAAACAGTTTGAATAAAGAAACTATTTTCAAACTTTCTTACGCTTGGATTGATCGTTACGTATCAAGCCTAAAAGGTCGAGATGAAATAACAATTGATGTTGATGCTACCGATGATCCAACATATGGGAATCAACAAATGTCAATGTTCAATGGTTATTATGGACAGTTTATGTTAAATGAATTATTTTTTCATGATGGAGAAACCGGTCAAATTATCCTGCCAGTTCTTCGCCCAGGAAATAGCCATTCGAATCGATGGTATGTCGGAATTTTAAGAAGAATTATTCAAAAAATAAAAAAAGCATATCCTGAACTAAAAATTACTATTCGAACAGATAGTGGATTTAGTTGTGCTCCTTTTTATAAATTAGTAGCTGATTATGATTTGTTTTTTGTAACAGGTCAGGCTAGTAATTCGGTACTCAAAAGAAAGGTTGAGCGTTGTAAAAAAGCGGTTCAACTTCAATATGTAAATCAGCATAAAAAACACCAACATTTCACATCGTTTCGCTATCAAGCCAAAAGTTGGCATAAACCACAACAAGCTTACTGTAAAATAGAAAGTACAGGGAAAGGCTTAAATGTTCGTCATTTTATAAGTAATATTAAAGAGAAAGGTGCCCGAGAAATATACTTTGATTTCTATGTAAAACGAGGTGAATCTAGCGAAAACAGAAGTAAAGAAGTCAAGAATATGTGTTTTTCCGATCGATTATCCAATCATGGATTTGTTGCAAACTTCTTCAGGTTGTTTTTAAGTAGTTTAGCCTACGAACTATTTTTATTACTAAAAAAAAGCATCAAAAAAACAACATTTGAAAAGGCTGAAAAATGGCAAATAAATACAATAAGAACCAATTTATTAAAAGTTGGAGCTACCATAAAAGTCACTAAAAAACGAATATATTATCAGTGATCAAGAGCATTTGTATATCAAGATTTGTTTCGAGAGATAATAACTCAATAACGGTTTTAAAGTGAGAATTTTAAAACCTTGGGATACCTATGCTCTGTTAGTAAAATTAATCCTTTTTAACTTTTAAAATCAATTATAACATACTATTTACTCCGAAAAAGTTTAAAAAACGAAAGAGAGAATCCTAAAATCTAGAGATAAAAAATCTATTTTGAAATTTGTTCTAAATATAAATCCTATGAATAATGCGGGTTAATTGATTTTTCCTTATAGCAGCCACATTTTCAGCTTTTTTTCTTGCCTCTTCTTCTTTATGTCTTTTTTCTTTTTCTTCCTTTGCTTTTTTCTCTGCTTTTAACTTTGCTACTTCAGCTTCAGCTCGTTCTTTTTCTTTTTTTAATGTAGCTAACTCAGCTTTTCTTCTTTTTTCTTCTTCCTCTTTTTGCTTTCTTTCCGCTTCTTTTCTAGCCTTTTCTTCTTTTTCAGCCTTTTCTTCCGCCTCTTTTCTTTTTCTTTCTTCTTCTATAGCCTTTTTTTCAGCTTCTTCTTTTTCTTTTTTTAATTCTTGATATTTTTTTTCAATCTCAAGGATTTCATTTTTTAAGTCTTGGTCATTTGTTCGCTCTGCAATACTTTCTAAGTCTAGTATAAACTTTGTTTGATTCTCATCTAATTTTTCGTTTACAAGATTTATAAAGTCCTTATTGAAGTTTAGTATTTCAATGTCTTTATTAGAAGACAATACTCCGTTAAACTTTGCCCTAACCCTCTAACAGTCAATTAAATAAGTTAAAAAAACAGGCTCAAAAATTAGGATAACTCCCTGATTATCATTAAATTAATAGTTAATTTCAAACAGCTATTAATGATGCTTCTCAAGGAGAAATCCAACTATAAATATCACACAAAAAGATTACTTAACAAAATGAAAGATGTAAATAAATGGCAATATGATTTTATGTTGGAAGTTTTTGGTCTATTTCTCAGCATAAAAGGACGTTTAAATTTTATGCAGTTAAGTCGTTATGGTGATCATGGAGAACAACATTACAGGAATCAGTTTAGTAAGTCTTTTGACTTTTTAAATTTCAATAAAGAATTGATTACTGAGTATGGGGGCAAACATTTAACCATTGCTTTCGACCCGAGTTATGTTAGTAAATCTGGTAAATCCACCTGTGGAGTTGGTTATTATTGGTCTGGTGTAGCGGGAAAGGCAAAATGGGGATTGGAAATATCTGGTATAGCAGCGATTGATATAGATAATCATACAGCGTTTCATTTAGAGGCTGTTCAGACACCAAATAATTTGGAATCAAAAAGTTTGGTAGATCATTATGCCAATATATTGATTCAAAGAAAAGAGGTCCTTCTTTCGATGTCTAAATATGTTGTGGCAGATGCTTATTTTTCCAAATACGGTTTTGTTTCTAAACTCTCTGATAATGGATTGGAGACCGTTAGCAGACTAAGAAACGATGCTGACTTACAATATATTTATACTGACCAACAGAAATATGGGAGAGGAAGACCTAAGAAATATGATGGAAAAATTGATTATAAAAAACTTAGAAAAGAATATTTTTCTTTGATAGAAGATAATCCGAAAAGCAAAGTATACAGCGCTATTGTATACTCAAAATCATTAAAAAGAAAAATCAATCTTGTGATTGTTTATTCCCTTAAAAAAGGAAAATGGAATCATAAATTATATTTCTCTACAGATGTAACAATTTCAGCAGAAATGGTTTTGACATATTATCGTACTAGATTTCAAATAGAATTTACTTTTAGAGATGCCAAACAATATACTGGTCTAAATCACTGTCAAGCAAGAAGTGAGGATAAACTCAATTTTCATTTTAATACAGCACTTACAACTGTTAATCTTGCTAAGATTACACATTGGATGCCTATTGAAAAAAGTCTAAGAGGCGCTTTCTCAATCAAGGATATTAAAACCTTACATCACAATGAGTTAATGCTTGCTCGATTTTTTAACGTGTTCGCTATAAGACCGAACTTGAAGAATAATAAACAAAAAATTAAAGAACTACTGTATTATGGTATCAGAGCAGCATAAAAACTTAACGGAGTATTGTCTAGTGGAACTACAGTTTTAATAATAATAGCTGCAACAATAACCTCGGCAGGTGCTATAACAAATATTACAGAAATAATGAGTTTAGATTAAGAAGATCCAGATTCAACCCCCAATAACGGAAATTAATTCAAAAATTCCTTTTCTTAATTACTAGATGTTTTCACCCTAACAAACTCAACAATTTACAGAAAATACGTAATTTCGCTTTCTGATAAGAAATTCCGAAAAAATGAGCGTAAAATTCGCAGAATACAAACAACTTGACTTACCAAAAGTAGCAGAAGAAATTTTAAACTATTGGGAAGAAAACAACATCTTTGAAAAAAGCATCACTACGCGTGAAGGCAAAGAACCTTTTATCTTTTTTGAAGGCCCACCATCGGCAAACGGTTTGCCTGGGGTTCACCATGTTTTAGCACGTGCTATTAAAGATATTTTTCCGAGATATAAAACCATGAAAGGGTACCAGGTTAAGCGTAAAGCAGGTTGGGATACGCACGGTTTACCCGTTGAGTTAGGTGTAGAAAAAGAACTCGGAATTACCAAAGAAGACATTGGCACAAAAATTACGGTAGAAGAATACAATGACGCTTGTAAACGCGCCGTAATGCGTTATACAGATATTTGGAATGACCTTACTCAGAAAATGGGATATTGGGTAGATATGGACAATCCATACGTTACTTACAAACCCAAGTATATGGAATCTGTTTGGTGGTTGTTAAAACAGATTTACAATAAAAACTTGATGTATAAAGGCTATACTATTCAGCCATATTCACCAAAAGCAGGAACAGGTTTAAGCTCGCACGAGTTAAATCAGCCAGGAACTTATCAAGATGTAACAGATACAACCGTTGTTGCGCAGTTTAAAGCTAAAGAAGAAACACTTCCAGATTTTTTACAAAACGAAGGAACAATTTTCTTTTTAGCATGGACAACAACTCCTTGGACGCTTCCAAGCAACACTGCATTAACTGTTGGAAACAAGATTGATTATGTGTTGGTAGAAACCTATAATCAATACACATTTAAACCAATGAATGTGGTTTTGGCAAAGAACCTTGTCGGAAAACAATTCAATGGAAAATATAATCAAGTAGAAGAAAAATCAGAATTATTAAGTTATTCTGATGGCGATAAAAAAATTCCTTTTTATGTTGTAAAAGAATTTAAAGGAAAAGATTTAGTAGGAATAAAATACGAGCAATTATTAGAATATGCACTTCCGTATGAAAATGCAGAAAACGCATTTAGAATAATTTCTGGAGATTTTGTTACTATAGAAGATGGTACAGGAATTGTACATACAGCACCAACTTTTGGGCAAGATGATGCAATGGTGGCTAAACAAGCAGTTCCAGAAATTCCGCCATTGTTGGTGTTAGATGCAGATGCAAATCCAGTTCCGTTAGTAGATTTACAAGGGCGTTTTAGATCAGAAATGGGAGAATATGCAGGTAAATATGTAAAGAATGAATATTATGATGACGGCGAAGCGCCAGAAAAATCAGTAGATGTAGAGCTTGCTATTAAATTGAAAATTGAAAATAAGGCCTTTAAGGTTGAAAAATATGTGCATAGTTACCCAAACTGTTGGCGTACCGATAAACCTATCTTATATTATCCGTTAGACTCTTGGTTTATTAAGGTTACTGATGTAAAAGATAGAATGTTTGAGTTGAATGAAACCATCAATTGGAAACCAAAATCTACAGGTGAAGGTCGTTTCGGAAATTGGTTAAAAAATGCGAATGATTGGAACTTATCACGCTCTCGTTTTTGGGGAATCCCATTGCCAATTTGGCGAACAGAAGATGGTACAGAACAAATCTGTATTGGTTCTATGGCAGAATTGAAAACAGAAATGCAACGTGCCGTTGCAGCCAACGTAATGGATGAGGATATTTTTCCTGAATTTGAAGTAGGTAATATGTCTGATGAGAATTATGACACTATCGATTTACATAAAAATATTGTCGATAAAATTGTATTAGTTTCTCCTTCAGGAAAACCAATGAATCGTGAAAGTGATTTGATTGATGTTTGGTTCGATTCTGGTTCTATGCCTTATGCACAGTGGCATTATCCGTTCGAAAATAAAGAAAAAATAGATGGAAAAGAATCTTTTCCAGCCAATTTTATAGCCGAAGGTGTAGATCAAACCCGTGGTTGGTTTTATACCTTACATGCAATTAGTACAATGGTTTTTGATTCTGTAGCCTATAAAAACGTGGTATCTAATGGTTTAGTGCTAGATAAAAAAGGACATAAAATGTCTAAACGTCTAGGAAATGCAGTTGATCCGTTTGAAACTTTAGCCACTTTTGGTCCAGACGCAACACGTTGGTATATGATTTCGAACACAAACCCTTGGGATAATTTAAAGTTTGATATTGGCGGAATTGAAGAAGTAAAACGTAAATTTTTTGGAACCTTATATAATACGTATTCATTCTTTTGTTTATATGCTAATATTGATAAGTTTAATTATTCAGAAGCAGATGTTCCGTTAAATGAACGTGCAGAAATTGATCGTTGGATTTTATCAGAACTTAATTCACTCATTAAAAAAGTTGATGAAGCGTATAATGATTACGAACCTACAAAAGCTACCAGAGCAATTAATAGCTTTGTACAAGACCATTTAAGTAATTGGTATGTACGTTTGTGTCGTCGTCGTTTTTGGAAAGGTGAATATGCTCAAGATAAAATATCTGCATATCAAACATTGTACACCTGTATGTTAACTATCGCTAAATTAAGTGCGCCAGTTGCACCGTTTTTTATGGATAGATTGTACAAAGATTTAATAGCAACTACACAAAAAGAGGATTTTGAAAGTGTTCATTTAGCAGAGTTTCCAAAATTTGACGAAGCAATTATTGATAAGGCTTTAGAAAACAAAATGGAAGAAGCACAAATTATTACATCTTTGGTGTTATCGCTTCGTGCAAAAGAAAAAATAAAGGTACGTCAACCGTTGCAAAAAATTATGATTCCTGTGTTAGATGAAACACAAAAAGAAGCAATTTTGGCAGTTTCAGATTTAATTAAGTCTGAAGTAAACGTAAAAGAAATAGAACTGTTAGAAGAGGGTGCTACAGATATTTTAGTGAAACAAATTAAACCAAATTTTAAAGCATTAGGTCCTAAATTTGGAAAAGATATGAAGTTGGTTGCCAACGCAGTTCAAAACTTCTCTAAAGAAGATATTCAACAAATAGAAAAACAGGGCGAAATTTCTATTGAAATTAATGGAAAAATGATTACTCTACGAATCTCTGATGTGGAGATTTCATCTAAAGATATAGAAGGTTGGTTAGTAGCCAATGCAGACGGCATAACAGTTGCGTTAGATGTTACTCTTACTGAAGATTTACGTAAAGAAGGTATTGCTAGAGAACTTGTAAATCGCATTCAAAATGCACGTAAAGATTCAGGTTTAGAGGTAACCGACAAAATAAAGTTAACTATCTTAAATTTTGCAGATTTGCAAGCTTCTGTATCAGCAAATAAAAGCTATATTATGAGTGAAACACTTACCAACGAACTTGTTTTTGTAGATGCGTTAGAAAACGGTACAGAAATTGAGTTCGATACCATAAAAAGTAAAATGTTAATACAAAAAATGTAAGATTATGGAAGCTATAAAACCTAAATATTCAGACAAAGACTTACAAGAGTTTAAAGAGATTATCTTAAAAAAAATTGAACGTGCTGAAGAAGATTTAGCGTTGTTACAGAGTTCATATAAAAACGGCTCAAATAATGGAACAGATGATACTTCTGCACATTTTAGATCGTTTGATGATGGTGCAGATGTAATGAATAAAGAATCTAACGTGCAATTGGCAATTAGACAAGAAAAGTTTCTTCGCGACTTAAATAATGCTTTATTGCGTATTGAAAATGGTACGTATGGAGTTTGTAGAGTAACCGGAAAACAGATTCAAAAAGAACGGTTAAAACTCGTGCCTCATGCAACATTAAGTATAGAAGCAAAACGGAAACAATAATATAAAAGCTTCTGTATTTGGAAGCTTTTTTATTTTAATGAAGCTTACATAATAATTATTTAAGCCTAATTCTAAACAAGTGAAGCAATTTTATCTTATACTATTCTTAATAAGTCAATTTTTAAGTTTTAGTCAACAAATAAGTTCTAAAAAATTTACTACTACTAGTAGCATTGAAATTGATACAAATGGGTTAGATGAAATTGTTTTAGAAACTTCTAATGATAATTTTATAAGTATTTTTTTGGATGAAGAAAATCCGTTTACACATCATATAATTACGTTTGAAGAACACGGGTTTCTGAAAATTAGTTTTCAATCTGAAGCTGTTCAGAAAGATGAGGTTTTTAGAAAATTTATAACCAAACGTTTAAACAGAGCATCTGTGAAAATTAAAATTCCGAAAGGGAAACAAATTACTTTTTTAGGAAAGGAAATTGATATAATTTCTAAAAATTATCAAGGAGATTTAAGCGTATTCATTGATAAAGGGATGCTAAATTTTAATACCATAAAAGGAGATATTAATGCACAGCTTTTACAAGGAATTGTTTTTGCGGAAATATCAAAATTAAAACGAATACAGGTGTTATAACAATTAATAACGAAATAAAAGTTTCTCCTTTTTCTGATATTAAAAAGAATGGTGCTTACAGCTTTAGTATTAATGCTATTAATGCAAACGTATTTTTAACAGAATTATAATTTTTTAAGACACTCTTGCAAAATCTGTGTAAGTTTAAAATTCGGGATTAGGTTATTTATAACTTAACCCTGTTTTTAAATATAATCAAAAATTGATTAAGAATAACGCCCCAATTTCTAATAGGCATTGTCCATTTTTTGGTGCTTTCTTTTAGTACTAAAAATACAGATTTCATAACAGCATCATCGGTAGGGAAAGAGAGTTTGTTTTTTGTGTATTTTCTAATCTTTCCGTTTAAGTTTTCGATGAGATTAGTGGTGTATATTATTTTTCTAATTTCAGCGGGAAAATCAAAGAAAACAGTGAGTTCGTCCCAATTGTTTTCCCAACTTTTAATGGCGTAAGAATATTTAGAGTTCCACTTGTCTTTGAAGTCGTTTAAAGCGGCTTTGGCGGCTTCTTTTGTGGGTGCTGTGTAGATTTGTTTCATATCCTTTACAAACTCCTTTTTATCCTTCCAGACCACATAACGCATGGTGTTTCTAATTTGATGTACTACACATATTTGAGTTACAGAATTAGGAAACATCGTTTTTATGGTCTCTGTAAATCCGTTTAAATTATCGGTAGCAGTAATCAAAATATCTTGTGTTCCTCGTGCTTTAATATCACTTAAAACAGACATCCAAAAGGCGGAAGATTCATTTTTACCTAACCATAATCCTAACACCTCTTTTTTACCATCTGTGCGTAACCCTACTGCGATGTAAATGGTTTTGTTAATCACTTTTGAGTTTTCTCTAACCTTAAAAACAATACCGTCCATCCAGACGATTAGGTAGGTTTGTTCTAGGGGGCGATTTTTCCATGCAATGATATCTCCTGTTATTTTATCGGTAATTCTTGAGATTGTGGCAGTAGAAATATTGAAATCGTACAACTCATATATTTGCTGTTCAATATCACTGGTACTCATCCCTTTTGCGTACAGAGAGATGATTATATTTTCTACTCCATCTGCTGTGCTTTGGCGTTTTTTAATAAGCATTGGATTAAATGAACTTTCTCGATCTCGTGGTATTTGAATCGTCGTTTCTCCTAAGGTAGTTTTTAACTTTTTTGAAGTATAGCCATTTCGTGCATTGGTATTGCTACGCTTTTGATGTTTTTCATAATCTAAATGTGCGTCTAATTCGCCTTCTAATATCTTTTCTATGCCTCGCTTATGCAAGTCTTCTAAAAAGGAGGTTAGTTCTGTTCCGCTCTTGAATTGCTGTAAAAAAGAATCGTTTAAAATGTCTTCTGGTTTCATAATATAAGGTGTTAAAGTTTAAAGTTAATAAAAAAAATCTCGGGAGTTATAACTCCCGATATTTTAAACTTACACAGATTATGAGATAGTGCCGGCAATTGGCGTTGTTGTTCCAACTACCGCCACGATTAACACGGTTAGTACCCTTGATTATCATCCTTGTATTATTGTATTTCTAAATTCTTTTGCATAAGCATATTGTGTAAATGATGTTAATGCTGTGCTATGTATTGCAAATTCTTTTTGCGACCATTTGTGTGTTTTTAATTTGTTATAGTTATACTTTATTTTTGTTTTAAAACGTTTTTTTGCTTTTTGTGTTAATATTATTTTGTTTGGAAACAAACGATAACTTAAAAATGATAAACCGTGAGCGGTTGTATTTAGTTTTTTGTATTTTAAGTTTAAGGCTAATTGGTTTGTTACAAATTTTTCTATTTTGTTACCGATTTCTATTATTTTTTGTTTATCGTTTTGCCATATTACAAAATCATCCATATATCTTACATAGAATTTTACTTGTAAGTTGTTTTTTATGTAATGGTCTAAACTACCTAAATACCTGTTTGCAAAATATTGACTGGTCAGATTACCTATTGGTAAACCTTTTCCTTTTTCTATATGGTACGAGTTTATAATTTTTTCATAAATTTTGAGTAAAGTTTTATCTTTAAACATTGTTTTTAACATTGCTATAAGTATATTATGGTCTATGCTATCAAAATATTTGCGTATATCAAATTGTATATACCACTTGCTTTTTTTAGTAAATATTTTTGCTCGGTCTAATGCTTTATAAGTGCCTTTGTTTTTACGTGTGGCGTAGGTATCATATATTAAGTATTTTTCAAAATATGGGTGGCAAATATTCATAATAGCGTGGTGCAAAACTCTTTCTGCAAAAGCAGATGCTACAATTTTACGTTCTTTAGGTTCATAAATGGTAAAAAAATGATAGTTGCCAACATCTACATTGCCTGTTTCTAATTGTATTTGTAATTCTTTAAGATTTTCATTTAGCTTTTTAGCATAATTAATTAGTCGTTCCTTAAAAAGGTTTCAACATTCTGATTTACAGTTAATTATTTGATATTTTTCACTGTTTATATAGTATTTACTTGCAAGATTTTCCGTATATTATAGTATAAACCTTGCAATAAATGATAGGAAAAACAGCGAATCAAAATCAACAAAATTTGTTCAGACCTTTGCTCAAGGATTTTATTAATTTGAGCCACGAATTAATTTTGTTGAGCAACAAAATAGATTGGAAATACTTTGAGAAAGATTTCTCACAGTATTATTCACATACAGGTCAACCAGCGATGCCAGTACGATTAATGGTTGGAAGTTTAATGCTCAAGCGTATTTATAATTTATCTGATGAGCGTCTATCCGAAGCTTGGGCAATGAACCCTTACATGCAATATTTTTGTGGCATGGCTTATTTTGAGTATCAATTTCCCTGTGATCCAAGTGACTTTGTACATTTCAGAAAACGTATAGGAGAACTAGGAGTTCAAAAAATATTTGCATACTCTATCCGTCTTTTTGGTAAAGCAGCCAAAGAAAAAGTAACATTATCAGACACCACAGTAGCAGAGAACAACACTACCTTTCCTACAGATGCTAAATTAGCCAAAAAGATTATTGATAAATGCAATGATATTGCTAAAAAAGAAAAGATAAAGCAACGACAAAGTTATGTCAGAACCTCAAAGCAATTATTAAGAGACACCCATAATCGTAAACATCCAAAGCGATATAAAAAAGCAAAGAAAGCAGATGCAAAACTAAAAACTATAGCAGGTCGTTTACTTCGAGAGTTGGAAAGAGAATTACCCGAACACGTTTTAGAAGTCTATAAAAAGCAGTTTGCTTTGTATTATCAAATCTTACATCAAAAGCGAACAGATAAAGATAAAATTTACAGTATTCACAAACCATTTACAGCATGTATCGCTAAAGGGAAAGTGCATAAAAAATATGAATTTGGCACTAAAACAGGGTTAATTACTACTTCAAAAACATTAATCATTACTGCGATAAAAAGTTTTAAAGGCAATCCTCACGATAGCAAAACAATAGCACCATTATTAGAACAAATGCAATCCAATATTGCTTTTTTACCCCAAGAAGTTGTTTATGACAGAGGTGGAAAAGGCATCAAACAAATAGGTAACACCAAAATATCAACTCCTGATTATAGACCTTTAAAACGAGATACAGAATATCAGAAAAGATGTAAAAGAGGAAAATTTAGAAGAAGAGCTGCTATTGAACCAGTTATTGGTCATTTAAAAACAGACTTTAGATTGAACCAAAACTATCTTTGGGGAGAAAATTCCCCGCAAATCAATGCCTTTTTAGCTGCTACAGGTTGGAATCTTAAGAAATTTATGAAACAACTCAAAGAAGAATTTAATAACTTATTGTTTAATATTTTAAGACCTCTTTTTTCTTTATTTTCTTCGCCAAGAAAATGGGTTGTTAAGGTTTGACTAATTACCTCTACTTTAGCTTCTTTGCCTTTTTTTGCTTTGTAATAAGCTAACTGTAAGTTTTCAAAACAACTTATTTGTTGTATTAGGTTGCCCGCTCTTTTCATCTTGTTTTTCTTTATTGTATTGTGCTAATAACTCGCTACCATATTTTTCTGCTTTTTTATCACCTACACCTTTTATGGTTCTTAAATTATTAACTTTTGGCTCTTTTAGTTTGGCTATTTCGGCAAGCTCGGCATCTGTAAATACTATAAAGGCAGATACTGCGTGTTTTACTGCTATTTGTTTACGTATTTCCCTAAGTTTTGAAAAAACACCAAATGTTTCTTTATCTAAAACATTCATATAGTCTATTTTCTTTTTACTGCTATATTTTTCTTGTATTGTTACGCCAATATAACTTATGTAAAAACACCAGTTATAACTTACTCCATTCTGCACCAAATGTTTATCTACTTCTATAACTTTATGAGTACGCAAAAATTTGTTTAGTTCTTCATTATGGTTTTCTATATCATTAATAGGTATGGTAAAAAACTTTACTTGCATTCGTTTGTAATTAGTGAGAGCTTCACTTAAAGTGAAACCCTCACGCTGTTAGGTTGAAAAAAATTCGACCGCTTTGCGGTAATTGCTTTACATTCTTTTGCTTATCGCTCAGTCGTCCCTCCTTCACTTTTAAGCAAAAGCATACTCCTTTGCTCCGCGTAGCTCAAAAGAAAAGCCTAATAGCAAACTTTGAACTATGGGGATAAACACTGGGCGGAAGCCCAAAAAGTTGTTCGTGCTCGCCGGGTAGTAGCCATAGCGATAGGCAATACGGCAATCGTTGGCGTTGTAGTACCAACTACCGCCACGACGAACACGGTAAGTACCTGATGTAGCACCTTGCGGATTGTTGCTTGGGCTACTGCTGTAATAGTTGCTGTCGTACCAATCGTTTGTCCATTCCCATACGTTACCACTCATATCGTGTAAACCTAATTCGTTAGCATTTTTTGTACCTACGGTATGTGTTCCTTTTCCTGAATCCATTTCATTGTCAGGGTTTGTAGAGTTATCCCGATACCAAGCTACATCGTCTAAAGTATTACTACCAGAGTAGGTATAGCCATTGCTACTGTTACCGCCACGTGCAGCAAACTCCCATTCTGCCTCTGTAGGTAGTCGTCCACCATAATACTCGCTATAGGCTTTTGCTCCATACCAACTTACCTGTATTACTGGGTAGTTTGCTTTGCCTGCATTTACTACAAAACTACTGCCGTTGTGGGTTATTTGTATATTATCCATATCTAAATATTCTACGCCACCAACACTACCGTTACTGTTTGCACTTATGGCATTCATATAATTAGCATATTGTTGGTTGGTTATTTCGTATTTGCTTATGTTAAAAGTGCTTACTGTTACTGTGTGTACAGGTTGTTCATTGCTACCACCATCATTGCTACCCATTTGAAAACTACCGCCTTGTACTGTTATGGTTTCGCCTGTGAATGTGCCTGAGCTACTAGAGTTTTGTGTGGTAAAAGTTTGCTGGTTACCGTAAGCAGTTCCTTCGCTATTTGTTGCGTAAGCTTTAACGTAGTAGGTTGTGCTTGCGGTTAAACCTGTTAATGAACTTGTAAAACTTCCTGTACCTGTTCCGTCATTTGTTGTATTGTTTGCTGTTGTTGGGTTTGGGCTTGTACTCCAGCATACGCCTTTTACTGTAATATCGCTACCTCCATCTTCATTTACAGCTCCTCCAGATTTGGCAGTGGTTTGTGTAACATCAGTTACTTCGGCAGTTACAAGTGTAGGCAAACCTATTTTTTCTGCTGTTGTAAATTCCCATTCAAATCTACCGTTAGTTTCTTGTAATTCTCTAAAATTTAAAAAATCATATTTTCCTTTAAATTTTCTAGATGAAATAACTATTCTGTATTGTTTTTCTCCTTTTAGTTTTGTAGGTGTAAATTTTAAAATGGTATTATTGTTTTCCCAACTGTAGTTGGTTCCAATATCTTCTATTTGCTGATTGTTTTTATCAAATATTAGTATGGCATTGGTATTGTCATTTTCGTCTGTTTCTGTCATTGGAGTAAAGAAATTAATAGTAAAGGTTGCATCTGTTGCAACTTCATTACTATTTATTTCAGGTTCTAAATTTTTTATTTGAGGTTTTTCAATATAAAGGTAGTGGCTTCTTTTTTTAGTTATATGCACAAACATACCAAAGAGGTCTCCTAATTTTTTTGTTATGTCAATAGCTGCTTTTAAATGGGGCGCAATATTTTTGAGAATTGCGTCAACGGGCTTGTCTATACCTTTTTTTAATTTTAAAATATCTTTAATGGCAGATTCTTTAACAATTTCTTCAACAAGTTTATCTAATATAATAACTGAAAAATTTTTAAAGTTCTCTTTAGTTGGTGTTTGCGCAAAGGCAGTATAGCTTGTAGTTACTTGCTGATTAGTAAGAAGTTTCAAAATTATTTTATTGAAGACTTCATTTTTTTTGTCTTTCAGTTCTTCAGATTCAGAGTCAGTTGATAATAATAGTTCTGAAAATGAAGCCACCTGAGATATAATATTAATAATAAGTACTTTTTTGCTTCTTTCGGGAGATACAAAAAACAAACCATTATGGTCTTTTGAAAAATTGAGTTCAACATCTTTATTTTTTTTCGCAGAAGCACTGGCAGGTTCTTCAACATAGCCTCCCCAATTATTACCTTCCATTCGCTCAGTAAATTCTTTATAAAAACTTTTTACACCACTTATTGTGGTAAATGAAGTATAAAAAGCCGAAGTATTAAAAGGTTCTATAATATGTGAAACATCATCAGTATCATACACAAAGGTATGTTCGCCCGTTTGTTCATCTTGTGTAATATTTGCCTCTGTTACTACCATATACAAAGGAAGTGTATTATATACCGTACAATTTACATCCCATTCTTTGGCTGTCTCATTAAATTCTCCTTCTTCCACCTTGGCTTGCCCAGATGAGTTTGCAGTTACAAATTCAGGATATATTTCTGCTGCCCAAGCACCTCCACCTCCTGTTGTACTTTCTTCTTGAGGGATTATTTCTTCTACAAAATCTTTGTAGTCACCTAAAAAATATTCCAAAATTACCCCTACTTGCATGTTTGTTTGGTCGTTAAACCATACCGATGATGAAGTAGGGTTTTTTATTCCAGTTTCAATAGCACTGACTAATTCGCTTAACTCTTTAGGAAGGATATCTTTCATTGTTTTTTTTAACTCTCTAACTTGCTGTTTAGTGAAGTATGAATTATGAGGCATAGCTCGTATAACCAGAGAATATGCAGTTTCTTCGATATTCAAATTTTTGTTGATGCTGTTATTATTCCCCGATTTAGATTTTGTAGATTGTTTAGAAGCTGAGTTTGAGCCATCAGATAAGACATAATAAATTATTTTCCCTGTAGTTTTATTATTAACTCATGTTACGCATCCAAATCTCAAAAAAGGATGATTAAGCAGCTTTAGGTGTTGATAACTTTCTGAGTTCGTTATGAGCTGCTTTTTGAGCTGCTAAATAGATTTGTGTTTTCATAGCAAAATGATTTTTCCCTGTTCTTTGTTTAAGCCACTCTAACTTTATATAAGCTACAATTGACAATACAAAATGATTCGTTTGAGTTTCTGTTTTTTTAGTTGGAGATTTAGCAAAACCTGTGTTACTTTTAATCGATTTGTGATACTCTTCTACTGCCCACCGTTTTTTGTAGATTGTAGTTATTTGGTTATACGATAAATTTAAATCACTACAAGCCAAGTACAACTCGCCGACTGTATCATTCTCGTTTTTGAAAACTTGCTTTGTAAGCAACAGCGGAAAGTCTAGTTTTTCAAACCAAACTTCCACGGTTTGTTGTCTTGGCTGTAATGTTTTAATATTCACGTATGCTCCATTTTGCTTATCTTCTAAGGATAAGGCTACTTTTCGATTGCTTTTTAAGGCAATAATAAAATCATTTTTTAAAAGTTCTTTACAATAAACCATGTTCTCTGCTGAAGAAAACCAACTATCAGCCAACACATAATCAAAGTGTATTTTGCTACTACATTCCTGCAACATTTCTCTAAAAAGTTCGTTTTTAGTTTTGCTGCTTTTACGCTTTTGCCTTCCTGTTTTTTTGTCGGTAACCCAAATATTTTTCTTTATAAACTCTACACCACACGGTATACGCATGCCTCCAACTTCGACTAAAGCAGTTAGAAAATTAACCCCTTTTACAGACCTTCCAAACACATGGTCAAAATGCCAAGTGTTCAACTCACTTTCATCTGTATATTGTTTTTCTTGTATCGAATCATCAAAACTTAAAATGATAGTTTCTTTAGATTGAGTCAATTCTTCAACATAAGGTTTTGCCTTTTTCCATAGAAATTTACTGTCATAAACACCCGTTGATAATGCTCGTGTTATTTTATCATGTTTTATAGAGAGTAATGAAGCCATACCTGTAGCTGTCGTGTAAGAACTTGAACTTATCAAATAATCAGTATACAAATCAACAAAATTATCCATCTTTTTATTTCTCAAAGTTGTTAACAACAATACTCCGTTAAGTTTTTATGCTGCTCTGATACCATAATACAGTAGTTCTTTAATTTTTTGTTTATTATTCTTCAAGTTCGGTCTTATAGCGAACACGTTAAAAAATCGAGCAAGCATTAACTCATTGTGATGTAAGGTTTTAATATCCTTGATTGAGAAAGCCCCTCTTAGCCTTTTTTCAATAGGCATCCAATGTGTAATCTTAGCGAGATTAACCGTTGTAAGTGCTGTATTAAAATGAAAGTTGAGTTTATCTTCACTTCTTGCTTGACAGTGATTTAGACCTGAGTATTGCTTGGCATCTCTAAAAGTAAATTCTATTTGAAATCTGGTGCGATAATATGTCAAAATCATTTCTGCTGAAATTGTTACATCTGTAGAAAAATATAATTTATGATTCCATTTTCCTTTTTTAAGGAAATAAACAATCACAAGATTGATTTTTCTTTTTAATGATTTTGAGTATACAATAGCGCTGTATACTTTGCTTTGCTGATTGTCTTCTATCAAAGAAAAATATTCTTTTCTAAGTTTTTTATAATCAATTTTTCCATCATATTTCTTAGGTCTTCCTCTCCCATATTTCTGTTGGTCAGTATAAATATATTGTAAGTCAGCATCGTTTCTTAGTCTGCTAACGGTCTCCAATCCATTATCAGAGAGTTTAGAAACAAAACCGTATTTGGAAAAATAAGCATCTGCCACAACATATTTAGACATCGAAAGAAGGACCTCTTTTCTTTGAATCAATATATTGGCATAATGATCTACCAAACTTTTTGATTCCAAATTATTTGGTGTCTGAACAGCCTCTAAATGAAACGCTGTATGATTATCTATATCAATCGCTGCTATACCAGATATTTCCAATCCCCATTTTGCCTTTCCCGCTACACCAGACCAATAATAACCAACTCCACAGGTGGATTTACCAGATTTACTAACATAACTCGGGTCGAAAGCAATGGTTAAATGTTTGCCCCCATACTCAGTAATCAATTCTTTATTGAAATTTAAAAAGTCAAAAGACTTACTAAACTGATTCCTGTAATGTTGTTCTCCATGATCACCATAACGACTTAACTGCATAAAATTTAAACGTCCTTTTATGCTGAGAAATAGACCAAAAACTTCCAACATAAAATCATATTGCCATTTATTTACATCTTTCATTTTGTTAAGTAATCTTTTTGTGTGATATTTATAGTTGGATTTCTCCTTGAGAAGCATCATTAATAGCTGTTTGAAATTAACTATTAATTTAATGATAATCAGGGAGTTATCCTAATTTTTGAGCCTGTTTTTTTAACTTATTTAATTGACTGTTAGAGGGTTAGGGCAAAGTTTAACGGAGTATTGATCTTATCAACACGTCTTTAAAACTACCTGTTTATACGGAAGCTATTCGCCAATCAATGACCATAGTTTTGTTTGGGAAATTAACGGTGTAAATACCACTATATTTGAACCTTACCTGAAAATATTTTTCTTTTAAAAACACCTCCTTATGCGCCAGAATTGAATCCTTGCGAACAAGTGTGGCAGTATATTAAAAACCGATATAGAAACCAACGATTTGAAAATATGGAAAAACTAACAGATTGGTTACATGATATGGTAAATCAAATGAGTCCAGAAACGATTAAATCTATTACGGAAAATCATCATTATGTAAACGCCTTTAATACGGCATTATAAAATTAAATGGTATAAGAGGTATGAGAGATGTCAGATTCTTCATATATAGATTGACTAAATTATTTGCGTAATTTTAACTGCTCCCCAAGTTTATTTGTTGATCCTATGATCTTCTATTTGTCCAAAAATGCCCTTTAAATTACTTGATGACCCCATTCATATAAAGTATTGACTACCAATGTAATATGCGAAAAACTAATAACTTAAATATCTAATAATTAGACAAATAAATGATTTTATTATGTAAAAAGTATGATTCTGCCCTGAACGGTCTCTAAACGTTAACATAAAACCGAAATGAAGTGCATAAAAAAAGCAACTCCTTCGAGTTGCTTTTTTTTATATTTAAAAGTTAAATACTATTCTACATTAAAAGTAATAGGCAATGTATAACCAACACGTACTGGCTTACCTCTTTGCCTACCTGGTTCCATTCTTGGTAATTTTCTAGCAATACGGATAGCCTCTTTTTTAAGTCTTGGGTGTGGAGCTCTTGCGTTAATTTCAATTATGCTTCCATCTTTGTCAATTTTAAATTGAACGTAAATTTTCTTTTTACCCGGAGACAAACCTAATTCGTTCGCAAGTTCAGCATCAAAATATCTTTGAACATGCTTGCGCATTTTTTTATTAAAACAGTCTTTCTTTTGCTGTCTTGTCCCTGTACATCCTGGAAAAACAGGTACTTCTTCAATAATAGAAAAAGGTACATCTTCTATAACTTCTTCTTCTTCTTCTACTTCTACGATTTCCTCTACCTCTACAGCTTCAGTTTCATCAGTTTCTGTAGTTTCTATAATTGTTTCTACTATTTCCTCTTCGTCTTTTACCACTTCAATCTTTTCTGGAGTTGGTGGTGGTGGAGTTTTTGGTGGTGGTGGTGGTGGTGGTGTATTTATTATAATTGTTTCTTCATCAATATCATCAGACATATTTGACGAACCTAAATCTGCATATGTTTTATTGTAGGTCTTTTGCTCAATTGCTACGTACGTTACAAATAGAGCCAAAACCAACCCAAGTTGCATAAACAACTTGCTGTAGTTCTCTAAATTTGATTTTGGGTTTTTCTTAATTTCCATCTTAAAAAGTTTTAAATAGTTCGCTAATTTACTTATTTTTTTGCGACTTATACAAGTCTAAATGTTAAATAGCTTGTTTTTTCTCAAAAATAGTTTTAAAAAGAATAGCTGCTAGTAACACTCCAATCGAATTGGCAAGAATATCTAAATAATCTCCCGTTCGGTAACTGGTTATTGTTGCCTGTAAAACCTCAATTATTATGCCATAAATAACACACAACACTATAATTATCTTGAAAATACGATTACTTTTACCTCTTTTTTTTACAGCAAAAAACCAACTTAATGTTAATGTAAAATAGGCAATTGCGTGCTCAATTTTATCTAAATGAGCTAATTTAATTGGTGCTTCTCCAACTTTTATAAGGCTTAAATATGTAATAGTTATCGTGATAAATATAGCAATATAAATTGCCTTATCCTTTAATAAGGTTTTGATATGCTTCAGCATTTAATAAATCTTCTATTTGGCTATTATCAGAAAGTTTAACTTTAATCATCCAACCTTTTTCGTAAGGATCTGTGTTTACCAATTCAGGCTCATCTTCTAGGGTTTCATTAAACTCAATTACCTCTCCTGTTAACGGCATAAACAAATCTGATACTGTTTTTACAGCTTCTACAGAGCCAAAAACCTCGTCTATTTCTACAGTGTCATCTACGGTATCTACATCGACATAAACGATGTCTCCTAATTCATTTTGAGCAAAATCAGTAACTCCAATAGTAGCTATATCGCCTTCTATTTTAATCCATTCGTGGTCTTTTGTGTACTTTAATCCGGAAGGAATATTCATTGTAATGTTGTTTTATAGTTATAAATTTAATTTCCTAAGTTATAAATAATATTAATTCCCGCGTTAATTGATTGCCTTGGGAATGTTGTTGAAATGGCATAATCATAGCTTTGATGATTGTAATAAAAAGATGCCGTTAAATTTCTATTTAAATTATAATCTGCAATAAATTTTAAGCTGAATAATTTTTCTCCGCCTGTAATTTGATTATTGTCTACATCTATAGATCTAATCAAGGTTAAATTATCTCTAAAAGACACGTCTGCTCTTAAATTTATATCTCCTTTAAGCGTTTCTTTTTTTCCTCCAAAACGAGTAACAAACTTAACATTTTTAATCCTATAACCAAAACCAATAACGTATTCAGTACCTTTAATATCGGTTAATGTATTATTATTGAAATTAAGTGTTAACGCTCTATCTTTTCTAATTTCACCTCTAAAAGAAAATGAATTTCTCATTTTAAAATCAACTTTAATTAATGGCGAAAATTCATCTATTAAGGTAGCAGTAGAAACTAATAATTTTGATTGATAATTACCTCCAGCATTTGTTTGTGTTAAGTTATCTAGATTATGTAATAAGTTATTTGTATAACCACCAATTGTATAGGAAGATTTATAACCGTGTGATAGTGAGAACATAGAAAAATTCTTTTTAAACCACTTGAATTTCATTAATCCGCTGTAACGTAATGTCCAGTTAGGAATTGGAATGTTTCTAAAAATACCTGTATTTACTGAATTTGGATCGTTCCCTGAATATGCAGCAATAAACGCTGGTAATAGCACTTCTTGATTTGTTTTGGTATAACCATTAATATCAGAAACAGGAACGTTTAACTGACTTGCTAAACTATTTGACAGTCTCCCAGAAATTGTAGTTCTATATTCTTTAAACTTTTGAAACAACACTTCGCCATCATCAAAAGCGGTACCCAACATAAAGTGACTCGTGCTAAAATTACCTGTTTCAAAGGCTCTTATTCCTGGGTTTTGATGATACCCTCCATTACCATCAGGAATAACATCTAATTGCTGATTCAAACTACTTGTTTTAATACGATTACCACGTACATCTATAGTTAAATCTCTAAACGGCTTTACTGTTACAGTATAATCTAATTTAGTAGAATTAAACCTACCGTATGTTTTATTAAAATAAGCTTGGTTAGCAGTAGCATCCCTAGTTATTAACCAATTATTGGTAATTGCAGTATTCAAAATCTCTGTTTGACTACCAAATACAAAACCTAACGTTGGCGCTAAATTTCCACCAACATTATCTCTTCCAAAAAAACCAACTGTTGGTGTATATCCTTGTAGTAAAGTTTTATTACTTTCTGAATAACTAATTTTTGCACGCTTAACAGAAGTAATAACATTATACACTCCTTTTAATATTTTTCGCCCTATAGATGCATTCTTTTTAAGTTTTATAGCTGGTGGTAAACGACCCAAACCTCCATTCGCTTTTTGAGTTTTTCTTCGGGTATTCTTGTTCCCTTTTACAAAGAGTTTTTCTAACTTAATATTCTTATAAAATCTATTAAAATCTATGTTTGTATTCAGGTTATGGGTATTACCATTTTGTATCATATTACCCACTTTGTCTACATAACTTTGTGATGCTGCTTTCCAATCAAAATCTGCGGTATAGCCATAGTCTGCCGTTATAAAGTTTAATACAGGGATTTTATTAATTGGTAATTTATAAGTTGCATTTAAAATTTGATGATAATGATCTGGACGTCCAATAGCAAAGAACTTATCAAAAATCTCTAACTGTTCATTCTGATTATCGTAAATATAATTATTAGTCGCATTAAAGTTTAGCGCTAATGATTTTGTTAAATCAAAACCAATAGTATAATCCCAATCAAATAAAAACCTACGTTGTGTTAGTTTTGGTTGTGCTGATAAACCTATATCAACTAAATTACGTGATTGTTGTTCTGTAAAATTTCTATTAATTCTAGAATTAATAGCCAGTGTTTTTGGCACTGGATTAAAGTTGATATCTCTAATTAATTGCCCCCATTTACCTTTAAAAGCTTTTGATTTTTTAAATGGTTCATAGACCCAAGGCTGAAAATTAAAATTATAATTAGCACCCGCTAACAAATTCTGATTTGTATAGCTCTCTATATTGTAATTCTTATGAAATTCTTCATTAAAAGTATATGAAACTGAAAAGTTCTCTACATCATAAAACTTAGGTTTTTTATTACTTTCTGGATTTCTATTCTTTTTAACATTAATAAAACTAATACTCTTTCTTTTGGTATAATCTTGAGTATTTTGAGCGTTCTTTCTTACTTGCTCTGAGCCAGAGTTTAAAGCGTCTGATTGCAATACATCTTGGTATTGAGGGTTGTATTTAGGGTCTCTAAATTGTTCTCCGTACGTGTAACTCATTGGCACTTGCATATTCCATTTTTTAGGCATCATTTTACCTAATTCTACATTGGTAGCAATGTTGTATTCTTTTATTTCTTCTAAACTACGTTGTTGCACTCTATCTTCTACATTACCAAACCCAATGGTAGACATTCTTCCTCCAAGTGAAACATTGGCAATGTCTGCAAAATTAGCATCCGCATTTATAACTGCTGCCCAACCACCTTTATTATCAAAACCAACAGCACGTAACTCATTAAACCAAATTTCTGCACTCTGTGGGTTTATAGAAGTGTTTTTTACCCCTAACATTACCGTTCTTACTTGTGCCAAGGTAGGGTTACCTTTTACACTAATAATATATGGTAAACCTGTACTTTGTTCTGTTGATGTGTATAATTTATTTACAGGAGCAATTATATTCCCAAGAGCATCTCTTTCTAATTTTACTTTTCCGAAAGTTTCTAAAAAAGCACTTAAATTATTTGCATCTGGCCACGCTTCTAATTGACTTGGGTTTGTTAAATTAGTTGATACCTTTAACGGCATTTCTATTTGATAGAAATTATCATTCAAGTCTGTTCCTAATCTAATAATTGCAACCATATCATCATCTTGCACACCACTATTATTAATAGCTGCAGCGTGTAAAAACATTTTTAAATCTTGATATCTACGTAAGTCTATGCTAATGTTTTTATAAATAGCTCTTACTTTATTTGTTGGTAAATCTTTTACCGTTAAAGATACTGATTGCTCGTTTTGCGCTTGTATTCGGTTTGTTCCTTGTAATTGCTCTCGCACAATTCCTGGAGGCAATACATAACGCTCTTCATTTTGTTCAATATTAACAACTCCAACTTCAAAATTATTAAGTTCTGCATTACTTAAAGGGTCTTGTAAGTTATCTGCTGGGTCTAATCGACGTGTATATCTACGCCAATCTCCACGAACTAATTCTAATTTACCTAAACGCAAAACAACTGGCATTTTAAATTTTGTTAGGTACATTCTTATAAAACGAATGCTGTTAAAATCTGTAATTCCACCAATTTTTTGAGCCTCAGTTACATTACGTAACGGTATTCTAAATTGATACCAATTAGCACTTCTTGTATTTCCGTTTGCTAAAATTACCGTTGTAGTTTTAGCATCTACAATGTTATTTTCGCCTAGAACTAAATCGTTTTTATTTAAAGATATTTTATATTCAAAATAACTTTCTACAGGGTTCATAGTTTGATCGCGATTAATATCTTCTACATCTGGATACGATGTTGACGATGTTGGAAACGACTCTGTAGATTGGTTTGCCGTTGGCGAGTTTCCTTCTGTATTATTATATAATTTATAACGCGATATTACTGAAGCATTTTGCGAGTCTAAACTTCCTCCTCTAAAATATTGAAAATTATCTCCTGCTGGATCATCTAATGCGGCAAACGCAGGAAATTTGATACGCTCCTCTTCATCAGTTAAACCATCTAAACCTATATCTTGATTAATACGAGACTCGTCTGTGGTGTCAAAAGAGTATAATATAGATTGATTTGTTGGTACTTTTCCCCAAACGGTAGGCGTTGTATTTAGATTACCCCCAAGTGCAGGTAAACCATTTTCATATTGTTTACGATTGTCTTTTAAAATATCTTCAGATATATTACCAAGATTCAAATATAAGTCTCCTACTTGATTCAACAGGTTATTAGGGTCAATTCCTGCAGGCAAACCTTCTTCTTCTGTTATAGAATAATTATCATAAGGGTCTTGTAACCAAAACTGAATATACTCTACATTGGCTTGTTCAAAATTATTGGTTGTTAGTGGGCGCATAATTCCACCCCAACGTGCTTCTGGATCAGAGAATGTTCCATCTGGATTAACCGTAGTTCCTGTATCAAAATTATACGCTCCTCTTTCCGAAGGAAAATAGGCTAAATCTAACGTTCTTACAAAGTTAAGCTGCGTAATATCTAATTCTTGATTAGGAAACAATTCAGAAAAACGTATTTGACGTACTTCATCCCTAGATAGTTCTTCATTATCTATATTCCTTGGTCTATTGCTTCCGTTACTATAAAATAATTGATCAATAGAATACCAAGCGATACGTGCTCTTTTATCATTGTAGTTTAAATTACTTGAAGCTCCATTAAAAGGAAAAGTTGGGGTATCAGGAGTACTTGCTGTATACCATTGTAATGGAGAACTTAAATCTATAGGAATTTGTGATGCTTCAAAATCATCTATATACGAAGTTGCCCTTCCATTAACATCTATACCACTTGGAGAACCAGGTAATAAATATGCCATATCTGCTCTTACAGATAAGTTTGAAGGCACATCTGTATCTACAAAAGGCAACTTATTTACTAGCTTGGTAAACAAAGGGACTTCCGTAGAATAATCTACATTAAAACCCAACATTGTGTTGTTTATAGGTTCTGCACCAAAGTTTACTTTAGGTGTAATTGGTGTTTCACTTACATTTAAATAAGTAGCACCAATTACAAAGTTTTCAGAAAAACGATGCTCAATATCGATTCCGAAAAATGTTTTTCTTTGTTGATTAAAAAATGAATTATTTTCTACCGTTGCATTAATAGGGATTCCAGAGGCTTCTAAACCTGGATCTAATATTTGAACTCTTCCTAATTGATAATCTACTACATAATCTACACCTTCAACTAATTGCCTCCCACCAGCGCTAACTCTAACGGAACCTCTAGGGATATTAAACGCATTTAAAGAAATACCTCTACTGGTTTCCGATTTAAAATATCCTTTTAAAAAGAATTTATCTTTATTCTGATATTCATTTTTCGCCTGTGCTTTGGTTGTTAAATACAGTTCATTAAATAAGTATTTATCTTTATCTGCTTGAAACGTTAAACGCGAATCTAAATTTGCTCCAAAAGGTTCTGGTTCTGGAAAAATAATATAACCTCTTTGGGAGTTTACCGTAACTCCTTCAACAAAATCAAAGAAACCATCTCCTTCTGCTACAGAGTATTGACTTTGGTCTAACTTATCTAAATTAAAAAAGTTTAATAAAGGTTTGTCTCTTAAATTAGCATCTGCGGCTCTTTGTAAAATGTTTTGCAAAATTCCTGTTTCATCATCTCTGTACAATAACTCAAATCTAAAACCATCTTGTCTTAACGGAAATGCACCTAAAGCATATACATTTTTCATCATTAAGTTCCATGTAGGAAAAGCAATTTTTTGTTGTGTGTTTTCTCTTGTTGTGGTTAAAATTTCACTGCGTAATAATTTTACAGCAATATTTGCAGGTGCAACAACACCATCATTAGAAAACTCTCCAACCCTAAAAACAGTTTTTCCTCCAGTATTTATAGCCCCAACTACGGTATATTCATAAGCCACAGCTAGTACCTCTCCATCATTTAATCTTCTATTTAAAGAAATAAAACCTAACTGAGGGTGTAAAGTATATTCGGTAGATTGTAATTTTCTGGCATTTTGTAAGTATGAATAATCAATACCTTGCTGCATTTGGCTAGGAACTACATCATCAATTGTTGCTACATCTCTTATACCAGCAGAAGGAGCTAATAACAGTGCTGATAAATCATTTGCTTCGTTAGTTGGTAAATTAAATGACTCTAGACCTATATTTACGCTTCCTTGCGGAGTTGGGTTTACATATCCTTGCGTTACAATTGGTGGAGTCCCTGGTATAACCGTAGCACTTACCATATTTTGTAATTCAGACTCTCCTAAATCCGCAAATGCAACAATACTTCTAAAATCTTGCGTGTTTGAGTTTCTATTAGTTACCCAAACCTCTACTCTTGTAATATTTACAGGACTACTTATTAGAGGGTATTGCGCCAATGCACCTTTATAGGTTTCTCTAAAAAATTGCCCTAAAAAGAAGTGACGATCGTTATCGTAATCTGTTGCTCTTAATTCAAAAGGTTCAATGGTTGCGCCTCCTTTTGCTACAATAGTTTTGCTTTCTGAGTTTTGTTGAGAGAATACCGCGGTTACGTACGTTCTACCAAATTGTAATTCCGTTTTAACACCAAACAGTGCTTGTGCTCCATTAATTAAGGAGTTCTTTATAGGCATACTAATATTACCTGCTTCAATATTTTGTATAATATCGTCTTCCGTTGGTGTATATTCTAACTTTATTTGATCTTGAAAATCAAAAGTTGCTTGTGTATCGTAATTTGCAGTAACTTTTAAACGCTTACCAACTCTAGCCAGCAAACTCATACTAATTTGTTGATCGAAGTCAAAAGTAAAACTACTTTGGTTTTCTACTGAAACTTGTGGGTTCTCCGTATTTTGATATACCCCACCAAGTTTTAAACTTATTTGTCCTGAAGGAATTACTTCTACAGTATTTCCGCCAAAAATGGTTTCAAAAAACTTAGAGTTTACATAATATTTTGGCAACAAATTCTTTTGTGCATTCTTGTTCCCTTTTCTTTTGGTATTGGTTGCTCCTACTTTCTCTTTAAAATAATCTTTTACATCATTTTTTAAACGATACTTTTCATATTCTTTTGGCGTTAAAAAGATTGGTGTACCAATATAATATGCTCCTACCTTTTCAACAATTACAAACTTATTCAGATTTTTATCGTACCTAACAATAGTTTCTGACGGGTTGTTTAAAAATAAGCTTCCGTTTTGTGCATTATTAAAATTGTATCTAAGTGGTAAAACGGTATCACGAACTACAGTACTTACACTGTCTTGCTGTGTAGTTTGCGAAAACACAACAACACTTACAAATACTGCAAGTGTTGTGAAAAGTATATCTAAAAATCTTTTTTTCAACTTTTATTATAATTTTTTTAATGCCTGCTTTATAAGCACCTCTACAGATGCATCTGGCATTTCCTTTAATATGGCATTTATTACTTTATCGACCTGTCTTCTATTAAAGCCTAAAACCTCTAAAGCAGATAACGCTTCTTCTTTGCTTGTATTGTTTTGTATAGCCGAAACTTCATCAATATTAAATGTTTTTAAAATTGTGTCTTTTAAGTCTACAATTACACGTTGTGCTGTTTTGGCTCCAATTCCTTTTACTGATTGAATTACAGCTGCATTTTCACTAGCAATTGCTTGCTGAATTTCTTCTAAAGTCATAGAAGACAGCATAGTTCTCGCTATACTTGGACCTACGCCAGATACAGAAACCAACATTCTAAAAATCTCTCTTTCTGTCTTATTAATAAACCCAAAAAGCGTATGTGCGTCTTCTCTAACAGATAAATGTGTGTAAAATGTTACCGCTTCGCTATCTGGAATTGCAGAAAAAGTATTCAAAGAAATATGCAGCAAATACCCTACACCATTGCAATCTACAACTACATACGTTGGGGTTTTCTCTACCAATTTTCCTTTAATCTGTGTAATCATTCATTTCTTTTTACAAGGCTTCTAAAGTAGGCAATTTATTTGTTTTGAAACCCCATAAAAGACACTTGAATATTAATCCTTTTTATCAACTAACACAATAAATATTGATTATCAATAAATCACAAAAAAACAACCCTACAAAAACTTAATTTTTATGCATTATTTTTTGCTTTTTGTTCTTTATTTTGAGCATCTACAACGGCAACCGCTGCCATATTTACCATTTCATCTACGCTTGCTCCTAATTGTAAGATATGTACAGGTTTACTCATTCCTAATAAAATTGGCCCGATAGATTCTGCTCCATCAATCTGTTTCATTAATTTATAAGTAATATTTGCTGCGTCTAAATTCGGAAAAATAAGTACGTTTACCTTTTTTCCATTTAATTTTGAGAATGGAAATTCTTTAGCTAACAATTCAGGATTTAATGCAAAATCTGCTTGTAATTCTCCATCTACAACCACGTTAGGAAAATGACGATGAATATATGAAACAGCTTCGCGAATTTTATTTGAGCTTTCTGATTTTGTAGAACCAAAGTTTGAAAAAGACAGCATTGCTACGTGTGGTTTCATGCCAAACATCTTAGCAAGCGAACATGTTAATTGTGTGATTTTTGCTAAATCTTTTGCCGTCGGATTGATATTAATCGTTGTATCTGCTAAAAATATTGGCCCTTGTTTAGTTAGCATTAAATTGGTTGCTGCAATTCTTGTTACGCCTTTAGCCTTCTCTATCAACTCTAGCATTGGTTTTACAACCGATGGGTATGGACGAGAGTATCCTGTAATTAAAGCATCTGCTTCTCCAGAATTAACCATCATTGCTGCAAAATAGTTACGCTCTCGCATCCATTTTTGAGCTTCTAATAAAGTAATTCCTTTTCTTCTACGAGATTTCCAAAAAGCATCAGCAAAACGGTTTCTGCGTTCTTTTTCTTCGGAAGTTTTTGGATCTATAATTGATACATCTGCATCAAAACCGAGTTCTTCTTTTAGTTCTAAAATAATTTCTCTGTCTCCTAATAAAATAGGGATTCCAATATGTTCTTCATGTACACGTTGCGCAGCCTTTAATACATCTAAATGATCTGCTTCCGCGAATATTATTTTCTTTGGATCTTGACGTGCTCTATTATGTAATATTCTAATCTCTTTGCTTCCCGTTCCAGAACGTTCCATTAATTCTTCTCGGTATTTATCCCAGTCTAAAATTGGTTCTTTAGCAATACCAGAATCCATTGCCGCTTTTGCAATTGCTGGTGGTATTTCATAAATTAATCTTGGGTCAAATGGTTTTGGTATTATATATTCTTTTCCAAAAGAAAGACTTACCTGATCATACACGATATTCACTTTTTCTGGTACCGCTTTTTTTGCCAAATTGGCAAGGGCATGTACTGCTGCCATTTTCATTTCTTCATTAATCGCCGTTGCTCGTACGTCTAATGCTCCTCTAAAAATAAATGGAAATCCAAGTACATTATTTACTTGGTTAGGATGGTCTGATCTACCTGTTGCCATAATAATATCGTCACGAGTAGCAATTGCCAAATCGTATGAAATTTCTGGATCTGGATTTGCCATTGCAAATACTATCGGGTTTTTTTCCATTGATAATAACATCTCTGGTGTTACTACATTTCCTTTAGACAAACCTATAAACACATCTGCATTGTGCATTGCTTCGTCTAAAGTAGTTAAATCTTTATCTGTTGCAAACTCTGCTTTTTGAGAGGTTAAATTATCTCTATCTTTTCTTATAACACCTTTGCTGTCGCACATTACAACGTTTTTTCGTTGTACGCCCAACTTTAAATATAGGCGCGTACAAGAAATAGCCGCAGCTCCAGCTCCGTTAATTACAATTTGAACTTTAGTAATATCTTTACCATTAATTTCTAAAGCATTTTTTAATGCCGCAGCAGAAATAATTGCTGTTCCGTGTTGATCATCATGCATTACTGGGATATCTAACTCCTCCTTTAAACGACGTTCAATTTCAAAAGCTTCTGGTGCTTTAATATCTTCTAAATTTATGCCGCCAAAAGTTGGCGCAATGGCTTTTACAATTTCCACAAACTTGTCTACATCTGTTGCGTCTACTTCAATATCAAAAACATCAATGTCTGCGAAAATTTTAAATAGCAATCCTTTTCCTTCCATTACTGGTTTTGAGGCTTCGGGACCTATGTTTCCTAAACCTAAAACTGCTGTCCCGTTAGATATTACCGCTACTAGATTTCCTTTTGCGGTGTATTTATAAACGTTGTTTACGTCTTTTGCTATTTCTAAACAAGGTTCTGCTACTCCAGGAGAATATGCTAAAGATAAATCGTGTTGTGATGCATACTTTTTAGTTGGAACAACTTCTATTTTTCCTGGTTTTGGTTTTGCGTGATATAATAATGCTTCACGTCTTTTTCTAGAGTCGCTCATAAATAGTTATAGTTTAATATGAACTTACAAATATAGGGTTTTAACGATACGTATTCTCTAAATAGTTTTGAATAGGATGAAATAACAGATTGAGTGATTATTAGTTTGCTTTTATAGTATTAACAGGTAAATAGTCTCTGGTCGAAAACTCTGAACCTCCTTTGATTACAAGGGATAAAGCCCTAAAGTACTTGTCGAATCTAAAGTGGGTTTTAAATGATACATTTTATCATTTTTAAATTTTTATATAGTAACCTTTCTTTTTTGAATAATTCACATGAAATGAGTTCTTTCTTTGAGAATTTCAAAAATAGACAAAGATAGACCCAACTATGAAAACCAAGGAAATCATTAATGTTTATAAGCCTTTTGGAGTTTCCGACCAAGCACTAAATACCCCAAAACTAATTGCTTGGGGTATTTATAAAGTAAATGTTGCTTCTTAAAAACTAACTTGTTGTCTAAATCTATAATTATAGATTTTATTATTCTATGATTATATTTTTACTAACAGTTCCGTATGATGAATTAATGCTTACAACATACACTCCTATTGAAAACCCTCTATCTAGTAATATCGAAAGATTTTTAGTTTGTTCATTAAATATAAAATTAGTTCTATAATTGGTAACACCCGTAGAGACACTTGTAATTGAAACTGAAACATCTATGTTTAAAAACATTCTCGGATTTGTTTCTTCTGTATTTCTAAAAAGGTGAATAGTAAAAAAATCTTGAGCAGGGTTAGGTGATAGTGTAAAATCTATTTTAGGTAAAGGGGTTGTTGTAATTGGGGTACCTGTTGTTCCAGAAACAGTTTTATAAACATTCGTTTCTGTAGCACAACCACACTCGTTACTTGCCGTAACTTCCACCTCTAATAACCCGATATCTTCGAAAGATATTTTTAGACTTTTAGAAGGGTTTATTTCTTGTAATCCAAATGTGTTATCAACTGGATAATACATTCCGTCTGGTAAAGAACCAGAGTTTTGTTCTGGTAGGTTTCTATAATTATCTTCTGTAAAATAATAGTCTATTAAAGGTACTTTTCCTTTAACACTTTTTAGAGGGCTAGTAACACCAAATAGATCTTCACGAGAGCAAGATAAATAAGGTACAAAATTGCCTTGTAAAGATTCTGGGTCATAATACGTATGTGTACCTGGCTCATCCTCTGGCATATATATTCTTTCTCTTGTGTGTTTCCAAGAAACATTATCAGCTAATATAGTTTCAAAATTAACACGTTCTCCATTGACAACTCTTATATTTGGGTAATTGGAAGGACTAACACCTGCTAAAATAGCATCTCTTAATGAAGTGTCTTCAAAAGTAATGGTGGGCTTATCTTTTAAGAGAACACTTTTAGATATACTTTGCCCGTTTTCTAAAATTGCAGTTATTCTGGTTGTACTATTTAAATTAGTATTTATAGATTTTACGGTAGCTGTGTAGGGAGTCGTAGAAAGTATTTGTAAATTTGAAGTTACTGACCAATTTGTTACTTCTAAAGCTGTACAATCTGATAAAGTAAATGTGTATGTTCTGTCTTTGTTAACACAAATTATATTGCTTGAAACAGAAATGCTTGGTCTTGTTGCTGTCTGTGGTACCGGAGCTTGTTCATTACCCATAATTTCTTCTATTAACCAAGTTACATTCTCACTAGTTAAAGTTATATGTTCTTCATTCTCTTGGGGCGCAAAATAACTATCAAAAGGAGTTTCTCCAGTACATACTCTATTTTTAGTACCTATATTTTCATCTAACACATTACTACCAGTATAAGCCAATGCACTTTTTGTTGGGATAAAGCTATGGGTTGGGTCAATTACAGTAGAGTTTAAGTCATGAGATGTCCAATTTAACAAATACCATATAAAATCAGTTCCAGGGTTTGAACTTTCATTGGCTAATAATTGTTGAGCATTAAAATATCCACCAGGTGAAACATCGTAGCCTCCTTTTGGTTTAGGTTGAGATTTATAATTTGTTCTTGTTGTCCACCAATTCCACCATAAAAAACTACCCCGTAAACCTCCATCAAAAGTAAAACTTTCCTCACTACCCGATTTCTGATTTGTAGTATGATAAAACTTTGCCAAAAAGGTATCTGCAAAAACACTTATAATACCTCCGAATAGACCAATATGGCTTAAATCGTCTTCTATTTCTAAGTATTTAGCAGAAGAAACACCATTTAATTGCCCTATCATACTTCCGTTTATTAATGCTATTTTTCTTAAATTTTGAGGCATTCCTAAATTATCTAAAGCATTTTGAAAACGATTTCTAAAGTTGGGTGCACCAACAGGTAAAGAACTACCATTTGTATAATGATTTACCAACATTTGTTTGGGTGCAGGCTTACTTAATTGTTCATTAATAAATTCTTTAGCGCTTTCTACTTCAAGTTCTTCTGCAAAATACTGTATTCCCTTTTGTACACCAATAGAAATATTAGCTCCTTGATGTGGCGTATCAAAGCTAACCCACAAACGTGTATTATGTTTCCATTTTTCTAAACCAGTTTCTGCATATTTTTTCTCCATATACGCTAAAGCATAACGAGAAATTAAACCTCCCATACTTGGCCCAATAACCACCGCCTCTTCAGTACCTTGTTGTATGCTTTTTATATGACGTATTAGGCTTATAAACGTATAGGCATTACGCTCTACATAATCACTACCACCATCTATGGTTTTATTACCTCTATTATATACAGGATGATTAACAATAATTACGTCAAAACCTTTAAATCTTAACGAATCTATAAGGCTAATATCATCTCCATAACTCATTAAATCTACAATACTTTCATCTTTACTTGGGTTATATGACTCATAATCTAATTCATCAATTTTTCTTCCATCATTTGGGTCATAACCATCAATAATATACAAGGGCTTGTTTACTATTCTATCATCATTAATTTTATCGTAATAAATTCGATATTCATTTTTACCTCTATATGGCTGATTTTCATCGTATCCTTGAAATAATAAGTCATCGTCTGAATTGATGGTTAATAAACCAGAAGTAACAGAGTTAGAATTACGTTGAGCATATGTAGTTGGTGTTTTAACTTCTAATTCGCCATAAGTAGTTTTATTACTTCCATCACTAAATGTAATTACAAAACGTAAGGTTTTAGTTCCAGAGTTAGTATATGAAGTTGTAAAACTAGAAGTAATTAAAGCGTAATTATCTATTAATTTAAAAGAAGTATTATTCGTGTATAATTTTAACTCCTTAATGCTCTTACCTTGTTTGTATAGTTTAAATAAGTTAGCTGCTACAAAGCTAATATTATCTCCAGAAGCTACAGGTATTAAAGGAGCAATTATGGTAGTTTGTTTTTTAATAAATGGATTTTTACCCGCTATATTACTAAATAATCCACTAGTTGGATTATAATTTACTGTTGCATTTTGTAATGTAGTCCCAAAATTACATTGATGAAATTCAGTATTAATTATACCAATAGGCACTACGTTACCTGCATATTTCTTACTCTTTAATTGTTGTTTAAAAGTTTCTATTGATGCAAAATTTTTGGCATAAGAGGCTCTATAGAGTTCGCTCCATGCTTGTTTAAAATGTGAAACATTGGAGGTGTCTCTACTTACCCCTTGGTTAAAAGTTTGGATTTCAGCCATTGAAAAAACTCTATCAATTAAAATATTTGAAGTAATTGGAGTTTTGTTTAAATTTTTGAGACGTTCATCTATTTCTGTGGTGAAACCTCCATTGGTTAGTTGTGCTTGTAGTTGTACAGAAGTTAGTAGTACAATTACCCAGAGTGTAATTTTTTTCATAAATTTGAAATATTAAGTATTAATAAATTAGCGTTTGTTGTATTTAATGTTTTAGGTGGTTGTTAGTCGCAACCACCTTTTTTAATTATTTACCGTGTTTAAATTAATATCAAATCTTCCATCTGTTATTTGAATGATATCATTTGAATCGTCAATATTTACCAAGGTAAGGTTGTTAAAAGTTCCTGAGACTATCTTGTTTGAAGTGTCAAATTGAGTGATTTTTACGATTCCAGAATTTGCGTTAGATATGAATTTTGAGGTTTGAGAAATTATACTCCAACTATGAGAATAAGTTGGCTCAAACGTAGGAGAACTTTGACCTGTGCTTAATCCAAAAGAATAGGTTCCTATTGAAGTTAAATTATATATATATATATATATACGGTCTCCATTATTATCTCGAAAATTTCCAGCATCAATAATAAAATTATTATTAGAGTCATATTCAGCAGTAATACCATTTCTTGGATTAACACCTCCAAGACTTCCTCTACTGTCTTTTGGCATTAATACTTTACCGTTAATAATACAACCAAAAGTATTTGCACCAGTTTGAGTTATTGGTGGTAATTGGTCTTGTGGGGCATCGGTGCTAGTACAGTTTAAAAATGTAAGAGCTACTAACAATAAGGTTGTTTTTAAGATTGTTGTTTTCATTTTAATTGAGTTTAAGGTTTGTGTTTATTTTGAGATTGCTTTGTTCCTCCCAATTGTACAAATTGATGTAATTTTTTTCATAAATTTGAAATTTTAAGTATTAATAAATTAGCGTTTGTTATATTTACTATTTGAGCAGTAGTTAGCGCTGCTGCTTTTTTAATTATTTACAGTGTTTAGATTAATGTCAAATCTTCCATTGGTTATTTGTATTTTATCATTAGAATTGTCAATATTTACCAAAGTAAGGTTCTCGAAAATACCAGAAACTATATTATTTACTTCGTCAAATCTGGTTATTTGAACTGACCCACTATCGGTTGTAGATATGTATTTTTTGTTACCTGTTGTTTGGTCATAGACTCGGCACCATAAATGAGAATAATTTGGTTCAAAGTAAAAACTACTTAGTCCCTCGCTTAGCCCTAGAGGGAAATTTCCTTCAGAATTTAAATTATATATATATATATATAGCTTACCATTTGAGTTAGAATCACTATAATTATTAGCATCAAGAATAAAAGTTTTATTATCTTTATAATAAGCTTCTAATCCTCTAGCATTTGGAATACCATTACTATTTTTAGGTATTAATACCTCACCATTAATTATGCAACCAAAAGTGTTTGCACCAGTTTCTGTAATAGGAGGTAATTGGTCTTGTGGGTCATCGTTATTAGAGCAGTTAAAAAATGTAAGTACTAATAAAAGAATTGTTTTTAAGATTTTTAGTTTCATAATAAAAGGGTATTTAAAAATTAATATTCGTTAAATGTATGGTAAAACAAAAATATAAGAGTCCGAAAACGTACTTTCGGGTACGAATTCGGACTCATTTTTGTGATTTTCTTCATAATTTTGAATGTTAAGTATTAATAAATTAGCGTTTGTTGTATTTACTATTTGAGCAGTAGTTAGCGCTACTGCTTTTTTAATTGTTTACAGTATTTAAATTAAAATCAAAGCTTCCATTTGTAATTTGAATAGTATCACTGCTATTGTCTTTATTCATAACTGTAAGGTTATTAAAATTCCCAGAAATTATATTGTTCCCTAAATCAAATCGAGTAATATTAATATTACCAGTCATAGTATTTGATAAATATATTTTATCACTATTTTGATTATTATCTTTTATCCATAAGTATGAGAAATTAGGGCTAAAGTTATTTGCAGAATATTCTGCATTGTTTAAATCAAAGACCCCTGTACTTGTAATATCATATATATATATAGTGCCTGGTCGGTAAGTACCTTAATTTGCTAAAGAGTTCAATTTTTGTGTTGTACTTTTCTTTATTTTTTAAAAAAAGGGTTGGATTTGAAGTTTTTTAAAACGGAGGCTGTTCAACTTGATAAAATCCTCCTTTTTAGGTCTAAAATTTGGTTTTAAATCATAGGTATCCTTAAAAAGACTAGATTACCTTGTTTTTAGGCTACTTTTTGCCTCTTTTTTGTTTTCGCTTTTTCTTTTTCCTTTTTTATCAAGTTTCCCAGCCTATGAAGATTGTAAGACAAAACGGCTAGAGACACGTATTTATCAAAATTGATTTTCCCTTTATCACAACACTTCTCTAGTCCGTGATATGTAAGTTGATTAATATTAGATTCGACAGCATTATGTGCGTTATTTAGGGTTTTAAAATCTTTCGAATGCTCTATTTCTTTGCGCTCTTTATTAGGCTTTCCCTTTTGTTTTATGATGGTATTTGGGATGATTGACTCTAGGTCTTTTATAATTTCTTTGGAGCTAAATCCTTTATCAAAACTTAAAGAGGCAATCCGACCACCAAACTGTTTTTTAAGCCTTTCTGCAATATCAATGGTAAAAGCAGCATCAGGAGTATCTGCTATGATTTGATCTAAAACGATAAAGTGATGTTGATCGGTTACAATCAAGTGTTTTTCTCCGAACTCAGCAACAACACCTGCCTTGCCTTTGCTAATCCATTTGGTGTGTGGTTCAAATAAAGAAAATATTTTTTCATTATGTGGAATTTTTTCACCTTTTAGAAGTCGTCTCTCTACCAAATCTATATGCTTGATTAGCATTTCAAAATAGTATTTCAATGCTACAAAGGCTAGTTCTTGAGAAAGCGTCTTTGGCGTGAAAACAGTTTGGAATTCTACTACCTTTTTTTGAAGTACTTTGGCGATGTCTAGATAATTTTTAGCGGCATATTTTAAACGAAACTCTTTGTTTTTACCTCCTGACTTTTTAGTTTTTTGAAGTTTTCTAAACTCGATTTTAATGCGTTTTTTCCAATCTAAGTCTTTGCGCCAACCCTCTAGGTTTTGTTCTTTTGCCAAAGAACAGCTAATTTCAATACACTTTCGGGAAGCATCCCATAACAGGTTATAATCCGTAGGGAAATGAACATTGGTTTTTACTACATAACTGTCGGCTTTGAGCCTAAGAGTTTCCGAGTCTTTTTTTTTAAATACCCTTGTCCCACTTCCAAGACTAAGGCATTTATTTTGGTGATACTCTCGGTTTTTAATAAACCAATATTCTCCTTTAAAGCGGTTAAACTATACTGCTTGACTTCCGATGAAAAACCATAAGAATCGCCTTCGATTCCCATCAGCTGGCGAACACATTTATCAAAATTGGCAATCCACAACAGCCGGTCGTAATTGGTGTTGAGCGTTAATCGAATCACAGACAAAACAATCACTTCCCAAATACTCATGCCTTCTCTACCTGTTTGCTTTTTATCTCTTAAAATTATAGGCGCTACGATGGAAAACATTTTTTGGTGATACAACTCATTGACAAAAATAGTTTGAAGAGCTAGTAATACAGGCGCAAGTTCGTCTCTGCTTTTGGTAGGAATCACTACCTCTGAAATAGGAAGGCTTCCTAGAATTGGTGATACTTCAAATCGTTTACGCATCGTTTCTTTTTTTGGCGAATCTACAGCGGATAATCCTAGTAAAATCATTGTTCTTTCTAATTTACAGCTTTTTTGAAGAAAGATTCGATCCGAAATAGTAAGTTATTAACTTAATAATCAACAAAATAAAAGTTTACGACCAGGCACTATATATATATACGATTCCCATCGATATCAGCTAAATTACCAGCATCAATTTTTAAAGTATTATTTTGATAATAAACTTTTAAGCCTCTTGGTATTGGTCCAGGTGGATAATTAGTTGCGTCTTTCGGTATTAAAACTTCTCCATTAATAACGCAACCAAAAGTATTAGCACCAGTTTGTGTTATTGGCGGTAATTGGTCTTGGCTAATTGGGTCGTCGCTACTAGAACAGTTTAAAAATGTTAGTGCTATTAATAATAGGGTTGTTTTTAAGATTCTTCGCTTCATCATAAAAGGGTTTTAAGATTTGTATTGGTTAAATGTATACTAAAACAAAAATATAAGAGTCCGAAAACGTACTTTCGAGTACGTTTTCAGACTCATTTGTCACTTTTTCCCATAATTTTTAAAATGTTAACTGTTAATAAATTAGCGTTTGTTGCATTTAATGTTTGAGCAGTAGTTAGCGCTACTGCTTTTTTTTAGTTCTTTTTACTATCTAAAGTTAAATTGAATTTTCCATCGGTAACTTTTAACTCTTCTCCAGCATCATTGTACAAAGTACATTCAAAAGTACCCACAGCTTTGGTTTCTGAAAGTTCTGTAAAGTTTACAATACCGTTATTTTGATTATTTCTAGTATTGTAAAAAATAAACTCGTTATCTATAATCATTCCAGTTCTTCCATAATCGAGAGCATTTCTTAGTTCTTGATCTAATATATTATTACCTTCAATAGGATTGATTAAATTTATAAAAAAGTAAAGGAGCTATTGGTCAAACATTTTTATTAGTTGATCCTTTTCTTTTTTCTTTCCCTTGAAGAAGTCCAAAATGGAATAGAAATACCTCCATAAACAACACCTCCAGCAATCATTGTTCCACCTATTACTTCGCCTAAAATTCATCTTGACTATACAAGTATTCCGCCCAGTATTATCCCACTAACAGCAATCGAACTAAATACAATTGCTACGGTTTTATTCTTTTTCTGTTTTTTGTCAAGAACTAATATTCTATTCAAGTTTTTTTGAACTTTTGAGTCTTTCAAATTAAGTTTACTAGTACTAATATTTAAGTTATTAAGTGTGTAAATTTTGCTTTCTGATAACTCTTGAGAGCTTATAGAATAACAAATTAAGAGTGCTATTTTTAAGATTATTAATTTCATTTTAACTGGGTTTTAAAGTTTTGTTTTTATGAGATACTGAAACAAGTTTAGTATGATAGTATTTTTGTTTTCGTGCTTAAATTTAAGATAAGTTGTAAAAAGCAAGAGCCCGAAAACGTCCAAACTGGATGTTTCGCACAACCTTTCCTAATCAAAATCTATAACCAAAAGAAAAACCTCCTCTAAATGTTAAATCAGGTGAATTTTTATCCAACCCTAAATTTCTCCCGCCTCCTAATGATAATTCAAAAGTAAATCCACTTTTATTAATCCATTTTTTTCCAATTGAAAACCCTAAAGCAACATCAAAATATTCTTTCTCTTCCTGACCAGAAAACAATTCCCAATTATTTCCTGATGCAATTTTAGAAAATAGTTCAGCAAAAAAACCTTTTGCTCCATAGTCTTGTTTGTTAAAAAAATACAGTCTAAAAAAAGGTGTTATAGCAAATTTTTCATAATAACCATCATTGTCTTTAAAATTTATTAATGCAGAAATTCCGTAACTCATGCCTGAGTTATGTATTCGCTCATAACTCATATCTAACGTGGTTAGAAAAACTAGATCAAAGGCATCAATCTTAATTTCATTTTTACCCCCCATATTTGCCTCTTTTGTTTGTGTAAAAGATTGAAAAGACATTAAAAAGCAAAGGATATATATGCTTTTTTTAATTTTAGAATAATTTTTCATACTATATAGTTTTAAGATGTACTCAAAACTAAACCCTAATTAAAAAACAAGAGTCCGAAAACGTACTTTCAGGTACGTTTTCGGACTCATTAGTACAAATTCGGAGTGATTTTAACTATTTTCTTCCTTAAACTGTAAAGGAGTTTTACCTGTCTGTTTTTTAAAAATATGATAAAACGTAGATTTAGAATTAAAACCAGACTCCAAACCTATAGCTGTTATGGTATATTTTTGGTATTTAGTGTCTTTTAATAAATGCTTAGCAAAATCAACTCGTAATTCGTTTATATAATTTGTAAATGTTTTTTTAGTTACATCATTTACAATAGAAGATAATTTGTTTTTGTTAATATTTATCTCTTTAGCTAATATATCTCTTGACAGTTTTGGGTCTGTAAATTTTTTATTCAAGTAGATATAATTTTCAATTTTTTCAAACTCTATATTTTTCTCCAATGCTATTTGAGAAGGACCTTTAACATATTCAAATGCTAAAATTGTACGTAAACTACGGCGATCTTTTAAAATTATCAATTGAATAAATGCCTGATAGCTAATCCAAAAAATTAATAGTGTGGTCGCTATTCGTAATGGATAATATGAAAACAGAAAACCAGAGAAATTCATTTTCACTTTTACAATTAAGGCGATAATCCATAATAAGTAAGAAATAGCTCCTAATTTAAAAAACGTATAAATCCATTGAAATTTATCAAAAGACAATAGTTTCGAAAATAATTTTTCCTTTTTTGACAACGTATAAAAAGCATACACAAATACACTAATTGAAACAAAAAAGCTAATTATTTCTTCTATCGAAGTATACTTTTCGTATGCGTATTTTAATTCGCTTTGTGATAATTGAATATCGGTTTTTGTTATAAAAAAGATTTGCAAAATCACTAATACCATAAAAACTGGTACAACAATTTTTAATAGATTTATTGTCTTTTTAGAAATCTCTAAATAATGAACTAAAAAAGTGTAAAAAAATGGCGCAATTAAAAAATGCCAAGGAATTTGAATACGATATTCTGTAAAAAATTCTTTTGCTAAAACCCAAGATTGCAAATTATTAAGAGAGATTGCTAAAAGCATTAAGTTTAAGAACATCATACTTTTGTCTCTTCCGTTTTTTGAGAAAAACAAAAAAACACTAAATGCAAATCCAGAAACTGAACTGACTATTAAAAAGAGATTAAAAAAATCGATTATTTTCAATTTGAAAAATTTTATTTTTCATAAATAACACAACTAATATAACCTTAAACCTGCAAGTAATCTATTAGATCTTGAATTTTCTTTTTTTTTAAAGGGAATAACTCGCTTAAATTATTGGTGTAAGTTTTTAAATTAATACTCCTTAGTTAATTTGGAGTTGTTTGTTTTTAAAATGAAACTCTTTATTATAATCATATTCTTCACTGTTTGTAACATTCTCATTGTCAGCTTAATATAGTTGCGCAGGGTGTAATTATTCCATGCTACCTAAATATAGCTGCTTTTATACTATCTAATTAAGAGTAATGGATATTCCTTTTTGGTGTATAATTTCAATACTTTCTGCCGTGATTGCCGTATCCATTTAAAAGGAACAATAACAAACCTGAAAATAAACTTTTTTAGTCTGTATGTTGTTTTCACAAAAGACACTTTCTTTGAGAAAACACGAATTAAATGTAAGTAAAAATTTCTGCACATTGCCATAACTAACATAAATACAGTGTTTTCTTCTAAAAACGAAAAGGGTAATTTTTTCCAACCAAAATCATTGTTCATTTCATCAAAAATCTTTTCAGTAGTTCCTCTTTGGTTGTAATAAACAATTACATCCTTATCACTAGAGGCGCTGTCATTAGTTAAAATTGCATGGTAAATAAAACTATCTTGGAATTCAATATCTGTTTGCCCTGTTTTATTACGCTCACGGCTTACTACATAACGATATGTTTTATCGTCTTTAAAAGGGCTGTAGTTTATACTGCAAACTTCTACATCAAAAAGACCTATTCTTACAGTCTCCCATTTTTTTACTGCTCTAATTTTGGTTGAGAGTTCTGCACAGCGTTGTGCTCTTATATAAAACATTTTGCTATTCTGTTCAACCACCTCAATGATTTCTTTGCTAAAAGAACCACAATCCATACGGCTTCTATTTAATACTAATGGCTTTGTTTTTTAGTGAGCTGTAAGCATTCTTCAGAGTGTCTGCTTGCTTGTATTTTACGTTGGTATTACCGTTTCTATTTTCAATATGAACATATGTGTTTCCCGATAGTGGAGACTCCAAAGAAATAGCCTCGTTTCATTTTATAACTCTTTTTAGAATTATACTTTTTACAAGGAATAAATTGATGGTCAAAATCAAAATCATAGCATTTATTAGGCTCCAATACTTTTGTTTTTAGCAACATATCTAAATTTAAAGCATTTAGATTTTTGTGGCTACTAAGCTGATGTTCAATGCCAGCATTGCTCAGGTGAATTTCTTTTTCTTGCGATAAACTTTTTTAAACCCTACCAATAGTATCCGAAGAGCAGACCTTTAAATTAGGAATTTGAAGTAAATCAGATTTTAAATGTTCCCCAATATCCTCAGCGCAATCTCCGCCAGCTAAAAAAAGCATCCAAAGATTTTTTATAACGTCACAATGACTAAACGCTGACTGTAAAGGTCTTGTGCCTAAATGTTTTTCAATAAAAATCGAGAACTCAAGATTGTTGAATATTTCGGATATGTAATTTAATCCGTCGTAAGCACTTATCTTTTCTGTAGAAATTGCAACTTTCACCTGCAAGGGTTTTTACCCAATTAGGTAAAAATAATTGAATTGAAAAAGTCTTGTAGCCTTTATTTTACAAGGTTTTTCAATTCTTTAACAAAAAGACCTGCGGAGTTAAGGTATATTCAAAACGGATAAGTTTCTAGTCCATTTTTGTAATTAAAATAATATGATTGAATAATTACTTTAGCATTGGTTTTTATTTTTATTTTTATTGTGTCCCTTTTTTTAAACCTATGATACCATTTCCAATCAGACATATTTATTGGGTTACTCACATAACTAATATTTACACTGTCATTAGGAGCAATATCTATTTTGTTTTTTGTAGAATTAGAAAATTTTATTTTATTTAATGACTTAATATTAAAGGTAATGCTATCAGGAAAAAACAAAATATTTTTGGAATAATTATTAACTAATTTGGTTCTACCACGAATTTAATGGAATTTATTAAATTCGTAAAAAAAAGGTAAAATGTTTACACATCAATTTTTCGATTTACTACTAAATTTAGATGACAACTGGCAAGTTGTAAAAGTAGAAGCAGATTATGCAATTTCAGACATAAAAATAGTCATTAAATTCATAGGAGAAAGAGCCCTTTGTCCAGAGACCATGGAATTATGTAGTTTATATGACCATGCACCAAATCGAGAATGGCGTCATTTAGATACGATGCAATATAAGACTTTTATAAGTTGTAAGTTGCCAAGAATAAAGAACAGTCAAGGAGCTGTAATCACCATAGTTCCGCCATGGGCAGATAAGCATACACGTCATACACACCTTTTTGAACATGCAATAATTGATTTACTATTAGCAACTAAAAATCAAACAAAAACAGCAAAATTAATGCGTTGTGGTTTTAATGTCATCAATAGAGTAATTCATTTAAGTACAGAAAGAGGTTTGAGTAGGAGAGATTTATCAAATATGGATTTTAGTCGTTTGAGTTTGGATGAAAAATCGTTTAAGAAAGGACATAAATATATAAGTGTCTTAAGTCATCCTAGAAGTGGTTTTATCATAGATGTAGAAGAAGGAAGAACTAAAGAATCTGTAGAAAAACTATTTGATAAATCTATGACAAAACAACAACAAAAACAGGTTAAAACTATAAGTTTAGATATGTGGAAAGCTTATATTTCTACCTCTAAAAGTCAATTACCAAACGCATCTATTGTTCACGACAGATTTCATTTGGTTAAGTATTTAAATACCGCTATTGATAAGGTTAGAAGAAGAGAAGTTAAAACGAATGATGAATTGATAAACAGTAGATATGCGTTACTTAAAAACCAAGAAAACCTAACCGAGAAACAACGAATAAAATTTGATGCAATAATCAAGGCGAACTATGAAGTTAGCAAGGCGTGGCAAGTCAAAGAAAATTTTAAAGATTTATTCCATAAAGAAACTAAGTATATTAATGGTTTTTATTTACTAATTAAATGGATACGAAATTCTACTTCTAAGCAAATTAAAGAAGTAACAAAGGTTGTTACAATGTTTGAAAAACATCTCTCTGGAGTTATAAATGCCTTAATAACTGAGTATAGCAATGCAATGGCTGAAAGATTAAATGGAAAAATACAAGAACTTAAATCTATTGGAAAAGGATATAGAACTTTTAAAAACTTTAGAAGTGCAATACTCTTTTTTAATGGAGGTTTAAATCTTTACCCATTAAAATAAGGGTAGAGCCACTAATTTAATATCATAATTAATAATTTTTACTTTAGGAAGTGATGTTACTGTTAAAGCAGAATATATTTTTAAAGAATCATTATTATTAATATAATAAAAGTCATATTCTTGGCACTATCTCATAATCTGTGTAAGTTTAAAATCTCGGGAGTTATAACTCCCGAGATTTTTTTTATTAACTTTAAACTTTAACACCTTACATTATGAAACCAGAAGACATTTTAAACGATTCTTTTTTACAGCAATTCAAGAGCGGAACAGAACTAACCTCCTTTCTAGAAGACTTGCATAAGCGAGGCATAGAAAAGATATTAGAAGGCGAATTAGACGCACATTTAGATTATGAAAAACATCAAAAGCGTAGCAATACCAATGCACGAAATGGCTATACTTCAAAAAAGTTAAAAACTACCTTAGGAGAAACGACGATTCAAATACCACGAGATCGAGAAAGTTCATTTAATCCAATGCTTATTAAAAAACGGCAAAGCACAGCAGATGGAGTAGAAAATATAATCATCTCTCTGTACGCAAAAGGGATGAGTACCAGTGATATTGAACAGCAAATATATGAGTTGTACGATTTCAATATTTCTACTGCCACAATCTCAAGAATTACCGATAAAATAACAGGAGATATCATTGCATGGAAAAATCGCCCCCTAGAACAAACCTACCTAATCGTCTGGATGGACGGTATTGTTTTTAAGGTTAGAGAAAACTCAAAAGTGATTAACAAAACCATTTACATCGCAGTAGGGTTACGCACAGATGGTAAAAAAGAGGTGTTAGGATTATGGTTAGGTAAAAATGAATCTTCCGCCTTTTGGATGTCTGTTTTAAGTGATATTAAAGCACGAGGAACACAAGATATTTTGATTACTGCTACCGATAATTTAAACGGATTTACAGAGACCATAAAAACGATGTTTCCTAATTCTGTAACTCAAATATGTGTAGTACATCAAATTAGAAACACCATGCGTTATGTGGTCTGGAAGGATAAAAAGGAGTTTGTAAAGGATATGAAACAAATCTACACAGCACCCACAAAAGAAGCCGCCAAAGCCGCTTTAAACGACTTCAAAGACAAGTGGAACTCTAAATATTCTTACGCCATTAAAAGTTGGGAAAACAATTGGGACGAACTCACTGTTTTCTTTGATTTTCCCGCTGAAATTAGAAAAATAATATACACCACTAATCTCATCGAAAACTTAAACGGAAAGATTAGAAAATACACAAAAAACAAACTCTCTTTCCCCACGGATGACGCGGTAATGAAGTCCGTATTTTTAGCACTAAGAGAAAGCACAAGAAAATGGACAATGCCAATTAGAAATTGGGGCGTTATTCTTAACCAATTTTTGATTATATTTGAAGACAGGATTAAGTTATAAATAACCTAATCCCGAATTTTAAACTTACACAGATTTTGCAAGAGTGTCATATTCTTAAAATTCTTATAAAGAATTTTTTTATATCCTCCAATTGGCTTATAATAATCTGTTCTAGGCGCTAACGGTAAAACAAAGCAACTATTTAAACTAATTAATACCACAAAATAAATTATATCTTTTTTCATTTTTTTCATTTTTAATGAACTGGGCAGTAACCACTCATTGAGCAACCTCCAGAAGGGTGTAAATAATCTTCAGCACCCCATTCATTAGTTCCATAGGTACTATAAGCTTTATTTCCAAGAAATAACTGTTCATAAATCCCCTTCCCTTGAAAGATTGCCCAGCCTTGTTTGCTAACTTGAATAATATGACCAAACTCATGACCAAAAACACTTGCTTTAGTATCACTAAAAGTAGCAACATTATTACCCCAAGTAACTTCTCTTTTATTTTTTAATAGTGACATTACTCCTTGATAAGCTCCTCCTTTTCTCCAAGCAACATCATCTGTAGATAAATTATGGGCTTTTGCCATCTTACTTGCATATTTATAATTCCAAAAGCCAGATGATCCTTTTTTCAATACGATACTGTCTTTGTTTTTTGCGAAGAGAAATTAGTTAAGAAGGACTCTCTTTTATTGTAAATTTTATTGCTGTTGCCATCCGTAAATATACAATAAAATAACGGCTTTATATAATTAATTTGGTATTACACCAATTAATGCGAGATTAATATGCAGGTTGGTTGCCTATGCAACAGAAGAGGAAACTGATTCAAGAAGTTGCTTTTCTGAAAAAGAAATAGAATGTCTTGAATATCAAATAGAACAATTAGAAGGGAAAACCGAGAAATTAAAAAACCCCATATAAATCGTCTGATTTAAAACGATATATATGGGCTATTGCTAGATTAGGGCGGCTGGAAAGGTCATATATTACAAAGAAAACCAGGCGTTACAACCATTTTGGTTGGTCTTCAAAAATTCTCTGCAATTATGCAAGGATGGATACTCTTTAGTCGTTCCTTAAAAAGGTTTCAACATTCTGATTTACAGTTAATTATTTGATATTTTTTACTGTTTATATAGTATTTAATTGCAAGATTTTCCGTATATTATAGCATAAACCTTGCAATAAATGATAGGAAAAACAGCGAATCAAAATCAACAAAATTTGTTCAGACCTTTGCTCAAGGATTTTATTAATTTGAGCCACGAATTAATTTTGTTGAGCAACAAAATAGATTGGAAATACTTTGAGAAAGATTTCTCACAGTATTATTCACATACAGGTCAACCAGCGATGCCAGTACGATTAATGGTTGGAAGTTTAATGCTCAAGCGTATTTATAATTTATCTGATGAGCGTCTATCCGAAGTTTGGGCAATGAACCCTTACATGCAATATTTTTGTGGCATGGCTTATTTTGAGTATCAATTTCCCTGTGATCCAAGTGACTTTGTACATTTCAGAAAACGTATAGGAGAACTAGGAGTTCAAAAAATATTTGCATACTCTATCCGTCTTTTTGGTAAAGCAGCCAAAGAAAAAGTAACATTATCAGACACCACAGTAGCAGAGAACAACACTACCTTTCCTACAGATGCTAAATTAGCCAAAAAGATTATTGATAAATGCAATGATATTGCTAAAAAAGAAAAGATAAAGCAACGACAAAGTTATGTCAGAACCTCAAAGCAATTATTAAGAGACACCCATAATCGTAAACATCCAAAGCGATATAAAAAAGCAAAGAAAGCAGATGCAAAACTAAAAACTATAGCAGGTCGTTTACTTCGAGAGTTGGAAAGAGAATTACCCGAACACGTTTTAGAAGTCTATAAAAAGCAGTTTGCTTTGTATTATCAAATCTTACATCAAAAGCGAACAGATAAAGATAAAATTTACAGTATTCACAAACCATTTACAGCATGTATCGCTAAAGGGAAAGTGCATAAAAAATATGAATTTGGCACTAAAACAGGGTTAATTACTACTTCAAAAACATTAATCATTACTGCGATAAAAAGTTTTAAAGGCAATCCTCACGATAGCAAAACAATAGCACCATTATTAGAACAAATGCAATCCAATATTGCTTTTTTACCCCAAGAAGTTGTTTATGACAGAGGTGGAAAAGGCATCAAACAAATAGGTAACACCAAAATATCAACTCCTGATTATAGACCTTTAAAACGAGATACAGAATATCAGAAAAGATGTAAAAGAGGAAAATTTAGAAGAAGAGCTGCTATTGAACCAGTTATTGGTCATTTAAAAACAGACTTTAGATTGAACCAAAACTATCTTTGGGGAGAAAATTCCCCGCAAATCAATGCCTTTTTAGCTGCTACAGGTTGGAATCTTAAGAAATTTATGAAACAACTCAAAGAAGAATTTAATAACTTATTGTTTAATATTTTAAGACCTCTTTTTTCTTTATTTTCTTCGCCAAGAAAATGGGTTGTTAAGGTTTGACTCTTTAGAGATGTGTCCAAACGGTAGCGTTATTAACGTGGGGTTTTTACTTTTCTGCGAAAGCAGAAATTTTACCCTTTTAAACTAGCTTTCATAAACTCTGTGTTCATACGAGCAATGTTTTCTAATGAAATTCCCTTCGGACATTCAATCTCACAAGCTCCAGTATTGGTACAGTTACCAAAACCTTCTTGGTCCATTTGCTTTACCATATTTAAAACACGGTCAGTCGCTTCAAGCTGCCCTTGAGGTAACAACGCATATTGAGATACTTTTGCACCTACGAATAACATTGCAGAAGAGTTTTTACAACTAGCAACACAAGCACCGCAGCCAATACAAGTTGCAGCATCCATTGCCTTATCAGCAGCCTCTTTAGAAATAGGAATTGAGTTTGCATCTTGTGTATTCCCAGAAGTATTTACAGAAATATATCCACCTGCTTGTTGAATACGCTCAAAAGAACTTCTATCAACCACTAAATCTTTAATCACAGGAAAGGCAGCTGCTCTAAATGGCTCAATAGTAATGGTGTCTCCATCTTTAAACATACGCATATGTAATTGACAAGTTGTTACACCTCTATCTGGTCCGTGAGCTTCACCGTTAATATACATAGAACACATACCGCAAATTCCTTCACGACAATCATGATCAAACGCAACAGGCTCATCTCCTTTATTAATTATTTGCTCGTTAAGCACATCCATCATTTCTAAGAAAGACATATGCTCCGAAATGTCGGTTACTTGGTAATTGACCATTCCCCCTTTGTCTTTAGAGTTCTTTTGTCTCCAAATTTTTAAAGTAAGATTCATATCTATTTTAGTATTTAGTGATTAGCGAAAAGCGATGTATGTTACACTTTCTCTTCTAGTTTTCGTATTAAAGAGTTTAGCATTTTACTAATCTCAATAATAAAATTTTCTATCGATTCGCTATCATTTATATAGTTTAACTGTTTTGTTGTTAATATTTGTGTTTCCAATTCATATAAAGAACCTCTTGAGATTCTTAAAAATTGAATATAATTTTTCTTGATAATTTTCCCCAGCCTTCTGCTATATTTTAAGGAACAGAAACAGAACATCTTCTCATTTGACTGGTTAAACCAAACCTTTCATCATCAGGAAAAGTTTTTGAAATTTCATAAACCAGAGTTACTAGTTTCATTGCTTTTTGCTAAACTATTAACTCTTTATATGATTTTATCGAACTCACTCCTCTTCCCTAATTTCTCTTTGCTAATTTATTTATAAGACCTTGTTTTCAATTCAATATCGTTAAACTCTAATTCTTCTTTATGTAAAACAGCATTAGCAGGCTCTCCTTTATATTCCCAAGCAGAAACATACGCAAAATCTTTATCATTTCGTTTTGCCTCCCCTTTTTGTAAGCCGTCTAATTCAACAGATTCTTCTCTAAAGTGACCTCCACAAGATTCATTTCTATCTAAAGCATCTTTAGCAAATAACTCTCCTAATTCTAAGAAATCTGCTACACGCCCTGCTTTTTCTAATTCAGGATTCATTTGGTTAGCATCTCCAGGAACTGTTACATTTTTCCAAAAATCTTCACGTAAAGCTTTAATTTGAGCCATTGCTTCTTTTAACCCTTGTTCATTACGTGCCATTCCACATTTTTCCCACATAATTTTTCCTAATTTCTTATGGTAATAATCTACAGAATGTTTTCCTTTATTGTTGATAAAGAAATCGATACGACCTTTAACTTCTTTTTCAGCCTCTTCAAATTCTTTTGTATCAGTTGAAATTTTTCCTGTACGAATATCATCAGACAAATAGTCTCCGATTGTATAAGGCAACACGAAGTATCCATCTGCTAAACCTTGCATTAAAGCAGAAGCTCCTAATCTGTTTGCACCGTGATCAGAGAAATTTGCTTCCCCAATACAATACAATCCGTCAACGGTAGTCATTAAATTATAATCAACCCAAACACCACCCATTGTATAGTGTGTTGCAGGGTAAATCATCATTGGTGTTTTGTATGGGTTCTCATCTATAATCTTCTCATACATTTGAAATAAGTTACCGTATTTTTCTTCTATAATAGCTTGCCCTAATTCGTATATTTTTGCTTCAGAAGGGTTTGTAATATGCTGTAATTTTGCTTGTTCTTTTCCGTAACGAGCAATTGACGATTTAAAATCTAAGTATACCGCTTCACCAGTTGCATTTACTCCGTAACCAGCATCACAACGTTCTTTTGCGGCTCTTGAAGCAACATCACGTGGCACTAAGTTACCAAACGCAGGGTATCTTCTTTCTAAATAATAATCTCTTTGTTCTTCAGTCAATTCAGTAGGTTTTTTACGCCCTTCTCTAATTGCTAAAACATCTTCCATATTTTTAGGTACCCAAATACGACCATCGTTACGCAGAGATTCTGACATTAATGTTAGTTTAGATTGGTAATCTCCTGAACGAGGAATACATGTTGGATGAATTTGTGTGTAACAAGGGTTTGCGAAATAAGCTCCCTTTTTATGAATTTTCCAAGCTGCGGTTGTATTAGATCCCATGGCGTTGGTTGATAAGAAATATACATTTCCATATCCACCAGAGGCGATTACTACTGCATGTGCTGAATGACGTTCAATTTCACCAGTAACTAAATTACGGGCAATAATTCCACGTGCTTTTCCATCTACTAAAACCACATCTAACATTTCATGGCGATTGAACATTTCAATCTTTCCACGAGCAATTTGACGGTTCATAGCAGAATAAGCTCCTAATAATAATTGTTGACCCGTTTGTCCTTTTGCATAAAAAGTTCTTGAAACTAATACTCCACCAAATGAACGGTTATCTAATAAACCACCGTAATCACGCGCAAAAGGAACTCCTTGTGCTACACACTGATCAATAATATTTGCAGAAACTTCTGCTAAACGATGCACATTGGCTTCACGAGAACGGTAATCTCCACCTTTTACAGTATCATAAAATAAACGATATGAAGAATCTCCGTCTCCTTGGTAATTTTTTGCAGCATTAATACCTCCTTGAGCAGCAATCGAATGGGCTCTACGTGGCGAATCTTGGTAGGCAAATGCTTTTACATTATACCCTAATTCAGCTAAAGTTGCTGAAGCAGAACCACCAGCCAATCCAGTACCAACTACAATAATATCAATATTACGTTTGTTTGCTGGGTTTACTAAATTGATATGATTTTTATAATCTGTCCATTTATCTTTTAATGGACCTTTTGGAATTTTTGAATCTAAAGCCATACTTGTTTCGTATTAGTGATTGAAATGGTGAAATAACGCAATAATGATAAATCCAACGGGAATTCCAATTGCATAAATCTTACTAAATGTTTTCAATCCTTTAGTATATTTATTGTTTGCTCCAATTGATTGGAAAGCTGAATTAAACCCGTGTAATAAGTGTAATGCTAAAAAAACAAAGGCTATAACATAAGCACCAACTCTAATCGGGTTTACAAATTTTTGTTGTAATTCATGAAAATAACGAAGTTGTCCATCGTGCATTCCACTCCAATCTCCTTGAATAAATTTTGTGTTTATTTCTGGAAACCAGAAATCGATAAAGTGTAATAAGATAAATGCTAAAATTGCCAATCCGCTATAAATCATATTTCTACTCATCCATGTAGAATTTGCCGCACCATTGTTTTTAGCATAGCTAATTTTTCTTGCACTCCAGTTTTTAAGCTCTAAAAAGAACCCCATTACAAAGTGAAAAACAATTCCGAAAATTAAAACAGGCTGTATTATGTATTGAATTAACGGATTGGTTCCCATAAAATGAGATACCTCATTAAAGGTTTTTCCGTTGTCTGGAAATATAGAAGTTAAATTTATTGCAAAATGTTGTAGTAAGAAAAACATTAGGAAGAATGCCGAAAGTGCCATAGCAAACTTTCTTCCAATAGAAGATTTTAATAATCCCATTATCTTGTTTGTTGATTAAATATATTAAAACAAATTTAAGGCGAATAGCTAAACTCTACAAACATTAAGGTTTGTTTTATTGAATATTTAGAATGGGTTTAAATAGAAAGTGGTTTTTAGAGGGGTTCGCTAATGATTGGCTTATGGTTTGTTACGTGTTTAAATGCACAGGCTTCAGTTAAGCGCTAACTTAATAGAAACCTACTTACCTTTGGGCTTAGTACTTAAAAGCTATGTTTTACACACTTTATTGCTAGCCGTTTTTATTCAAATAGGGCATTCTTATCCAAATTATTGATAGATGATTTTCTCACAGAAAGATAATAAATAAAATGGATTATCAAAAATACAGACCATATTAAAGTTGTGATATAAATAACTTTAATATTTTCATATTTTGATTCAAAAGCAAATACGAACCATAATATTGAAACTGCATTATGAGTTAGAAATGTTGAAAGGTGAATCTAAATCCGATATCATAAATTGGCAGATATTCATATTCTTTTCTACCAAAGTAATTTCCGTTAAACCACATTAGAATTGCATAAACAATTGCACATATAATAACTGCTATAATCATTTTGTTGGTTATTGATGTGCTTAACCCGCATTATTCATAGGATTTATATTTAGAACAAATTTCAAAATAGATTTTTTATCTCTAGATTTTAGGATTCTCTCTTTCGTTTTTTAAACTTTTTTGGAGTAAATAGTATGTTATAATTGATTTTAAAAGTTAAAAAGGATTAATTTTACCAACAAAGCGTGAGTATCCCAAGGTTTTAAAATTCTCACTTTAAAACCGTTATTGAGTTATTATCTCTCGAAACAAATCTTGATATACAAATGCTCTTGATCACTGATAATATATTCGTTTTTTAGTGACTTTTATGGTAGCTCCAACTTTTAATAAATTGGTTCTTATTGTCTTTATTTGCCATTTTTCAGCCTTTTCAAATGTTGTTTTTTTGATGCTTTTTTTTAGTAATAAAAATAGTTCGTAGGCTAAACTACTTAAAAACAACCTGAAGAAGTTTGCAACAAATCCATGATTGGATAATCGATCGGAAAAACACATATTCTTGACTTCTTTAATTCTGTTTTCGCTAGATTCACCTCGTTTTACATAGAAATCAAAGTATATTTCTCGGGCACCTTTCTCTTTAATATTACTTATAAAATGACGAACATTTAAGCCTTTCCCTGTACTTTCTATTTTACAGTAAGCTTGTTGTGGTTTATGCCAACTTTTGGCTTGATAGCGAAACGATGTGAAATGTTGGTGTTTTTTATGCTGATTTACATATTGAAGTTGAACCGCTTTTTTACAACGCTCAACCTTTCTTTTGAGTACCGAATTACTAGCCTGACCTGTTACAAAAAACAAATCATAATCAGCTACTAATTTATAAAAAGGAGCACAACTAAATCCACTATCTGTTCGAATAGTAATTTTTAGTTCAGGATATGCTTTTTTTATTTTTTGAATAATTCTTCTTAAAATTCCGACATACCATCGATTCGAATGGCTATTTCCTGGGCGAAGAACTGGCAGGATAATTTGACCGGTTTCTCCATCATGAAAAAATAATTCATTTAACATAAACTGTCCATAATAACCATTGAACATTGACATTTGTTGATTCCCATATGTTGGATCATCGGTAGCATCAACATCAATTGTTATTTCATCTCGACCTTTTAGGCTTGATACGTAACGATCAATCCAAGCGTAAGAAAGTTTGAAAATCGTTTCTTTATTCAAACTGTTTTCAAAACGAGAAATAGTAGGTTGAGAAGCCAAATCTCCTTGAAGAACATCTTTAAATAATGGGTCATTTTGTAAATGGGTCACATCATTGGCATCTTGATAACCTAGCATTAGCATAAACACACGTTGCTTGAGTTGATGCTCTCGACTGTAAGTAATGTATTTAGGGTTTCGAAGATCAGGAAGTAACTTGCTAAAATGTTTTAGTAAGTTGTGGGTTCTCTCTAACTTTTCTAAAAGAATCAAAGAACCATCTGAACTAATCTCTGTGGCTGAAAAATCAACCGAAATAGCTTGATTTCCTCGATAAAATAAAGTATCTTTAGTGCTCAAATATGGGTGTTTTAAAAAATGATGTATTTTGTGTTTAACTGCTTAAATATAACACTTTACATTCAGGTTTTTTGATTTCTGATGAATTATTCGGGTTAATCCAATTCGGAATATTATTGTAAGTATTATTGTTGTTAAAGTGAATTTCAATAAGTTTCTTGTTATTAATGTTTTCATATTTATTTTTTTAAAAGATTGTTTATTTCAGTTGAAAAGAACAGTTCTATATTCCTTTCGATAAATTTTTTAAGGAGTTCAGTTCCCATTTCTGTCAAAAAGTAGTATTTCCTGTCAGGTCCTTTATTTCCTTTTTTATTTTCAAATGATACTACATCAATATGTTGGTATTTCCGTAAGTTTCTATACAGACTTTGTTCTTCACAACTAATTGTGTTTTTGGATTTACTTTCAATAAACCCCTTGATTTCGTCAACATATTTTTGACCATCCTTTAGAGCAAGGAATATCCATAAAGTAAGTTGTCCTTTTTTGTATGTTTCTTCCCAGGAAGAGAGTAAATTTGGTAGTATGTCTTTTGTCGTAATCAAATAGTATTATTCAAATTGAATAATATAAGCTTAAGAATAATTTTTGACTTTCAAAAATTTAATTTATAGGTTATTGGCAATGTGATAAGAATATGCGTTATTTTTTAGAAAAAATCAAACACTTTTCGTTTTCCCATTTTCCTTGCAAGTCTTTTCGAAGAATAATTTTACCTTCACAGGTTAAAAAACGTTTCTTTTTGTCTTTTTTAATCACCTTCATTTTTCCTGAACGGATAGCATTTACTATGCGGTAAATAAGATTTTTTTTAGTTGTTTTATTTCCTTTTCTAGTTAATGTTAAACCAACATCATTGTTAAATAAATCCATTTCTGAAGATATTTTGTCTGGCACAACCCCGTACACCCCAAAAAACGAAAAGTACAAAAAGAAAATTCTTTAATTTGATTAAAACCCTTTAAATACAAGGGTTTTAGGTGTTTTTTAATAAGTTGCATAAAAAACGAAAGGTACAATTAACTATAATTTACTACCATTTAACTATAACTTAATAGGTGTTTAAATACCATTGTTTAATGGTTTACTACCAGTTTACTATAATAACTCTATAATATTACTATTTATAAGGCTTTAAAGCATATTTAACACCATTTAAACAACCGTTTAAACGGTGTTTTTGGTTGTAGTTATAATGCTTTTAATAGATTGGTGTAAAAGGCTAAAGCAATAATAACAAAGCCTGCAAGCTAAATATACACAAATATACCAAGCCGCCAAACCAACGCCTTAAAAGGGCGTTTTTTTATGCTTTAAACCCAGTTTGCAAGAAAACCCTAAAAAGGTACTTTTTAAGGTTAGGGATGCAGTTAGGGATGCAGTTAGGGATGCAGAAAAATAAAAAAATGCGCTCTATAAATGATACATAATCGCATTATAAATGTTAAAAACGTACTAAAAACAATCTATAACATAGGTGTAATGACATGATTTGTATTTGAAGTATTAGCATAACGTATTGATAATTAGCACTTTAATGTGTTTTTGCTGTTTTAGAGCTTGTATTACCCAGTATAGAGGTCTTATACTTGTGTATTATTCTATTATTTACGCCATACAACTATACGCCATACAACTATTAGTGTAGTGTTATGCTGTTTCTTGTGCATCTTGGTCCTGTATGGGTGAAGTAGCCTCTTTTAAACGTTGGTTTTCTGCTTTTAAACGCGTGTTATCTTCCTGTATTATTTTAATATGTTGCTTCTGAATTTCAACAATATAGTTTAGTTCCTCTTCTCGTGTAATAGATAGTTTTGTCTGTTTTTCTTCATTTAATAATTCTGAAATAGTCACCTCTAATGCATTTGCAATTATTTGCAATTTAGAGATGCTTATATCAGATTTTTCATTTTCATAATCAACATAAGAGCGTTTTTTAATACCAGTAATCTTAACTAATTGATCTTGAGTGAGATTTTTGCCTATTCTTATTTCTTTGATTTTAAGCATGTTGCAATTTATTTTATTTGTAATTGCAATTATTTGCATTAATAATGCAAATAATTGCAATATCATTTATATATTTGTTCCATAGTTATTACAAAACTAATGATAAAAATGGAAGAAGTTACAAGATTGGAACAATTAAAATCAAAAATGCAAGTAGGCGACTATATGCAATTGGCAAAAATGCTAGACTGCACAAGGGATGCTGCAAAAATGAGATTGCGAAGAGGCGATACAGAAGCCATAAAGGGCCTGCAAACGCTTATTGAGAATAGAGAGCAGTTAATTCAAGACTTTCAAGCAAAAAACCTAAACAAATAATCATGATACCAGAGCAATTACTAAACCAAGCCTATACAATAGAAGCTTGCTTGGCAGAAACAGTAGAAGAGCAATTAGTAATACTTAAAGAAAACTTAAATCAATAATTATGAAAGCAAAACACAAAAATCTAATGCAGAAAGAGCTTCTATTAACCGCCCATGTCCAGTGCGCTATTAATAAGAGCAGTAATATTTCCAAGAGCAGGAAACGTAGACATGAGGCTTTTGCATTCTGGAAAAATCAATCTCCACCCAAAGGATGGAGATGTAATTGCTAAATACTGTTAAGCATTTCCAGCAGCTGATCAAAAGATTGAACAGAATGACCTTGAGAATCATCATTAACAGACAACCATTCTCTGCCTTTCATTAATTCATTTTTCCAATCTGCTCTATCAAGAACACCTGCCTCTGCAAGAGTTTTAGCTAAACAAACAATAGAGGTATGTAACGCAAGTAGTTTACTTTCTGTACAAGGCTCTTTTTTTAAACATTTTTTACTCATATCACTATTATTTTTAATTAGGAACTTCAAATATAGTGAAAACCCTGCCACGGCTAAGCGTGGTTTCGACACCACGGCAGGAACAATTAATAATTAGCAATTCATAATTTCTTATGTACGCATATCAAAATAACAAACTTTCTATTCCTGCAAATATTCTCTATGAAGATTTAGAGTTGATTACTTATAACACATACAGAAGTTGGTGTACACGAGGTAAACTAGTCCGCACTAAAGAAGGTAAGGGTAAAGGAAATACAGCTTGGGTTAGTTATTATGATATTACAGAACAATGGGTCAAAAATGCAATAAAAGCATATTTAGGAGATCCTAAAGAAGTCGTTGTAATAAACCTTTTAGAAGATTATATAGAACAAGATTATGCTGCGGGCATGTTTTATGCAGCACACAGAAAACCAAACGGCTTGCCATTATCGGCAGAAAAGCAGCGAGAAAAAACTACGAATGCTATGATTTTAAACGCTATTAAAACGGTGTTTAATAACAAAACAAAAGTATTTGGGAAACAAAAAACTAAAATTTGGGAAAACATAACCGATGCCGTTAATGATTTGGCTAAGCAGCTAAATGCCAACAACACGCCTAAATATCAATTTAGTTTGCCCGGCCACTCTCGTAAATTAAAAGAGAAATACGAAGAGTATATGGCCCAAAGTTATGGGTTGTTTATCCACGGAGGAGAGGGTGCTGCCAATGCCAAAAAAATACATGCAACAAACGGAGATTTTTTACTTGCACAATACTGTTTACCTATTAAATTAAGCATACCAGAGGTTTTAGAACGCTACGACATAGAACGCTTAAAGCATAAAAATTGGAGTCAATTAACCAACGGAGCGGTTTATAACTATTTATATCAACCAGAAAAAGAGCGTATTTGGACACTTCAACGCCACGGACGTGAAGTTTATAACAGAAAATACAAACGTACCGTTACAAGAGAAAAAAGCAACTGGTTTCCGAATTGTTATTGGGCAATTGATGGTACCAAATTAGACTGGATTCATTTTTGGGATGATAGCTCCAATAAAATGGGTGCAAAACTAAAGATAGATGTAATGTTTGACGTGTATTCTGAAAAGATTATCGGTTGGGATTTATCATTTACAGAAAGCCATATAGAGCATTTTAAAACCGTTAAAATGGCTATAAATGAATCAGAATGTCGCCCTTATTTTTTAACCTATGACAATCAAGGAGGGCATAAAATGGCAAGAATGCAAGATTTGTATAGTTCTTTAATGGCAGTCAACGGTGGGCATCATCATCCTAATAAAGCAAAAGAACACGGTAATCCTGCTGAACCTATATTTAGTAGACTTCAAAAACAAGTTATCAATAAGTTTTGGTTTTCCGATGGGCAAAGTATTACTGTAAAGCGCGATGATAATAAAGTGAATATCGATTTTATAGAAAAAAACAAGCATCAGCTTAAAACAGTAGAACAATTATACGCTGCATGGGAAGCTGCAGTAACTATTTGGAACAATAAACAACACCCTCTTTTTAAAGAAACACGCAACCAAGTATATGCTCATAAAATGCCAATGCAAGAGCCAATATCTCTTTTTGATATTATGGATAAGATGTGGATAGACCAAAAGAAGAAACCAATTATTTACAGGGCCCACGGTTTAAACTTTAGACTAGGCGATAAAAAGTACTTGTTTGAGGTATACGATGCAGATGGAAATATTGATTTAGACTTTAGAGAAAAAAGTATAGGTAAAAAATTTATTGTGCGCTATGATCCTAGCTTTTTAGATGGATACATACAATTGTGTGACAAAGATGAAAAGGGCAATATTATTCACATAGCCAATGCGCAACCTAAAAGAAAAGTACAAGAAGTACCTGTGTTAATGAAACCAGGAGGCAAAGAACAATGGGCAAAAGATGAAGCAATAAAAGCTATCGAACGCAATAGAGATGAATTGAAATATACAAATTTAGTAGACAGAACAGGTATTACCATAGAAAAAGAAATGGAAGATCAAGAACTACTGATAAAGTTTAAAGGGAATTTAACCAAAGTACAACGCAGTAAAGTTGAAGCTGAAGAAAGCTTCAGTTCATCATCATTTTTATAAACCAACCTTAAATTATGAAAATAGCACACAAAGAATTTATTGTAAAAGAAATTGAGTTTTTAATCTCAAAAACGTCTGCGAATAAAGTAGCTGTAAAAGCAAAAGTTTCATCGGCAAATATTAGCCAGATGATAAATAATAACTGGGAGTTAATCTCTGACAATCTTTGGAATAAGGTAAAGGTAAACTTGCAAGTAGATTGGGCTTGGCAAATTGCCAATACAGAAAATTTAAAAAGAATTACAGACTGGTGCGCTAAAGCACAAAGAGGTAAAATGAGTTTGTGTATTTCTGCCAATGCAGGCTGGGGTAAAACAACAGGCTTTAGGCATTATCAACGTTTAAATAGCGATGTTATAGTGATTAGTTGTAAAAACTATTGGACCAAAAAGAGTTTTGCTAGGCATCACCTTTTAGCTTGTGGTTTACAAGATAGAGGTACAACAGAAGAAATGATCGAAATGTTTCAAGCGCACTTAACAGGGCTTGGAGATGCACTAGTAATTTATGACCAGTTTGACAAGCTAAAGGAAACTCAAAAAGACCTTTTTATGGACTATTACAATGATTTAGATGGTCATACTGGGTTTATTTTAAGCGGTGTTTCTCATCTTAAAAAGCAAGAAAAAAAAGGATGTAAAGCTGAAAAAATGGGTTATGAAGAGCGCTTCTCTAGGTATGGTAGTAAATTTTTGCCTTTACAAAAATTTACAAAAAAAGAAGTAACTGCAATTTGCACCGCAAACGGTGTTACAGATAAAGAAGCTATAGAAAATGTATATGATGAAGTTGCTTTTGTAAACGGAGACGGGAGGCGTTTAAAAAGAATGGTAGAAAGATATTTTCTAACGGAAGCCGATAGCATCGTATAAAAATGACAGTAAAGAAGGCATACACGTATATTGATTTTAAAAAACGAAACTTTAAAACAATAAAATTAGAAGGCGAATGGAAAAGACATTTAGGAACTATAGAGAGAAGCGGTTCTATACTAGTAATGGGGGGTTCTGGGCACGGAAAAACAACATACGTAATGCAATTAGCTAAAGAGATTTGTAAGTCCGAAAAAGTGCATTATAACACAGCGGAAGAAGGAGATTGTCTGAGCTTTAATAAATCTATGGATATGAATAACATTAAATTAATAAAAAGCAAATTCAAATATTCTAAAGACAATTATGATCAAATGTTTCAAAGGCTTTCTATAAAAAGACAACCAAAGGTAATTATTGTAGATAGTGTTCAATATGTCTTTAGGAAAAAAAATGTTAACGATTATTTCAAACTTTTAGAAGCTTTTCCAAATACATTATTTATATGGATAAGCCATATAAGTAAAGGAATGCCAAAGTTTGCTGTAGCAAATGAAATCTATTGGGATTGCCAAAACAGAATAATAATAGAGGATTTTAAAGCTAAAAATGACAAGAGTAGAACTGGTGGAGATGAAACTTCACCCTACGTAATAAGTCAACAAAAAGCAGATGAACGAGAATCAAAACTATTAAAACAAGGATAATATGAAAAAAACCCACGAAATACTCGGATTTACAGAGCACGAATACGAAATGCTCATACTACAACTAATGTTAGACTGGGCAGGGTTTATACGCAAAAGGGTGCAACAGAAACACGCAGATGTTACTTTCTAGCAGGAAAGTAACTAACTGGTTCAGAATGGAGCTTAAAAACCTTTTAAAAGAGTTTAAAAAAGAGGTTGAACCTTTTTTAAATAGCTCACAAATTAACTATCAGGATAGGCGAAGTTTATTTGTTCGAATAGTAACAAGAATTCACGAAATATATCCAAAAGCACTGCTAACAGAAATTAAAATCAAGATACATAACTATGATAGTAAACGCGCATAATTTAGAAGTACGAGTAGCCACTATTAATAAGTGGCTGGAAAACCACCCAACAACACATTTTGATTACAAACAGAAAGAACAGAATAAAGATTATTATATAAACAAGCTCTGTATAATAGATGATTTAGGATTAAAAACAATATAAATTTAGAAAACATGCCAATATTCATCACACAATTAACATTAGAACAAAAAGCAGAATTACACAAACAATTTGAAGCTGAGCAGAAAGCCAATGCTCAAAAGAGGAAAGACACCAAGGCTACTTATAAGGAACTGGCGGAGGAATTTGTAACTAGAAATATAGACGGTTTGGTACATAATAAGGAAATAACAGATTTTTTGATTAATGCCACAATGAAAGATTTTACAACTATTAAAGAGTTGAAAGCTGAAGTGTATGGCTTAAAAAAACAAGACAGCCATACAACTACTTTAAAAGACGGCTCAGCTTCTATTACTATTGGGCAAAATGTAATTATACGTTTCGATGGAACAGAATCAGCAGGTGTAGATAAAATTAAAAACTATATGAAGTCGCTTGCTTCAGATAGTGAAAATGCTAAAAAATTAGGAAAAATAGTAGACAAAAAATTAAAAGTGAATCGAAAAACAGGTTTTTTAAATCCGTCTGCGATTATAGATTTAGATTCTTTAAGAGACGAATTTAATAGCACTCTTTTTTCTGAAGGATTAGACATTATTAAAGAAGCACAAATACGTACCGTAAACAGCAAATATGTAAGCGGATGGAAGTTTATACCCATCGATAATGAGCAAACCAAGAAGCTCGAATTTAGATTCACAATATGATAACGCACATTTTAACATTCACAATAGGTCTTGTATTAGGAATATTTATAAGAGATAAAAAATCACCCGAAGATTTTTTTTGATTGATTGTAGTTGAAATGGTCTCCCTTCTTGGAGTGTATCGCAGTAGGGGAACGATGCAAGCGAGTTCGATTCTCGTTAAGGGAACAAAAAGTAAAAAATGAAAAAAGAAACCAAAGAACAGTTCGAAAAGGATAACAAAAGTTATTTAGAAAGTAATCCAGCAACACAAAGAGCCAAAGCGCAGAAGGTTTTAAAAAGAGCCAAAGAACAGGACGCGGAAAAACTAGCCGCTGGTAAAAAATTTGTAAAACTAAATCCGCGAACTCGAGTTTTAAGATAATACTAAAAATAAATTCAGCCAAAATGGAAATACAGCCAAAACAAATAATTCGAATACAGTCAGCAATGAGTAGCCGATGTAACTCGCGGAATGAACGTTTAGAGTTCTTGTCTGGCTTCTTTCAAAGACAAGTAAAAAGCACAAAAGAATTAAACATTATCGAAGCAGATGATTTAATTTATTTCCTAAACACAGGAAAAGTAAACGATAACAACTGGGCCTATTTTGATAAATCAAAATTTCCTTCAGAACGAAAAATGCTTTTTTCATTACTCTACCAAGCGCAATGGACGGTGCCGAATGAGCGACACAATGAAGTTCCTGATTTAGAACGGTTGAGTAACTTTTTAAAATCGGCAAGAAGCCCTGTAAACAAGCCGCTCAAACAATTTGAAAAAGAAGATTGGAAAAAAATTATACACGCATTTACACAAATAGTAAAATTTACACACAAATAATATGGCATACGAATTTAAAGAAATTTCGCCAAGCACTTACCAAGTAGAAGGGCATACTATTATAAAAGATGGTAACGGGCAATGGGTAGCGACTCCGCCAATAGAAAAACCAAGTTTGCAAAAAGCAGTTTTTAATTATATAAAGAATTTGAATGATTAGTAACTGTAATCACCCAAAAGATAAACAGACATTAATTGTTACAGAAGCATTTGCAAATTGGGAAGTAACAAGAGTTAAGTGTTTGAAATGTGAAGAATTTATAACTGAAGCAAAAGAGTAGATGACAAATCATTACAACATACAGCTTGTTAAAACTAACACCGATTTAAAGCTTACTTATAGAAATGGCAAGTTTCAAAATTTAAAGCATTTGCGTGGTGTTTTAGATGCTGTTATGGTAAAGTACTTGGGATTTATAATTCCACCAAAAGAAAGCGATTTACAGGCTTTCATTTTAGCGGAAGAAGGAAAAGTAATATACACTCTAGAGGTTAAAACCCCAAAAACTCTACTAACCAAATTTAAAGATTGCTGGACTGTTTTTTATAGAAAGGAAAATAATAATATTTCTCCAAAACACGAAGGTGCAGAAACTAATGCTTTAAAATCAATTATAATTTATCTAATAAGAATCAATAATGGAGATGAAGGCGCGGCACTAGCAAATTGGAATTTGCTTTTAAGTAAATGGAGCGAATTATCAGAATTTCATCAAAAGCAAATGGATTTAAAATATATAAACTCAAAAATGAATGTCATTATCAGAGAAATCATTAAAAACAATGGTTCCAGCGTTAGTAACGCTGGTGGAAGCGTCAGTATATAATAACAGGTTAGTTGTTAAGTACTACGGTAACGTGACAATGCAAAAAGCATTGGAATCTAAAAGCAAGAGCATTGGTTTAATAGCTAAAGAAGACGAGGATAAAGCGGTGTTATGTGTAACTAATTTATTTAGGGCAGTAGCTAAATATTTTGATAATGTTTTGTCTCAAGAAAAAGCAGAAGTAATTGCTACAGAAATACTTTATAAGTATGAATACAGAAATTTAAAATTAGAAGACTTGGTAGTAATCTGTATCCGATTAAAAGAAAGCGATATCTATAAGCTAACAGCCGCAAGAATTATGCGAGAAGTGAGTAAGTATTCGCAAGAACGTGAAAAGTTAGCAGTAACGAGGAGCATACACCTTTCTGAAAGCAATAAAAATAGTGTCAACTATGCTTTAGAAGAAAGGTTACAGAAAAGTTTTAAATCATTACCAAATGCTAATAAAATAGCATCAAAAAGAACTGCTATTAATAAGAAGTTTAAATAGCATTTAAACACTCTTTAAAAAACAAGTTACATAACGTTAAAAATAAACACAGTAAAAGATTATGAAAAGAGAACTATTAAAAATAGCTAAAGACCTTGATAAGGAAAATATAAACGAAACGGAAGCACGAAACCTTTTATTGGGTTTATTGGGTGTTAGCAATTCGGTTTTTGTTGTGTGTGAGAATGACAACTATGCACGGATTTTACATTTAAACCTCAAAAAACATTGGTTTAATTTGATTGCTACTAAAGTTAAGCCAGAAGAATATAGAGAAATAAAGGCTTATTGGGTTAAAAGATTGTTGCTTGATGACAATGGAAGTAAATTAACAAAACAAGGAGCAGAAGATTTATGTGAAGCAATTAAATACGCTTTAAGTGACGAGTGGAAAGATACATTGATTTCTAAAGAAGCGGTTGTACCGTATGATAAAATTGAATTTAAAAACGGTTACAGTAAAAATGCACCAACAATGGTTGTTGAATTAAAAGGCTTGAAAATTGGAACAGGTTACGAATTATACGGAGCAGAAAAAGATACATATTACTTTAAACTTCAATTAGGAGAAATACTTTTTAATAATGCACTAATGTAGCCTTGTGCCTAACGGACTTGTGTATGGCGACGTATTTTTTCCGCTAGGAAAAATATGCGATATACACGGTGTTACAAATTGTATGCTAGCGTTGGCATTAGGACGTAGTAAAGGGTTGCTTTTTGCAACTGTTTACGATAATTAGAAATAAAGAATTATGATTAAAGAACCAAAAAAAACAATATTAGTATCATTTTCTGGAGGAGAAACTTCTGCTTATATGATATGGTATTTGTTGAAAAATAAACCTGATTATAACTACAAATTTGTTTTTGCTAATACAGGCGAAGAAAATGAAGAAACACTACTTTTTGTTAAGCAGGTTCAGGAATATTTTAATATTAATTTGGTTTGGGTAGAATATGAGGAACTAAGTTTTAAAATTGTTGATTATAATTCTGCTTATCGCTCTCACGATTTAATAGAGATTTCAAATAAATGGCAAAAACACCCATTTAGAAAGTACATAAGTAAGTTTATGATACCAAACTTTCAAAACAGAAGTTGCACGAGGGAATTAAAAGAATATCCCATTAAACGATATATGTCAAGTATTGGTTTAACAAAAAGAAAATACGATATAGCAATAGGCATAAGAGCAGATGAAATTGATAGACTAAATAATCATTATTATCCTTTAGCAATGGCCGGAATTACCAAAATAGATATACATAAGTTTTGGACTAAAATGCCTTTTAGATTAGAATTAGACGAGCATCAAGGGAATTGTAAGACGTGTTGGAAAAAGTCTTTTAGAAAACTTGCAACCTTGTATAACAATACTCCGTTAAACTTTGCCCTAACCCTCTAACAGTCAATTAAATAAGTTAAAAAAACAGGCTCAAAAATTAGGATAACTCCCTGATTATCAGTAAATTAATAGTTAATTTCAAACAGCTATTAATGATGCTTCTCAAGGAGAAATCCAACTATAAATATCACACAAAAAGATTACTTAACAAAATGAAAGATGTAAATAAATGGCAATATGATTTTATGTTGGAAGTTTTTGGTCTATTTCTCAGCATAAAAGGACGTTTAAATTTTATGCAGTTAAGTCGTTATGGTGATCATGGAGAACAACATTACAGGAATCAGTTTAGTAAGTCTTTTGACTTTTTAAATTTCAATAAAGAATTGATTACTGAGTATGGGGGCAAACATTTAACCATTGCTTTCGACCCGAGTTATGTTAGTAAATCTGGTAAATCCACCTGTGGAGTTGGTTATTATTGGTCTGGTGTAGCGGGAAAGGCAAAATGGGGATTGGAAATATCTGGTATAGCAGCGATTGATATAGATAATCATACAGCGTTTCATTTAGAGGCTGTTCAGACACCAAATAATTTGGAATCAAAAAGTTTGGTAGATCATTATGCCAATATATTGATTCAAAGAAAAGAGGTCCTTCTTTCGATGTCTAAATATGTTGTGGCAGATGCTTATTTTTCCAAATACGGTTTTGTTTCTAAACTCTCTGATAATGGATTGGAGACCGTTAGCAGACTAAGAAACGATGCTGACTTACAATATATTTATACTGACCAACAGAAATATGGGAGAGGAAGACCTAAGAAATATGATGGAAAAATTGATTATAAAAAACTTAGAAAAGAATATTTTTCTTTGAGAGAAGACAATCAGCAAAGCAAAGTATACAGCGCTATTGTATACTCAAAATCATTAAAAAGAAAAATCAATCTTGTGATTGTTTATTTCCTTAAAAAAGGAAAATGGAATCATAAATTATATTTTTCTACAGATGTAACAATTTCAGCAGAAATGATTTTGACATATTATCGCACCAGATTTCAAATAGAATTTACTTTTAGAGATGCCAAGCAATACTCAGGTCTAAATCACTGTCAAGCAAGAAGTGAAGATAAACTCAACTTTCATTTTAATACAGCACTTACAACGGTTAATCTCGCTAAGATTACACATTGGATGCCTATTGAAAAAAGGCTAAGAGGGGCTTTCTCAATCAAGGATATTAAAACCTTACATCACAATGAGTTAATGCTTGCTCGATTTTTTAACGTGTTCGCTATAAGACCGAACTTGAAGAATAATAAACAAAAAATTAAAGAACTACTGTATTATGGTATCAGAGCAGCATAAAAACTTAACGGAGTATTGTATAAAGAAAACCCTTTTAATTATGAGTTTTTTAAACAAATGAGGTTAGAATTTGGTGATTATATAAAACCAGAACAAGCACACAGATTAACATCGCCAATGATGTTTTTTAGAGATAATAAAAGCGTTGATTACATAGCGAATTTAAGCAAAGAAACTAATTTTAAAATATTTAAAGATGAAAAAAAATACAATATACAAATGGATATATTCGACTATATCGATGAAAGTAATGGCTGTATTGAAAGTTGCGAAGTTTTTGCGTAAAGAATAGTGCCGATTTCAAAGCACAAAATTTGAATAATAGAATAAAGTAATAATTAAATATTTTAAGCGATGGACGTTAAAAAAAACAAAATTAGATACAATCTTCATAGAGAAATAAGAAAGGAAGGCTATAAATTAATAACAAGAAAAAGAACAATTTATGTTTACTTTAAAAATACTGAACTTTCTAAAAATGTACTAAGACTACGAAATTAATTTGGTTACTCGATACAAACGGAACTTGAAGCGTAGGGAAAATATTTAATTATGGTATTTGAAATGATAAACTTGAATTATAGCACAATGTTAGGCATTATTTTTATACCGTGTTGTGCGGTCGTTTTAATGCCGACACAATAAAGGATAAAAATGGAAATTCATTTACTAACAGATTTTTATAAATATTTAAAAAAAGTAGAAATATTGGTTAAAAATTGTCCAAAAGAAATTTTAGCAGATGCCTGTTCAACAAAATACTCTTTAGGGGGTTGAAAGTAAGGGGTTAAAGCTTTAAACATACTATGGGTTTAAAAATTATAGATGGTTATGAAGAGGCTATTGTAATTTACAATCCTATGGATTATCTACTCAAAAAACAGAGAATTAAAATAATTCAACTAAATTTGTTAAAAAATCAATAGTTATGAAAAGTCGACTAATTACAATCATATTATTTATATCTGTTACAATTTCTGCTCAAACAGCAACAGAATACTTTACACTTGCAAAAGAGCAAGTAAGCAAGAGAAAATATTACAAAGCGATACCTAATTACAAAAAGGCTATTGAAAAAGATAGCACTAATTTAGAATATCATTGGTTATTAGCTGAAGCTATTTTAAAAGAAAATATTAGAGGCGCTCACAGAACAGATGATGGCGTTTTCGAAGGGTTACAGGTTTTAAACAAAATGATTGTAAAGGGAGCTTCGTCTGTTAAAATATATGAAAGAATTGCCAGCACAAACCAATATATTTTAAATGATTATTATAATCGTTATAAAAACTTTAAATCACCAAAAACAGAAAGCTGGCAAGATGATAAACCAGATACTTCAGAAAAAAAACGGTTTAAAAATATTACTTTAAAAGCATACAACGCGATTGTAAATGGTAATAATAAAATATTAGAACTAGATTCAGGTAATGCAAATGCAAAATCTAATTTAAAGTATTTGAAAAAGCCTGTATTCGATGAAAAATAATAAATACGACTGGAAAAATGTTGAAATACATTTTCAAGGAAAAAAGATTGAGACTGTACCTGTAATTAATTACTCTGGAACAAAAGATAATAGTCCTTTAGTTCACAATATTAATTTTCAATCCAAGAAAGAAATGATTACAGCAATCAAAAATATTGGAATAGAATTAATTTATGGGAAAAGTTTTTTAAAACCAATAGGGTATAAACAAACAAATGAAGAGTTTGAAATCAATGACGAAAAAAAATGCAATCATTTTTATCTACCATTTCATTTGATGAATGGAACAAAGTATTAAAATAATTTACTCATGTTACGCATCCAAACCTCAAAAAAGGATGATTAAGCAGCTTTAGGTGTTGATAACTTTCTGAGTTCGTTATGAGCTGCTTTTTGAGCTGCTAAATAGATTTGTGTTTTCATAGCAAAATGATTTTTCCCTGTTCTTTGTTTAAGCCACTCTAACTTTATATAAGCTACAATTGACAATACAAAATGATTCGTTTGAGTTTCTGTTTTTTTAGTTGGAGATTTAGCAAAACCTGTGTTACTTTTAATCGATTTGTGATACTCTTCTACTGCCCACCGTTTTTTGTAGATTGTAGTTATTTGGTTATACGATAAATTTAAATCACTACAAGCCAAGTACAACTCGCCGACTGTATCATTCTCGTTTTTGAAAACTTGCTTTGTAAGCAACAGCGGAAAGTCTAGTTTTTCAAACCAAACTTCCACGGTTTGTTGTCTTGGCTGTAATGTTTTAATATTCACGTATGCTCCATTTTGCTTATCTTCTAAGGATAAGGCTACTTTTCGATTGCTTTTTAAGGCAATAATAAAATCATTTTTTAAAAGTTCTTTACAATAAACCATGTTCTCTGCTGAAGAAAACCAACTATCAGCCAACACATAATCAAAGTGTATTTTGCTACTACATTCCTGCAACATTTCTCTAAAAAGTTCGTTTTTAGTTTTGCTGCTTTTACGCTTTTGCCTTCCTGTTTTTTTGTCGGTAACCCAAATATTTTTCTTTATAAACTCTACACCACACGGTATACGCATGCCTCCAACTTCGACTAAAGCAGTTAGAAAATTAACCCCTTTTACAGACCTTCCAAACACATGGTCAAAATGCCAAGTGTTCAACTCACTTTCATCTGTATATTGTTTTTCTTGTATCGAATCATCAAAACTTAAAATGATAGTTTCTTTAGATTGAGTCAATTCTTCAACATAAGGTTTTGCCTTTTTCCATAGAAATTTACTGTCATAAACACCCGTTGATAATGCTCGTGTTATTTTATCATGTTTTATAGAGAGTAATGAAGCCATACCTGTAGCTGTCGTGTAAGAACTTGAACTTATCAAATAATCAGTATACAAATCAACAAAATTATCCATCTTTTTATTTCTCAAAGTTGTTAACAAGATAAACTATAAATATCTTAAATTCAAATTATTCTTGCGTAAGGTGAGTAATTTAGTATATTTGGAAAGAGACAAGGTCTCATTCTTTTTCATAGCAATTAAAAAGCCACTTAATTTATTTAAGTGGTTTTTTTAATAAATTTAACTAAATATGAACGAACCTATTGCAAAATAGAAGTAAAAAAGCTATTTTTGACTAGATGGCATCTGAAACAGAAAGAAAATATAACGATATTCGAAAAGAGTACGAAAACAAATGGCAGAAAAAACGCTACAAAGGAAAATCGATATTTTCGCTAGAACATATTTATATTAAATTGGGAGAAAAGTTTTATCTCTCGCCAAGAACCATTGAAGATATTTTAGCGTACAGAACCAAACTAATAATTAACTAAGTTGGTTTGTAAGATTGCTCTGGTGTAACTGGTGGCGCTTCTCCTTTAGTATAATTTAATTCTCCTGGCGCCACAATATCAAATCTTTTTAAAGCCGTTGCATCTACTGTTGTGCAAGTGAAACTTTGTCGGTATAAATTGCCTGAACTTCCTGTATCTACAGCTGCTAATCCTACTCTTCTCATTTCAGAAAAGTTATCTCCAGAAGTAGCGTGAAATAATTGATACAGCTTGGTTAAATTACCTAAATAGTCTAATGCATCATCTTCATTATATGCTCCTTGGTAAGTATCTAATAGCGTCTCATAGAAGTAAAACATATCTATTTGTAAACTTACTTCTTGTGCTTTTTCTGATAGATCTTCTACACTCAAAATCCGAAAGGATAAAAATACTGCAGGCGTAGGAAACGGATGTTCCTCCACCAAAAACCCAACTTGGTTATGCCAGAGATCTATCCAATTAATTGTTTCAATATTATCGCTTATTTTCTTTGCGAGTTCCTGGTATAATTTGTCCCAACCTTTTAATTCCATCTTATAAATTTTTAAATCGTTTTTTTATTTCAGCTCTAACCCAAGTATCTAATTCTTTCATAAAGGTTTTAGATTCTCCTATAAATTGCCTTTTAGGTATTGTAATTGTTATGGTTGTTTTTTTTGTGAGTGCCAACCCTTTCCACATTTCAATCCCTGTAGATTTGTACATAAACCAAAAGTATTTTCGTGCTTTTTTGGTAATGTTTATTTTTACGGTCCCGCCATTATTATGTATTTCTGCGTGTTCTGCATCAGAGCCAAATGTTATTTTTTGTTGACTAGCATCAAATACTTGAATAGAGTTCATTAAAAAACTGGACTTCATTAATATTTTTCGCCCAGGATCAAAATCGTTTTTACGTTTGTCCCAAGCTTCAAAAGATTCATCTGTAAAACCTTGTTTTTGAAAACTATCCTGAAAAAAATTAACCCCTGCAACCGTAACATAACGCACCATATCTTTCTTTAGCGTTTCGCTAATTTTTAAAAAGTTAGGTGTTTTGTTAATTTTGCTCATTTTTTTGTATATTTGCCTAACGATTCTCGACTTTGTTCTTGAACACCGTTAAAAAAGCAAGGAATTTATTTCTTGCTTTTTTCTATTTCAGACCTTTTGTACTTTTTTAAAGTTTTTCTATCTTTAGAGACTATAATTACTTCTTTTATAGATTCGTAGTTTTTAGGGTCTTTAAATCTCCCAGCAAGCTCGTTTATGATATCTAAAGTACTTCTGTTACTGTTTTGTAAATCAATCACTAGAATTTCTACCTCTTGCTTTACAGCTTTTCGTAATAAGTTTTTTAAATTATTTCCTTTTGGAGACTTTCTATCTGCGATTTTATTATTGATTAAATATTCTGCATTTGTTTTTTTATTAATTAAAACGTGCGGTGTAAGCTTTACGTTTAGATCTAATTGTTCAGCAATTTTAATAGCCACTTTATAATTCCCAATCAATTCTCTAGGGCTTGCATCTGCAAACGGATTTACAAATACTTTTGCTTTTTTAGCTACATATCTTGCTTCACCGTAAGAAGCTAATAGTTTAAAATTCTCAAAAGCTTTTTGCACATTCTTTTCGTCTCCTGCAGGATAGGTAAAGTAAGGGTGCTTTTCATTGAAAACCTTGTTTGTTTTACCAACATTTAAACTAAAACCTTTGTCTGGTTGTATGGTTGGTTTTTGTTGCGTTGCACCTTCGGAAGTTGGTCTAACATAACATCTACAGCGGAAACCATTTGGTGGATAATGTAAATCCCAAAAAGGATCATTAACTGGTTTTATAATTCCATTAAAACTTTGATGATCTTCTCTTACTCGATCATCGCCAACAGTCATATATTTTAAGTTCGGAAACAAGTCCACATTTTCTTCATAACCTTTCCATTGTCTGGCAGCTTGTGCAGATCTCTTGGCAGTTTGGTATTCTGCCTGCAGGTAATTGCTATTATATTTTTTATGAACTACATCTACCTTTCTTTTAAATTCGCTATAAGACCGTATTTTGCCATTTTCATCTACTAGGTTGCTGTTCATTTCAGCCAATTGCTGGTACGTTTTAGCTCCAGAAAAACGATATAAATTTTGTTTTAGTTCTTGAACAGTTTTAGAATTGGTAGTATCAAATTTTACCCAATTTTCACCATAACCAGCAACTGCACCTTTTTCAAGCTCGTTGTACGTTTTAGAAATTAAACCTTCGTTTAAATCTGCAGGTTTCATTTTGCTAGAATGCAAGTCGTTTGCAATTTGGTCTATTAATGTGGTCCAGGAAGATAGATCTATAGCTTCAACAATTGGTGCTGGATTTCCACAAACGTGATCATCATTATAGAAAGCAGTTATTGCGTTACTATTGGCTTTTGCTTTTTTTTTTTAGGATCTACAATTGGCTCAATAACTTTACTCTTACTAAAACCAGTTATGGGCATTCCTGTTTTATCTGCTAAAATTTTATAATCTAAAACAAAACCTGCATTTGTAAGTGCTACAGCTTTGTCTATCATTGTTTCTTTTTCCATTTCTTCGCTATTGTCCCAGTCAAAAGAAAGGTTCGTTAGCGGGGTGTAAAAAGAGCTTAATTTTATCAATCTTGGTATTAAATGCTCGTTTATAATGTACTTTGTAAACAGTTTATCTGATTCGTGTCTATCGTTGGCAACTTTTTGATGTACTTCAGCTTGAGATCTAGACGAACCATTTTCAGTGGTCATTGTTTGCCCAACTACACGTTTAGATAATTCTGAATTAATAACAGCAATCATTTCTGTAAATACGTGATGTGCGTCTGTTGTTGGTAAAAAACCAAATTCAATTTTTTCATTTCCTTGTAATACAGCAACGTGATTAGAAACCATATCTAATCCCATTTGCAACAATTCATCTGCACGCTCTTGTGTCATATTATCCGTAGTAATAGACTTTGACGGAATTCCGTATTTTTCTATATAATCTAAATGCGCACCCATTGCTAGCTTTTTGGCTAAGACTAATGTTGCTAGTTCAGACAGCATACCTAAATCGGTATCTTTTCCAATTTGTAAGTAGTAATCTTTTAAAACGCCAGAACGATAGTCCCAACCTTCGGTATTACCTGGTTCTTTTAAAATCAATCCTTTTTTTGGATTGATATGTGCCATAGGAATAGCTTCTGAAGTGTAGAGTTCTAAATTTTCGTTTATGTGAAAAATTTCTAAAACTTTTACACCATCAAATTTAGACCACATTATTTCAGTTAAAAACTCTTCGAACCAAGGACGTTCAAATAATTCTTTTACTTCTGGTACTTCATCTCCAGCATCATTTACAAAAACAAATTCAGAACGTAAAACTCTGTAAATTCTACTTTCTATAACAGAGACTAAATGGCTATCTAGTTTTAAGTTTTTATACAATTCTGCTAAAAATAGAAATTCAGGGTTTTCTGGATCTGTTGCATACGCAACTGCAACCTTCCAATCTTGTAAGGTTTTAGGCTGAAACAATGTAGAAGCTCGCTTAATTTCTGCGAGCTTGGTTTTGTTTTTCTTTTCGCTTCTTATTGCAGCTTCAACTCTTACTTTTCCGTCTGGAATGTAAGAAAGAATTTTATCGTATATCTTGTTTTTAAAATCCATTTAAATGCTGTTTAAATATAGAAATCATCATTTCTGTTATTGCCACTTGTAACTCTGCCTATTTTTTTACCATCTTCATCATTTAAAGTTGGTAAACCATCTGGAACTTCTTTTCCTGCTTTTATTTTTTCAAGCATTTTCATTGCCCATTCCCATTCTTTTACATAATCGGTTGGTACTTTTCTAGCGGCGTTTCTTCTAATGAAATCGTACAATACCAACTTTACTAAAATTCTTATGATTAAATAATGACGATCTGCATCTTCAGCTTCAAAAATTGCATTCGTATCAAAACGTCCTTTTAGTTTCGTTTTAATAACTCATGTTACGCATCCAAACCTCAAAAAAGGATGATTAAGCAGCTTTAGGTGTTGATAACTTTCTGAGTTCGTTATGAGCTGCTTTTTGAGCTGCTAAATAGATTTGTGTTTTCATAGCAAAATGATTTTTCCCTGTTCTTTGTTTAAGCCACTCTAACTTTATATAAGCTACAATTGACAATACAAAATGATTCGTTTGAGTTTCTGTTTTTTTAGTTGGAGATTTAGCAAAACCTGTGTTACTTTTAATCGATTTGTGATACTCTTCTACTGCCCACCGTTTTTTGTAGATTGTAGTTATTTGGTTATACGATAAATTTAAATCACTACAAGCCAAGTACAACTCGCCGACTGTATCATTCTCGTTTTTGAAAACTTGCTTTGTAAGCAACAGCGGAAAGTCTAGTTTTTCAAACCAAACTTCCACGGTTTGTTGTCTTGGCTGTAATGTTTTAATATTCACGTATGCTCCATTTTGCTTATCTTCTAAGGATAAGGCTACTTTTCGATTGCTTTTTAAGGCAATAATAAAATCATTTTTTAAAAGTTCTTTACAATAAACCATGTTCTCTGCTGAAGAAAACCAACTATCAGCCAACACATAATCAAAGTGTATTTTGCTACTACATTCCTGCAACATTTCTCTAAAAAGTTCGTTTTTAGTTTTGCTGCTTTTACGCTTTTGCCTTCCTGTTTTTTTGTCGGTAACCCAAATATTTTTCTTTATAAACTCTACACCACACGGTATACGCATGCCTCCAACTTCGACTAAAGCAGTTAGAAAATTAACCCCTTTTACAGACCTTCCAAACACATGGTCAAAATGCCAAGTGTTCAACTCACTTTCATCTGTATATTGTTTTTCTTGTATCGAATCATCAAAACTTAAAATGATAGTTTCTTTAGATTGAGTCAATTCTTCAACATAAGGTTTTGCCTTTTTCCATAGAAATTTACTGTCATAAACACCCGTTGATAATGCTCGTGTTATTTTATCATGTTTTATAGAGAGTAATGAAGCCATACCTGTAGCTGTCGTGTAAGAACTTGAACTTATCAAATAATCAGTATACAAATCAACAAAATTATCCATCTTTTTATTTCTCAAAGTTGTTAACAAGATAAACTATAAATATCTTAAATTCAAATTATTCTTGCGTAAGGTGAGTTAATAATAGCAATGTTTTGTTTTTCTAAAGCTTCTAAAATAGCAGTTTGCGGTTCTGCACTTCTTTCAGTTAAAAACTGATCTATTATTTGCGATTGTAAGTCTGAAAAAGTTAAAAATATATATGCCATAGTTTAAAATCTTGTTTTACGCAGGTATCTTCCATTTCTAATTTTACCAGACCTTCTACCTTTTATGATGTATTTGCTTAATTCAGAAATACAATGCTCATCTGCATCTGGAGAATCATCTTTAGTTTTATAACCAGGTTCTATTCCATATAATTGACCTAAACCAGTTTGAGTATCCTTATGACTCTTCTTTTTTTCGTTATAATAAATGCGTCCATTTTGGTAATAAGGTTGTAGCCTCAACATTCTATCATACTTACTAATTCCTCTTGGAACTTCAATTTTTATAATATTAAGAGTCTCGTTATTAAAAATTTCACTTTCTTCAATAGTCCTCTCAACTTCATCATTCCAAAATTGTGCTTCAAAACGCCAATGAACAATTACATTGTTTGGTTGCAGTTTTTGAAATTGACACATCCAATCTACAGCTGCTCTCATTTTAGTTTGTTTTACAAAACAATCTATTTGAAAAAAATCTGTTTCTTTTAATCCCCAAACTTTTACAGCGTTAAAATCTGATGTTTTGCTCCCAGCATATGCAACATCCCAATGACCTACTATTATTTTAAAATGATCTATCCTTGGAAGTTTAGTCCATTGGATTTGTTCTTCTTTAAATATTTCGCCTTCTATATGTGGCTTATTATTGTATTCAGCTTGAGCAACTAAAGTTCCTAAATCGTCCTCAACTTCCTCATAATAAGTGTCGTCATATTTTTCACTCCAAGTTGGTTTAAAATTTGTAGGATCATAAGCGTTTATTTCGTGAACCTTCCATTTAGGATGGTTTTCTTGGAGTAAAGTCTGTATCATTACAGGTGCAAATCTGTTATTTGCGTAAATAAACCTTTTAATTTTTCCATCCATTGTAGGAATCAAATCACGTTCTATCCAATTCGCTAATTTCTTTTGTCTTTTAGGATTTGCAATAGTTTCTTTGGTTTCTAAATCATCTACCACAATATAGTCTGGTCTTTGCGCTTTAACACGCAAACCCCTTACAGATTGTCCTGCACCTAATGCCTTACCTATAAAACCGCCTTTAGTAACAAAAAAACCTTTCTCCCATTGTCCTATATTTCTTTGCTCTCCAAAATCATTAATGATTCTTTCGTTAACTTCAAATTCGGCTTTTAAATCTTCTAGCAATTCTTCCGCTCTATCTTTAGAAGTTGTAACAACTACCATATAATTGGCTTCATCATTTATCCATAAGAAAAAAGGAATAATAATGTTTGCCCAAACAGACTTTGCCAATCCCCGTCCCCATTGTAAAAAAACTCTAGCACCAAATTTCTTTAAAACCCAAACAGCAATTGAAATTTGAAACTGTGTACTTGCAGAAGTAGCATAGTGTGGAAAATAAGTTTCCACTAAAAACCGAACATCTTTTTTAGCACGATCAATTCGTGCTTTTTGATCATCTTTGGTTTCGTTAGGGTCTATTGCGCCACCAGAACTACGAACTAGTTTTAGTTTTTCCTGATACCTTCTTAACGCTATTTTATCTTCTTGCTTCAAACTGCTTTGTAAATCCTTTTATTGGTTTCTTTGAAAATTTATGAGTGATTTTATTTTTCTTGAAATCGAAAAACAGATTATCTATATAAAGTCTACGTTTTCCAAAGCGATCATCAATCGTAAACGGTTGCCCAACTTGATACACAGCGCCACGTCTTAAATAGTAGTTTCCTTTTTCTACATCTTTTTGATGTTTTGGTGCATCTGCCCACCACAATTGAAACATCATTTTTCTATAATTCAGGCAATTTTTAAAACGATTTAACCGGAATTTAAACCAAGATTTAACATTCTTTTTATTCTTACTCATTAACCTAGTTTTAAACTTATTTCTGATAAATGTTCCTCTTGAAAAGTTAAGAGTTCCATATATGTTTTAGGGTTGAATTTTTGAATGGATTTGAAAATACTTTCCATAACATCTAAGTAAACTGCTAGAGAAATACGGTTCTCTTTGTCTAGTGTTAAAAGTGTTTTATTGTATTTAGAAACTTCATCTGCAATCTCGTTGGCACGCTTTTGCAGCTTCTTGGTTTCTTCTGCGTTGTTTTGATGTTTAGAATCGTCGATTTCTCTTATCAAACTAATACGCTCTTCAGTAAGAATACCTATTAGCTTCTTAATTTGCTGAATCTGATTTTTAGAACCATTAAAACGAGCATCACGCTCTTTTTTCCAACCGTATTTCCGAATCCAATCTCCAATCGTTTTTTCTTGTACACCAACAATACGTGCAATTTCGTTTTGTAGTTTGAATTGAAAAAACAACTCTTTTGCCAATATTCTTTCCTGTGTTTTTGCCATAATTATGGTACAAAATTGTAGTAATAAAAGAGGATTGCCGAATTAAAAAAGCGAATCACCATATATAGACGGGTAAAATGGTAGTAAATGGCAGGTGTTTTACTTTTCTAATTTTTATTACCAAGCATTTGCGTGCAATTTTGCCCTATGATTATAAAAGAACGAGGTCTTAAAATAAGGGCATCTAATGGTAATAGAATACCGTTAGAGATAACTGCTGTAAAAAAGGGAACTACTGCTTTTATAGTGATTAAAGGATCAATTTATTCTTGGTCTACAGCATCTAGTTATGATGTTTCCAAAAAGATTAAAGACTTCAAAAAAGAAGGAGCAACAAATGCAAGTCTTTATGTTTCTACAGGTGGTGGAGATTGTTTTGAAACACAAGAAATCTTAAACATTGTTAAGGATGAATTTGGCGCTGAAAATGTAAAAGTAAGAATTGGAGCTGTTTGTGCATCTGCAGGAACTCGTTTCTGTACAGAGTTTTACACGTCGGCAAAAAAGAACTCAAAATTTATGATTCATAAACCAATTGGAAATCTGTCTGGTAATGAAGATCAAATTGAAAGTGGTTTAAAATTAATTAAGGATATGACTTTAGAATACAAAAAGGCATATGCTAAAAAGATGAATAAAACCGAAGATGAAATTGAGAAATTGTGGGCAAAAGGAGATTACTGGATGACCGCAACAGAAGCTAAAAATTTCGGTTTAATCGATGAAATAGAAGATGAAGATGAGCAAATAGATGCAACTGCACATTTGCAATTGGTAGCCTGTGGTGCGCCAAACATACCAAAAGCGAAAAATACTAAAACAGAAATAAAACGTATGGAATTAAGTGTATTAGCAGTTAAGTTGGGGTTACCAGCTAACGCAACTAAAGCACAGGTTGATGCAAAACTTGATCAAGTTACAGCTACTGCTGCAACTGCAGATGGTTTAGTACAAGCTGCTGCTGACAAAGAAAAAGCAGACAAATCTGCAAAAGTAAAAGCATTATTAGATCAAGGAGAAATTGATAAAAAGATTGATGCTGTTCAGCGTCCTCTTTTAGAGACTTTAGAACCAGAAGCAATTAAAGCTTTCTTAGCGAATCAGAAAGCTATTACTGCAATCTTTGCAGAATTAAATCCTGCAGCAACTGTTGAAGCAACAGCTGAACAGGCAAAATGGACTTTTGAAGATTACCAAGAAAAGAACCCAACGGCTTTTATAAAATTGCCAGAGGAAAAACAAAATGCGCTAATTGAAGCGAATTATAAAGAAAACTAAAAAATAGAAAAACAGAAACGATGAAAAAATTATTTAAAATCATTTTAGCAGTTATTACACTTGGGCTTATTGCGCAAGCATATGCTGGGGGTATAGACGGCTCATTGGTAACCTCTACATTAGAAGGTGCTGGAACTACAACTGCATTTGCTGCTGTAGCAAGAAAAGAATTAGCAGAGCGTGAGTTAATTAAGCACTTTAGACATACAGGAACTTGGCTAGAACGTGTACCAAGTAAAAACCAGTGGGTTGGTAATGATGTTATTAAATTAAACGAAATAGGCGCAGATCCAGAAGTTTTAATTGATAATACTACCTATCCAATAGCAGTGAGTACAAGGACAGATACAAGTACAGCGATTTCTTTGTTTAAATATTCTACAAAAAACACACAAGTAACTAATGATGAGTTGTATGCATTGCCTTATGACAAAATAGGTTCTGTACAGCAACAGCACCGCGAAACTTTAGAAGAGGAAACACAAGCGCATGCTTTACATTCTTTAGCGCCAGTTGGCAATACCGTTAAGACACCAATTTTGGTTACTACAGGGCCTAATGATGGAACAGGTAGAAAGCGATTGATTTCTAAAGATTTAATCAATTACAAAAAAGACTTGAGCGTCCCAGCATTAAAAATCCCTAGAAAAGGTAGAGTTTTAGTTTTATGTCCTGAACATATTGCAGATTTATTGATTGAGGATAAAGCTCTAGAAGTGCAATATCACAATCATAAAGAAGGAGCAATCTCTAAAAATTATTATGGTTTTGAGTTGTATGAAGATATTTATGCACCAGTTTATACTGCGGATTTAACTAAAATACCTTTTGGATCAGCTACTGTTGGAACAGCAGCATCTGTGTTATTTTTAGCTCAAAGAACAGCTAAAGCTAGAGGGTCTGTAATAAGATATATGGCTAAAGCAGAAAATGACCCACAAAACAGAAAAACTGTAATTGGTTTTGATTTATACTTTTTAGTTATTCCAACTAGCTTAAAAGGTCAAGGCGCAATAGTTTCAGGAACAGTATAATAATTTGAATTAAAAAGAGGCAGCTTCACTTATTGCAAGTAAGCTGCTCCCCTACGGGGAATAAAAATGAGCTTAAACATAGTCAACATAGCATTAACTCAATATGGGGTTAAAGAAATTGCAGGAAGACAAGACAATCCTCAAGTTCTAAAATACTTTGATGAAATTGGGTTTAATGGTACAGCCTTAAAAGATGAAACGGCATGGTGTTCTGCTCTTATTAATTGGGTGGCAATGAAAGCAGGAAAGCCAATGAGTTGCAAGTTAAACGCTAGAAGTTGGTTAAAAGTAGGAAAAAAGGTTACTGAGCCACAAATGGGAGATGTAGTTGTTCTTTGGCGAGAAAGTAAACAAAGTTGGAAAGGTCATGTTGGTATTTTTATTCGCAGGTCCTCTAATTGGATTTATGTTTTAGGAGGAAATCAAAACAACCAGGTCAAAATATCGGCTTATAGATCTAACAGATTATTAGGCTACCGAAGATTATGAAAAAGTATTTAATTTTAGTTTCAATTTTATTTTTATCTGCATGTGCAGGAACAAAAAAAACAGTTGTTGAAACTAGAAATAAGGTTTACAGTTTTAAGATTACAGATACTGTAAAATTACAATACTCCGTTAAACTTTGCCCTAACCCTCTAACAGTCAATTAAATAAGTTAAAAAAACAGGCTCAAAAATTAGGATAACTCCCTGATTATCATTAAATTAATAGTTAATTTCAAACAGCTATTAATGATGCTTCTCAAGGAGAAATCCAACTATAAATATCACACAAAAAGATTACTTAACAAAATGAAAGATGTAAATAAATGGCAATATGATTTTATGTTGGAAGTTTTTGGTCTATTTCTCAGCATAAAAGGACGTTTAAAATTTATGCAGTTAAGTCGTTATGGTGATCATGGAGAACAACATTACAGGAATCAGTTTAGTAAGTCTTTTGACTTTTTAAATTTCAATAAAGAATTGATTACTGAGTATGGGGGCAAACATTTAACCATTGCTTTCGACCCGAGTTATGTTAGTAAATCTGGTAAATCCACCTGTGGAGTTGGTTATTATTGGTCTGGTGTAGCGGGAAAGGCAAAATGGGGATTGGAAATATCTGGTATAGCAGCGATTGATATAGATAATCATACAGCGTTTCATTTAGAGGCTGTTCAGACACCAAATAATTTGGAATCAAAAAGTTTGGTAGATCATTATGCCAATATATTGATTCAAAGAAAAGAGGTCCTTCTTTCGATGTCTAAATATGTTGTGGCAGATGCTTATTTTTCCAAATACGGTTTTGTTTCTAAACTCTCTGATAATGGATTGGAGACCGTTAGCAGACTAAGAAACGATGCTGACTTACAATATATTTATACTGACCAACAGAAATATGGGAGAGGAAGACCTAAGAAATATGATGGAAAAATTGATTATAAAAAACTTAGAAAAGAATATTTTTCTTTGATAGAAGACAATCAGCAAAGCAAAGTATACAGCGCTATTGTATACTCAAAATCATTAAAAAGAAAAATCAATCTTGTGATTGTTTATTTCCTTAAAAAAGGAAAATGGAATCATAAATTATATTTTTCTACAGATGTAACAATTTCAGCAGAAATGATTTTGACATATTATCGCACCAGATTTCAAATAGAATTTACTTTTAGAGATGCCAAGCAATACTCAGGTCTAAATCACTGTCAAGCAAGAAGTGAAGATAAACTCAACTTTCATTTTAATACAGCACTTACAACGGTTAATCTCGCTAAGATTACACATTGGATGCCTATTGAAAAAAGGCTAAGAGGGGCTTTCTCAATCAAGGATATTAAAACCTTACATCACAATGAGTTAATGCTTGCTCGATTTTTTAACGTGTTCGCTATAAGACCGAACTTGAAGAATAATAAACAAAAAATTAAAGAACTACTGTATTATGGTATCAGAGCAGCATAAAAACTTAACGGAGTATTGAAATTAGACACAACCATTTTTATACCTGCAGAGAAATCAAGCCTACTAATTCCTATTGAACGCATTAAGAGAGGATTTGTAAAGCCTAAAATTTACACTCAAAGAAAAGGAAGATCAAAAGTAACTGTAAAAATAGATAGCACGGGAATAACCGCAACTTCTAATTGTGATAGCATCGCAAAACAATTTGAGTTTTACAAGCAAACAATTAAGGAGCTACGGAAAGAAGTAAATGAGATTAAAATAACTAAATCAGAAAAAAAAGGCTACAACACGCTTCAGTTAATTCTTTACATGCTTGTTGCTTCGATTACTTCAATTATTGCAACCTATTTTCTAACAAAATTTAAAATTATTTAAGATGAAAAAATTATCGAATCAAGAGCTAGCAGACAATGTGTTTAAAAACAACGTAGATGCATATAAAGTATTTGTTTGTGGTGTTTTTGGATTTATTACCGAAAATGCTGCTGAATTACATGCAAACTCATCAGTAAAAAAATTAAAAGTATTTGAATTCCATAGAAAAGAGGATGCAAAAAAAGAAACTAACACCACAGATCAAAAGCCTGTGAAGTTAGATAAACTAAATAAAGAAGACTTAACAAAGGCTGCTGAATTAAAAGGTATTCGTGTTGATCCTTCTTTAACTAAAAAAGCAGTCATAGAATTAATAGAGGCATTAGACAACGCTCCTGTTAATGATGATGAAGACAGCACTGAAACTAACAATTCTAAAGAATAAGAATAATGGGTTTAGACGGAGTTAAAGTAAATAGAGTAAACGGCGGTTTGGGGCGTAAAAACCCATCTACAGATGGCGTTTGTCTTTTGGTTGTTGGAGGCGCAGTTGCAAGTATTGGTTTGGGGTTAAAAGTAGCTAAAGAATTAATTTCTATAGAGGAAGCCGTTTCTTTAGGAATAACCCCTGCTTTTGATGACGCTAACAATATTTTGGCACATCATCATATTGATGAATTCTTTAGAATTAATCCAAACGGAAACCTATTTGTAGTGTTAGATGATGACACGTTAACAAGTTTGCAATTAAAAACGATTCTTAAAGAAAATTCTGATGTAAAAACAGTTGGGTTTGTAAGAAATTCAGCAGCAGCTCCAGCAAGTTTTTTAGATTTAATAACAGGCTACCAAACAATGGTAAATGAGTTGCGTGCAGAAAGCAGACGTATTTCTTCGGTTTTAGTTGAAGGAGCAGTTTATGCGGGGAGTGTAATTTAAACTCTGTCTGTGTTTTTTTTCCGTTTTAAAAATAGTTTGATTTTTTCTTTTCATACTCTGGCTTAAAAAATCGAACTGTTTTTAAAATGAGCCCCAGCGGCAGCGTCACGAGCTGCTTTTGGGGATGCTAATATCGAGCGGTATTCTCTCTCCAAATTTAATATATAATTGTTGAATAATCAAACTCCAATTGTGGAGCGGACTTATCCACTTTTTTTGTATGTTTTTTGTTGCGAGATAAACCAACTTTAAAAGCGCCATATCATTTACAAAAGCACCTTTGGTTTTGGTTACTTTACGAACCTGTCTGTGGAAACCCTCTACGGCATTTGTAGTATAAATAATTCTTCTGATAGGCTCTGTATATTCAAAATATTGAGAAAGTTCCTCCCAATTTCGCCGCCAACTCTCAATGACAATAGGATATTTTTCGCCCCATTTCTCTTCTAAATTTAACAATTCATCTTCTGCTATTTCCTTATTGATGGCTTTGTAAACTAATTTTAAATCCTTCATAAATGCTTTCTGATCTTTCGAGGCTACATATTTTAAAGAATTACGAATTTGATGCACAATACATTTTTGTATTTGTGTTTTTGGAAAGATGCTCAAAATAGCTTCAGAAAATCCTTTTAAATTATCAGTGCAAGCTATCAGTATATCTTCAAGCCCTCTGTGTTGTAAATCTGTTAAAACTTGCAACCAAAAATTAGCTCCTTCGCTTTGTGAGATATACATTCCTAAAACCTCTTTATGTCCTTCCTTGTTGATTCCTAGAATATTATAAAGTGCTTTATGGGATACTTTTCCATCAACACGAACTTTATAATGCATCGCATCTAACCAAACGATACAGTACATAGATTCTAATGGGCGACTTTGCCACTCCTTGATGTCTGGTATAATTTTATCTGTAATTTGGCTTAATACTGTGTGAGAAATATCGGTATCATACATCTCTTTTATATGAGAGCAAATATCTCTTAAACTCATTCCTAATCCATATAAACCTATTATTTTATCCGATAAACTCTCCGCTAATATCGTTTGTCGCTTTTTTATAATCTCGGGCTCAAAACTGCTATTCCTGTCAGTTGGGGTTTGAATTTCAAAAGTACCTAAGCCGCTTTTTATCGTCTTTTTGCCTTTCCCATTTCGCTTGTTTTTGTTTGATGAATCGCTCAAAAATAAATGGCTTTCCATCTCCGCTTCTAAAGCTTTTTCTATAAAACTCTTTAGCATAGGAGCAAATGCGCCTTCTTTGCCAAATAAACTCTTACCCGATAATAATTGGTCTAAGGCTTTCTTTTCTAATAAATCTTGTTCTGTTTGTGTCATCTTTTCTGTTTGAATAAAATTAATGCTTTTTTTATGCAGACAGAGTTGAGTTTACAGTCTCTTTATGCGTCTGAAACCTTAATTTCTGACTATGTAGATGCAAGAGCTTATGGTGCCGAAAACGTTTCTATTGTTATTGCACAGGATCCTATTATTAGAGCAGTAAAACCTGCGCATGAAACGTATGCTGCAATTGGTAGTGCTTTAGGTGCAGTTTCAGTAAGAAATGTAAACGAAAACATTGGTTCTGTAGATATAGAAAAGAAACCAACTGCTTACAAAGGTAAGCCAAACTACACGTTAACTTCTGCAAATAGAAAACGATGGTTAACAGCCAAATTGCAAGATGGTAAAGACTTTAACATCTTAACTGCTGCTGATATTAAAGCATTGGCTAAGAAAGGCTACATATTAGTAGGTTTCTACAATGGGTATTCTGGTTATTATTTTACAGACTCTCACACTTGTACAGAAAGTGCAAGTGACTATTCTAGAATAGAAAATAACAGGGTTTGGGACAAGGCAGCTAATTTAGGTAGGAACGCCTTAATGCCAAGAGTAAAAGGAAACTTACTAAAGGATCCTTTAACAGGTTTTATTAGAGATATAGAAGCAACGGAGTTGAGTAAGTTGGCAGAAAACGCTATTAAAATAATGGAGGCTTCAGAAGAGATTAGTAGCGTGTCTATTTACATAGATCCAAAGCAAGTAATTTCTGATGACACGCCTTTAAAAATAAAAGGTCAAGTGCTATTTAATGATATTCTTCATGATATGGAATTCGATTTAGGTTTAACAAATAAATTACAATAGAATGGCGCAAAGAACTACTATTATAAACAAGTTCGGCACAATGGCTGGCTGGAACGCTGTTACTGTTAGAATTTTAGGAAGAGATATTGTTGGAATTAGAAAAATTGCATACAGTGATGAGCAAGAAATGGAAAACGAGTTTGGGGCTGGCGTAATGCCAATTGGGCAAAGCAAAGGAAACTACAAAGCCAAAGCTTCTATTGAGTTAACTATTGAAGAGAAAATTGCATTGCAAGCATCTTTACCTACAGGTAAAAGGTTGCAAGATATTGCGCCATTTTCTGTTATAGTTGCTTATGAATATGGAAATATCATTTACAAAGATGTTGTACAGAATTGCATAATTATGGACAATGGTGTAGATGTGAAGCAAGGCGACAAAACAATTGCAATAGAACATAATTTATTAACCACACACATAGACTGGAACGTATAATGGCTGACATAGGAAAATTAACTTCAGACAAAATAAATGCTTTAAAAGCAAAGCATGGAGAAATCCACGAAGTGAAATCTGTTAAAGATGGCAATACGCATTTTACGTATGTAAAAAAGCCAAATTTAGATATTATTTCTGCAGCTGCTAAATATGCAGAAGATGACCCTGTTAAAAGTGGTCTAATTATGTTTGAATCTACACGTGTTGGCGGTTCTGAAGAAGTTATTGCTGATGATGAGTTAAAAACTGGTGTGATGAAATATGTTGGCACACTTTTTAAAACAGTAGAGGCAAAAGGAAAAAAGCTATAGCCCACGCCAAATTAAGTGATACAGAAGGTGTAGATGAATATCTAAAAGGAAACGCACTTATTAGAAGTGCATTTCAACTAGACCCAGAAAGCTTAACACTAGAAAAGTGGGCGCAACTTTTCCAAGAAGCATTATGGTTGCGTAATGATGCTTTAAAAAATCAATTTGAAATGTTCGCTAAAATATTTGGAGCAAAAAAGACCTAATTAAATGTCAAGCGTTAGTACAAAATGGATATTGGAATTGGTGGACAAAATTACTGCTCCGCTTAAAAATATTGATGGAAATGTTAGTGACATTACTAAAGATACTATTAAAATGAATAAACAGTTGAAGGAGACTTCAGCTATTGATATTAGTGCTATTTCAGATAGCTTTAGAAGCTTAAATAATAGATTAAATGAGTTTGTTGGACCAGGAGAAAAATTTCAAGATCAATTAGCGGAAGTAGAGGCAATTACAGGAGTAACAGGTAGCGCCTTAGAGAAATTAGGAGACAATGCCAGAAGTTCTGCAAAAAGATTTGGTGGCGAAGCTTCCGACTCTTTGAATAATTATAAAGTGATTCTTTCTAAATTAGGTCCTGATATCGGTAAGAATGACAAAGCGTTAGGGATAATGAATGACAATGTACTCACGTTGTCTAAAACAATGGGTGGAGATGCGCCTGCATCTGTAGAGGCATTGACAACTTCTATGTTACAGTTTCGAGTGGATTTAAAAGATCCAATAAAAGCTGCTGAAGAGATGACAAACATGATGAATGTTATGGCAGCAGGCGCAAAAGAAGGTGCGGCTGAAGTTCCAGACATTAGTGAAGCAATTAAAGTTTCTGGTGTTGCCGCTTCCGAAGCAAAAGTTTCATTTGTTGAAGTTAATTCAGCAATTCAAGAATTAGCTAGAGGTGGAAAAAAAGGAGCTGAAGGTGGTACAGCTTTAAGAAATGTTTGGTTCTACCACGAATTTAATGGAATTTATTAAATTCGTAAAAAAAAGGTAAAATGTTTACACATCAATTTTTCGATTTACTACTAAATTTAGATGACAACTGGCAAGTTGTAAAAGTAGAAGCAGATTATGCAATTTCAGACATAAAAATAGTCATTAAATTCATAGGAGAAAGAGCCCTTTGTCCAGAGACCATGGAATTATGTAGTTTATATGACCATGCACCAAATCGAGAATGGCGTCATTTAGATACGATGCAATATAAGACTTTTATAAGTTGTAAGTTGCCAAGAATAAAGAACAGTCAAGGAGCTGTAATCACCATAGTTCCGCCATGGGCAGATAAGCATACACGTCATACACACCTTTTTGAACATGCAATAATTGATTTACTATTAGCAACTAAAAATCAAACAAAAACAGCAAAATTAATGCGTTGTGGTTTTAATGTCATCAATAGAGTAATTCATTTAAGTACAGAAAGAGGTTTGAGTAGGAGAGATTTATCAAATATGGATTTTAGTCGTTTGAGTTTGGATGAAAAATCGTTTAAGAAAGGACATAAATATATAAGTGTCTTAAGTCATCCTAGAAGTGGTTTTATCATAGATGTAGAAGAAGGAAGAACTAAAGAATCTGTAGAAAAACTATTTGATAAATCTATGACAAAACAACAACAAAAACAGGTTAAAACTATAAGTTTAGATATGTGGAAAGCTTATATTTCTACCTCTAAAAGTCAATTACCAAACGCATCTATTGTTCACGACAGATTTCATTTGGTTAAGTATTTAAATACCGCTATTGATAAGGTTAGAAGAAGAGAAGTTAAAACGAATGATGAATTGATAAACAGTAGATATGCGTTACTTAAAAACCAAGAAAACCTAACCGAGAAACAACGAATAAAATTTGATGCAATAATCAAGGCGAACTATGAAGTTAGCAAGGCGTGGCAAGTCAAAGAAAATTTTAAAGATTTATTCCATAAAGAAACTAAGTATATTAATGGTTTTTATTTACTAATTAAATGGATACGAAATTCTACTTCTAAGCAAATTAAAGAAGTAACAAAGGTTGTTACAATGTTTGAAAAACATCTCTCTGGAGTTATAAATGCCTTAATAACTGAGTATAGCAATGCAATGGCTGAAAGATTAAATGGAAAAATACAAGAACTTAAATCTATTGGAAAAGGATATAGAACTTTTAAAAACTTTAGAAGTGCAATACTCTTTTTTAATGGAGGTTTAAATCTTTACCCATTAAAATAAGGGTAGAGCCAAATGTTTTAACAAAAATGGCTGGAGCAGATATTCTCCCAAAAAGAGCACTTAAAAAGTTAAAAGCTTATGGAGTTGATATGAGTATTGTTTCTGATAAAACATTACCATTTACAACCCGATTAAGAGAGTTAGGAAAGGCACAAGCGGATGCTACTATTTTTGCTCAAATGTTTGGAGTAGAAAATGCAGCAGCTGCAAACATTCTTGTAAGAAGTGTAGATGAGCAAGATGCTTTAAGTAAAAAAATAAAAGGCACAAATACAGCAACAGAGCAAGCGTCTGTAATTATGGGAACGTATTCAGAAAAAATGAAGCGTTATAAGTCATTTATGAGTGATTTAGGAATCTCAATGTTTAACGGGACAAAGAACTTTTTACCATTTGTAAATGGCGCATTTTCTGCAGTAGATGTTTTAGCCGATTTAAAGAATGCACAAAAAGGGGTGTCTATGATTATGGACACTAAATTGGGTAAAGGTTTAAAATTTATTGGTAATGGATTTAAAAAAGGAGGTTTAGCTGCTTTAGGTTTTTTGAAGAATGTAGGTTTATCTGGTTTAGCAGCATTAAAATCTTCTGGAAGATTTGTAATAACAGCATTAACAGGCATTGGTTCTTATATAACTAGTTTAATAACTGCAACGGCTGCACAATTAGGGTTCAATATTGCCATAAGTGCAAATCCAATAGGATTAATAATTATAGGAATTGTTGCGGTAGTTGGTGCAATAGCTTTATTAATTACGTATTGGGATGAAATTACAGCAGTAATTGTCGCATTTGCAAAATTTATGTGGAAAATAAGTCCGTTTAAATTTATAATCGATTTGGTAGATACCATTTTCCCTGGTTTTAAAGATGGTATAAAAGATATCTTTTCATCTGTTATTGAATGGGTTGGTAAAATGTGGGATGGTATAAAAGATGTTTGGAACTCCATTACTGGTTTCTTTGGGTTTGGAGCTGAAAATTCGGCAGAAATAACTGTTAAAAAAGTAGGTGAAGATGATCAAGTTGCTGGGGATGAAAAAGTAATAAGCACCAAAACAAAAGCGCCAATTATAACACCTCCATTTCCAACAGGTCCAACAAAAAGTCTAAAAGGTATTAATGGTGCTGGTGCTGGTTCGGGTAAAAGTATTGTTATGAATTTAGATATTAAAAACTATTTCAACATGAATGCTGGTAATTGGAGGGAAAAGGCAGATGAAATTGCGGACGTAGTAGTTGGGAAAATTAATGACAGAATGCGAGATGCAACAATAGCCTTAGAATAATGCAACAATATAATACATCAGAACTTTTTGAGCTTGCCTTTGGTATAAAAACCATTGGTAATTATAAGATAGACAAAGTTTCTGAAGGTTTAGATTATGAATCTAAATTAAGCTATTTGGGTACGCCAATGATTGTACCTATTAAATTTAAAGGTAAAGGGTATCAAATATTTAATGATTTTGGAGAAGTAGTAATAGATAAATTTGAAGACTTTTCTTTACCAGCATCAACATTAGTAAATTTAAGAAGAGCAAAAACCATTGTTAAAACAAAAGCATCCGCAGCAAAAGGAACCGTCAAAGAGATTTTTGGTTTTGATGATTGGCAAATAGATATTATGGGTTTTTGTTTAGCAGATAAAGCACATACAACTGCAAAAACAGCTAGAGAACAGAAAATAAAATTAAATGAGTTTGATGCTATTGTAGATAGTATACAAGTGGTAAGTGAGTTGTTTGATGATTTTGATATTTCGCATTTAGTAATCAACGAAATACAATTTAATCAATTACGAGGGAAACCAGGAGTAATACCATTTTCTTTAAGATGTAGTAGTGACGAACCTTCAAATTTATTTTTATAATGGTGCTGGCAATGGTTTGTAAAATAACGTTTTCTGCAACAGAAAATAGACCAGAATTAATATTAAGAAATGTTAATGCAGTTCATATAGAAAGTGGTTGGAAACGATTAACAGATACTGCAGAAATCATATTGCCAAGAAAAGCAATTTATTTTGAGCAAGGCAAAACAACAGTTAACTTCTATGAAGTTAAAGAGTATTTTAGAAGAGGCGATGCTGTAAAGATAGAATTAGGGTATAACGAAAATTATATAAAAGAATTTGAAGGATATATTACGCACGTTTCTGCAGATATTCCTATCAAGATAAAGATGGAGGATGAAATGTACCAACTTAAAAAGTTGCCAGTAAATATTTCACTGCCAAGAACGAGCTTAGAAAGCCTATTAAAAAAGATTGCTCCTGGTTACGAGGTTGATGCATTAGAGGTAGAGCTTGGTGCTTTAAAATTTGCCAAAACAACGGCTACAAAAGTATTAGAATATTTAAAAGATGAATATAGCTTGTTTAGTTATATGGATGGTAAAAAACTAATATGTGGTAAGGTCTATGCAGATGATTCAGATTTAGCACCTGTTAATCTTCATTTAGAAAAAAATGTAGTAAACAATAATTTGAATTATAAAAGTAAAGAAGATTTATTTATAAGAATAACTGCGGTCTCCACATTAACCCGAATAATTCATCAGAAATCAAAAAACCTGAATGTAAAGTGTTATATTTAAGCAGTTAAACACAAAATATATCATTTTTTAAAACACCCATATTTGAGCACTAAAGATACTTTATTTTATCGAGGAAATCAAGCTATTTCGGTTGATTTTTCAGCCACAGAGATTAGTTCAGATGGTTCTTTGATTCTTTTAGAAAAGTTAGAGAGAACCCACAACTTACTAAAATATTTTAGCAAGTTACTTCCTGATCTTCGAAACCCTAAATACATTACTTACAGTCGAGAGCATCAACTCAAGCAACGTGTGTTTATGCTAATGCTAGGTTATCAAGATGCCAATGATGTGACCCATTTACAAAATGACCCATTATTTAAAGATGTTCTTCAAGGAGATTTGGCTTCTCAACCTACTATTTCTCGTTTTGAAAACAGTTTGAATAAAGAAACTATTTTCAAACTTTCTTACGCTTGGATTGATCGTTACGTATCAAGCCTAAAAGGTCGAGATGAAATAACAATTGATGTTGATGCTACCGATGATCCAACATATGGGAATCAACAAATGTCAATGTTCAATGGTTATTATGGACAGTTTATGTTAAATGAATTATTTTTTCATGATGGAGAAACCGGTCAAATTATCCTGCCAGTTCTTCGCCCAGGAAATAGCCATTCGAATCGATGGTATGTCGGAATTTTAAGAAGAATTATTCAAAAAATAAAAAAAGCATATCCTGAACTAAAAATTACTATTCGAACAGATAGTGGATTTAGTTGTGCTCCTTTTTATAAATTAGTAGCTGATTATGATTTGTTTTTTGTAACAGGTCAGGCTAGTAATTCGGTACTCAAAAGAAAGGTTGAGCGTTGTAAAAAAGCGGTTCAACTTCAATATGTAAATCAGCATAAAAAACACCAACATTTCACATCGTTTCGCTATCAAGCCAAAAGTTGGCATAAACCACAACAAGCTTACTGTAAAATAGAAAGTACAGGGAAAGGTTTAAATGTTCGTCATTTTATAAGTAATATTAAAGAGAAAGGTGCCCGAGAAATATACTTTGATTTCTATGTAAAACGAGGTGAATCTAGCGAAAACAGAATTAAAGAAGTCAAGAATATGTGTTTTTCCGATCGATTATCCAATCATGGATTTGTTGCAAACTTCTTCAGGTTGTTTTTAAGTAGTTTAGCCTACGAACTATTTTTATTACTAAAAAAAAGCATCAAAAAAACAACATTTGAAAAGGCTGAAAAATGGCAAATAAATACAATAAGAACCAATTTATTAAAAGTTGGAGCTACCATAAAAGTCACTAAAAAACGAATATATTATCAGTTATCAAGAGCATTTGTATATCAAGATTTGTTTCGAGAGATAATAACTCAATAACGGTTTTAAAGTGAGAATTTTAAAACCTTGGGATACCTATGCTCTGTTAGTAAAATTAATCCTTTTTAACTTTTAAAATCAATTATAACATACTATTTACTCCGAAAAAGTTTAAAAAACGAAAGAGAGAATCCTAAAATCTAGAGATAAAAAATCTATTTTGAAATTTGTTCTAAATATAAATCCTATGAATAATGCGGGTTAAGCAACGGAAACAAGTTAGAGGTAACTGTTGGCGATAAAACAGGAGAAGAAAGGCAACTGAGTTATTACGGAATTGAAATAATAGCTGAATTAACCAAGTTGGCAAAGGAAGATTTTAAAAAGTATAAAGTAGATGGCTTTACAGGTGGTTTAACAGCTTTTGGTGTTCCGTTTTTTAAACATGGAATGAAAGCGAATTTAGATAGTGGTTTATATCCTGATAGAAAAGGTTTGTATTATATAGAAGAAACAATTGTAGACTGGAATGCATCTGGCTATAGAAGAAAAGGACAATTAGGCGAAAAAGCAACAGTGTAAAATGGGTGCATTAGACGAATTTATAAGATTACAAACAGCGCAAGGTAAAGCACACGTAAAACCCCAAATAGTTTGGGCAAAAGTAAAAGCTGTTGATTGGGAAAACAAAACAATGGTTGCAACAGATATCATTGATGGTTTGGACTATTTCGAAGTTCAATTGGGAGTTGGTGGTGTGTATCAAAAGCCAAAAGTAGGGGCAAAATGTTTACTTGGAGTTTTGGGGAACAATACTTCAGCAACTTTTTTGATTGAAGCTTCTAATATAGAAGAAACAATTTTTACAAGTGACAAAACAATTTTTAAAATTAAAGAAGATGGGTTTGTGTTGGAACAAAATGGAGAAAGTTTAAAAAATGTTTTAAATGATTTTATAGATGAAGTAAATAAGATAGTAGTCATTTATGGAAATACCATAAACCAAGCAAAAGTAACAGCGATTAAAGAGCGTTTAAATACCATTTTAATAGAATAGAATTATGTTTTTTAAAAAAACAAAAATAAGTATTGATACTTATGCGATTTCCGATGAAGGTAAGCGTGTAAGGCCTCTTGTTTTAGGTCAAAACATTGAGTTCTATTTCGATGAAGGTATGAAAGGGTCTATAGTTGGTATGAAGTTAACTTCTGATAATTTTATAAATGCTCCAAACCATACAATTTATATTAAAAATGAGCAGTTAAAAAAAATTTTAAAATTTTTAATTGAAAGTGAGAAATAATGGCAGCAATATCAAAATCACAATTATCACAAGGATTGAAAGATATTAGAAATCAATTTAATGATAAAGTTGATATTAATATTATAGAAGCAAGAAAAGCAATTGCAGACCAAGAAGCGCAATTAATTAGTGATTTTGTAATTGGTAGAACAACAGCAGTAACAGGAACATCAGTAAGTGGTGGAGCTGTAACGGGAACAGGAACAATACAATAATAATGGCGTACGATATTTTACTTGATGAAGATGGCGATCTATTAATTGTTAATGGAGACTTTGTAATTGGAGAAAGCATAGATCAGGAAGTAGGGTTGATTTTGCAGTCTAATAAAGGTGAGTATAAAGAATTTCCAACATTTGGTTTAAACCTAATAGAATTAATAAATAGCAATACTTCTGAAGTTGAATTAAATCAGCTTTTAAAAATAGAATTGAAAAAGGATGGTAAAAATTACCAGCAATTAAAAGAACGCATACAAAGGAGAGTAAATGAAAATAATTAATTATTACTTACAAGGTTTCGGCTTTGCAAGCGGCAAAGAATATATAGCAAGCACTTTTGGTTTTATGGCTTCAAGTAAAGTGATTACTTGGAGTGGATTAGTTGCATTAGCAAGTACTTTTTTACAAGATTACTTAGGCTTTAGTTTTATGGTTTTTTCGGCTTTTGTGGCTTTAAATATTTTTGAATTTAGTACTGGAGTTAAAGCTTCGAAAAAGCGAGGCGAAAAAGTAGAAAGCCGTAAAATGGGGAGAATGTTTTTAAAAGTAGGTACATATATAACAATTATTTGGATGCTTCATTCTTTTAAAAATGGGTTTGATTTTCCTGAGATTCTGGAATTTGAATTAAATCCATTTCCGATTTTATATTGGGCGTTTATTGCGGGTGTAATATATCAACTTTTTAAATCATTACTAGAAAATATGAACGCGCTTGGATGGAAAGAAGCTGGTGGAGCTTTAGGTTTTATAATGAAAAAATTAAATAGATATTTTGAAGATGACAGTAACAGTACTAGATAATCAATGCTACCAAGATTTAGCTATTCAGTTAACTGGAACGGTTGGAAACGCTTTGTTAATTGCTCGAGCAAACAATGAAGCTCCGAGTCAAGATATTATTGCAGGAGCAGATATTATAGTTCCTGAAGGATTAATAAACGACCAGGATATTTTACGCTATTACCAAGCAAACAGCATTTTGCCAGCTACCGATTTAAACCAAGATGCAATTGATAAAGTTATTGGATGCGAAGGTATTGGGTGCTGGCGAATAGGATTAGATTTTATAATAAGTTAGAAATGAAAGGTAACGTACAGGAAATAAAAGAGCAAATGGTTTCTATAAAAGAAACCGATCCAGTTTTAGCAGAGGCTAATAGTGCTAGTAAAGTATCTATTTGGAATTTGTTTTTGTATATCGTTGCTCGGTGTTTTCAAGACCAACGTGCTTATTTCGATGCGCATCGTGCAGATGTTGATTATAAATTAGCAAATCAAAAAAGCGGTACACTTCCATGGTATCGTTTTATGGCATTGTCTTTTCAATATGGATTTGACTTGATAGAAGATACTGATAAGTTTGATAATAGAAAAGTTAGTGAACAGGATATAGATGCATCAAAAATCATTAAATATTCCGCAGTAAATGAAAGCTCAGAACGTGGAGTAATTATTATAAAAGTAGCTACAGAAACAAACAATGAACTATCAAAAATTACTATAGATCAGTATGATGCTTTAACAGCTTATTTTGAAGAAATAAAGTTCGCAGGTTCTCGAATTACAATTATTAATTATTTAGCTGATAATTTATTTTTAAATATTCAAATATATAGAGATCCTTTAGTGTTAACGCCTACTGGAATTAGCATTTTGGACGGTAATAAACCTGTAGAAGATGCTTTGTTAGAATTTATGAAAGAACTACCATTTAACGGTGAGCTTATTTTACAAAGTTTAGTAGATAAATTGCAAGGTGTAAAAGGTGTTAGAATAGCACACTTATTAGAGGCTAAAAGTAGCTGGGTTAATACATCTCAAAATCATGGAACACCAACAATTATTAATGTAAAACGCATTCCTGAAAGCGGTTATTTTAAGATAAATAATTTTAGCAATATAAGTTATGTGGTATAGAATAAACATAAATAAGTATGCTGTACAACTTCTACCTACTCATAAAAGAAAACCAAAATTTATTGCGTATATAAAAGTTTTAATAAGCCCGATTGTTAGTCTGCATGATGAATTTTTAAGAGACCAAGCAGAAGATAATCATAAGTTAAATCATACTGGTCAAATATGTTATTTACGTAATGTACTCAATGATAAATTTGATAATACGTTACGCAGAATTTATATAGGAGATGGGAATTTGTTTGATGCTGAACATATCTATACAAGTCCTGAAGAAATTCCAAGGTTTTTAGGGACGATGTTTCTAAGGACAAGAGACGAGCTTTCAGATACAGGAGTAGATTTTATAGTCTTTGTTCCACCTGAAATTCTAAACGTATTAACCGATCAATTAACGGCGCAAATTAACTACTTCAAAGAAGGGGTAAAACGATATAAGCTAGAAGCAATATGAATAAAATTAATGTACAACAAGCGGGAGGTTATCGCTTTGAAACCAATACGCTAGATTTTATAACAAAAGCTTATGAAATTTTTAATGTATTTGGAGAATTAGCAGGAGACAAAACAATTTTAAGCGGTTGTAATGTAATTGGTAGTACTACTACAGATGGCTTTGTTTATTACAATGGCGAGCTGTTTCCGTTTAAAGGAGATATAACGCAGCCTAATGTAATAATTAGAGAAACTGAAACGCCTTTAGTTTTTCAAAATGGAGACTCAAACGCTGTGTTTTTTGATCGCTGGATTGAGTTCGGTGTTGGTACTGGTTCTATACCTTGGAATGAATTTTTAAGATACCAGCCGCATCAATATATTAATAACTCACCTTACGCAAGAATAATTTGAATTTAAGATATTTATAGTTTATCTTGTTACAATACTCCGTTAAACTTTGCCCTAACCCTCTAACAGTCAATCAAATAAGTTAAAAAAACAGGCTCAAAAATTAGGATAACTCCCTGATTATCATTAAATTAATAGTTAATTTCAAACAGCTATTAATGATGCTTCTCAAGGAGAAATCCAACTATAAATATCACACAAAAAGATTACTTAACAAAATGAAAGATGTAAATAAATGGCAATATGATTTTATGTTGGAAGTTTTTGGTCTATTTCTCAGCATAAAAGGACGTTTAAATTTTATGCAGTTAAGTCGTTATGGTGATCATGGAGAACAACATTACAGGAATCAGTTTAGTAAGTCTTTTGACTTTTTAAATTTCAATAAAGAATTGATTACTGAGTATGGGGGCAAACATTTAACCATTGCTTTCGACCCGAGTTATGTTAGTAAATCTGGTAAATCCACCTGTGGAGTTGGTTATTATTGGTCTGGTGTAGCGGGAAAGGCAAAATGGGGATTGGAAATATCTGGTATAGCAGCGATTGATATAGATAATCATACAGCGTTTCATTTAGAGGCTGTTCAGACACCAAATAATTTGGAATCAAAAAGTTTGGTAGATCATTATGCCAATATATTGATTCAAAGAAAAGAGGTCCTTCTTTCGATGTCTAAATATGTTGTGGCAGATGCTTATTTTTCCAAATACGGTTTTGTTTCTAAACTCTCTGATAATGGATTGGAGACCGTTAGCAGACTAAGAAACGATGCTGACTTACAATATATTTATACTGACCAACAGAAATATGGGAGAGGAAGACCTAAGAAATATGATGGAAAAATTGATTATAAAAAACTTAGAAAAGAATATTTTTCTTTGATAGAAGACAATCAGCAAAGCAAAGTATACAGCGCTATTGTATACTCAAAATCATTAAAAAGAAAAATCAATCTTGTGATTGTTTATTCCCTTAAAAAAGGAAAATGGAATCATAAATTATATTTCTCTACAGATGTAACAATTTCAGCAGAAATGGTTTTGACATATTATCGTACTAGATTTCAAATAGAATTTACTTTTAGAGATGCCAAACAATATACTGGTCTAAATCACTGTCAAGCAAGAAGTGAGGATAAACTCAATTTTCATTTTAATACAGCACTTACAACTGTTAATCTTGCTAAGATTACACATTGGATGCCTATTGAAAAAAGGCTAAGAGGCGCTTTCTCAATCAAGGATATTAAAACCTTACATCACAATGAGTTAATGCTTGCTCGATTTTTTAACGTGTTCGCTATAAGACCGAACTTGAAGAATAATAAACAAAAAATTAAAGAACTACTGTATTATGGTATCAGAGCAGCATAAAAACTTAACGGAGTATTGTTGTTAACAACTTTGAGAAATAAAAAGATGGATAATTTTGTTGATTTGTATACTGATTATTTGATAAGTTCAAGTTCTTACACGACAGCTACAGGTATGGCTTCATTACTCTCTATAAAACATGATAAAATAACACGAGCATTATCAACGGGTGTTTATGACAGTAAATTTCTATGGAAAAAGGCAAAACCTTATGTTGAAGAATTGACTCAATCTAAAGAAACTATCATTTTAAGTTTTGATGATTCGATACAAGAAAAACAATATACAGATGAAAGTGAGTTGAACACTTGGCATTTTGACCATGTGTTTGGAAGGTCTGTAAAAGGGGTTAATTTTCTAACTGCTTTAGTCGAAGTTGGAGGCATGCGTATACCGTGTGGTGTAGAGTTTATAAAGAAAAATATTTGGGTTACCGACAAAAAAACAGGAAGGCAAAAGCGTAAAAGCAGCAAAACTAAAAACGAACTTTTTAGAGAAATGTTGCAGGAATGTAGTAGCAAAATACACTTTGATTATGTGTTGGCTGATAGTTGGTTTTCTTCAGCAGAGAACATGGTTTATTGTAAAGAACTTTTAAAAAATGATTTTATTATTGCCTTAAAAAGCAATCGAAAAGTAGCCTTATCCTTAGAAGATAAGCAAAATGGAGCATACGTGAATATTAAAACATTACAGCCAAGACAACAAACCGTGGAAGTTTGGTTTGAAAAACTAGACTTTCCGCTGTTGCTTACAAAGCAAGTTTTCAAAAACGAGAATGATACAGTCGGCGAGTTGTACTTGGCTTGTAGTGATTTAAATTTATCGTATAACCAAATAACTACAATCTACAAAAAACGGTGGGCAGTAGAAGAGTATCACAAATCGATTAAAAGTAACACAGGTTTTGCTAAATCTCCAACTAAAAAAACAGAAACTCAAACGAATCATTTTGTATTGTCAATTGTAGCTTATATAAAGTTAGAGTGGCTTAAACAAAGAACAGGGAAAAATCATTTTGCTATGAAAACACAAATCTATTTAGCAGCTCAAAAAGCAGCTCATAACGAACTCAGAAAGTTATCAACACCTAAAGCTGCTTAATCATCCTTTTTTGAGGTTTGGATGCGTAACATGAGTTAATAAGGAAATAAAGTTTATTGGAACTACAATAGCGCAGGTAGATTTACCGTCTAACTGGTTTATTGCTAACGGGCAAAACGGGACAGATAATTTAATAGATATGTTTATTAAAGGATCTGCAAGCTCTGTAGGGAAAGTAGGAACATCTAACGATAGAACTTTAAGCGAAGCTAATATCCCTGAGCATGACCACAACATGAAATTTCAAAGAGCAAATAACGATTGGGATAGTGACAACTCTAATATAGGTTTACAAAGAAAAGGAGAGGCAGCAAGACATAGAAGATATGATGTAACAATAAAAACTGGTAAAGCAGGATCAACTAACCCAATACCTATTAATATCGAACCCGTACACTACAAAGCTGTAGTAATTCAATACATAAAACCTAATTAAGATGGCAACACCTATACAAACAATTTTACAATGGTGGAAGCAATACGCTAAACCAACCGAAACACAAGTGGCGGAAACGTTTAACTCTCTACGCCATAAAAACGATAGTGTCCCTGCTGCTGAAGTAGGTGGATTAGATGATTTGTTACTACAAAAGGCAGATAAGATACCGTTTGAAGAGCATATTGGCGATAAAATAAAACACATTACATCCTTAGAGCGAGAGAGTTGGAGTGAAAAAGCCAATGCTCAAGATATACCTATTTCATGGAGAAAGTTAAACGGAACAAAACCAAAAACAGTTAACGATGATATTTATTCTAACGGAAAAATAGGAATTAAAACAAGTGCACCAACAGCTGTCTTTGACGTGAGTGGGGATGCAAGGGTTAGGTCTATTCCACATGGTTTGCCGTCAGATAGTTTATTGAGTGTAGATACAAATGGTAATTTTAGAAAAGTCTCACAACCTTCGCCTTCAAGTGGTATGTCTAAATCTTATAGTTATACAGGTTCTACTTATCATAAAATACAAGATCGCATTAAGGGCGTGAAATTATACCGCCAAAAACACCGCTATAAAGTTATAGTATGCCCTTTAGTGGTTAGAGGTGTTAATCATGAATTGAGTATCGAACTTTTAGATTATACCTACAGAGTTAGTAAAATAGGTGTTTGGTTATCATCTAGCGGTAATAAATATTGGGTAAAAGGTTTTAACGTTACTGTTAAAATAGGAACTCATACACCAACAGGACAGCCTGCAATAATTATAGATAGAGGTGCTGCTTTTGGGTATCTCACATTCATGCACTTTACACGCTTGGTCTCTTTTTCTTTTGGCAAACTACAATGGGATTTAGACGAAAGTAATACACAAATAATATCAACAAACGACATTACAACAGATTTCACAGGAGTGTCGGCGGCAGGCTTAATAACAGTTTAAAAATAAAAAAATGATAGCAATACGTTCAACAGAAAAAAAAGCAACATCTAACAATGACGGTAATTGTGATGTATTAAGAAAATTAGTAGGTTTTAGATTTGACATTAAAAATATGTTTTTTGAAACCGATATAGTAGATAGCCTTTTTATTGAAAAAAAAATAGTAAAAAATATTGATAATGAAGGTAAACCAGTTGAAAAAGCTATAACAATTATAGAAAGAATAATTATAGAGACTAGAATTCAAAAAACATATAAATATTCAATTGAAGAAATTGATAGTTTTTATGCAACTCTTGGGACTTCTATAACAAAAACCAAAGGCTTCTCAAAAGGTTTAAAAAATAATTTAGTGAATATTCTTTTAATACAAACCGCTGCTTCAAAAAGACAGACAATGAGTAATTGGGTTGTAGACACCAAGCATCAAATTGTGACTAAATTTACTGAAAAATGAAAAAAATAATGGCAAAAAATCGTTTTTATAACAAGTTTACTACCGAGCAACTTTTAAAAGGTAAAGCGTATATGCTTGCAGAAATAAAACAAGCTCCAAAAGAATATCAAAATCAACTAAAAGAGTTGTTTTGGTACTACTGGAGAAGGTTTAGGTTAGGTAAGTTTACTGTGGACGGCGCGACTTTCATTGATGAAGAGGACGGTGATTTCTTTAATATTTGGTGGTTTATTCACGATGGTAGAAATGCTGAGGGTTTTGTAGGAGTATCAGTCGACAATGAAATGATTGATATTATGACACTAACAGATACGCCAGCGAAGCATTTTAAGCAAGCTGTTCCGTTATTAAAATTAACTTGGGTTAATTGGTTAAGGCATTTATTTAAGGGCTCTTTACAGCGAAACAAGCCAAATGATTTAATTGTTATAATAAAATAACGTTCGGTAGGGACACGTTAAAAAAAAAGTCCCCCGCATTAAAAAATATCTGACCACTTTTTAAACAAGAGCCACAAGGCTACGGAGGACAAAGTCTTCTGTTGCCTTGTGGCTTTATTGTTTGTGGTCAGATAAGCAAATATAAAAACATAAATATGAATAAGTATCACGAAACATTAAAAAAAATAATTAAAAAAGGAAAATTACAAAGCAATAAAAAAGGCAACATAAAATACCTTTTAAATGAAAAGCTAGAACTAAAGCCTGTTGATTTGTTAGAGATTTTAGAAGGTCATTCTGTAGCGAGAAATAAGCTAAAACAAGAGCTAAACCTTTTTATGAAAGGCGAACGAAACACGGAAGAATATCGAAAAATAGGTGTAAGCTGGTGGGACTATTGTGGTCCTATTTTAGTGAATTCTTACCCAACTTATTTCGAGCAGTTACCAGGACTTATTAAGCAAATTAATAGAGAAAAGAGATCATCGAAGAATTACATTTTATTCCTGGGAAAAAATGATACAGAAAGTAACCAGCACCCGTGTTTGAGTTTGATACAATTTCAGATAGATAAAGGAAAGTTAGTGTTAACCGCTTATCAACGCAGTAGTGATGCTTCTTTAGGGTTGCCTGCGGACATTTATCATTTATATTTAATTAGCAGGCAAATTAACGTGCCTTTAAAGAGCATTACGTTGATGCTTGGCAATGTTCATATCTACGATAATAACATTGAAAATACCGATAAGTTATTGCAAGGGCAAAGTGTTAAATTCAGTTTAAATACGTAAGGCTATACGTTACTCAAAGATACAAAAAATCAAATAGTTAACCAAAATAAAAACAACAATAATAGTAAAAAAATGACAAAAAAATACACGATGTCACCATTGCCATTTCAGGGGCAAAAAAGGAATTTTGTAAGACAGTTTAAAGAAGCTTTAAAAAGCTATCCTGATAACGCTATTTATGTAGATTTATTCGGAGGAAGTGGTTTATTAAGCCATACAGTGAAACAAGAAAAACCAAAGGCAAAAGTAATTTACAATGATTATGACAACTTTAAAAATAGACTAAGAGCAATACCAGCAACTAATTTAATCATTGAAGAGCTTCGAGTCATTTTGTTAGGTTATGATAAAAAATGTAAACTTCCAGAACCGAAAAAACAGGAAGCTTTGAAAATAATATTGAAATATGATAAGTTAGGTTTTGTAGATTATATAAGCTTGTCTGCTAACTTATTATTCAGCATGAATTACGTTCAAAACTATGAAGAACTAACCAAACAAGGTTTTTACAACAGAGTTCGAAAAACAGACTATAATGCAGACTACTATTTGAAAGGAGTTAAATTTATTTGTGAAGAATACAAAGAGATTTACCAAAAATACAAAGATGTGTCAAATGTTGTCTTTTTGGTAGATCCTCCGTACTTGTCGACAGATTGTTCTACATATAAAAACTACTGGAAATTAGCCGATTATTTAGATGTTCTAAAGGTGTTGAAAAGTAATAATTATTTTTATTTTACATCAAATAAGTCAAGTGTTATAGAACTCTGTGATTGGATTGAAACGAATACTGGCGGCGTAAATCCTTTTAATAAAGCTAAGGTTGTTTATCATTACAATAACACAACGCATAATACGGGGTATACAGATATAATGCTTCATAAACGGTGGACTAGTTCTAATACTCTTTAAAAGCTGTTTAAAGGTATCTATATTTGATACCTTTGTTATGTCTGTGTTTGGTGAAAAAATGTACTTTTTAATTTGAAAAAATGTACTTTTTGTTTTTCCGATTATACCCGTCTTCTAATTTTACTTTTTTATAGGTTAAATAATTGTCTTTTTCGTGTGCTTTACCTAAAGAACGAGCTGATTGTTTACCAATTTCTTGTCGTAAACGTGCCATCCAATAGGCGTGACGAAATGCATCTACTTGTCCGCCAATTCTATCACCATCTAATAATAATGTTTTTGAAATAGAGTCTGTTACCTGATTGGTTTCATTAGAAATTGCCAAAGCTCGTTTTGTTTTAAACGGATGAAAAATTACCCACGTTTTTATGGGGCGAGATAGCTTTTTAAATTTTTGCCAATTAGATTGTGAGAAAGTATTTATACCTAAGAGTAAACATAAAATAAAGAGCATTTTTTTCATGTTGTAAAAATACAATTTTTACGCCCTAAGAAATAAATTAAACACTTTGTGTGAATTACTTGTAGTTTGTTTTGTAAATAATCTTTAGGTTGGCTTGCGTTAGGGATTGCAGTGGCATCCTTTTTAGTTGTCGGTTCGAGTGAATTTACGAAGAATGAGTAAATTTGTATCGAGAACAAAACTAAAAAGATATAACGGAAAGCCCGCTCGAACGCCCAGATAATTAGTATATTTTGTGTAATTTTGCGGCTTCAATTTTTAGAGAATGACTGAAGAAAAGAAATCATTGAATTTTATAGAGCAAATTATTGAAGAGGATTTAAGAAATGGAACGCTAAAAGAGCATTTGCGTTTTCGTTTTCCGCCAGAACCTAATGGTTATTTGCATATTGGGCATACCAAAGCAATTGGAATTAGTTTTGGTTTGGGTGAAAAATATAATGCGCCTGTAAACTTACGTTTTGATGATACAAATCCTGCAAAAGAAGAGCAAGAATATGTAGATGCAATTAAGCGAGATATTACTTGGTTGGGTTATAATTGGGCAAACGAATTGTATTCTTCAGATTATTTTCAACAGTTATATGACTGGGCAGTTTTGATGATTAAAGATGGAAAGGCTTATGTAGATAGTCAGTCTTCAGAAGAAATGCGAGCGCAGAAAGGAACGCTTACACAAGTGGGAACTAACAGTCCGTTTAGAAATAGAACTGTTGAGGAAAATTTGTCGCTTTTTAAAGGAATGAAAGAAGGAAAGTTTGCTGAAGGAGAGCATATTTTACGTGCAAAAATTGACATGGAAGACCCAAATATGTTAATGCGTGATCCGTTAATGTATCGTGTTTTATATAAAGAACACCATAGAACTGGAAACGATTGGTGTATTTATCCGATGTATGATTGGACGCATGGAGAGAGTGATTATGTTGAACAAATATCTCATTCTTTATGTTCGTTAGAGTTTAAACCTCACCGAAAATTATATAATTGGTTTCGTGATAATGTGTATGAATATGGGAAATCAAAATACCCAAACCCGCCAAAACAACGTGAGTTTTCTCGCTTGAATTTAAGCTATACAATTATGAGTAAACGGAAGTTGCTCAAATTGGTAGAGGAAGGCGTAGTTTCTGGTTGGAACGACCCAAGAATGCCTACAATTTCTGGTTTACGCCGTAGGGGTTATACGCCCGCATCTATTAAAAACTTTATAGAAACTGTTGGAGTTTCTAAACGTGAAAATATTATTGATGTTGCGTTGTTAGAGTTTAAAATTCGTGAGGATTTGAACAAAACAGCCAATAGAGTTATGGGGGTTTTAGATCCTGTAAAAGTGATAATTGATAATTATCCAGAAGGTCAAGAAGAAATTTTAATTGCTAATTATAATGATTACGAAGAGGGTTTTGGAAGCAGAGAAGTTCCGTTTTCTAGAGAAATTTATATTGAGCGTGAAGATTTTAGAGAGGAAGCGAATAAAAAGTTTTTTCGCTTAAAACTAGGGAAAGAAGTTCGTTTAAAAAATGCGTATTTTATTACAGCAACAAGTTGCGAAAAAGACGCGGATGGAAACATTACAGTTATTCATTGTACTTATGATTCTTTAACAAAATCTGGCAGCAATACAGAAGAAAGCAAGCGTAAAGTAAAAGGAACCTTACATTGGGTTTCTATAAAACACGCTATAAAAGCAGAGGTAAGAGTGTATGATAGGTTGTTTTCTGATGAGGCTCCTGATGGTCATAAAGACAAAGATTTTATGGAGTTTTTAAATCCGAATTCTTTAGAGACTATTAATGCTTTTGTAGAACCAAGTTTACAATCTGCTACTGTTGGAGAACGTTTTCAATTTCAACGTTTAGGGTATTTTAATGTTGATGATGATTCAACTTTAGAGAAACTAGTTTTTAATAAAATAGTTGGTTTACGAGATAGCTGGAGTGCTAAAAAGGCATAAGTGGTGGTCAAAAGGAAAGTTTAAAAACCTGAGGTTTTTATCAAACTAAAAATAAAGTTTTTTCCACTTGATACCTTTATGGCTCTGCTTGGAGGTCAATGATTTAAAAACCGTATATTTAACTGATAATCAACTATTTATTAGAATGAAAAAAAAACAACAATTTTTATTTTGAAGACGATAGGTAAAGAAATTTTTAGTAGTATGCTCAAAGAGTGTTTTAAAGTCTGTGAAAAATATTTTACTAGAAATAGAAAGTTTTGTAACTCATCTAAAAAAAGATTGTGGTGCTGTTAACTTCACCTCCTTTACAAAAAGTGCTTTTGTACAATGTAGAAAGAAGATACAGCCAGAAGTTTTTAAAAGATTAAACACAGTGCTAGTCGATGAATTTTATTCAGACAACGATTTAGGTATAAAGCTTTGGAATGGTTTTAGAGTTTTGGCAATAGATGGTTCTAGTATTAATCTTCCATTTACAGAGAAACTAAAACAAATTTATGGATTCACAAAAAACCAAACCAATACAGGTGTGGTTCAAGCAAGAGTGTCTGTAGTCTATGATGCACTCAATAATTATGTGTTGGATGGAGTTTTATCTAAAAAAGCAATTGGAGAAAGAACTTTGGCTTTACATTATTTAGAGAAAAAGTAAAGTCAATGATTTCATTATTTATGATAGAGGCTATTGTTCTTATGATTTTATATATGAACATTATAAAAGAAATTTAGCATTTCTATTGAGAACAAAAACAAGTTTTAATACACTCACAAAAGCTTTTATTCAAAGCGGTAAAACGTCTCAAATAGTAGAAATATATCCTGGAAAAAGTGCTACTATTATCGACAAAGAGTATAACCAAAATACTCCAATAAAAGGTAGATTAATTCGTGTTGATTTGCCTAGTGGAGAAACAGAACTTTTAATAACCTCCTTGTTAGACAGTAAAAAATATACTCATAAAATATTTAAAGAGCTCTATTTTAAAAGATGGAAGGTAGAAACTTAGTTCTGTTCCGTTCTTGAATTGCTGTAAAAAAAGAATCGTTTAAAATGTATTTTGGTTTCATAATGTAAGGTGTTAAAGTTTAAAATTAATAAAAAAAATATCGGGAGTTATAACTCCCGATATTTTAAACTTACACAAATTATGAGATAGTGCCTTTTTTTGTACAAAAAAACCCACAAGAATTAAAAAATCCTTATAGGTTTAATATATAAAATAATAAAATTTTATTTTTTTATTGAATTGCCTCTTTGTGTAGATAAAGACAGTTTAAGAGCATTCACATCTCTTAATTTTAAACGAATATCGCTTAATGTACCAACATTAGACTGTTTATCTGCTTTAATAGAAGTAGTCATAAACGGAACTTCTGCTTCAGATACTTGCTCACGTTCATTAAAAATGAACGCAGGAATATCATCTGGAGTAGCTATTTTATCGTTCAATTGAATTCTATTATAGCTTGAACCATACTTACCTGTTTCTTTAGCTTTACCAACATAAATAGTACTCACTAAACTTTTATGCTCTAATTTTTTTATTTCAGTAGCACTTGGTAAATTAGGAGGGTCTAGTTGTAAATTAGTTTCTCTCATTACAGTGGTTACCATAAAGAAAAACAATAACATAAAAACAATATCTGGTAAAGATGCCGTAGATAATGGTGGCACTTCTTTCTTATTTTTCTTGAATTTAGACATATTATTCTGTTTTTAAATTACTTAGATCCTTCTGGGTCTATATCTGTAATAATTTGCGGATAGCTACTTTTAATATCAGATACTTTTGCTCTTAGTACATCGTCTTTACGACCGCCATCTTTAAAAAGTCGCTCTAACTCTTTAAATGATTTTCCATACTTTTTCTGAGATAATTTATCACGCAATTCTGCATAAGCACTTAATAACTCATTCTGTACTACTATATACGTACCGTATTCTGTAGCTCTATCACTTTGTACAGATATAATAGCTTTGTTAGGATGATCTGAAGATGTAGGGTCTTTATCTCCGTTACAATAATTACAAGGCTTCCCTACTTCTTCACCTTCCTTTTTATTACCTAAACCTCCACCGTTATCTATAAATTTCTTAGCAGCACTTTTTAAATCTTTCACATCCATAACTTCACCATCTACAAATAGCTGGTTGTTACGATTTATGTTAATTTCAAAAATGTTTTTCTGCTTAATTTTTGGTGGCACATAATCTTTAGGTGGTTTTTCAGCTAACTTTTTAGAGATACCTGAATCTACATCCATAGTAGTAGTTACCAAGAAAAAGATAAGTAGCAAGAAGGCAATATCTGCCATTGAACCTGCATTAATTTCTGGATTTTCTCTTCTTGCCATGAGTTATTATGATTTAATTAATCCTTTTAATAAATCCCAAATAAAGAAAAGAGCAGCTACAAGCATTAAAAGTCCACTAAACCAAATACCTGCACTGGTAAGTTTAGAAACACTACTTCCTGCTGCCGCTATAATTTCTTCTTTAGCATCAAGAACTTGATCGCTATTTGCTAATAAGTATGAGACAAAAAATACAACTGCTAAAGCTGCCAATCCTACAAATGCTTTTTTTAATGCTGATGGATTTTTCATTAAACTAAATAAAGAACCAATTATAGTGACTAAAGCAGTAATTCCTAATAGAATTAAAGAATATGTTACTAGTATAGATACTTTACCAGAAACCGCTTCTGCATTTCCTTCATCAGCTCCAAAAACATTTATAAATAACCCTATACCTATAACAGACAGTACAGCAACTATTATTGTTACAATCTTGTTATTCATAAGTTTTATTTTTTATATTTTGATAATAAATCTATTAAAGAAATAGAAGCATCTTCCATATTATTTACAATACTATCCATTTTAGAAATGATATAATTATAAAAAATCTGTAAAATAATTGCTACAACTAAACCAAATACTGTTGTTAAAAGGGCTACTTTAATACCTCCTGCTACTACGGCTGGAGAAATATCGTTTGCTACAGCAATTGCATCAAAGGCTCCAATCATACCAATTACGGTACCCATAAACCCTAACATTGGTGCTAAAGCAATAAATAAAGATAACCAAGAAATGTTTTTCTCTAATAACCCCATTTGTACTCCACCATAACTAACTACGGCTTTTTCAGCAGCATCTATACCTTCGCTAGATCTCTCTAGACCTTGGAAAAAGATAGATGCAACTGGTCCTTTTGTATTTCTACAAATTTCTTTTGCTGCTTCTATACCACCTGAGCTTAAAGCATCGTCTACACTTGCAACTAATTTCTTAGTATTTGTGGTTGCCATGTTTAAATAAATAATTCTTTCTATAGCAATTGCTAAACCTAATATTAAGGCTACTAATACAATTCCCATAAAGCCTGGTCCACCTTCAATAAAATAACGTTTTAAAACTTGGTGAAATGTTTCAGAATTTTCTGCTGCTGCTTCTTGAGCAAAAGCTGATTGGATAGCTCCAAAAAACATAAATCCTGTTACTGTTAGGATGTTTACTACTTTTTTCATCTTTGTATAATTAATTTTTAATAGTTAACGAGTTGAAAATGTTGTTTTCTTCTCTAAAAACTCAAAATCCGCAGGTTAAAATACTTAAATGATTATTAACCAGTAATTCTTACTTTTTGAGACAGCCAAGTAACAAAAAAATCTTGGTACATTAACAAAAAAGAAAAGAATTTATGTATAAATGATAAAATTTAGTTGTTTTTACTTCAAAAACAGTAAGTTATTACATAATTATTTACTAATTATATAATCTAGTTTTTAATCCATTTCTCCTCGTAAAGAGGTTTCAAAGACCTCTTTGAATTCTTTATAAGGTAATTTCTCACCTAATAAGTACATTAATTTTGCAACAGCTGCTTCTGTTGTAATATCTTTTCCATCTACAATTCCAATCTTTTTTAATGCAACACTTGTTTCATAATGCCCTAAAATTACACTTCCTCCAGCGCACTGTGTTACATTTATAATTTTAATACCTTTTTGAACCGCTTCTTTTAGTAAATTGATAAACCATTTTTCTGTTGGTGCATTTCCTGCTCCATAGGTTTCTAAAATAATTCCTTTTAAATTTTTACTATCTATAATGCTTTTTATTACTGTTTGTGTAATTCCAGGAAATAGTTTTAATATGGCGATACTAGTATCTAACTTTTTCCTTACAATTAATTTTTGTTGAAAATCTTTAGGTTGAAACAAGAATTGCTCGTTAAAAGATAAATGGACACCACTTTCTACCAAAAGTGGATAATTCATTGAGGCAAACGCTTCAAATTGTTCTGCATTAATTTTTGTAGTTCTATTTGCACGGTATAATTTGTATTCAAAATACAAACAGACTTCAGAAACCCTAGATCTTCCATTTTTTCTTGATGATGCAATTTCTATGGAAGTGATTAAGTTTTCTTTGGCATCTGTTCGTAAATCTCCAATAGGTAATTGAGAACCTGTAAATATTACGGGTTTTTGTAAGTTTTCAAACAAAAAACTAATTGCTGAAGATGTATATGACATAGTATCTGAGCCAGTCAAAATTACAAAACCATCAAAATCCTGATAGTTTTCTTCAATAATTTCTGCAATTTGGATGTAATATTTTGTATTCATATTTGAAGAATCTATAGGTTCTTCAAAAGAAACGGTATCTATAACGCAGTTTAGCAACTTTAGTTCTGGTATTTTCTCAATAATCTGACTAAAGTCAAATACCTTTAAGGCATTGGTTTCATAGTCTTTTATCATACCAATTGTACCACCGGTATACACAAGTAAAATAGTTGGTTTTTTTGTCATTTTGGCATTTTTTCCATTTAAATTAAAAACGGAATAATTTATGTTGTAAATTTATCAAACAAAACGATACAAATATTAAAAAAATATAAATTATGGCAATAGGAATGGAATACTACATTATAATAGGGGTTATTTCTTTAATGAGTTGGCTGATAAGCAATACATTAAAGAAGAAATTTAAAAAATATTCGAAAGTTCATTTACGAAATGGAATGAGCGGTGCAGAAATTGCAGAGAAGATGCTAGCAGATCATGGTATTTTTGACGTTAAAGTAATTTCTACTCCAGGGATGTTGACTGACCATTACAATCCGAAAAACAAAACTGTTAATTTAAGTGAAAGTGTTTACGGTCAAAAAAATGTCTCAGCAGCAGCTGTTGCAGCACATGAAGTTGGGCACGCTGTGCAACATGCAAAAGCATATAAATGGTTAGAAATGCGTTCTAATTTAGTACCAATGGTAAATGTATCTTCTAAATTTTCTCAATATTTAGTTATGGGAGGTTTAATTTTAGGAGCTGCTTCTAGTATGGGTTTTTGGGTTTTGGCAGCTGGTGTCGTTTTAATGGCAATGGCTACTTTATTTAGCTTTATTACACTTCCTGTAGAATATGATGCAAGTAACAGGGCATTGGCTTGGTTAGAAAACAAACACATTGTTACGCGAGAAGAATTAGCAGACTCTAAAGATGCACTAAAATGGGCTGCAAGAACGTATTTAGTTGCCGCTTTAGGCTCTTTAGCTATGTTGGTGTATTGGGTTTTTAGATTAATGGCAAGTCGAGATTAGTGTCTTAGACCCTTTTTGTATCTCACTCAAAAAATAAAAAAGCATCAAAATACTCTTAATGAAAATTAAGAGTATTTTTTTTGCAGAGAACGGGTACCTATTCATCGAGAAATTGATTCGTTTTATCAGATTTTCATTTTCTAAACATAATTAATCTTGCATTTTTAAAGTGTAAACCACAAAAGCTTACTTATGAAAATCTTTACTATTACTTTTTTATTTTTCTTCGGAAAAATAGCAGTATTTGCTCAGCATTCAATAAACGGGAAAATTATTGATGAGAATAACCAACCATTACCGTATGTAACTATTATTTTATATAAAATAGGGTGTAATACTAAATTTATGATGCGTTTGCCCTGTTTCTATTTGTTTAGGATTGATAAAATGATAAATAAATACATATGCGTTAGCGATTGAAACGGCATTATTTTTTGAAGTAACAAAAAAAAGAGATGGTGTAAAGCGCGACATAAAAGGTAGCACCCAATAAAAAACCGATACATTTCTGCATCGGTTTAATCGCAGGGCGATAGCCCATTGGATTTAATTCCTCGAAGCCTTGGGCGGGCGAGGTTATTTATTTTTATTAGCCTAATTCTCCGCAAAAAGAATTATACCAAAAAGGTCTGCGATCTTACCATATTCTTACTCTATCTTCTGGTTTTAAATACATTTCATCGCCTTCTTTAACACCAAATGCATCATAAAAAGCATCTACGTTTTTAAGTGGCATATATGCTCTGTATTGCCCAGGAGCATGTGTGTTTGTTGTAATTAAGTTCTTAAGAGCTTCATCACGCATTTTTGTTCTCCAAATTGTTCCCCAAGAAAGAAAGAAACGTTGATTAGGTGTGTAACCATCTATTTTTCCAGGAGTCCCATTTTTCTTTAAGAAAATTTGTAAACCTTCATAAGCAGCTTGTACACCGCCTAAATCGCCAATGTTTTCTCCTAAAGTAAATTCTCCGTTTAAGTGCATACTGTCAATAGCAATAATGTCGCTATATTGTTTTATTAACTTCTTACCAACTACATTAAATTTTTCAGAATCACTATCTGTCCACCAGTTTTTAAGGTTTCCATCACCGTCAAAACGAGATCCAGAATCATCAAAACTATGTGAAATTTCGTGACCAATAATAGCTCCAATTCCACCATAATTTACAGCTTCATCAGCTTTATAGTTGTAGAAAGGGGGTTGTAAAATTGCTGCTGGAAAAACAATTTCATTATTTACAGGATTAAAGTAAGCATTTACTGTTTGAGGAGGCATTCCCCATTCAGTTCTATCTACTTTTTTACCTAATTTTGCCATATTTTTATTGTAGTTCCATTTAGAAACATTGATAGCATTTTCAAAATAGGTTCCACCATTTTTTAATCCCTTTACTTGTAATTCAGAATAATCTTTCCATTTATCTGGATAGGCAATTTTAACGGTTAATTTATGTAACTTTTCTAATGCTTTTACCTTAGTTTCTTCACTCATCCAAGGCAATTGTGCAATTCTAGCTTCAAAGCCTAACATTACATTAGCAATCATTTCTTCAGCTTTTTTCTTCGCCTCTGGCGGAAACTTAGCATCTACATATAATTTACCTAAAGCTTCACCTACAGCACGGTTTAAATTACTTAAAGCACGCTCATCTCTTGGGCGTTGTTTTTTAGCGCCACGCATTGTTTTGCTGTAAAACTCCCAATTTTCTTTTTCTAAATCAGTAGATAATAAACCTAGTGAATTGTTAATTGCGGTCCAACGTAATAATAATTTAATATCATTTACAGAACGGCTTGCAAAAACACTACTCATTGCTTTAAAATAACCAGGATCGGTAACAATTATTTTTTCTAAATTGGTGACTCCAATTCCTGTTAAATGTGCATTCCAATCAATTGCAGGGGCTAGTTTTTGTAACTCAGCAACCGTCATTGGATTGTACATTTTACGCGTATCCCTACGCTCTTCTTTAGTCATCATTGGTGCTGCCAAACTTTTTTCAAAAGCAACAACAGTTGCTGCATTCTTTTTAGAAGTAGCTTCATTATCACCAAATTCTTGTAACATTTTAGCTACAAATTCTTGGTATTTTTCTAACTTATCTTTTACCTTATCATCAACATAATAATCTCTTGACAAGCCCAAAGAGCCACCACTTAAATAACCAGCATTTATACTGCTATTTTTTAAGTCATTAAAAACACCAAAGCCATAAAAACCTCCACCTCCATAAGGCGCCATATTAGTTAAATAGGTCTCAACATCTTTCTTTGTTTTAATTTCGTTAATCTTTGCTAAATAAGGTTTTATTGGGTCTTTTCCTTGTTTGTTTCGTGTAACAGTATCCATAATACTTTCGTAATAGTTTACTGCTTTTTCTTGATCTGAATCTATTTCGTTTCCTTTTGCGTCTTTTATCTTCGGAAAATTGCCTTCTTTAATAGCTTTATTTAAAATAGCTAACACATCTGCATCGGTTTTTTTCCGAAGTTGATTAAAACCTCCCCAAGAAGTTTGGTCATCAGGAATTTCCGTTTTATCTATCCACGTTCCATTTACGTATCTAAAGAAATCATCCGTTGGTTTTACTTTAGTATCCATGTTTTCTAAAGCAATACCTGGAATTCCCTCTTCCGTTTTGCTGGTTTTACACGCAACCATTCCTGCTGCAACAGCAGAAACAAAAAGTGCTTTTTTTAGTATATTCATTATTTAGGTTAATTTTATAAATTAATTCTTTGTGTTTTTTATTAGAGTACTTTTAATAGAAATTGTTACAATTTTTGATTTAATTTTTGCTCTTAGTAGATTTGGTAACTCTAAAATTACACATCAAATATAGAAATATTTAAAAATACTATTTTTTTTATATCAGTTTGCTAACTAATTTCAAAAACTAAGACTAGGTTTTATAAATACATTAGCTTTGTAGTCAATAAGAAGAATATTATGAAGGATTTTATAATCATTGGAGCAGGTCAATCAGGTTTAGCTATTGCCTATTACTTGGCTAAAGAAAATGTTGATTATTTAATAATAGATGCTAATTTAGAAACAGGTGCTCCTTGGTTAAAAAGGTGGGACTCTTTAAAATTATTTACCCCTTCAGAATTTAATAACCTTCCAGGAATGGATTTTCCTCATAAAAAAGGACATTATGCTAATAAATATGAGGTAGCCAATTATTTAAAATCATATGTATCTAAATTCGAAATTCCAATTGAATTTAATCATAAAATAACTTCGTTAAAAAAAGAAAACGATGTTTTCACTTTAAAAAGTGATACTAAAAAATTTGAAGCAAAAAACGTAATCATTGCAACAGGTCCGTTCCATAAACCTTTTACACCAAGTTGTCATACAAAAATATCAAAAGATATTATACAAATTCATAGTGAACATTACAAAAATCCAGATCAATTACAAGAAGGGGCAACCTTAGTGGTTGGAGCGGGAGATTCTGGAGTGCAAATTTTAAATGAAATCTCACAAACAAATACAGCTGTTTATTTTTCTGGAAATACAAACATTCTGTCGCTTCCGCAGGAAATATTAGGCAAAACATTATGGTGGTGGTTTCGTAAAATAGGGTTTTTATCTGCTCAGAAATATTCTTGGGTTGGTAAAAAACTGAGTAAAGGAGGGCAACCTGTTATTGGCACCGATGTAAAAACATTGTTTAAAAAGCAAAATATAACTTGTGTTGGTAGAACACTTGATGCAAATAAACAGACCATAATTTTTGAAAAACAAAAAATAACCGATATTAAAAATATTGTTTGGGCTACAGGGTTTAAACCTAATTTTAATTGGATTGATGGTATTGAATTAGATGACAGTCAATATCCAAAAAATTATAGAGGTGTAAGTGATATTAAAGGGTTGTATTTTTTAGGACTTCCTTGGTTATACACTAGAGGTTCTGCTACTTTGGGTGGCGTAAAAAAAGATGCTGAATATTTGAGCACATATATTTCTAAAAAAGAAAAAAGATAGCCGTATAATGACTATCTTTTTTATAAATTTAATTTTGTTATATACTACGATTTTATTTTAGATTTTGGAGGGTTTGGTAATTGGTCAAAGCCCATATTAAATAAAGTGAACCCAAAAATATCTGCATATTGCTCAATGGTTTTTGCAACAGGAGTTCCTGCTCCATGACCAGCATTGGTTTCTATTCTAATTAATATTGGATTACTTCCTTGTTGCTTGTTTTGTAATTCTGCAGTAAATTTAAAACTGTGTGCTGGTACAACCCTATCATCATGATCTCCGGTAGTTACCATTGTTGCTGGATATTGTACACCTTCTTTTACATTATGTACTGGTGAATATCCTTTTAAATAATCAAACATTTCTTTACTATCATTTGCAGTCCCGTAATCGTATGCCCAGCCTGCTCCAGCTGTAAAAGTATGATACCTTAACATATCTAAAACGCCTACTCCAGGCAAAGCAACTTTCATTAAATTGGGTCTTTGTGTCATGGTTGCGCCAACTAAAAGCCCGCCATTAGAACGTCCAGAAATTGCTAAATAATCTGATGAAGTGTACTTTTCTTTGATTAAATATTCAGCAGCAGCAATAAAATCATCAAATACATTTTGCTTTTTTAGCTGCGTTCCTGCATCGTGCCATTTTTTACCATATTCGCCTCCACCACGTAAATTTGGTACAGCATAAACGCCTCCTTGTTCCATCCAAACAGAATTTGCAATGCTAAAACTAGGGGTTAAACTAATATTAAATCCGCCGTAACCATACAGAATAGTTGGGTTTTTACCATTTAATTTAACTCCTTTTTTATGCGTTATAATCATCGGGATTTTTGTTCCATCTTTAGATGTATAAAATACTTGTTTACTTTCATAATCATCCGAATTAAAATCAATTGCAGGTTTCCAGTACGTTTTATAGGTTCCATCCTTAGGATTAAAAATATAGGTAGAACTTGGTGTGTTGTAATTTGTAAATGAAAAATACAATTCTTTAGCATCTGTTTTTCCCTCTAAACCGCCTATAGAACCAATACCTGGAAGTTTTACTTCTCTCACTAATTTTCCGTCGAAATTATATTGATACACTTTAGAAATAGCATCAACCATATATTCTGCAAAGAAATATCCTGCACCAGTTGTAGGGCTTAACACATTTTCTGTTTCAGGAATAAAATCTTTCCAGTTTTCTACCGTTGGGTTCTTTGCGTCTACCGTAACAATTTTTTTGTTAGGAGCATTTAAATTGGTAACCAAGTATAATTTACTTCCGCGGTTATCAATAACATAGGTGTCACTTTTTACATTATCTATAATGGTTGTCAACGTACTATTTGGTTTCGTTAAATCTTTGATATATAATTTATTCCCAGAAGTAGAAACTGAAGCAGAAACTATTAAAAATCGACTATCTTCAGTTAAAGAACCACCAACATAACGATGCTTTTCCGAAGCTTTTCCTCCAAAAATAATAGGATCTGTTTTCTGTGAAGTTCCCAGTTTATGATAGTATAATTTATGTTGATCGGTTTTTGCAGAAAGTTGACTTCCTTTTGGCTTATCATAACTTGAATAGAAAAAACCTTCGTTGCCTTTCCAAGAAATTTCAGAAAACTTTACATCAACCAATGTGTCTTCTTTAATTTTCATTGTTTCAGCATCCATAACAATTACTTTACGCCAATCGCTCCCGCTTTCAGAAATTGCATACGCAACAGTTTTTCCATCTTTAGAAAAACTTACAGTACTTAAGGAGGTTGTTCCGTCTTTGGCAAATGTATTTGGGTTTAAGAAAATTGCTACCTTGCCATTGTCTCCTTTTTTACGATATAAAACATAGTGGTTTTGTAAACCGTCATTTTTATAAAAATAGGTATAATCGCCTTCTTTAAAAGGTCTGCCAATTTTCTCGTAATTCCATAATTCTGATAAACGGTTTTTTAATTGTTCTCTATATGGAATTTTACTTAAATAATCGAAAGTAACTTCATTTTCTGCTTTTACCCAAGATTCGGTTTCTTCGCTTCTATCATCTTCTAACCAACGGTAATTGTCAACTACTTTTGTTCCAAAAATAGTATCTACTACTGGTTTTTTAGTTGTTTTGGGATATGTCACGGCAATGTCTCTTTTTTTATTTTCTTCTTTACAGGCAATAAAAATAAAGCCTGTTAAGAGAATAAGAATGATTAGTTTTTTCATTTTAAATGAATTAGTTATTGCTCAAAGTTAGTAGAAAAACACTAAAAATGCTAGATTTTAAGAGTACTTTAACAAGTTGTAATTCTTAGAAAGAAAAACGACTACATTTGTGCAATTCATTTATAAGAAATGGATTCCCGTTTTCAAGGAAAAGACTGGTTAAAGAAACCTCAACAATATTAAGAAGAAAATTTTATTATGACAGAAAATTTAACGAAAGAAACTTTTTTAAAAAAGGTTTTTAATTTTGAAGAAAATAAAACATGGAAATTTGAAGGAGAAAGACCAGCATTCATAGATTTTTATGCAGATTGGTGTGGGCCCTGTAAAACGTTAGCGCCAATTTTAGAGCAATTATCTGAAGAATATGGAGATAAAATAGACATCTATAAAATAGATACTGAAGCAGAACAAGAATTATCTGCCGCATTTGGAATTAGAAGTATTCCATCTATGTTATTTTGTCCTATGGAAGGAGAACCGCAAATGACAAATGGAGCATTACCAAAACCAGAACTGGAGCGAATAATTGCCGATGTTTTAAAGGTTGAAAAATAAAAAACCACGAGTTATAAACTCGGGGTTTTTTACTTTATATATTTTGTCTCCTTGAGCGCAGTCTAAAGGTCTTTGATGAGTTCTCGACTGTGTTCAAACTAATAGTTTATACCGTCACTGAAGAACCAACCAAGTTATGGGCAATTAAATATTCAGCAATCTGAATAGTATTTGTTGCCGCTCCTTTTCTTAAATTATCAGAAACGACCCAAAGATTTAAGGTGTTTTCTTGAGATTCATCTCTACGAATTCGCCCAACAAAAACCTCATCTTTGTTATGTGCTGTAATTGGCATAGGGTATACGTTGTTCGCAACATCATCTTGCACAATAACACCTTCTGCTTCACTTAATAGTTGACGAACTTCTGTAAGGGTAAAATCATTTTTAAACTGTACATTTATAGATTCAGAATGTCCGCCAGCAGTAGGTATTCTAACAGCAGTGGCAGTTACAGAAAAAGAATTGTCTCTTAAAATTTTCTTAGGTTCTTTTACTAATTTCATTTCTTCTTTGGTGTACCCATTTTCTAAAAAAACATCACAATGAGGTAATGCATTTCTTCCAATTGGATGTGGATATGCCATTTCTCCTTCTATACCCGCTTCTTCATTATTTAATTGTTGAATCGCTTTTATACCAGTTCCAGAAACCGATTGATAGGTAGAAATTACCAAGCGTTTCATAGTATATTTTTTATGTAAAGGCGCTAATGCCATTACTAACTGAATAGTAGAACAGTTTGGATTCGCAATAATTTTATCATCAGTAGTTAAAACATCTCCATTAATTTCTGGAACTACTAATTTTTTTGATGGATCCATTCTCCAAGCAGAAGAATTGTCAATAACCGTTGTACCAACTTCGGCAAATTTTGGCGCCCATTCTAAAGAAGTTTCTCCACCAGCAGAAAACAACGCAATATCTGGTTGTAAGTTTACGGCTTCTTGTAAGCTAACAATTGTATAATCAGTATTTTGAAAACTTATTTTTTTTCCTACAGAACGTTCTGATGCTACAAGAATTAATGCTGTTATTGGAAAATTACGTTCTGCCAAAATTTGCAACATTACACTCCCTACCATTCCTGTTGCCCCTACTACTGCTACTCTCATTTTTAGTTGTTTAGGGTTAGTTGCCAATACTCAACATCTACCCATTTGTTAAAATTTGTATCCTATTTTCTTTATAATGAGTTACTTTTTTAAACCCAAATTTTTTATGCAATGCCTACACACGGATCATTTGGTATGCAAAGACCTTCAATAACGGTATGTATCTTAATTTCTTTTAAATAATCTATTAAACGTTTGTATAATTCACTTCCGATACCTTTCTATATTACGCTGTGTTTTAAATACTCAAAAACTTCAACAGAATTAAAGTAACCACTTCTAGGTTTCCATTGATTGGCATACGAATAACCAATAATTTCATTATCCTTTTCAAAAACAAACAAACCAAGTTGTTGTGTACTATCCTGTATTTTTTATTAAAAGTACTTAACAGCTACGTGTGTTTCTTCAAAAGTGGCAACAGAATTTTTATATAATAATTATATATAATTGTAATTGCATTATTAATAGTTGCGCTTCGTATCATCTTTACTATAAAAACAGGCTGCAAAGGTTTAAAAAAAATGAATTAGTTGTATCTGTTTTTGTTGAAACTTTTAATTAAAGTCTAAAAAATATCAAATTTTTATAAAAAGTCTAATTTTAAACAGTAAAAATTAAAAAATTAGTATATTTGCATCGATTTTTAGATAAATCGTAACATTTTGTAAAACTTAAAAAAGTATAGCATGCAACTGTACAACAAGTTAAGCGCAAAAGAACGTGCTGCCTTAATAGACGAAGCGGGAAAAGACCGTATTACCATTTCTTTCTATCAATATTGTAAAATAGAAAATCCACAACTTTTTAGAGATAAATTATTTCTTGAATGGAACGCATTAGATGTTTTAGGAAGAACTTATGTTTCTTTTGAAGGCATTAATGCGCAGATTTCTGTTTCTTCGGAAAATTTTATAAAATTAAAAGAACAATTAGAGACTATTTCTTTCTTGAAAAATATTCGTTTAAATGTTGCTATAGAACAAGACAATAAATCTTTTTTAAAGCTGAAGGTAAAAGTTAGAAACAAAATTGTTGCTGATGGTTTAAACGATGAAACTTTTGATGTTACCAATAAAGGTGTGCATCTAAATGCGTTAGAATTCAACAATATGTTAGCGAATCCAAATACGATTTGTGTAGATATGCGAAATCATTACGAAAGTGAAATTGGGCATTTTGATGGCGCAATTACTCCTGATGTAGATACGTTTCGGGATTCTTTAGATATTATTGAAGAAGACTTAAAAAACCATAAAGAAGATAAAAATTTATTGATGTATTGTACTGGCGGAATTCGTTGTGAAAAAGCGTCTGCATACTACAAACATAAAGGTTTTAAAAATGTTTTTCAGCTAGAAGGCGGAATTATAGAATACACACGTCAAGTAAAACAGGAGGGTTTAGAGAATAAATTTATTGGTAAAAACTTTGTTTTTGACCACAGAAGAGCAGAACGAGTTTCGAATGATGTAGTTGCTAATTGTCACCAATGTGGCAAAGCTTGCGACACCCATGTAAATTGTGCTAATGAAGCATGTCATCTATTGTTTATTCAATGTGAAGAATGTTTAGAACAATTAGAAAATACTTGCTCTACAGATTGTCAAGAAATTATTCATTTACCTTGGCAAGAACAAAAAGAGTTGCGTAAAGGCAAGCAAGCAAGTAATAAAATCTTTAAAAAAGGACGCTCTAAAGTTTTGAAATTTAAGAAATAAATAGTTAAGAAATAAAAAAACCACCTCGAGAGAGGTGGTTTTTCTTTCAATTGGTTATTAAGAAATAACCAACCAAAAATCAACTAACCAAACTTTATTTTAATTTCTTGGAGCTTTTGTTGCTCTTGTTATTTTAGTACGTTTTCTACCACTATTTCTTACAGATGGTTTAGGTTCTCCACCTTTTTTGTATTGTACAAACCCTCTTCCAGAATATTCGTAGGTAGTTTGAGAACCTATATGGTATAAACTAATCTTCTCATCATTTATAACGGTTAAATCGAATTCTTCAGTATCTCCGTTATTGTAATTTAATGTTAAATATTTATAATCGTCTGTTCCTTTAACGTCAGTTATAACATAGCTTCCACCCAAATCCCACTGTATATTGGCAACATTTATGCTAAGAGCATCGCGTGATGAGTAGAACGTTGTGTTGTTTTCTGGTGTAAACTGTAAATAGTTTTCATCATCAAAAGTATTTGCTGTTCCGTTTGCTTGATCTAATTTTTCCCAAGCAATGTATTCTTGTAAGAAGTATTCGATATTATCATTGAACAACTTATTGTAGTCAAAGTTATTGTATTGATATCCAATTAGATAGTAGCTTACATTCTGGTTTGAATTGTAAATTCTTATTTCGTTTGTTGAAATTTGATAGATATCAAAATCATTGAACCCGTCTAAAGTATGGTTGGTTTCTAACACACCATTTAAGGCGTTGTAGTTGCCCACAGCAATACCAAGACCGTTTCCTTTTCGACCTATATTAACAATGTTATTATTAGCGTATAAAGTTCCGTTTAAGAACGACAGTGTAAATGCTCTAGATATAAAAGGAACATTGCCTGTTCCAGTTGTTTTGTTGTAATCTATATACCATAAATCGTAACTTGAAATAAGCTCGTCTAAAGAGATTCCGTTGTCGTCAAAATTATCGTTGCTTACTACACAAGATGTAAAGAGCAAGCTACCTATAAATAGAATTGAGAGTAATTTTAACGTTTTCATATACATTTGTTTTAAAGTTATGTATATGTAAATTCAAATTGCGTGCCAAAAAATAAAAACATCTAGTTTTTAATGTTTTTATATTGATTTACAGTTATTTACGGGTAGTAAGTTTTTTTACCTTCCTTAATATTTTTAACCTTATAATATTTAGTTTCTCCGTTTTCTGTGTAGCTAATTACTGCTTCGTTTTCTTTTAATTCAAACGGTAATTTCTTTTCAGGAGCTTTATTTCCGTATTCTTTTTTTCCTTCTCTATGTAAAATTAAATCTTCTTTAGAATTTACAGTTGAAGTATTAAAATGACCACTTGCAAATGTTTTATTTTTTATAGTTTGAAGCTCAATTTTAGTTTTTCTTCCTTTAAAAAAAATGCTATCAAAAGCAATTTTAGTAGTTGCTTCGTAATATATGCGAACCCAAGTTCCGCTAACACCAGGCAACCCACCAACATAATTGTTAAATGTTGCGCCTTTTACAGAAAAGGGAGGCGTTTTCTCAAAATGCACACTTGCACATTGAAAAAAACCAATAGTTAAAATAATACATCCAATAATTTTCATTTCCTTCATTTTTAAAAGTACTTTTTTAGTTTTAAATGTTACGCCAAGTTACAAATTTTTAAATGGTTTTATGTAAATTTACCATTGATGAATTATAGTTATTGGGAAATAAAAGAATGGTTTACCACTGTTAATTTTACAATTGTTGGTAGCGGAATTGTTGGCTTAAACTGTGCTTTAGAACTCCGTAAAAAACATTCAAAAGCTAAAATTCTTATTCTTGAAAAAGGAATGCTACCAGAGGGAGCAAGTACCAAAAATGCTGGTTTTGCGTGTTTTGGAAGCTTATCAGAATTAATAGACGACTTAAAAACCCATACAGAAGAAGAGGTTTTTAATTTGGTTGAAAAACGCTGGAAAGGATTACAATTACTTCGGAGAAACCTAGGCGATACAAGTATTAATTTTCAGCAAAACAACGGTTTTGAACTATTTAAAGACACCGCTTTTTATGAAGAATGTTTAGCTCAAAAAGAGAAAATCAACAAACTCCTTTTTCCAATTTTTAAAGATGAAGTCTTTTCGGTTTCTGATAATTATTTTGGGTTTAAAAAGGTTTATCAAAACTATAGTGTAAATAATTTTGAAGGGCAAATTGATACAGGAAAAATGGCAACGAAATTACTTTTTTTGGCGCAACAAAAAGGAATAAAAAAAGTAAACGGAATAATTGTTGAAAGTTATACTGAAAGTAATCAAAAAATAAATGTAAAAACTAATAAATCAGATTTTTATACTGATAAATTATTTATTGCTACAAATGGTTTTGCAAAACAATTAGTCGAAGAAGACGTACAGCCAGCACGTGCGCAAGTTTTAATTACAAAACCAATTAAAAATTTACACATAAAAGGGACGTTTCATTTAGATAAAGGGTATTATTATTTTAGAAATATTGATAATAGAATTTTATTTGGAGGTGGAAGAAATCTTGATTTTAAAACCGAAAAAACCACTAAATTTGGGCAAACAGAAATTATTCAAAATAAATTAGAAAGTATTTTAAAAGAAACTATTTTACCAAATACTGATTTTGAAATTGAGCATAGATGGAGTGGAATTATGGGTGTTGGAAACCAGAAAAAAGCAATTGTAAAACAACTTTCTAACAATGTTTTTTGCGGAATTAGATTAGGCGGAATGGGAATTGCAATTGGTAGTTTGGTTGGTAAAGAATTGGCAGAATTAATTGATTAATGCATTTTGAGCGCAATCGAGAACTTTATGAATATAAAAGAAGAGCTATACCAACAAAACTAACCTATGCAACACTTCCGTTGCCAGGAATTCAATTGGCTTTGATGGATGAAAATGGGCAATCATCAGCGATATAAAGAAACTTTTTTACGGCATATAAAATATGTATTTTACGGGTGATGGCGCTTTGCGCGATGAAGTTGGTTATTATAGAATTACAGGTAGAGTAGATGATGTAATTATTGTTTCTGATCACAATTTAGGAACTGCACCAATAAAAGATGCCATTAATGAGCTTCCTGCGGTTGCAGAAAGTGCTATTGTTGGTTTTCTGCATAATGTAAAAGGAAATGCGCTTTACGGGTATGTAATTTTAAAAGAAATAGGTGAGGGTAGAAACCATGATAATTTGCGTAAAGAAATCAATCAAATTATTACAGAACATATTGCCAAATTAGATAAAATTCAGTTTACAGCAGGTTTGCCAAAAACACGATCAGGAAAAATTATGCGCCGTATTTTACGCAAAATTGCGCATAACGAAATGGATACTTTAGGTGATATTTCTACCTTGTTAAATCCAGAAATTGTTGAGAGTATTATTAGTGAACGGCTGTAGAACCCTGTAATTTGTATGTTTGAAAAAGCAAATAAGGTGTAATTATCGGTCGTGTATATGAAACGTAGCGTGTAAATAGTCGCTAACTTTTCGGATTAACACAGAGCCAAATTTAAAAATTTGGCGGTCTTCGCAAATACACACAAACCTCTCGGAAAGCCTGTAATAGCTATGTTTTATATACGTTGTTGTACACAGTTGTGTGTCCTGCGTTACTTGGAAATATTTAATCAAAAACAGACTCCTTTTTGTCTATTAAGCCGGATAATCATATTGGTCCGCCCACTAATATGATTATGGTCTATCGGCTGGAGTGTTCAGGCAAATCAGTCAAACCGCCTTATGGGGCTTACCTTTCACGGGTTGGTCTTGAGCGATAAGGTTAAAGGCACTACCGCATTTGTATTGTGAGTAAATTGCTATGGTAGGAGTAGAGGAGTTGAAAGAGAAGAGATTGAACCCTTGTAGAAGTGTCGTAAACAACTTTAGTGTTGTCAAAATCGAGGGATTGACGGTCTTGCGAGACAAATCTTGACGAGTGTAACCTGATTTATTGGTCAAGAGGCAATCGGCATATAGAGGGCAAGAACTCTGCTTACTGCTCAATTACGGAACAGGAGAAACTTCTTTTGTGGTGTTAAGGAAGAACGGCATAACCTCGAATGAGCAAGCCAAAGAGTACCAATACACAATTGGAGTGGCGGACTAACTCGTAGTAGCGAATAGTATCAAGGAGATGTCTTTGGAAACTTAGACGTAGCGAAGGGGTTAGCAAGACCATTATTTGATTAAGACTTACAACTCTTATGAGGAAGATTTGGTTAATCAATGCGGATTTTGTGGGATATACACAAAGTCTTGGTCTGAAGAGCCGTATGATGGGAGACTATCAAGTACGGTTCTGTGAGAGGCTTAGGGGTGAAATTCCCCTTTGCCTACTCGACATTTTTCAATAATACAGTTCATTCAGGCGATTTTTTATTCAAAAATTTATTTATAAAAAACATAACCCAAGGTACAAGTCCATAAACAAGAAATTCTGAAAAATCATAATCAGATTTAATTGAAGGTTCAGTATCAAAAGGCCAAAAATAATCTTTACTTCCGTCTGATATTAATAATAAAATTAGGTGTAGTATTGTCCACCCAAAAAGAATTGAAACTATTTTTTTTTCTTTACTTGTTAAATTGTCAATAATTTTTTGAATTTTCATTTTTTTTTTGGTTTATCATTGTATAAATAGTCCTCACAACCAGCATCTTTAATTAAATTAATCCATCTTTTTTCTCTTGTCCAGTATTTGTATCCAGGTTGTACATAACCCGAATAATTCATCAGAAATCAAAAAACCTGAATGTAAAGTGTTATATTTAAGCAGTTAAACACAAAATACATCATTTTTTAAAACACCCATATTTGAGCACTAAAGATACTTTATTTTATCGAGGAAATCAAGCTATTTCGGTTGATTTTTCAGCCACAGAGATTAGTTCAGATGGTTCTTTGATTCTTTTAGAAAAGTTAGAGAGAACCCACAACTTACTAAAACATTTTAGCAAGTTACTTCCTGATCTTCGAAACCCTAAATACATTACTTACAGTCGAGAGCATCAACTCAAGCAACGTGTGTTTATGCTAATGCTAGGTTATCAAGATGCCAATGATGTGACCCATTTACAAAATGACCCATTATTTAAAGATGTTCTTCAAGGAGATTTGGCTTCTCAACCTACTATTTCTCGTTTTGAAAACAGTTTGAATAAAGAAACTATTTTCAAACTTTCTTACGCTTGGATTGATCGTTACGTATCAAGCCTAAAAGGTCGAGATGAAATAACAATTGATGTTGATGCTACCGATGATCCAACATATGGGAATCAACAAATGTCAATGTTCAATGGTTATTATGGACAGTTTATGTTAAATGAATTATTTTTTCATGATGGAGAAACCGGTCAAATTATCCTGCCAGTTCTTCGCCCAGGAAATAGCCATTCGAATCGATGGTATGTCGGAATTTTAAGAAGAATTATTCAAAAAATAAAAAAAGCATATCCTGAACTAAAAATTACTATTCGAACAGATAGTGGATTTAGTTGTGCTCCTTTTTATAAATTAGTAGCTGATTATGATTTGTTTTTTGTAACAGGTCAGGCTAGTAATTCGGTACTCAAAAGAAAGGTTGAGCGTTGTAAAAAAGCGGTTCAACTTCAATATGTAAATCAGCATAAAAAACACCAACATTTCACATCGTTTCGCTATCAAGCCAAAAGTTGGCATAAACCACAACAAGCTTACTGTAAAATAGAAAGTACAGGGAAAGGCTTAAATGTTCGTCATTTTATAAGTAATATTAAAGAGAAAGGTGCCCGAGAAATATACTTTGATTTCTATGTAAAACGAGGTGAATCTAGCGAAAACAGAAGTAAAGAAGTCAAGAATATGTGTTTTTCCGATCGATTATCCAATCATGGATTTGTTGCAAACTTCTTCAGGTTGTTTTTAAGTAGTTTAGCCTACGAACTATTTTTATTACTAAAAAAAAGCATCAAAAAAACAACATTTGAAAAGGCTGAAAAATGGCAAATAAATACAATAAGAACCAATTTATTAAAAGTTGGAGCTACCATAAAAGTCACTAAAAAACGAATATATTATCAGTGATCAAGAGCATTTGTATATCAAGATTTGTTTCGAGAGATAATAACTCAATAACGGTTTTAAAGTGAGAATTTTAAAACCTTGGGATACCTATGCTCTGTTAGTAAAATTAATCCTTTTTAACTTTTAAAATCAATTATAACATACTATTTACTCCAAAAAAGTTTAAAAAACGAAAGAGAGAATCCTAAAATCTAGAGATAAAAAATCTATTTTGAAATTTGTTCTAAATATAAATCCTATGAATAATGCGGGTTAAATGACGGTCTATTCCGACTAAACATTGTACCAATTCATCACGGGATTTACCATAAATACGAATATCATCCATAAATCGATAATAATGAAGTCCGTTTTTTATTGCAAGCCTATCGAGACTATCGAGTATTATATTGGCAATTAGGAAAGAACCTGCTGGACCTTGAGGAATACCAACTCCATAAGTAGCAGAATCTCTAGTTCCAGACCAAATATTTAAACATTTAGATAAAACATCTAATATTTTTGTATGAATACCTCTATTCTTTAATTCAAGTAAAATCGTTGAATGTGGTATTGTATCAAAGAAACCCGTGATATCTGTCTCTAGAATATGAGTTACTTTACCGGTTTCAATTGTTTCATTAATGCTAGTAATAAATCGATTGTAGGGTTCTACGTAAAACTCAAAAAAGTAAAAGTTATCTGTTTCCTCTTCTAAAAGCTGAACACCCTTTGATACACTTTCATTTAATACGCTACCAAAAACACATTTGTTAGTTTCAATTAAATTTAAATATTCTAGTTCTGCAATATGGTTTGATATAGCTTGGAAAACTAAAGCATCCTCAATGTCTAAAACAGTTTTAGTTCTTTGTGTACCGCTTTTTTTAGGTTCGAAATATTTGAATGGTCTTTTGGGTTGATACTTTTCCGATAAAAGTAGTTCGCTCAATTCCGATAACACTATATCAGTATTCCTACTAAATACTCCAATTCCAAAATAGTCTTTTGCATCAGCACCTACACTGGAAATAACTCTTTCCCAAGACAGTTTTAGTGAAGATTTACTAAAACAATTTTCATAAGTGCTTTTTTTCATTATTTGTTCAATTTTTTATTCAAATTGTGTACAACTTGTATTGTGGGTTATTTTAGATGAATATGTTTGTGTAACAAAATTGTGCTAACCTTCGATTAAGCACTAAACTACGCATTATTTTTACGGTATAGTAGCACGTTTTATATTTGTATAGATATTTTATAATTCAGTTTTTCAGAACATTTTCTTGTGTTGAATTTTTTCAAATTTCTTTTTTGTTCAACACATTTTATAATATCTAAAATTTTGTTTTCCGTTAACTCATTTTTTGAGTCAATTTGATAAATCTGTAATTCTACTCCTAAACTAAGTTTTATTTTGAATTCAGTTGAAGATTTTTTTTGATACTAAAATTAGTTTTGAAATTGTCAAATCCAAAATAATTGGTTTCAATAGAATAGTTTCCTTGTTTTAATTCTATTGTAAATTTTTAATCGCAGGGCGATAGCCCAATTGGGTTTAATTCCCCGACGCTTGCGTCGAAATAAAAAGGGAATTCCTATTTCAATACTCCGTTAAACTTTGCCCTAACCCTCTAACAGTCAATTAAATAAGTTAAAAAAACAGGCTCAAAAATTAGGATAACTCCCTGATTATCATTAAATTAATAGTTAATTTCAAACAGCTATTAATGATGCTTCTCAAGGAGAAATCCAACTATAAATATCACACAAAAAGATTACTTAACAAAATGAAAGATGTAAATAAATGGCAATATGATTTTATGTTGGAAGTTTTTGGTCTATTTCTCAGCATAAAAGGACGTTTAAATTTTATGCAGTTAAGTCGTTATGGTGATCATGGAGAACAACATTACAGGAATCAGTTTAGTAAGTCTTTTGACTTTTTAAATTTCAATAAAGAATTGATTACTGAGTATGGGGGCAAACATTTAACCATTGCTTTCGACCCGAGTTATGTTAGTAAATCTGGTAAATCCACCTGTGGAGTTGGTTATTATTGGTCTGGTGTAGCGGGAAAGGCAAAATGGGGATTGGAAATATCTGGTATAGCAGCGATTGATATAGATAATCATACAGCGTTTCATTTAGAGGCTGTTCAGACACCAAATAATTTGGAATCAAAAAGTTTGGTAGATCATTATGCCAATATATTGATTCAAAGAAAAGAGGTCCTTCTTTCGATGTCTAAATATGTTGTGGCAGATGCTTATTTTTCCAAATACGGTTTTGTTTCTAAACTCTCTGATAATGGATTGGAGACCGTTAGCAGACTAAGAAACGATGCTGACTTACAATATATTTATACTGACCAACAGAAATATGGGAGAGGAAGACCTAAGAAATATGATGGAAAAATTGATTATAAAAAACTTAGAAAAGAATATTTTTCTTTGATAGAAGACAATCCGAAAAGCAAAGTATACAGCGCTATTGTATACTCAAAATCATTAAAAAGAAAAATCAATCTTGTGATTGTTTATTTCCTTAAAAAAGGAAAATGGAATCATAAATTATATTTTTCTACAGATGTAACAATTTCAGCAGAAATGATTTTGACATATTATCGCACCAGATTTCAAATAGAATTTACTTTTAGAGATGCCAAGCAATACTCAGGTCTAAATCACTGTCAAGCAAGAAGTGAAGATAAATTTTAATACAGCACTTACAACGGTTAATCTCGCTAAGATTACACATTGGATGCCTATTGAAAAAAGGCTAAGAGGGGCTTTCTCAATCAAGGATATTAAAACCTTACATCACAATGAGTTAATGCTTGCTCGATTTTTTAACGTGTTCGCTATAAGACCGAACTTGAAGAATAATAAACAAAAAATTAAAGAACTACTGTATTATGGTATCAGAGCAGCATAAAAACTTAACGGAGTATTGTCTTTAATACCTCGTATGCTTGCGTCGAGGTAGTTTATTAATGACACCATTTTTGAAAATAATTTTGATATTTGCTCCAGAAATAGGATTGCATTTTTTGTTAAGTATTTGCCCGATTACTTCAGGCTTTTTTTCGTTTATTTTTTTCATAATTACAAACTCATTTTTATCATCTTCGTTTTGAAAGGAAAACCAATACTCAAACCCGTATTCTTTGGTTTTATTAACCGTATTCAATTTCCAATTCTGTGAATATGAAGTTGAATAAATTGTTAAAAATAGTAGGATTATTATATGTTTCATCGTTTTAATGTGCTTTATTTTTAGTAATGTAAAATAAGTAAAAATAATTAACAAAGTCAAATTTAGTAACTATTGAGGTGTAAATAAAACAATTGAAGTAACGTGTTTTGTCGAAAGATTTTGACTATAAATTACGGTGAAAAGAGTACTTTTGCAACATAAAATAAAAACATTTTTTTATGAGTTCACATTTCGATTTGCCAAAAGAAGAAATGCAATCTTATGGGTATAAAATTGTAGATTTAATAGTAGATCATTTTAATACTTTAGAAGAGCAAAAACCTGTAATTGTAGCTTCAAGAAAAAAAATGGACGCTGTTTTTTTACAAGAAGCACCAGAAAAAGGAACTCCCGCAAACGAAGTATTAGATTTTGTTATGAAAAATGTAATACCAAATAGTAACTTAACAACGCATCCAAAATCGTATGCTTTTGTACCAGGACCAAGTAATTTTATTAGTACGATGGCAGATGCACTAGCAACGGGTTTTAATATTTTTTCTGGCGGATGGATTGGTTCTCCTGCAGCAGCAGAATTAGAAATTGTAACAATGAATTGGTTATTAAAAATGTTTCATTTCCCTATAAAACAGGGTGGCGGACTTTTTACAAGCGGAGGGTCGATGGCAAATTTAACCGCTTTGGTTACTGCTAGATACATAAAATGTGGCGATGATTTTTCGAAAGCGATTATATATTTATCAGATCAAGCGCATTCATCAAACATAAAAGCAATACGTATTTTAGGATTTAAAAAAGAACAAATTAGAGTTTTGCCTACAGATATTGAGTTTAGAATAAGTATTAATAAGTTAAAAAATGCCATTGCCAAAGATAGATTAAAAGGTTTACAGCCTTTTTGTTTTATTGCATCCGCAGGTACTACAAATACAGGAACTGTAGATCCGTTGCATGAAATTGCGGACATTTGCGAAGAAGAAAATTTATGGTTTCATATAGATGGCGCTTATGGCGGTGCTGCAATTTTATCTAAAAAAGGAGCAAAAAAATTACGTGGTATTGAACGAGCAGATTCACTAACGGTAGATCCGCATAAATGGTTTTTTCAACCGTATGAAATAGGTTGTTTATTGGTAAAAAATAAAGAATGGTTGAGCAGTGCTTTTAGCGAAAAACCAGAATATTTACGTGATATTGAAGGTAATGAGTCTGAAATTAATTTCTATGATTATGGCATTCAATTAACAAGACGTTTTAGAGCATTAAAATTTTATATGTCGATTAAAACCTACGGACTGGCTACTTTTAAAGAAGCCATTACTTACAACATAGATTTGGCAGAAGAGACAGAAAAGTTACTGCGAAAAAGTAAAAATTGGGAAATTATTTCTCCAGCAACCTTGGCTGTAATCAATTTCAGATTCAATCCAATTGGACAAGAATTGACTGAAAAACAAATTGATAGCGTTAATCAAGAAATCTCTAAACGGATAATTGCTTCTCAAGAGGCACTTTTAGTTACTACAATTTTAAGTGGTCAAGTCGTTTTAAGAATGTGTTTAATTAACCCGAAAACAACCATTAATCATATCAAAGAAACCATTTCATTATGTACTCGTTTTGGGAGAGAAATTCTGAACGAAAATAATAACAAGTAGTTTTACTACTCTATTTCTTAGGTACTACTTTATCAACCACCAATCTGTTTTCTCTATTGGCAATTTCCAAAGCGGTATAAAAAACGAGTCTGACTCTGTTTTCTAATAAATCGTAATTAATTTTATCTGGCGTATCAGAATCTTGATGATAATCTGCATGTGTACCATTAAAGTAAAAAATAACCAGAATGTTATGTTTTGCAAAGTTGTAATGATAGACCTTAATAGAAACAATTTGGGTCATTCTCATCGTTGTATTTGTAATCTAACTCAATATTCATATACTTTTTATTTACAGATTCAGAAAGTTCGTGTGTAGCTCAGTACTTAATTTATCTGCACCAATTAAATAAACAAAATTCGGATTTCCTTTGTGTCTTAAAGTATGGATTGTCAGAAAAACCTGCCCCTAAAAATCAAACTCAATTGCAAAACATTTTAGAAAACCATATGGTAATGCTACAGGGAAACCAAAGTAGAGTGAAAAAATATTTTAAACATAAAGACATCAAATATGCAGCTTGATATAATTACGGTTAGAACTTGTAAGGTTAATATAGAAGAGGTGTATTAAATAAATACATTTTTGAAAACCTAGACCAAGTAAGAGAACAAACACAAATATGGATGGATGATTACAATCACTTTAGACCCCACGATTCACTGGGAAGAATCCCTCCAATAAAAATGCTCAAATTAATTCTAATGGAGCTAGCCTCCATTAGAATTAAAAACAATAAATTTGATGGTATTATTAGAAGTTCGTTAATGCATAATAATCCCGACGCTTTTACCTTCAGCAAAAGATTTATTTTTAGCAGAACCTAAAACCAAAGCACATTGCATTCCTGCAATACCGCCTCCAAATAATTAAGCAATCAAAATATTGTACTAAAACAATGCTTTTATATTAGTTGCAAATAATTTTACGGCAATAGCTAATAAGATAACTCCAAATACTTTTCGAATAATTCTTATCCCGTTAGGACCAATAATTCGTTCAATTTTTGAAGATGTTTTTAATACTATATAAATTAATATAACATTTAATAAAACCGCTACAATAATATTTTCTATACTAAATTCTGCTCGTAAAGAAAGTAAAGTTGTTAAACTTCCTGGTCCTGCAATTAACGGAAAAGCTAATGGAAATACGGTTGCTGTAATACCGCCATCTTCATCATCTTTATATAAGGTGATTCCTAAAATCATTTCTAAAGCAATAAAAAATAAAATAAACGACCCTGCAACTGCAAACGAATGAACATCTACACCAATAAGAAACAATAATCTTTGCCCAAGAAACAGAAACAAAATCATAATAAATCCCGCAATTATAGATGCTTTTCCCGATTGAATATGCCCTGATTTTTTGCGTAAATCTATAATAATTGGAATGTTTCCTACAATATCAATCACTGCAAATAACACCATAAAAGCAGTGAAAATTTCTTTAAAATTAAAATTCATAATTGTTTATTTACAGATGCAAAATTAGACAAGAATTTGTTAATAAATCATTAATAAATCGAAAAAAAATAACTGTATTTTTGTAACCTATGTTTCAATTAGGAAAAACCATAGTATCTGAAGATATTATTGAAAAAGATTTTGTTTGTAACCTTTCTGCATGTAAAGGCGCTTGTTGTGTACAAGGTGAAGCTGGTGCTCCATTAAATAAAGAGGAAACACAAATTTTAGAAGAAATTTACTCTAAAGTAAAACCTTTTTTACGGTCAGAAGGTATAGAAGTAATTGAAAAACAAGGCACTTGGGTTACTAGTGATTTAGGCGAATTAGAAACTCCTTTAGTAAATGATGCCGAATGTGCCTATCTTATTTTTGATGATAAAAAAACTGCTTTATGTGGAATTGAACAGGCTTGTAATGAAGGTTTAATTACTTGGAAAAAACCAATTTCTTGTCATTTATATCCTGTTCGCGTAAAAGATTATAGTGAATTTGCTGCCGTAAACTACCATAAATGGAGTATTTGCGATGATGCTTGTACTCTGGGAAAAGAGCTTCAAGTTTCTGTTTATAAGTTTGTTAAAGAGCCTCTTATTAGAAAATTTGGAGAAAATTGGTATGCAGAATTAGAGAAGGTTGCTGAAAAACATTCTAAATAATATCTCCTGATAGTTTTTTGTATAATCTAATCGCAAAACCGTCACTCATACCAGAAATATAACTACAAATCTGCATCGTTCTATCATATAATTCGCTTCTTTCTTGTTGATATTCTTCTGGTAATAAATTCAATACCAACTTGTCATAATTAGAAGCTATTCCGTTGAATTTATTATTAATTGCTGTTACAAAAACATCTAACAAATCAGCAATAATCTTGTAGCCAGCAACTTCTTTTTCTACAACTTCTTTTGACTTGTAAATTTTATCTACACTAATTTTTAGGATATCGTTAATCTGAGCTTCATATTTACACTTATCCAACAAACCTTTCTCAAATTTACCTTTTAAAATAGCTTCTTCGTTGTCGAGAAAAATATCCACAGCTTCATTAATTAATACACCAATTGCCAAAGCACGTAAATAACTTACTCGGTCTTTTTTATGTTGTAAAGAATGATATTTCTTGCTATCAATCTTATCTTTCACTAGTTTTATCATATATTCTAAAGCAAATTCTTCCTCTATTAAACCGAGGTTTATTCCGTCTTCAAAATCTATAATAGTATAACAAATATCATCTGCCGCTTCTACCAAATACGCTAGCGGATGCCGATAAAAAGAAATACCTTCGCTTTCCTTTTTAAGTAAACCTAAATCTTGAGTAACATCTAAAAACGCTTCTTTTTCCGACTGGAAAAAACCGTATTTTTTATCTACGATGTGATTGGTTGGTTTCTTTGGCAAACTCTCTTTAGGGTACTTTATAAAAGCTCCTAAGGTTGCATAACTTAAGCGTTCTCCTCCGTTTGTTCCTTTTCTGCTTTCGGTTAAAATTTTAAATCCGTTAGCGTTTCCTTCAAAATCTACTAAATCTTGATATTCTAAATCGGTTAATTGATTTTTATACCGCAGCCCTTTCCCTGTTTTAAAATACTCTCCAATGGCTTTTTCTCCTGAATGCCCAAAAGGCGGATTCCCAATATCATGTGTTACAGAAGCTGCCGCTACGATTGCACCGAAATCGTTAAAAGTATAACCAAGTTCTTTTAGTTCTGGGTGACGTTCTAATAACACTTTTCCTACACGTCTCCCTAAGGTTCTGCCAACTACAGAAACTTCTAAACTATGCGTTAAACGCGTATGTACAAAATCGGCTTTAGACAACGGAATTACCTGTGTTTTGTCTTGTAAACTTCTAAAGGCTGATGAAAAAATAATTCTATCAAAATCTACTTCAAAACCTAAACGAGTTTCGTCTTGTTGTGCGCGTAAACGTTTTTTAGTATCACCAAAACGTTTTAAAGAAAGAAGTTGTTGCCAGTTCATCATCACTTTTAAATTTCTTCGAATTTACAAAAAAAGAGAAGTATTTCTACTTCTCTTTTTAATTTTCAAAAAACTTTAAGATATAATACCAAATTAATTAGTTAAAGCCGTTATTTTATTGTGTGTTTTACGGATAGCAATAGCAAGAAAGTTCATAATAAAAGAGCGTTTTTCTGAACTGATTTTTCTTCGCAAAAAACAACGTCTATATCGTATTGAAAAAAGGATCATCTGGCTTTTTAGAATTACAAAAAGGGAAATTTAAAAACCGAGAATCATTAGCCGCTTATTTGGGTATAAATTTACGCACTCAAGAACGTTGGGTTCTTCGTTATATCTTTGGCGAAATAACTGGATTACTGACAGATAAACCTAAAAATATTGGATAAAGAATCATCAATTCTGAGATTCATCAAGGATTATAAAAACGAGTAAACTCAAGTAAGCAACCTTTTTTAGGGTACTGAGATACTTGCAATGGATTCAAGACCAGTACAATGTTAATTGTACAATACCATAATTTAAGAAGATATTTAATGCAACACTTTAAAACAAAACTAAAAATGCCCTAATACGCTACAAAACATTAGATTAAGTCTAAATAAAGATAAGTGCTATAGTGTAAATTTATATTTCCAAGATGAAATTCATCTTAAAAATATAAATCAACAGCGTGCCAATGTCCTAAAAAGCGGGTTTTCAGAATCATTTACTTTTGATTCCAAAGCTTTATAAAGCGACTCACTGATAGCCCCCTTGTGGTTGCCTACACGATGTAGTGTTGTTAAAGATTTAAAAACAAATGCTTTATATTGTTTTATCCAACTTCTTAATGTTGAATGTCTAACACCTAGATATTCAGCTAAATCTATTTGACGGTTAAACTTCTTTTGCTTGAAAAGCAATAAATTCTGAATACGTTGGTGAACTTTAAAATTACGCGATGATTTAAATGCCTTTTTTAAGACTGAGATACTTTCTGTATCTCAAATTTTGTTGTCACTCCCATAAAGAAAATATATGAATAATTAAGCTAATTATAAAATATAATTGGTATTATTCAACCGTAACTGCTTTTGCTAAATTACGTGGTTGATCTACATTTCTGTTCAACATTACCGCAATATGATACGATAATAATTGTAACGGAATAGTAGTTAATAAAGGTGTTAATGCTTCTTCCGTTTCTGGAATTTCAATTACATGATCTGCAATTTTCTTTACTTCGGTATCACCTTCAGTAACAATCGCAATAATTTTTCCGCTACGCGCTTTTATTTCTTGAATATTACTTACTACTTTTTGGTAATGCCCCTTATTGGTTGCAATTACAAAAATTGGCATATTCTCATCTATTAATGCAATAGGTCCGTGTTTCATCTCTGCAGCAGGGTATCCTTCAGCATGTATATAAGAAATCTCTTTTAATTTTAAAGCACCTTCTAATGCCACAGGGAAATTAAAGCCTCTGCCTAAATACAAGCAGTTTGTTGCATCTTTATAAACGGCAGCAATTTCTTTTACTTTTTCATCAATTTGCAATAATTTTTCCACTTTACCAGGAATTAATTGCATGTGTTGCAAATACGTGTGAAAGGCAGTTTTTGATAGCGTACCTTTTGCTTGTCCTAATTTTAAGGCAATTAAAGAAAGTACGGTGATTTGAGTTGTAAATGCTTTTGTTGATGCTACACCAATCTCTGGACCTGCATGTGTATAAGCTCCTGCGTGTGTTTCTCTAGCAATAGAAGAGCCAACTACATTACAAATCCCAAATACAAAAGCTCCTTTAGATTTTGCTAACTTAATAGCAGCTAAAGTATCTGCGGTTTCACCTGATTGAGAAATAGCAATTACCACGTCTTTTGATGTAATAATTGGATTTCTGTATCTGAATTCAGAAGCATATTCAACTTCAACAGGTATGCGAGCCATATCTTCAAAAAGATATTCACCAACTAAACCTGCATGCCAAGAAGTACCACAAGCAATAATAATAATGCGGTCTGCATTTAAAAACTTTTGAATATTATCATCAACACCAACCATTTTTATAATACCCTCATCAGGAAGCATTCTTCCTCTATAAGTATCGGTTATTGCTTTTGGTTGCTCATAAATTTCTTTAAGCATAAAATGAGCGTAACCACCTTTTTCAATTTGCTCTAAGCTCATTTGTAGTTCTTCAATTTTTGGATCTACCAACGCATCATCCATAATTTGATGAACCTTTATTTCTTTTCCTAATTTAATAATAGCCAATTCGCCATCTTCTAAATAGATAGTATCTTTTGTATATTCTATAAAAGGAGAAGCGTCAGATGCCACAAAAAATTCTTTATTGTCTTTTCCTACACCAATTGCAATTGGGCTTCCTAGACGCGCAACTACAATTTCATCAGGTTTTGTTTTGTCAAACACAGTAATAGCATACGCTCCTGTTACATTGGTTAATGCTAATTGAACAGCTTTACCTAACTTACAGTTTTCTTGTTTTTTAACTTCTTCAATTAAGTTAACAAGTACTTCTGTGTCTGTATCACTATGAAAAGTATAACAACGAGAAATTAATTCTTGTTTAATGGTGTCGTAATTTTCGATAATTCCATTATGTACAATTACTAAATCTCCAGATTGTGAAAAGTGTGGATGAGAATTTACATCGTTTGGAACCCCGTGAGTAGCCCAACGTGTATGTCCAATTCCTATTTTTCCTTGTTTTCTTTTTTCGTCTTTGTTTATTATTGCCTCTAAGTCAATAACTTTACCTTTTGTTTTAGAAAGGTGCATTTTTTCACCATCATAAAGCATAATTCCGGCACTATCGTAACCACGGTATTCCAAGCGTTTTAAGCCGTTAATTATTATTGGATATGCATCTCTAAAACCTATGTAACCTGTAATTCCACACATAAACAATTTTTTATTTTTCTTTTGAATATGATATTTTCAAGACAGCTCTTTTCACTCCGTTAGCTGTTTCATTCCCATCTAATAGGGTAACCCCTCTTGGATTCCAGTTATAAGTTTTAACATTTGTGTTAAGAACTCTTTTAATTACTGCCTTATCTGTAGGGTTATTATAAACCTTTAAAACTAAAGGAGAAATATCACTAGTAGTGCCATCTAATAAATCTGAGATATAATTTGTTATTCTAAAAGAATATTTTTCTGGATTTTTATCTGTATTCAATCCTAATCCGCCACCAAAAAGAGTTGACTCTTTATAGGCATCTGTAAGTTGTGTTGGCCTTATTTTTCCACTACCGTTGTCTTTATTTTGATAAATGAATAATTTTTGTGGGAGTATGTTTTTATCAGTATTGATCGTTTGATTAATATAAAATATTAACGAAGCATCGTTGATTAACCAATTGTTGGCTCTTAATTCTTGCAGTTTAGCATCGTCAAGTATTTTTACTTTAGCCATTGTTCCTGCAGTCCCTTGAATAGTAAAATTATTTGCAGGAGCGGCTGTTGTTGCTGGTGTCATTTTATACATACTATTTCTTATGCCAGATAAAGGAAAAGAATATGTACCTGGAATAGTATCTTTATATACTAAAGTTGCTTGACCATCTTTCTTTTCGAATCTAGTAATCGTGTAATGAAACTCAAGATTAGCAGAAACACTAGAGCCCAGTAAACTAAGAGGAACCATAGCTCCGTCACTCCCTTCGGCTTTAATAATTAGACCTCTAAAATAATCTTTAAAAGCTTCTGAAGAAGAAAACTCGCTATCTTTAAATTTATCCCAGAAAAGTTCTTTCATACGAGAAATATTTAATGGAATAGTTAAAAAAGGAGCTTTATTTTTAAGCTTTATCTCACTTTCAAAAGTACGCCCATCACTATAGTTTCTTGTTATTTTGAATACTGTATCTACAGCACTTGGTTTGAAAGTAAAGTTATAATCTTCATTTAATAGTTCAGATTCTATATAGGTATCATTAGATTGAAACCTATTTTTATTAGCAGGATTACTAGGGTCTAGTGCATTTAGATAAGTTCCATTCCTATAAACTTTTACAGAAGTAGTTACATTTGTATTTCCTAAAACAGAATCTAGTCTAAATTTAGGTTTTCCTTTCCTTGCTTTTTTTACTTTTGTTGCTTTATATGGTAACTTAAGAATAACCTTGTCTAGTACATAAACAGAATCTAATTCTCCATTTTTAGTAGCAGATTTTACATCTTTGGTTCTCAGGTTTTTCAAAAAACCTAATTGACTAACAAAAGAAGCTTCAATTGTTTTGTAATTATTGTTTTTATAAACACCTAACCAATACTCACTTAAACTTAGGGCAATATTATCTGTTCTAACACTTTCTATATTAATAGGAGTAATTTCTACATCTAACAAGATTTCTCCTGTTTCAAATTTTGTATTATCAATAACACTACTTCCAATGTTAGTAAAATCTTTTTCACAGGAAATAATACCCGTTAAAAACAGTAGGAAAACACCTACATAAGTACTTTTTTTAATCATAGTAAAATGAAATAATCGTTTAAATGTCTAAAACTTTTTCTGAGTAAAATTTTAAATATGCCTCGGTAATATCGTCATCTGACTGAAAATCTAAAACAGGTGTTTTAGAGCTTTCAATAAAATCTAACAACTCATCAGGTAAATCTTTACTGCCTTTAATAACAGCGTCTGAATTTTCTATGGCACTCTTTAAAATATTGGTATGATTAGGTGTTTCTATAGTTTCAATCTTTTTCTTATCAAGATTATCAAAACGAACTTTATTAGCCATATCACTATTTAACTCACCTTCAAAACCACTATCATAAAGCGAAGTTACAATCTTACTTTCGGTAAATAATGGTTCTTCTTTATAAAATTCTCTTAAATATAATGGAAGCAAGGAAGCCATCCATCCATGAATATGGATAATATCTGGTGCCCATTTTAATTTTTTTACAGTTTCTACAACACCTTTGGCAAAGAAAATCATTCGCTCATCGTTGTCCTCAAAAAGAGTATCATCTTCATCAGAATATACAGCCTTACGCTTAAAATATTCTTCATTATCAATAAAATAAACTTGCATTCTTTCCTTCGGAATAGAAGCTACCTTTATAATCAACGGCATATCCATATCGTTAATTATTAGATTCATACCAGATAAACGAATTACTTCGTGTAATTGATGACGGCGTTCGTTAATAACACCAAATCGAGGCATAAAAATACGGGTCTGTACCCCCTTAGAATGTGCTTTTTTAGCAACTTTAAATGCGGTTGACGACAACTCTGTTTCTGGTAAATATGGAATAACTTCTGACGAAACATACAATATTCTCTTATCCTTCATTAAATCAAATTCTTTTAGTAAGGGGGCAAAAATACAAAAATTTATGCTAAAATCGTGTTAAAACACTAATTTAGCGGATACTTCAAGATATAGTAAATGAAAATTTTTGCAAGAAAAATAAACTTAAAAAAGTATTTATCTAATTTTAAAAACTCTTCTGTTGGGTTTGTACCCACAATGGGCGCATTACACGAAGGACATTTGTCACTTATTAAAAAATCAAAAAAGAAGAATGATATTACTGTTGTTAGCATTTTTGTAAATCCTACACAGTTTGATAATAAAGAAGACCTAGTCAAATACCCTAAGACTTTAAAGAATGATAGAGCCCTTTTAGAGCATATAAATTGCGATGTTTTATTTGCACCTTCAGTGGAAGAAATTTATGCCGAAAACATTGTTTCAGAGAAGTTTAAATTTGACGGATTAGAACATCAAATGGAAGGAAAATTTCGTGATGGTCATTTTGATGGCGTTGGAACGATTGTAAAAACACTTTTTGAAATTGTAGCACCAAATAATGCGTACTTTGGTGAAAAAGATTTTCAGCAATTACAAATCATAAAAAAAATGGTTGAAAAATACGCAATACCTGTAAAAGTAATTGGCTGTGATATTTTTAGAGAAGAAGACGGTTTGGCAATGAGCTCACGAAATGCTCGTTTAACAAAAGAACATAGAAAAGCGGCTCCGTTTATTTACAAAACACTTAAAAAAGTAAAGAAAAAGTTTGAAACTAAAAGTGCTTATGAAGTTATAAAATGGGTAAAAAAAAGATTCAAAAAACATCCATTATTAGAACTAGAATATTTTACCATTGCAGATGAAGCAACATTGCAGACAATTAACAAAAAAGAACCAGATAAAAAATACCGTGCATTTTTAGCCGTTTTTGCTGGGAAAATTAGATTGATTGATAACCTTCGTTTAAAATCCTCGGAGAGAGATTAAGTAATAAAGAAATATATTGAAGTGATTTAAACTTTTTTCATAAAAAAAAAGGGTTGTCTATAATTTGCGTTACGACACGTAAAATAATTCATTATATACACGTACTGGACAAATATACAATAGAAATTATACCACATATTCTTAGAACAAAATGAAAATTTCTACCAACGGTTCCGTTGGTCGAGATTGTAAATGCTATGCTTTATAAACTAAAGACCAGTGTTCAATGGTATCTAATTAGTCGCTCCTTAAAAAGGTTTCAACATTCTGATTTACAGTTAATTATTTGATATTTTTCACTGTTTATATAGTGTTTAATTGCAAGATTTTCCGTATATTATAGTATAAACCTTGCAATAAATGATAGGAAAAACAGCGAATCAAAATCAACAAAATTTGTTCAGACCTTTGCTCAAGGATTTTATTAATTTGAGCCACGAATTAATTTTGTTGAGCAACAAAATAGATTGGAAATACTTTGAGAAAGATTTCTCACAGTATTATTCACATACAGGTCAACCAGCGATGCCAGTACGATTAATGGTTGGAAGTTTAATGCTCAAGCGTATTTATAATTTATCTGATGAGCGTCTATCCGAAGCTTGGGCAATGAACCCTTACATGCAATATTTTTGTGGCATGGCTTATTTTGAGTATCAATTTCCCTGTGATCCAAGTGACTTTGTACATTTCAGAAAACGTATAGGAGAACTAGGAGTTCAAAAAATATTTGCATACTCTATCCGTCTTTTTGGTAAAGCAGCCAAAGAAAAAGTAACATTATCAGACACCACAGTAGCAGAGAACAACACTACCTTTCCTACAGATGCTAAATTAGCCAAAAAGATTATTGATAAATGCAATGATATTGCTAAAAAAGAAAAGATAAAGCAACGACAAAGTTATGTCAGAACCTCAAAGCAATTATTAAGAGACACCCATAATCGTAAACATCCAAAGCGATATAAAAAAGCAAAGAAAGCAGATGCAAAACTAAAAACTATAGCAGGTCGTTTACTTCGAGAGTTGGAAAGAGAATTACCCGAACACGTTTTAGAAGTCTATAAAAAGCAGTTTGCTTTGTATTATCAAATCTTACATCAAAAGCGAACAGATAAAGATAAAATTTACAGTATTCACAAACCATTTACAGCATGTATCGCTAAAGGGAAAGTGCATAAAAAATATGAATTTGGCACTAAAACAGGGTTAATTACTACTTCAAAAACATTAATCATTACTGCGATAAAAAGTTTTAAAGGCAATCCTCACGATAGCAAAACAATAGCACCATTATTAGAACAAATGCAATCCAATATTGCTTTTTTACCCCAAGAAGTTGTTTATGACAGAGGTGGAAAAGGCATCAAACAAATAGGTAACACCAAAATATCAACTCCTGATTATAGACCTTTAAAACGAGATACAGAATATCAGAAAAGATGTAAAAGAGGAAAATTTAGAAGAAGAGCTGCTATTGAACCAGTTATTGGTCATTTAAAAACAGACTTTAGATTGAACCAAAACTATCTTTGGGGAGAAAATTCCCCGCAAATCAATGCCTTTTTAGCTGCTACAGGTTGGAATCTTAAGAAATTTATGAAACAACTCAAAGAAGAATTTAATAACTTATTGTTTAATATTTTAAGACCTCTTTTTTCTTTATTTTCTTCGCCAAGAAAATGGGTTGTTAAGGTTTGACTAATTACCAATTTAATTTTATAATACCGCATTAAAAGCATTTACATAATGATGATTTCCCGTAATAGATTTAATCGTTTCTGGACTCATTTTATTTACCATATTATGTAACCAACCTGTTAGCTTTTCTATGGTTTCAAATCGTTGGTTTTTATATCGGTTTTTAATATACTGCCATACTTGTTCGCAAGGATTCAATTCTGGCGCATAAGGAGGTATTCTTAAAAGGAAAATATTTTGAAGGACTTCTATATTTTTTGTAGAGTGAAAACCTGCGTTATCAATGACAACAATTTTATATTCATTAGGGTTATATTTTGAGAATTCTTTAAGGTAAGATTCAAATATAGTGGTATTTACACCGTTAATTTCCCAAACAAAACTACGGTCTTTGATTGGCGAATACTTCCGTATAAACAGGTGGTTTTAAAGACGTGTGATAGGATACAATGGGTTTTATTCCATAAGCTGTTAATACCCTGCCAAGGTGGGTAATGATTCCAAACCTAGCTTCATCTTGGAAATATAAATTGACACTAGAATACGTATCTTTATTTAGACTAAATATAATGTTCTGTAAGGTATTAGGGAGTTTTTAACTTGGTCTTAAAGTGCTGTATTAATATCTTCTTAAGTTATGGTACTGTATAGCAATATTGTACTCGTTTTTAACCCATTGCACAGCATCTCAGTACCCTAAAAATGGTTGCTCACTTGAATTTATACGTTTTGATAATCCTTGATGAATCTTGGGAGTGATGCTTCTTGAGGTAATATTTTTTGGTTTGTCTGTCAATAATCCAGTTATTCCGCCAGATATATAACGAAGAACCCAACGTTCTTGAGTGCGTAAATTTATGCCCAAATAAATGGCTAATGCTTTGCGAGTTTTAAACTTGCCTTTTTGTAATTCTAAAAGCCAGATGATCCTTTTTTCAATACGATACTGTCTTTGTTTTTTGCGAAGAGAAATCAGTTAAGAAGGACTCTCTTTTTAGTATAAATTTTCTTGCTGTTGCCATCCGTAGATATAAAATAACGGCTTTAGCTAATTAATTGGTATTAAAGCTAGTGGATTAAAAACTAACTTACTAAAAATCTTAGCCCTGATTGAACGGTTTGTTTGAGCTCGTTGAGGAACGAAACAGCGAGTAGTGAAAGCAGGAAATAGCTTCAAAAAATTATTCTTCGGAAGAAGAATCTTCTTCTTCAAGAATCTTCATACGTTTTGCACGCTTTTCCCAAGATTTACGGGCAAGTTGTTGTAAATCGGCAACACTATCACTTTCGTCTATAATTTCTAAACCGAGTAGTGTTTCTATAACATCTTCTTGAGAAACCAGCCCGCTTACAGAACCATATTCATCGACAACCAATGCAATGTGTTCACGTTGTTCAATCAATTTTTTAAATAAATTGGGAATTGGTAAATCGCGTTTGGTAATAATAATATCTCTTTTTATAGATTTTAAAGGTTCGTTTCCTTTTCCTTTAATAATTGCTTCTAGTAAATTATCTTTTAAAAAATAACCTGTAATAGTATCTGTGTTTTCAGAATATACCGGAATACGAGAAAAATGAAGTGTTGAGTTTTCATCATAAAAATTTTGAATAGTCTGAGTTTCGTCTGCGGTTTTTAAAACCGTTCTAGGCGTCATAATATGCTTTACTTGTATTTTTTTAAAGTTTAGCATGTTTCTAATAACCTTACTTTCATATTCTTGAAAAATACCTTCTTCTTCAGCAATTTCTGTCATTGCCGTAAAATCTTCTCTACTTAATACACTATTACCGTGCGCTCCTTTTCCGCTAATTAATTTTGTTGCTAGTTGTAAAACCCATAAAATGCCTGTCCATTTTAACGGAAAAATCATGATTTTTAAAACTTTTGTGGTAAGGTTTGAAAGTTGTTTCCAGTAGGTTGCACCGATAGTTTTTGGTATAATTTCTGAGGCTACTAAAATTAAAAGGGTCATTATTGCAGAGACTATAAAAACACCATAACCGTCATCATTAAAAATCTTTTTTGCTTCTGTACCTACCAAAATTGCACCAACTGTATGTGCTAATGTATTTAAAGTAAGTATTGCTATTAATGGTTTATCTACATCTTTTTTTAAGGTTTCTAATTCTGTAGCAAATGCTTTTCCTTCGTTCTTTTTTACATTAATAAACGTTGGTGTTACACTTAACAAGACTGCTTCAAGAATGGAACAGATAAAAGAGAGGAATATAGAAACTGCAGCGTATATTATTAATAGTGTCATTTAGAAGTAAATTTTGGCTAAAGTACATAGAACTCATTTAAACTTTTTCGATTTGTTAAAAAATTGCTGTTTTCTACCCTGTTTTCGTCTTTTTTATCTTCTGTAACAATGTTATGCAACTCAAAAAAGTCTTCAACAGAACTAAAAGCCTCTAATTTTCGCTTAAAATCAAAAAGTTTAAATGAGTTCATAAAAAAAACCTCAAACATTTCTGTTTAAGGTTTTTTTATAATTTATTGGTCTCAGATGAAGTTAAAACTATGTGCTTTAGTGTATCTAGCTTTAGCTTCTAAAAATTTTATTTGGTTTTGCTAAAAGAAAATTGAGTTTTGAAATAGGTTTTGTTTTAATTTCCGTCCGAGTAATCACGTATCGCTGACTTTAGTCAGATTTAAAACCTATGGACTTCCAGCCCATAGTGGTTTATTTTATTTATAAAGAGTAGTTTAAACCAAATAACCTGTAAGATTGTAATTTACCTATTTCTCCGTTTTTAGTTGCAAGTTCTTCAACTGTTTGTGCGCTTAAGGCAAAAATACACTTTTTTAAATTTTAGCTAATAACTAAGAATCAATAGTTCTTTATTATTTGATTATTTTTTTGTATCTTTATGATATGGAAAAAATAGATTTAAGAAAAGTTTTAGATCAAGAAAGGAACGTGATCAGAAGAGATGCTGTAAAAATGATAAAAAGGGGGGATAAGAAAAAAGACATTGCTAAATTTTATGGGGTTCATATTAATACTGTTAGGGATTGGTGGAAACTATATAAAAAAGAAGGAGCAAAATCTTTGATTTATAAAACAAGAGGAGCAAAATCAGAAAATAAAAAACTACTGAACAAAAAATATGAGATTGAAATTCAAAAAATGATTACAGAGACTATGCCTGACCAATTAAAGTTAGATTTTGCTTTATGGACAACAAAAGCAGTTAAAGAATTAATACTGCGAGAGTTTAACATTTGTATTGGAAGCAGAGCAATAGGCAACTATCTTAAAAACTGGGGTTTCACCTCTCAAAAGCCAAAGAAAAGAGCTTATGAACAAAGCGCTAAGAAGGTTCAAAAATGGTTAGATGAAGAATATCCATCAATAAAAAAACAAGCAAAAGAACAAGGGGCTACAATACATTGGGGAGATGAAACTGGTGTAAGAAACGCAAATCAATATGGACGCTCTTACGCACCTAAAGGAAAAACACCTATAAAAAAGCATATGTCAAAACGTTTTTCAATTAATATGATATCAACGGTTACAAATCAAGGATTCGTTCAATTTATGATCTATAAAGAAAATATGAATGCTGATGTTTTTATTAAGTTTTTAGAACAATTAATTATTTCTCAGGATAATAAAGTGTTTTTAATTTTAGATAATTTAAGAGTTCATCATCGTAAAATAGTTAAGAAATGGGAGGAAGAGCATAAAGATATGATTACGTTATTTTACCTACCTTCTTATTCCCCAGATAGAAATCCTGATGAATATTTAAACTGTGATTTAAAATATGGTTTATCAACCTGAGTTAGACGTAAGAAAAGTAATATTTTAACATATAAAAAGCGAAATATTTAGTATATTAAAGTGCTGAATTTCAACAAACTAAAACACATTTCGCTTATTATTTCTATTGATAAAATTACAATTATTTTTTGCTCTATTGATAATTTTTGCATTGTTTTTGAGCCTACATTAAAGGAAAAACAACTTTTAACAGGAAAAAACACTCGAAATAGAAAATTTAAGATGTCAACTAGTGAAATTTTAACAATCACTGTGTTATTTCATATGAGTGGTTTTCGGAATTTTAAACATTTTTACATTTTCTATGTTCAAAAACATCTTACCAAAGAATTTCCAGAAACAGTATCTTACAATCGATTTACAGAATTGATGCAATCCAATATGTTGGCTTTGAGTTTGTATATGAAAACCTGTTGTTTGGGTAAATGTACAGGAATCTCTTTTATCGATTCAACACCTATACGAGTTTGCAATAAAAAACGAATTTACAGAAACAAGGTCTTTAAAGATATTGCAACTAGAGGTAAATCTACTATGGGATGGTTCTATGGATTTAAACTTCATATCATAGTCAATGATAAAGGGTATGTTTCCAAAGAATTAACCGCTTTATTATTCGATCAAGGACTGCATTTAGTTACTGGAATTAGAAATAATATGAAAAATGTATATGACTATGAGAGATAAAATATTGTTAAGAAAACGTTCTGTTATAGAAACCATTAATGATCAACTTAAAAATATAGCGCATGCAGAACATTCTAGACATAGAAGTTTTGGAAATTTTATTACCAATTTAGTAGCAAGTCTTATTGCGTATTCTTTTCAAGAAAAAAAACCAAGTATCAAATTTGAAACGCAAAATTCAAATCAATTAACATTGTTTTGTTAAATCCTTACATCGAACTCAGGTTAATAATGAAAGATTACATCTATCTTTGGGTTACAAAAACCCGAATTTCATGTGCAAAAATGTAATATAAATTAATAATAATCTGTAGCCGTATTTTACGGACTAGACATAAAAACCTTACCTGCTAAATTTAATAAAGAGATGCAATATTTTTTAACTTTAGGAGTTTAACTTATATAAAACAATAATACTATGAAGAAAACAGTATTAGCAATTTGCCTATTTATAACAGTAATAGTTCAGGCACAGGAATACTCATTCATCCCTAGAGGTTTGAAATTAATTACTACAGATGAACTGATGCAGAAAGGACCTCCAAGTACTTTAGACTTAGTTTTTTATGAGGACGGAACAAAAACAACACTCGATGAAGTGATGTCAAAGCTAATGAGTCAAGAATTATCTCCAAAAATGTATGTTAACGATAAAGGAGAATATAAAGCATTAGTTCTTATAGGAGATAAAATAGGAGTTAAGTTAACTAAAAAGAACCTTAATCCGAAAATTATTTATAATGGAATGCCTAACAAATTATCAAAACTAGGCTATTCTTTTGGAAATTCAGAAAGTGATGTTGTCATTATTAATACGCAAGGAGGACCAATGCCTGATTTATTAACAAAACAATTTAAAGACCTTTTTGTAAATATTGGTAAACTTAATGCTGAAGAAGTTTTTGTAATTAATGTACATCAAGTTCAGACTTTAAATCCAGAAAAATTTAATAAAAAGGAAATATCTTTTGATAAAATAGTGAATTATAATAAAGAGAGCACAAAAATACTTTTTGATATTGTTACTTATTTTAAGTCTCAGAATAAAACTGTATATGTTACAGGTTTTTCAGTAGGTGCTTTTGCCGTTGCTGATTTGTTATCTGAGTATGGAAATACCGCAGATGGTTATCTTCTTATGGTAGGCAGATTGGATATGCCCGAAAAATTTTGGAAAATATTTTCCGAAGGCCGTTCTGCAGGATTTAAGGAGGATGGAACAGAGATTGTTATAGATGAGTATGATTCAACAGACCCGCTAGAAAGGAATCTTTGCAAGATTGCGGCAGGTTTTGGGCATAAAAGATATACAAGTTTATTAAAAAACATAGACCTTTCGAATGTTATATACATCTACGGTAAAAAAGATCAAAATGTTGGTAGACTAACTCAAAAAGAGGTTGATTTTTTAAAGTCAAAAAAAGTAAATTTAATTGCTAGAGATGCTGGACACGAAATAATGCAAACATATTTAAAGGAAGCATTTAAACTATTACTTAAATAGTCTTTAATCTATAGAAAATACTCTTTAAAACAAAGAACTGTGTTAAAAACCAAGTAATTTTTAAGTTTTTTTTGGCACTACTTTCCTGTAGAATTTTTAAAAATTCATAATGTAACGGAACATTGATAACTTTTTCTAAAAAAAATCTCTACGGTTTTAGAAAAAGTTACCAACACTCCCTTGTTGGGTTTATTTTACGCTTTTAAAACACTTCGGTAATTTTCATTATAGCATAATCTAGACTTAGCAATTGCAAATAATTGTTTTAAAATCTTGTTACAAACTGCTAATAATGCTAGCTTTTTACTTTTACCCTTTGCTACGGTTCTATCAAATAAATATTTACACGATTTGTTATGCTTACAGGCTGTAAAACTGCACATAAATAATAAATTCCTCCATTTCCTATTCCCAATTTTACTTACCCTAGGTCTGCCTTTTATGCTGCTTCCCGACTGTCTAATAATAGGAGTGATTCCTGCATAAGAGCATAATTCACTTGCCGTATTAAAGCGTTCAAAGCACATCGGTTAAAATAATTAATAAGACGGCTGTTTTCCTCCCTATTCCAGGAATAGTTTCTAAAATAGTCAGTAATCCTTTATTGTCAATTCGTATGAACTCTAATCATTTACTTTCTAAAGCAACTACCTCTTTTTTACTGTTTTTCAAACTTCGTTTTAAAGAACGAACTACCAATTTACAGGAATCCCTAAAACATCTTCTCCATGAATTTTATTTTTAATTGCAGTTGTTTGCTTGCTATAAAGACTTAATAGTCGTGTGATTTGAAAACATTCTTGCTGGGTTTTACTAGTACCTTGCCATAAACGCAACTCCTCATACTGCGCATAAAGACATATCATTTTTGCATCTGACTTATCCGTTTTTATCTCAGATAATTTCATCTGAATAAAACGCTTAATAGCTAATGGATTCTCTACAGAAACCTTCACGTTATGTTCTACTTAAAAAATAAGCCAACCGATAATGATAATATCCTGTGGCTTCCATCACACAATGACTTTGAGTGTCCAAAATTTTAAAAAACTTTTTAAATCCTAATGGGGTGTTTTCAAATTGATAATGATTATTTCCAATATCCATAACATCAAATACATCTTTGCTAATGTCTATTCCAAAATAATTCGTGTTTTTACTCATAAGAACGGGAGTGTAATTTAAACTCTGTCTGTGTTTTTTTTCCGTTTTAAAAATAGTTTGATTTTTTCTTTTCATACTCTGGCTTAAAAAATCGAACTGTTTTTAAAATGAGCCCCAGCGGCAGCGTCACGAGCTGCTTTTGGGGATGCTAATATCGAGCGGTATTCTCTCTCCAAATTTAATATATAATTGTTGAATAATCAAACTCCAATTGTGGAGCGGACTTATCCACTTTTTTTGTATGTTTTTTGTTGCGAGATAAACCAACTTTAAAAGCGCCATATCATTTACAAAAGCACCTTTGGTTTTGGTTACTTTACGAACCTGTCTGTGGAAACCCTCTACGGCATTTGTAGTATAAATAATTCTTCTGATAGGCTCTGTATATTCAAAATATTGAGAAAGTTCCTCCCAATTTCGCCGCCAACTCTCAATGACAATAGGATATTTTTCGCCCCATTTCTCTTCTAAATTTAACAATTCATCTTCTGCTATTTCCTTATTGATGGCTTTGTAAACTAATTTTAAATCCTTCATAAATGCTTTCTGATCTTTCGAGGCTACATATTTTAAAGAATTACGAATTTGATGCACAATACATTTTTGTATTTGTGTTTTTGGAAAGATGCTCAAAATAGCTTCAGAAAATCCTTTTAAATTATCAGTGCAAGCTATCAGTATATCTTCAAGCCCTCTGTGTTGTAAATCTGTTAAAACTTGCAACCAAAAATTAGCTCCTTCGCTTTGTGAGATATACATTCCTAAAACCTCTTTATGTCCTTCCTTGTTGATTCCTAGAATATTATAAAGTGCTTTATGGGATACTTTTCCATCAACACGAACTTTATAATGCATCGCATCTAACCAAACGATACAGTACATAGATTCTAATGGGCGACTTTGCCACTCCTTGATGTCTGGTATAATTTTATCTGTAATTTGGCTTAATACTGTGTGAGAAATATCGGTATCATACATCTCTTTTATATGAGAGCAAATATCTCTTAAACTCATTCCTAATCCATATAAACCTATTATTTTATCCGATAAACTCTCCGCTAATATCGTTTGTCGCTTTTTTATAATCTCGGGCTCAAAACTGCTATTCCTGTCAGTTGGGGTTTGAATTTCAAAAGTACCTAAGCCGCTTTTTATCGTCTTTTTGCCTTTCCCATTTCGCTTGTTTTTGTTTGATGAATCGCTCAAAAATAAATGGCTTTCCATCTCCGCTTCTAAAGCTTTTTCTATAAAACTCTTTAGCATAGGAGCAAATGCGCCTTCTTTGCCAAATAAACTCTTACCCGATAATAATTGGTCTAAGGCTTTCTTTTCTAATAAATCTTGTTCTGTTTGTGTCATCTTTTCTGTTTGAATAAAATTAATGCTTTTTTTATGCAGACAGAGTTGAGTTTACAGTCTCATAAGAACTGTTTTATCAACTGCGAAGCACATCACGAACACCAATAAAATAGAAAAGAAGTGAGTAAAGGACAATCTACACGAGTTTCAACAACTTAAAAACGAAGTCAAAGCTTCACAGAACTGTACGAAATCTGAGTAGAAAAGAGGGGGGAGTTTCAATGTTGACGAGATCTAAGTCTCTACGTATAGAATAACCTTATTCCGCTCTTTTGTTCTTTCTGATTTATAATAGTTAAATTTACAAAATATATTACAATAATATAAAATGCAAACTTAAGAAGCACTATCGGCATACAAACTCTGACCTTTGTCTTGTTCCTCTAATAAATCATCTACCACTTGAGAGTCATGAACCGAGGCATCTGTAACCGTGTAATTGTCTATTAATTTGCTACCACCATCTATTTTTGCGTGATTTTTATAACCGTAATAATTTTGAAAATTTTTCTTTGTCCAACGAGCATCTATATCTTTTTGACGCTTTTTATTTGGTTTGTAATCCCACTATTTAGGGGGGGGGCCTGTTTGTTTTATATGTTTATTTTCATCTCGATTATTGCGTTGGCGTGGAGATTCAACAAAAAGAGCATCTATTATTTTTCCTTTATTTACAATTAAGGTTTAGGTGTTTTAATTCTTTAGTAAACAAATCAAAAAGAACTTTGACTAGGTCTAAATTTTTTAATTTTTCTGTAAAATTCCAAATTGTTTTACTGTCTGGGATATCGTCAGAAATTGTCAAATTAAAAAAACGCATCCTATCATTTATTTGATATTCTGCTTGGTCATCTGACAAACCATAATACTGCTGAAGGATACTTATTTTGAACATCAACAAATAATCGTAAAGGAGACCCAACCTCCTTTTCCTTTTGGAGATATGCTTAACTTTGTTCCCAAAAAATTTCTGAAAATATCAAAATCAATACCCAAACTTAATTTTTCTAATGGATCGCCTAATTTACTCCATTTACTTAATCGAATATCTTGATCAAAAAAACCGTAATCTCTATGTCATTTAAATTGCTTCATAATAACGTAAATATACTGATTACCAATGAAATATATGCAGTTTTGAAGATTATTTAGTTTTTAGAGATGCCCAGTATTAAAACTAATTAAACAATTTACATTTCTTAATTCACCCCTAATCGAAATAAAACCCTCTAAATCAAAAGATTAATAGGGTTTCCTGTTGGCCTACAAGGACTCGAACCTTGAATGTCGGTACCAAAAACCGGTGTGTTACCAATTACACCATAGGCCAATATTATTTATTGAGAGTGCAAATCTAAAGCAAAGTTTTAATTCTGCAAACATTTTTATTGAATATTATATTTTTTTAATATTTATCTTTAACAAATTTTTATGAATATCGTGCTAATTTTCAATAGAATTGGACTATTTTAAATAGGATTAAATTAGTAAATTCGCCCGATACTTTAGCACCAACTATGAACGCACAGAACTATAAAAAAGGAAACACTATCTTAGGGTGGCTTGTTTTTGGAATAGCTTTAATCACCTACACATTAACACTAGAACCTACGGTAAGCACTTGGGACTGTGGAGAATACATTTCTACCTCTGTAAAATTAGAAGTTGGGCATCCACCAGGAGCACCTTTATTTCAAATGTTAGGAGCGTTTTTTGCAATGTTTACTAATGATGTCTCTCAAATAGCAAAAATGGTTAACTTTATGTCTGCTTTAGCAAGTGCATTTACCATTTTATTTTTATTCTGGACCATTACCAATCTAGCAAAAAAACTAGCAAAAACTTCAGGAGAATTAACAGAAGGAAAACGCATTGCAATTTTGGGTAGCGGATTAGTTGGTGCATTAGCCTATACATTTTCTGACAGCTTTTGGTTTAGCGCTGTTGAAGGCGAAGTATATGCAATGGCATCTTTCTTAATGGCATTATTATTTTGGCTCGGGTTAAAGTGGGAGAGCGAACTAGACCAACCAAGAGGAAATAAATGGTTAGTACTAATCAGTTTTGTAGTTGGGTTATCTTTTGGAATACACATTTTATCATTATTAGTAATCCCATCAATAGTACTCTTGTATTTCTTTAAAACTTATAAAAACATTAACGTTAAAACAACAGCAATTGCAACCGTAATTTCTGTATTAATATTAGCTTTTGTCTTTAAATTTCTATTTCCATTTACACTTAAATTTTTAAGTATTTCAGAATTATTCTTTATCAACGATATCGGTTTGCCATACAATTCAGGAACAATAATCGCAGCCACTGCTCTAATTGGGTTATTTTACTTCGGGTTAAATTATACACGTAAAAAAGGATATGTTACTGGCAACACCTTAACACTTTCTATCTTATTTATTATGATTGGTTTTTCGTCTTGGTTAATGTTACCAATTCGTGCCAATGCAAACACAACTATTAACGAAAACAACCCATCAAGTGCCCGTGAATTATTAGCCTATTACAATCGTGAGCAATATGGAGATGCTAATGTTTTTTATGACAAATATTACTCTTTTACATACAATAGAGAGCAAGATGCTGCCAATCCATACAAAGATGAAAAGCCTAAATACGAAAAGAAAGATGGCAAATATGTTATTGTAAACAATTACAAAAACGCATTACCAAATTGGTCAGACAAACACAAAGGATTTATACCACGAATGGTAGACCCTGCATCTGAAAAAATGTACAAGGCTATTGCGGGAATCCCTGAAAACAGCAAACGAAAACCTACATTTATAGAGAATTTAAAGTTTATGGTAGACTTTCAGTTTGGTTATATGTATGGGCGCTATTTTATGTGGAATTTTGCGGGAAAACAAAACGATGTACAAGGTCATTTAGATGCACAAAACGGTAATTGGATTAGTGGTTTTGATGTTATAGATGAAGCTCGCTTAGGCTCACAACAGGCATTGCCAGACGATATAAAAAACAACAAAGGAAGAAACAAGTATTACTTTTTACCTCTAATTTTAGGAATAATTGGCTTGCTCTATCAAATAAGTCAAGATAAAAAGAATTTATTTGTACTCTTTTTATTCTTCGCCTTTACAGGTTTTGCCATCATTTTTTACACCAACCCAAAACCATTTGAACCTCGTGAGCGTGATTATGCTATCGTTGGCTCCTTTTATATCTTCGCAATTTGGATTGGCTTTGGAGTCCTTTCAATCTACGAGAACTTTAAAAAACGCGTTAACAAAAAAGCACTTGCAACGGGTATAACAATAGTTGCATTACTAGCTGTACCAACCTTAATGGCATTCCAAAACTGGGATGATCACGATCGTTCTAATCGCTACACAACACGCCTAAACGCACAGGCTTATTTAGAAAGTTGCGATCCTAATGCCATTATGTTTACTATTGGAGACAATGACACATTTCCGTTGTGGTACATGCAAGAAGTAGAAGGCATTAGAACTGATATTAAGTTGATAAACTCAAGTCTTTTTCAAACAGCTTGGTATATAGATCAAATGAAAAAGAAGACCTATAAAGCAGACCCAATACCCTCTGCTTTAACGCACCACGAATATAAATACGGAACTTTAGATCTTGCGTACTATTTTGATGAATTAGCCGCAGTACCAAAGGATTCTGTTATTTCTTTAAAAGATTTTATGCACTGGGTTCGAAGTGATAGTGAACGCACTTTTTACGACTTAGAAGAAGATGGCGTACCCGAGAAAATTCTTCCAGGAAAAAACATTAGAATTCCTGTAAATAAAGAGAATGCATTAAAATATGGTATTGTTGCACCCAAAGATGCTGACAAAATGGTAGATTATATAGATATAACCATTAATAGAGGTATTGGTAAAAACAGTATTTTAATGCTCGATATTCTAAATAATTTTGACTGGAAGCGCCCAATTTATTTTACTGGTGGCGCAAATGCGGAAGAAGAATACATTTGGCTGAAAGATTATTTACAGTTAGACGGATTAGCATTTAAGCTTGTCCCTATAAAAACTCCTATAGGTCAAAAAAGTATGTTTGAAATGGGCAGAATTGATCCCCAAAAAATGTACGCCAATGTTAAAAAGTGGGATTTTAGAAATATTAACGATGGTAAAATTTACCTCGACGATCAAGCTAGAAAAAATGCTATTTCTATGCGGAATAATTTAATGCGATTATCTGAAACTTTTGCTGCCGAAGGTGATACTATTAAAGCATTAGAAGTTTTAGATTTATCTTTAGAAAAACTGCCAATTAGAAGTTTTGGCCACTACTCAATGTCTATTGGTTATCCAGAATCGTATTACAAGCTAAAAAACACTGAAAAAGCAAGACAAACTGCGGCAACGTTTATAACTCTTATTAAGCAAAATCTAATACATTATAACACATATAAAACAGAAGATTTTAACCTTATTTATGACCGTTTAGAGTCAGATATTTATATGTATCAAGAAGTTTTAAGGCAAACCGAAAGATATGATACCGATTTAGAATATGTTGCAAAACTTAAAAGAGGCTATTTAGATAACCTAAAATTATTGAATCGTTTAATTCCTGATGAAGAGGAAGAAGACTCATTAAACCCTTAAACTTTTTGTTGAGCTTACAGAAGCCTTCATAAAATGAAATTATACCTTACCAAAACGCCACGTATTATAGAGAATATATTCTCAAAGTATACATGGCGTTTTTCTTCGGAAAAAAAAGAAATATATCTCACTTTTGATGATGGACCAACACCAGAAATTACCAATTTTGTTCTAAATGAATTAAAGAAACATAATGCTAAAGCCACGTTTTTTTGCATTGGAAAAAATATAGAGAAGCATCCAGAAATTTATAATCGTATTTTAAAGGAGAAGCACTCTGTTGGAAACCATACGCAAAACCATTTAAATGGTTGGAAAACTTCTTTAGATAATTATTTAGACAATGTTTTAGAGGTTGAAAAACTTTGGACCTTTGAAACTTTGAAACTTCATTTATTTCGTCCGCCATATGGAAAAATTAAACCTTCTCAAGCAAAAGAGCTCTTAAAAAAAGACTACAAAATAATTATGTGGAGTGTGCTTTCTGGTGATTTTGACACGTCAATTTCTAAAGAAAAATGTTTTCAAAATGTTTTAAAAAATACCAAAAACGGAAGTATTATTGTTTTTCATGATAGTGTAAAAGCTTCTGAAAAATTACGCTTTGTATTGCCAAAAATATTGAAAGAATTTTCTGAAAAAGGTTTTACTTTTAAAGCTATTACTACATCTAATTTTAAAGAGTAGCTTACTTTTGTTCGAGAATTAGATAGTCTTTACAGGGGAGACAAAAATCTTAGCAAATAAGTTTAGCCCCGATTGAGCGGCTTGTTTGAGCTCTTTTTGAGGCACGAGAAAAAGCGAGTAGCGAAAGCGGGAAATTGCTTCTAAAAAAAAGAAATTTAACAATTTTTGAGATTGCTTCATTTTATTTACAATGACACAAAGGGTAGTTTTAAAGGTGCTTTTGTATTAAACCTATAAGCGTATTTGCATCTTGCACACCTGTTTGACGCCATTTCATTTCGCCATTTTTGTAAATCATAAAAGTAGGATTCCCTTTTACGCGTAACGCCTCGGCAAGCATTTCATTCTTCTTAATATCAATTTTTATAACCTTTGCTTTATCGCCTAAAGCAGCCGCAACAGAACGTAAGGTGTCTGAAGGGTTATCTGATTCTTCCCAAGTTGTATAGAAGTCAATTAACACGGGTTTTGGGGTATTAATAATTTTGCCAAACTTTGTCATTTTCTTGAATTTTTAAACAATTTGAAACGCTTGATTGGTTGTTTCGTCTTTACAAATATAACATTTTTATAAAAACTTGTTGATTATCAGGCTTTTTTCAGTTTTATAACGGTTACTTCTGGCCAAATTCCGACACGCCCAGGAAATGCGTGATAGCCAAACCCGCGATTTACATTAATATATCTCCCGAACTCTTCATACAAACCTGCCCATTGTTTATACATATATTTTGAAGGGCTCCATTTAATTAATCCTGGAATTTCGATGCCAAATTGCAAACCATGTGTATGACCACTTAAGGTTAATTGATAATTGAAATCGTCTTTTTTAATGATCTTTTCCCAATGGCTTGGATCATGACTCATTAAAATTTTAAAATCTTCTTTGTTTATATTTTTTGATGCTTTTTCTAGATCGCCTGCTTGGTTAAATCCTTTTCCCCAGTTTTCTACACCAACGAGTGCAATTTTTTGCCCATCTTTTTCTATATATCGATGTTCGTCTAACAATAAATCAAATCCTATTTTTGGATGAATTTCTTTTACTGCTATAAAATTTGCTGCTTTTTCTTCTGGAGTTTTCCATTTGACATAATCTCCATAGTCATGATTTCCTAACACAGAAAACTTTCCGTAAGGTGCTTTTAATTGACCAAAGACATTAATCCAATTATCCATTTCATTAGCTTTGTCATTTACAAGGTCTCCTGTAAATAAAATAATATCCGATTTTTGCTCGTTGATTAAACCTACACCATATTGAATCTTTTCTTTATTGGTGAAACTTCCTGAGTGAATATCAGAAATTTGTGTGATTGTAAAACCATCAAAAGCTTCTGGTAAATCTGCGAAACTTAACTCGTACTTTAATACCTTATAGTTGTATCTTCCTTTTATAATTCCATATAAAAAGCCTGCAAATGGTATTACTGCCAAACCTAATGCTAACTGTGAAATAAACTTTCTACGACTTGCGAGCGGCTTTGTTTCCGAAGAAAAAAAAGAAATCCCTTTTTGTGCTACGCGAAAAATATCTTCTCCAAACATAATTGCCAGCATTGCAATTTTAGGGATTAATACCAATAATAAAAAGCCAAAAGCCCATTGAAATTGACCTGTTTGTCCTGCCGTTCTTGGTGTTGTAATCACAACGAAAAAGAAATTTGCGTATGCTAAAAACCCAACCAACAACCAACCATATCTTATAAATTTATTTTTGTTTACTGTTTTTATAGATTGAAATGCATAAAATTCTAAAACAAGAATTACTACTGATATAAGTATTAAAGGAACAACCCAACGTGGCATAAAAATAATTTTGGTAAATTTAACTGATTTGATTCTCTAACGCTCTAGTATTTAGAATACTTTAACAGAAAGAAAAAACTCGAACAGGTATTTAGTTAAAAATTATCATTTAATTCAAATTAGGAATATCATCAATGGTAAATTCATACAACTCATTTGATTCTTTTTCTTTAAGTTCTTTTACTAACTCATGTTACGCATCCAAACCTCAAAAAAGGATGATTAAGCAGCTTTAGGTGTTGATAACTTTCTGAGTTCGTTATGAGCTGCTTTTTGAGCTGCTAAATAGATTTGTGTTTTCATAGCAAAATGATTTTTCCCTGTTCTTTGTTTAAGCCACTCTAACTTTATATAAGCTACAATTGACAATACAAAATGATTCGTTTGAGTTTCTGTTTTTTTAGTTGGAGATTTAGCAAAACCTGTGTTACTTTTAATCGATTTGTGATACTCTTCTACTGCCCACCGTTTTTTGTAGATTGTAGTTATTTGGTTATACGATAAATTTAAATCACTACAAGCCAAGTACAACTCGCCGACTGTATCATTCTCGTTTTTGAAAACTTGCTTTGTAAGCAACAGCGGAAAGTCTAGTTTTTCAAACCAAACTTCCACGGTTTGTTGTCTTGGCTGTAATGTTTTAATATTCACGTATGCTCCATTTTGCTTATCTTCTAAGGATAAGGCTACTTTTCGATTGCTTTTTAAGGCAATAATAAAATCATTTTTTAAAAGTTCTTTACAATAAACCATGTTCTCTGCTGAAGAAAACCAACTATCAGCCAACACATAATCAAAGTGTATTTTGCTACTACATTCCTGCAACATTTCTCTAAAAAGTTCGTTTTTAGTTTTGCTGCTTTTACGCTTTTGCCTTCCTGTTTTTTTGTCGGTAACCCAAATATTTTTCTTTATAAACTCTACACCACACGGTATACGCATGCCTCCAACTTCGACTAAAGCAGTTAGAAAATTAACCCCTTTTACAGACCTTCCAAACACATGGTCAAAATGCCAAGTGTTCAACTCACTTTCATCTGTATATTGTTTTTCTTGTATCGAATCATCAAAACTTAAAATGATAGTTTCTTTAGATTGAGTCAATTCTTCAACATAAGGTTTTGCCTTTTTCCATAGAAATTTACTGTCATAAACACCCGTTGATAATGCTCGTGTTATTTTATCATGTTTTATAGAGAGTAATGAAGCCATACCTGTAGCTGTCGTGTAAGAACTTGAACTTATCAAATAATCAGTATACAAATCAACAAAATTATCCATCTTTTTATTTCTCAAAGTTGTTAACAAGATAAACTATAAATATCTTAAATTCAAATTATTCTTGCGTAAGGTGAGTTACTAAGTTTAAAGCGTCTGGAACTACATCGCTACATAAAATAATTAATGCGTCTTTTGGAGCGTGTTTTACTGCGTGTAAAATGGCGTCTCGCTCTGACGGTATAATAGTAATTTTCTTATTTGGGTCTCTCATTTTAATTCCGTCGTCGAGCATTTTAATCAACTCTTCTTCCGTTTTACCACGCAATCTTTTGTCTTGACGAATAATAATCTCATCAAACATATCAGCTGCAATGCTTCCCATCTCGTTATTATCTTCTAAACGACGATCGCCAATACCAGCAATAATACCTATCTTAACAGAGGCTTCTAAATTATCGGTAAATTGTTTTAACGCTCTCATTCCTGCTGGATTATGTGCATAATCTATCAAAATTTGAAAGTTTTTAAATTTGAATAAATTCAATCTTCCTGGTGTTTGTGTTGCTGACGGAATAAAAGTTTCTAAAGATGTTTTTATGTCTTCAATTGAGAACTCTTTTAAATACGCTGTTAGCACTGCTGGCAATACATTTTGTATCATAAATAATGCTTTTCCACCGTAGGTTAACGGAACATTTACCGCCTTTATAACCCGTATTTTCCATTCACCTTTGCAAATGGTAATATATCCATTTTCATAGATTGCAGATAAACCGCCACGTTTTTGCATCGCTTTAATACGAGGGTTATTTTCATCCAAAGAAAACAACGCTATATTACATTCCACATTTTTACGCATTGCGTATACCAAATCATCATCGGCATTTAAAATAGCGGTGCCTTCTGGTAAAACAGTTTCTGGAATTACTCCTTTTACTTTCGCTAACTGCTCTACTGTATGAATTCCTTTTAACCCTAAATGATCAGCAGTAACATTCGTTACAATACCAATATCGCAATGTTTAAAACCTAAACCTGCACGTAATAAACCACCTCTTGCAGATTCTAATACCGCAAAATTTACAGTTGGATCCCTTAATACAAATTCTGCACTTGCAGGCCCTGTACAATCTCCTGCCATTAATAATCGATTCTGAATATAAACTCCATCACTAGTTGTATAACCTACATTGTAGCCTTTCATTTTTGCCATGTGCGCAATTAAACGCGTTGTTGTGGTTTTTCCGTTGGTTCCAGAAATGGCCACAATCGGAATTCTAGACGTTGATCCTGGAGGAAATAATTTATCAATTACTGGCGCTGCCACATTTCTTGGCAAACCATCTGTTGGTGCTAAGTGCATTCTAAATCCTGGTCCTGCATTTACTTCTAAAACTGCTCCACCAGTTTCTGATAATGGTTTAGAAATATCTGTAGTCATAATATCAATTCCGCAAATATCTAAATCAATTATTTTTGAAATACGTTCTACCATAAATACATTTGCAGGGTGTACAATATCGGTAACATCTTTTGCCGTACCACCTGTACTTAAATTAGCCGTATCTTTTAAAATAAGTCTTTCCCCTTTTTTAATAACTGATTCTAAAGTATAGCCGGCATCTTTTATAATAGTTTCTGTTAACTCATTTACCGTAATTTGTGTTAACACTTTTTCATGACCATAACCTCTACGTGGATCTTTATTTACTTCGTCTATTAATTCTTGAACTGTTAATTTTCCATCGCCAACAACATGTGCTGGGGTTCTAATCGCCGCAGCTACTAATTTATTATTAATCACTAATAGTCTATAATCTTCACCAATAATAAATTTCTCAACAATAATCGCCCCACTTTTAGAACTGTTTTTTGCGTGTCTAAATGCTTCTAACGCATCATCATAATTTTGAATATTTACGGTAATTCCACGTCCATGATTTCCATCAATAGGTTTTATCACTAGAGGAAACCCAACATAATCACACGCATCATTTACACTTCTTTCTCTTCGGATAATATCTCCTCTAGGAACTTCAACTTCTGCTTGTTCTAACAGGTATTTTGTATCTTCTTTATCGCAGGCTAATTCTACACCAATACTACTGGTTTCACTCGTTACCGTTGCTTGAATTCTTTTTTGATTAGCACCATAACCTAATTGACACAATGAGTATTTGTTTAAACGAATCCAAGGAATTCCTCTTGCTTCTGCTTCTTCAATAATAGAGACTGTACTTGGTCCTAAACGAGAGCTTTCTCGCAGTTCGCGCATTTCTTGAATGTCTTCAGCTAAATCATAGTCTTCACCTTCAATTAAAGCTTCACAAATTCTTACTGCCGATTTTGCTGCAAAACGCCCCACCTTTTCTTCCATATAAGAAAAGACAACGCTATAAACACCTTCTTCACCATAACCTCTTGTTCTTCCAAAGCCAGTATCCATACCTGCTAAAGTTTGAATTTCTAACGCAATATGTTCAATAATATGCCCCATCCAAGTCCCTTCATCAACTCGCATAAAGAACCCTCCTTCGCATCCTTCAGAACAACGATGCGAATACATACTAGGAAATAGTGCTTTTAATCTCTCTGAAAACCCTTTAATCTTATTAGATGGATATTTTTCCATTTTCTCTAAATCGAGAACCATTACAATTAATTTATGACGACGTACAGACCAATAGTTTGGTCCTCTCATGGCATTGATACTTATTATTTTCATATCTAGTTAATTTTATTTGTGAGAAAGATTATAAATATATGTAAAATTTCCATAAAAAAATAGCTTATTTTTGTTTGTAATAATTTAAGTGAATTTTTAGATGCAAATAGTAAAAGGAACATTAATTCCTATTGGAGGAAATGAAGATAAAGGGATTGAAAAAAGCGAACAATATACCTTAGAATTTATTGACGAAGGCATTCTATTTCACGTAGTTAAAGAAGCTGGAGGTGTTGACGCAAAGATTATTATTATACCTACTGCATCTAGTATACCTGTTGAGGTGGGCGAAAATTATATGGCTGCTTTTACAAAGTTAGGCTGTAAGAATATAACCATTTTAGATATTAGAAGCAAGGAAGATTCTGAAAAAGAAAGCTCAATTAACTTAATTAGAGAAGCTAATTGCGTCATGTTTTCAGGTGGAGATCAATCTAAAATTACAGATAAAATTGGCGGAACAACTATTCATAAAATTTTAGCTGAAAGATATAAAAACGAAGAAGGCTTTGTAATTGCTGGCACAAGTGCTGGCGCAATGGTAATGTCTAACCAGATGATTGCTGGTGGAAGCGCCTCAGAAGCTTTTATTAAAGGCGCTGTAGATATGTACCATGGATTAAATTTAATTCCTGAATTAATCATCGATACTCATTTTATTAAAAGAGGACGTTTTGGAAGACAATCTGAAGCTGTTGCAAAAAACCCTAATTTAATTGGAATTGGATTAGCAGAAGATACAGGAATGATTATTAAAAACGGAAATGATTGTACCATAATTGGTTCTGGAATGGTGATTATTTTTGATGGAAGCAACTTAACCCACAATAACGAAAAAATATTAGAAGAAGGTACACCAATGACCATGGCAAACTTAACGGTTCATGTACTTTCTAATAGCGATAATTTTGATATTAAAAATAGAAAGGTTTCCGTATTGCCTATTGAAGCGCCGTTTATTTAAACTTACATTAGACACTAATTTCGCGAATTAGCACGAAAAAATTAGTGTGAATTCTTGAAATTAGTGTCTTTATAAATAGAAACTTCCTCTTTTCCATTCGAAGATTTACTTGCTCTATACATTCCTTCAGTATTAAAAGGCATAGAAATATTTCCTTTTGCATCTACAGCAATTAAACCTCCATCGCCACCAATTTCTAAAATTCGCTTATTAATTACTTCGTTAGATGCTTCTTCTAAAGATAATTCTTTATGTTCCATTAAACAGGCAACATCATAAGCTACAACTCCGCGAATAAAAAACTCACCACTTCCAGTACAAGAAATTGCACATGTTTTATTGTTGGCATAGTTTCCTGCGCCAATCATTGGGCTATCTCCTACTCTACCAAATTTCTTGTTCGTCATTCCTCCTGTAGATGTTGCCGCAGCAATATTTCCGTTTGCATCACAAGCAACAGCACCGACAGTTCCGAATTTTGAGTCTTTTTTCTTTGCGTGGTCTAATTGAAAACTATTGGTATCTTTTATTTCTAACCATTGGTTATGTCGAAACTTATCATAAAAATAGGCTTCGTCTTCAACCTTATAGTTATTCATTTTTGCAAATTGCATAGCACCTTCTCCTGCTAAAAAAACGTGTTCGCTTTTTTCCATTACATCTTTTGCCAACGAAACAGGGTTTTTAATTCCTGTAATTAAAGACACTGCACCAGCATTTAAGGTTTTTCCATCCATAATAGATGCGTCCATTTCATGCGTTCCATTCGCAGTAAAAACAGCCCCTTTTCCTGCATTAAATAAATGTGAATCTTCTAAAATTTTTACAGCTTCTTCTACAGCATCTATCGAGGTTCCTCCATTTTTCAAAATTATATAGCCAGCGTCTAATGCTAATTGTAATGCCAATTTATATTGAGCTTCTAACTTGGCAGTCATCATTCCTTTTACTAAAGTTCCTGCTCCACCGTGAATGGCAATTGAAAATGTATTCATTTAGTTTTTAATTTTTTTCAAAAATACATTCTTTTATAATTATGACTTCTTTCTTTTTGAAAGATATTGTAATTTGCGATACTTATTCTTAATATATAGAAAACGGCATACCTACAAGGTTGCAAAAACCTTGTAAGGCACACGGTTTATCAATTAAAAATTACAATGGCAGATAAAAAACGATTATTTCTATTAGATGCTTTCGCATTAATTTTTAGAGGTTATTATGCCTTTATAAAGAATCCAAGAATCAACTCAAAAGGAATGGATGTTTCTGCAATTTTGGGATTTACCAACTCATTATTAGATGTTATAAAACGGGAACGTCCAGATTCTTTAGCGGTTTGTTTTGATCGCGGAGGGTCTGTTGCTAGAAAAGAAGCTTTTCCCGAATACAAAGCTAATCGACAAGAAACACCTGAAGCTATTAAAATTGCAGTACCTTATATAGAAGAAATTTTAAAGGCAATGAATATTCCTGCAATAGTTAAAACTGGTTATGAAGCCGATGATATTATTGGAACCTTGGCCAAAAAAGCCGAAAAGGAAGGCTACACAATCTTTATGGTAACACCAGACAAAGATTTTGCTCAGCTCGTTTCTGAAAACATTTTTATGTATAGACCTCGTTTTGGTGGCGGTTATGAAACTTGGGGAATACCAGAGGTGCAAGAAAAATTTGGAGTAGAAAGACCAGAGCAAGTCATTGATTTTTTAGGAATGATGGGAGATTCTGTCGATAATATTCCTGGATTACCTGGCGTTGGAGAAAAAACTGCTAAAAAATTCTTGGCTCAATATGGTTCTATGGAAAACTTGCTGGCAAATACAGCAGATTTAAAAGGAAAGATGAAAGAGAAAGTAGAAGCTTCTAAAGAGTTAGGAATGCTTTCTAAAGAATTAGCGACTATTATGTTAGATGTCCCTGTAGAATTTAATCAGGAAGATTTTAAAATGTGTCAGCCAAATATTGAAGCCACTAAAGAAATTTTCGCCGAATTAGAGTTTCGCCGTTTAACAGATAATTTCTTAAAAACATTTGGTGCTACAAGTACAGGCAAAACAAAAATAGAAAAAAATATCACTTCGAACCCAACCGAAAAGTCTACAATTAAACCAGTACCTACTTCTAGCGCAAATGCTAGTGGGCAATTCGATTTATTTGCAACTCCAGGGGTAGGAAATATTACATCAACCGAAATTGCTTCGGGCTATAAAACGATATCGAATACCAATCATTTTTATCAACATGTAGATACTGTTTTATCAAGAAAGTTATTATTACAAAAATTATTACAACAAACATCTGTTTGTTTTGATACTGAAACTACGGGCTTAAAAGCTTTAGAAGTTGAGTTAATTGGAATCGCTTTTTCTTGGGAAATTGGTAAAGGGTATTATGTTTCATTTCCAGAAAATCAAGAAGAGACCAAAACTATTTTAGAAGAATTTCGTCCTTTCTTTTCTTCCGAAGAAATAGAAAAAATTGGGCATAATTTAAAATATGATATTAAAGTGTTATCAAACTACGCAATGCCTGTAAAAGGCAACTTATTTGATACAATGATTGCGCATTATCTCATCAATCCAGATATGCGTCATGGAATGGATATTTTAGCAGAAACCTATTTAAATTATCAGCCTGTTTCTATTACTGAATTGATTGGTAAAAAAGGAAAAAATCAACTCTCGATGCGCACAGTTGAACTCTCTAAACAATCTGAATATGCCGTAGAAGATGCAGATATTACATTACAATTAAAAGAACATTTTACCAAAGAATTAGAAAACGGAAACGTAACTAAATTATTCAATGATATTGAAACCCCTTTAGTTTCTGTTTTAGCAGCCATGGAAATTGAAGGAATTAATTTAAATACTAATTTCTTAAAAACCCTTTCAGTTGATTTAATCAGCGATATTGCACGTTTAGAAAAAAGCATTTACCAGCAAGCTAACGAAGAATTTAATATTGCTTCTCCAAAACAATTAGGGATTGTATTGTTTGAAAATATGCAATTGGTTGACAGGCCTAAAAAAACAAAGACAGGGCAATATTCGACAGCCGAAGAGGTATTATCTTACTTAGCAAAAGACCATCAAATTATTAGAGATATTCAAGAATATCGTCAATATAAAAAATTACAAAGTACGTATGTTGATGCGCTGCCAAATGAAGTTAATTCGAAAACAGGAAGAATACATACTTCTTACGCACAGGCAGTTGCTGCAACTGGTCGATTAAGTTCTAATAATCCTAATTTACAGAATATCCCTATTCGTACAGAACGTGGGCGCGAAGTACGGAAAGCGTTTATTCCGAGAGATGAAAATCATGTGCTAGTTGCTGCCGATTATTCTCAAATTGAATTGCGAATTATTGCGGCTTTAAGTGAAGAAGAAACCATGATGAATGCCTTTAAAAATGGCGAAGATATTCATGCTTCAACCGCTGCAAAAGTATTTAATGTTCCGTTAGATAAAGTTACTCGCGAACAGCGTAGCAATGCAAAAACAGTCAATTTCGGAATTATCTATGGTGTTTCTGCTTTCGGGTTGAGTAATCAAACCGATTTGTCTCGTAAAGAAGCAAAAGCCTTGATTGACACCTATTATGAAACGTACCCGAAATTACGAAATTATATGGCAGCTCAAGTAGATTTTGCTCGTGAAAACGGCTATGTAGAAACAGTTTTAAATCGTCGTAGGTATTTGAAAAATATCAATTCTCAGAATGCTATTGTTCGTGGCGCTGCGGAACGGAATGCAGTAAATGCACCAATTCAAGGTTCTGCTGCCGACATTATAAAACTAGCAATGATTAATATTTATAAACGATTTGAAAGAGAAAATTTCAAATCTAAAATGCTATTGCAAGTACATGATGAATTGGTTTTTGATGTCCCTAAAAATGAGTTAGAAATAGTTAAACCAATCATTAAAGAAGAAATGGAGAATGCTTTTAAAATGAGCGTTCCTTTAAATGTTGAGGTTGGTATTGGTGATAATTGGCTAGAAGCACATTAAAATTAAAAAATGGAATTAGATTATATAGAAAACGTAAATGGTCTTGACGAAAATGTTGTTCGATTGTACAACTTCAACAAAGCCGAAGCAATAAAATTAAGAGACCTAATTAAGGAGGTAGTTGTCGATAAAAAACAACGATTAGATCTATCTCAAATAGATTTTATAACACCTCGAAATTGTAATTTAATTTTTGGTTTATTTAAAGCTGACGAAGGAATACTTAGTGAAGATAGTGAAAATTTTTATTGTATTCTCACTCTAGAAGGCTTCACTAATATGATACAACTTATAGAACCCTTTTGCAAGAAAGAAACCAGAGGCTTTCAATATTTATATGATATTGATACTCCAACTGATTTTTTATTCTCTCCAACAGCAACTTGGCAGCACAAATAATACGTGTTTAAATTAAATTGATTAGAGGTGCGTTAAACTCTAATTTGGTTTGTTTCTAAACTTATTTTTAGTTACTTCTTGCTAACGTTGAATATAAGTCATTGAAACGACGCATATCCATAACCACATTGTGCTTAATGTGAAAAATGACACGTTCCATTACAATAAATTTAAAGGAATTATCTTTCTTGATTTACATATTCTAAGATATCACCAGGTTGACAATCTAATGCTTCACAAATTGCATCTAAAGTTGAAAATCGAATTGCTTTAACTTTCCCTTGCTTTAATATTGACAAATTCACTGTTGATACGCCTACTTTTTCAGAAAGTTCTTTTAACTTTAATTTCCGTTTGGCTAACATCACATCTAAGTTCACTACAATAGACATATTTATAAATTTAAACTATTAATGAACTTTCGATTTCATTTAATAAGTCATCATAATTCTTCTCGTTTTTCCCCCAAGAATACATTGAAAATAAAGTTGTCGAGCAAAATTTCATTATTGTTTCATCTTCTTTAGTTACAAAACTAATATATATTTTCTCCCCAAGATTTAAATGTAATTGTAGAAATTGCTAAAATCTCAAATTTATCTTTATCTACTTCAACTAATTTTAAATCTGAATTATTAATTACTTCTATGATTTTTTCAAACATCAGTTCCTTTGGTATATCATATGCCTTTTCTGCACGAATCTTTGTTGTAAATAGATTATATTGACTTGTAAAGTAATTCTTAAATGAAAGTGATTTTCTAATAATTAAATTGAAAATAAAAAAACCTACAATTAGAAAGGAAAAGATTGTCAAAATAAGATTGTTAGGTTCTAAATAGTACGTAATTAAACCTGAAATAAGCATAATTAAGACTGCTACCAAAATATGTTTTAATGTTTTCATCGAATATAGTTTTATATATTTAATGCAAATTAAAGTTAAAAAATAATGATATACAAATATATATTAATGTTTATCATTAATTTATTTATGTTATTTATATATTCGAGAATCACTAAGCACAATCGAGTAGACGGCTCTGACTGAAATAGCCAGAGCGCGCCTCTCACACCACTAAGCGTATAGTTCTTGTACTTAGCGGTTCATTAAACAAATTTAGTTTGATTTCTTAACTTACTTTTAGAGACCTTTCGTTAACGCTAGATATTAAGTCATTTTAAAACGATGCATATTCTTATCTCATTAGCGAAACCCTTTTAATCCTCCGCAATACTTCTAGCACAAATAAAACCACCAGTCCATGCATTTTGGAAATTAAATCCTCCAGTAACGGCATCAATATTTAAAACTTCACCTACAAAAAAGAGATTTTTATGTTTTCTACTTTCAAAACGTTTAAAGTTTATTTCTTTTAAATCTACGCCACCAGCAGTAACAAACTCATCTTTAAAAGTAGTTCTTCCGTTTGCGTTAAAAACCCCTTTTGTTAATTGATTTGCTAAACCTTCTAATTGCTTAGAATTTAAATCTGCCCAATTTTGTGTTATTCTAATTTCAGATGCCAACACAAAGCGTTCCCATAAACGTTTAGAGATTTCTGTAAAGGGCGATTTTAAAATCACCGTTTTACGCGGTTCTTTCTTTTTTAAATTGAGTAAGACATTTAAAATTTTATCTGTAGGTCTCGATAACCAATTAACCTCTACATTATATTGGTAGTTTTTATCCGCCAAAATTCGTGCTCCAAAAGCAGATAATTTTAAGATTGCTGGCCCACTCATTCCCCAATGTGTAATTAGTAAAGGTCCAGATGCTTCTAATTTTGTTCCAACAATAGTTACCGTTGCATTCGAAACAGAAGTCCCCAATAAATCGGCTAAGCGTTTATCATTAATATTAAAGGTAAATAAAGACGGAACAGGTTCTATAATTGTATGATCTAAAGTTTCGCACAACTCCCAAACTTTTTTACTAGAACCTGCAGCAATAACTAATTTATCTGCAATAAATTTTTGTTCTTTTGTATTAACAATCCATTGATTGTCTTGTTGATAAACTGAATGTACTCCATGATTTTTCAACACTTTAATTCCGAGGTTATCAACAGCATTTTGAAAACAATCTATAATAGCTTGTGAAGTATTTGCTTCTGGAAACGCTCTATTATCATCTTCTATTTTTAGTGGAACTCCGCGGTCTTCAAACCACTCAAAAGTATCGCCAGTCATAAATTGATGAAAAGGACCTAACAATTCTTTCTCACCTCTTGGATAGAATTTTACTAACTCTTTTGGCTCAAAACAAGCATGTGTAACGTTGCATCTTCCACCTCCAGAAATCTTTACTTTCTGTAAAACTTCCTTCCCTTTTTCTAGAATGGTAATATCTAAATTAGGGTTTTGTTCTTTAGCATTTATAGCTGTAAAATACCCAGCTGCTCCACCACCAATGATTATTATTTTCTTCATTTTTTTATTTTCGCCAAACTGAACTTACTTCAGTTTCTCATTACTAATTTTAAAACAAGTTTAACAATAATACTTTTATAAAACCATTTCTTTATAAGACAGTATAGTTTCAAACCCTTTCTGTTTAAAATACTTTGATGAATCTTTATTTCCTGTCACCAATACAAAATCGCCACCCCAAGCACCAAGACTTTTAATTTCTCCAAAATAGTCTGAAAACAATGTTCTTTTTACTGAGTTTAATTTGATTATAGAGCCTATAATTTGCTCATGTTCAGTAATAATTTTATCTAAGTTATTTATTGAAGTCGCTTTTACAAACTCTTCAGACAATACAGAAATATCTTTTATTTCTTGCTGAATATTTTGATTATTCTTTCGGTATCGAATAATTCCTTCTTTACTATTTTGTTTTTTATTCAAATGAACAAAAAACAATTCGTCAGCAAAACTTGGATTGAATTTTACTTGTTTTACAATTGGTTTTTTATTCTCTAACTGATAAAAAACTGGACTATCATTTTGTGCGCAAGCAATATCGTAACCGCTTCCTTTAAAGGAGTTTTGCAGTAATTTAAACGCATTAACCCTTGCCCAATTAGCAATATTATTTATTAACGTTGATGAGCTTCCCAATCCCCAGTTCTGCGGAAAAGTTAAACTGGTTTTCACCAAAAATCCATTTTTAGAAATTAAAAAATCAGGATTAAGTTTTTTAGCTTCTTGTAAAATATTTAAAAGTGTTTCTGCAATAAACTCCGCACTTCCTTCTTTATTAGAATTAAAAGTTGCTGATATTAAACGTAGTTTTGGCAAATCGAAAGCGGCTTCAAACCAACATTCTCCTGCATTCGTAAAACTTGCCCAAATTAATTGTGGTTCTTTAATTTTCTCAATAACCAAATCTTGCCCAAATCTTGTAGGTATAGCTAATGATTTTGCTCCGTCAAGAACAACATATTCGGCTGTTAGTAGTAATTTTCCGTTGCTATAGTTTCGCATTAAACTAAACCAAATTGTTTAAAGTGATGTGTAAAATGTTTTACCTGAAATTTTTTCCAATACTCAAAATCTAACTCACCAAAAAATGGATGCACTACTACTCTATTCGCATCTTCAGTATTAATCTTTACAAAATATTGTATTTCTTGTATTAAAGCATCAATAGCTTCTTTAGCAGAGCTAAAGGCAACTGACGTAGGTGTTTTTGACAGGAAAGCTGCTTTAAAACCAACTTGCAGCTCACCCTCTGTATTTAAATACGGTCTCCTCCTTGCAGCTTTTTCTTCAGAAACATACCAATCAATCTTCCAATTACCATTGGCAATTTGTAAAATAGCGCCTAAATGTTCTATCATTTGTTGCACATTCATTTGTCCAAAAAGTGGTTTTGCATCAGATTTTAAGCTATTAAGTTTGTTGCGAACTTTATCTTCATCTAAAAAATTTACCCAATTTATTGTTGATTTTCTTAAACTATTTAGTTTTTCTACTACAGCGCTATGTGATGCTGTTCTGCTTTCAAAATAATTTACAACTTCTTCTTTTTCTTCGAAAGTTGCCTTATGCTGATTTAAGATATTCATCAAATGCATTTTCATATGCCCTTGCTGAATTCCTTTGGTTGTTAAAACTCGTAAGGCTGCAAAATTTTGTGCTAAACCTGCGGTTGCAACTATTTGCATGAGCGTTCTTGCAGTTGGTTTCTGAAGCATATCTAATGACAATTTTGCCATCGGGTGTAAGGTTGTTAATCCGCCAACTGTACCAAGCGCAAGCGGAATTTCTATCCAAAATCTAAAAATATCGTCTTTAATTTCGCAATGCGTTAAACTTCTATAGCTTCCCTCTTTTGAAGCATACGCGTGTACACCCGCTTCAATAGCTCTAAAATCATTTCCTGTAGCAATCACAACGGCGTCAATTCCATTCATAATTCCTTTGTTATGAGTAACCGCCCTGTAAGGTTCTACTTCTGCTATTTGAACAGCTTGATAAAACTTTTGCGCAAACTTTTGAGGGTTTTTCCCTCCTAAATCTTCAACTTTACAACACACCTCTGCACGCACTAAACATTCTGGAACATAGTTAGAAAGAATACTCATCACTATTTCAATTTCATCATTTTGAAACCTTTTTGCAATGACCTCCAAACACGAATTTATAAAATTAGCACCCATAGAGTCTTTGGTCTCAAAAGTTACTTCTAATTGATAATAATTAGTCAGTTTTTCGGTTTTATCAACTAATTGAATATCTAAAATTCCACCACCACGTTTTTCCATATTTTTAGTAATGGATGCTGTTGCAGCACGTAATTCAGTTTGTTTATTAGTAAAATACTTTTCTAAATCAGAAAAAACTCCTGCATACATAAAATGTACGTGACCCACTTTTTTGGTTGAAATAACTTCGGCTTTAAATCCGCCACGAGAACTCCAATATTTCGCCACTAAAGATGCTGCTGCTACCACAGAACTTTCTTCTACAACCATAGGAATTACATACTCTCGACCATTAATTACAAAATTTGGTGCAACACCATACGGCATATAAAAATTAGAAATAGTATTTTCTATAAAATCATCATGAAGTTGTTGTAAACTCTCATCAATATTCCAATACTGTTTAATGGTATTGATAATTTCTGGTTGATTATTAAAATAATTTTCTGCCAACCAACTAATTTTTTGTTCTTTGGTAAGTTTTGAAAATCCTGAAATGATTTTAGACATCAGTATAACAATTTTGATAAACAACAAAGATAATTGAATAGCTATTAACTACGTTAAAATTTAAATATTTCTATTTTTTTAAGCGTTTTTTTGATGATTTTTACGTAAACTTGGCAGTTATTTATCAATAACTACTATTTCAATGAAAAAAGTACTTTTTTTAGCAATTATTACAGTGTTATTTTCTTGTAAAAAAGAATCTGCCTCTAACTTTATTACTGCAGGGACAAAAGAAATTACCTTAGAAAAAATTTGGAATGGAACGTTTTCACCAGAAAGAATGAATGCCTTAAATTCTATGAATGGTGATTTTTATTCTTTATTAAATACCAGTAAAGAGACTAAATCTACTTCAGTTGACACATATAGCTATAAAACTTTAGAAAAAGTTGAAACCATTGTAGATAGTAAAAATTTAAACGATTTAGATACATTTTCTTCGTACTTATTTAACCCAGAAGAAACATCGCTAATTTTAGGGACTAACTTTAAAAAAGTATATCGCCACTCCTCAAAAGGAACTTATTACCATTACAATATAGCCTCTAAACAATTAACACTTATTGGAGAAGATATTCAAGAACCTACATTTTCACCAGACAGTAAAAAAATAGCATATACAAAAGAGAATAATCTTTTTATTTTACATTTAACAAGCGGAAAAAAAATTACACAGGTTACTAAAGATGGAAAAATTAACTCGATTATTAACGGAACAACCGATTGGGTATATGAAGAAGAGTTTGCTTTTGTAAAAGCGTTTGAATGGAGTACACATAGCAATTATATTGCTTTTTTACGTTTTGATGAAACCAATGTCCCTACTTTTTCTATGGATATGTACAATAAAAATTTGTACCCAACACAGCAAGTTTTTAAATACCCAAAAGCTGGTGAAGAAAATGCAAAAGTATCATTACATTTATTTAATTTACAAACTCAATCTGTCAAAAAACTAAATGTAGGTAAGTACGAATACATTCCAAGAATTCAATGGACAAATGATAAAAACACATTATCAGTAACTACTTTAAATCGTCATCAAAATGATTTAAAATTATACTTTATCAATGCACAAACTGGGGTTTCAAAAATTATTTTAAATGAAAAAGACAAGGCCTATATTGATATTCAAGACAATCTTATTTTTTTAAAAGATAATAGTTTTATCTGGACAAGTGAACAAGATGGATTTAATCATATCTATCATTATAATGCAAACGGAAAATTAAAAAACCAAGTTACTAAAGGCAATTGGGAAGTAACTAATTGTTACGGCTTCAATAAAGATAACAATCAAATTTATTATCAATCTGTAGAAAACGGTTCTATAAATCGTGGTGTGTATGCTATTGGTTTAGATGGAAAAAATAAGAAAATATTGAGTAATAAAATTGGCAAAAATACGGCTTCGTTTAGTAAGAATATGCATTATTTCATCAATACACATTCCACCTCAGAAGTTCCGCCTATTTATTCTTTATATAATGGTGATGGGGAAATGTTGAAAGTAATTAAAGACAATTCGGAATTAAAAGAAGAATTGACCAATTATAAAATGAGTCCAAAAGAGTTTTCAACCATAAATATAAACGGAAATGATTTAAATATGTGGATGATAAAACCCGTAGATTTTGATAAAAACAAAAAGTACCCGCTATTAATGTATCAATATTCAGGTCCAGGATCGCAACAAGTTAGCAACAAATGGAACGGGTCTAATGATTATTGGCATAATATGCTAGCGCAACAAGGAATTATAGTTGTTTGTATAGATGGTCGCGGAACAGGTTTAAAAGGTCGTGATTTTAAGAAAGTAACTCAGAAAGAACTAGGTAAATACGAAGTTGAAGATCAAATTACAGCAGCAAAGAAGCTAGCAAAACTCAGTTATATAGATGCAGATAACATTGGTATTTGGGGTTGGTCTTATGGTGGTTTTATGAGTACAAATTGCCTATTAAAAGGAAATGATATTTTTACAATGGCTATTGCCGTTGCTCCCGTTACTTCGTGGCGTTTTTATGACACGGTATATACCGAACGTTATATGCAAACACCTCAAGAAAATGCAAGTGGTTATGATGACAATTCACCAATAAATTATGTAGAGAAACTAAAAGGAGACTACTTACTAATTCACGGTTCTGGTGATGATAATGTACATGTACAAAACTCAATGCAAATGGCAAACGCGTTGATAGCTGCAAATAAACCGTTTAACTTTTTTATCTATCCAGACAAGACACACGGAATTTACGAAGGAAATAATACTCGTTTACACCTATACACTAAAATGACTAAGTTTGTTAATGATAATTTGAATAGTAATAAAGATAAATAAAATATATAAAATATGACTAATTTAGTAAAACAGCCACACGAAAAAGAGTTATTTGGGCACCCTGTTGGATTGTATGTATTATTTTTCACAGAAATGTGGGAACGCTTTTCTTATTATGGAATGCGTGCACTTTTAGTAATTTATATGATTGCAAAAATTGGTCACAAAGATGGTGCTGGTTTAGGTTGGACAAACTTAGAAGCTTATCAATTATACGGTTGGTATGTAATGCTAGTGTATGTTGTTTCTATTCCTGGAGGAATTTTAGCAGATAAAGTTTTAGGACAGAAAAAAACCGTAATGCTCGGAGCCATTATTTTAGTTTTAGGTCATGGTACCTTAGCTATTGAAGCTGAATGGGCATTTTTTATAGGTTTAGGCTTAATCATATTAGGAGTAGGCTGTTTAAAACCAAATATTTCTACAATGGTTGGAGAGTTGTATAAAAAAGGAGACATACGAAGAGATAAAGGATTCTCTATATTTTATATTGGTATTAACTTAGGCTCTCTGTTGGCTACAACATTTATTGGTCTTGTTGTTGCAAAATGGGGATGGCATGCAGGATTCGGTATGGCTGGAATTGCAATGTTATTTGGATTAATAGTATATATTTGGGGTCAAAAATACCTTGTACATGTTGGTAACACACCTACGGAAGAAGATAAAAAAGATGATACTTCAATAGTTAAACTTTTCTCCAACATATTTAAATCACCAATACATTTAGGCATCTTCGCTATATTAATTGCATTATCTCTTTATGCTGGATTCACTTTTGAAGGTGTTGATCATTGGGGATATGGAGCATTGTTTATATTTCTTTCTTTTGTAGTTAGTCTAATCATGATGATTTATAAAAGTTTAGAAACTACTGTAGATAAAGACCGTTTTTTAGTATTACTACTTTCATTTTTATTAGTTATTGTTTTTTGGGGAGCCTTCGAACAAGCAGGTGGATTAATGAGTGTTTATACAGAAACAAAAACGGATAGAATGTTATTTGGTTATTTAATACCAACTCCAATGTTTCAAGGACTAAATGCTGGCTTTATAATTCTATTTGCAGTTTGGGTTGCAAATATTTGGGCAAAACGAAAATTAAAAGGAAAAGAAGCTTCTTCATTATTTAAAATGGCAACTGGTACCATTATAATGGGGTTAGGTTTTGTATTTATGATCTTAGCAGTGAGAGAATATGAAGCAAATGGAAGTTCAGGAATGCAGTGGCTAGTATTAGCATACCTATTTCATACGATTGGTGAGTTATGCTCCTCACCAGTATCATTATCATTTGTAACAAAATTAGCACCCGTAAAATACGCATCGTTAATGATGGGGTTATATTTTGCAGCGACTGGCCTTGGTGGTAAAGTTGCGGGTGTTTTAGGTGAAAAATCTGAACACTTTGGAGAATACACCATTTTTATAGGGATTGTAATATTTACTGTAATTTTCGGTTTATTAGTAATTGCATTGCTAAAACCATTAAAGAGGTTAACTCATGGTGCTGAAGAGAACGAAATTGAAATGCACAATGACCAAGCAGAAGGTTTCGAATTAGCAGATAATTAAAAATATTTTTCAAAACTCAAAAACATCTCGTTTTTGAGTTTTTCTTTTTTATACTAACACAAACTATAATTTATGAATACGGATATAGAAAATCTATTTAAAGACAAAGTTCTTGGGCATCCTGCGGGATTATTTGTACTATTCTTTACTGAAATGTGGGAACGTTTTTCTTTCTACGGAATGCGTGTTTTGCTTGTAAACTTTTTAACAATGGCTGTTGTAGGCTACAACCCTGGATGGGAATGGACTATCGAAAATGCTGGAGCATTATTTGGCACTTATGCCATGCTACTATACATTACTCCTATTATTGGAGGTATTATTGCCGATAAAATTACAGGATATCGTTGGGCAGTAATTATTGGCGCACTAATTATGACTTTAGGGCATGTTTTTATGGCTTTTGAATCAGAGGTTTCATTGTACCTTGGTTTAGCTTTATTAGTTATTGGCACAGGGTTTTTTAAGCCAAATATTGCCTCAATTATTTCTGAGATGTATAAAGAAAATCCAGAGAAGAAAGACGGAGCATATACCATTTTTTATATGGGAGTTAATGCAGGTGCTTTCTTCGGAATGATGCTGTGCGGTTACTTAGCCGAAAAAATTGGTTGGGCTTATGGATTTGGTCTTGCAGGAATTTTTATGCTACTTGGAACATTACAGTTTTGGTTAGCAGGAGATTTATTTGGACATATTGGAGCAAAACCTTCAAAAGTTCACGAAGCTGAAATACCTCAAAATATTAATGAGGAGTATCCAGAAAACAACGCTGATGATGGCTCAAACGAACCTTTAAATCCATTTACAACTTTAGATAAAATATTAATTGTTATATGTTCTGTTTTAGGACTAGGATATGCCTTTAATGACCCATTATCTAAAATTGCTGGTATTGATATGTTCTCTTCATTAGAAACTACAATAAGTGGAACAAAACTTGAAGGACAGTATGTTGCAATCCTTTTTTCTTTATTATTATTTTTAATTTTAGTAGTTGGTAGAATTTCAAGATATACCAAAGTAGTAAGACATAGAATGATTGCATTTATCATTTTTGCACTTTTTACTGTATTCTTTTGGATGAGTTTTGAGCAAGGTGCAACATCTTTAGTCTTATTTGCAAGAGACAATGTAGATAGAGTCTTAACAGGAAATTCTGCAACATTATTTAATATAATTAATGCTTTATTAACCGTTGTTCCTTTAGCACTAATTACTTGGGTACTGTATTTACTTTGGAAAAAGACCTATGCTAAAATTCCTGGGTCAAATATTGTACTAGCAATCTGTTTTGCTGGAGTTTGGGCTGTAGCTGGGTGGATGCTTAATAGAGATTTTAACACCATTGCTTACGACGCTAAGTATAAAGCTATTGAAAGCCCTGTTTTAGATAAAGACGGTAATCATAAGAAAAATGAAAAAGGAGACCTTGTATATAGTTATACAGCAATTACCCAATCGATGACTCTTAGTGAATCAGACAAAATTGTAGAAAGAACAGTTTCTATTGCTGAACAAGAAAAATTTAAAATTGGTCAAACTATCAATATCATTACAAAAAACAACGAAGGCACAGAATTTGGTTATTTAGATGCTGAACGATTAAAAATCGCTAAAGAAAATGGTTTAACCTTAAATAGAGATAACGGCGTTGTTAACGCTATTGTTTCTAAAATAAAAGATAATGAAATAGAAATCACCGTATCTTGGTTTAGTATTTTAAATTCATTCTTTATTATTGTATTTGCCTCATTCTTTTCTAAATGGTGGGAAAGTAAATACAATCCATCTGCTGCAACAAAATACGCACTTGGTTTAATTATTATGGCTATTGGTTTTGGCTTACTAGCTTGGGGATCTGCGGGGATTCAAGATGGAGTAAAAGTAAGTATGCTTTGGCTTATACTTGCGTATTTATTCCATACACTGGGAGAACTCTGTTTATCTCCCGTAGGGTTATCCTATGTATCAAAACTTGTTCCAGGACGTATGATTGCTTTTATGTTCGGAATGTGGTATTTAGCAATTGCAATTGGTAATAAATTAGCAGCAGTGTTTGGAGGACAAATTGAAAATATTACGAAACAGTATGATTTATCTACATTCTTTCTAATATTTACAATAATCCCTTTAATAGCAGGGGTTTTAGTATTCTTATTAAATCCTGTTTTAAAGAAACTAATGCACGGAGTTAAGTAATAATTCTTTAAAATTTACAAAAATATAAAGCACCAAATTTGGTGCTTTATATTTTTGTAAATTTGGCACATCATTTGCGACATACATATATGAAAAAAATTATACTTACAGTACTTTTAGTTATCAACGTAATTACAACTCAAGCTCAAGATGTAAATTGGGTTTCTTTTGAAAAAGCCTTAGAGTTAAATGCAACCAACCCTAAACCGATTTTAATAGCCATTTATACAGATTGGTGTGGCTGGTGTAAAAAAATGGATAAAACCACTTATAAAAACGAGGTTATTACCAAATCTATAAATGAAAATTTTTATGCTGTAAAAATGAATGGTGAAGGTAAAGAAGACATTACTTTTAAAGGACATACATTTAAATTTAAAGCTCAAGGTAAAAAAGGTTTTCATGAGTTACCTGCTACCTTAATGAATGGTAAACTGAGCTATCCTTCAACAATATTTTTAAATAAAGACAAACAGTTATTACAAAATGTACCCGGATATTTAAGTAAAGAGCGCATGGAACAAATTTTAGCCTTCTTTACTAATGACACTTATAAAACGGCTAACTGGAAAAAATTTCAAAAGGATTTTAAAAGCGCCTTATAAAAACATTATTCTTCATTACCTGAAGAATTTAAAATATAAACACCATTTTTGCCAGTATAGTGAAATGGTGTTTTTTGTTTTTTACAAGTTTCCTTCCATCGATTAATATAACTTTTATAATTTGTTCCGTCTGCAATTATTTGAGAAGGCTTTAAAATATATAATAACCTTTTCAAATTTATTTTAGGCGAATATTGTAATAGCACAATTGGATTTTTTAACTGATTAATTTGATAAACACCTAAACTATCAATTCGTAAAATAGTCTCGTTATTAAATTGAAATACATTTGGTGTCTTGGTTACATATTTTGATTGAATACCCGCACCTATTCTATAAGAAATCAATAACTTTTCTTGCTGAATCTTAGCCGAATCTAAATCATGTAAAACGGTAAATTTAGTTCCGTTTCTTACTCCTAAAACCGATTTTCTGCTTTTATGAAAGACTATAAATTCTTGTTTATTGTTTTTCTGAAAATCATCAAAAACATATAATAACTGAATAAAAATTATCGAAATTAGAGCAAGAATGAGTCTTTTTGGTCTTTTTTTGATAAAAAAACGAAAAATTAGCATTATAACCACATACCAAAAAATCATTTGTAAAAAAGACATTGAGAGTTCTCGAAACAGAAAATCTTCTTGATGAGAAACCCAACTAATAAAACGATTCATTAAAGAAATTATAAACCCGTAAGCATCCGCTAAAAACTGTGGCAATATTCCAATTACGGCTAATAGCATAACAATAATTCCTCCAAGTAAAATTATGCTTAAAAAAGGAATAATTACTAAATTAGACAGTATAAACAGACTTGGAAATTGATGAAAGTAAAACAAGCTAATTGGCAAAATTCCTACCTGAGCAGCAACTGAAACAGTAAATAACCGCCACCCTTTATCTAAAAAATTTAATTTTGGTTTCCATAAATTATACAACAGCGGTTGTACCCAAACAATTCCAAAAACTGCCAAATAACTTAATTGAAAACCAACATTAAACAGAAATACAGGTTTTATCAATAACAAGAAAAACATAGAAGCAATTAGCGAGTGTTCTACAATTCGTTTTCGTTTAAAAGACTGCCCAACTGCTACAAACGTAAACATAGCTACAGCTCTTACTACAGATGCAGACAAACCAGCAATAAAAGCAAATATCCAAAGTAATGTAATAATCAAAATTGCTTTGAAAATAGTTCCTTTTCTAGTCTTATTTAACTTTTTAAACAACAGATTTAAAAGCAATAAAATTACACCAATATGTAAGCCAGAAACTGCCAAAATATGAATAGCACCAGCACGAGAGTAATCTTCTATTAATTCTTTAGAAATATCTTGTCTTTGCCCAAGTAATAAAGCACTTATAACGGCATATTCATCTTGTTTAAAATTATATTTTTTAAGCGATTGTTGAATTTTACTTCGGAACCTTGCAGAGAAACCTATCAAAGAAAAAAAACGTTTATCAATAACTTTAAATTGCTGATTATTCACAGAAACCTGACGATAAATTCCTTGTTTGGCTAGATATTCTTTATAACTAAATTGATGCGGATTTAACGGCGGAATCAGTTCTTTAAAAGCTGGTTTCAGAAAAATTCTATCATCAACTTTTAAATTTTCCTGCAAGCTATCTTTTTGAATATTTAGTAGAATTCTACCAATGGTTTTCTTCTTATTAATTTGAGAAACTTCAGCCTCATATTTATGATAATAATTACCTGGTTTTAAAATTTTATAAATAGTTAATACTGTTGTAAAATCTTTACTAACAAAGAAATTATAATAGCTTTTATAGTTTCTATCATCTTGAGTAAATACAGACGAAACACCCATAAAAACAAAGAAAATAAGTGTTAATAATCCAAAAGTAAATTTCTTTTTGTAGTAATGTAATAATGCTAATAGCAGTAAAAAAACAACAAATAATATTGCTAAATTTTGAAAATTAGATTGCCATACTTGATACCTAAACTGCAAGAAAATTCCAGTAACCAAGCAACATAAAAAGTGAAAAGGCAAATATCTTAGTAATTTTTCCATAGCGGAATAAAGTTACTGAAAAAATAATCATTCTAATTTTAAGTCATTAATTTCCCAAATTAGAAACCCATAAATAACTAAATACTCAACGGCAACAAACCACAAGTTTTCTTTCCAAGGTGTGTTTGCATACGCTTGATAACTCAAGACAATCATCAAACTCCAAACAATTGGAAATTTATATTTTGTAAAAATCGATAAAATTATTAATGTCGCTAAATACCACGGGTGCATTGTAGTTGCTGTAAAATAATAGAAAGACAATGCAAAAAGCATTGCTGTTATTAAATTTTTCATTGGATAATTTTTTCGGAAGAAACTCATTCCAACTAAAAATAGAATTGTTAAAATCGGTGTTATTTTCCCAATAATGGCAATTTCATTCCAACCTCTAAATAAGTAACCAATCTCTCTAAAAAGATAGTAAAAACTTGCATTAAATTCAAAATCTCTAAACCATAACCCGACAGAATTAGAATAATTTGAGATTAATTCAGGCGAATAAAATGGCAAGAAAAACAAACCGCTAATTACCAATACGATTACATAAAACCCAATCAATCTAAAGAATCCTTTTACGCCTTTTTCTTTTGTAAAAAATTGATATAATAAAGGTAGAAATAAAAGAGGAATCAATTTCACAGATACCGAACAAGCCAATAAGACCGCTGCAAAAATCCATTTTCTTTTATGTAGGTTGTATAAAGACCATACAAGAAAAAATAAGAGTACTGCTTCAAAATGTAAATTACCTGTTAGTTCAATAATTATAAACGGATTGAGCGCATACCAAAAAATCTTCTTAGGGTTTAAATTGAGATTTTTTAATAATTTACTTCCAAAGTATATAATACCAATATCTGCCAAAATAATCTGTAAACGCAATACAACTACTGACCAAAAAATGCTTTTACCAGCAAAAATTGCAGCAATCAAAAAACTTAGTTGGTTTAACGGTGGGTAATTTGTAAAATGACTACCATTAAGCCCTCCCATTCCTTGATAGAGCTGAGTCGCTTCACTTATAGGCTGTTTTCCTTGTTGAATAAACGTTTCAGGCAAAGAAAGATAGGAATTGAACCCCTCAAAAGTCATTCTTCCATCCCAAATAAAGCGATAAAAGTCTTGCGATAAATTTGGAATAGCGAAGAGGAAAATTAATCGAAAAATAATTGAAATTCCTACTAGATGATTAAATGTAAGTTGCTTGTTTTTTATCAAAAAATAAAAACAAATAAAGAGGAAAAACCAAAGAGAAACAAATTGATTAAACTGAGTACGCTCCAAAAAAAAGGCAAATAAAAAGTATAAAAATATACTCAAAAAAACGAGTAATACTTGGCTATACTTCTTTATAAAATTCATCTAAGCTTTAGAAAAAATGGATTTAAAAAACACATAACTGAAACCAATAAAAAGCATTAAGTGAAAAGGAAACAAACCAAAATCGCCACCTTTATCTCCAACCACAAAGGCGCTGTACATACCAAAAGCAAAATAGATAGCTAACAAGCCTTCAAGAATAACATGTATGCTTGGGCGTTTTGCTATATATTTATTGTCTTTCCAGCCATCTTTTAATGTTTTTATATTGAATTTTGGTGTACGTACAAATTCACTTTTCTTACCTAAATGACCCTCAAGAACGGCAATGGTATTATGTAGTGAAAACCCTAAAACTATTGAGAAAAATCTTAAAAATGCTCCAATATACTTTATAAACTTTTTAAATCCACCACCATAAATGTTTTTGTACACAAACCAATAGCAAACAAAGAAAATAAGTGTACTCATTACAAAGAAACTCATTATAAAAAAATAGAATTTTAAATGTGAGTATTCATTTTTTATATATAACATCGGAATACTTAAAACTGCAACTAATAAAATACAGATAAACATAGAGCTGTTAAGTAAATGCAGCAATCCGTGAATCTTTGTTTTTACAGAAATATTTTTATTCCTAATAATTCTCCCAAACATTTTTTGAAAATTTTCTGCACCTCCCTTATTCCAACGAAATTGTTGTGAACGTGCTGCGCTAATAACTACAGGTAATTCCGCAGGCGTTTCAACTTTTTCTAAATATTTGAATTTCCAGCTTTTAAGTTGCGCACGGTAACTTAAATCAATATCTTCAGTTAAAGTATCTCCTTCCCAATTACCCGCGTCTAGAATACATTCTTTACGCCAAATTCCTGCAGTACCATTAAAATTAATAAAATGACCTTTGCTGTTTCTTCCTGTTTGTTCTAAAGTAAAATGCGCATCTAATGCAAATGCTTGTATTTTAGTTAGCGTTGAATAATTTCGGTTAATGTGTCCCCAACGAGTTTGTACAACACCAATATGTTTATCTTTAAAATACGGAACCGTCTTTTTTAGCCAATCTTCTTGGGGTAAAAAATCGGCATCAAAAATAGCTATAAACTCACCTTTAGCTATTTTTAATCCTTCTTTTAATGCTCCAGCTTTAAAACCTTCACGATTTCCTCTTTGAATGTGTTGAATGTCTAACCCTTTTTGTTGTAATTCTTTAATTAAATTGGCTGTAATTTGTATAGATTCATCTGTAGAATCATCTAGAACTTGAAACTCTAATTTATCATTCGGATAATCAATTCTTACAATATTACGTAACAAGCGCTCTATAACATACAATTCATTATATACAGGTAATTGTATAGTTACAAATGGAATATCTGATGGGTTTTCAAAATCAAACTTAGGTGAATCATCTTCTTTGTTTTGTGCAGATAAATAATTGAAAAGTAGGTTTAATTGTGCTACTGCATACATAAAAATAAGCAATATACAAATGGTATAAATGACAATAATAATGTATTCTAAAATCATTATTTGAAACTGTATTTAAAAATCCAACTTAGAATTTTTACGCCCGCAAATATACTTCCTTTTACCGTTCCTGAAACTTTAGAAACACCTATTCTGTTACGGTATTTTACAGGAACCTCTATATAAGAAAAATCTTTTTTTAAGACTTTTAGTTGCATTTCAACTGTCCATCCGTACGTTTTATCTTCCATATTTAAGGCTAACAATTTGTTGTACTTTATAGCTCTAAACGGGCCTAAATCTGTAAATTTTGCAGCGAAAAACAACTTCATTAAAAAAGTTGCCAACCAATTACCAAATATTTGTTGGGGCGTCATAGAACCTTCTTCTCGTAGTCGTTTTACACGAGATCCAATTACAAAATCTTTGTTGTCTTTTATAATTGGATTCACAATTTCTGTAAGTTGTTCAGGGTAATCAGAATAATCGCCATCTAAAAACACAAGAATATCTGGTTTTTCATTTTGATTACTTATGTAATCCATCCCTTTTAAGCATGCATAACCGTACCCTTTACGAGGTTCCTTTAAAACTGTTGCTCCAGCCTTTTTAGCATTTTCTTCAGTTTTATCTGTAGAATTATTACTAACAACAATAATTTCATTAACAATTTTAGGAATATCTTTTATAACGTGCGCAATAGAATCTTGCTCATTATATGCAGGAATAATTACTTTAATTAGGGGCGTCATTTAACGTAAATCATTTAGATTGTTTTCTTTTCTGAAGGAAGAAAAACTCGTCCATTCTTTTATTTTTTCCCCGTTCTTAAACAGGGATGCTTTTATAAGCTTTTCATCAATGTATGTTAAACAATATCCGTTTTTTTGATTATTTTTTAGCTGACATTTATGGCTTACCCTTCCTTTATCATTATAAAATAACCACCATTTATTTTTCTGTCCATATACAAAATGACCTTCTTTTTCTTTGATGCCATTTTCGCGGTAAAAATGCCAATATTTTATTTGAAGACCATCTTTAAAACGTCCTTCTTTTTTTAGTTTTCCATTGGAATAATAATACTTCCAATATCCTATTTTTTTGTTGTTTTCAACCCACCCTTCTTCTAATAAAATACCTTTGTTATTAACTACTTTTTGATATTCTTTTTGAGCAAAAAGCGAAGTATTAATCAATAGTAAAAAAAAGAAAAAATTATTTTTCATTTACCAATTGCATTAAATCTACATCATTTCCTAACAAAATATCTGTTGGGTTAATTCTTCCTGTTTCTGGACCGTTTTCTAATTTCAAAACTCCTCTAGGGCATACGGCAGCACAAATACCACAACCAACACAACTTGCGCGGACAATATTTTCTCCTTTTTGTGCATATGCTCTAACATCAATTCCTTGTTCACAGTAGGTTGAACAGTTGCCACAAGAAATACATTGACCTCCGTTTGTTGTAATTCTAAATCGAGATTTAAAACGTTGTATGATCCCCATATATGCTGCTAACGGACATCCAAAACGACACCAAACTCTATTTCCAAAAATTGGATAGAACCCTGTACCAATTACTCCTGCGAATATAGAACCGATTAAAAATCCATAAATATCTTGAATGGTTTGTGTTTTAATTCCTAAAACTTCTTGAGCTCCAGAAAAGAAAGAATATAAGGTTATGGCAGTCATTACAATTGCAAAAACTAACACTCCGTGAATAATATAACGTTCAAATTTCCACGCTTTTATAGATTTATCTGATAATTGTCGGTAAGGATCGCCTAAAGTTTCCGCTAAACCTCCACACCCACAAACCCAAGAACAATACCAACGTTTACCAAAGAAATACACCATTACAGGCACAATTACTAACGTTAACAAAATTCCCCAAACAAGTATAAATAAACCAAAACCACCACTTGCAAGCAATTCATCTAAATTCCATTTAAAGAAGAAATCATAATCTAAAGGAAAAGCATTTTTAAAATCGTACCAAGGTTTTTCAAAACGAACTAAAATTTCTGGAATTAAAAAGGCAAATACAATTTGGAAGAATAATACTGAAGTAGTTCTTAAAACTTGGTATTTATTATGGCGATATTTAATATACATTCTTACTGCCATAACAGACATTACGGTGCAATATAAAAATCCGTATAAAAACCATTGTGAAGCTAAATTACCACTTAATGACTGGCTAATTGGATCAACAATATATGTCCAATTTACAATATAGTCTGGTCTAAAATATAGGAGAATGTAGAACCCAACCAGAAAGACAAACGCAAACCAACCAATCCAACCTCTATTGGTTGCTGAGTTTAGCCAAATTCCATTATTTTTTATTCCCGCAGGGCCTAAAGTAATTACATTTGGAACTATAAATAGCAATGCACCAATAATTCCTAATCCGAAGGTTAACAACCAAAATAATCCTTTGTTTTCTTTAATCATTCCAGTACCTGCTTCTTTGGCTATTTCATAAGAAAAACTGTGAGGTTTACTCCAAATAACTTTATCCCATTCACTATTTTTTTTATGAGTTGCATTAGCTGCTTCTAATGCCGATGTTATTTTTGATGAAAACGAAAATGGTCCAGAAAATTCTTTTCCAACAACGTTCATTTTTATATTATTGATAAATAATTCGCTTTTTATGCCTTTGTTCTGAACAACTTGATCAAATAACTCTGGAGTTACTTCATATTTACCTAAAAAGATAAGTGAAGTAAAAATAGCTAGCCCAATTAAAAATAAACTTAATCCTATGTTTTGTATTACTTTCATTTATTTGAATTACTAATGTTTGAATTATGTTTTATTGATTCTAAAAAATAATGACCTTTTAACTAATACCCTGTTAATGGGGGTCATATCTAAATTAAAGGCTAAAAACTCGTTTCCAGTTTTTCTTTTTCAACTGAATATTTGTATTGTTTTCTTTGTTAAATTTTGCTACAATTTCTGGTTCGTGTAGTTTGTAAAATTCAGGGTCAAAATTGGCATCCGCCAAATGTTCTAATACATATTCAACTGATTTTTTTTCAGTTAAAATCTTATCAAAAAATTCGTGTCGCATTCGAATTCCGAAGTTATTTATACCAATAAACTCGTGGGTATTTTTATCATAATTTATATGAATACATTTTTTACCATCTTTATGTTCCCAATAAAAACGAGCTTCATTTTCTTTAGGTTGCGCCCAAACCCAACCGTAGGTTTGGTATTCAATGTCCATAAATTTGGCAGAATTAAACCAATGCCCTGGTTTGTATTCAACTTTATTTCCACAAATAGTTTGTGCAACCGTTTCTCCCATCATTCTACCAGTGTACCAAACTGCTTCTATTGGGCGACGTTGACCAATAGCTTCGTGTTGTTCTGCACAATCTCCAATTGCATAAATGCTATCAACGTTTGTTTCTAAAAAACGATTGACTTTTACGCCTCTACCTAATTCAATTTCAGATTCTTTTATAAAATCAATATTTGGTGAAACTCCAGCGGTTAATCCAACAACATTACATTCAATTTCTTCACCTGTTTCTGTAATTACAATCGATTTTACGTGCCCGTTTTCGTCTGCTTTAATTTCCTTTAAATTAACACCTAAACGTAAATCTATACCATTACTAATAATTTCTTTATTAATCATTGCAGATTCTTTAGCAGGTAAAACTCCACTCCAAAAACTATTTTCACGAACTAAAAAAGTTACAGGAATATGACGTGAATGTAACATTTCTGCTAATTCAACCCCTATTAAACCACCACCAACTATTACGGCTCTTTTACACGTTTTATTATCAGGTGCGTATTTTTCTAACTTCTCTAAATCTTGTTTATGGTACATTCCCATAACGCCTTCTAAATCTTGCCCTGGCCAACCAAATTTATTCGGTTTTGAGCCTGTAGCAATTACTAATTTATCATATGTTAATTTTTCTCCGTTGCTAAATTCTAACTCTTTAGTTGAAGAATTTACGTTAGAAACAAAACCTTTTTTAAGCTCAATTCTATTCTTTTTCCAAAACCAAGGCTCATACGGTTGTGTATGTTCAAACTTCATATGCCCCATATACACATACATTAATGCAGTTCTAGAGAAAAAATAATCTGTTTCTCCTGAAACAATAGTAATTTTTTTATCGGAAATTTTACGGATATACCTAGCAGCAGTAACTCCTGAAATACCATTTCCTATAATAACAATATGTTCCATAGTTAATAAGTTTAAGTTGTTGGCTATTCTGTCGAAGATAAAGGTAATAACTTAAATTAAAATATACATTTAGAATTAATATACTCATGTTACGCATCCAAACCTCAAAAAAGGATGATTAAGCAGCTTTAGGTGTTGATAACTTTCTGAGTTCGTTATGAGCTGCTTTTTGAGCTGCTAAATAGATTTGTGTTTTCATAGCAAAATGATTTTTCCCTGTTCTTTGTTTAAGCCACTCTAACTTTATATAAGCTACAATTGACAATACAAAATGATTCGTTTGAGTTTCTGTTTTTTTAGTTGGAGATTTAGCAAAACCTGTGTTACTTTTAATCGATTTGTGATACTCTTCTACTGCCCACCGTTTTTTGTAGATTGTAGTTATTTGGTTATACGATAAATTTAAATCACTACAAGCCAAGTACAACTCGCCGACTGTATCATTCTCGTTTTTGAAAACTTGCTTTGTAAGCAACAGCGGAAAGTCTAGTTTTTCAAACCAAACTTCCACGGTTTGTTGTCTTGGCTGTAATGTTTTAATATTCACGTATGCTCCATTTTGCTTATCTTCTAAGGATAAGGCTACTTTTCGATTGCTTTTTAAGGCAATAATAAAATCATTTTTTAAAAGTTCTTTACAATAAACCATGTTCTCTGCTGAAGAAAACCAACTATCAGCCAACACATAATCAAAGTGTATTTTGCTACTACATTCCTGCAACATTTCTCTAAAAAGTTCGTTTTTAGTTTTGCTGCTTTTACGCTTTTGCCTTCCTGTTTTTTTGTCGGTAACCCAAATATTTTTCTTTATAAACTCTACACCACACGGTATACGCATGCCTCCAACTTCGACTAAAGCAGTTAGAAAATTAACCCCTTTTACAGACCTTCCAAACACATGGTCAAAATGCCAAGTGTTCAACTCACTTTCATCTGTATATTGTTTTTCTTGTATCGAATCATCAAAACTTAAAATGATAGTTTCTTTAGATTGAGTCAATTCTTCAACATAAGGTTTTGCCTTTTTCCATAGAAATTTACTGTCATAAACACCCGTTGATAATGCTCGTGTTATTTTATCATGTTTTATAGAGAGTAATGAAGCCATACCTGTAGCTGTCGTGTAAGAACTTGAACTTATCAAATAATCAGTATACAAATCAACAAAATTATCCATCTTTTTATTTCTCAAAGTTGTTAACAAGATAAACTATAAATATCTTAAATTCAAATTATTCTTGCGTAAGGTGAGTAATATAAATAGTTTAACTTAGTTTCACCTATAATTTATTTTTGTGTAAATAGGTTTGTGTTTCACCATTTTAATAATTGTATTCTTTAACAATACTCCGTTAAGTTTTTATGCTGCTCTGATACCATAATACAGTAGTTCTTTAATTTTTTGTTTATTATTCTTCAAGTTCGGTCTTATAGCGAACACGTTAAAAAATCGAGCAAGCATTAACTCATTGTGATGTAAGGTTTTAATATCCTTGATTGAGAAAGCCCCTCTTAGCCTTTTTTCAATAGGCATCCAATGTGTAATCTTAGCGAGATTAACCGTTGTAAGTGCTGTATTAAAATGAAAGTTGAGTTTATCTTCACTTCTTGCTTGACAGTGATTTAGACCTGAGTATTGCTTGGCATCTCTAAAAGTAAATTCTATTTGAAATCTGGTGCGATAATATGTCAAAATCATTTCTGCTGAAATTGTTACATCTGTAGAAAAATATAATTTATGATTCCATTTTCCTTTTTTAAGGAAATAAACAATCACAAGATTGATTTTTCTTTTTAATGATTTTGAGTATACAATAGCGCTGTATACTTTGCTTTGCTGATTGTCTTCTATCAAAGAAAAATATTCTTTTCTAAGTTTTTTATAATCAATTTTTCCATCATATTTCTTAGGTCTTCCTCTCCCATATTTCTGTTGGTCAGTATAAATATATTGTAAGTCAGCATCGTTTCTTAGTCTGCTAACGGTCTCCAATCCATTATCAGAGAGTTTAGAAACAAAACCGTATTTGGAAAAATAAGCATCTGCCACAACATATTTAGACATCGAAAGAAGGACCTCTTTTCTTTGAATCAATATATTGGCATAATGATCTACCAAACTTTTTGATTCCAAATTATTTGGTGTCTGAACAGCCTCTAAATGAAACGCTGTATGATTATCTATATCAATCGCTGCTATACCAGATATTTCCAATCCCCATTTTGCCTTTCCCGCTACACCAGACCAATAATAACCAACTCCACAGGTGGATTTACCAGATTTACTAACATAACTCGGGTCGAAAGCAATGGTTAAATGTTTGCCCCCATACTCAGTAATCAATTCTTTATTGAAATTTAAAAAGTCAAAAGACTTACTAAACTGATTCCTGTAATGTTGTTCTCCATGATCACCATAACGACTTAACTGCATAAAATTTAAACGTCCTTTTATGCTGAGAAATAGACCAAAAACTTCCAACATAAAATCATATTGCCATTTATTTACATCTTTCATTTTGTTAAGTAATCTTTTTGTGTGATATTTATAGTTGGATTTCTCCTTGAGAAGCATCATTAATAGCTGTTTGAAATTAACTATTAATTTAATGATAATCAGGGAGTTATCCTAATTTTTGAGCCTGTTTTTTTAACTTATTTAATTGACTGTTAGAGGGTTAGGGCAAAGTTTAACGGAGTATTGATTTAATTGAGACCTGTTAATTCTGTAAGCAAACTTATCAAAGTATTTTTGAATATGCCGTTTAGAAACATGAGTTGGTATTGTTCTTAACCTAGACTTTACTTGATGAATCATAATATCAATACTCCGTTAAACTTTGCCCTAACCCTCTAACAGTCAATTAAATAAGTTAAAAAAACAGACTCAAAAATTAGGATAACTCCCTGATTATCATTAAATTAATAGTTAATTTCAAACAGCTATTAATGATGCTTCTCAAGGAGAAATCCAACTATAAATATCACACAAAAAGATTACTTAACAAAATGAAAGATGTAAATAAATGGCAATATGATTTTATGTTGGAAGTTTTTGGTCTATTTCTCAGCATAAAAGGACGTTTAAATTTTATGCAGTTAAGTCGTTATGGTGATCATGGAGAACAACATTACAGGAATCAGTTTAGTAAGTCTTTTGACTTTTTAAATTTCAATAAAGAATTGATTACTGAGTATGGGGGCAAACATTTAACCATTGCTTTCGACCCGAGTTATGTTAGTAAATCTGGTAAATCCACCTGTGGAGTTGGTTATTATTGGTCTGGTGTAGCGGGAAAGGCAAAATGGGGATTGGAAATATCTGGTATAGCAGCGATTGATATAGATAATCATACAGCGTTTCATTTAGAGGCTGTTCAGACACCAAATAATTTGGAATCAAAAAGTTTGGTAGATCATTATGCCAATATATTGATTCAAAGAAAAGAGATACTTCTTTCGATGTCTAAATATGTTGTGGCAGATGCTTATTTTTCCAAATACGGTTTTGTTTCTAAACTCTCTGATAATGGATTGGAGACCGTTAGCAGACTAAGAAACGATGCTGACTTACAATATATTTATACTGACCAACAGAAATATGGGAGAGGAAGACCTAAGAAATATGATGGAAAAATTGATTATAAAAAACTTAGAAAAGAATATTTTTCTTTGATAGAAGATAATCCGAAAAGCAAAGTATACAGCGCTATTGTATACTCAAAATCATTAAAAAGAAAAATCAATCTTGTGATTGTTTATTCCCTTAAAAAAGGAAAATGGAATCATAAATTATATTTCTCTACAGATGTAACAATTTCAGCAGAAATGGTTTTGACATATTATCGTACTAGATTTCAAATAGAATTTACTTTTAGAGATGCCAAACAATATACTGGTCTAAATCACTGTCAAGCAAGAAGTGAGGATAAACTCAATTTTCATTTTAATACAGCACTTACAACTGTTAATCTTGCTAAGATTACACATTGGATGCCTATTGAAAAAAGGCTAAGAGGCGCTTTCTCAATCAAGGATATTAAAACCTTACATCACAATGAGTTAATGCTTGCTCGATTTTTTAACGTGTTCGCTATAAGACCGAACTTGAAGAATAATAAACAAAAAATTAAAGAACTACTGTATTATGGTATCAGAGCAGCATAAAAACTTAACGGAGTATTGAATATGTAACCTCCATTCAATAACTTAACGCAACAAATCTAAAATAATAGATTTGTAAAATGGAAGTAAAAAAACATAGCCGACTTAGCCTAAAAGAAAGAGTAATTATTAAGACTCTTTTAGAAGAAAATAAGACCAAAGCACACATCGCTAAAACACTAAATAGCGCGCGTTCTACAATTAGTAGAGAAGTTAATAAATTAGTAACTAATCTAGGTGGTAAATACAATGTTGATTTAGCGTATTGGTGCGCAAAAGATGATTATTTAAACAAAATAAATCTAGATAAAAGGCACTCATTCTCTACTAAAGTTTTTGCCTATAAAGGACTTTTATCAGATTGGACTTCTGAACAAATATCAGGAAGAATTAAATTTAAAAGTATAATTCTGCCCTGTATTTTCCAAATAAATTAAAACAACTTCTATTTTTTTATCGGATTTTTGTAATTGTATTTCAATAAAAATGGATCAAAGAAAACTCGCATTACTCCTTACCTTTATTGCCTCTTTAATTTATGGTGTAAGCTTTACTATTGCTAAAGAAGTAATGCCACAATACATAAAACCTTTTGGTTTTATTTTGCTTAGAGTTGCCGGTGCAGCTGTTATTTTTTGGCTGGCAGGCTTATTAATTAAAGAGAAGTCTATTGAAAAATCAGATTACAAACATATTCTAGTAGCATCCTTTTTTGGTGTAGGTTTAAATATGCTTACTTTTTTTAAAGGTTTAAGTTACACAACACCTATAAGTGCTTCGGTTATGATGGTTATGGCTCCGATTTTAGTATTAATTTTTGCCAGTATTTTATTAAAAGAAAAACTGATTCCAAGAAAAATTTTAGGCATTGTTATTGGTTTAATTGGCGCAATTATTTTAATCGTTTATGGCAATGCTTCCAAAGGAGATACAGAGAACACAATGCTGGGTAATTTCCTTGTTTTTATAAATGCCGCATCGTATGCTGTATATTTAGTTTTAGTAAAAAAATTAATCGCAAAATACAATCCTATTGTGTTTGTAAAATGGTTGTATTTATTCGGTTTAATCTGGGTTATTCCTTTTGGTTTTTCTGAATTAATGGAGGTTCAATGGTACATAATGCCAACTTCAATTTATTTAAAAGTAAGTTTTGTTGTACTTTTCACTACGTGTCTAACGTACGTATTTAATTTATTTGCGCTATCAAAGTTAAAACCTACAACGGTAAGTGTTTTTATTTATTTACAACCTGTAATTGCTTCAATCTACGCATTAATTGTGGGTAGTGACAGTTTAAATGTCATTAAAATATCAGCCACTTTGTTGATATTTTTAGGTGTATTTTTGGTTGCAAAACAAGTACATAAATCCACTAAATAAATTTATATTTGCGTTTCATTTACAAGAAATTATGATACAGTCTATGACAGGATACGGAAAATCCGTATTACAATTACCAACCAAAAAAATTACTATTGAAGTAAAATCTTTAAATAGTAAAAATTTAGACTTGAATGTACGCATTCCGTCGTATTACAAAGAAAAAGAATTGGCAGTTCGTAAAAAAATTGCCCGTAGTTTGGTGCGTGGTAAAATAGATTTTTCTATTTGGGTAGAAATGACTGCAGATGAAACGGCTACAGTTGTAAATAAAGCTGTTATAGAACAATATATAAAGCAACTAAGAAAAACAATGGTTGTTGATTCTTCAGATGATATTGAGCTTTTAAAAATGGCAGTAAGAATGCCTGATGCTTTAAAAACAGAAAGAGAAGAATTAGATGAGGCCGAATGGGCTCAAATTGATAAAGGGATTGATGAAGCGCTCACAGAAATAAATCAATATAGAACAGACGAAGCTGCTTCTTTAGAAATTGATTTTAAAGAAAGAATTGTTAATATTGAAACGACTTTAGAAGAAATTAAAAAAGTAGACGGAGCAAGAATTGACCATGTAAAAGCACGTTTGCAAAAAGCGTTAACCGATTTAAAAGTTGAAATAGACGAAAATCGTTTTGAGCAAGAATTAATTTATTACTTAGAAAAATTAGATATTAACGAAGAAAAAGTACGTTTAACAAATCATCTAGAATACTTTTTACAAACTTTAGGCAGTGATGATTCTAACGGAAAAAAACTTGGCTTTATTATTCAAGAAATCGGAAGAGAAATAAATACAACTGGTTCAAAAGCCAATTATGCACCGATGCAAAAACTGGTAATTCAAATGAAAGACGAGTTAGAAAAAATTAAAGAACAAATTTTAAACGTACTATAAATAAGCTTTTAGATTACTACACTGTTTAGACTAATTTAAAAAAATAGTAGCTAAAAAATAAAATTAGTGAAAATGACAACGCAAGCTGAACTCATTTTAGCTTCTCTTTCGTAAAAAAATTCGATTCTGAAACAAGTTTAGAGTAACGGTAATAAATTATATTATGAGTAAAGACTTTAAAGGTAAATTATTTGTTTTTTCTGCACCTTCTGGAAGCGGAAAAACAACGATTGTTCGTCATTTATTAGCACAAAAACGCTTTAATTTAGAGTTCTCTGTTTCTGCTACTTCTCGTGATCCTCGTGGAAAAGAAATTGAAGGCGAAGATTATTATTATATTTCTACAAAAGAATTCAAGAATAAAATTAATAACCAAGAGTTTTTAGAGTGGGAAGAAGTTTACAGAGATAATTTTTACGGCACCTTAAAAACAGAAATAGAACGTATTTGGGCTCAAGAAAAACATGTTATTTTTGATATTGATGTTAGAGGAGGTTTACGAATTAAAGAAAAATTTCCTAAAGAAACATTAGCAGTTTTTATAAAGCCTCCAGATATTAATGAATTATTGAAAAGGTTAAAAAAGAGAGGCGAAGAAAGTGATGAAAAAATAGCGGCTAGAATTGCAAAAGCACCAATAGAGCTAGCTACAGCACCTTTGTTTGATACTACCATAAAAAATTACGATTTACAAATAGCATTGCAAGAAACAGAAAGCCTAGTAGCTGCTTTTTTAACAAGTCAATAACCTTGGGATAAGTCCACCAGGCATAAAAAAGGAAAAAACCTTAATCCTTTCGATGCAAGCATCGGAAAATTAAACCCACTGGTGGGATTAAAATACTTAAGAAGAAGCGTAAATGAAAAACATCGGACTCTATTTTGGCACCTTTAACCCAATTCATGTTGGGCACCTTATTATTGCCAATCATATGGTAGAAAATTCTGATTTAGATGAAATCTGGATGGTAGTTACACCGCACAATCCATTTAAAAAAAAGAGTTCTTTGTTAGATAATAATCATCGGTTAGAAATGGTGTATCGCGCCACAGAAAATTACCCTAACATTAAGCCTTCTAACATAGAGTTTAAGCTACCACAACCTAATTATACAGTTTATACGTTAGCATATATTTCAGAGAAATTTCCAAAGTACAACTTCAGTTTAATTATGGGTGAAGACAACTTAAAGAGTTTTCATAAATGGAAAAATTACGAAACTATTTTAGAACATCACAATGTATACGTATATCCCCGAATTTATAAAGGAACTATAGAGACACAATTTGATAAGCATGCTAAGGTTCATAAAGTTGATGCGCCAATTGTAGAAATTTCTTCAACAATGATTCGTAACGGAATAAAAACCAATAAAAATATTTGTCCATTACTCTCTAATACCGTTTGGCAGTATATAGATGAAATGAATTTTTATAAAAAATAAAAGTATTTTTCTTCCCGCGTAGCGAAAAATAAAAGTCTTAATTTTTCGTTATAATTTAGGATAAAAATTTATATTCATTCTGATATTAGTATTTTTACGTAAATTTTAACCAATACAAGTGGCAAACAACAAAAAAAAAGGTAAATTAAAACAGAAACTAACCGACAAGTATCGATTAGTAATATTAAACGAAGACACCTTTGAAGAACAGTTCTCTTTAAAACTCTCACGTTTAAATGTCTTTGTTTTAAGTGGGGGTTTCTCTATTCTTTTAATAACTTTAACTATTTTATTAATTGCGTTTACACCTCTAAAAGAATACATTCCAGGATATTCATCTACCGCTTTAAAAAAGAAAGCAACACAACTTACTTTCGAGGCCGATTCATTAAAAATAAAATTAGCAATTTTAGAAAACTTTACAAAAGCACTAAAACCTGTTTTAACTGGAGATATTAAACCCGATTTAATAGATTCTTTACGCTTACAAGCAGAACAAATTGTTATAAATCAAAGCAAACTTAACGCTACAAAACAAGACTCTCTTTTTAGAGAAAAAGTAGATAGAAAAGATCGTTTTCCATTAGCAGACGGTACACAAAATAGACTAAAAATCGTGTTTTTTGCTCCAGTTTCTGGGAGTATTACCCAAAAATTTAAGGCTAATGACAAGCATTTTGCTATTGATATTGTTGCTAAAACAGATACGCCTGTAAAAGCCATTGCAGATGGCACCGTTATTTTAGCGGAATGGACGGTAGAAACAGGTTATATACTTGCAATACAACACACAAATGAATTTATTTCGGTGTATAAACACAACGGAAGTTTATTAAAACAACAAGGCGATTTTGTAAAATCTGGAGAAGTAATAGCCAGTATTGGTTCAACAGGAGAATTAACCACAGGACCACATTTACATTTTGAACTTTGGAACAATGGCTACCCAGTAAACCCAACTAACTATATCGATTTTCAATAAAGAAGGAAATAGAAAAAGAGAAAAAATTGAGCCACCTTAAAATGAAGAGCCCTTCTTCTTGCCTCTAAATATCTAAAAAATAATGAGTATCAAATCCTTACTTGCTATTCCGTTTGCAAAATTCGCCACAAATCGAGTAAAAAAATGGGCGAATAACCCTCATAAAACACAAGAAAAAGTTTTTCAATATTTAATTTCTGAAGGAAGTAAAACCGCCTTCGGAAAAGACCACAACTTTAGCGCTATTAACAATTATGAAGATTTTAAAAGCCGCGTAAAAGTTAATGATTACGAAGGTTTACGAACGTATGTAGATAGAATGGTTGCTGGTGAAGAAAATGTTTTATGGAAAGGAAAACCAATCTACTTTGCTAAAACCTCAGGCACAACATCTGGCGCAAAATATATACCTATTACTAAAGAATCTATGCCAACACATATAAAAGCGGCACGTAATGCGTTACTTTTTTATATTGCTGAAAAAAAAGATGCAAGTTTTGTTGATGGAAAAATGATTTTCTTACAAGGAAGCCCTGTTTTAGAGAACAAAAACGGAATTAAATTGGGGCGTTTAAGTGGAATTGTAGCCCACTATGTGCCTAGTTATTTATTAAAAAATCGCCTGCCGAGTTGGGAAACCAATTGTATTGAAGATTGGGACACTAAAGTTGACAAAATTGTTGAGGAAACTATTGGTGAAGATATGTCTGTAATTAGTGGAATTCCGTCTTGGGTACAGATGTATTTTGAAAAATTGATTGACAAAACAGGGAAGCCAATTGCTGAATTGTTCCCCAATTTTAATTTCTTTATTTACGGAGGCGTTAATTTTGAGCCTTATAAAAATAAATTTGAAGCCTTAATTGGTAAGAAAATAGATTACATAGAACTGTATCCTGCATCTGAAGGGTTTATTGCTTTTCAAGATTCTCAAACCGAAAAAGGAATGCTGTTGCAACTTGATTCAGGAATTTTTTACGAATTTATTCCTTCAACAGAATTCCTTGATAAAAACCCAACAAGAATTTCTCTAAAAGATGTACAATTGGAGGTAAATTATGTGATTATTCTCAATACAACTGCTGGTCTTTGGGGTTACAATATTGGTGATACTGTTGAGTTTACTTCACTTAAACCTTATAGAATAAAAGTTACAGGGCGCATAAAACATTTTATTTCCGCCTTTGGCGAACACGTTATTGGTAAGGAGGTTGAAATGGCATTGAACAATGCTATTATTAAAACACCTATAAATATTAGCGAATTTACGGTTGCACCACAAGTAAATCCAGAAAACGGATTGCCATATCACGAATGGTTTATAGAGTTTGAAAATGAACCTGAAAATCTAAAAAAATTAGCTTCAAAAATTGATGCTTTTATGCAAACTCAAAACATTTATTATCAAGATTTAATTGATGGTAAAATTTTACAACCACTCATCATTAGAAAGGTTAAAAAAGGCGGTTTTCACGAATATATGAAGTCTATTGGTAAGTTTGGTGGGCAAAATAAAATTCCGCAGTTATCAGACAATCGTAAAATTGCAGATGTGCTACAAAACTTTTTAAAAGAATAAGTGTATGAAAATAATAGCAACGTGTCTTGGTGAAAAAAAAGAAATTAACTGGAAAGGTAAAATAATTACTGCATGAATTTTTAAATTTCCTGTTAAAGAGCCTGTTTTTTTAGATATAAAAGGCGATGTTATTTGTAATCGTGAACATCACGGAGGAATTGATCAAGCTATTTATGGGTATTCAGAAAAGTATTATGGGTATTGGAAAGAATCTATATTCTAATTTAGATTGGCAATTTGGTATGTTCGGAGAAAATTTAACAATTGATAATTTAGATGAGACAAAACTACATCAAGGAGATACATTTAAAGTTGGCGAGACTATTTTAGAAGTTACAAAAGGAAACCCCTTGTGTGAAACTAGGAGTTCGTTTTAACGATATAAAAATTGTAAAACAATTCTGGAACATCACAATATCTGGTATTTATTTTAAAGTATTGCAAACTGATTTTGTTAAAGCAGATGGCGTTTTTGAGCAGCTAAAAAGCTGTTCTGAAAACCCAACAATAGCAGAAGTTTACAAAAAAAAGAATTAGTAAAGGAATAAAATAACACAAATTGCAAAAAATATTTTTGTTTTAAATCTTCACTAACCATCTTAGTCAATAACCTTGGGGCAAGCCCATCAGACCATGAAAAAGGAAAAAACCTTAATCACTTCGATGCCAAGCATTGGGGAATTAAACCCACTGGTGGCATTAAAGAAGTTATTGATACGAATATGGTATCTGTCAAATAAAAATTGACATCATATTTAAACCTCCGTTAGCTACTGCTAGCGTTAATTTACAAAAAGGTTATGTTTTGTTTTGACACAAAAAAACCCAAGCTTTTCAACTTGGGGTTTTAAACTACAAGGTTAAGAGTCTTATTTCTTAGCTAATAAATCTCTAATTTCTCCTAATAAATCTTCTTGACTTGGTCCTGCTGGAGCTGGCTCTTCTACTGGTCCTTTAGATTTGTTGTATGCTTTTACAATCATAAACATTACAAAACCAACAATTAATAAATTAATAATAGTATTTACCCAAGAACCCCACATAACAGCGTTTTCTGGAGTAGTAACTTTTCCTGCAGCATCAACAACAGCTTTCGATAATATTACTTTTCTGTCTGAAAAATCTGAACCTCCAGTAAAATAGCCAACAAATGGCATAACAATATTATTTACAAAACCTGTAACAACACCACCAATTGCTCCTGCCATAATTACAGCAACAGCAAACTCAATTACATTACCACCTGTAATAAACTCCTTAAACTCTTTAAACATTTTATTTGATTTTTTTAATTAGTTAATAAGTGCCAAAGTTAAGAAAAATTTAGTATTTTACAAATCTTTTTACACGTTGTGAAATAGCTGTAAGTATTTCATACGGAATAGTTTCTGTTTTATACGCCATATATTCTATTGTTTCTTGATGATTAAAAATGATAACCTCATCACCTTCTGTACAATCTATATTAGTAACATCTACCATAATCATATCCATACAAACGTTGCCAATTATGTTTGCTTTCTGATCATTGATAACTACAAAACCTTCTTCATTTCCTAGTTTTCTTGAGATTCCGTCTGCATGACCAATTGGAATTGTAGCTGTTTTTGTTAGTTTTTTTGCAATAAAAGTACGATTGTACCCAACCGTTTCTCCTGGTTCAATTAAATGAAGTTGAGAAATAATAGACTTTAAATTATGTGTATTTTTTAATTGTGAAGTAATTTCTTTATTATTTCCAAAACCGTATAAACCAATGCCAATACGAACCATATCAAACTGTGCTTCTGGATAATTTACAACACCCGAAGTATTTAAAATATGTATCATCGGTTCATACTTTAAATGGGTATACATTTTCTTAACAATGTATGCAAAATTATTAATTTGACTAGTTGTAAATTCTTTTTCTACAGAATCATCACTTGCAGCAAGATGAGAGAAAATAGATTCAATTTTTACATTATTCGATTTTTTAATTTCTGATAAAACAAGACCAATATCATTATGCCAAAACCCTAACCTGTTCAAGCCTGTGTTAAATTTTATATGAATCGGATAATTCATTAACGGGGCTTCATCTGCATACTTTAAAAAAGCTTTTAAAATTTTAACGCTGTATAAGCTTGGTTCTAACCTGTGTGTAACAATGCATTCTATATTGGCAATTTGCGGGTGTAAAACTAAAATTGGAGTATCAATTCCTGCTTCGCGAAGCGCAACGCCTTCATGTGCGTAAGCAACAGCAAAATAAGCAACATCTTCCTCAATAATTTTTGCAACTTCAACACCATCGCTACCATATCCGAAGGCTTTAACAACCACCAATAGTTTAGTTTCTGGTTTTAATTTTTGTTTAAAAAAATCTAGATTATGTTTGATGGCACTTGCATCAATCTCTAGAACAGTAACGTGATTATTCATTTTTAGAAGTTTCTTTTTGTGAAGCAATTTTTGCTTGTTGCGCTCTTAAAGCTTTATAGTAGGCAGCTCTGCTTAAGGGTTCGTATTCTTGAGTTTCACCTAACAAAACCAACTTGTCATTTTGTGCTTTTCTAAAGCTATAATGGGCTAAATTACCTGTATGTGTACAAACCGCGTGAACCTTAGTAACATACTCTGCAGTTGCCATAAGTGCAGGCATTGGCCCAAACGGGTTTCCTTTAAAATCCATATCTAAACCAGCAACAATTACTCGAACTCCACTATTTGCTAAATCATTACAAACGGCAACAATTTCATCATCAAAAAACTGTGCTTCATCAATACCAACAACATCAACATTATTTGCTAATAGTCTAATATTTGCAGCAGCTGGCACAGGAGTAGAACGTATACGATTGTCGTTATGAGAAACTACTTCAGTATCATCATATCTAACATCTACAGCAGGTTTAAAGATTTCTACACGCTGTTTTGCAAACTGCGCACGCCTAAGTCTTCTTATTAGTTCTTCTGTTTTACCAGAAAACATAGAGCCACAGACAACTTCAATCCATCCAAATTGTTCTGTATGATTTACTGTGTTTTCAAGAAACATTTTTGTAGTTTTAACGCTTAAAATTTTTTTTTACGTACTTTCGACGAGCAACAAATTTATTAAAAATTCATAGAAAATTTTAAATATTACTTACAACTTATGCACAAAAAATTAGCTTCAGATTTAACCAGTTTAGCACACAGCATTTTACAACTTAAAAATAAAGAGGATGTTTTTGTACTTAAACAAAAAGCGTATGAAGTTTACGAGAAGCTAGCGGTTTTAGCTTATGTAGAAGAATACATTAATACTACGCCCAATACAGACGTAACTAAAGAAGAATTAATTGCCAAAATTGAAAGTGTACAAACTACTATTAATGAGCCTTTAAACAAAGAGACAACTACTGTTGTACATAATTTAGAAAAAGAAGAAATTAAGAAGACAGATGCTACAGATAATTTTGCAGATACCGTCATCGAAAAAATTGAAGAAGAAAAAGAAGATAATTTTATTGAACAGCCTTTTGAAGATCTAGAAAAAATATTTGCCACAAATAATAATGTAAAAGATGATGTAAAAGACATTGGAGATAAAAAGATGCCAACTTTAGAAGAAGAATTACAAGACACCATCTCAGTCGATACAGTAATAAATTTGTTTAAAAAAGTAGAAAAAAAAAGCTTGAATGATCAGTTTTTAGGAAGCATCCAAATTGGGTTAAATGATAGAATTGCTTTTGTAAAACATTTATTTAGCGGAAATCAGGAAGACTTTAATCGTGTTGTTTCTCAATTAAATACTTTTAAAATGGAGAAAGAAGCTAAAAGTTTTATTTCTAAAATGGTAAAACCAGATTACGATTGGAGTGAAAAAGAAATATACGAAAGACGTTTATTAGAAATTATTGAAAGACGATTTAATTAAAGAACCTCCAACCCAAGAGAACAAGGTGTTAAAATAAAAATTCCTTTTTATTTTGACGTAAGTGTCCAGGAATTAAACCCAATTGGGCTATCTGCCTGCAATTAAATTCAATAAAATGAAAATAGAAGTATCAAACGGAGAAATTATAGATAAATACACCATTTTAGAAATAAAACTTTTAGAAATAAAGGACACTAAAAAATTAGTAAATGTAAAATATGAGTACAATGTGTTAACTCCTGTTGTAGAAAATATTTACAAGGAGTCTGCAAATAAAACACAACTTAAAAAACTACAGAAAAAATTATTAGAAGTAAATAAAAAACTGTGGAAAATAGAAGATGATATTAGAGAATGTGAACGAGTAAACGACTTTAGTAAAACCTTTGTCGATTTAGCACGAGCAGTATATTACACCAACGATAATCGTTCTGATGTAAAAAAAGAAATCAATGAGTTTACAGGTTCTCATTTAATTGAAGAAAAATCATACGAAAATTATAAGTCAGACAAAAAATAAAATAGCTTCTAAATAATATCAAAAGCCTCATAAAATGTGAGGTTTTTTTATGCAATCTTATTTCTCAACGCTTCCACAACTTTTTTACTATTTCCAATAAAAATCTCATTATCAACAATAAAAACAGGACGTTTTAAAAACGTATATTCATTTAAAATAAACTGCCTATAATCAACTTCAGAAATTGTTTTACTCTTCAAATCCATCGCCTTATACAATTTAGCTCGTTTATTAAACAAACTTTCATAACTATCGGTAAGTTTTCGCATTTGCTCTAACTGAGCAACATTTACAGAGTTCATCTTAATTTCTTGCTTTTCAAACCCATCAAGATTTACCTCTTTTAAAACTCTTCGGCACGTATCGCAAGTTTGCAAAAAATATACTTTCTTCATTTTTTATCAATTATATTTACATTTCAAAATTAACGATAAAAATGAAAATTCAATTTGATATTTTAAGAAAATCTAGAGAACTTATAGTAAAAGAGTTAGATGGTTTAACTTTAGAGCAATTACACACAATCCCAACTGGGTTTAAAAATAACATTGCTTGGAATGTTGCACATTTAGTGGTTACACAACAATTATTACACTATAAATTAGCTGAATTAAGCTGTTTGTGTCCAGAAGATTTAATTGAAACGCACAAAAAAGGAACTTCGCCAGCCAAAACATTTACCCAAGAAGAATTCAACGAAGTAAAAGAATTACTAATTGGCCTGCCAGACACCTTACAGGAAGATTACCAAGCAGGCATTTTTAAAAATTATAATACATACCCAACAAGTACAGGTTTTGTTTTAGACTCCATAGAAACGGCTATTTCATTTAATAATTATCACGAAGGCATTCACTACGGAATTATAAGAGCCATTAAAAAATTTATTTAATTAGAAGCTATTTCCTGCTTTCCGTTATATCTTTTTTACAAAACAGTAAAAAAGGATGTCACTTCAATCAGGGCTAAACTTCTTTACCAAGGTTTACGCAAAAGAATGTAACCTTTTGTGTTTTTGTCAACTTTAAAAAGAAACACAACCATAATGAAATTTAATACTAAAACCATACACGGCGGTCAAAAACACGAAGAAACTACAGGTGCTGTAATGCCGCCAATATTTCAAACATCAACCTTTGCACAATCAAGCCCAGGAATTCATAAAGGGTACGAATATTCTCGTGCAGCAAACCCAACAAGAACCGCATTAGAAAATGCCGTTGCATCTATAGAAAACGGCACACACGGCTTCGCATTTTCATCAGGCTTATCAGCCATAGATTGCGTTTTACGTTTATTAAACCCAGGTGACCAAGTAATTACTGGAAACGATTTATATGGCGGAACTTACAGAATGTTTACGAAACTATTTCAAAAATACGGACTCATATTTAAGTTTGTAGACATAAACGAAGTAGCAAACGTATCAAATGCAATTACCGATGCAACTAAATTAATCTGGTTAGAAACACCAACAAATCCATTAATGAAAATTGCAGATATTACAGAAATAACCAAAGCTGTAAAAGCAAAAAATACTAACATTTTAGTTGCCGTAGATAATACTTTTGCAACGCCATACTTACAGCGTCCGTTAGATTTAGGAGCAGATATTGTTATGCATTCTGCTACAAAATATTTAAGTGGTCATTCCGATTTGGTAATGGGAGCTTTAATAGTAAAAGACGCAGAATTAGCTAAAGAACTACACTTTATTCAGTTTGCTGCTGGCGCAATTGCTGGTCCAATGGATTCTTTTTTAGCACTCCGTGGTATAAAAACATTACATATTAGAATGCAACGCCATTGCGAAAACGGAAAAGCTATTGCAGCATTTTTAGAAAATCATTCAAAAGTAAGCAACGTATATTATCCTGGTTTAAAAAGTCATCCAAATCATAAAATTGCTAAAAAACAAATGGCCGATTTTGGCGGAATGGTTTCCTTCAAATTAAAAGATGAAAGTCAAAAAGCTGCATTTACCTTTTTAGAAAAGATCAACGTATTTACGTTAGCAGAATCTTTAGGGGGTGTAGAAAGTTTAGCAAATCATTCTGCTACAATGACGCATGCATCAATACCAGAACCAGAACGCTTAAAAATTGGAATTACCGATTCGTTAATTCGATTAAGTGTTGGTATAGAAGATATAGAAGACTTAATTAACGATTTAGCACAAGCACTTTCTTAATAGATAAAAAGTATCGCTTCGCTTATAGAAATAGGAGTCAAGACATAAAAAAAGCCCGAAGTTTTAAAACTTCAGACTTTTTTATTTTTTACTACGAGTGAACTACAAAAATGGCTACGCCATTACTTTGATTCTGCGTATCTACGCTCAACTTCGTTCCAGTTAATTACATTAAAAAATGCTTTGATATAGTCTGGTCTTCTATTTTGGTAGTTTAAGTAATATGCGTGCTCCCAAACATCTAACCCTAAAATTGGTGTTCCGCCACAACCAACACCTGGCATTAAAGAATTATCTTGATTTGGTGTAGAACATACCTCTACTTTTCCTCCTTTTTGCACACATAACCAAGCCCAACCAGAACCAAATTGTGTTGCTGCGGCTTTAGAAAACAAATCAATAAAAGCCTCTTTAGAACCAAAAGCTGCTTCAATAGCATCTTTTAAATCCCCAGATAAATAACCTCTATCTTCAGGGTTCATAACTGTCCAAAATAAAGAGTGATTGTAAAAACCACCACCGTTATTTCTAACAGCTCCGTTACTCATATCTAAGTTTACCAAAATATTTTCAATAGATTTTCCTTCTAAATCAGTTCCTGCAACTGCTGCGTTTAATTTTGTTGTATATCCGTTATGATGTTTACTATGATGAATTTCCATAGTACGTGCATCTATATTTGGTTCTAACGCATCGTATGCGTATCCTAATTTTGGTAATTCAAAAGCCATAACATGTGTTTTAAGTGATTAAATATTTATTTTTACAAGTGGTAAATTTAGGTTAAAAAAATAAGGCAAGCAACCGCTTACCTTATTCTGTGTTTATTCTAGTATAGAAACCATACAATCTTTCATATTTTTATATTGTTTGGCAGCTTTTTCCATTTTTCATCAATTTTATATTATATATAACCCGTTGTGCAATTAGAGAATACTGACTTTTAAGTTGTTAATATTCCTATTGAAAGTAAATTTATTGATATACTAAATGACTGTTAGTGCTTATGTTTTAGACATTATTCTTGTTTTAACCCGCATTATTCATGGTTTTAAATAAAATCGATAGAAACCCATATCATTTTTGGGTTTTATTAGAAATCAGAGTAGCCCAAATTTGGGCTATAGCATTTTAGTTCCAATTATTGTCAACTCTTATTTTTACAATACTCCGTTAAGTTTTTATGCTGCTCTGATACCATAATACAGTAGTTCTTTAATTTTTTGTTTATTATTCTTCAAGTTGGTCTTATAGCGAACACGTTAAAAAATCGAGCAAGCATTAACTCATTGTGATGTAAGGTTTTAATATCCTTGATTGAGAAAGCCCCTCTTAGCCTTTTTTCAATAGGCATCCAATGTGTAATCTTAGCGAGATTAACCGTTGTAAGTGCTGTATTAAAATGAAAGTTGAGTTTATCTTTACTTCTTGCTTGACAGTGATTTAGACCTGAGTATTGCTTGGCATCTCTAAAAGTAAATTCTATTTGAAATCTGGTGCGATAATATGTCAAAATCATTTCTGCTGAAATTGTTACATCTGTAGAAAAATATAATTTATGATTCCATTTTCCTTTTTTAAGGAAATAAACAATCACAAGATTGATTTTTCTTTTTAATGATTTTGAGTATACAATAGCGCTGTATACTTTGCTTTGCTGATTGTCTTCTATCAAAGAAAAATATTCTTTTCTAAGTTTTTTATAATCAATTTTTCCATCATATTTCTTAGGTCTTCCTCTCCCATATTTCTGTTGGTCAGTATAAATATATTGTAAGTCAGCATCGTTTCTTAGTCTGCTAACGGTCTCCAATCCATTATCAGAGAGTTTAGAAACAAAACCGTATTTGGAAAAATAAGCATCTGCCACAACATATTTAGACATCGAAAGAAGGACCTCTTTTCTTTGAATCAATATATTGGCATAATGATCTACCAAACTTTTTGATTCCAAATTATTTGGTGTCTGAACAGCCTCTAAATGAAACGCTGTATGATTATCTATATCAATCGCTGCTATACCAGATATTTCCAATCCCCATTTTGCCTTTCCCGCTACACCAGACCAATAATAACCAACTCCACAGGTGGATTTACCAGATTTACTAACATAACTCGGGTCGAAAGCAATGGTTAAATGTTTGCCCCCATACTCAGTAATCAATTCTTTATTGAAATTTAAAAAGTCAAAAGACTTACTAAACTGATTCCTGTAATGTTGTTCTCCATGATCACCATAACGACTTAACTGCATAAAATTTAAACGTCCTTTTATGCTGAGAAATAGACCAAAAACTTCCAACATAAAATCATATTGCCATTTATTTACATCTTTCATTTTGTTAAGTAATCTTTTTGTGTGATATTTATAGTTGGATTTCTCCTTGAGAAGCATCATTAATAGCTGTTTGAAATTAACTATTAATTTACTGATAATCAGGGAGTTATCCTAATTTTTGAGCCTGTTTTTTTAACTTATTTAATTGACTGTTAGAGGGTTAGGGCAAAGTTTAACGGAGTATTGATTTTTAAAGACATTCACTAAAATCAATTAATTTTAATGAATTTTTCGGGTTAAGCCTATTCGACCATTTATGCTTTAATAAAACTACACCAGAAACGTTAAAATAGGTCTCAATGAATTCTTGGATAAGTTTTTAGTGACGCTATTGTTAAATAAGTGTGATAACCCGCTACGTCTGTGTGTGCTCATTGCAATCATATCAGCATTAATGTCATTAGAGAAGTTGAGTATTCCTTTTTCAATAGAAGAGTCGTTGTACACATTTACGGTGTATTTCGGTAAATTGCAACCTTCAATAAAACGGTTAATTTTTTCTTTAGCATCTTGAGTGCTTTCAAATTTTCTTGGAGTATTTACTTTTAATAAATGAATTCTACTATTGTATTTTTCTGCAAAATCTAAAAATTTATCAAAAGCCTCTTTGTTTCCTTTTTTAAAGCTAGAAGCAAATACCAGATCTTTAATTTTAAACTTTTCTTCGTCTTTTTTTACAATTATAACAGGTTTTTTAGAGGTTCTAACAGTCTTTTCTGTGTTAGAACCAATTAATATTCCTTCAAAATCTGAGTGCCCTTTTGAGCCCATTACAATTAAATCAGCATCAATTTTATTACCATAATCTCTAATGCCTTCATAGGGGTTTTGGAAGCGAATAGCGTGTTTTACAGTATCATTTTTTGGAAAAAAATCTTTTTTGTAACGCAGTAACTTGTCTCTTACTTTTCGTAAATACACCATGCTTTCAGGAATGCTAAAGTTACTTCCAGCACCCATATCTATTATTCCTGTTGGTAATTCTACCATATGCAGTAAATGCACTTCGCTATTAGATTTCTTCGCAATTTTAGCCGCCAATTTAGATGCGTATTCAGATTGTTCAGAGAAATCTACTGGAACTAAAATTTTTCTCATGTTTGAAAAGGTTTTATTTTGAGAGTGACAATGGTGTTTGTAAAAATACGAAAAATATTAAAAACAAGCAACTTGTGTAGGTCTTAATAACTTCTTATATTTGCACCGAATCTTATTAAGATAGATAATGAAGGGGACGAAAAGTCCCCTCTTTTTATACCTAAAATGAACCAAGAAAGAGTTAAAAAATTAATACAAGAAGCGTTAGATGAAAATCCATCGTTGTTCTTAATAGAATTAAGTTTTTTTGCCAATAACAGAATTAAGGTTATTGTAGATGGAGATTCGGGTGTTCCGCTTAGTGAGTGTATAAGAATAAGTAAAAATATAGAGCATAATTTAGATAGAGAAGAAGAAGATTTTTCGCTAGAAGTTGCTTCGCCAGATATAGCGCACCCTTTATTAATAGAGCGTCAATATCAAAAAAACATAAATAGAATTATTAAAGTTAAAACTGCTGAAGAAGATTTTGAAGGAACACTTACATCAGTAAGCGAAAAAGAAATAGTTTTACAGTGGAAAGCAAGAGAGCCTAAACCTATTGGTAAAGGAAAACATACGGTAGAAAAAACGGCTACCATACCGTTTGTAGATATTAAAGAAGCAAAAGTGAAAATTATATTTTAGAAATTATATAATGGAGAATATAGCATTAATTGATTCGTTTTCAGAATTCAAGGATAATAAAAATATAGACAGGGTTACACTTATGTCTATTTTAGAAGAGGTCTTTCGTTCGGCGTTAAAACGTAAGTTTGGGTCAGATGATAACTTTGATATTATTATTAATCCAGATAAAGGAGATTTAGAAATTTGGAGAAATCGTATAGTGGTAGCTGACGGTTTTTCTGAAGATGATAACGAAGAAATAGAATTATCGGAAGCTAAGAAAATTGAGCATGACTTTGAAATAGGAGAAGATGTATCTGAAGAGGTAAAGTTGATAGATTTAGGAAGAAGAGCTATTTTGGCACTACGCCAGAATTTGATTTCTAAAATTCAGGAGCACGATAGCACAAATACCTTTAAACAATTTAAAGAGTTAGAAGGAGATTTATATACTGCAGAGGTGCATCATATTCGTCATAATGCAATTATTTTGTTAGATGATGATGGTAACGAATTAATATTGCCAAAAAGCGAACAAATTCGTTCAGATTTTTTCAGAAAAGGAGATTCTGTAAGGGGTGTAATTAAATTGGTGGAATTACGTGGTAATAAACCTGTAATAATTTTATCAAGAACATCGCCAGAATTTTTAAATAAATTATTTGAACAAGAAATTCCAGAAGTTTTTGATGGCTTAATTACTGTTGAAAAAGTTGCTAGGATTCCTGGAGATAAAGCAAAAGTAGCGGTAGATTCTTATGATGATAGAATTGACCCTGTTGGCGCTTGTGTTGGTGTAAAAGGATCTCGTATTCATGGTATTGTACGTGAATTAGGCAACGAAAACATAGATGTAATTAATTACACAAAAAACGATCAATTATTTATTGCTCGCGCATTGAGTCCTGCTAAGGTAACTTCAATGGAAATTAAATTGTACGAACAAGAGAGAGATGGTAAAAAAGGACGCGTAAAAGTGTTGTTAAAGCCAGAAGAAGTATCAAAGGCAATTGGTCGTGGCGGTGTAAATATTCGTTTAGCAAGTCAATTAACAGGGTATGAGATAGACGTGCAACGTGAAGGTTTAGAGGAAGAAGATGTAGAATTAACAGAATTTGTTGATGAAATTGAAGATTGGGTAATTACAGAATTTAAAAACATTGGTTTAGATACTGCGAAAAGCGTATTAGACGCTAGTGTTGCAGAGTTGGTGAAAAGAACCGATTTAGAAGAAGAAACAATTTTAGATGTTCAAAGAATCTTAAAAGAAGAATTCGAAGACTAAATCTAAAAGAGAATAATAATAGTAAGGGCATAACTATACCATGTATAAAGTGTGTTTTTATAATAAGTAAAAGCAATTTATGGCTACATTAAGGCTAAACAAAGTATTACGAGAATTCAATATTTCGCTAGATAGAGCGGTAGAATACTTGGCGGGCAAAGGTCACGATATTGAGGCGAGACCAACTACCAAGATATCTGAGCAAGTGTATCAGGTGTTGCTTGATGGTTTTCAAACGGATGCTTCTAAAAAAGCTGCTTCAAACGAAGTGGGCGAAGAGAAGCGTAAGGAGAAAGAAGAAATGCGTTTAGCACAAGAAGCTGAATTAGAGAAGAAGAGACTTGTAGAAGAGCAAAGGTTAGAGGAGCAAAGAAAGAAGCAAGAAGTACTTAGGGCGAAAGCAAAAAAAGTAGAAGTTAAAACTGTTGGTAAAATTGATATAGAGAAAAAACCAACGGCTAAAAAGGAAGATAAACCTGAAATTAAAAAGGTTGAAGCGGAAAAACCGATTGCGGAAAAAGAAATTTCTAAAAAAGTAGAAGCTCCTGTCGAAGAAAAGAAGCAAGAGGTTACAGCCGAAAATGCTGAAAAGCTAAAAACGCAATATAAAAAGTTAGATGGTCCTAAAATTACAGGACAGAAAATCGACTTAAAGCAGTTTGAGAAGAAGCCCAAAAAGAAAGAAGTAAGGAAGCCAAATGCAAATGCAGATAAGAAGAAACGTAGAAGAATAAGCAAGCCAACAACTGGTGGTCAAAGAACAAGTTCAGGAGGGTTTCGTGGAGGTGCAAACCGTAGCGGAGGAACTCGTGGCGGTGGACAAAGAGGGGGAGTAAGGCGTCCTGTTGTTCAGAAACAAGAACTTACAGAGGCACAAATACAAAAACAAGTCCGCGAAACCTTAGAGAAACTTCAAGGAAAATCTTCAAAAGGAAAAGGAGCAAAATACAGAAGAAGCAAAAGAGATGCTCATAAAGAGCAGGTAGAAGCAGATTTAGAAGCGCAAGAAGCGGATAGCAAAATACTGAAAGTAACAGAATTTGTTACTGTATCAGAAGTTGCTACAATGATGGATAAACCAGTTACAGATATTATTTCTGCATGTATGATGCTTGGAATGATGGTAACCATGAATCAGCGTCTTGATGCAGAAACTATAACTATTGTTGCAGAAGAGTTCAATTATACAGTAGAATTTGTTGGAGCAGAAGTAGAAGAGTCTATTGAAGAAGTAGAAGATAAACCAGAAGATTTAGAGACACGTGCGCCAATTGTTACAGTAATGGGTCATGTAGATCATGGTAAAACATCTTTATTAGATTATATTCGAAAGGAAAATGTAATTGATGGTGAATCAGGTGGGATTACACAGCATATTGGTGCGTACCAAGTGCAATTAGATAACGGGCAAAAAATAGCATTTTTAGATACGCCAGGTCACGAAGCCTTTACGGCAATGCGTGCTCGTGGAGCACAGGTTACCGATTTGGTGATTATTGTAGTTGCCGCAGATGATGATGTAATGCCGCAAACAAAAGAGGCTATTTCACATGCGCAAGCAGCAGGAGTTCCTATTATTTTTGCAATTAATAAAATTGATAAACCTAACGCAAACCCAGACAATGTTAAAACACAACTTTCTGCCATGAATTTACTGGTAGAAGATTGGGGAGGTAAGATTCAATCACAAGATATTTCAGCTAAAACAGGAGAAGGAATCCCTGAATTATTAGAGAAAGTATTGTTAGAAGCAGAATTGTTAGAATTAAAAGCAAATCCAAATAAAAATGCTGTTGGTACAGTTGTAGAAGCACAATTAGACAAAGGTCGTGGTTATGTTTCTACCATTTTAGTGCAAGCAGGAACGTTAAAAATTGGAGATTATTTACTCGCAGGAAAACATAGTGGTAAAATACGTGCAATGTTTGATGAACGTGGTGATAAAGTAACAGTTGCAGAGCCATCAACACCCGTATCTATATTAGGTTTAGACGGTGCGCCACAAGCAGGAGATAAATTTAATGTATTTGAAGATGAGCGTGAAGCGAAGCAGATAGCAGCAAAACGTTCTCAATTACAACGTGAGCAATCTGTAAGAACACAAAAAACATTAACGTTAGATGAAATTGGTCGTCGTATTGCGTTAGGAGATTTTAAAGAATTAAACATTATCTTAAAAGGAGATGTAGATGGTTCTGTAGAGGCCTTAACGGATTCGTTCCAAAAATTATCTACGGAAGAAATTCAAGTGAATATCTTACATAAAGGTGTAGGTGCAATCACGGAAAGTGATGTATTATTAGCAACTGCTTCTAATGCAATTATTGTAGGGTTTAATGTGCGTCCACAAACAAATGCAAGAATAATTGCAGATAGAGAAGAAGTAGATATTAGAGTGTATTCTATTATTTATGATGCTATCAATGACTTAAAAGATGCAATGGAAGGCATGTTGTCTCCAGATATGAAAGAAGAAATAACCGGTAATGTTGAGATTAGAGAAATTTATAAAATCTCTAAAGTAGGTAATATTGCAGGTTGTATGGTAATGTCTGGTAAAATACAACGTAACTCATTAATTAGAATTATTAGAGATAGTATTGTGGTTCATACAGGAACTTTAATTGCTTTAAAGCGTTTTAAAGATGATGTTAAAGAAGTTACTAAAGGATACGATTGTGGTGTTCAAATAAAAGGATTTAATGATATTAAGCAAGGAGATGTTATTGAAGCTTACGAAGAAATAGCAGTTAAAAAGAAGTTGAAGTAATTCAATTTTAGTATTCTTTCATAGGTTTTTCCAGAGTGTCAGATTTTTTTTATTAATTTTAAACTTTAACACCTTACATTATAAAACCAGAAGACATTTTAAACGATTCTTTTTTACAGCAATTCAAGAGCGGAACAGAACTAACCTCCTTTTTAGAAGACTTGCATAAGCGAGGCATAGAAAAGATATTAGAAGGCGAATTAGACGCACATTTAGATTATGAAAAACATCAAAAGCGTAGCGATACCAATGCGCGAAATGGCTATACTTCAAAAAAGTTAAAAACTACCTTAGGAGAAACGACGATACAAATACCACGAGATCGAGAAAGTTCATTTAATCCAATGCTTATTAAAAAACGCCAAAGCACAGCAGATGGAGTAGAAAATATAATCATCTCTCTGTACGCAAAAGGGATGAGTACCAGTGATATTGAACAGCAAATATATGAGTTGTACGATTTCAATATTTCTACTGCCACAATCTCAAGAATAACCGATAAAATAACAGGAGATATCATTGCTTGGAAAAATCGCCCCCTAGAACAAACCTACCTAATCGTTTGGATGGACGGTATTGTTTTTAAGGTTAGAGAAAACTCAAAAGTGATTAACAAAACCATTTACATCGCAGTAGGGTTACGCACAGATGGTAAAAAAGAGGTGTTAGGATTATGGTTAGGTAAAAATGAATCTTCCGCCTTTTGGATGTCTGTTTTAAGTGATATTAAAGCAAGAGGAACACAAGATATTTTGATTACTGCTACCGATAATTTAAACGGATTTACAGAGACCATAAAAACGATGTTTCCTAATTCTGTAACTCAAATATGTGTAGTACATCAAATTAGAAACACCATGCGTTATGTAGTCTGGAAGGATAAAAAGGAGTTTGTAAAGGATATGAAACAAATCTACACAGCACCCACAAAAGAAGCCGCCAAAGCCGCTTTAAACGACTTCAAAGACAAGTGGAACTCTAAATATTCTTACGCCATTAAAAGTTGGGAAAACAATTGGGACGAACTCACTGTTTTCTTTGATTTTCCCGCTGAAATTAGAAAAATAATATACACCACTAATCTCATCGAAAACTTAAACGGAAAGATTAGAAAATACACAAAAAACAAACTCTCTTTCCCCACGGATGACGCAGTAATGAAGTCCGTATTTTTAGCACTAAGAGAAAGTACAAGAAAATGGACAATGCCAATTAGAAATTGGGGCGTTATTCTTAACCAATTTTTGATTATATTTGAAGACAGGATTAAGTTATAAATAACCTAATCCCGAATTTTAAACTTACACAGATTTTGCAAGAGTGTCTATCCGTTTGGGTATTTCTCAAGGTCAGGCTTATGCTTGGTCACGTTCACGTATGGGAGGCTGGGCAACGGCATTAAGCCCAATAATGAAAACCACCATTACAGTCGATAGACTATTAAAACGTGGTTATCTTTCTTTCTCTGCTCAATTTCAAATGTCTTATAAGTCAATACCAAAAGACATTCAATTAAAATTATCTTTTGTTTAATGAACCGCTAACTAGGGCTTGCTGATTTTCTAAAAAATAAAACATAATTAATTAACAATCAATGATTTATCTGCATGTTAGTAGTGATATTATTTTGATAAAAGCATAGGTTTTCGTATCTTACTATCATAAACCCGTGCAGTTATGATAAAATATACCGCCTCAAATCAACTAACATTAGATGGATTTTCACATCCTTTTTCCCAGGAACTTTCGCTTGAAAATCGTTGGGTAAAATTGGCAACAATTATTCCTTGGGATGATTTGGCAGTTATTTATAGCAAGGCACTCCATAGCCATGCAGGACGTGAGAGTATTGATGTAAGAATGGTGATTGGCGCCATTATCATAAAACACAAATTAGGGTTGGATGATAGAGGAACCGTTGCTATGATTAGCGAGAATATTTATTTGCAATATTTTTGTGGTCTTACAAGTTTTCAAACTAAAGATCCTTTTCATCCCACCGTTTTTGTAGATATCCGCAAGCGGATGGGCGCAAATGATTTTGACCTATGGAATGCACTTATCATTAAAAAAGCAGATGATTTAAGACCGTCTAAAAAGAAAATGATTGGGGGTGATGATGATGGTTTTCCAAAAAACAAAGGAACCTTAAAGATTGATGCCACAGTTGCAAATCATAAAATTGTTTTTCCTACCGATGCAGGACTTCTGAATACTGCTAGGAAAGAAACCGAACGTTTTATAGACTTACTCTACAAACAATCGACTTTAAAAAAGCCTAGAGATTATCGCAGGATAGCACGAACAGAATATTTGGTGTTTTCAAAAAAAAGAAGAAAATCAAAAAAAGAGATTCGTAAGTTTATTGGCAAACAACTAAATTATGTCAAACGCAATTTAACCTATATTAAAAACCTGTTAGACGACATAGAAATCCTCAAGAAAGAAGAAGTTCTTGTAGGGTTATTTCCAATGAAAAACCCATATCCCTCAAAGTTCCCACTGCCAAAACGAGACCAAAAAATTTATTGGATAGTACAGCAACTTTATGTACAACAACAGTATATGTATCAAGAAAAAATACATCGTGTAAAAGATAGAATTGTCAATATCTATCAACCTTATATACGTCCTATTCCTAGAGGAAAAGACAAAACATCTACAGAATTTGGTGCAAAAATAAGTGCAAGTGTGGTGGACGGAATGAGCAGAGTGGAACATATAAGTTGGGATCAATTTAATGAAGCCAGTGATTTAGAATTACAGGTAAATATGTACACAAAAACCTTTGGTCATTATCCAGAACTGGTTTTAGCAGACCAGATATATTTGAATAGAAAAAACAGAAATTGGCTCAAAGAAAGAGGAATACGGATTGTAGGAAAACCATTAGGAAGACCAAAGAAAACAAACCTTAATGCTTATCAAAAACGAAAATTAAAAAAAGAACGAAACCAAAGAAATCATATAGAAGGTAAATTCGGACAAGCAAAAAACGCATACGGCTTAACCCGCATTATTCATAGGATTTATATTTAGAACAAATTTCAAAATAGATTTTTTATCTCTAGATTTTAGGATTCTCTCTTTCGTTTTTTAAACTTTTTTGGAGTAAATAGTATGTTATAATTGATTTTAAAAGTTAAAAAGGATTAATTTTACTAACAGAGCATAGGTATCCCAAGGTTTTAAAATTCTCACTTTAAAACCGTTATTGAGTTATTATCTCTCGAAACAAATCTTGATATACAAATGCTCTTGATCACTGATAATATATTCGTTTTTTAGTGACTTTTATGGTAGCTCCAACTTTTAATAAATTGGTTCTTATTGTATTTATTTGCCATTTTTCAGCCTTTTCAAATGTTGTTTTTTTGATGCTTTTTTTTAGTAATAAAAATAGTTCGTAGGCTAAACTACTTAAAAACAACCTGAAGAAGTTTGCAACAAATCCATGATTGGATAATCGATCGGAAAAACACATATTCTTGACTTCTTTACTTCTGTTTTCGCTAGATTCACCTCGTTTTACATAGAAATCAAAGTATATTTCTCGGGCACCTTTCTCTTTAATATTACTTATAAAATGACGAACATTTAAGCCTTTCCCTGTACTTTCTATTTTACAGTAAGCTTGTTGTGGTTTATGCCAACTTTTGGCTTGATAGCGAAACGATGTGAAATGTTGGTGTTTTTTATGCTGATTTACATATTGAAGTTGAACCGCTTTTTTACAACGCTCAACCTTTCTTTTGAGTACCGAATTACTAGCCTGACCTGTTACAAAAAACAAATCATAATCAGCTACTAATTTATAAAAAGGAGCACAACTAAATCCACTATCTGTTCGAATAGTAATTTTTAGTTCAGGATATGCTTTTTTTATTTTTTGAATAATTCTTCTTAAAATTCCGACATACCATCGATTCGAATGGCTATTTCCTGGGCGAAGAACTGGCAGGATAATTTGACCGGTTTCTCCATCATGAAAAAATAATTCATTTAACATAAACTGTCCATAATAACCATTGAACATTGACATTTGTTGATTCCCATATGTTGGATCATCGGTAGCATCAACATCAATTGTTATTTCATCTCGACCTTTTAGGCTTGATACGTAACGATCAATCCAGGCGTAAGAAAGTTTGAAAATAGTTTCTTTATTCAAACTGTTTTCAAAACGAGAAATAGTAGGTTGAGAAGCCAAATCTCCTTGAAGAACATCTTTAAATAATGGGTCATTTTGTAAATGGGTCACATCATTGGCATCTTGATAACCTAGCATTAGCATAAACACACGTTGCTTGAGTTGATGCTCTCGACTGTAAGTAATGTATTTAGGGTTTCGAAGATCAGGAAGTAACTTGCTAAAATGTTTTAGTAAGTTGTGGGTTCTCTCTAACTTTTCTAAAAGAATCAAAGAACCATCTGAACTAATCTCTGTGGCTGAAAAATCAACCGAAATAGCTTGATTTCCTCGATAAAATAAAGTATCTTTAGTGCTCAAATATGGGTGTTTTAAAAAATGATGTATTTTGTGTTTAACTGCTTAAATATAACACTTTACATTCAGGTTTTTTGATTTATGATGAATTATTCGGGTTAAACAACTTCCCTCAATACGGTTTAGATCAAAAACTCTCAGTTTCATACAACGTATGGAAACCCAAAGATGATGTTTTTGTAATGAATGTTATTCATAACGGAACAGATTACAGATTACAAACCGCAGACGATTAAAAATATTTTTTTTATTATTAAAAACCACCTCAAACGAGGTAGTTTTTTTATACCCAAAAATTAGTACATTTACAGAAATTAATAAATTATGATTAAAAACATACATTCTTATTGGGCATATATAGTACTTGCTATTTTAATTTTTGCTGTAATTAACGCTATAATTGGTTTACTACAGAAAAAAGAATTTACCCATAAAGATTTTCGTTTAGGTTTATTTACGTTAATAGTAGTACACATTCAATTATTAATAGGGTTTGCATGGTACTTTATGAGCCCATGGTACAAAGGGTTAAAAGATAACGGAGGTGAAGTTATGAAAGACTCAGCTACACGGTTATTAGCTGTAGAACACCCAATTATGATGGTAATTGCTATTGTGTTAATTACAATTGGATGGTCTAAACATAAAAAGGCTGTTAAAAGTGAATCAAAATTTAAAACCTTTGTTATTTTTTACGGATTAGCATTAGTGCTTATTTTAGCAAGAATACCATGGGCAAACTGGTTTAATTAAAAGTATAACTCTCGATTTTTCAGAAAGTAGATATTTATAACAAAATGAAATTTTTAAGCTACATTTTATCGTCTATTTTTGCAGTAGTTTTTTTTCTCTGTTTGTTTGTTTTTCATCCATTACAATGGCTTGGGTTAAAATTATTTGGCTATAAAGGGCACAAATTTGTGGTTGATATTATGAACTGGGTTTTAATGAAAATACTGTTAATTCTAGGAATTACAATTACCGTAAAAAACAAACACAAACTCCCTAAAAACACCACATTAATTTTTGTATCAAATCATCAAAGTATGTTTGATATTTCTCCAATTAGTTGGGCGTTTAGAAAACACCACCCAAAATTTGTATCAAAAAAGGAATTGAGCAAAGGAATTCCAAGTATCTCTTTTAATTTACGACACGGAGGAGCAGCTTTAATTGATAGAAAAGATGGAAGACAAGCAATTACTGCTTTAGGGGAATTTGCAAAAAAGATCAACAATAAAAAATGGTCAGCAGTTATTTTTCCTGAAGGAACAAGAAGTAGAGATGGTAAACCAAAAACATTTTCGATTAACGGATTAAAGATGATTGCTAAATATAACCCAGAAGCTTTTGTTGTACCTTTGTCTATTAACAACTCTTGGAAAGTTTTTAAATATGGTAAATTTCCTTTAGGTATTTGTAGTCCAATTACAATAAACACACATAAACCAATACAAGTAAATTCAGTACCTTTTGATGTGTTAATCAACCAAGTAGAAACAATTATAAAAAACAACATAAACAACCACTAAATGTCTATCAAAAATATTCGAAAAGAAGTAATGCAAACGCTCGAAAAAAATATCGACAGCTTTGTAGATAAATTTTTAATACCGCCAGAAAAAAATTGGCAACCAACAGATTTTTTACCAAACTCACAGAAAGATACTTTTATAAATGAAGTAGAAGAAATTAGAGAACTCTCTAAAGAGTTAGATGATGATTTTTGGGTAGTTTTAGTAGGAGATACAATTACTGAAGAAGCTTTGCCAACCTATGAATCTTGGCTATTAGATTTAGATGGTATTGATCAAAATCCAGACAATGGCTGGGCAAAATGGATTAGAGCTTGGACATCTGAAGAAAACAGACACGGTGATGTTTTAAACAAATATTTGTATTTATCTGGACGTGTAAATATGCGAGAAGTAGAAATTACAACGCAGTATTTAATTGCAGATGGCTTTGATATTGGCACATCAACAGACCCATATAAGAATTTTGTATACACAAGTTTTCAAGAATTAGCAACGTATATTTCTCATAATAATGTTGCTAAAATTGCTCGTAAAAAAGGACACAAAGCCCTAGCTAAAATGTCTAAAATTATTGCAGGAGACGAAATGCGTCATCATATTGCATACACCGATTTTGTAAAACAAATTTTCACGATTGATCCTTCTGAAATGATGTTGGCTTTTCGCGACATGATGAAATATAAAATTGTAATGCCAGCATTACATTTAAGACATTCTCATGAAGCAAAAGGCACTTTGTTTGATGATTTCTCTGCAGTAGCCCAAAGAGTTGGAGTGTACACGGGTTTTGATTATGTAGGCATTATCAAAAAACTTAACACCGCTTGGGAAATAGATAAAATTACAAACCTAACCCCAGAAGCAGAAAAAGCTAGAGATTGGTTAATGAGACTACCAGATAGAATGTATAAAATTACGGAAAGAATTATAATTCCAGACACAAAATTCAATTTTAAATGGATGATAAAAGCATAGCAAAAAAGGAACCAATTTGGTTCCTTTTTTTATTGAATTATAAATGTATCTCCATCACCTAAAAAGCGTAGTTTTTCTCGCCATTTTTCTTGATGATTCTTATCTAAAGTTATATTTGCTGTCCATTCTTGCCCATTATCAATTTTTTTTATGGTTTTGCCAATACAATCTATAACAGCAGAATTGCCAGAATACTCATACTTGTTTGCATCTTTTCCTACTCTATTTACACCGATGGTATAACTCATATTCTCAATAGCACGGGCTTTTAAGAGTGCATCCCAAGCAAAAATTCGTTGTTTTGGCCAATTTGCTACATACAATAAAACATCATAATTTTGAATGTTTCTAGACCAAACAGGAAATCGCAAATCATAACAAATTAATGGGCAAATCTTCCAGCCTTTATATTCAACAAGTAGTAGTTTTTTTCCTGCGGAAAACACTTCGTGCTCGCCAGCTAAAGTAAAAGTGTGTCTTTTGTCGTACCATTCTATTTTTCCAGATGGATGTACAAATAGCAAACGATTAAAATATTTTATGTTACCCTCAGTGTAGCCAAAAGGTCTTTCAGAGATAATAATACTTCCAACAATTGCTGCTTGTTTTTTTAAAGCCATTTTTTGCATCCATAAAACAGTTTCTCCATTTATACTTTCAGCAACACTTTTTGCATTCATAGTAAAACCAGTGGTAAACATTTCTGGAAGCACAATTAAGTCTACAGGATTTGGTATGGCATTTATTTTTTCTTCAAATTGTTTTCTGTTTTCGGTAGGATTTTCCCAAACCAAATCTGATTGTAAAATAGTCACCTCTAGGGTGTTAGAAATTGTCAAAAGTTTAAAATTGAATATTTATCAAAAATAAGATAAAAATTGTATTTTGGTTCTACTGAAATTGCATCTTTGCTATCATAATTCTGCAAGAGCAGTAATTTTTTTAATAAAAAAAACGATAGATTTCCGTTTTCACGGGAATAAAAATACATATGCAATCTTTTATTTCTGAAACACTTATTGAAATTTTAAAAACAACACAATCATTTGGTAATGTGTGTTTTGTGTTTCCGTCGCAACGTGCAGGTGTTTTTGTAAAACAGGAATTAAAGAATCATATTTCTACAGGGTTTTTACCTGAAATTATCAATATAGAACAGTTTGTTTCTGAAGTTTCTGAAGTGAGAAAAGTAGATGCTATTCAGTTACTTTTCCATTTATATACAATCTATAAAAAGTCTACAAAAACCCCAGAAACGTTTGATGTTTTTTCATCTTGGGCATTTACTGTCTTGCAAGATTTTAACGAGATTGACCAACATTTAGTTACTGCTAGCGAAATATTTGTGTATTTACGAGACATACATCGTTTACGAAAATGGTCGGTTCAAGGTACTTTTAAAGAAACAGAGTTAATGAAAGATCACTTTTCTTTTATGGAAAAGTTAGATAAATATTATCATCAGTTTTATACTTTTTTAGTTAAAAAAGGCATTGGTTATCAAGGTGTTTTATACCGAGAAGCTTGTAAAAAGATAGATGATTTTATTATCGTAAATTCTGAAAAGAAGTTCTTTTTTATAGGATTTAATGCTTTGAATAAATCTGAAGAATTTTTGTTTCAAAAAATGCTACAAGCAGGAAATACCGAAGTTTTTTGGGATATTGATACGGTTTTCTTAAAAGGAAATCATCAAGCAGGTCGTTTTATAAGAAAATATAAAAATGAGTGGAAATATTACAAGAAAAACACGTTAAAAGCAGCGAGTAATTATTTTTCAGAAGATAAGAATATTGAAATTATTGGTGCATCAAAAAATATTACACAAATAAAATACGCAGGAGAAATTCTACAAAGATTACCCAATCATACTAAAACGGCATTGGTATTAGCAGATGAAAGTTTGTTGCCTATAATGCTAAATTCGCTTCCAAAAAATACAGAAAATATTAATATTACTATGGGATACCCGTTAAAAGATATTCCAACCACGAGTTTGCTTTTCTCGATATTTCAATTGTTTCTTACCCAAGAAAAATTACAAAAAACAGTTGTTAATCAGTTTTATTTTAAAGATGTTATTGGGTTTTTAAAACAAGCACCAATTTACAAGTTGTTGCCAAAAATATCTGAAGAAATTTCTACAAAAATAGCCAAAGAAAATATCACTTTTGTAGAGAGTAGCTTTGTGTTTTCCTTTTTAGAAAACACTCCAGAAGAAGTTAAAAATACGCTTACAAATATCTTTAAACCGTTTATTTCAATTACCGATTTTATTAATAGAATTCTACAACTTATAGAGTTACTAAAAGAAGATACATCAATACTTGAAAAAGAATATTTATTTAGGTTTTATACTACTTTTACACAGCTTCAAAATTTACATTCAGAATATAAGTATATTCAGAATTTAAAAACATTATATCAATTCTTTAAGCAATTAATTACTTTAGAAAGCTTGTCTTTTCAAGGAGAACCGTTACAAGGGTTACAGTTAATGGGAATGTTAGAAACCCGTGTGTTAGATTTTGAAACGGTAATTTTAACATCTATAAACGAAGGTGTTTTACCAGCAAATTCTAATCAATCTTCATTTATTCCGTTTGATGTAAAAGTGGAGTTTGGCTTGCCAACATATAGAGAAAAAGATGCAATATTTTCGTATCATTTTTTTAGACTATTACAACGCGCTAAAAATATTTTTATCTTATATAACACTGAACACGATTCTTACGGAAGCGGAGAAAAAAGCCGATTTGTAACACAATTAGAAATGTTGAAAAAAGGCATTTCAGAAAAAATTATAAGTCCAAAAGTTATAACATCTTCGGTAGTAACTAGAGAAGTCTTAAAATCAGAAGCTACTTTAAAAAGATTGCAAGAAATTGCCAAAAAAGGAATCTCCCCTTCTGCATTAACCAATTACTTGTATAATCCGCTAGCATTTTATAAACAGAAAATTTTAAGAATTAGAGCGTTTGATGATGTGGAAGAAACGGTAGCATCCAATACTATGGGAACTGTAGTTCATGAAGTTTTAGACGAGTTATACAAACCTCTTGTTGGACAATTTATTACTACAAATGATGTTGTTGAAATGCAAAAAAAAGTAGAAGAACTTACAAAAAAACAATTTAAAATTCAATTTAAAAGCGGTGATATTTCTACAGGTAAAAACCGATTAATTTTTGAGGTTGCTAAACGTTTTACGCAAAATTTTTTAGCACAAGAAAAAAAGTTGTTAAAAGACGAAAACAACCAGTTAAAAATTATTGCAACTGAGAAAAAATACGAATTTGAAATAAATATAGATGGAATCGATTTTCCTGTAAAATTACACGGAGAAGTTGACCGAGTTGATGAGTTAAATGGAATTACCAGAATTATAGATTACAAAACAGGAATGGTAAAAGAAAGCGATTTAAAAATAGTTAATTTCGAAATTATTAATGATTATAAGTATGCGAAGGCAATTCAGGTTTTGTTATATAGTTTCTTATACACACAAGCAGAAAATTACGCTTTTAATAAACCTATAGAAGCAGGAATTTATTCGTTTAAAAATTTAAAAAACGGATTTTTAAAGCTCAATTTCTCATCAAACTATAGAGTCCCAGATAATGAAATTACCCAAGAAAAAATAGCCGATTTTATGGAGCAATTAAAAGAGCTTATTAAAGAAATTTACAATCCAGAAATCTCTTTTTTAGAACCAACAGATTTACCTTTTTAAATACTTATATTAACAATTAAACCTACTTCAACCCATTCAAAACCAATAAAGGAACTTCACAATAAAATTCTTCTTTTAAGATTGTGTTTTTTTCCCAAAGTTTTTTAAAGAAACCTCTTTTACGTCTAAAAACACATAATAAATCTGGGTTATAAGACTCAAATTTTGCTAAAACACCTTGGTATGTAGTTGCGCTTTCTATAATCTCTAAGTTTGTTTTTAAAGAATCTAATGGTGGGTTTATATTTAAGTCTTCCTCCGTATAATCAGGTGTTTTTACTAATAATAAATTTATAGTAGGGTTAAATTTTTCAGCAATTTGTTGTAGAGGTTTTAACGCTGTTTTATCATTTATAATGCCAGATTTAGTAGCCGTTAAAACCCTTTTAAAAGGAGAAAAAGAATAATCATTTGGCACAATTAAAACAGGAATATCCGTTTGTTTAACAACGCTTCCAGAGGTTTTTCCCAAAAACACTTCCTCTCTAATAGAATTACTTTTTGGCCCCATCACAATTAAATCTATACCCAACTCTGCATCAATAGACACAATACTATCTAGTACGCTTCCTTTGGCAGAAATCAGCTTTATATCAATATTTTTTTTATCAACAGCAGCAACCATTGTACGTAAATATAAATTTGTTTCACGTTCAATAATTCCGTCAATATTAATAATTGTCCCTGCTTTTGTTTGCACATTATAAGCCCTAAATACAAACACTTTTGCATTTGTTTCTTTAGCAAAATCAATAGCGTATTGTAGTGTATTTATTGAATTTTTAGACGAGCCAATGGGTACTAAAATATGTTTCATAAATAAAATTTATTACGAAGCAAAGATACAATTTTTTTGGGCGTTTCCTTGCGGATCAACGCTTTCGTTACTCGCTTTTTTTATTTTAATAAATATAAAAAGAGCTCAAACAAGCCACTCAATCGCTAACGCGGGTGTAAGCCTGTTTTTAAGAGCAAATAGTAACTATCTTTGTACTAATGAATATTAGATGTGCTACACAAAAAGACATTCCGTTTTTATTACAGCTTACTAAGGCTTGTGCGCAAGCAATGATAACTCAAAACATTTTTCAATGGAATGAAGAATACCCGTCAAAACAAGCATTTAAAACAGACGTTTCTCGTAAAGAATTATATGCCTTAGAGGTTAATAAAACAATAGTTATGTTTAATGCGGAAAAATGCCGAAAACGAGAAACTCTAGTTTTTAAAATAGAATTTTAGCAATAATTCGGAAAAAGGATTCGTACGGAATTTAGCATAATAACGGAATGAAAAAAGGAAACTCAACTGTGCGGAATGAAATGTTGAAACGGGAATTTTAGCACAACAAAGGAATTTATTATTGTTGCGGAAATTGAGCACCACAACGGAATTAAATTAGAAACGGAAAACTCAACTTTGCGGAATTGAAAGTTGGAGTGGAAAAGTTGAAAAACAAAAACTGTAACTAAACCGAAAAATATCTGGACGGAATTACACTCGGAATCAATAAATTGAAAAGGAATTTAACAGCGGAATTAAAAGCACTAAAACATAACACCGTGTATAAAAAATGCTTAGTTTAGTACCTAATCAAAAGTCTGTGATTTTTTGCTAAGTCCAATTTTCCTGCGGAAAATCAGCCTCTCACAAAACAGCACTTTCCATACACAAGACCGTTGCGAAGCATATGGTGACAGAAAAGTAACGGAATAAGCCGATGCCGACAGATAAAAAAGGCGATTGTTTAATCATAAAATATTTTTATCATGAATAATGAAAATGAAATGTTAGAGCTTTTTAAAGTAGAGGAACTTGAAAAAAGGTACGAGATGGGTCGATGGATCGGTAGCGTTAAAGTTTCAGTATCCGAATCAGGGTATACTTGTTAACTACTTTTAAATTAATAATGGGAGGACTATAACCGTTCTCTCATTATTTTATGAGTTAAATATAACCATATAAAATAAATAATCATAATTAATTTAAAGCATACTTGGAAATGGATTACTGTTTTTCAGTTACCTTATAAAAATATAAAAATAGATGAAAAAATTATTGTTCCTATTAATTCCTTTAATGTCCTATTCCCAAGAAAAATTTATTATTAACAAAATAATAATTGATTCTGAAACCAAAAAACCTTTAGAAAATGTAAGTGTTTATAATAATCAAGATTTCACAATCTCTAATTATCAAGGAAAGTTTAGATTTGTTACAGATAAAGATAGTCTTAATTTAAAATTACTTGGATACAAAACGCTATGTAAATCCGTTAAAAATATTCAAAAAATAGATACTCTTTTTTTACTTCCACAAATAACTAAATTAGAAGAAGTTGTAGTTACAGGAAATTCAACTGAAACTTACTTGAACAATATTTTTGAAAAAATTAAAAATTCAACACCAAAATCTGAATATGCCGAATCATTCTTTTTAAGAACCGTACTAAAAAGAAATAATAAAATTTTTCAATTTCAAGATTTAGCGGGAAAGATAAAGCGCCCAAAACTTTATACAACTAAGAAAGATTACAAAAAGAATATGAAAATTAATCTTTTAAATATGAGAAAAATGGGATTAACAACTAATTCTAGAGATGTTGAAGGATTTGATTATTTTTCTTTTTCAGATTTTTTCTATCGAATGATCTTACTTCGTATTGACCTGAAGAAGCACCATCTTAAAAATTTCACACTATCAAACAGCAATTATAAAAAAATACTTTTTAATCCTATAGATACCCTTGACTCAAAAGCGAGTAGTGGGTATTATCTTACAGAAAACAACTCTTTAAAAGAGGTTGTATTAACTTCCAATCCTAACTATTCACAAATTCCTTTTGTAGAATCTAGGAAATTCAAATACAGAACCATAGGCACTAATTTCCGTGTTGCATTTAATTATAATCAAACCCATAAAAAATATTATATTTCAGACGCAACTTTTGAAGGAAAAGTGGAAGTCATAAACCCTAAAGAAGAAACTATCATTTATGATATAAAATATAATCTATTAATTACTGAAGGTTTTTTAGAAAAAAATATAAAATCAAACTTTTCATCTAACAAAGATATTTTTAAGGCAAAAATACCGTATAATAAGGATTTTTGGAAAAGTCAAAACCAGTTATTATTGGATGAAAATTTAAAATTATTTATAAAAAAGGTTCTACCACGAATTTAATGGAATTTATTAAATTCGTAAAAAAAAGGTAAAATGTTTACACATCAATTTTTCGATTTACTACTAAATTTAGATGACAACTGGCAAGTTGTAAAAGTAGAAGCAGATTATGCAATTTCAGACATAAAAATAGTCATTAAATTCATAGGAGAAAGAGCCCTTTGTCCAGAGACCATGGAATTATGTAGTTTATATGACCATGCACCAAATCGAGAATGGCGTCATTTAGATACGATGCAATATAAGACTTTTATAAGTTGTAAGTTGCCAAGAATAAAGAACAGTCAAGGAGCTGTAATCACCATAGTTCCGCCATGGGCAGATAAGCATACACGTCATACACACCTTTTTGAACATGCAATAATTGATTTACTATTAGCAACTAAAAATCAAACAAAAACAGCAAAATTAATGCGTTGTGGTTTTAATGTCATCAATAGAGTAATTCATTTAAGTACAGAAAGAGGTTTGAGTAGGAGAGATTTATCAAATATGGATTTTAGTCGTTTGAGTTTGGATGAAAAATCGTTTAAGAAAGGACATAAATATATAAGTGTCTTAAGTCATCCTAGAAGTGGTTTTATCATAGATGTAGAAGAAGGAAGAACTAAAGAATCTGTAGAAAAACTATTTGATAAATCTATGACAAAACAACAACAAAAACAGGTTAAAACTATAAGTTTAGATATGTGGAAAGCTTATATTTCTACCTCTAAAAGTCAATTACCAAACGCATCTATTGTTCACGACAGATTTCATTTGGTTAAGTATTTAAATACCGCTATTGATAAGGTTAGAAGAAGAGAAGTTAAAACGAATGATGAATTGATAAACAGTAGATATGCGTTACTTAAAAACCAAGAAAACCTAACCGAGAAACAACGAATAAAATTTGATGCAATAATCAAGGCGAACTATGAAGTTAGCAAGGCGTGGCAAGTCAAAGAAAATTTTAAAGATTTATTCCATAAAGAAACTAAGTATATTAATGGTTTTTATTTACTAATTAAATGGATACGAAATTCTACTTCTAAGCAAATTAAAGAAGTAACAAAGGTTGTTACAATGTTTGAAAAACATCTCTCTGGAGTTATAAATGCCTTAATAACTTGAGTATAGCAATGCAATGGCTGAAAGATTAAATGGAAAAATACAAGAACTTAAATCTATTGGAAAAGGATATAGAACTTTTAAAAACTTTAGAAGTGCAATACTCTTTTTTAATGGAGGTTTAAATCTTTACCCATTAAAATAAGGGTAGAGCCATAAAAAAAACTAAAGGTTTAAATACCCCTGAATTTAAAATTATTGAAAACTATTAAGGAATATGTTGTATATTAAAGATGATAAATCTCCTGAATTCTACAAAAAATATCCAAAATTATTCAGTTTATATTACCCAAATATAGAAGATGAGAAAATAGATGCTTTGTCAAAATCAGGTTATTATTACTACCATTCTGTTTTGAGCCTTGATTCTATTATTGATGATCGTGATTTTAAACAATTACCAAAGATGATGATGTTACAGGAAGAAAGTATTAAAATACTAACATCAATTTATGGGTTAAATTCATCTTTTTGGGAATTTTGGAACAAAAGAAAAAACGAATACTTTGAAGCGGTTAAAATTGAGAAATCATTATCTTTCGAAAATGAAATAGATTTTAGAACCTATGAAGATTTAGCTGATAAAAAATCTGCGTTTGGTAAAATTGCTATTGATGCACTTTATAGATTAGATTTAGAACCAAGTAAGGAAACCTACAAAGCTTTATTACAATCTCATAAACATTTTTCAGTTGGTTTTCAACTTTATGACGATATAACGGACTTTAAAGAGGATTTTGAAAAAGGTCAATTTAATTATGCTATTTATAAACTTAAAAAGAAGATTGATTTTAACCTTTATAAAAACAACTCGATTATTTTAAATAAGTTACTTTTTATCAATGGTATTGGTCAAGAAATATTAACAAAATCTATAGTACAATTTCAAAAAGCATTATCCATTTTATGGAAACTAAAAATTGAAAGCAAATGGCTTGAAACTGTTATAGAAATGAAAGAAACAGTTGAAAATGATTTAGATACCACCAATGGCTATTTAGCTACAATTAAAGCGAAATTAGAGTTAAAAAATAAGAAAGCATCGAGACTGTAAACTCAACTCTGTCTGCATAAAAAAAGCATTAATTTTATTCAAACAGAAAAGATGACACAAACAGAACAAGATTTATTAGAAAAGAAAGCCTTAGACCAATTATTATCGGGTAAGAGTTTATTTGGCAAAGAAGGCGCATTTGCTCCTATGCTAAAGAGTTTTATAGAAAAAGCTTTAGAAGCTGAGATGGAAAGCCATTTATTTTTGAGCGATTCATCAGACAAAAACAAGCGAAATGGGAAAGGCAAAAAGACGATAAAAAGCGGCTTAGGTACTTTTGAAATTCAAACCCCAACTGACAGGAATAGCAGTTTTGAGCCCGAGATTATAAAAAAGCGACAAACGATATTAGCGGAGAGTTTATCGGATAAAATAATAGGTTTATATGGATTAGGAATGAGTTTAAGAGATATTTGCTCTCATATAAAAGAGATGTATGATACCGATATTTCTCACACAGTATTAAGCCAAATTACAGATAAAATTATACCAGACATCAAGGAGTGGCAAAGTCGCCCATTAGAATCTATGTACTGTATCGTTTGGTTAGATGCGATGCATTATAAAGTTCGTGTTGATGGAAAAGTATCCCATAAAGCACTTTATAATATTCTAGGAATCAACAAGGAAGGACATAAAGAGGTTTTAGGAATGTATATCTCACAAAGCGAAGGAGCTAATTTTTGGTTGCAAGTTTTAACAGATTTACAACACAGAGGGCTTGAAGATATACTGATAGCTTGCACTGATAATTTAAAAGGATTTTCTGAAGCTATTTTGAGCATCTTTCCAAAAACACAAATACAAAAATGTATTGTGCATCAAATTCGTAATTCTTTAAAATATGTAGCCTCGAAAGATCAGAAAGCATTTATGAAGGATTTAAAATTAGTTTACAAAGCCATCAATAAGGAAATAGCAGAAGATGAATTGTTAAATTTAGAAGAGAAATGGGGCGAAAAATATCCTATTGTCATTGAGAGTTGGCGGCGAAATTGGGAGGAACTTTCTCAATATTTTGAATATACAGAGCCTATCAGAAGAATTATTTATACTACAAATGCCGTAGAGGGTTTCCACAGACAGGTTCGTAAAGTAACCAAAACCAAAGGTGCTTTTGTAAATGATATGGCGCTTTTAAAGTTGGTTTATCTCGCAACAAAAAACATACAAAAAAAGTGGATAAGTCCGCTCCACAATTGGAGTTTGATTATTCAACAATTATATATTAAATTTGGAGAGAGAATACCGCTCGATATTAGCATCCCCAAAAGCAGCTCGTGACGCTGCCGCTGGGGCTCATTTTAAAAACAGTTCGATTTTTTAAGCCAGAGTATGAAAAGAAAAAATCAAACTATTTTTAAAACGGAAAAAAAACACAGACAGAGTTTAAATTACACTCCCAAAGCATCTTCAAACATGTTCTTTGATTACTCCCATGTAAAAAGTATTTCAATTAAAAAAGGACTGGATTTCATTAAGTTCGATTTTTCTCAAAATTATCTTGATCTAAAACATATTATGTATTTGGGAAATTTAGAGGGTTTCGATAATAAATTTCAAATACATATTTCAGACACTTTTCAGCGTGCGTTGTTAAATGATTGTCTATTATCAGTATCAAAAAACAACAAAATAGATATTTCTTTATTTATAGAAAGTGAGTGTCAATATTTAATAGACCAAAGAAATAACGATAAAGTTGGTGGTTGGTCATATTTTCCTACTGTCCATGAACTAGCAGCAGATATTGACGACATGGGGCAAATTATGCAACTATTTACAAATTGCAATAAAAAAGAATTGATTGATAAATATTGTAAGAAAGGTATATTATTTGCGCTTAATGACCGTATGTTAAGTGATGGAGGTATTGAAACATGGATAATACCTAAAAAAAAACAAGAATATTTTAATGAAACTAAATGGGGTAAAGGTCCAGATGTTGAAGTCGTTGCCAACTTTATTTATGCGCTTAATATTTATGAAAAAACTAAGTATAAAGAAACTATTGATAAAGCCATTGTATACGTTTTAAAGCAACAAAATGATAAAGGATTTTGGGAAAGTCGTTGGTATTATGGAAACTATTATGGCACATATGTTTGTTTAAAGCTCCTAAATGAATTTGAAGACAAATATTCTAACCATATTCAAAAAGCACTTGACTATTTGATTAACTCACCTTACGCAAGAATAATTTGAATTTAAGATATTTATAGTTTATCTTGTTAACAACTTTGAGAAATAAAAAGATGGATAATTTTGTTGATTTGTATACTGATTATTTGATAAGTTCAAGTTCTTACACGACAGCTACAGGTATGGCTTCATTACTCTCTATAAAACATGATAAAATAACACGAGCATTATCAACGGGTGTTTATGACAGTAAATTTCTATGGAAAAAGGCAAAACCTTATGTTGAAGAATTGACTCAATCTAAAGAAACTATCATTTTAAGTTTTGATGATTCGATACAAGAAAAACAATATACAGATGAAAGTGAGTTGAACACTTGGCATTTTGACCATGTGTTTGGAAGGTCTGTAAAAGGGGTTAATTTTCTAACTGCTTTAGTCGAAGTTGGAGGCATACGTATACCGTGTGGTGTAGAGTTTATAAAGAAAAATATTTGGGTTACCGACAAAAAAACAGGAAGGCAAAAGCGTAAAAGCAGCAAAACTAAAAACGAACTTTTTAGAGAAATGTTGCAGGAATGTAGTAGCAAAATACACTTTGATTATGTGTTGGCTGATAGTTGGTTTTCTTCAGCAGAGAACATGGTTTATTGTAAAGAACTTTTAAAAAATGATTTTATTATTGCCTTAAAAAGCAATCGAAAAGTAGCCTTATCCTTAGAAGATAAGCAAAATGGAGCATACGTGAATATTAAAACATTACAGCCAAGACAACAAACCGTGGAAGTTTGGTTTGAAAAACTAGACTTTCCGCTGTTGCTTACAAAGCAAGTTTTCAAAAACGAGAATGATACAGTCGGCGAGTTGTACTTGGCTTGTAGTGATTTAAATTTATCGTATAACCAAATAACTACAATCTACAAAAAACGGTGGGCAGTAGAAGAGTATCACAAATCGATTAAAAGTAACACAGGTTTTGCTAAATCTCCAACTAAAAAAACAGAAACTCAAACGAATCATTTTGTATTGTCAATTGTAGCTTATATAAAGTTAGAGTGGCTTAAACAAAGAACAGGGAAAAATCATTTTGCTATGAAAACACAAATCTATTTAGCAGCTCAAAAAGCAGCTCATAACTAACTCAGAAAGTTATCAACACCTAAAGCTGCTTAATCATCCTTTTTTGAGGTTTGGATGCGTAACATGAGTGATTAACAATCAAAATGCTGATGGTGGCTTTTCTCTTAAAATAAAACAAGATTCAGACCCTCTTTCAACATCTTTAGCATTGCTTTGTTTAAAATTATATTATGACAACAAGCATTCTGCAATAAAAAAGACTATAAATTATTTGTACACGACACAAAATCAAGATGGTTCTTGGTTAGAGGTTGACTTTATAAAACCAAAGGTACATGAACCATACAAAAGCAAAACCCTTACTACCGCTTTTGTGTTAAAAGCTTTGAGTGCATAATGGTAAAAGACCTCCAAAATAGAATTCCTGAATTATCAGAACATATTGAATTTAATAAGCTAAATAACAAAGAATTCATTCTTAGCAACTTAAAGCATAAGCATTATCTTAAAATAAATAGCGAAACATACAACTTACTTAACCTTATAGATGGAAAAAGAAATTTAAATTGTATAAGTCAGTTATTCAATGATAAATTTCAGCAAAAAATAACACTTAAACAACTAGAAAAGGCACTATCTCATAATCTGTGTAAGTTTAAAAATCTCGGGAGCTATAACTCCCGAGATTTTTTTTATTAACTTTAAACTTTAACACCTTATATTATGAAACCAGAAGACATTTTAAACGATTCTTTTTTACAGCAATTCAAGAGCGGAACAGAACTAACCTCCTTTTTAGAAGACTTGCATAAGCGAGGCATAGAAAAGATATTAGAAGGCGAATTAGACGCACATTTAGATTATGAAAAACATCAAAAGCGTAGCAATACCAATGCGCGAAATGGCTATACTTCAAAAAAGTTAAAAACTACCTTAGGAGAAACGACGATACAAATACCACGAGATCGAGAAAGTTCATTTAATCCAATGCTTATTAAAAAACGGCAAAGCACAGCAGATGGAGTAGAAAATATAATCATCTCTCTGTACGCAAAAGGGATGAGTACCAGTGATATTGAACAGCAAATATATGAGTTGTACGATTTCAATATTTCTACTGCCACAATCTCAAGAATTACCGATAAAATAACAGGAGATATCATTGCATGGAAAAATCGCCCCCTAGAACAAACCTACCTAATCGTTTGGATGGACGGTATTGTTTTTAAGGTTAGAGAAAACTCAAAAGTGATTAACAAAACCATTTACATCGCAGTAGGGTTACGCACAGATGGTAAAAAAGAGGTGTTAGGATTATGGTTAGGTAAAAATGAATCTTCCGCCTTTTGGATGTCTGTTTTAAGTGATATTAAAGCACGAGGAACACAAGATATTTTGATTACTGCTACCGATAATTTAAACGGATTTACAGAGACCATAAAAACAATGTTTCCTAATTCTGTAACTCAAATATGTGTAGTACATCAAATTAGAAACACCATGCGTTATGTGGTCTGGAAGGATAAAAAGGAATTTGTAAAAGATATGAAACAAATCTACACAGCACCCACAAAAGAAGCCGCCAAAGCCGCTTTAAACGACTTCAAAGACAAGTGGAACTCTAAATATTCTTACGCCATTAAAAGTTGGGAAAACAATTGGGACGAACTCACTGTTTTCTTTGATTTTCCCGCTGAAATTAGAAAAATAATATACACCACTAATCTCATCGAAAACTTAAACGGAAAGATTAGAAAATACACAAAAAACAAACTCTCTTTCCCCACGGATGACGCGGTAATGAAGTCCGTATTTTTAGCACTAAGAGAAAGCACAAGAAAATGGACAATGCCAATTAGAAATTGGGGCGTTATTCTTAACCAATTTTTGATTATATTTGAAGACAGGATTAAGTTATAAATAACCTAATCCCGAATTTTAAACTTACACAGATTTTGCAAGAGTGTCCTAGAAAAATTGTTATACAGTAATTTATTAAAATATGGTATATTAAAAGGCTATGACAGCGATATAAAACCATATACAAAACCTGATTATCTAAAGTTAAGTTTTATTATTTTGGTTCTACCACGAATTTAATGGAATTTATTAAATTCGTAAAAAAAAGGTAAAATGTTTACACATCAATTTTTCGATTTACTACTAAATTTAGATGACAACTGGCAAGTTGTAAAAGTAGAAGCAGATTATGCAATTTCAGACATAAAAATAGTCATTAAATTCATAGGAGAAAGAGCCCTTTGTCCAGAGACCATGGAATTATGTAGTTTATATGACCATGCACCAAATCGAGAATGGCGTCATTTAGATACGATGCAATATAAGACTTTTATAAGTTGTAAGTTGCCAAGAATAAAGAACAGTCAAGGAGCTGTAATCACCATAGTTCCGCCATGGGCAGATAAGCATACACGTCATACACACCTTTTTGAACATGCAATAATTGATTTACTATTAGCAACTAAAAATCAAACAAAAACAGCAAAATTAATGCGTTGTGGTTTTAATGTCATCAATAGAGTAATTCATTTAAGTACAGAAAGAGGTTTGAGTAGGAGAGATTTATCAAATATGGATTTTAGTCGTTTGAGTTTGGATGAAAAATCGTTTAAGAAAGGACATAAATATATAAGTGTCTTAAGTCATCCTAGAAGTGGTTTTATCATAGATGTAGAAGAAGGAAGAACTAAAGAATCTGTAGAAAAACTATTTGATAAATCTATGACAAAACAACAACAAAAACAGGTTAAAACTATAAGTTTAGATATGTGGAAAGCTTATATTTCTACCTCTAAAAGTCAATTACCAAACGCATCTATTGTTCACGACAGATTTCATTTGGTTAAGTATTTAAATACCGCTATTGATAAGGTTAGAAGAAGAGAAGTTAAAACGAATGATGAATTGATAAACAGTAGATATGCGTTACTTAAAAACCAAGAAAACCTAACCGAGAAACAACGAATAAAATTTGATGCAATAATCAAGGCGAACTATGAAGTTAGCAAGGCGTGGCAAGTCAAAGAAAATTTTAAAGATTTATTCCATAAAGAAACTAAGTATATTAATGGTTTTTATTTACTAATTAAATGGATACGAAATTCTACTTCTAAGCAAATTAAAGAAGTAACAAAGGTTGTTACAATGTTTGAAAAACATCTCTCTGGAGTTATAAATGCCTTAATAACTGAGTATAGCAATGCAATGGCTGAAAGATTAAATGGAAAAATACAAGAACTTAAATCTATTGGAAAAGGATATAGAACTTTTAAAAACTTTAGAAGTGCAATACTCTTTTTTAATGGAGGTTTAAATCTTTACCCATTAAAATAAGGGTAGAGCCATTATTTTTAATGAACGTTTAGTTTCTAAAATAGCCAATTATTTTAAATTTTTTTTTATACAAAAAATATCAATAACAATTCTAATATTTTGTGTTTCAATTATATTTTACTTAATAATTATAAACCTTGACGCTTATCAAAGTTTCAACGTACAGGAAAGTATTTTGTATTTTATTATTATTATGGCGACTAGTGTTACTTTACACGAATTAGGGCATGCAACTGCCGCCAGTTACTTTGGAGCAAAACATGGTGGTATTGGGGGTGGATTTTATTTATTCTCTCCTGTCTATTTCGCAGACGTTACTGATATATGGCGATTGAAAAAATGGCAACGTGTTGTCGTAAATTTGTCTGGCATGTATTTTGAATTGATTTTTTGCACCTTAATTGCATTGGTCGGTTTTTTCTCGAACAACTACACTCTAACTCTTATTTCTATAGTTGTTTGTATTAATACTCTTTTTAACCTTAACCCTTTTATGAGAAGCGATGGATATTGGGTGCTTTCAGACTTAACTAATAAACCAAACTTATTACATCATTCTTTTAATAAGGTAAAAGATATTTTAAAGTTTATCAAAGGAGAACAAATAAAGTGGAATAGAATGGATTTTTTTCTTCTTTTTTATGGATTAACAAGCTATGGTTTTATTATTATTTTTATTTATTATATTTTGTTTCTAAACACAAATTCAATTTTGAATTTCCCTATAAACCTAGTTGATTTTATAAAAAGCATATTTAATAAAAGTGAAGATATAACGCTTGTAAAATATGGCGAATTGATACTACCTCTCTTATTTTATTATCTCTTATTTAATGTTTTTAAAGTATTAGTTAAAAAAGGAATTCAAAAAATACGCTTGGCAACAAGGTATAAAAATAATAAGGGCTAAGTGCTAAGCCCAAAGTTGGTACACATTAACAAAGTCCGCCAAATTTAAAATTTGACAGTTAAAAGAAAAATAACGGTAAAATTGTTAAATTTGGCTAAGTGCTAAACCGAAAAGTAAGTGCTTTTTAATCCCTTACTATTCTTATACTGGACGTTGGCTGTATTACCATTTCAACTTTTATGGATACAGAATATGAAACAGTTAGTTGGTTAACCACAAATGAGAATAATGTTTACATACATCGTTTAGCAGCTCACCCAGATTATCAAGGAAAAGGCTTAGCACAATTTTTAATAACTTTTGCTGAAGAATTTACAAGAAAAAATAGGTTTATTTCCAGTAGTTTAGATACTTTTTCTCAAAACCCAAGAAACTTAAAATTCTATTTAAAAAGAGGATATAAAAAACAGGTGAGGTTTACTTTTCAAGAGTTAAAGACTATTCTTTTTATTGTTATGAATTAGTTTTATGAATCATAATATAGATTTTAAAAATATTAATAAATTAGCAATACCTGCGTTAATTGCTGGTGTTGCCGAACCGTTGCTTTCTACAACCGATTTAGCAATTATTGGTAATATCAATCAAAATGCTACAGAAAGTTTAGCGGCTATTGGAATTGTAGGTGCATTTTTATCGATGTTAATTTGGGTTTTTGGGCAAACTCGTAGCGGAATATCATCTATTATTTCTCAATATCTAGGTGCAGGAAAACTAGACGAAGTTAAAAACTTACCTGCACAAGCTATTGTAATAATTGTAAGTACAAGTATACTTATTTTGGCTTTTACATATCCGTTTGCAAAACAGATTTTTCAGTTTTACAATGCCTCTGGGACAGTCTTAGATTTCTCGATAGATTATTATGAAATTCGTGTTTGGGGCTTTCCATTTACCCTCTTAACTATTGCTATTTTTGGAACTTTTAGAGGTTTGCAAAATACCTTTTACCCAATGTTAATAGCCATTGTTGGTACTGTTGTAAATATTGTTTTAGACGTCATTTTAGTGTACGGAATTGCCGATTATACTCCTGCAATGAATATTCAAGGAGCTGCTTATGCAAGTGTAATTGCGCAAATAAGCATGGCATTATTATCCGTTATTTTATTGTTAAAAAAAACAACAATTTCTCTAAAGTTACAGTTACCATTTAATAAGGAAATTCCGCGTTTTGTAGGGATGATTTTGAACTTGTTTGTAAGAACAATCGCACTAAATATAGCTTTTTATTTTGCAACGTCTTACGCTGTTTCTTACGGAAACGCACATGTTGCTGCCTATACTGTGGGGTTTAATTTATGGCTAATAGGAGCATTTATCATCGACGGATATTCTTCCGCAGGAAATATTTTAGCAGGAAAATTGTTTGGCGCAAAAGAGTATAACACTTTAATGAAATTAGGCAACCAATTAATTTTGTATGGATTTTTAATTGGTGTATTATTAACCGCTTTAGGATTTATCTTTTACAAACCAATTGGAAGAATTTTTACCAAAGAACCCGAAGTTTTAGAATTATTTTACAATACTTTTTGGATTATTTTGGTTATGCAACCTATATGTTCTATTGCATTTATTTTTGACGGAATTTTTAAAGGTTTAGGGTTTATGAAGTATTTACGGAATGTTTTATTGGTAACAACAGCATTCATATTTATTCCAACACTATTACTTTTTGATCAATTAGAGTATCAGTTATACGCTATTTGGATTGCTATTTTTTGTTGGATTATTGCTCGTGGGTTACCGCTTATTATTAAATTTAGACGAAAATTTTTACCGCTTGCACAAAAGAGTTAACTTTGACAAAAATCATTTTAATATGACCACAAATCGTCCCAACGGAAGTTTATATACCAACATTCAAAATCAAATAGCAACGATAGAGTTTGGGCACCCTGCAAGTAATTCGTTTCCGAGTGAATTATTAGACCGATTAACCAAAGAATTAAACACCTTATCAGAAAACGATACTGTTTCTGTTATTGTATTAAAATCGGAAGGTGATAAGGCTTTTTGTGCTGGCGCATCATTTGATGAACTAGTTGCAATCTCTAATGTAGAAGAAGGAAGATTATTTTTCTCTGGATTTGCCAATGTAATTAACGCAATGCGCAAATGTTCTAAATTAATTGTGGGTCGTGTACATGGAAAAGCTGTTGGCGGCGGCGTTGGTTTAGCGTCAGCTTGTGATTATGTATTAGCAACCGAAGATGCTGCTATAAAATTATCAGAATTTACTATTGGTATTGGTCCTTTTGTAATTGCCCCAGCAGTTGAAAGAAAAGTTGGTGTTAGTGGTTTAGCGGAATTAACTTTAGATGCCACAAGTTGGAAAAATGCGTATTGGGCAAAAGAAAAAGGTTTGTATGCAAAAGTTTTTGAGGATATAAAAACCTTAGATACTGAAATAGAAATGTTAGTAGAAAAATTAGCATCGTACAATCCAGAAGCTTTATCAGCAATGAAAAAAGTACTTTGGCAAGGAACTGATAATTGGGATAATCTATTAGCAGAACGCGCAGAAACATCAGGAAAACTAGTGTTGTCTGATTTTACAAAAAACGCACTAACAAAATTTAAAAAGTAATTTAGCTAGATTGAATAGAACTATTATAATATAAAGAGTATGGGAGGAAATAAATTATTTACATTATTAGCAATAGTTGTAGGAATAATATATTTCTATAATAAATATAGAAATACTAAAAAATATAAAAAATAGTGAGTACAATTAGAATTACAAAACAGTTTAATTTTGAAACTGGTCACGCATTATATGGTTACGACGGTAAGTGTAAAAATGTTCACGGGCATAGTTATAAGTTTTCTGTAACAGTTGTTGGGCAACCTATTATGGATAATACCAATGTAAAATTTGGAATGGTTATCGACTTTTCTGATCTTAAAAAGATTGTAAAAGAAGAAATTGTAGATGTTTTTGACCATGCAACAGTTTTTAATAAAAATACGCCTCACATAGAATTAGCAAGAGAACTTAAAGACCGTGATCATCATATTATTCTTGTTGATTATCAACCAACAAGCGAAATGATGGTGATTGATTTTGCTGATAAAATTAAAGCTCGTTTACCTAAAAACATCAAATTATATTCCTTAAGATTACAAGAAACTGAAACGAGTTTTGCCGAGTGGTTTGCTTCAGATAATTAAAATAATTTCAATAAATTTTCAGGTTAATTTGTAACACATAATAAAATTCGGCTATTTATTAGTATAAACAATTATATTATTATGAAAGAGCTATTTGAGATGTTTGTAAATTTTTATAAATGTGAAATAAGAACATTTAATAAAATGCTTGGAATTAAATAAGTTAGAAAGCTAATTTTTATTTTCCATTAAATTCATTCATTGTATTTGTTAAACCTGCAGTAATAAAAGAAGTTATAGCGTTTATACTTGTAGGAATGCGCTCTATCATTTGGCTTTCTTCTTCTTTATCCCATTCGCCTAAAACATAATCTACTTGGCGACCTTTGCCATAATCTGAACCAACACCAAAACGAAAACGAGGATAAACACCTGTATTAAATTTATCTTGAATATCTTTTAATCCGTTATGACCGCCAGAACTTCCTTTTCCTTTTATACGAAGTTTACCAAAGTCAATGTTTAAATCATCAGTAATAACTAATAAATTTTCGACTTTAATATTTTCTTTTTTCATCCAATACATCACCGCTTTTCCGCTTAAATTCATATATGTATTAGGCTTTAAAACAATAATGGTTTTTCCTTTAATTTTCAGTTTAGTTACGTCGCCGAGTTTTTCGGTTTCAAATTTTGCGTTATGTTCTTTAGCAAAAGCATCAACTATTTTAAAACCAATATTGTGACGTGTACTGGCGTATTTTTCACCTATATTTCCTAAACCTACAATTAAAAACTTCTTCATTAAATTTTCTTTGGGTTTTGTCTTAAATTTGAATAAATTTTTTAAGAATGTAATAATATTCATTTTTCAAAAATAAAAAAAGCGTTACACAAGGTAACGCTTTTAGGATTTAATTTTTTGTTATGCTTATTCAGCTGTTGGAGTTTCTGCTGCGCCTTCAGTTGTTGCTGCTTCAGTTTCTGCTGCGTCTTCAGTTTCATCATTATCAGTTGCATTACGAGAAGTTCTAACTTGTACTACCACTGTATTGTCTGGGTGCATAAAAGTATAACCATCATTAAATAATGATGTTATAAGTAATTTACTTCCAATTTTTAACTCAGAAATATCTGCAGTTACAAAATCAGGTAGATTACCCGGTAATGCTTTAATTCTTAATTTACGGTTTGTAAAACGTAAAGACCCACCATTTAAAACTCCTGGAGAAGTACCTGTTAAATGTACAGGAATTCCCATAGTAACTTCCTTGTCATCAAATAATTGATAAAAATCTACGTGTAAAATTCTATCAGTTACTGGGTGAAATTGAATGTCTTGTAAAATAGCGTTATATTTTATGCTCTCAACCTCAATTGTTGCGGTATAAACGTTAGGTGTGTACACTAACTTTTTGAACGCTAGTTCTTCAGCTGAAAAATGTACAGGTTTGTCCCCTCCGTATAATACGCAAGGTACCTTTCCAGCATTACGTAAGGCTTTAGTTGATACTTTACCCACGCTTTCTCTTTGAGATCCTTTAATTGTAATTGATTTCATTACTTTTTTTTATTAAATAGTTACATTAAAAATTGGTCACTTATCGACGTGTTGTGCTGTACTTTCTGCATAACATCAGCGAATAAGGGCGCGCAAGATACAACTTTTATTTTAGAAGTTTCTTGTTTTAAAGGAATTGTATCTGAAACAATTAGCTCTGTTAATTGCGAATTCTCAATCTTATCATAAGCACCTCCAGAAAGTACTGGATGGGTACAAATTGCTCTTACAGATTTAGCTCCACGATCCATCATTAAATTTGCTGCGTGCGCAAGTGTTCCTCCTGTATCAATCATATCATCAACAAGAACTACATTCTTTCCTTTTACTTCACCAATTAGTTCCATATGAGAAATTACATTGGCTTTTTTACGTTGTTTATAGCAAATTACTACATCGCTTTCTAAAAATTTTGAATATGCGTACGCTCTTTTAGAACCTCCCATATCGGGTGATGCAATGGTTAAGTTATCTAAATTTAAACTTTTTACATACGGAAGAAAAATAGTAGAGGCAAATAAGTGATCTACTGGTTTTTCAAAAAAACCTTGAATTTGATCAGCATGTAAATCCATTGTCATAATTCTAGTTGCACCAGCCACTTGTAATAAATTGGCAACCATTTTTGCGCCAATTGCTACACGAGGCTTGTCTTTACGGTCTTGGCGTGCCCAACCAAAATAGGGCATTACTGCAGTGATATGACGCGCCGAAGCTCGTTTTGCTGCATCTAACATTAGAAGCATTTCCATTAAATTATCGGCAGGTGGATTGGTTGATCCAATAATAAATACGCGCCTTCCTCTAATAGATTCTTCAAAAGCAGGTTGAAATTCGCCATCGCTAAATGGAGTTATAATTACGTTTCCTATTTCTGTACCATATTTTTTGGCGATTTTTCGGGCTAAAACTTCGCTTTGTCTGCAAGCAAAAATTTTAGCGGGTAGTTGATTTGAAGACATTTATTTAGTTTGTGTTGTTGTGAGAAACAAAAATAAAAATTATTTAATGAGTTTGGGGTAATTTTTAGAGATTAAAAATAAAAATATTTGTTAGATTTGCAATTCATTATACAATTGCTCGAGTGGCGGAATTGGTAGACGCGCTGAATTCAAAATCCGTCCTAGTAATTGAAATATTGAAATGCCAAAGTGGTGGAATTGGTAGACACGTCGGATTCAAAATCCGATGCTATAACAGGCGTGAGGGTTCGATTCCCTTCTTTGGTACATTTTAAAAAAGTCGGAGTTTTACTCCGGCTTTTTTATTTACCTAAAACAAATTGAGGTCTTTTTAGATGTAAACCGTAACATTAAGGCACTTCTAAAAACCAAATAATTATTTTATCACATTGATTTTCAGTATATTTATATTATTACTAAACGATTTAAAAGGCATAAAGATTACGGTTTTTTTTGATCAAGATATTCGATTAAGCAAACTTAGTATGTTAGGCGACCCATTAGAGAAACTAAATTCAGGTATTTATTTTGATGTTTTCAGAGATTTATTGGAAGCAAAAATGAGCATAGCTCCAAAAGGAAAAGGAGGTCGTCTACCATATGACTATGTATTGATGTTTAAAATTTGCATTCTCCAGCAGTATTATGGTTTGCCTGATGCCCAAGCAGAATATCAAATAAATGACAGAATGAGTTTTATGCGTTTTCTAAATTTGACAATTTCGGATGACATTCCAGATAGTAAAACAATTTGGAGTTTTACAAAGAAATTAAAAAATTTAGATTTAGTTGAAGAACTTTTTGACTTGTTTTCAAAAGAACCAAATCGCTTAGAACTCATTGTAAATAAGGGGAAAATATAGATACGAGTTTTGTTGAATCACCACGTCAGCGCAATAACCGAGATCAAAACAGACATATAAAACAAACAGAAACCTCTCCCAAATAATGGGAGGATAAACCAAATAAGAAGCGCCAAAAAGACGTAGATGCACGTTGAACAAAGAAAAACTCTCAAAATTATTACGGCTATAAGAATCACTCAAAAATAGATAACAAAAGTAAATTGACAGACGATTCTCAAACGGTAGATGAATTTTTAGGCGAGCAGGATAAAGGGCAAGAATTGTATGCAGATAGTGCCTATGTTGGACAAGAAGAAATCTTATAAAAATAGGAAGTAGTTCATAAAATTCACGAAAAAGGAGACAAAAATAAGCCCTTAACAGAAGAACAAAAAAAGAGCAATACAGAGAAATAAAAAACTCGAGTGCGTGTGGAACATATTTTTGGCTTTATGGATAACAGTATGGGTTCTATGTTTTTTAGAAAGATCGGAATAAAAAGAGCCAATACAACAATAGGATTAATGAATTTAACCTATAATATGTTCAGAAAAATTCAATTAGAAAAAATAATGATAGGATAGTTGTGCCTGTTTTTAACGAACAAAAAATACAACTAACAGTTTATCATATAAATAAGATTTAAATTAAAGGTTTGAGTGAAATAATAATATTTTAAAAAAGCATCAAAAAAAACGAAAAATGAAATTAAGGTTTTTTAGAGGTGTCCTTAAATTTCTCGTTGCATTAACATTAAACCAAAGTTTTTAAGCTTGGTTTTATTTTCTTCAGAAACATTTAATGATTTGAGAGTTGTAAATGATTTTTCAGTATATATTTTTATTTGCTCTTGAATTAACTGCGGAATGTTATTTGTTTTGAAAATGTGTTTTACTTTATTAATTTTTATTGAATTATCTTCTAGCTTCTGACTGTATAAAAACTGTAATTCCTCTTTATTTTCTACGTTTGAAAGCTCTAAAGCTTTAAGATATAAGTAAGTTTTTTTGTTTTCAATAATGTCTCCACCAACTCGTTTTCCGAAGGTTTCAGGATTGCCAAAAGTGTCTAAATAGTCATCTTGTAATTGAAAGGCAATGCCTAGATTTAACCCGAAATTATAAATTAAATTGGCATTTTCTTCATTTGTTCTAGAAACAATAGCACCCATTTTTAACGCTGCAGCCACTAAAACAGATGTTTTTAAACGAATCATTTCTATATATTCTGGAATAGTAACATTATTTTTGGTTTCAAAATCGACATCTAATTGTTGCCCATCGCAAACTTCTAAAGCGGTTTTACCAAACAACTTTGCTAATTTCTGAAAAACCGTAGGCTCGTAATTTTCAAAATATTGATAGGCTAAAATCAGCATTGCATCACCAGAAAGAATACCTGTGTTTAGGTTCCATTTTTCATGAACGGTTTTTTTTCCTCTTCGCAATGGCGCATCGTCCATAATATCATCATGTACTAAAGTGAAGTTGTGAAAAACTTCTATAGCCAATGAAGCAGGAAGTGCTTCTTTATATTCACCAGAAAAGATATCGCAACTCATTAAGGTTAAAACTGGACGTATCCGTTTTCCGCCTAATTGTAAAATATAATCAATCGGTTCATATAAATTTTTAGGTTCTCTAACCCAAGATTTACTTTGCAGGTATTTTAAAAACTCTTGTTGATACTGTAAAATGTCCAAATTTTAAATTTTAGGTAAAAATAGGTAAACATATTTTTCAAAATCTATCAAAAGTTAAAAATTTACTAAAACTTTGGAAACTTTTTTTGTTTCTAAAGTTTTCATTTGTATATTTGCAATCGAATTTATGAAAAAAAAAATTTTACATACAGCTACAGAAATGTTTTTAAACTTTGGCTTTAAAAGCGTTACAATGGATGATATAGCGAATGAAATAGGGGCTTCTAAAAAAACAATTTACACACATTTTAAGAATAAAATAACATTGATTGATGAGGTAACTGAATCTATGTTTTGTGCTATTTGTGATGGAATTGACTTAATTCACGAACAACAAAAAAATCCGATTATTGAGCTTTTTGAAATTAAAAATTTTGTAATGATGCATTTAAAGGATGAAAAATCATCGCCTCAATACCAATTACAAAAGTATTATCCGAAGATTTATGCAAATGTTAAGCAAAAACAATTCACTTATATGCAAGAATCTATTAAAGAGAATTTAGAAAGAGGTTTGCAAAAAAAAATATTTAGAGACAGTATAAACATAGATTTTATATCGCGCCTTTATTTTAATGGAATGATTGTGATAAAAGATAAAGATTTATTTCCATTACAACAATTTTCAATGAATGAATTAATGGGTTTTTATATAGAATATCATTTACGTGGAATTTGTACTCAAAAAGGAATAGAAATATTAGAAAATCAGTTAAAGAATTAAATATATAATGAAAAAGTTTTTACCTATAATTATTGCTTTTTTCTTAGTAATAGCAGTGAGAGCTCAGGAAAAAGAAATAAGTTTATCAATGCAAGAAGCTGTTGATTATGCAATTAAGAAAAGTTATAAAAATAGAACTGCTGTAAATGATATTAAAGCGGCAGAGAAACGCAAATGGGAAACAATAACCATAGGTTTGCCTCAGATTGATGCGAAAATTGATTATATCAATAACTTTAAACAACAATTTCCAGGGGTAGATTTTAACCAAGATGGAATTGTAGATTTTGGAGCAAAACAATCTATTACAGGCACTGCAACTTTGCGTCAATTACTGTTTGATGGTTCTTATTTAGTAGGGTTGCAATCAGCAAAAACGTATTTAAAAATCTCCAAACAAGCTAAAGAGAAAACAGAATTAGGAACAAGAGAGGCTGTTATTAATGCTTACGGAAATGTATTAGTTGCAGAAAAATCTATTGAAATATTGTTACGCAATAAAAAAGTAAATGACAGATTGTTAAAAGGAGCAAGAGTTGGTTATGAAAATGGTTTGGTAGAACAAGAAAGTGTTGAGCAATTTGAGATTACAGAAGGTACAATTGAGAGTAGTATTAGGAATGCAAGGCGTATGAAAGAAATAGCATATCAAATGTTAAATCTTTCTATTGGTAAAGATATTAACACCAAACTTTCCTTAACAGATAACCTAGATGATTTAGTGGTGACAAATACAGATTTGAATTTGTTAGCACAAGATTTTAACCTAAATAATCATATAGATTTTAAAATTGCAGAAAACAGTAGAGAAAGCAATCGCTTGTTAATGCAATTAGAAAAAAGTAAAGCTTTACCTAGTTTAAGTGCTTTTATAAATTATAGTTACTTAGCAAATTCAGATTCGTTTACCTTTTTTAATTCATCTCAAAGTTGGATTCCAACTTCTGTTTTTGGAGTAAGTTTAAATGTACCAATCTTTAGTAGTTTAGGAAGAAGCGCAAGAACTGCACAAGCAAAAATTGCTTTAGAAAATTCTGATATTCAATTAGAAGAAACTAAACAACGTTTAAGCTTACAAGCGCAACAAGCACGTAGCAATTATCAATTAAGTATAGAAAACTATGAAACGGCTAAAAAGAATTTAGGCCTTGCAGAACGTATTGAGAATAAACAACAAATTAAGTTTAAAGAAGGTGTAACTACAAATTACGAGCTACTACAAGCGCAACAACAATTGTACAGACAACAAAACAATTATGTGCAATCAATGATAAACATTATTACCAATAAAGCCACATTAGAAAACGCATTAAATATTCCTGTAAAATAATTAACTGAAAGATGAAAAAAATACTATCACTAACCGTTATAACAATCCTTTTAATTTCTTGTGGAGGAAAAAAAGAACAATCAATAGAAACTATTTTAGCAAGCAAAAATTTAAAAGAAATTAGAGCTAAAAAAGCAGAATTAGGTACCAAACAGCAAGAACTAATAGCTAAAATTAAGCAACTTGATAATGAAATATCTAAGTTAGATACCACTAAGAAAGTTCCGTTAATTACCACATTCACAGTAAAAACAGAAGAATTTGTACATTATTTAGAGTTACAAGGAAATGTGCAAACCAAACAGAATGTATTAATTTACCCAGAAATGGCTGGACAAATTCAACGTATTTATGTAAAAGAAGGTCAGCGAGTTGTAAAAGGGCAAGTATTGGCAAGAATAGATGATGGAGGAATATCAGATCAGCTTGCGCAATTAGAAGGTGTAGAGGCATTGGCAAAAACTACATTTGAACGTCAGAAGCGTTTATGGGATCAGAAAATCGGTTCAGAAATTCAATATTTACAAGCAAAAACAAATTATGAATCGCAACAAAATTCGGTAAAAAGTTTAAAAAGAACCTTAGGTAAATCTATCATTAGAGCTCCTTTTTCGGGAGTTATAGACGATGTAATAAAAGAACAAGGAACTGTAGTTGCACCAGGTATGGGGGCAGAAATTTTCAGAATTGTAAACCTTGCAAAAATGTATATAGAAACAGATGTTCCAGAGAGTTACATTTTATCTGTTAAAAAAGGAAAAAAAGTAGAAGTAACATTTCCAATTTTAGGGAAAACTATTAATTCAAAAGTACGTCAAGCGGGTAGTTTTATCAATCCAGCAAATAGAACATTTAAAGTAGAGGTTGCCGTAGGTAATAGAGACCGAAGTATTAAACCTAACTTAACTGCTAAGCTAAAAATTAATGATTATATCAATCCAAAAGCAGTATTAATTCCGCAAAGTATTATTTCAGAAAATGCAAAAGGAGAACAATACGTGTATTTAGTCGATGTTGTAGAAGGTAATAAAGGGGTTGCAAAACAAATAATTATTAAAACAGGAAAATCACAAGGAGATACTATTGAAGTTTTAGAAGGGTTATCTGACGGAAATCAAATTGTGCAAGAAGGAGCGCGTAGTGTTAAGGATAATCAAGAAGTAAGAATTTTAGACGTTCAAGCTAACTAAATAAACGAATTAATAATGACTGATAAAAAGAAGAAAGTAGATAAAGAGTTCGGTTTATCATCTTGGGCAATAAACAATAAAATAACCATTTATGTAATGATGGTTATGATTTTGTTCTTAGGTGTTTCTGCCTTTTTAAGTATGCCTCGTGAGAATTTTCCGGAGATAAAAGACACTAAGATCTATATAAGTTCTGTATATCCAGGAAACACCGCAGAAGATATTGAAAAATTAATTACAGACCCGTTAGAAGATAAGTTAAAGACGGTAAGTAATATGATTAAAATTACGTCAACGTCACAAGAAAATGTGTCTATGATAACTTTAGAATTCGATGAAAGTGTAACCATAGAGCAAGCTAAACAAAAAGTAAAGGACGAGGTTGATGAGAAAGTTTCGGGAGAAGACTGGCCAACGTTTAACGGCGCAAAAGTAGAGCCGAAGGTTTTTGAATTAAACATTTCTGAAGAAACACCCATATTAAATATTAATGTTTCAGGAGATTATACTGTAGATCAATTAAAAAAATATGCCGAATATCTTCAAGATGAAATAGAAGGTTTAGCTGAAATTAAAAAAGCAGATATTCGTGGAGCAGAAGATAAAGAAGTTGAAGTTGCTGTAGATATTTACAAAATGATGGCGGCTCAAGTGAGTTTTCAAGATATAATACAGGCTATTGGTGGCGGTAACGCAACCTTTTCTGCAGGAAATATGATTGTTAGTGGTCAACGTCGTACCATCCGTGTTTTGGGAGAAATTAAAGACCCGCAAGAGCTACAAAATTTTGTAGTAAAATCTGAAAGAGGAAATGCTATTTATCTGAAAGATATTGCTACGGTTTCGTTTAAAGACAAAGATAGAACTACCTACGCAAGAGAAAACGGTAATGCTGTGGTAATGCTTGATGTTAAAAAACGATCAGGAGAGAATATGGTGGCAGCGGCAGAAAAAATTCAAAAAATTGTAAAATATGCCAAAGCCAATGTACTACCAACTGATTTAAAAGTAACTATTAGTAATGATCAATCAGCAAAAACCGTTGGTCAAGTAGACGATTTGGTAAACAATATTATTTTCGGAATAATTCTCGTGGTAATCGTTTTAATGTTTTTTCTTGGGTTTAAAAATGCGCTTTTTGTAGGTTTTGCAATACCAATGTCTATGTTTATGTCTTTAATGATATTAAGCGCCTTGGGGTATACGATGAATACTATGATTCTTTTCGGATTAATTATGGGACTAGGAATGTTGGTAGATAACGGAATTGTAGTTGTTGAAAACGTATATCGTTTAATGGATGAAGAAGGGTTGAGTAGAATTGAAGCTACCAAAAAAGGAATTGGAGAAATTGCTTTACCTATTATTATCTCTACAGCAACAACAATTGCGGCATTTATTCCTTTAGGAATGTGGCCTGGAGTTATGGGGCAATTTATGATTTACTTTCCAATAACGTTATCCGTAGTTTTAGGATCTTCATTATTTGTGGCAATTTTCTTTAACTCGGTAATGGTTTCGCAATTTATGAGTACAGATGATGATGAAATGCCATTAAAAAGAATTGTAATTATTACTTCAATAATGATGGCTTTTGGTGTGTTAATTTTAGTTTTTGGAGGTGCTTTTAGAGCTTTAGGAACCATTATGGTATTTACTGCAATTATGTTGTGGGTATATCGTTTTGCGTTACGCCCAATGGCAAACGGATTTCAAAATAAAGTATTACCACGTTGGGAAAGCTTTTATGAACGTATGATTCGTGCTTCATTAAAAAGCTGGAGACCTTATGTTATTACAGTTGTTACGGTTGTTTTATTATTTCTCGCCTTTGGCGGGTTTGGCGCATCGGTTACTAGTCAACGTACAAAAGTAGAATTCTTTCCAAACAATACACCAAATCAGGTAATTGTATATGTAGAGTATCCGCAAGGAACTGATATCGAGAAAACAAATCTTATTATGTTAGATTTGGAAGGTCGTGTAGAAAAAATAATTAACGAAAGTATTTATAAAGATGGTGATTATAATTTTTTGGTAGAAAGTTCTGTTACTCAGGTTGGTGCTGGTTCTGGTAATCCTCAGACTGATGGAGGTTCAACGTCAGAGATGCCACATAGAGGTAAAATTACGGCTACAATGCGTGAGTATAAATTTCGTAGAGGTGCCGATAGTAAAGAACTTAAAAGGAAAATTACTGATGATTTACAGGGTATATACCCAGGGTTATCAATTTCTGTTGAAAAAGATCCAGTTGGTCCACCAGTAGGCTATCCAATTAATATAGAATTAGAAGGAAAAGATTATGTTGAGTTGATTAATGCCGCAGAAAAAATGCGAGACTATATCAATACAAAATCAATTCCTGGTATTGCCGAGTTAAAGATTGATGTAAACAAAGCAAAACCAACAATGTTGGTACATGTTGATAGAAAAAAAGCAGGAGAGTTAGGCATAAGCGCTTCACAAGTTGGGCAACAATTACGGAATTCAATTTTTGGTGCAAAAGCAGGTATTTATAAAGAAAATGGTGAAGATTATGATATTTACGTGCGCTTTAATAAAGATAATCGTTACAATTCAAATGCATTATTTAATCAAGCAATAACTTTTAGAGATATGGCATCTGGAACGGTAAAATCAATTCCTATCTCTGCAGTTGCAACACAAAAAAATACGTCAGGTTTTAGTGCTATAAAACACAAAGCAACCAAGCGTATAGTTACTGTATATTCAGCATTAGCTCCAGGTTTTACAGATGCTGGCGTTATTGTAAGTAAAATTCAGAATGAAATGAGAACTTATAAAGAAATTTCTTCAAATATTAAGATAGATTATACAGGTCAGATTGAAGAACAAAACAAGCAAATGACATTTTTAATGCGCGCATTTTTCTTTGGATTAGGATTAATTTTCTTGATTTTAATTTTTCAGTTTAATTCGGTGTCTAAACCCGCAATTATTATGTTAGCAATATTTTTAAGCTTGATTGGCGTTTTTGGTGGAATTGTAGCCTCAGGATCTTCATTTGTAATTATGATGACCATGATGGGAATTATATCTCTCGCAGGAATTGTGGTGAATAATGGAGTAGTTTTACTCGATTATACGCAATTACTTATTGATAGAAATAAAGCAGAAAATAATATAGATGATAACGATTATGTAGATGTTCATACACTAAATGAAGCAATTATTAGTGGAGGCAAAGCACGTTTGAGACCGGTATTACTAACCGCAATTACTACTATTTTAGGATTAATTCCTTTAGCAACAGGTTTAAATATTAACTTCTTTACGTTGGTAAGTGAGTTTAATCCGCATATTTATGTCGGTGGAGATAATGTAATTTTTTGGGGTCCATTAGCGTGGACAGTTATTTATGGATTAATTGTCGCAACATTCTTAACATTAATAGTTGTACCGATACTATTTTACTTAACTACACGATTTAAAATGTGGTTGCGTAATAACGTAGCATAATTTTATTTTTTGTTAACAGAAAAAGAGTTGGAAGTATAAAAATTTTCAACTCTTTTTTTATTTCTATTTTTTTACTTTTGAATTATGAGTAAACAGGTCTTTACGGTTAAAGAAATTAAGCGAAAAATGGAACACTATTGTGCATACCAAGAGCGTTGCCATAAAGAAGTTGAGCAAAAATTTATTGAATATAGACTTGTGCCTGAAGCGAGAGAATATATTTTATTACATCTTCTTCAAGATAATTTTTTAAATGAAGAACGATTCTCAAAAGCATTTGCCCGAGGAAAATTCAGAATTAAAAAATGGGGAAAACAAAGAATTATTCGCGAGTTGAAGTTTAGAGATATTTCTGCTTACAATATAAAATCTGCTCTAAAAGAAATAGATGAAAATGAATATATTAATACTTTTAATGAGTTAGCTTTAAAACGATTAGATCAAATCGCAGAAACAAATATATACAAAAAACGAAAAAAATTAGCTAATTATTTGTTATATAGAGGCTGGGAGAGTAATCTAGTATATGGGAAAATGAATGAATTAATTGTAAAAAAATAACCCTTTTGCAATTACAAAAGGATTATTTTTTAAGTAGGACTATTTAGTCAAACCTTAACAACCCATTTTCTTGGCGAAGAAAATAAAGAAAAAAGAGGTCTTAAAATATTAAACAATAAGTTATTAAATTCTTCTTTGAGTTGTTTCATAAATTTCTTAAGATTCCAACCTGTAGCAGCTAAAAAGGCATTGATTTGCGGGGAATTTTCTCCCCAAAGATAGTTTTGGTTCAATCTAAAGTCTGTTTTTAAATGACCAATAACTGGTTCAATAGCAGCTCTTCTTCTAAATTTTCCTCTTTTACATCTTTTCTGATATTCTGTATCTCGTTTTAAAGGTCTATAATCAGGAGTTGATATTTTGGTGTTACCTATTTGTTTGATGCCTTTTCCACCTCTGTCATAAACAACTTCTTGGGGTAAAAAAGCAATATTGGATTGCATTTGTTCTAATAATGGTGCTATTGTTTTGCTATCGTGAGGATTGCCTTTAAAACTTTTTATCGCAGTAATGATTAATGTTTTTGAAGTAGTAATTAACCCTGTTTTAGTGCCAAATTCATATTTTTTATGCACTTTCCCTTTAGCGATACATGCTGTAAATGGTTTGTGAATACTGTAAATTTTATCTTTATCTGTTCGCTTTTGATGTAAGATTTGATAATACAAAGCAAACTGCTTTTTATAGACTTCTAAAACGTGTTCGGGTAATTCTCTTTCCAACTCTCGAAGTAAACGACCTGCTATAGTTTTTAGTTTTGCATCTGCTTTCTTTGCTTTTTTATATCGCTTTGGATGTTTACGATTATGGGTGTCTCTTAATAATTGCTTTGAGGTTCTGACATAACTTTGTCGTTGCTTTATCTTTTCTTTTTTAGCAATATCATTGCATTTATCAATAATCTTTTTGGCTAATTTAGCATCTGTAGGAAAGGTAGTGTTGTTCTCTGCTACTGTGGTGTCTGATAATGTTACTTTTTCTTTGGCTGCTTTACCAAAAAGACGGATAGAGTATGCAAATATTTTTTGAACTCCTAGTTCTCCTATACGTTTTCTGAAATGTACAAAGTCACTTGGATCACAGGGAAATTGATACTCAAAATAAGCCATGCCACAAAAATATTGCATGTAAGGGTTCATTGCCCAAGCTTCGGATAGACGCTCATCAGATAAATTATAAATACGCTTGAGCATTAAACTTCCAACCATTAATCGTACTGGCATCGCTGGTTGACCTGTATGTGAATAATACTGTGAGAAATCTTTCTCAAAGTATTTCCAATCTATTTTGTTGCTCAACAAAATTAATTCGTGGCTCAAATTAATAAAATCCTTGAGCAAAGGTCTGAACAAATTTTGTTGATTTTGATTCGCTGTTTTTCCTATCATTTATTGCAAGGTTTATACTATAATATACGGAAAATCTTGCAATTAAATACTATATAAACAGTGAAAAATATCAAATAATTAACTGTAAATCAGAATGTTGAAACCTTTTTAAGGAGCGACTATTTAAATTACTTTAAAACAATTTTCTTAGTTGCTGTTTTTCCGCCCATATTTAAGTTCAGTAAATAAATACCTTGAGCATAATCTCCTAAATCTAACTGGTATGAGTTGTTTTTAATATTTCTTTTAGCAAATACTTGTTTACCAGTAATGTCAAACACTTTTATGTTTAACGCATCTCCTGTAGCCCAATTAATGTTAAAAATACTTTCTGAGGGGTTGGGGTAAATGGCAATATTACTTAACAAGTTAAAACTATCTGTAGATAATACACCGTTAATAACTAAATCATCAATTACAGCCCCTTCTTCATTATTGGATGCATCTGAAAAAAAGTTAACCCGAATAATTCATCAGAAATCAAAAAACCTGAATGTAAAGTGTTATATTTAAGCAGTTAAACACAAAATATATCATTTTTTAAAACACCCAGATTTGAGCACTAAAGATACTTTATTTTATCGAGGAAATCAAGCTATTTCGGTTGATTTTTCAGCCACAGAGATTAGTTCAGATGGTTCTTTGATTCTTTTAGAAAAGTTAGAGAGAACCCACAACTTACTAAAACATTTTAGCAAGTTACTTCCTGATCTTCGAAACCCTAAATACATTACTTACAGTCGAGAACATCAACTCAAGCAACGTGTGTTTATGCTAATGCTAGGTTATCAAGATGCCAATGATGTGACCCATTTACAAAATGACCCATTATTTAAAGATGTTCTTCAAGGAGATTTGGCTTCTCAACCTACTATTTCTCGTTTTGAAAACAGTTTGAATAAAGAAACTATTTTCAAACTTTCTTACGCTTGGATTGATCGTTACGTATCAAGCCTAAAAGGTCGAGATGAAATAACAATTGATGTTGATGCTACCGATGATCCAACATATGGGAATCAACAAATGTCAATGTTCAATGGTTATTATGGACAGTTTATGTTAAATGAATTATTTTTTCATGATGGAGAAACCGGTCAAATTATCCTGCCAGTTCTTCGCCCAGGAAATAGCCATTCGAATCGATGGTATGTCGGAATTTTAAGAAGAATTATTCAAAAAATAAAAAAAGCATATCCTGAACTAAAAATTACTATTCGAACAGATAGTGGATTTAGTTGTGCTCCTTTTTATAAATTAGTAGCTGATTATGATTTGTTTTTTGTAACAGGTCAGGCTAGTAATTCGGTACTCAAAAGAAAGGTTGAGCGTTGTAAAAAAGCGGTTCAACTTCAATATGTAAATCAGCATAAAAAACACCAACATTTCACATCGTTTCGCTATCAAGCCAAAAGTTGGCATAAACCACAACAAGCTTACTGTAAAATAGAAAGTACAGGGAAAGGCTTAAATGTTCGTCATTTTATAAGTAATATTAAAGAGAAAGGTGCCCGAGAAATATACTTTGATTTCTATGTAAAACGAGGTGAATCTAGCGAAAACAGAATTAAAGAAGTCAAGAATATGTGTTTTTCCGATCGATTATCCAATCATGGATTTGTTGCAAACTTCTTCAGGTTGTTTTTAAGTAGTTTAGCCTACGAACTATTTTTATTACTAAAAAAAAGCATCAAAAAAATAACATTTGAAAAGGCTGAAAAATGGCAAATAAATACAATAAGAACCAATTTATTAAAAGTTGGAGCTACCATAAAAGTCACTAAAAAACGAATATATTATCAGTGATCAAGAGCATTTGTATATCAAGATTTGTTTCGAGAGATAATAACTCAATAACGGTTTTAAAGTGAGAATTTTAAAACCTTGGGATACCTATGCTCTGTTAGTAAAATTAATCCTTTTTAACTTTTAAAATCAATTATAACATACTATTTACTCCGAAAAAGTTTAAAAAACGAAAGAGAGAATCCTAAAATCTAGAGATAAAAAATCTATTTTGAAATTTGTTCTAAATATAAATCCTATGAATAATGCGGGTTAAATCTAAAAACTATATTTTGTTCATTAGTAAATGCCGCTAAATCATAAGTGTAAGTGTGGTTGGTCGCATTTGTGCCTCCTTGAGGGTTGTCAGATTCTCCAAGTCCAGTCCACTGCTTTCCAGGTAGTACACCTAAAGAGGTTCCTAAGAATCCTCCTCCTGGCGTTATAGTTGCAGCATTAGTATACCAATTTGCGTCAGAAGCTGAGCCTAAAACCTGCCAGTTTTGCCCTTGATCAGTTGAATATTCTACGTTTAAATAATCCCACTCATTTTCAATATCAAAGCCCATCTTGAATGATAAAATAGGTGTAGATATTTGAGATAAATCATAACAGTTAGTATATAAATAAGCTGTAGTTTGATCTGGATAATTCCCCGTAAGTTTTGTGCTATAAGCATTCCCTGACGGGGCGTGTAATAAAAATTTATTAATTGAACCAGCTTCCCATACAGATTCAGCTGTGGTTCCTGTTAATAAAAGATTATTCGTAGTGTCAAAACCATTAACGGTTGTAGGAGTTGTATTCGAATTATTGATAGAAAATGTTATGGTTTTAGAATTATTACTTGCATAGGTGTCATTTGTAATTGTAGACTCTATATTTAAAGTGTGACTCCCTAAGGTTAACCCGCATTATTCATAGGATTTATATTTAGAACAAATTTCAAAATAGATTTTTTATCTCTAGATTTTAGGATTCTCTCTTTCGTTTTTTAAACTTTTTCGGAGTAAATAGTATGTTATAATTGATTTTAAAAGTTAAAAAGGATTAATTTTACTAACAGAGCATAGGTATCCCAAGGTTTTAAAATTCTCACTTTAAAACCGTTATTGAGTTATTATCTCTCGAAACAAATCTTGATATACAAATGCTCTTGATAACTGATAATATATTCGTTTTTTAGTGACTTTTATGGTAGCTCCAACTTTTAATAAATTGGTTCTTATTGTATTTATTTGCCATTTTTCAGCCTTTTCAAATGTTGTTTTTTTGATGCTTTTTTTTAGTAATAAAAATAGTTCGTAGGCTAAACTACTTAAAAACAACCTGAAGAAGTTTGCAACAAATCCATGATTGGATAATCGATCGGAAAAACACATATTCTTGACTTCTTTAATTCTGTTTTCGCTAGATTCACCTCGTTTTACATAGAAATCAAAGTATATTTCTCGGGCACCTTTCTCTTTAATATTACTTATAAAATGACGAACATTTAAGCCTTTCCCTGTACTTTCTATTTTACAGTAAGCTTGTTGTGGTTTATGCCAACTTTTGGCTTGATAGCGAAACGATGTGAAATGTTGGTGTTTTTTATGCTGATTTACATATTGAAGTTGAACCGCTTTTTTACAACGCTCAACCTTTCTTTTGAGTACCGAATTACTAGCCTGACCTGTTACAAAAAACAAATCATAATCAGCTACTAATTTATAAAAAGGAGCACAACTAAATCCACTATCTGTTCGAATAGTAATTTTTAGTTCAGGATATGCTTTTTTTATTTTTTGAATAATTCTTCTTAAAATTCCGACATACCATCGATTCGAATGGCTATTTCCTGGGCGAAGAACTGGCAGGATAATTTGACCGGTTTCTCCATCATGAAAAAATAATTCATTTAACATAAACTGTCCATAATAACCATTGAACATTGACATTTGTTGATTCCCATATGTTGGATCATCGGTAGCATCAACATCAATTGTTATTTCATCTCGACCTTTTAGGCTTGATACGTAACGATCAATCCAGGCGTAAGAAAGTTTGAAAATAGTTTCTTTATTCAAACTGTTTTCAAAACGAGAAATAGTAGGTTGAGAAGCCAAATCTCCTTGAAGAACATCTTTAAATAATGGGTCATTTTGTAAATGGGTCACATCATTGGCATCTTGATAACCTAGCATTAGCATAAACACACGTTGCTTGAGTTGATGCTCTCGACTGTAAGTAATGTATTTAGGGTTTCGAAGATCAGGAAGTAACTTGCTAAAATGTTTTAGTAAGTTGTGGGTTCTCTCTAACTTTTCTAAAAGAATCAAAGAACCATCTGAACTAATCTCTGTGGCTGAAAAATCAACCGAAATAGCTTGATTTCCTCGATAAAATAAAGTATCTTTAGTGCTCAAATCTGGGTGTTTTAAAAAATGATATATTTTGTGTTTAACTGCTTAAATATAACACTTTACATTCAGGTTTTTTGATTTCTGATGAATTATTCGGGTTAAGTTACTAATGACTGGTATTGTAATGTTTTTAGAAGCTTCAGAGGCTAAATTACCACTCCATGTAAAAGAAGAACTTGCACCATTATCTATGTTATAATTAATAGTTGCAGAAGTTATCCCTACAGTCCCTTGATTTTTAATAGTGATTTCTGGGTTAATGTTTACACCACAATTAAGATTTATGTCAAGATTATTTATAGATATTAATCTAATATCATTAGCAGGTAATTGCCTTGGAATGTCCGAAATAAAAACACCTCTTCCATATGTTGCTGCTATTAATTTAGCATCGTCTTCATTGATTGCTAAATCACGTACTTGCGTATTAGGTAAGCCATTGTCAAATACTTCCCATTCTGTTACGTTGTCATTAATAAAATATACACCTAAAGAGGTTCCTAAATAAATAGTATTATTTCCACTTCTTTCATGATGTTTTATAACTAATTTTCGATCTGAAGGGAGATTGCCTGTAATGTCTGTAAATATTGGTGTAGTGTCTGTAAAGTTTGTGCTTTTATAAACATTTGTTAAAGTTGATAACCAAATTATATTTGAGTTGTTATTACTAATTTTGGCTAAGTTCTAATTAACACAGCGTTTTGTTTAAATAATTCAAAAAGGTGATATGCTTGATCTGTTAGCAGCATTGTTATGCACCATTGTTTTATGGTTGTCTTACTGTTTCTAATGTGATCTATATAAGCGTACCAATTGAGATAGTTTTGTAAATATTTGGAACTTACTCCATTGAATGGTCTTAAAAATGTTCTAAGTTGGGAGTGGATATTATTCACTTTTTGTAAATGAATTGTTTTATCCATTTTAGCCACATGGTTTTTTGCTAGTAGTCTCTTGTGTTTTATAGTTGGATTGTCTTTTACAAATGCCTTGTAAGAAGGGTGTTTGTCTGTAATTAATGTTGTGTTATCGGCTAGCTTCCCTTCGAATACTTTTGCAATTTGCTGCTTGGTAAGGCGTTTTGAGGCAACCGCTTTTAAATATTTATCACCATTTCTTTGAACAGCCGTTACCACTTGCACCGTTGTAATTTCATCAGTATCTTGATTACCCTTAAAATCTGTTCCTCTTTTTCTTGGTTTTCTTTCTAAAGATTTACTTCCTTTGTTACTCATAGGGAGCTCTAACTCATCACATTCCACTTCTTTTGAAAGTTGTGTTGGAACAAATTGTTCCAAAGAACTCAGTATTTTATGTCGCCAATCAAAACTGGTCTGAATACTAATGTGTAACTCTTTTGCGATTTTCTTTATCGGCATTCCTTGTTCCATACAATTCAAATACGATTGCCATTTTGACTTTAATTTTATATCGTACAAAGGAGTACCTGTAGTCTCACTGTACCATTTAGTGCAGTCATTACATTTGTACATCTGTACGCCTTTTTGTTTTCCACGTCTATAAACTTTCTTACTCGAACAATGAGGACAGGGCTTCTTATCTCGTTTAGCAACAACAATAAGACCTGCTTCCTGTAAAACCTTCCCTTGGAGTTCTTGCTCTATAAGTAAATCGTTCAACAATTCGTTCTGAGAACCTAAGGACAGCTCATTGAATAATACTTTTATTTCTTGACTAGTTTTCATATTTCAAATATATACAATATTGCTGACATAATTAGAACTTAGCCCTAATTTCTATTGAAGTAATTATTCCTACGTTAGGGTTTAATTGAGTAAAATTAACGCCTTTATTTGTGCTCCTATATAGTTTGTCAAGGTTAGTGGCTACTATATTATTATTATTAGGGTCTATTTCTATTATATCTATGTTTTCACTAGAAAAGTCCTCAAAAGTTGTTGAGAATTTATGACTAGAAACCTTAACCCAATTAGAATCATTATTTAATCTATATAATTGATTGTAGCCAGAATATAGTTCGCCTTCTGAATTTGTTGTTAAAGGAGTAACCCATTCTCCTTTAATCCCATTGGGAGGTTGAACGGATCTAGAAGAATTTTGACCACTATCATTAGTGATATTTAGGCTGCCCCCATATTGAGTAAAGCCATAATATTTATTTTGATTATTAAAATCGACTAATCCTTCCATACCATCCCCTCCATGATAATTTCTCCATATTCCGTTTTTATAACCAAAACCTCCATTGTCTTGCGCTCCTCCTGCAATAGCTTGGTAATTTTGTGGGGAAACAGAAATTTTGTAAAATTGGCTGATAGCTAAGTTTTTGGTAAGGTCTGTAAAACTAACACCTTCATCTGTAGAAACAAATATTCCTCCATCTGTCCCAGCAAAAAACTTACCATTTATAAAACGTAAAAAATGAATATCAGCGTGTGTGTAACTTGGTGTACTAGGGTCGAACCATTGATTTATTTTGGTAAAACTATTGCCGCCATTAGTTGATTTGAAAATGTCTAACACTCCAATATATACAATGTTAGCATTAAAAGAAGATACAGTTAATGCTAAATCATACCATGCTTGAGTGCTACCTCCAAAAGCATCTCCTGTAAGAGTTTTAGTAAAAGACAGTCCACTATCTGTTGATTTATACACGCCATTAAAAGCCGATTTAGCACCTGCACTTACTATGTATATATAGCTGTTGTTGGCTTTCGTCACATCCATCGTTAATCTTGTAGAATTCTTCGCTAGAGGTAAGCTTATTTTTGTCCACTTATCACCACCGTCAATTGATCTATAAAAAAAATTATTTGTTACGGCATACCAAGTCTTTGAATCTCCTGGCTTCATCTTTAAATCTCTAATGTTTCTGTTTAATTTAACAGACCAGGAAGCACCTCCATTGGTGCTTTTTTGAATTCCAGTACTTGTTGCAACTAAAATAGTTTCAGGGTTATTAGGCTGAATATATATTTCATGGGAAGTGATAGGGTTGCCTTGAAGTTCTCCTGTATTATTCCAAGTTATTCCTCCGTCTTCAGATTTCCATACACCTACAGAAAAAGAATTATTAGCATCATCATCACCGGTAGCTATGTAAATAGTATTTGAGTCCGTTGGGTGTATAGCTATACCCGAAACACCAATTTGTGGTAATTCATCCGTTAAGGGCGTCCAATTAACACCAGCATCTATAGATTTCCATATGCCTCCAGCTGGAGTACCTACGTAATATGTGTTTGGGGCACTTGGATCTACTGCTACAGCATTTACCCGTCCTTGACCTGTTTGTTTTTTATTTGTAGCACTGTAGTAAGTATTGGAGTTCATATTTGGTCCTAGAGGTGTCCAATTACTAACATCAGTTTTTCGTTGAAAAGATTGAGTATTCATTGCTTTTTTTTCTCCCCAAGCTTTCCATAGATCTTCTTTTGTAGAAAAAGTACCATCAGATTTTAGAAAATTTGACCAATTATACTCCCACCTCTTAAATGGTTTATATCCACTGCCTTTTTTGTCTTTATCTATAGTGCTAAAATAATTCTCTGCTGCTGTAGAAATTTCTTTTAGTGTTAAGTTTCCTCTTCTTTGAATATTTGGGTCATTTCCCCAAGGGGCATTCTCTTGGATTTGCCCCCAAGTTATTAATGTGAAGAGTAAAAATGTAAGTGTAATTATGTATCTCATTTTTGTGAAGAATTAATTTTTAGTTGAATTCAAGAAATTAGTCGTTAAATATAGCGAATCTTTTTCTTTATTTATGTTAAAAACTTGATTAACATTATCATTCGGAATAGTCATTGATAAAACATAGTGTTTTATTTTCCATTTTTCACCTTGTTTTTCTAAAACACCAGAACCTCGGCAAATACCCATCCACGTTTTTAAAAGTTCATCAAACCATACTATTTTTTGATTTTTACTTATATAAATATTGCGTTTTAGTGGAGTAAAATTCCAAGCTTTTCCTTTGTCAAAATATGGTTTACTGAATGCTGAAAATTCTTTTTTATTCCAATTTTCAGAAGCATCAGTACCTATAAAGACAGAAAGACTATCCATAGCTCCAAAATAATTTTTATAGTTAGCTTCAGAAGCTGCTTTATGCCAATTATTAATAATTAGATTAGCTTTTTCTTTAATAGCAGTCTCATTTTTATTATTTATTATTTCTTTTGATTCTTTACAAGAAAGTATTAAAACAATAACAAAAAGGGTGAAAATTAATTTCTTCATTGTTTATTTAGTTGATGTTCTTCTTTTAATATTTTTCTCTTTTTAGGAGGAAGTTTTTTAAAAATATTTTTCTCTTTTTGTTGTTTAGGAATAATTTTCCGAAGAGAACGAGGTTTAGTAATTGTTGTTTTTGAAGTGTCAATTCCAATAAACTCACCGCCAACTTTTATTGCATCCTCAAAACGTTTTTGAGAATAAACAGTGTTTATTTTATTATTTAAACTACTATACACATCTAAAATTTTTAAAACCTGTTGGTTAACTTCATCTGCCTTTATAGACGAAATAAAGGTCATGTCAGACAATCTTAATGTTTCATTCTGTAATACATTAATTCTTGCGTTAAAAGCATTGTTGTCAAGAGTTTCGGGCTTAATACTGTCTTTTAAATTCTTAACCAAATCTCTTAACTCTAATGCATTACTTAGTGCTTCGTTAGCAGAAACGTTTTTATACCGTTGTAAAAAATTTGTAAGTGTATTGTATTCTTTCCAAGTAGATATTTCTTGAAAAGAATAACTGTCTAAAGCTAAATAATTAGGATTGTTTTTAACAATGCTACGCTTTGGTTTTTTTTGAAACTCTTTTTTAGGTTCACTTTGTTTTTTACAAGAGAAAATTAGGCTGCTTAAAATTAATAAAAAAATTATATTTTTCAATTATTTGAGGTTTTTTCGAGGGATAAAAATAAGGAAATTTTAATCATTGAATTTAAATAAAAAGTTAAACCTTATAAATCAATCAGTTATTGATTTATGTTACGAAATATTTATTTTTAAAAAAATACGAAAATAAAAATTAAGTACCTTTGTTTTTTAGAACCCTTCAAAATAGTTAAAATGAATACAACTATATTAATTCTAGGAGCTTGTGGGCAAATAGGCATTGAGCTTACTCAGAAATTACGAACTATTTACGGTAATGAGCAGGTAATTGCTTCGGACATTAGAGAGTGTGGAAGTCAAATAAGAGACTCAGGTCCGTTTGAAATTATAGATGCAACTAATAAAGAGCAAATTTTAGCAATAATTCAGAAATATAAAGTAACACAAGTGTATTTAATGGCAGCAATGTTATCTGCTGTAGCAGAGAAACATCCGCGAAAAGCGTGGGATTTAAATATGACTTCATTATTAGCTGTCTTAGATTTAGCGAAGAAAAAACATATTCAGCGAGTATATTGGCCAAGTTCTATGGCAGTGTTTGGACCAACTTCGCCTAAAATAAATACACCGCAACAAACAATAATGGAGCCTTCTTCGGTTTACGGAATTAGTAAAGTTTCTGGCGAACATTGGTGTAATTATTATCATACCAAATTTGGAGTAGATGTACGTAGTTTACGCTATCCTGGAATTATTTCATGGAAAACAAAACCTGGCGGAGGAACCACAGATTACGCGGTAGATATTTATTTTGATGCCATTAGAAAAGGAAGTTATGAGTGTTTTTTAAAAGGAGACACGCGTTTACCCATGATGTATATGGACGATGCAATTAATGCCACAATACAGTTAATGCAAACTGATGCTAAAAATGTAAAAACGAGAACAAGTTATAACTTGGCTGCTATTAGTTTTACACCACAAGAAATTGCTAAAGAAATTCAGAAACATATTCCTGATTTCACCATTTCATATAACCCAGATTTTCGTCAAGAAATTGCAGATAGCTGGCCAAAAATTATTGATGATACTCAGGCACAACAAGATTGGAAATGGAATCCTCAATTTGATTTATCATCTATGACAACAGATATAATTACAAACTTACAACTTCAGAAAAGTCAGCATTTAAAGAAAGTGTAAGTTTGCTTATTTTCTCTCGCCAAAAATACATTAAAACTCATTTATTGATGAAATAAATTATTAAAAAAAAGCTTAGAAAAAGCTATTTTGTATCAAAAAAATAGAACCTTAGTTAGTAATTTACTTTCCGAAGTAAAAATCTACAGAATCAAATTAATCAGAAGATTTACTAAATTATAGTTTGTTAAACGATAGACGGATGAAGCGTTTAGACAAAACGATAAAACTGACTGATGAAAACAATTGCATTAACAAAAGATGTTACAGAACCACAAACTTAGATTGTAATTACAGAAGGTTGGTGTGGTGATGCTGCTCAAAATATACCTATTATCAATAAAATTTCAATTGGTTTTACGTGATAAAAACGAAGCGTTGATGGATGGTTTTCTTACCAATGGCAGGACGCTCAATTCCTAAATTAATTGCTTTAGATGCGGGTTTTAAAAAGGGCTTGCAAATTTGGGACAATAAACACACAAGAAGATCTTGTTTCCTTATTAAAATAATTTTTAAGAACAGTTTATTAGATGTGGAAAATCCGTTTAAAGTTAATGCTTTAGACGGATTTTCTTTTGCCTATATTTGCCTTATGTTTGTAGACTTTGAAACCACATCAACAGAAGCTAAAGTTTGGATATACCCATCTAATAGGAAATTTTATCCACAAGAAATTGACGGGTTAACAGCTAAATTGAAAAATTTTATTGAGAATTGGAAAGCCAATGATGAAGACTTTAAGGCTTCATTTCAATTAAAATATAATAGATTTATTATTTTTTCTGCGGAAGGAGCTTCACCTTTAACCAATTCAGACATTGACTTGCAAGTTGCTTTTATCTTGCAATTACAGCAAGAATACGAAGTGGAATTGTTAGATAGAATGAATGTGTGTTTTAAACAAGGTGAATTTGTTCAATATAAAGATTTAAAAGAGTTCAAAAAACTATTAAAAAACAGAACAGTTTCTGAAAAAACAGTAGTTTTTGATAACCTTGTTACCACAAAATACGATTTAGAAAACCATTGGGAAGTGCCAATTACAGAGAGCTGGTACAATCGGTTTTTAAAATAACTGTTCTATTTTTATTGTATGAATAAAAGAAGGCTGAAAAAAGCATTAAAAAGATTAAAAACACTTCCTAAAAATAAGTATTTCTTTTATTATGTAAAAAATAAAATACGCCAATTTTATCTAAAAACAATAAAATCGACCAAAGTTGCGTACCCTTCTACAATAATGATTGAATTGACTAATCATTGTAATTTGGCATGTACCATTTGTCCTCGAGAATATGATTTTGGGCATCAAATGGATAAAGGTAGAATGACGGTTGTGCAAGCTAAAAAAATTATAGACGAAACCTTTCCGTATTTAGATTCCATTGGTTTAACAGGTTTGGGTGAAACCTTTATGTTTAAAGAGCTTACCGAAGTTGTAGCCTATATTCATGCTAAAAAAACAGGCATTATTATTAGCATTTCCACCAATGCTGTATTGCCTAATTTTATTGAGAAGTTTAAACCTGTAGTAGGTAAAATAGATACTATTCAAATTTCGATTGATGGTTTGCATAAAGTTTACGATGCAATAAGATTAAAAGGAAAATTCGCCGATTTAGATCAGAACATTAAAGAAATGGTTGTATTGTGTAAAAATACCAATACCGATTTAATGTTAAATATGGTAGTAACCAAAGAGAATTACAAACATATGCTATTGTTGGTAGAATATTCTGAAAAAATTGGTGTAAAATATCTCGATTTTTCTATGTTTAATGTTGCGGCTGTAACTAATATAGAAGCGTCATATTATAATTTTTATAAAACGGAAGAATTTCAAGAAAAGGTAAAAGAATTAGATGCTGTTTCAATAAAAACTAAAAGTGTTGCTGTAACAAGAAGCGATTTTAAAACCTCCTTCGGATTTAAAGCATGTCATTTTCCGTGGTCTTATTTTTATGTAAGTCAAGACAGTTATGTGCCGCCATGTTGTGCAAAACCTTTTCCGAAAGAGAAGAGTTTTGGAAGCGTAAAAGATCAAAAATTTATTGATGTTCTAAACAATAACAATTTTGTTGAATGGCGTAAAATGTGGTTTAAAAACCAAACTCCAGACTTTTGTAAAAAATGTAATTTTATTACTGAGGAGTAAAGTTAAAAAGTCTAAATAATTTGGTTTGTTTTTTAACGTTTTTTCAGGTAACTCCGTTAATTTTTAATATACGTCATTAAAACGACGTCATATCAGTGTTAACGTTAGCTAATCTCCCTAAAAATTAATTAGAAAGTTTTTCAATAAATTCATCTATACTCTGCGCATTTTTAACAGCATAATTACCAATTTTTGTGCGTCGTAATTTAGATAAATGTCCGCCAGAACTTAATACTTTTCCGTAGTCGTTTGCAATAGAACGTATGTAAGTTCCTTTGCTACAAACAATTTTAAAGTCTACTTTTGGCAAGTGTATGTTGGTTATTTTAAATTCGGTAACTTCAACTTCACGCGTTTTAATTTCTGTAGTTTCACCTTTTCTGGCTAATTCGTATAAACGTTTTCCGTCTTTTTTAATAGCAGAAAAAATAGGTGGTTTTTGCTGAATTTTCCCCATAAACTGCTTAGTTGTTTCGTGGAGTAACTCTTCTGTAATATGTTCTGTTGAGAATGTTTCATTTATTTCAGTTTCTAAATCGAAACTTGGTGTGGTTGCACCCAAAGTAAACGTACCTGTATATTCTTTAATTTGACCTTGATATTCGTGAATACTCTTGGTTTGTTTACCTGTACAGATAATTAATAAACCAGTTGCTAACGGGTCTAAAGTTCCTGCATGCCCAACTTTTATTTTTTTAATATCAAACTGTTGTCTAATGTGCCAACGTAGTTTGTTTACCACTTGAAAGGATGTCCATTCTAGTGGTTTATCAATCAATAAAACTTGTCCGTTTTTGTAGTCTTCTCCAGTCAAATTAAAAGAATAAAGAATATCCAATAGCAATAAAACCAACAACAGCACAATAGATAGAGAAGTATGATAATTTACTTTTCTTAACTAAGGCAATCATCCAATTACAAGCTACTAAGCCTGCTAAAAATGCGGCAATAAAACCAGCTGTCATAGGAGCAACTTGCGAACTTTCAAAACTAATATCTCCACTTAAAAGGTCTTTGGCAACTTTTCCGAAGATAAGCGGTACTACCATTAAAAATGAAAAATGAGCTGCTTTTGTTCTGTCAACCCCTAATAAAACGGATGTAGAAATTGTTGCTCCAGATCTAGAAATTCCAGGTAACATAGCAATTGCTTGCGATATTCCTATTATTAAGGAATTACTGAATGATACATTTTTAGTAGTATTTTTAGCTTTGTCGGCAAATAAAAGTAACAATGCTGTAACTAATAACATTACACCTACAAATAAGATTTTTCCGCCGAAAAAAGCTTCCAACTGTTCTTCAAATAATAAACCTATAATTACTGCGGGAATCATAGAGATAACAATCTTTAAAGAGAATTTTGTTTGTTCATTCCACTTAAATTGAAATAATCCTTTAAAAATATCTGCGACTTCTTTTCTGAAAACAACCAATGTACTTAACGCAGTTGCGGCGTGTAAAATAATGGTAAAGGTTAAGCTTTCTTCGGGTACAGAAGTATCACCTAAAATAACTTTAGCAATTTCTAGATGTCCGCTAGAAGAAACGGGTAAAAATTCGGTTAATCCTTGAATAATACCAAGAACAATGGCTTCAAAAGTATTCATAATTAAGTATTTCTTTTTTAAAAAGTCTCTCTATAAGGGTTTATTGGGGTTTAAAAGTATTGCGTAAATCTCTATGCCTAATCCAATTAGTACTAATGTTGGTGCTAAACGAATACGGCGCCAGTTGTAAATTTCTTCGTTAAATACGGTTGGATCATCACTTCCGCCTCCTGCCATCAAAACAAACCCGAGTGCAATTACTGCTAAACCAATTAACATAAACAAGTAGTTTTTCTTTCCGAAAAGGAATTGAGGAGGTTGAATATTGTTCTCTTTTTTCATAAAAGTATTTTATCTAATAGTATAATTGGTCTGTATGTAAATTTAGAAAACGTTGAGTGGCAAAAAAGGTACTTAAACATGTAATAATAAAAGCAGTAAGTATAATTCCGCCCACTAAATATGCTAAAGAGATATAATCTTTCACCAACTCTAATGCCGGAATAAATTTATCTACATAATAGATAACGCCTGCTAAACCGAGTAGCGCAATTAGAGAGCCAAACATCCCTAGTTTTATACTTTGCCAAATAAACGGACGGCGAATAAAACTTTTGGTTGCTCCCACCATTTGCATTGTTTTTATGTTGAAACGCTTTGCATAGATAGATAATCTGATAGAACTATTGATAAGAATAATTGCGATCAAACCGAAAAAACTGCTTAAAATTAACAGCCAAAAACTAATGCGCTGTATATTTTTTGTTAATAGTTGAATAAGAGGTTTGTCGTAAGAAACTTCAGCAATTATATTGTTTTTTTGGAACTCAGTTTCGAGTTCTGCCATTTTTTCTGGCGTAACAAAATCAGCTTTTAAATACATATCGATTCCGTTTTTTAATGGGTTTGTACCTAAAAATTTTAGAAAATCTTCGCCAATATCTTTACTATACGCTTTAGCAGCTTCTTCTTTAGTGATGTAATAAATGTTTTTAGTAAACTGTTTTTCTAAAAGTGAAGCCCTAAACTTTTCCAGTTGATCTTTGGTAACATCATCTTTTAAGAAAAGCGTCATAGCTACTTTTTCTTTAAAATGATTAGCAACTTTGGTGGATTTTAGTAAGACTAAACCTAAGATGCCTACCATAAATAATACTAAGGCGATACTTATAACAACCGAAACATACGAAGATTGTAGTCTGCGTTTTTGATATGAATCGAAGTTAGTACTCATTTTTTAGTTGATTTTTCTGCTGGCAAGATAATAATAAGTTGGCAGTGCACAGTATTCAGTTTACAGTAAATTTGTTAAAAATTATTCAATTTCTTGACAGAGCTCTATAAGTACACCGTTAGTAGTTTTTGGGTGTAAAAATGCAACTAATTTATTGTCTGCGCCACGTTTTGGAACTTCATTTAACACTGTAAACCCTTCTTTTTGCAAGCGTTTTATTTCTGAGTTAATATCTTTTACAGCAAATGCAATATGATGAATTCCTTCGCCTTTTTTTTCTATAAATTTAGCAATTGGGCTATCAGGCTTTGTAGCTTCTAACAATTCAATTTTGTTAGGGCCATTCTTAAAGAACGCTGTTTTTACACCTTCACTAGCTACTACCTCAATTTTATAATGTTTTTTACCAAAAAGTGATGCAAACAATTTATTAGATTCTTCTAAATTTTTAACTGCAATACCAATATGCTCTATTTTTTTCATAATGGTAAAGATAAAAAAAACACCTCAACATTTGTTGAGGTGTTTAGAAGAATTATTAGTTAACAATACTACCTTTAAATCCGCAAGTAATCTATTAGATCTTAAATTCTTTTTTTTTAAGGGAATAACTGCTTAAATTATTGGTATAAGTTCTTAAATTAATACTCCTTAGTTAATTTGGAGTTGTTTGTTTTTAAAATGAAACTCTTTATTATAATCAGATTCTTCATTCTTCATAATATACTTATTATCAGCTTAATATAGTTTTGTATAGGATATAATTATTCCATACGTCCTAAATCTAGCTGCTTTTATACTATCTATAAGAGCAATGGATATTCCTTTTTGGTGTATAATTTCAATACTTTCTGCCGTGATTGCCGTATCCATTTAAAAGGAACAATAACAAACCTGAAAATAAACTTTTTAGTCTGTATGTTGTTTTTACAAAAGACACTTTCTTTGAGAAAACACGAATTAAATGTAAGTAAAAATTTCTGCACATTGCCATAACTAACATAAATACAGTATTTTCTTCTAAAAACGAAAAGGGTAATTTTTTCCAACCAAAATCATTGTTCATTTCATCAAAAACCTTTTCAGTAGTTCCTCTTTGGTTGTAATAAACAATTACATCCTTATTACTAGAGGCGCTGTCATTAGTTAAAATTGCACGGTAAATAAAACTAAGAACCACAATCCATACGACTTCTGTTTATACTAATGGCTTTGTTTTTTAGTGAGCTGTAAGCATTCTTCAGGGTGTCTGCTTGTTTGTGTTTTACGTTGGTATTACCGTTTCTATTTTCAAGATGAACAATGGTTTCCCGATAGTGGAGACTTCAGGAAAATAGCCTCGTTTCACTTTATAACTCTTTTTAGAATCATACTTTTTACAAGGAATAAATTGATGGTCAAAATAAAAATCATAGCATTTAGATTTTTGTGGCTACTAAGCTGATGTTCAATGCCAGCATTGCTCAGGTGAATTTATTTTTCTTGCGATAAACTTTTTAAAACCCTACCAATAGTATCCGCAGAGCAGATCTTTAAATTAGGAATTTGAAGTAAATCAGATTTTAAATGTTCCCCAATATCCTCAGCGCAATCTCCGCCAGCTAAAAAAAGCATCCAAATATTTGGGAGTGTAATTTAAACTCTGTCTGTGTTTTTTTTCCGTTTTAAAAATAGTTTGATTTTTTCTTTTCATACTCTGGCTTAAAAAATCGAACTGTTTTTAAAATGAGCCCCAGCGGCAGCGTCACGAGCTGCTTTTGGGGATGCTAATATCGAGCGGTATTCTCTCTCCAAATTTAATATATAATTGTTGAATAATCAAACTCCAATTGTGGAGCGGACTTATCCACTTTTTTTGTATGTTTTTTGTTGCGAGATAAACCAACTTTAAAAGCGCCATATCATTTACAAAAGCACCTTTGGTTTTGGTTACTTTACGAACCTGTCTGTGGAAACCCTCTACGGCATTTGTAGTATAAATAATTCTTCTGATAGGCTCTGTATATTCAAAATATTGAGAAAGTTCCTCCCAATTTCGCCGCCAACTCTCAATGACAATAGGATATTTTTCGCCCCATTTCTCTTCTAAATTTAACAATTCATCTTCTGCTATTTCCTTATTGATGGCTTTGTAAACTAATTTTAAATCCTTCATAAATGCTTTCTGATCTTTCGAGGCTACATATTTTAAAGAATTACGAATTTGATGCACAATACATTTTTGTATTTGTGTTTTTGGAAAGATGCTCAAAATAGCTTCAGAAAATCCTTTTAAATTATCAGTGCAAGCTATCAGTATATCTTCAAGCCCTCTGTGTTGTAAATCTGTTAAAACTTGCAACCAAAAATTAGCTCCTTCGCTTTGTGAGATATACATTCCTAAAACCTCTTTATGTCCTTCCTTGTTGATTCCTAGAATATTATAAAGTGCTTTATGGGATACTTTTCCATCAACACGAACTTTATAATGCATCGCATCTAACCAAACGATACAGTACATAGATTCTAATGGGCGACTTTGCCACTCCTTGATGTCTGGTATAATTTTATCTGTAATTTGGCTTAATACTGTGTGAGAAATATCGGTATCATACATCTCTTTTATATGAGAGCAAATATCTCTTAAACTCATTCCTAATCCATATAAACCTATTATTTTATCCGATAAACTCTCCGCTAATATCGTTTGTCGCTTTTTTATAATCTCGGGCTCAAAACTGCTATTCCTGTCAGTTGGGGTTTGAATTTCAAAAGTACCTAAGCCGCTTTTTATCGTCTTTTTGCCTTTCCCATTTCGCTTGTTTTTGTTTGATGAATCGCTCAAAAATAAATGGCTTTCCATCTCCGCTTCTAAAGCTTTTTCTATAAAACTCTTTAGCATAGGAGCAAATGCGCCTTCTTTGCCAAATAAACTCTTACCCGATAATAATTGGTCTAAGGCTTTCTTTTCTAATAAATCTTGTTCTGTTTGTGTCATCTTTTCTGTTTGAATAAAATTAATGCTTTTTTTATGCAGACAGAGTTGAGTTTACAGTCTCAAATATTTTTTATAACGTCACAATAACTAAACTATAACTGTAAAGGTCTTGTGCCTAAATGTTTTTCAATCAAAATTGAGAACTCAAGATTGTTGAATATTTCGGATATGTAATTTAATCTGCCGTAAGCACTTATCTTTTCTGTAGAAATTATAACTTTCACCTGCAAGGGTTTTTACCCAATTAGGTAAAAATAATTGAAAAGTCTTGTAACCTTTATTTTACAAGGCTTTTCAATTCTTTAACAAAAAGACCTGCGGAGTTAAGGTTACCCTAAAAAAGGATATTTATAATCTTGCGGAGTAACAAATGTTTCTTTAATTAAACGAGCAGAGGTCCAGCGTAATAAGTTTTGAGGAGAACCTGCTTTATCATTTGTTCCAGAAGCTCTAGCGCCTCCAAATGGTTGCTGTCCTACAACTGCACCTGTTGGCTTGTCGTTAATATAGAAGTTTCCTGCAGCGTTTTCTAACACTTTAGATGCTTTTTCAACAACATATCTATCTGTAGAAAAAATAGCACCTGTTAAAGCGTATTCTGTAGATTCATCCACTAATTTTAATGAAGCTTCCCATTCAGCATCTTCGTATACGTAAATTGTCATAACAGGACCAAATAATTCAGTACACATTGTAGCATACTTAGGAGATTTACTTACAATTATAGTTGGCTCAATAAAATATCCAACAGATTTATCATGACCTCCACCAATAATTACTTCTGCGTCAGTGTCTGCTTTTGCTGCATCAATATATTTTGCAATTTTATCGAAAGAACCTTCATGAATTACTGCATTTACAAAATTTGAAGGATCTTCAGGAGAACCCATTTTTAATTCACTTACTTGTGTAATTAAATGTTTTTTAACGACTGCCCACATAGAAGCAGGAATGTACGCTCTTGAAGCCGCAGAACATTTTTGCCCTTGGTATTCAAAAGAACCTCTAGTAATTGCTGTGGCAACTTGTAAAGGATTAGATGAGTTGTGTACCCAAATAAAATCTTTTCCACCAGTTTCTCCAACAATTCTTGGATATGTTTTATAATTATGAATGTTATTTCCTATTTGTTTCCATAAATTTTTGAAAACATATGTAGAACCTGTAAAATGTAATCCAGAAAAATCTGGAGAAGCTAATACCGTATTAGTAATCATAACAGGATCACCGTATACCACATTAATTACACCGTCTGGCAAACCAGCTTCTTTAAATAAATCTACAATTACTTGTGCAGAATATGCTTGATGGTCAGATGGTTTCCAAACAACAACATTACCCATTAAAGCTGCTGCTGCTGGTAAATTTGCGGCAATAGATGTAAAGTTAAATGGTGTAATTGCATACACAAAACCTTCTAAAGGTCTGTACTCAACTCTGTTCCAAATTCCAGGAGCAGAAGCTGGTTGTTCTTTAAATATATCAATCATGAATTCTACGTTAAAACGGAAGAAATCAATCATTTCACAAGCAGCATCAATCTCTGCTTGATGTACGTTTTTAGATTGCGCAATCATGGTTGCAGCGTTCATTCTTACTCTATATGGACCTGCTAATAATTCAGCCGCTTTTAAAAAAATAGCAGCACGCTCTGTCCAACTTACACTAGACCAAGCTTCTCTTGCAGCTAAAGCTGTAGAAATTGCAGTATCTATATGTGATTTATTTGCGATATGATATTGACCAATAACATGTTTATGATCATGTGGAGGTGTAATATTTTTAGTGTTTCCTGTTCTAACCTCTTCACCATTAATATGCATTGGCACATCAATATTGCTGTTAAACATAGTTTTATAAGTAGCTAACAATTCTTCTCTTTCTGGAGATCCTGGAGCATACTCTTTTACTGGTTCGTTTACCGCTTTCGGAACATTAAAAAATCCTCTTGCCATTTTAGTTATGTTTTTAAATTTTAATCGACTAATTTTGAAGCGCAAAGTTACGATTTTTAACGCTGAACTAATAACTCAAAAACTTTGATTTTATAAATGTGTACTGTAAGCTATCTTCCATTAGGGAATAACAATTTTATTTTAACGTCTAACCGTGATGAAAGCCCAATAAGAAAGACAATTTCACCAAAAGAATATAATGAAAATGGTGTGAATTTAATTTTTCCGAAAGATGAATTAGCTGGCGGAACATGGATTGGTCTCAGCGAAAAAAACCGATTGGTTTGCCTGCTCAATGGCGCATTTACCAGACACCAACGCAACGAACATTATAGGTTAAGTAGAGGCGTTATTGTGAAACAAATTTTAACTTCGGATGATGCCATAACCTATATAGAGAAATATGATTTTTCTGATATTGAGCCATTCACTATTGTATTAGTTGATTGGAATACTCAGTTAGAAACCTACGAATTAGTTTGGGATGGAAGTGAAAAACATTTTAGAAAGCTTGCACAAGAACCTAAAATTTGGTCTTCATCAACCTTATATACTTCAGCAATGAAAGAATTACGAAAAGATTGGTTTGCAAATTGGTTGCATGAAAATCAAGAATTTAATCAAGATGAGATCCTAAAATTTCATCAAGATGAAACCAAAGGCGAAGTTGAAACTTCATTAAAAATGAAAAGCCCTTTTGTAGAGACAGTAAGTGTTACTTCAGTAAAAAAAGTATACAAAAAAATTAATATTGAGTATATAGATTTCGTGAATTGTTCTAGCTTTAATAAAAAGCTATAGAGGCAAATACAATTCCCGTAAACCCTAAAATGGCTAAAACCACATAGAAAATGTTCACTAAAAAGAATTTGAAAAAGGTCTTAAAAAAAACCTTTGTTGGTAAAACTTTTTCATTGCTAAAAAAAGATAAATTAAAAAGAACAAAATAGAAATCGTTAAATAAAACCGAAAAGGGTTAGAGTATCGTTGTCTTTTCCCTTGAATATAATCTTTAGAGACTTTACCTGGCTTTATTAAAAGAGGAACGATTGTTCTCCAAAATTTGGCATCCCAAGAAACAAAACCATTAAAAATTTCTTTAATAAAGCTACCAAAAGTAAGGGTGTCGTCTTTGTTTTTTTGTCCGCATTCAGGACAGAAAACTTTATGCCCAGAAAATGGGAATCCACAATTTAAACAATTTGGATCTTGAATTTTTGCTAGTTTATTCTTTTTTGCTATTTAATTTTGTTGTGGAGTAGCCGTTAGTTGAAATGTAGGGATAGTTACCATAAATTCATCTCCATTTTTTGAACTTGCATCTTGTAGAAACCTTTCATAGAACCAGAAGTTGATCGTAAAAAACAATGAGATTTATACGTGTATTCCTCATTTGGAAGTAAAATGGGAGTTTGCCCAATAACACCCTCCCCTTTAACAAACTCAGGATCGTTTAAAGAATCGTAAATATTCCAGAAACGCTCTAATAATTGTACGATATCTTTAGATTTATTTTCTATGGAAACGTAATAACTAAATCCGTGATATGCTCTATCATTGCGATATAGTATGCCATCGTAAGTAGATTTTATTGAAATTTGTATGCCGTTTGTTATTTGCTGAACCACAGCAATAAAAATAGTGGTTTTGTTTTAATGGTGCAAATGGTTAGTGAAACCTATTTGTTTTGGTCAAAAAAACCGTTGCCTACGCCAATTACCTTGTGATAAATTTCGCCAAAAGGTTTATAGTATACAATAACGGTATATTCGTTTTCTGTTTGATAAAAAGAGCCGTTAATTGTTGTTAAATCTACAACTCCATCTTCATTAAGGGTTACAAAGTTATAGTTGTAAAAGCCTTGTTTTAACAGAAAAGAAGCTTCGTAAATGCCTTCTTCCTTATTGTAGACCATTAAATTTTCTTCAGATAATTCAAAATCATTGAATGCACCATATACATATACTTCCTTATTTTTATATGGCTCAAAGGCTTCTAAAGAAAAATGCATCATAGCATAATCGGCTTCTGTACTTGCGTCATTTGCGTCCAATGTTCGTATTACAAACTGCCCGTTAATGTCTGGATTATAAGTGTATCGTTTTTCTGCACGAGATTCATTAGTAAATAAATAATTATGAAAAATTTCTTTTTGTTCTGTTCTTCCAATATTTATTGATGTATTTCTGATGTGCTTACTGTCAAAATTTAGAAACTCGTTTCCGCCCCAAAAGTTTGATTTTCGTGTATAGGTGTATAATAATTGATTGGGCCTAAAGAATTGCGGTTTTAAATCGGTAATTGCAGTATTCCAATTGTTATTTTGAAATAATGAAACCTTAATTTCTTGTGTAGGGTTGTTAATTTGTAAACCAGAATAATTTATTGAAAACTGCACCGTCTGTTGGCTATTTAGTGTTTGTGCGTTCCTGCTTCTGTATATAGCTACACCAACGGTTGTTATGTTTTTATACAACACAAACCTTCTTGTAAAAACAACTTTATAATCTTCGTCTAAAACGGATATTAAATAGTTTCCGCTTTTGGTAATTACTGTATTTTGATTAGGAATTTTTACTGAATAATGCGTATAATTTTGAAGTGTATTAAAAGAATTACTAATATTAATAATTGAGTTTTGTTTAAATCCGTTTATGTATTGATTGGCAAGTAAACTACTTGGTTTCCAATCAGGCGTCATATGCTCAATCTTGTATTGGTATTCTTTATTGTCAGCATCTAAATCATCAAAAGATAGTTCTAAAACGCGTCCTAAAGGTACAATTGCAGAGAATTGATTTTGCCCTAACGGACGAAGTTGGATGGTTTTAATATTTTGAGCACTTATAGCACATGCTATTAGTAAGAATAGGAAATAAAAGTTTTTTTTCAGCATTACCACAAATGTATCAATCATTCATAAAATTTTATCAAAAAAAAAGGCAAAAAAATAATTTATTATTTAGAATAAATACAAATAGATCTTTTCATCAAAAAAAAAAAGTAAATGTTTATCCAAAAAATACAAAATTAGTAAATTTGCGTGTTTTTTAAGATAACTAAAAGTTAAACTTACTATGTCAAAAGACATTCGTATCAAAAAAGGCTTAGATATTAAGCTGGTTGGCGATGCAGAACAGATAACTACCGAACTTCCTTTGGGTAGTGTTTATGCAATAAGGCCTGAAGACTTTCACGGAGTTGTTCCTAAAATCTTAGCTAAAGAAGGTACGGAAGTAAAAGCTGGTGAAGCACTTTTTTATTCAAAAAGTGATGAACGTATTTTATTTCCAAGCCCTGTAAGTGGTAAGATTTCAGAGATTGTTCGTGGAGCAAGAAGAAAAGTATTAGCCATTAAAATTACTGCTGATGGTAAACAGGAATACAAAGATTTTGGTAAACAAGATGTAAACAAGATGTCTGAAGAAGAAGTGAAGAATCACTTGTTTATTTCAGGATGTTGGCCGTTTGTAAAACAACGCCCATATGATGTTGTTGCAAATCCAAATCAAGCACCAAAAGCTATTTTTGTTTCTGCGTATGCAAGTGCTCCTTTAGCACCAGATTACGATTATACTTTAAAAGGAAAAGAAGTAGAAATTCAAACAGCATTAACTGCGTTAACAAAGTTAACGGATGGTAAAGTGCATGTTTCTATAGCAAAAGACAGTACATTATCGCCATTTAAAGGTGCAAAAGGAGTTGAAATTCATAAAGTTTCTGGTCCACATCCAATTGGTAATGTAAGTACACAAATTGCACAAATAGACCCTATTAATAAAGGTGAAGTTGTATGGGTTGTTACTCCGCAAGACCTTGTTATAATTGGTGAATTATTCTTAACAGGAAAATTTAACGCTAAAAGAATAATTGGGTTAACAGGGTCTAAATTTAACAAGCCTCAATATGTAACTGCATTGCCAGGAGCAAAAATTGAAGAGGTAGTTAAAGGCAACTTAGATACTGATAATGAAAGAATTATTAGCGGAAATGTTTTAAGTGGAACACAAGTTACCGAAGATGATTTTTTAGGATATTACGATAATCAAATTACGGCAATTCCTGAAGGAAACGATTATGAGTTTATGGGATGGAATAAGCCTATTTTCAATAAAGTTTCTATCTCAAGAGCATTTACGTTCTCGTGGTTAAATCCGAAGAAAAAATACGATTTAAATACAAACACAAATGGTGATCAGAGAGCCTTTGTAGTTACAGGTTCATATGAAGAGGTTTTTCCTTTAGATATGTATCCAATGCAATTATTAAAAGCATGTATGTATAAATATTTAGATGAAATGGAAGCTTTAGGTGCGTATGAAGTTGCACCAGAAGACTTTGCTTTAACCGAATTTATTTGTGTGTCTAAACAGCCTCATCAAAAAATAATTCGTGAAGGGTTGGATTTAATGAGAGAAGAAATAGGATAATATGGGCTTAAAACAAAATTTACATAATTTAAAAGAGAAGTATAAAGGGACAAAAATGGCGCCTGCGTTCAACGCAATCCATACCTTTTTATACTTACCAAATGAGACGACTCATAACGGAACTCATATAAAAGCAGCAGACGATTTAAAGCGTACAATGAACATAGTAATTATGGCATTAGTACCTTGTTTAATCTTTGGTATGTTTAACGCAGGTTATCAACACAACGCTGCAATTAATGGTTTTACTGAAGGAATGTCTTTCTTTAGTGGAGATTTTTGGAACATGGCCAATTTTTGGATTGGCTTCTTTAAAATTATTCCATTAGTAATTGTATCGTATGTAGTTGGTTTAGCTGTTGAAATTGTATTCGCAATAATAAAAGGACACGAGGTAGAAGAAGGATACTTAGTAACAGGTATGTTAGTACCGTTAATTGTTCCTATAGATTTACCACTTTGGATGTTGGCAGTTGCTGTAATCTTTGGTGTAGTAATTGGTAAAGAAGTTTTTGGTGGTACAGGTATGAATATCTTAAACCCAGCATTAACAATTAGAGCCTTTTTATTCTTCTCGTATCCAACTTGGATGAGTGGAGATAAAGTTTGGGTACAAGATGCTGTTGCAAGAATAGGTCAAGCAGACGCAATTTCAGGAGAAACAATGTTAGGTAGTTTAGCACAAAATGCACCTTCTAGTTTTTCTAATTGGGATATGTTTTTTGGCTTTATTCCTGGTTCTGTAGGAGAAACATCCACACTATTAATCTTACTTGGTGCCTTGTTTTTAATATTTACTAAAATAGGTAGTTGGCGAATTATGTTATCTGCAGTAATAGGAGCCTTAGTAATGGGTTTTGTTTTCAACCAAGTTGTAGAAATAGGTTGGATTGGTGAAACAAGTAAGTTTTATGGATTAATGAGTTTAGATTTTTGGAAACATTTATTAATTGGAGGTTTTGCGTTTGGTGCCGTTTATATGGCAACAGATCCAGTAACCGCCTCACAGACCAATAAAGGAAAATGGATTTATGGTTTCTTAATTGGTTTTATTTCAATTATGATTCGCGTATTTAACCCAGCCTACCCAGAAGGAGTTATGTTAGCTATTTTATTAATGAATGTTTTTGCTCCAACAATAGACCATTATGTGGTACAAGTAAATGTAAAAAGAAGATTAAAACGTGCTAAAGTTAAAACTGCCTAATTATGAGTAAGAAAACAGACAGTAATACATATACAATGCTTTTTGCCATAGGAATGGTAGTTGTCGTTGGAACTTTATTAGCTTTTTTCGCATCGTCATTAAAACCAACTATTGACGAAAATAAGCGAATAGAAAAGCAACAGAATATTTTATACGCAATGGGCGTAAATGAAAATGATGAGTCTAGTGCCATTTTTGTTTCTAAAGACAAAGTAGCAGATGTATTTTCTAAATACATTACAAAGCAATTAGTAATTCAAGGAGGTAAAGTATCTGAAGATACGAATGCTTATTTAATTGATGTAAAGAAAGAGCAAACCGCAGCAAAAGAAGGAAAAGAAAGAAGGTTTCCTTTATTTATTGGTAAAAAAGATGGTAAAACATTTTATATCGCTCCAATTAGAGGTAAAGGGCTTTGGGATGCTATTTGGGGGTATATTGCTATGGATAAAAACATGATTATTCAAGGAGCTTATTTTGATCATAAAGGAGAAACAGCCGGTTTAGGAGCAAACATTAAATTACGCTTTTTTATGGATGATTTTATTGGAGAACATTTATTAAAAGATGGAAATTTTAAAGGAATTACAATTTCTAAATCTAATAATGATCCAAAGAATATAGATAAAACAGATAACGAAGTAGATGCAATTGCCGGAGCAACAATTACGGGAGACGGAGTTTCAGCAATGATTAAATCTGAGTTGAGAAAATATGTATCATATTTTAACACTTTAAAAACAAATTAATATGGGGCTTTTATCAAAAAAAGATGCAGCATTAATCACAGACCCATTTGCAGATAATAACCCAATTACTATTCAAGTATTAGGCATTTGTTCTGCATTAGCAATTACAGCAGAATTGAAAGCTTCTATTGTAATGGCAATTTCTGTATTATTTGTATTGAGTTTAGGAAACGTAGTAATCTCTTTAATGAGAAATATTATTCCATCAAAAATTAGAATTATTGTACAGTTAGTTGTTGTTGCAGCATTAGTAATTATTGTAGATTTAGTATTAAAAGCATTTGCGTACGAACTAAGTAAAACATTAGGAGCCTTTATTGGACTAATTATTACAAACTGTATTATTATGGGACGTTTTGAAGCTTTCGCTTTAGCAAACAAACCATGGCCGTCGTTTTTAGACGGAATCGGAAACGCATTAGGATACGGAGTTATCTTAATCATTGTAGGATTTTTTAGAGAGTTATTAGGTTCTGGTACGTTGTTAGGTTTTCCTGTTTTAGGAGATTCAATTGAAAAAACAGGATTATATGCTTTTGGTTATGAGAATAATGGTTTTATGATAATGCCACCCATGGCATTAATTGTATTAGGAATTCTTATTTGGATACAACGTAGTAGAAACACAGCATTAATAGAAGAGTAAAATCAATAAACAATTATTGGTAAAACAATTATCAATTAAGATAATTATTCACTGATAATTGATAACTGAAAAAATATGGAATATATAGAGTTATTTTTCAAATCGATATTTATAGATAACATGGTATTTGCTACGTTCTTAGGAATGTGTTCTTACCTTGCAGTATCTAAAAAGGTAGCTACAGCAGTTGGTTTAGGAGTCGCAGTAATCTTTGTGTTAGCGGTAACTGTACCTTTAAACTGGTTGTTAGATCAATATATATTGCAACCTGGTGCATTAAAATGGTTTGGTGCAGAATATGCAGATTACGATTTAAGTTTTTTGTCATTTATTCTATTTATTGCAACCATTGCAACAATGGTACAATTGGTAGAAATTATTGTTGAAAAATTTTCACCATCATTATACAATTCATTAGGTATTTTCTTACCATTAATTGCCGTAAACTGCGCTATTTTAGGAGGAAGTTTATTTATGCAATCCCGTGAAATTCCAACTTTAGGCTTGGCAATGACGTACGGAATAGGTTCAGGAATTGGATGGTTTTTAGCAATTTTAGCCATTGCGGCAATTCGTGAAAAAATTAGATATTCAAGTATACCAGCACCTTTAAGAGGTTTAGGAATTACATTTATTGTAACGGGTTTAATGGCAATTGGTTTTATGAGTTTTGGCGGTATGTTAACTGGCGGAGATGAAGAGAAAAAAGAAGAAGCTCCAAAAGCTATCATAGAAAAGCAAATTAAAAAAGTAGAAAAGGCTAAAGAATTAACTGATAATACAAAAGAAATTTACAGATAAATGATAGTAGCAGCAAGTACATTAGGAACCATTATAGCAACGGTAGTCGCTTTCTTAGTAATAACTTTGTTATTAGTAACGTTATTGTTGTTTGTAAAGCAAAAATTATCTCCATCTGGTCCAGTAAAAATCACCATTAATGGAGAAAGAACTATCGAAGTGGCTTCAGGAGCTTCTTTATTAACGACGTTAGGAGCAGAAAAAATATTTTTACCATCAGCTTGTGGTGGTGGTGGAACGTGTATTCAATGTGAATGTCATGTAAATTCTGGTGGTGGCGAAGCTTTACCAACAGAAATACCTCACTTTACACGTAAAGAATTAGCACAGGGTATTCGTTTATCTTGTCAAGTAAAAGTAAAACAAGATATGGATATTTCTATTCCAGAAGAAATTTTTGGAATTAAGAAATGGGACGCTGTGGTTGTTAGAAATTATAATGTAGCCACCTTTATTAAAGAATTTGTAGTAGAAATTCCAGAAGATATGGGTTATAAAGCAGGAGGGTATATTCAAATTGAAATTCCAAAAACGGTTGTAAAATATGCCGATATGGATGTTACAGCGCACCCAGAAGAACACCCAGGTGAACCAGACAAATTTAAAGGAGATTGGGAGAAATTTGGTTTATGGCCATTAGTAATGAAAAATGAAGAGACTGTTGAGCGTGCATATTCTATGGCTTCTTATCCTGCAGAAGGAAAAGAAATTATGTTAAATGTTCGTATTGCAACGCCACCGTTCGATAGAGAAAAAGGCGGATGGATGGATGTAAACCCGGGTATTGCCTCTTCTTATATTTTCAACTGTAAAAAAGGAGATAAAGTAGTTATTTCTGGTCCTTATGGTGAGTTCTTTATTAATGAATCTGAAGCAGAAATGTTATATGTAGGTGGTGGAGCAGGTATGGCACCAATGCGTTCTCACTTATATCAATTATTTAGAACCTTAAAAACAGGTAGAACAGTAACATATTGGTACGGTGGCCGTTCTAAAGCAGAATTATTTTATGTAGAGCATTTTAGAGCTTTAGAAAAAGATTTTCCTAATTTTAAATTCTTTATTGCCTTATCAGACCCTACAGAAGTAGATAATTGGAAAGTTAAAAAGGATGTTAGTGACCAAGCAGGAGATGGATTTACAGGGTTTATACATCAAGTAGTAATCAACGAGTATTTATCGAAGCATGATGCACCAGAAGATTTAGAATTATATTTCTGTGGTCCACCGTTAATGAACAATGCAGTTCAGAAAATGGGAGAAGATTTTGGTCTTGCAGATGAGAATATTCGATTTGATGACTTTGGTGGATAGGTCGCGAAGCGACTTTAAATATAAAAAAACCGATACATTTTTGTGTCGGTTTTTTTATGCGCTGTCATTTCTGCGAAGGCAGGAGTCTATAATAAACAAAATTTTAATTCCTGCCTTCGCAGAAATGACAGGTTATGATAGATTAAAATAAGTTTAGTCTAATGAGGGTTTTCATAATCATTTTAAAGAAGAAATAATTCCACTCAAAAACGCATTAACATCCGCTTTTTTTGTCAATCCCATTCTAACAATTACGAGTTCTTGATCAGGTAAAATAAACACATTTTGTCCTTGGTAACCATTAAAAGAATACATATTCTTTGGCACGTCAGGATACCGATTCCCAGCATTTAACCAAATTTGTGCTCCGTACCAACCATTAGAAGTTGGTGTTGGTGTAGTTGCATACTCTACCCAAGCTCTGTCAAACAATTGTTCGTCTTTCCAATAACCATTTTTAAGATATAGCAAGCCTAATTTCGCCCAGTCTCTTGGCGTTGCCCAACCGTAAGAAGAACCCACGTAATTACCGCTTAAATCAGTCTCAACAAGCATTGAGTTCATGCCAATTTTATCTAGTAAAGCAGTGTACCAATAATCTAAATATGCTTGATGAGAACCTAAATTATCTCTCAAGATTCCAGAAAGTAAATTTGTTGTTCCAGAAGAGTAGCTCCATGTTTCATTTGGTTTACCAACAAATGGTTTGTTAATCTGACTTTTACTCATGTCTTTTTCTAAAAACAACATTTTAGAAACATCAGAAATAGAATTATAATCTTCATCCCATTCCAATCCGCTATTCATTTGTAGTAAGTTATTAATGGTGATTTCTTTACGGTTATCGTTTTGCCATGCAGCAATTGGCGCTTTGTCTTGTACGCTTAATTTGCCTTCAAACTGACGCATTCCAATCAACGTTCCAACAATACTTTTAGTCATAGACCAACCTAAAATTTTAGAATTCTCATTAAACCCATCAGTATATTTTTCAGCAATTATTTTATCTTTATATACCACAACAACTGCTCGGGTTTGAGTTGTATCATTAAAAATTGAGCCAATAGTATTATTTAGTTTAACATAATCAACAGTTGAAAAAACAGTGTCTTTTTGAACTCCATTTCCGTACGGAAACGGAGTAATGTTGTCTGGGGATAATCTTTTTGGCGTTAACCAATTTCTCTCTAAATCTTTTTTATCAATAATTAAAACACTTCCTAAGCCTTTTCTATAAACAGCTTTTCGTGTTAATAAACCAAATGCAGATGAAGATGTAGTTTTGCCTTCCAAAGAAATTTTATTGTTAGCTAAATTTATTGGAGTAAAAGAAAGGTCGGTTTTATTTGTAAAAGCTAAAGTTCTATTAGCAATAAAAACTGAAGAGTTTGCATATTTTGCAGAATATCCTGCTAAAATATTCAATTTCGGATAGTTATAAAAAACGACCGCTAAAAGTAAAACAGCAAGTAGTAGTAAGATTCGTTTTAAAGTTTTCATAATAATAAAAATAATTAATACCTATTATGGGTTAAATGTAACAAATTATTTAATTGTAGGTGTTGTAAAAAGCAAGTCTTATCTTTGTTGTATAATTTCTTATTATGTTTAATATTGATAAAATTCGAGCTGATTTTCCTATTCTTAATAGAACGGTAAACAATAACCCTTTGGTGTATTTTGATAACGGAGCCACCTCACAAACCCCACAAGTGGTTATCGATGCAATTGTAGATTATTACTCAAATTACAATGCAAATATTCATCGAGGTGTACATAGTTTAAGTCAAGAAGCTACTGATAAATATGAAGAAGCACGCAATAAAATTCAACAACATCTTAATGCAAAACATTCATATGAAATCATTTTTACCTCAGGAACTACGCATGCAATTAACATGGTTGCATCAGGTTTTTCTCAACTTTTAAAAGAAGATGATGAAATTATAGTTTCAGCTTTAGAACACCATTCTAATATTGTTCCTTGGCAAATGTTATGCGAGAAAACGGGAGCCGTTTTAAAGGTAATTCCGATGTGTGAAGATGGTTCTTTACAAATGGATATTTATCACGAACTACTGAATAATAAAACAAAGTTAGTATTTTCTAACCATGTATCGAATGCATTAGGAACTATAAACCCTATTCAAGAAATTATTCATGCCGCACATAAATTTGGTGCGTATGTTTTAATTGATGGAGCGCAAGCAGTGCCGCATATAAAACCTGATGTACAAGATTTAGATGTAGATTTTTATGTTGCCTCTGCGCATAAAATGTGTGGACCAACTGGTGTTGGAGTACTCTACGGAAAAGAGGAGTTATTAAAAATGTTACCGCCATACCAAGGTGGTGGAGAAATGATTGAAACGGTTACTTTTGAGAAAACAACCTATGCAGGTTTACCACATAAGTTTGAAGCAGGAACACCTAATATTTGTGGTGGTATTGCTTTTGGTATTGCTGTAGATTATCTAAATTCTGTGGGGTTTGAAAACATTCAACAACAAGAAAATAGTTTGTTGGAATATGCTACTGAAAAATTACTCGAAATAGACGGATTAAGAATTTACGGAACAGCTCATAAAACATCGGTGATTTCTTTTAATATTGAAGAAATTCATCCGTATGATATTGGTGCAATTCTAGATAAATTAGGCGTTGCAGTAAGAACAGGGCATCATTGCGCTCAACCTATTATGGCCTTTTATAAAATACCAGGTACGGTAAGAGCATCCTTTGCTTTTTATAATACCAAGCAAGAAATTGATGTAATGATACAAGCTATCAAAAAAGCAAAAATAATGTTATTATAAATTAAAAAAACCACTCAATTGAATGGTTTTTTTTTGATTCTAAAGTCTTGTCTCTTGATAAAGATTAACAAAACTCTTCGTAAGCACCCGCCAAATTTTGTGCAATCATTTCCGAAGAACGACCTTCAATATGATGGCGCTCTAACATATGCACTAAATTACCATCTTTAAACAAGGCAATTGCAGGAGAAGAAGGAGGAAACGGAATCATATATTCACGCGCCTTTGCTGTAGATTCTTTTTCTACACCTGCAAAAACAGTTGTTAAATTTACTGGAAATTTATCTCCACCTAAAGAAGCAATCACTCCAGGTCTTGCAGTTCCAGCTGCACAACCGCAAACCGAATTTACCATTACTAAAGTGGTTCCTTTTTTTGCTAATGCATTGTCTACGTCTTCCGCAGTATATAACGTTTCAAAGCCTGCATTTACAAGCTCATCGCGCATTGGTTTCACTAATTCTTCTGGATACATAATATATAAATTTTTTCAACCACAAAGATATTGCTTTTAATATCAAGAAACAACAGCAGGTAATGTAAGACTAATAGCTATCAATAAAAACAGAAATAAATCTAATACGTTTAATTATTTGGGCGTGCCAAATTTGCAAGAATTTGCTCCGTTTTACTTCGCAAATACTTGCAAATTGGTCAGGCTTTTCGCACTCGCTTTTTTTTCGTTCCTCAAAAAAGAGCTCAAACAAATGCTACAATCCTTCACGCAAAACTATAACAGTTCGTATTCGAAAAATCTAATTATCTTTGAAATTCAAAAAAAATAAAAAATGGGAAAATTTACAAGCTGGCTTGGCGCTGGTTTAGGGTTTACACTTGGTGGGCCAATTGGCGCTGTAATAGGATTTGCTTTAGGTAGTTTTGTAGACGGTTTTAAGATAGACGGTTTTAACCAAGAGCAAATAGAGTATGAAAGAGGAAGAGGTTCAGAATCTAGAAGACCCCAAAGAAGAAGTAGAACAAGACAAACAAATGCAACCCCAGGCGATTTTGAGATAAGCTTATTAGTATTGGCATCTGTAGTTATAAAAGCAGATGGAAAAATAGATCAACGCGAGTTAGATTATGTACGTCAACATTTTGTAAACATATATGGTAAAGAACGCGCTAATAGTGCGTTTAAGTTGTTTAATGGTATTTTAAAAAAGAAAATTTCTGTACGGCAGGTATGTTTGCAAATTCGTGAGAATATGGCACACTCTTCAAGACTGCAATTAATACATTTCTTATTCGGAATTTCTAAAGCAGACGGTAACGTAGATGCTTATGAAGAAGAAGAAATAAAAAAAATAGCAGGTTATTTATATATCAACCAACGTGATTATGAATCTATAAAAGCAATGTTTTTTAACGCTTCAGACAATGCGTATAAAATTCTTGAAATTACTAAAAAAGTTACTAATATTGAGGTTAAAAAAGCCTATAGAAAAATGGCAAAGAAGCATCATCCAGATAGATTAGAAAGTTTGGGTAAAGAACACTTAAAAGGTGCAAATGAGAAATTTCAAAAAATACAAGAAGCCTACGAGAAAATAAAAGAGGAGAGAGGATTTTAAATTTGCTAGCTATGGAACAATAGAGAACTCCTCCTTTTTATAAGCACCCTTGTAATTTTAATGCTATAGTTTATTCATTAGTTGGAGCAATTTGTTAAAAATTATTTCATTACAAATTACGGAAAACGAAAATAAAACCGAGCATTTATAGCGTTTAAAAAGGTTTCTTTAGATAAAGCATCTATTGAAAAAACGTTTAAAAAAGCTATCCATTTGTTTACATATCAAGAACGCTTTAACTTTGTTAAGTTTTTATTTAGTATTGCGTATTCAAACGGAAAAGTAACTCAAGAAGAAGAATTAGAAATTCGGAAAATAGCGAGTTATTTATATTTGCGAAAAATAAAGATTAGAAATTCTTACAATCGACAATTTTTAAAAGCAACATCTACAGGAATATATACAAATGCAAGTGTTTTTTTGCACTAAAGCCTGTTAATTCAGGTAGAAGTAATACTTTATTTGATAGTGGTTCGGTTTCACTTAGAGTGAAGCAATGGTCAAATATTAATAGAATAGGGTATACAAGATATAGAGTGGTAGATTATCGATCAACATTAGTTTCACCATTTAACACCAATTCAATTATTTCTTATCATAAAGATGCTGCTTCTAGTATTATTACGCTTTATTCAAATAAATAATACAGGAACAATTAATGTTGGTAGTAGAGCTGCTGGAATACCATATAATAGAATAGGAAAGAATTCTAATGGGGCTGATAAAGCGAGTGGAGATTTTTATGAGGTAATATTATATAATAATAGGTTGTCAATTGCTGAAAAGGTTATAGTAGAAAATTATTTGAGTGCTAAACTTGGAAGTATAGCTATTACAAATAATTTTACAACGAAGATGAAAACGGAGATTTTGATTATAAAGTAGCAGGAATAGGTCAAGCAACAGACGGTTCAAATCATACCGATTCTCAAGGAACAGGAATTGTAAGAGTAAATACACCAACTAATTTACAAAATAATGAATATTTGTTTTGGGGAGAAAACCTGATAGATGCTATTTATGATTTTACTATAGTTGCACCTGTAAATAAGCGGTATAGAATAAACACTACTTGGCGAGTTAGTGAAACAGGAGACATTGGTACAGTTAATTTCTCGGTAAACGCTTCTAATCTTGACTTTACAGGAGCTCCTGGAGGAATACTTAAATTAGTAAGAAGTACAGTTTCAGATTTTAGTACGGTTGCTGAAGAGTACAATTTAACTCTCTCAGGAGGCGTATATTCATCAACAGTTTCTTTTGATGATAATGATTATTTTACGCTAGAAATAGTACCAACATCAGACTTAAGTTTAACAAAAACAGTAGATAATGCGCTTCCAAAAGTAGGAAATATTATTAAGTTTACATTATCATTAACAAATAATGGTCCACAAAACGCTACAGGAGTAATTGTTAAAGATGAACTTCCAACAGGACTTCAATATAGTTTAGCCGATTCTACTATTTCAACAGGAACTTATAATGAAATTATTGGAGAATGGAATGTTGGTGCTATTTCTAGTCAATACTCCGTTAAACTTTGCCCTAACCCTCTAACAGTCAATTAAATAAGTTAAAAAAACAGGCTCAAAAATTAGGATAACTCCCTGATTATCATTAAATTAATAGTTAATTTCAAACAGCTATTAATGATGCTTCTCAAGGAGAAATCCAACTATAAATATCACACAAAAAGATTACTTAACAAAATGAAAGATGTAAATAAATGGCAATATGATTTTATGTTGGAAGTTTTTGGTCTATTTCTCAGCATAAAAGGACGTTTAAATTTTATGCAGTTAAGTCGTTATGGTGATCATGGAGAACAACATTACAGGAATCAGTTTAGTAAGTCTTTTGACTTTTTAAATTTCAATAAAGAATTGATTACTGAGTATGGGGGCAAACATTTAACCATTGCTTTCGACCCGAGTTATGTTAGTAAATCTGGTAAATCCACCTGTGGAGTTGGTTATTATTGGTCTGGTGTAGCGGGAAAGGCAAAATGGGGATTGGAAATATCTGGTATAGCAGCGATTGATATAGATAATCATACAGCGTTTCATTTAGAGGCTGTTCAGACACCAAATAATTTGGAATCAAAAAGTTTGGTAGATCATTATGCCAATATATTGATTCAAAGAAAAGAGATACTTCTTTCGATGTCTAAATATGTTGTGGCAGATGCTTATTTTTCCAAATACGGTTTTGTTTCTAAACTCTCTGATAATGGATTGGAGACCGTTAGCAGACTAAGAAACGATGCTGACTTACAATATATTTATACTGACCAACAGAAATATGGGAGAGGAAGACCTAAGAAATATGATGGAAAAATTGATTATAAAAAACTTAGAAAAGAATATTTTTCTTTGATAGAAGATAATCCGAAAAGCAAAGTATACAGCGCTATTGTATACTCAAAATCATTAAAAAGAAAAATCAATCTTGTGATTGTTTATTCCCTTAAAAAAGGAAAATGGAATCATAAATTATATTTCTCTACAGATGTAACAATTTCAGCAGAAATGGTTTTGACATATTATCGTACTAGATTTCAAATAGAATTTACTTTTAGAGATGCCAAACAATATACTGGTCTAAATCACTGTCAAGCAAGAAGTGAGGATAAACTCAATTTTCATTTTAATACAGCACTTACAACTGTTAATCTTGCTAAGATTACACATTGGATGCCTATTGAAAAAAGGCTAAGAGGCGCTTTCTCAATCAAGGATATTAAAACCTTACATCACAATGAGTTAATGCTTGCTCGATTTTTTAACGTGTTCGCTATAAGACCGAACTTGAAGAATAATAAACAAAAAATTAAAGAACTACTGTATTATGGTATCAGAGCAGCATAAAAACTTAACGGAGTATTGAGAAGATAGACTTTTAATAATTTGGATAAAATCTAATTTACTACCTAAATTTGATTCTACTGAGGAGGTGTTGTCAGATATTTTATCTTTATTTTTTAAATCATTTCTATAATTTTCAGCTGCTTTATCTGCATCACTTCCTTCACCAAAGTATTTTCGTTTTCTAAATCCTTCGCCCCATAAAACACCAACAACATAACGTTCAAGTCGAATTAAAGCATTGCTTTTAAATGCTTTCATTAGCTGGTGGTATCCATTTGTTTTAACTAACCCTCCATCTCGACTAGAAACCTCTTTAAATTGGTCAGAATTATCTGTAAGTATTTCAAACTTCCCAAATAAATCTCTAGTTCCTAAAAATCTATTATAACCTTGCTGTGCTCTATAATCTAGTCCCCAGCTATCATCTCCAACTTCTCCAAAGGGTTGGACTCTAAATCCGTTTTTAAATAAAAACACAGAACCAAAGTTCACGACTTGAACCCCCATTTTTCTTGTGAAATTATGTTTTGCTGAAGTATTTAAAAAGTATAAATCAATTTTAGCATTGCTCAGCAATGAAAAATCTTTATTCACTTCTTTTATATGGTAGATAGGGGGTGCCTCTGTCAATAATTTTTGTTGTAATATAATCAGACTTAATTTCAACACTTATTTGGGTCGTTTTTATATTTAAGATCTCAAGAATTGAATTTTTAACTTCACCGTTAATTTGATTTCTTTCAATATGAATAAACTCCCCATTTTTTTTTCTGTTATCCTCAACTTGTTCCCGTTCACAAATAATCTTGATTTTAAAATCATTTTTTTCAGAAAAAGGATTGATTAGTTTTTCTAAAGAATGTTTCAGTTGTTTTAAGCGTTCTCTATTCCAATCAGAATGTAATTCTGTGATTTCTAAAATAGTTCCTTTTGATGAGTTTTTCGGTAATGAAATATTAGCATTATCAATTGTATTATGTTGAACTTTTATTGTCTCAAAAGTGTCTTTTTGATTTTTTTCAAACTCACTCCAATTGACTTTGATTTCTTCAAAATATTTTGACTGTTGTTTTTTTGTTTGAATTGTTAAAAACTTTCCTAATCTATCACTTGAAAATCTTCCTATGCCTTTTGCTCCAGCATAATGTATTCTTTCTTGTATTTTGTCTCTATAAGAATCTTTTTTACTAGTAGAAACCTCATCTTCTGTATTATCTCTCTTGGCAGAATAAGCTACAAATAACCATTTTTCCTTTAAATCTTCAAGTGACATCCCCTTGCCATCATCTGAAATAATGATTTTATTTTCTTCTATTATTATTTCTACGTTTTTTGCGTGTGCATCATATGAATTTTTTACTAATTCAAAAACTGCAATAAAATCATCAGTAATTAAATCTTTACCTATAATATTCTTTAAACCAGAACTAACTTTAAACTTTAAATTATCAGTCATTAGCTTATTAGGTTTTTTAATATTAGTCCAGCTTGCTCTCCAAAAAGAGGTGGTATCGCATTGCCAATTTGTGAGTATCTTGGAACTTCTAGTTTTCTTCTTTTTCCTCCAGTTGTGTATTTCCCTTTAAATAGATATGTGTCAGGGAATGATTGAATACGTGCATATTCACGAACAGTCATAATTCTTGGTTCACAATAATGAATGTAATCATCAGGTAAAGTTGTAATAGTTGGAGTAGGCTTGTTTGCTTCAAGAATTTTCGTGCTACTCTTTTTTAATTGAAACCTTTCTCTGTATGATGTACTGGTTAGATTTTCATCTAAAGCTATTTGAAATCTGTTTTTAACAACATCTGTATGCTTTGCAAACCTATGACTATCAACTGTGCTTTCTTGCTTTTTGTATTTTCTAAGATGTTTTTGGTATTTAGATTCTATATTTCCATATACTCCGGCTTTAAAATTAGGAGTTTCAGAATCTACTTGACCATTAGATTGAAGTAAATCTGATATTGCATTCTCTAATGTTGGATTCAGAGTAAGATTCTTACTTACTAAAAAGGCTTCTTTATTGTTTTTAATTCTTTCAAAGAAAGTTTCTTTATTGATATTTGTATTATTATTCGCAAACTCGTTTCGAATACCCACTAAAATAAATCTTGTTCTTTTTTGAGGAACACCATAATCAGCAAAATTTATAAGATGACCTTGAACAGTATATCCTTTCTTTTCAAGTTCTTCAATTACATATACTGAGTATGCTTTTCCTTTTTTATTGTTTTTTTTAAATCCTTGTGTGAATCCTCTAACATTTTCAAAAAATATTAATTTAGGTTTTACCAATTCAATGAATTTAATATACGAATTAATTAAGTCATTTCGTGAATCATTTTCTAATCTTCTTCCTGCCATTGAAAATCCTTGGCAAGGAGGTCCGCCAGCAACTAAATCGATTTTACCTCTTAAAGACTTTAGATTCTCAGAATGGTTTTCTAGAACTTGATTTATATCGTGATGTTTTTGTTCCAACCAATTAGGCCAATCAAAATGTTTTTTCTTTTTGATTAAATTATATTCAAGTGTCTTAAAAGCATCTTCACTTTTTTCAATTGCAAACGCTCCTTTCCAACCTGCATTATGTAACCCAAGCGAAAGTCCTCCACAACCAGAGAACAAATCAATATATGTTTTGTGACTCTCCATTTAAAATCTGTTTTTTGTAGAAATTAATAATTCTCTAATATCTACTTTTAAAGTATTTGAAATATCTAATAAAGTGTCCAGAGAAGGCTGTCTCGCGTTTGTACACCATTGAGATATTGTAGATTCATCCTTGTCTAATTGCTCAGCCAACCATTTGTTTTTTCTTCTAGTTTCAGCAAGAACTACTTTGATTCTATTTATCTCCACTTTATCAATTAATTTGTGTTATACGCAAATATATTAACTTATTTGGAATAATATTTCTGTTATTCGTTTTATTTCAATTTATGGGTGGCGGTGGGTGAGGGCAAGCTCTTTTTATTTTGTGAGGCACGAGCAAAATAAAATGTGCTTGACCGTGCAGTGGACTTTTTTCAGCTTGCACCTAACGGTTTGTATAAGAATAGTAGCCGATTTCGGAACTTGAATTTTTCAAGTTACTACTAAATTTGTTGCGGACTACAATGTTCATATTTACTACTATTTCGGCTATTATTTTTATACTTTGTTACCTGCTGGGCTTTCTTCATTTTTATCACTCATTTTCAATTTAGCACTGTCCTGATTTTGTTTTTTTAGGTCGGCAAAAAAGTGTTGGTAGACAGACAAGCTCTTTTGCAATTTTGGGTTTTAGTGTTGGCTTGTGCGAATTGCAAATGTGCTTGGCTGTGTGCATTAGCCTATCTTTTCAATTCTGTAAAAACAGTATTCAATATTTCAATAAAACTGTTAATTTCTTTAGTTAATACGTCTGCTAAGAATATGGCTCTTATTGGAGAAACATTTTTTGTTACACCCACAGTAAGCAATTTTAAGCCATATTTTTTCGCAGTTTGAACAACAGTATCTCTATTAGCTACATCAAAACGCCATAAACATCCCATTCCTGCAAAATCTTTTAATATTTCAGGATGAGATTCCTTTAACCATTCAAAAGCAGCCTGAATATATTCACCTTTATTAATTTGATTTTCTCTATATGTCAGTCCGAGAAACGTTTCATCTTTGTAATTGAGATAAGTATCCAAAGTAGTCCAAGCAATATTATTATCAAGAACTTTCCCACCACCCCATGTACATGAGTGCCAACCCAAATTCATTGCTTCTTCATATTTTAAAGATGCCATTGTTATACCAAGAACGGATGATTTACTTATAGCAATAATATCAGGTTGAATATTGAAATTTTCAAAAGCAAATGTTTTTCCTGTTCTTGCAAATGTCTGTATTTCATCAGCAATTAAAGAGATGCCTAAATCATTACACTCTTTCTGTACACTTAATAACCATTCTTTTTTTCCAAAGATATATCCCCCTTCCCCTTGAATTGGCTCTAATATCACTCCCGCAATTAATTCATGAGGGATACGTCCATTTATTATACATTCTTTAATACCTTCTGAATTATAAATCTCGTCAAGAGAGCGATAATCAATGAGCTTTTTAAATGATTTAATATCCCCATTAAAGTCAAAACGCTTAGTTTGTAAAGCATTGGGGAATCCTCTTTTGTGGACAGGTCTAACATTTGTTAAAGATAGAGCGCCTAATGTCCGACCATGAAATGCATTATACGGAGTGAAAAAATAAAAAGGATAATTATTGTAAAGAGGGGCTTTATCTTCTGGATGATTAAATTCACTATTTACATTAATACGGCACTATCTCATAATCTGTGTAAGTTTAAAATCTCGGGAGTTATAACTCCCGAGATTTTTTTTATTAACTTTAAACTTTAACACCTTACATTATGAAACCAGAAGACATTTTAAACGATTCTTTTTTACAGCAATTCAAGAGCGGAACAGAACTAACCTCCTTTCTAGAAGACTTGCATAAGCGAGGCATAGAAAAGATATTAGAAGGCGAATTAGACGCACATTTAGATTATGAAAAACATCAAAAGCGTAGCAATACCAATGCACGAAATGGCTATACTTCAAAAAAGTTAAAAACTACCTTAGGAGAAACGACGATTCAAATACCACGAGATCGAGAAAGTTCATTTAATCCAATGCTTATTAAAAAACGCCAAAGCACAGCAGATGGAGTAGAAAATATAATCATCTCTCTGTACGCAAAAGGGATGAGTACCAGTGATATTGAACAGCAAATATATGAGTTGTACGATTTCAATATTTCTACTGCCACAATCTCAAGAATTACCGATAAAATAACAGGAGATATCATTGCTTGGAAAAATCGCCCCCTAGAACAAACCTACCTAATCGTCTGGATGGACGGTATTGTTTTTAAGGTTAGAGAAAACTCAAAAGTGATTAACAAAACCATTTACATCGCAGTAGGGTTACGCACAGATGGTAAAAAAGAGGTGTTAGGATTATGGTTAGGTAAAAATGAATCTTCCGCCTTTTGGATGTCTGTTTTAAGTGATATTAAAGCACGAGGAACACAAGATATTTTGATTACTGCTACCGATAATTTAAACGGATTTACAGAGACCATAAAAACGATGTTTCCTAATTCTGTAACTCAAATATGTGTAGTACATCAAATTAGAAACACCATGCGTTATGTGGTCTGGAAGGATAAAAAGGAGTTTGTAAAGGATATGAAACAAATCTACACGCACCCACAAAAGAAGCCGCCAAAGCCGCTTTAAACGACTTCAAAGACAAGTGGAACTCTAAATATTCTTACGCCATTAAAAGTTGGGAAAACAATTGGGACGAACTCACTGTTTTCTTTGATTTTCCCGCTGAAATTAGAAAAATAATATACACCACTAATCTCATCGAAAACTTAAACGGAAAGATTAGAAAATACACAAAAAACAAACTCTCTTTCCCCACGGATGACGCGGTAATGAAGTCCGTATTTTTAGCACTAAGAGAAAGTACCAAAAAATGGACAATGCCAATTAGAAATTGGGGCGTTATTCTTAACCAATTTTTGATTATATTTGAAGGCAGGATTAAGTTATAAATAACCTAATCCCGAATTTTAAACTTACACAGATTTTGCAAGAGTGTCATTAATACCCAATTGTTTCATTATTTTCTTTTCGAAATCATACCCATATTTCTTTATTAATTTGAAATGTGCATATAAAGACGCCATTTTAATTGAAGCCTCAATTGCTTCCGAACCACTACTTGATAAATATGCTTTGTAAGGGGCTTTTTTCGGGAATGCTCTTGATGCTTCTTTTGTGTACAATTCTGTAACATCTTGAGGTGTCTTAATCACACCACTTGAATAAACAAAATCATTTGTTGATATTTCTTTTCTAAGAATTACATTATGAGTAATAAGTTTGTGGAGAGTTTCTATAAAACATGGATGGTTGTCATCAAGCAGCCTTTGACCAACGCCTAAATAACCATCAAAAAGTATATTACCTTCCAACATATAATAATGTCCTGAATATGGCATTGATATATCAATAGTAGGAGCTCCTTTTCTAAGAGTTGTTGAGAACATACTCTTTATAATCCTGTCGCCTACTGTTGTTATTTCATTAGAAGGTGTCTTATTTTGAATATTGACAAAACATTTCCCTCTATTTAGTATCAAATTGTTAATTTTAATATCATCAAATTTATATCGTTTCAATTCATCTTTAAAACTATAATTGCTTGATGACACAAAGTTTTCATAAGGTAATTTCAACTTCATATGTTATGCTTTTTTAATTCTTCAATAGTAATTTTTTTCTCAAAAATAGGTCTCCCAAAATTTGACAAGCCACTTATTCCAAGATTGAATTTTTTTGCTATTTTTCTTCCAGAACTTGTTCCAATTTCTGCAATAATTATGATTTCAAGATTGTTTGGGGTTAAGATACTTTTAACATGTTCTAATATAGATTTTAATAGTAAATTGTATGTTGGTCTTTTAAATTCCGAACTAATGGCAAAAGATTGAAAACATACATATATTTTTTTGCTAAGATTATAATTTGTCATAATATGGTTTTCATCAAAATCAAATTCACTGATTTTACCTGTTCTATAATTCATATATGCATCAAATGTAAGGGGCAAAACACAAGTAACTCCATTTTTAATATTTTCGCTATCAGAAACAATAAATCTAAAAAAATGACTATTTATGTCGTACCATTTGTAAATTGCTTTCTCTCTTAAATTGTCATAATTGACCAATGGTGAAAAAATGTTTTTCATTTCATCATCTAAAGAATTTATATCTTCGCCTTCTTCAAATTTATATGGAATAATAGGCTTTGTATCGTGATAGGCCACTTTATTCATCTCATTAACAATACTTAAATCTTCACGTGATACAAAGGTAAAATCACTATTAGGATACAAAATGCCTTTTAAATAGGTTTTTACAGTTGATGCAGGAATTGCACGAGCTCCTATATTGATAGTAATATCTCGAGAAGTTTTAATCATTCCAACAATATAAATTGTGTCTTCTTTACTTTTATAAAAAATAGGGGCTCCACTCATACCCGGTTGAATAAGCCCAACTGAAAATTTATATTCTAGAGGAGCACGTGAATAACCAGTAGAAGTCAAAGTTTCTGATTCTCCTTTGGTTTTTATCTCTGTAAAACCCCATAAATAGCAAATAGAATTGAACGGGGGGGCTTCGCATAGAAAAGGAAATAATGGTATTTTAAATTTGTCTTTCTCTATTTCAAATAACAAAATGTCATTATTAATGTCAATGCTGAGCACTTTTGCTGTCCCTGTATCATTTTTTTCATCTATGTTATCAATGCATAAGGTATCTCCTTTATAAAGGTGCTTAAACCCATGTGCACATGTAACACCAATACCATTTTCAATCCAAAATCCTGTTTGCATAATTTCACAACAAGAAACTTTGCATACATTATTTTCTATTTTTAATATTTCAATGTTTGAAAATGACATATATTATTGCATTTTTTTCCACTCAACAGTGACTTTTATAGCAGCATCAAGATTGCCATCTAACAATAAAGAAGTGATTTTCCCAGATTTAACTCCAATACTTAATCCCATTTCAACTGTAACTTTATCAAGTCCAATTTCCGAAAAAGGCTTAACAATATCATTAGTAAGAGATTTAATAGACGATTGTAAGTCTTTTATGTCAAACTTGTAATCAGAAAGGGATACTTGACGTTCTCTACTTTCATTACTATTGATTTGAACAAGTGCTTCTGTTCCATCACTGAGCGTAATTGTTGCTGTATTAATATTTCTATCCATTTGAATGTTTTTTTTATTTTACACAGTAATAATTAATAACTTTATTAATAGCTTTTATTAAATCATCTAAATCTTTCTTCTCTAGTTTCACAGATAATGAAATATCTACAGAAGTTTCAAAATAATTTATTGTTCCTTCTAAATACTTTGGTAACTCATGTTTCACTTCATCTAGAAATTTCCATTGAGAGAAAGACCTCACATTTGGATAATTTCTATCACCAAAACATCTTGTTGAAATACCCTCGCTATTTAAAGCTTCAACAACTTTATTTGCAAGTGATTTTTGAACGAAAAAAACAAGAGAATCTCCTAATACTCCTTCGATTATGTCAGATTTACGAATCCTTAATCCTTCTAATTTTTCAATTTTAGATATAACATAATTATAATTATCCTTGATTGTTTGAACTTTCTCTTTGATAACTCCAATCTGTTCAAATGCAATTGAGGCTCTTATTTCATCCATTCTAAAATTATAGAGAGGGTAATTGTATTCGCAAGACACAAATTCAAAATTAGGAATGTGTTTGTTATATCTACCTTCGTAAGCACCCGATAATAACACCATTTTTTCATAAACGCACCTGTCATCTGTAACAATAAATCCACCTTCACCTGTATTTATTGTTTTGTCGGATTGTGTACTAAAGCACCCTATTTTACCATATGTCCCCAAATACTTTTTTTCAATACTCAATCCTAATGAAGGTATTGCATCTTCTATCACTTCAACTCCTTTACTCTTTGCAAAATCAACTATCTTAGAAACAGAACTTGCAACACCTCTCATATGTACAACAATTATACATTTTATCCTGTCGTCCCACCTATTTTTTAAGTCTTCTAAGTCAAAATTTAGATTGTTATCAACGGCAAATAATAATGGTTTTTTCTTTGCAAGTATTACAGCACTTACTGTTGCTGGAAAACCAAATGCAGGACAGGCAACATAAGAGTCGTCAGGTAAATCTAAAGCCATTAGGGCTAATGATAAAGCGGCTGTACCAGATGAAACAGCCAAAGCATATTTAACATTAAATAATTCTCTAATAGCATTCTCAAATTTACCAGTAAAAGTTTCTTCAATTGGTCTATCATCATATCTAAAAAATCTGCCACTTTCAATTACCTTGGATAGAGATTCATACATAGGTGTTTTAAAACCGTCTTCATATGATGGCCATTTCTTTTTTCTTACAGGTGTCCCACCATTTATTGCTAAAACATTATCCATATTTATTATTTAAATGAACCATACATAACCTTCTGCATTCTTTCTCCATTTACCATATCATGCGGAAATCCCAATTCTATTTGACTAACAGCATCTAATTTTTCAATTATTTCTTTTGGTATATTAATTTGAAGTGCACTTAAATTGTCTTTTAACTGTCCAATTTTTCTAGCACCTATAATTGATACATGATTGGGTTTATACGCATGTAACCATGCTAATGCTAATTGGGCAGGTGTAATACCCATCTCTTTTGCGAGAGTTATTAATGATTCCAAAATTCTTTCATTTCTTTCAGTCTTTAGATTTAATGCCCTATCAATTCTTTTCGAATCAACGTCATGTCCTTCTTTAAAATGTTTGCCTGTTAACAAGCCACCACTTAAAGGAGCCCAGCCTGTTACACCAATATTATTATGTTCCGCAAATGGATACAATTCTCTTTCAGATGTTCTTTGAATTAAACTATACTCTATTTGAATAGCACTAAGAGGTGTCCATCCCCTATATTTTGAAATTGTGTGTGCCTCAGAACATAACCATGCGGGAGAATCGGATATACCCCAATATAAAACTTTGCCTAAACGTACTAAATCATCAATTGCCCTTACAACATCTTCAACTTGATTTTCAAAATACCAAGTATGTATCCAGAGCAAATCAATATAATCTGTTTTTAATCTTTTTAAACTATCCTCAACTGATAAAACCAAATTTTTTCTATGATTTCCAAAAGAATTTGCATCATGCTCATCGGTTAATAATGAATATTTAGTTGATAATATGCACCTTCTCCTTCTTTCCTTTAAAAATTTACCTAAAATCCTCTCAGAATCTCCATCGGTATATTTATCAGCAGTATCAATAAAATTACCACCATTATCTAAATAATAATCTAATATTTTCCCTGCTTCTTTTTCATCTGACCCAAAGCCCCACGTCTCACCAAAAGTCATTGTGCCTAAACACATTTTCGACACTTTTAATCCTGTATTACCAAAAATTATTTTTTCCATTTTGAAATTTATTTTATAGGTGAATATTCTGTTGGATTAAAAATTGTGTTTTTTAATCTCAACACTAATGGTCCAGCTGCTTCAGAATCTTTCTTAACTTTTTGCCATTCAGTATCTGCAAAAAAGTTTTTCCAACATTTTTCTCTATGTTCATGGTTATTGAATGAGAGGATATAAGTCAATTGGTCTGAGTAACCTCCTATCTCAGATGTAAAAAATGCAACAGGTGTTATACCATGTTTCTCAAATATCTTGATAGTATGGTTTTTAAAACGTTCATGTAAATCTTGCATCCTGCCAGGTGCAACTTCGTAAATTCTGTACTCAAAAATCATAATTTTTTAATTTAATTGTTAATGATAAAACTTCTTTTTATAAAAATCAAAGGTTATGTTTTAGAATAATGTAGAATTTCACTATCTTTATAAAAACATTATAGATATGGATTTACAAAGTATAATAAGAGTGTTGAGTCAAGAGCAGAAAAAGGAATTAGTCGGTTTATTGAGTCGTGATTTGAAAGTGCCAAAACTAAATATGCTTATAGACAACCTAAACAAAGACCGTCCAATCAACTGTCCACATTGTCAAAGTTCTGATATTTACGGGCATGGAGGCTATAAGGGTCGTAAGCGCTACAAATGTAAATCTTGCACTAAAACCTTTAATGATCTTACAGGTACTGCTATGGATGGCATAAAGAAAGTGGATGAATTTCAAGATTATCTAGTTCTTATGATTGAAAGCGTGAGTATCCGTAAAGCCGCTAAAAAGATTGGAGTCAATGTTAAAACTATTTTTGATTGGAGACACAAGTTACTATCTTGTTTATCCGTTTTTAATGGAGAAGAGTTCTCAGGAATTGTTGAATGTGATGACAAACAGCTTAATATAAATAATAAAGGAAGTCGAGATCTTCAAAGAAAACCTTACAAGAGACCAAGTGATAGACAAACCAAACGCGGTGTGAGCAATGATAAAATCTCTATAATGGTTGCCACAGATAGAAATAACAATCCAATGATGCGTGTCGCTAAAAGAGGCAGGATTGATGTGCATAGTATTGAAAAAACAATAGGAACGTTACTAAAACCTGAAAACGTACTTTGTTCAGATTCTCATCCTTCTATAATTAAATGGGCAAAAGATAAGCAGATGGAGCATCATACATTTATAGCATCAAAACACATAAAAGACAAGTGCTACCATGTGCAGCATGTAAACTCAATAGACAATCGTTATCAAAGATGGATAAAACCTTTCTATGGTGTATCAACAAAATATTTGAGTGGCTATCTAAACTGGTTTGTATTCTTGCAGAAGGTTAAAAAATCGCTCTCTCAAACAGTAGATATAGCAAATATCATGATAAAAAACGCTAAAGCTATAAACACATATAAAGCAATTGAAGAAAATTATATGGAATTAATGATTCCACATTATTCTAAAACATAACCAAATCAAATAATTTTGTATGCTCTATAATATGCGAATCCATGTGTTGGCAAAGATTGCACTTTTTTGCAAATTTTGGTCTGTGGGTTGGCTTGTGCGATTTGCAAATGTGTGCAATGTGTGTAGGCTTCCCAAATTGTCCCGAAGGGCAAAAGCGGGTTGGCAAAAACAAAATCTTTCAAGTTTGTCAATTTCTCAATCATATATTTTATTTCTTGTTTCAATATTTTTAATTTATGTTCTACTGTTTCTCTTTCTTCGCCTTGCAGGTAACGTTGTTGTATATGGTTTGTTGCGTGTTTCAAGCAACTAATTTAGTAAATAATTACCGACCAAGAAAGTCCGCAAGGACTTTCGTAAGTAGGCAAGAAGCCAGCAATAAATTATATACGGTGTTGCCACACGTACTTTTTTAGTTCATTGGTGGTTCGATTAATAATTTTAATACAAAACTATTTTTTTTACTATTTATTTTAATGACTCACCTTACGCAAGAATAATTTGAATTTAAGATATTTATAGTTTATCTTGTTAACAACTTTGAGAAATAAAAAGATGGATAATTTTGTTGATTTGTATACTGATTATTTGATAAGTTCAAGTTCTTACACGACAGCTACAGGTATGGCTTCATTACTCTCTATAAAACATGATAAAATAACACGAGCATTATCAACGGGTGTTTATGACAGTAAATTTCTATGGAAAAAGGCAAAACCTTATGTTGAAGAATTGACTCAATCTAAAGAAACTATCATTTTAAGTTTTGATGATTCGATACAAGAAAAACAATATACAGATGAAAGTGAGTTGAACACTTGGCATTTTGACCATGTGTTTGGAAGGTCTGTAAAAGGGGTTAATTTTCTAACTGCTTTAGTCGAAGTTGGAGGCATGCGTATACCGTGTGGTGTAGAGTTTATAAAGAAAAATATTTGGGTTACCGACAAAAAAACAGGAAGGCAAAAGCGTAAAAGCAGCAAAACTAAAAACGAACTTTTTAGAGAAATGTTGCAGGAATGTAGTAGCAAAATACACTTTGATTATGTGTTGGCTGATAGTTGGTTTTCTTCAGCAGAGAACATGGTTTATTGTAAAGAACTTTTAAAAAATGATTTTATTATTGCCTTAAAAAGCAATCGAAAAGTAGCCTTATCCTTAGAAGATAAGCAAAATGGAGCATACGTGAATATTAAAACATTACAGCCAAGACAACAAACCGTGGAAGTTTGGTTTGAAAAACTAGACTTTCCGCTGTTGCTTACAAAGCAAGTTTTCAAAAACGAGAATGATACAGTCGGCGAGTTGTACTTGGCTTGTAGTGATTTAAATTTATCGTATAACCAAATAACTACAATCTACAAAAAACGGTGGGCAGTAGAAGAGTATCACAAATCGATTAAAAGTAACACAGGTTTTGCTAAATCTCCAACTAAAAAAACAGAAACTCAAACGAATCATTTTGTATTGTCAATTGTAGCTTATATAAAGTTAGAGTGGCTTAAACAAAGAACAGGGAAAAATCATTTTGCTATGAAAACACAAATCTATTTAGCAGCTCAAAAAGCAGCTCATAACGAACTCAGAAAGTTATCAACACCTAAAGCTGCTTAATCATCCTTTTTTGAGGTTTGGATGCGTAACATGAGTAATTTATTTTGAAGCATCTACTACCAAACGTGACTCGTCCTAAAATAAGTTTATAGTTGTTTAGTCCCACATATAACAGGATTCACTATCTTTGAACTAATAACGAAAAAAATATGGGACAAATATTACACGGCACAGCCACGACTACGCACCGCATTAGAAAAGAAATACAAGCGTCTGATTCGACATTAAAAAGTTTAGCCTCCTAATTAGTGCCTGGTCATAAACTTTTATTTTGTTGATTATTAAGTTAATAACTTACTATTTTGGATTGAATCTTTCTTCAAAAAAGCTGTAAATTAGAATGAACAACGATTTTACTAGGATTATCCGCTGTAGATTCGCCAAAAAAAGAAACGATGCGTAAACGATTTGAAGTATCACCAATTCTAGGAAGCCTTCCTATTTCAGAGGTAGTGATTCCTACCAAAAGCAGAGACGAACTTGCGCCTGTATTACTAGCTCTTCAAACTATTTTTGTTAGTGAGTTGTATCACCAAAAAATGTTTCCTATCGTAGCGCCTATAATTTTAAGAGATAAAAATCAAAGTCTGCCAAAAAGTTCATATTCAGAGATTCTAAAAGAATATCATTTTTCTTATGTTGGTATTTTATAAAGTTTGCAGTATGCTTTTTAGCCTCAATAAACTTACTGTAAGTGGACTTAGTATATTCAACATCAATTAACTTCTCCATTCTATTATTATGCAATTCAAATACCTCTAAAAGTGTTTTATGAGTTTTTGTACTTTCTCCTTTGTATTGTAAATAAATATCTTCTACATCAAAGACCTCATCATTCACTTGTAGATACAAAAAAGCCTGATTAATTTTTTGTTTAATCAGGCTCAATTGAGTATTTATAAAATCATTTTCCTTGTTAGGTGGTTTTGCTTTTTGATATTTACTATACCAGTATTTAGGATTTATAAATAGTCCTACTGAAAATATTTTTCTTTTTTTTAAATATGTAATTCTACACCTTAGTGGTGCTGTGCCTTTTAAGTTTGTATTTACTTTATCTAATACAAACAATATGCTTAATTTATTGTTATTCATAATGTTGTATTTTTATTAGGGTATGCCTTTTTAAATTTAGGGTGTGCCTTATAGTGTGCCTAATTTCAGTTAATTTGAAGAAATATATACTTTGTGAAGAATCTAAAATAATTACCAAACCCTTGAAATTACTGTATAAAAAAAGAGTAACCATTTCTGATTACTCTTATTAGTAGCGGGAACCGGACTCGAACCAGTGACCTTTGGGTTATGAGCCCAACGAGCTACCTACTGCTCTATCCCGCGATTTGGACTGCAAATATACTACATTTATTAAATTATAACCAAACATTATTATTAAATATTTTTTAAGATGATGTTTTCTTACTTTTTTACAATTTTTAGCATAAAAAACAAACTATCTTTGTGTTATGACACACAAAGCCGGATTTGTAAACATTATTGGAAACCCTAACGTAGGTAAATCTACCTTGATGAATGCCTTGGTTGGAGAAAAGCTATCAATTATTACTTCCAAAGCGCAAACTACACGTCATCGAATTTTAGGAATTGTTAATGACGATGATTATCAAATTATTTTTTCAGATACCCCAGGAATTATTAAACCGGCATATGAGTTGCAGGAATCTATGATGGATTTTGTGAAATCTGCTTTTGATGATGCAGATATTCTAATTTATATGGTAGAAGTTGGCGAAAAAGAGCTTAAAAATGAAGCCTTTTTCAATAGAATAATTAATAGTAAAACACCTGTTATTTTATTATTGAATAAGATTGATAAATCTACACAAGAAGAAGTAGAAGAAAAAATAGAATATTGGAAAAACAAGGTGCCAAATGCATTTGTATATGTAATTTCTGCGCTCGAAAGGTTTAACGTAAACACTCTTTTTGAAAAAATAATTGAACTACTACCTGAAGCGCCAGCCTTTTACCCAAAAGATCAATTAACGGATAAACCTGAACGTTTTTTTGTAAATGAAGCTATTCGTGAAAAAATATTAAAGCACTATAAAAAGGAAATTCCATATTCGGTAGAAGTAGAAACCGAAGAATTTTTTGAAGAAGAACATATTATTAAAATCCGTTCTGTTATTATGGTAGAACGCGAGACTCAAAAAGGAATTATTATTGGTCATAAAGGAAGTGCCATTAAACGTGTTGGTACTGAAGCTAGAAAAGATTTAGAGGTCTTCTTCGGAAAAAAAGTATTTCTAGAGCTGTATGTAAAAGTTAATAAAAATTGGCGCTCTAATGACCGACAACTAAAACGTTTTGGATATAAAGACTTGTAATTTTTATCAATATTTTAATTGCCTTAGTAAGAAAAGACAACCTTCGCTTATAACTCTGCCTTGGCAAATACACAAGCGTTAGCGATTGCAGCAATTGTTTGAGCTCTTTTACGTAGTAAAAAGCGAGTGCGAAAAGCGCGCCCCCCTTGGGGAACGCCAAAATAAAATCAATCAAAAATCTTAATCCGTCAGTTGTAAATTAAGCTTATCTTTGCGCCAAAATAATTAAGATGAGTATTGTTGCCATTGTTGGGAGACCAAACGTAGGAAAATCGACCTTATTTAACCGATTAGTTGAACGCCGTGAGGCTATTGTAGATTCGGTAAGTGGAGTTACACGCGATCGTCATTATGGAAAATCTGACTGGAACGGAAAAGAGTTTTCAGTAATAGATACAGGTGGATATGTGAAAGGCTCTGACGATATTTTTGAAACTGAAATTAGAAAACAAGTAGAGTTAGCCTTAGATGAAGCAGATATTATTATTTTTGTAGTAGATGTTGAACAAGGAATTACTCCAATGGATACTGAGGTTGCTAAACTTCTTAGAAAAGAAAAGAAACCTATTTTTATTGCTGTAAATAAGGTTGATAATGCAATGCGAGATGCCGATGCTGTAGAATTTTACAATCTTGGTATGGGTGAATATTTTACCATTTCATCTATTAATGGAAGTGGAACCGGAGAGTTATTGGATGCTATTGCAGAAGCAATCCCAGAGAAAGAAATTGTTGAAACTGATGAGTTGCCAAGGTTTGCCATAGTTGGGCGCCCAAATGCAGGAAAATCATCATTTATAAATGCACTTATTGGTGAAGATAGAAATATTGTAACCGATATTGCGGGTACAACTCGAGATTCTATCGATACAAAATACAATCGTTTTGGATTTGATTTTAATCTAGTAGATACTGCTGGAATTAGAAAAAAATCTAAAGTGAAAGAAGATTTAGAATTTTATTCTGTAATGCGTGCCGTTAGGGCTATTGAACATTGCGATGTTGCTATTGTTGTAATTGATGCGACTCGCGATTTTGAAGGGCAAGATGAAAAGATTTTTTGGTTGGCAGAAAAAAACCGAAAAGGAATTGTTATCTTAGTAAATAAGTGGGATTTGATTGAAAAAGAAACCAATACTATGCGTGATTTTGAGGCAAAAATTCGTCAGCAAATTGCACCTTTTACAGATGTGCCAATTGTATTTATTTCGACCTTAACTAAACAACGTTTATTTAAAGCGATAGAAACTGCTGTAGAGGTGTTTAAAAATCGTAAACGTAAAATTCAAACGAGTAAGTTAAATGAAGTTATGTTAGAGATTATTGAAAACCATCCGCCACCAGCAATTAAAGGTAAGTTTGTGAAAATAAAATACTGTATGCAACTACCAACCTACACACCTCAATTTGCTTTTTTCGCAAACCTACCTCAGTATGTAAAAGATTCCTATAAACGTTATCTTGAAAATAAATTACGTGAAGTATATAATTTTAACGGTATTCCGATTACCATTTATTTAAGACAAAAATAAATAAACTGCAAGCTTTTTCTAAATTTTCGACTATAACCCAACATTTTGGAACCTCATTTAGTTCATCAGATTGATTATTATGAAAATTAGACAACCTAAAGCGCTGCAGAACATAGAATTACCCGTTCAAATACATATTAGTTTTGAAAAGGTAATTGCGTTATTTCAAAAATATGCTAGTAATGAATTAAAAGAACACCCTCTTCATAAATCTGCAAAAGTGATGTTAGCAAATATTGAGCAACACCCTGAACTTACTACTGGTTTTTCAGACTTGTCTTTATTACAATACTCCGTTAAACTTTGCCCTAACCCTCTAACAGTCAATTAAATAAGTTAAAAAAACAGGCTCAAAAATTAGGATAACTCCCTGATTATCAGTAAATTAATAGTTAATTTCAAACAGCTATTAATGATGCTTCTCAAGGAGAAATCCAACTATAAATATCACACAAAAAGATTACTTAACAAAATGAAAGATGTAAATAAATGGCAATATGATTTTATGTTGGAAGTTTTTGGTCTATTTCTCAGCATAAAAGGACGTTTAAATTTTATGCAGTTAAGTCGTTATGGTGATCATGGAGAACAACATTACAGGAATCAGTTTAGTAAGTCTTTTGACTTTTTAAATTTCAATAAAGAATTGATTACTGAGTATGGGGGCAAACATTTAACCATTGCTTTCGACCCGAGTTATGTTAGTAAATCTGGTAAATCCACCTGTGGAGTTGGTTATTATTGGTCTGGTGTAGCGGGAAAGGCAAAATGGGGATTGGAAATATCTGGTATAGCTGCGATTGATATAGATAATCATACAGCGTTTCATTTAGAGGCTGTTCAGACACCAAATAATTTGGAATCAAAAAGTTTGGTAGATCATTATGCCAATATATTGATTCAAAGAAAAGAGGTCCTTCTTTCGATGTCTAAATATGTTGTGGCAGATGCTTATTTTTCCAAATACGGTTTTGTTTCTAAACTCTCTGATAATGGATTGGAGACCGTTAGCAGACTAAGAAACGATGCTGACTTACAATATATTTATACTGACCAACAGAAATATGGGAGAGGAAGACCTAAGAAATATGATGGAAAAATTGATTATAAAAAACTTAGAAAAGAATATTTTTCTTTGATAGAAGACAATCAGCAAAGCAAAGTATACAGCGCTATTGTATACTCAAAATCATTAAAAAGAAAAATCAATCTTGTGATTGTTTATTTCCTTAAAAAAGGAAAATGGAATCATAAATTATATTTTTCTACAGATGTAACAATTTCAGCAGAAATGATTTTGACATATTATCGCACCAGATTTCAAATAGAATTTACTTTTAGAGATGCCAAGCAATACTCAGGTCTAAATCACTGTCAAGCAAGAAGTGAAGATAAACTCAACTTTCATTTTAATACAGCACTTACAACGGTTAATCTCGCTAAGATTACACATTGGATGCCTATTGAAAAAAGGCTAAGAGGGGCTTTCTCAATCAAGGATATTAAAACCTTACATCACAATGAGTTAATGCTTGCTCGATTTTTTAACGTGTTCGCTATAAGACCGAACTTGAAGAATAATAAACAAAAAATTAAAGAACTACTGTATTATGGTATCAGAGCAGCATAAAAACTTAACGGAGTATTGCTAGATAGAACTCGCTTTTTTTAGTTTGTCTTTAATTTTATCTAAACACAAGTTATGAATACTACCAATATGAGTATGCTTTTTATTCATATCTGGTTGATACGTTCCGTTATTTACAGCTGCTCCTACCTTTTGATACGCTTCTCTAAAAGACATTCCTTCAACCACCAAATTATTAATACTATCAACGGTAAATAAATGCTGGTATTTTTCATCATTCAAATCAACTTCTTTTACTATAATTTGCTGAATCGAGTATGTAAAAATATCTAAAATGGCTTTTGTTTCTTCAAAAGCAAGAATCACGTTTTCTTTTAATAATTGAAAATCTCGATGGTAACCGCTCGGTAAATTATTAGTAATCAATAACATTTCTGTTTGCAATGCTTGAATTTTATTACACTTCCCTCTAATCAATTCAAATACATCAGGGTTTTTTTTATGTGGCATAATACTACTCCCTGTAGTCAATTCGTCTGGAAAGGATATAAACCCAAAATTTTGTGAATTATACAAACAGATATCCATTGCAAATCGCGATAAGGTATTACACAAACCTCCCAAAGCATTTGCGATAGAACGTTCACTTTTACCCCTACTTAACTGCGCTGCAATTACATTGTATTTTAATGTAGAAAAATTCAACTCTTTAGTTGTAAAATCTCTATCAATAGGAAACGAACTTCCATAACCTGCTGCAGAGCCTAACGGATTTTGGTCTACTATTTTAGTTACAGCATTTAGCATGTACACATCGTCAATTAACAATTCTGCATACCCAGAAATCCACAAACCAACCGATGAAGGCATTGCAACTTGTAAATGAGTATACCCTGGTATTAAACTGTTTTTATGTATTTTTGCTAATGAAATAAGTGTATCGAAAAATGTTTCAACCTTCTCATTAATCAATAATAAATTATCTTTATAATATAGCTGTAAGGCCACCAAAACTTGATCATTTCGTGAACGTGCAGTATGTATTTTCTTCCCTACTTCACCTAACGATTTTGTTAACTCATATTCAATTTTAGAATGTACATCTTCAAATTCTGACTCAATAACAAACGTTCCTTTTTCAATTTGAATAGCTAATTCTTGTAAACCAGTTTCTAACTGTTGTAATTCTTCTTCTGAAATGATGTTAATTTTACACAACATTTTAGCATGTGCTACTGATGCTTGTACATCATATTTTGCAATATGAATATCAATTTCCCTATCGTTTCCAACAGTAAATTGTTCTATTTTTTTATCAATGGTTAATCCTTTGTCCCAAAGCTTCATAATCTTAGTGTTTTTTTATTTTACCCCTTCGAGCATTACTGAAATGAAAATATATTTTCATTAAAAGTACCTTGTGAAATAAATCTAGAGGTTATTAAGGTCTCAACTGCGCTCAACCAGACATTCTACAATATCTTCTCTAACAATTCAATATAAATTTCAATTCCTTTTTCAATTTCTGAAAGATAAATAAACTCATCTGCTGTATGCGATCGAGTGCTATCTCCTGGCCCTAGTTTTAAAGACGGGCAGCTTAAAACGGATTGATCTGATAACGTTGGCGAACCGTATGTTGATCTTCCTATTTCAATACCTGCTTCTACTAAAGCATGCTCTTTGGGTATTGATGATGCATTTAATCTTAAACTTCTTGCCTTTATTTCTGAACACGGAGCATTTTTTTCTAAAATAGCTGCAATTTCTTCGTTTGTATATTTATCATTTACACGAACATCAATCACTAAATTCACTTCAGAGGGTATTGCATTGTGCTGTACCCCTCCATTGATTTGAGATACGGTTAATTTAACCTCCCCTAAAACATCAGAAGTCTTACCAAATTTAAAATCTCTAAACCAACGGAGAACATCAATCGTGTTGTATATTGAATTATCTTCGTTTGGGTGTGCAGCATGGCTTGGTGTTCCTTTTACTTTTGCATCAAAAACCACCAGTCCTTTTTCTGCAATTGCTAAATTCATTAAAGTAGGCTCACCCACAATAGCTACATCTATTTTTGGAATAATAGACAGCATAGAATTCAATCCATCTTTACCACTACTCTCTTCTTCAGCAGAAGCAACAATCACCAAATTATAACGTAAATCTTTCAAATGATAAAAATGTATAAAGGTTGCTATTAAAGACACCAAACATCCTCCTGCATCATTACTTCCTAAACCATATAATTTGCCGTCTTCTATAATTGCTTTAAAAGGATTTTTAGTATATCCTTTATTTGGTTGAACAGTATCGTGATGCGAATTTAATAATAGCGTTGGTTTATTTTTATCAAAATATTTATTGGTTGCCCAAACATTATTTTTGGTTCTTTTAAACGGAATATCTTCTTCTATAAACCTGTTTTCTATAAGCTCCGCTGTTTTTTCTTCTTCTGATGAAAAAGAAGGTGTTTCTATTAAACTTTTTAATAAACTAATTGCTCTAGTTGTACGTTTTTCTTGTAACATTATTTTTGTATAGTTGTGTATGTTGAATTTGTTTTAAAAAGCATTTCTGGTTTACCAATACACACTTTTTCTACATAATGATTAATTGCATGAAAACAATTATTAAGTTTTGGCAACATGCCTTCAATAATTACCTTTTTTTCTATTAATGATTGATACGTTTCGCTATTAATCTTTTCGATAACAGAATTAGCATCATCTACATTTTCTAAAACACCATTTTTTTCAAAACAATAATACAATGCCGTTTTAAATTTTTTAGCAAAACCTATTGCTAACTCTGAGGCAATTGTATCTGCATTCGTATTTAATAATTGCCCTTTTTTATCATGTGTAATCGCACAAAAAACAGGCGTTATATTGTTCTCTAAAAGTAGTTGAAGTGTATTTGTATTTACACTATCTACATCGCCAACAAAACCAAAATCAATCTCTTTTACAGCTCTCTTATGCGAAACTATTGTGTTTCCGTCTGCACCAGAAAAGCCAATAGCATTACAATCTAATGCCTGTAATTTGGCAACGATATTTTTATTAATTTTCCCAGCATATACCATCGTTATAATATCTAAAGTAACTTTATCCGTAATACGTCTACCGTCTATCCTTTTAACCTCAACATTCATTGTATGTGCTAATGTTGTTGCAGATTTCCCTCCTCCATGAACCAAAATTTTTGGAGAGGTTATTTTTGAAAACAATTTTAAAAACTGATGTAACTCAACGGCATCATCAATAATATTTCCTCCTATTTTTATGATTTTTAGTGTTTTCATTTTTTTATTATTGACAACGAAATAATTCTTCTGCTTTGCTCGCAATGATGTTTTTTTATAAATTTTCTATTATTTTTTTCAAAACTATTTGTGCCGCATAAGTTCTGTTATTTGCTTGCTCAATAACAACAGAATTAACACTATCTAAAACAGCATCTTCTACAATCACATTTCTTCTTACAGGTAAACAGTGCATAAATTTTGAATCGCCTAATTTATTTTTTGTCATCATCCAGTTAGCATCTTGACTTAAAATTTTGCCATAATCAGTATAACTACTCCAATTTTTTACATACACAAAATCTGCATTTTGCAAAGCTTCATTCTGATTATAATTGATTGGTGTTTCTTTTATAATCTCACTATTTAATTGGTAGCCTTTGGGATGTGTTATAGAAAAATCGACTTCTAAACACTGCATCATTTTTACAAATGAATTAACAACCGCTTGCGGTAATGCCTTCGGGTGTGGTGCCCATGACAATACTACTTTTGGTTTCTTCTTTGTTTTTAATTCTTCAATCGTAATTGCATCTGCCAAAGCTTGTAAAGGGTGCGCGGTCGTACTTTCCATATTCACAATGGGAACAGAGGCATATTTTTCAAAACTTTTTAGAATATATTCAGACTCATCCTTTGCTTTATCTTGTAAACTTGAAAATGCTCTAACAGCTATAATATCTGCATATTGAGAAATTACTTGCGCTGCTTCTTTAATATGCTCAGAGGTGTTAAAATTCATAACCGTACCATCGTCAAATTCTAAATTCCAAGTATCATTTACATTTAAAATCATCACTTCCATTCCCAAGTTTTTTGCTGCTTTTTCTGTACTTAAACGCGTTCTTAAACTTGAATTAAAAAACAACATCACTAACGTTTTACCTACTCCTAACCCTTTATATTGAAAAGGGTTTTTCTTCAAATGAATGGCTTCTTTAATAATTTCAGAAATATTCTTAATATCACTTAAACTGGTATATTTTTTCATGATAGTTCTTTTTTTAAAGCAGCTATAAAAGTAGCTACATGCTCTTTTTTAATGGTTAATGGTGGCAGAATTCTTAATAAATTCAGATTCTTAGCACTTCCCGTAAAAATATGATGCTTAAAGATTAAATTATTTCTTAATTCAGCAATTGGAAAATCAAATTCTAAGCCTAGCATTAAGCCTCTCCCTTTTATAGTTTTTAATTTTGGCATTGATTGTACTTCATCTATAAAATACTCCGCTATATTTTTAGCATTTTCGAGTAACTTTTCTTCTTCTAAAACAGTTAAAACAGCTAATGAAGCGGCACATGCTAAATGGTTTCCTCCAAAAGTAGTTCCCAACAAGCCATAAGAAGCTTTAATCTTTGGGTGAATTAAAATACCTCCAATAGGAAAACCATTCCCCATTCCTTTTGCCATAGAAATAATATCTGGTGTAACTTTATGTTTTTGAAAAGCAAAGAAATCACCTGTTCTACCAAATCCAGATTGAATTTCATCTGCAATAAGAAGTGTATTGTATTTTTTACACAACCTTTCTAAACCTTGATAAAAATCTGTTGAAACCTCCTCTAAACCGCCAATACCTTGAATGGTTTCGATTATTACCGAACAAACATCTTTTTTAGAAAGTGCTTTTTCAACCAATTCTAAATTTCCGAATTCTAAAATTTCAACTTCTTGTTGTGCATTTATAGGAGCTATTATCTTTGCATTATCAGTTACTGCTACTGCCGCTGAGGTTCTTCCATGAAACCCATTTTTAAAAGCGATAACCTTCTTTTTATGGGTATAAAACGATGCTAATTTTAATGCATTTTCATTTGCTTCTGCTCCAGAGTTGCATAAAAAAAGATCATATTCATTACAATTAGAAAGTGTTCCTAATTTAGACGCCAATTCTTTTTGTAACGGATTTTGAATAGAATTACTGTAAAACCCTAATTGACCAACTTGTTTACTAATATTTTCAACATACTTTGGATGTGAATGACCTATAGAAATTACAGCATGACCACCATATAAATCTAAATATTTAATGCCTTTTTCATCAAAAATAAATACATCTTTCCCTTTTACTGGAGTGATATCAAATAGTGGATATACATCAAATAAATTCATAACTGCTCTGTTTTTATACTGTTAATTTTATTGAATGACGCAACCATTCCTTGAATTAAAGAAGAACTCAATCCTTTGTGTTCCATTTCATTCAATCCTTCTATCGTACATCCTTTTGGGGTAGTTACTTTATCTATTTCTTGTTCTGGATGATTGCCTGTTGTTATTAATAAATTCGCGGCCCCTTCACAGGTAAACATTGCTAATTTTTGCGCTTCTTTAGCATCAAAACCTAATTGAATTGCAGCCTGTGTGGTTGCTCTAATCAATCGCATCCAAAAGGCAATTCCGCTTGCACAAACTACTGTTGCAGCTTGCATTTGGCTTTCTGGAATTATAATCGAAGTACCCAATCTATTAAAAATAGCTTCGGCTATTTCAATCCGTTTTCTTCCTTCATTATTACTACACAAACAAGTCATCGACTTACCAACTGCAATTGCTGTATTTGGCATTGCTCTTATTAAATATACATTCTTGCCCACAATACGCTCCATTTTAGCAATAGAAAAACCAGTAATTGTTGAAATCAATACATAATTCTCTGTTAACAAAGACTTAATTGCAACTAAAATAGCTTCTAAATGTGCTGGTTGAACAGCAAAAATTATGATATCTGAATTTTGGACAGCTACTTTATTATCAGTTGTTAAAACAACATTTTTATACCCCTTAAATTCTAACAATTCTTCAAGGTTTCTTTTAGTTAAATATAAACTCGTAATGGCATTATTTGTTATTAATCCTTTTGCGATTGAGCTTCCTAAATTTCCTGTTCCTATAATTGCGATTTTCATATTTCTTGTTTTTTAAAAAAAGTTAGCTTTCAATTGTAATCCTTCTGTTTCTGCAAAACCAAATAGTAAGTTCATATTTTGTACCGCTTGCCCTGAAGCCCCTTTTAGCAAATTATCTATTGCACTAGATATTAATAATTTGTTATTGTGTTTATGTAAATGGATTACACATTTATTTGTATTTACAACCTGTTTTAAATGAATCTCTTTATCCGAAATAAATGTAAAAGCAGCCTCTTTATAAAAATCTTTATATATCGACTTTGCATCTTCTATACTACCTTCAAAACGTGTATAAAGCGTTGCAAAAATCCCTCTAGAAAAATTACCTCTATTTGGCATGAATATTACTTCAGAATTAAAATCTTCTTGTAACTGATGTATGGTTTGATTAATTTCTCCTAAATGTTGGTGTGTAAAAGGTTTGTAATACGAAAAATTATTATCTCTCCATGTAAAATGTGTGGTTTTAGATAATGATGTTCCTGCCCCTGTTGCTCCTGTTGCTGCATTTACATGCACATCTCCTTCTAATAACCCCTTCTCTGCTAATGGTAAAATTGCCAACTGTATTGCTGTTGCAAAACAACCTGGGTTTGCTATGTAATTGGCTAATTTAATACGTTCTTTCTGTAATTCTGGCAATCCATAAACAAAGGTTTTAGCATTAAAAACCGCATCGTTTTCTAACCGAAAATCGTTACTTAAATCAATAATTTTTGTGGTTTCAGAAAATGTATTATTCTCTAAAAACATTTTCGAGTTTCCATGGCCTAAACACAAAAAAAGCACGTCTATATCTTTAGGTATCGTATTGGTAAATTTCAACTCTAAATCACCTATTAAGTCTTGATGAACATCACTAATTTTATTTCCTGAATTTGAGGTACTATAAACAAAATTCAATTCAGCCTTTGAATGAGATAGTAACAGTCGTATTAACTCACCAGCAGTATAACCTGCTCCTCCAATAATTCCTACTTGTATCATACTTCTGAATTTACTTGTTGATATATTCTATTTTGATTTCCAAAAATCTTTATAAATCCTTTAGCTTCTTCAGCGGTCCATCCTTTATTTTCCTCTCCATAACTTCCATATTTTGCATTCATTAAATCGTGTTTAGAATTAATTCCATCTAAGGTAAAATGATATGGTTTTAAGGTAAGCATCACTTCTCCTGAAACTTGTTCTTGACTATTTTGCAAAAAAGCTTCTATATTTCTCATTACCGGATCTAAGTATTGCCCTTCATGTAAATGCATACCGTAAAAGTTAGACAGGTATTCTTTGTGCTGTAATTGCCATTTTGTAAGTGTGTGCTTTTCTAATAAATGATGCGCTTTAATAATAATTAAAGCCGCAGCAGCTTCAAAACCAACTCTTCCTTTTATACCTATAATGGTGTCTCCTACATGAATGTCTCGACCAATTGCATATGCAGATGCTAGGTTATTTAAAAATTCGATATTCTTTTCTGGTGTATCAATTATATAATTTACAGCTACTAATTCTCCTTTCTTAAAAGTCAATTTCACTTTTTCTTCGCCTTCTTTTTTTAATTGAGATGGATAGGCACTATCGGGTAACTTTTTTTCAGATGATAAAGTCTCTTCTCCACCAATACTTGTACCCCAAAGACCTTTGTTTATTGAATATTTTGCTTTCTCCCAAGACAAATCAATTCCGTTCTCTTTTAAATAATTGATTTCTTCTTGTCTTGATAAATTGTTATCCCTTATTGGCGTAACAATTTCGATTTCTGGAGCCAAGGTTTGAAAAATCATATCAAAACGTACTTGATCGTTTCCAGCACCAGTACTTCCATGTGCAATGTATTGTGCACCAATTTTCTTAGCGTATGTAATAATTTCAATGGCTTGAATAATTCTTTCTGCACTTACAGATAATGGATACGAATTGTTTTTTAAGACATTTCCGAAGATTAAATATTTTACTGCCTTTTGATAATACGTATGAATTGCATCAACATTTCTATATGTTGTAGCACCCATTTTATATGCATTTTCTTCAATTTTTGTGATTTCTTTTTCTGTAAAACCTCCTGTATTTATACTAATCGCATGAACTTCATACCCTTCTTTTGATAAACTTACTGCACAATATGAGGTATCTAAACCTCCACTATAGGCTATTACTAATTTTTTCATATTTTATTCTTTTTAAGAAATAGTAATTGTTTGATGTTTTTTAATCGTTTTAAAACTTTTAGATTATAAGTATGTTTTTTCTTCTCTTGTTTTTGTGCTGCTGTTTCTGATGCATTATATATCATTCCTGTACAAAGGCACATTTTTCTTTCCGTACGTGTTAATACATCATAGTTTTTACACGTCTGACATCCTTTCCAAAAACTATCGTCATTTGTTAACTCTGAAAATGTTACAGGTTTATAACCTAAGGCATAATTCATTTTCATAACTGCTAGGCCTGTAGTTATACTAAATATTTTTGCGCCTGGAAATTTAGTTCTCGAATGCTCAAATATTTTTTTCTTAATCTGTTTCGCTAAACCCATTCCTCTATAATCAGGATGTACAATTAAGCCTGAATTAGCTACAAATCTACCATGGCTCCAAGCTTCTATATAGCAAAATCCTGCGAAATTATCTCCTTCGAAAGCAATGACAGCATTCCCATTCACCATTTTATTGATAACATATTCTGGAGTACGTTTCGCTATTCCTGTACCCCTATCTAAAGCGGCATTTGCAATAGTTTCGCAAATAATATTTGCAAAAATACTATGTGATTTGTCTGCAATTACAATTTTCATTGTATTGATATTTAACTTTTATTTAATTTGAATTTGTCTATTCGAGAGTAGAACCGGACTCACCTAAGTTCTGAAATAAGATATAGCCCTAAGGGGGCGGCGGAAAAAAGAGCGTACAAAAACACTGTTATTATCTAAAATAACTAATTCTAATGATGCTTTTATGTAAATTGAATTGAACAAGAATAAAAAATAAAAAATGAATATACTAATTTTCACTACTTAATTAGAATTAGCGGCAGCGATTGCTAGAGCGCAATATGGGTAATAGTGTATCTATTTTATTTTTTGTAAAAATCATACTACAAACATATACCTTATTTTTAATACAAAAAACAATTTATTCTTTTTTTTAATCTACAAATCAATGTTTTACAGAATGTTTATTTTAAAAAGCAATTATTATTAAATTCGTAAAATATATTTCTTTTACAAGTTACTTTTTACTATTTCTAATATTATTTATACCTTTCCTTGTAAATAAAATGCAATTGCAAACACTGTTACACTTACAAGAATACCAATCATAAAAACGGTATAAGTTATTCTTAAAATCTTATATTTTCTATTTAAAACCAGTCCAAGACAGGGCAAACTCATGCTTTTTTATAAGTATTGATAATTAGCAAGTTATCTTTTGGGATTTTACAAGTACTAACTTTTCTAAAAACATAATGTGCTGAAAATGAAATATTAGAGTTTTTAAAAATAAAAGTATGAGTTTGCCCTGCAGTCCAAGAAAATATAAATCTTTCGTAAGAGAACCATAAAGATAATCTCTGTCTTTCATCATTTCTCCCATTGCCCATTCAAAATCTGGTAATTTCATTTGATGAAAGTTTCCGAAGAATAATAAATTAACTTCCTTATTCGCAACGTCTTCTTTTGTAAATATTCCTCGTGTAACATTCGGGCGAGTTGCTAGTATTGACAAAACAATTGAGGTTACTGTAAAGAGTACAAAAACTATCGACGGTATAATTAAATATTGATTTGATGGATTGTCTAATTTCGGAATCAGTGTTGATAACGTCATTGAAATTATAATTGCATTTACCGATAGCAAAATATTGGCTTTTGTATCTGCAATATCACTTAATGTTATATGGTTTCTTAATGCCACTCGAAACATAGTTTCAATACCTCTTTCTGGTAATTCAACTTTATTCTTCTTAAAATCTAATTCTTCTTTTTTCTGATTTAATTTGATGTTTTCTTGCGATAATTTCTTTTGTGTTTTTAATAATTTCGCTAAATTCTTACCCTTCTGCTTACCCCATAATTTAGCTGCTTCACTTGTATAAAACTGATGGTTATTTATAAAAAAATTAATATTTTCTTTTAGAAATTCAATTTCGGTAAGTTTTCTGTTTTTAGTCAACTCCCATTCTTTGCGTAATAATTCAGTTAAGTCACTAAAATTTTTACTTCCTAAATGCGAACAATCTGCATCATTTAGTAATTTACCTGACTGAGTAACAGGAGAAATACCCATTTTAGTTGATAAAATCATTTTAGAAATTGCCGCTATTCTACTTAATTCTAATCCATTTTCAGTTAAAAATTTAGAAACAATCTTAACACTTTCTTCTTCATGATTATCCATATTTTTGGTATAACCTGTATCGTGAAACCAAGCAGCAAGTGCTATGTTTTCTTTCTCTTCTTCAGATAATTCTAAATTTTCAATTAACTCTTGTGTTTTTTCTACCACACGCTGTGTGTGTGTGATATATTATGATACACAAAACTTTTATCTAAATTTGAATTGAGTAAATTAATTACAAATTTTTCTGTTTTTTCAATCAAGGTATTCATAAATAAATAGCGTTTAAAGAGGGTGAAAGTAAGTAAAGTTTTTAGGATTTTTGCAGATTGTAAGGTAACAAGCAATTTTTCGACTAAACAAGTAAGTTAAAAATAGTGCACCTTAGTAAGATGTGCTATATTTTTTGCTTAAGATTTAATATATTTAACCATTTGTGCATTATGCTTTAAAAGAAAAAAGTTGTTCCTCTTACTGATTATCAGTAAATTGTTTTAACAATAAAACACTAACAATAAACAACTTAAATGCAGATTACAAAAGAATATTGGAAGTTTTAAGAAAAATATCAAGGAATCAACTTTTATCCTATCAAAGACGTCAACCAAAACTTAGCGATTTAGAACTCGTTAGTTTTAAGCCTTACTGCTGAATTTATGGGTATAGACAGTGAAAATGATTTGTTTAGAAAGCTTCTGAAGTGTATTAGTTTAAAAATAGAACGAAGTGTTTACAACAGACGAAAATTAACAGACCAGCTTAATCACATTCGTTTAAAGTTAACCTCTTAGTAATGAGTTCGAAGATTATTTTGTTGTAGATAGTATACCTTTAGAAGTTTGTAAATCATCATGAAGTTCTCGTTCTAAGATTTGTAAATAAAACACTTACGCCTTTCCATACAGGGGGGTATTGTGCAGCGCACAAGTGCTAATTATTATGGCTATAAGCTACGCCCAGCTTGTTCTGTCGAAGGTGTTTTCAAAGCATTGATTTGAGTCCTGCAAGATTAAACTAAATACACTTATGAGATTTAATCGCAGGGCGATAGCCCAATTGGGTTTAATTCCCCGACGGCTTGCGTCGAAATAAAAAGGGAATTCCTGTTTAATACCTCGTATGCTTGCGTCGAGGTAGTTTATTCAGAAAGATTACAAAAAACAGCCTTATATTTTTAGAAAAAAGAGAAAAAGAATAGAAACTTTGTTCTCTCAGCTATGTGACCAATTTATGATTCAACGAAATTATGCTAAAAGATTTAAAACTAGAATACTATCAAAAATTACTACATTAACCGTAGCCCAATACATTAACAAGTTTATTTTTGGTAAAAACATTAACAATATTAAAATTATTTAAAATGCAAAACGGGTATATTTAGCAACAATTTAAAGAACTATATTTTTTATGATAAAATGGAAAGAAATAATCAATTTTTCGGTAAAAGGAAATCCAACTCCAGATAAACGAGTTGAGAAAACGGATACTGAATGGAAAGCTCAATTAACTCCTGAGCAATTTAGAATTACAAGACAAAAAGGGACTGAAAGACCACATAGTGGAGCACTTTGTAGTATTTATGATCAAGGGCAGTACAATTGTATATGTTGCAATACGCCTTTATTTGATTCTACAATTAAATTTAGTTCTGGGTCTGGTTGGCCAAGTTTTACACAACCAATTACAGAAAATGCGATTAAATATAAAAAAGACATCGCTCTTGGTATGGTTCGCGTTGAGGTAATGTGTAATACTTGCGATGGTCATTTGGGACACATTTTTCCTGATGGGCCAGAACCAAGCGGATTGCGTTATTGTATTAACTCCGAAGCTATGCAATTAGAAACGGAGGTTAAAAATGACAACTAAAAATATACAAGTAGCTACTTTTGGCGGAGGCTGTTTTTGGTGTACAGAAGCTATTTTTAAAGAAGTAAAAGGTGTAAAAAAAGTAATTTCCGGCTATTCTGGAGGAGACCTTCCAGGTAGACCAACATACAGAGAAGTATGTTCTGGTTTATCTGGTCATGCAGAAATAGTTCAAGTAACTTTTAATGCAAATGTGATTTCATACAAAGATATTTTAGTCATTTTTATGACCACTCACAATCCAACATCCTTAAATAAACAAGGTGCAGATCATGGCACACAATATCGTTCTGTTATTTATTATCATACTAATGCACAAAAGGAAATTGCAGAAATGGTTTCGAAAGAGATTACACCATATTACCAGAATCCTGTAGTTACAGAAATAAGCCCTTTAGGTATTTTTTATGAAGCTGAAACAGCGCATCAAGATTATTATAAAAATAATGAAGGCAACGGTTACTGTAGTTTTGTAATTACCCCAAAATTAGCAAAACTCCGTGAGCTTTATGCAGATAAATTAAAGTAAATGATTTTAAAGAAAGAATCATAAAATGTAAAATCAAATAGCACAAAAACAAGTATTTAAAGCCCTCGAATTTCAAGTTTAAGAACTGGATTAATTCCGAAGAAGAACAAAACTGAACCTATAAAATTATCCGATTTAAAAGGAAAATTTAAAGTCGTGTATTGTTTTTAAAATTGGCTCCCAGTTTGTCATAGTAAAGGTTTGTCAGATTTAAAGAAAATAGTTGATGCTTTAAAAGGCAATGAGAATGTTACATTTTTAGTGGTACAAACCGTTTTTGAAGGTCATAATGCAAATTACGTATGAAAAAATGATAGAAACTCAAAAATAATATGAGTTGTAAATTCCATTTTGACATGATGCTGGAGATGATGGAAAATCTCAATCAAATATTTATGACAAACTATTAAACAGGTGGAACTCCTTAGTTTTTATTAATCGACAAACATAACAATGTCATCTTTAGCAATTTTTATTTGAACGCAGAAGCAACTATTAAATTTTTAGAAACAATGTAATTACAGAAGCAACTCCAGTTATAAAATTATACGGAGTTATCTTTGACACAACTATTATATAACATTGACATTAATTATGAGTATTATTCAAAATAATAAAAATTATTTTAAGGTTAAATCTGAAGGAGATACAACCATAAAAGCACCTGAAGGAGTGTGCCCAAATTGCTGGGAAAAACAAGAATGGGATGATGCGTTTTATAAAAAAAAATAAAGTGGAGAATATTACACCAGAGCACAATACGTACAATAGTTTTGTTCATAAAGTTGCCGAAAAACTAGATAAAATCACTTTAAAAAAAATATTTTGATATATGAAACTTGCCAAATATCTTATAAAAAGCAATAATGACATATACTAACTTTAGAAAGGCGCAACAATTTTTCAAAGCTAAAGATGGTAAAATAGCCTATATTGATGATGGAAATAAAAATAGGAGAGGTAATTCTACTACCTCACGAAATCCCTACATCTGGTTGGTTATATCAAAAAATGATTCCGCTTTTAACAGACAAAGGGTATCGTGTTATTGCGCCAAACATGTTAGGTTTTGGTTTGAGTGATTCACCTAAAGAGTACGAGACTTACATTGAAAAAAAACAAGCACAACGCTTATTAGATTTAATGCATTTTTTAAAAATTGATGCAAAAAACATCCATTTATTAGAGGTAAAACATTTTATTCAAGAGGAAAAACCAAAAGAGATAAGCGATTTTATTCATTCTTTTATACAGACAAATGAAATTAAACAAGCAAGATACTTTTAATACAGAATTACCCGCTGATAAAATTTTAGGAAGCTCTCCTAGACAAGTTTTAGATGCTTGTTTTTCGTTTGTTGATCCTAAAAAAACAGCAAATCCAAAATTAGTTCACGTTTCTAAAGAAATGCTAGAAGCTATTGGATTAACGAACCAAGATGCAACATCTGATGACTTTTTAAACGTTTTCACAGGAAATGAAGTTTTAGAGAATACGCATCCGTACGCGATGTGTTATGGCGGACATCAATTCGGAAATTGGGCAGGACAATTAGGTGATGGTCGCGCCATAAATTTAACCGAAGTTGTACACAACAACCAACGCTGGGCAATACAATTAAAAGGATCTGGTGAAACTCCATATTCCAGAACCGCAGATGGTTTAGCTGTTTTACGTTCATCAATTAGAGAATATTTATGTAGCGAAGCCATGTTTCATTTAGGTGTGCCAACTACACGAGCTTTGTCTTTAAGCTTATCTGGTGATAAGGTATTACGTGATGTATTATACAATGGAAATCTAGCCTACGAGAAAGGCGCTATTGTTGCCCGTTTGGCTGCTAGTTTTATTCGTTTTGGAAATTTTGAAATTCTGGCTGCAAGAAAAAATCATGAAACCTTAAGAGCATTAACAGATTATACAATCAAGCATTTTTATCCAGAGATTGTATCCGAAGGAAAACAAAAATATCTTGATTTTCTTAAAGAGATTAGAGATAAAACTGTTAATATGATTGTGCATTGGCAACGCGTGGGTTTTGTACATGGCGTTATGAATACCGATAATATGTCTATTCTAGGATTAACAATTGATTACGGACCTTACGGATGGTTAGAAGGCTATGATGTAAATTGGACCCCAAATACAACCGATAATCAACACAAAAGATATTGTTACGGAAATCAATCTCAGATTGGTTTGTGGAATTTATTTCAATTAGCAAATGCCTTGTATCCATTAATTGAAGAAGCCGAGCCTTTACAAGAAATTTTAGATGAATATACTGATATTTATAACAAAAAATATCAGCAAATGATGAAATCAAAAATAGGTTTAACTACTAATAATAAGAAAGATAAAGAACTTATTGAACGATTAGAAGAAACGCTACAATTAACCGAAACAGATATGACTATTTTCTTCAGAAATTTAGCAACTGTTTCTCTTGAAGATTCTTTTGAGCCTGCTTTTAATAAAATTAAAAATGCTTTTTATTCTATTGATGAAATTAAAGATGAAATCAAAAATAATTGGGATGATTGGGTTACTCGATATTTACAAAGATTACAAGAAGAAACGTTATCAGATTCTGAAAGAAAAGAAAAAATGGATTTAGTAAATCCTAAATATGTATTACGAAATTACATGGCTCAATTAGCCATTGATGCTGCTGATAAAGGAGATTACAAATTAATTGACGAGTTATATCAATTGCTAAAAAAACCATACTCAGAACAACCAGAACATCAAAAATGGTTTACCAAACTACCAGACTGGGCTCGCCATAAAGTGGGTTGTTCTATGTTAAGTTGTAGTTCTTAAAAAATTGTACATTTAAAGATAGAAACTTAACAAGTAACCTAATTAAAAGGGGATAAAGGCGCGAGTAAATTTTTAATTCAACCGAAAATAGCATTACTTTAAACAATCCAAATTTAATGGATATTGACACGCCAGAAGATTATAAAATGATTTCTGACAGGTTATCTAAATATAAAAAAAAAGGTTAGATTACAACCAAACTAACGCAAGTAAAAGATTCGCTTTTAAATTTATGGATACATATTCAATTATTGCATTTCTCGTTTTATTATCAGCCATTTTTGGCTATATAAATGTCAAGTTTTTAAAATTGCCTAATACCATTGGGTTAATGCTAATTACCATTATCTATACTTTAGGGGTTTTGGCATTAAGTTATTTTGATGATACTTTATTAAATGCCCAATTAAACTTTATTAGTCAAATAGATTTTAGAACGGTACTCTTAGATGAAATGTTGAGTTTTCTTCTCTTTGCAGGTGCTTTACACACTAATTTTCAACAACTAAAAATACAACGTTGGCCTATTTTTGCATTTGCAACTGTTGGCATTTTAACCTCCACCTTTTTAGTGGGTGGCGCAATGTTTTTTATTTTACAGTTATTAGGGTTAAATATTGCTTTTATTTACTGTTTACTCTTCGGAGCATTAATTTCACCAACCGATCCAATTGCTGTTTTAGGTATTTTGAAAAAAGCTGGAGCTCCCAAAAAATTAGAAACAAAAATTGTAGGAGAATCGTTGTTTAACGACGGTGTTGGTGTGATAATTTTCTTAACTATTTTTCAAGTAGCATTATCAGGAAACTTTAGCGTTATAGAAGTTACAAAACTCTTTGGGCAAGAAGTTATTGGTGGGGCTTTACTTGGTTTAGCTCTAGGTTACATCGCCTATAAAATGATGAAATCTATAGATGATTTTGACATTGAAGTTATTATTACACTCGCTGTAGTTATGGTAGGAAGTGTTATTGCAAGAAAACTACATTTATCTGCGCCATTGGCAATGGTAACCGCAGGGTTAGTGATAGGGAACGATACCGTTCGTAACACCGCAATGTCTGAAACTACCGAAATGTATGTAGATAAGTTTTGGGAACTGATAGACATCCTTTTAAACGCTGTTTTATTTGTATTAATTGGAATGGAAATACTACATTTAGTCTTTGACGGGAACTATATTTTAGCAGGCTTATTGGCAATTCCAGTTACTTTAATTTGCAGATCTCTCTCGTTACTATTGCCTATAAATTTCTTTAAAAAGAAACTGAATTTTGTACCAAAAACCAACTTAATAATGACTTGGGGCGGGTTACGTGGTGGAATTTCTATTGCATTAGCACTTGGTTTAACTCAAGAAATGCATCGCGAATTATTTTTAGTAATTACCTATATAGTAGTCGTATTTTCAATTTTAGTACAAGGACTAACCATTGAAAAATTACTTAAAAAATTAGGTTTAAAAAGCGAAGAGGGTTCCTCAAAACATTAAAGAATAAAAAAATGACTTCCACCCAAGGGTGAGGAGGTATTAAATAGGAACTCCTTTTTTATTTCGACGCAAGGTCAAGAAATTAAACCCACTGGTGGTATTTAACTTAAAAATAGACAAAGAATTAACAGACATTTAATTTCGCGAATATTCTTTGTAAAGTATTTATAAAATCATCGTCTAAATTATCAATAAAACAAACAAAGTCAATAACCTCAGGGCAAGCCCACCAGGCATAAAAAAAGAAAAAACCTTATTATCATTAAAATATTTTCAAAAAGATTTAGCTACTGCTACTAAAAATAGTACTGCTTTATTTTTAGGTGATAATATATATCCTAAAGGAATGCCACCAAAAGGAAGTAAAAATTATAAACTTTCTAAATACCGCTTACAAACTCAAATTGACGCCGTTAAAAACTTTAAAGGGAAACCCATTTTTATTCCTGGAAATCACGATTGGTACAATGGTGTTGACGGATTAAAACGCCAAGAAAAAATGGTTGAAAAAGCTTTAGGTAAAGGTTCTTTTTTACCAGAAGGTGGTTGCGGATTAAAAAAAATTGAGATTAACGACAATTTAACCTTAATTATTATTGATAGTCGTTGGTTTATTATGGATTGGAATGATGATTCTAAAATGAACGACAATTGCCATATTAAAACCCGTGAACGGTTTATTGATGAGTTATGGAGTTTATTTAAAAAAAACAGATACAAAAATGTAGTGGTGGCAATGCATCATCCATTATATTCTAACGGACCACATGGAGGAAGCTTTTCGTTTAAAGATCATATGAAACCGATACCTGTTTTGGGTACTTTAAAAAACCTTATTCGTTCAAAAGCAGGAATTCAAACCGATAATTTTAACAAACAATATTCTAATTTCATTGCACAAATAGAAACCATTGCCGATGATTTTAAAAACAATATTATTTTTGTTAGTGGGCACGAACATAATTTACAATACCTAGAAAATAAAGGGATTGATTTATCAACTACAAAACAGCAGTTACCACAAGTTTATATAACCCTAAAGAGATTGATGTTAGTGGCTTTCATAAATTTATGTGGGGAGGTTTAAATCGTGATAAGTCCGGAAAACAAGTTACCGTTCCAGTATTAGAACTTGATAAGGTTTTTGGTGGATTAAAACCTATTCGTCGTGGTGGTGGAAATCAAACAAACTCATTGCGTTTGGTAAACCCCGATGGCAAACAGTATGTTTTACGTTCTATGGATAAAGATGCAAGTCGTATAATGGGAGGTGTTTTAAAAGGTACTTTTTTAATCGACGTTGTTAAAGATGTTTTTACAATGTCACATCCATACGCCGCTTTTGTAATTCCAGATATGGCAGCAGCAGCAGGTATATACCATACAAATCCGAAGTTATATTATATGCCTAAGCAACCTGCATTAAGCCAGTACAATGATATTTTTGGAGATGGAATGTATTTATTAGAAGAACGCCCTGCAGGAAATAGAGAGGATGTTGCTTCTTTCGGTAATTCAAAAAACATCATTGGCACTTTTGATGTATTAGAAAAAATTAGAAAAAATGGAAAACACTCAATTGACCAAGATTTCGCAATCCGTTCTCGTTTATTTGACATGGTAATTGGAGATTGGGACAGGCATGAAGATCAATGGCGTTTTGCTTCTTTTAAAACAGAAGACGGAAAAACCTATTACCGTCCAATTCCTCGCGATAGAGATCAACCTTTCTCTAAGTTTGATGGTATTATGATTCCTCTCTTTAAATACTTCGTTCCATTGGTAAAAAATATGCAGTCAATGGATTACGATATAAAAAACATGAAATGGTATAACAATTATCCTCGTTTTTTCGATGCTGAGTTTTTAAACCAATTAACCTTAACAGATTGGTTAGCACAGGCCGAATATATTCAAAAAAACTTAACCGATGCTGTTATCGAAAATGCAATCAAACAACTTCCAAAAAAAGTATATGATATTGATGGAGAAGAGTTGATTGAAAAATTAAAATCTCGGAGAAATAAATTAAAAGATATCGCCAAACGTTACTATACCAATACTCCGTTAAGTTTTTATGCTGCTCTGATACCATAATACAGTAGTTCTTTAATTTTTTGTTTATTATTCTTCAAGTTCGGTCTTATAGCGAACACGTTAAAAAATCGAGCAAGCATTAACTCATTGTGATGTAAGGTTTTAATATCCTTGATTGAGAAAGCCCCTCTTAGCCTTTTTTCAATAGGCATCCAATGTGTAATCTTAGCGAGATTAACCGTTGTAAGTGCTGTATTAAAATGAAAGTTGAGTTTATCTTTACTTCTTGCTTGACAGTGATTTAGACCTGAGTATTGCTTGGCATCTCTAAAAGTAAATTCTATTTGAAATCTGGTGCGATAATATGTCAAAATCATTTCTGCTGAAATTGTTACATCTGTAGAAAAATATAATTTATGATTCCATTTTCCTTTTTTAAGGAAATAAACAATCACAAGATTGATTTTTCTTTTTAATGATTTTGAGTATACAATAGCGCTGTATACTTTGCTTTGCTGATTGTCTTCTATCAAAGAAAAATATTCTTTTCTAAGTTTTTTATAATCAATTTTTCCATCATATTTCTTAGGTCTTCCTCTCCCATATTTCTGTTGGTCAGTATAAATATATTGTAAGTCAGCATCGTTTCTTAGTCTGCTAACGGTCTCCAATCCATTATCAGAGAGTTTAGAAACAAAACCGTATTTGGAAAAATAAGCATCTGCCACAACATATTTAGACATCGAAAGAAGGACCTCTTTTCTTTGAATCAATATATTGGCATAATGATCTACCAAACTTTTTGATTCCAAATTATTTGGTGTCTGAACAGCCTCTAAATGAAACGCTGTATGATTATCTATATCAATCGCTGCTATACCAGATATTTCCAATCCCCATTTTGCCTTTCCCGCTACACCAGACCAATAATAACCAACTCCACAGGTGGATTTACCAGATTTACTAACATAACTCGGGTCGAAAGCAATGGTTAAATGTTTGCCCCCATACTCAGTAATCAATTCTTTATTGAAATTTAAAAAGTCAAAAGACTTACTAAACTGATTCCTGTAATGTTGTTCTCCATGATCACCATAACGACTTAACTGCATAAAATTTAAACGTCCTTTTATGCTGAGAAATAGACCAAAAACTTCCAACATAAAATCATATTGCCATTTATTTACATCTTTCATTTTGTTAAGTAATCTTTTTGTGTGATATTTATAGTTGGATTTCTCCTTGAGAAGCATCATTAATAGCTGTTTGAAATTAACTATTAATTTAATGATAATCAGGGAGTTATCCTAATTTTTGAGCCTGTTTTTTTAACTTATTTAATTGACTGTTAGAGGGTTAGGGCAAAGTTTAACGGAGTATTGTATACTAAACAAGCTAAAAAGGTACAAGTTGTTGGTACCGATAAAGATGATGAATTTATCATTAAGCGTTTAAATAATAATGAAACGAGTATACAAATTTTTAGAAAAAAGAAAGGTAACGATATCAAAATTTACGAACGTATTTTTAAAACCGATGAAACCGATGAGGTACAACTCTATGGATTAAATGGAAACGATAAATTCTATATTTCTGGTGATGTTGACGATAGTATTTTAATTCGCTTAATTGGTGGTCAAAACCACGATACTTATGAAGATACTTCAAACGTTTCAGGTTGGAGTAAAAAAACAAAAGTATACGATTATAAATCAAAAAAGAATACGGTAAAGGGTGGAAAAGAATTAGCAGATTTACGAAAAGACGATTATTACAATAATGCCTATAACCATAGAGATATTGATAACAATACTTCGTTATTATTACCTAACATAGGCTCGAACCCCGATGATGGCTGGTTCTTCGGGTTAAACTACACCTATACTGCACAGGGTTTTAAAAAGAAACCATTTGCAAGCCAACATTCTATATCAGCAAACTATTATTCAAGCACTGGCGGTTACGATGCCGAATATAATGGTGAGTTTACAGAGTTTATAGGTAAATGGAGTTTAGGCTTACGTGTAAAAGTAACCAGTGATAATTACTCTATTAACTTCTTTGATTGGGGTAATAATACCATCTTTAAAATGCTTACTGGAGATAGTACTGAAGACTTAGTTTTTTACCGAGTTAAAAAAAGAGAACTTAGTTTTTCTCCTTCATTAATTAGACGTTTTAATGCAGGAAGCATTTTTAAAATTTCAGGAATTATAGAGGGAATTGAAATTCAAAATACACCAAGCAGACAAATTACCAGTTTTGTTGGAAACGCTTCAAATTTATTTGACACCAACTATTTTTGGGGAGGAGAACTTAATTTTAATCATAGCAGAGTTGACGACAATAGTTTTCCTACCAACGGAATGAATTTTGATGCTACCTTAGGAGCAAAAGCAAATACTGATAATTTTGAAAATCGTTTCGGATACTTTAAAGGAAAGTTAGCCATCTATCAAAACCTAGTACCAAATCGTTCGATTGTTTGGGCTACTGAAATTGGTACACAACTTAATATTGGCAACCACTTCGAATTTTATCAAGGAGCAACTTTAGGAGGAACTGATAATTTACGTGGATTTAACAACCAACGTTTTACGGGTAAAGAAAGTTTTTACCATTCGAACGATTTACGGGTACGTTTAGCTCGTTTTAAATTGGCAATTCCAATAAAAATAGGTGTTACCGGTGGTTTTGATTACGGAAAGGTATGGACACCTCTTAAAGAAAACCTAAACCATTGGAATACTAGTTATGGTGGCTCTATTTGGTTAAGTGGTCTTGATTTATTTACTGCAAACATATCATATTTTCAAGGAAATGAAAATGAAAACCGTATTGCATTTAGTTTAGGATTTGCCTTTTAACAACCTTTATAAACATACAAGAAGCCTTGTCTATGAGTCAAGAAATAAATTGCAAGGAAGCCTAACTATTTGTTTAGTTTATAGTTGAAAATTTTAGTGTATGACATAAAGATGATTATTTACTTTACAAAAAGAATAAATTAGAACAAATTTTAAAACTACATCTAATCGTTTTATTTATCGAACTAACAAAAACTCCATTTTTTATCAAGAGAATTATCGTAATTTTATACTATAATAAAATTATTTATGAAAATACACTTTCGCTCAAGCTATGAACTTCTAGAAAGATGGGGGAAAGATGTTTTTACCTACCTCCCAAAAATATTTTTAGCTTTATTCGTTTTTTTAATTTTTTATTATTTAGGTAAATTCATAAAAAATTATTCTTTAAAATTTTATTCTAAAATTTTTAAAAAGAACCAAGATATTGCGAAATTTATTTCTCTTGGAGTTTATATTTTATTAATTTTTTTAGGAATATTTTTAGCTCTCGAAATTTTAGGTTTAGAAAGTTTATTAACCAAATTACTAGCAGGTGCAGGAATTATTGGTATTGTGGCCGGTTTTGCTTTTAAAGACATTGCTTCTAATGTATTTGCTGGGTTTTTAGTAAATATGCAAAAACCTTTTAAAGAAGGTGATTGGGTTGCAATTGACGATAATTTTGGTATCATAAAAGACATTGGTTGGATTACCACTTCTATAAAAACTATTAGCGGACAAGAAGTTTTTATACCAAATCAGTTAATTTACAATCATTCATTCACCAATTATTCTACCTTTAAAAAACGCCGTATTATTTTACAAAGTGGGGTTTCATATGGTGATGATTTAGACCTTGTAAAAAAAGCAGCTTTAGATGAAATTAATAAAATTGAATATGTATTAAAAAAGGAAGATATCGATTTTTATTTCACCTCTATTGGTGATTCTGCATATAATTTTGAGATCCGCTTTTGGATACGATTTTATAAACAAACCGATTATTTAAACGCAATGAGTGAAGCCATTATGCGTATTAAAAAACGTTTTGAACAAGAAAATATTAGTATTGCGTATCCTGTACAAACACTTGATTTTGGTGTAAAAGGCGGCGTAAATATTTTTGACAAACCTTTTCAAATAAAAAAGTAATTTTTCTTGATTTTAACATGTCTCCTCGAGCACAATCGAGATCTAATAATCTAAAACCTCTCGACTACCTCGAGGAAACAAGATAAAATAATGACACAACAAATTGTATTAATTTTTGGAGCAATCTTTGGAATGACAGCCGTATTTTTTGGGGCTTTTGGAGCGCATATTTTAAAGAAAATTTTATCAACCGAACAGTTAAAATCTTTTGAAACTGGTGTTAAATACCAAATGTATCATGCACTTGTTTTATTATTTGTAGGAAGCTATTTTAAAACTACAAATCAATTAATGAGTTGGTCATTCATTATAGGTATAATTCTCTTTTCTTTCAGTATTTACGGGTTGGTTTTATCTGATTCGAAAAGTAAAAAGATGAAGTTTTTAGGACCAATAACTCCGTTAGGCGGATTATTATTAATTGTAGGTTGGGTACTATTATTGATTGAATTTATAAAAATAGGTTATGTTTTAGAATAATGTAGAATTTCACTATCTTTATAAAAACATTATAGATATGGATTTACAAAGTATAATAAGAGTGTTGAGTCAAGAGCAGAAAAAGGAATTAGTCGGTTTATTGAGTCGTGATTTGAAAGTGCCAAAACTAAATATGCTTATAGACAACCTAAACAAAGACCGTCCAATCAACTGTCCACATTGTCAAAGTTCTGATATTTACGGGCATGGAGGCTATAAGGGTCGTAAGCGCTACAAATGTAAATCTTGCACTAAAACCTTTAATGATCTTACAGGTACTGCTATGGATGGCATAAAGAAAGTGGATGAATTTCAAGATTATCTAGTTCTTATGATTGAAAGCGTGAGTATCCGTAAAGCCGCTAAAAAGATTGGAGTCAATGTTAAAACTATTTTTGATTGGAGACACAAGTTACTATCTTGTTTATCCGTTTTTAATGGAGAAGAGTTCTCAGGAATTGTTGAATGTGATGACAAACAGCTTAATATAAATAATAAAGGAAGTCGAGATCTTCAAAGAAAACCTTACAAGAGACCAAGTGATAGACAAACCAAACGCGGTGTGAGCAATGATAAAATCTCTATAATGGTTGCCACAGATAGAAATAACAATCCAATGATGCGTGTCGCTAAAAGAGGCAGGATTGATGTGCATAGTATTGAAAAAACAATAGGAACGTTACTAAAACCTGAAAACGTACTTTGTTCAGATTCTCATCCTTCTATAATTAAATGGGCAAAAGATAAGCAGATGGAGCATCATACATTTATAGCATCAAAACACATAAAAGACAAGTGCTACCATGTGCAGCATGTAAACTCAATAGACAATCGTTATCAAAGATGGATAAAACCTTTCTATGGTGTATCAACAAAATATTTGAGTGGCTATCTAAACTGGTTTGTATTCTTGCAGAAGGTTAAAAAATCGCTCTCTCAAACAGTAGATATAGCAAATATCATGATAAAAAACGCTAAAGCTATAAACACATATAAAGCAATTGAAGAAAATTATATGGAATTAATGATTCCACATTATTCTAAAACATAACCTAAAAATATAAGTTTAGATTCCTGCCTTCGCAGAAATGACAATCAGCACAAATTCTTAGTTCAAAGAAAATGTGTATAATTTCCCTCCTTTTCCGTGGGCTTTTTCATCAGTAATATAAAGAGTATTATTGTCTTTAAAAGTAACTCCTTCTTTTTGAGAAATATAATTAAGAGGCAATTCAGTAAGTTTTCCATTAAAAAAATTATCTCCAGTAAAATCGGTAAATAACAATACCGTATTATGGTTTAACAACACTACTTTTTTACCGTTTGGCGAAATATCCGCAGCCGTTATCCAACAATGTAAATCATTACAAGTTTCAAATTTTGCAATAAACTCCGCTTCATAATTTCCTTTTTTAGCAGGTATTTTGTATAATGAAGTAATTCCGTATTGATATTTTACGCGACTTTTAGTAAATATATACAAGCTATCATTTGCATAAAATAATGCTTCAGCATCAAAAAAGCGTTGCTTTTTTTTAGGTGGAAACTTAGTCTGGTTTGGATATGAAAAATGAATCCTTTCTACTTCGACATTTTCACCACCAAATAAATCTTGGTGTTTAATTTTAAGAATTACTAAGTTTTGTCTAGCATTTGCATTATTACCAAAATCGGCTAGATATAAGTTCCCTAAAGGATCTGAAGTGATATCTTCCCAATCATTATTTTTGGCATTTATATACAGTTCTTCTATAATTTTTCCTTTCGTAGAAACTCTATAAATCTGATTTAAGTTTCCGCCATCATTATGCATCCATAATAGATCAGAACCTTTTACTGTTTCGATTCCTGAGACTTCATTTAAGATGTTGGGTACATTTGCAATATGTTTTAGTTGCCCATAGTTTTGGCAACCTATAAGTAGCAAAAAAGAAAAAAGAATTGTTATTTTCTTCATAATGAAAAAATTACCAACCACCAGTGGCTCCACCTCCGCCAAAACTTCCACCTCCAAAACCTCCACCGAAACCTCCGCCGCCAAAACTTCCACCACCAGATGAACCGCCGAAGCCTCCAAAACCGCCATTACTTCTACCTAAATTACTTAAAATAATGGTTTCTAAAATACTACGAGTCATATTCCCCTGTCTATAATTTTTATGAGACCCTCCACTTCCACGGTTTCCTCGTGAAATTAATATAAAGAGTATTACAATAAATATTATAAAAAGAATTATTGGAAGAGTGCTAAAATCTTCATTTTGTTGTCGAGTACCTTTATACTCTCCATTCATTACTTTAAAAACACTATTGGCACCTTTGTCTAAACCTATGTAAAAGTTTCCATTTCTAAATTGTGGTAAAATTATCCTTTCAATTATTTGGCGTGAAGTATAATCTGTCAATAAATGTTCTGTTCCTTTTCCTGCGGAAATAGTGATTTTTCTATCATCTTTTGCCAATAGCATTAAAATACCATTGTCTTCTTTTTCTTGACCAATACCCCATTTCTCCCCCCAATTTGCAGCGAGATATGCAATATTTTCACCTTCAGTAGATTTAATAATTGCCACAACTATTTGCGTAGAAGTAGAGTCTGAATATTTAACTAATTTATTTTCTAAATTAGCCTTTTCTACAGGTGAAAGTAAACCGATGTAATCATATACACTGGTTTGAAATTTGGGTTTTTCAGGGATTTTAAATCCTTGTGCAAATAGCGTTTGCGCGAATAACAATCCAGCGAAAAACAGCAAATATGAAGTCTTTTTTAATTGCATTTAGCTTTTAGAAATTTCATTAGAGAGTTCATCTTCATCGGTAATACTCCAAGGAAAATGAGTTTTTAATTCTTTACCCGCATTTAATATGCCGTCTACAATTCCTTGTTTAAAGTTTCCTTTTTTAAAATGAGCTTGCATAATGTTTTTAGTGGTTTCCCAAAAATTTTCAGGTACCACAGCATCAATACCTTTATCACCATACACAACAAATTTCTTATCGTTTACAGCTACATAAAATAAGACTGCATTTTGGGCTGCGGTCTTGAACATTTTAAGCATTTGAAATACTTCTAACGCTCGTTCGTAGTGGTCTTTATCAGATTCTTTTTCGATATGCACACGTATTTCGCCAGAAGTATTTCGTTCTGCAGTTCTAATAGCAGCAACGATTTCCTGTTCTTCTTTAACAGAGAGAAAATCTTCTACTTTAGTCATTTTATTTTTTATTAAAATCGAAATTTATATCTGGTGCATTTTCTGAACCTGCATCTGCTTTATAACGAGACATTTCATCAAATTTAAACCAACTTGCTAAGACAGAATTTGGAAAAGTTTTAATGTGCTTATTAAATGTATTTACGTCTCCATTAAAACGATCACGAGCTACATTAATACGGTTTTCTGTACCTTCCAATTGACTTTGCAATTCTAAAAAGTTTGCATTCGATTTTAATTCTGGATAACGTTCTACCGATACCAATAATTTAGACAATGCTCCACTCATACCAGCTTGCGCTTGTTGAAATTGCGCCATTTTTTCTGGTGTTAAGTCTCCTGCATTAATGTTCACAGAAGTTGCTTTTGCTCTTGCTTCAATTACATCTGTTAGCGTACTTTTTTCAAAGTCTGCAGCACCTTGCACTGTTTTAACCAAGTTACCTATTAAATCGTTTCTACGTTGGTACGAACTTTCTACATTAGACCATGCTGTTTTTGCATCCTCTTCATAACCTACGGCTGTATTATTAAACCCTACCGCCCAATTATAAATTCCGAAAGCTAAAACTGCTAGAATTATTACTGGTACTAACCATTTTTTCATAATTTCTAAATATTAAATTTCTAATTGATTTTTTGTGACACAAAAATACGTAATAAAATTGAGTTTTTAAAGTGATGTTCCACCATCTAAAGTTATCGTTTGTCCAGTAATAAATTTCGTAGCATCGGATGCTAACCACACTACAGCTTCGGCAATTTCTGCTGCTTTACCGTATCGTTTCATTGGTATTACACTTTTTAAAACAGCATCCATTTCTGGTTTTGCTGCTAACAATTGATCTAATAAAGCAGATTCTGTGTACCCAGGACACACCGCATTTACACGAATATTTTTAGTTGCATATTCCATAGCCGCAGATTTTGTCATACCAACTACAGCAAATTTACTTGCACAGTAACTAATGTTATTTGGCGATGCTTTTAAACCTGCCAAAGAAGCAATATTTACAATATTTCCACCACCTTGTTTTAACATTTGTTGCAAGGCTAATTTCATACAATAAAAAACACCTGTTTGGTTAACTGCAACAACGCTATCCCAATCTTCTAAGCTAGACTCATATATTCTTAATAAATTTGGACCAATGCCCGCATTATTTACAATTACATCTAATCGTCCAAATTTATCTACCGTACTATTAATCAAGTTTTCTACTTCTTCAAATTGGGCAACATTGCATTTATTTGCGGTTGCTTTACCTCCGTTTGATTCAATTTTATCAACTACTTTCTGAGCACTTTCTACATAAATATCAGAAACAATAACTATTGCTTCAAATTTTGCAAAATGAATTGCAGTTGCTTTTCCTATTCCAGAACCGGCACCTGTTACTACTACTATTTTATCTTTTACTTTCATACTTATTTATATTGTTATTCCTGCAAAAGCAGGAATAACAATCTTTTCTCTAAATTATTATTTACAGAATATTAACCGTGAACCTGATAATGCTGATGCTCTTAATTCTTTTGGATATTCTTTGAATTGTATCAACTTAAAAAATTCATTTTTGTTTGCATATTTTACAATTAGAACTTCAGCCCAAAGTTCTTGATTTTTTGTCCCTAAAATAATAACTTGTGGTTTTCCTTTAAAAATAATGGTTCTACCACGAATTTAATGGAATTTATTAAATTCGTAAAAAAAAGGTAAAATGTTTACACATCAATTTTTCGATTTACTACTAAATTTAGATGACAACTGGCAAGTTGTAAAAGTAGAAGCAGATTATGCAATTTCAGACATAAAAATAGTCATTAAATTCATAGGAGAAAGAGCCCTTTGTCCAGAGACCATGGAATTATGTAGTTTATATGACCATGCACCAAATCGAGAATGGCGTCATTTAGATACGATGCAATATAAGACTTTTATAAGTTGTAAGTTGCCAAGAATAAAGAACAGTCAAGGAGCTGTAATCACCATAGTTCCGCCATGGGCAGATAAGCATACACGTCATACACACCTTTTTGAACATGCAATAATTGATTTACTATTAGCAACTAAAAATCAAACAAAAACAGCAAAATTAATGCGTTGTGGTTTTAATGTCATCAATAGAGTAATTCATTTAAGTACAGAAAGAGGTTTGAGTAGGAGAGATTTATCAAATATGGATTTTAGTCGTTTGAGTTTGGATGAAAAATCGTTTAAGAAAGGACATAAATATATAAGTGTCTTAAGTCATCCTAGAAGTGGTTTTATCATAGATGTAGAAGAAGGAAGAACTAAAGAATCTGTAGAAAAACTATTTGATAAATCTATGACAAAACAACAACAAAAACAGGTTAAAACTATAAGTTTAGATATGTGGAAAGCTTATATTTCTACCTCTAAAAGTCAATTACCAAACGCATCTATTGTTCACGACAGATTTCATTTGGTTAAGTATTTAAATACCGCTATTGATAAGGTTAGAAGAAGAGAAGTTAAAACGAATGATGAATTGATAAACAGTAGATATGCGTTACTTAAAAACCAAGAAAACCTAACCGAGAAACAACGAATAAAATTTGATGCAATAATCAAGGCGAACTATGAAGTTAGCAAGGCGTGGCAAGTCAAAGAAAATTTTAAAGATTTATTCCATAAAGAAACTAAGTATATTAATGGTTTTTATTTACTAATTAAATGGATACGAAATTCTACTTCTAAGCAAATTAAAGAAGTAACAAAGGTTGTTACAATGTTTGAAAAACATCTCTCTGGAGTTATAAATGCCTTAATAACTGAGTATAGCAATGCAATGGCTGAAAGATTAAATGGAAAAATACAAGAACTTAAATCTATTGGAAAAGGATATAGAACTTTTAAAAACTTTAGAAGTGCAATACTCTTTTTTAATGGAGGTTTAAATCTTTACCCATTAAAATAAGGGTAGAGCCAAAATAATTTCTGTTTCTATTTTCTAAAAAAATGGAAATGCAGCTTTCATATATTCTTTATAGGTTTCTTCGCCTGTTCTTCCTGTGAAAGTAACTTCTGTTTTATAATTGAGATAATTAATCATAAAAATAGATGATTTTTTTATTAAAAGTTAATAAAACTGCTAAATCTTGTTATTTATTTCCATCTTTAATTTTGTCTCCTCGAGTATTATTGAAAATTAAAATATTTTTTTAATTTGAAAATACGAACGCAATTCTCGAGAAGTTTTATAGATTATTAAAAATTTTCGACTGTACTCACAAACTGACATTTATATTTTAATTAATCTATTGACTTAGTTTTAATTGCTTTCAAAGCTAATTTGCAACATAATTCTGCTGCTTTATTCAAATTAGCAAAACGTGGGTCTGCCGTAAACCCTTTTTTATATCGATAATAAATTTGCTGTGCAATAACTGCTATTTTAAATAATCCGAAGGCATAATAAAACACTAAATTATCTACATTTCTACCTGATTTTTCGGCATACATTTGGGCAATTTCACTTCTAATCGGGTTTCCTTCAAAAATTGTTGGAGACGGAATTCCTTGTTTTACAAAATTGTGGTCTGTAGCCACTGTCCAATATCCCAAAGAAGTACCTAAATCCATTAATGGGTCTCCTAAAGTTGCCATTTCCCAGTCTAAAACAGCATTTACTTCTTGCCAAGATTCATCTTTAAAAACAATATTATCGTACTTATAATCATTATGAATTAAGCAATGCTCATATTTTTAAGTCTGCTTCTCCTTGACTCTCGTACTTCTTTTTCCAACTATACAAAGCCCCTGTACTAACGCTGTATTTACGACAAGTTTCTATAATTCCGTTTTCTTCTGAACAGGATAGAATTTCTAACTTCTCTGATAAACTCCATTTCTTGTATTTCATATCTCAAATGTATTAGTTTGAAATTTAAAATATCACTCCGAACTTATAAGGGGCTAAACTACAAGGCACACACACCGTGTAAAATTCATTGCTAAGTTTTGGCTTATTTAGGAAAATCCTATCGAATTTTCAAGTTAGTTTTGTACTTGTGAAATTTATCGCTAACTTCACGCAACGAAATCTTACACAAGACCGTTGGCAAAAATTAAAACGAACAGTAGAACCACCTAATATGCTTACGTCTAAAACAAAAAATAAATAATATCTTTGCAAAATAAAATTGAACTAAACTCTAAAATTATGAAAAAATTACTTTTACTATTTGTATTACTAACTCATGTTACGCATCCAAACCTCAAAAAAGGATGATTAAGCAGCTTTAGGTGTTGATAACTTTCTGAGTTCGTTATGAGCTGCTTTTTGAGCTGCTAAATAGATTTGTGTTTTCATAGCAAAATGATTTTTCCCTGTTCTTTGTTTAAGCCACTCTAACTTTATATAAGCTACAATTGACAATACAAAATGATTCGTTTGAGTTTCTGTTTTTTTAGTTGGAGATTTAGCAAAACCTGTGTTACTTTTAATCGATTTGTGATACTCTTCTACTGCCCACCGTTTTTTGTAGATTGTAGTTATTTGGTTATACGATAAATTTAAATCACTACAAGCCAAGTACAACTCGCCGACTGTATCATTCTCGTTTTTGAAAACTTGCTTTGTAAGCAACAGCGGAAAGTCTAGTTTTTCAAACCAAACTTCCACGGTTTGTTGTCTTGGCTGTAATGTTTTAATATTCACGTATGCTCCATTTTGCTTATCTTCTAAGGATAAGGCTACTTTTCGATTGCTTTTTAAGGCAATAATAAAATCATTTTTTAAAAGTTCTTTACAATAAACCATGTTCTCTGCTGAAGAAAACCAACTATCAGCCAACACATAATCAAAGTGTATTTTGCTACTACATTCCTGCAACATTTCTCTAAAAAGTTCGTTTTTAGTTTTGCTGCTTTTACGCTTTTGCCTTCCTGTTTTTTTGTCGGTAACCCAAATATTTTTCTTTATAAACTCTACACCACACGGTATACGCATGCCTCCAACTTCGACTAAAGCAGTTAGAAAATTAACCCCTTTTACAGACCTTCCAAACACATGGTCAAAATGCCAAGTGTTCAACTCACTTTCATCTGTATATTGTTTTTCTTGTATCGAATCATCAAAACTTAAAATGATAGTTTCTTTAGATTGAGTCAATTCTTCAACATAAGGTTTTGCCTTTTTCCATAGAAATTTACTGTCATAAACACCCGTTGATAATGCTCGTGTTATTTTATCATGTTTTATAGAGAGTAATGAAGCCATACCTGTAGCTGTCGTGTAAGAACTTGAACTTATCAAATAATCAGTATACAAATCAACAAAATTATCCATCTTTTTATTTCTCAAAGTTGTTAACAAGATAAACTATAAATATCTTAAATTCAAATTATTCTTGCGTAAGGTGAGTTACTAATATTCGTTAACGGATGTAAAGGTGATGACGAACCACTTCAAGAAGAGGAAAGTACTGAAATTGAATTAACAACAATCAATTATTCAATTGAATTACCTGATGATGTAGAAACATCAGCTATTGCAGATTATAAATTATCTAACGCTTATGGTGATTATGATTTACAAACTACAGCGGGTAGAGGTACTAACACAACAAACAATGTTAGCTCAACTGTAGAAGTATTAGATAATGGTAGTTACCAAATTAACTATTTAATTAACTCGCAAGGTTCGCCAGTAATGTGTAGCGTTGCTGATATAAATACTATTGGTACATACGAAATGTCTGCACATACAACTGCATTGGCAATGTTATTATCACATCCGTTACTTATAAGCACCAATCCAATTATACACAATAAAATAGAACAATTAATTGTTACAATGCCTTCTTTTACCACTTATGTATCAGAAGTGAAAAGTTTAATACATACAAGTATTGCGCAACAAATAACACCTGATTTTACTGCACCAGTTTCTTACAAAAAAACCGTTATTGAAGTAATAAACAGCAATATGGAAAATTTTAATTTATCATCACCAAATGGGATGATGGAAATAAATTTAGAAGAACGTAATAATGGTATCTTAAAATACACACTTACAAATCATCATAAACGTGTTTTACATATTTATCCTAAAAAAGTTTGGATAGATGATAATACAGGAGTTACTATAAAAGAAGAAGCTCTTGTTGGGCTTGAAATACCATATTCAGATTATGTATTACCAAAGATAGAAATACTAACTTCTAAAGGTTTTAATTTTTGGAGCTCTACTTGGGCATTATTAACTGGTGGAAATATGAGCATTTTTGAACATACCTCAGATGTAATGGAGGCAGACATTAGCGCTGCTGACAAACTAAAATTAGAGGTTTATGGTATCGGAAAATTAAGCACACCATTTTCTCAATTATCAAAAGAAGAACAAATTAAAATAGTTATAGTAGGTATTCACGGAGGATATCAAGATTTTATTCGTCCAGTAATAGATTTATTTTTAGGTGTAAAAAACTTAGAAAGTTCAGGAGAAAACGATCAACATTTTGACTTTAGATACGGTTCAAAAAAAGCACCTTTTACACAATTGATAACCAATTTATCGAGTACATTTGTTAATGATGGTGCTGAAATGTTTAAAGTGGGCGAAAAATTAGCTAATGAAGATTATATAGGTGTTATTCAACAATTTGTACAATTTAGTTATGACCAAATACTTGGTGACGCACAATCAGAAGAAGTAAGAAGACGTTATTTAAATAATATTTATGATTTATATAAAGATTTAGCTGGTGTTTCTTCTACGTCTGCTGAATTTAGAAGCTTAGTTAAAAGAGGTGGCAACCAAATATCAGCCATAAAACAAGCTAATTTTGTTGGTCAAGTGGTATCTATTGCTGAATTAGGAACTAATGTAGCAGGTGCAATTCGTGCCTATTATGATAGTGATTATCGCAATGATTTTTATTTTAATAAAACATCAGAAACCTTGGTTACTTTACAAAGCCCTGAAAATGATTTTATAATTCCTATTAATACAACAGAACAAACTTTTACTTGGGATTTTGATAGAGGTAACCATATTGGTACAATTGCCTATGAATTAATTATTGATGAAACCTTAGAAAACCAAACAATAAAGACACATACATTCCAAACAGGAACAGATAAAAATCATACTATTGCTTTGAGTGAGTTTAAAGAAAACAGTACGGCTTTTACTTGGAAAGTAAATGTATTAAACGCACAAAGTAATTTATTGGTAGAAAGTAATACGTGGAGTTTTACAAGAAGTAGTACAACCCCAACCGTAGGTACAGCACCTGCAATAGTAGTATCAAGTACATCTGCCACTTCTGGTGGTACTATAACTAATAATGGTGGCAGTGTAATAATTGCTAAAGGCGTATGTTACAGCACAAGCCCAAACCCAACAACAGCAAACAATACAACAAATGACGGAACAGGTACAGGAAGTTTTACAAGCAACCTAACAGGTTTAACCGCAAGCACAACCTACTACGTTAAAGCTTACGCAACAAATAGCGAAGGAACTGCTTACGGTAACCAGCAAACTTTTACCACACAAAACTCTAGTAGCTCAGGCACATTCACAGGCGAAACCATAACAGTAACGGGTGGCACTTTCCAAATGGGTAGCAATGATGGTGGTAGTAATGAACAACCCATACACAGCGTAACTCTAAGCAATTTTAACATAAGCAAATACGAAATAACCAACCAACAATATACCGACTATATGAATGCCATAAGTGCCAATGCAAATGGTAGCGTTGGTGGCGTAAAGTATTTAGGTATGAATAGTAGTTATATACAAATAACCCACAACGGCAGTAGTTTTGTAGTAAATGCAGGCAAAGCAAACTACCCAGTAATAAAGGTAAGTTGGTATGGAGCAAAAGCCTATAGCGAGTATTATGGTGGACGACTACCTACAGAGGCAGAATGGGAGTTTGCTGCACGTGGCGGTAACAGTAGCAATGGCTATACCTACTCTGGTAGTAATACTTTAGATGATGTAGCTTGGTATTCTAGTAACTCAGGTAATGCAACACATACCGTAGGCACAAAAAACGCCAACGAACTCGGACTACACGATATGAGTGGTAACGTATATGAATGGACAAACGATTGGTACGATAGCAACTATTATAGTAGTAGCCCAAGCACCAATCCGCAAGGAGCATCAACAGGTTCTTCCCGTGTTTATCGTGGCGGTAGTTGGAACTACTACGCCGGCTATTGCCGTGTTGCCTATCGCAGTTTCAACTACCCGGCCAGCACGTACAGCAATTTGGGCTTCCGCCCAGTGTTTATCCCATAGTTCAAAGTTTGCTATTAGGCTTTTCTTTTGAGCTACGCGGAGCAAAGGAGTATGCTTTTGCTTAAAAGTGAAGGAGGGACGACTGAGCGATAAGCAAAAGAATGTAAAGCAATTACCGCAAAGCGGTCGAATTTTTTTCAACCTAACAGCGTGAGGGTTTCACTTTAAGTGAAGCTCTCACTAATTACAAACGAATGCAAGTAAAGTTTTTTACCATACCTATTAATGATATAGAAAACCATAATGAAGAACTAAACAAATTTTTGCGTACTCATAAAGTTATAGAAGTAGATAAACATTTGGTGCAGAATGGAGTAAGTTATAACTGGTGTTTTTACATAAGTTATATTGGCGTAACAATACAAGAAAAATATAGCAGTAAAAAGAAAATAGACTATATGAATGTTTTAGATAAAGAAACATTTGGTGTTTTTTCAAAACTTAGGGAAATACGTAAACAAATAGCAGTAAAACACGCAGTATCTGCCTTTATAGTATTTACAGATGCCGAGCTTGCCGAAATAGCCAAACTAAAAGAGCCAAAAGTTAATAATTTAAGAACCATAAAAGGTGTAGGTGATAAAAAAGCAGAAAAATATGGTAGCGAGTTATTAGCACAATACAATAAAGAAAAACAAGATGAAAAGAGCGGGCAACCTAATACAACAAATAAGTTGTTTTGAAAACTTACAGTTAGCTTATTACAAAGCAAAAAAAGGCAAAGAAGCTAAAGTAGAGGTAATTAATTATGCTAAAAAGCTAAATGAAAATCTTAAAGAATTACAAATACAATTAGAAACAGGCAATGTAGATGTTGGCAACTATCATTTTTTTACCATTTATGAACCTAAAGAACGTAAAATTGTAGCATCTGCTTTTGCAGAAAGAGTTTTGCACCACGCTATTATGAATATTTGCCACCCATATTTTGAAAAATACTTAATATATGATACCTACGCCACACGTAAAAACAAAGGCACTTATAAAGCATTAGACCGAGCAAAAATATTTACTAAAAAAAGCAAGTGGTATATACAATTTGATATACGCAAATATTTTGATAGCATAGACCATAATATACTTATAGCAATGTTAAAAACAATGTTTAAAGATAAAACTTTACTCAAAATTTATGAAAAAATTATAAACTCGTACCATATAGAAAAAGGAAAAGGTTTACCAATAGGTAATCTGACCAGTCAATATTTTGCAAACAGGTATTTAGGTAGTTTAGACCATTACATAAAAAACAACTTACAAGTAAAATTCTATGTAAGATATATGGATGATTTTGTAATATGGCAAAACGATAAACAAAAAATAATAGAAATCGGTAACAAAATAGAAAAATTTGTAACAAACCAATTAGCCTTAAACTTAAAATACAAAAAACTAAATACAACCGCTCACGGTTTATCATTTTTAAGTTATCGTTTGTTTCCAAACAAAATAATATTAACACAAAAAGCAAAAAAACGTTTTAAAACAAAAATAAAGTATAACTATAACAAATTAAAAACACACAAATGGTCGCAAAAAGAATTTGCAATACATAGCACAGCATTAACATCATTTACACAATATGCTTATGCAAAAGAATTTAGAAATACAATAATACAAGGATGATAATCAAGGGTACTAACCGTGTTAATCGTGGCGGTAGTTGGAACAACAACGCCAACAATTGCCGTATTGCCAATCGCAATAACAACAACCCAACGAACACGAACAACAATTTGGGCTTCCGCCCAGTGTTTATCCCATAGCTCAAAAGAAAAGCCAGATAGCTACTATTGAACAGATTGTCAATCCTGTTTCCAATATTACGGAACAAAAAGAGTAGTATAAAACTACCTAATTCTGTTAGATTAGTAAGGTGAAAATATTGAACGTTTAACAGGTATTTACCATAAACTTTTGCTAATCGAGTAGACGGCTCTGACTAAAACAGCCAGAGTGCGCCTCTCACACCACTAAGCGTACGGTTCTCGTACTTAGCGGTTCATTAAACAAAAAGTTAAATGGGCACTATCTCATAATCTGTGTAAGTTTAAAATCTCGGGAGTTATAACTCCCGAGATTTTTTTTATTAACTTTAAACTTTAACACCTTACATTATGAAACCAGAAGACATTTTAAACGATTCTTTTTTACAGCAATTCAAGAGCGGAACAGAACTAACCTCCTTTCTAGAAGACTTGCATAAGCGAGGCATAGAAAAGATATTAGAAGGCGAATTAGACGCACATTTAGATTATGAAAAACATCAAAAGCGTAGCAATACCAATGCACGAAATGGCTATACTTCAAAAAAGTTAAAAACTACCTTAGGAGAAACGACGATTCAAATACCACGAGATCGAGAAAGTTCATTTAATCCAATGCTTATTAAAAAACGCCAAAGCACAGCAGATGGAGTAGAAAATATAATCATCTCTCTGTACGCAAAAGGGATGAGTACCAGTGATATTGAACAGCAAATATATGAGTTGTACGATTTCAATATTTCTACTGCCACAATCTCAAGAATTACCGATAAAATAACAGGAGATATCATTGCATGGAAAAATCGCCCCCTAGAACAAACCTACCTAATCGTCTGGATGGACGGTATTGTTTTTAAGGTTAGAGAAAACTCAAAAGTGATTAACAAAACCATTTACATCGCAGTAGGGTTACGCACAGATGGTAAAAAAGAGGTGTTAGGATTATGGTTAGGTAAAAATGAATCTTCCGCCTTTTGGATGTCTGTTTTAAGTGATATTAAAGCACGAGGAACACAAGATATTTTGATTACTGCTACCGATAATTTAAACGGATTTACAGAGACCATAAAAACGATGTTTCCTAATTCTGTAACTCAAATATGTGTAGTACATCAAATTAGAAACACCATGCGTTATGTGGTCTGGAAGGATAAAAAGGAGTTTGTAAAGGATATGAAACAAATCTACACAGCACCCACAAAAGAAGCCGCCAAAGCCGCTTTAAACGACTTCAAAGACAAGTGGAACTCTAAATATTCTTACGCCATTAAAAGTTGGGAAAACAATTGGGACGAACTCACTGTTTTCTTTGATTTTCCCGCTGAAATTAGAAAAATAATATACACCACTAATCTCATCGAAAACTTAAACGGAAAGATTAGAAAATACACAAAAAACAAACTCTCTTTCCCCACGGATGACGCGGTAATGAAGTCCGTATTTTTAGCACTAAGAGAAAGCACAAGAAAATGGACAATGCCAATTAGAAATTGGGGCGTTATTCTTAACCAATTTTTGATTATATTTGAAGACAGGATTAAGTTATAAATAACCTAATCCCGAATTTTAAACTTACACAGATTTTGCAAGAGTGTCAGTAAATGTTACTTTGTTATTGCTCCTTTGACCGTTACGATAAACTATACTGCTGTACCTCGTTTATCATATGAAATCAAATTCACGCTAACGTTTAATGTTCTGTCCTTCCTTGCTTGTGAGTCCTCCATTTGTTTTATGGCTCGTTTCCTACAAGTACTATGACTTCTGCTGACTTCTCTGCTGTACCAACTCGTGATTACAGAGACCTCCCTTGGTAAGGTAAATGTCCTTTTGTCTAATCCTGCGGGATCTACATAGTTACCCCTTTGGTATTCGTAGGGCTTTGAAATGTTGTGCTTACTTACCCTAGATAACTATGCCTCATATCCCGTTTCTGTTCGTCAGTTCAGACAACGTAGTCTCGCTTACTTCAGATATGACTTCACAATCATCACCCTTGCGACTTACTTGGCTTCAGGACGTTACTCCTGCGCATAAGGGACTTACACCCTTTGGACTTGCTCTAAAAAAATATTTAAAGAACTTTTAATATATTTACCATTCAAGGCACACACAATGTATAAAATTAATGCTTAGTTTAGTGCTTAATCAAAGTGTAGTGCATTTTATAAAGTCCGCAAAATTGAAAATTTTGCGTGTCTATTTTCAAAATAAAAATTGAAAATTTCGCTAAGTAATAATCCGAAAAGTAAGTTCATTTTAATCCCATACTATTCTTACACAAACCGATAGATGAAGAATAACTTTTTTCAATTAAGAGGGCTATGTAGCCCTCTTTTAAAATTAATGAAAATATTTATTAATAATATTTTTAACTTTTAGTTTTTTACCCTTAAATGCTCAAAAATTAAACCTAAAGGTAGAATATAAAAAGAAAAGATTGACAAATAATTTCACCAAAAAAAGAATGAAAAATTTGAGCTTATCAAGATTGGAAAAAATTTCTAAAATTGAAGATGAAATTAATAAAGCTCAAGCTACATTGATATTTGATTTATATGTGAGTGATGATGAGAGTTTTTTTAAGGTAAGAGATTTTCTTCCAAAAAAGGAAAACGCATTCATAGAAATGTCAATTGGTCTTGAGGCAATTGGAGTTTTTTATAACAGTAGTCATGAACGTTTGAGGCAATTAAATGCCTATGGAGAGAATTTTTTAGTTTCTAAGTCAAAATATAATTGGGTTTTAAAAAACATCAAAAAGAAAATAGGTAAATATTCTTGTAATAAAGCAGTATTGATAGAGAAAGTAAAAACAAGAAAAGGTATAAGAGATTATGGCTTTAGTTTAAGGTAGCGTTTATTAATTGTATCTTTGTTCAAAATCTACTATTTATGGATACAGTAAGGATAAAGAACTATTTCACTAAATTATCGTCAATAGAACAAGACGATTTATTACTAACACTAACATCAGTTAAGTCAAATTCTGATTTTCAGTTAATTGATATTAGGAAGAAAAAGTTTGATGAGAAACAGGGTATTTGTCCTCATTGTGAGCACATCAAATATGTAAAAATGGGTATTGATAAAGGAGTTCAGCGTTATAAATGTAAAGGATGTAATCGTACTTTCACTCCATTTACAGGAACATGGATGGCTCAAATTCATAAGAAAGCAAAACTAGCCGATTATTTAAAATTGATGCAACAAGGGTTAAGTTTAGACAAAATAGTAGCAAAATTGAATATCAATAAAAAAACTGCTTTTGATTGGAGGCATAAAATAACTATTTCTCTAAAGGAATTAGACACAGATACGTTTTTAGGCATAACAGAGAGTGATGAGACTTTTTTTTTGCACTCCGAGAAAGGCTCGGTAAAAATAACTCGTAAATCAAGAGAACGAGGAAAACAAGTTAAAACAAGAGGGATAAGTAAAGAGCAAGTAGCGGTAATTGTCTCAGCTGATAGAAAAAATGAAATATCTTTAAAACTTGCCTGTTTTGGACGTATCTCTAAAAAAGATATAACAAAAGCAATCGGAAATAAAATAGACACCCAAACTGTTTTATGCACAGATGGTCACGCAAGTTACAAAGGGTTCGCAATTGACAATAAACTAGAACATCACGTATTTAAAGCGAATTTAAAGCAGTTTACAAAACAGGGTAATTTACATATTCAGAACATAAATTCTTTACACAGTAGATTAAAGAAATGGATAAATGATGATTTGTATGGCGTATCAACAAAATACTTGCAAAATTATCTGAATTGGTTTAGATGTAAAGAAAAATTCAAAAAACTTGATTATATGTTGAAAATGATAGAATTGAGTCTTGAGAATACCAAAGCAAGAACAGAATACTTAGATAGTGTTAATAACAACGCTATTTTAAACTAAAGCCTATAATATTAAAGCCTTATAGTTGGTTTTTAATTTTTTGTAGTTCTGCTTTTACTCCTTCTAATCTACTAATAATTTCGTGATTATTAAAAATTTCTTCAGGGTTTTTCTTGAGTTTCTGTTTTGCGCCTTCTAAAGTGAAGCCTCTTTCTTTAACAAGATTGTATATTAATTTGAAGTTTTCTACATCTTCTTGAGTAAATAATCGATTGCCTTTAGCGTTTTTTTTAGGCTTGATAATCTCAAACTCTTTTTCCCAAAAACGGATATGTGAAGTGTTCACGTTAAAAGCTTTGGCTACTTCGCCTATCTTATAGTATCTTTTTTCTGGTAAGTTAACGTGCATTTTTTTAGTATTTAGTATTCTATATTTGGTTGAATAATCAACCGTTACTTTCAGCTAAATACTAATCGTAAGATTGCCCTTCTTCTTCAGCTGCTTTTTGCATGGCTGCAAATTCTTCAGGAGTTAAATCTCCATAATAAAAATTAATTGGATTTACGGGTCTGTCATTTTTATGCACTTCATAATGTAAATGCGCAGAAACAGAACGCCCCGTATTACCTACATAACCTATTAAATCTCCACGTTTTACTTTATCACCTTTTTTAGCTTTTATTTTACTCATATGAGCATAAATAGTTTTATACCCATAACCATGATCTATATACACTACTTTACCAAAGGTAGCACTTCGTTTAGATTCAATAACCTTTCCATTTCCAGAAGCATAAATTGGAGTTCCGATCGGAGCCGTAAAATCCATTCCTTTATGAAATTTTCGAATCTTTAAAATCGGATGCATTCTCCATTTATAACCAGAAGCCATTCTTATTAAATCTTCTAATTTTACTGGTAAAATTGCAGGAATTGATGCCAACATTTTCTCTTTCTCCTTAGCCAATGTTACAATTTCATCTAACGATTTAGATTGTACCACTATTTGTTTAGACAGCACATCTAAATTCTTGGTTAAATCTTTTATCATTGAAGAATTATCAAACCCTTCTAAGTATTTATATCTATTTACACCTCCAAAACCAGCAGTACGTTGTTCTTCTGGTATTGGGTTTGCTTCAAAATAAGTTCTATAAATATTATTATCGCGCTCTTGCAACTGCCCTAAAATCTCTGAACTTTCGTTCATTCGTTTACCAATTACTTCGTATTGCAATATTAAATTGTCTAACTCACGCTTTTGTGCGCGTTCGTTTGGAGACATTAAAAACTGACTAAAACCAACAAAGCCAAAGAAAGCAATTAACAAAACTGCTAAAACTCCGAAGATAGATTTTTTATAATAAGCTCTCTTATTTATTCCAATTTTACGGTACGAAAGCATTTCTGCGTCGTAATAATATTTTACTTTTGCCATACAGCTAAATATGCTATTTTTGTGGTTTTCTGCGGAACATATCCGATTAGAAAACTCACGAATTTACAAAATGTTTTATAACTACTTTTTTTAGGTAGTTTTTTAATGATAAATTAACAGTTTCACTGCATGAAATCTAACGAAGTAAGAGCGAAATTTTTAAACTTTTTTAAAGAAAAATCGCATTTAATTGTACCATCTGCACCAATGATTACCAAAGACGATCCAACTTTAATGTTCGTTAATTCTGGTATGGCGCCGTTTAAAGAATATTTTCTAGGAAATGGAACTCCAAAAAATAATCGAATTTCAGATAGTCAAAAATGTTTACGTGTTTCTGGAAAACATAACGATTTAGAAGAAGTTGGTTACGACACCTATCATCATACCTTATTTGAAATGTTAGGTAACTGGTCTTTTGGCGATTACTTTAAGAAAGAAGCTATTACGTGGGCTTGGGAGTTATTAACTGAGGTTTACGGAGTTGATAAAAGCATTTTATATGTTACCGTTTTTGAAGGAAGTAACGATGTAGATAATTTAGAAATGGACAAAGAAGCCTATAATTTATGGAAAGGAATTATTCCTGAAGACCGTATTTTAATGGGTAATAAAAAGGATAATTTTTGGGAAATGGGCGATCAAGGACCTTGCGGACCTTGTTCTGAAATTCATGTAGATATTCGTTCTCCAGAAGAAAAAGCCAAAGTTGACGGAAAATCTTTAGTAAACATGGATCATCCGCAGGTTGTAGAAATATGGAATTTAGTTTTTATGCAATACAACCGTAAAGCCAATGGTTCTTTAGAAGACTTGCCGAATAAACATATTGATACCGGAATGGGGTTTGAGCGTTTATGTATGGTTTTACAAAACGTTACATCTAATTATGATACAGATGTTTTTACACCAATTATCCGTGAAATAGAAACCATTACCAACACAAAGTATGGTGAAAACGAAAAGATAGATATTGCAACTCGTGTAATTTCAGATCACGTTAGAGCCGTAGCATTTTCTATTGCAGACGGACAGTTACCAAGTAATACCGGCGCAGGGTATGTGATTAGAAGAATTTTACGTAGAGCTGTTCGTTACGGATTTACATTCCTAAATAAAAAAGAGCCATTTATTTATAGATTGGTTGATATTTTGAGTGAAAAAATGGGAACCGCTTTTCCTGAATTAAAATCTCAAAAACAATTAATAGAAAACGTAATTAGAGAAGAAGAAACATCCTTTTTAAGAACCTTAGATCAAGGTTTATTATTACTTGATAAAATTATAGCGAACGCTTCAAGCAAGCAAATTTCTGGCACAAAAGTTTTTGAACTTAAAGACACGTATGGGTTTCCAGAAGATTTAACCAATCTTATTCTTCGTGAAAAAGGCTTTACGTATAATGCCAAAGAATTTGATGATTCACTTAAAAAACAACAAGGTCGTGGTCGTGAAGCATCAGAATTAAAATCAGATGATTGGACAATTTTGCATCATAATGAAGTTGAAGAATTTATAGGTTATGACACGCTAGAGGCACATATAAAAATAACTCGATATAGAAAAGTTACCTCTAAAAAAGATGGTGAAATGTACCAGATTGTTTTTAATATAACGCCATTTTACCCCGAAGGAGGTGGGCAAGTTGGAGATAAAGGCTATTTAGAAGATCAACATGGAGACGTAGTTTATATAGTAAACACAAAAAAAGAGAACAATCTTATTATTCATTTTGCTAAAAATTTACCAAAACACAAAAATGAGGTTTTAAAAGCGATTGTAGACGCTAAACAACGTAATAGAACCGCAAGTAACCACACAGCAACACACCTGTTACATCAAGCATTACGTGAGGTTTTAGGAGAGCATGTAGCGCAAAAAGGTTCTGCTGTACATTCAAAATATTTACGGTTTAATTTTTCTCATTTTTCAAAGATGACTATTGAGCAGCTTCGCGATGTAGAAAATTTTGTAAATGCTCGTATAGAAGGAAAATTACCCTTAATTGAACAACGCGAAATTTCTATGGAAAAAGCCTTAAAACAAGGAGCAATGGCGCTTTTTGGGGAAAAATATGGAGATGCTGTAAGAACTATCCGCTTTGGGCAATCTGTTGAACTTTGTGGAGGAACGCATGTACAAAACACAGGAGATATTTGGCATTTTAAAATCAAATCGGAAGGGGCAGTTGCAGCAGGAATTAGACGAATAGAAGCCATTACCAATGATGCTGTAAAGGATTTCTATTTTGAAAACAATAGGTCTTTATTTGAAATTAAAGATTTATTAAACAAGACAAAAGAACCTGTAAAAGCGGTTCAAAACTTACAAGATGAAAATGCTACGTTAAAAAAGCAAATTGAGTCTTTATTAAGAGATAAAGCTCAAAATTTATCTAGTGAATTGAGAAACCAATTACAAGAAGTAAATGGCGTTCAGTTTTTAGCAACTAAAATAGATTTAGATCAAAACGGAATTAAAAACATCGCTTTTGCTTTAGGAAAAGAGTACCAGAATTTATTCTTACTATTTGCAACTTCAGAGAAAAAAGACAAGGCAATGTTAACGTGTTATATTTCTAAAGAACTAGCAAATGAGCGTGGTTATGATGCTGGAAAGATTGTTAGAGAACTAGGAAAGTTAATTCACGGTGGTGGTGGTGGACAAAATTTCTTTGCAACTGCTGGCGGAAAGAACCCTGACGGAATTCCTAAAGCTTTAGACAAGGCGAAAGAGTATTTGATTTAAGAAGTAACAAAGTCAAAAAATAGTTACAAAGGTTCAAAGTTTTATTTTGAACCTTTTTTATTTTACCTTTAAGCCAATGAATTTACAAACCAAAATACCATTAAAAAAACAATCGCATAACCAAATAGATTACAACTCAAAAATCTTATTGATTGGTTCTTGTTTTTCAGAAAATATTGGTAATAAATTATCGTATTACAAATTTCAATCGACGCAAAATCCGTTAGGAATTTTGTTTCATCCTAAAGCTATTGAGCGTTTAATTACAAATGCTATTAACAAAAGAGAATATACAGAAGAAGACCTCTTCTTTAACAACGAACGGTGGCATTGTTTTGATGCGCACTCTTCTTTAAGTGCTATTGATAAAAATGAGTTATTACATAATTTAAACTCAGCTATAAACCTAACTTTTAGACAGTTACAAAATACTTCCCATGTCATTATAACTCTTGGAACATCTTGGGTTTATAGAGAAATTACGTCAGATAAAATTGTAGCGAATTGCCATAAAATTCTGCAAAAAAAATTCTTAAAAGAACTCCTTTCTGTTGAAGAAATTTCGGAAAGCTTAGAGGCAATAACTGCTTTGATTGAATCTATTAATAAAAATGTGTCTGTAGTTTTCACGGTTTCACCAGTACGTCATCTAAAAGATGGGTTTGTAGAAAATCAGCGAAGTAAATCGCATTTAATTTCAGCCATTCATGAAACACTTAATGGACACAATGTGTCCTATTTTCCTTCTTATGAAATTATGATGGACGAATTGCGTGATTATCGTTTTTATGCTGAAGATATGATTCACCCAAATCAAACGGCAATCAATTATATTTGGGAAAAGTTTTCTGATGTTTGGATTTCTGATGAAGCCACTTTAACAATGCAGAATGTAGAAACTATACAAAAAGGATTAACGCATAGACCTTTTAATGCTAGGTCTGAAGCACATCAACAGTTCTTAATAACTCTTCAAAAGAAGGTTAAAACTCTTAAAGAAAAGGGCACTATCTCATAATCTGTGTAAGTTTAAAATCTCGGGAGTTATAACTCCCGAGATTTTTTTTATTAACTTTAAACTTTAACACCTTACATTATGAAACCAGAAGACATTTTAAACGATTCTTTTTTACAGCAATTCAAGAGCGGAACAGAACTAACCTCCTTTCTAGAAGACTTGCATAAGCGAGGCATAGAAAAGATATTAGAAGGCGAATTAGACGCACATTTAGATTATGAAAAACATCAAAAGCGTAGCAATACCAATGCACGAAATGGCTATACTTCAAAAAAGTTAAAAACTACCTTAGGAGAAACGACGATTCAAATACCACGAGATCGAGAAAGTTCATTTAATCCAATGCTTATTAAAAAACGCCAAAGCACAGCAGATGGAGTAGAAAATATAATCATCTCTCTGTACGCAAAAGGGATGAGTACCAGTGATATTGAACAGCAAATATATGAGTTGTACGATTTCAATATTTCTACTGCCACAATCTCAAGAATTACCGATAAAATAACAGGAGATATCATTGCATGGAAAAATCGCCCCCTAGAACAAACCTACCTAATCGTCTGGATGGACGGTATTGTTTTTAAGGTTAGAGAAAACTCAAAAGTGATTAACAAAACCATTTACATCGCAGTAGGGTTACGCACAGATGGTAAAAAAGAGGTGTTAGGATTATGGTTAGGTAAAAATGAATCTTCCGCCTTTTGGATGTCTGTTTTAAGTGATATTAAAGCACGAGGAACACAAGATATTTTGATTACTGCTACCGATAATTTAAACGGATTTACAGAGACCATAAAAACGATGTTTCCTAATTCTGTAACTCAAATATGTGTAGTACATCAAATTAGAAACACCATGCGTTATGTGGTCTGGAAGGATAAAAAGGAGTTTGTAAAGGATATGAAACAAATCTACACAGCACCCACAAAAGAAGCCGCCAAAGCCGCTTTAAACGACTTCAAAGACAAGTGGAACTCTAAATATTCTTACGCCATTAAAAGTTGGGAAAACAATTGGGACGAACTCACTGTTTTCTTTGATTTTCCCGCTGAAATTAGAAAAATAATATACACCACTAATCTCATCGAAAACTTAAACGGAAAGATTAGAAAATACACAAAAAACAAACTCTCTTTCCCCACGGATGACGCGGTAATGAAGTCCGTATTTTTAGCACTAAGAGAAAGCACAAGAAAATGGACAATGCCAATTAGAAATTGGGGCGTTATTCTTAACCAATTTTTGATTATATTTGAAGACAGGATTAAGTTATAAATAACCTAATCCCGAATTTTAAACTTACACAGATTTTGCAAGAGTGTCAAGAAAAGCATTCTTTTATTGCGTTTTAAGGTAATGTTCTTAGTTATTTGTCCCTACAGAAGAGTCTTTATCTACCTGATTATTCTTTGTTATTTCAACTGTATTTATTATTTGTCCTGCATTAATAATTTTTACTGTAATTGCTAATTCAACAGAGTTTCCTGTTGTAATCGTTTCCGAACTTAAATTCCAAATACCTGTAGTAGCATTATATGTTGAGCTTCCCGTAGCTGTATGACTCACATATTCTAAAGAAGACGAAAGGCTAATGGTATAATCAGTTACTTCAATTCCCGTTGCACTATCAGGCCCTTCATTAGTTAAAGTAATTGTGTAGACAATAATATCTCCCACTTTAGGCAAAGCGTTACTTACTGTTTCTTTTAGACTTAAGTCTGCACAACTATTTTTAGCAATCACTTCAAAAGTTTTGACGTATTCACAATTTTTAGTGGTTACGGTAACAGTATAAGACCCTATTCCTAAATTTGCTCTATCTTTAGTACCAACACCATCTCCCCAGTTAATAGTATAAGGTGGTCTTCCTCCTGAAATGATTAAATTTATTGCCCCATCTGTATCGTTTGAACAAGTTGCATTAATAATGGAAGGTAAAAATATAATAGGCTCTGATATATCTAATACTTGTTCATCACTTATTATTCTACAATTAACACTGCCTAAATTTCCTTTTTCTGCAGCAAGAAATCTATATCTATCTCTATTTAGTCAAACCTTAACAACCCATTTTCTTGGCGAAGAAAATAAAGAAAAAAGAGGTCTTAAAATATTAAACAATAAGTTATTAAATTCTTCTTTGAGTTGTTTCATAAATTTCTTAAGATTCCAACCTGTAGCAGCTAAAAAGGCATTGATTTGCGGGGAATTTTCTCCCCAAAGATAGTTTTGGTTCAATCTAAAGTCTGTTTTTAAATGACCAATAACTGGTTCAATAGCAGCTCTTCTTCTAAATTTTCCTCTTTTACATCTTTTCTGATATTCTGTATCTCGTTTTAAAGGTCTATAATCAGGAGTTGATATTTTGGTGTTACCTATTTGTTTGATGCCTTTTCCACCTCTGTCATAAACAACTTCTTGGGGTAAAAAAGCAATATTGGATTGCATTTGTTCTAATAATGGTGCTATTGTTTTGCTATCGTGAGGATTGCCTTTAAAACTTTTTATCGCAGTAATGATTAATGTTTTTGAAGTAGTAATTAACCCTGTTTTAGTGCCAAATTCATATTTTTTATGCACTTTCCCTTTAGCGATACATGCTGTAAATGGTTTGTGAATACTGTAAATTTTATCTTTATCTGTTCGCTTTTGATGTAAGATTTGATAATACAAAGCAAACTGCTTTTTATAGACTTCTAAAACGTGTTCGGGTAATTCTCTTTCCAACTCTCGAAGTAAACGACCTGCTATAGTTTTTAGTTTTGCATCTGCTTTCTTTGCTTTTTTATATCGCTTTGGATGTTTACGATTATGGGTGTCTCTTAATAATTGCTTTGAGGTTCTGACATAACTTTGTCGTTGCTTTATCTTTTCTTTTTTAGCAATATCATTGCATTTATCAATAATCTTTTTGGCTAATTTAGCATCTGTAGGAAAGGTAGTGTTGTTCTCTGCTACTGTGGTGTCTGATAATGTTACTTTTTCTTTGGCTGCTTTACCAAAAAGACGGATAGAGTATGCAAATATTTTTTGAACTCCTAGTTCTCCTATACGTTTTCTGAAATGTACAAAGTCACTTGGATCACAGGGAAATTGATACTCAAAATAAGCCATGCCACAAAAATATTGCATGTAAGGGTTCATTGCCCAAGCTTCGGATAGACGCTCATCAGATAAATTATAAATACGCTTGAGCATTAAACTTCCAACCATTAATCGTACTGGCATCGCTGGTTGACCTGTATGTGAATAATACTGTGAGAAATCTTTCTCAAAGTATTTCCAATCTATTTTGTTGCTCAACAAAATTAATTCGTGGCTCAAATTAATAAAATCCTTGAGCAAAGGTCTGAACAAATTTTGTTGATTTTGATTCGCTGTTTTTCCTATCATTTATTGCAAGGTTTATACTATAATATACGGAAAATCTTGCAATTAAACACTATATAAACAGTGAAAAATATCAAATAATTAACTGTAAATCAGAATGTTGAAACCTTTTTAAGGAGCGACTATTTATAGGAGAACTAATTGTAAGAGAGTTGTTTTCACTAAATTTTTCTTCAGCTGTAACATTTTCCCAAGAATTGGTGCTTGAAATATATTTTTGCCAAATTATATATGGATTTTCATATCCAGAAGCCATCGTTGCTGTAATAGTAATCTCTTTATTTGAGCAGCCTGGTGTTAAGTTTTGAGATACTGTTGATTTTGGACCACAGACTCTAAATTCAATATCATCAATAGCTAAATCATTCCCACAGCCTCCTACTCCATTGTTTCTTAGTATTACTACAACCTCTGATGTATTTGATGCTAAAGGAATTTGAGCTGCATATTTATTCCACACTAAAGAATTTGAACCATATATATCTCCTGTAGAAACAGAAGTAAGTAGATTCCCTAAAGATATATTTCCAGCATTTCCATCATCTTTCCATATCTCAAAAGTTATATTTACAGGTATTCCTCCTTCTACTCCCACTGCTCTACAAGCTTTAGAATTAGTATTATAAACATTTGTAACCCAAGCAGAAAACACAACCATTGTTCCTTTACAAAGCCCCGTAACAGTTCTTCTAAAAAATTCTCCTTTAGTAAAACTTGCGTTAAAAATAGCCATTCTTCCATTGGTATCTCCAAGTGTATGGTCCCGTCCAGTATGCCAAAACTGGTTTAAATTTTTTGGGTCTCCACTGTACAATGTATAATTACCATCGTCTAATCGAGAGCTATTACCTAAACCATCTTCGTAACGATAAGTTGTAGTACCTAAACCTGAAAAGGCTAAACTGGCTCTAGAGCCTGTACCAAAATCTTCTTTAAAAATAGGCTCACCTAAACTTCCTGAACAAGTTTGCCCATAGCTACTAAAAGATATAAAAGTTAATAATGCTAAAGCTATTCTTAAAATATAAAAATTCATTCCCGACATTCCCGATAATATTTTCTAATCTAAAAAGTTAATTTATGCAGTAAAACAATAGGTAAACCTATTTTTTAACAGTACATATAAATTTCGGGGGAAAAGAAAACTCTAAAAACTAATAATTATAATTACTCTAAATCTAAAAGTGGTAGATATTTTTCTTCGTGGCAAATGTATAAAAAAAAGAACTTCTTAATCTAATATTTTATTTTTTAACTCTTTTTTAACTTACTCTAAATACTGGTCTACATTTTTCCAAGGTCCGCCATTAAGAGCGTCCAAACCGTTTTCATTTAAAAACTGAGTTGCTTGCGCACTACGGGCTCCACTTTTACAAACTGCAATAACAGGTTTACCCCAAGATTTTATTTCATCTAAATTTAATGGAATAACTGTTAAAACAATATGTTTCGCACTTTCTGAATGCCCTTTGTTCCATTCAGCTAATGTTCTCACATCAAGTATAATTGCTCCTTTTTCTAAATAATTTTTAATTTTGTTAGCTGTATCTTTTTGACTAAACATTCCAAATAACCCCATATTTAAGATAATTGATTGATTTGCAATAAATCTAATCCGTTTTGTATTAGTTTTTTATAATTCTCGTTTTCTTTCAAACGCTCTAAATGTTGTAAAATTTCTGATTGAACTTCAAAATTATTTTCCAAAGATAACTCCAACAATTCAATAGACAATAACCAATCTTTCGGGTATTCATCTTTTAAAATTTCCAAAATCGTTTCTAACATTTTCTCAGTAGATGTTTGTTCTTCTCTACTGTCTCTAACATCACTATACATCTGATACAATTTTCTGTCAGATTGTGAATGCTTAATTTTATGTGTTTTTATTTCAGAAATTTTACTTGTATCATCAAAAGAATCTACATCTGCTGACCCTGAATATACTGAAATTATTTCTTTTCCAATCGCCATATCGTAAATTCCCCATTCTGGTTTAAATAACACTTTATCTTTATAAGTAACAGTGCATTCAGCCAAAGAAACAATTAAAATTTTACCTCTTAGATCTCTTGTTCCTGTAATTGCTTTACCTTTTACAACTACACCACTTTCAAACTCTAGAGTCATTCTTTCTCCTTCGTAAATTCCGTAGGCTTTTAAATCGCGCGGACTCATATCTTCAATAGGTAAATTAATTCCCTTTAATTTACCTATTGGGCTTCCAAAACCTTCTGCATGATATGAAGTTCCGTGACCAATTAATTCTTTATCTCTATTTGATAAAGCTGTTGGACCAGTAGTTTGTATATAAGCTACTTTATTATTTTTGTGTTTAATAACATTTGTAATAATTCCTGAAATCTGAATACCAGTACTCAACTCTACAGTTCCTAAACTTTTAGAAGCTATTAATTTCTGAACACCTTTTAAACCTCCGTTACGCAACGCCATTGTATTTGCAAACTCATTTAAGACCAAACTTAAATACGCAAAATCTGGCGTTACAAATAACTGTGGTTGTGGTTTTGTAATATCAAAACCCTTTGTGGCTGCTTCAATAGAGTATGGAATTTTCTTTACCTCTTCTCGCATACACCAAGCGCTTTCGCCAATAGAAGAAAGCAATCCTGCTCCGTATATCTTCGGGTCTTGAAGTGTTCCAATCAAGCCATATTCAACCGTCCACCAATGTAGGTTTCTAATTTGTGCCATTTCAGAGAGTTCGCCCATATTATCTTGCAACCACTCTACTTTTTCTTGTGCCTCGTCAATTTCTTTTTTTGTTGAATTTGGATCTTCCTTTAAAATAGACAACAAACGAATGGCTTCATACATTTCATAATCTTTAGCAGATGAAATAGCTTTACTACCAATTTCTCCAAATCGTCTTAAATATTCTGAATATTCTAGATTTGCAATAATTGGAGCGTGACCTGCTGCTTCATGAATAATATCTGGTGCTGGCGTGTATTCAATATGGTTTATAGTTCTCATATCTGAGGCAATTACCAACACATTATAGGCTTGAAATTCCATAAATGCATTCGGAGGAATAAAACCATCAACTGAAACCGCTGCCCAACCAATTTCTTTTAAAATACGATTCATTCCTTCCATAAATGGAATGTTTTCTATCGAAATTCCTGTTTTTTCTAATCCTTTTAAATATGTTTTATGAGCAACCTTACTCAAATAATCTATATTCATGCGCATTACATAACGCCATACAGCTTGGTTTTGCGCAGTATATTCATCATAAGATTGTTGTACCACAAATTTATGTAAATGTTTGGGTAATTTTTTAGTGACTTCATTAAGGTCAAAATGAGTTTCCATAAACTAAAATTCATAAATACTATTGGAGTATAAAATTACGTCTTTTAATCTTGATATTAAGTTTCTGTTTTAAAAATATACAGATTTTGTATACTTACGCAAACAACAAGAAGTAAATAAATATACTGGAAAAACACAAGCGGTTAGTTTATCAACAGAACAAGAAATAGCTATTGGTTTACAACAGGCTTCATCTATGGCACAACAACACGGTGGCTTGCATCCAAACGATAAATTGTATTTCGTATCGTTCCGATATCTTATTGCAAATATCTTTCAATGTTGATTCCTGATTCTTCGGCTAGAGCTTTTCTTCTATATTTCAACGGAAAAACTAAATGATATAAAAGTAAACTCTTATTATGACGCTTGTATATATGATCATCCATATATGAAAAATTACACTTTTACAAAATGTTTTGAAAAACCCTCCGTTTTTCAAACTTTTCCGATAAACCCCAAGGAAAGCCTCGAGGAATTCTTTTGAGTAAAATTGTTAATGACGAACTTAAAAATATTTGTCAAATTGAACATTCTAGACATAGAGAGGCTTTACTAATTTTTTATCAAATATAGTCGCAAGGCTTATTGCGTATAGATTTCTCCATAAAATATCAAACTGTTAATTCAAATCAGTTAACTTTTTATTAACAGAACTCAGGTTAGTAAAAAAAGATGCTCCAAAATTAATTGGTAATAGGGTTCTTTTTACGTAAAGCTAAAGACATTACACAGCCTAGTTAGAAAAACTCACAGGCAAAGACCTACAATATGTTTACAAGATAAAAAAAGGAATTGTTACTCCCCAAACAGTTCAACAATCGTTATAATTGTAAGTGCTATTTCTTTTGAAGAATTTTTTAAAGATGTTACACTTTAAATTTTACGCTCCACAACATAATCAATCATTTGTAGCAAAGAATTTTTATATGCTGAAATTGGATAATTTTCTAAAATAGCCAATGCTTTATTTTTGTAATCGTGCATTTTAGTGGTTGTGTATTCAATTCCGCCATTATTTTTTACAAAAGCAATTACTTCTTTTACACGTTTTTTATCTTTATTATGTTTTTTAACCGAGTTGATGAGCCATGCTCTCTTTTTTGCCGAACAATTATTTAAGGTATGAATTAGCGGCAAGGTCATTTTTTGTTCTTTGATATCAATTCCTGTTGGTTTACCAATTTTTTCATTAGAATAATCAAACAAATCATCTTTAATTTGAAAAGCGATTCCTATATATTCTCCAAACTTTCTCATTTGTTGAACCGTATCATTATTTGCACCAACTGATGCTGCACCAATACCACAACAAGCGGCAATTAAAGTGGCTGTTTTTTGACGGATAATTTCAAAATAAAGATCTTCGGTTATATCGAGTTTTCGGGCTTTTTCAATTTGTAATAGTTCGCCTTCGCTCATTTCTCGAACAGCAATTGATATTAATTTTAGTATATCAAAATCTTCATTATCTATGGAAAGTAATAATCCTTTTGAGAGTAAAAAATCGCCTACCAAAACAGCAATTTTATTTTTCCAAAGCGCATTGATTGAGAAAAAACCTCTACGTCTGTTACTTTCATCTACAACATCATCATGTACCAATGTTGCTGTATGAATTAATTCTACCACAGAAGCTCCTCTATATGTTCGTTCATCAAAACCACCATTAGAAACCATTTTGGCAACCAAAAAAATAAACATTGGCCGCATTTGTTTTCCTTTTCTTCTAACAATATAATAGGTAATTCTGTTTAAAAGCGGAACTTTAGAAAGCATAGAATCTTTAAATTTTTCTTCAAAGAGTTCCATTTCTTTTTTAATAGGAAGTTTTATTTGTTCTACTGGCTTCATTTATGCTCAACTTTTCAGTACTCAGATATCAAAAATAGGAAATAATTGTAAGACCTTCACAGGTTTTTAAAACCTGTGAAGGTCTTACAAAAAATATTATGCTTTATTTGCCAATTGTCCGCAAGCTGCGTCTATGTCTTTACCTCTAGATCTGCGTACATTTACAGTAATATCATGCATTTCTAAATTAGAAATGTAATTGTTAATTGCAAAATTACTTGCTTGTTGAAACTCACCGTCATCAATAGGGTTGTATTCAATTAAATTTACTTTACAAGGCACATATTTACAAAAATCTACTAATGCTTTTATGTCTTCTTTTCTATCGTTAATCCCATCCCAAACAACATACTCGTACGTAATTGCTCGTTGGGTTTTCTCATACCAATATTCTAAAGATTCACGTAAATCTTTTAAATTCATTTTACTGTTAAACGGCATAATAGATGTTCTAACCTCATCTATTGCTGAATGCAACGAAACTGCAAGGTTAAATTTAACACCATCATCTGCCATTTTTTTAATGATTTTTGGCACGCCAGATGTTGAAACTACAATCCGTTTTGGAGACATTCCTAAACCTTCTGGAGATGTAATTTTATCGATGGCTTTTATTACATTATTGTAATTCATAAGTGGTTCTCCCATGCCCATAAATACAATATTTGTTAATTTACGATTGTGATATAATCTACTTTGTTTATCTATAGCAACCACTTGATCGTAAATTTCATCTGGATTTAAATTCCGCATACGTTTTAAACGTGAAGTAGCACAAAACTTACAATCTAAACTACAACCTACTTGACTAGAAACACAGGCTGTTGTTCTTTTTTCTGTAGGAATTAAAACAGATTCTACAATTAAACCATCGTGGAGTTTAATTCCGTTTTTTATGGTTCCGTCTTTACTTCGCTGCATCGAATCTACTTTAATATGATTGATTACAAAGTTTTTTTCTAACACCTCTCTTGTCTCTTTAGAAATGTTAGTCATATCTTTAAAAGTATGTAAAGATTTGCTCCACAACCATTCGTATACTTGATTTCCACGAAAAGCTTTATCGCCATTTTCTACAAAAAAATCACGTAATTCTTCTTTGGTTAGGGCGCGTATATCTTTCTTTTTATTCAAAATAAAATTATTTAAATTTGATGATTGCAAAAATACGCATATAAATTGAAGTTAGTACTGTTAACCTAAGATAGCCACAGGGCAAACACATCTAAAAAAGTCTTAAATATTTACTAAAATGTAATCTAAAATTGTTATTTCTGATTATTAATTTTCATATATTATATTGATAATCAATACTATATATGTTTTTAAAGCGACAAATAAACTAGCATCTATATTTAGTCAAATAGACAATCCTCGACGTGATTTAACAAAGCTTCATCAAATAAACTACCCCGAGGAAAGCCTCGAGGTATTAAAACAGCTTAAGTTGTTCTGAATGTATTTTCTTATACTCCTCTTGTTTTCCTTGATTTTCAATATATTTCTTTGTCACATCCTTATTGCCATACTCACCTACGGTATTTGCATAGTATCCACTTGTCCATAACTTGCCTCCCCACAAAAACTGTTTTATCTCTGGGAGCAACCTAAATAATTCTATTCCCGTTATACTTTTTATTGTTCTAACTAACTCACCTTACGCAAGAATAATTTGAATTTAAGATATTTATAGTTTATCTTGTTAACAACTTTGAGAAATAAAAAGATGGATAATTTTGTTGATTTGTATACTGATTATTTGATAAGTTCAAGTTCTTACACGACAGCTACAGGTATGGCTTCATTACTCTCTATAAAACATGATAAAATAACACGAGCATTATCAACGGGTGTTTATGACAGTAAATTTCTATGGAAAAAGGCAAAACCTTATGTTGAAGAATTGACTCAATCTAAAGAAACTATCATTTTAAGTTTTGATGATTCGATACAAGAAAAACAATATACAGATGAAAGTGAGTTGAACACTTGGCATTTTGACCATGTGTTTGGAAGGTCTGTAAAAGGGGTTAATTTTCTAACTGCTTTAGTCGAAGTTGGAGGCATGCGTATACCGTGTGGTGTAGAGTTTATAAAGAAAAATATTTGGGTTACCGACAAAAAAACAGGAAGGCAAAAGCGTAAAAGCAGCAAAACTAAAAACGAACTTTTTAGAGAAATGTTGCAGGAATGTAGTAGCAAAATACACTTTGATTATGTGTTGGCTGATAGTTGGTTTTCTTCAGCAGAGAACATGGTTTATTGTAAAGAACTTTTAAAAAATGATTTTATTATTGCCTTAAAAAGCAATCGAAAAGTAGCCTTATCCTTAGAAGATAAGCAAAATGGAGCATACGTGAATATTAAAACATTACAGCCAAGACAACAAACCGTGGAAGTTTGGTTTGAAAAACTAGACTTTCCGCTGTTGCTTACAAAGCAAGTTTTCAAAAACGAGAATGATACAGTCGGCGAGTTGTACTTGGCTTGTAGTGATTTAAATTTATCGTATAACCAAATAACTACAATCTACAAAAAACGGTGGGCAGTAGAAGAGTATCACAAATCGATTAAAAGTAACACAGGTTTTGCTAAATCTCCAACTAAAAAAACAGAAACTCAAACGAATCATTTTGTATTGTCAATTGTAGCTTATATAAAGTTAGAGTGGCTTAAACAAAGAACAGGGAAAAATCATTTTGCTATGAAAACACAAATCTATTTAGCAGCTCAAAAAGCAGCTCATAACGAACTCAGAAAGTTATCAACACCTAAAGCTGCTTAATCATCCTTTTTTGAGGTTTGGATGCGTAACATGAGTAACTAATTTAGTCACTGACATTGATGCTACCCCCTTGAACTAAAAAATGAACATGATCTGATTCATTCTCTATCTCGATAAATTGTATTTCGTATCATTCCGATATCTTATTGCTAATATCTTTCAATGTTGATCCTGATTTCTTCGGTTAGAGCTTTTCTTCTATATTTCAACGGAAAAACTAAATGATATAAAAGTAAACTCTTATTATGACGCTTGTATATATAATCATCCATATATGAAAAATTACACTTTTACAAAATTTTTTGAAAAACCCTCCGTTTTTCAAACTTTTCCGCTAAACCCCGAGAATCATTAGCCACTTATTTGGGCATAAATTTACGCACTCAAGAACGTTGGGTTCTTCGTTATATCTCTAGCGAAATAACTGGATTACTGACAGACAAACCAAAAAATATTACCTCAAGAAGCATCACTCCCCAGATTCATCAAGGATTATAAAAACGAGTAAACTCAAGTAAGCATCCTTTTTTAGGGTACTGAGATACTTGCAATGAATTCAAGACCAGTACAATATTAATTGTACAATACCATAATTTAAGAAGATATTTAATACAACACTTTAAAACAAAACTAAAAACCCCCTAATACCTTACAGAACATTAGATTTAGTCTAAATAAAGATACGTATTCTAGTGTCAATTTATATTTCCATCAGGAGTTTTCGTAGAAGTTATCATTTTATTTTTTTACTAATTGTTTAATTTTAATTTTAAAAGCAGCAAAAAACAAGGTTACAAGAGGCGATAACCAGTTAAAGATTGCATAGACAAAATATTCGCCAACACCAACTCCTAAAACTCCAGATTGGTAAGCTCCACAAGTATTCCAAGGAATTAAAACAGATGTTACCGTACCAGAATCTTCTAAAGTTCTACTTAAATTTTCTGGTGCTAAACCTTTATCCTCATAAGCTTTCTTAAACATTTTTCCAGGAATTACCAAAGCTAAATATTGATCTGATGCAATTACATTTAAACCTAAACAACTAACTACTGTACTAGCAAACAACCCAAATACAGAGGTTGCTATAGTTAATAATACTTTCGTGATTCTAGCCAACGCACCAATTGCATCCATAATACCTCCAAAAACCATTGCACAGATAATTAAAAGAATAGTCCAAATCATTCCCATAATTCCACCTGAGCTAAACAGCTCAGTTAACTTATCGTTATCGGTTGTAATTTGTACATCTGTCCAAATTACATTTAAAATAGATTGAAATTTAGACTCAGACAAGCTACTCAATACATCAGATTGAAATATAAATGCAAAAACTACTGCCAAAGCCACTCCAATTCCAAGAGCAATTAAAGGTTTCGTTTTCATTAAAATCATTGCAATTACAGCTCCAGGAACTAAAAACAACCAAGGAGAAATATAAAATGTATTTTTAATACTTGCTAACAAATTACTTACATCTGCACTTCCTGTTGTTTCTATTGTTGCGCTTAAAATTGCAAAAACAATTAACGTAACTATAATGGTTGGCACTGTTGTATATGCCATATATTTTATGTGTGTAAACAAATCGGTCCCAGCCATTGCTGATGCTAAGTTTGTAGTATCTGAAAGCGGAGACATTTTATCGCCAAAATAAGCCCCAGAAATTACGGCTCCTGCAATCATTCCAGACGGGATTCCAAGCGCACTACCAATACCAACTAACGCAATACCAACGGTTGCAGAAGTTGTCCAAGAACTACCTGTTGCAATAGAAATTATGGCCGCAATTATTACTGATGCTGGTAAAAATATTTCTGGACTTAAAACTTGTAATCCATAATATACCATTGCCGGAATTATACCACTTACCAACCAAGTTCCTGCTAACGCACCCACCAAAAATAAAATCATAATTGGCACAAAAACACTTTTCCAGTTTTCCCAAATTTCGGCAATCATTATTCCTATTGAAACCTTATTTAAAAAACCAACTACAGCAGCAATTAAGCCACCCATTAGTAAGATGTATTGATTTGAATAGTCACCAAACCAAGCACCATCAGCATAAAAAATATTATATGCTAATAAACCCATTAATAGTACAACAGGAATTAAAGCTTCAAAAATATTGAGCTCTTTATTATCAATTATTTTCTGATCTTCTATCTTAATTTCTGATAGATTTTTATCGTCTAACATTCTATAAACTTTGAGAATGTAATGTTACGGTTTTATAAAGAGTTACACAAATGGAATCAGTTTCTTACTTTTGCCAACTATATGGACTCATTAACGCAAATTGTTCTCGGCGCTGCCTGTGGCGAACTTGTTCTCGGAAAGAAAATTGGCAACAAAGCAATGTTGTTTGGCGCCATTGGTGGTACAATACCCGATTTAGATGTTTTTATTGGCAGACTACTATATAGCAACGAGATAGATATTATGGCATTTCGCCGTGGTTTTATGCACTCTATGCTGTTTGCTGTTCTAGGTGCTTTCGCTTTTGGATGGCTGTTTTACAAAGGCTATAATTCAGGAAAAAGAAAAGACACCACAACTCAAAAAAATTGGATATGGTTATTCTTTTTATCCATTTTTACACATCCTATTTTAGATAGTTTTACACCGTACGGAACACAATTATTTTTCCCTTTTTCAAATTATAGAGTTGCATTTAATACTATTTCTGTCGTAGATTTAATATATACAATTCCGTTTTTACTGTGTTTGTTGATTGCTATGTTTTTTAATAGGAAAAGATCTCGTAGAAGATTATGGGTAAAAGCAGGAATCTACATTAGTTCTGCTTATATGTTGTTCACCATTGGCAATAAATTATATATGGATACTGTTTTTAAAAAATCGTTTGAAAAAGCGGGAATTGAATTTAATAGATTTTCTACACAACCCACAATTTTAAATAATATTTTATGGTACGGAATTGCAGAAACTGACACCGATTATAAGGTTGCTTTTTATTCTTTATTTGATAAAAGTGCCACTGCTGATAAAATTATTACTTTACCAAAAAATCATAATTTAGTTGATATGGAAAATGCTGATTTAAAAACATTGGCATGGTTTAGCAATAATTATTACAATATTATAAAAACGGATTCTTTAACAACAATTAAATATAATGATTTGCGATATCCGTTATTAAATGCTAATGACCCAAACTCATCAGTATTTAGTTTTACACTTAAAAAAGAAGGTAATCGTTGGAATATAAATCCGTTTGAAGGAACGCAACCTTCAAAAGAAGACTTTAATACTTTTGTAAAACGTATAAAAGGAATTTAAAATGAAAGCAGTAATTCAAAGAGTTTCTAAAGCAAGTGTAACCATTGAAGGAGAAAAAGTTGCCAATATTAAAAAAGGATTAGTAATTTTTTTAGGAATTGTTAATGAAGACACTCTAGAAGACATTAAATGGTTGAGTAAAAAAATAACAAACCTGCGCATTTTTAATGATGAAAATAACATTATGAATCGTTCGTTATTAGAAGACAACGGAGACATTATTGTGGTAAGTCAATTCACTTTATACGCATCCACCAAAAAAGGAAATAGACCCAGTTATATAAAAGCTGCAAAACCAGAGGTTGCCATTCCATTATATAAACAGTTCATTGTTCAGCTTGAAAAAAACATAGAAAAAAAAGTACAAACTGGTCAGTTTGGTACAGATATGAAAGTTGATTTACTAAATGATGGACCCGTTACTCTAATTATTGATACAAAAGACAGAAAATAGTTTCCAAGGAAAATAAAAAACGTATATTTGCATTCAGAAATTAAAAATCAATTTAAAATAAATAATAAAATGAGAAAATCATTTTTAGCTATAGCTGTTATTGCTTTAGTATTTACATCTTGTAAAGAAAATAAAAAAGACAAAGTAGCAATACAAGAAGCCGTAAAAGTTGTAGCAATACAAGAACTACCCAACAATGTTAATATTACTACGTCAACTGTAACATGGACTGGAAAAGCACCAAGTGGCGCTCATAACGGAACTATTGCTTTAAAATCTGGTTCTTTAGTAATAGAAAACGGAAATGTAAAATCTGGTGAATTTGTTATAGACATGAACTCTATTGCAAATGCAGATATGAAAGGTAGCAAAAGAGCTGGAAAATTAGAAGGTCATTTAAAAGCTGCTGATTTCTTTGATGTAGCAAAATTTCCTACAGCAAAATTTATAGTTACTTCTTCAGAAGTGAAAGAAGGGAAAGTTAATGTAACTGGTAACTTAACAATTAAAGATGTAACTAAAAGCATTACAATTCCTGCAACAGTTTCTGATACCGATGGTGTTGTAACATTTAAAAGTGATGTTTTTAATATTAATAGAGCAGATTTTAATGTAAAATATGGCTCAAAATCATTTTTTGACAACTTAAAAGATAAATTTATTGACGATTTAATGGAAATATCTTTTGATGTAAAAGCTAAAAAATAACTTTCTTTTTCCTTCGGAAAAAGTAAAAACCCCAAAACGAAAGTTTTGGGTTTTTTATCTTTTCAACTCAAGCACCAGAGAACCAGACCCTTTTCAGACTATCGCCTGCGATTAAATTATACCAATTTAATTTTATAATACCATATTAAAAGCATTTACATAGTGATGATTCCCAGTAATGGATTTAATGACCTCTGGACTCATTCGCTTTACCATAGAAGTAACCAACCTGTTAGCTTTTCCATAGTTTCAAATCGTTGATTTTTATATCGGTTTTTAATATACTGCCACACTTGTTCGCAAAGATTCAATTCTAGCGCATAAGGAGGTGTTCTTAAAAGGAAAATTCTTTAAGGTAAGATTCAGATATAGTGGTGTTTACACCGTTAATTCCCCAAACAAAACTATCGCCATTGATTGGCGAATACTTCCGTATAAACAGGTGGTTTTAAAGACGTGTTGATAAGATACAATCGGTTTTATTCCACAAGCTGTTAAATACCTGCCAAGGTGGGTTATTATTCCAAACCTAGCTTCATTCTTGGAAATATAAATTGACACTAGAATACGTATCTTTATTTAGACTAAATCTAATATTCTGTAAGGTATTAGGGAGTTTTTAAAAAAGCATCTACCGCTTTATCATCTTTCTTATAATGAGATTTTCTTGAAACTTTTAACTTGGTCTTAAAGTGCTGTATTAAATATCTTCTTAAGTTATGGTACTGTATAGTAAATATTGTACTCGTTTTTAACCCATTGCACAGCATCCCAGTACCACTATGGTTGCTCACTTGAATTTACACGTTTTGATAATCCTTGATGAATCTAGGGAGTGATGCTTCTTGAGGTAATATTTTTTGGTTTGTCTGTCAATAATCCAGTTATTCCGCCAGATATATAACGAAGAACCCAACGTTCTTGAGTGCGTAAATTTATGCCCAAATAAGTGGCTAATGATTCTCGGGTTTTAAACTTGCCTTTTTGTAATTCTAAAAGCCAGATAATCCTTTTTTAAATACGATACTGTCTTTGTTTTTTTCGAAGAGAAATCAGTTAAGAAGGACTCTCTTTTAGTGTAAATTTTCTTGCTGTTGCCATCCGTAAATATACAATAAAATAACGGCTTTAACTAATTAATTTGGTATAATGCAATAAGTGAACTTTACAAAAGCCGTTGGGATATAGAAATATTTTTTCGTGACATAAAACAACTTCTACATATAAAATCATTTATTGGAACAAGTCAAAATGCAGTTATGGACAGCTTTAATCACCATTTTAATCGCAGGGCGATAACCCAGGGTTTAATTCCCCGACGCTTGCGTCGAAATAAAAAGGGAATTCCTATTTAATACCTCGTATACTTGCGTCGAGGTAGTTTATTCTTAAAATATTTAAAAGCAACAGCAAAATATAAATGGTATCTTTCAAATTTAGTTGCTTTTCTAAGGATTAACCTTTTTGTAAAAATTGATTTACAGAATTGGTTAAACGAACCATTTTTGAACAAAGAGAAACCTCCGAATATTGAGGTACAGGAGGTGCTTTTTTAAATCAGAACAGTTTTTAACTGTTTTTGTAGAAAAATTAGTACTTTTACTTTATCCTAAAATTTGTTTAGGACGGGATTGTTCTTGTATTGTAAATTCTCTATCAATTAAGAAGTTACTATTTAAGAGGTCTCTCAGGTTTTTAAAACCTGAGAGACCTTTTTTAAACAACAAAGACACCTTTATCAATTAAAAAAAACTAAATTCGTACTATGATTTTAGTTACTGGCGGAACTGGTTTAGTGGGTTCTCATTTACTGTACAGACTAACTACAGAGAATGAAAAAGTTAGAGCTATTTACAGAACTAAAAAAAGTATTGAAAAAACAAAAAAAGTATTTTCTTTTTATACTTCGGAAGTTGATAAATTCTTCTCTAAAATTGAATGGTTTCAAGCTGATATTACTGATGTTCCTCAATTAATTCTTGCTTTTAAAGGAATTACACATGTATATCATTGTGCGGCCTTGGTTTCTTTTAATCCGAAAGATTATAGAGAAATGCGAAAAGTAAATATTCATGGAACCGCAATAATTGTTAACCTTTCTGTAGATGTAAACGTTAAAAAATTATGCTTTGTAAGTTCAATTGCCGCTGTTGGAGACGCTATAAATAGAAATATAATTACTGAAGAAAATGAATGGAACGACCAAGCAGATAATCATAGTTATGCAATTACAAAGTTTGGCGCAGAGATGGAAGTCTGGCGCGCAAGTCAAGAAGGCGTAGATGTAGTCATTGTAAACCCTGGAGTTATTCTTGGTAGCGGGTTTTGGAACTCGGGTTCAGGAAAAATGTTTACGCAAGTTGCTAACGGGTTCAAGTTTTATACCGAAGGGATCACAGCTTTTGTAGGTGTACAGGATGTTGTAAAGGCAATGGTTGCTTTACTAAATTCTGATGTGAAAAACGAACGATTTATTTTAGTTTCAGAAAATAAATCATTTAAAGATATTTTCTTTTTTATTGCTGATAGGCTTAAGAAAAAACGACCCTCAAAAAGTATAAAACCTTGGCAAACTCAACTCTTTTGGCGATTGGATTGGATACTCACAAAACTTACAGGGAAAGAACCTTTGTTTACAAAGAATTTAGCAAAATCTGCGCATAATGTTTCTTATTACTCGTCAGAAAAAATTAAAAAAACAATTAATTTTAAGTTTGAAAAAATTGAAGATACTGTAAAACACATTTGTGAAAATTATTTGCGTTGAAGCTTTAATTCATCAGGAATTTCTTTTAACTTTTTTTGTAGCTTACTTGTAATCTATTTCTCTTAATAATTCCTCTTTTAAAAAAAGAGTTTCAGGAAGTTTTCCTTCCTTTTTAAATAATTTTTCATTATACTCTATATCCTTTCCTTTCTTTTCTTTTTCTACAGAGTCTATTGCTTTTAGTTGATCTACATATGTTTTTTGCTGCTGTTTTAACCTTGCTTTAACCTCTTTAAGCATTTTTTCATATTCTTCAATTTCAGAAGTATAATACACATTGCTTATAGTAAACCGTGTACTGTCTATTTTGTATTTTTCATACACCAAAGGCATATAGTTTATTTGTCTTTTTAGTTGTTTGTTTTTAAAATTGCTGGAAGAAGAAGCAATAAACATATCAAACAAAAGGTTAACCATTGTGTCTTTCGAAATCAAGTTTTTAGGCTTTTTATATATAGTGTTACTAGTGCAAGACACCAGCAAAACAAAAGCTAATATGTAAAAAAACTTATTCATTTATCTATTAAAAATCAATCGTTTTCCTTTAATTTCTTCATTAAAACTTCCGTTATTGTACATCAAGTTTCCGTTAACAAAGGTATGTGTTATTTTTGATGAAAATGTTGTTCCTTCAAACGGAGACCAACCACATTTATATAAAATATTCCCTTTATCAACTGTCCACGAATTGTCATCATCAATCAAAACTAAATCAGCATAAAAGCCTTCTTTTATAAATCCTCGTTTTTCTACTTTGAATAACTTAGCAGGGTTATGGCACATTTTTTCTACAGCTTTCTCTATAGGTAATACACCTTCTTTTACTTTTTCTAAAATAGCTACAATAGCGTGTTGTACTAGTGGCCCGCCACTTGGTGCTTTTGTATATATATTCGCTTTTTCTTCTAATGTATGTGGTGCGTGATCTGTAGCAATTACATCAATTCTATCATCTAGTAAAGCTTTCCATAAGCCATCTTTGTCTTTTTGGGTTTTTACTGCAGGATTCCATTTTATATGTGTTCCTTTTTTATCGTAATCTTTATCTGTAAACCACAAATGATGTATGCAAACCTCTGCTGTAATTTTCTTTTCTTCTAACGGAATATCATTTCTAAATAAATGAGTTTCCTTTTCCGTAGATAAATGAAAAACATGCAACCTAGCTCCTGTTTTCTTTGCTAACTCAATAGCTTTTGAAGAAGATAAGTAACAAGCTTCTTCGCTTCTAATAATTGGATGGTATTTTATAGGAATATCATCACCATATTTTACTTTGTATTCTTCTGTATTTTTTCTAATAGTTGCTTCATCTTCACAATGCACAGAAATTAACATTTTTGTTGATGAGAATATTTTTTCTAAAACGGCTTCGTTATCTACCAACATATTTCCCGTAGAGGAGCCTAAAAACAATTTAATTCCTGCAACATTTTTTGGATTGGTTTTAAGTAACTCCTCTAAATTATCATTAGTACCACCAAACATAAACGAGTAATTAGCGTACGACGTTTTACTCGCTACCTGAAATTTATCTTCTAATAATTCTTGAGTAGTAGCTTGCGGAACCGTATTTGGCATTTCTATAAATGATGTAATTCCGCCTGCAATTGCGGCTTTACTTTCAGTTGCTATAGTTGCTTTATGTGTTAAGCCAGGTTCACGAAAATGAACTTGATCGTCAATCATTCCAGGAATTAGATATTTCCCATTCGCATTAATAATAGTAACTTCTTTAGAAAGGTTTATTTCTCTAGATATTTCTTTTATAAAATTTCCTTCAATTAATAAATCTCCTTGAAAAACAGTTCCTTCGTTTACAATTCTTGCGTTTTTAATAAGTATTTTTTTCATCAATTTTATTTAGGAAGTCGACTTAAACGCATTTTTATCACTCCAAACAACGCTTCGTACACAATATTTCCACTCATTTTAGACTCTCCTAAAGTTCTATCAGTAAAAATTACGGATACTTCTTTAATATTAAATCCGCGTTTCCAAGCTTTATATTTCATTTCAATTTGAAAAGCATAACCCACAAATTTTATTTCATCCAATTTAATGGTTTCAAGCACTGCTCGTTTCCAACAAACAAAGCCTGCAGTGGTGTCGTGCAAAGGAATTTTAGTAATAAAGCGTACATATTTTGACGCGAAATACGATAGTAAAACCCTATGCATAGGCCAATTAACCACATTTACACCTGCAGAATAACGGGAGCCTACAGAGGCGTCTGCACCATCAATTGCGCAAGCGTTATAGAGTCGAATTAAATCTTTAGGGTTGTGTGAAAAATCAGCATCCATCTCAATAATATAATCGTATTCTCTTACAATCCCCCATTTAAAACCATGTATGTATGCAGTTCCTAATCCGTTTTTACCTTGGCGTTTTTCTATATGCAAACGATTAGGAAATTCAGTTTGAAGATTTTCTACAATTTTTGAGGTGCCGTCTGGAGAATTATCATCAACCACAAGAATATCAAACTCTTTTTCTTGCTTAAAAGTAGCCCTAATTATAATTTCAATATTTTCTTTTTCGTTGTAAGTAGGAATGATAACTAACGTGTCAGACATTGATTTTTTTATTCAAAATAAGATACAAATATACATTATTTTATTGCTAAATTTGCGTTAATCTTTTCATCTAAAATGCAAGGTATTAAGCGAGAATTTATTAGCAATAACTGGATAACTATAACCATAGTTTTTAATCTCGTTTTGTTGTTTTTTATGAAAGTTTTTCAACCAACTCGATTATATGGATACACTGTTTCTTTTTTTTCTAAAGGTTTTACAGAAAAGCGTACGCAAGAAAAACCTGCTTTTTTTTCTCCTTTCCATTTAGCACACCATATATTTAGTATAACAACACTAGCGCTCTTTCTTTTTTTAGTATTAGATTTTAACATTGAAAAAAATGGAGTTTATTTTACTGTTTTTTTAGGAATTATAGCAATTTATATTGCTGTTAAATTCTTGTTAGACTATTTATTAATCTCTCTTTTTAGTATTACTGATAGTCTTCGATATTTTATTTTTAGTAAATCTAGGTACTTATATGCGATGTGTTTATTACTTTTCCCTTTTATTATAATTGCAACCTATGCCATTAAAAACAATAATTTATTAATTGCCGTTTTCTTTCTATTGTTATTAATTCGATTTCTCTTAATTTTATACAACAATAAAAAGTTGATTATAAGCCACTTATTTTATTTTATTTTGTACTTTTGCGCCCTTGAAATAGCTCCGCTATTTATCATTTATAAGATTTTTGACTAAATTAAAAGTGAAGAGTATATGAAAGTGAAAACTATTTTAGTATCTCAACCAGAACCAAAGACAGAAACTTCCCCTTATTTTGATTTAGCTGAGAAGCGAAAAATTAAAGTTGGTTTTCGTCCTTTTATTCACGTCGAAGGAATTCCTGTAAAAGAAATTCGAGCGAATAAAATAGATTTAAGTAATTACTCAGCGGTAATTTTAACTAGCCGAAATGCAGTTGATCATTATTTTAGAGTTGCTGAAAAAATGCGCTTTAATGTGCCAGATGACATGAAGTACTTCTGTCAATCTGAAGCTGTAGCCTACTATTTACAAAAGTATGTTATCTATAGAAAACGTAAAATTTATGTAGGTACAAGAACATTTCCTGAGCTTACTAAATTGATAAAAAAACATAAAGACGAAAATTTTTTATTACCTTCTTCAGACAAGTTAAAACCTCTTATTCCTATAGAATTAGACAAGTTAAAAATAAATTGGATGCGTGCAGACCTATACAGAACTGTTGTAAGTGACTTATCTGATTTAGAGGATGTTGTATATGATGTATTAGTCTTTTTTAGCCCTTCTGGAATAGAGTCTTTATTCAAAAACTTTCCTGAATTTAAGCAAAATGAAACACGGATTGCTGTCTTTGGAAGCACTACCATTAAAGCTGTTAAAGATAGAGGTTTGCGTGTAGATATTTCTGCACCAACACCAGAAACACCGTCTATGACAATGGCTTTAGATAAATATATTAAAAAAGCAAATAAGAAGTAAAATTCTTAGATTATATAAAACTAAAACCGAGCATAAATGCTCGGTTTTTTGTTTAAAAAAAAGTGTATTTTCAACTTAAGAAGTTAACGAATATTAAAACCAAATTATGAAAGCAACTATCTTATTATTTTTAACTATCACATTACTTTCCTGTAGTCAGAAATTAAATAAAACGAAGAATAAAATTCAATTACCCGAAGAAAAGGGAAATATTCAAATTAAAACTACCAATGAAAATGAAAAATTTGAAACAATGAATTCTGACGAAATAAATCGGCTATTAAAAGGAATGAGTGAGAATTTATCTGCTCAAGATGTGATGAAATTATATCGTCCAGAAGAAATAGAGAAGACTAATGAAGGAAATGAAAAAATAGAAATCTTTGAAAAAAATGCAGAAAATGGAAATATATTAATAACCCTAATTCACGACAACCTATTGGACGATTCTCTAAGAGGAGAAAAGTATATTATGGAATTGAAAAGAACGAATGATAAATGGACTGTAATTTCTATAAAAAATAATTGGAGATGTTGGAATGGTAGAGGGCATACAGATTGGGGAATAGAACGATGTAGATAAACATTTACTAACACTGGTAATCGTAGCGCAAGAGAATAATTTTTGTTGAAAAAAGTTGATTTAAGTGGTTTTTATGATAATCTAAATTTTAAAATGGTGATAAATGCTTCTTTTTCAAGTTGCTTAAAAGTGTTTATTAGAAGTGTTGTTGCTTCTTTTATCTAATGTAAGCAACAAGCAAGTATTTGCTTGTTGCTTTGTGTAATATTTTTCGTAAATTTCAAGTACTTCTTAATATTATAGGCAATTGCAACCATATACATTACTTTATTCTTGTTTAATCCAATAGTATTTATTTCCTTTGAGTCCCATAAATTGGGTGAGTGTGCCAAAAAATTAGCGTCTTTTTACACGCTACGTTACATACACAAAACCGTTAGTGAATCTAATTAAAAACTAGGCAAACAACGTAGCAAAAGCCTCTTCTATTTTACCAACTAAAATCAATTTTATAGTATGGTTTTTAGAGGTAATCTTATTGTATTTAGAGGCTACAAAAGTCTTATAACCTAACTTTTCAGCTTCAGAAATTCGTTGATCTATTTTAGAAACAGGTCTAATTTCTCCTGCCAAACCAACTTCGGCAGCAAAACATACATTCGGGTTAATAGCTACATCTTGATTGGAAGATAAAATTGCTGCAACTACTGCCAAATCTATTGCAGGATCATTAACATGTATACCGCCAGTTACATTTAAAAACACATCTTTTGCTCCAAGTTTAAAACCTGCACGTTTTTCTAAAACAGCTAAAATCATGTGTAAACGTTTTAAATTATAACCTGTTGTAGAACGTTGTGGAGTTCCATAAACTGCTGTAGAAACCAATGCTTGAATCTCTATCATTAATGGTCTAACACCTTCTAAGGTTGAGGCAATTGCTGTTCCGCTTAAATCTGCATCTTTCTTTGAAATTAATATTTCTGAAGGATTGGAAACTTCTCGTAAACCCGTTGAAAGCATTTCATAAATTCCTAATTCTGCCGTAGAACCAAACCTGTTTTTTTGTGATCTTAAAATTCTATAGGTATGGTTTCTGTCACCTTCAAACTGTAAAACAACATCTACCATGTGTTCTAAGATTTTTGGCCCAGCAATATGGCCTTCTTTATTAATATGACCGATTAATAAAACAGGTGTTGCGGTTTCTTTAGCAAATTTAATAAGCTCTGCAGCGGTTTCTCGTATTTGAGAAATGCTTCCTGGTGAAGCTTCTATAAAGTTTGTATGTAAGGTTTGTATAGAGTCAATTACCAAAATTTCTGGCTGTACTTCTTCTATGTTTTTAAAGATTTGTTGTGTATTTGTCTCTGTTAAAATTAAACAATTAGAATTACTTGATTCGTCTAATCTTTCTGCACGCATTTTTATTTGCGATTGACTTTCTTCTCCAGAAACATACAATACTTTTTGATTGATTTTTAATGCTACTTGTAATAACAATGTAGATTTACCAATGCCAGGTTCGCCGCCTAAAAGTACTACCGAACCTTTTACCAACCCGCCACCTAAAACGGTATCTAGTTCGTTGTTGTTGGTAACAATTCTTTCTTCTGGGTTTAACTGAATATCATTAATTTTTAGTGGTTTAGAAACTATCTTTGCAGTGGTTGCTTGTTTCCAACTTCTCTTTTCTTCTTTCTGAATAATTTCTTCTAGAATAGTATTCCATTCTTTACACGCACCGCATTGACCGCCCCATTTTGCGTGTTGAGTTCCGCAGTTTTGACAAAAAAAAGTTGTTTTGGTTTTAGCCATTTAAAAAAGTTTGAAAGTTACAAAGTTACAAAGTTTATGAGCTGATAATTTTTAAAAAAGAAATAAAAATAAGTTTGCTAAAAGTTGGCAAGTATTTGCGTTAGCGATTGAACGGCGTGTTTGAGCTCTTTTTTGTTTTTTTTAAAAAAAGCGAGTAGTGAAAGCGCGACCTTTAGGGAACGCCCAATTACTTTTTGTTCTTATTATAAATTGGAAGAAATAAAAATGATAAGCCACCAAAGATAATAATCATAACGGTTTGTGCTGTCCACATAATCCAACCAAAAGCGTTTGCAGGTTCTTCTGGAATGCCAAAAAGCGCAAACGCGCCAGCGACAGCAATAGGGTACAAGCCAACACCTCCGTTGGTTGCTGCAATGCTAAAACCGCCAGCAATAAAGCCAACTAAAATTGCGCCAAACGGTGCATTTAAGCCTTCAATAGCAGGGATTGTTGCCCAAAACATAGCAATGTACATTGCCCAAATAAAAACTGTGTGAAAAATAAATGCCCACTTATTTTTCATCTTAAAAATACTGGTTACGCCTTCTAGTAATCCGATAATAAAGTTTTTGATTTTTAAACCAATACCTGACTTCGCTTTTTTTACATATTGAGAAAAAACGACAAAACCAATAATTAAAAGACCTCCTAAAACTGCTATTTTATTCGGGTCAACGTTTTTTGTAACCAATTCGTAAATAAAATCGAACTGAACTAATAGGGTAAAACCTACTATGATGAGCATCATTACTAAATCGGCAATTCTTTCTGCTACAATAGTTCCAAAACCTTTTTCAAAAGGAATGTTTTCATAATTAGTCATTACCGCAGCGCGAGAAACTTCGCCAGCTCTTGGAACTGCATAATTAACCAAATACGCTACTAAAACTGCCATTATACTATTAGGAAAAGCGGGTTTATAACCCATTGGTTCTAACATAAACTTCCAACGGTAGGCTCGAGATAAGTGGCTTAAAACGCCAAAGAAAAGCCCAAGGGTAATCCACCAATAATTGGCATTTTTAAAATATTCTAAAAGTGTTTCAATAGAAACTTTTGAGAGTGAATACCAAACTAAAAAACCTCCCAATGTGAGAGGTAATATAACTTTTAAAATTTTTTTGATGTTCACTTTTAGGTAAGTGTATTATTGGCTTCGTTAGGAAAAACTAGTTGTGGTTTAAATTTCTTTGCTTCTTCTAACTCCATAAATGCATATACAATTAAAATAAGTACATCACCAACTGCAACTAAACGAGAAGCTGCGCCATTTAGGGTAATTTCTCCACTTCCTCTTACCCCTGGGATTGCATAGGTTTCTAAACGATGACCGTTATTGTTGTTAACAATTTGAACACGTTCTCCTTCAATAATTCCAGCAGCATCCATTAAATCTTCATCAATGGTAATGCTTCCAATATAATTTAAATCGGCGCCTGTAACTTTTACACGGTGGATTTTAGATTTTACAACTTGTACTAACATACTGCAAAAATAGTTGTTTTTAAATAATTAATGATTTGTTTTTAAGGTATTTTACAATGAAGTGATTTAAACTTTTATGTTTTTTCTTTTATTAAATTTTTTGAGTGCAATAACTATGAATGCGAGGTGGTTAAATCCCTTCCAACGTTCTATGTTGTATCGAATTGGTTAAGTAATGAAACTCGCTATCCATCCCAAGCATTAGTGCGTTCTACTGCATAACGTTCATCATATAATTCTTGATCAAAATACTCATCTCTATCTAATTTTCCGTTGCGTTTATTAAAACAGACATTGGCATTAATCTCTTTTTTACGGCCTTGATATTCAGATTCTCACCACCTCTTTATCAGCTGGTGTGTAGGCTACCGTCTAAATCTACACTAGAGCGGTCTAGTTGCTCTTTTATTAACCTCCTGATAAGCGCCATTTTCTGTAATGATAATACACTACTGTCTAAGTTAAAGGGGTTTACTCAAACAATGCTTACTGGTAATTAGATGCTATTGAACACCTGTCTTTAGTTTATAAAGTATCGCATTTACAACCTCGCCCAACGGAACCGTTGGTGGAAATCTTCGTTTTGCTCTAAGAATATGTGATATAATTTCTATTGTATATTTGCCCAGTACTGTGTGCGTAATGGATTGGTTTTTATTATTTTACGTGTTGTAACGCAAATATAGACAGCCCTTTTTTATTTTATGAGAAAAGTTTAAATCACTTCAATTTCTCCTCTTCAGAATATTCATCATATAAAAAGTTATTATAAGGAAAACGCTGAATATGAATTTCCTTTACTTGATTGTATACCTTTTCTTTAAAATCTTCTAGATTATCTTTGTTTAAGGCAGAAATAAAAATAGATTTTTTTTCTAAATCACTCATCCACGTTTTTTCCCAGTCTGTTAATGTGTAATGTTTTGTAGTTCTTTCAGTAATTAAATCATCTTCATCAATTATTTGATGCGTATATGCATCAATCTTATTAAAAACCATAATTGTTGGCTTATCTCCGCTTTTTATTTCGTCTAAAATTTTATTTACAGAAGCAATATGGTTCTCAAAATTTGCATGCGAAATATCTACTATGTGTAGTAATAAATCAGCCTCTCTAACCTCGTCTAGCGTAGATTTAAAGGACTCTATTAATTGTGTAGGTAATTTTCTAATAAACCCAACGGTGTCTGTCATTAAAAACGGAATATTTTTAATAACCACTTTTCTAACGGTAGTATCTAACGTTGCAAAAAGTTTGTTTTCAGCAAAAACATCACTTTTACTAATTACATTCATTAAGGTAGATTTACCAACATTGGTGTATCCAACTAAAGCAACGCGCACCATTTTACCACGGTTTTTACGTTGAATAGCCATTTGCTTATCAATGGTAAATAATTTCTTTTTTAAGAGTGTAATTTTATCGCGAATAATACGACGGTCGGTTTCTATTTCTGTTTCTCCAGGACCACGCATTCCAATACCACCTTTTTGCTTGTCAAGGTGCGTCCAAAGACGTGTTAAGCGCGGTAATAAATATTGATATTGTGCTAGCATAACCTGTGTTTTTGCCGAACTTGTCTGAGCTCTTTTGGCAAAAATATCAAGTATTAACGTAGTTCTATCAAGAATTTTACAATCTAGTATTTTTTCAATATTTCTAAGTTGTGCAGGCGATAATTCATCATCAAAAATTGCAGTACCAATATTGTGCGATTCTATATATGCTTTAACTTCTTCAAGTTTTCCTGTACCAATAAACGTTTTAGGATGCGGTTTTTCTAACTTCTGCGTAAAACGTTTTACTGCTTTTCCGCCAGCAGTAAGTGTTAAGAATTCTAATTCATCTAAATACTCTTCAGCTTGTTCTTCATTTTGGTGTTGGGTAATTACACCAATTAAGATTACTTTTTCAGAGATAGCTTGTTTTTCATCAATCATAGAAGCAAAAGTACAAAGATTGTTTAATTGACAATCCTTTTTTTACTTTTGATATATGAAACTTACACCACCTTTCCGAAAAATTATTCATGTAGATATGGATGCATTTTATGCATCTGTAGAGCAGTTGGATAATCCAGCGTTAAGAGACAAGCCACTGGCAGTAGGCGGAGGAGGTAAAAGAGGTGTAGTTTCTGCGGCGAGTTATGAGGCAAGAAAGTTTGGTGTTAAATCGGCAATGAGTGGTGAATTGGCTCGAAAAAAATGTCCGCATTTAATTTTTGTTCCTCCTCGATTTGAGCGTTATAAAGAAATATCAACCAAAATTAGAAAGATATTTTACGAATATTCTGATTTGGTAGAGCCACTTTCTTTAGATGAAGCGTATATTGATGTTACTGAGAACAAAAAAGGAAATCCATCTGCGAGTTTAATTGCACAAGAAATTCGTCAACGAATTTGGGATGATTTAGAGTTGCGTGCTTCCGCAGGAATTTCAATAAATAAATTTATTGCTAAAGTTGCTTCTGATATTAATAAACCAAACGGACAAAAAACGATAAACCCAGAAGAGGTTATCTGTTTTTTAGAGCAATTACCCGTTAATAAATTCTACGGAGTTGGTAAGGTTACTGCGGCAAAAATGTATAATTACGGAATTTTTACAGGATTAGATTTAAAGAAAAAAACGCTAGAAGAATTGGTAAATTTCTTTGGAAAAAGCGGTGCACATTATTATAATATTGTTCGAGGAATTCATAATAGTAACGTAAAACCTAACCGGGTTAGAAAGTCTGTAGCGGCAGAACGTACTTTTTTTGAAAACATTTCTTCGGAGGTTTTTATGTTGGAAAAACTCCATAAAATTGCTGAAGAATTGGAGCGCCGTATGCTAAAAACGAACACTAAAGGAAAAACGGTTACGCTAAAAATAAAGTATTCTGATTTTACGCAACAAACACGAAGTAAAACAGTGCCTGAGTTTCTTCAAACAAAAAAAGAATTTATGCCTGTTGTACAAGATCTTTTGTATCAAGAAAAGTTACAAAATTCAGTTAGGTTGCTAGGAATTTCTTTTGGAAACTTAAACACCGAAAAGAAAGAACCAGTTTGGGTACAACTAAAATTTGAGTTTTAATACTAACGGAATTCGAATACTTGCCTTAGTTCCTCTAACAGTATTATCTTCTCCTTTAATATCATAATACCGAAGAGAAAAATCTTTTTCAAATTCTCTGCCAAAACTACGTAAACGCTCTTTTGTTAAATCTATACTAATAGATTTTCGTTTAATTTTTTTATTGGCTTTAATTTTTGCAGAAGCTTTACGCCCTATTCCGTTATCTTCAATAACAATTTCTATAAAATCAGTATTAATTTTATTTACAGATAGTATTATTTTTTTATCATTTTTTTTGGAAGACAACCCGTGCCAAAGAGAGTTTTCTAAAAAAGGTTGTAATATTAAAGGCGGTATTTTTATGCTTTTGACGTTTATCGATGGGTCTATATTAAAGCGGTAATCTATTTCGTTATTAAACCGAATATTTTCTATACTCATATACAACTCCATTGTATCTAGTTCATCATATAAACTAACTTCTTTTAATTGAGAGGCTTCTAAAATTTTTCTAATAAGTTTTGCGAATTTATTTAAATAACGAACTGCATTTTTTTGTTCATTATTAATAATATATAGTTTAATAGAATTAAGTGCATTAAAAATAAAATGAGGGTTCATTTGACTTTGTAAAACCTGCTGCTTTAAGGTTAAAAATCGTTTTTCAACTCGTAGTGAACGGTTTCTGTAAATAGTATATAGTATAATGCCTATAAGCAAGAAAACCCCTAATATAAAGGCTGTAATGTTATTGTTTCTGTCTAATTGCAATTGTGTAATTTCATTTTGCTTTGCCAAGTGTTTAATCTCATTGTTTTTACGTTCAGCATCGTATTTATTTGTTAAGTCGCTAACATATAATAAGTTTCTGTTGTTAAATGTTTTAGCTTCTTCTTCTTTTGCTTTTTTATAATATATATACGCTTTTTTATAATCTTTTTTCTTTTCATTTAATAAGGCTAGGTTTTCATTTGCTTTTACAACTACGTTTTGAATCTTAAAATCTGAAGCAATTTTTAAAGCTTTTTCTAAATTTAGTTCCGCCGGTTTAAACCTATTAAGATACGCTTGAACTTTTCCTAGTATATTGTAAGTACTAGAAAGGCAGTACATATCTTTTTGTTTAATTGCTAATTGCAAAACAGTATCAACAGTTATAAGTGCTTGGTTAAACTTCTTTTGTTTTATTAACAGGTTAGCAATACTATAACCACAAATAATTTTACCTATTTTACTATTAATCCTATTATTATAGAATAATGATTTTTGATAATTTTTAAGTGCTTTCTCTATATTTCCCAACTCTTCATTTGCCTCACCTATATTTTGGTAATTAATTGCAAGACCCAACTCATTATCTAACTCTCTTTGGGTAGTAATAGACTTTTTAAACTGTTTTAAAGCTAATTTATATTGCTTTAAGGATATATATATGTTACCCAAACTATTTTCTGAAACGCTAAGACTCTTTTTTACACTTATAGATGGGTTTTTAATTTCAAGAGCTTTAGAGAGGGCTTCTTGATGGTAATTTAATGCATTTCTAACATCATCTTGCCTTCTGTAAACAGACCCAAGAGAGTTTAAAATTTTCACTTCTAAAGCAGAATCTTTGATTTTTTTAGTAATTTCAAGGGCTTTTTTATATTCAGAAATTGATTTATCAAAAAGAAAAACGTCTCTATAAATTATTCCAATAGCATTATAACCGTAATATTGCCCTTGTAGATAAGAAGCTTTTTCACTTTCTTTAACCAACAACTCTACATGTTCTTTTATTTTTCTGTTCTTTTTTAAAACGGAATCAATAACCTCTATGTCAAAAGGCTTGTTTTTTATAAGAAATTTAATTTTCTCTGTAATATCTGCTTCTTGCGAAAAAGAAGAAAATGTAGCAAAGTAGATAGCTAGTATAAAAAAGAAAAGTTTTTTCATTTGTAAATAATTAAACCTTCTCTAAAAACGCTGCCTTTCGTTGACGAGAAACTGGAATTTTATGATTCCCCTCAATAATAACATAACCATCTGCTTTTAGAAATTCTTTTATTTTAGTAACTCACCTTACGCAAGAATAATTTGAATTTAAGATATTTATAGTTTATCTTGTTAACAACTTTGAGAAATAAAAAGATGGATAATTTTGTTGATTTGTATACTGATTATTTGATAAGTTCAAGTTCTTACACGACAGCTACAGGTATGGCTTCATTACTCTCTATAAAACATGATAAAATAACACGAGCATTATCAACGGGTGTTTATGACAGTAAATTTCTATGGAAAAAGGCAAAACCTTATGTTGAAGAATTGACTCAATCTAAAGAAACTATCATTTTAAGTTTTGATGATTCGATACAAGAAAAACAATATACAGATGAAAGTGAGTTGAACACTTGGCATTTTGACCATGTGTTTGGAAGGTCTGTAAAAGGGGTTAATTTTCTAACTGCTTTAGTCGAAGTTGGAGGCATGCGTATACCGTGTGGTGTAGAGTTTATAAAGAAAAATATTTGGGTTACCGACAAAAAAACAGGAAGGCAAAAGCGTAAAAGCAGCAAAACTAAAAACGAACTTTTTAGAGAAATGTTGCAGGAATGTAGTAGCAAAATACACTTTGATTATGTGTTGGCTGATAGTTGGTTTTCTTCAGCAGAGAACATGGTTTATTGTAAAGAACTTTTAAAAAATGATTTTATTATTGCCTTAAAAAGCAATCGAAAAGTAGCCTTATCCTTAGAAGATAAGCAAAATGGAGCATACGTGAATATTAAAACATTACAGCCAAGACAACAAACCGTGGAAGTTTGGTTTGAAAAACTAGACTTTCCGCTGTTGCTTACAAAGCAAGTTTTCAAAAACGAGAATGATACAGTCGGCGAGTTGTACTTGGCTTGTAGTGATTTAAATTTATCGTATAACCAAATAACTACAATCTACAAAAAACGGTGGGCAGTAGAAGAGTATCACAAATCGATTAAAAGTAACACAGGTTTTGCTAAATCTCCAACTAAAAAAACAGAAACTCAAACGAATCATTTTGTATTGTCAATTGTAGCTTATATAAAGTTAGAGTGGCTTAAACAAAGAACAGGGAAAAATCATTTTGCTATGAAAACACAAATCTATTTAGCAGCTCAAAAAGCAGCTCATAACGAACTCAGAAAGTTATCAACACCTAAAGCTGCTTAATCATCCTTTTTTGAGGTTTGGATGCGTAACATGAGTTAGTTAGATTAATAATATATGAGTTATGAATTCTAAAAAAATAATCAGAAGGTAATAAACTATCAACTTCTTTTATTTTTTTTGTGAGGACTATTTTTTTGTCATTAGTAGTGTTAATGGTAGAATAATTACCGTCAGATTCTACAAATAGAATCTCATCAGGTTCTAAAAAAATCAGTTTTCCGCCAGTGTTTATTATAATTTTTCGTTGCTTCATTTTTTCATTGAAACTTGTTAGAATTTTTTCAAACTTATTGGTATTATTAAAATCAATACTCCGTTAAACTTTGCCCTAACCCTCTAACAGTCAATTAAATAAGTTAAAAAAAACAGGCTCAAAAATTAGGATAACTCCCTGATTATCATTAAATTAATAGTTAATTTCAAACAGCTATTAATGATGCTTCTCAAGGAGAAATCCAACTATAAATATCACACAAAAAGATTACTTAACAAAATGAAAGATGTAAATAAATGGCAATATGATTTTATGTTGGAAGTTTTTGGTCTATTTCTCAGCATAAAAGGACGTTTAAATTTTATGCAGTTAAGTCGTTATGGTGATCATGGAGAACAACATTACAGGAATCAGTTTAGTAAGTCTTTTGACTTTTTAAATTTCAATAAAGAATTGATTACTGAGTATGGGGGCAAACATTTAACCATTGCTTTCGACCCGAGTTATGTTAGTAAATCTGGTAAATCCACCTGTGGAGTTGGTTATTATTGGTCTGGTGTAGCGGGAAAGGCAAAATGGGGATTGGAAATATCTGGTATAGCAGCGATTGATATAGATAATCATACAGCGTTTCATTTAGAGGCTGTTCAGACACCAAATAATTTGGAATCAAAAAGTTTGGTAGATCATTATGCCAATATATTGATTCAAAGAAAAGAGGTCCTTCTTTCGATGTCTAAATATGTTGTGGCAGATGCTTATTTTTCCAAATACGGTTTTGTTTCTAAACTCTCTGATAATGGATTGGAGACCGTTAGCAGACTAAGAAACGATGCTGACTTACAATATATTTATACTGACCAACAGAAATATGGGAGAGGAAGACCTAAGAAATATGATGGAAAAATTGATTATAAAGGTTATGTTTTAGAATAATGTAGAATTTCACTATCTTTATAAAAACATTATAGATATGGATTTACAAAGTATAATAAGAGTGTTGAGTCAAGAGCAGAAAAAGGAATTAGTCGGTTTATTGAGTCGTGATTTGAAAGTGCCAAAACTAAATATGCTTATAGACAACCTAAACAAAGACCGTCCAATCAACTGTCCACATTGTCAAAGTTCTGATATTTACGGGCATGGAGGCTATAAGGGTCGTAAGCGCTACAAATGTAAATCTTGCACTAAAACCTTTAATGATCTTACAGGTACTGCTATGGATGGCATAAAGAAAGTGGATGAATTTCAAGATTATCTAGTTCTTATGATTGAAAGCGTGAGTATCCGTAAAGCCGCTAAAAAGATTGGAGTCAATGTTAAAACTATTTTTGATTGGAGACACAAGTTACTATCTTGTTTATCCGTTTTTAATGGAGAAGAGTTCTCAGGAATTGTTGAATGTGATGACAAACAGCTTAATATAAATAATAAAGGAAGTCGAGATCTTCAAAGAAAACCTTACAAGAGACCAAGTGATAGACAAACCAAACGCGGTGTGAGCAATGATAAAATCTCTATAATGGTTGCCACAGATAGAAATAACAATCCAATGATGCGTGTCGCTAAAAGAGGCAGGATTGATGTGCATAGTATTGAAAAAACAATAGGAACGTTACTAAAACCTGAAAACGTACTTTGTTCAGATTCTCATCCTTCTATAATTAAATGGGCAAAAGATAAGCAGATGGAGCATCATACATTTATAGCATCAAAACACATAAAAGACAAGTGCTACCATGTGCAGTATGTAAACTCAATAGACAATCGTTATCAAAGATGGATAAAACCTTTCTATGGTGTATCAACAAAATATTTGAGTGGCTATCTAAACTGGTTTGTATTCTTGCAGAAGGTTAAAAAATCGCTCTCTCAAACAGTAGATATAGCAAATATCATGATAAAAAACGCTAAAGCTATAAACACATATAAAGCAATTGAAGAAAATTATATGGAATTAATGATTCCACATTATTCTAAAACATAACCATTATAAAAAACTTAGAAAAGAATATTTTTCTTTGATAGAAGACAATCAGCAAAGCAAAGTATACAGCGCTATTGTATACTCAAAATCATTAAAAAGAAAAATCAATCTTGTGATTGTTTATTTCCTTAAAAAAGGAAAATGGAATCATAAATTATATTTTTCTACAGATGTAACAATTTCAGCAGAAATGATTTTGACATATTATCGCACCAGATTTCAAATAGAATTTACTTTTAGAGATGCCAAGCAATACTCAGGTCTAAATCACTGTCAAGCAAGAAGTGAAGATAAACTCAACTTTCATTTTAATACAGCACTTACAACGGTTAATCTCGCTAAGATTACACATTGGATGCCTATTGAAAAAAGGCTAAGAGGGGCTTTCTCAATCAAGGATATTAAAACCTTACATCACAATGAGTTAATGCTTGCTCGATTTTTTAACGTGTTCGCTATAAGACCGAACTTGAAGAATAATAAACAAAAAATTAAAGAACTACTGTATTATGGTATCAGAGCAGCATAAAAACTTAACGGAGTATTGTAAAATGATAATTGTGCTTTTTAATTTTTGATATAGTTTCTTCTAAATCATCTGTATCTACCGGTTTTAAAAGATAATCTATTGCTTCATTTTTTAAAGCCTTAATGGCATATTCGTTATAAGCTGTGGTAATTACAACCGCAAAATTACGATTCCCTATTTTTTCTAAAAACTGAAAACCGTCCATAGTAGGCATTTCAATATCTAGAAATAAACAATCTATTTTATTATTTGCAAGATATTTAAGCCCTTCTTCCGGGTTATTAAAAGAAGCAATAACCTCTATGTCTTCTTTAAAGTTTGAAAGTTCCCAAGACAAACCTTGTATTGCCTTTGGTTCATCGTCTACTATTACAGCTTTTAACATAATTATAAAGAAGTATATAATTTTAAAGCCTAAGATAATCATTTATTTATAAAATAGAATTATTTATTAAAGAAAACACCATTAAAATGTTTTAAAAACACTGTTTATACAGAAAAACGCACCATTTATACAATACAGAAATATTAACCTTAAAAAATATTGCAACTTTACGGCTGTAATTGAAGGGTTACATATTTGTAAATTTTTTTCTTAATTATTTAAGAAAGAAATCACAATTAAACAATTGGGGGATTATTTAATTGTGAAAATAATAAAAAGCGTTACAAATTTGTAACGCTTTTTTTGTGCAATAAAAAATCGCATAAACTTCAAGTAAAATGATGTTAGAAAAGTAACAAGCTTTTTGTTGTTTGAAAATCAAAATTAGCGTTTTTAAGAATCTCCATAAAAACCCCTTGCTAACATTATTTTTTATTTTTAACCCACTAATTATAAGCATCTTGTAAAAATGGTTAAAGTTTGTTAAAAGCTAAAAAATAAGTCTTTTGTTAAAAACTTCAAGCAATTTGTGAATAAGTATAGTTTTGGTTTAAACACAAAAAATTGAATATTTGTTAGCGGTCTTTTAAACCATAATTCAACTTAAATTTACACCACTAAAATGTCAGCTATAGAACCTATTTTACAACCCAACAATAATCGATTCGTAATCTTCCCAATTAAACATAATGATTTATGGGAATGGTATAAAAAACAACAAGCTTGTATTTGGACTGCTGAAGAAATTGATTTACAGGCAGATTTAGTTGATTGGAATACTAAGTTGAATGATGATGAACGTTATTTTATCAAGCATATCTTAGCTTTTTTTGCAGCTTCAGATGGTATTGTAAATGAAAATTTAGCAGAAAATTTTATAAATGAAGTACAATATTCAGAAGCTAAGTTTTTCTACGGGTTTCAAATTATGATGGAAAATATCCATTCGGAAACCTATTCTTTATTGATTGATACATATGTTAAAGATGAGGTAGAGAAAGACAAACTTTTTAGAGCAATAGACACTTTTCCAGCAATTAAATTGAAGGCAGATTGGGCATTAAAATGGATTGAATCAGATTCTTTTGCAGAACGATTAATTGCTTTTGCAGCAGTAGAAGGAATTTTCTTTTCTGGAGCATTTTGTTCAATTTTCTGGTTAAAGAAAAGAGGATTATTACCTGGATTAACGTTTTCTAATGAATTAATTTCTAGAGATGAAGGAATGCATTGTGATTTTGCTGTGCATTTACATCAAAACCATATTGTAAATAAAGTGTCAAAAGCACGTATCAAAGAAATTCTTACTGATGCATTAGATATTGAACGTGAGTTTATCACAGAATCCTTACCGGCTAGTTTAATAGGTATGAATTCAGTTTTAATGACACAATATTTAGAGTATATAACTGACCGTTTATTACTAGAATTTGGTTGCGAAAAAGTATATAAGACAACAAATCCATTTGATTTTATGGAAATGATTTCTTTAGAAGGAAAAACTAACTTTTTCGAAAAAAGAGTGTCAGAATACCAAAAAGCTGGCGTAAAATCTGGTGGAACTGGAAGCATCAGTTTTGATGCAGACTTTTAGGAACGTATAATTTATAAGACAGACCCCCCTCTCTGTTAAATTCCTATGAAAAATAGGAACTCATAAAAAATAATTTAATTAGCCCAAAGGTAGGACACCTTGACGGCTTTAAACCCAAGTAAAACGTATGTATGTAACAAAAAGAGACGGCAAGAAAGAGCCTGTAATGTTTGACAAAATTACAGCAAGAGTTAAAAAAATGTGTTACAGTCTTAACAAAATTGTTGACCCTGTAAAGGTTGCAATGCGTGTAATTGAAGGATTATATGACGGTGTAACTACTTCAGAGTTAGATAATTTAGCGGCAGAAGTTGCAGCAACTATGACTACAGCACACCCAGATTATGCAAAATTAGCAGCTCGAATTGCAGTGTCTAACCTGCACAAAAACACCAAGAAATCATTCTCAGAAGTTATGGATGACTTGTATGTGTATGTAAACCCGCGTACAGGAAAAAAAGCACCTCTTTTAGCAGACGATGTATATAAAATTATAAAAGATAATGCAGCGAAATTAGACTCAACGATTATCTATAGTCGCGATTTTAATTACGATTACTTTGGCTTTAAAACATTAGAACGTTCATACTTATTAAAACTGAACGGAAACATTGTTGAGCGTCCACAACAAATGTTAATGCGTGTTTCTATTGGTATTCATAAAGAAGATATAGACGAAGCAATTGCTACATACGAGTTGATGAGTAAAAAATATTTTACGCACGCAACGCCAACGCTTTTTAATGCAGGTACACCAAAACCACAAATGTCTTCTTGTTTCTTATTACAAATGCAAGATGATAGTATAGACGGAATTTATGATACGCTACAACAAACTGCTAAAATATCGCAATCTGCGGGAGGTATTGGTTTGTCTATTCATAACATTCGTGCAACAGGAAGTTATATTGCAGGAACAAACGGAACATCTAACGGAATTGTACCAATGTTACGTGTATTTAATGACACAGCTCGTTATGTAGATCAAGGAGGAGGGAAACGAAAAGGATCTTTCGCAATATACTTAGAGCCTTGGCATGCAGATATTTACGATTTTTTAGATTTGAAGAAAAATCACGGAAAAGAAGAAATGCGCGCGCGTGATTTATTCTACGCAATGTGGATTTCTGATTTATTTATGAAACGTGTACAAGAAGATGGAGAATGGACGTTAATGTGTCCTCATGAATGTCCACATTTATTTGACACCTACGGAGAAGAATTTGAGCGTTTATATACAAGTTATGAAGAGGCTGGAAAAGGTAGAAAAACCATTAAAGCACGTGATTTATGGGAGAAAATATTAGAATCTCAAATTGAAACAGGTACACCGTACATGTTGTATAAAGATGCAGCGAATAGAAAATCTAATCAAAAGAATTTAGGAACAATTCGTTCTTCAAATTTATGTACAGAAATTATGGAATATACCGCAAAAGACGAAGTTGCTGTATGTAACTTAGCTTCTATTGCAATTCCTATGTTTGTTGGTGAAGATAAAAAGGGAAACAAGTTTTTTGATCATAAAAGGTTATTTGATGTAACTAAAAAAGTGATTAGAAATTTAGATACGGTTATAGATAGAAATTACTATCCTGTTAAAGAAGCAGAGAACTCTAATTTCCGTCACCGTCCGGTAGGATTAGGAATTCAAGGTTTAGCAGATGCATTTATTCTGCTGCGTTTACCGTTTACTTCCGAAGGAGCAAAAAAATTAAATCAAGAAATTTTTGAAACTTTATATTTTGCAGCAGTAACCTCTTCTATGGAAATGGCTAAAGATAAAGGAGTATATTCAACATATGAAGGTTCACCAATGTCTAAAGGAGAATTCCAACACAATATGTGGGGAATTACAGATCAAGAATTAAGTGGAAACTGGGATTGGGCTAAACTTAAAAAAGAGGTAAAGAAACATGGTGTTAGAAACTCGTTACTAGTAGCACCAATGCCAACAGCATCAACATCTCAAATTCTTGGAAATAACGAAGCATTTGAACCATATACATCTAATATTTATACCCGTAGAGTGTTGTCTGGAGAGTTTATCGTGGTAAATAAGCATTTATTAGAAGACTTGGTAGAGTTGGATTTGTGGGACAATAATATGAAAGAAGATATTATGCGTGCAAACGGTTCTATTCAACATATAGAAAGCATTCCACAAGACTTAAAAGAGTTATATAAAACGGTGTGGGAATTGAGTATGAAAGATATTATTGATATGGCGCGCCATAGAGGATATTTTATCGATCAGTCACAATCTTTAAACCTATTTATGCAAGATCCTGATTTCGCAAAATTAACCTCAATGCATTTTTACGGATGGAAATCTGGGTTAAAAACAGGTATGTATTATTTACGCACAAAATCGGCAGTAAATGCAAAGCAATTCACGCTGAATGTTGAGAAAAAACCCGAAGTAATTGAAGAAGAAAAACCAATGAGTGCTTCAGAATTTAAGGAAATGGTAGACGCTTCTAAAAACGGAGCACCAGATGACGATTGCTTAATGTGTGGTTCTTAAAAATTTAAAAGACACAAATTTCACTGATTTTCACAAATTATTGAAACAAACCTGTCATTTCTGCGAAGGCAGAAACCCATAAATTAAAAGTCGATAAAAGAGAAGTTTTACAACTTCTCTTTTTTAGTTTTCTAACTCTTTAAAAAATTCTATAAAAGAAATTTCTAAAGCAGTTGTTATTTTTAAGATAGTAAGTAAAGAAGTATTAATTTCTGCTCGCTCTATTCTACCTATTTGATTGATAGGGATATCGGAATCATTTGCTAAATCTTCTTGAGATAGGTCTTTTTGAATTCTAAAATTCTTTAGAACCCTACCTGTGTATTAAGTATAGCAAATTTATTCTGCTACATTTCATATACCACACGCTAGCGAAACCCTTTCCAAATAAAATAATTTACTTCGCTAAAACCCCACGTTTTTTCAACGGTGTAATCATACGTAAAGCCCCTTCTTTAATCGTGTTTTTCTCAAAGATAAACGTTTTTTCAAACAAGGTATTTCCTTCAAAAAAGGTTACTTGAAAACGGTTGTTGAGTGTAAATAATTCAGGTTGAATATATTCTATTTTAGCGAATGAATTTGCGGGTAGAATATCTAGTTTTTTTCGCATTAAAGACGTTGTTTTTGTTTCAGAAAAACCTTGAGTTACAACTACAACCATTTCTAAATCAATATCTTTTTTATTGATGATGTAAACATTCCAGTCATCTGTTTTATAAATATCGTTATATTCATAAACAACAGCTATTTCTACATTAGTAACTTCTGGAATTTGGATGTCTTTTTTCATAAGTATATTGTAAAAAGATGGCAAAGAGGCAAAATTTATGAGTCACAAAGTTTTAAGCACTTTATGACTTTGTGCCTTTGTAACTTTTTAACTAAATTACCGACTTAAACTGCTCCAAGAAACGTTTATCGTTTTCATAAAACATTCTAATATCAGGAATTTGATATAACAACATGGCAATACGCTCAATTCCCATACCAAAGGCATAACCAGAATATTTTGTTGGGTCTATATTCGCATTTTTCAACACATTAGGATCTACCATTCCGCAGCCCATAATTTCTAACCACCCCGTTCCTTTGGTAATTCGGTAATCAATTTCAGTTTCTAACCCCCAATAAATATCCACTTCGGCACTTGGCTCTGTAAACGGAAAATAAGACGGGCGTAAACGAATCTTCGATTTACCGAACATTTCTTTTGTAAAGTATAAAAGCGTCTGTTTTAAATCGGCAAAAGAAACATCAGTATCTATATATAAACCTTCCACTTGATGAAAAATACAGTGTGCACGTGCAGAAATATCTTCATTTCTAAAAACGCGTCCAGGAGAAATAGTTCTTATTGGCGGCTCATTGTTTTCCATATATCGAACCTGCACAGAAGAAGTGTGTGTTCTCAATAAAATATCTGGATTTTTATCAATAAAAAAAGTATCCTGCATATCTCTTGCCGGATGATATTTTGGTAAATTTAATGCTGTAAAATTATGCCAATCATCTTCAATTTCTGGACCTTCAGAAACCGTAAATCCAATTTTATTAAAAACCTCAATAATTTGGTTTCTCACTAATGAAATTGGATGACGAGAACCTAATTCAATTGGTTCTGACGGACGTGTTAAATCTCCATAAATCCCTTTTTGCTCTACCAAACTTTCAATTGCTTCTTTTAATAAAACAACTTTAGCCTCAGCAGCTTGTTTTAACGTATTTATGGTTTTTCCAAATTCTTTTTTTTGGTCGTTAGGCACGCTTTTAAATTCAGTAAAAAGGTTTTTTAAAATACCTTTACTTCCTAAAAACTTAATTCTAAATGTTTCAATTTCTTCCAAAGAAGAAGAAGAAAATGCATTTACTTCACCAATTAACTCTTTTATATTGTCTAACATTTTATAAATCCAAAAATAGTAAGTGGCAAAATTACGTTTTTTTGATGATTTTTTGAAGCTATTTCTTGCTTTCCGCACTCGTTCTCTCCGAGGAGCTCAAACAAATGCTTCAATCAAGGCTAAACTTGTTTGCTGAAGCGTCGATGTAAACTAAAAGGCATAAGACTTCACAAGTTTCTAAAACCTGTGAGGTCTATGAATTTAAGTAAATTACGAAAACGATTAAGTAAAATGTAAAATTCTTGTAAATTTTGAAAATCAGAATTGTAAAATAATTATATTTGTGCTTTAAAATTGTTAAAATCATAACACATAGAACAACTAAATTATGGAGTCTAAAATAAATTCTTTTATGGATTACGTTAAACAACGTAACCAAAACGAACCGGAATTTTTACAAGCGGTGCATGAAGTTGCTGAAACTGTAATTCCGTTTATTGAAAAAAACCCGAAATACCAAGACAAGAAATTGTTAGAAAGAATGGTAGAACCAGAAAGAACGTTAATGTTTCGTGTTCCTTGGGTTGATGATAAAGGAGAAATACAAGTAAACAGAGGTTATAGAGTTGAATTTAACTCAGCAATTGGACCGTATAAAGGAGGTTTACGTTTTCATCCATCAGTAAACTTATCAATTTTAAAATTTTTAGGTTTCGAACAAGTATTTAAAAACTCATTAACAACTCTACCAATGGGTGGAGGAAAAGGAGGTTCAGACTTTAACCCTAAAGGGAAATCAGATAGAGAAGTAATGGCGTTTTGTCAAGCTTTTATGTCAGAATTATTTCGTCATATTGGAGCAAACACAGATGTTCCTGCAGGAGATATTGGTGTTGGAGGTAGAGAAATAGGCTTTATGTTTGGTCAATATAAAAAATTACGTAACGAGTTTGTTGGAGTATTAACAGGTAAAGGTCTCTCTTGGGGTGGCTCTTTAATTAGACCAGAAGCAACAGGTTATGGTAATGTATATTTTGCACAGAACATGTTAAATGTTAAAGGAGATTCTTTTAAAGGAAAGATAGTTGTTATTTCAGGATCTGGAAACGTTGCACAATATGCTTGTGAAAAGGCAACAGAATTAGGCGCAAAAGTAGTTACTATGTCAGATTCTTCAGGGCATATTTATGACGCTGACGGAATTGATGCTGAAAAATTAGCATACGTAATGGAAATTAAAAACGTACGTCGTGGAAGAATTCACGAATACCTAGAGAAATACCCAAATGCAAAATTTATTAAAGGTGAAAGACCTTGGAAAACTAAATGTGATGTTGCATTACCGTGTGCAACTCAAAATGAGTTGAATGGTGATGAAGCAAAAACGTTGATTACTAACGGATGTATTTGTGTTTCTGAAGGAGCAAATATGCCTTCTACACCAGAAGCGATTGAAGTGTTTCAAAAAGCCAAAATTTTATTTGCTCCAGGAAAAGCATCAAATGCAGGTGGAGTTGCAACTTCTGGTTTAGAAATGAGCCAAAATTCTTTACGTTATAATTGGACAAGAGAAGAGGTTGATGCTAAATTACACGCAATTATGAACGATATTCACGCCTCTTGTGTTGAATATGGCACACAAGCAGATGGTTTTGTAGATTACGTTAAAGGAGCAAATATTGCTGGTTTTGTAAAAATAGCCGATGCAATGCTAGATCAAGGAGTTGTATAGGGAAAAGAGATTTTTAGATACAAAAAACAAGACAAAGACGCATCAATATTGATGCGTTTTTTTTATTTTTAGACCTCACAGGTTTTGAAAACCTGTGAGGTCTTTTTTTGTATTTTTGAAATATGATAATTATTAAAAACCATATTTTAAAAGGAAAACATCAAAAGCCTATTTTGACAGATGTTTTTTATAATAAAACGAACAAGCCTAAATCCGTCGTGATATTTTGTCATGGATATAAAGGGTTTAAAGATTGGGGCGCGTGGAATTTAATGGCAGAAGCGTTTGCTAACACAGGTTTTTTCTTTATTAAATTTAATTTTTCGCATAATGGAGGAACAGTCGAACAACCAATTGATTTTCCAGATTTAAAAGCCTTCGGAAACAATAATTACACAAAAGAGTTAGACAGTTTAGAAACTGTAATTGATTGGATTTCTACGAATACTGATTTTAAAAATGAAGCCAATGTCAATTCAATAAACCTTATTGGTCATAGTAGAGCTGGCGGAATTGTTACTATTAAATCTGAGGAAGATTCTAGAATTAAAAAGGTAATTACTTTAGCAGGAATTTCTAGTTTTGGGAGTAGATTATCAACTATTGGTGATTTAAAAAAATGGAAAAAAGAAGGAGTTAAATATGTTTTAAACGGAAGAACAAAACAACAAATGCCTCATTTTTATCAATTTTATGAAGATTTTAAACAAAACGAAGATCGATTAACGATACAAAGAGCCGTTAAAAACATCCAAATTCCGCACTTAATAATTCACGGAGACAAATGATACTTCAATACTTGTTAAAGAAGCAGAAATTCAGCATAAATGGAACACTAAAAGTAAATTAGAGATTATTAAAGGAGCAAATCACGTGTTTGGAGTAAAACACCCATGGAAAGAAAAAGAATTACCTGTAGCGTTTTTAAAAATGATAACTATTCTCGTAGATTTCCTTAAAGAGGAAACTTCTGATTTAGATAATTAAGAAATAAAGTTTTTGTAATTTCGGAGTCTAAATTAATTTGAATGCTTTCATTTATATCCTCAATTTTAAAAAAGAAAAAAAAAGAAAAAGTTTTTACCATTGCATTTTATAATGTTGAAAATTTATTTGATACAAAAGACGATCCAAAAACCAACGATGATGATTATACATCTGGTGGAAAAAGACGTTGGAATTATAAAAAATACAAAGATAAAGTTAAAAAATTAACTTCAGTTATTTCTCAGTTAGGTATAGAGCTTTCTAAAACTCCTCCAGTAATTGTGGGTTTGGTAGAGGTTGAAAACAGTCAAGTTGTACAAGACTTAGTAAATCATAAAAACCTTAAAAAATATCATTATGATTTTGTACATTACGATTCTCCAGATGAACGAGGTATTGATGTAGCGTTACTTTATCAATACTCCGTTAAACTTTGCCCTAACCCTCTAACAGTCAATTAAATAAGTTAAAAAAACAGGCTCAAAAATTAGGATAACTCCCTGATTATCATTAAATTAATAGTTAATTTCAAACAGCTATTAATGATGCTTCTCAAGGAGAAATCCAACTATAAATATCACACAAAAAGATTACTTAACAAAATGAAAGATGTAAATAAATGGCAATATGATTTTATGTTGGAAGTTTTTGGTCTATTTCTCAGCATAAAAGGACGTTTAAATTTTATGCAGTTAAGTCGTTATGGTGATCATGGAGAACAACATTACAGGAATCAGTTTAGTAAGTCTTTTGACTTTTTAAATTTCAATAAAGAATTGATTACTGAGTATGGGGGCAAACATTTAACCATTGCTTTCGACCCGAGTTATGTTAGTAAATCTGGTAAATCCACCTGTGGAGTTGGTTATTATTGGTCTGGTGTAGCGGGAAAGGCAAAATGGGGATTGGAAATATCTGGTATAGCAGCGATTGATATAGATAATCATACAGCGTTTCATTTAGAGGCTGTTCAGACACCAAATAATTTGGAATCAAAAAGTTTGGTAGATCATTATGCCAATATATTGATTCAAAGAAAAGAGATACTTCTTTCGATGTCTAAATATGTTGTGGCAGATGCTTATTTTTCCAAATACGGTTTTGTTTCTAAACTCTCTGATAATGGATTGGAGACCGTTAGCAGACTAAGAAACGATGCTGACTTACAATATATTTATACTGACCAACAGAAATATGGGAGAGGAAGACCTAAGAAATATGATGGAAAAATTGATTATAAAAAACTTAGAAAAGAATATTTTTCTTTGATAGAAGATAATCCGAAAAGCAAAGTATACAGCGCTATTGTATACTCAAAATCATTAAAAAGAAAAATCAATCTTGTGATTGTTTATTCCCTTAAAAAAGGAAAATGGAATCATAAATTATATTTCTCTACAGATGTAACAATTTCAGCAGAAATGGTTTTGACATATTATCGTACTAGATTTCAAATAGAATTTACTTTTAGAGATGCCAAACAATATACTGGTCTAAATCACTGTCAAGCAAGAAGTGAGGATAAACTCAATTTTCATTTTAATACAGCACTTACAACTGTTAATCTTGCTAAGATTACACATTGGATGCCTATTGAAAAAAGGCTAAGAGGGGCTTTCTCAATCAAGGATATTAAAACCTTACATCACAATGAGTTAATGCTTGCTCGATTTTTTAACGTGTTCGCTATAAGACCGAACTTGAAGAATAATAAACAAAAAATTAAAGAACTACTGTATTATGGTATCAGAGCAGCATAAAAACTTAACGGAGTATTGTTTATAATAAACAAATTTTTGAGTTGCTTTCCTCTAAAACACACTCACTCTTTTTTGAAGATGATGAAGGGAATAGAGATTACACAAGAGATGTTTTACACGTCTCAGGAAACTTAAAAGGAGTACTTATTCATATTTTGGTAAATCACTGGTCTTCACGCAGAAAAGGTGAAGAAGAAACAAGACCTAAGCGTATTAAAGCAGCGAAGTTAAATCAGGCTATAATTAAAGAAATTACAGCAGAAAACAAAGACGCTAAAATTATAATTATGGGAGATTTTAACGATGATCCAACAAGTGAAAGCGTGAAGAAATACCTAGTAGGAAATGAGTTTTACAATCCTATGGAAAGTTTATTTTCCGAAGGTAAAGGAACACTTACTTTTAATAAGAAATGGAACTTATTTGATCAAATTATTTTTAGTAAAAACTTTTTACCAAAAGAGAACAATGCACTGTACTTCAAGCATGCAGAGGTTTTTAATAAAAATTGGCTAAAAGTGAAGAAAGGTAAACTTAAAGGAAGTCCGTTTAGAACATATATTGGACCTTGGTATACAGGTGGTTTTTCAGATCACTTTCCTGTATATGCATATTTAAAAAAACTGTAAAATTCTCAATAAAAGTGTTATTTTTTTTAAAAGATAACTAAAGGGAAGACGTTTTTATTTTAATTATTTGGTTCTACCACGAATTTAATGGAATTTATTAAATTCGTAAAAAAAAGGTAAAATGTTTACACATCAATTTTTCGATTTACTACTAAATTTAGATGACAACTGGCAAGTTGTAAAAGTAGAAGCAGATTATGCAATTTCAGACATAAAAATAGTCATTAAATTCATAGGAGAAAGAGCCCTTTGTCCAGAGACCATGGAATTATGTAGTTTATATGACCATGCACCAAATCGAGAATGGCGTCATTTAGATACGATGCAATATAAGACTTTTATAAGTTGTAAGTTGCCAAGAATAAAGAACAGTCAAGGAGCTGTAATCACCATAGTTCCGCCATGGGCAGATAAGCATACACGTCATACACACCTTTTTGAACATGCAATAATTGATTTACTATTAGCAACTAAAAATCAAACAAAAACAGCAAAATTAATGCGTTGTGGTTTTAATGTCATCAATAGAGTAATTCATTTAAGTACAGAAAGAGGTTTGAGTAGGAGAGATTTATCAAATATGGATTTTAGTCGTTTGAGTTTGGATGAAAAATCGTTTAAGAAAGGACATAAATATATAAGTGTCTTAAGTCATCCTAGAAGTGGTTTTATCATAGATGTAGAAGAAGGAAGAACTAAAGAATCTGTAGAAAAACTATTTGATAAATCTATGACAAAACAACAACAAAAACAGGTTAAAACTATAAGTTTAGATATGTGGAAAGCTTATATTTCTACCTCTAAAAGTCAATTACCAAACGCATCTATTGTTCACGACAGATTTCATTTGGTTAAGTATTTAAATACCGCTATTGATAAGGTTAGAAGAAGAGAAGTTAAAACGAATGATGAATTGATAAACAGTAGATATGCGTTACTTAAAAACCAAGAAAACCTAACCGAGAAACAACGAATAAAATTTGATGCAATAATCAAGGCGAACTATGAAGTTAGCAAGGCGTGGCAAGTCAAAGAAAATTTTAAAGATTTATTCCATAAAGAAACTAAGTATATTAATGGTTTTTATTTACTAATTAAATGGATACGAAATTCTACTTCTAAGCAAATTAAAGAAGTAACAAAGGTTGTTACAATGTTTGAAAAACATCTCTCTGGAGTTATAAATGCCTTAATAACTGAGTATAGCAATGCAATGGCTGAAAGATTAAATGGAAAAATACAAGAACTTAAATCTATTGGAAAAGGATATAGAACTTTTAAAAACTTTAGAAGTGCAATACTCTTTTTTAATGGAGGTTTAAATCTTTACCCATTAAAATAAGGGTAGAGCCAATTATTTATATATTTTTTGCATTATTATAATAAAGCGCACCTTCGTATTGTTAAAAATACCTTCAAAATATTATTAATATAATAATATTTTAACAAATTACTTACCAAATAACTGGTTAATTAACGGTTTTAATAAATAGTTGTGTTTTGGACTTTTATTATAACCCTGAAAAGTTAAAAACATAACTTTTTGATTATTAGTGATAAACAAAAAGTATAAGTTTGCCCTGCAATTAAAGATGGATTATTGATGTACAGTACCATAACTTAAGAAGATATTTAATACAGCACTTTAAGACCAAGTTAAAAGTTCCAAGAAAATCTCATTATAAGAAAGATGATAAAGCGGTAGATGCTTTTTTACCCCCCCTAATACCTTACAGAACATTAAATTTAGTCTAAATAAAGATACGTATTCTAGTGTCATTTTATATTTCCAAGAAGTGAAGCTAGGTTTGGAATGACGCCCCACCTTGGCAGGTATTTAACAGCTTGTGGAGTAAAGCCAATTGTATCTTATCAACACGTCTTTAAAACCACCTATTTATACGGAAGCTATTCGCCAATCAATGGCGATAGTTTTGTTTGGAAAATTAACGGTGTAAATACCACTATATTTTGAATCTTACCTGAAAATATTTTCCTTTTAAGAATACCTCCTTATGCGCCAGAATTGAACCCTTGCGAACAAGTATGGCAGTATAATAAACTACCTCGACGCAAGCATACGAGGTATTAAATAGGAATTCCCTTTTTATTTCGACGCAAGCGTCGGGGAATTAAACCCAATTGGGCTATCGCCCTGCGATTAAAAACCGATATAAAAACCAACGATTTGAAACCATGAAAAAGCTAACAGATTGGTTATATGATATGGTAAATCAAATGAGTCCAAAGGTCATTAAACCCATTACTGGGAATCTTCACTATGTAAATGCTTTTAATACGGCATTATAAAATTAATTTTGTATTACTTGAGTTTACTTGTTTTGATAATCCTTGATAAATCTTAGGAGTGATGCTTCTTGATTCAATATTTTTAGGTTGGTCTGTCAGTAATTTATCTATCCCTCCAGAGATATATCGTAGAATCCATCGTTCTTGAGTACGTAAATTTATATCCAAATAACTAGCTAATGATTCTCGGGCTTTAAATTTCCCTTTTTGTAATTCTAAAAGCCAGATTATCCTTTTTTCAATACAATATAAACGTTGTTTTTGCGAAGAGAAATCAGTTAATAAAGAACTCTCTTTTAGAGTAAATTTTCTTGGAATTGAATTATTATTATCTTCTGAATAAGAAATACCGATAAGAGTATGAGTTTATTTTGCATACAATTCTTTTAACAATTCCTCTGCAGGTTTATTTTGTAGTGTAAATTGATTGTTATTATCTCCACCAACCTCATTATGTTTATGAAACCATTTCCATACAAACCCGCCAGCAAACCATTCTTCTTTCCAAAACTGATTGTAAATAGCTTGCAGTCCATTTTTTTGCGCTTCAAGATTTACATTTCCAGAAACTCTATTAGCTTTCCAAGGCTCTTTTCCTGTAAAATTAATGCTTCGGTAACCAAATTCAGTAAACAAAATAGGTTTATTATTTTCTTGCTGAATACGAATAATTTCCGCTTTATGTGGTTGCCAACCCTCTTCAAAATCTTGAACAGTAGGGTTTTCTTTTTCAGATAAAGGAAAATACGCATCTACACCAATATAATCTAGACTAGCCCAAAAAGGAGTCCGTTTAAATTCATCCCAATTAGCGGCGTACGTTAACTTTCCTGAATATATTTCTCTTATTTTTATAATAAGACGTTGCCAATAATCGGGTCTTTTTAATACAAATTTTTCTAATTCTGTACCAATACAAAAAATATCAACATCTATTTTTTGCGCTAATTTCGCATAAAATAGAATAAACTTACTATAAGAATTTTCTAAAATTGTCCAATTTTCTTCAGTTCTCATTTCAATATAACCAGTATATTCTCCACGCCAAACCCAAAGTTGAGGCTTCAGCATAATTTTAATATTATTTTTTTTAAACAAATTTGCGTATTGAGCAATTCCTTTTTCTGTTTCTCCAAACCATTGTCTTGAAGAATTAAATTTAATTTCGGGAAACTCAACGTTTTTAATAGAAGCAAAAGGCATCAATGCAACATAGTTTGCAAATGCCTTTTGTACCGGGTTTATATGTGTTTGGTTGATAGCACCTGACGATGCAACAAAACTCAGTCCATTAATCTTTTTTTCTTGACTATTACAAGATATTTGTAAAAATATCAAAAATAAAAGAAGGAGTTTTTGTGTTTTCATATTAAACTCCTAAAAGTAATTTATTTTGTTAATAAATACATTAAACCTAAGTTAAAAGTTTCTCCTAAACCATTATCACGACCTCTCACAAAGTTACCGTAAGATAACTCTAGGTTTAAGGCATCACTCAATAGGGCAAACTCACACTTTTTTCAATTAAACCCTGGCACTAAACAACTAATTAACAGCTTGTTAGATTATTTTTCATTTATATATTATGCTGATAATCAACAATTTGACTCAATGAATAACAGAAATAAGTTAATCCATATTTTTAACCAAGTAGAAGGCTCTAGAAGCCAGCTTTATAACTTAATTGACATCCTTCTAATCGGAATAATTTTGGCGATTTGTGGTGCAGAAACGCGGAAACAAATGGTTAGGTTTGCAAAATCAAAAAAATAGTTTTTAAGAACCTTTCTTGAATTGCCAAACGGAATACCTTCGAAAGGTACTATAAATAGTGCCTGGTCATAAACTTTTATTTTGTTGATTATTAAGTTAATAACTTAATAATTTGGATCGAATCTTTCTTCAAAAAAGCTGTAAATTAGAAAGAACAATGATTTTACTAGGATTATCCGCTGTAGATTCGCCAAAAAAAGAAACGATGCGTAAACGATTTGAAGTATCACCAATTCTAGGAAGCCTTCCTATTTCAGAGGTAGTGATTCCTACCAAAAGCAGAGACGAACTTGCACCTGTACTACTAGCTCTTCAAACTATTTTTGTCAATGAGTTGTATCACCAAAAAATGTTTTCCATCGTAGCGCCTATAATTTTAAGAGATAAAAAGCAAACAGGAAGGCAAGGCATGAGTATTTGGGAAGTGATTGTTTTGTCTGTGATTCGATTAACGCTCAACACCAATTACGACCGGCTGTTGTGGATTGCCAATTTTGATAAATGTGTTCGCCAGCTGATGGGAATCGAAGGCGATTCTTATGGTTTTTCATCGGAAGTCAAGCAGTATAGTTTAACCGCTTTAAAGGAGAATATTGGTTTATTAAAAACCGAAAGTATCACCAAAATCAATGCCTTAGTCTTGGAAGTAGGACAAGGGTATTTAAAAAAAAAGACGATCAAACTCTTAGGCTCAAAGTTGATAGTTATGTAGTAAAAACCAATGTTCATTTCCCTACGGATTATAACCTGTTATGGGATGCTTCCCGAAAGTGTATTGAAATTAGTTGTTCTTTGGCAAAAGAACAAAACCTAGAGGGTTGGCGCAAAGACTTAGATTGGAAAAAACGCATTAAAATCGAGTTTAGAAAACTTCAAAAAGTTAAAAAATCAGGAGGTAAAAACAAAGAGTTTCGTTTAAAATATGCCACTAAAAATTATCTAGACATCGCCAAAGTACTTCAAAAAAAGGTAGTAGAATTCCAAACTGTTTTCACGCCAAAGACGCTTTCTCAAGAACTAGCCTTTGTAGCATTGAAATACTATTTTGAAATGCTAATCAAGCATATAGATTTGGTAGAGAGACGACTTCTAAAAGGTGAAAAAATTCCACATAATGAAAAAATATTTTCTTTATTTGAACCACACACCAAATGGATTAGCAAAGGCAAGGCAGGTGTTGTTGCAGAATTCGGAGAAAAACACTTGATTGTAACCGATCAACATCACTTTATCGTTTTAGATCAAATCATAGCAGATACTCCTGATGCTGCTTTTACCATTGATATTGCAGAAAGGCTTAGAAAACAGTTTGGTGGTAGGATTGCCTCTTTAAGTTTTGATAAAGGATTTAGCTCCAAAGAAATTATAAAAGACCTAGAGTCAATCATCCCAAATACCATCATAAAACAAAAGGGAAAGCCTAATAAAGAGCGCAAAGAAATAGAGCATTCGAAAGATTTTAAAACCCTAAATAACGCACATAATGCTGTCGAATCTAATATTAATCAACTTACATATCACGGACTAGACAAGTGTTGTGATAAAGGGAAAATCAATTTTGATAAATACGTGTCTCTAGCCGTTTTGTCTTACAATCTTCATAGGCTGGGAAACTTGATAAAAAAGGAAAAAGAAAAAGCGAAAACAAAAAAGAGGCAAAAAGTAGCCTAAAAACAAGGTAATCTAGTCTTTTTAAGGATACCTATGATTTAAAACCAAATTTTAGACCTAAAAAGGAGGATTTTATCAAGTTGAACAGCCTCCGTTTTAAAAAACTTCAAAGCCAACCCTTTTTTTAAAAAATAAAGAAAAGTACAACACAAAAATTGAACTCTTTAGCAAATTAAGGTACTTACCGACCAGGCACTAAATAGGAGCTTTACATCAATTGATAGTATTCAATTAGAAAATTGTTTTATAGAATGGGAACATTAATAACAATCTTATTTTCTTTTTCCCAACGTTAAAAATTTATGGGTCTCAAATGGAGTTAAAACTATGTATTTTAGTGCATCTCGCTTTAGCTTCTAAAAATTTTATTCAGATTCGTTAAAAGAAAATTGAGTTCAGAAATTATTTTTTATCTTCAATTTTCATTCTAGTAATCACGTATTGCTGACTTTAGTCAGATTTAAAAACCTATGGACTTTAGCCCATAGTGGTTTAATTAATAATTTGCATCCTCTGGGTACTGTGCCATAAACTCTTCGGCTTTTTCGACCATATGTGTGCTTCCGCAGAAAAAGGGAACTCTTTGATGTAATTCTGTAGGTTCTAAATCTAAAATCCGTTTATAACCATCAGTTGCTTTACCTCCTGCTTGTTCAGCAATAAAAGCCATTGGGTTACATTCATATAGCAAGCGTAATTTTCCTTTAGGTCCAATAGTACTTGTAGGGTATATATAAATACCTCCTTTAATCATATTTCTATGAAAATCTGACACTAAAGAACCTATGTATCTAGACGTGTATGGTCTATTCTCTTTTTCTTCTTGACAATATTTTAAATAGTCTTTTACTCCTTTCGGAAAATGAACATAATTCCCTTCATTTATAGAGTAAATTGACCCTACTTCAGGAAATTTTATATCTGGATGCGATAAATAAAACGTTCCTATCGCTGGGTTTAAAGTAAACCCGTTTACACCATTTCCTGTAGTAAAAACTAGCATAGTTGAAGTACCGTAAGCCACATAACCAGCGGCAACTTGTTTGCTTCCTTTTTGTAAAAAATCTTCTTTTGTAACAGGTGTTCCATCAGGAGAAACTCTTCTATAAATGGAAAAAATAGTTCCTACAGAAACATTTACATCAATGTTTGATGAACCGTCTAACGGATCCATCAATAACACATATTTATTCTCATTTAATTTGTTTTTTCCTTCAACAATTACAAAATCCTCTTCCTCTTCACTTCCAATACCACAAACAATTTCTCGATTTATTAAAGTTTGCTTAAACAAATCATTTGCTAAAACATCTAATTTTTGTTGTGTTTCACCTTGTATATTTATATCGCCAGAAGCGCCAATAATATCTACTAAACCAGCTTTTCTAATTTCATGATTTACAACCTTTGCCGCCAACCGAATAGAATTAATTAAACGAGAAAGTTCACCTGAAGAATACTTAAAATTATTTTGATTATCGATGATATACTCACCAAGCGTCATGTGTTTATTGTTCATGTCAATAATTAATTATATGCTACAAAGATGCCAACTTTTTTACGCAACTACAACGATTTCGAGTAATAATTATTTCCGCTTGGTAGAAAATTTTAACAAACGGAAAGAACTTGTTACAATTTTTCATTTATTTTACAACTCTTCAAAATCAACTATCTTTGGCTTAAATTATTTAGAAAATGAGTTTTATAGTTCGTCAAGGTGAAAAAAGAGATATGCAATCGGTATTAGATTTAATTACTGAGTTAGCCATTTTTGAAAAAGAACCCAATGCTGTTGAAATTTCAGTTGAAGATTTACTTCACGATGGGTTTTCAGACAAACCGAAGTTTAAAACTTTTGTTGCAGAAGAAAATGGAATAATTATAGGGACAGCCTTAATTTATGAGCGTTATTCTACTTGGAAAGGAACAGCAATTCATTTAGAAGATTTAATAGTAACACAATCTAAACGAGGTACAGGTGTTGGTAAAGCTCTATACACAAAGGTCTTAAAATACGCACATTCTTTAGGCGTAAAACGTGTTGCTTGGGAGGTTTTAAATTGGAACAAAAATGCTATTGATTTTTACGAAAGCACTGGAGCAAAAATTTTAAACGGTTGGTCTGTAGTACACATGACCAAAGAAAACTTAAATGCATACATTAATGAGAGTATTTAAGTTTGGTGGTGCGTCTGTAAAAGATGCAAACGGAATTAAAAACGTTGCACAGATTTTACAGCACGAAGGCACAGAAAATATACTAGTAGTAATTTCTGCAATGGGAAAAATGACCAACGCTTTTGAAGCAGTTGTTGATGCATACTATAAAAAACAAGGTAAATTAATCGATAAACTGAATTTTATTGAAGAATATCATCAAAATATTTTAGCTGATTTATTTGATGAAAATCATGAAGTTTATACTCAAATAAACTACTTGTTTGGAGAATTGAGTGCTTTTATGGCAACTAATACTTCACAAGATTATAATTTTATTTACGATCAAATTGTTGGGTTTGGCGAATTTATTTCTACGAAGATTGTAAGTGCCTATTTAACCCTAATTGGAATAGAAAATAATTGGTTAGATGTTAGAGATTACATAAAAACTGATAGTTTTTATCGAGACGCTAAAGTAAATTGGGAATTGACAGAAAACATCATCAAACAGAATATTAATCCTTTTAAACTCCATATTACACAAGGTTTTTTAGGTGGAAATAATGAAAAAACAACAACTTTAGGAAGGGAAGGGTCTGATTATACTGCAGGTATTTTTGCTTATTGTTTAAATGCCAAAAGTGTTACTATTTGGAAAGATGTAGCAGGTGTTTTAAATGCAGATCCAAGAATTTTTGATGTTACAACTTTGTTAACGCAAATTTCTTATGAAGAAACTATAGAAATGGCTTTTTATGGTGCCTCAGTAATTCATCCAAAAACCATTAAACCACTACAAAACAAAGAGATTCCGTTATTTGTACGTTCTTTTATAGATTCAAAAAAGCAAGGAACAAAAGTTTCTAAAGAAAAAGTATTAATCCCTTATATTCCCTGTTTTATTGTAAAGAAGAATCAAATTTTAGTATCTATCTCTGCACTAGATTTTTCTTTTATGATTGAAAACAATATTAGTCATATTTTTAAAAAATTATACGATTATCAACTTAAGGTAAATCTAATCCAGAATTCTGCTATTAGTTTTTCTGTCTGTGTTGATAATAAATTTGGCAAGTTTGATGCTTTTTATAATGAACTGAAAAACACCTATAAAGTTGATTTTCAAAAAGACATAGATTTATTTACAATCCGTCATTTTGATAGCACTGCATTGCAGAGTATTCGTAAAAAAGGAAAAGCGTTATTAACTCAAATCAACAAAGAAACAGCCCAAATCATCATCCAATCTATCTAATTTTTTAGTATGTTTGTAGTTCGCTCTAACGCAAACGTATGGGATTAGTTACATCTAAAGAAATTGCACAAATAATTGGCTTAGAAAAATTTGGTTTTTTAGGTACTTTTATTAGCTGGATTTTAATGAAAGTTACACGCATTTCCGCTGTTAACAGGCTCTATGACAACAATAAACATAAAACTGGTTTAGACTTCTTAAATGGTCTTTTAAACGACGCAAAAATAAAGTTTGAAATACCAGAAGAAGATTTAAAACGCATACCAAAAGAGGGTGCTTTTATCTCAATTTCTAACCATCCTTTAGGCGGAGTAGATGGGGTTTTACTATTAAAATTACTCGTTGAAAAAAGAGCTGATTATAAGATAATTGCTAACTTTTTACTAGATAGAGCAGTTCCATTAAGGCCTTATATAATGCCTGTAAATCCTTTTGAAAATCATAAGGATGCAAAATCTAGTCTTGCAGGAATTAAAAGTGCTCTTTTGCATGTTAGAAACGGGCATCCGTTAGGAATCTTTCCTGCAGGTGAGGTTTCCACTTATAAAGACGGAAAATTAAAAGTTGATAAACCCTGGGAACAAGGTTCTATTCGTTTAATAAAAAAAGTAAAAGTTCCTGTAATTCCTATTTATTTTCATGCAAAAAACAGCAAGCTTTTTTACATACTTTCTAGTATTAGTGATACTTTAAGGTCTGCTAGACTGCCTTCTGAAGTAATGTCACAAAAAAGGCGTGTTATTAAAGTTAGAATAGGAAAACCTATTTCTGTAAAAGACCAAGAAACTTATACAGACATTCCCTCTTTTTATGAGTTTCTTCGTAAGAAAACCTATATGTTGGCAAAACCTTTTCAGAAAACACCTTTAAAAATCTTATCAGCTAAAAATCTTAAAATCCCGAAAAAAGCAAAGAAAATTACTTCGCAAAGAAATATAGATACCTTTATAAAAGAAACCGATAAACTTCGTGATGAAGGAAACCGTTTATTGACAAGTAGAAATTATGAAATCTTTTTTGCCAAAGCAAAAGAAATTCCGAATATTTTACACGAAATAGGTCGTTTAAGAGAAATAACATTTCGTGATGTTGGTGAAGGAACAAACAAATCTATTGATTTGGATAAGTTTGATAAGTATTATTATCATTTATTTTTGTGGGATAGTAAAGCAAATGAATTAGTTGGAGCCTACCGAATGGGGCTTGGAAAAGATATTTTTAAGAAATACGGAATTAACGGATTTTATGTTCATACGTTATTTAGGATTGAACCAGAATTGTACCATATGATGCAGAGTACTATGGAGTTAGGGCGTGCATTTATTGTTAAAAATTATCAGCAAAAACCAATGCCTTTGTTTTTACTTTGGAAAGGAATTGTACATGTAACGTTACGTTATCCAGAATATAAATATCTAATGGGTGGTGTAAGCATTAGTAATCAATTTTCTGAGTTTTCAAAGTCGTTAATGATTGAGTTTATGAAATCGCATTATTATGATCCTTATGTGGCGCAATACATTCATCCGAAGAAAGAGTTTAAAGTGAAATTAAAGGATGTTGATAAAGATTTTGTGTTTGATGCTTCTGCCGCTGATATGCAAAAATTTGATAAAATTATTGATGAAATTGAACCAGGTGCGCTTAGAATGCCTGTGTTAATTAAAAAATATGTGAAGCAAAATGCCAGTTTAGTAGCATTTAATGTAGACCCGAAGTTTAACAATGCAATTGACGGATTAATGTATATTAAAGTAGCAGATATTCCTGAAAGCACTGTAAAACCTGTTATGGAAGAGTTTCAAGCAGAATTAGAACGTAAGGCTGCTGAACTTCAGAGTAAATAATTTCAACGACCTAAGTGATGAGAAGGTGTTAAATCGAAGTAAAAGGGGGTAGGGAAATTAAACCCAGTTAACTTATCGCCCCTTCCGATTAAAGTTTATAAAAACAAAAAGCCCAACTTTAAAAGTTAGGCTTTTTTTATGCGTTTTAACGAACTTAATCTGCTAATATGATTGCTTTATTATCATTAAACTCTAACGTGCCAGAATTGATTGAAAAGACCATCCTGCCATCATCTATCTTTGTAAACCTATCTTCAAACTTTTCATCTATAGAAAACTTTGAAGCTTCAATTTTAATAGTTCCTTCTTTTAAAATAGAAACTACTGGTGCGTGATTATTCAATATTTGAAATTCACCATTAATTCCAGGTACTACAATAGAATCTACTTCTGATGAAAATAATATAGCTTCTGGTGTTACAATTTCTAAAAACATAATTTATCAGTTTTTAAGATTCTGCTAACATTTTCTCACCAGCGTCAATTGCGTCTTGAATTGATCCACGTAAGTTAAATGCAGCTTCAGGGTATTTATCTAACTCACCATCCATAATCATATTAAAGCCTTTAATAGTGTCTTTAATATCAACTAAACATCCTGGTATACCAGTAAATTGTTCAGCAACATGAAAAGGTTGAGATAAGAAACGTTGTACACGACGTGCTCTGTGAACTACTAATTTATCTTCTTCAGATAATTCTTCCATCCCTAAAATTGCGATAATATCTTGTAATTCTTTATAGCGTTGTAATAATTCTTTTACCGCTGTTGCTGTATTATAGTGTTCATCACCTAAAATAGCTGCAGATAAAATTCTTGAAGTAGAATCTAATGGGTCTACTGCAGGGTAAATACCTAACTCAGCAATTTTACGAGATAATACTGTTGTTGCATCTAAATGCGCAAATGTTGTTGCTGGTGCTGGATCCGTTAAATCATCTGCAGGTACATAAACTGCTTGTACAGATGTAATAGATCCTTTTTTAGTTGATGTAATACGTTCTTGCATTGCCCCCATCTCTGTTGCTAAAGTTGGCTGGTAACCTACTGCAGACGGCATACGACCTAATAAAGCCGATACTTCAGAACCTGCTTGTGTAAAACGGAAAATATTATCTACAAAGAAAAGTACATCTTTTCCTTGTGCTTCTCCTGCTCCATCACGAAAATATTCAGCAATAGTTAATCCAGATAAAGCAACTCGTGCACGTGCTCCAGGTGGCTCATTCATTTGCCCAAAAACAAAAGTTGCTTTCGAATCTCTCATTCCCGCTTTATCAACTTTAGATAAATCCCATCCGCCTTCTTCCATAGACTGCATAAAGTCATCACCATATTTAATAATTCCAGATTCTAACATCTCTCTAAGTAAATCGTTTCCTTCGCGAGTTCTTTCACCAACTCCTGCAAATACAGATAAACCTCCGTGTCCTTTTGCTATATTATTAATCAGTTCTTGAATTAATACTGTTTTACCTACTCCGGCACCACCAAATAATCCAATTTTACCTCCTTTTGCATAAGGTTCTATTAAATCAATTACTTTAATACCAGTAAATAAAACTTCTGTAGATACAGATAATTCATCAAACTTAGGCGCTTGACGGTGAATTGGCAAACCAGCTTCGCCAGTTTTTGGTAAATTACCTAACCCATCAATAGCATCTCCTGTTACGTTAAATAAACGGCCATAAATATCACTCCCTATTGGCATTTGAATTGGGCTACCTGTAGCAACTACTTCTTGCCCTCTCTGTAAACCATCTGTAGCATCCATAGAAATAGTACGTACAATATCTTCACCAATGTGTTGTTGTACTTCTAAAATTAAAATAGAGCCATCCGCTTTTTTAATTTCTAATGAATCGTAAATGTTTGGTAACTCCCCATTTTCTGTGTTAAACTCAACATCGATAACCGGACCAATAATTTGAGAAACTTTACCTGTTATTGTAGACATTACTTTATGTAATTAAGTTATTTATTTTAATATGTGAAGATTACCCTTCACTTTTTGCGGTGCAAAGGTAGTTTTTTTGTTAGAATATAAAAAGTGTTTTTTGTTGATTTTTTAAATGAAAAAAGCCTCGCAATTTGCGAGGCTTTAAATATTATTTAGAAAAAATTAAAGATTACTTGTTAGTAACTCTAATTTCAACCCTTCTATTATTAGCTCTACCAGCTCTTGTTGCATTAGTGTCGATTGCATTATCTTCACCATAACCTTGAGCAGACATTCTTGAAGAAGAAATACCTTTACCTGTTAAATAAGTCATAACAGCGTGTGCTCTCTTATCAGATAACCTTAAGTTATTAGACGCTCTACCAACACTATCGGTATGACCTTCAATATGGAAATTAGCATTTGGATAATCTTCCATAATTCTTACAACATCATTTAAAGTTTGAGTAATTCCTGATTTGAAAGAAGATTTTCCTGTGTTAAATAAGATAGTTCTTGCGAAGTTTCTTAATTCAGCTACAGCATCTTCAGTAATTACTACTGGCACTGCTACTGGACATCCATTATTAGATGCAGGACCTGCAACTTTAGGACATTTATCAACATTGTCTAAAACACCATCTTTATCAATATCTCCGTAAGGACAACCACCGTTAGCAACTGGACCAGCTACTTTAGGGCATTTATCTGAAGCATCAGCTACACCATCACCATCAGTATCTGGACAACCTTTCATTGCCTTAGATCCTTTTACTTTTGGACATGCATCGTTTTTATCAGCTACACCATCACCATCAGTATCAGGACAACCATTCAGTGCTGCTAAACCAAAAACGTTAGGGCAAGCATCGTCAGAGTCTTTGATACCATCACCATCAGCATCTGGACATCCATTAAATTCTTTTAATCCAGGTACTTCTGGGCATGCATCATCTTTGTCATATACTCCGTCTCCGTCAGTATCTTTTCCTCCGAATTTGAATACTAAACCTAAAGAATGTTGAAATACATCTCTTCCTTCTTCATTAAATCCATGTTTATAACCTGTTTGAAAGTTTAAACCTAAATTATCGTTGAACCAAGTATTGAAACCTAAAGCACCAATTAACACACCATCTCCTTCATCATCAAGAGACTGGTAACCACCACCTAAACCAACATAAGGATCAAACCAACCTGTTTGACCAAATAAGTTATTTAAATCATACTTTATTAATGCATCAATAGAATAATATAGTGCATCTGCATCTGTTTTACCATCCGCTAACTCTCTATTACCATCAATAATCTTTAGTTTATTTAAAGAACCTGCTAACTGTAACGTAAAACCATCTTTTAAATATTTTTCCGCAGAAATTCTTGAAATAGATGGAATTGTGTTTTCACCCCACTCAGTTGTTCCTACATAATCAGAAAGAATTGTACCAATATCAGTGGTATATGCTCTAACATCTACAGTGTTAATACCAAAACCTACTACCCAAGGATTGTCAGCATCTTGTGCGTTTACATTACTAATTGTTAGTAATGTAAAAAAAGCTATCACAGCTAATTTTAATTGTTTCATTATCAGATTTTTAAATTAAAAGTTCGTTTTTATAATGTGCAAATGTATAATGTTCGTATTAATTGACAAAGACAAATCTATAAAAACTTACAAAAAAAGAAAGTTTTTATACATATACCTCTATATAACACCAAGTTCTTTACCAATTTTAGCAAATGCTAAAACAGCTTTATTTAAGTGTTCTTTAGTATGTGCAGCAGATAATTGCACTCGTATTCTGGCTTTTTCTTTGGGTACAACTGGAAAGAAAAACCCAATTACATAAATTCCTTCTTCTAAAAGTTTATTAGCCATAGTTTGTGATAATTTAGCATCATATAGCATAACTGGCACAATTGCCGCGTCTGCACCAACCAAATCAAAGCCTACTTTCTCCATCTCTGTACGAAAATAATTTGTATTCCATTCTAATTTATCGCGAAGTGAAGTGTCATTGAATAACAAATCAAATACTTTTAATGAAGCGCCAACAATTGCGGATGCCAACGAGTTTGAAAATAAATACGGGCGAGAACGTTGACGCAATATCTCAATAATCTCTTTTTTCCCTGTTGTGTAACCTCCCATTGCTCCTCCAAGAGCCTTACCAAGAGTTCCTGTTACAATATCAACACGATTCATTACATTCTTTAGCTCTACCGTTCCGCGACCTGTTTTACCAATAAATCCAGCTGCATGACATTCATCAACCATCACTAACGCATCATATGTATCTGCTAAATCGCAAATTTCATCTAGCTTGGCAACAATTCCATCCATAGAAAAAACACCATCTGTAACTATAACCTTAAAACGATGATTCTGTTTATTGGCTTCTATTAATTGTTCTTCCAAAGAATTCATGTCATTGTTATTATACCGATAACGTGCTGCCTTACATAAACGAACTCCGTCAATAATAGATGCGTGATTTAAACTGTCAGAGATAATTGCGTCTTCTTTTGTTAACAATGGTTCAAAAACACCTCCATTGGCATCAAAAGCTGCAGCATATAATATAGTATCTTCTGTTGTGTAAAACTCTGCTATTTTTGCTTCTAGTTGTTTATGAATGTCTTGTGTGCCGCAAATAAAACGTACTGACGACATTCCAAAACCATGCGTATCCATTGTATCTTTTGCTGCTTGAATTACTTCTGGATGATTCGATAACCCTAAATAATTATTCGAGCAAAAGTTAAGTACTTCTTCTCCTGTAGAAATTTTAATTACTGCATCTTGCGACGATGTTATTATCCTTTCTGTTTTATACAATCCAGCATCTTTAATGTCTTGAATATCTTGCTGTAATTGCTCTTTTATTTTTCCGTACATATTATTTTATTTAGTTTACATTTCGACTGCGCTCGATACGTCATTATATATTAAAAAGGTCAAAGTTAGTTGATAAATAACCTCAACCCAAAGTTGCGAGATATTAAACCTAGTTAGGCTATCCCTTGCGATTAGACTTCTTCAACAAAAATTTCTTTATTAATATATATGAGTAGTTTTTTATCAACTGTAAAATTCATTGATTTTAAAACGTGTTCGTATTTTAATAATTGTTGATGATAACTTTTAGACGGTTTCCCTGTTTTGTAATCGATAATAGTAACGTTATTATTATTAAAAACTAACCTATCGGGAATAATAGTTTGCCCATCAATAGTTACAATTTCACGTTCGTTGTAAACTGTTACCTCATCATTAAAACACTTTTTTAACTGCGGATGATTCACAATTTCGTGAATAATTTTTCTTACTCCAGTCGCAGTTTCTTCCAAAAGTTCTCCTTGGCTTTCATATTGATTTATAACTTTCTCAATATCGTTTTTTGTAATAATTTTCGACAGCATTTCGTGAATAAGATTCCCAAAATCAATTGCCTTTCCTTGCTCTGTATCCCACAATTTTGAAGCACTCGCTAACATAACAATATTGTGTTCTTGCCAAGGTGACGAAATAAATGTTTCTTGAATTTCAGTCTTAGATTTTTCTTTATTTTGAATACTTTTTCGATCTGAATTTCCAAAAAAATATTCTAAAACTTCATCATTCCAATAACCTATTTTCTTTAAATAATTAATAAAAATTCCTGAATAAAAATTCACTTTTTCTTCACCTTTAGAAGAAATTTTTTTCTCTGTAATAATGTGCAATTGTTCAACCGCACGCGTCAATGCAACGTATAGCAAGTTAAAATTATCAAGCTCTAATTCTTCACGTTGTTGCTGGTAAATTTCCAGTCCGCGGTCGTTTACATAACTCAGCTCTTTATTAAATGGCACAAGTAATTCTTTAAAACCAGCAAAGTTTTCAGGCAATTTATTCAACCATACTTTTGGGTTTACTTGTCTATAAATATCTAAATCGTACGGAAAAATAACCACTGGAAATTCTAATCCTTTCGATTTATGAATCGTCATTACCTGAACCGCATTTGAATTTTCGGACACAACAATACTTAAATTGTTTTTTTTCTCTTCCCAAAATTCTAAAAACTCCTGCACATTTGTGTTTTTTCGCTGCTGTTCTAAAACCACATCTAAAAAAAATTGCACATAAGCATCTGAAGAGTTTATAAGTTGAAAACCTCTAATAATTTCTTCTACTTTCTCATAAAAAGGCAATTGCTGATAACGAGTTACATCAAACAAAACTCCATAATTTGTTAAGCCTTTGAAAATATTTTCGATATTATATTTCGCAAATTGATGCAGAAAAATATCTTTTTTAACCAAAACTTGCAAATGCTGATGTAAAAAATATAGCACCTCAAAACGTGTTTCTTCATCTGCTGGATGTTGAATTACCTGTAAAACATTAACAATAAAATTAACTTTTGCGCTATTTTGCAACAATAAAGTTTCTGAAGAAATAATATTTACTCCATTTTCTGATAAATAATTTGCAACGGCAACTCCGTCTTTCTTTTTACGCACTAAAATGCAAATTTCATTTAGAAAAAAACTAGCTTTTAACTCGTTTATTTTTTCTAAAATTTTCTTTGGATATTTTAGTAATTCATCTTCTTTTTCTTCCTCTTTTTCAAGAAAAGAAAGTGATACAAATCCGCCTTTTTTTGTATTTTCTAATTGTTTGTTTCCGTCTTCAAACAGCTTTTTATAGCTTTCATTTTGAATAAAATTTACTGTATGCTGAAAGAAATTATTATTAAAATCAATAATTTCTGAATAACTTCTATAATTAGTGTTTAATGTTTCTAATTCCTTCGGAATATGAAACGGATTTGATGAATTTTCCTTATCATTTCCTAACTCAATAAATTGCTCTGCTTTTCCACCGCGCCAACGATAAATTGCTTGTTTTCCATCGCCAACTAACAATAAATTACTGTTTTCTTGCGCCAACGCATTATCTATCAACGGAATCAAATTTTGCCACTGTAACACAGATGTATCTTGCATTTCATCAATAAAATAATGCATAAATCGTTGCCCAATTCGTTCATAAATAAACGGCGCAGGTTGGTCTTTAATATTATCTGAAATTAACTGGTTAAACTCTACGTTTAAGCGAATATTATTTTCTTCTTTTATATGTGTCAACTCAGAATTAATGCTATTTAAAACTGCCAACGGAATAATACTTTTCAACACCAATTTATTTAAAGTAAACTGCTGAAAAAGCTTTTCAGATTCTTGATATAAGTCCAATAATTGTGGTAAAACTCTTTCAATCTCTAATTTTATATTGTCTGATTTTGATTTAGAGTAAAACATGTTTTCTTCAATACGATCACGCAATTTACTCTGATCAAAAAACTTAGTGGTTGCAGGGTCTTTTCTAAGTGAACTAAAATGTTTTGGCAACAACGAATAGTAAAAATCTTTATGCTCTAAGGTTGTTCCATCAATTACTTCCAAGCCTTTATTACCAATATCTTGCAATTGGTTTTTAATGCTATTCTGGTGCTTTTGTAATTTTTGACGAAGTGAAGTAAAATAGGCTAATTTTTTAGTGGTAAGTTTTCTAAAATGTTTCGTGTCATCTTCATTTAACAGAATTCTTGCAAATTCGTTGAGTTCGCGAGAAATATCCCAAGATTTGTCGTCATCTGCTTTATCAAGCGAAAAATCTATAAGTGTCTGGGTTAACTCTTTGTTAGTTCCTATTTTAGAAATCAACACATCAACTGCTTCATGTAGCAGAGAAATTGCATCCATTTCAACTTCAAAATTAAGCGACAACCCTAAATCATAGGCAAAACTTTTAATTATTTTATGCGTAAAACTATCAATCGTAGTAATTGAAAATGCTGAATAATTTTGCAAAATAGCATCTAGAATTTTCTCACTTCGTTCTTTAATTGTAGCAATATCTAATGCCGTTTCTTCTAAAATTTTTGGAGACAAATCTGTCTCTATTCCTTCGGAAAAAGCGCGTAAATTATCCAACACACGTTCCTTCATTTCGCCTGCCGCTTTGTTGGTGAAAGTTATTGCCAATACTTTCTGAAAATGAAAAATATCTTCAGAATTTAATAAGATTTTTAAATATTCTTTTACAAGCGTAAATGTTTTTCCGCTTCCTGCGGATGCATTATATACTTGAAAAGTTGAGGGTTGTTGCACAATTATTTTTTAGACACTAATTGCACGAATTTACACTATTTTTTTTGGCCATAAAAACACAAAAGAATAAAGTATAAAAGAAACCTCTACTCTTTAAAAAAAATTAGGATAGACTTTTAACTAAGACCAACATCTAAAGACATCATTACAATAAACCCGCCAATAAAACTAAGTGTGGCAATATCTGTATATTTATCTCTTTGTGTTTCTGGAATTACCTCTTCAACAACTACAAAAATCATTGCACCAGCAGCAAAGGCTAATGCATATGGTAAAATTGGTGTAAAAAACGAAACTGCAAATGCACCTAAAACTGCCGCAATAGGTTCTACAATTGCAGATAATTGTCCGTACCAAAAACTTTTTAATCTACTAAGCCCTTGTCTTCGAAGTGGCATTGCTACTGCAAACCCTTCTGGAAAATTTTGAATTCCGATGCCAATTGCTAATGAAATTGCAGCAATAATCATTTCAGTCTGTTCTACCCCAATTAAGGTTGATGCTGCTCCAAATAATACTCCAATAGCCAAACCTTCAGGAATATTATGTAACGTAATTGCCAACACTAAAAGCGTAGTTCTATGCCAATCTGTTTTAACGCCTTCAGCTTCATTTTTTTTAAAATTGATATGTAAATGTGGCAATATTTTATCCATTCCAAACAAGGATAAAGCTCCTAAACCAAAACCAATTGCAGCTGGTACTACTTTCATAAAACCTTCTCCAGGACTGTTTTCAATTGCTGGTGCTAGCAAACTCCAAAAACTTGCCGCCACCATAACGCCTCCGGTAAAGCCTAACATTCCGTCAAGAACGGCACGATTCGTTTTTTTGAAAAAGAACACTAAAGAAGCCCCTACAGCAGTTAAACCCCATGTAAAAAGAGATGCATATAAAGCAGATTGTATTGGATGTTCTTTAGCAAATGTACTAATTGATCAAAGGTACTCATACCTTTTGAATGTATAAATTATTGGCTATTTTGTTAGAAATCGATAAATTTCTATTGTTAATTTTAATTGAAAAAGAATCGTCAAAAGGTTCTTTTTCTATCACTTTAATTATTTGCCCAAGAGCAATACCTTGCTTGTCTAAAAAACGTAAAAATTCGGATGAACTATCATTTACTCCAACGCAAATTCCGCTTTGATTTTTGGTTAAAGTAGATAATAGACTCTTTTCGATAGTATGTAAATTTCCTTCTTTATCTGGAATTGGGTCTCCGTGTGGGTCGCGTTTTGGAAAACCTAAAAAAGTATCTAATTCATTAATTAATTTTTGAGATTTAATATGCTCTAATTGCTCTGCTACATCATGTACTTCATCCCAAGAGAAATTTAGTTTTTCAACCAAAAAAACTTCCCACAAACGATGTTTTCGAACAATATTTACTGCCGTTTTTTTACCGAAAGCAGTTAATGTAACTCCTTTATATTTCTTATAAATTATTACTTTTTTATCAGAAAGTTTACGAACCATATCGGTAACCGAAGATGCTTTTGTATTCAACTTCTTTGCAATAGCATTTGTACTAATTCCTTTTTCAGAAATTGTACCTAAATGAAAAATTGCTTTTATGTAGTTTTCTTCTGATCGACTAAACATTACTGCAAACATACGAATTTTTGATTTGTAAAAATAAATTTTTAGTCTTATCTAAAAATTATTTATCTTTGCCTAATAATAAACTACCTCGACGCAAGCATACGAGGTATTAAATAGGAATTCCCTTTTTATTTCGACGCAAGCGTCGGGGAATTAAACCCAATTGGGCTATCGCCCTGCGATTAAAATAAACTCCTGTTTTTACAGGAATAATAGAGAAAATGAAAAAAACACTTTTTATATTTTTATTGATGTCTGCTTTCGTAAATGGTCAAACCATAACGGGCAACATTACCACTTCTAAAAACGAAGAATTACCGTTCGCAAATATTAGTATACAAGGAACAAAAACAGGAACAACTGCCAATGAAAATGGTTTCTATAAAATTAAAACTTCAAAAAACAGGCTTACACTTGTTGTTTCTTCTATGGGGTTTTTAACAGAAAGAAAGGTTGTATCATTCTCTTCTTCCAAAGAAAAAACAATAAACTTTACACTTACAGAAACTGCTGAAATATTAGATCAAGTTACGGTTACAGGAACACGAACGGATAAGCGCAGAACGAATAGCCCTGTAATAGTAAATGTTATAAATTCACAAACATTGTCTGATGTACAAGCGTGTAATTTATCTGAAGGGCTAAGGTTTAAAACAGGTTTACGTGTAGAAACCGATTGCCAAACGTGTAATTATACACAGTTACGAATGAACGGTTTGGCGGGCGGATATTCTCAAATTTTAATTAACGGTCGCCCAATTTTTAGCCCGTTAACTGGTTTGTATGGTTTAGAACAAATTCCTGCCAATATGATTGATAGAATTGAAGTTGTTCGCGGTGGTGGTTCTGCGCTGTACGGTTCAAGTGCAATTGGCGGAACGGTAAATGTGATTACTAAAATTCCGAAGAAAAATAATTATAGTGTTGGTTATACTTTTCAAAGTATTAAAGGTGCTACTGACCACATTATTGCAGGAAATGCAACCGTTGTAAATGAAGATAAAAATGCTGGAGTTTCATTTTTTGTAAACAATAGAAGTCGTGATTTATACGATGCAAATGGTGATAATTTTTCTGAATTACCACAATTAAAAAACACTTCTTTTGGTACTAATTTATTTTTTATTCCTACGGAAAATCAGAAAATAGAAATCAATTTTAGTAAGATGAATGAATATCGTTATGGTGGAGAAATGATTAAAGGCGCACCTCATTTTGCGTTACAATCTGAAGAACGCACACACGATGTATATGTTGGAAATGTAGATTATCAAATTAATTTTAATGAAGATAAAAGCTCGTTAATTACTTATTTTGCTACACAATATACAGGGAGAGAACATTATACCGGAATTCGCCCAGGTATTGGAACTGTTGCAGACACTGCTCATTTGGCAGATCCACCCTACGGAACATCAGAAACTACAACGTTTCAAGGTGGTGTCCAATTCAATCATAAATTAGAAGATTTTTTAGGAGGAAATAATGTAATAACTATTGGTGGTGAATTTGTGCAAGATGATGTTTTTGACATCATTGAAGCGTACGAATATAAAGTAAATCAACGAACTCAAAACTTTGGGTTTTTTCTTCAAAATGATTGGAAAATTAACGAAAAATGGAACTTATTAGCTGGCGCACGTTTTGATAATCATACTTTAAATAATAAAGTTTCTAACCGAAAGGTTGTAAGCAATGTTATAAGTCCGCGAGTTTCTTTGTTATACAAACCATTTAAAAAAGCACAAATTCGTGCTGCTTGGGGAACAGGTTTTAGAGCTCCACAAGCTTTTGATACCGATTTACATATTGCTTTTGCAGGCGGTGGAATTTCACGTGTTCAGTTAGCAGATAATTTGCAAAAAGAGCGTTCTAACAGTTATAACTTATCATTTAATTATGATAAACCTACCGAACATTATATCTATGGATTTACCGTTGAAAGTTTTTACACCAAATTAGATGATGCTTTTATTTTAGAAAACATTGGTATTGATCAGTTTGGAGAAAAATTTGAAAAACGAAATGGTGATGGTGCAACTGTAAAAGGAATTGCTTTAGAAGCTCGTTTAAACTACGATGGAATTTTTCAATTAGAAAGCGGGTTTACCTTTCAATCAAGTAAAAACATTTCACCTGTTCAGTATTCTGATGCATTAATTGCCAAAAGGGAGTTTTTAAGAACACCTAATAATTATGGATATGCAACGTTAACATATACGCCAAATCAAAAGTTTAAAATTGCTTTAAATCTTATATATACTGGTGAAATGAATGTACTACATTTGGCTTCAAATTCTCAAAATATAACTGCTGATGAATATTTTACATCGCCAATTTTTACTGAAATAGGGTTTAAAACAAGTTATAAATTTGAATTACCAAAATTAAAAACAAACCTTGAATTTTATACTGGTGTAAAAAACTTGCTTGATAGTTATCAATCTAAATTTGATATTGGTAAAGACAGGGATAGCAACTTTATTTATGGCCCTTCTGCTCCGAGAACTATTTTTGTTGGGTTAAAATTTGAGAACTAAACAAAAGAAAGCCTCAACCAAAAAGGAGTGTTGAGACTTTTACACTTGAAGGAATGATTAACTAACAACCTATTATTATGAAAGCTTCTCCGCTGGAGTTTTAGAATAAGAAATAGTATTTCACTAGAAAAAATAACTATTTTTCTTTAGGTTTTACACCAAACTTAATTTTTAGAGCTTCTTTTTAAGAAATATAATTAGACAACTCTTCAGGGCCTTCTAAAACGCTTCTTTTAATATGAAGAAGACCTTCTTCTGTAGTTATTGTGTGCCATTTTACTAAAGAAATTTGATTGTTTTCTATTTCTAATCCCGTAATTGCACGTGGATGTACGCAGCTACCATCGTTAAAAAAAGGAATATCACCTGGACTTGGAAATCGCGGGCGATGTGTGTGTCCAATTACTACCATCTGATTATCATTTTCTTTAATCCATTCTTCTACGTGTTCTTCAACTTTTATTAAGCTTTTAAAATTTTGCGCAGGACTTGTTGGGTCAGAAACTCTTAATATTTGCAAGGGCTTCCAAAGAAACCTTACTAAAAATCTGCTCAACCTCCAAAAAGTATAATTAAACCAATCTGCTTGATGACCGTGTAATAAAAAAATAGATTTTCCTTCGGGGTTTTCTAATAAAATAGCTTCAGAAAATGATGCGTTTATCATTAGCTCTTTGTCGCAACCTTCTACAGGGTCGTAATAATAATGCAAGTTTTTTTGAATTGTTTCTTCATTCTTATACGCCATATCATGATTTCCCCATATAAAATGCAATCGGTTTTCATTATGAAATTTTTTAAGTAATAAATAGATGAATTTATTTGCCCTAAAAATGGAAGTAAAATTAATATTCTCCCATAATTCATCACCATCGCCTAATTCAATATAAGTAAAGTTATTATCAAAATAATGGTTAAAGCGTATCGATAAATATTTCTGTTATGCGCAAAATCGTCTGCAAAACTATTATCTCCACGATGACAATCACTAAACAAAACGTATTTAGAATTTGTGTTTAATGGTAATTTTTTAGCGTTTTTAAATGCTCTTGTAATTCTGCTATTTGAAGACATATTATTTTTTATACGCTATAAAGATGCTAATTTTTCTGGAAACATTCTGTTATTTTTATTTATTCTAAATAAACCGTATATTTGCAACCGAATTACAAATACTTATGATTGTTTTTTACAGTAAAAATAAAACCACAACGCTTGTTGTTGCTATGCAAACCTCAATTTGTAATGCTGTTTGTACAGCTAACTGTATAAAGCCAAAAAGTAGTTGCTGTAATAAATATCAAAAAAAAGGCATCAATTGTAAGCGATGCCCTTTAACTTTTAGTGTGAAGATTGCTTCTTAATTATACTACTTTCAATAAAAAATAATTCTTTTTTCCTCTTTGTAAAAGCACATATTTATTAGCAATTAAATCTTTAGAAGTAATTATAAAACCTTCTTGTATTTTTTCTTTATTTACTGATATTGAGTTTTCTTTTAACGCCCTTCTTGCATCTCCATTAGATTTTAAAAAACTAGTTTTTGCTGCTAAAGCTCCAATCATATCCAATCCATTTTCAAAATCTTCTTTAGAAACTTCCGCTTGCGGAACGCCATCAAAAACATCTAAAAAAGTTTGCTCATCTAAAGATTTTAAATCTTCTGAAGTAGATTTTCCGAAGAGAATATTAGAGGCTCCTATTGCTTTTTCATACTCATCTTTTCCATGAACCAAAACAGTAACCTCTTTGCCTAATCGTTTTTGTAAAACTCTAACGTGTGGTGCTTCTTTATGTTCTTTAATTAAAGTATCAATCGTTTCTTTATCTAAAAAGGTAAAGATTTTAATATACTTTTCTGCATCTTCATCTGAAGTATTTAACCAGTATTGGTAAAATTTATATGCAGATGTTCTTTTAGCATCTAACCATACATTTCCGCCTTCTGATTTCCCGAATTTAGAACCGTCAGATTTTGTAATTAACGGACAGGTAATTGCGTATCCTTTTCCACCACCAATTCTTCTAATTAATTCTGTTCCAGTAGTAATATTTCCCCACTGGTCAGAACCTCCCATTTGTATAGTTGCTGAACTTTCTCTGTATAAATGCAAAAAATCATATCCTTGTACCATTTGATAGGTAAATTCGGTAAAAGACATTCCTTCTTTAGACTCTGAACTAATTCTATTTTTTACAGAATCCTTTGCCATCATATAGTTTACGGTAATATGTTTACCAACATCACGAATAAATTCAAGAAACGAAATCTCTTTCATCCAATCGTAATTATTCACCAAAATAGCTGCATTTTTAGCATCAGATTCAAAATCTAGAAAGTGCCCTAATTGTGCTTTTACACATTCTTGATTATGACGTAATGTTTTTTCATCTAACAAATTACGTTCAGAAGATTTTCCAGAAGGATCACCAATCATACCAGTTGCTCCACCAACCAAAGCAATAGGTTTGTGCCCACAACGTTGATAATGTGCCAACAACATAATTGGTACTAAGTTACCAATATGTAACGAGTCTGCCGTTGGGTCAAAACCTACATAAGCACTTCGCATTTCGACCAGTAAATGTTCTTCAACTCCAGGCATACTGTTATGTAACATTCCTCTCCATTGTAATTCTTTAATAAAATTTTTCATTTTTAGTTCTTGTATTAATCCCGTCCTAAACGTTTCAAAAATTAATAAAAAAAGAGAATGATTTTTTAAGCACCTTACTTAACTTTGAATTGCCTACCAAAAAACATCATTCTCTATGTCAAATATATCACTTTTTGGTCAAATAATTCAAAAATTAGACCGTTCAATTTTCAAAAGAATAGTAAAACAGATAAACATCAAAAAGGATTGGATAGTTCAAGGCAAACGCATCTAAAAAAGTCTTAACTATTTACTAAAATGTAATCTAAAATTGTTGTTTCTAATTATTAATTTTCATATATTATATTGAGTAATCAATACTCTATATGTTTTTAAAGCGATAAATAAACTAGCATCTATATTTAGTCAAATAGACGATCCTCGACGTGATTTAACAAAGCTTCATCAATTAAATGACATCCTTATTATCGGTATCATATCTGTGGTTTGTGGTTTGAAAGATTACATTTTTTTATAGCAATTTTCCCCACTCAATTACAAGTGAGTTTTGTCATTTCTGCGAAGACAGGAATCCATACAAGCCTTTTTTATAATTGGAACAATTAGTTACTTTCCTTATCAAAGTTTGCGAAAATTCAAAACAATAGTTTTTTTTAACGATTCAATTGTACAGTTTTTATTTTTAAAACAAAAAAAGGCAACTATTTTGGTTTAACAGATATACATAGAAAACAATATTTTGTTATTGAATTAACAATAAAATGTTTGTTTTTATGAGAAATTAAAGGAAAAAAACTAAATATTTGCGCTTTGTTAAATTCGAAAAGATTATATAAAATATTTTTCCTGTATTTACGGTATTACTATATAATGAAAAATAAAAAGCAGAAAATTGCTTACTTTTTCAAAAAAACCATAGGTTTTATATTTTTGTAGGAGCAAATAAAACAATAAAAAGATTCAAATTTTGGACAAGGAATTTTGTATACAAAAAAACAAGAACCTCTGCTCGCAAATTTAAGAGACAAAAATTGCGCCAATGAATTGACAAAACACAAACAAGAGGAAGTAATACATCTTGTAGAAATTAAAAAATATTTTAACAAGTCTTTATACTAAGGGCTTAATTAATAATTTAAATTTTTACAAAATGAAAAAATTAATAGTAGTGCTAGTATTTGTATTTGCTGCGGAAGTTTAGTGAATGCTAATAATAATGGAAATTATTCTGGTTGTTGCTTTTACAGACATCTATTATGTTATGTTTATGACAAAATTTGCACAAATTGTGATGTAACTGTCGGAGGTCGTAATATCTGTTTTTCAGGATGTGTGCCAGATTATCAAGTATCATATGAAAGGGAAGAAGAAAAGGGAGAAGGTAAGTAATTAATAGACTAACATTTATCAATTTATAACTTTATGAATTCTACAAAAAATATAAAATACGCACTTTACTTGAATGTTTTTTCAATTTTCTATTTGTTAATTTTTACTATTAACACACATTATCTAATTAAAAATGTATTTTTTGGGGTTATTTTTGAGCTTGTAACAATTCCGTGGCTTTTAATGATACCATTGAATATATTTTTTAGTATTTATCATTTGATTAAAGGCATCAGATCAAAAGAATTAATTTTAAACATATTATTAAGTCTAATAATAGTTGTTGTTTTTTTTATTGACGGGTGATTACTTTAATTAATGATGCAAGTCAGGAGTTGAAAACAAGCACTAGCTATCAGCTTATTAAGAAAATATTTTGACTAATTTTAACTTTTATTAATGTAAATCTTGATTCACATTAATAGGTACTAATAAAAACGTGGCATAACAATGTGTAAAAAAAATAGGATAAAAAGTGCTTAACCCGCATTATTCATAGGATTTATATTTAGAACAAATTTCAAAATAGATTTTTTATCTCTAGATTTTAGGATTCTCTCTTTCGTTTTTTAAACTTTTTTGGAGTAAATAGTATGTTATAATTGATTTTAAAAGTTAAAAAGGATTAATTTTACTAACAGAGCATAGGTATCCCAAGGTTTTAAAATTCTCACTTTAAAACCGTTATTGAGTTATTATCTCTCGAAACAAATCTTGATATACAAATGCTCTTGATAACTGATAATATATTCGTTTTTTAGTGACTTTTATGGTAGCTCCAACTTTTAATAAATTGGTTCTTATTGTATTTATTTGCCATTTTTCAGCCTTTTCAAATGTTGTTTTTTTGATGCTTTTTTTTAGTAATAAAAATAGTTCGTAGGCTAAACTACTTAAAAACAACCTGAAGAAGTTTGCAACAAATCCATGATTGGATAATCGATCGGAAAAACACATATTCTTGACTTCTTTAATTCTGTTTTCGCTAGATTCACCTCGTTTTACATAGAAATCAAAGTATATTTCTCGGGCACCTTTCTCTTTAATATTACTTATAAAATGACGAACATTTAAACCTTTCCCTGTACTTTCTATTTTACAGTAAGCTTGTTGTGGTTTATGCCAACTTTTGGCTTGATAGCGAAACGATGTGAAATGTTGGTGTTTTTTATGCTGATTTACATATTGAAGTTGAACCGCTTTTTTACAACGCTCAACCTTTCTTTTGAGTACCGAATTACTAGCCTGACCTGTTACAAAAAACAAATCATAATCAGCTACTAATTTATAAAAAGGAGCACAACTAAATCCACTATCTGTTCGAATAGTAATTTTTAGTTCAGGATATGCTTTTTTTATTTTTTGAATAATTCTTCTTAAAATTCCGACATACCATCGATTCGAATGGCTATTTCCTGGGCGAAGAACTGGCAGGATAATTTGACCGGTTTCTCCATCATGAAAAAATAATTCATTTAACATAAACTGTCCATAATAACCATTGAACATTGACATTTGTTGATTCCCATATGTTGGATCATCGGTAGCATCAACATCAATTGTTATTTCATCTCGACCTTTTAGGCTTGATACGTAACGATCAATCCAAGCGTAAGAAAGTTTGAAAATCGTTTCTTTATTCAAACTGTTTTCAAAACGAGAAATAGTAGGTTGAGAAGCCAAATCTCCTTGAAGAACATCTTTAAATAATGGGTCATTTTGTAAATGGGTCACATCATTGGCATCTTGATAACCTAGCATTAGCATAAACACACGTTGCTTGAGTTGATGCTCTCGACTGTAAGTAATGTATTTAGGGTTTCGAAGATCAGGAAGTAACTTGCTAAAATGTTTTAGTAAGTTGTGGGTTCTCTCTAACTTTTCTAAAAGAATCAAAGAACCATCTGAACTAATCTCTGTGGCTGAAAAATCAACCGAAATAGCTTGATTTCCTCGATAAAATAAAGTATCTTTAGTGCTCAAATATGGGTGTTTTAAAAAATGATGTATTTTGTGTTTAACTGCTTAAATATAACACTTTACATTCAGGTTTTTTGATTTCTGATGAATTATTCGGGTTAATAGAAAGGTTTGTGTGTATTTGCTAAGTCGCCAAATTTTTAAATTTGGTATAATTAAAAACTCACCTTACGCAAGAATAATTTGAATTTAAGATATTTATAGTTTATCTTGTTAACAACTTTGAGAAATAAAAAGATGGATAATTTTGTTGATTTGTATACTGATTATTTGATAAGTTCAAGTTCTTACACGACAGCTACAGGTATGGCTTCATTACTCTCTATAAAACATGATAAAATAACACGAGCATTATCAACGGGTGTTTATGACAGTAAATTTCTATGGAAAAAGGCAAAACCTTATGTTGAAGAATTGACTCAATCTAAAGAAACTATCATTTTAAGTTTTGATGATTCGATACAAGAAAAACAATATACAGATGAAAGTGAGTTGAACACTTGGCATTTTGACCATGTGTTTGGAAGGTCTGTAAAAGGGGTTAATTTTCTAACTGCTTTAGTCGAAGTTGGAGGCATGCGTATACCGTGTGGTGTAGAGTTTATAAAGAAAAATATTTGGGTTACCGACAAAAAAACAGGAAGGCAAAAGCGTAAAAGCAGCAAAACTAAAAACGAACTTTTTAGAGAAATGTTGCAGGAATGTAGTAGCAAAATACACTTTGATTATGTGTTGGCTGATAGTTGGTTTTCTTCAGCAGAGAACATGGTTTATTGTAAAGAACTTTTAAAAAATGATTTTATTATTGCCTTAAAAAGCAATCGAAAAGTAGCCTTATCCTTAGAAGATAAGCAAAATGGAGCATACGTGAATATTAAAACATTACAGCCAAGACAACAAACCGTGGAAGTTTGGTTTGAAAAACTAGACTTTCCGCTGTTGCTTACAAAGCAAGTTTTCAAAAACGAGAATGATACAGTCGGCGAGTTGTACTTGGCTTGTAGTGATTTAAATTTATCGTATAACCAAATAACTACAATCTACAAAAAACGGTGGGCAGTAGAAGAGTATCACAAATCGATTAAAAGTAACACAGGTTTTGCTAAATCTCCAACTAAAAAAACAGAAACTCAAACGAATCATTTTGTATTGTCAATTGTAGCTTATATAAAGTTAGAGTGGCTTAAACAAAGAACAGGGAAAAATCATTTTGCTATGAAAACACAAATCTATTTAGCAGCTCAAAAAGCAGCTCATAACGAACTCAGAAAGTTATCAACACCTAAAGCTGCTTAATCATCCTTTTTTGAGGTTTGGATGCGTAACATGAGTAAAAATAGAAAAGATAATTAACAAAATTTAAAAAATTGGCTTTAGTTTTATCCGAAAAGTATCGCTTACAACTGCCCTACTTTTCTTATACTAAACGTTAGGGCACATTAAAAAGCACTACGGTCAAAAACGGACTGACCATTCATATGATAATATAAATTAAGTAATAACTTTAAAAAAACTCAGTAATTATGAAAAAAATATATCTACTAATTATCATTATCATTACATCTTGTAGTGATGATATTAAAAATGAAAACCTGAATAATTTAAAACAAGAGAATCCCTTGAATTTAATAATCAGCCAAAATAACTTATCGTTTAATTTAAAAACTAAAAATAATAAAATTAATTATGAAGCTTCTATAAACAAGAATAATATATCAAGTAAGTTGACTATTTTAAACTCTGAAGATGAAATAGAACATATTATAAATTATAGTTTTAATCCAAATAATAAATTTTGGAAACTGAAACAAGAAGAAAAAGTAATTAAAAAAGCTAAAGAATTAGTCTCTAGTAATTTATCAAACGAAAAATTCAAGAGGTGCTTAGTGAATTGTGGCGTTTTAACTCAATTTATTTTCAAAAATATTCAACAAATTCAAATCTATATCTTTTATCTTCATTAAGTTACCATAAATCTATCCTATTATCTGCATCTAGAGCAATAGTTAATAATACCGATTGTGATTGCAATATTCATCCTGCATTTCTTATTGATAAAACAAATTTTAATTGTCAAGAAGAACAATTTATTAATACTGATAACTTGAAAAAAATATTGCAAGATTATGAAAAAGAATATAAAACTACTAGTGAACCTACCCTAAACTTAATGAAATTTTTAAATGAGACTGATAAAAATTCAATTCGTTTTGATGATTATTATTCTTTTTTTATAAGTAAAAAAGACTATAGATTAACTCTCAAAAATATTCAAAATAAAGATAATACCCTTTCAAGAGGCTGCTCTTGGTATTGTGTAATTGGCTGTGGATCGAGTCACGGCTGTTGTGGTAACTATTCTGGTTGTTGCTTTTACAGACATCTATTATGTTATGTTCATGACAAAATTTGCACAAATTGTGATGTAACTGTCGGAGGTCGTAATATCTGTTTTTCAGGATGTGTGCCAGATTATCAAGTATCATATGAAAGGGAAGAAGAAAAGGGAGAAGGTAAGTAATTAATAGACTAACATTTATCAATTTATAACTTTATGAATTCTACAAAAAATATAAAATACGCACTTTACTTGAATGTTTTTTCAATTTTCTATTTGTTAATTTTTACTATTAACACACATTATCTAATTAAAAATGTATTTTTTGGGGTTATTTTTGAGCTTGTAACAATTCCGTGGCTTTTAATGATACCATTGAATATATTTTTTAGTATTTATCATTTGATTAAAGGCATCAGATCAAAAGAATTAATTTTAAACATATTATTAAGTCTAATAATAGTTGTTGTTTTTTTTATTGACGGGTGATTACTTTAATTAATGATGCAAGTCAGGAGTTGAAAACAAGCACTAGCTATCAGCTTATTAAGAAAATATTTTGACTAATTTTAACTTTTATTAATGTAAATCTTGATTCACATTAATAGGTACTAATAAAAACGTGGCATAACAATGTGTAAAAAAATAGGATAAAAAGTGCTTAATAGAAAGGTTTGTGTGTATTTGCTAAGTCGCCAAATTTTTAAATTTGGTATAATTAAAAATAGAAAAGATAATTAACAAAATTTAAAAAATTGGCTTTAGTTTTATCCGAAAAGTATCGCTTACAACTGCCCTACTTTTCTTACACCAAACGTTGTGGTTTATATGGCTCATAAAACGGCTGAATGAGACGAGAAATTGCAACTCTTTAATGTGAAAACTAAATATTAATAATTAATTTTAACCCTTCAAATTATGAGAACAAAAAAAAACAAATTTATTAACCTTTTAAAAACTGGGGTTTTATTACTAAGTATTTCCTTATTTTTATGGAACTGCGAAAAAGACGAATTAATTACTGAGAATTTAGTTACCACCAATCCAAATGACGGTTTAAGTGAGGTTTCTAAAGTTGAAACTATAAATTTTAACCAACTACCTAAAGAATTTATAGAAAACTATATTAGTTACTCATGTTACGCATCCAAACCTCAAAAAAGGATGATTAAGCAGCTTTAGGTGTTGATAACTTTCTGAGTTCGTTATGAGCTGCTTTTTGAGCTGCTAAATAGATTTGTGTTTTCATAGCAAAATGATTTTTCCCTGTTCTTTGTTTAAGCCACTCTAACTTTATATAAGCTACAATTGACAATACAAAATGATTCGTTTGAGTTTCTGTTTTTTTAGTTGGAGATTTAGCAAAACCTGTGTTACTTTTAATCGATTTGTGATACTCTTCTACTGCCCACCGTTTTTTGTAGATTGTAGTTATTTGGTTATACGATAAATTTAAATCACTACAAGCCAAGTACAACTCGCCGACTGTATCATTCTCGTTTTTGAAAACTTGCTTTGTAAGCAACAGCGGAAAGTCTAGTTTTTCAAACCAAACTTCCACGGTTTGTTGTCTTGGCTGTAATGTTTTAATATTCACGTATGCTCCATTTTGCTTATCTTCTAAGGATAAGGCTACTTTTCGATTGCTTTTTAAGGCAATAATAAAATCATTTTTTAAAAGTTCTTTACAATAAACCATGTTCTCTGCTGAAGAAAACCAACTATCAGCCAACACATAATCAAAGTGTATTTTGCTACTACATTCCTGCAACATTTCTCTAAAAAGTTCGTTTTTAGTTTTGCTGCTTTTACGCTTTTGCCTTCCTGTTTTTTTGTCGGTAACCCAAATATTTTTCTTTATAAACTCTACACCACACGGTATACGCATGCCTCCAACTTCGACTAAAGCAGTTAGAAAATTAACCCCTTTTACAGACCTTCCAAACACATGGTCAAAATGCCAAGTGTTCAACTCACTTTCATCTGTATATTGTTTTTCTTGTATCGAATCATCAAAACTTAAAATGATAGTTTCTTTAGATTGAGTCAATTCTTCAACATAAGGTTTTGCCTTTTTCCATAGAAATTTACTGTCATAAACACCCGTTGATAATGCTCGTGTTATTTTATCATGTTTTATAGAGAGTAATGAAGCCATACCTGTAGCTGTCGTGTAAGAACTTGAACTTATCAAATAATCAGTATACAAATCAACAAAATTATCCATCTTTTTATTTCTCAAAGTTGTTAACAAGATAAACTATAAATATCTTAAATTCAAATTATTCTTGCGTAAGGTGAGTTAGTTATAAAAAAAGAACAAACTCATCTTTTTTATCAAAATCAAGTAACAAAGAATCTTTAAAGAGAGAATTTAGAAAGAAAATAACTAAGGTAACTTCTGATAATGGTGTAATTACATATAACGTAATACCTATTAAAAACAAATTAAATCTGCTAAAAAAATCAGATGAATGCGAAGAAGAATTACCTGATTTATCCGTAATTAGTATGAATACTGGTTCAGATGGTACCAATAGTGATTTGTATACTACAAACTTTTATGGTATAAATTCACCTTCTTTAAACACCAATAACAGCCCAAATTCAAGATTTAATTTTTATACAAATATTGTTAATATGGGGGCGGGAGGCTCTCTTACTAATCGTAACCTATCCAATTCTAACACTACAAAATGTGAAAGAAAGAAGAAAGTAGGTGGTGGTGGCAGTGGTTTAAATATCAATTTTAGGAGTGCTTGGGATTGGTTTAAAGGAATTTTTAAATCAAGAGGAAGAGTAATGTCTGGAGGATGTTTAACATCTGATATTAGTATAGATGGTACAGGTAATGTTGGGAGTATGGCTACAATTGATAAGGATGTTTTATACGATTTTAGAATTCCTTTAGACAAATCAGATTTTACTTTTCAACCACTAAAAAAAAGAACAACAGAAAATTTTGACTGTGCATGTGAAAAAGATAAGCCCCTAGGAATTGCTAAATTTTTGGAATTAGCTCCTGAACAGACCATGTTTATCCTTGACTTTGAACAAAAGGAACTTAGAGAAGAAATTTGTGCCTGTGTAAAAAAGAACAATTATTCTCAAGAAATAAAAACTAGAATCAAACGTGATTTAGAAAAATTAATAAACGGAAATCCTTTAAGTAATACTAGTTGTATTAAAGATAAATGCCCTGAAGGTTACATAAAAAGTGGAACTCAGTGTGTTTGTGCAGAAGGATATGTTAAAGATAGTAATAACAGATGTGTGAAAAAACCATGCGTAGGAGACCCTGTTAAAAACCCTAAAATAGTATCTTCTGGTAAATCAGGAAAAAAAGGAGGAACTTTTGGATGTACTAGAAGTAATTGGAAAAGGTTATGTTTTAGAATAATGTGGAATCATTAATTCCATATAATTTTCTTCAATTGCTTTATATGTGTTTATAGCTTTAGCGTTTTTTATCATGATATTTGCTATATCTACTGTTTGAGAGAGCGATTTTTTAACCTTCTGCAAGAATACAAACCAGTTTAGATAGCCACTCAAATATTTTGTTGATACACCATAGAAAGGTTTTATCCATCTTTGATAACGATTGTCTATTGAGTTTACATGCTGCACATGGTAGCACTTGTCTTTTATGTGTTTTGATGCTATAAATGTATGATGCTCCATCTGCTTATCTTTTGCCCATTTAATTATAGAAGGATGAGAATCTGAACAAAGTACGTTTTCAGGTTTTAGTAACGTTCCTATTGTTTTTTCAATACTATGCACATCAATCCTGCCTCTTTTAGCGACACGCATCATTGGATTGTTATTTCTATCTGTGGCAACCATTATAGAGATTTTATCATTGCTCACACCGCGTTTGGTTTGTCTATCACTTGGTCTCTTGTAAGGTTTTCTTTGAAGATCTCGACTTCCTTTATTATTTATATTAAGCTGTTTGTCATCACATTCAACAATTCCTGAGAACTCTTCTCCATTAAAAACGGATAAACAAGATAGTAACTTGTGTCTCCAATCAAAAATAGTTTTAACATTGACTCCAATCTTTTTAGCGGCTTTACGGATACTCACGCTTTCAATCATAAGAACTAGATAATCTTGAAATTCATCCACTTTCTTTATGCCATCCATAGCAGTACCTGTAAGATCATTAAAGGTTTTAGTGCAAGATTTACATTTGTAGCGCTTACGACCCTTATAGCCTCCATGCCCGTAAATATCAGAACTTTGACAATGTGGACAGTTGATTGGACGGTCTTTGTTTAGGTTGTCTATAAGCATATTTAGTTTTGGCACTTTCAAATCACGACTCAATAAACCGACTAATTCCTTTTTCTGCTCTTGACTCAACACTCTTATTATACTTTGTAAATCCATATCTATAATGTTTTTATAAAGATAGTGAAATTCTACATTATTCTAAAACATAACCTTGGAAAAAAATATGTGGTGGCGTTAAAGGAAAGAAAAAACACGATGGTATAGATATTAAAGCATCTGTTAATACACCAACTTTTGCTATGTACGGAGGAACAGTATCTAGTATAAGAAATGCTTTTAATCCTGGTGAATATAAAGAAAATTCCTATGGAAATTATATTGTTTTAAAAGTAACAATTAATGGAGTAGTTACATTTATAAAATATAATCACTTAAATAAAGTAAATGTAAAAAAAGGAGATATTGTAAAATCTGGAGATATTATAGGTCTTAATGGTAATACTGGTAACGCTAACCCTCCAAAAGGCAGAGTTACACCACACATACACTTACAAACCTTTAATTCATCTTGGAAAAGCGTAAATCCTATGAATTACTTGAAAACCAAATACGATAATCAATTTAACCCAATACAGAACAACTGTAATTAAAATACTAGATTATGAAAAAAATAATATTAATAACTATTTTAATAGTTTCATATAGCTGTAAAGCACAAGAAAATAAAATTTTATCAGAAAATCTAACTATAAACGGAAAACTTATTTTCGGAATGAATAAATCGGATTTAATTTTAAATTTTGGAACCCCAACTAAAATAGAAAAGGGATTTTCCGAAATGGACGAAAGTGATATGTATTTTTATAAATATAATAATGACCTTGATTTTACTCTCATTGATAATACTGTTGATACTTTTAGAATTTTAAGTAATAAATATAATTTTACAAAACATAACATAAAAATAGGTGATGACATTAATAAATTAAAAAGTCTTTACCCTTTGAGTTATCAAAATAAATCAAATGATGGAATTAAATTACTTTTTAGTGATTTAGATATGTTTCTAATTATTTCTTTTAGCAATAATATTATTGATAAAATATACTTACACAGATTATGAGATAGTGCCGTGTAATAAACTCTGTCTGTATTTTTTTTCGTTTTAAAAATAGTTTGATTTTTTCTTTTCATACTCTGGCTTAAAAAATCGAACTGTTTTTAAAATGAGCCCCAGCGGCAGCGTCACGAGCTGCTTTTTGGAATACTAATATCGAGTGGTATTCTCTCTCCAAATTTAATATATAATTGTTGAATAATCAAACTCCAATTGTGGAGCGGACTTATCCACTTTTTTTGTATGTTTTGGCGTAATAGACAAAAAGGAATCTGTTTTTGATTAAATATTTCCAAGTGGACAAAAAGGAGTCTACCTATTTTACTTTATCAAACTCCTAAAAAAGCGTTAATAAACTTTATTTTTCTCTCAATGGATAATCCATTATGATTCCTGAGTTTATTCTTTAAATCTGCAAAATGCCCATCAATTGCATTGGTCGTATTTGGGATATTTAATTCGATATAATCATACCAAGTAAACAACCAAGGTAAATTACTTTTTAGGCTTCTATAAGCACTTCTCAGACGCTTATGTGTGTAATAACTCTTGCCTGTTTCAATATTTACTGTTCGCTCATTTAGAAAGTCTTCCCATTTTATAAACCAATTATTTAAACCGCCTTCAAAAGATTCTCTATCTGTCATTTTCATCATAGAAACAAGCTCCTTTAATTCGATAGATGCTGGAAGTTTAGGGTTTTTAGTGATATATCTTCTGATGATTGCCACTTGATGAAACTGGCACATTTGAACTGGTATTGATCCAAAAGATTGAGCTAATCCTTTTCTTCCATCGCTTACTATTGCAACTATTGTAAACCCTTTTAATGCTAACTCTTCTATCCCTTTTTTGTAAAGAAAATTAGTCTCATTCTTTACATAATATTTCAGTAAGTTTTCTTTGGTAATAGCGTCTTTAAAGAGCATTACCCCAAAATTTCTTCCCCAATAAGTGGTATCCATCAATACGACTACTTCTCTAGCTTCTTTTGAAAAAATAGAGACCTTATGCAAATCAATCTTGCGTTGAATCGTTCGCTTCGAACAATTATATCTCTTAGCCAACTGTAAATATGTTTGTTTACCTCTTAAATATTCTTCCCAAAGTAGTGCAGGATTTAATCTATAACCTCCTAAAAATTGCTTTCCACAAGTCCTACATTTATACCTCTGTTTTCCATTTCTAAAACCACTCTTTTTTGTGAAATAACCGTGACAATTTATACACTTTTTTTATTCATAAGCTTTCGTTTACTCCAAAGATAATGACAATAAGCGTTATAGAGACTTTAAGACTCCTTTTTGTCTATTAAGCCTATGTTTTTTGTTGCGAGATAAACCAACTTTAAAAGCGCCATATCATTTACAAAAGCACCTTTGGTTTTGGTTACTTTACGAACCTGTCTGTGGAAACCCTCTACGGCATTTGTAGTATAAATAATTCTTCTGATAGGCTCTGTATATTCAAAATATTGAGAAAGTTCCTCCCAATTTCGCCGCCAACTCTCAATGACAATAGGATATTTTTCGCCCCATTTCTCTTCTAAATTTAACAATTCATCTTCTGCTATTTCCTTATTGATGGCTTTGTAAACTAATTTTAAATCCTTCATAAATGCTTTCTGATCTTTCGAGGCTACATATTTTAAAGAATTACGAATTTGATGCACAATACATTTTTGTATTTGTGTTTTTGGAAAGATGCTCAAAATAGCTTCAGAAAATCCTTTTAAATTATTAGTGCAAGCTATCAGTATATCTTCAAGCCCTCTGTGTTGTAAATCTGTTAAAACTTGCAACCAAAAATTAGCTCCTTCGCTTTGTGAGATATACATTCCTAAAACCTCTTTATGTCCTTCCTTGTTGATTCCTAGAATATTATAAAGTGCTTTATGGGATACTTTTCCATCAACACGAACTTTATAATGCATCGCATCTAACCAAACGATACAGTACATAGATTCTAATGGGCGACTTTGCCATTCCTTGATGTCTGGTATAATTTTATCTGTAATTTGGCTTAATACTGTGTGAGAAATATCGGTATCATACATCTCTTTTATATGAGAGCAAATATCTCTTAAACTCATTCCTAATCCATATAAACCTATTATTTTATCCGATAAACTCTCCGCTAATATCGTTTGTCGCTTTTTTATAATCTCGGGCTCAAAACTGCTATTCCTGTCAGTTGGGGTTTGAATTTCAAAAGTACCTAAGCCGCTTTTTATCGTCTTTTTGCCTTTCCCATTTCGCTTGTTTTTGTCTGATGAATCGCTCAAAAATAAATGGCTTTCCATCTCAGCTTCTAAAGCTTTTTCTATAAAACTCTTTAGCATAGGAGCAAATGCGCCTTCTTTGCCAAATAAACTCTTACCCGATAATAATTGGTCTAAGGCTTTCTTTTCTAATAAATCTTGTTCTGTTTGTGTCATCTTTTCTGTTTGAATAAAATTAATGCTTTTTTTATGCAGACAGAGTTGAGTTTACAGTCTCGAAAAGTTTAAAAGAATGGTTAAGTTTTCAAAATAAAGATGGTGGTTTTACAACTTATAATGACAAAAATATTTTGCTGTCATCTTTGAATAGTCCGAGTATACAAAATGTTAATGGATGGCTACAATCTTATTTTTGCGTGAGTGCAGTTGCTTATTTAGTTTTTATTGAATTGGAAATTACGGATACTGAAAACTTTAAAAAATTAAGAACTTATTTAATTGCTGAATTTAGTACTAACGAAAAGCACTTATCTTATTGGTGGACAGAGGATATTTATGCAATCAACTACATTTTAATGGGAGCTATTCAGTTTAAAGATGAACAAATTATATTTATTTGTGAAAATTTCATTGAAAAAATAATCAAGACTAATGGATATAATTATTTTTTCAAAGGATTACTATTACATACTTTATGCCTAACCGACAATTTGTTTAACAAATATAATGACGTACTCATGTTACGCATCCAAACCTCAAAAAAGGATGATTAAGCAGCTTTAGGTGTTGATAACTTTCTGAGTTCGTTATGAGCTGCTTTTTGAGCTGCTAAATAGATTTGTGTTTTCATAGCAAAATGATTTTTCCCTGTTCTTTGTTTAAGCCACTCTAACTTTATATAAGCTACAATTGACAATACAAAATGATTCGTTTGAGTTTCTGTTTTTTTAGTTGGAGATTTAGCAAAACCTGTGTTACTTTTAATCGATTTGTGATACTCTTCTACTGCCCACCGTTTTTTGTAGATTGTAGTTATTTGGTTATACGATAAATTTAAATCACTACAAGCCAAGTACAACTCGCCGACTGTATCATTCTCGTTTTTGAAAACTTGCTTTGTAAGCAACAGTGGAAAGTCTAGTTTTTCAAACCAAACTTCCACGGTTTGTTGTCTTGGCTGTAATGTTTTAATATTCACGTATGCTCCATTTTGCTTATCTTCTAAGGATAAGGCTACTTTTCGATTGCTTTTTAAGGCAATAATAAAATCATTTTTTAAAAGTTCTTTACAATAAACCATGTTCTCTGCTGAAGAAAACCAACTATCAGCCAACACATAATCAAAGTGTATTTTGCTACTACATTCCTGCAACATTTCTCTAAAAAGTTCGTTTTTAGTTTTGCTGCTTTTACGCTTTTGCCTTCCTGTTTTTTTGTCGGTAACCCAAATATTTTTCTTTATAAACTCTACACCACACGGTATACGCATGCCTCCAACTTCGACTAAAGCAGTTAGAAAATTAACCCCTTTTACAGACCTTCCAAACACATGGTCAAAATGCCAAGTGTTCAACTCACTTTCATCTGTATATTGTTTTTCTTGTATCGAATCATCAAAACTTAAAATGATAGTTTCTTTAGATTGAGTCAATTCTTCAACATAAGGTTTTGCCTTTTTCCATAGAAATTTACTGTCATAAACACCCGTTGATAATGCTCGTGTTATTTTATCATGTTTTATAGAGAGTAATGAAGCCATACCTGTAGCTGTCGTGTAAGAACTTGAACTTATCAAATAATCAGTATACAAATCAACAAAATTATCCATCTTTTTATTTCTCAAAGTTGTTAACAAGATAAACTATAAATATCTTAAATTCAAATTATTCTTGCGTAAGGTGAGTGACGTAATTACAAAATTAGCAACACAAATTAAATCAAACCAATGTATTGATGGTTCTTGGATTGAGGGATTTTCATTAAGGATACCACATCCAAGTATTTTTAATCCAAAAAAAGAAAATTTTGTTTGGAAAAAAGGAAATAGAGGAACAAATATTATTGTAAAAGACCATAATAGAATATTTACAACCATATCATGTTTAATCGCTTTAAATACTTATGAAAGAAGAATCTAGAAAACAAATAGTATATAAGTCAACTAAAATTGAAATTGGAGAATTCAATGATTCGACTGAATATATTGTTACTCACTCACCTTACGCAAGAATAATTTGAATTTAAGATATTTATAGTTTATCTTGTTAACAACTTTGAGAAATAAAAAGATGGATAATTTTGTTGATTTGTATACTGATTATTTGATAAGTTCAAGTTCTTACACGACAGCTACAGGTATGGCTTCATTACTCTCTATAAAACATGATAAAATAACACGAGCATTATCAACGGGTGTTTATGACAGTAAATTTCTATGGAAAAAGGCAAAACCTTATGTTGAAGAATTGACTCAATCTAAACAATACTCCGTTAAGTTTTTATGCTGCTCTGATACCATAATACAGTAGTTCTTTAATTTTTTGTTTATTATTCTTCAAGTTCGGTCTTATAGCGAACACGTTAAAAAATCGAGCAAGCATTAACTCATTGTGATGTAAGGTTTTAATATCCTTGATTGAGAAAGCGCCTCTTAGCCTTTTTTCAATAGGCATCCAATGTGTAATCTTAGCAAGATTAACAGTTGTAAGTGCTGTATTAAAATGAAAATTGAGTTTATCCTCACTTCTTGCTTGACAGTGATTTAGACCAGTATATTGTTTGGCATCTCTAAAAGTAAATTCTATTTGAAATCTAGTACGATAATATGTCAAAACCATTTCTGCTGAAATTGTTACATCTGTAGAGAAATATAATTTATGATTCCATTTTCCTTTTTTAAGGGAATAAACAATCACAAGATTGATTTTTCTTTTTAATGATTTTGAGTATACAATAGCGCTGTATACTTTGCTTTTCGGATTATCTTCTATCAAAGAAAAATATTCTTTTCTAAGTTTTTTATAATCAATTTTTCCATCATATTTCTTAGGTCTTCCTCTCCCATATTTCTGTTGGTCAGTATAAATATATTGTAAGTCAGCATCGTTTCTTAGTCTGCTAACGGTCTCCAATCCATTATCAGAGAGTTTAGAAACAAAACCGTATTTGGAAAAATAAGCATCTGCCACAACATATTTAGACATCGAAAGAAGTATCTCTTTTCTTTGAATCAATATATTGGCATAATGATCTACCAAACTTTTTGATTCCAAATTATTTGGTGTCTGAACAGCCTCTAAATGAAACGCTGTATGATTATCTATATCAATCGCTGCTATACCAGATATTTCCAATCCCCATTTTGCCTTTCCCGCTACACCAGACCAATAATAACCAACTCCACAGGTGGATTTACCAGATTTACTAACATAACTCGGGTCGAAAGCAATGGTTAAATGTTTGCCCCCATACTCAGTAATCAATTCTTTATTGAAATTTAAAAAGTCAAAAGACTTACTAAACTGATTCCTGTAATGTTGTTCTCCATGATCACCATAACGACTTAACTGCATAAAATTTAAACGTCCTTTTATGCTGAGAAATAGACCAAAAACTTCCAACATAAAATCATATTGCCATTTATTTACATCTTTCATTTTGTTAAGTAATCTTTTTGTGTGATATTTATAGTTGGATTTCTCCTTGAGAAGCATCATTAATAGCTGTTTGAAATTAACTATTAATTTAATGATAATCAGGGAGTTATCCTAATTTTTGAGCCTGTTTTTTTAACTTATTTAATTGACTGTTAGAGGGTTAGGGCAAAGTTTAACGGAGTATTGTCTAAAGAAACTATCATTTTAAGTTTTGATGATTCGATACAAGAAAAACAATATACAGATGAAAGTGAGTTGAACACTTGGCATTTTGACCATGTGTTTGGAAGGTCTGTAAAAGGGGTTAATTTTCTAACTGCTTTAGTCGAAGTTGGAGGCATGCGTATACCGTGTGGTGTAGAGTTTATAAAGAAAAATATTTGGGTTACCGACAAAAAAACAGGAAGGCAAAAGCGTAAAAGCAGCAAAACTAAAAACGAACTTTTTAGAGAAATGTTGCAGGAATGTAGTAGCAAAATACACTTTGATTATGTGTTGGCTGATAGTTGGTTTTCTTCAGCAGAGAACATGGTTTATTGTAAAGAACTTTTAAAAAATGATTTTATTATTGCCTTAAAAAGCAATCGAAAAGTAGCCTTATCCTTAGAAGATAAGCAAAATGGAGCATACGTGAATATTAAAACATTACAGCCAAGACAACAAACCGTGGAAGTTTGGTTTGAAAAACTAGACTTTCCGCTGTTGCTTACAAAGCAAGTTTTCAAAAACGAGAATGATACAGTCGGCGAGTTGTACTTGGCTTGTAGTGATTTAAATTTATCGTATAACCAAATAACTACAATCTACAAAAAACGGTGGGCAGTAGAAGAGTATCACAAATCGATTAAAAGTAACACAGGTTTTGCTAAATCTCCAACTAAAAAAACAGAAACTCAAACGAATCATTTTGTATTGTCAATTGTAGCTTATATAAAGTTAGAGTGGCTTAAACAAAGAACAGGGAAAAATCATTTTGCTATGAAAACACAAATCTATTTAGCAGCTCAAAAAGCAGCTCATAACGAACTCAGAAAGTTATCAACACCTAAAGCTGCTTAATCATCCTTTTTTGAGGTTTGGATGCGTAACATGAGTTACTCATAAAGAACTAGGAAATAGAATTGTAATAAATTCAAAAACATTTGAGTTACTTAATTTAGTTGATGGTAAAACTTCGTTAGAAAATATTGTTTTAAAATATAACAAACAAAACTCTACATCTAAAATAGATATAGATATTGCCCATTCCATACTTTATGAAAAACTTTCAAATTTTGGAATTATTATAAATAAAAATATTTCTTTAGATAAAAAAGGAGTAGCATCATATTTAGCTCTAAGTTTCACATTGGTTAACAGAAAAGTGCTTGAAATTTTCATTAAAGCATTATCACCAATATTTGTGTTTAAGTATTTTTATAAAGTACTATTTGTTTCTTTAACTATTGTTTCATATATAGTGCCTGGTCATAAACTTTTATTTTGTTGATTATTAAGTTAATAACTTAATAATTTGGATCGAATCTTTCTTCAAAAAAGCTGTAAATTAGAAAGAACAATGATTTTACTAGGATTATCCGCTGTAGATTCGCCAAAAAAAGAAACGATGCGTAAACGATTTGAAGTATCACCAATTCTAGGAAGCCTTCCTATTTCAGAGGTAGTGATTCCTACCAAAAGCAGAGACGAACTTGCACCTGTACTACTAGCTCTTCAAACTATTTTTGTCAATGAGTTGTATCACCAAAAAATGTTTTCCATCGTAGCGCCTATAATTTTAAGAGATAAAAAGCAAACAGGAAGGCAAGGCATGAGTATTTGGGAAGTGATTGTTTTGTCTGTGATTCGATTAACCCGAATAATTCATCAGAAATCAAAAAACCTGAATGTAAAGTGTTATATTTAAGCAGTTAAACACAAAATATATCATTTTTTAAAACACCCATATTTGAGCACTAAAGATACTTTATTTTATCGAGGAAATCAAGCTATTTCGGTTGATTTTTCAGCCACAGAGATTAGTTCAGATGGTTCTTTGATTCTTTTAGAAAAGTTAGAGAGAACCCACAACTTACTAAAACATTTTAGCAAGTTACTTCCTGATCTTCGAAACCCTAAATACATTACTTACAGTCGAGAGCATCAACTCAAGCAACGTGTGTTTATGCTAATGCTAGGTTATCAAGATGCCAATGATGTGACCCATTTACAAAATGACCCATTATTTAAAGATGTTCTTCAAGGAGATTTGGCTTCTCAACCTACTATTTCTCGTTTTGAAAACAGTTTGAATAAAGAAACTATTTTCAAACTTTCTTACGCTTGGATTGATCGTTACGTATCAAGCCTAAAAGGTCGAGATGAAATAACAATTGATGTTGATGCTACCGATGATCCAACATATGGGAATCAACAAATGTCAATGTTCAATGGTTATTATGGACAGTTTATGTTAAATGAATTATTTTTTCATGATGGAGAAACCGGTCAAATTATCCTGCCAGTTCTTCGCCCAGGAAATAGCCATTCGAATCGATGGTATGTCGGAATTTTAAGAAGAATTATTCAAAAAATAAAAAAAGCAGATCCTGAACTAAAAATTACTATTCGAACAGATAGTGGATTTAGTTGTGCTCCTTTTTATAAATTAGTAGCTGATTATGATTTGTTTTTTGTAACAGGTCAGGCTAGTAATTCGGTACTCAAAAGAAAGGTTGAGCGTTGTAAAAAAGCGGTTCAACTTCAATATGTAAATCAGCATAAAAAACACCAACATTTCACATCGTTTCGCTATCAAGCCAAAAGTTGGCATAAACCACAACAAGCTTACTGTAAAATAGAAAGTACAGGGAAAGGCTTAAATGTTCGTCATTTTATAAGTAATATTAAAGAGAAAGGTGCCCGAGAAATATACTTTGATTTCTATGTAAAACGAGGTGAATCTAGCGAAAACAGAAGTAAAGAAGTCAAGAATATGTGTTTTTCCGATCGATTATCCAATCATGGATTTGTTGCAAACTTCTTCAGGTTGTTTTTAAGTAGTTTAGCCTACGAACTATTTTTATTACTAAAAAAAAGCATCAAAAAAACAACATTTGAAAAGGCTGAAAAATGGCAAATAAAGACAATAAGAACCAATTTATTAAAAGTTGGAGCTACCATAAAAGTCACTAAAAAACGAATATATTATCAGTTATCAAGAGCATTTGTATATCAAGATTTGTTTCGAGAGATAATAACTCAATAACGGTTTTAAAGTGAGAATTTTAAAACCTTGGGATACCTATGCTCTGTTAGTAAAATTAATCCTTTTTAACTTTTAAAATCAATTATAACATACTATTTACTCCAAAAAAGTTTAAAAAACGAAAGAGAGAATCCTAAAATCTAGAGATAAAAAATCTATTTTGAAATTTGTTCTAAATATAAATCCTATGAATAATGCGGGTTAACGCTCAACACCAATTACGACCGGCTGTTGTGGATTGCCAATTTTGATAAATGTGTTCGCCAGCTGATGGGAATCGAAGGCGATTCTTATGGTTTTTCATCGGAAGTAAAGCAGTATAGTTTAACCGCTTTAAAGGAGAATATTGGTTTATTAAAAACCGAAAGTATCACCAAAATCAATGCCTTAGTCTTGGAAGTAGGACAAGGGTATTTAAAAAAAAAGACGATCAAACTCTTAGGCTCAAAGTTGATAGTTATGTAGTAAAAACCAATGTTCATTTCCCTACGGATTATAACCTGTTATGGGATGCTTCCCGAAAGTGTATTGAAATTAGTTGTTCTTTGGCAAAAGAACAAAACCTAGAGGGTTGGCGCAAAGACTTAGATTGGAAAAAACGCATTAAAATCGAGTTTAGAAAACTTCAAAAAGTTAAAAAGTCAGGAGGTAAAAACAAAGAGTTTCGTTTAAAATATGCCACTAAAAATTATCTAGACATCGCCAAAGTACTTCAAAAAAAGGTAGTAGAATTCCAAACTGTTTTCACGCCAAAGACGCTTTCTCAAGAACTAGCCTTTGTAGCATTGAAATACTATTTTGAAATGCTAATCAAGCATATAGATTTGGTAGAGAGACGACTTCTAAAAGGTGAAAAAATTCCACATAATGAAAAAATATTTTCTTTATTTGAACCACACACCAAATGGATTAGCAAAGGCAAGGCAGGTGTTGTTGCAGAATTCGGAGAAAAACACTTGATTGTAACCGATCAACATCACTTTATCGTTTTAGATTAAATCATAGCAGATACTCCTGATGCTGCTTTTACCATTGATATTGCAGAAAGGCTTAGAAAACAGTTTGGTGGTAGGATTGCCTCTTTAAGTTTTGATAAAGGATTTAGCTCCAAAGAAATTATAAAAGACCTAGAGTCAATCATCCCAAATACCATCATAAAACAAAAGGGAAAGCCTAATAAAGAGCGCAAAGAAATAGAGCATTCGAAAGATTTTAAAACCCTAAATAACGCACATAATGCTGTCGAATCTAATATTAATCAACTTACATATCACGGACTAGACAAGTGTTGTGATAAAGGGAAAATCAATTTTGACAAATACGTGTCTCTAGCCGTTTTGTCTTACAATCTTCATAGGCTGGGAAACTTAATAAAAAAGGAAAAAGAAAAATCGAAAACAAAAAAGAGGCAAAAAGTAGCCTAAAAACAAGGTAATCTAGTCTTTTTAAGGATACCTATGATTTAAAACCAAATTTTAGACCTAAAAAGGAGGATTTTATCAAGTTGAACAGCCTCCGTTTTAAAAAACTTCAAAGCCAACCCTTTTTTTAAAAAATAAAGAAAAGTACAACACAAAAATTGAACTCTTTAGCAAATTAAGGTACTTACCGACCAGGCACTACTTAGCGGTTCATTAAACAAAAGTAAATGTTACTTTGTTATTGCTCCTTTGACCGTTACGATAAACTATACTGCTGTACCTCGTTTATCATATGAAATCAAATTCACGCTAACGTTTAATGTTCTGTCCTTCCTTGCTTGTGAGTCCTCCATTTGTTTTATGGCTCGTTTCCTACAAGTACTATGACTTCTGCTGACTTCTCTGCTGTACCAACTCGTGATTACAGAGACCTCCCTTGGTAAGGTAAATGTCCTTTTGTCTAATCCTGCGGGATCTACATAGTCGCTCCTTAAAAAGGTTTCAACATTCTGATTTACAGTTAATTATTTGATATTTTTCACTGTTTATATAGTATTTACTTGCAAGATTTTCCGTATATTATAGTATAAACCTTGCAATAAATGATAGGAAAAACAGCGAATCAAAATCAACAAAATTTGTTCAGACCTTTGCTCAAGGATTTTATTAATTTGAGCCACGAATTAATTTTGTTGCTCAACAAAATAGATTGGAAATACTTTGAGAAAGATTTCTCACAGTATTATTCACATACAGGTCAACCAGCGATGCCAGTACGATTAATGGTTGGAAGTTTAATGCTCAAGCGTATTTATAATTTATCTGATGAGCGTCTATCCGAAGCTTGGGCAATGAACCCTTACATGCAATATTTTTGTGGCATGGCTTATTTTGAGTATCAATTTCCCTGTGATCCAAGTGACTTTGTACATTTCAGAAAACGTATAGGAGAACTAGGAGTTCAAAAAATATTTGCATACTCTATCCGTCTTTTTGGTAAAGCAGCCAAAGAAAAAGTAACATTATCAGACACCACAGTAGCAGAGAACAACACTACCTTTCCTACAGATGCTAAATTAGCCAAAAAGATTATTGATAAATGCAATGATATTGCTAAAAAAGAAAAGATAAAGCAACGACAAAGTTATGTCAGAACCTCAAAGCAATTATTAAGAGACACCCATAATCGTAAACATCCAAAGCGATATAAAAAAGCAAAGAAAGCAGATGCAAAACTAAAAACTATAGCAGGTCGTTTACTTCGAGAGTTGGAAAGAGAATTACCCGAACACGTTTTAGAAGTCTATAAAAAGCAGTTTGCTTTGTATTATCAAATCTTACATCAAAAGCGAACAGATAAAGATAAAATTTACAGTATTCACAAACCATTTACAGCATGTATCGCTAAAGGGAAAGTGCATAAAAAATATGAATTTGGTACTAAAACAGGGTTAATTACTACTTCAAAAACATTAATCATTACTGCGATAAAAAGTTTTAAAGGCAATCCTCACGATAGCAAAACAATAGCACCATTATTAGAACAAATGCAATCCAATATTGCTTTTTTACCCCAAGAAGTTGTTTATGACAGAGGTGGAAAAGGCATCAAACAAATAGGTAACACCAAAATATCAACTCCTGATTATAGACCTTTAAAACGAGATACAGAATATCAGAAAAGATGTAAAAGAGGAAAATTTAGAAGAAGAGCTGCTATTGAACCAGTTATTGGTCATTTAAAAACAGACTTTAGATTGAACCAAAACTATCTTTGGGGAGAAAATTCCCCGCAAATCAATGCCTTTTTAGCTGCTACAGGTTGGAATCTTAAGAAATTTATGAAACAGCTCAAAGAAGAATTTAATAACTTATTGTTTAATATTTTAAGACCTCTTTTTTCTTTATTTTCTTCGCCAAGAAAATGGGTTGTTAAGGTTTGACTACATAATACCGTTATCTTGTCCAATTTTCCAGCGAACGCTTTGTCCAAATCTTTTTTACTAATACGTCCTGTTGTTACTACTTTAAGATCTTTGTTTCCTGTTCTATCACAGGTAGCAATAACTGCTACTTTTTCATTGCTTATACCTGGTTTACTTGCTTTTTCTCCTCGTTGTTTTGGCTTTCTGTCCAAATTACGATTCCCTTTTTCTGAATAGGCAAAGAAAAGATCGTCACTCTCTACAAATACCCTCAAAGCCTACTACCCGAACACTGTCAAAGGACACCATAATTTATGTCGCCAATCAAAAGATGTTTGAATAGCAATCCCTGTCTCTTTTGCACTTTTACGAATACGATATCCTGATAGCAGGCAATATAGATACCGATTCATCTGGTCTTTTTTCTTTAAACTAAACCAAAATTTACCCATGGTTTCACTAAAATTCTTACGACAACTATTGCAAACATAACGTTGTACGCCTTTGAGTTTCCCATTTGCCCTAATCTTTTCGCTCTTACAATGTGGGCAATTCATCACCTTTCTCTTTCCATTATCAGAAAAAGAACCCTCTTTTGTCATTGATAATAAGGGGAACTAATGATAGATTGTTGTTCTGAGATACTGGAGTGTACAAAATAATCTTTAAAATCTGAAGGAATCATAATATATCGTTTTAGCGAAGATAAAACATATTTATTTTAGATCTTAGCCAAATATTATTATTAATTTTATGTAAAATCTCTATCCATTTTATCTATCCATTTCAGTTATTATTAGATGACTATAATTTTGAGATGATGCCCAATTCTGTAACGGCAAATTATCACCTATATTATTAGCTGTAGTATTTATCTCGTGGTTTCCATTTATATATACAGTATATCCGTTATAACTTAATGCCCTTAATTCAAATTGTACGGTATAAGAATCTGTAGTATTTAATTCATCTAAGTTACCTATAAAATCTAAAAGCATTTCATGGTTTAGTGCGTGAATTACCAAAGAACCATTGGTCATAACGCCTCCATCATACCCTGTATTACCTAAATTATACCAAGTAGCGTCGTTGATTTGAACAAGAACGTTTACATATAATCCTCCCCAAGTGTTTGTATTACTTCTCGTTGGAATGTAAATATCTAACCTAATTTTTTTATTTGACTGTATCGTTAATTTTGGAAACTTGTTTAAAAGAACTGAATTTGACCCTCGAATCTCTCTATTGCCTGTATATATTTGAACATAACTTTTATTTCTTCTATAGGTTCGTATTGTCCCTTTGTTGTCAATAAATTTAATCTCTTGTGCATTTGTATTAATAGTAGAGACTAGTAAAAGTATTAAAATCAACCTAACTAAATAGACTTGACTGGCTGTTTCATTTATAATTTTAGTCATTTTTTCTCATAGTTTTAAGACTGCGTTTGATACTGTATTTCTATGTTTTGATATTTTTTGTATGCGGTAATATCTTGAGCTACTTTGTTGTAACTATAATTGTATGGAGTTTTCGTATTATACTCGAAACATTTAGCTTTTCGGAAATTTATACACATTTATTGGTCTCAAATATAGTTAAAACTATGCGCTTTAGTGCATTTCGCTTTAGCTTTTAAAAATGTTTATCTTTGTTGTATGTCAATTCAAAGAACCAACGGTCATACAGTTTCAAGATTAACAGTTCATATAGTTTGGAGTACAAAGTACAGGTATAAAGTTTTAATAGGAGATATTCAAAAACGTTGTCGCAAATTACTAATTCAAATTTGTGATTCTGAGGACATTATAATATTAAAAGGAGTTGTTTCGAGCGACCATATTCATATGCATATTCATATTGAATATCGTCCATCGCAAAATATTAGTACAATAGTAAAGAAATTAAAAGGAAGAACGTCAAGAAAAATACAACAAGAATTTCCATTATTACGTAAAAAATATTGGGGTAGGCATTTTTGGGCAATAGGATTTGGATGTTGGAGTACAGGTAATATAACTGATGAAATGGTAAATGAATATTTGGAACATCATAGAAAATCAAGTAATGATAGTGATAATTTCATTCTTGAGTAATCACGTCAGACTCCACACACCTGACTTTAGTCAGATTTAAAAACCTATGGACTTACAGTCCATAGTGGTTTAGTTCGCCTTCTTTTAGTAATTCTGATTTACAGCATTCGCACTCAGTAATATCGTGCAAAATAATTTTATCAGGATTTTCGGATTTCAACAGTTTGCTGCCTTTATGTCCTTTTTGGGCTCCAACTTTTTTATCCGATTTTTTTCGTAAACTTTTTGTTTGTCTATTTTGATCTTGTGATGGAGGAACACTGCTGTTATTGCTATTCTTAGGGTTTTCGTACCTAGATAGGGCTTGCTGATTTTCTAAAAAATAAAACATAATTAATTAACAATCAATGATTTACCTGCATGTTAGTAGTGATATTATTTTGATAAAAGCATAGGTTTTCGTATCTTACTATCATAAACCCGTGCAGTTATGATAAAATATACCGCCTCAAATCAACTAACATTAGATGGATTTTCACATCCTTTTTCCCAGGAACTTTCGCTTGAAAATCGTTGGGTAAAATTGGCAACAATTATTCCTTGGGATGATTTGGCAGTTATTTATAGCAAGGCACTCCATAGCCATGCAGGACGTGAGAGTATTGATGTAAGAATGGTGATTGGCGCCATTATCATAAAACACAAATTAGGGTTGGATGATAGAGGAACCGTTGCTATGATTAGCGAGAATATTTATTTGCAATATTTTTGTGGTCTTACAAGTTTTCAAACTAAAGATCCTTTTCATCCCACCGTTTTTGTAGATATCCGCAAGCGGATGGGCGCAAATGATTTTGACCTATGGAATGCACTTATCATTAAAAAAGCAGATGATTTAAGACCGTCTAAAAAGAAAATGATTGGGGGTGATGATGATGGTTTTCCAAAAAACAAAGGAACCTTAAAGATTGATGCCACAGTTGCAAATCATAAAATTGTTTTTCCTACCGATGCAGGACTTCTGAATACTGCTAGGAAAGAAACCGAACGTTTTATAGACTTACTCTACAAACAATCGACTTTAAAAAAGCCTAGAGATTATCGCAGGATAGCACGAACAGAATATTTGGTGTTTTCAAAAAAAAGAAGAAAATCAAAAAAAGAGATTCGTAAGTTTATTGGCAAACAACTAAATTATGTCAAACGCAATTTAACCTATATTAAAAACCTGTTAGACGACATAGAAATCCTCAAGAAAGAAGAAGTTCTTGTAGGGTTATTTCCAATGAAAAACCCATATCCCTCAAAGTTCCCACTGCCAAAACGAGACCAAAAAATTTATTGGATAGTACAGCAACTTTATGTACAACAACAGTATATGTATCAAGAAAAAATACATCGTGTAAAAGATAGAATTGTCAATATCTATCAACCTTATATACGTCCTATTCCTAGAGGAAAAGACAAAACATCTACAGAATTTGGTGCAAAAATAAGTGCAAGTGTGGTGGACGGAATGAGCAGAGTGGAACATATAAGTTGGGATCAATTTAATGAAGCCAGTGATTTAGAATTACAGGTAAATATGTACACAAAAACCTTTGGTCATTATCCAGAACTGGTTTTAGCAGACCAGATATATTTGAATAGAAAAAACAGAAATTGGCTCAAAGAAAGAGGAATACGGATTGTAGGAAAACCATTAGGAAGACCAAAGAAAACAAACCTTAATGCTTATCAAAAACGAAAATTAAAAAAAGAACGAAACCAAAGAAATCATATAGAAGGTAAATTCGGACAAGCAAAAAACGCATACGGCTTAAGCAGTATTAAAGCCAAAAGAAGTGACACCTCACAGAGTTGGATTGGGGCAATATTTTTTATAATGAATTTGATATCATTAGAAAAAATAGCGAAACAATACGCTATTTTTTGTGTCGTATTCAAAAATTACAGTGCAAGGTTAAAAATAAACATAATCAACTTTATTGATAACTCCAGTTATAGCATAAATCATATTTTTAAACTGACTATTCTTAAATATCTAATGATATCTTCTTGATAAAATCTGCAAGCCCTAGTTAACGGTTTTGTAAAGAAAATAGCTTCATCTACAAGGGTTTTCATAGAAAAATAAAAAAACCCCAAGCAAATGCTCAGGGTTTTTTTCCGAAGAAAATATTTTTTTAAAACTTTAAAGTAATACCTACTAAAAAATTTCTGGTTGCTTGCGGATAATAGCCTTGTTCCTCAAACGAAGTTCCGGGAGTACTCCAAGTATTTAAATACGTATAACCTCTGTCTACATATTCTTTGTTAAAAATATTGTTTACCAACCCTGTAAATACAATAGATTTAAAAATGGACTTGGTTTTTAATTCATAGGTTACATTAAAGTCAGTTATAGTATAATTATCTAATTTTGATGTCTCTGTATTTGTGTTGCTTAAATATTGCTCGCCAACAAATTTAGAGAACAATGTTAATTGTAAATTCGTTATAGGGTGGTAATTTAAAGAACTACCAGCAATAATATTTGGAGAAAAAGCAAGATTTGTAGTTCCTGTATTTTTTGTAGTTCCATCTCTTTTTAACATAAAATCAGTAATTTTATTTTTACTGATTGTTAGATTCTGCCCAAAAGTAAATTTTGCTCCAAGCTTTATAGTTGCATCAATTTCTAAACCTAAACGGTAACTGTCTTTTACATTCTCGCGTAAATACTCTCCAACATCATTCAATCCACCGGTTTGAATTAATTGATTGTTGTATTGCATATAATACATATTGGTATTTAATTTAAAAATATCATTTTTTAAACGCCAGCCCAATTCGTAATCATTTAAGCTTTCTGGTTGCACAGCTACACCGTTTTTAAAATCACTTCTATTAGGCTCTCTATTTGCGCGGGCGTACGAAGCGTATAAATTATTCTCTTTGTTAAGTGTAAATGTGAGCCCTAATTTAGGGTTGAAGAAATTGTACGACTTATTAACGTTTAATAAATTCCTGTCAGACGTTAAACCATCGGTTGTATAACTTACAAAGCGCTCTTGTAAATCTACCATGGCTTTTAAATTATCGGTTACATTAAAGGTTGCTTTCGAAAAAACACTAAAGTCATTTTTAGTAGCATCGCTAAAATAATAACGGTTGCGAATAGTTGCTGTTGGTGCGAATTGTTTTGCCCAAATAACTTCGCCAAAATGATCTCCAGTATAAATACTATAAGAAATACCCGAAATAATTTCTACTTTTTCTGACGTATAATTTGCATTAAAATTAACTACATAAAAATTGTTATCTAACCATCTTCTAACAATTAAGTCTGTTCTACTTTTGTCTGTAGCTACAACTAAATCGGCATAATCAGCAGGTTTTTTATTTGTTTTAAATTGTTCGAAATACCCTTTCCCTTTGGTGTAATTCAAGCCTAAATTGGTAGACCAATTATTGTTTATTATTTCGTTCCAATGCAATTGATAATGGTCTTGTTGGTAATTGTCCGTCTCGTTATCGTAGGTGTACGGGTTTTGCCTTCTGTCTTCAATTAATTCTGCTGCCGATAAACCAAACCAAGCTTGGTATGTTTTTTCTTTTCCGCCGAAGGCTAAAGCCTTTATCAAGGTGTTTTCATCAATATAACTTGCTTGTAAAAAGTACGATTTTAAATTGGTAGAAGCTCTGTCAACATATCCATCAGAATAAATATTAGATAACCGCCCTGCTAATTCAAAGTGCTCATTGAGTTTTCCTGTAGTAAATTTCACCGTATGTTTTCTTGTTCCGTATGAGCCAAAAGAATTCGAAACTTCTCCTCCAGATTCTTCTGCGATAGCATCTGTAAGAATATTTAAACTCGCACCAAAAGCACCAGAACCATTGGTTGATGTTCCAACACCACGTTGTAATTGTAAACTTTCGGTTGACGAAGCAAAATCGCCCATATTTACCCAAAATGTTCCTTGACTTTCGGCATCGTTATACGGAATTCCGTTTATGGTAACATTTACACGAGAAGCATCTGAACCACGAACACGAATGTAGGTATAACCAACACCAGCACCAGCATCTGAAGAAGAAACAACAGAAGGTAAATAGTTTAGTAATATAGGGATATCTTGCCCTAAATTACGTTTTGCAATTTCTTTTTTAGATACATTTGAATGTGTTATAGGCGCATCTGCTTTTACACGAACAGCAGAAACCAAGACTTCGTCTAGCACATTTTCTTCAGAAGAAAGTTGAAAAATAATAGTTTCATTTTTAGAAATGGTTTGATTGAAAATTTTGGTAGTAAACCCAACATAGGAAATTTCAAATTTATGAGTTCCTTTAGAAAGTTTTAATTTAAAATTTCCTTCAAAATCGGTTAAAGTTCCTTCTTTTAATTGACGAACAACAACAGTTGCACCAACTAAAGGTTCTTGATTTTTATTTACTACTTTTCCTGATAAAATGTAGGACTGGGCGTTTACAAGAATACTTGTAAACAAGAATAAAAAAATGATGTTTTTTTTCATTTTAAAAAAAATTAAAACGAATAAAAAGAGGTAATTATTCTTATCTTATTTATGAATAATTAATTATTTTGTCATTGCAAAGAGGTTATAACGTCGTAATCTTTTCAAAATAAAGATTGCTTCAGAAAAATTCTTCGCAATAACTCTTATCTAATGGCAATTATCGCCTTCCTAAACAGCATTATCTGTTCTAGGTTCAATGGGTATGATCTCAGCCTTTTATGTAGTTAAAAGTTGAAAAGTAAAAAGTTTATAAAGTCTAGCAAGACTAAAAACTAATGACCAAAAACTAACAACTGTAAATTAGCACCCCTTTACGAGAACAATGCAAAGGTAGATTGTAAATTTGAAATAAAAAATAAAAAACGTATTTTTTTTGTAATTTTATTGATGACGATGTATTTAATGGCTGCAGGCGAAATCATTGCAAATAATAACTTTAAATATGTTAGAGAAATTTGCGCTGCCTAAAATGCAATGCTAGAGTTTGAAACTCAAATTAACGGAATCTCTGTTAATGGTGTTTTGATATGATTAAATTTACTGAAGCAGGAAAACTAAAAGAGATTAAAGTGATAATTAGTCCTTTAAAAGCAGTAAATATGGTGCATCAAAAAATAGAAAAGTATTTGCGAAAAATGAAGGGTTAGTTTTTAGAAGCCATCTCCTGCTTTCCACTATATCTTTTTAAGGCTCTACCCTTATTTTAATGGGTAAAGATTTAAACCTCCATTAAAAAAGAGTATTGCACTTCTAAAGTTTTTAAAAGTTCTATATCCTTTTCCAATAGATTTAAGTTCTTGTATTTTTCCATTTAATCTTTCAGCCATTGCATTGCTATACTCAGTTATTAAGGCATTTATAACTCCAGAGAGATGTTTTTCAAACATTGTAACAACCTTTGTTACTTCTTTAATTTGCTTAGAAGTAGAATTTCGTATCCATTTAATTAGTAAATAAAAACCATTAATATACTTAGTTTCTTTATGGAATAAATCTTTAAAATTTTCTTTGACTTGCCACGCCTTGCTAACTTCATAGTTCGCCTTGATTATTGCATCAAATTTTATTCGTTGTTTCTCGGTTAGGTTTTCTTGGTTTTTAAGTAACGCATATCTACTGTTTATCAATTCATCATTCGTTTTAACTTCTCTTCTTCTAACCTTATCAATAGCGGTATTTAAATACTTAACCAAATGAAATCTGTCGTGAACAATAGATGCGTTTGGTAATTGACTTTTAGAGGTAGAAATATAAGCTTTCCACATATCTAAACTTATAGTTTTAACCTGTTTTTGTTGTTGTTTTGTCATAGATTTATCAAATAGTTTTTCTACAGATTCTTTAGTTCTTCCTTCTTCTACATCTATGATAAAACCACTTCTAGGATGACTTAAGACACTTATATATTTATGTCCTTTCTTAAACGATTTTTCATCCAAACTCAAACGACTAAAATCCATATTTGATAAATCTCTCCTACTCAAACCTCTTTCTGTACTTAAATGAATTACTCTATTGATGACATTAAAACCACAACGCATTAATTTTGCTGTTTTTGTTTGATTTTTAGTTGCTAATAGTAAATCAATTATTGCATGTTCAAAAAGGTGTGTATGACGTGTATGCTTATCTGCCCATGGCGGAACTATGGTGATTACAGCTCCTTGACTGTTCTTTATTCTTGGCAACTTACAACTTATAAAAGTCTTATATTGCATCGTATCTAAATGACGCCATTCTCGATTTGGTGCATGGTCATATAAACTACATAATTCCATGGTCTCTGGACAAAGGGCTCTTTCTCCTATGAATTTAATGACTATTTTTATGTCTGAAATTGCATAATCTGCTTCTACTTTTACAACTTGCCAGTTGTCATCTAAATTTAGTAGTAAATCGAAAAATTGATGTGTAAACATTTTACCTTTTTTTTACGAATTTAATAAATTCCATTAAATTCGTGGTAGAACCCTTTTTAATTTTGTTCTCGACACAAATTTGTTCATTCTTCACAAATTTACTCGAACTAACAATTAAAAAGGATGCCGTTTCAATCAGGGCTAAGCATATTTATTATCTATTTGCTTTTGCTAAAATTTTATACCCTTAATCTAATTTAGGTTTTTTTCGCATCGATTTTTTAAACGCTTGTTTGCGTTTGTTTTCTGCTTTTCTTTTAATAGAAGATTTACTTGGTTTAGTTGCTTTTCTAATTTTTGGGCGCTTTAAACTTTGTTTAATAACTTCAAAAAAACGCTTTATTACTAACTCTTTATTTTTATGCTGACTTCGATTTTCTTGACACGTAAGAATTAATATATTTCCTTTGGTTAAACGGTTTGAAAGTTTGAGCAATAACAACTCTTTTTGTTCTTCTGAAAATACAGCAGAATTTGCTACATCAAAAGTTAATTCTATTTTAGAAGACACTTTATTTACGTGTTGCCCGCCAGCACCAGAACTTTTGGTAGCTTTAAATTTTAGTTCTTTTATAAGAATTTCTTTGTTCATTTTTTTCTAAAAATAATTTAGAATAGAGCGTAAAGAGTAAAGAAAATAGATGAGCATCTTTATTCTTTTCTCTGATATCTATTTTCTCTTATGAGTTAATAATTATAAGAATTACCAAAATTACCTGTACTTTGATGCAAGAAATGCATATCTAAATCAATCAAAGTATCAGAAAAAGAATATAAATTTTCTTTCTCTGTAATCAATTTATCAATAGCCTCTGTTGCTTTTTTTAAACGAGTTTCTTTGTCGCCTTTTAATAAAATATAAGGACGATTGTGCTTTTTTAAGGCATTTTCAAAAGCAATAAACATTTCTAGACGTAGTTTGGGTCTGTCACGTAAATCATCTTCCTCCCAAGGTGTATCAATATAAGTTAGTAAGTATAAACCGTATTGATTTTTAATGGCGGCTTCATCTAATTTTGGATCTACAAAACCGCCATAATATTCTTCAGAATAAACTTTAGTTTCTAGTAAGTCGGTATCGCAAATTAAAACGTTATCTGCTTTTTTAGCCAAGTTGTTTTCTAATTTCATTTGTCCTTTTGCAATCGGAATTAAATCTTTTGCTTCACACGTTTTACGTTCGTTATTCCATTTATCTTGCAAATATTCACGTGCAAATTCTGGCACCCAAACGGTATTGTAATGGCGTGATAATTGTTTAGAAAGGGTTGTTTTTCCTGTAGATTCTGGACCAAATAAAACAATTTTTATAAGGTTGATTGGTTTTTGTCTAAGTTTTTTTTCCATGCTAAGTAACCAGTTATTGCTATAAAGGTAAAGATTAAATATTGAAAACTGGTAAAGGTAAAGCCTTTGTAAAAATATAAAGGAACAGAAATAATATCACCAATAACCCAATAAATCCAATTTTCTATTTTACGTTTTGCCATCAACCACATTCCAACAAAGAAAATTGCTGTAGTAACAGTATCAACATAAGCTACCCAGCTGGTCCATTTATCAAAAAATGTATAGACAAAAAATACAAAAATAAGTGTTGCTAAAAAAATAAAAACACTTTGTTTTTTTTCTTTGGCAGTCGTTTTAGAAATAGGATTTGCTACTTCGCCATTTTTAACTCGTGTCCATAAATACCAACCGTAAACACTCATTATAAAATAGTAAGCATTGATCATCATATCGCCTAATAAATTCCATTTTAGTAATAAATAGACAAAGATTGCGGTACTAATCATTCCTGTTGGAAACACTAAAATATTGTTCTTTTTAGAAAACAACACTGATAAAAGCCCAAAGATAACGGCAATAATTTCGAGCGTTATATCAATGGCTGATGAATTGGCATATTGCCCAAAAAGAAACTCAAAAATGTGGTTCATAATTACTTCTATCTGATTTTACTATTTTTAAATTTACGACAACATTTTCTTGATTTTCGAATGATTCTTTAATTTCTGAAGTTAAAAAAGACATCAACAAATCATATTCTCCATAAATTTGGGTACTCATCGGGTTTTCTAAAACTGTAAATTCCGATGCTCGCAAACGTTTTATGAAATTAATGATATGTTCTTCAAAATTATCTTGTAGCGGTAATAAGGTAAGTTCTATAGATATTTTCATTGAAAAATATTTTTAAAAAATCAAAAGTACATTTTTATATGTAATGTCATTGTGAACATAGTGACGCAATCTCATAAAATTTAAATGTTACTAACTCATGTTACGCATCCAAACCTCAAAAAAGGATGATTAAGCAGCTTTAGGTGTTGATAACTTTCTGAGTTCGTTATGAGCTGCTTTTTGAGCTGCTAAATAGATTTGTGTTTTCATAGCAAAATGATTTTTCCCTGTTCTTTGTTTAAGCCACTCTAACTTTATATAAGCTACAATTGACAATACAAAATGATTCGTTTGAGTTTCTGTTTTTTTAGTTGGAGATTTAGCAAAACCTGTGTTACTTTTAATCGATTTGTGATACTCTTCTACTGCCCACCGTTTTTTGTAGATTGTAGTTATTTGGTTATACGATAAATTTAAATCACTACAAGCCAAGTACAACTCGCCGACTGTATCATTCTCGTTTTTGAAAACTTGCTTTGTAAGCAACAGCGGAAAGTCTAGTTTTTCAAACCAAACTTCCACGGTTTGTTGTCTTGGCTGTAATGTTTTAATATTCACGTATGCTCCATTTTGCTTATCTTCTAAGGATAAGGCTACTTTTCGATTGCTTTTTAAGGCAATAATAAAATCATTTTTTAAAAGTTCTTTACAATAAACCATGTTCTCTGCTGAAGAAAACCAACTATCAGCCAACACATAATCAAAGTGTATTTTGCTACTACATTCCTGCAACATTTCTCTAAAAAGTTCGTTTTTAGTTTTGCTGCTTTTACGCTTTTGCCTTCCTGTTTTTTTGTCGGTAACCCAAATATTTTTCTTTATAAACTCTACACCACACGGTATACGCATGCCTCCAACTTCGACTAAAGCAGTTAGAAAATTAACCCCTTTTACAGACCTTCCAAACACATGGTCAAAATGCCAAGTGTTCAACTCACTTTCATCTGTATATTGTTTTTCTTGTATCGAATCATCAAAACTTAAAATGATAGTTTCTTTAGATTGAGTCAATTCTTCAACATAAGGTTTTGCCTTTTTCCATAGAAATTTACTGTCATAAACACCCGTTGATAATGCTCGTGTTATTTTATCATGTTTTATAGAGAGTAATGAAGCCATACCTGTAGCTGTCGTGTAAGAACTTGAACTTATCAAATAATCAGTATACAAATCAACAAAATTATCCATCTTTTTATTTCTCAAAGTTGTTAACAAGATAAACTATAAATATCTTAAATTCAAATTATTCTTGCGTAAGGTGAGTTACTAATAGATTGCCACGTTGTTTCGTCTTCGCAATGATACTATTTTTAGTTTGACTTTTTTAAATCCTCAAAAAATGTTTCATCGTTTTCAAAAGCAGTGCCTATAACTACTAAATCAGCTCCTGCATTATATGCATTTTTCAACTGTTTTTTAGAACGGATTCCACCTCCAACAATTAATGGAATTGATAAATTTTTAGATACTTTTTGAATTATCTCTTTATGTACAGGTACTTTTGCGCCACTTCCAGCTTCTAAATAAATGAGTTGTTTTTCAGAAAACTCTCCAGCCAACGCTGTATTTACAATTAGGTCTATATTGTTTTGTGAAATAGGTTTTGTACTGCTTACTTTTTGAGTTGCGGTTTCTTTGCTACCATCAATAAGAATGTAACCCATTGATAAAATTTCTAAATCACTATTTTTTAAAATAGGAGCAAAGCGAATTTGTTGCTCAATTAGATATTTAGGGTTTCTACCAAAAATAAGACTTAAAAATAGAATTCCGTCTGCTTTATTGGTGATTTGTTTTACATCACCAGGAAAAAGTACAATCGGTAACTGCGTTACCTTTTTTATTGCAGAAACCACCTTTTCAGTTTCATTGTTTTTATCAGTGCTTTCACCAACAAAAATATGTGTTGTAATAGATTGATGTACTTTTTCGAAAAAAGAAGATAAATTTTCTATATCAATTTTTTCAGGATCTAAAAGAACTGCCAAAAGTTTTTTTTTGTTCTTTTTTGCAGATACAATGTTTTGGTAGATATTCACAATTGCAAAAACACAAATTAGTTCTCCACATAAATTTATTGGTTCCTCACAAATTCACTCGAACTGACAGTGCGTATTGTCGCATCGAGATGTTTTTGTTTTACAAGATTTAAAACTTTGTAAGTATTTAGAAGGGTAAGGTGTTTTTAGTAAGAGATTCCTTCGTTTCTAGCAATGACAACTCCCTAAAACCTTGAAGCTTTTTTACTTTGAAACTAATTCAAAAAGCATACACACAAGCAAACCCTTCAAACTCTAAAAAGTGAACTTTATGTGTTGACGTTTCTCCATCATAACGAATTTCACCAGTAGTTTTTTCATCAGCAAACATAAAATCTTCAATATAAATATGGTGTAAAAAAAGTAATTTTTTCTTTCCATAGATTTTATACAAACTTTCCTTTGCTCCCCAAACAATGGTTAGCTTACTAGTTAAAGCATCTACATTTGCAATGGTTTTGTATTCTTCAAATGGCGTAAATTTATGAGCTATTTTTAGAATTTTTTCACGCTGTTTTTCAATGTCAATTCCAACAGGAACAACATCAGAAATTATAATTCCAGAAAAGGTAAAAGAATGTGTTATAGAAATATGTTTTCCATTTTTTAAATGCGGTTTTCCATATTCATCATATAGTAAATCTGCATCTGTATACCCAGCTTCTTTTAGTAAGTGACGTACGCTTAAAAAACCTCTTTGATGTAATTCAGACTTCATTCCATCTAAACGAGCTTGATTTTTATCTGTCAAGAGAACATCTATATTTAATGTATTAAAAGATTCTTCAATCTTCCAAATCAATACTTTAGTGGTTTTATTAACTGTTATAGTCTTATAAAGAGGCATAATTTTTAAATTTATGTCGTAACTTTGTGGTTCGAAAATTTAGACTATAAATATACAAAATATGAGCACAAAAACCACTACATACGTCCCTTTTAAAGTGAAAGATATTTCTTTAGCTGATTGGGGAAGAAAAGAAATGGATTTGGCAGAAGCAGAGATGCCAGGGTTAATGTCTTTAAGAAAAGAGTATAAAGATGAGCAACCATTAAAAGGCGCAAGAATTGCAGGATGTTTGCATATGACCATTCAAACGGCTGTTTTAATAGAAACATTACAAGCTTTAGGCGCTGAGGTTACTTGGAGTTCTTGTAATATTTTTTCTACACAAGATCAAGCTGCTGCTGCAATTGCTGCTGCAGGAACACCTGTATATGCTTGGAAAGATATGACTGAAGAAGAATTTGATTGGTGTATTGAACAAACCTTATTTTTTGGTGAAGACAAAAAACCATTGAATTTAATTTTAGATGATGGTGGAGATTTAACCAATATGGTGTTAGATCGATATCCTGAATTAGTTGCAGGAATTAATGGTTTATCTGAAGAAACAACCACGGGAGTTCACCGTTTATATGATAGAGTAAAAGCAGGAACATTACCAATGCCAGCAATTAATGTAAATGATTCTGTAACCAAATCTAAGTTTGATAACAAATACGGATGTAAAGAATCTGCAGTAGATGCAATTCGTAGAGCAACCGATCTTATGTTGGCAGGTAAACGCGTAACTGTTTGTGGTTATGGTGACGTAGGTAAAGGAACAGCCGCTTCTTTTAAAGGTGCTGGAAGTATTGTTACTGTTACAGAAATCGACCCAATTTGCGCATTACAAGCTGCAATGGACGGTTTTGAAGTAAAAAAATTAGAAACTGTTGTTGGTAATTCTGATATTATTATTACTACTACAGGAAATAAAGATATTATTCAAGGACGTCATTTCGAGGCAATGAAAGACAAGGTTGTTGTCTGTAACATTGGGCATTTTGATAATGAAATTGACATGGCTTGGTTAAATAAAAACCATGGACATACAAAAGATACTATTAAACCACAAGTTGATAAATATAACATTAACGGAAAAGATATTATTTTATTAGCAGAAGGTCGTTTGGTAAACTTAGGTTGCGCAACAGGACATCCAAGTTTTGTAATGTCTAATTCATTTACAAATCAGACGTTAGCACAAATTGAATTGTGGACAAACCGAGATGCATATGAAAATGAAGTGTATATGCTACCAAAACATTTAGATGAAAAAGTAGCAAAATTACACTTAGCTAAAATTGGTGTGGAGTTAACAGAATTACGCAAAGATCAAGCAGCGTATATTGGAGTAACTGTTGATGGTCCTTATAAACCAGAGCATTATAGATATTAATTTATTGTCATTCCTAAAATGAGCTTTTTTAAGCGATTGAGGAACCCATAAATAAAAACTCAAAAACCCTTGCAAGAAATTGTAAGAGTTTTTTTATTTCGAGTGGTTTTTTAGTAGAAAAATTAGATTGAGAAGTTGGGCGTTCCCTAAAGGTCGGGCTTTTCGTTATATCTTTTTTTATTTTGTTCTCGATACAAATTTTTTCATTCTTCAAAAATTCACTCGAACTAACAATAAAAAAAGGATGCCACTTCAATCCCTAACGCGTGTACTTGTTAGTGAACCTCCCCCTTATAACCAATTTTACCCCAACCAACCTTCACGGTCTAAACTTCTATATTGTATCGCTTCAGCAATATGATTTGGAGAAATGTCTTTAACATTTGCTAAATCAGCAATTGTTCTAGAGACTTTCAAAATTCTATCATAAGCTCTTGCAGAAAGATTTAGTTTTTCCATTGCGGTTTTTAGTAAGGCTAAACTCTCTTTAGATAGCTTACAAAATTTACGAATCTGTTTTACATTCATTTGTGCATTGTAGTGTATGTTTTCAAAATTTGTAAATCGTTCTGTTTGAATTTCTCTTGCGGCAGTAACCCGTTTTCGAATTTCAACACTAGATTCTCCTTTTCGTTCTTCTGAAAGTTTTTCAAACGGAACAGGCGTTACTTCAATATGAATATCAATTCTATCTAATAAAGGGCCTGAAACTTTACTTAAGTAGCGTTGCATTTCTTGGGGTGAAGAAGTCATTGGAGAGTCTGGATTGTTAAAATATCCTGAGGGACTTGGGTTCATGCTCGCCACCAACATAAAACTACTTGGATAGGTAACTGTAAACTTTGCTCTAGAAATAGTTACCTCTCTGTCTTCCAGCGGTTGTCGCATCACTTCTAAAACATCTCTTTTAAATTCAGGTAATTCATCTAAAAATAACACGCCATTGTGAGATAAAGAAATTTCTCCTGGTCTTGGATATTGTCCGCCACCAACCAACGCAACATTTGAAATAGTATGATGAGGGCTGCGAAATGGACGTGCATACAATAATCCAGCACTTTTAGTATTACCAACCACAGAATGAATTTTTGTGGTCTCTAAAGCTTCCTGTAAAGTCATTGGTGGAAGTATAGAAGGCAGTCGTTTTGCCAACATTGTTTTTCCAGATCGGAGGTCCAATAAGAATAATATTATGTCCGCCAGCAGCTGCAATTTCCATGCAGCGCTTTATGGATTCTTGCCCTTTTACATCCGAAAAATCAAATTCTGGAAAATCTATGTTTTTATAAAATTCCGCACGTGTATCAACAACTGTAGGCTCTATAAGTTTGTCGTTATTAAAATGATTAATAACTTCCATAATATTTTCAACTCCAAGAACTTTCAAATTATCTACAATAGCAGCTTCTTCAGCGTTCTCTTTCGGAAGAATTAAATATTTAAAACCTTCTTCTCTAGCTTTTATAGCGATTGGTAAAGCACCTCTAATGGGCTGTAAACTTCCATCTAAAGAAAGTTCTCCCATAATAACATACGTATCAATATTATCAGATTTAATTTGATTGGAAGCAGCAAGAATTCCGATAGCCAACGTTAAATCATACGAAGCACCTTCTTTTCTAATATCGGCAGGCGCCATATTAATAATAATTTTTTTTCCTGGAAGTTTGTATGAATTGTTATTCAGCGCAGCAGAAATTCTGTAAGAACTTTCTCGAACTGCATTGTCGGGCAAACCCACTAAGTGGTAACCAATACCTTTATCAATATTTACTTCTACAGTAATTGTAGTGGCTTCAATGCCAAAAACGGAAGATCCATAGACTTTTACTAGCATATTTTTCTTTTTGAGTAAATATAGCCAAAAAAAATAAAACTTAAAGTTTCTTAAAATTCAAATACTTTTATATGACTGTAAAAAGAACTATCAATAAAATTCTTGAGGTTCAATTTTTGATGCACTTAACAAACGTTATTAGATTTTAAATCGCAGGGCGATAGCCCAATTGGGTTTAATTCCCCGACGCTTGCGTCGAAATAAAAAGGGAATTCCTATTTAATACCTCGTATGCTTGCGTCGAGGTAGTTTATTATTTGAGTTATGCCAATTTAATTTTATACTGTCGTAATAATTAGATTGAGTTATTTTTTGCTAGATTGAAGTGGAAATTATTTAGCATAGCCTTGTTATGGTAAATAATTTTTACAAAAATATCGTAAAAAAGAATCAATATAATACAACATTATAAAGTTAATTTGGTATTATATGCTTAGAGAGTGTGATTGTGTTTTTATTTCAACTGATTTTGTCTAAGGAGATTTTTTGAAGATTAGTTGATATAACTTTCTAAATCCGAAGAAAATAAAAACAACTAAAACAATAGCCACTATGGGTAAGAAAACTGAAAAGATAGATAATATCATCGACGTTCCTGTTTCTACGGTTGTTATAATAGGGTTTGCTAAGCCGCCAGTAGTTACTGTTGAGGTAAGTCGAGCAGAAACAACAGTTCCTTTTATTGCTGATGCTGTTCCGCCTCCAGCAATAATAGCTAAAGCCCAAGTAATTACTGGAGATAAATTGGCAACGGTTAAAACCATAACTGCGGTTCCTACAATGGCGGCTAACGGAATAGAAACGGTATCTAATAAATTATCGAACCACGGAATATAATAGGCAAAAAATTCTGCAAAAGTGGCAATTCCTAACGTAATAACTGCAGGAATACTTGTTGCCAAAGCCAACTTTTGTTTAATGTAATTACGCCAAAATAACCAGCTAAGCTTAATGCAAAAAGCGGAACAAAAATTCGAAAACCAACAGAGGCAGCAAGCCCAATTCCTAGAAAAATACTAATAATACTTTCTGGTGTCATAAATTTTAAGAATTAAGGCTGTATCTAAATAACAATACTCCGTTAAACTTTGCCCTAACCCTCTAACAGTCAATTAAATAAGTTAAAAAAACAGGCTCAAAAATTAGGATAACTCCCTGATTATCAGTAAATTAATAGTTAATTTCAAACAGCTATTAATGATGCTTCTCAAGGAGAAATCCAACTATAAATATCACACAAAAAGATTACTTAACAAAATGAAAGATGTAAATAAATGGCAATATGATTTTATGTTGGAAGTTTTTGGTCTATTTCTCAGCATAAAAGGACGTTTAAATTTTATGCAGTTAAGTCGTTATGGTAATCATGGAGAACAACATTACAGGAATCAGTTTAGTAAGTCTTTTGACTTTTTAAATTTCAATAAAGAATTGATTACTGAGTATGGGGGCAAACATTTAACCATTGCTTTCGACCCGAGTTATGTTAGTAAATCTGGTAAATCCACCTGTGGAGTTGGTTATTATTGGTCTGGTGTAGCGGGAAAGGCAAAATGGGGATTGGAAATATCTGGTATAGCTGCGATTGATATAGATAATCATACAGCGTTTCATTTAGAGGCTGTTCAGACACCAAATAATTTGGAATCAAAAAGTTTGGTAGATCATTATGCCAATATATTGATTCAAAGAAAAGAGGTCCTTCTTTCGATGTCTAAATATGTTGTGGCAGATGCTTATTTTTCCAAATACGGTTTTGTTTCTAAACTCTCTGATAATGGATTGGAGACCGTTAGCAGACTAAGAAACGATGCTGACTTACAATATATTTATACTGACCAACAGAAATATGGGAGAGGAAGACCTAAGAAATATGATGGAAAAATTGATTATAAAAAACTTAGAAAAGAATATTTTTCTTTGATAGAAGACAATCAGCAAAGCAAAGTATACAGCGCTATTGTATACTCAAAATCATTAAAAAGAAAAATCAATCTTGTGATTGTTTATTTCCTTAAAAAAGGAAAATGGAATCATAAATTATATTTTTCTACAGATGTAACAATTTCAGCAGAAATGATTTTGACATATTATCGCACCAGATTTCAAATAGAATTTACTTTTAGAGATGCCAAGCAATACTCAGGTCTAAATCACTGTCAAGCAAGAAGTGAAGATAAACTCAACTTTCATTTTAATACAGCACTTACAACGGTTAATCTCGCTAAGATTACACATTGGATGCCTATTGAAAAAAGGCTAAGAGGGGCTTTCTCAATCAAGGATATTAAAACCTTACATCACAATGAGTTAATGCTTGCTCGATTTTTTAACGTGTTCGCTATAAGACCGAACTTGAAGAATAATAAACAAAAAATTAAAGAACTACTGTATTATGGTATCAGAGCAGCATAAAAACTTAACGGAGTATTGTAAATAAGATACATGATTTTTTAAAATAAAGATCTCACCCATTTTTAAAACTTGTGAGATCTTTATTTAACTTCTAACCCCTACTTTTTAAACCTATTCAATCCTTCTTTTAACCAAGTAAAATAAGTATCTCTATCTGTATATTGTTGCGCTGAATTTAATATTTCTAGATTTGGACTCATCAATATATAGTACGGTTGCGATGCGTTTTTAAAATTCACGACTTGAAAAGTTGCCCATTTATCGCCAACAGTTTCAATATTCTTTATTTTTCCGTTAGATTTTATAAAATCAAATTGCTGGTCTTTTGGTAATTCTTTTTCATTATCGTCTACATACAAGGAAATTAACACATAATCTTCCTTTAAAATTTGATAAATATCTGGTTCGCTCCAAACATTTTCTTCCATTTTTCGACAATTTACACATGCCCAACCTGTAAAGTCTAACAAAATAGGTTTGTTGTTTTCTTTTGCGTAGGCTAAACCTTCATCAAAGTTTTTGTAACAATCTAAGCCTAATGGGCAATCACTTTCTTGTTCGTAGATACTATAAAATAGTGGTGGTGGAAACCCACTTAACTGATTCAAATTCCAAGTAGGGTTTTTCATTAAACCAGGAATTAAATAAATTACAAAAGAGGCAATTAAAACTCCGAATGAAATACGAGAAAAGGATAGTTTTTTGAGCGGACCATCGTGCGGAAATTTTATTTTTCCGAAGAGATATAAAACTAAGCCAATAAAAATGACAATCCAAATTACGATAAAAATTTCACGCTTAAAAAGCCCCCAATGCCCAACTAAATCTGCATTTGATAAGAATTTAAAAGCAAAAGCTAATTCTAAAAAACCAAGAACAACTTTGGTGGTGTTTAGCCATCCACCAGATTTTGGTAGCGAGTTTAACCAGCTTGGGAACAACGCAAATAAAGCAAAGGGTAATGCTAATGCTAAACCAAAACCAACCATACCAGAAGTGAGTTGCATTGCGCCGCCTTCTGAAGTTAAAGAGCTTGCCAGTAAAGAGCCTAAAATGGGGCCTGTACACGAAAAAGAAACGATTCCTAAGGTAAGTGCCATAAAGAAAATTCCGATAATGCCACCAACGTTTGAGGCGTTGTCCATTTTATTTCCCCAAGAACTGGGAAGTGTAATTTCATAAAACCCAAAGAACGAAAATGCAAAAAATGCTAAGACGGCAAAAAAGAAAATATTCAACCAAATGTTGGTAGAAATAGTGTTGAGAATTTCTGGATCTAAACTATCAAAAAGGTGAAACGGTAAGCTTAATAAAAAGTAAATAAGCACAATAAAGAATCCATACAAAATGGCATTTCTAATTCCTTTAGATTTGTTTTCTGATTGTTTAGTGAAAAACGACACCGTAAGCGGAATCATAGGGAAAACACAGGGTGTAAGAAGTGCTAATAAACCGCCAAAGAAACCAAGTAAAAATAGAGTTAACAAGCTGCCTCCTTCTTCAGAATCACCTTTAGAATTGTCTTTTAATAATTGTGTGTTTGTTAAATTAAGGTTTAGTTTTTTGGATAAGGTTTTACTTCGTTCATCTACAGTAGCAATTTCGTTAATTGTTTTTCCATCTAAAGAAAAAGTAAAAGATTCGCCTATTTGTATACATGATTCTCTGCAGATTTGACCATCTAGATTAATTTTAATTTTAGAAATACTTTTATTAGTAAGTTGAATCCGTTGCGTTATAATTGCTTTATTTTTAAAGAAAATTTCTTCTTTTTCCCAAATATCAGAATATTCTTTATACGTTTTGCTTTCTTTGGCCTTCCCAATTAATTTATAGCTTGTTTCTCCTTCAGAAATTGAAATTTCTAGCGGAGAAGAAGCGTCTTCTGGATTGTATTGAGAATATATATGCCACTCATCTAAAATTTCTGCTTTAAAAATAATATCGTATTTTGTATCAGAAACTTTTTCTATGGAAGTTTCCCAAACAACAGGATTGTCTTCTGTTTGAGCGATGGCTAAAAAACCAATAAAAAAGGCTAGTAATGCGAAGATTTTCTTCATTATAGATGTGATATTTTTAAAATATTTTTTGATAATTTGGTAGGTAAAAAGCGATTGTCTTGTCGCCTGTTAATTACCCAAATAATATTGTTTTCTGCGTTACAGAGTAACCAAACATTTTCTTTTTCTAAGATTGATAATTTTTCATCTTTAAAATATTTACTTAGTTTCTTTTTTCCGCGCATTCCTAATGGGCAAAAATAGTCTCCTTTTTGCCATTTTCTTACAGTTAAAGGAAACTTTAACAAATCTTTATCTATAAAAATAATGCTGTTTTTTTCGTTTGATTTTTCTAAAACACTTTCTAGTTTTAAGTTGATAGGTTTTGTTATTTCTACTTGATTTTCTTCAATTAAAAACTTCTCAACTGCTCTCGAAGTAACAGTTTTAATTTTTGATAACAATAAAAACTGTCGGTTTTTAAGTAATCTATGTGTTTTAGAAAATATTTGTTTACCAGATTGTGCAGAAAGTAAGCTGTAAACATCGTTCCACTCTGTAAAGTTATAGCCTTTTAATAATTGATATATATATGCTTTTGGATTGGATAATTGTTGAATTTTAGCAATATCAAATTTTAATATTTTGTTTTCTTCTTGAATAATTTTTTTCGAAATTTCTTTAATACTATCTTCAATAATTTGATGGCTTTGTTGTAAGTACGTTGATGTTTTTCTAAATGATGCTAACAAATTAGGATTTATTTCTTTTAACTTCGGAAGAATTTCGTGACGAATTTTATTCCGTACATATTTGGTTTCGGCATTGCTTGCGTCTTCTCGCCATTCGATTGTCATTCCGAGTGAAGTCGAAGAATCTTTAGCATACTTTTTAATTTCTTCACGAGAAAAAATTAATAACGGACGTACAATATTCCCGTTTACAGCGGGAATACCTATTAAACCTTCTAAACCTGTTCCGCGCGTTAAATTGATAAGAAAAGTTTCTAAATTATCATCTGCATGATGTGCTGTTAATACATAATCAAATTGATGTTTTGTGGTTAATTCTTTAAACCAATTATAACGTAATTTTCTTGCTGCTATTTGAGTTGAAAGTTTGTTTTCTTTTGAATATTGTTTTGTTTTAAAATGAGTTGTAAAAACTTCAATATGTAGTTTTTTGCCTAAATTCTTGACAAATTCTTCATCTAAATCACTTTCTTTTTCGCGAAGCTGAAAATTACAATGTGCTAAAGAAACGGTATATTTTAATTTAGAAAGTAGATGGGTTAAAACAACAGAATCTAACCCGCCAGAAATGGCAACTAATAGTTTCTTCCTTTCTAAAAAAGGAAAATGACCTGCAATATGTTCTTGAAATTTTTGAAGCATTTCTGCTCCAAAAGTAAACAATTTGAACGGTTTGTTATTTTATACTTGAACCGTAATTTACACAAAGAGTATTGAGTGCATAAAAGTTAGTATGGATTCTTATTTTTACAGGAATGTCTAACAAACCTTTATAATAGGCTTAGCCCCAATTAAATGGTCTGTTTGAGCTCTTTTGAGGGGCAAAAAAGCGAGTAGTGAAAGCGGGAATAGCTTCTAAAAAAAATTACAGCTTACTGTTTAACCAATCAACTACATCTTGCAACATTTCTTCTTTACATAAATCGTTATGTAATTCGTGGTAGCCACCTTTGTATAATTTTAGCGTTGCTTTTTTTGCGTTTTTCGCGAAAGCTTCGGTTCCTTTATAGTCAATAATTTTATCGTCTGTTCCGTGTAATAGATACATTGGCGTATTTAATTTCGAAGCATTTTTAATTGCCCAATCACCTGCGTCTAAAAAGGATAACGAGAAATTTGGACTGATTTTATCGTGCATTAAAGGGTCATTAACATAGTTGTCTATTTCTTTTTGAATACGCGAAATATGAGTTGCATCTAATTCGCTCGATAAAGTAATTGACGGCGCTATTTTTTGCATTATTTTTCCTAAAATCATTTTCCACGCTGGAGGCTCAAATGCTAATTTTAGCATTGGGCTTGTAGCAATAACTCCTTGTAAAGTATGCTTTTTACGAAGGGTATAATTGATTACTGTATTTCCGCCCATTGAATGCCCGTATAAGAAAATAGGTTTATTTGGATATAATTCTTGTGCTTTTTTTATGGTTTCTGAGACACTCTCTAAAACAGCATTATAATTTGGATTATGACCACGTTTTCCTGTTGTTTTTCCGTGACCAAAATGATCAAAAGCTACTACTGCATACTTATTTTCTACTAATTTAGGGATTACTGAAGTTGTATAACGTGCTGCATGTTCGCCCATTCCATGCACTAAAACAACTACTGCTTTTGGGTTTTCTGGTTGCCAATATTGACCGAAAAAATCAGTTTTATAAATATTGAAAGTGAATTCTTGGTGTGTCATTAATACAAATTTCAACAAAAATAGTAAAAATAATTTCGTAAATTATACTAACCCGAATAATTCATCAGAAATCAAAAAACCTGAATGTAAAGTGTTATATTTAAGCAGTTAAACACAAAATACATCATTTTTTAAAACACCCATATTTGAGCACTAAAGATACTTTATTTTATCGAGGAAATCAAGCTATTTCGGTTGATTTTTCAGCCACAGAGATTAGTTCAGATGGTTCTTTGATTCTTTTAGAAAAGTTAGAGAGAACCCACAACTTACTAAAATATTTTAGCAAGTTACTTCCTGATCTTCGAAACCCTAAATACATTACTTACAGTCGAGAGCATCAACTCAAGCAACGTGTGTTTATGCTAATGCTAGGTTATCAAGATGCCAATGATGTGACCCATTTACAAAATGACCCATTATTTAAAGATGTTCTTCAAGGAGATTTGGCTTCTCAACCTACTATTTCTCGTTTTGAAAACAGTTTGAATAAAGAAACTATTTTCAAACTTTCTTACGCTTGGATTGATCGTTACGTATCAAGCCTAAAAGGTCGAGATGAAATAACAATTGATGTTGATGCTACCGATGATCCAACATATGGGAATCAACAAATGTCAATGTTCAATGGTTATTATGGACAGTTTATGTTAAATGAATTATTTTTTCATGATGGAGAAACCGGTCAAATTATCCTGCCAGTTCTTCGCCCAGGAAATAGCCATTCGAATCGATGGTATGTCGGAATTTTAAGAAGAATTATTCAAAAAATAAAAAAAGCATATCCTGAACTAAAAATTACTATTCGAACAGATAGTGGATTTAGTTGTGCTCCTTTTTATAAATTAGTAGCTGATTATGATTTGTTTTTTGTAACAGGTCAGGCTAGTAATTCGGTACTCAAAAGAAAGGTTGAGCGTTGTAAAAAAGCGGTTCAACTTCAATATGTAAATCAGCATAAAAAACACCAACATTTCACATCGTTTCGCTATCAAGCCAAAAGTTGGCATAAACCACAACAAGCTTACTGTAAAATAGAAAGTACAGGGAAAGGCTTAAATGTTCGTCATTTTATAAGTAATATTAAAGAGAAAGGTGCCCGAGAAATATACTTTGATTTCTATGTAAAACGAGGTGAATCTAGCGAAAACAGAAGTAAAGAAGTCAAGAATATGTGTTTTTCCGATCGATTATCCAATCATGGATTTGTTGCAAACTTCTTCAGGTTGTTTTTAAGTAGTTTAGCCTACGAACTATTTTTATTACTAAAAAAAAGCATCAAAAAAACAACATTTGAAAAGGCTGAAAAATGGCAAATAAATACAATAAGAACCAATTTATTAAAAGTTGGAGCTACCATAAAAGTCACTAAAAAACGAATATATTATCAGTTATCAAGAGCATTTGTATATCAAGATTTGTTTCGAGAGATAATAACTCAATAACGGTTTTAAAGTGAGAATTTTAAAACCTTGGGATACCTATGCTCTGTTAGTAAAATTAATCCTTTTTAACTTTTAAAATCAATTATAACATACTATTTACTCCGAAAAAGTTTAAAAAACGAAAGAGAGAATCCTAAAATCTAGAGATAAAAAATCTATTTTGAAATTTGTTCTAAATATAAATCCTATGAATAATGCGGGCTAAATGTTCGTCATTTTATAAGTAATATTAAAGAGAAAGGTGCCCGAGAAATATACTTTGATTTCTATGTAAAACGAGGTGAATCTAGCGAAAACAGAAGTAAAGAAGTCAAGAATATGTGTTTTTCCGATCGATTATCCAATCATGGATTTGTTGCAAACTTCTTCAGGTTGTTTTTAAGTAGTTTAGCCTACGAACTATTTTTATTACTAAAAAAAAGCATCAAAAAAACAACATTTGAAAAGGCTGAAAAATGGCAAATAAAGACAATAAGAACCAATTTATTAAAAGTTGGAGCTACCATAAAAGTCACTAAAAAACGAATATATTATCAGTGATCAAGAGCATTTGTATATCAAGATTTGTTTCGAGAGATAATAACTCAATAACGGTTTTAAAGTGAGAATTTTAAAACCTTGGGATACCTATGCTCTGTTAGTAAAATTAATCCTTTTTAACTTTTAAAATCAATTATAACATACTATTTACTCCGAAAAAGTTTAAAAAACGAAAGAGAGAATCCTAAAATCTAGAGATAAAAAATCTATTTTGAAATTTGTTCTAAATATAAATCCTATGAATAATGCGGGCTAAATGTTCGTCATTTTATAAGTAATATTAAAGAGAAAGGTGCCCGAGAAATATACTTTGATTTCTATGTAAAACGAGGTGAATCTAGCGAAAACAGAATTAAAGAAGTCAAGAATATGTGTTTTTCCGATCGATTATCCAATCATGGATTTGTTGCAAACTTCTTCAGGTTGTTTTTAAGTAGTTTAGCCTACGAACTATTTTTATTACTAAAAAAAAGCATCAAAAAAACAACATTTGAAAAGGCTGAAAAATGGCAAATAAATACAATAAGAACCAATTTATTAAAAGTTGGAGCTACCATAAAAGTCACTAAAAAACGAATATATTATCAGTGATCAAGAGCATTTGTATATCAAGATTTGTTTCGAGAGATAATAACTCAATAACGGTTTTAAAGTGAGAATTTTAAAACCTTGGGATACCTATGCTCTGTTAGTAAAATTAATCCTTTTTAACTTTTAAAATCAATTATAACATACTATTTACTCCAAAAAAGTTTAAAAAACGAAAGAGAGAATCCTAAAATCTAGAGATAAAAAATCTATTTTGAAATTTGTTCTAAATATAAATCCTATGAATAATGCGGGTTATATGGTGTAAAATAAAAAACGAAAAGAAGTAACTTTAGATATTGAAATGATTGAATTATTGGAGTCACAAGCACAATGTGAAGAAAGAAAGTTGAAAAATTATATGGAACATATATTGTGAGAAAAAGGACACTCTTGCAAAATCTGTGTAAGTTTAAAATTCGGGATTAGGTTATTTATAACTTAATCCTGTCTTCAAATATAATCAAAAATTGGTTAAGAATAACGCCCCAATTTCTAATTGGCATTGTCCATTTTCTTGTGCTTTCTCTTAGTGCTAAAAATACGGACTTCATTACCGCGTCATCCGTGGGGAAAGAGAGTTTGTTTTTTGTGTATTTTCTAATCTTTCCGTTTAAGTTTTCGATGAGATTAGTGGTGTATATTATTTTTCTAATTTCAGCGGGAAAATCAAAGAAAACAGTGAGTTCGTCCCAATTGTTTTCCCAACTTTTAATGGCGTAAGAATATTTAGAGTTCCACTTGTCTTTGAAGTCGTTTAAAGCGGCTTTGGCGGCTTCTTTTGTGGGTGCTGTGTAGATTTGTTTCATATCCTTTACAAACTCCTTTTTATCCTTCCAGACCACATAACGCATGGTGTTTCTAATTTGATGTACTACACATATTTGAGTTACAGAATTAGGAAACATCGTTTTTATGGTCTCTGTAAATCCGTTTAAATTATCGGTAGCAGTAATCAAAATATCTTGTGTTCCTCGTGCTTTAATATCACTTAAAACAGACATCCAAAAGGCGGAAGATTCATTTTTACCTAACCATAATCCTAACACCTCTTTTTTACCATCTGTGCGTAACCCTACTGCGATGTAAATGGTTTTGTTAATCACTTTTGAGTTTTCTCTAACCTTAAAAACAATACCGTCCATCCAGACGATTAGGTAGGTTTGTTCTAGGGGGCGATTTTTCCATGCAATGATATCTCCTGTTATTTTATCGGTAATTCTTGAGATTGTGGCAGTAGAAATATTGAAATCGTACAACTCATATATTTGCTGTTCAATATCACTGGTACTCATCCCTTTTGCGTACAGAGAGATGATTATATTTTCTACTCCATCTGCTGTGCTTTGGCGTTTTTTAATAAGCATTGGATTAAATGAACTTTCTCGATCTCGTGGTATTTGAATCGTCGTTTCTCCTAAGGTAGTTTTTAACTTTTTTGAAGTATAGCCATTTCGTGCATTGGTATTGCTACGCTTTTGATGTTTTTCATAATCTAAATGTGCGTCTAATTCGCCTTCTAATATCTTTTCTATGCCTCGCTTATGCAAGTCTTCTAGAAAGGAGGTTAGTTCTGTTCCGCTCTTGAATTGCTGTAAAAAAGAATCGTTTAAAATGTCTTCTGGTTTCATAATGTAAGGTGTTAAAGTTTAAAGTTAATAAAAAAAATCTCGGGAGTTATAACTCCCGAGATTTTAAACTTACACAGATTATGAGATAGTGCCAGAAAAAGCCTCTTAGCATTACTAATTGCGATATGTACCCAAGGTAAAATTTTCGAATTTTCACTTTTTATTTCAATTATAACTGCATTATGATTGGCTAGATTTTTCTTGAGGTCGTTATAGTTATTTGCTCCATCTGTTATGACTGATGATTCTTCATCAATCGCTTTGTTTACTTCTTTATTGGTAGTTTCTTTGGAGAGATCCTCTAGTAATTGCATCTTTATATAACCTACCTTTTTATTTGGCTTGTGTTTGTATTTATTAGAGGGCTCAACAGTCTTGGATTCCGCCATTACTAATACCGCCATCTGTTTTTGGCTTCCCTTTCCTCGTTTATATTTCCCCTTATTCTCCTTAATTTCAACAGCAATTCTTTCCCGACCTTCTTTATTCGCCACTATTTCAAAAAAAACCTCATCAAGTTCAAGTTCATTGAAAAGCATATATTTATCGTCTCTTTTACCCATCGCATAACGTATTTTATGAAGCATATACCATATTGGTTCATAGTAAAGGTGACCTAATTGCCGCTGTATCTCTAAAGCGGAATAACTCTTCTTTGTACTAGTGAGCATCATCATGGCGAAGTACCAATAGTAGTACGGAAGTTGAGTTCCGTGTAATAATGTACCACTTCTCAAAGGTGTTCTATGTTTACACTTCTTACACTGATATTGCTCTCTAGTAGATATCCAATAATGCTCTTGGTGTTGACATTTCTTGCATTTAACACCCTGTTTGTCTCTTTCTGCTTTAAAATGAACTTTACAACTATTCTCATCAGGAAACTGCTTAAAAAAATCTCTAATTATCATATGTAAATATTTAATTATCAATTAGTAAGGTGCAATTTATTTAAAACTTATGCAAGAAATCCGATAGGCATATAATATTAAATGTAAAAGTATGATTCTGCCCTGGGCTGTTGGTCTTGAGATTTCGAATGCTTTACATAATTCTGTAATGGTATACTTTCCAGTTCTCCATTCACAAATAAATTCAATTTTTTGTTCCATAGTTGTTGTTTCTTTCCAAGGGCATAGTAATTTGTTTTTTATTCCAAATTACAACCTAAAAAAGTGTAAAGGATGTCCCTTTAACTTTGTAAACTATGTCCCTTTACCGTACCAAAATTTAGACCCAGATACGAAAAAAAACGAACGCGTCTTTTTATCTCAAAACGAACTCCAAAAAATAGAAGATAGTCATTTTGATATCGACCGACTACAATTAGTAAGAGACTTATTTGTTTTTAGTTGTTATACAGGCTTGTCATATATCGATGTAATGGAGCTCACAAAAGACAGCATCAATTTTGGTGTCGACGGTAATTTATGGGTAATAACCAAACGACACAAAACTAACAATACGGTGCGCATTCCAATTTTACCACAGGCGGGAGTACTAATCCAAAAGTATGCAGCACATCCAAGAGCAATTCAAAAAGGCACATTATTCCTTAACCTCTCCAACCAAAAGTTAAACGCCTATTTAAAAGAAATGGCCGACTTATGCCGTATTAAAAAGAAGCTCACGTTTCATATTGCGCGACATACATTCGCCACTACGGTAACCTTAACCAATGGTGTACCTATAGAAACCGTATCTAAAATCTTAGGGCATTCAAGAATATCAACAACTCAAATTTATGCTAAAATTATTGAAAGAAAAGTGAGTGGTGATATGAAGATTTTCAAATCAAAGTTATTAAGTAATAATTCTAATTTAAAAAAACAATTAACATAGAGTCATTTGATTTTCATTATTACCTAATTTTAAATAAGTCAAATAACTATTTCATTAATAAAATAATATTTATAAGTTTACTTTTACAGTTGAAATACTCATTCATATTGAATTTTAAAATAAAAAAAAAGAATTGTTATGAACAATTATAACAAAAAGTTAATTAATCATGTATAAGATAATATCAAATTTTGGAGTTAAAGTTTTGCTTTATGTAAGTGTATTCACAGGACTTCCAGACGTTGGCTTAAATATTGTTCAAAAAGAAAAGGATTCTATTCAAAAACCCTTTTTTAATAGTGAAGACTTAGTTATACCTATGTCAAAAACTTTAAATAAATATTCAGTTCAGCAGCTTGATAATACTAAAGGTCTATCAAATAGTTCAGTAAATACTATATTTCAAGATTCAGAAAATTTACTTTGGATTGGTACTTATGATGGATTAAATAGGTATGACGGGAAAAAATTCAAAATATTTAGACCTGAACTGAATAATGAAAATAGTTTAAGCAACCAAGTGATTCTTAAAGTGGATGAAGATGAAACAGGGCTTATATGGATACTAACAACCAGCGGTATTGATAGTTATAATAAAAAGAATAATACTTTTAAGCATTATTTTTTTTCGTCAAAGAATAAATTTACTCTATCTGAAGGAGAATTTAATATGGCAATAAATTATTCTAAAAAAGTGTTTTGTGCTGTTAAGAATTGGGGGATTGGTTTTTTTAATGGAGAAAGATTCAGAATCAATGCTTTCAAAATACAAACGTATCATTAATTTACGTAATTCAGAGCCTGTTTTACAATACGGTTCCTATGAGAAACTTGAAATCAATAATAATTGTATTTCTTTTACAAGAAGTTATCAAGATTCTAAAATAAATGTCATTATTAACTTTGGCAAGCCATTTAATTTTGATTTACCCGATAACTCTAAAATACTTTTAGGTTCTCCTAAATTAAAAACTGATGGCATTTTTATTTTTAAAGAACTTTAATTGAATATAAATTATGATAAATTACCCAATAAAATTTACACCAATATTAAAAGAACGTATTTGGGGTGGAGAGAAATTAATAACAATTTTTAATAAAGAATCAGATAAATCAAATATTGGTGAAAGTTGGGAGATTTCAGATGTAAAGGGAGATATTTCAATTGTTTCTAATGGATACTTTAAAGGAAAGTCTTTAAAAGAATTGATAGAAACTTATAAAGGAGAATTAGTGGGTGAAAAGGTGTATAAAATATTCGGAAATAATTTTCCAATATTAATTAAATTTATTGATGCGAAGACACCTTTATCTATTCAAGTACACCCGAGTGATGCGTTAGCAAAAGAGCGACATAACTCATTTGGTAAAAATGAAATGTGGTATGTTATGCAAGCAGATGATAATGCAGAATTAATAGTAGGATTTAATGAAGAGGTAGATGAAGAAAAATATTTAGCAAAATTATCCGAAGGAAATATTTTAGATATTTTGAATTCAGAAAAAATAGATAAAGGAGATGCTTTTTATATTCCAACAGGAAGAATTCATGCTATTGGCGCAGGTGTTCTACTTGCAGAAATTCAACAGACATCAGATGTTACTTATAGAATTTACGATTATAACAGGGTTGATGCTAATACAGGAAAAGAAAGAGAACTCCATACTGATTTAGCATTAAAAGCGATAGATTATAGGTTGGAGAATACATATAAAACCTCTTATATGCTTAGGGAAAACACATCAAATAAATTAGTACATTCCCCCTATTTTAAAACCAATTTTATAACAATAAAAGGAGAATTAATGAAAGATTATTCCAATCTTGATTCTTTTGTAATTTACATGTGTGTAGGTGGTCGATTAGAAATTTTACATGAAAATAATACTTTTACTTTAATTAAAGGTGAAACTATATTGCTGCCTGCAATAATAGATCAGGTTATTTTAAAAACACTTAATGCAGATTTGTTGGAAATATATTTATAGTAAAATATTCGGTGTAATAGACAAAAAGTAGGCTCTAAATTCCATTAAAATTTGCACATCAATTTTACTTATTTTATGTTTGATTTATCAAGTTAAACGGATATTGGCTCTGCTGGAGAGCAACCAATAAAGGGATGCCTTGACGGCTGACGAAAACGTCAAAATTAAGAGGTTCAATCGAACCTCTTTTTTGATGTTTTATGAAGCCTTTATGCCTTTCCCATTTCGCTTGTTTTTGTTTGATGAATTGCTCAAAAATAAATGGCTTTCCATCTCCGCTTCTAAAGCTTTTTCTATAAAACTCTTTAGCATAGGAGCAAATGCGCCTTCTTTGCCAAATAAACTCTTACCCGATAATAATTGGTCTAAGGCTTTCTTTTCTAATAAATCTTGTTCTGTTTGTGTCATCTTTTCTGTTTGAATAAAATTAATGCTTTTTTTATGCAGACAGAGTTGAGTTTACAGTCTCTTTAGTTCTGTCATAATTTAATTAATTTAGAAATAATTGCGGACCACCCTCCTCCAGAAGCTAATTGGGCCCTAATAACGTCTTTATTTGTTATTTGTTTAACCACCCGTTTATAATCACTGGCATATCTATTTGCATTTATACCATCTTTAAATATTTCAACAGAATAATTTCCTTCTTCTAAAAAAGAAAAGTCAATATCTAATTCTCTAGCCTCTTCATTGTTCATAGCTCCTATATACCATTTATCGGCCTCCCGTCTAGCCACCGCTAAGTACTTCCCTATTTTTGCCTGCAACACTTTTGTTTCATCCCAAACTGTAGGTATTTGTGCAATGAATTTTGTCGTTTCATCTTCTCTCAAATAATTACTTGGATTATCACACAGCATTTGAAGTGGACTTTCATATACAACGTACATCGCCACTTGATGTGCTCTTGTTCCCATACTCATTGGGCGATTCCATATAATAGAAAAGTTTTCTTTTTGAGCATTTACCATAGCTCCAGGTGTATAATCCATGGGGCCAGCCACCATTCTAATAAAGGGCAATGTAAGATTGTGTTCTGGTGTTATATAACTTGCCCATTTATTGTTTTCTGCTCCTTTAACTCCTTCTCTTGTAATCACGTTTGGATAGGTTCTTCTTAATCCCGAAGGCTTATAAGAGCCATGAAAATCAACCAATAATTTATGTTCTGCACATGCTTTAGCTATACGCTCATAGTAGTTTACCATCCATTGATCATCACGTTGCATAAAATCGACTTTCAGTCCTTTTGCTCCCCATTTTTCATAAGTATTTAAAGCTTCTTCTAGTTTTTGATCTAGAGAACTCCATGTCACCCACAGAATAACACCTACATTCTTTTTATTTCCATAATCTATAAGCTCTTGAATATCCATTTCTGGAACCACACTCAACACATCTCCTAACTTATACCAACCTTCATCAAGAATAATATATTCTAATCCATATTTTGAAGCAAAATCAATATAATATTTATAGGTTTCGGTGTTTACCCCTGCCTTAAAATCTACTCCATAAATATTATTATAATTCCACCAATCCCAAGCAACCTTACCTGGTTTAATCCAAGAGGCATCATCGATACGTGTAGGCTCTGCTAATTGATATGTTAGTTGATTAGTGATTAAATCTCCATCCTCTTTGGAAATACAAATAACTCGCCAAGGGAAGGTTCTCTTGCCTTCTGTTTTTGCAATGTAATCGGCTGCTTTAGATACTCGAATATCTCTATCATCTGTCCAGCGTCTATTATCAACTTTTTGCTCTAAGGCAAAAGGAGGAAACTTTGCTTTTAATGTATTTCCTTGCGCTCCTGTTAACCACATTCCTGGATATTTCAAAAGGGCGGTTTCTGTAATTAATAGTTTTGTTTCCCCATTCGTTAATAGGGTTGGTAAGCTACATAAATCTTTATTGGATAGTGTATCCAATTTTCCAAACTCATATAATCTTTCATTATGAGATTGAAACTCTTTCTCTCTGGGGAAATAAATATTAGTGTCTCCGTGAAAATTAAAAGTAGCTGTTTCATTAATGATCGTTATTTCGTTTTTGAAATGAGTTTTAAACCTATAAGCTACACCATTATCATAGGCTCTAAATATCAAACTGTAATTGCCTTTAAAAGTCAGTGTTAATTCATTGAAATAGTCCCTAATTTCTTTGCTTTTAACTTTTAATTGTGGATACAAAATTTGATCAATTAATCTAATGCTTTTCCGTACCACCTTAGGGTTAGCTCCTAAAATAGATTTATTTTCAACGGTCATAGACATCCATGAAGGATCCATAACTTGTATTCCATCAACAATTAATGTGTAAGTGATTTTATCGTTGACCGATATTGTTAATACATTTGTTCCATCGGGTGATGTTAATTTACAATCCTTTGCGCAAAGCGCTTGAAAACAAGTGTATAGAAACAAACAAGTTATTATTTTTGGTTATGTTTTAGAATAATGTAGAATTTCACTATCTTTATAAAAACATTATAGATATGGATTTACAAAGTATAATAAGAGTGTTGAGTCAAGAGCAGAAAAAGGAATTAGTCGGTTTATTGAGTCGTGATTTGAAAGTGCCAAAACTAAATATGCTTATAGACAACCTAAACAAAGACCGTCCAATCAACTGTCCACATTGTCAAAGTTCTGATATTTACGGGCATGGAGGCTATAAGGGTCGTAAGCGCTACAAATGTAAATCTTGCACTAAAACCTTTAATGATCTTACAGGTACTGCTATGGATGGCATAAAGAAAGTGGATGAATTTCAAGATTATCTAGTTCTTATGATTGAAAGCGTGAGTATCCGTAAAGCCGCTAAAAAGATTGGAGTCAATGTTAAAACTATTTTTGATTGGAGACACAAGTTACTATCTTGTTTATCCGTTTTTAATGGAGAAGAGTTCTCAGGAATTGTTGAATGTGATGACAAACAGCTTAATATAAATAATAAAGGAAGTCGAGATCTTCAAAGAAAACCTTACAAGAGACCAAGTGATAGACAAACCAAACGCGGTGTGAGCAATGATAAAATCTCTATAATGGTTGCCACAGATAGAAATAACAATCCAATGATGCGTGTCGCTAAAAGAGGCAGGATTGATGTGCATAGTATTGAAAAAACAATAGGAACGTTACTAAAACCTGAAAACGTACTTTGTTCAGATTCTCATCCTTCTATAATTAAATGGGCAAAAGATAAGCAGATGGAGCATCATACATTTATAGCATCAAAACACATAAAAGACAAGTGCTACCATGTGCAGCATGTAAACTCAATAGACAATCGTTATCAAAGATGGATAAAACCTTTCTATGGTGTATCAACAAAATATTTGAGTGGCTATCTAAACTGGTTTGTATTCTTGCAGAAGGTTAAAAAATCGCTCTCTCAAACAGTAGATATAGCAAATATCATGATAAAAAACGCTAAAGCTATAAACACATATAAAGCAATTGAAGAAAATTATATGGAATTAATGATTCCACATTATTCTAAAACATAACCTTCTTTTTATATATTTCATAATTAAAATTTGATTATTTAATTGGCGGAGTTACTAGATTTTGGCTATATATTTTAAATTCCATTTTATAACTGAACCTTAATTATTTCGCCATTTTCAATTTCAGTATTTAAAATTGATCTAGACTTATTAAATACTTTAACGATTAGTCTATTATTAACTCATGTTACGCATCCAAACCTCAAAAAAGGATGATTAAGCAGCTTTAGGTGTTGATAACTTTCTGAGTTCGTTATGAGCTGCTTTTTGAGCTGCTAAATAGATTTGTGTTTTCATAGCAAAATGATTTTTCCCTGTTCTTTGTTTAAGCCACTCTAACTTTATATAAGCTACAATTGACAATACAAAATGATTCGTTTGAGTTTCTGTTTTTTTAGTTGGAGATTTAGCAAAACCTGTGTTACTTTTAATCGATTTGTGATACTCTTCTACTGCCCACCGTTTTTTGTAGATTGTAGTTATTTGGTTATACGATAAATTTAAATCACTACAAGCCAAGTACAACTCGCCGACTGTATCATTCTCGTTTTTGAAAACTTGCTTTGTAAGCAACAGCGGAAAGTCTAGTTTTTCAAACCAAACTTCCACGGTTTGTTGTCTTGGCTGTAATGTTTTAATATTCACGTATGCTCCATTTTGCTTATCTTCTAAGGATAAGGCTACTTTTCGATTGCTTTTTAAGGCAATAATAAAATCATTTTTTAAAAGTTCTTTACAATAAACCATGTTCTCTGCTGAAGAAAACCAACTATCAGCCAACACATAATCAAAGTGTATTTTGCTACTACATTCCTGCAACATTTCTCTAAAAAGTTCGTTTTTAGTTTTGCTGCTTTTACGCTTTTGCCTTCCTGTTTTTTTGTCGGTAACCCAAATATTTTTCTTTATAAACTCTACACCACACGGTATACGCATGCCTCCAACTTCGACTAAAGCAGTTAGAAAATTAACCCCTTTTACAGACCTTCCAAACACATGGTCAAAATGCCAAGTGTTCAACTCACTTTCATCTGTATATTGTTTTTCTTGTATCGAATCATCAAAACTTAAAATGATAGTTTCTTTAGATTGAGTCAATTCTTCAACATAAGGTTTTGCCTTTTTCCATAGAAATTTACTGTCATAAACACCCGTTGATAATGCTCGTGTTATTTTATCATGTTTTATAGAGAGTAATGAAGCCATACCTGTAGCTGTCGTGTAAGAACTTGAACTTATCAAATAATCAGTATACAAATCAACAAAATTATCCATCTTTTTATTTCTCAAAGTTGTTAACAAGATAAACTATAAATATCTTAAATTCAAATTATTCTTGCGTAAGGTGAGTTAGTTATATTCCGATGAAAAATGGATTTATGTATTTGACTGTGGTTGTAGATTGGTGTAGCAGAAATATAATTGGATGGCAATTATCTAACACATTGGAAGCCAGAAATCATAAATTTAGATCAAGGAATAAACAGAAACCCACTAGCGAGTTTAATTCCCCGATGCTTGCATCTAAATGATTAAGGTTTTTTCCTTTTTTATGCCTGATAGGCTTGCCCCAGATTATTGACTAAAAATATAACGTTTGTTAAAATAAGTTATCTTTTCTCTATAATTAAAAAACAAAAAGATACAACACAATCTACTTCTAATAACGGAACGAGTAGTTTTTATTAATTATTTTTATTTTCTTTTTTGAAATTATTCAACAGAAATATTCAGTTATTAACATTCTATATTATTATTATTATTTTATTTAAAATTATAAAAAAAAATGGTAGTTATTATAGTGTGTGAATAGCTACTATAATTTTTAGTTTGTAAATTTTGGTATCTTACTTATTAAATTTGATTAACACTTTATAAGAAAGCTAAATAACTATAAATCAATTTAATTTTAATGTTATTAACAGTTGTTATTAATATAAACTAACAGTTTTTTATCATAAAATTTAGAACCTATATTGTAAATAACCTTATCTTTTTTTATTGATAACTATATATTAAAAAAGATAAGTAAATTTGCATATATCAGTTGTAATCTTGTATTGTAATAATTAATTTAATAGACAAATAAAGTTCTCATAAAATCACTTCCAGTAGTTAACAATTAGATAAAAAGGTTAAAGAGTTCATTTTAATAAGATTAACATAACTCTTTAAAAATTAATTGTTAATTACTGTTGATAACTGTATTTTTGTGTACACAACACTATTAAAATATATCTTATGACAATTGCCATTGGTAACGATCACGCAGGGACTGAATATAAAATTGAAATTATAAAATATTTAGAAAAAGAAGGTTATAAAGTTTTAAACTTTGGAACAGATACAAATGATTCTATGGATTATCCAGATGTAATTCATCCAACAGCTGAAGCTGTAGAAAGTGGTAAAGCTGAAGTAGGAATTATTCTCTGCGGAAGTGGAAATGGCGCACAAATGACCGCAAATAAACATCAAGGGATTAGAGCTGCTCTTTGTTGGAATAATGAATTGGTTGCATTAACAAGACAACATAATAATGCAAATATTTTAACGATTCCTGCTCGTTTTGTGTCTTTACAACAAGCGGTAGGTTTTGTAAATATATTTTTAACTACAAAATTTGAAGGTGGAAGACACGCTAATAGAGTTGATAAAATTTCAACTAATTGTTAATTATCTGTTCAAACTCAGTTGAGAACTTTTTATATGGACTTTAAAATAAAAACGTTTAACGAATTTACAATTCACGAATTGTATGAAATACTACAATTACGTTCTGAAGTTTTTGTGGTAGAGCAAGATTGTGTATATCAAGATTTAGATGGTAAAGACCAAAAAGCGTTACATATTTTTGGTTTTAAAAATGAAAAAATAGTTGCTTATACACGTATTTTTAAACCAGGATATTATTTTAAAAATGCAAGTATTGGTAGAGTTGTTGTAGCTATTACTGAACGTAAATACGGTTTTGGTCACGATTTAATAAAAACTTCTATAAAAGCAGTAAAAACTTATTTTAAAGTAGATAATATTACCATTTCTGCGCAAGTATATCTAAAAAAATTTTATGAATCTCACGGATTTAAAAAAGTAGGAAAAGACTATTTAGAAGATGAAATTCCGCATATTAGAATGATTTTAAAATAAAATAATAATAAACTACCTCGACGCAAGCATACGAGGTATTAAATAGGAATTCCCTTTTTATTTCAATGCAAGCGTCGGGGAATTAAACCCAATTGGGCTATCGCCCTGCGATTAAAATATTTATTTTAATCGAAAGAATTCCCCGACGCTTGCGTCGGTGGTCAAGAGGAAAGTTTGAAAACCTATGGTTTTCATCAAACTAAAAATAAGGTTTTCTTCCGCTTGATACCTCGTACCCTTGGGTCGGGGTAGTTCATTTCACCATTGGGTTTAATTTTTATATGCTTGCATTGAAATAATTAAGGTTTTTTCCTTTTTTATGTCTAATAGGATTGCCCCGAGGTTATTGACTGGAAAATAAATTAATACAACGTATAAAAAATTTACTGTAAATAATAGTAAAGATATTCCTTTAAAAACACCCTTACTTAATTAATATACTACATTAAATTCTTTAACGAGAATAAGTAATATAGCACAATTACCTATAAGAAATACCGAAGACTATTTAGAAGAGAACCCTTTTAGGTAAAGACAGCTTGTTTTATGTATCTTGATGAGCTTGTAAAGGCTGTTAAAGATGTTAATTTTTTTTAAGTTTATAGGTAATAAAAAAAGGATTTTGTAAATTATTTAAGGGGCGATGTAGCTTTAGAGAGTATATAAATAATATTTAAAAAATTAACCCGAATAATTCATCAGAAATCAAAAAACCTGAATGTAAAGTGTTATATTTAAGCAGTTAAACACAAAATACATCATTTTTTAAAACACCCATATTTGAGCACTAAAGATACTTTATTTTATCGAGGAAATCAAGCTATTTCGGTTGATTTTTCAGCCACAGAGATTAGTTCAGATGGTTCTTTGATTCTTTTAGAAAAGTTAGAGAGAACCCACAACTTACTAAAACATTTTAGCAAGTTACTTCCTGATCTTCGAAACCCTAAATACATTACTTACAGTCGAGAGCATCAACTCAAGCAACGTGTGTTTATGCTAATGCTAGGTTATCAAGATGCCAATGATGTGACCCATTTACAAAATGACCCATTATTTAAAGATGTTCTTCAAGGAGATTTGGCTTCTCAACCTACTATTTCTCGTTTTGAAAACAGTTTGAATAAAGAAACTATTTTCAAACTTTCTTACGCCTGGATTGATCGTTACGTATCAAGCCTAAAAGGTCGAGATGAAATAACAATTGATGTTGATGCTACCGATGATCCAACATATGGGAATCAACAAATGTCAATGTTCAATGGTTATTATGGACAGTTTATGTTAAATGAATTATTTTTTCATGATGGAGAAACCGGTCAAATTATCCTGCCAGTTCTTCGCCCAGGAAATAGCCATTCGAATCGATGGTATGTCGGAATTTTAAGAAGAATTATTCAAAAAATAAAAAAAGCATATCCTGAACTAAAAATTACTATTCGAACAGATAGTGGATTTAGTTGTGCTCCTTTTTATAAATTAGTAGCTGATTATGATTTGTTTTTTGTAACAGGTCAGGCTAGTAATTCGGTACTCAAAAGAAAGGTTGAGCGTTGTAAAAAAGCGGTTCAACTTCAATATGTAAATCAGCATAAAAAACACCAACATTTCACATCGTTTCGCTATCAAGCCAAAAGTTGGCATAAACCACAACAAGCTTACTGTAAAATAGAAAGTACAGGGAAAGGCTTAAATGTTCGTCATTTTATAAGTAATATTAAAGAGAAAGGTGCCCGAGAAATATACTTTGATTTCTATGTAAAACGAGGTGAATCTAGCGAAAACAGAATTAAAGAAGTCAAGAATATGTGTTTTTCCGATCGATTATCCAATCATGGATTTGTTGCAAACTTCTTCAGGTTGTTTTTAAGTAGTTTAGCCTACGAACTATTTTTATTACTAAAAAAAAGCATCAAAAAAACAACATTTGAAAAGGCTGAAAAATGGCAAATAAATACAATAAGAACCAATTTATTAAAAGTTGGAGCTACCATAAAAGTCACTAAAAAACGAATATATTATCAGTGATCAAGAGCATTTGTATATCAAGATTTGTTTCGAGAGATAATAACTCAATAACGGTTTTAAAGTGAGAATTTTAAAACCTTGGGATACCTATGCTCTGTTAGTAAAATTAATCCTTTTTAACTTTTAAAATCAATTATAACATACTATTTACTCCGAAAAAGTTTAAAAAACGAAAGAGAGAATCCTAAAATCTAGAGATAAAAAATCTATTTTGAAATTTGTTCTAAATATAAATCCTATGAATAATGCGGGTTAAACTTTCAACCTCTATAACACCACTAACTCCCAAATTATTTAGTTTAATACTTCCAATTCTAACACGAACTAAACGCAAAGTAGGAAAACCAACAGCAGCAGTCATTTTACGAACTTGTCTAAACTTTCCTTCATTAATTATAATAGAAACCCAACTTGTAGGACCATGCCGTTCATCTCTTATTTTTTGACTTCGTAAAGCAAATTTTGGATTGTCAATTAAAAAAGCTTTACCAGGTTTAGTAATGTACTTTTTTCCATCAAAACCAATTTCTACACCCGTTTTTAATTTTTCTACAGCTTCTTGTGTAATAATACCATCTACTTGAACATAATATTCTTTTTCTACCTTATTACTTCGTATTTGTTCACTTACTTTTCCATCCGTAGTTAATAAAAGTAAGCCTTCAGAAGCAACATCTAATCTACCTATTGCCATTGTTCCTTCAGGAAAACTATATAATTCACCCAGTAATTTTTTCTTTCGCTTTGCGGGATTTACAAACTGAGAAATCATTCCCCAAGGTTTATGAATAATAAAATGACGCTGTTTTTGTATCAAATTATATTATTTTAATTTCAACAGAAAAAGTATTTTTTCCTTTAGATAAACGCATGTTTTTTTCTAAAATTTTTTGATTTGTGTAAGGAGTATATTGTGTAATTGGTTCAATACAAATCATATTATTCACTTCTGTCCAGAGCATAAAATTATGAAATCCTTTTGTAGAAATTTCTACATCATTTTTATCAATATTTTTTAAGACTACTTTATCTGCATTTAATAAAGGTAAAGCATTTGAACCTGCTTTATAAACATCAGATAATGTAATTTTTTTATCATTATATTCTAACGTTTCTTTGCCTGAATTAGAGAGTGAAAAAGCAGGATGATACCCCAACATAAAAGGCATTCCTTTTTTAGAATTTATAATAAAATCGATTTTTAGAACATCATTTTCTAATGTAAAATTCTTTTCAAAGGAAAAATCAAAAGGCCAAAATAGTTTTTCTTCGGTAGATTTTTCTGGAAATTTACGATTGTTTATTTCTGTATTTTTAATATATTTTTTAATGAAATTTGCGGTGTTTTTACTTGAAGAAATTAAGGAATAATTTAATTCACGTAACAATCCATGTTGGTCTTGAATTGCATCCCCTTTTTTAGTGTGAACCTTAAAATTATTTTTTACTGTTGGTCCAATTATAGGAAACATTTCATCATCAGAATTATGCCAACCTTTATTTCCTTTTTGATGTATAAATTCAAAATGACCAACCTTAAAAGATATTAATTCGCCTTTTTCAATTTTAACTTCTGATTGTTTATTTTCAGAAATGAGAGAAATATTATTTTTCATTTATGGAAAATTAATTTAGTTTATCAGGGTTTTTACCTAGTTTTTTGATTAAGAAGTAACCCTTTTTTTAAGTTTTTTCATATATTAGTTCTTATAAATATTTTTCTAAAAGTGTTAATTTTTGTCTGGCTTGTAATTGTTCCCAATCTTTAATTCTCTGCTCAATTAATTCAAATTTTCTTGTTTGTATTGCAAAATAATTTTGAGAAAATGTAATATTTTCTTTTATTGGTGTCAATAAAATGATTATTAATTAAACTTCCAGTTGCTTCACAGGCTATTTTGCCTTTAATTATTATTTTTTTAAAAATTTTCCATTCAGAATAGCCTAAAAACTGTTATAAACCTCTTGCAAACTAAAATTTAATACCACTTTCAGTAGTTTTCAAAACTAGTTGCTAAATCGTTAATAATTTCTTTTTTTATAAAAATACAAAAAAAGAGGTAGAAAAAGAGAAACTCTTTTCGTAACTTGTCTCACTTTTTAAAAACAATATTTTAGCAAATTTTATGGCAACGGATAAAGAAAAAACAGCAAAACTAAAGGCATTACAACTTACTTTAGACAAGTTAGATAAGGCATATGGAAAAGGAACTGTTATGAAAATGGGAGATGTACCAATAAATGATATTGACGCTATTTCTTCAGGTTCTTTAGGGTTAGATTTAGCGCTCGGTGTTGGTGGTTACCCAAGAGGTAGAGTTATTGAAATTTACGGACCAGAATCTTCTGGTAAAACAACCTTAGCATTACATGCAATTGCAGAAGCTCAAAAAGCTGGTGGAATTGCTGCTTTTATTGATGCAGAACATGCTTTTGATCGTTTTTATGCAGAAAACTTAGGGGTAGATATAGATAATTTAATTATTTCTCAACCAGATTATGGTGAGCAAGCTTTAGAGATTGCAGATAATTTAATTAGTTCTGGTGCAATAGATATTATAGTAATTGATTCTGTTGCTGCTTTAACACCAAAATCAGAAATTGAAGGCGAAATGGGAGATTCTAAAATGGGTCTTCACGCACGTTTAATGTCTCAAGCATTACGTAAATTAACGGGTACAATTTCTAAAACAAACTGTACTGTTATTTTTATCAATCAATTACGTGAAAAGATAGGAGTAATGTTTGGAAATCCAGAAGTAACTACAGGTGGAAATGCTTTAAAATTTTACGCTTCAATACGTTTAGATATTCGTCGTAGAACGCAAATTAAAGATGGCGATAAGGTTATTGGAAATATGACCAAAGTAAAAGTGGTTAAAAACAAAGTAGCACCACCGTTTCAAATTGCAGAATTTGATATTATGTACGGAAAAGGGATTTCTAAAGTTGGTGAGATTTTAGATATTGGTGTAGAACTAGGTATTGTAAAGAAAAGTGGTTCTTGGTTTAGTTATGGAGACACAAAATTAGGTCAAGGTAGAGATGCGGTTAAAAGTTTAATCAGTGAAAACCCAGATTTAGCAGAAGAACTAGAAGGAAAAATAAAAGAGGCAATTGATAATCAAGAATAATACATTTTAATTATATATTTCTGGCTATGCGAGAAGTTTAAAAAAGTTGATGAAATTTTCATCAGCTTTTTTTTATTTGTATTAATCTCGCATTAATTGAAGTTTAGTTTTTATGCAGCATATTTTATACTTGGATGCTTAAAATATTTAGCAACTCTGGTGCTATTTTGTTGAAGTATATTCATGTGATTTTCTAAATTTTATTTTCTCGACAGTTTTAGGGGCTGGTCTTTTTGCTCCTCTTGTTTTATAAATCAAAGATTTTGCTCTTTCTTTTTTATATAGTTTCCACCAATGGTAGATTCAAGTAGCAAATGCGACTTTTTGGTTTACAAATCTATAAAATAGATTTTTAGGATTTTTATAATTTAGATTTTTTTTGGTCTTCGATTAATTTTGTGTTGTATTTCCTTAATTTGATTGTTGTTATATTGATTAAATATTGATTTTTTAGAGATATATTGCCTTATTTGTATATTCACTTAGCCCTCTTTTCCAGGAAGAGTATGGGTGAGCGAAGAAGAATAATGTTAGTAGTTTTTCTGATATTTTTTTATGTTTTGCTAATTCAGTTCTATTATCGCTTGTAATAGAGTAAATAAAATCTTTATATGGCAAAAGCATTTGAATAACTATTTTAGCGAGTTCTTCTGCATTTTCACCAAAAGGTAACTTTTTAATAACTCATGTTACGCATCCAAACCTCAAAAAAGGATGATTAAGCAGCTTTAGGTGTTGATAACTTTCTGAGTTCGTTATGAGCTGCTTTTTGAGCTGCTAAATAGATTTGTGTTTTCATAGCAAAATGATTTTTCCCTGTTCTTTGTTTAAGCCACTCTAACTTTATATAAGCTACAATTGACAATACAAAATGATTCGTTTGAGTTTCTGTTTTTTTAGTTGGAGATTTAGCAAAACCTGTGTTACTTTTAATCGATTTGTGATACTCTTCTACTGCCCACCGTTTTTTGTAGATTGTAGTTATTTGGTTATACGATAAATTTAAATCACTACAAGCCAAGTACAACTCGCCGACTGTATCATTCTCGTTTTTGAAAACTTGCTTTGTAAGCAACAGCGGAAAGTCTAGTTTTTCAAACCAAACTTCCACGGTTTGTTGTCTTGGCTGTAATGTTTTAATATTCACGTATGCTCCATTTTGCTTATCTTCTAAGGATAAGGCTACTTTTCGATTGCTTTTTAAGGCAATAATAAAATCATTTTTTAAAAGTTCTTTACAATAAACCATGTTCTCTGCTGAAGAAAACCAACTATCAGCCAACACATAATCAAAGTGTATTTTGCTACTACATTCCTGCAACATTTCTCTAAAAAGTTCGTTTTTAGTTTTGCTGCTTTTACGCTTTTGCCTTCCTGTTTTTTTGTCGGTAACCCAAATATTTTTCTTTATAAACTCTACACCACACGGTATACGCATGCCTCCAACTTCAACTAAAGCAGTTAGAAAATTAACCCCTTTTACAGACCTTCCAAACACATGGTCAAAATGCCAAGTGTTCAACTCACTTTCATCTGTATATTGTTTTTCTTGTATCGAATCATCAAAACTTAAAATGATAGTTTCTTTAGATTGAGTCAATTCTTCAACATAAGGTTTTGCCTTTTTCCATAGAAATTTACTGTCATAAACACCCGTTGATAATGCTCGTGTTATTTTATCATGTTTTATAGAGAGTAATGAAGCCATACCTGTAGCTGTCGTGTAAGAACTTGAACTTATCAAATAATCAGTATACAAATCAACAAAATTATCCATCTTTTTATTTCTCAAAGTTGTTAACAAGATAAACTATAAATATCTTAAATTCAAATTATTCTTGCGTAAGGTGAGTGAATCAATAGAAAAGCAGTAGTTTTTTCAACAATAGTTAGGGTTGCCTCTTTTACCATCTTTTCCAATAATTAAATCTATTTCCCAATCTCCAAAACGCTCCTTATTGTTAATTACATCCCCTCGAAGCTCGATAGAAATTTTATCTTTAATTGTTTGCTGTTTGCCTGATACAGGTCGCTTTCTGTGTTTTAATTGGTGTCTTAAATGTTTATATAAAAATCCTCTATTAACCTTGTCCTCTCTTACAAACTGGTAAATTCTCTCATGACTTACCATCGGTATATTATTAACCTTACAATAGCCCTCAATCTGTTCTGGAGACCATTGTTCTTGCTCTATTTGCTTTTTAACATACTTTTTTATTGCAGGAGTAAATTTTCTATTCCTACTAAAACGTTCTTTCCTTTTAGTAGCTAATTCTTGAGCAAAATTAGGGTTATACAAACCTCTTTTTGTTGAGTTTTGCTCTAATTCCCTATAAATAGTTCCTTTATCTACTTGCAGTGATTCAGCTATAAAAAGCTTGGATTTGTTACAATTTAGGTATGCTTTTATTTGACACCTTTGGTTCTTTGGTTAGATGTTTCATACTTAAATGCTTTTAGTCGAGTACCAATATAAACACTAATTTGAAACGGAGCAAAGAGAGCGAAATGTATTAATTAATGTAAATTTAATACTACTAAAAGTTGCATTTACTAATTGAATTTAAGGGTCTCAAAAAGTATGGTTTTTACCTCTATTCTACCTCTGGAATTTACTTCAAAAAAAATGCTTTAATTTTATCTACAATCGTTTGGGCTAATTTTCGTTTGCTTTCAACTGTCCAGCCAGCAACGTGTGGCGATAAAATTACTTTTTCTGAATTGATTAAATATTGAAAAGCTTCTGGCATTTTATTATCAGAAAACAAGTTTTCAAAAGATGCCTTTTCGTATTCTAAAACATCTAAACCAGCACCTAAAATTTTACCTGATTTTAGAGCATCAACTAAATTGGCAGTAACAACCGATTTTCCACGTGCGGTATTAAGCAGCCAAAAAGGTTTTTTAAATTGATTGATAAATTCTGAATTTATCATATTAATAGTCAACTCGGTTTGTGGCGTGTGTAGGCTTAGTACATTTGTTTTTTCTTGTAGCTCTTCTAAAGAAACTTGTCTGCAATTTTTATCAGCAACATTTGGTTTTATATCATAGCAGAGTACTTCAACATCAAAACCACGTAGTTTTTTAGCAAAGGCTTTTCCCATATTTCCATAACCGATTAAACCAACCGTTTTTCCGTCTAGTTCAATTCCGCGATTGTCTTCGCGCAACCACTTCCCATTTCTAACTTCGGTATCTGCTTTATTCAGTTTATTAAAAAGAGACAATAACATTCCTAAAGTATGTTCACCAACAGCATTTCGGTTTCCTTCAGGTGCAGAAATTAAATAGACTCCTTTTTTGGCTGCATAATCGCAATCTATATTTTCTAATCCAGCGCCAACACGCCCTATAAATTTTAGGTTTGTGGCCTTGTCTAAAAAATGTTTATCAATAGAAAATCTACTGCGGATTATAATTCCATCATACAAATGAATTTCAGCTTCAATTTTTTCTTTTGATGAGGTGAAGTCTTCGTTATTTGTATAACCTAAATCATTTAACTGATTTAATAAAAGCTTATGATTACTGTCTAAATGAAGTACTTTCATTAATTAGAATATTACTGTTTTATACCATTCTGTCATTCCTGCGGAGGCAGAAACTTAAGCTTACTTTGTATGGAGTCTTCGTTTTTACATGATTGACAAGTTAATTTTAAATAATCAATTAGTATTGCTCCTTTTCATTTGGAAAATCTTGCGACTTAACATCCGCAATATAATTTTGAAAAGCCGTAGTCATTTCAGAATATAAATCTAAATATCTACGTAAAAACCGCGGATTAAATTCGTGCGTCATTCCCAACATATCGTGCATAACCAATACTTGTCCATCAACTCCACCACCAGCACCAATTCCAATAACAGGAATACTTAAACTCTCAGCCACTTTTTGTGCTAATTTTGCAGGTACTTTTTCTAAAACTAAGGCAAAACAACCTAATTGTTCCAGTAATTTTGCGTCTTCTAGTAATTTTTTAGCTTCTTCTTCTTCTTTTGCTCTTACCGTGTATGTTCCGAATTTATAAATAGATTGCGGTGTTAAACCTAAATGCCCCATAACAGGAATTCCAGCAGTTAAAATACGAGAAACAGATTCAGCAATTTCGCTTCCTCCTTCTAACTTTACAGCATGTCCGCCAGATTCTTTCATAATTCTAATAGCAGATTCTAAAGCGTTTCTAGAGTTTCCTTGATAAGAACCAAACGGTAAATCTACGATTACCAAACAGCGTTCAATTGCTCTTATAACTGAACTTGCGTGATAAATCATTTCGTTTAAAGTTATTGGCAATGTAGTTTCGTGACCTGCCATAACATTAGAAGCAGAATCGCCTACTAAAATCACATCAATTCCTGCGCCATCAACAATTTTAGCCATTGTATAGTCGTAAGCAGTAAGCATAGAGATTTTCTCTCCGTTTGCTTTCATTTCTATCAACGATTTAACTGTTATTCTTTTATATTCTTTTTTTGCTACAGACATTCGGTTTATTTTAAAAATCGGATAAAAATAGGCATTTTTCGCAGATTCTAACCTAGTTAATATTCTGTTAATCTTCTTTTTTAGTAATTATACTGATTAATTTTTATATAATTTTACACACAGTCAAACTTTACAATATGTTACGAATAATTATTTTACTTATTGCATTAGTATTAAATTCGGTAGCTTCAGCTCAAGTTTCATTCGAAGAAAAAGCTATAAAACAAACCATAGAAACCTTTTTTGAAGGTTTACATAAAGGTGATAGCACGGTGGTAAGTTCTACCTTTCATTCTACAATAAAGCTACAAACAACAGCTACCAACAAAGAAGGTGAAAAAATAGTAAAGACAAATAGTAGGCAAAACTTTTAACAGAAATTGTAACTAAAAAACCTGAAATGGAAAATTTAGCCATTGTGGTGCAAACTCTTTTCAACTTTTTTAATGATAATGGAGTCTAGAAAATTATCTATTTAGTAGATATGCAAAGGTCTGAAAATTGTAATGCTTTAAAATACAAAAAGTAGTATATTTGATTCTATGAATTCAACCAAAACTTTCAATACTTTGTCTCCTAATTTATGGATAGATAATTATGCTGATTATCTATTTAACTATACTGTGGTTCGTGTAAGCGATAGTGACATAGCAAAAGATTTGGTACAAGAAACGTTTTTTGCTGGCTTAAAATCAGCTAAAAATTTTCAAGGGAAATCTACTGAACGTACTTGGTTGGTTTCAATCTTAAAGAGAAAAATTATAGATCATTATAGAAAAATAAATTCTAGAAAAGGTAAAGCTGAAGTTAGAATGAATTTTTATGATAATGGTGAAAATGAAGGTAATTGGATTGAAGAACGTGTACCACAAAGCTGGGATAACCATATAGAAAAAAAGATTGAAAACAAAGAATTAAAGAATCAATTAGAGCAATGTATAGGTTTTCTCCCAGAAAAACATGCCATGGTTTTTAAAATGAAAACCATACAAGAATTTGAGACTGAAGAAATTTGTAAGGAGTTAAATATTACACCGTCAAATCTATGGGTTATTATTCATAGAGCGCGTACTCAGTTACGAAAATGCATGGAAGATAACTGGTTTAATAAATAAAAGATGTTTAAAAATTTAAAGATAACTTGTGACGAGGCAACAGCCATCTGTGATAAAAATCAATATGGTGAAGCTACTTTTAAAGACAAGTTAAATCTGAAAATTCATTTTATTCGTTGTAAAATATGCTCGCTATATAGTAAGCAGAATATATTACTTACCAAGATTTATAAAAGTCAGGCAAGAAGTTGTAAAAAACAAAAACATTGTATGAATGATAAAGATAAAAATGAGTTAAAAGAAAAATTAAACAAAATAGTGATATAGTTTTTCGGTATCTTAAAACCGTATTTTTGATTTTTTGTTAGATTGAAACGGAGTTTGCTTTTGGTAAACTCCATTTTTTTGTATTTTTGATTAAATCTTTAATATGCATTTCTTACCCGAAAAAATAGACAGTTATGTGCTAAATCACTCACAACAAGAGCCTCAATTATTACAAGAATTAAGTAAAGAAACTTGGCAAAAAATTTTAAACCCTAGAATGTTAAGTGGCGCTTTTCAAGGACGTGTATTATCTATGATTTCTAAATTAATACAACCAAAAAATATTTTAGAAATTGGCACGTATACAGGTTATTCTGCATTATGTTTGGCGGAAGGATTGGCTGAAAATGGAACGATACACACCATTGATAAAAACGAAGAACTAGAAGCATTACAACAGAAGTATTTTAAAAAATCGAAATATCAAAATCAAATTAAACAGTATGTAGGAAATGCGTTAGCTATTATTCCGAAGATTAAAGAAAAATTCGATTTAGTTTTTATAGATGCGGATAAACAGAACTATTCAAATTACTTCAACTTAATTATAAATAAGATGAATAAAGGTGGCGTTATTTTATCTGATAATGTTTTATGGAGCGGAAAAGTTGTAGAAAAGCTAGACCCAAAAGATGTGAATACGAAAGCCTTGTTGGAATATAATAGGTTGTTAAATTCTGATGAAAGAGTAGAAACAGTTTTATTACCTATTCGAGATGGGTTAACAATTAGCAGAGTAAAATAAAGGCTTGTTATTTCTGCGAAAACGGGGGTCTAAGTTGTTGTTTATAAGTCAATAACTTCAAGATACCTATAGAGATATAAAAAAGAAACTTAATCATTTTGGTGCAAGCATTGGGGAATTAAACCCTTTGGTGGGATTAAAATTTCTCTAGATTTCTGCTTTTGCAGGATGACAAAAAAGTGAGATTCCGAAACGAGTTCGGAATGACGTAGCTAAAAATTATAAATTCCTTTTTATAGGCCCTGTTAAGTCGTCAATACTATCTTTCACCTTATTAACTTCTTTATTTATATCACTAACAAAATCAGTATCTATTCCTTGTTTTTTTGCGCTATCATTAATCTCTCTCTTAATGTCGTTGGTAGCATCTTTTACTTGACGAATTCCTTTACCTAAACCACGAGCGATTTCTGGAATTTTATCGGCACCAAATAACATTACTACGATAAGTAGAATAATAAAAATTTCTGGACCTCCAATAAATAATAAAATTGAGTTCATTACTGCAAAGATAGTTACTTTTTAATCAACATTCGTTTAATCTCATTGAGTTTTATTAAAGCTTCAATAGGTGTTAATGTATCAATATTAATAGTAAGAATTTCTTCACGAATTTCTTCTAACAATGGGTCATCTAATTTAAAAAAGCTCATTTGCATTTCTTTATTCTGAACATCTTTTAATGTTTTTTTTACTTCAGAATTCGAATGATTTTCTTCTAACTTCTTCAATATTTTATTAGCTCTATGAATTACCATACTTGGCATTCCTGCTAATTTAGCAACGTGAATTCCGAAACTATGATTGCTCCCGCCAGCAATTAATTTTCGAAGAAAAATAATGCCGTCTTTTAATTCTTTTACCGAAACATTAAAGTTTTTTACACGCTCAAATGTTGTTGTCATCTCGTTGAGTTCGTGATAATGTGTGGCAAATAAGGTTTTTGCTTTTGATGGATGTTCATGCAGATATTCAGCAATTGCCCAAGCAATTGAAATACCATCATACGTAGAGGTTCCACGCCCAATTTCATCTAATAACACCAAGCTGCGTTCAGAAATATTATTTAAGATAGAGGCTGTTTCGTTCATTTCTACCATAAATGTAGATTCTCCCATCGAAATATTATCACTTGCGCCAACGCGTGTAAAAATCTTATCAACCAAACCAATACGTGCCTTTTGTGCAGGCACATAACTTCCCATTTGTGCTAATAAAACAATTAATGCTGTTTGACGTAAAATGGCCGATTTACCAGACATGTTTGGACCAGTAATCATAATAATTTGCTGCTGATTTCTATTCAAAATCAAATCGTTAGCAATATATTCTTCACTAATAGGTAACTGTTTCTCAATAACAGGATGACGACCGTTTTTAATTTCAATGTCAGTACTTTCATCCATTATTGGGCAAACGTAATTATTATCCATCGCTAATTTTGCAAACGATAATAAGCAATCTATTTGCGCAATACCTTGTGCATTTTGTTGTACAAGCTGTACAAAAGTAATAATATATTGAATAAGTTTTGCGAAAATTTCTTGTTCTAAAGTTTGAATTTTTTCTTCAGCTCCTAAAATTTTCGTTTCGTATTCTTTAAGTTCTTCTGTAATATAACGTTCAGCATTTACAAGGGTTTGCTTACGAATCCATTCTGAAGGAACTTTGTCTTTATGTGTGTTTCTAACTTCAATATAATAGCCAAAAACATTGTTGAACGCAATTTTTAAACTTGTAATTCCAGTACGTTCAGTTTCACGCGCCAACATATTATTTAAATACTCTTTTCCAGAGGAAGAAATAGCGCGCAAATCGTCTAATTCTTGCGAAACACCATCTGCAACTGCATTTCCTTTGTTAATATTTACGGGAGCATCTTCAAAAATTGTTTCTGTTATTTTAGCAATTAATTGCTCGCAATCGTGTAACGATCTCCCTATTTGCTGTACTGTTTTGTTTTTGCTTTTTTCTGCGGAAGATTTTATTGGTAAAATCGCTTTGAGCGAGTTTTTTAATAATACTACCTCTCTTGGTGAAACTTTACCCGTTGCAACCTTAGAAATTAACCGTTCAATGTCTGAAACTTGTTTTAATTGATAGGTTACTGTCTCAAAAAAATCACCCGAATCTATAAAAAACTTTACCAATTCGTGACGGTTTTTAATTTCTTCTAAATCTTTTAACGGTAATGCCAACCAACGTTTCAATAAACGCCCGCCCATTGGAGAAATGGTTTTATCAATCACATTTAACAATGTAATAGCGTTTACCGAATTTGGATTGTAGAGTTCTAAATTACGTATTGTAAACCTATCCATCCAAACATATTTATCTTCAGAAATTCTGCTAATAGATTGTATATGAGAGATTTTATTATGCTGTGTTTCAGATAAATAAAACATAACTGCACCAGCAGCAACCAAACCGTATTCCAAATCATTAACTCCAAAACCTTTTAAGGTTTTTACATTAAAATGATTGGTTAAATTTTCTTCTCCATATTCCTTTTGAAAAACCCAATCTTCTAAATAAAATGTGTGAAACCGATCTGTAAACAACTCTAAAAAACGTTGTTTGTGTTGTTTTTGTACTAAAATTTCGCTTGGTAAAAAATTTTGCAATAATTTATCTATATATTCTTCGTTTCCTTGCGCTACTAAAAATTCGCCAGTAGAAACATCTAAAAAAGAAACTCCCAATAATTTTTTACCAAAATGAACGGATGCTAAAAAATTATTCGTTTTACTTTGTAAAACTTCATCATTTAATGAAACTCCAGGAGTTACTAATTCTGTAACGCCACGTTTTACAATGGTCTTGGTCATTTTTGGATCTTCTAGCTGATCACAAATAGCAACTCGTAAACCCGATTTTACCAACTTTGGTAAATACGTGTTTAAAGAATGATACGGAAAACCAGCCAAAGCCGTTTCCGTTTCACTTCCCGCACCTCTTTTGGTTAAGACAATTCCTAAAATTTGAGACGCTTTTTTAGCATCTTCTCCAAAAGTCTCGTAAAAATCACCTACACGAAACAACAGCATTGCATCAGGATACTTCATCTTGATTGCGTTGTATTGTTTCATTAAAGGCGTAACCTTCTTAGTGGTTGATTTTGCCAAGTTTTTCGGAATTTTAAATTAGTTTTGCGAAGATAAGAAAAGACACGAATTTCACGAATTTTCACAAATAATTATTTGATAAAATGAGGAAACTTAAAAATAATGAACTTGGTAGGATTACCGTTTCAGCCTTTAAACAAGCCAAAAAAACACCTATTATTGTGGTGTTGGATAACATTAGAAGTTTAAATAATGTAGGTTCGGTTTTTAGAACTTCTGATGCTTTTTTGATTGAAAAAATTTATCTCTGCGGTATTACAGCAACGCCACCAAACAAAGATATTCATAGAACTGCTTTGGGCGCTACAAAGTCTGTAGATTGGGAATATGCTGAAGATACATTGACGCTTATTAAAAAATTAAAAAAATTAAAGATTAAAATATTAGCTATTGAACAGGCTGAAAATAGCACAATGTTAAATAATTTTACGCCTCAAAAGAATCAAAAATATGCCATTGTAATGGGAAACGAAGTAAAAGGCGTACAACAAGAGGTGGTTTCTGCTTCTGATATGTGTATTGAAATTCCGCAATTAGGGACCAAACATTCTTTGAATATTTCAGTAACTACCGGTGTTGTTTTATGGGATTTGTTTACAAAACTTAAAAAATAAGCAGCATTACTGTACAATTATGAGGAGGAACGAACGACGAAATAATCTTATAAAAATATTTATACTTTTTTAAATAACAATACTCCGTTAAACTTTGCCCTAACCCTCTAACAGTCAATTAAATAAGTTAAAAAAACAGGCTCAAAAATTAGGATAACTCCCTGATTATCATTAAATTAATAGTTAATTTCAAACAGCTATTAATGATGCTTCTCAAGGAGAAATCCAACTATAAATATCACACAAAAAGATTACTTAACAAAATGAAAGATGTAAATAAATGGCAATATGATTTTATGTTGGAAGTTTTTGGTCTATTTCTCAGCATAAAAGGACGTTTAAATTTTATGCAGTTAAGTCGTTATGGTGATCATGGAGAACAACATTACAGGAATCAGTTTAGTAAGTCTTTTGACTTTTTAAATTTCAATAAAGAATTGATTACTGAGTATGGGGGCAAACATTTAACCATTGCTTTCGACCCGAGTTATGTTAGTAAATCTGGTAAATCCACCTGTGGAGTTGGTTATTATTGGTCTGGTGTAGCGGGAAAGGCAAAATGGGGATTGGAAATATCTGGTATAGCAGCGATTGATATAGATAATCATACAGCGTTTCATTTAGAGGCTGTTCAGACACCAAATAATTTGGAATCAAAAAGTTTGGTAGATCATTATGCCAATATATTGATTCAAAGAAAAGAGGTCCTTCTTTCGATGTCTAAATATGTTGTGGCAGATGCTTATTTTTCCAAATACGGTTTTGTTTCTAAACTCTCTGATAATGGATTGGAGACCGTTAGCAGACTAAGAAACGATGCTGACTTACAATATATTTATACTGACCAACAGAAATATGGGAGAGGAAGACCTAAGAAATATGATGGAAAAATTGATTATAAAAAACTTAGAAAAGAATATTTTTCTTTGATAGAAGACAATCAGCAAAGCAAAGTATACAGCGCTATTGTATACTCAAAATCATTAAAAAGAAAAATCAATCTTGTGATTGTTTATTTCCTTAAAAAAGGAAAATGGAATCATAAATTATATTTTTCTACAGATGTAACAATTTCAGCAGAAATGATTTTGACATATTATCGCACCAGATTTCAAATAGAATTTACTTTTAGAGATGCCAAGCAATACTCAGGTCTAAATCACTGTCAAGCAAGAAGTGAAGATAAACTCAACTTTCATTTTAATACAGCACTTACAACGGTTAATCTCGCTAAGATTACACATTGGATGCCTATTGAAAAAAGGCTAAGAGGGGCTTTCTCAATCAAGGATATTAAAACCTTACATCACAATGAGTTAATGCTTGCTCGATTTTTTAACGTGTTCGCTATAAGACCGAACTTGAAGAATAATAAACAAAAAATTAAAGAACTACTGTATTATGGTATCAGAGCAGCATAAAAACTTAACGGAGTATTGAAATAAACTACATTAATTTTTTGCCAGCTATAAATAAAATGCTATTTTTAACTAACTTTTACAGTCCTCCCTATAAAGTTAAAAACCTTTTGCTTAATTTAATATTGTAAGAAAATGGAAAATGTATTTTTTTTTAAGAAAAATGAATTCGCAACATTTAAAAACCCAGGAGGAGATGGTCTTAGCACCGATACTGGAGGTGGTTCTGGTGATGGCGAGACTAAATAAGTATTTCTAAAAAACCTAAAACCATCATATGATAGTTTAATTTTTAAATCTAATTTTGGTTTTGAAACTTTTCTTAATTTTATTACTTGTTTCTATACAACCTCTTTTTTCTCAAGAAAAAAAGTCTTTTTCAAATCAACAATTAAAAGATAGTCTTATAAAAATAGGGATTCAAGGTTATTTCAACAAAGATACGCTGCTTATAAAAAAAGTAAATTCATCTTTATTAAACCTATATTCTTCAACTAACGATTCTACTTTATTAGCCAAATACTATCATTATAAAGCCTTATTACATCGAGTACAATATGCTACGGATAGTTCTTTTTATTATTACCATTTATCTAAAAATATCTCTATAAAAATAAAGGATTCTTTAGAAGTTGGGCGTCGTTTATTAAGTATGGCAGTAATGCAACGAGAAGTAAAAGATTATTTAGGAAGTGAAGTTACTTCTATTGAAGGGTTACAGTACCTTGAACCAATAAGCTCTTATGAATATATTAAAATTTTTGGTTCTACCACGAATTTAATGGAATTTATTAAATTCGTAAAAAAAAGGTAAAATGTTTACACATCAATTTTTCGATTTACTACTAAATTTAGATGACAACTGGCAAGTTGTAAAAGTAGAAGCAGATTATGCAATTTCAGACATAAAAATAGTCATTAAATTCATAGGAGAAAGAGCCCTTTGTCCAGAGACCATGGAATTATGTAGTTTATATGACCATGCACCAAATCGAGAATGGCGTCATTTAGATACGATGCAATATAAGACTTTTATAAGTTGTAAGTTGCCAAGAATAAAGAACAGTCAAGGAGCTGTAATCACCATAGTTCCGCCATGGGCAGATAAGCATACACGTCATACACACCTTTTTGAACATGCAATAATTGATTTACTATTAGCAACTAAAAATCAAACAAAAACAGCAAAATTAATGCGTTGTGGTTTTAATGTCATCAATAGAGTAATTCATTTAAGTACAGAAAGAGGTTTGAGTAGGAGAGATTTATCAAATATGGATTTTAGTCGTTTGAGTTTGGATGAAAAATCGTTTAAGAAAGGACATAAATATATAAGTGTCTTAAGTCATCCTAGAAGTGGTTTTATCATAGATGTAGAAGAAGGAAGAACTAAAGAATCTGTAGAAAAACTATTTGATAAATCTATGACAAAACAACAACAAAAACAGGTTAAAACTATAAGTTTAGATATGTGGAAAGCTTATATTTCTACCTCTAAAAGTCAATTACCAAACGCATCTATTGTTCACGACAGATTTCATTTGGTTAAGTATTTAAATACCGCTATTGATAAGGTTAGAAGAAGAGAAGTTAAAACGAATGATGAATTGATAAACAGTAGATATGCGTTACTTAAAAACCAAGAAAACCTAACCGAGAAACAACGAATAAAATTTGATGCAATAATCAAGGCGAACTATGAAGTTAGCAAGGCGTGGCAAGTCAAAGAAAATTTTAAAGATTTATTCCATAAAGAAACTAAGTATATTAATGGTTTTTATTTACTAATTAAATGGATACGAAATTCTACTTCTAAGCAAATTAAAGAAGTAACAAAGGTTGTTACAATGTTTGAAAAACATCTCTCTGGAGTTATAAATGCCTTAATAACTGAGTATAGCAATGCAATGGCTGAAAGATTAAATGGAAAAATACAAGAACTTAAATCTATTGGAAAAGGATATAGAACTTTTAAAAACTTTAGAAGTGCAATACTCTTTTTTAATGGAGGTTTAAATCTTTACCCATTAAAATAAGGGTAGAGCCAAATTTTTTATATTAATTTAGGAATTCTTTCTGAAGAACAAAATCAAAAAAAAGAAGCTTTAAGATATTATGAAAAAGCAATGGAGATTAACAAATCTAATCCTATTGTCAAGAAAAAAGAAAAAAGCTACTTATATATCATCAACAATATAGGTTTACTTTATCAAAAACAAAATCAACATAAAAAAGCTCTTTCTTATTTTCAGCAAGGCTTAGCTTTTGATAGTATTCAACAAAAATACCCAACACAATATGTGTTATTATTAGAAAATTTAGCTGCAAGTAATTTTCTATTAGGAAATAAAACTAATGTGTTACAGCAATATAACGAGGTTTTAAACATTAGAAAAAAGCTAAAAGATTATAGAGAAATGAGTACCACCTTTATAAATATTTCTGATTATTACAAAAACCTTGGCAAAACTAAAAAAGCTAAAAACTACGCTGAAAAAGCCTTACAATACGCCAAACAAACCCATTACAACAAATGTACTTTAGAAGCCTTAGAATTCTTTCACAATTAACCACAGGTAAACAATCTGTAAAATATCTCGAAAAATACATTCAACTAAATGATAGTTTATTTCAACGTGAACGTACTTTAAAAAATCAGTTTGCAAAAGTTAGATACGAAACCGATAAAAAAGAGAAAGAAAATACCGTTTTAAAATCCGAAAATAAACAAAAACAAGCAGAAATAGAAAGTGAACGATTGCAAAAAACAGTTGGTTTAGTAGCAGCTGGCGGATCTATTTCTATTTTGTTTTTAAGTATTTTGTTTTTTAAAAATAGGCATAAAAAACTAGTATATTTCGCTCAATTACAGAAAGCTGAAGCTAGAGAACATGAACGTCAGCAAATAGCAAAATCATTACATGATGAAGTTGCTGGAGATTTACGTTTATTACATCAAAAATTAGAAAATTCACAACAATTTGAAGTCGCAAAACGATTAGATACTATTAAAGAAAACGTTAGAAACCTATCACATCGATTAAGTAGTGTTAGTTTTGACAAGGTTTCTTTTAAAGATCAAATTATTAATTTAGTTTCAGATTATTTTACGCCTAATTTTAAAATTTCCGTAAACGGATTACAAGATTTTGATTGGACACTTGCTAACAATTCAATAAAACGATTGTTATATTTAACAATACTCCGTTAAACTTTGCCCTAACCCTCTAACAGTCAATTAAATAAGTTAAAAAAACAGGCTCAAAAATTAGGATAACTCCCTGATTATCAGTAAATTAATAGTTAATTTCAAACAGCTATTAATGATACCTCTCAAGGAGAAACCCAACTATAAATATCACGTAAAAAGATTACTTAACAAAATGAAAGATGTAAATAAATGGCAATATGATTTTATGTTGGAAGTTTTTGGTCTATTTCTCAGCATAAAAGGACGCTTAAATTTTATGCAGTTAAGTCGTTATGGTCATCATGGAGAGCAACATTACAGAAATCAGTTTAGTAAGTCTTTTGACTTTTTGAACTTTAATAAAGAATTGATTACTGACTCATGTTACGCATCCAAACCTCAAAAAAGGATGATTAAGCAGCTTTAGGTGTTGATAACTTTCTGAGTTAGTTATGAGCTGCTTTTTGAGCTGCTAAATAGATTTGTGTTTTCATAGCAAAATGATTTTTCCCTGTTCTTTGTTTAAGCCACTCTAACTTTATATAAGCTACAATTGACAATACAAAATGATTCGTTTGAGTTTCTGTTTTTTTAGTTGGAGATTTAGCAAAACCTGTGTTACTTTTAATCGATTTGTGATACTCTTCTACTGCCCACCGTTTTTTGTAGATTGTAGTTATTTGGTTATACGATAAATTTAAATCACTACAAGCCAAGTACAACTCGCCGACTGTATCATTCTCGTTTTTGAAAACTTGCTTTGTAAGCAACAGCGGAAAGTCTAGTTTTTCAAACCAAACTTCCACGGTTTGTTGTCTTGGCTGTAATGTTTTAATATTCACGTATGCTCCATTTTGCTTATCTTCTAAGGATAAGGCTACTTTTCGATTGCTTTTTAAGGCAATAATAAAATCATTTTTTAAAAGTTCTTTACAATAAACCATGTTCTCTGCTGAAGAAAACCAACTATCAGCCAACACATAATCAAAGTGTATTTTGCTACTACATTCCTGCAACATTTCTCTAAAAAGTTCGTTTTTAGTTTTGCTGCTTTTACGCTTTTGCCTTCCTGTTTTTTTGTCGGTAACCCAAATATTTTTCTTTATAAACTCTACACCACACGGTATACGCATGCCTCCAACTTCGACTAAAGCAGTTAGAAAATTAACCCCTTTTACAGACCTTCCAAACACATGGTCAAAATGCCAAGTGTTCAACTCACTTTCATCTGTATATTGTTTTTCTTGTATCGAATCATCAAAACTTAAAATGATAGTTTCTTTAGATTGAGTCAATTCTTCAACATAAGGTTTTGCCTTTTTCCATAGAAATTTACTGTCATAAACACCCGTTGATAATGCTCGTGTTATTTTATCATGTTTTATAGAGAGTAATGAAGCCATACCTGTAGCTGTCGTGTAAGAACTTGAACTTATCAAATAATCAGTATACAAATCAACAAAATTATCCATCTTTTTATTTCTCAAAGTTGTTAACAAGATAAACTATAAATATCTTAAATTCAAATTATTCTTGCGTAAGGTGAGTTACTGAGTATGGAGACAAACATTTAACCATTGCTTTCGACCCGATTTATGTTCGTAAATCTGGTAAAGCCACTTGTGGAGTTGGTTATTATTGGTCTGGTGTAGCGGGAAAGGTGAAATGGGGATTGGAAATGTCGGGTATAGCAGCGATTGACATAGATAATCATACAGCGTTTCATTTAGAGGCTGTTCAGACACCAAATAATTTGGAATCAAAAAGTTTGGTAGATCATTATGCCAATATATTGATTCAAAGAAAAGAGGTCCTTCTTTCGATGTCTAAATATGTTGTGGCAGATGCTTATTTTTCCAAATACGGTTTTGTTTCTAAACTCTCTGATAATGGATTGGAGACCGTTAGCAGACTAAGAAACGATGCTGACTTACAATATATTTATACTGACCAACAGAAATATGGGAGAGGAAGACCTAAGAAATATGATGGAAAAATTGATTATAAAAAACTTAGAAAAGAATATTTTTCTTTGATAGAAGACAATCAGCAAAGCAAAGTATACAGCGCTATTGTATACTCAAAATCATTAAAAAGAAAAATCAATCTTGTGATTGTTTATTTCCTTAAAAAAGGAAAATGGAATCATAAATTATATTTTTCTACAGATGTAACAATTTCAGCAGAAATGATTTTGACATATTATCGCACCAGATTTCAAATAGAATTTACTTTTAGAGATGCCAAGCAATACTCAGGTCTAAATCACTGTCAAGCAAGAAGTGAAGAAATAAACTCAACTTTCATTTTAATACAGCACTTACAACGGTTAATCTCGCTAAGATTACACATTGGATGCCTATTGAAAAAAGGCTAAGAGGGGCTTTCTCAATCAAGGATATTAAAACCTTACATCACAATGAGTTAATGCTTGCTCGATTTTTTAACGTGTTCGCTATAAGACCGAACTTGAAGAATAATAAACAAAAAATTAAAGAACTACTGTATTATGGTATCAGAGCAGCATAAAAACTTAACGGAGTATTGATTTAAGTATACGAGAAAGCATTCAAAATAGCACAAAATATTCAGAAGCAACAAATACAACTATTGATTTTTCAATCAATAAAAAAAATGTATTTTTGATTATAACTGATAACGGTATTGGTTTTGATACTGCCGTTTATAAAAAAGGTGTTGGTCTAAAAAATTTACAGGAAAGAGTTGAGGAATTAAATGGTTCTTTTCTTATTGAAAGTGAAATTAATAGAGGAGCAAAAACCACAATTCATATTCCTTTAAATGCTTAAAAAAATAAAAATACTTATTGTTGATGATCATCAATTAATTATTGAAGGAATACTTGCTGCTTTAAAAGAAATAGATAATTTAGAAATAGAAACTTCTTTTTCTTGTGATGCTGCTTTTTTAAAAATAAAATCGAATCAGCATACAGTGCCATTTCACATTGTTTTTACTGATTTAAGTTTTGATATCGTTTCTAAAAATGTAACCTTAGAAAGTGGAGAATCTTTAATTAAAGCGATTCAGGAAGAAGAGATTCCAATAAAAATTGGTGTAATTACAGGGCATTCTGAAATTAATAGAGTCTATAATGTAATTCATAATTTACAACCATCTGCTTATATTTTAAAAAGTAAGTGCGGTACTTCAGAGCTAAACTTTGCTATTCAAAAAATGCTATCAAATGAAGTATATTACACCCATGAGATTCATCAAAAGATTCTAAAAAGAACACTCGTTCAAATTCAAATGGATGAAGTAGCAATTCAAATTTTAAAAGAATTACCCAAACATTCAAAAATCAACAATTTAGAGGGGCTGATACTAAAGAATGACGGAACTCATTTAAAACTTCGTTCTATTGAAAGTAAATTAGCATCTCTTAGAGTCGGTTTAAATGCAAATAATAATATAGATTTAGTTGTAAAAGCTAAAGAATTAGGTATTATAGATTAATTTTTCGGAAATCCACATTTTTACTTGCGGTTTTCCCCTTCTTTAAAACTTACCCTTTACCTTACCTTTGTAGCAGGGTAATTGATAAAATATTTTCAAACGAAAAACGTATAATACATACCCATAAAATCTTTAGAATATCATCAGTTAGGGGGGGGTAACATTTTGAAAGGAAAAAGGAAAGAAGGGTCTTTCATTAATTTGAAAGGTCTTTCTTGTTTTAGAATAATAAAATCAACTACCTCGAAGCAAGGCAAGTATCGGGATATTAAACCCACTGATGGGTTAAGTTCTTGTATTTTGGAAACCCGTAAACTAAAATAAAGATTTCCACATGCTAGTTTCTTAATTTATAGAATCTTTGCAGTAAGATAGTCTTGGTTAACTCTAAAGGCTATCCTTTTTTATCTAAAGAATTGAAGTATTTTTTTAAGGGATTAATACTTTGATGAAGAGAAAGAAAGATTAACCTCCTATTTTTTAGGAGGTTCTTTGTTTTATATGCCTAAGATTAACTTTGCAATCATAAAGTAAATAAGGATTCCGAAGATATCATTACTAGTGGTAATAAATGGTCCTGTTGCAATTGCGGGGTCTATACCTCTCTTATCTAAAAATAACGGAATAAATGTTCCAATTATACCTGCAAACACAATTACAATAATTAAAGATACAGATATTGCTAACGCCATTGCTGCATCATTTTTCCAAGCAAAAACAATAATAAATAGAACTATTGCCAAAATAACACCATTTAAAGCAGCGAGTAGCATTTCTTTAACTAAGCGGTTTTTAATACTTCCTTTTACATTATCGTTTGCTAAACCTTGTACTATAATTGCTGACGATTGTACGCCAACATTACCTGCCGTTGCTGCAATTAATGGTGTAAAATAAAATAAAATTGTGTGATTTTTAAGAATATCTTCAAATCCACCCATAATTATAGCTGCACCAATACCTCCAATTAACCCAAGAATTAACCAAGGTAAACGTGCTTTTGTTAATTCGAAAATAGTATCATCTGCTTCTACATCTTCTGTTAAGCCTGCCGCCAATTGGTAGTCTTTATCCGCTTCTTCTTTTATAACATCTACAATATCATCAATCGTTATTCTACCCACTAAAATACCGAGTTCATCTACTACAGGAATTGCTCCTAAATCATACTTACGCATAATATTAGCAACATCTTCAGCTCTATCTGTTACGTTTACAGAATCTACTTTTGGTATGTACACTTCGGTAATTTTTGCCTTGGTAGATGCCATTAATAAATCTTTTAAAGATAGGCGTCCTTTTAATTTTCCTGCATCATCAACTACATAAATAGAATGTACTCTGGTAACCCCTTCTGCTTGCGCACGCATTTCTTTTACGCAAGAAAGCACTGTCCAATTTTCATTAACTCTCACTAATTCTTTTGCCATTAACCCACCCGCAGAATCCTCATCATAACGAAGTAACTCCACAATTTTTTTAGCGTGTTCTTCATCTTCAATCTCTTGCATTACTTCCTGTTTACGCTTCTCTGGAAGTTCTGCAATTACATCGGCAGCATCATCGGTATCAAGTTCATCAATTTCTTCTGCAATCTCTTTTGCAGTGAGCTGTTCGAGAACTTTTTCTCGCACATCGTCATCAACATCTATTAATACTTCAGATGTTGTTTCTGAATCTAATAAACGAATAATATAAACGGATTCATTAAAAGTAAGTTCGTCTAAAACCTCTGCAATATCTGCGTGATGTACTTCTAAAAATAATTCAGATATAGCTACGTCATCCTTACTATGAATGAGTTCTGCTACATTTTTTAACAGTTCTTTGGTGATTTTAAACGTCATCATTTGCCATTTTACTCAATAATCGAGATTTAAATAGACTCCGAAAGTTGTTCTCGGAAGATACTATTTTTTTACTTTAAACTATCTTAATAGGGCTTGTCCTTAGATATTTTTTCTGTCAGTTCTATAAACTTTTGCACCGATAATTGTTCTGGGCGCATCGCAAATATAGGTTCTTCTCTTAATGTATTCGAAAGATTAAAAGATTTTAAACTTCCTCGCAACATTTTTCTTCGTTGATTAAAAGCAGTTTTTACAACGCTAAAAAATAATTTTTCATCTACAGGAAGTGTATAATTTTCTTTTCTAATAAAACGAATAACGCCAGAATTTACTTTTGGAGGCGGATCAAAAACCGTTGGCGGAACCGTAAATAAATATTCTACATCAAAAAATGCTTGCGTTAAAACAGATAAAATTCCGTATACTTTACTGCCTTCTTTTTCGGCAATTCTTTTGGCAACTTCCTTTTGAAACATACCAGCAAATTCTGGAACAAACTTTCTATATTCTATTGCTTTAAAAACAATTTGAGTAGAAATATTATATGGAAAGTTACCAATAATGGCAACTTGTTTTTCTTTAAAAACATCTGATAGATTCTTTTTCAAAAAATCGCCTTCAATAATTTCAAATTTTTCTGCAGATGTATCTAGCTTAACATGTTCTAAAGGAAAGGTTTCTTTCAAATATGCAACCGAATCACGATCTAGTTCTATCACTGTAATTTTAGCTTTTCTTTCTAATAAATACTTGGTAAGCACGCCCATTCCTGGACCAATTTCAAGTATATTATCATAACCGTTTTCGGTTAATGAATCCGCTATTTTTTTAGCAACGTCTTCATCTTTTAAAAAATGTTGACCGAGATGTTTTTTGGCACGTACAGACATATTTAATTACTTACCGCTGTTGGATAATATTCATTTATCACTCTCAACTCTGTGCGAAAAGTTAGCATTTTATCGGCAAATCTTTTCATTCCATCGTTACGTAATTTAGGCGCATCATGTTTGTAATACTCTTCTAAATCTTCTTTTGTTGCGGCCGTATATTGTATAGAATACGTAACTCCGTCCATTTCTTCTTCAACCAATACTTGTGTTAGTTTTGCTGAGATAAATTTACCCGTATTTAATACTTTAGGAATATGTCCTTGTATCCACCTTAGCCATTCTTCGTGAATGCTTTCATCTATATTTATAGTTACGTTGTATATGTACATAGTTTTAATGTAATAATGTTAAAACAATTGATACATTTTAACATTGATTAATTTATAGTATCTCCTCGAAGTTTTCTAAACTTCTTACGAGCATCTACTAAATAAATACTACTTGGATATTCAAAAATAATCTTTTGATAGTATTCTTGCGCCTTTTCTGGTTTATTTAATTGGTTATTATACAATTCTGCTATTTCATAACAAGCACCATCATTTAAAATCCCTTCTACATCTATAGCTACAACTTTAGTAAAGGTTAAAATAGCTTCGTTGTATTTTTTTAATTTAATAAGTAATTTTCCTTGTTTAAAAAGGGCTTCATCTTCTATAGGTTGCCCTTTAAAATTGACATTAATCTTTTCTAAAATAGCTAAAGCTTCTGTTGCTTTGTTTTGATATGCTAACAAATCTGCTTTAGCATATTCTTTTAATCCAGAAGGAATAGAGTCTTTTGGTTGATTGTCTGAAATTACTAAATACAAATCTACCGCATCATTAGCAATAAGTTGTGTTGCAGAACCTTTTAATATTTTTAATTGTGCTTTTGCCCAATCAAAATCTCCTTTAAAATAACTTGTTTGCGCAACTTTAAAACGTGCTTGTTGCGCCAATGGATGATTTTTTAACTGACTCTGGACTTGCGAAAAATAAATTAACGCTTTGTTGAATTTACCTATAAACACCAAGACATTACCTAATTTTAGTTTAATACGTGCTTTTTGAAACTTAGAGGCTGCATACATTGTTGCTTCTTCTAAAATTTCTTGTGCTTGTTTTGGGTTGTTTTTATTAAACGTTAAATAATCTGCATATTCAATTTGAATAGGAAGTGTAGTTCTGTTTTTGCCGTATTCAGTAAAAACTGCTTGAAATTTTTCTTCAATATTATCTTGTTTTGTTTCAATTGCAATTTGCATTTTAAAAAAATGGGCATTTATTTTTTCAGAAGGGTGGTTTGTTTTTTCTAACACAAAGGCAAAACATTTTTCTGAAGTCTCGAAATCTTTATTATTAAATGCTATTTCGCCTAAACTAATAATGCTATTCAAATTATCAGCATCTCTTACATATAACGATTTTTCTTGAATAAATGCTTTTCCATACTCTTTTTGCTGTGTAAACAACCAGCTTAACAGTACGTTCCATGTTGGTTTTGGGTTACTTGCAGACTTACGTAACAATGCTTTTTTAAAGGCAATATTAGTTTCATTCTTACTATTATCAGTAATATAACGAGCTGTGTAACGTTTAACTGTTTTTAGGTTTTTCGAATTTTTGTCTACCAAATTTATGTAAGCTTCAAACATTTTATCAAAATTGCCTTTTTCACCATAAATCTGCGCTATATTAAAATTGTAATTTGCCTTCGGGTTTTTCTTTGCCGCTTTATTATAAGCGTCAATTGCTAAATCTAACTTATTGTAACTCTTAAACATATTAGCAATAGTAGAAGCATACGGTGTTTTTTTATCAATAGAATTTAATGCTTTTTTATAATGTTTCTGTGCTTTTGTTATTTGTTGTTGGCGTTCATAATTATAGCCAATCATAACATCAAAAAAAGTAAGGTTTTTGTATTTTTTTTGTTTGGCTTTGAGCAGCGTATCAACCTTTCCGAATCGATTAATTTCTTGATAGCTTGTAACCAAACGTTGCAAATACGTAGTATTGTATGGACTCTTCTTTACTAGTTTTTCATACAATTGAATTGCTTTTTCAAACTCACTATTTCTATAGTAATTTTCAGCCAAAGCATATTCACTTTGAGCAGAAGCTATGTGGCTTGAAATTAGTAATATAAATATAAAAAAGCGTTTCATCATTAAATCAAAGATAGCTAACTAAATTGGTAAATTTCTATTAAAAGAGTTTGGTTTTTACGAATTATTGTAACGTTTTGGCACGAATCTTGTCTACGTATTAAAGAACTAACAAATTTACACGAATGATTAGCCTAACTAAACAATACGAAACTGCAAAAAAGAACTCAATTGAACTTATGCAAAACGGTCAAATTTCAGCATATTTTAATGCACTCTTAGAAATGAATAAATATAAAAAACTAATGATTGCTATTACCGCTAATTAGTTAATTATATCAAACCCACAATAAGGCACCAAAACTTCTGGAATTTTAATTCCGTCTGCTATTTGGTAATTTTCTAAAATACCTGCTAGAACACGTGGTAACGCTAACGAACTTCCGTTTAGCGTATGTACTAATTGGCTTTTACCTTCTTTATTTTTAAAACGTAATTTTAAGCGATTAGCTTGATAGGTTTCAAAATTTGATGCAGAACTAATTTCTAACCAACGTTCTTGCCCGGTAGAATATAATTCAAAATCGAATGTTAAAGCGGCTGTAAACCCAGTATCTCCACCACACAAACGTAAAATACGATAGGGTAATTTTAACTCACGCAAAATTTCTTTAATGTGTGCTACCATTCCGTCTAAAACAGCGTAAGAATTATCTGGATGCTCTATGCGAACAATTTCTACTTTGTCAAATTGATGTAAGCGATTTAAACCTCTAACGTGTGCGCCATAACTCCCTGCTTCTCTACGAAAACAAGGTGTATAACCTGTATATTTAATTGGTAAATCATCCTCTTTTACTAAATCGCCTCGATGTATGTTAGTAATAGGTATTTCTCCTGTAGGAATTAAATATAAGTCATCTACCGTTGAATGATACATTTGCCCTTCTTTATCTGGTAATTGACCTGTTGCAATTCCTGAAGCTTCATTAACTAAATACGGTACTTGAACTTCTTTGTAACCTGCTGCCGTATTTTTATCTAAAAAGTAATTGATTAAGGCTCGTTGTAATCTTGCTCCTTTTCCTTTATATACAGGAAAACCAGCACCCGTAATTTTTACCCCTAAATCAAAGTCTATAATATCATATTTCTTTGCTAATTCCCAATGAGGAAGTGCATTTTCGCCTAAATTAGGAATCGTTCCTTCGCTAAAAATTTCTTCGTTATCTTCCTCACTATTCCCTTGAACAACAGAAGTATGAGGAATATTTGGAATTTGATATAACAAATCTTGTAAGGTATTTGAAACCTTATTTAAAGTTTCACCCAATTCTTTAGACTGCTCTTTTAGTTGACCTGTTTTTTCTTTTAAAATGTTAGCTTTTTGCACCTCACCAGCTTTAAAAAACTGTCCAATTTCTTTAGATAGCTTATTAGATTCTGCCAATACATCATCTAACAAAACTTGCGTTGTTCTACGTGCTTCATCTGCAGTTAAAACTTTATTAATAGTTTCTTCAGCATTTGCAAAATTACGTTTCGCCAACCCTTCTAATACCACTTCTTTATGATCTCTAATAAACTGAACTTGTAACATCCTTTTTAATTTTTAAGAAAAGCAAAGGTAAAGGATGCGAAAGACTTTAGCAACGCGAATTAAAGATTGTTTTGTAGGTATTCTCTTGCTATTTTTTCGTCTTCTTTAAGTTGAAGAATTAAATTGTTTACCGAAGCAAATTTTTGCTCATCTCGAAGGAAATAAATAAGTTCTATGGTTAAATTTTTACCGTATAAATCTTGATTAAAATCGAAAAAGTGTACTTCTATGGTTTGGTGTTTTCCATTTACGGTTGGTCTGTTTCCAATATTCATCATTCCGTAAATAGTTTTATTTTCTATGGAAGATTTTACTACATAAACTCCCGTTTTCGGAATAAGTTTATACACTTCTGCAACATCAATATTTGCAGTTGGAAAACCTATTTTACCACCCAACTGTTTTCCATTTATAACTTTTCCACTCAACATAAAATGATACCCTAAATACTTGTTGGCTGTTTTCAATTCTCCAGTAGTTAAGGCTCTTCTAATCTTTGTTGAACTCACTGAAACCGAATCGATGTCTTGTGCAGGAATTTCTTCAACCTTAAAGTTGTATAATTGGCTGTATTCTGTAAGTTGTGTAATATTTCCTTCACGGTTTTTACCAAAATGATGATCATAACCAATTACTAATTTTGATGTATTTAGTTGATTTACCAAAACATCTCTTACAAAATCGAGTGCCGTTAAACGAGAAAAAGCTTTATCAAACGGGTGAATAATAAGGTAATCCAATCCTGTTTTTTCAAGAAGTTTCGCGCGTTCTTTTATGGTATTAATTAATTTGATAGACACCTCTTTTTGTAATACCATTCGCGGATGCGGAAAAAATGTAAGTACAACCGATTTCTTACCATTAGTTTTTGCTTCTGAAACTAATTCTTTAATAATTTTTTGATGCCCAATATGCACACCATCAAAAGTACCAATGGTAACAAAGGTCTTTTGGTTCAGGGTAAAATCAAAAATTGAATGGAAAATCTCCAAATTCAGAATAAATTTTCATCAAAAATACAATTAAAAATGCTTCTTAAAGTTATGTTATCAACATATGATTTTAGATGAAAATGACATTTTTATTTCATAAATGTAAAAAAATCGTATTTTGCAATTCAGATAACAAATTTTTATACATTATGATGAAAAGATTATTACTCATTGCAGTTATGCTTTTTGGTAGCATGACACTATTTGCGCAGACTACCATCTCTGGCACTGTAAATGACGGCTCACTCGAAGGTCCTTTACCCGGAGCTAATATTAAAGTTTCCAGAAAAGCAGTTGGAACAAATACTGATTTTGATGGAAAATTCACTTTACAAGTAACGGATACACCTCCGTTTACTTTAGAAATTTCTTCTTTAGGATATCAAGCACAAACAGTAGAAATCACAAAAAATAATCAAGTTATTGAAATAGCATTAAAAGAAAATGCAACCTCACTAGATGAAATAGTAATTTCTGCCTCTAGAACTCCAGAACGTGTTATGGAATCTCCCGTAACTATTGAACGTTTTGATTCTAGAGCCATTAAAAACAACACTTCTCCATCTTTCTATGATGCATTAGAAAACTTAAAGGGTGTAGATATTAACACCAGTAGTTTAACCTTTAAATCTGTTAACACGCGTGGTTTTGCTTCTTTTGCTAACGAACGTTTTGTTCAATTAGTAGATGGTATGGATAACTCATCACCTGCATTAAACTTTGCTTTAGGAAACCTGCTAGGTATGTCTGAATTAGATGTAAATACAGTTGAAATTCTTCCTGGCGTAGCTTCTGCTTTATATGGAGCAAATGCTTTTAATGGTATTATGTTAATGACAAGTAAGAGTCCTTTCGATGATCAAGGTATTAGTTTCGCTTACAAACAAGGTATAACACGTGCTGATAATGCTGGAGATAATAATTTCTACGACGCAAGTATTAGAATGGCACATGTTTTTGATGATAAATTTGCAGCAAAAGCAACTTTCTCTTATTTAAAAGGTACTGAATGGCACGCAACGGATAAAAGAAATACAGGAGGTATTGGTGAAGGTTACTTGCCCGGAAATAGAGCTAATACAAATGATTTTGATGGAGCAAATGTTTATGGAGATGAAGTTGTAACAAACCTTGGTGGTGCAATTGGTAGAGTAAGTAGAACAGGGTATAATGAAGAAGATTTAATGACTTATGACGCTAAAAGTATAAAGTTTGGAGTATCTCTTAACTATCGTCCATGGGGTAATGATCGTTTAGAAATTATATGGAATTCAAAATTTGGAACAGGTAATACTATTTATCAAGGACAGAATAAATACAACATTAAGAACTTTTTTATGGAGCAACATAAATTAGAGTTTAAAGGAAAAAGCTTTATGGTTAGAGGATATTATACTGGTGAAGATGCTGGAGATTCTTATGACACTCGTTTTGCTGCTATTAACATCAATAGAAAATGGAAGTCTGATAAAGATTGGTTTACACAATATGCGGGAACATATCTTGTTACAGGGTCTCATACAGCAGCAAGAGCCGCGGCTGATTATGGAAGGTTTATCCCTGGAACAAACGATTTTAATCGTGCTTTTGCAGAAGTTACTGCAAACCCAAATATAGTAACAGGTTCTAAATTTCAAGATAAAACTAATTTGTATCATGTAGATGCAAACTTAAATTTACAAGATTATATAGATTGGGCAGAAATACAAGTAGGGGGGTCTTATAGACAATTTAATTTGAATTCTTTTGGATCTATTTATACCGATAGAGATAGACCAATTTCATATGATGAATATGGGGTGTACTCTCAACTTCAAAAAAAGTTTTTAGAAGACGATCGTCTTAAATTTACAGCTTCTGCTCGTTACGATAAAGCGAAAAAATTTAATGGAAATGTGTCTCCTCGTGTCTCTTTAGCATATGCTGCAGGAGAAGGAAAAAATCATAACTTTAGAGCCTCTTTTCAAACAGGTTTTAGAAATCCAACTACTCAAGATCAATACATTGGTTTATCTACAGGAGCTAGTTATTTAATTGGTACTGCAGATGATAATTTAGATAGATTTATTTCTTCACCTGCAGCCGTTAGTACTATAGGGCAAGCTTTATCTGGCCTAGGAGCAACCACAACTTTTACAGGTAGAGATGCATTTACAAATGCTTTCTCAGTAAGTTCAATTACAGCTGGTACTTTTCAAAAATCTGATTTCGCTTTGGTAAAACCAGAACATGTAACTTCTTACGAAGTTGGGTATCGTGGCGCTTTACCAATTGGAGATAGCAAGTTAGGGGTAGATTTTAGTGCTTACTATAATGATTACGAAGATTTTATCTCAATTAAAAACATTGCGGTTCCATATTACGGAGTAGTTGGAAGTGCTGCACCCAGTAATGTTCCTGGTGTTACAGAGGGACAATTAGCTTTGTTAGCCTTAAAAAATCAAGATTTTGCAGGTGTTGGTTTTAGAACAAACTCTACAGCAGATATTAGTTCTTATGGTATTGGTATTGGATTAAACACAAAAGTGTTTTCTGGGTTTAACAATGGTTTTGTTGCAGGATTAAACTATACATGGTCTAAATTTGAGTTTGACCAAGCAAGTGATCCAGATTTTGAAGCAGCATTTAATACTCCAGAACATAAAGTAAAGTTCCAATTTGGACATCCAAACCTATTTAAAAACTTTGGCTTTAATTTTAATGCTCGTTGGCAGAATGAATACTACTGGCAATCTTCTTTCTTAGAAGGAGAAGTTGCTTCTAGAACTATTTTAGATGCACAGGTTAATTACAAAATGCCTAAACTAAAATCTATCATCAAAATAGGAGCATCTAACTTAACAGGTCAGAATTACGTAAGTGCACCAGGTGCTGGCGTTGTAGGTTCTCAATATTTTGTTTCTTGGACAATTAATAACTAAAAAATATAAAAATGAAAAAATATTATAAATATGTAGGATTATGTTTTCTATCATTAGGAGTGCTTTCTTGTGATACTGATGATGTATATTCTCCAATTACAGAGCCTGTTGTAGATGCAATTGCTGTATCAGCGGGCTCTGCGGATTTCTCTAAATATGTAGCTGTTGGAGCTTCTTTTACCGCAGGCTTTACAGATGGTGCGTTATTTAAAGCAGGGCAAAAAAATTCTTTTCCAAATATATTAGCTTCTAAATTCGCTATGGATGATGACGGAAATACTTTTACTCAGCCATTAATGAATGATAATATTGGTGGTTACTTAATAGGTGGTCAACAACAAGGTGAGCCTAGACTTTATTTCAATGGTGTAGGTCCTGTTCGGTTATCTGCTACACCAACAACTGAAATAGGAAATATCAGTACTGGTCCATATAGCAATATGGGAGTTCCAGGTATTAAAAGCTATCATTTAAGTCTTAAAAATTATGGTGCTCTAGCAGCTCTACCGAATGCGAACCCTTATTTTATAAGAATGGCATCATCACCAGGGACAAGCGTTCTAGAAGATGTTTTAGCGCAAAAACCTACTTTTTTCAGTCTATCTGAAATTGGAGGTAATGATATACTTGATTATGCTGTTAAAGGAGGTTACGATGCCGTAAATATGCAAGATGCTATTTATCAAGAAGGTAACTTAGACCCTAGTACTTATGGAGCAAATGATATTACTGACCCCAATGTTTTTGCAGCTTCTTTTTCTGGAGCAGTAGATGCTTTAACTGCTGGTGGTGCAAAAGGTGTTGTAGCTACTGTGCCTTATATTACATCTTTACCTTACTTTACAACGGTTCCTTATAACCCTTTAGACCCAACAACTAATACAGCCCTAGCTGGACAGATATCTTTAGTAAACACTATCTACGGAGCTTTAAATCAGATTTATACGAGTCCTCAAATTAATCAACCAAATAGAGTTGTTGAGTTTTCAGCTACAGCCACTAATCCTGTAGTTATTATAGATGAAAGTTTAACAGACTTATCAGCAACTATTGAGGCTGTATTAGGAAACCCAAAAAATACTGCCTTTATTAGTTTTGTAAAATCTATGGGATTTTCTCCACAAGTTGCTCCATTCGTTGCTCGATTATTCGGACAACAATTTGGACAGGCTAGACCAGCAACTGCAGATGATTTATTTGTATTACCAAGTAGTTCTGTTATTGGTACTGTTAATACTACACATGCAGGTAATTTAATTGCGCAAAGTCACGGACTTTTATCTATAACTTTAGCAGGTCTATTTTCTGCTGAAGGTGTAACATTACCTTTAGCTGATAAATGGGTTTTAACTGCTGATGAAGTAAGTAAAATAAAAACAGCTACAGATGCGTATAATACAACCATTACAGCAGTGGCCGCAGCAAAAGGCTTGGCTTTAGTAGATTTTGGTGCTATTTTAACAGAAGCATCAACAACTGGTATACAATTTGACACCTACACCTTAACAACTGGTTTGGTTTCTGGAGGTTTAGTTAGTTTAGATGGAATTCATTTAACAGGTAGAGGTTATGCGTTAATGGCAAATAAAATGCTAGAAGCTATTGATACCACTTATGGTTCTAACTTTACAACAGCTACAGATGGTTTAGCAAAAGCAGATGACTATCCAACAAACTATTCACCTGGTTTATAGAAGGTGATAACTTAATTTATAGTACAAAAAAGGTTGAGCAATTGCTCAACCTTTTTTATTTGTTACTATTGTCAATCCATTTTTTTATTTTTTCATCATTCAAAATGTACTTTTTGTATTTTCCGTCTCTATATCTATAATAGATAAAAGCTGGCATTAAAACAAAAGCCATATATAAAACACCTAAACCTATTATTACTTGTGCTTTTTCGTGTGCTGTTTTTAATAAATACACACCAATAGACATCCAAATAATAAATACAATAAATAATATTTTTAATAGTAACTTCATTCTGCAAAACTACAAAAGTTATATTTTTAGAGCATACATAAAATCATTCTTTTAATAGTAATTATATTTGGCTGTAAACCTATCTAAAAATAAAGTAGAAATATGAATAAAAAAATTGTGATTGCTCATAGAGGTGCTTCTGGGTATTTGCCAGAACATACCATGGAAGCAAAGACAATGGCACACGTAATGAATGTTGATTTTATTGAACAAGATTTAGTGCTGAGTAAAGATGATGTGCCTGTTGTGATTCATGATATTTATTTAGATGATGTTACTGATGTCGTCACAAAATTTCTAAGTAGAAAACGAAAAGATAATCGTTATTATGTAATTGATTTTACATTTAATGAGCTAGAAACTTTAATGGTTTCTGAACGTTTTAATCCAAAAACTGGTAAACAGGTTTATTCTAACAGGTTTCCGAAAGGAAAAGGGAATTTTAAACTACATTCTTTTCAACAAGAAATAGAATTGATTCAAGGTTTAAATAAAAGCACTGGTAAAAATATTGGTATTTATCCAGAAATTAAAGATCCTGAGTTTCATAAAAAAGAAGGTAAAAAATTAACTGAAATTGTACTAAAAACCCTCTCAGATTATGGTTATAAAACCAAAAAAGACACTTGTGTTTTACAATGTTTTGATGCGAAGGAACTAGAACGAATTCGCAAAGAATTAAAATCAGAATTATTTTTAGTTCAGTTGATGGAGTTTCCAGAAGAAACAAAACAACTCGATCATTTTGCAACTTATGCAGACGGTATAGGACCTTGGTATACACAAATTTTAGGCGCAAAAATTGATGGAGAATTTAAGTTTACCTCTTTAGTTTCTGATGCGCATAAACTTGGGTTAAAAGTACATCCTTATACATTTAGAGCTGATGCTTTAGGTGAATTTTCTTCTTTTAAAGAAATGATGCATACTTTATTAATAGGCGGAAATGTTGATGGTCTTTTTACAGATTTTCCTGATAAAGTAGTGTCATTTTTAAATAGGCAGGAGTCTATACTAAAATAAATGTTTTAAAACTATTATTATTAGCGAGTTACATTTTAAAGTCATTTTTTGTTATGCCCTAAGGTTTAGTATAGAAAATAGTTAGCAAACAAGTTTAGCCCTGATTGAAACGATATCCTTTTTAATTGTTGGTTCGAGTAAATTTGTGAAGAATGAACAAATTCATATCGAGAACAGCAATTAAAAAGATGGTTCTACCACGAATTTAATGGAATTTATTAAATTCGTAAAAAAAAGGTAAAATGTTTACACATCAATTTTTCGATTTACTACTAAATTTAGATGACAACTGGCAAGTTGTAAAAGTAGAAGCAGATTATGCAATTTCAGACATAAAAATAGTCATTAAATTCATAGGAGAAAGAGCCCTTTGTCCAGAGACCATGGAATTATGTAGTTTATATGACCATGCACCAAATCGAGAATGGCGTCATTTAGATACGATGCAATATAAGACTTTTATAAGTTGTAAGTTGCCAAGAATAAAGAACAGTCAAGGAGCTGTAATCACCATAGTTCCGCCATGGGCAGATAAGCATACACGTCATACACACCTTTTTGAACATGCAATAATTGATTTACTATTAGCAACTAAAAATCAAACAAAAACAGCAAAATTAATGCGTTGTGGTTTTAATGTCATCAATAGAGTAATTCATTTAAGTACAGAAAGAGGTTTGAGTAGGAGAGATTTATCAAATATGGATTTTAGTCGTTTGAGTTTGGATGAAAAATCGTTTAAGAAAGGACATAAATATATAAGTGTCTTAAGTCATCCTAGAAGTGGTTTTATCATAGATGTAGAAGAAGGAAGAACTAAAGAATCTGTAGAAAAACTATTTGATAAATCTATGACAAAACAACAACAAAAACAGGTTAAAACTATAAGTTTAGATATGTGGAAAGCTTATATTTCTACCTCTAAAAGTCAATTACCAAACGCATCTATTGTTCACGACAGATTTCATTTGGTTAAGTATTTAAATACCGCTATTGATAAGGTTAGAAGAAGAGAAGTTAAAACGAATGATGAATTGATAAACAGTAGATATGCGTTACTTAAAAACCAAGAAAACCTAACCGAGAAACAACGAATAAAATTTGATGCAATAATCAAGGCGAACTATGAAGTTAGCAAGGCGTGGCAAGTCAAAGAAAATTTTAAAGATTTATTCCATAAAGAAACTAAGTATATTAATGGTTTTTATTTACTAATTAAATGGATACGAAATTCTACTTCTAAGCAAATTAAAGAAGTAACAAAGGTTGTTACAATGTTTGAAAAACATCTCTCTGGAGTTATAAATGCCTTAATAACTGAGTATAGCAATGCAATGGCTGAAAGATTAAATGGAAAAATACAAGAACTTAAATCTATTGGAAAAGGATATAGAACTTTTAAAAACTTTAGAAGTGCAATACTCTTTTTTAATGGAGGTTTAAATCTTTACCCATTAAAATAAGGGTAGAGCCAAAAAGATATAGTGGAAAGCAGGAAATAGCTTCAAATAAAACTATATTTTATAAGATTATTTCACTTGGTTTGTAATGATGATTACGAAGTAAATTCTATTAATTTAGTTCTGTATGCAGATAATAGTTTCGATTTTGAAATAAACCCGATGTATTTTTTATCTTTTAAAACAGGTAAATTCCAAGCACCACTTTCTTTAAATTTTTGCATTACTTTTTCTATAGAATCATCATAAAAAATAATAGAAGGTGCGCTTCTCATAAAATCGATTACTTTGGTGGTTTCATACATTTTTTGCTCAAATAGAATAGGTCTAATATCATCTAACAAAACAATTCCTAAAAATTGCTGCTCGTCATCTACTACGGGGAAAATATTTCTATTAGATTTTACTACGGCTGTTTTTAACAATTCTCCAAGACTTAATTGTGGGTGTACAGAGATAAAGTTTGTTTCAATAATTTTGTCAACTTGCATCATCATCAATACATTTTTATCTTTATTATGTGTTATAAGTTCTCCTCTTTTTGCCAATTCTGCTGCATAAATATTATGCGGAATGTACATTTTTGTAATTAAAAAAGAAATTGATGATACAATCATTAATGGAATAAATAATTTATAACCTCCTGTAATTTCTGCAATCAAGAAAATAGCAGTTAATGGTGCTTGTAATACGCCCGCCATTAAACCAGCCATACCTACCATTGCAAAATTTGTGGCAGATAATTGATTGCTGAATAAATTACTATAGTTAATAATCATAGCAAGTATATATCCAGAAATACTACCTGTAAAAAGTGTAGGTGCAAAAACGCCACCAACTCCTCCCGCACCAAAAGTAAAAGACATAGCAATTACTTTAAAAATAACTAAGCCAACAAGTAGTGCTATTATAACCCAAACATTGTCGATTGCTATTTGAAAAATATTATTGGTAATAACTTCTGTAATGTTTCCTTTTAAAATATTGTTGATGGTCTCAAACCCTTCTCCAAAAAGAGGCGGAATAAAGTAGACAATAACACCAATTAAAACACCACCAATTAATAAGCGCTTATACGGGCTGCTAAATTGTTTAAAAAAGTTATCTATTCCAAAATACATCTTACTAAAATAAATAGAAGTTGCTGCCGATGTGACTCCCAATAACACGTAAAAAAGTACCGAATTTAGCTCAAACTTATCTTGTATGTCAAAATGTAGAATTACATCATTTCCAAAAAAGAAATAAGAAGTTAATATTGCAGAAACAGATGCCAATAATAACGGAATCATAGAAGCAATGGTTAATTCTAAACTAAATATTTCTACCGCAAAAATAATTGCTGCAATTGGCGCTTTAAATATAGATGACATGGCTCCTGCAGCAGCACAACCAATTAGTAACGTTCTGGTGGTTTGATTCAGATGAAACAATCGCGCAAAATTAGAACCCAAAGCAGATCCTGTTGCCACCGTTGGTCCTTCTAGCCCAACAGAACCTCCAAAGCCTACAGTAAGTGGTGCTGTTATTAATGAAGCCCACATTTGATGGCGAGGCATAATCCCTTTTAATTTTGAAATGGCGTATAAAGTAGAGGGTATTCCATGACCTACTTTTTTACGCACAATATATTTAACTGCTAGTAAGGCTAACAGCAACCCTATAATTGGGAAAATAAAATAAAAGGCATGATGAATATCCTTAATAAACTCGCCTTCTAGTAATTGCTGAATATAATGTGTTAAGTTTTTAAGGGCAACCGCTCCTAAACCAGATAGTAAACCAATTGAAATACTTAAGATGAAAATAAATTGCTTTTGGGGGATATGTTTATACCTCCAAATGAAAAATTTTGTGAATATGCTTTTTGATTTCGGCATTAATTAGTTGCTTTTTCTAGTAATTGGTTTCTTGTAAGTTGTTGTGAAAAGGAAACTGTAGAAATAAAAAAATGTAAAAAATCGGTTCGTTTTTTCATAGTTCAAAAGTAATAATAAACCCCGAAAAAGCGAGGTTAATAGTCTCAATTTTTTATTTAATTAGATAAGAATCTAAACGTCTCGTCACAAAAGAGATATTACTAGTAAGATAAGATTGTATATCTGCAACTAAACCAATACCATTTGAATAATATATATGATCTAATGCAGGAGTCAATTTATTATTATCTTTTTATCTGGCAGATCCTTTCAGTGTCTAAACAATTAAAACAACCTGCTTCTGTATCAACTTTTTTAGTTTCTTTTACTAGTTTTTCGTAAGCAATTATTCCTGAAGAAATAGTAAAAACTTCTCCTCTTATAATTTCAGTATCTACAATTCCTAAATATTCGTAATCATTTGTGGATGAATTAAATTCATAATTTTTGTAAATTCAAGTATTTCCTACAGAAAGGGCGTAAAAATTATTTCCTTTCAAAGAGGTTTTTTTTGTTATTACGGCTTATTAGCGAAATACAAATAAATAAAGTTAAAATAAATTGATTATTTTACTAGATACCGTGTAAATATCAGGAAAATTACTTCATCATTCTTTGGTAATAGCTTTATTCTTGGATATCTAATTTCAAACTCAATTCTTTTAATTGCTCTTTATCAATAAACGCTGGAGCATCAATCATAACATCTCTACCTGAATTATTTTTCGGAAATGCTATAAAGTCTCTAATTGTTTCTTGTCCACCTAAAATAGCAACCAATCTATCCAGCCCAAAAGCTAAACCTCCGTGTGGAGGTGCGCCATATTCAAATGCATCCATTAAGAAACCAAATTGTGCTTTTGCTTCTTCTTCAGAAAAACCAAGATGTTTTAACATTGTTGCTTGCATTTGTTTATCATGAATTCTAATAGAGCCTCCACCGATTTCATTTCCATTTAAAACTAAATCGTATGCATTTGCTTTTACATCTCCAGGGTTTGTGTCTAACAACTTTAATTGATCTGGTTTTGGTGATGTAAACGGGTGATGCATTGCGTGATAATGACCTGTTTCTTCATCTAATTCTAACAAAGGGAAATCTAGCACCCATAATGGTGCAAATACTTTTGGATCTCGCAGCCCTAAACGCTCTGCCATTTCCATACGCAAAGCAGATAACTGCGCACGCACTTTGGTTGTCTCTCCTGATAAAACACAGATTAAATCTCCAGCTTTCGCTCCAGTTTTCTCTGCCCATTTTGCTAAATCTTCTTGATCGTAAAATTTATCTACAGACGATTTAAATGAACCGTCTTCGTTACATTTTACATAAATCATTCCTAAAGCACCAACTTGTGGTCTACGAACCCAATCAATAATTTTATCAATCTCTTTTCTTGTGTAAGAAGCTCCTCTAGGAACTGCAATGCCTACCACTAATTCGGCATCGTTAAATACTTTAAATTTTTTGTGTTGTGTAATTTCGTTTAACTCGCCAAACTCCATTCCAAAGCGGATATCTGGTTTGTCGTTTCCGTACAAACGCATTGCGTCATCATATAATATTCTTGGAAACTTACCCACTTCAACTCCGTTGATTTCTTTTAGCAAATGACGTGTCATTCCTTCAAAAACCTCTAAAATATCTTCTTGTTCTACAAACGCCATTTCACAGTCAATCTGTGTAAATTCTGGTTGACGATCGGCTCGTAAATCTTCATCTCTAAAACATTTTACAATCTGAAAATATTTATCCATTCCACCAACCATTAATAGTTGTTTAAATGTCTGTGGAGATTGTGGTAATGCGTAAAATTGACCTGCATTCATTCTTGACGGAACCACAAAATCACGCGCTCCTTCTGGAGTTGACTTGATTAAATAGGGGGTTTCAATATCAATAAACCCTTTATCAGATAAATATTTACGAATTTCCATTGACACCTTATGACGGAAAATTAAATTGTCTTTTACAGGATTACGACGAATATCTAAATATCTGTATTTCATTCTAATATCTTCTCCACCATCTGTATTGTCTTCAATGGTAAACGGTGGCACTTTTGATTCGTTTAAAACCACTAATTTAGAAACTAATAATTCTACATCACCCGTTGCCATTCTTGAATTTTTAGACTCTCGCTCAATTACAGTTCCTGTAACTTTAATTACAAATTCTCTTCCTAAAGATTTTGCTTTTTCCATCATCTCTTTTGGCGTACGGTCTTCATCAAAAATTAGCTGTGTAATTCCGTACCTATCACGTAAATCTACCCAAATCATAAACCCTTTATCTCTAGATTTCTGAACCCAACCAGATAAGGTAACTTCTGTATTTATATGCGATGCTGTTAACTCGCCACAAGAATGACTTCTATACATTTCTCTGTTATTTAATAAATTGCAAAATTAAACAATTTCATCATAAAAATCCTTTTTTGGGCGTTCATTTCTAAATAGAAATGCCCCGCTTTTCGCACTCGCTTTTTTTAAACAAAAAAGAGCTCAAACAATTGCTGCAATCGGTAACGTAGAACCCGTCCAATTCTTTGTAAGTTTATCTTTATGAGTGTACTTAATATTCGATAAAAATTAAGTTTATTAACTTCGTTTCCATATAATTTGTTTTTGTGTAAGTAGGTTTATGCAATACTCCGTTAAGTTTTTATGCTGCTCTGATACCATAATACAGTAGTTCTTTAATTTTTTGTTTATTATTCTTCAAGTTCGGTCTTATAGCGAACACGTTAAAAAATCGAGCAAGCATTAACTCATTGTGATGTAAGGTTTTAATATCCTTGATTGAGAAAGCCCCTCTTAGCCTTTTTTCAATAGGCATCCAATGTGTAATCTTAGCGAGATTAACCGTTGTAAGTGCTGTATTAAAATGAAAGTTGAGTTTATCTTCACTTCTTGCTTGACAGTGATTTAGACCTGAGTATTGCTTGGCATCTCTAAAAGTAAATTCTATTTGAAATCTGGTGCGATAATATGTCAAAATCATTTCTGCTGAAATTGTTACATCTGTAGAAAAATATAATTTATGATTCCATTTTCCTTTTTTAAGGAAATAAACAATCACAAGATTGATTTTTCTTTTTAATGATTTTGAGTATACAATAGCGCTGTATACTTTGCTTTGCTGATTGTCTTCTATCAAAGAAAAATATTCTTTTCTAAGTTTTTTATAATCAATTTTTCCATCATATTTCTTAGGTCTTCCTCTCCCATATTTCTGTTGGTCAGTATAAATATATTGTAAGTCAGCATCGTTTCTTAGTCTGCTAACGGTCTCCAATCCATTATCAGAGAGTTTAGAAACAAAACCGTATTTGGAAAAATAAGCATCTGCCACAACATATTTAGACATCGAAAGAAGGACCTCTTTTCTTTGAATCAATATATTGGCATAATGATCTACCAAACTTTTTGATTCCAAATTATTTGGTGTCTGAACAGCCTCTAAATGAAACGCTGTATGATTATCTATATCAATCGCAGCTATACCAGATATTTCCAATCCCCATTTTGCCTTTCCCGCTACACCAGACCAATAATAACCAACTCCACAGGTGGATTTACCAGATTTACTAACATAACTCGGGTCGAAAGCAATGGTTAAATGTTTGCCCCCATACTCAGTAATCAATTCTTTATTGAAATTTAAAAAGTCAAAAGACTTACTAAACTGATTCCTGTAATGTTGTTCTCCATGATCACCATAACGACTTAACTGCATAAAATTTAAACGTCCTTTTATGCTGAGAAATAGACCAAAAACTTCCAACATAAAATCATATTGCCATTTATTTACATCTTTCATTTTGTTAAGTAATCTTTTTGTGTGATATTTATAGTTGGATTTCTCCTTGAGAAGCATCATTAATAGCTGTTTGAAATTAACTATTAATTTAATGATAATCAGGGAGTTATCCTAATTTTTGAGCCTGTTTTTTTAACTTATTTAATTGACTGTTAGAGGGTTAGGGCAAAGTTTAACGGAGTATTGTTTATGTATATGTTCTTCAAAAACAGTCATCAATAGATTTTATATAGACCCCGCTTTACTTGATACTTATTAGCTAGCTCTACTATCACTACTTTTTTATTTTCACCACCATAACACCTTCCTTATTTACCTTCTTCTTTTCCTTTCAACAGTAAATTCATCTACATGAACCAAATAGTCTAAAACATTAATTTTAAAACCCTTGAATAATTGAAACTCTTAAGAAGCTATACTACTAATTATTCAGTTTTATACGGAATCAGTGGTATACTATATCCAAATTATTTACCTTGGCACAGTAATTGATATATTAATGTAAACATTATATAAAATGAAAAACAAAATTTTAACGACAATCCTTATAACTCTTGTAGGTTTTATTGGAATGGCACAGAACTCTGTAGAATTAATTGCTAACCAAAATCCAAACTATCAAACTAGTTTAGATAAATACATAACAGCAAACAATGTGAGCAATGAAACCTTAACACAAGGTACTACCGTTCAAGAAACATATACAGCCATAGATTATATGGAAGAAAAAAGAAAAAGAAAAGAGTTAAGAAAGTATTTTAGGTCTCAACGCCCTTTATGGAGGCATCAAGAACGTCTTGAACGTGCTAAAACCCCATCTTATTACAATGGCACACATAGAAACTACCGCTCTAATTACAATAATTTTAATAACAGATGGTTAAATAGTGATTCTTTATTAAACTTAGGGATATTAGGTTATTTAATTTTTGATTAACTTTGCATACCAACAAAAACATATAAACATATATTATAAAAATGATGAAAAAACAACTTATTATTGTAGGGTTAATTATTGCTGGTTCATTAACTTTAGGGTCTTGTGCGAGGCAAGTAACACGTGTAAATTCTGATACTCAAATAGATATTAGCGGACGATGGAATGACACAGATTCAAGATTAGCTGCCGAAGAACTAACTGATCAAATTTTAACTGGAGATTGGCTTACCAATTTTATGCAAGCAAACGAAGGAAAAAAACCTGTGTTAATTGTTGGTTTGGTTAGAAATAAATCTCACGAACATATTGAATCAGAAACTTTTATAAAAGATATTGAAAAATATTTAATAAAAAGACAAATAGCTAGGATAGTTTCTGGCGGAAAAATGAGAGAAGAGTTAAGAGCAGAACGTGCTGATCAACAAACAAATTCAGTAACTTCTACAGTGAAAAAATTTGGATTAGAAACAGGTGCTGACTTTATGTTACAAGGTAATATCAATTCTATTGTAGATGCTCATAAAAGAAAGAAAGTTGTTTATTATCAAATAGATTTAGAGTTAACAAACCTTCAAACAAATGAAAAAGTTTGGATAGGTGATAAGAAAATTAAAAAATTTGTTAAAAATTAATACAATCTAAAAAGGTAGTTAAAAAGCTTTTCTCATTTTCTAGGAAAGCTTAATTTTTAATATATAAAAATGTCTTTAAAAATCACTTACTATGCTTCTTTATTGGTGCTTTTCTTATTTTTTAATAGCTGTGCTTCTTACCATATAAAAAGTCAAAAATTTCAAACAGCTCTTCAACAAGGAAATATAGAGAAAGCCCTAATTGATATAGATGCCAATTCATTTTTGAAAAAGAAAAGAAATTTGCTTTTATATTATTTTGAAAAAGGAAAAATAGCGTACTTAAATGGAGATTATAAATTAAGTAATTCTTTATTGAATAAAGCAGATGCTTTTATTGAAGAAAATAAACAATATTTAGGCGGAAAAATTTTAGGTGTACTCTTAAATCCTGAAAAAGAAACTTATACAGGTGAAGATTTTGAGAAAGTTGCTATTCATTACTACAAAGCTTTAAATTATATTTTTCTAAACAAATTAGATGAAGCTCTAGTAGAAGCAAAAAGAATTAATATTAAGCTACAAGAGATTAATGACAAATATCCTGAAGGAAAAAAAAACAGATATACCTCTGATGGGTTTGCCTTAAATATTCAAGGCATTTTGTACGAAGCTTCTGGAGACATTAATAATGCCTTTATTTCTTATAGAAATGCTGTAGATTTATATTTAGCCAATGATGGTTCTTTTTTTGGAACTCCTTTACCCGAACAACTAAAAAAAGATGTGTTAAGAACAGCTGCATCTCTTGGTTTTACAAATGAACTTTATCGTTATCAAAAATTACTTGCAACTACATACACTCCAAAAGAAAAAAATACCGAAGGAGAACTAATTATTTTTTGGGAAAATGGTTTGATTCCGTATAAAGATCAAACTTTTTTTAATTTTATAGTATTGCCAGGTAATAAAAAGGGTATTGTTTATATTTATAATGAAGAATTAGGTATAACACTACCAATTCCTATAAGTATAGGAAAGGGCAAGAAAAAAGAGTTTTCTGATATAGATATTTTTAACGTCGCTTTTCCGAAATACGTAAAAAGAAACCCTTATTTTTCTGAAGCTACTATTATAAAAGACTCTATTACTATTGCTAGTTTTCAATTAGCTCAAAACTATGAAAATATTGCTTTTAAAACATTAAAAGACCGTACCTTACGCGAAATCGGGAAAGCAGCTATTAGGCTGGGTACCAAAAAAATATCAGAATATCTTTTAAAAAATGAAGATAAAGATTTAGGTGCTGCCTTGGGAATTTTTAACGCCTTAACGGAGCGTGCAGACACACGTAATTGGCAAAGTCTTCCACATAGTATTTACTATGCTCGAATTCCTTTAAAAAAAGGAGAAAACACTATTTTTATCTCACTAAAAACTCTTAACGGAACTTTGAAAGAGGAAAAGATTAGTATTAAAGGAAGAAAAGGAATTCAATTTAAAAAAATAACAACCCTTCAATCTTTTTAAAAATATAACGCACCAAAAAAGTTTGACAATCAATAAAAAGCAAAACAACTTGAAATTTTTTGAAAATATTGAGTAATTGTGAAAAAATAAAGATACTTCAAACAGCTAAAACTTGAGTTAATCAAATATTTAAAGTTTTAGAAACCCTCTCCATACATATTCCACCTCACTCCTATCGTCGCTTCGAGAAAAGAGTATTCCATTACATTTTTAAAGAAACATTTGAGAAGAAGAAAATGTAGAAATTAAACTTCGCTTTTACCAAAGCAAAGTTACATAACGCAGAACATTATAGTTATAGTACAAATGTATTCCATCCATTAGATAGTCAAACCTTAACAACCCATTTTCTTGGCGAAGAAAATAAAGAAAAAAGAGGTCTTAAAATATTAAACAATAAGTTATTAAATTCTTCTTTGAGTTGTTTCATAAATTTCTTAAGATTCCAACCTGTAGCAGCTAAAAAGGCATTGATTTGCGGGGAATTTTCTCCCCAAAGATAGTTTTGGTTCAATCTAAAGTCTGTTTTTAAATGACCAATAACTGGTTCAATAGCAGCTCTTCTTCTAAATTTTCCTCTTTTACATCTTTTCTGATATTCTGTATCTCGTTTTAAAGGTCTATAATCAGGAGTTGATATTTTGGTGTTACCTATTTGTTTGATGCCTTTTCCACCTCTGTCATAAACAACTTCTTGGGGTAAAAAAGCAATATTGGATTGCATTTGTTCTAATAATGGTGCTATTGTTTTGCTATCGTGAGGATTGCCTTTAAAACTTTTTATCGCAGTAATGATTAATGTTTTTGAAGTAGTAATTAACCCTGTTTTAGTGCCAAATTCATATTTTTTATGCACTTTCCCTTTAGCGATACATGCTGTAAATGGTTTGTGAATACTGTAAATTTTATCTTTATCTGTTCGCTTTTGATGTAAGATTTGATAATACAAAGCAAACTGCTTTTTATAGACTTCTAAAACGTGTTCGGGTAATTCTCTTTCCAACTCTCGAAGTAAACGACCTGCTATAGTTTTTAGTTTTGCATCTGCTTTCTTTGCTTTTTTATATCGCTTTGGATGTTTACGATTATGGGTGTCTCTTAATAATTGCTTTGAGGTTCTGACATAACTTTGTCGTTGCTTTATCTTTTCTTTTTTAGCAATATCATTGCATTTATCAATAATCTTTTTGGCTAATTTAGCATCTGTAGGAAAGGTAGTGTTGTTCTCTGCTACTGTGGTGTCTGATAATGTTACTTTTTCTTTGGCTGCTTTACCAAAAAGACGGATAGAGTATGCAAATATTTTTTGAACTCCTAGTTCTCCTATACGTTTTCTGAAATGTACAAAGTCACTTGGATCACAGGGAAATTGATACTCAAAATAAGCCATGCCACAAAAATATTGCATGTAAGGGTTCATTGCCCAAGCTTCGGATAGACGCTCATCAGATAAATTATAAATACGCTTGAGCATTAAACTTCCAACCATTAATCGTACTGGCATCGCTGGTTGACCTGTATGTGAATAATACTGTGAGAAATCTTTCTCAAAGTATTTCCAATCTATTTTGTTGCTCAACAAAATTAATTCGTGGCTCAAATTAATAAAATCCTTGAGCAAAGGTCTGAACAAATTTTGTTGATTTTGATTCGCTGTTTTTCCTATCATTTATTGCAAGGTTTATACTATAATATACGGAAAATCTTGCAATTAAATACTATATAAACAGTGAAAAATATCAAATAATTAACTGTAAATCAGAATGTTGAAACCTTTTTAAGGAGCGACTAGATAGCTATAATTAGTCACCCCCTATTTTATTTAAATATTTTATAGTGTATAGCGTTTTTTTTCATTAATAAAAATATCTCTAAAAAGACAAGTTTTAGTATATTTAAAGCATAAAACCTTGTCAAATGCGTCCACATCTACCTTTAAAAAAGCAGTTTAATTTTTAGGCGATACACTTGATAAATTACTGAGCCAAAACAGGGGCTTTACCTTTTAAGAAATGAAATAGATGTATAATTTATTGGATGAGAAACGAATACAAGAGCATTGGGAGATGAATATTTATTTTCAATATTTTTCAGGAAAATTACAGAACAATTAGAAACTACCTTAAGGAGCAAACAGATCATGCCATTAGCAGCAGCTAGATTTAATTTTAGGGAATTATGTATAAACTAAAAGAAGCTGTTTCTTGGGCATTTCTAAACTAATAGAAATGATTCATTGAAATGTAAATACAGTTTCTCAAAATAAATATACTCTAAATTGTGTCTTTTAAGACTTTTTCAAGGGTGACTAATTAATGTTTTAAAACAAACGGCTACCCACTATAGCCTTAAAGGTTTTTTTATCGTAATAGTATTTAAATTGATAAAAACTCTTTGTCTATTTTTTTCCTCATAGTATTTTTTTCGCATAAAAACTTCTTAAATTCTGTTCAAAGTTTCAAATAGTAATAAAAAATGGTGTTAATTTCTCGATAACAGCGTGCTTTTGTCACTTAGAACAAGTTAAAACTACCATTCTTTTTATCAATTGGTTATATTTGAAAATTACAAAAATAAAACAGTAGGGGAATAAATAATAAGATTAACAAATGAGTAAATTATATTTAGTGCCAACTCCTATCGGAAATTTAGAAGACATGACTTTTAGAGCCATTCGAGTTTTAAAAGAAGTCGATTTTATTTTAGCCGAAGACACGCGTATTAGCGGAAAGCTTTTAAAATATTTTGAGATTTCTACACAAATGTATAGCCATCATATGCACAACGAACACAAATCGATTGATGGTGTGCTTAACAGAATTAAAAACGGAGAAACCTGTGCGTTAATTTCTGATGCTGGAACACCTGCAATTTCTGACCCTGGTTTTTTATTAAGTAGAGCTTGCATTCAAAACAATATTGATATTGAGTGTTTACCTGGCGCAACTGCTTTTGTACCTGCACTAGTAAATTCTGGTTTACCGAATGATAAATTTGTTTTTGAAGGGTTTTTACCTGTAAAAAAAGGAAGACAAACACGCTTGTTGTTATTAGCTGAAGAAACTAGAACCATAATTTTTTATGAATCTCCACATAAATTACTAAAAACATTGGCGCATTTTGTGGAGTATTTTGGAGCGGATAGACAGGTTTCTGTTTCCAGAGAACTCACAAAAATATTCGAAGAAACTATTAGAGGAACTACTACTAAAGTTTTAGAATACTATACTAATAAACCACCAAAAGGTGAGATTGTGGTTGTGGTTGAAGGGAAAAAATGATTTTTTAATCGCAGGGCGATAGCCCAATTGGGTTTAATTCCCCGACGCTTGCGTCGAAATAAAAAGGGAATTCCTATTTAATACCTCGTATGCTTGCGTCGAGGTAGTTTATTGACACTCTTGCACAGATTATGAGATAGTGCTCTGTTAAAAAATACGGAACTTGGGAGTGTAATTTAAACTCTGTCTGTGTTTTTTTTCCGTTTTAAAAATAGTTTGATTTTTTCTTTTCATACTCTGGCTTAAAAAATCGAACTGTTTTTAAAATGAGCCCCAGCGGCAGCGTCACGAGCTGCTTTTGGGGATGCTAATATCGAGCGGTATTCTCTCTCCAAATTTAATATATAATTGTTGAATAATCAAACTCCAATTGTGGAGCGGACTTATCCACTTTTTTTGTATGTTTTTTGTTGCGAGATAAACCAACTTTAAAAGCGCCATATCATTTACAAAAGCACCTTTGGTTTTGGTTACTTTACGAACCTGTCTGTGGAAACCCTCTACGGCATTTGTAGTATAAATAATTCTTCTGATAGGCTCTGTATATTCAAAATATTGAGAAAGTTCCTCCCAATTTCGCCGCCAACTCTCAATGACAATAGGATATTTTTCGCCCCATTTCTCTTCTAAATTTAACAATTCATCTTCTGCTATTTCCTTATTGATGGCTTTGTAAACTAATTTTAAATCCTTCATAAATGCTTTCTGATCTTTCGAGGCTACATATTTTAAAGAATTACGAATTTGATGCACAATACATTTTTGTATTTGTGTTTTTGGAAAGATGCTCAAAATAGCTTCAGAAAATCCTTTTAAATTATCAGTGCAAGCTATCAGTATATCTTCAAGCCCTCTGTGTTGTAAATCTGTTAAAACTTGCAACCAAAAATTAGCTCCTTCGCTTTGTGAGATATACATTCCTAAAACCTCTTTATGTCCTTCCTTGTTGATTCCTAGAATATTATAAAGTGCTTTATGGGATACTTTTCCATCAACACGAACTTTATAATGCATCGCATCTAACCAAACGATACAGTACATAGATTCTAATGGGCGACTTTGCCACTCCTTGATGTCTGGTATAATTTTATCTGTAATTTGGCTTAATACTGTGTGAGAAATATCGGTATCATACATCTCTTTTATATGAGAGCAAATATCTCTTAAACTCATTCCTAATCCATATAAACCTATTATTTTATCCGATAAACTCTCCGCTAATATCGTTTGTCGCTTTTTTATAATCTCGGGCTCAAAACTGCTATTCCTGTCAGTTGGGGTTTGAATTTCAAAAGTACCTAAGCCGCTTTTTATCGTCTTTTTGCCTTTCCCATTTCGCTTGTTTTTGTTTGATGAATCGCTCAAAAATAAATGGCTTTCCATCTCCGCTTCTAAAGCTTTTTCTATAAAACTCTTTAGCATAGGAGCAAATGCGCCTTCTTTGCCAAATAAACTCTTACCCGATAATAATTGGTCTAAGGCTTTCTTTTCTAATAAATCTTGTTCTGTTTGTGTCATCTTTTCTGTTTGAATAAAATTAATGCTTTTTTTATGCAGACAGAGTTGAGTTTACAGTCTCCGGAACTTTGTTTTAAACACAAAATTCCGTATTTTCTATAGCTTCCTGTTGTGGTTTGTATTTGTTAAATTTGAGGTTGAAGTAATTTTTTAAGGGCATCCCCTAATATCATCCTGTTTTGACCCCTATAAAACAAGAGTATTATTCTAAACTTCGATTATTAATTAAGCGGTTAAATTTTTCATTAAAATTAAATGTTTGTCTTTGTTCCATTTTTCCATTGGTGTAATGCGCCCCAAAAGGCCATGTATCCTATTATTGTTATAGAAAATGACATATCTTTTTAGTATTTGTTCAATTTCTCCAAAAGTTCTATAATCCACTCTTGTAAAGACTTCTTTTTTTAATATGCCATGATATGCTTCAATATGAGCGTTTTCTTCTGGTGTTGCTATATGTGTAAATTCCTGCTGAACGCCTATTAGTCCAAGATATTCTCGTACGTTTTTAGCAATAAACTGACTTCCGGTATCACTTCTAATAACTACATTTTCAGGATATTGATACTCTAAAAACACATCAGAAAGCAATGCTATCACCTTATCTTGTTTTATTGAAAAAGAAAAATAGTCTTTTAATATTCTTCGCGAGTGAACATCTATTATAGATATCAAATAAGCGTTTTTACCAGCCTTTGGAATCCAAACCATCTTTATGTCCATTTCTAAACACTCGAAAGGTCTAGAAGTGTTTACTTTTCTAAATTTCACGAATTTATGACCAGAACCACTTCTGTTTATTCGATTTTCAAGTTTTAACAACCCCTCTTCCTTCATTATTCTGTATAGTTTTTTATGATTAATTAGATAACCATCTCGCTTCAAATAAGCAGTCATTAAGCGGTATCCACAATCTATAAATTCATGGCTTAAAACTTTTTTTATAGCCTGAACTACAACTTCTTGATTTACCCAACCGTTTATCTTATTATAACTGAGTTTACTTGCTGTCTTCCCCTTTTTACCAAGACTAGGTGTACGATAATAACTGCTATGCACAATACCTACCATATTGATAATCTTAGTTTTACTAATAGTATACTTTCTGAAAAAAACAGCGACTAAATTTTTCTTGGATCGGAGGTCCCAAACTTTTTTTTTAAAAGTTCTCGTTGAATTTCTAATTCAATTTCCTTGTTACTTAACAACTTACGAAGTATTCTGTTTTCTTCTTCGGATTGCTTTAGTTCCTTACTACGAACTTATAAGGGGCTAAACTATCTAGGTCATTATATGAGTTTAATGGAGTTGCTAAAGGCATTGTTTTTATTTGTAAATTTGTTATGAATAATAACCCATAAGAAACAAAAAATAAACGAGATATGGCATCACATAAAATAACTACAACTTGGAAAAAAAACATGCAATTTGAAAGCGATAACCCAAGTGGACATACAGTTTTAATAGACACTTCGGAAGAAAACGGAGGCAACAATGCGGGTCTTAGTCCAAAAGCAATGATGCTTTCTGCGCTTGCAGGTTGTTCTGGATTAGATGTGATTCCTTTATTAAAAAAAATGCGTGTAAAAATTGATAATTTTAAAATGGTCGTTGAAGGCGAACTTACCAATGAACATCCAAAGTATTACAACAACGTTACATTAGAATATCATTTTTACGGAAAAGACTTAGAGAAAGAAAAAATTACCAAAGCAGTAAATTTATCTACAGAAAAATACTGCGGTGTTATGGAAATGTTTCGAAAGTTTGCTGAAATAAAAATGAATATTAATTTTCATAATAACTAATTCTCAATCGCTATGAGATGGACATTAAAATCGAAACCAAATCTAGAAATAGTTAATTCCCTTTCTTCAGAAATTGGAATTGATAAAACCTTGGCAACAATTTTAGCGCAACGTGGTATTTCAACTTTTAAAGAAGCTAAAAAATTCTTTCGCCCGAGTTTAGAAAACTTGCACAATCCGTTTTTGATGAAAGATATGGATGTTGCTGTTCAACGAATTGAAAAAGCAATTACCAACAACGAAAACATTTTAGTATATGGCGATTATGACGTTGATGGCACCACGGCTGTTTCTTTAGTTTCTTCCTATTTAAAAAAGAAGTACCCGAACGTTGCAACATACATTCCTGATAGATATAGTGAAGGTTATGGTATTTCTTATAAAGGAATAGACTTTGCTCAAGACAACTATTTTTCTTTAATTATTGCGTTAGATTGTGGTATAAAGGCTATCGATAAAGTTGCATATGCAACAGAAAAAAATATCGATTTTATTATTTGCGATCATCATAAACCTGGAGAAAAAATTCCTGAAGCAGTTGCAATTTTAAATCCAAAGAGAATAGATTGTCAATATCCATATGATGAATTATGTGGTTGTGGAGTTGGCTTTAAGTTAATACAAGCTTTAGGTGAAAAGAGAAATGAAACCATTAAAGATTTTGTTGAATATCTCGATTTAGTTGCCACAGCAATTGCCGCAGATATTGTTCCTATGACAGGTGAAAACAAAACACTTGCCTATTTTGGTTTGCAAGTAATAAATTCGAAACCTAGAAATGGCATAAAAGCTATTATTGATCAATTAAATAAAAAAGAACTTACTATTACTGATGTAGTTTTTGTTATCGCTCCGCGGATAAATGCTGCTGGGAGAATAAAACACGGAAATTACGCTGTAGAATTACTAACTGAACTCGATTTTGATTTAGCTGTAAAATTTGCGGCTGATATAGAAAAGTTTAATACTGATAGGAAAGAATTAGACAAACAAATTACACAAGAAGCGCTTCTTCAAATTGAAAGCAATAATGAGCAAGAACGTTTTACAAACGTTGTTTTTGAAGAACACTGGCATAAAGGTGTTATTGGTATTGTTGCTTCTCGATTAATAGAAACGTATTACAAGCCAACGTTAGTATTTACTAAAAGCGGTGATAAACTAGCAGCATCAGCACGTTCTATAAAAGGGTTTGATGTGTATAATGCTTTGGAAAAATGTTCTGAATTTATTGAACAATTTGGTGGACATAAATATGCTGCAGGACTAACATTATTGCCAGAAAATTATCAATCTTTTAAAAATAAATTTGAAGAAGTAGTCTCTAAAACCATTGATAAAAAGCTCTTAACACCAGAAATTACTATTGATATAGAACTTGACTTGTCAGAAATTACACCCAAATTTTTTAGAATTTTGCAACAAATGGAACCATTTGGTCCACAAAATATGAAGCCTGTTTTTAAAACCTCCTCAGTTAGAGATAATGGTTGGGGCAAACAAATTGGCGCAGATAAAAGTCATTTAAAACTCAATGTTTTTCAAGGTGATAACAAAACAACCTTTAATGCTATTGGATTTGGTTTAGGTGAGAAAATATCTGAAGTGAAAAATAGTTTTGACATTGTGTATACGCTCGATAAAAATGAGTGGAAAGGCAATACTTCTCTTCAATTACTATTAAAAGATTTAAGAAAATAATTTTTTAATGAAGCAATTAGTCAATTAACGTTCTGTTATTTCTACGAAGGCAGGAATAAACAAGAACGTTATAAATACGCTTAGCCCTGATTGAAACGGCATCCTTTTTAATTGTCTGTTTGAGTAAATTTTTGAAGAATGAAAAAATTTGTATCGAAAACAACATTAAAAAGATATAGTGGAAAGCAGGAAATGGCTTCTTAAAACAGCCTTTTTTAAACTCTTTGTATTATTTTTCCTCTTTAATAAAATACATATAAACGGGGTAATGATCTGAATATCCGCCGGTGTACGCTCCAAAAGAAAAACTTCTAAGTGGATAGCCTTTATAACGTCCTTTTTTATTGGTTAAAAAGCGTTTGTTGAAAATTCCTGATTTAAACATTTTGTACGTAGAAAAATCTTTTTTGCCTTTATTTAGCAACGGAGATGTAATTAAAATCTGATCGAACAAATTAATGTTATCTCGATACCCTAAAGTATTAAATCCGCGAGAAAACATATCTTCATACGGGTTGTAAATGTCACCTTCGTTTACGTTTGCTTTTTTTCGCTTGGTTTTTAAAACTGTTTTAAAACTTGAATTTATAGGGTCATCATTAAAATCGCCCATAATAATAACCTTCGGATTCTCTTCTGTTTCTTTAATCTTCTCCATAATCTGCGTTACTTTATAGGCTGCTTTTTCTCTTTTAGGACGGCTCTTTGCTTCTCCTCCTCTACGAGATGGCCAGTGATTTACAATAACATGCACCAACTCATCATCTAAATAACCTGTAACCCATAAAATATCGCGTGTGTAAACTTTTCTGTTTTGAGCATAAATATTTGGGTTGAATGCTTCATAATGTATAGGTTTAAAATATCTCGATTGATATAATAAAGCCACATCAATTCCACGTTTATCTGGCGAGTCAAAATGAATAATATCGTAGTGTTTTTTCTTTAACAAATCGGTTTTTACCAAATCTTCTAAAACTTGCCTATTTTCAATTTCTGCAACACCTAATATAACAGGGCTTGTCTTTGTTTTTTCTGCGCCTATTTGAGAAATAACAAATGCTAATTTGTCTAGTTTATCTTTATATACTTTTGTTCTATTCCCTTTAAGTTTCATTATAGGGCTTGCTTCATCATTTTTAGAAATGTTATTTATTGTATCAAACAAATTTTCAAGATTGTAAAAAGCAACGGTGCGTATTTTATATTTCTTCTCTTTTTTTTCTTGTGAAAATCCAACATAAAATGTTAGAAATGATATTATTAATACAAGTAATTTTTTCATTATTTTTTATTTTATAACAAATTTTAGATTATTTTTTATACTTCTAAAATAAGCAAAAAGTATCATTTATTTTTAATAACTCAAATAAAAGTACTATCTTAACATCGCTATGAAACCTTACTATTATCTTTTACAAAAACCCAATAATGGTTCTGCGGGATTTTATAGTCGTCCTATTTTTAGCTGCAATTTGTAGCTTAGACACAAATGCACAAAATATTGTGAAAGGAATTACTATTGATTACAATTCTGAAAAACCACTACAAAACGTTACTATTAGTGTAAAAGGACACAATATTAGTCAAACAACTGATGCTAACGGTGTGTTTATATTACAAAACCTACCTAACGGAAAACATATATTAGTGGTTATGGTAAAAGGGTACGAAACTCAAAATTACCCTATTATGTTATTTGGAAAAACGATTAATTTAGGCATTATTATGATGTATACTAATGAGTTAGAAGAACAAGATTTAAGCACAATTACTATTACAGATGATGAGTTGAATGATGAAACAAGTGTTGCAGATAATATTGCAGGTTTATTACAATTTTCTAAAGATGTCTATTTACGTAGCGCTGCTTTTGAGTGGTCTTCTTCTTTTTATAGAATTCGTGGCTTAGATTCAGAAAACGGTAAAGTTCTTATCAACGGTATTGAAATGAATAAATTATACAACGGAAGACCTCAATGGAGTAATTGGGGAGGTTTAAACGATGTGTTACGTAATCAAGAATTTAATAGTTTTCTAACACCGTCTAGATATACTTTTGGAGGTCTTTTAGGTGCAACAAATATGAATGTTAGAGCTTCTAAAGCAAGACCAGGCGGTAGAATCACCTATTCTTCTTCTAACAGAAGTTACCAACATAGAATAATGGCATCTTACGTTTCTGGGGTAAACAAAAATGGTTGGTCTTATACCATTGCTGCAGGTAGAAGAACAGGAAACGAAGGTTTTGTAGATGGTACTTTTTATAATGCAAATTCAGTTTTTGCTGCTATCGAGAAAAAAATAAACGATAAACACAGTATAAATTTCACGTCTATTTACGCACCAAATAAAAGAGGTAAATCTTCTCCAAACACACAAGAAATTTTCAATTTAAAAGATATTAAATACAATGAGTATTGGGGGCTCCTTAATGGTAAAAAAGTAAACTCACGTGTAAAAGAAGTTGTAGAACCTATACTACTATTAAATCATTATTGGGTGTTTAATAAAAACACTTCATTAAATACAAATATTGCATATCAATTTGGAAAAGTAGGAAACAGTCGTTTAGATTACACATTTGGCGTAAACCCAAGCCCTGCTTATTATCAAAATTTGCCCAGTGCCTTTTTAGAAGACGGTAATGTTTCTGGAGCTTATGAAGCAGCACAAAATTTTATGAATGACGGGCAAATAGATTGGGAACGTATTTATGATGCAAACATAACGAACAATATTACGAAGACAGCTGCTGCTTATATTTTATATGAAGACAGAAATGATGATACACAGCTTAGTATAAACTCAATAGTATTAACAGAAATTAATGACAATATTTCTTTCAACGGAAAAATAGAATTCAAAAAATTAAAATCTAAAAACTTCGCGAAAATAAAAGACTTATTAGGAAGTACTGTTGGTTATTTAGATTTTAATCGCTTTGGAAATTCAGCAGATCAACAACAAAATAATTTACAGAATCCAAATAGAGTTGTTGGTTTAAACAACACCTTTAAGTACAACTATAACTTAGAGTCTCAAGTAATAAATGCCTTTGCTCAAGTACAATTTAAATATAATAAAGTCGATTTTTATGTCGCTGGAGATATTAGCAAAACTTCACATCAAAGAGATGGGTTATATGAAAACGGAAGTTTCCCTGGAAACTTATCTTTTGGAAAATCAGCAAAACCAGAATTTACAAACTTTGGTATAAAAGCAGGAACAACATATAAAATTACGGGGCGTCATTTAGTAGATTTTAATGCTGGTTTTATAAGTAAAGCACCAACAATTAGAAATACATTTTCTAATTCAAGAGGAAATAATAATATTGTTCCAAATTTAGAAAGTAAAAAAATGCTTTCAGTAGATATAAGTTACATCTTAAGAAGCCCAATTGTTACTGCAAAATTAACAGGGTACTACATCGGTATTCAAGATGCAACAGAAATATCTTTCTTCTTTGCAGATGGTTTAAGTGGTATTGGTGGAGATGACAATGCATTTGTTCAAGAGGTTTTAACAGGAATTGACAAAAAGCATTTTGGTGCTGAATTAGGTATTGAAGCTCAGGTAACCCCAACAATTAAATTAAAAGGAGCTGCAAACTTCGGTCAATATACCTACGACAACAATCCTAATTTAAAATTAACTTCAGATGCTTTTGGTTCTGTAGATTTAGGAGAATCAAAACTTAAAGATTATAAATTAGCCACAGGCCCACAAAGAGCTTACTCTTTTGGTTTTGAATATAGAGATCCTGATTATTGGTGGGTTGGGGTTACAGGAAATTACCTAACAAACATTTATATTGATATTGCACCACTTACCAGAACTAAAAACTTCTATTTAGATACAGATAATTTACCGTTTAACGATTATGACCCAATAGTAGCTAAAGAGTTATTACAACAAGAACGTTTTGATGATTACTTTACGTTAAACGCTATAGGTGGTAAATCTTGGAAAATAGGAGATTACTATATCGGTATGTTTGTTAGTATTAACAATATTTTAGACAAAGAATATAAAACTGGAGGTTTTGAACAAGGTAGAAATGCGAACTATAGAACTTTAAGGGATGACAATAACAACCCTAAAAAAGTCTTTGGCTCTAAATATTGGTACGGTAGAGGAACTACCTATTTTTTAAACGTAAACTTTAGGTTTTAAAGAAAAACACATTATACTATTATGAAAGCAACTAAAATTTTAATCGCAATCACATCGTTTTTTATTGGAAGCTTCATTTTTACTTCTTGTGTAAACGATAATGAATTTACTGTACCAACAAGTTTAGGGGCAACAGAAAACACACTGTTAAATAGTTTATTAGATAGTATTACTGCGGGTACTGTAGAGTTAAAAACGATAGGGCAAGTAAAAGAACTCTATACTTCTGGTAATAATCCTTTACAGTTAGTCTCTAATATTGCTGTAAAAGGATATGTAGTGTCTTCAGACCGAACAGGAAACTTTTTCGAAGAACTTTATATTCAAGATTCACCAGAAAACCCAACGTCAGGAATTAAAATACACAGTGCTTTACGAAGTTCTTACAATACATTTAATCTTGGGCGAGAAGTTTATATTCGTTTAAAAGGATTGTATTTAGGTGAAACTAACTCAGGAGATGGTGTTATTGCTATTGGAGGCAAGGTTAACCCTATAGATACTAGAGAAATAGAAACAATTTCTAAAAATCAGATAGCAAACCATATTTTTAGATCATCAATAACAGAAATAATTATACCTAAAGTTGTAATCCTTGGCGGAATTAACGATTCACATATTGGTACTTTTGTAACTATTGAAAATGCGTTTTTCCCTACAAATTTAGTTGGAAAACCGTATGTAGATCCAAATGAAACTTTTGATACACATCGTAAGTTTAAAGCTTGTCAAGGTTTTGGTTTTTCTAATTTATTGGTAGAAACAAGTTCTTTTTCAATCTTTGGAAATGAATCTATACCCGCAGGCGGAGGAACTATTAGCGGAGTAATATCTAAAGATTTTCGAGGTGATTTTGCTGTTTTAATATTAAATGCTACTGATGATGTAAAAATGGAAGGAACTAAATGTACTCCTTTAGATATTTTAGATTTCTTACCAATTTTAGAACAAGATTTTGAAGCTACTTCTGGTGATATTAATAGTACTGGTTGGACAAACTTTCGTGAAGCTGGAACAAAATCTTGGAAATCATATTTTGATTCAGATTCTTCAAGTAGAGCTGCAAGAATTGGTTCTTTCTTTTCTCGAAATTCAAGTACTATTAGTTGGTTAATAACCAAAGGTGTAAACTTAGATGCTACAACACAAGAATTTTTATCTTTTGAAACCTCAAGTAGTTTTGCTGATGACAGCGAATTAGAAGTTCTTATTTCTACAGATTGGAACGGAACAACTGCAAGAATTTTAACAGCAACTTGGTCTGCATTACCTGCCACAATTATCTCAGACTCAGAACCTTCTGTAAACTGGGTGCATTCTGGCTATGTAGATCTATCAACCTATACAGGTACCGTTTATATTGCCTTTAAATACACAGGAAGTGGTGACGCCTCTTTTGACGGAACTTTTGAGTTAGATAACGTAATTATAAATGCTCAATAAGAAATTTTTAATTAATTTAAATTTCTCTTTTCAATAAAAAAACGCTTAAGTAACTGAGAACATTCATTTTCTAAAATACCCGAAACTATTTTTGTCTTTGGATGTAATGTTGTTTTTAAATTTTGAAAACCACGTTTAGGGTCAGGTGCTGCAAAAACAATTTTGCCTATTTGTGTCCAATAACTTGCACCTGCACACATTTGGCAAGGTTCTAAAGTAACATATAGCGTACACTCTTTTAAATACTTTCCGCCTAAAAAATCTGCTGCTGCCGTAAACGCTTGCATTTCTGCGTGCGCTGTTACATCATTTAATGTTTCGGTTAAATTATGTGCGCGTGCAATAATTTGATCTTTAAATACTACTATCGCTCCCACCGGAACCTCATCTTTATCAAAAGCAGCTTCTGCCTCTTGTAAAGCTTTTTTCATAAAGTAAGTATCATCAAATGGCTGTATCATTTTTTAGTTTTTAGAAAATATTCAAGTTCAGTAATTATCACTTTTTAATCAAAAAAAATATTCTATCAAGAACACTTTCAATAATACAAAACTTTTTGAAGAGTAAAATTGTATTTTTGCTTCAATGTCTCAAAAAATATTAAATAGCATTTCTTTTCCTTCGGATGTACGTAAGTTACAACCCGAAGAATTACCGCTTTTAGCAAAAGAGTTACGTGAATTTATAATAGACATCGTTGCAACCAAAGAAGGTCATTTAGGAGCCAGTTTAGGTGTTGTAGAACTAACTATTGCGCTGCATTATTTATTTGATACGCCTAAAGATTTATTAGTTTGGGACGTTGGGCATCAAGCATACGGGCATAAAATTCTTACAGGAAGAAAAAATGTTTTTCATACCAATAGGCAATTAAACGGCATTTCTGGTTTTCCAAATAGAAGTGAAAATAACTATGATGCTTTTGGTGTTGGACATTCTTCAACGTCAATTTCTGCTGCTTTAGGAATGGCAATTGCTTCTAATTTAAAAGGAGAAACAGCAAAACACCATATTGCCGTTATTGGAGATGCTTCTATTGCAAGCGGAATGGCTTTTGAAGCCTTAAATCATGCAGGCGTTTCTGAGGCAAACTTGTTAATTATTTTAAATGATAATGCCATTGGAATAGATCCTTCAGTTGGTGCTTTAAAAGAATACTTAACAAAGGTTAAACAAGAAAAGAGAAGCAATCAACCAAATATAATTGAAGCCTTAAATTTTGAATATTCTGGACCAATAGACGGTCATAATATTGATGAATTAGTATTAGAATTAACACGGTTAAAGGCTATTAAAGGGCCCAAATTTTTACATATAATTACGACTAAAGGAAAAGGGTTACAGCAGGCAGAAAAAGACCAAGTAACCTACCACGCACCTGGAAAATTTGATAAAATTTCTGGAGATGTACTTCCTAAAGAAAAAAGCAAATTTTCTAAATACCAAGATGTTTTTGGCAAAACTATTGTAGAATTAGCGAAGCAAAACAATAAAATTGTTGGTATTACACCCGCAATGTTAACAGGAAGTTCACTAAAACTGATGTTAGATACATTTCCTAAAAGAACTTTTGATGTTGGTATTGCCGAACAACACGCAGTAACACTTGCTGCAGGTATGGCAACACAAGGGTTAATTCCGTTTTGCAATGTGTATTCTACCTTTTTGCAACGCGCTTACGATCAAATAATACACGATGTTGCCTTGCAAAATTTACCTGTTATTTTTTGTTTAGATAGAGCTGGTTTGGTTGGAGAAGACGGCGCAACACATCATGGTGTTTTCGATATATCATATATGCGTTGTATTCCCAATTTAATCATTTTTGCGCCAAGAAATGAAATCGAATTACGAAATATATTATACACCGCTCAACTAGGTTTAAAACATCCTATTGCAATTCGTTATCCGCGTGGTTACGGTGCTATTGAAAATTGGCAACAACCTTTTCAGCAAATAGAAATTGGAAAAGGGACTTGTTTACAAGAAGGAAAATCTATAGCAGTTTTATCTATCGGAACGATTGCGAAAAACGTTACAGATGCTATTTCAGTAATAAATTCTGAAGAAATTGGGCATTACGATATGCGTTTTGTAAAACCTTTGGATGAAAACCTATTACATTTAGTTTTTAAAAAATGTAAAACAATTATTACTATTGAAGATGGTACTATTAAAGGAGGGTTTGGATCTGCTATATTAGAATTTGCTTCAGAAAATAGTTATAAAAATAACATTAAATTACTTGGAGTTCCTGATGAATTTATATATCATGGAACTGTTGATGAATTACAAGAAATCTGTAGATTGGATGCAAACTCTATTCAGCTAGAAATAGAGAAATATCTATAAAATTATAAACAATTTTGTCATTTCTATGAAGACAGGAGTTTATACTAACATAATTACAACCTAAGTTCAATTATTATTCAAAAGCATAAGCAACACTTAATATATTTAATCTGTTTTCCTACAAGGTGTCAAAAACCTTGCAGGACACACTAATTATATTAATTTAATTTAATGAACAACCCCAGAGGTAGAGCCACTGGAGTAGTTCATTTATAAGGTAGAGAATTTAACAGAATTACTCGAAGAACTTTAAAGAAAACGGAGTTACCGTTGTGGGTGAAATTGAAGAATATGATTACGGTAAATTTGGTTGGATTGTAGATTTAGATGGAAATAAAATAGAATTGTAGAAACCTAAAGACCAAGCATTTTCGTAATAAAAAAAGCACTACTTTTGGAGTTGTCTAATTAAAAAATTAATAAACAATGTCTGAAGAAAATAATAATTTAGAAGAAAACCTAAACGAAGGAGTAGATAAGGCGAAGAAAATAGCAAGCAATGTTGCTGATGAGGCTAAAGAAGCTTTTGATAGCGCTAAAGAAAAATTAAGTGAAATTGTTTCTGAAGAAACTATAGATAACGTAAAAGAAAAAGCTAGTGAAATGGCTTCTGAAGCAAAAGAAGTATTAGGGAATGTTTCTGAAAAAGCAACGGAGTTTGCTAATGATGCCAAAGAGAAAATTGAGGAAGTGCTATCTAGTGAAACTGTAGAGAATATTAAAGATAAAGCAGCAGATTTTGCTGAAGATGCTAAAGAAGCATTAGAGGATTTAAGTGAAAAAGCAAGTGAGTTTGCTGGTGATGCAAGTGAACATATTGCAGATTTTGCTGAAGATGCAGGGGGTGTGGCTGAAGAAGTAGTTAAAAAAATTAAAAACTTCTTTCAACGTTTGTTTGGAAAATAATTTTGCATTATATAAAAGTAAAAGGTTATGTTTTAGAATAATGTGGAATCATTAATTCCATATAATTTTCTTCAATTGCTTTATATGTGTTTATAGCTTTAGCGTTTTTTATCATGATATTTGCTATATCTACTGTTTGAGAGAGCGATTTTTTAACCTTCTGCAAGAATACAAACCAGTTTAGATAGCCACTCAAATATTTTGTTGATACACCATAGAAAGGTTTTATCCATCTTTGATAACGATTGTCTATTGAGTTTACATGCTGCACATGGTAGCACTTGTCTTTTATGTGTTTTGATGCTATAAATGTATGATGCTCCATCTGCTTATCTTTTGCCCATTTAATTATAGAAGGATGAGAATCTGAACAAAGTACGTTTTCAGGTTTTAGTAACGTTCCTATTGTTTTTTCAATACTATGCACATCAATCCTGCCTCTTTTAGCGACACGCATCATTGGATTGTTATTTCTATCTGTGGCAACCATTATAGAGATTTTATCATTGCTCACACCGCGTTTGGTTTGTCTATCACTTGGTCTCTTGTAAGGTTTTCTTTGAAGATCTCGACTTCCTTTATTATTTATATTAAGCTGTTTGTCATCACATTCAACAATTCCTGAGAACTCTTCTCCATTAAAAACGGATAAACAAGATAGTAACTTGTGTCTCCAATCAAAAATAGTTTTAACATTGACTCCAATCTTTTTAGCGGCTTTACGGATACTCACGCTTTCAATCATAAGAACTAGATAATCTTGAAATTCATCCACTTTCTTTATGCCATCCATAGCAGTACCTGTAAGATCATTAAAGGTTTTAGTGCAAGATTTACATTTGTAGCGCTTACGACCCTTATAGCCTCCATGCCCGTAAATATCAGAACTTTGACAATGTGGACAGTTGATTGGACGGTCTTTGTTTAGGTTGTCTATAAGCATATTTAGTTTTGGCACTTTCAAATCACGACTCAATAAACCGACTAATTCCTTTTTCTGCTCTTGACTCAACACTCTTATTATACTTTGTAAATCCATATCTATAATGTTTTTATAAAGATAGTGAAATTCTACATTATTCTAAAACATAACCAAGTAAAAAAGCGACCAAAAGGTCGTTTTTTTACTTTTTAGCATATTCTTGTTTTAATAAAGAAATATCATCAATAATTTTTTGCATATTCTTTTTTTCAGTACCATCATACATACCTCTAATTCTACGTTCTTTATCAATTAGCACAAAATTTTCTGTATGAATAAAATCGTTTTCATCACCATTTCCTTCATCTAAAACAGCGAAATAACTTTTACGCGCTAATTCGTAAATATGTTTTTTATCACCTGTAGTTACATTCCATTTTCCATCAATTACACCTTTGTTTTCTGCATATTTTTTTAATACAGAAACGCTATCTATAGTTGGTGTTACAGAATGAGACAAAAACATAATATCATCATCATTTTTATAATACTCTTGTAATTCACTCATATTGTACGCCATGGCAATACAGATGGTTTGGCAACGAGTAAAAAAGAAATCAGCTATATAAATTTTTCCTTCATAATCTTTGTTCGTAATAATTTTTCCATTTTGATTGATAAGCTTAAAATCACCTATTTTATGTCCCTTTTTCTGATTTCTTACCGAAGCATCTACCAATTTTGGATTGATATCTGAAGGTTGATATACAGGTAATTTTTTATCAACTTTTAATAAATAAAAAAAAGTAGGTAAAACAATAGCAGAGAATACTATTAAAAATAAAAAAGTGTATTTCGATTTTTTGAAGAAACTTAATTTCATACAGCAAAAATACAACGAAAAAAGAATGTTTAAAACAGAAATTATAAAATCTTTGTTAAAAGAAAATCACAATAAAATCAATGCTTTTAAAACTCTATTGAAAAGCGTACATTTGCTCGATTATAAATTTAGATTGATTACGTAGATGGAAATTTTAATAAAAGCAACTCAGTTTATTTTAAGCCTTTCTTTGCTGATTGTACTGCACGAATTAGGGCATTTTATTCCTGCAAAACTGTTTAAAATTAGAGTAGAAAAGTTCTACTTATTCTTTGATTATAAATTCTCTATTTTCAAAAAGAAAATAGGTGATACTGTATATGGTATTGGCTGGATTCCGTTAGGAGGTTATGTAAAAATAGCTGGAATGATTGATGAGAGTATGGATACCGAACAAATGAAACAACCTGCACAACCGTGGGAGTTTCGTTCTAAACCGGCATGGCAACGTCTTATAATTATGCTGGGTGGTGTTATTGTAAATTTTATCCTCGGAATTTTAATTTACATCTGTTTAATGTGGACGTATGGAGAGCGGTTTTTACCAAATGAAAATGTAAAAGATGGTCTTTGGGTTCAAGATCAATTGGCGATAGACTTAGGCTTGCAAACAGGAGATAAAATTTTAACTATTGATGGCGAGAAAATTAAAAAATTTAGAGAATTACCATCCGAATTTATTAATGGAAATAATTATACTGTTGAAAGAAATGGTGAGGTTCTTGAAAAGGAAATTCCGATAGATTTTATTTCTAAATTAGTTGATAGAGGTAAAGACGCAGGGAATTTTTTAGCAATACGGTATCCTTTTGTTATTGCGAAACTTCAAAAAAATTCGTTAAATGCTAACGTAGATATTCTTCCAAAAGATATTATTACCGCAATTAACGGAAACGAAATTTCTTATTATGATGAAGCAAAACCTTTATTAGAAAAATTTAAAGGTCAAGATATTTCTATGACCTTAAAAAGAGGAAACGAAACGAAAAAAGTTTCTGTAAAAGTTTCTAACGATGGAAAGATAGGCGTTCTTTTTGGTGGACTATCAATGGATGATTTAGAAAAATTAGGCTATTATAATTTAGTAGAAATTAAGTATTCTTTTGCAGAATCAATTCCTGCAGGAACCAGTAAAGCTTGGACTACTTTAACAAATTATGTAAAGCAATTAAAAAAGATTTTTAACCCAAGTACTGGAGCTTATAAAGGTTTAGGAGGATTTATTTCTATTGGAAGTATTTTTCCTTCAGAATTTAGTTGGCAAGCATTTTGGAATATTACCGCATTCTTATCTATAATGTTAGGGTTTATGAATTTATTGCCAATTCCTGCCTTAGATGGCGGTCATGTAATGTTTACGCTTTGGGAAATGATTACAGGTAAAAAACCAAGTGATAAATTTTTAGAGTACGCACAAGTAGTAGGTTTTTTACTGCTAATAACGTTATTAGTTTTTGCGAACGGAAATGATATCTATAGATGGTTATTCAAATAACTGTTAAGAGTATAAAACAAAAAAGAACCGACTTAATTTTTAAACTGCCCTAAAAAGTTAGACACTATTAAGGGCAGTTCATTTTTTTATTAATAATTAATTTGCTCTTTGTTGTTCATAAACGTTTGTTTAACGCCAATATTTAATCCATCTATATTAGATGTTAATTTTGGCTGATAAAAGAAATCGGTTTGCAAATTGAGCCTTTCAGAAATTGTAAATGTATTATTGGTTGAAAACCTGAATTGTAATCCGTTTAACAGGCGCGTTTAAATCTTTAAATACACTGGTATTGTTCTTGAAATATGAGCATAATTTTGGCTTTTCCACCATGAAGAAACCTAAATTAATGCAGTCTCTTCATTTTTATTTTCCTCTTTTATAATAGAAGGAAAAATCATCGGAGCAATTTTTTTAACAGGTTTGTACAAAATAGATTTGTCTAATGTTTCTTGCTTTACAAATGGTATGGTATCATTCATTTTTCCGAAGAAAATAAAAACAATGCTTAAAATAAGCCCAATTTTTAAAGCGCCAAAAACACCTCCAAGTATTTTATTTATAATTCCGAGTGAAGCAAAATTGGCAATTTTAGTCAATGCTTTTCCAAGTAAGGCAATTACTAAAATAATTACCACAAAAGTTCCAGCAAAAGCTGCAAGAGACATGTATTTTTCATCCCAAGAAACACTATCTTTAAGCCAATTGCCAATAAAATAGGAGAAATGAATTGCGCCATAAACACCACCAATCAATGCTGCTAAAGAAGCCATTTCTACAAATAAACCTTTTATTAAGCCTCTAACAAAGCCAAATAACAAAAGTGCTGCAATTATAATATCAAATGTATTCATCTATAAACTTTAAAACACAACAATAAATATGTGTGCAGATTCTGTATCAAATATACAGAACTCGTTTGTATCTTTGTAAGCTGAAGTTTTTGTATGCAAAAAGATACTGATTTAAAAGAAAAATGGGATTTAGTAGTTGCTAAACTTACTAAGCAATTTGCTGAAGGTGATTTGTTAAACCTAGACGGAGTAATCTATTTAATAGGTGTGCAAGAATTAGGTCAAGGACAACGAAAATTTAAAAAAGACGAAAAAATAAATCTAATGCATATTGCTATTTGCAAACTACTAGAGCCTTATGGTTATTACGAATTCGAATTTTTTGATACTGATGGTTGGCCGCATTATAAAACACTTACTGAGTTACCCAACTTAAAACCTGGTGAGCAATCAGTTTTAATAAAAGAAGCTATTGTTAATTATTTTGAAGGGTTAGATTTTTTTAAATAGTAAAAAACTATGTTTTTATCATTCCTGCGAAAGGGAATCTATACCAGTCTTCTTTATATTTCTGACTTTGTAGAAATGATAAATATTAACAAATACGCTTAGCCCCGATTGAAGCATTTGTTGAAGCTCCTCGAAGAAAGCGACTGCGTAAAGCGGAATTAACTTTCTAAAAAACTACGTTACTTTCCATTTTCTAATTAACCTTGATACTAATGCAGGGTAATACCGTTTTACATACACCCCTAAACGCTCTTTTGCACCACCAATATAGACTTCCTCTTTTTTCTTGCTTATCGCTTTCAGCATCAGTTTTGCAAAACGATCTGGATTAATTCCGTTTGCGGTTGCTTTGTCCATTTTTTCTTGTTTACTGCCATCTCCTGTAAGTGCATTTTTAGAAATTTCTGTAGCTACAAATCCAGGGCAAATAAGTGTTACCGCAATATTATCGTTAAAATGTTCTGCCCGTAAAGCATCAAAAAAACCGTGTAACGCATGTTTACTTGCCGAATAACCTGACCGCATTGGCGTTGCTACTCTACCAACAATACTTGTAGTAACCACAAAATGACCTTTTTGGTTTTGTATAAAATGTGGCAACAATCCTTTTGTTAAAGCAACCGTACCCAAATAATTGATGTCCATTATACGTTTATCTACATCAATTATCGTGTCTTTCACTAATGATCGTTGGCTAATTCCGCCATTGTTTACAAGTATATCTATATTACCGAAGCAAAAAATAGCTTCTTTAACTTTGGGTTGTAAATTGGTATAATCTTCTAAATCTAACGGAACAATTTTTACTTCGGAAGGGTTTTTACATGCATTCTTTACAATTTCTAGCGCAGTTATTTTTCTGGAAGACAAAATAAGTTTCGCATTGTGTTTTGAAAGCTCAATAGCTAATGATTTCCCAATTCCGGAAGATGCGCCAGTGATCCAAACTACTTGATTTTGAAAGTTCATTGTAAAGAAAGTTTGCTGCAATGTATTCAATTTGAGTAAGAAATAGTAATTTTGGTACGCTTCTTGAAAAAAGCACAATGAAACATTCATTTTTTAGTGACAAAATTCACTAAAAAGTGTCAAAAAAATAAATAGCTTCGCTCCAAGGGTACGAAGTATTAAATAGAAATTCCTTTTTTATTTCGATGCAAGCGTCGGGGAATTAAACACAGTTGGGTTATCACCCTGCGATTAAACTAAAGAACCATTTCTAATGAAAAAATTACTTGCTCTATTAATCTTTGCAACTACTGCAATTCAAGCACAATATACTATTCAAGGCACAATGACACCTCCCGACAAAGATGATTGGGTAATTTTATATAAAGTTGAGGGCGCCAAACAACGTTTTATAGCAAATACCTATGCAAAAACTGATACTGTAGCAGTGAACGGCAAAAAAATACGCATCGCTAATTTTAAATTTACGCTGCCTGCGAATGCAAAAACAGGAATGTATCGTGTAAATTATAGATTAAAAGGAGGTGGGTTTGCCGATTTCCTTTTCAATAAAGAAGACGTTTCTCTTTCTTTTAATCCAGATGCGCCAGAACAATCAATCGTGTTTTCAAAATCTAAAGAAAATCAGTTGTTTCAAGATTTTATTCAAGCAAATACGATAACCCAAAAAAGAGTTGACTCTTTACAAGTTGTGTTTTTAAGAGATTCTACAAAAAGTATAAAAAAGAAATATAAAAAAGCATTAAAAAAAGTTACTGACGTTTATAAGATCTATAATGAAAAGTCTAACGGAATGTTGGCAAGTCATTTTATTAAAGCAATGCAACGCGATAATTCGGCAGCAATTATTGGCGCTCCGCAAGATTACTTTAGCTCAATTGTAGATAATTTCTTTAATAATATTGATTTTAATAGTAAAGAGCTGTATAATTCTTCTTTTTTAATTGACAGAATTACCGACTATGTTTTTTACTTAAACTATTCGGCTGATGCTAAACTTCAGCAAAAATTATTTAAAGAATCTATTACAAATGTAATGGATAAAATTTCTGATGTAAAGTTTAAAAAAGAAGCGTTAGAATATTTAATAAAGCAATATACTAAAGCACAAAATGCAGAAATAGTAGATTGGATGTTTGCTCGTTATTACAACAAACTTCCTTTAGACTTTCAAGACGGAAAATTTAGAAATAAAAATCTCGGTAAATTACAAGCTACTATTGGTAGAACAGCACCCAATTTTTCTTGGAAAGAAGAAGGTAAAACAAAAAACTTAGCTACTTTAAAAGATGGTAAAAATTACTTGTTAGTTTTCTGGAGTACCTCGTGTTCTCATTGTGTAAAAGAAATTCCGGAATTGTATAAATATATGAAAACGCAACCCGATACTAAAGTGATTTCATACGGTTTAGAAAAGGAAGATTTTGAATGGAACGAATTCACCAAACAATTGTACGGTTGGCACAATGCTATTGGTTTAAACCCTAAAGATAAATGGGACAATACGTTGGTGACTGATGTGTATCAAGTACATGCTACGCCTTCTTATTTTGTGCTAGACAGTAATAAAAAAATTATTGCTAAACCCCACGAATTAAAACATCTTAAGAAATACTACGCAATTACAAACCCTCCTAAAAAGGAGAAAAAAGAAACACCTGTAAAAGACAAAAAATAGATGAAACGCCTCCTCTTATTTTCGCTTTTTCTATTAATAATTGCTCTGGCACAATCTCAAGAAAAGAATTATAAGGTTGGCGATGCTGTTCCTAATTTTAAACTCTGGCTTACAGATGACACCCGACTTACTCAAAACGATATACAAGACAAAGTTGTAGTTTTTAAATTTTGGTTTACTAGCTGTTTGCCTTGTGTTATAGACATTACACCATTAAACGAATTGGTTATAGAGATGAAAGGACGCGACGATATTTTGTTTGTAGCACCTGCTTTAGATAGAAAAGAAGCTATTACCAAGTTTTTAGAAAAGCATCCGTTTATTTTTAAAATTGCGTATTCAGCAATGGATGTTAGTCAAGTTTTTAATAAGCGACAAGTATACCCATCTTACTTTGTAATAGATAAAAAAGGAAAATTTGCTTACGTAGATAGCGATTCAAAACAATCGTATTTTATGCCGCTAAAAAGAGCGATTCTTAAAGCTTTGAAAGGGTAATTTTTTTGAAGCTATTTCCCGCTTTCCGCTATATCTTTTTATTTGTTCTCTATACAAATTTGTTCATTCTTCACAAATTCACTCGAACTGACATAAAAAGGATGCCGCTTCAATCTGGGCTAAGCTTATTTATTAGCGTTTTGTCATCCCTGTTTTCACAAGAATAATAGAATGTAATTACCTCGACCCAATAGGCTATCGCCCTGCGATTTAAAAATGTAAAAAAGCATCTTCTAAATGTTCAATTTTCACATTGTTTTTCTGATTAATAATTGCCACAACATCAAACCGAACCTCCACATCTAAATCTCTTTCTGTTACATAATAATCAATTGCAGAAATAAGTAGTTTTATTTTCTTCGGATTCACAAACTCTTCAGGATTTCCAAAATAATCTGTAGATCTAGTTTTTACTTCAACAACAGCCAGTATATTTTCTTTTTGCGCAATAATATCAACCTCAGCTTTTAAGTATCGGTAGTTTTTCTCAACAATTGTATATCCTTTTTTTTGTAGGTATTCAGCTGCTAATTTTTCTCCTTTCTTACCAAGTTCATTGTGTTCTGCCATTATTTAAAAATGACTAAACATTGCTTGTTATTTACTTTTAACTGAACATTTCTACCCATAATTAAAGCATTATTATCAGATTTATGACCGGCAGGAAAATGGAATAAAACAGGAATATCTTTTGGAACAATGTCTAAAATAAGTTGCTCAATAGAGCTACCCCAAGAGGTAGAATTCTTTTTAATTCTTGTCATATCGCCAACAAGAACCCCTTTCACTTTGGTAAAATAACCCGCACGCTTTAAGCTTTGTAGCATTCGGTCAATTGAATATTTGTACTCGCCAATTTCTTCAATAAATAAGATTTTTCCATCTGTAGAAATCTGACTTCTAGAACCTAACATTGACGTTAAAATAGCAATATTTCCACCAACCAATTCTCCAGAAACCGTTCCTTTTCTATTGTATTTTGAAGACGGAATTTCATATTTTAATTGCTCACCAAATAATGCTTTTCGTAGCGATTCAACACTTTTAGCAATCACTTCGGGTTTGTCTTGAAAACTTGTTCCCATAATTCCGTGAATGGTTTCAATGCCTAAATTATTAATATGATTATGAAATACGGTAATATCAGAATAACCAATAATCCATTTCGGCCTTTTAGTAAACTTTGTAAAATCTAATTGGTCTAAAATTCGTACAGAACCATAACCTCCACGAGCTGCCCAAATGGCTTTAATATTCGAATTATCTAACGCCTCTTGAAAATCTTGACAACGCTCATCATCTGTCCCTGCAAAATGATTGTTCTGATTAAACATATTTTTACCATAAACAACCTTTAACCCCCACTTTTCAGCTTGCTTTTTGGCTAGATCAATTACTCCTTTTCGGTTTTTTAAAATCCCTGCAGGCGCAACAATAGCAATCGTATCACCTTTTTGAAGTATTGGTGGATTTACTAATTTCATAGGTTTTGTTTGAGTGTAAGTAAGTACTGTTATCGATAAAAAAAGGAAAATAAAATAAGCCCTCATAGGTTTTAAAAATCTGTGAGGTTTATGATTGTGTACAATAAATTCTTTCATCTGTTCTAGGTTTTCTTCCTATTTATTTTCTAATATGGTAAATGTATCATATTTCATTGAGTTTTAAAAATAAGATTCAATGGGTTTTTTGTACTTTTGCACTTCAAAAATTAGTTCAAAAATTAAGAATAAAAAAACATGAATACTCCAAAAAGATATACAATTACAGCAGCATTACCTTATACTAACGGTCCAATTCATATTGGGCATTTAGCGGGCGTGTATGTTCCTGGAGATATCTATGCGCGTTATTTACGCTTAACGGGTAAAGATGTTATCTATATCTGCGGAAGCGATGAACACGGAGTTGCTATACCAATGCGCGCGAAAAAAGAAGGTGTTTCTCCCCAAGATATTATTGATAAGTATCACAGAATTATCAAAAAATCCTTTCAAGATTTTGGTATTACGTTTGATAATTACTCGCGTACCTCATCTAAAATTCATCATAAAACAGCTTCTGATTTTTTTATAAAACTATATAATGACGGTGAGTTTATTGAAGAAGTTACCGCACAATTGTACGATGCAGAAGCAAATCAGTTTTTAGCAGATAGATTTGTTGTAGGAACTTGCCCAAAATGTGGGTTTGAAGAAAGCTACGGCGATCAATGTGAAAACTGCGGAACAAGCCATAACGGAACCGATTTAATAAATCCAAAATCAGCAATTACAGGAAATGTGCCTACCTTAAAAGAAACCAAACACTGGTTTTTGCCTTTAGATAAACACGAAGATTTTTTGAGAAAATGGATTGTAGAAGGACACAAACAAGATTGGAAACCTAATGTTTTAGGGCAAGTAAAATCTTGGTTAGATGATGGCTTACGTCCACGTGCAGTAACTAGAGATTTAGATTGGGGAATTCCAGTACCGCTTAAAGGTGCTCAAGGAAAAGTATTATATGTTTGGTTTGATGCTCCTATTGGGTATATTTCTGCAACTAAAGAATGGGCAGCGCGCGAAGGTAAAAACTGGGAAGATTATTGGAAAAAAGATGATACTAAATTGGTGCATTTTATAGGAAAAGACAATATTGTTTTTCATTGTATTATTTTTCCGAGTATGCTAAAAGCACACGGAGATTACATTTTACCTGAAAATGTTCCTGCAAATGAATTTTTAAATTTAGAAGGAAACAAATTATCAACGTCCAAAAATTGGGCAGTTTGGTTGCACGAATATTTAGAAGATTTTCCAAATCAACAAGATGTGTTGCGTTATACTTTAACAGCAAACGCGCCTGAAAGTAAAGACAATGATTTTACTTGGAAAGATTTTCAAGCAAAAAACAATAATGAATTGGTGGCAATCTTCGGAAACTTTATCAATCGTGTGGTGGTTTTAACAAATAAATATTACGACGGACAGGTACCAGCTGCTGGAAAATTTACAGAAATTGACGAAGACACGTTAGCTAGTTTGCAACAATTTCCAGATGTAATTGCGAAATCAATTGAGCGCTATCGCTTTAGAGAAGCCTCTCAAGAGTTAATGAACTTAGCACGTTTAGGAAATAAGTATTTAGCAGATGAAGAGCCTTGGAAGGTTATAAAAACTGATGAAGAACGCGTGAAAACAATTATGTATGTAGCACTTCAAATTGCTACAGCATTGTCAGTTTTAAGCGAACCTTTTTTACCGTTTACATCAATAAAACTGAAATCAATTTTAAACGTCGATGCAAACTTATCTTGGAAAGATATTTCTGAAAAAGAAGCGCTATTACCAGTAAATCATCAAATAGAAAAAGCTGAATTATTATTCAGTAAAATTGAAGACAAAACTATTGAAGAACAATTAGCAAAACTAAAAGCTACAAAATTAGCAAACTTGCAAGAAAACAAAACGATTGAACCTCAAAAAAAAACTATTGAATTTGATGATTTCACTAAATTAGATATAAGAATTGGAACTATTTTAGAGGCTGAAAAAGTAGCAAAAACCAAAAAATTATTACAACTAAAAGTAGATGTTGGTATTGATGTTAGAACTATTATTTCAGGTATTGCAGAAAGTTTTTCTCCAGAAGAAATTATTGGGCAACAAGTAAGTGTTTTGTGTAATTTGGCTCCAAGAAAAATTAGAGGAGTAGAAAGTCAAGGAATGATTTTAATGACCAACTCTCCTGATGGAAAACTCGCTTTTGTAGCACCACAACAAGCTATAAAAAACGGTGAGCAAATTTGTTAATTTTAACAAGAATATAAAAAACTAAACCGCTTTCTAAGCGGTTTTTTATTCATAAAAACTACCTAATCAGACAATAAGCAAGTTGTAAAATTTACTTATCTTGCATAACTCGAAAAAGTTTAATTCCAATACTATTTTTGAGTTCAAAATCCATTTCTCGCAAACAAACTTAGCTATCAATGGCAAAAAAGGTAATTAAAGAATTTTTAGACGACGCTTTAGATAGCTCTATTAAGCAAATTTCAGGTCAAGATGCAGCGTTTTTATATGCTGAATCTGCTCTAAACCCAATGCATATTGGCACATTAATTATTATTGAAGGCTCGTTAAAATTTGACGACTTTAAAGCAATCATTGCTTCTAAATTACATTTAATGCCAAAATTTAGACAACGGTTATTAAATGTACCTTTTGATTTAGATTTTCCGTATTGGGTAGATGATCCAAATTTTGAATTAGATTTACACCTTAATCACATAAAATTACCCGATCCAGCAGACTGGAAAACATTACGAGAAACCACTGCATCTATTTTTAGTGCCGCGTTAGATTTACGTCGCCCATTATGGTCTATTAGCTTTATTGAAGGTTTAGATAATATTAACCCGCATTATTCATAGGATTTATATTTAGAACAAATTTCAAAATAGATTTTTTATCTCTAGATTTTAGGATTCTCTCTTTCGTTTTTTAAACTTTTTTGGAGTAAATAGTATGTTATAATTGATTTTAAAAGTTAAAAAGGATTAATTTTACTAACAGAGCATAGGTATCCCAAGGTTTTAAAATTCTCACTTTAAAACCGTTATTGAGTTATTATCTCTCGAAACAAATCTTGATATACAAATGCTCTTGATCACTGATAATATATTCGTTTTTTAGTGACTTTTATGGTAGCTCCAACTTTTAATAAATTGGTTCTTATTGTATTTATTTGCCATTTTTCAGCCTTTTCAAATGTTGTTTTTTTGATGCTTTTTTTTAGTAATAAAAATAGTTCGTAGGCTAAACTACTTAAAAACAACCTGAAGAAGTTTGCAACAAATCCATGATTGGATAATCGATCGGAAAAACACATATTCTTGACTTCTTTACTTCTGTTTTCGCTAGATTCACCTCGTTTTACATAGAAATCAAAGTATATTTCTCGGGCACCTTTCTCTTTAATATTACTTATAAAATGACGAACATTTAAGCCTTTCCCTGTACTTTCTATTTTACAGTAAGCTTGTTGTGGTTTATGCCAACTTTTGGCTTGATAGCGAAACGATGTGAAATGTTGGTGTTTTTTATGCTGATTTACATATTGAAGTTGAACCGCTTTTTTACAACGCTCAACCTTTCTTTTGAGTACCGAATTACTAGCCTGACCTGTTACAAAAAACAAATCATAATCAGCTACTAATTTATAAAAAGGAGCACAACTAAATCCACTATCTGTTCGAATAGTAATTTTTAGTTCAGGATCTGCTTTTTTTATTTTTTGAATAATTCTTCTTAAAATTCCGACATACCATCGATTCGAATGGCTATTTCCTGGGCGAAGAACTGGCAGGATAATTTGACCGGTTTCTCCATCATGAAAAAATAATTCATTTAACATAAACTGTCCATAATAACCATTGAACATTGACATTTGTTGATTCCCATATGTTGGATCATCGGTAGCATCAACATCAATTGTTATTTCATCTCGACCTTTTAGGCTTGATACGTAACGATCAATCCAGGCGTAAGAAAGTTTGAAAATAGTTTCTTTATTCAAACTGTTTTCAAAACGAGAAATAGTAGGTTGAGAAGCCAAATCTCCTTGAAGAACATCTTTAAATAATGGGTCATTTTGTAAATGGGTCACATCATTGGCATCTTGATAACCTAGCATTAGCATAAACACACGTTGCTTGAGTTGATGCTCTCGACTGTAAGTAATGTATTTAGGGTTTCGAAGATCAGGAAGTAACTTGCTAAAATGTTTTAGTAAGTTGTGGGTTCTCTCTAACTTTTCTAAAAGAATCAAAGAACCATCTGAACTAATCTCTGTGGCTGAAAAATCAACCGAAATAGCTTGATTTCCTCGATAAAATAAAGTATCTTTAGTGCTCAAATCTGGGTGTTTTAAAAAATGATGTATTTTGTGTTTAACTGCTTAAATATAACACTTTACATTCAGGTTTTTTGATTTCTGATGAATTATTCGGGTTAATCAAATTCCTAAAGGTTCAGTAGCAATTATTACCAAAGTACATCACGTAATGATTGATGGCGCATCTGGTGTTGGCATTATGGGAACGTTGTTTGATAAAGATAAAGAAGATAAAAACAAACCTATTTCGAAGCCAAAACCTTTTGAGCCAGAACCACTTCCAGAAGAATTAAGTTTACTTTTAAAAAGTTCATACAACTTTTTAAAAGACCCTTTAAAAGTGCCAAAGTTGGTAGTAGAAGCTGTTGTTGGTATGATGCAGAGTAAAGCAAAAAAAGTAGTTGGAGGAAGTAAATCCTTTAACAAACAATCATTTTCGGTTCCAAAGACCATATTTAATCGCTCCATTTCACCTAAAAGAACTTGGGGAACAGCCATTTTATCATTCGATAGAATTAACGCAATACGTAAAACTATGGGCGTAACTGTTAACGATATTATCATAACTATTTGTGCTGGTGCTATTCGTAAATATTTGATTGAAAAAGACAAATTACCATCGCTTCCCTTGGTAGCAAATGTGCCAATTTCTATTCGAGTAAAAGGAGAAAAACAAAGTTTTGATAACAAAATTTCTAACATGTTAGTGCAAATAGGCACACACATAGAAGATCCTTTAGAGCGATTAGAGTTTATACAAGAACAAACCGAAATAGGTAAAAGCCGTCACAAAGCTGTGGGGGCAAAAAGCTTGATGAAAATGGCGGAAAGTGTTCCTTTTGGGTTGGCAAACCTTGCTTCAGGCATATATAGCAAATACAATATTAAAGAATTACACCGTCCGCCATTTAATGTAACTATTACAAATGTTCCTGGACCTAAAGGAACTTTATATTTACGTGGACACAAAATTGTTGGTGTCTTTGGTTTAACGCCTGTTGTAGATGGTTTTGGGTTAATTATTGCTGCGTTTAGCTACAACGGGCAAGTAAGTATTACCACAACTTCTGATGCCAAGACAATGCCAGATGCAGACAAGTTTTCTCGTTATATTCGTGAATCTGCGAATGAATTGGAAAAAATAGTTCAGAAAAAAGGAAAACAAAAAGAAAAGGAAATTGCCAAAGCAACGTTAGCAAGTAGTGCCTTTTTCTCAGCATTTAAACGTTATATAAAAGGAAATACAGCAATTACCAAAAAATATAAAGGTGTATATCAATTTGAAGTAAAACAGAACGATGAATCGCATTTTTGGTCGTTAGATTTTATGCAAAAAGAAGGAGTTCTTAAAAAGAAAAAAGAGCGAAAAGCAAAAGCGTCTTTTAGTATTGATGATGATAACCTAATTGCTTTACATCAGCAAAAATTACTATTAGAAGAGTTAAAAATACAAAGAAGAATGAAGTTTGAAGGAGATAACAAATACCAAGAAAAATTGACAGGTATTTTATCAGATTTTTTAAATAGATAATGAGTTATAGCACACATAGATTTACCGCTAAAGACGGCCAGAACATATTTTATTACCGTTGGAAAAACTTAAACCCAAAAGGTGTTGTACAAATTTCACATGGAATAGGTGAACACGCGGGGCGTTATCAACGCATTGCCGAACTGTTACAAGAAAATGGTTTTGAAGTCTATGCAAATGATCATCGTATTCATGGAAACTCCATTAAATCCAAAGAACATTTAGGTGTTTATGAAGGTGAAAATTATTTTGATGATGCCGTTAATGATATGCGAGAATTAACTCTTATTATTCAACAAGAATTTCCGAAGAAAAAAATCATATTATTCGGTCATAGTATGGGTTCATTATTAAGCCGTCAATACGCTACCAAATTTGGAGATGATTTGCAAGCTTTAATTCTTTCAGGAACTGGAAGTTATATTAAAGGTTTAGGGAGCATAGGACTTGCTGGAGCAAATGTAATGAAGTTTTTTAAAGGCAGAAAACGCAGCAGTAACATACTAAAGACAGTATTTTTTAATGAGTTTAATAAGAAATTTAAACCAAATAGAACACCGGTAGATTGGATTAGTCGAGACGAAGAACAAGTAGATTTATTTGCTAATGACCCATTACGTATTGAAAATTTTTCAATAAGTATGTTTATTGATATTTTAAAAGGAAGTAAAAAAGTAAACGACCCAAGTACTTTTCAAGCAACACCCAAAAGGCTTCCTATTTATATTTTTTCTGGAGATGAAGATCCTATTGGAGAAATGGGAAAAGGTGTGCGAAAAGTGGCAAATCAATACATTAGTTCTGGCATAAATGATTTAACATTTAAATTATACGAAGGCGGGCGCCATGAAATGCTCAACGAAACCAATAGAATAGAAGTAGAACAAGACTTTATGAATTGGCTCAATGCAAAAATTGAGACTAAAAACTAATAATGGAAAACAACAAAACCCTTTATATATCATTTACAAAATTAGCAGTAAAAGTTGCTGTTTTAAACGGATTTTCGCTTGCTCAATCTAAAAAATTAGTCGCAAAAAAATTTAAAGATCATCCGTATGAAAAGTTGATTTTAAAATCTATAAAAGATGATGAATTTAATAAAGAAACCTTAATAAAATTAGCCAATAATTGCTTAAATGTTTGTGAAGAGTTTGGCTCAGACAGAGATTATATTACATTGGTATTGGTCTTAGAAAGTATTAATGACGATACGCTTCCTGAGAAAATAGAAAAAGATATTTCTTCACCAATTGTACAACATTTTAAAGAGGAAATTATCCGCATTAACAAAAATGTTCCACCACCACCACCATTTAACATGTTTTTAGAAACACGTGCGTTGGTAGAATGGGGAACTATGTTTGGATTGTATTATTTAATTCCGAAGAAAAAACAAGGAAACAACAAACCTGTTTTATTAATGCCGCCTTATTTAGGAAACGATAGTTCTACAAAATTTGTGCGCAAATACTTAAAAGCAGTAGGGTTTAAAACCTATAAATGGGAACTAGGTGTAAATATGATTAACTCTAAATATTTACCAAAATTAGTAGAACGTTTAGATGAAATCTACGAAAAACATGGTGAGAAAGTAAGTTTAGTAGGTTGGTCTGGTGGTGGAATTTTCGCCAAAATAATCGCTAATCGCTACCCAGATAAAGTAGCACAATTAATTACTATTGGTTCGCCAGTTTGGGGAGTAAAAAACATGAAAACACCTTTAATGAGTGTTTTAGAATTTTTACGAGGAAAAACACTTCGCGAACGCAATAATAAATTCTTGAGAGAATTGGAAGAAATTCCCGAAGTTCCTGTTACATGCATTTACACAAAAACAGATGGGTTAGTACCCTGGAAACACTGTTTAGAAGCAGAAACATTGCGAAGTAACATCAAAAATATTGAGGTCTATGGAAGTCATATTGGTATGGGAGCTAATGCATCGGTTTTAGTAACAGTTGCAAACTCACTTATTGAAAATACTGGCGGAAAAAACCCAGAAGGCTTTTTAAATAAAGCAGAAAGTTTATTTTTCCCGAAGTTTTGGGAACGCAATAAAAGTGATATTATTAAAGATTTAATGTACGTTAAATAGCATAAATGTCAATACAAAAAATCATCAATCAACCTAAGTTTCAAGACGAGTTAAAAGACATTGCCTTAACACAGAAACGCCCTATAGAAGAGGTTTTAAAAGAAGCTGAAATTTGCATTTCAGAATTGTATGCAGAACAAAACCCTATTGCTAATATGGTAACTTTAAAGGGTTTTGAATATATGCTTTCTAAAGCCTACGAAGATAAAATTGATGTAGATCGTCAAGAAATAAAAAAATTGATGAAACTAATGCGCAAAAACTCTGTCACATTTATTTTAACGCATAAAACATATTTAGATACGGTTGTTTTGGTAACAACTTTGTATCGTTATGGAATGCCACTTCCCTTCTTTTTTGGCGGAATAAATCTTGCAATGCCTGGAATTAAACAATTGGGTAAAAACTCTGGATTAATATTTTTGCGCCGCAGTTTTAAAAATGATGAAGTTTACAAAGCTTCGCTACGTCATTATATTTCTACGTTGATAGAAAATGGTAATCATTTAACTTGGAATATTGAAGGAACACGTTCTCGTACAGGAAAAATTGTATATCCACAAATGGGGATTTTAAAATACATTATGGAAGGTGAACAAGCAAGTTCACGCGATATAAAATATGTTCCCGTTTCTATTGTGTACGATTTAATTCCAGATGTAAAAGAAATGACCGAAGAAGGGAAGGGAGAAGACAAAAAGTCTGAAAACTTAGCGCTCTTTGGAAAATACCTTAAGAATTTAGGACATCGTTATGGTAAAGTTTCCATTCGTTTTGGTGAACCTGTAGACGCTTCAGCACATAAAAATGCAATTATTCCAGAAATGGAAGAAGACAGTTATACAGATAAAAATACGTTGCCTCGTTTTGCTTTTGAGCTCATTCATAAAGCGAATACTATTACACCAGTAACAACGGTTTCTTTGGTGTGTAACGCGTTATTAAACAATTTTGCCCTTACTAAAAAAGAGATAGAAGCCAATGTTATTAAACTAATGAATTACATCGAACAACGCAAAGAAGATGTATTGTTAGATCGTGGAAATAAAATTGGAGTAACTGTTCAAAAAGCGTTGAATTTATTACTTGGATCGCATATAATTCAAAAGAGTAAAGCGGGTCGAAAAACTCAATATAGTTTAGCTCCCAACGAATATTTATCGGCAACCTATTACGCAAATATGTCGGCAAGTCATTTATACCATCGTGCATTTATAGAAATGGCATTGATTAGAATAAAAGACGACACTTCTTCTAACAGAATTATTCATTTTTGGGAAGAGATAATGCGTTTACGCAACTTATTTAAATTTGAGTTTTTCTATACTAATAAACCTAAATTTTCTTCTGAAATTGAAGACGAATTATTACTGTTTGATGCCAGTTGGCGAAAAATAATTACCACCCCAGAAGGAGATATAAATCAACTTTTAAAGAAGCAAGAGTTATTTGTTTCTAAAGGATTGTTACTCATTTATTTAGAAGCTAACAAAGTAGTCTGTCACACGCTACATAGTTGGGATTTAGAAGATGAATTTATAGATTCAGAGTTTATAGATTTGTGTTTGTTTAAAGGAAAAGAACTGCATTGGCAATCGCGTATTTCTCGATTAGATATTGTTTCTAAACCATTTTTAACCAATTCATTACGCTTTGCAAAAAACGCAAAACTAGTTCCTTTTGAAGGTAAAATTGATTACAATCAACTAGAAGATTGGATGCTTGAATTAGACGAATTAACCGAGCGTTTAAATGAACTTCAGAAATTAGAGATAAAAGCCACTAAAAAAGCCTTAGAAACTATTCTTGATGAAGAACCTGACTTTGTTCCAGGGTCTGATTTAGAAGCCGTTTCTGGTAAAATTTTAGCAGAAGAAGAAGGTGCTCATATTGCCGCATTTTTTGATTTAGATAGAACTTTAATTAATGATTTTTCTGCCAAAAAATTTGTGCAAGACCGTTTATTAAGTGGCAAAGCTACCACCAAAGAATTACTATTACAGTTTATTATTATTTTAATGTATAGTGCCGGAAATAGAGATTTTGAAGTGCTTACCAAACTATCTGCTTTAGGTGTAAAAGGCATTAAAGAAAAAGAGTTTACAGAGCTTGGTAAAGCCGTTTATGAAAAACATTTAATTGATACTATTTATCCTGAATCTCGTGCTTTAATTGCATCGCATTTAGAAAAAGGACATAGAATTGTTATTATTTCTGCAGCAACTGTTTACCAAATTCAACCAATTGCAGATGAATTAGGCGTTTCTGATATTTATTGTACAGAAATGGAAGTGAAAAAAGGACGTTTTACTGGAAGAATTAAAGAAATGTGTTGGGGTGAAGGAAAAGCACGCGCTGGGAAAAAATTTGCCAAAGAAAATAATATAGATTTGTCTAAAAGCTTCTTTTATACCGATAGTTTTGAAGATTACCCGTTGTTAGAAATTGTTGGAAAACCATACGCGGTAAATCCTGACGGTCGTTTGTCTCAAGTTGCTTTTGAAAATAGTTGGCCCATTTTACGTTTTGATGAAACAGGAGGAAGACCAATTGTAAACAGGTTCAGAACAGGTTTGGCAGCAGCAAGTTTATACCCTTCAGCTATAAAAGGATTATTGAGAGGAGTTTTAACTTTGTCTCGCCAAGAAGCTATAAACACTACTATTGCAAGCATTGGTGATTTAGGTACAAAATTTGCAGGATTAGATATTGCTATAAAAGGTAAAAATAATTTAGAAGATTATAGACCTGCAGTTTTTTGTTTTAACCATCAATCTTCTGCCGACTTTTTTATTATTTCAAAACTACTTCGAAAAGATGTTGTTGGAATTGCTAAAAAAGAATTAGAAATGACACCTTTTGGGCCTTTATTTAAAGCAATGGGTATCATTTTTATTGATCGTTCTAATAAAGAAAATGCATTAAAATCTATGAAAAATGCTACCGAAATTATTAAAGGCGGAACCTCAGTAGTTATTGCGCCAGAAGGAACAAGAAGCGGAAGTAAAAAACTTGGAAAATTTAAAAAAGGAGCTTTTTATTTAGCCATGAGAGCAGGAGTTCCTATTATTCCAATAGTTATAAAAAACGCATATATGGCAATGCCTAAAGGAAGCTCAGTATTTAAACCTACACACATTGAGGTGGTGGTTTTAGAACCTGTAGATACTTCTGAATGGAAAGCAAAACATATTGACACATATATAGAAGAAGTTCGTGATTTGTACATAAAAGAATTGGAAGATTAATCTCCTTTTTATTATTCTCGCTAAAGCGGAAATTTATAAAAGACTGATAAAAAAACACTAATTTAGTCTAGGTTTTGTATCAAGTACAGAATAACAGCACAATATTAATTTTTAAGCTAGAGTAACTTCCGAAGTAAAATACTAAGAAGATTAACACTGTTTCATAAAAAATTTATGAAATTGTAGTGACTACAAACTAAACTCATAAATATGAAACTAAAAATAGGCATTCTTGGAGGCGGTTCTTGGGGAACAACTGTGGCGTCTATTGTTGCAAAAAATGCCGAAGCTACTATTTGGGCTCGAAGACAAGAAACGGTTGATGAAATTAACCAACAACATACCAATAAAAAATATTTACCTAACGCTCAATTAACCCGTTCATTAAAAGCAGCGAATACGATACAAGAAACGGTAGAAAATGCTGATGTTATTGTTATGGGAATTCCGTCGCAGAGTTTTCGTTCAGTATTAGAACAAGCAAAACCGCATATTCGTCCATGGATTCCGATTATAAATTTAGCAAAAGGGTTAGAAATATCGACCAAAATGCGAATGACAGAAATTATTGAAGAAATTCTTCCTGGACATCCTGCAGGCGTTTTAACAGGTCCAAATTTAGCAAAAGAGATTCATTCTGGAAAAGCTGCTGCAGCGGTAATTGCAATGGTTGATAATACGATTGCAGAGCGTTTACAACCTATTTTTAGCTCAGGTTTATTTAGGGTTTATACCAATACAGATGTTATAGGGTGTGAATTAGGAGGCGCTCTTAAAAACATTATGGCAATTGCTACAGGAATGGGTGATGGCGCAAATGCTGGAGATAATACACGTGCAGCATTGATTACGCGTGGTTTAGCAGAATTAACTCGACTAGGAGTTGCAATGGGCGGAAAAAAAAGTACGTTTGCTGGTTTGGCAGGAATGGGCGATTTAGTAGCAACCTGTTCGAGTTCTAAAAGTAGAAACCATCATGTAGGTTTTCAATTAGGAAGGGGTAAAAGCTTAGCGCAAATTATTGAAGAAATGAATGAAGTTGCTGAAGGTGTAAAAACCACTAAAGTAGTGATGGAATTAGCTAAAGACTATAAGGTGCCTATGCCGATTTCTGAACAAGTTTATAAAGTTTTATACGAAGGCAATACAATATACGATGCTTTTAAAGGCTTCCTTCAAATTGAAATTGGGTCGGAAAAAGAACCTGGATAAAATTGAATAACATGACAAAAAAACAATCTCAAAACGCTTCTTTTATGGTGCGTTTTACTCAGCAGATATTTAAAGAAGATGGTAATGCCAAAGTACAATGGCGCGGTAAGATTAGTCATATACAAGATGGTGCAGAAAAACGGTTTACCGATTTTAATGAGGCACTAGTTTTTATGCAAGAAAAACTAGCAGAACTCACCAATAAAGCCACTAAAAATGCACCTAAAGAAGAACGTGAAAGCATTTTACAAAAAAGTTTTTCCGTTTGGAAAACAATGCGAGAAATAGGACCTCAACTGGTAAAGGAAACTATTAAAAACCCGAAGAAGCAATTATCGCAAATTCAGGAACAGATACAAGACCAAATAGGTAATTTGAGCGAAGAAATTAGTGAAAAAATACATTTTGATCAATGGCGAAAGGCTTCTCGTTCAGATTATTACAAACTACAAGAATCTATAGATACTTTATCTAAAGAAATTAAAAAATTGAACACTAAAGTAAATAAAATCAGCAAAAAATAAACACTTTTTTATGGCTGAGTTGTCTGATAAACTGCAAGCGCTCAATAATTTTTATGAGCAAGCTCCTATTCGTATTCAAACTTTGGGACAGTTTTTGGTAGTACGCGGAGAAGAAAAAATTTCATCTAAAGATTTTGGTCGTGATAAAACCATTCAGTTACTACAATATTTAGTTTCCAACCGTCAAAGACATGCGCTTCACAAAGAAAAAATAATGGACAATCTTTGGGAAGATTGGAACGACCGCGATTTTAAAGTTGCGCTTCACGGAATTAATAAAGCCTTAGAACCTAATAGACCTTCGCGTACAGAACCACAATTTATTTTGCGCCAAGGCGTAAGTTATCAATTAGCAACAGACAGCGTTTGGATTGATGTTGATGCGTTAGAAAAATATATTATAATTGGAAATGAGGCGCTTTTAGAAGACCGTAAAACTGCTAAAAAAGCGTACAAAAAAGCAATAGAACTCTATCAAGGAATTTATTTACCAAATAGAGTTTACGAAGATTGGTCTTCAGAAGAGCGTGAAAAAAGTCAACTACTTATTTTAGGGGCTTATATAACGTTGGCAGAAATTTTGTTGGAAGAAAACCCGATGGAAAGTATTCGATTAGCGCAAGCTGCTTTAGCGATTGATAATACTTGGGAAGATGCTTACAGATTACAAATGCGCGGGTATTTAGCTAAAGGAAACCGTCCGCAAGCAATTAAAGCCTATATGAAATGCGAAATTGTATTGGAAGAAGAATATGGTATTGCGCCGTTACCTGAAACAAAACAATTGCTACAAGAAATTGAGGCTATTGGTTAACGTTATTGCAATTTAAATTTTTAACTAGAGGCGTAATAGACAAAATGGTTGGTCTTTTGTCTAGTAATTTTTATTTTTAAAAACTCATTTATACATTGTTTTTTTACATACTAAATTTATTATTATTTAAAAGCGTTTAGCCCTGTAATGTCTAAACCAGTTATTAATAAATGAATATCGTGTGTACCTTCGTAGGTAATTACACTTTCTAAATTCATAGAATGACGCATAATAGAATATTCGCCCGAAATCCCCATTCCTCCTAACATTTGTCTTGCTTCACGAGCAATTTTAATTGCCATCTCTACATTGTTTCTTTTTGCCATAGAAATCTGAGCAGAAGTTGCTCTTTCTTCATTTCTTAAAACCCCTAAACGCCAAGCTAATAATTGTGCTTTCGTAATTTCGGTAATCATTTCTGCTAACTTTTTTTGCTGTAGTTGAAATTGCCCAATTGGTTTACCGAATTGTATACGTTCTTTTGAATATCTTAAAGCAGTGTCATAACAGTCCATTGCAGCACCTATTGCGCCCCAAGCAATACCATAACGTGCAGAATCTAAGCATCCAAGCGGAGCGCCTAAACCATATTTATTTGGCAATATATTTTCTTTAGGAACTTTTACATTATCAAAAATTAACTCGCCTGTAGAACTTGTACGAAGCGACCATTTATTGTGTGTCTCTGGCGTTGAAAAACCTTCCATACCACGTTCAACTATTAATCCATGAATTCTACCCGTTTCATCTTTTGCCCAAACTATCGCAATTTGTGCAAAAGGAGCATTAGAAATCCACATTTTTGCTCCATTTAAAAGATAATGATCGCCCATATCTTTAAACTTAGTTTCCATTCCGCTTGGGTCTGAACCATGGTTTGGTTCGGTTAAACCAAAACAACCCATCCATTCTCCAGAAGCTAATTTTGGTAAATATTTTTTACGTTGTTCTTCGTTTCCATATTTCCAAATAGGATACATAACTAAAGAAGATTGTACGGAAGCCGTTGAACGTACGCCAGAATCGCCTCGTTCAATTTCTTGCATAATTAGTCCATAAGAAATTTGGTCTAACCCTGCGCCACCGTATTCTTCAGGAATATATGGTCCAAAAGCACCAATCTCAGCTAAACCACCAATAATTTGTGTTGGAAATTCAGCACGTTGTGCATACTCTTCAATAATAGGAGAAACCTCACGTTTTACCCATTCACGAGAAGCATCACGAACTAGTTTATGTTCGTCATTTAATAAATCATCTATGTTATAATAATCTGGAGCTTGAAATAAATCTGGTTTCATACTTGTTTTGTTATTTGTTGTAAAAATAGGAATAAAAATGAATTTTACGCTTTGTTTTGGTATGTTTGTAATATGAGATTAACCCTCGGAAAAGAAGAGCGTCTTAAAAGTAGAAAATTAATAGAAAAGTTATATACAGAAGGAAGTACTGTAAAGGTTTTTCCGCTTCGTATGGTATATTTACAAACTACACATACTTCTGGTTTTCCTGCTCAAGTTGGTGTTTCGGTAGCAAAACGAAACTTTAAACGTGCTGTTGATAGAAATAGAATTAAAAGATTGATGCGAGAAAGCTATCGCCTGCAAAAAGAAATAGTCTACAATTCTCTTGAAAAACAATATGTATTCATGATTTCGTACCTTGCAAAAGATGAACTTTTATATGCTGATATTGAGCAAAAAATGAACGATTTGTTAAAGAAATTTATTAAAGAAGTTAAATCTGACATTCATGAAAAATAAAAAATATATTGGTCTTTTATTAGTTGGTTTTATTGCCATTTCTTTTGCCTTTCAAAAAACACCTTTCTTTGAAATAGCAAAACAGATAGAAATTTATAATAATCTATTCAAAGAATTGAATATAAATTATATAAATGAAATTAACCCTGGTGATTTAACCGATAAATCCATAAAAAACACATTAAAAAATCTTGACCCATACACTAATTTTTATAATGAACAAGATGTTGAAGATGCAAGAATTAGACGTGCTGGTGAATACGGCGGAATTGGTGTTACTACGTTTTATGGTGAAAAAGGAATTACACTTGCAAAAATTTATGAAGGTTTTTCTGCAGATAAAGCGGGCTTAAAAGCAGGTGATGTTATTACCAACATTAACGGACAAGAATTAACAGGATTAGAAAAAGCTCAACTTTCTTCAATGTTAAAAGGGATTCCTGGAAAAGCAGTTGCATTAAAAATAAATCGTCAAGGAAAACAGATTGATTTCAACCTAAAACTAGATAAAGTAGTAATAAACCCTGTTCCTTTTTCTAAAATGATTGATGCCGAAACAGGTTATATTGTGCTTACTCGTTTTAGCGCTAAAGCATCTTCCGAGGTAAAAAAAGCATTCAATAAATTAAAAGAGAAAGGGATGCAAAAATTAGTATTCGATTTGCGTAGTAACCCTGGGGGTTCTCTTTTTGAAAGCATTAATATTGTTAACTTTTTTACAGCCAAAGGAAGTACAGTTGTTGAAACTCGTGGAAAAACCAAGGCAAATAGTAGAACTTATAAAGCCAATAAAGAACCATTAGATTTAGAAATTCCGATTGTAATTTTAGTAAATAGTCGGTCGGCATCAGCTTCAGAAATTGTTTCTGGCGCATTACAAGATTATGATAGGGCTGTTATTTTAGGAGAACGTTCTTTCGGAAAAGGATTGGTACAACGCTATTTTAAATTGTCTTATGGAACTCAATTAAAAGTTACAATTTCTAAATATTACACACCAAGTGGGCGCTGTATTCAAGAATTAGATTACGAAAACCGTAATTTAAAAACAGGAAAAGTTCCTAAATTCTCAGATGATACAGTTAATAAATTCACTACCAAAAACGGGCGCATAGTTTACGATGGAGGAGGAGTTACACCAGATGTAAAGATTAAACGTTCAAAAAGAACAGGTGCTACTAAAAAACTATTAAGTTCTCGTGCAATCTTTAATTTTGCAACTAATTATATAGCAACAAACCCTTCTATTTCTCTTGATACGTATACTTTTTCAAATACTGATTTTAATCAGTTTAAAAACTACTTACTTAATAAAGACACTTTGTTTGTTACCAAGCAAGAAAATTTATTTAAAAAAGCATACAAAACAGTAGAAAAAAACAACTCAATAGCCAATGAGTACAAGAAGATTCAACAAAAACTTAAAGAAGAAAAAATAAAAGATATTACTGTAAATAAAGATATTTTATCCGAAATTCTTCAAAATGAAATTATTGAGCAAAAATTCTATAAAAAAGGCGTATACCAACATCAATTAAAATTTGATAAAACCGTTAAAAAAGCAGTTGACTTGCTAAGAAATCTTTCAAAATACAATACGCTTTTAGCTAAATAAAAGGTATTATCTTTACCCATTAAAATAAATTATGTCAGAAACCAAGCATAAAGAAAGAACTCGTGCGCAAGAATCTACCAACGCTATTGAACGTTTGTATATTGCAATGCGTCATTTATTTAGTCGCGGGTTTTATAAACCTATGGGGGTTTCAGGAGAGGCATTAAGAAAATCGTTGTTATTATTGCGTCCAGAAATTTATGGCTCTATAGCTGAAGAGCGCTTAGAACTAAACGGTTTAGTCTATGTAATTGAGCGATTACCTGAAGGAATCGAAGAGTGTCAATTTATTAATTTAACTGCTGATGAAGGTTATAAAAACTCTCATTTTAAGACCATAATTCCACCAAAAAGAAGACGTAATTGTTACAGAATTGATAAAGATCAAATGAATATTGAGATTACTCGTGGTCGTTCAGAAATCTATGATATTTTAACACATTTAACATTTTTATTTATTGAGTCTCACAAAATTAAAGAGCGTGTTTTACTTAATGAAGGAGAAAAATACACGCGAGAATGGATAAACTTAGAAGATGTAGTACTATACAATAAAAAACTATCTAAAGAAGAGCGTGAAGTTACCACTGTTCATTTAGGAAATATTTTAGGAAGAACTTACGAAGAGGTAAAAGCTGTTTATACTACTTTTTCTACGGAAGAAAATCCAGACCGCTTCTTTCAGTTAATTTATTGGCTAGGGAAACTAGCTATTAATGAAAGTGTAAATAACGAGAAAAGAACGGTAACATTTAGTTCTGTTTTGATAGAAGAAATTGGGCATCATATTTATGGTGAAATTTGGGCAAATGACATCAAAAAAACATTGTTAGAAAATGATCTATTAAATCGTCCAATTCATATTATTAGTGCAAATATGCATAGTGTATTAAACTCTGTCTATGCACATAATGCTTTACCAACAGAGGCAAAAAGACACAAGAATTTTGGTTTATACGAATTGTTAAGCGACGCCAACAGCAAGCCATTACAAACCAAAGTAAAAAACTACGCTTCTAAAAACGGATTGATCTATTTAAAAGACAAGTCGGGTACAAATATTAACGTACAAGTTATTGATACGGATAAAATAAATTTTGATAACATTCCGTTTAAAAAACAACATTCTAAAGGAGAAAAACCTGTAATTATTGTAATGGATTATGCCTTTGGTGAGCAAGCTTATGAAACTATGGATGAGCTTTTGAAGCCTTATAAAACAGGTAACGAAATTATTCATTTAGATGTAAAATCGATTTCTATTATGGGAAAAGCAGGGGTTTTAGAAGGCGGAAAAGGAGATATTATGATTCCTTCTTCACATATTTTTGAAGGAACTGCAGATAACTACCCGTTTAAAAATGAACTTTCAAAAGAAGATTTAGAAGGTTTTGGGGTACAAGTTTTTGGAGGGGCAATGATTTCGGTTTTAGGAACATCGCTTCAAAATAAAAACATTTTAGAGTTTTTCCACGATTCTACTTGGAATGTAATTGGATTAGAGATGGAAGGAGCACATTACCAAAAAGCAATTCAGTCTGCATCAAAAATTAGAGGAAATATTTCTGAAGATGTAAAAGTACGGTATGCGTATTACGCATCTGACAATCCTTTAGAAACAGGAGCAACATTAGCTTCTGGAGGGTTAGGAATGAGTGGAGTAATACCAACATATGCTATTACTCAAAAAATATTAGAGCAAATTTTTTAGTAGTTTTTAAACAATCAAATGATGTCGAATCAACCAAAAAACAACGAAGATGAAGTAGATTTAGGGTTGTTATTTGTAATTATAGGAAAAGGGTTTTCTAACCTATTCAATTTTATAGGTAACATTTTTAAGGGTCTTTTTAACTTTTTTATAAATATTCTTTTATTCCTTAAAAAACATTTTATAAAAATTAGTGCCGCTGCAATACTTGGTGGCTTAATTGGGTTGTTTTTAGAAATAAATAAAGAGCAAGCTTATGGTGCAGACATGTTAGTGCAACCTAATTTTGAAAGCACTCGCCAGCTTTATAATAACATTGAGTATTATAACAATCTAGTTAAACAGAAAGACAGTATTTTGTTGGCTAAAACATTTAATATTTCAAAAAATGAAGGTGCTTCTTTTAAAAAATTTAGTATAATTCCTATTGAAAGTGAAAATGATATTATAAATACCTATAACAAGTTTATTTTAGATGTAGATACACTTACAGTAAAAAGCTATTCGTTTTATCAAATGAAAAAAGCATTTACCGACTTTGATTATAAAACTCATCAAATTCATATAGAAGCTACAAATAAAAAGGTATTTAAAGGTTTAGGTACAGTAATTTTAAGTTTGATTACAGAAAATCAATACTTTAATAAAATAAAAAAACTAACGAATGAAAACCTAAACAGAACCGTCTCCTTACTTCGTAAAAACCTTTCTGAAACAGACTCTTTGCTTGTTGTCTATAAAAAAGTATTGTTAGAAAATGCAAAAAAACAAAACTCTTCTACAAGTATAGATTTAGGCGGAAAAGGATCTTCAACAAAAGAACTAGAGTTGTTTAAAACTAACAGAGTTATTAGTAACGATTTAAAAAAGGTAATCAAAGAGAAAATTGAAAAATCTGAAGTAATTAATGTTATCTCTAACCTTCAACCTGTAGGTTATAAAATTACAGATATTCGCAAAAACTACGGATTTCTATTAGCTCTTTCAGGAGCTGGTTTAATGATTTTACTACTCTTGTTATTTCAAATAAATAAGTATTTAGAAAATTATAAAAAGTAATAGTATTTATTGTAAACGTCTTTAATTTTTATAATGATTTTAAACTTTCTGTTTTTGATTATGATAGCGTTAAATCCAATAATTAACATAAAAATATTCTACTCGTTGATTAATATAGTAATTTAAATGATTCTTTTTTAATAACAATTCACCCAAGCATGTTTACAAAACAAGATATTAGTTTTCCTAATTTTTTAGAAGATGAGTTTCATTTAGAATGGCATATGAGCCGTAATGAACGTTATGCTTTTATAAAACTTCTTGAAAAAATTAAACCAAAAGTAGCTATTGAAATAGGTTGTTTTAAGGGAGGTAGTCTCGAGGTTTTAAGTAAGTATTGCGAAAAGGTATATTCAATAGATATTGACCCTAATGTAAAAATAGCCCTTGATGGCAAGTTTAAAAATACCGAAATCCATATCGGGGATTCATCAGAGGTTGTTCCTAATATTCTTAAAATAATAGATAAAAATAATGAAGAATTAGAATTTGTTTTAATAGATGGAGAACATACTACAAAAGGAGTTAAACGAGATATTGAACATTTTTTAAAGTACACTCCTAAAAAATCCATTTATATTATTTTTCATGATAGTTTTAATCCATTGTGTAGAAAAGGTATTCGAAAAACAAATTATAATGCTTCGCCATATGTACATTATATAGAAATAGATTTTATTAGTGGTGTTTTTAATCCTGGAAAACTATTTAGACAAATGTGGGGAGGACTTGCACTAGTTATTTTAAAACCAGAAAAAAGGAGAGGAAATATTAAAATAAATGAATGTCAAAAAAAAATATTTAATTCCATTTATTGGCAATCTATTCATGTAATAGCAGATAGATTACAATTTTTAAAACCATTTTACAAAAAACTAAAAGGAAAATAAAAATGTCTTTATCTTCTCTTTTCAGAAAACATAAATCTATAAAAGCTAATTTCTTCTATTTAGCAATTATAAGATTAGTAAATATTACCACTAAATTTTTATTGGTAGCCTATTTAATACGTGTTTTTGGTGAAAAAACATTTGGTCTATTAACTTGGTTTGAATCCATTTTACAATATTTTATCATATTCATTAACTTTGGGTTTAATATTTATGGAGCAAAATATATTGTTACTCATAAAGAAAATAATATAAACCTAAATAAAATAATTTCTTCTATATACCTCATTAAAGGGGTTTTGTTTTTGTGTAGTTTTTTAATTTTAGTAATTTTATATTGCACCAATGCTTTTACAGCAAATTATTCTATTTTATTCATACTCCTCTTAGCTACTATAGGAGATTTGTTGTTTCCTATTTGGTACTTTCAAGGAAAAGAGAACTTAAAGCCTTTGGTTAAAGCAGTAGGTTTTTCAAAAGGAATTTTACTTATAACTACACTTGTTTTTATAAACTCTCCCAATAAATTAAACATTTATATTTATTTATTTACAGCCTCTCAAATACTTATGGGTTTATTAGGTTTTTTATCCCTTAAAAAAGATGCCTGTTTTCAATTTCAATTTCCTGAAAAAAAGTTACTAAAATCTGTTCTTTCTACAGCTAAATTTTATTTTTTAGGAAATTTTTCTATGTTAATATATAATGCCTTAACTGTTTTTTTAATTGGTCTTTATATTTCTATGGAAAAAATTACTGGATTTGATATTTCTTTAAAAATAGTGTTTTTATGTATTCTTCCTTTTGAAATATTACAAGCAGTTGCTTTACCTGTAATAACCAAATCACAAAATAAAAAAACATTAGAAAAAATAGTTTTATTAAGTCTTCTAATGGGGGGATGTATTTTTCTATTTTTAAATATCTTTGGAGATAAATTGTTATTCCTTTTTGGAGGAGAAGAGACCGTAAAATATCTTTCAACATTAAAGTATCTATCTTTTTTAGCATTAACTGTTCCCGCAACCTTTATGCTAGGACAATGTGGTTTAGTTGCCTTTGGGAAAGATAAGCAATACAATTATTCTTTAATAACTGTTGCTGTTTTGTACATAGCTATTGTTTTTTACTTAATTTTAACTCAAACCATAAGTTTTGATAATTTACTCTTTTTAAGAGTTTTTTCTGATTATCTCTTATTTGGAATTTTAATATTTATTGCATTTAAAAATAATTTGTTCCCTTCTATTTTTAAAAACAAAAAATTCTGATTTTCTATGAAATTAACAATGTCCAAGTCTTTATTAACTTTTATCTTTTTTTCTATTATAGGATTATTAATTGCTATTGTTGGAAATTTTGTGTTACCCGATAGATTTTTAGCTGATACATCAACAATACTTAATGGTAAACCTGGTTTAATAGGAAGCTATCCCTTTACCTCTTGGTTTTATAAAACTACCTCGTTGGGGAATCTCCATTTTTCAATTATAGGTTTTATACAATTTATAACTGTCATTTTTATTTTATATAAAATAGGCGTTCCTAATAGGTTTTATAGGCTAACTCTTAAAAACATTATTCTCTATTTATCTATAATTATTCTTGGTTTGTTTATGGGAATGCCAACAAAAGAGTTTATCACTTTTTTATATATTGCTCTTCTAGTTTGGGTTTTTCAGAAAAAAAATTTTTCGTATACAAAAACAATATTACTTAGTCTTTTACTACTTATCTTCTTTGGTTATTTTTTTAGACCTTATTTTACTTTAATTGCTGTTTTAATGGTTACTTTTCACCTAAGTAGCTTTATTAAGTTTAAAAATAAACACTTTGTTTCTATTTTATATGGTTTAGTTATTGGAATTTCTTTAAGCTATGGACTTGTAAAAGGCTCCTTTCTCTCTCAAGAAACTAGAGAAAAAATTAATAAAGAAAGAATAAAAAAAGAAACAGTAAATACTATAATTTTATCTCCAGTAGAAGCAGATACTTGGTACGGAGAAACGTTTAGTATTATCTATGGTTTTTTCACGGTTAATTTACCTGTAAATGGTCTCAAACATTTTTTATCTCCTCACATATTAGCATTTATTTTGTGGGAAATACTATTATTTTATTTATTATATATTAGATTCGGAAAGTGTTTTAAAGAAGGAAAAAAAGAAAATTATGATTTATGGCTATTCTATTTCTTATTTTCTTACTTGATATCACAAGGAATATTTGAACCTGATTTAGGCTCTGCTGTTAGACATAAAATAGGGATTTTTCCTGTTATTTACTATTTATTAAATTACGAAAACTTTAGAGACCTTTAATGACAATAATACACGTTATAACTGCATTTGGAATTGGTGGCGCTGAGAAGTTATTATTGAATGTAATTAGTCGCTCCTTAAAAAGGTTTCAACATTCTGATTTACAGTTAATTATTTGATATTTTTCACTGTTTATATAGTATTTAATTGCAAGATTTTCCGTATATTATAGTATAAACCTTGCAATAAATGATAGGAAAAACAGCGAATCAAAATCAACAAAATTTGTTCAGACCTTTGCTCAAGGATTTTATTAATTTGAGCCACGAATTAATTTTGTTGAGCAACAAAATAGATTGGAAATACTTTGAGAAAGATTTCTCACAGTATTATTCACATACAGGTCAACCAGCGATGCCAGTACGATTAATGGTTGGAAGTTTAATGCTCAAGCGTATTTATAATTTATCTGATGAGCGTCTATCCGAAGCTTGGGCAATGAACCCTTACATGCAATATTTTTGTGGCATGGCTTATTTTGAGTATCAATTTCCCTGTGATCCAAGTGACTTTGTACATTTCAGAAAACGTATAGGAGAACTAGGAGTTCAAAAAATATTTGCATACTCTATCCGTCTTTTTGGTAAAGCAGCCAAAGAAAAAGTAACATTATCAGACACCACAGTAGCAGAGAACAACACTACCTTTCCTACAGATGCTAAATTAGCCAAAAAGATTATTGATAAATGCAATGATATTGCTAAAAAAGAAAAGATAAAGCAACGACAAAGTTATGTCAGAACCTCAAAGCAATTATTAAGAGACACCCATAATCGTAAACATCCAAAGCGATATAAAAAAGCAAAGAAAGCAGATGCAAAACTAAAAACTATAGCAGGTCGTTTACTTCGAGAGTTGGAAAGAGAATTACCCGAACACGTTTTAGAAGTCTATAAAAAGCAGTTTGCTTTGTATTATCAAATCTTACATCAAAAGCGAACAGATAAAGATAAAATTTACAGTATTCACAAACCATTTACAGCATGTATCGCTAAAGGGAAAGTGCATAAAAAATATGAATTTGGCACTAAAACAGGGTTAATTACTACTTCAAAAACATTAATCATTACTGCGATAAAAAGTTTTAAAGGCAATCCTCACGATAGCAAAACAATAGCACCATTATTAGAACAAATGCAATCCAATATTGCTTTTTTACCCCAAGAAGTTGTTTATGACAGAGGTGGAAAAGGCATCAAACAAATAGGTAACACCAAAATATCAACTCCTGATTATAGACCTTTAAAACGAGATACAGAATATCAGAAAAGATGTAAAAGAGGAAAATTTAGAAGAAGAGCTGCTATTGAACCAGTTATTGGTCATTTAAAAACAGACTTTAGATTGAACCAAAACTATCTTTGGGGAGAAAATTCCCCGCAAATCAATGCCTTTTTAGCTGCTACAGGTTGGAATCTTAAGAAATTTATGAAACAACTCAAAGAAGAATTTAATAACTTATTGTTTAATATTTTAAGACCTCTTTTTTCTTTATTTTCTTCGCCAAGAAAATGGGTTGTTAAGGTTTGACTAATTAATAAACAAATAGAACAACATACCGTTCATCTAATTTATTTAAAACCGATAAATGATTTAACACCTCTTTTAGACTCAAGAGTACACGTTAAGCAAATACCTGTCAGTTTTTCAACAATATCTAAATTGAAAAAGTATTATGACTTTGCAAAACCAGATGTAGTACATACACATTTGGGACATGCAGATTTATTAGGTATTTGGAGTGTTAGAAAAAGAAAAGTAAAACTTTTTTGTACAATGCATAATATTTATTTTAAAAAGAGTTTTTTAGATACTGTTTTCTTTAAAGCTTATACGTACCTATTTTTAAAAGTTACTCCGAAATGCAATGTTATTTCAATTTCAAAATCAGTCGAAAACCATGTTTTAAAAAAGTTAAAACTACCTAAAAAACGCTCTTTTTTACTTTATAATGCGATTCCTCTTGGCAACCTTATTACGCAATCTAAAAAAGACACGAATATTAATTTATTATTCGTTGGGAGGTTAGAGAAGCAAAAATCTGTACATACTTTTTTAAAAGCAATTTACGAATTAAAGCAACAAAAAACTGCCCCCCCTTTTGATGTAACCATTGTTGGTGATGGAAGTTTAAAAAAAGAATTAGAAACTCTTTCAAAAAATTTACAACTAGAAAATATTATTAGTTTTGTTGGAAAACAACAAAATACCAATGGTTTTTACAATACTGCTGATGTTTTTGTCTTGCCTTCTATTTGGGAAGGTTTTGGTATTGTTTTATTAGAAGCATTTAGAGCAAGAATAGCTGTAATTGCTAGCAACATTGAAGGTCCTTCAGAGTTAATTGATCATAAAAAAAACGGCTTGTTATTTGAGCCTGAAAATCATATTGAATTAGCAAATAATATTCAACTATTGATAAATGATGTTATTTTAAGAAAAAAAATAGCTCAAAAAGGATTTGATACATTTACTGAAAAATTTCAACTAAGTACTTATGTTGAAAAATTGAATAATTTATATAAAAATGCTTAACAAAATATATAAAGGAGGCATTATTTTAGATCTATACTCTTTATTTTTATTTACATTAGTTTCTTTCTGTTTTGAGATTACAAATAAAGTAATTATTCCATTAATTATACTTATTAGTTTATTTCAACTGTATCGTGTTTTTACACAAAAAATAACCGAACAATATTTCTTTACCACTTATTTTTATTTACTTATTTATTCGAGTATTTTTTACGGAAGTATTCATGAAATTATATTAATTGTTTTAGTGCTTTTTTTTAGTGTTCTTTATTTTAAAAAAGAAACGGATAATCGTTCAAATAAAAAATACATTCCTGAAATTTTAGTCTTAATTTTATTTGGGTTTATTTTAATAAATCACCTTATTTTTTGGCATTATTTAAAAGGATTAGACATTTATATTTATTACTTGCTAATTCCGTTTTTATTTTTAGGTATTAAAAAACATACATTTAAAATAGCTGTAACAACAGCAATGAAAGTACTTATATCTTCCGTTTTAATTGCCTCCGTTTTATTAATTTTTATAAACGTGTATACAGAAACATTTAGTTTAAAAATTGACACTTATTTTTCTAAATATTTAGACATATCACACGTATATTATGGTATGTTTTTAGGCGTAGCAAATTGTTTTATTTTAACCCTTAATTTAAAAAAAGAACAGTATATCAATAGGTTTTTAGAACTGTTTATCTTCTTGTTTTTTACTGTCCTTTTAATCTATATTGGAGCAAGAATAGCGTTAATTTCTTTGCTGCTTGTTTTTTTATTTTTCTTATATCAAAAATCTTCTCTAAAATGGTATCAAAAAAGTGTTTTATTAGTCAGTTTTGTATTTACTTTATTTTTTATAGGCAGTAAAACACCCAGATTTAATAAAGGTGTAAATGAAATAAAAAAAGTATATACTTCGATAAAAACCAATAACAAAGAAGATTTAATAAAAAACTCTTGGAAGAATATGTATCAGCGTTTTTTGGTAACTAAGTATACTATAGCAGAAATTGAAACTCATCCTTTTATAGGAGTTGGTATGCAAAATGTTACAGAAAAAATAAGTAATAAAATTAAAAAAGATGGATTTAAACATTTTCACCCTATAAATTCGCATAATCAATATTTACATTTTTTGATAGGAATGGGCATATTTGGGTTTTTGCTTTTTATTGGAATTTTTTACTTTTTTTTTAAAAATACTTCTAACGGATTGTATTTCTTACTATTTTTTGCAATCATTATGCTTACAGAATCCATATTAGTTCGCGGAAAAGGAATATCTTTATTTTTTATTTTTTTATTAATTTTTTCCTTAAAGGAAAGAGAAGTTTATGATTAGAATAGTACATATTGCAAGATCTGTTGGCGGCATTGGCGTTTATATTAATTTGTTAGTAAAACACATTGATGAGAGTTGCTTTGAGAATATTGTTATTTGTAACCAGAAAGAAAAAGTAGTAAAAATTCAAGATAGTTCTAATGTAAAAACCCCTTTATTTCATGTAAATTTAAAAAGAGAAATAAATATTATTAATGATATAGCATGCTTAAAAAAAATAATTTCCCTTTTAAAAAAAATAAAACCTGATATTATACATTGTCACAGTGCTAAAGCAGGGTTTTTAGGCAGAATGGCTGGAGCATATTTAAAAATACCAACCGCTTACACTCCACATGCTTATTCTTATTTAAGCGCAGAAACAACATTTAAAAGAGCTGTTTTTAAATCCGTAGAAAAAGTATTTCGCTATTTTCCCTCTACAACAATTGCTTGTTCATTGTCTGAATACAATAGAGCTATTAACGATTTAAAAATTCAAAAAAATAAAGTATTCCTTTGGAATAACTCTATAGAAAACAACATTGTCTTTAAACCAAGCGTTGTTATTAATAAAGGTTATGTTTTAGAATAATGTGGAATCATTAATTCCATATAATTTTCTTCAATTGCTTTATATGTGTTTATAGCTTTAGCGTTTTTTATCATGATATTTGCTATATCTACTGTTTGAGAGAGCGATTTTTTAACCTTCTGCAAGAATACAAACCAGTTTAGATAGCCACTCAAATATTTTGTTGATACACCATAGAAAGGTTTTATCCATCTTTGATAACGATTGTCTATTGAGTTTACATGCTGCACATGGTAGCACTTGTCTTTTATGTGTTTTGATGCTATAAATGTATGATGCTCCATCTGCTTATCTTTTGCCCATTTAATTATAGAAGGATGAGAATCTGAACAAAGTACGTTTTCAGGTTTTAGTAACGTTCCTATTGTTTTTTCAATACTATGCACATCAATCCTGCCTCTTTTAGCGACACGCATCATTGGATTGTTATTTCTATCTGTGGCAACCATTATAGAGATTTTATCATTGCTCACACCGCGTTTGGTTTGTCTATCACTTGGTCTCTTGTAAGGTTTTCTTTGAAGATCTCGACTTCCTTTATTATTTATATTAAGCTGTTTGTCATCACATTCAACAATTCCTGAGAACTCTTCTCCATTAAAAACGGATAAACAAGATAGTAACTTGTGTCTCCAATCAAAAATAGTTTTAACATTGACTCCAATCTTTTTAGCGGCTTTACGGATACTCACGCTTTCAATCATAAGAACTAGATAATCTTGAAATTCATCCACTTTCTTTATGCCATCCATAGCAGTACCTGTAAGATCATTAAAGGTTTTAGTGCAAGATTTACATTTGTAGCGCTTACGACCCTTATAGCCTCCATGCCCGTAAATATCAGAACTTTGACAATGTGGACAGTTGATTGGACGGTCTTTGTTTAGGTTGTCTATAAGCATATTTAGTTTTGGCACTTTCAAATCACGACTCAATAAACCGACTAATTCCTTTTTCTGCTCTTGACTCAACACTCTTATTATACTTTGTAAATCCATATCTATAATGTTTTTATAAAGATAGTGAAATTCTACATTATTCTAAAACATAACCTTAATAAATTACCTAAAAAATTTATTTGTTCAATAGGAAGACCTTCATACCAAAAAAATACAGAATTATTAATTAAAACTATCATTAAAGTAAAAGAAACAATAAAAGATATTCATTTGGTTATTTTGGGTGTAGGGTTTTATTCCCCTTCTTTAAGTAAAATTGAAAACTTAATTAAAGAAAACGGATTAAAAAAAAACATAACGTTAATACCTTGGCTTAATAGAGCAGAAACTATGTCTATTTTAAAAAATAGTTTGTTTTATGTTTCTACTTCTAGATATGAAGGATTGCCATACGCCGTAATTGAAGCATTATCATTGGCAAAACTGTGTATTGTAACAAATGTAGATGGTAATAAAGATTTAATTAAAAATGGATATAATGGTTTTTTGGTAAACGAAAAGGCTCCTAAAATTGCAGAAGTTATAGTTAAGCTTTATAAAAATAATTCGATAATACAACCTATAGAGCTTAACGCCAGAAAAGAGTATCAAAATAAATATGATATTAGTAAGAATATTAAAGCTCTTGAAAATAATTATTTAAAACTAATTGAATCGTGAAAAAAAAATACTCACATTTAATAAACTCACTTGCGCTGTTATTAGATATTTTAATTATCTGCTTGATTGTTTCTTTTGTTAAAGATAAAGAGTATTTAAATCTACCTTTTTTATTGTATGCTATTATTTCTTGGACAATAACATCCTATTTATCAAAATTTTACAGAGTATACAGATTTACAAGCGTTTATAAAGTCTTTTCATTATTATCTATTCAATTTACAATATTTACACTAACCTTTTTTACCTATTTCGGTATTTTTAAAGAAGGAGTAGTAATCCATAATCAATTTTTAATTCTAACATCTATATTAGGCGGAATAGCACTTTTAAAATTTATATCTTTTTATGCACTAAAAAAGTATCGTGTAAAAGGGATGAATTATAGAAATGTTGTTTTAATTGGTTTTAATCATACCTCTAAAAAAATAATACATCTTTTTAATAAAAAAGCAGAATTAGGCTACAGATACTATGGTTTTTTCTCTGATAAAAAAAATAACGGCAAAAAATATTTAGGAAACATAAATAAGAGCTTTAATTATATTTTAGAAAATGAAATAGACGAAATATACTGCACAATTTCTGAACTTAAAAAAGACCAAATAAAAGAGTTTACAAAATTTGCAAGTCAGCATTCAAAAAACATAAAACTAATTCCTAATTCTAACGAGTTGTATAGTAAAAACGTTAACGCAGAGTACTATGAAAACATGTTGGTTTTAAATATTAAAAAATTACCTTTAGAAATTGCCGAAAATAGATTTTTAAAAAGAGTCTTTGATGTTTCTTTCTCTCTCTTAATAATCGTATTTATAATGTCTTGGCTTGTTCCTCTTTTATGGGTCTTAATAAAACTAGAGTCTAAAGGTTCTGTATTGTTTAAACAAGAAAGGGAAGGTTTAAGTGGTTATAAATTTACCTGTTATAAATTTAGATCAATGCAGCTAAATAGCCTCTCAGACAAAGTACATACTAGTAAAAATGATGCGAGAATAACAACTATAGGTGCTTTTATGCGTAAAACGAGCATAGATGAACTACCTCAGTTTTTTAATGTTTTAAAAGGAGATATGAGTGTTGTTGGACCTAGACCACATATGAATGAACATTCTTTGAAGTTTGATAAAGAAGTAGCTAATTATATGAAAAGAAAGTCAGTAAGACCAGGCATTACTGGTTTAGCTCAGATAAGTGGTTATAGAGGAGAAATTAAAAAAAAATCAGATATAGAAAACAGAGTACGATTAGATATATTTTATATTGAAAATTGGTCCTTTTTTTTAGATATAAAAATTACTCTTAAAACAATTTTCAATATTTTAAATGGAGAAGAAAAAGCTTATTAGATAGATAGTTTGGAAACTAAAATTAAAATATCAGCATCTATTGTTCTTTATAAAGAAGATTTTGAAGAATTAAAAAAAACAATAAACTGTTTTTTAGCTATACCTTTAGCTAAAAAATTATTTTTAATAGATAATACTAAAAATTCACTTTTTAGAGACAAATTTAAAAAAGATGAAATTGTATATATTGAAAATAAGGTCAACATTGGTTTTGGAGCAGCCCATAATAAAATACTTGATAAAATAGAACACTTATCTAAATATCATTTAATTTTAAACCCTGACGTTACTTTTAATAAAGATGTTATTCCAAATTTAATAAATGAATTAAAAAAGAACACAGAGGTGGCAATGATTGCCCCAAAAGTATTGTTTCCAAACAAAACACACCAATACTCCTGTAGAAGATACCCTACTTTAATGGAATTATTTATAAGAAGAATAAAAATAATTAAACCTTTATTTAAACAGCAATTACATAAGGGAGAATATAGAGATATGGATTTAAATATTCCTTTTCACCCTGAATCTTTAACAGGCTGTTTTCATTTATACAATACCAATGACTTAATTAATTTAAAAGGTTTTGATGAACGGTATTTTTTATACATGGAAGACGTTGATATTTGTAAAAAGATTGATCTTTCAGGAAAAAAGAAATTATACTTTCCAGATGTAAAGATAATACATATTGCTAATTTTGGCTCTGCAAAAGAAATACGCCTTTTAATATATCATATTTCTTCTGCTTTTAAATATTTTAGAAAATGGGGCTTTTAAGTTGCAAAGTCTAACCAAAGCGTTTTTTTACTAAACCGGTATTGGTGTATTATAAGAGCATCTCTTACAAGAAGCCTTTATTTTCGCTTTACTGTAAAACGTGTATGACATGGCTCTTCACGCTATTAAATTCTACTATAAAATTAAATATAAACATCTATTATTAGTGTTTACAGGTATACAATGAAATTTACTTTACTCTTCTCTTTTTAAAATAAGAACATAAAAAAGTCACATCGTTACGATGTGACTTTTTCTTAATATAATAAGGTTTTCTATCTTTATAAATCAAATTTAATTCCTTGTGCTAAAGGCAATTCGTCAGAATAGTTAATTGTATTTGTTTGTCTTCTCATGTACACTTTCCAAGAATCAGATCCAGACTCGCGTCCACCACCAGTTTCTTTTTCACCACCAAAGGCTCCACCAATTTCAGCACCAGAAGTACCAATATTTACGTTTGCGATACCACAATCAGAGCCAGCGTATGATAAGAATTTTTCAGCTTCTTTCAATTCATTCGTCATAATAGCAGAAGATAATCCTTGAACTACACCATTTTGTTGCACAATAGCATTTTCTACTTCTCCGCTATATTTCATTAAATATAAAATAGGCGCAAATGTTTCGTGTTGTACTATTTCAAAATGATTTTCTGCTTCAATAATTGCTGGTTTTACATAGCAACCAGATTCATAACCTTCACCTTCTAAAACACCACCTTCAACTAAAACATTACCACCTTCAGCTTTTGCTTTTTCAATAGCGGCTAAATAGGTATTTACAGCATCTTTATCAATTAATGGCCCAACATGTTTTGTTTCGTCTAAAGGGTTTCCAATTTTAATTTGCCTATAAGCACCAACAATGGCATCTCTTACTTTATCGTAAACTGATTTGTGAATAATTAATCTTCTCGTAGAAGTACAACGTTGACCTGCAGTACCAACAGCACCAAATACAGCACCTGGAACCACTACTTTTAAATCTGCAGTTGGTGTAATAATAATTGCATTGTTACCTCCTAATTCTAATAAAGATTTACCAAAACGTTCGGCAACAGTTACGCCAACTATTCTACCCATTTTTGTAGATCCAGTTGCAGAAATTAAAGGAATTCGAGTATCTGTAGTCATCATCTCACCAACTTTGTAATCTCCGTTAATAATACAAGAAATTCCCTCTGGTAAATTATTGTCTTTTAAAATTTCAGCAATAATATTTTGACAAGCTACCGTACATAAAGGAGCTTTCTCTGAACCTTTCCAAACACAAACATCACCACAAATCCACGCTAAAGCTGTGTTCCAAGCCCAAACCGCAACAGGAAAATTAAATGCAGAGATAATGCCAACAACACCTATTGGATGCCATTGCTCTCTCATTACATGTCCTGGTCGTTCAGATGGAATTGTTTGTCCGTTTAATTGCCTAGATAACCCAACAGCAAAATCACAGATATCAATCATTTCTTGCACTTCCCCTAAACCTTCTTGGTAACTTTTTCCCATTTCATAAGAAACTAATTTACCAAGGGCTTCTTTTTTTTCTCTTAATTTATTTCCAAACTGACGTACAATTTCTCCTCTTTGTGGAGCAGGCATATCTCTAAATGATAAAAAAGCTTTAGTAGCTGCTTCCATCACTTTTTCATAATCTTCTTTTGTAGTCGTTTTCACTTTTCCTATTAATTTTCCATCAACTGGAGAATAGCTTTCAATAAGCACTCCATTAGAAAAATTATTAGAACCTGTAGAGGTTCCGTTATTTATATCTTTTACCCCTAATTCAGTTAAAGCTTTTTTGATGCCAAAATCTGCCATTTTGTATTCTAATTTTAGTTGTTTAATTTGAGTCGCGAAATTACAAATAATTTTACACATTTATAAATTAAACAAAAGCATCAGTAATTGTTTAAAATCAAACTAATAATCATGAAAAACACACTATTTTCTTTAGCTATTATTTTTATTTTCTTCGGATGTAAAACAGAGCAGAAACCATCAGAAGAAATCAAACAAAATGACTTTGCTATTATAATTCACGGCGGTGCAGGTACTATTTTAAAGAAAAACATGTCGGCTGAAAAAGAAAAAGCATATAAAGAAAAACTTTCCGAGGCTATAAAAACAGGTTATAAAATCTTAAAAAACGGCGGAACAAGTTTAGATGCCGTAGAAAAAACAATACAGGTAATGGAAGAAAGCCCGTTGTTTAATGCAGGTAAAGGAGCCGTTTTTACACATCAAGAAACAAATGAATTAGATGCTTCTATAATGACTGGGAACAATTTGAATGCCGGTGCAGTTGCTGGCGTAAAAAATGTAAAAAGCCCAATTGCATTAGCAAGAATGATTATGGAAAATTCTCCGTATGTGTTATTGTCTGGAGATGGCGCTTCGGTTTTTGCAAAAGAAAAGGGGTTGGAAATTGTTAATCCGAGTTATTTTTATACTGAAAAGCGATTTAAATCACTTCAAAAGGTGAAAGAAAAAATGAAAATGGAATTAGATTATAATAGTAAATCTGCTTTTTACGATGCTGATATAAAAGACAGTAAATTTGGAACCGTAGGTTGTGTTGCTTTAGATAAAGAAGGGAATATAACTGCAGGAACTTCTACCGGAGGAATGACCAACAAACGGTGGAATAGAATAGGAGACTCGCCAATTATTGGTTCTGGAACGTATGCAAATAATGCCACTTGTGGAGTTTCTTCAACTGGTTGGGGCGAGTATTTTATTAGAGCACAAGTGGCACACGATATTTCTGCTCAAATGGAATATAAAAATGTTTCTTTAAAAGAAGCAACTACAAATGTTATTCAGCACAAACTCACCAAACTTGGTGGAACGGGAGGCGTTGTTGCACTCGACAAGAACGGGAATATGTCTTTTGAATTCAATACAGCAGGAATGTACAGAGCTTCAATGAATGATAAAGGAGAGTTAGTAGTTAAAATTTATAAGGATTAATGTTACTTTTGCTCAATAATGAAGGACAAAATCTTCAACATACAATCAAATACAGAATTCACAAATATTGCGCTAAAGGTTTTTAAGCATCAGTTTAAAAATAATAAAGTGTATCGTTCGTTTTGTGATTTGTTATATATACATCCAAGTGATGTAAAAGCGATAGCACAAATTCCTTTTTTGCCTATTCAGTTTTTTAAAACGCTAGAAGTGCTTTCATCAACAGATAGAATTCAAAAAAAGTTTACAAGTTCTGGAACCACAGGAAGTACAACTAGTAAGCATTTTATAACGGATTTATCTTGGTATGAACAATCATATTTAAAAGGTTTTAAATACTTTTACGGAAATATAGAAGACTATGTAGTATTGGCGCTATTACCAAATTATTTAGAGCGAAAAGGTTCTTCTTTAGTATATATGGTTGATGATTTAATTAAAAAATCAAAACACCCTGAAAGCGGGTTTTTTCTAAAAAATGAAACAGAATTAGCTCAAAAACTACAAAAACTAGATAAAACAGGGCAAAAAATACTCTTAATTGGAGTTTCTTTTGCTTTGCTAGATTTGATTGAAAAGCATCAATTCAATCTAAAAAATACTATAATTATGGAAACTGGCGGAATGAAAGGCCGCCGAAAAGAACTTGTGCGCCACGAGCTACACAGCATTCTTTCTAGAGGGTTTGGTGTAGAAAAAATTCATTCAGAATATGGAATGACCGAATTATTAAGTCAAGCATATTCAAAAGGAAGCGGTATTTTTCAAGCACCTCCATGGATGAGGATTTTAACGCGAGATACAGAAGACGCCCTCACTATTCAACCAAAAGGAAAATCTGGCGGAATTAATGTGATAGATTTAGCAAACTACAACTCTTGTAGCTTTATTGCCACTCAAGATTTAGGGAAAGTATATAATAATGGTGAATTTGAGATTATTGGTCGTTTTGATGTTTCAGATATTCGTGGTTGTAACCTACTAGTTTTGTAGCAATATTTAGTTTGATTCTTAACGAATTTTTAAATACCTTTTGCTAACGTTGAATATACCTCATTGAAATGACGCATATTCTTATCACATTAGCCACCATATAAGCACGCTAAATAGAAATTAAAACTTAGTAAACCAAACTTATACTTTAATTAAATTAATACATTTATTAATAATATTAATAAATATATTAATATTATTAATTATTTGTTTACTTTTGTTCCAGATGAAATATTTAGTACTATGAAAAAACTTCCTGTAAATTGCCCAAGTTGCGAAAAATCATTAGTCGTAAGTCAGTTAGCCTGCTCTAGTTGTGAAACTGTTATCTCTGGAAATTATTCACTACCTATATTACTTCAACTTTCTTCTGAAGACCAAGATTTTATATTTGAATTTATTTTATCAAGTGGCAGTCTGAAAAAAATGGCAATAAAAATTGGAAAAAGTTATCCAACAGTAAGGAATAAACTTGATGATATTATTGAAAGAATTAACCATCTACAAAAAGTATAGATTATGAAATTATTATTATTTAAGCCTTTTGAAAAATATTCAGAAAAAACACTACTCTTAGTAGGTGTCATTTTTACACTAATTGGGTCTTTTGTTGCCTATACCTTTAATATTAGATTTGACGGAGTCTTTGAGGTTCATATTGTATCTAATACTTTGTTTTATCAAGCTCTACTAGATAACCTCATTAATGTTTTTTGCTTGATAATATTTTTATATATCTCGACTAAATATATAAATAGAAAAACAAGACTGATTGATATTCTTACTACATCTATGGTTGCTCGGGTTCCTTTTTATCTATTGCCATTTTTAAATATTAATGGTGTAATTAGCAGAGCTAGTGAAGATATTATTCAATTTGCTAATCCAAAATTAATTAGTCAAATTCCATTTTCAAATTTGTTAATAATAACTGTATTTGGGATTATTACAATCCTTTTTTTTGTTTGGTATGTATCCCTATTATTTAATGGCTTTAAAGTGGCTTCAAATGCCAAAGGAAAAGTTTCCATTATTTTATTTATCATATCTCTTTTATTTGCAGAAATTCTGTCGAAATTTTTAATCTTTCAATTAAATTAAATCATTATGAAAAATATAACGCTAGTTTTATTTGCAGTTTTCACTACACTAACAATGTATGGACAAGACATTACAGGACAATGGAATGGAATTCTAAAAGTTCAAGGAACTCAATTGAGGGTGGTTTTTAACATCTACAAAACTGACAATGGTTATAGTTCAACAATGGACAGCCCAGACCAAGGAGCAAAAGGAATTCCTGTAACTTCTACAACGTTTGAAAATTCAATTTTAAAAATTGAAATTACAAATGCTGCTATTCAATATGAAGGAACTTTAGATAAAGGTAATGCTTTTATTGGCACATTTAAACAAGGTAGTCAAGAATTCCCTATGAGTTTGTCCAGAAAAGCCATTGAAAAAGAAGAGGTAAAAAGACCACAAGAACCAACAAAACCTTATCCTTATTATTCGGAAGATGTAACTTTTCAAAATACGAAAGCAAATATCTCATTGTCGGGCACATTAACCCTTCCTGAAAAAGAAGATTATTTTCCAGTTGTAATCTTAATTACAGGAAGTGGAGCACAAAACAGAGATGAAGAATTGTTAGGTCATAAACCATTTCTTGTAATCTCTGATTATTTGACGAAAAATGGAATCGCAGTTTTAAGATATGATGATAGAGGAACAGCAGAATCTACAGGAGACTTTAGTACTGCTACATCTGCTGATTTTGCAACTGATGTAGAAAGTGCTATTGCTTATTTAAAAACAAGAAAAGAAATTAATAAAAAGAAAATTGGTTTAATTGGTCACAGCGAGGGTGGCATTATTGCACCAATGGTTGCCAGTACATCAAAAGATGTTGCATTTATAGTTTTGCTAGCAGGTACGGGAATTCAAGGAGACCGATTACTTTTATTGCAACAAAAATTAATTGGAAAAGTATCAGGCGTTAGCGATGAAGATTTACATAAAAATGAATTGACAAATAAAAAAGCATTTGACATTGTAAACAAATCAAAAAGTCTTGAACAACTAAATATTGACTTAACTAACTATATTAAACAAACATTAATAGATAATCCAGACGCTGAAAAACCAGAAGGAATGAGTGCTGATAACTTTGTTAAATTACAAGTCAAACAAATTGCTAATCCTTGGATGCAATATTTTATAAAATACAATCCTACACCAACATTAGAAAAAGTTAAATGCCCTGTTTTAGCACTTAATGGAGAAAAAGATTTGCAAGTACCAGCGAAAATAAATTTAGAGGCAATTGAAGAAGCTTTAGAAAAAGGTGGAAATAAAAACGTTACCACAAAAGAATTACCGAACTTAAATCATTTATTTCAAGAATGTGAAACAGGATCACCTAGTGAATATGCAACAATTGAACAAACCTTTTCACCAATAGCATTGGCAGAAATATCAAATTGGATATTGAAACAAATAAAATAAATACGTTGGCTAACACTGTATATAGCAAATAGGGCGTTTGGTGATTTACGGAAGTTCAGAGCCATTTACAAAGTCCGCCAAATATAAAATGTGATTTTTTCTTATTTTTTTCGACTACAACTTAAAATCAAAAATTATGAAACCCTTTTTTATTACTTTATGTGATTATTTTTAGCTCATTCGTTTTTGCACAAATTGATTATAACACAAAAAAAGGGGTATGTTGCCCAAGGCTTTGATATAGTCAGGGCAAACTCATGCTTTTTTATAAGTATTGATAATTAGCAAGTTATCTTTTGGGATTTTACAAGTACTAACTTTTCTAAAAACATAATGTGCTGAAAATGAAATATTAGAGTTTTTAAAAATAAAAGTATGAGTTTGCCCTGTTGATATAGTCTTCTTATTTTGTTAATAAAGCTCCTTTAAAAGGAGAAAAGAAGTTTCAAACAAACGTATGATAATACAAAGTTTAAATTATCTTCTAAAATTAAATTTATTAAAAAAAGACCCTATAAAATACATTCCACAATACGGTGGTTATTGTGCATACGCAATTTCAGAAAAAATAAAAATGTACAGAGACCCAAAGGTGTATGAAATTAGAGACAATAAATTATACCTTTTTATACCCCCCTTGTATTGGAAGTAAATTAGAAGAATGGAAAGAAGGAGGTGTTAAAAAAGACAATATAAAGGAGATGTAAACTGGAAGTTTTTAAAAAATGAAGAAGTAAAAAAAAGGGTAGAAAAATTTAAATAACTTATTCTCTGCTTCAAAAGCCATCTGATTTTTGTTATTTTTGTGACAAATTAAAACCTATGGCTTTCTCCTTTTTCGATCGAAAAAAAATTCAGAAACAACTTCAAAATACGGAGTTTGACCTTTTAATTATTGGTGGCGGAATTACAGGCGCAGGAATTGCTTTAGACGCTATTTCTCGAGGAATGAAAGTTGCTTTGATTGAAAAAAATGACTTTGCTTCTGGTACTTCTAGTAAATCAACCAAATTAATTCACGGAGGCTTACGGTATTTAAAACAATTCGATTTTTGGTTGGTAAAAGAAGTTGGTACCGAACGAGCTATTGTGCACAATTTAGCTCCGCATTTGGTAATTCCAGAGAAAATGATTTTACCTCTTATAGATGGCGGAACGTATGGTTCTTGGTTAACCTCTATTGGATTAAAAGTATATGACATTTTAGCTTCCGTAGAAGGTGAAGACAAACGCAAAATGTTATCAAAAAAAGAAAGTTTAGTTAAAGAACCGCTACTTCCAAAGAAAATTTTGAATGGTGCTGGTTACTATGCAGAATATAGAACAGACGATGCTCGTTTAACTATTGAGGTTTTAAAAACTGCCGTTAAAAAAGGAGCTCTTTGCTTAAATTATACTGAAGCTACTGAGTTTTTATATGAAGAAGATCGTGTTGTTGGCGCAAGTGTAAAAGATACCTTTTCTGAAGATGGTTTTAAGATTAAAGCAAAATATGTAGTAAATGCTGCTGGACCTTGGGTAGATGAATTACGTCAAATTAACAACTCTAAAACCGGCAAACGCTTACACTTAACAAAAGGGGTTCATTTGGTGGTTCCACATGAAAAACTACCCGTAAAACAATCGGTGTATTTTGATGTTCCTGATGGTAGAATGATGTTTGCTATTCCACGTGGAAAAGTAACTTATTTTGGTACTACAGACACCAATTACCAATTAGATAAAAATAATGTAGAAACAAATTTAGTAGATGCTATATATTTGATTTCTGCAGTAAATAATATGTTTACAGGTATTCATTTAACTTTAGAAGATGTAGAATCTTCTTGGGCAGGATTGCGTCCATTAATTCATGAAGAAGGAAAATTGGCTGGAGAATTATCACGTAAAGATGAAATTTTTGTTTCTGATACAGAACTAATTTCAATTGCTGGAGGAAAATTAACTGGATACAGAAAAATGGCGGAACGTATTGTAGATTTAGTTGCAAAAAAATACCGTCGTCGTTTTGATAAACGTTTTAAAGAGGTTAAAACCGATGAAATTATTTTATCTGGCGGAACTTTCAAAAACTCTAAAGCGGTAACGAAATATATTACAATGATTTATAACAAAATTAAAACAGATGGTTTCACTAAAAAAGATGCTGAATATTTTGTGTATAACTACGGAAAACAGACCGCTACAATTCTAAAAATGATCTCTTCTTTTTCCGAAGGAACTACAGAAGAAAAACTTTTAAAAGCTGAAGTGCAATTTACTATTGAAAACGAATTAACGTGTACACCAACCGACTTTTTTATGCGACGTACTGGTCGTTTGTTTTTTGATATTCAAAGTGTATATAAATATAAAGAACTCGTGTTACATGAGTTTAAAAATCATTTTGATTGGGATGCAAAAACCACTAAAAAATATCAACAAGAACTAGAAGAAAAAATTAGATTAGCGACAACTTTTAACTAATCTTCTTTTTCACTTGCTTCTATATCTTCCGTTAAATCTAAATCCCTTAAAGTAGGGTTTACAATTCCTGTAGTAACAACAGTTATTAACGTCATTGTTCCTCCAAAAATAACTGCAGCAACAGGGCCAATTAATTTGGCAGCTAACCCACTTTCAAAAGCACCTAATTCATTTGAAGACCCAACAAACATAGAGTTTACAGAAGAAACTCTGCCTCGCATTTCATCTGGTGTTTTTAATTGTAAAATAGTTTGTCTTATCACCATAGAAATACCGTCTGCGGCACCACTTATAAACAAGGCTAAAATACTTACCCAGAAAATTGAAGAGAGTCCAAAAGCAATAATGCTTAATCCAAAAATAAAAACAGAAACTAACATTTTCTTTCCTGTATTTTTATTTATAGGAATGTAGGTTGTTAAAAGCATAGTTACAATACTTCCCATAGAAATTGATGCATTTAAAACCCCAAACCCTTCAGGACCAACCTTTAAAACATCTTGTGCAAAAACGGATAAAATAGCTACTGTACCTCCAAACAAAACCGCAATCATGTCTAAAGTTAAAGTCCCTAAAATTGCTTTATTTTGGAATACAAATTGAATTCCGGCTTTTAAACTATCTCTTATTGGCTCTCCTATTTTAGAGTTTAAAATAGGTTTCTTTTTAATTAAAAAGGTAAATAAAAGAGATAAAAGAACCAGCATAAAAACAATACATAAAGTACTATCAATACCAATCCAACCTATTAAAAAACCTCCGCAAAGAGCTCCTGAAACAGATGCTATTTTCCAGGTACTAGCACTCCAAGTTGCAGCATTATGGTAGATCTTTTTAGGAACTATCAACGCAATTAATGAAAATATTGTTGGTCCAAAAAACGAACGTAAAAATCCGCCAAAAAAGACGAGTGCATAAATTGAATATAAAACAGAATTGGTTGACCAATCTTCAATAAAACTTGGTAAGGTTAATAAAAACAAACCTAAACTTATTAATGAAAAAGCAGCTGTACAAATTGCTAATAAATTTCTTTTCTCTTTTTGATCAACAATATGCCCTGCAAATAATGCCATTGAAAAAGCAGGAATTATTTCCATTAAACCAATAATACCTAAAGATAAAGGGTCTTTTGTAATACTATACACTAGCCATTCTATTACAATAAATTGCATAGACCAACCAAAAACTAAAAGAAACCTAACAAATAAAAAGATATTGAATTCCTTAATTCTAAGCGATGCGTATGGATCTTTCTTCTCCATACTATTAAATGCTTTTTAAATCCATTAAAATAGAAAATGTTTCATTTATATCTTTCTCTTTTACAACAATTGTCATTTCATTAGTTGTAGAAATAACTTCTTGTAATGCAATATTTGCCCAAGCTAATTGCTTTAAAATAAAATAATAAACCCCTGGTTGTTCTAAATTTTCTTTAGGCAGTTTTATAGTTATTGATGCTAAATTTAACATACTATTAATTAGGTTTTCCTGTTTAAAAATAGCCTCAATTTGAGACTGTAAAGATTTACTAGCAACAATATTAGTTTCAAAAATTCCTTGTGAAATAGTTAAAAAAGCATCATTTTTTTCTGCAGATTTTGTTAATATTTTTGCTATTTCTTTTAATAATGTTGGTGTGTTTTTAAATGTAAAATCACATAAATCTGAACGCACAATAAAATCACCTAAATTAATAGCTATCTTTTTTATATTCTTTCTAATTCTTAATTCATTTGCAGGCGACAATCTATTAATTGCCATCATAACTGCGCCAACTTTTATTTCTTTTTTGACTAAGTTTGAAACTTCTGGCAAAATAATTCTAGCAAGAGAAGACACGTTTATTAACTTCTCGTTTAAGGCCTCTTCAATAAACGGAGTTTTTCTAATAGTGCTTTCAACCGCTTCTTGTATAGTTTTCATTCTAAAAGTTTAAAATAAATATTAAATGTTCAAAATTAAACAAATAATATCGATTTATAAATTCTTTTTGTTGAAGATTTTACATCAATATTGTTGATTTGTTATATTTGATGTTCTAAACAAAAAATAATGAAGGTACAAATCATAAATAAATCAAAACATGCAACTCCAAACTATGAAACAGCAGGTTCTGCAGGAATGGATTTACGTGCAAATATTGAAAAATCTATTATACTAAAACCTTTAGAAAGAGCCATTATAAAAACGGGATTATTTATAGCGTTACCCGTTAGTTTTGAAGCACAAGTACGCCCTCGTAGCGGGTTAGCAGCCAAAAAAGGAATTACTGTTTTAAATTCTCCAGGAACTATAGATGCTGATTATCGTGGCGAAATAGGTGTTATTTTAGTAAATTTATCCAATGAAGAATTTATTGTGAACGACGGGGAACGCATTGCTCAATTAATCATTGCGAAACACGAGCGTATAAATTGGCAAGAGGTAACCATTTTAAATGAAACGGAACGTGGTGCTGGTGGCTTTGGAAGTACTGGAGTTTAAAATAACTATATAAAAAAGACGAAGCAAAAACTTCGTCTTTTCGAATTTTAAAAAAATTACATCTTGAAAGGAGACTGTAAACTCAACTCTGTCTGCATAAAAAAAGCATTAATTTTATTCAAACAGAAAAGATGACACAAACAGAACAAGATTTATTAGAAAAGAAAGCCTTAGACCAATTATTATCGGGTAAGAGTTTATTTGGCAAAGAAGGCGCATTTGCTCCTATGCTAAAGAGTTTTATAGAAAAAGCTTTAGAAGCTGAGATGGAAAGCCATTTATTTTTGAGCGATTCATCAGACAAAAACAAGCGAAATGGGAAAGGCAAAAAGACGATAAAAAGCGGCTTAGGTACTTTTGAAATTCAAACCCCAACTGACAGGAATAGCAGTTTTGAGCCCGAGATTATAAAAAAGCGACAAACGATATTAGCGGAGAGTTTATCGGATAAAATAATAGGTTTATATGGATTAGGAATGAGTTTAAGAGATATTTGCTCTCATATAAAAGAGATGTATGATACCGATATTTCTCACACAGTATTAAGCCAAATTACAGATAAAATTATACCAGACATCAAGGAGTGGCAAAGTCGCCCATTAGAATCTATGTACTGTATCGTTTGGTTAGATGCGATGCATTATAAAGTTCGTGTTGATGGAAAAGTATCCCATAAAGCACTTTATAATATTCTAGGAATCAACAAGGAAGGACATAAAGAGGTTTTAGGAATGTATATCTCACAAAGCGAAGGAGCTAATTTTTGGTTGCAAGTTTTAACAGATTTACAACACAGAGGGCTTGAAGATATACTGATAGCTTGCACTGATAATTTAAAAGGATTTTCTGAAGCTATTTTGAGCATCTTTCCAAAAACACAAATACAAAAATGTATTGTGCATCAAATTCGTAATTCTTTAAAATATGTAGCCTCGAAAGATCAGAAAGCATTTATGAAGGATTTAAAATTAGTTTACAAAGCCATCAATAAGGAAATAGCAGAAGATGAATTGTTAAATTTAGAAGAGAAATGGGGCGAAAAATATCCTATTGTCATTGAGAGTTGGCGGCGAAATTGGGAGGAACTTTCTCAATATTTTGAATATACAGAGCCTATCAGAAGAATTATTTATACTACAAATGCCGTAGAGGGTTTCCACAGACAGGTTCGTAAAGTAACCAAAACCAAAGGTGCTTTTGTAAATGATATGGCGCTTTTAAAGTTGGTTTATCTCGCAACAAAAAACATACAAAAAAAGTGGATAAGTCCGCTCCACAATTGGAGTTTGATTATTCAACAATTATATATTAAATTTGGAGAGAGAATACCGCTCGATATTAGCATCCCCAAAAGCAGCTCGTGACGCTGCCGCTGGGGCTCATTTTAAAAACAGTTCGATTTTTTAAGCCAGAGTATGAAAAGAAAAAATCAAACTATTTTTAAAACGGAAAAAAAACACAGACAGAGTTTAAATTACACTCCCCTTGAAAGCTATTTGACGGCCTCTGAAATAAAACCAATCGTTGTCTTTATCAACATATATTTAAAACTACGTATTTATAGGGAAGCTATTCGCCAATCAATGGAGATTCATTTGTTTTGGAAATCATCATTATACAAAGGTTTTTAATACGACATTTATAAATTTAATTGGTATTAGGTAAAGGAAGAATAGAAACTAGAACTTGTAGTGTGATTACAGACTTTCGATTTATTGAAAAAGATAGTGGATGGAAAAATTTAAAAAGTATCATAAAAATAGAAAGTACTCGCGAATTTAAAAACAGCGAAAAAGCAACAGAAAAAGTAACCCGTTATTATATTTTCTAATTTAGAAAATAATGTGAATTAATTCCAAACCAAAATATGGTCACATTGGGCTGTAGAGAACAAACTTCATTAGACATTAGATGTTGCTTTTTATGAAGATAGCACTAAATCTATTGAAGAATTAATCTTCAAAAAAACATCTATGAAAAGTAAAAGACTTCAAGCAAGGTGGAATGAAGTCTACTTGTTGAAAATATTAAATTTAAAAGTATAATTTTGCCCTGTTGGAAAAGATTACATTTACCACAAATTCTTTTTTTTGTCTAAACCTCAACATATTATTGTTTTTAGATTGTCTGCAATGGGCGATGTTGCTATGATTGTTCCTGTTTTACGAGCATTTGTTGAACAGCATCCAACAATAAAAATAACGGTAGTTTCTCGGTCTTTTTTACAGCCGCTTTTTAATGAAATAGCAAACGTTTCTTTTTTCTCTGCAGATGTTTATGGAAAGCACAAAGGCTTCTTTGGTTTGCGAAAATTATATGTAGCATTAAAAGAATTGAAACCTACACATTTTGCTGATTTACATAATGTAACTCGTTCTAAAATTGTTAGACAGTTTTTTAAATCAGCTAGAATTTCTGTTGCTTTTATTGATAAAGGTCGTGCAGAGAAAAAAGCGTTAACCCGAACTAAAAACAAAGTTTTTAAACAGTTAAAAACGTCGCACCAACGGTATGCTGATGTTTTTACAGAGCTTGGTTTTACAATAAATATTTCTAATCCTAAATTTGTTGAAAAACCTATACTTTTTAATAAAGTTGAAGATATGGCTGGTAAGAAAACACAATTGTGGATTGGTATTGCTCCATTTGCTACGTTTGCATCAAAAGAATATCCGTTAGATTTAATGGAAGAGGTTCTTAAGCTGCTTTCGGAGAAAAAATATCAACTTTTTTTATTTGGAGGAAAAGAAGATGCTGAAAAATTAGAATTGATTGCAAATAATTACCAAAATGCGACTTCTGTTGCTAGTAAATTAAAGGGTTTGAAAAATGAGCTTAATCTTATTTCAAATTTAGATATAATGTTGTCTATGGATTCTGGAAATGCGCATTTAGCAGCAATGGTTGGTGTTAAGACGGTTACGCTTTGGGGAAACACGCATCCGTTTGCGGGTTTTGCACCGTTTAATCAGCCAGTAGATTATTGTATAACTCCTAATTTGAAAGAATACCCAAATTTACCTTGTTCTGTTTATGGGAATAAAGCCTGTAAAGGTTATGAAGATGTAATGCAGAGTATTTCTCCAAACAGGGTGGTTGAAAAAATTATTTCGGTTTTAGCCTAAAAGTTGGCAAGTATACTTGCGTTAGCGATTGCAGTATTTGTTTGAGCTCTTTTTGTTTTCTAAAAAACAGAAAAGCGAGTACGGAAAGCGCGACCTTTTGGTAACGCCCAAAAACAATTAATTTTAACCAAAAAAAAAGCGTCACATAAATGCGACGCTTTTCTTTTGGTTGTTTTTTAATTAGTCAACTAAAGGTGGTACTCTTAATACTTGACCAGGATAAATTTTATCTGGATGCGAAAGCATTGGCTTATTCGCTTCAAAAATAACTGGATACTTCATTGCGTCTCCATAATATTCTTTGGCAATTTTACCTAAAGTGTCTCCACGCTCTACAGTGTGAAATTGTGCCATTGCAGCTGCGTCAATTTCTTCAACTTCAGCAACAGTCATATTGTCCTCAACAGATGCAATTCCATCAGTATTTCCTACTACTAAAACTACTTTTTCTTTAGTTGCTAAATCAGCCGCTTCACCAGAAACTGATACCGTGTCGTCGTCTACATTTACAGTTAAATTAGCTACTTTTAAATCTAAAGCATTTACAGCTCCTACAAGTTTTGTAGCTTTTTCTGTGTTTTCTTCGTCTGTTGTTTTACCGATACCAAATACTTTAGCACCTGTGTTTTTAATGAATGAAAATAATCCCATTTCTTTTTAATTTTTGTATAGATTAATAAATAAATTTCTAATGTACAATATACAACTTTTATCAGGGCAAACTCATGCTTTTTTATAAGTATTGATAATTAGCAAGTTATCTTTTGGGATTTTACAAGTACTAACTTTTCTAAAAACATAATGTGCTGAAAATGAAATATTAGAGTTTTTAAAAATAAAAGTATGAGTTTGCCCTGCAACTTTTATGCCAATATTTAATATTAGTTTTTAACTACATTTGTTTTATAAAAAATGCAAATACATCATATTTCTCAAGAAAATACAATTCTAAATAAATTTTTAGCTGAAATTAGAAAGGGTCATTACGTTTTCGTAGAAATATTGAACGTATTGGTGAGGTTTTGGGGTATGAATTAAGTAAAGAATTATCGTATTCTGTTAAAGAAATAGAAACTCCTTTAGGAACAAAAAACATTAACCTTTCTAATAATGAAGTTGTTTTGTGTTCTATTTTAAGGGCTGGGTTACCTTTACATCAAGGTTTGTTAAATTATTTTGATGATGCTAAAATACTTTTATTTCTGCGTATAGAAAACAGACTTCTAAAACCGATTTTGAAATTGTAGTAGAATATTTTTCTTTGCCAAGTATGGCCAGAAAAACCGTATTACTTGCCGATCCAATGTTAGCTGCTGGGCAGTCTTTGGTTGCTATTGATACTGTTTTAAATGAAAAAGGCTATATAGTTTCTGGCTTGGGTGATTTAGCTTTTGGCGAAAAATTATAAAAAATAAATTACAAAGCTTCCAATTAAAAAAGTGCTAATAACGAGGTCTTTTATCCACGTTTTTTTGAGTAATTCTAATCCGTTTGCTAAAATTAGTGAAGTAGGTAAAAGTAAATACAACAACTCACTTCCGCTGCTGTTTTTTAATAATACTATAAATATAGTTGCTATTAAAAAATGAAGTAGCATTAATACCCAACTTTTTCTAAAAATATTTTTTACTGCCAATGCCTTTGGTGTTTTAACAAGTATAGAAAAAACTAGAAACACCCCAATTAAAATAAAAGGGAATATAAATTTTACTGATTTATATATACTTAAATCGTAACTTGTAAACCAATTAAAGAGGGCGTAAAAATCACTTACGGTATCAAGCCAAAAACAATAGGTAAAGTATAAAAATAAGGGAACTATAAACCCTATAATTGGAATGCCTAAAGTTTGAAATATTATTTTTTGATGCGTGTAAATAGCTATGTATAAAAGCACTCCAAAAATAGCTATAAAAGGTTCAACTAAAAAACCGACTCCGAGCCAAAAGCCAGCATCAAATATTTTTTTAAAGACATTTTTAGGAGATTGTAAACTGTACACTTTTCGTAGAAAAAGTATTAGAATTAAATTGATAAACAGCGTTTTTTCATTTAAAAATGAGAAAGGTAAAAGCCCAAGGCATGTCATAAAAAATAAAAAGGCGTAGCTGTTATCGAATGTTAAATTGTTTTTTGTGACAATAAAATTCTGAAAGAAAAAAGTTAAAAGGAGTAGTAGAACATATCTGAAGTAAGAAAAAATGGTATTTTCAGTATAAAAATCAATAGAAAACCCCTTAAAAATAGTTAAAAAAAAGTAACCGAAAAACAAACCTAATAACACAATAAAAGTGATAGGTTTAGATTTTGCGAAAAAGTTGGTTAACATCATTTCTTTTTATATTTTTGCAGGGTAAAGATACTTAAGTTATGATAGCAAGCAATATTTTTAGATGGATTGGTAGTTTATTCACAGATTTTTTATTTATCCCTTTTAATTGGTTTCGTAAGGGCGACTTTAATTGGTGGTCAGCAAATATTATTAATTGGATTTTTATAGTAATTTTTTTACTATTACTTTGGTACTGGATGAAAGAATCTGCTCGTTTTATAAAAGAAGGAATTGAAGACAAGGTCTAAATTTCCACCACTTTGGGAAGCAAAAACAAACTAAAACGTTTCAAAGAAAATGAAACGTTTAAAAATGTAATTCAGCCAACACGAGAAGAAGTAGTTGATAATTTTTCTTTCAAAGGAAAATGGAATACTTTTTTCAATAATAACAATCCGATTGTTTTAGAACTCGGTTGTGGTAAAGGTGAATATACAATTGCTTTAGCACAGAAAAACCCCAACAAAAATTTTATTGGCATAGATATTAAAGGGGCTCGTTTTTGGCGAGGCGCAAAAACTGCAATTGAAGAAAACCTAGAAAATGTAGCTTTTATTAGAACTCAAATAGAATTGGTCGATTTTATTTTTGCTGAAAATGAAGTTGATGAGATTTGGATTACTTTTCCTGACCCACAAATTAAATATCAGCGCACCAAACACAGAATGACCAATTCTGAATTCTTAAAAAAATACCATAAAATTTTAAAGGAAGGAGGTATAATGAATCTAAAAACCGATAGCGAATTTATGCACGGTTATACACTTGGTTTATTACATGGCGAAGGTCATGAGATTTTACACGCCAATCACAATGTGTATAAAAACGAAGGCGCACCAGAAGAAGTAATGGCTACTCAAACATTCTACGAAAAACAATATTTAGAGAAAGGAAAACCAATTACTTATATTCAGTTTAAATTAAAACATTAATTTTTTGGCGTTCCCTTTTAGGTCGCGCTTTCACTACTCGCTTTTTTGCAAGCAAAAAGAGCTCAAACAAACCGTTCAATCGCTAACGCGCTTATTTGCCAAGGTCTGTAAAATAATGACTATTTTTATAGAATGTCAAAAGAGAAAAATTTCTTTAAAAAATCATACGAAGTAGCAAAATTAATTCCGTTTGGAAGAGTAACTAGCTATGGCGCAATTGCTAAATATTTAGGAGAAGCACGTTCAGCAAGAATGGTTGGTTGGGCAATGAACAAAGCACGTAATTTAGATGAAATTCCTGCACATAGAGTTGTAAATAGAAAAGGGTTGCTTACTGGTAAACATCATTTTGACGGTACAAACCTAATGCAGCAATTACTAGAAAACGAAGGAATTAAGGTTGTTGAAAATCAAATTCAAGATTTAGAAAAAGTATTTTGGAACCCTATAGATGAATTAATTTAATCGCAGGGATAGCTACTGGGTTTAATCGATAGAGTTTTCTGGACGCCCTGTGTTGGCGTAGTCAATAGGAAAGTGTAAAAAACCTGAGATTTCATCAAAATAAAATTTTCTTCTGTTTAACACCTCGATAACTCTGCCTCAAAGCCGTTGTTTACTTTATATTTATGAAATTAATGTCTATAATTTCCGACTATCAACCCATAAATATTCCCAATCTAAACACTTTAAAATCTGACACCAAAAACCTATCTTTGCAATCAAGATTAAATAAAAATAAGAAGCTAAAAGCAAAATACTGATAGCCAACGGCAAGAAATGATAAAAAAACAGGATATATATAAAGCGTTAGAAACTATTACGGCTCCTGGAGAAGGAAAAAGTTTAGTTGAAAACGAGAACATAACAAACGTTGTTACTTTTGGTAACGAAGTTATTATTGATGTAACAATAAGCAATCCCACATTACAAGCTAAAAAGAAAGTAGAAGCAGAAATTGCCAAAGCTATTCGTTCAACTATCAATGAAAGTATTGATGTGAAAGTAAATGTAAAAGTGGTAGCTGCACTAAAAGAAAACCTAAATCAGATTCGTGGAAAAGAAATCCCTAATATTCAAAATATAATTGCAATTGCTTCTGGAAAAGGAGGTGTTGGTAAATCTACAATTACAGCAAATATAGCTATTTCATTAGTTAAAATGGGTTTTAAAGTTGGGGTATTAGATGCAGATGTATATGGGCCATCGCAACACATAATGTTTAATGTAGAAAAAGAAAAACCAATATCTGTAAAAGTTAATGGACGTTCAAAAATGAAGCCTGTTGAAAATTATGGAGTTAAATTATTGTCTTTAGGTTTTTTTACAGACCCTAACCAAGCGGTAATTTGGCGTGGACCAATGGCTTCCAAAGCATTAAATCAATTAATTTTTGATGCAGATTGGGGCAAATTAGATTTTCTTTTAATCGATTTACCCCCAGGCACTGGAGATGTACATTTATCAATAGTCCAAGCATTACCAATTAACGGTGCAGTTATAGTAAGTACACCGCAAAATATTGCGCTAGCAGATGCTAAAAAAGGAGTAGCAATGTTTCAACAAGAAAGCATTAATGTGCCTGTGTTAGGAATTATAGAAAATATGGCATATTTTACACCAGAAGAATTGCCAAATAATAAATATTATATCTTCGGGAAAGATGGTGCAAAGAACCTTGCCCAAGATATTAACACAAAATTTTTAGGAGAAATTCCATTAGTACAAAGTATTAGAGAATCTGGCGATGTTGGCCACCCTGTAGCACTACAAGAAGGAACTGTTTTAGAAAAGTTATTTTCTGAAATTACTAAAGAAATGATTTCTCAGTTATTAAAAAGAAATGCAAATTTACCACCAACCGAAGTTGTAAGAATTACAACAATGAGTGGTTGTAGTACAAAATAAGCTAAGATTATGACAGCAATAGAAATACAAAATAATGTAGAGAAAGCATTAGAAGAAATTCGTCCGTTTTTAGTAAGTGATGGCGGAAATATTAAGCTTTTATCTATCGAAAACAATAAGGTAAAAGTACAATTAGAAGGTGCTTGCATAGGTTGTACTGTAAATCAAATGACCTTAAAAAATGGCGTAGAAGCTACTATAAAAAAATACGCTCCTCAAATAGAAGAAGTAATAAACGTAGTCTAGATTTTTAATTATTTGGGCGTTCGAGCGGGCTTTTCGCACTCGCTTTTTTTACTTAAAAAAGTAAAAAAGAGCTCAAACAAACGCTTCAATCCCTAACGCGTTCAATATACTTAAAACGAGGACCTCATAGGTTTCTAAAACCTGTGAGGTCTGATAACAATAAAAAAATCGAGCTAATTTGTTGAAATTAGTGCTTAAAAAATGATACAAACAGATATACTTATAATAGGTGCAGGACCAACAGGATTATTCACTGTTTTTGAAGCAGGATTATTAAAACTTCGTTGTCATTTAATAGACGCCCTTCCACAAGTCGGAGGCCAATGCTCGGAGATTTACCCAAAGAAACCAATTTTTGATATACCAGCATATCCAGAAATTTTAGCAGGCGATTTAACCGATAAATTACTAGAACAAATTAAACAATTTGAGCCAGGATTTACACTTGGTGAACGTGCTGAAACTATAGAAAAACAAGAAGACGAAAGTTTTATTGTAACCACAAATAAAGGCACAAAACATCAAGCTAAAATAGTTGCTATTGCCGGAGGTTTAGGAAGTTTTGAACCAAGAAAACCACCGATTCCAAATATTACAGGCTTTGAAGACAAAGGTGTAGAATATATGATTCGTGAGCCAGAATTGTACCGCGATAAAGATGTGGTAATTGCTGGTGGCGGAGACTCTGCTTTAGATTGGTCTATCTTTTTAAGCAATATCGCAAAATCAGTAACATTAGTACATAGAAGAAATGAATTTAGAGGCGCTTTAGATTCTGTTGACAAAGTGCAAGAATTAAAAGATGCTGGAAAGATTAATTTAATTACACCAGCAGAAGTAAAAGGAGTTGTTGGCGATAATTATGTAACAGGTGTTGTAATTGCTGAAAAAGACAAAGAAGAATATACGTTAGCAACCGATCACTTTATTCCGTTATTTGGATTGTCTCCAAAATTAGGACCAATTGCAAATTGGGGATTAGAAATCGAGAAAAATGCAATTAAAGTGAACAATGCATTAGATTATCAAACCAATATTCCAGGTATTTACGCAATTGGAGACGTAAACACGTATCCAGGGAAATTGAAATTGATTTTGTGTGGTTTTCACGAAGCAACCTTAATGTGTCAAAGTGCTTTTAAACGTATTTTTCCAGATAAAAAATATGTAATGAAATATACAACAGTTGGTGGTGTAGAAGGTTTTGACGGGACTAAAAAAGAAGCACCAAAGGCAGTTATTAAAACCATAAATTAAAAAGACTTCACAGGTTTTAAAAACCTGTGAAGTCTAATAAAAAACAAAAATATTGATATTATCTGATTACATACTACAACTCTCACAAGACAAATTAATCTACTTTGCGTTGCCTGTATTTTTTATATCAATGTTTATAGAATATCGATTTGCAAAAGAAAAATACGTAGGCAAAGACACGGTGGTTTCTTTATTGATGATGGTTTTTTCTAGCATTGTAGAGTTTATTCCGAAGGTATTCGCATTTATAGCCTTTTTTTACTTATACGAGTTAAGTCCGTTAAAAGATGTTGTTCAACATCAATGGTGGGCGTGGGTTTTATTACTCTTTGCTGATGATTTTGCATATTACTGGTTTCATAGATTAAATCATGAAGTACGCTTATTTTGGGCTGGACATATTCCGCATCATTCATCTGTAAAAATGAATTTAGGCACTGCAATACGTCAAGGAGTTGGTGAACGAATTCATAAATTTTTCTTTTGGTTATGGATTCCCTTATTAGGTTTCGACCCTTTAATGATGTTCACATTAATGGGAGTCAGCTTAATTTTTCAATTCTTTGTACATACAGAGTTAGTAGATAAATTACCAAAATGGTATGAATTTATTTTCAACACGCCATCGCATCATCGCGTGCATCACGCATCAAACATTAGATACTTAGATTGCAATCATGCAGGAATATTAATTATTTGGGACAGAATCTTTGGCACGTTTTCTAAGGAACTTAAAGAAATTGAGTATCCTGTATACGGATTAACAGTAAATATAGAAACTTATAACCCAATAAAAGTGGCAACGCATGAATATGCTTCAATTTATAAAGATGTAAAACGAGCCGAAAAATGGAGTGATAAACTCAATTATATTTTCAATGCTCCAGGTTGGAGCCACGATGGAGATGATAAACGTTCAAAAACACTGCGAAATAAGTTAAAAGAGAAGGAAAATGCCTAATATTACTATAAAAATAACTGATAGAAAGGTGAATTTTATGAAATTCAAGCACCGACTGATATGGCAATGAACTTAATGGAAGTTGTGCGTTCTTTTGAACTTGCCGAAGAAGGAACTATTGGTGCTTGTGGCCAGAATGGCAATGTTATGTAAAGTTGACCCTGAGTTACCAGAAATGGGAGTTGACGAGGGTATGATGTTAGCCGAAGCTTTTCATGTTGAAGATAATAGCCGTTTAGGTTGTCAAATTGCTATTACTCCAGCGTTTGACGGGCTCGAAGTAGAACTTGCTCCAGAAAGTTAAAATTCATTAAAACTTTCTGTATATTTGTAGAGTAAGCAACTAAAAAAAATTAAAAATGTATTTAGACTTATTGTCACATTTAAAATTTTTGCTGAAACGCAATCCAGAATAAGAGTTTAATGCATTAATTTTTCAATGTAAAAATGTAGCAATTATATTTCTAACATAAAATTGTTACATTGTTTTTATTAATTTATTAATTCATTAAAACAATGCCTTTTTATCATAAATTAGGGAAGATTCCGCCAAAGCGTCATACACAATTCCGTAAAAAAGACGGAAGTCTATATTATGAACAACTGTTTGGTACTATTGGTTTTGACGGAATGTCTACCAATTCTTACCACGAACACAGACCAACAATGGTCAAAGAAATTCGCAAGCAATATTCAGTAAAGCCAAAAATTGCGAAAGCAAATAATATTCAGTCATACCGTTTTAGAGGATTTCAAGTAAAACCAGAAAACGATTATCTAGAAAGCAGAAAAATAATATTAACAAACTCCGACTGTAATATTATTTTAGCGGCTCCAAAACAATCTACCAAAGATTATTTTTATAAAAATACCGATGCAGATGAGGTGATTTTTATCCATAAAGGAACAGGGAAATTAAGAACACACCTTGGAAATATTGATTTTAAATACGGAGACTATTTAGTAATTCCACGAGGAATTATTTACAAATTAGATTTTGATGATGAAAACAACAGGTTGTTTATTGTTGAATCCTATTCGCCAGTGTATACACCAAAACGTTACAGAAACCATTTTGGTCAATTATTAGAACACTCGCCTTTTTGTGAGCGCGATTTACGCAGACCAGAAGAATTAGAAACGTATAATGAGTTAGGAGATTTTCTAATCAAAGTAAAAAAACAAGGTGAAATTATAGAAATGGTCTACGCTTCCCATCCTTTTGATGTGGTTGGTTACGATGGCTATAATTTTCCGTACGCTTTTTCAATTCATGATTTCGAACCAATTACAGGTCGTATTCATCAACCGCCGCCAGTACATCAAACTTTTGAAACAGATACCTTTGTAATTTGCAGTTTTGTACCACGTTTGTACGATTATCATCCAAATTCAATTCCTGCGCCATACAACCACAGTAATATTGATAGTGATGAGGTTTTGTACTATGTAGATGGCGATTTTATGAGTAGAAATGATATAGATGCTGGACATATTTCATTGCATCCAGCAGGGGTTCCACATGGACCGCACCCAGAAGCAACAGAAAGAAGTATAGGCAAAACAAAAACAGAAGAATTAGCCGTAATGGTAGACACCTTTAAACCGTTACAGGTTACCGAAGAAGCAATGAAAATTGCCGATGAAGAGTATTATAAATCTTGGTTGGAATAGCCATAATAGAAAAAAGAATCAAGAGAAGAGAATCAAGAAGAAAATAGAAAGTGAGTAATAAATAGGAAAAGACATAATTACAAGAATCTTAAAATTTGGAGTTTAAGGATTGAAATTGTAGATGATGTTTTTAGAATTACGAGTGATTTTACGAAGGAAGAAAAATTCGGATTAATTTCTCAAATGAATAAATGTTCTATTTCTGTTCCAAGTAATATTGCTGAAGGATTATCAAGAACAGATAAATCTTTTTCTCATTTTATTGATATTGCTTTAAGTTCTTTATTCGAACGGGAAACACAATTAATAATTGTATTTAGAAGAAAGTATATAACAAAAGAACAATTAATAAGTATTGAAGGAAAAATAGCAGAATTTCAAAAAATGACGTTGGGTTTTCAAAATAAACTTAGATAAGTTTTGTCTCTACTATTCTAACTTCTCTATTCTAATATAAAACAAGATGGCAAAAGAAATAAAATCGGTAAACTACGGTTTAGAAAAAATATTTGAAGGAGCGCAAGATTTCCTTCCATTACTAGGAACAGATTATGTAGAATTTTATGTTGGTAATGCAAAACAAGCAGCACATTTTTACAAAACAGCATTTGGTTTTCAATCGCATGCATATCGCGGGTTAGAGACAGGCGCAAAAGACTCTGTGAGTTATGTATTAACACAAGACAAAATAAAGTTAATGCTAACAACTCCCCTAAATAGCAAATCACCAATAAACGACCATATTGTAAAACATGGTGATGGAGTAAAAGTTATTGCACTTTGGGTGGAAGATGCACGTAAAGCGTACGAGGAAACAACTTCACGCGGAGCAAAACCGTATATGAAGCCAACCGTAGAAACCGACGAGCATGGAGAAGTTGTAAGAGCAGGAATCTATACCTATGGAGAAACTGTACACATATTTGTAGAACGTAAAAATTACAAAGGAGCATTTTTACCAGGTTTCCAAAAATGGGAATCAGAATACAACCCACCATCAACAGGTTTAAAATTTATAGATCATATGGTTGGTAATGTAGGTTGGAATCAAATGGATATTTGGGTAAAGTGGTATGAAGATGTTATGGGGTTTGAAAACTTCTTATCTTTTGATGATAAGCAAATTCATACAGAATATTCAGCATTAATGAGTAAGGTAATGTCTAACGGAAATGGCAGAATTAAGTTTCCAATAAACGAGCCAGCAAAAGCGGCAAAACGTTCTCAAATTGAAGAGTACTTAGATTTTTATGAAGGTTCTGGAGTGCAACATATTGCAGTTGCAACAGATGACATTATTAAAACAGTTTCTCAATTAAAAGCCAACGGAGTAGAATTTTTATCAACTCCGCCAGAAGAATATTATAGATCAGTTCCAGGAAGACTAGAAGAATTTAGTCATGAATTAAAAGAAGATATCGAAAAGTTAAAAGGCTTAGGTATTATGATAGATGCCGATGAAGAAGGCTATTTATTACAAATTTTCACAAAACCAATAGAAGACAGACCAACCTTGTTTTTTGAAGTTATTCAAAGAATGGGAGCTCGTGGTTTTGGAGCAGGAAACTTTAAAGCATTATTCGAATCAATAGAAAGAGAACAAGAAAAAAGAGGAACATTATAAAATAATATAAACTTAGAGAAGAGAATCTAGAAAAGAGACTAGTCTTTATTCTATTCTCTATTATTTTCATAAAAAACATGAGCAAAGACGAAATTTTAAAAGCGATAGAAGAAAAATATGAGAAGTTGGGTGTTCCATTAAACACGATGTTAGAAGGGCTACTTTATAGCACACCAACAACATATTGGGATTATATTCAAACCGATGCTTTGTTAGGATTACAAATCCCTAGAACAACAGAAAAAGATGAAATGGTATTTATCATGTATCATCAAGTAAACGAATTGTTATTTAAAATGGTTTTATGGGAAATTGATCAAATATCACTTTCAACAAAAGCAATAACCGTAGAAAAATTCTCGAAACACTTAATGAGAATTAGCAGATATTTTGATATGCTTTGTAGTTCGTTTAGCGTAATGGAAGAAGGGATGGATGTTGATCAGTATTTAAAATTTAGAAATACATTGGCGCCAGCAAGTGGTTTTCAAAGTGCTCAATATCGAAAAATTGAATTTGCATCAACAGAATTAATCAATTTAATAGATATTAGATACAGAGATACAATTGATAGAAATTCATCATTTAAAAATGCCTTCGAACATTTGTATTGGCAAGCAGCAGGAAAAAATCATACAACAGGAGAAAAATCAATCTTAATTACACTTTTTGAAAAAAAGTATATGGGAGATTTTATTGATTTTATGGAAGATTATAATGATTGTAATTTATCTAAAAAATTTAAACAATTACCAGAGAAAATTCAACAAAATAAAGAATTGATTAAAGCAATGCGCCATTACGATTATACCGTAAACGTAAAATGGGTACTAGCTCATTATAACGCAGCAGGTAAATATTTAGGAGGCGGTGATAAAGATTTAGAAGCTACCGGTGGAAGTAATTGGCGAAAATATATGCATCCTAAATATCAACGAAGAATATTTTTCCCCTATTTATGGAACGAAGAAGAATTGAAGAATTGGGGGACATTTTAAATCTCACCAGTGGGTTTAATTTCTCGATGCTTGCATCGAAATGATTGAGGTTTTTCCTTTTTCATGCCTGGTGGGCTTGCTTTGAGGTTATTGACTTCTTTAAATAGCCACTAAAAAGGTCATTTACAAATTATTGGTAAATGGCTTTTTTATTTTTGGAACGGTAATTGTCCTTTCTTTTTTATAAGTTTAAAAATCATGAAGAAAAAGATATTTTTTATATGCCTAGTTTTACTAGCTTCAACTCTTGTAAAAGCTCAAGAAAAAGAAAAAATACAAGCCTTTAAAGGAGGTGAATGGTTACGTTATAAAATGAGCTATAGTGGTTTCTTAAAAGCTGGGTCAGCTGTTTTGGAAGTTAAAGAAGAAGAGTTGAACGGTAAAAAAGTATATCATTCTATAGGAAAAGGATGGGCTTCTGGAGTGGTAAGTTGGTTTTTTAAAGTAGACGATACTTACGAAAGTTATTTTGACAAAGAAACAGGTAAACCATACGTATTCAAAAGGAAGATAAATGAAGGAGGTTACAAAAAGAATAAAGAAATAATATTTAATTATACTACTAAAAAAGCGCACGTAAATGACATTTTAAAGAAACAAGACACAACGGTTTCTATAAAAGATGTGCAAGACCTAATATCATCATTTTACTATCTAAGAAATTATAATACTAGCAACCTAAAAACAGGCGATGAAATTAAATTAAATATGTTTTTTGATGAAAAATCACATCTATTTAAACTTAAATTTTTAGGCACAGAAATTCTGAAAACAAAATTCGGAAAAGTAAAAACTCTAAAATTTAGACCAATTGTACAAGCAGGTCGTATTTTTAAAGAACAAGAAAGTGTAACTATTTGGATTACTGCAGACGATAATAAAATACCTATTAAAATAAAAGCATCTTTATCTGTAGGCTCTTTAAGAGCAGAACTAGAAAGGTACAAAGGGTTAGCAAACTCATTTAAAATAATTGTTGATTAACAACTAAAAATCAGACTGTTTACATTTTGTTAAATTTATAAAAACCTATGTTTTTATTTGTACTTTTGCGTTCGACTTATTGATAAAAGTATATTTTTTGAAAGCATATAGCATCTCCTTTATTTTTATTTTTTTATTTTTTTCCTGTAAAGAAAATAAAACCCCTGTTCAAGTACAAGAAGTTAAAAAACCAAAAGCAGTTTACGATTTTGGTTTTAAACTAAATGATTTTAAAATAATTAATGATACTATTAAAACAGGCGAAAGCTTTGGTGTAATTTTAGATAGACATCATGTGTTATATCCAAAAATTAATACAATAGCCTCTGCAATTCGAGACACGTTTGATGTTCGTCGAGTACGTTCAGGGAAGCCTTATACAATTTTAGCTTCAAAAGACTCTTTAGCAAAAGCACAAATTTTTATTTACAAACACAATAAAATTGATGCTACCATTATTAATTTTAAAGATTCAATAGTTACTGCTTACAATTATAAAAGACCAATAAAAATTATTGAAAAAGAAGCCGCTGGAGAAATATTTTCAAATTTCTCTGTAGCTATGGACAGTCTTCATTTGAAAGGTAATTTAACGAACGAAGTAGCAGATATTTACGCATGGACACTCGATTTTTTTAAACTTCAAAAAGGAGATACGTTTAAACTTATATATGAAGAAAAGTTTATAAACGACAGCATTTTTGCAGGCTATGGAAAAATTAAAGCAGCACTTTTTACACATAAAGGAAAAAACTTATATGCCTATAGATATGTAGGAGACAGCATAAAAAAAATTCCTGAATATTATGATGGTAAAGCAGGTTTACTGAGAAGACAATTTTTAAAATCGCCAATAAAATTTCAATATAGAATATCATCTCGGTATAATTTAAGAAGAAAAATAGCATACTATGGAAGAGTTAGACCACATAAAGGAACTGATTTTGCTGCAAAGTATGGCACGGAAATTATGTCTACAGCAAACGGAACCGTTGTAGAATCTGCAAGAAGAGGAGGGAAAGGTAATTTTGTAAAAATAAAGCACAATAGCACCTATACAACTCAGTACTTTCATATGAAACGACGTAAAGTTCATAAAGGGGATTTTGTAAAACAAGGAGATGTTATTGGTTGGGTTGGTATGACAGGTAATACAAGTGGACCACATGTTTGCTATCGTTTCTGGAAAAACGGGAGAGAAGTAGATCCGTTTAAACAGAAATTACCATCAGCAAAACCAATGGAAGAAAGTTTAAAGCCTCAGTATTTCGAGTTTGTTAAGCCGTTAAAAAAGCAGTTAGACGCTATTGGTTTGCCAAAAAAAAGAAATTATTTCTGTAAAAGACAATTTAACAGCCAACTACTAATTAACTATGTTACAAAATATTAATCCTACTCAAACTGATGCTTGGAAAAAGTTAACAATACATTTTAACGAAGCAAAAAACCTTCATTTAAAAAAAGTATTTGTGGAAAATCCTGATAGAAAATCTAATTTTTTAATTCAATTAAAAGATTTACAACTCGATTATTCTAGGAATCGTATCACCCAAAAAACGATGAATTTATTAGTCGAATTGGCAAATGAGGTTAAATTGAAAAGCGCTATTTCTAGTTATTTTTCAGGAGAAAAAATAAATGCAACAGAAGATAGAGCTGTTTTACACACTGCACTTAGAAGTAATTCTAAAGAAGATATTCTAATTGAAGGGGAAGATATTAAGCCTAAAATTAAAACTACGCTTCGTAAAATTAGAGCGTTTAGTAACAAGGTTATTTCTGGTAAATGGAAAGGGTATACAGGTAAATCAATTACAGATATTGTAAATATTGGTATCGGCGGTTCAGATTTAGGACCAGATATGGTTGTAGAAGCATTAAAGTTTTATAAAAATAAATTAAATACCCACTTCATTTCTAATATAGATGGAGATCATGTTTCAGAAATATTAAAGAAAATTAATCCAGAAACTACACTGTTTGTTATAGTTTCTAAAACATTTACAACACAGGAAACCATAACCAATGCAAATACAATTCGTGATTGGTTTTTACATCAAAGCGGAGTTACTTTATTTGATGTTCCTAAGCATTTTGTTGCGGTATCAACAAACCTGTCTGCGGTTAATAACTTTGGGATTGCAAAAGAAAATGTTTTTCCTATGTGGAATTGGGTTGGTGGGCGCTTTTCATTATGGTCTGCGGTTGGTTTGTCTATTTCTCTATCTGTTGGGTTCGATAATTTCAAAGCCTTATTAGACGGAGCAGAAGAAATGGATATTCATTTTAAAAATGAAAACTTTAATAATAACATTCCAGTTGTTTTAGCTTTGTTAAGTATTTGGTACAATAATTTCTTTAAAAGCGAAACGGAAGTAGTTTTGCCATATTCTCAATACTTATCTAAGCTTCCAGCTTATTTGCAACAAGCTATTATGGAAAGTAATGGTAAAAGTGTGGATAGAAATGGAGAAGATATTAACTATCAAACAGGAACTATTGTTTGGGGAAGCACAGGAACCAATATGCAACACGCATTTATGCAGTTGGTACATCAAGGCACAAAGTTAATTCCAGCAGATTTTATTGGTTTTGAAGAGTCTTTATATGGTTTAGAAGACCATCATAAAAAATTGATGGCAAACTATTATGCTCAAATAGACGCGTTAGCTTTTGGCAAAACAAAAGAAGAGGTTCATTTAGAATTAAAGACCTCTGGAGACAAAGATAAAATTAACCAACTATTACCCTTTAAAGTTTTTGAAGGAAATAAACCAAGTAATTCTATTTTGTTTAAAAAGCTTACACCTAAATCACTTGGTAAATTAATTGCCATATATGAACATAAAATATTTGTTCAAGGTGTTATCTGGAATATTTATAGTTACGACCAATTTGGCGTAGAATTAGGTAAGGAATTAGCTAAAAAATTATTAAATTAATAAAATATTCATCTTGTAAGTGCTTTATATTTAAAAACTATACCTTTAATTTGTGTTTTGTTAACAAAAGTGTTAATATTTAGTCGTTCCTTAAAAAGGTTTCAACATTCTGATTTACAGTTAATTATTTGATATTTTTCACTGTTTATATAGTATTTACTTGCAAGATTTTCCGTATATTATAGTATAAACCTTGCAATAAATGATAGGAAAAACAGCGAATCAAAATCAACAAAATTTGTTCAGACCTTTGCTCAAGGATTTTATTAATTTGAGCCACGAATTAATTTTGTTGCTCAACAAAATAGATTGGAAATACTTTGAGAAAGATTTCTCACAGTATTATTCACATACAGGTCAACCAGCGATGCCAGTACGATTAATGGTTGGAAGTTTAATGCTCAAGCGTATTTATAATTTATCTGATGAGCGTCTATCCGAAGCTTGGGCAATGAACCCTTACATGCAATATTTTTGTGGCATGGCTTATTTTGAGTATCAATTTCCCTGTGATCCAAGTGACTTTGTACATTTCAGAAAACGTATAGGAGAACTAGGAGTTCAAAAAATATTTGCATACTCTATCCGTCTTTTTGGTAAAGCAGCCAAAGAAAAAGTAACATTATCAGACACCACAGTAGCAGAGAACAACACTACCTTTCCTACAGATGCTAAATTAGCCAAAAAGATTATTGATAAATGCAATGATATTGCTAAAAAAGAAAAGATAAAGCAACGACAAAGTTATGTCAGAACCTCAAAGCAATTATTAAGAGACACCCATAATCGTAAACATCCAAAGCGATATAAAAAAGCAAAGAAAGCAGATGCAAAACTAAAAACTATAGCAGGTCGTTTACTTCGAGAGTTGGAAAGAGAATTACCCGAACACGTTTTAGAAGTCTATAAAAAGCAGTTTGCTTTGTATTATCAAATCTTACATCAAAAGCGAACAGATAAAGATAAAATTTACAGTATTCACAAACCATTTACAGCATGTATCGCTAAAGGGAAAGTGCATAAAAAATATGAATTTGGTACTAAAACAGGGTTAATTACTACTTCAAAAACATTAATCATTACTGCGATAAAAAGTTTTAAAGGCAATCCTCACGATAGCAAAACAATAGCACCATTATTAGAACAAATGCAATCCAATATTGCTTTTTTACCCCAAGAAGTTGTTTATGACAGAGGTGGAAAAGGCATCAAACAAATAGGTAACACCAAAATATCAACTCCTGATTATAGACCTTTAAAACGAGATACAGAATATCAGAAAAGATGTAAAAGAGGAAAATTTAGAAGAAGAGCTGCTATTGAACCAGTTATTGGTCATTTAAAAACAGACTTTAGATTGAACCAAAACTATCTTTGGGGAGAAAATTCCCCGCAAATCAATGCCTTTTTAGCTGCTACAGGTTGGAATCTTAAGAAATTTATGAAACAACTCAAAGAAGAATTTAATAACTTATTGTTTAATATTTTAAGACCTCTTTTTTCTTTATTTTCTTCGCCAAGAAAATGGGTTGTTAAGGTTTGACTATTTAATTTGCTGGTTAACAGTACAATACTCCGTTAAGTTTTTATGCTGCTCTGATACCATAATACAGTAGTTCTTTAATTTTTTGTTTATTATTCTTCAAGTTCGGTCTTATAGCGAACACGTTAAAAAATCGAGCAAGCATTAACTCATTGTGATGTAAGGTTTTAATATCCTTGATTGAGAAAGCCCCTCTTAGCCTTTTTTCAATAGGCATCCAATGTGTAATCTTAGCGAGATTAACCGTTGTAAGTGCTGTATTAAAATGAAAGTTGAGTTTATCTTTACTTCTTGCTTGACAGTGATTTAGACCTGAGTATTGCTTGGCATCTCTAAAAGTAAATTCTATTTGAAATCTGGTGCGATAATATGTCAAAATCATTTCTGCTGAAATTGTTACATCTGTAGAAAAATATAATTTATGATTCCATTTTCCTTTTTTAAGGAAATAAACAATCACAAGATTGATTTTTCTTTTTAATGATTTTGAGTATACAATAGCGCTGTATACTTTGCTTTGCTGATTGTCTTCTCTCAAAGAAAAATATTCTTTTCTAAGTTTTTTATAATCAATTTTTCCATCATATTTCTTAGGTCTTCCTCTCCCATATTTCTGTTGGTCAGTATAAATATATTGTAAGTCAGCATCGTTTCTTAGTCTGCTAACGGTCTCCAATCCATTATCAGAGAGTTTAGAAACAAAACCGTATTTGGAAAAATAAGCATCTGCCACAACATATTTAGACATCGAAAGAAGGACCTCTTTTCTTTGAATCAATATATTGGCATAATGATCTACCAAACTTTTTGATTCCAAATTATTTGGTGTCTGAACAGCCTCTAAATGAAACGCTGTATGATTATCTATATCAATCGCTGCTATACCAGATATTTCCAATCCCCATTTTGCCTTTCCCGCTACACCAGACCAATAATAACCAACTCCACAGGTGGATTTACCAGATTTACTAACATAACTCGGGTCGAAAGCAATGGTTAAATGTTTGCCCCCATACTCAGTAATCAATTCTTTATTGAAATTTAAAAAGTCAAAAGACTTACTAAACTGATTCCTGTAATGTTGTTCTCCATGATCACCATAACGACTTAACTGCATAAAATTTAAACGTCCTTTTATGCTGAGAAATAGACCAAAAACTTCCAACATAAAATCATATTGCCATTTATTTACATCTTTCATTTTGTTAAGTAATCTTTTTGTGTGATATTTATAGTTGGATTTCTCCTTGAGAAGCATCATTAATAGCTGTTTGAAATTAACTATTAATTTAATGATAATCAGGGAGTTATCCTAATTTTTGAGCCTGTTTTTTTAACTTATTTAATTGACTGTTAGAGGGTTAGGGCAAAGTTTAACGGAGTATTGCAGTAAATAACACTATTATTTGTTATTTTTGAAGGTCTTAATTTTTTGTTAAAACTTAACATTAAATTAATATTTAAAACAGACAAAAAGGAGATTTTTGCACCGCTATTTAATAACTAAAATAAAAAAATGAGAAATTTTAAAAATCTATTACTAATAGTATTGTTTTTTACAACAGCTATTGTTTTTGGACAAACAAAAATTACAGGCACAGTAGTTGATGAAACTGGTGAACCTTTACCAGGCGCTAATGTTGTTGAAAAAGGAACAACAAACGGTACAGCAACTGATTTTGATGGTAAGTTTATTTTAAACACAAAGTTAAATTCAGGAACTATTGTAATTTCTTTTGTTAATTATAAAACGAAAGAGATGGTATTTACATCTTCAACAACTAATATAGGAAAGATTCAGTTAGGTGAAGATGGGGCAATTTTAGATGAAATTATTATAACGGCAACTTCTTTTGCAATTGACAGAAAAACACCTGTAGCTGTATCAACAATAAAAGCAGCAGATATTGAATTAAAATTAGGATCACAAGAATTTCCTGAAATTTTAAAATCGACTCCTGGTGTATACGCTACTAAAGCTGGTGGTGGTTATGGAGACGGTAGAATCAATTTACGAGGGTTTAATTCTGAAAACGTTGCTGTACTGATTAACGGAGTTCCTGTTAATGATATGGAGAACGGTCGTGTATTTTGGTCTAACTGGGCAGGATTAGGAGATGTAACTGCAGCTTTGCAAGTACAAAGAGGTCTAGGAGCATCTAAAGTTGCTGTACCTTCTGTTGGTGGAACTATAAATATATTAACCAAAACAACTGATATCGAAGAAGGTGGAAATGTAAGTTTTAATTTTGGTAATGATGGATATCAAAAATTTGGTTTCACATACTCTACTGGGTTGAACGATAAAGGTGTTGCCGTAACTGTTTCTGCTGCACAAACAGACGGAGAGGGTTATGTAGATGGTACTCCTTTTACTGGGTTTAACTATTTTTTAAATGTGTCAAAGATTTTTAATGATAAACATAAATTGTCATTAACAGCTTTTGGAGCAAAACAACGTCATGGACAAAGACAAAATAGACACTTAATTAAAACGTTTAGAGATAGTGAAAGAGGGAGAAAATATAATTCTGATTGGGGTTATAAACAAGGTCAATTGACAAATTCAGAAGATAATTTTTACCATAAACCTCAAATATCATTAAACCATTATTGGACACTTAGTGATAAAACATTTATTTCAACAGCCGCTTATGTATCTATGGGTACTGGTGGAGGTGGTGGTTTTGGAGGTACTAATAAATTCGGATTTGAGGATTCTAATTATAGAATTGGGTCACTTGGAACAATAAATTTTGATAAAATTATTTCTGAAAACATAGCTAGCGGCGCAAAGGGTTCTGAATCTATATTAAGAGCTTCAAGAAATGACCATATATGGTACGGTATTCTTTCTACTCTAAAAACTGACTTAACTGAAGAATTAACATTATTAGGAGGTATAGATTATAGAAACTATACAGGTACTCACTTTACTGAAGTAACAGATTTATTAGGAGGTCAATATTTTTTAGACAATTCTAATAAGAATAACCTAATCAATGCAGCCCAAGTTGGAGATAAAATATGGTATGATAATGACGGTAAAGTTGGTTGGTTAGGTGGTTTTAGTCAATTGGAATATTCTAAAGACCAATTATCTGGATTTTTATCTTTTTCTTTATCTAACACATCTTATCAAAGAATTGACCGATTTTTATATTTAGATTCAAATCCTTTACAAACATCAGATACGTATAATTTTATTGGTTATGGTACTAAAGGTGGTGTTAACTATAATTTAGATGATAATCATGGTGTATTTGTTAATTTAGGGTACTTTGAAAAAGCACCTTATTTTAATTCAGTTTTTGCTAATCGTAATAATGTTGATGTAAATAATGATGCAGAAAATCAAAAAATAACAAGTTACGAATTAGGGTATACACATAGAAGTGAAAAACTAACAGCTAATATTAACCTTTACAGAACAAGTTGGCAAGATAGAACTGAGGTTGCTCGTTTTCAACAACCAGATGGTACTACAGCATTTGCAAATATTTTAGGTGTAGGTGCAATTCATCAAGGGGTTGAATTTGATTTTAGATATAAAGCAACTGATAAATTAACCCTTACAGGTATGTTATCTTTAGGAGATTGGAGATGGGATTCTGATGTTAGAGATGTACAAATTTTTGATGAAACAAATACTGTAATTGAAACTGTAGATTTATTTATAAAAGATTTACACGTTGGTGATGCTGCACAAACAACTGCTGCACTAGGGCTTAACTACAAAATATCACCTGAAACTACATTTACGGTAGATTATAATTATTATGCAGATTTATATTCAGATTTTAACCCAAGTCGTAGAGGTACAGCTGGTGCTCCAGAAGCATGGAAAGTTCCTTCATATAATTTATTTGACTCTGCACTTAGGCACAAATTTACATTAGGTAATTTTGAAACTACATTTACAGCGAGAGTTAACAATGTCTTTGATGTGAAATATATTTCAGATTCTGAAGATAATGGTAGTTCTACAGCTAGTGAAGCTAAAGTATACTATGGTCTTGGAAGAACTTTTAATGTAGGCGCAAAAATTAATTTTTAAAAAATAAAAAAATAAAAAAAATATTTTTATTAGTAACCATTTTTTCAATGGTTTTCACTTCTTGTGATCCATTAGAAGACGTTAATGCAGAAACATTAAATAATGGTGATGATAATTGGCACTATCTCATAATCTGTGTAAGTTTAAAATCTCGGGAGTTATAACTCCCGAGATTTTAAACTTACACAGATTATGCAAGAGTGTCGAATAAATTATTATTACATTAACAGAAGATGATTATACATCTATTGGTCTAAGTAGGGCTTGCAGATTTTATCAAGAAGATATCATTAGATATTTAAGAATAGTCAGTTTAAAAATATGATTTATGCTATAACTGGAGTTATCAATAAAGTTGATTATGTTTATTTTTAACCTTGCACTGTAATTTTTGAATACGACACAAAAAATAGCGTATTGTTTCGCTATTTTTTCTAATGATATCAAATTCATTATAAAAAATATTGCCCCAATCCAACTCTGTGAGGTGTCACTTCTTTTGGCTTTAATACTGCTTAAGCCGTATGCGTTTTTTGCTTGTCCGAATTTACCTTCTATATGATTTCTTTGGTTTCGTTCTTTTTTTAATTTTCGTTTTTGATAAGCATTAAGGTTTGTTTTCTTTGGTCTTCCTAATGGTTTTCCTACAATCCGTATTCCTCTTTCTTTGAGCCAATTTCTGTTTTTTCTATTCAAATATATCTGGTCTGCTAAAACCAGTTCTGGATAATGACCAAAGGTTTTTGTGTACATATTTACCTGTAATTCTAAATCACTGGCTTCATTAAATTGATCCCAACTTATATGTTCCACTCTGCTCATTCCGTCCACCACACTTGCACTTATTTTTGCACCAAATTCTGTAGATGTTTTGTCTTTTCCTCTAGGAATAGGACGTATATAAGGTTGATAGATATTGACAATTCTATCTTTTACACGATGTATTTTTTCTTGATACATATACTGTTGTTGTACATAAAGTTGCTGTACTATCCAATAAATTTTTTGGTCTCGTTTTGGCAGTGGAAACTTTGAGGGATATGGGTTTTTCATTGGAAATAACCCTACAAGAACTTCTTCTTTCTTGAGGATTTCTATGTCGTCTAACAGGTTTTTAATATAGGTTAAATTGCGTTTGACATAATTTAGTTGTTTGCCAATAAACTTACGAATCTCTTTTTTTGATTTTCTTCTTTTTTTTGAAAACACCAAATATTCTGTTCGTGCTATCCTGCGATAATCTCTAGGCTTTTTTAAAGTCGATTGTTTGTAGAGTAAGTCTATAAAACGTTCGGTTTCTTTCCTAGCAGTATTCAGAAGTCCTGCATCGGTAGGAAAAACAATTTTATGATTTGCAACTGTGGCATCAATCTTTAAGGTTCCTTTGTTTTTTGGAAAACCATCATCATCACCCCCAATCATTTTCTTTTTAGACGGTCTTAAATCATCTGCTTTTTTAATGATAAGTGCATTCCATAGGTCAAAATCATTTGCGCCCATCCGCTTGCGGATATCTACAAAAACGGTGGGATGAAAAGGATCTTTAGTTTGAAAACTTGTAAGACCACAAAAATATTGCAAATAAATATTCTCGCTAATCATAGCAACGGTTCCTCTATCATCCAACCCTAATTTGTGTTTTATGATAATGGCGCCAATCACCATTCTTACATCAATACTCTCACGTCCTGCATGGCTATGGAGTGCCTTGCTATAAATAACTGCCAAATCATCCCAAGGAATAATTGTTGCCAATTTTACCCAACGATTTTCAAGCGAAAGTTCCTGGGAAAAAGGATGTGAAAATCCATCTAATGTTAGTTGATTTGAGGCGGTATATTTTATCATAACTGCACGGGTTTATGATAGTAAGATACGAAAACCTATGCTTTTATCAAAATAATATCACTACTAACATGCAGATAAATCATTGATTGTTAATTAATTATGTTTTATTTTTTAGAAAATCAGCAAGCCCTAATTTAGGGGTTGACTTCGATGCAAATGGTAAAATAGTTACTGCATCATCATCTGCTATAGTAACGTATAATTTATTTAATCCAATAAGTGCAAATGCTAAAAAAGAATATACTTTAATCGATTCTGATTATACAGATAGTAGTCTTACTGCTTTAAATAGTATGATGATGTTAATACTTTTTTTAGTGCTAAAATTAGGTGTAATAGACAAAAAAGGAGGCTGTTTTTAAGAAACAAATATCAAACTATTTTTTAAATCTCCACAAGTTTTGTACTTGATCCGTTAACAGCTTGTGGAATAAAACCGATTGTATCTTATCAACACGTCTTTAAAACTACCTATTTATACGGAAGCTATTCGCCAATCAATGGCGATTAGTTTTGTCTGGGAAATTAACGGTGTAAATACCACTATATTTGAATCTTACCTTAAAGAATTCTCAAAATATAACCCTAATGAATATAAAATTGTTGTCATTGATAACGCAGGTTTTCACTCTACAAAAAATATAGAAGTCCTTCAAAATATTTTCCTTTTAAGAATACCTCCTTATGCGCCAGAATTTAATCCTTGCTAACAAGTATGGCAGTATATTAAAAACCGATATAAAAACCAACGATTTGAAAACATGGAAAAACTAACAGATTGGTTACATGATATGGTAAATTAAATGAGTCCAGAAACGATTAAATCTATTACGGGAAATCATCATTATGTAAACGCCTTTAATACGGCATTATAAAATTAAATTGGTATAATAAGTTTTTTATTTCCCATAAGAGTTATTATCTAAATTAATATCTGCCATTAATAAAGACTTGTCTATTTGCACAGATTTTACCTGCTTTTTCGCTTCAAAAGTATACGTTGGGTGCGCCCAAGTCCAATCTTTTAAAACTGTTGAAGAAGTTGGTTTACTTCCCCTCATTATTCTTAACGGAATATTAAAATCTTCCGAAGTACCATCAATATAATATACAGTAACATCAATAGGCATCGGCATTCTACCAATTCTCTCTAACGTAACTTTATTACCATTAACAGATTTAACTCCATAATCTATAGTATGCGTAGTTTGCGTCCATTCGTTTAAATACCAATCTAAATGAATATCAGAAACTTTTTCCATAGTTCTTTTAATATCGTTAGGCGTTGGATGTTTAAAAGAAAAATCATCAAAGTATTTTTTTAGTCCTTTAGCTACATTTTCTTCCCCAATTACATACTCTAATTGACTTAAAAAAATATTTCCTTTAGAATAGCTTGCCATACTATAAGCAGCATTTGTATCATATCTATCTGCATGCGTACTCATAGGCTCTTCAATATTATTAGCAACAATTCCGTAATAATGTCTATATGAACCAGCTTGTGGGTTTTTAGTATTTCTTCCAGTAACTTTATTCATAGCCTTGTTAGAAATATATGTTGTAAAACCTTCATCCATCCATGGATGCAAGCTCTCATTTGTTGCTAATAAAAACTGAAACCATGTGTGTGCTAGTTCATGAGAAGTAACTCCTAACAAACTCCCCCATTTACGTTTTCCTGTAATTAAAGTAGACATTGCATACTCCATTCCGCCATCACCACCTTGAATTACTGAATATTGTTTATATGGATATTGCCCAATGTGTTTGCCAAAATAATTCATCAACTCCGCCGTTTTTGGTTGTAGTTTTTTCCAGTTTTCTAAGTATTTAGCCTCTAAAGTTTTCTTATACAAAAAGTGTAAATCAATACCATTATCCATTGTTAATATATCATGTACATACTCTGGGTCTGCTGCCCACGTAAAATCGTGCACATTTGGCGCTTTAAAATGCCAAGTTAATTTTTCTCCTGAAGGAAGATTTAACACCTTGTTTTTATCTTCATAACCATGACCAATTTCTTGTGGATTTTGTAAATACCCGCTTCCACCAACGGTGTAATTTTTATCAATATGAAGTGTTACATCAAAATCTCCCCAAACACCGTAAAATTCACGCGCAATGTATGGTGATGTATGCCAACCTTGAAAATCATACTCTGCCATTTTAGGATACCATTGGCTCATAGACAAGGCTACTCCTTCTTTATTGTTTCTACCTGAACGACGAATTTGAACAGGTACTTGTGCGTCAAAGTTCATTGTAAACGTTGTGCTTTCACCTGATTTTATAGGCTTATTTAGCGTAACTTCTAAAATAGTTCCTACTGTTTTATATTCTACCGCAGTACCGTTTTGAGTTAAAGAACCTACTTTTATATATCCAATTTCCGTAGAACTTAATTTACTAATTCTATCACCAATTTTTGCGCTTGGATCTTTAATGTTTCTTGAACGAGCATCCATTTGAGAACCTGGTTGAAAAGCATTAAAATACAAATGATAATACACTTTTTTCAATTCGTCTGGCGAATTGTTGGTATATACTAATTTCTGATTTCCTTTGTATTGATAGTTGTTTACGTTCATATCAATATCCATCGTGTAATCTACATGCTGCTGCCAATAATAATTGTTAGCAATTGTATTTACTACGGAAGCAGAAACTTTATTACTATTGTAATCTACTTTTTTTATTGTAGATGCACAAGATGCCAATAATAGAAAGGAGATTCCGAAGAAAAATATTTTTTTCATTTTTAAGAGAATTTATATATTAGAAAAAACGTCATTGTATTCTGATATTTCAGTGCACAATGATGTTTATTAAAAACCAGTCTGGGACTGTTTTATTATTTATTATTTACCATTTGGTCTGCCATCATTAGCGCATTGTATGCATTTACAATTCTACCTGAAACAGATAAAGTTGAAAAAGGAACTAATTTTCCTTCTGGTGTTTCTCTACTTCTAGAACCTGGTTGTAAAACGTCTAAATCAATTTTTGTTCCAGAATTCATTAAGATATGTTTTACTTGACTTGCACTTAATTGTGGGTAATAAGAACGCACCAAAACAGCAACTCCTACTGTAGCTGGTGAAGCCATAGAGGTACCGCTAAACTTTTTATACTCATTACCTGGTGTTGTTGAATATACTTGAACTCCTGGTGCAAATACATCTACATTTATTTTTCCGTAGTTAGAAAAACTTGCTGGTAAATTCTTATCATAATTAGCACTCATTGCTCCAACTGTTAAAAAGTTATCCGCTACTTCATTTACTAAATCTGGTGCATCATTAGGGTATGTTTTTTCAATATCAATATTTTTACCATCATTTCCTGCTGCATTTACAATTAATACATCTTTAGAGGCTGCGTATTTAATAGCGTCATACACCCATTCTTTATTCGGTGAAAATGCCTTACCAAAACTTGTATTGATTACTTTTGCTCCGTTATCTACTGCGTAACGAATTCCTAAAGCAACATCTTTATCGTACTCATCTCCGTCAGAAACCGAACGAACAGCCATTATTTTTACATTATTAGCAATACCATTCATTCCTTTACCATTGTTACGTACTGCACCAATAATACCAGATACGTGAGAACCGTGTGCTTCTTCTTTTTTTGAATAACCCGAGTTACCGTTTCCGTAACCTGGTTTATCTTTAATATCATAAGCGTTATCTCCTACTGGAGTTCTATAATCTGTCTTCAAATTATCTCCTGCAATTGTAGCATCCGCTTTTTTAATAAACCCCTCTAATGATTTAGAGATACTAGACAGTGTATGTCCGTTTCTTTTAGCAAACCCAGCTGTACCAACTGCTGTTTTTAGCTTTTCATTATCAGTATTAATAGCTTCTATCTCTTTAGGGGTATAATCCTCTTTTCCAAAGTATTTTTTTAAAGCTTTTTGAGCAGAGGTAACATTATCAAACATACCTTTATAACGATCTTTATTTACCTTAGCTTCCCTTACTTTTTCTTCTTGATATATTTTTACAGCTGCAACAGTTTCTGCATCTGCAATAGACGGATTCATTAAAATACGTTCGTATTCTAAATGCTCTTTATATGTGTTTCCTAAGAAATTCCAACCATTAATATCGTCTACATAACCATTTTTATCATCATCTATTCCGTTACCAGCAATTTCACCTTTGTTTACCCAAATAACACTTGCTAAATCCTCATGTTTTAAATCGATACCAGAATCTACAACACCAACAATAACTTCAACACCTTGTTTGTCTTGTAATAATTTATAAGCTTTATCTATACTCATTCCAGGAATAGAATCTGTAGCTAAATCTAAATGTTGCCAATTTTCTTTTTGAAACTTCGTTAAATTCGCTTTTTTAGCAGTCATAACTACAGAGTTATCTATACCTCTAGGAACCGCTACTTTAGCTAAAGTACTTACAGATTTACAGCTAGAAAATGCTAAAGCAGCAACGGCTGTGTACATTATGGTTTTTAAAATTCTCATATTTATATTCTTAATTATTATTTATTTTAATGATTAGGGTTTTAACTAAAAAACATCTGTAAAGTTAAAACTTTCTTTTAAACGAACGCCTTTTTCGGTATGTTTTACTGTACACATTTCATTGTAAGCATCGTGTTCTAAAAACAAATAGTATTCTTTGTCTGCTGCTTCCTTTAAAAAATTGGCTTTTTCTTTAATGGTTACTAACGGTCTAGTATCATAACCCATAACATATGGTAATGGGATATGACCAATCGTTGGTAACAAATCTGCCATAAAAACAATGGTTTTTCCTTTGTATTCTATCTTCGGAAGCATTTGTTTTTCGGTATGCCCGTCCATAAACAAGACATCAAAACCTACTTGGTCTTTCGTATTTCTATGCACAAAGTTTAATTGTCCGCTTTCTTCAATAGGAAGAATATTTTCTTTTAAAAAGGATGCTTTTTCTCTCAGGTTTGGATCTATTGCCCAATTCCAATGACGGTCATTAGACCAAAATTTTGCATTTTTAAATGCAGGTTCATATCCTGTTTTGTCTTTATTAAACTGTATTGAACCGCCACAGTGATCAAAATGAAGGTGTGTTAAAAAAACATCGGTTATATCATCTCTATGAAAACCGTGTTTTGCCAAGGAAGCATCTAAAGAAAAATCGCCAAACATATAATAATAGCCAAAAAACTTTTCAGATTGCTTATTACCCATTCCTGTATCAACTAAAGTTAATCTATCGCCATCTTCAATAAGCAGGCAACGCAACCCCATTGAAATCATATTACTAACATCTGCAGGATTGGTTTTTTGCCAAATAGACTTCGGAACAACGCCAAACATAGCGCCGCCGTCTAATTTAAAACTCCCTGTTTCTATCGGATAAATTTGCATAGTTTACAAATATGCGGAAATTTGACTAGACTTTTGTTAAGGAAAACAAAAAACGCATCGATAACTGATGCGTTTTTTAGAGGTGTCGAGCGGATTCGAACCGCTGTAGATGGTGTTGCAGACCATTGCCTAGCCACTCGGCCACGACACCTTATTGTTAAGGATTGCAAACTTACGTAATTTTACAAGTATTACAAATGTTTTTTACTTTTAACGCTTTTTTGTGAGAATTATAACAACTTCTTCTACGTTTCCGCCAATTGGCGGATTTATTTTTGCAACACAGATTTTAGCTGTCCGTATTATTGGCAATTCTTCAAAAACCCGATTTAAAATACGCTGTGCAACGTGTTCTAACAGCTTTGAGCGAATTGCCATTTCTTCTTTTACAATATTATTTAGATGCACATAATCTACCGTATCAACTAATTCGTCAGTTTTTGAAGATTTTTTTAAAGATACTTTAACCTCAACATCAACGCTATACTCAGAACCTATTTTGGCTTCTTCCTCTAAACACCCGTGATATGCGTAGAGTTTAATATTGTTTACTTGTATAATTCCCATAACGGCAAATATATCAATGTTTATTTAGTTCATAAAAAAAATTACTTAATCCTCTTGTAGGTGTTTTATAAAATTCAGTATAACTACATTTTTAACAAGTAACACTAAAAAAATTTTCGCTTTGAATAGTCAATAACCTAGGGGCAAGCCCACTGGGCATAAAAAAAGAAAAACCCTTAGTTCCAAAACCGCCTGTGGCACGCATTTAACCAACTTTGTAATGTTTGTTATTACATATTTAGACAGGTATATTTTAATGGTTTATTCATAATTTTAGATTTTATCTACTAAATTAGAATACTAAAATGTTACAAATTATTTTACTTCAAAAGTTTTGTCTGAACCATTTATCTTAACTTTATACTTCCCTTTTAATAAATAATTCTTACCATTTTTAGCTTTTTTGATAGCTGCATCTTTATGCTTGCGTAGGTATTTTTTTCTTCCTTCTTCAGAAAAAGAAACATCAAACTCTGCTTCGTTAAAGCCTTTATCTGCTTCAAAAATAAAAGAATTTACTTTAATCTTATTAGAAAACACATCTACCCTTACTTTCTTCGTTGAATTTACATAAAATGGAATTGTAATTTTTGGTATGTTGGGTTCTAACCATTTACTCCAAGAGCTTCCCCAAGAATCTCTTTTTTTAATGTTGTTAATCGCAAAAACATGAATTGATTTATTTTTAATTCTATCAGTAAATTCTTGTAACGGAGCAATATTTGCTTGGTATAAACTACGCCCATGTGTTCCAAGTAATAAATGTTTTGCTTCTGGTTGAATTACCAAGTCATGTACTGCAACATTCGGCAATCCGCCATCAAAAACTTGCCAGTTTTCGCCATTATTAAATGAAACATACACACCATTATCAGTACCAACATATAAAATGTTCTCGTTTTTAGGGTCTTCTTTAATCACATTTACTGGAGATGTAGAAATGTTATTACTAATATTTTTCCATGTTTGTCCATAATTATCAGACATAAAAACATACGGCGTAAAATTGTCAAATCTATAGCCATTTAAAGTTACATAAACACGTTCTTTTTTATGTGCTGAAGCTATTACACGAGAAACCCATAAATTTGGAGGAAGAGAATTAGAGATTTTCTCCCAAGTTCCTCCTCCATTTTTGCTAACATGTACCAAACCATCGTCTGAACCCACGTAAATTAACCCGAATTGAAAAGGGCTTTCAGAAATAGATGTTAAGGTGCCGTAAGCAACATTTCCTTTTTTACCGCCATTGGTTAAATCGTCTGAAATGGTTTCCCAATCATCTCCTTGGTTTAAAGAGCGGTGTAATTTATTACTTCCTAAATACAAAATATCTTGATTGTGTTTTGACAAATGAATTGGTGTTTGCCAATTAAATCGGTACGGTTTTTCACCCAACTTATGTTTTGGTTGAATGTATTTCTGTGTATTCGTTTTTCTATCAATTCTAAAATAATTCCCGAACTGATATCCTGTATACACAATATTTGGGTTTCGATCATCTACTGCAACTTGCATTCCGTCTCCACCCATTATAGATTTATATGGATTTTGACCTGTCTGTTGCCAACGTTTATCAATTTTATCATTATGTTTTGCCACCCAAACACCGTTATCTTGCAATCCGCCATAAACTCTATATGGTTTTTGATTATCAGCATATACCGAATAAAATTGCCCAACCGCAGGGTCATTTAATTTAATCCAATTTTCACCATCGTCGTAAGAAAGATTTAATCCGCCATCATTCCCATTAATTATATGACCTTGCTTTTTAGGGTTTATCCATAATGCATGATGATCTGCATGTATGTTTTCTTTACTAATAGATGTAAAGGTTTTTCCGCCATCTTTCGATTTTAAAATAGAAACTCCCATTATATAAATTCCGTTTTCATCTTGTGAGTCTACACGAATTTCCCCAAAATAATACCCATAAGAATAATACAAATCATCTAAATAACCCTCGTGTGTTTTCTTCCAAGATTTTCCACCGTTTTCAGTTTTAAAAACCTCTGCACCAATAACAGGTGTATTAAACAATAATGAATTTGCATTTTCTAAATATTTTGCTAAATCAACTGGTTTTACATTGCCAGAACGCACCATTTGTTTCACATTTTCTGCTCTATATTTTTCTTGAAATCCATTTGTTTTTAAATAAGTATTTAATTTTTTATCTGTTAGTTTTAAAAATGCATCTACAGACATTGTTTTAAAATCTTCTTTTGTTAAAGCGTTTGAAGTTTTCTTTTTCTCTCCTTCTTTTTTTCTTCGAAATTGACTATCATGAAAAGCATACACAGTATTTTCATCAAAAACGGCTAAACCAATTCTACCAACGCCATTTCCGTTTGGAAAACCATTATTATCAGAAATTTTTGCCCATGAATTTCCACCATCTATACTTTTATAAATTGCTGAATGTTGTCCGTCGCCATCAAAATTCCACGCTTTTCGCTCACGCTCCCAAGCTGCAGCGTATAAAACATTAAAATTATTGGGCGCTTGCTGAACATCAATTATTCCTGTATTTTCATCAATAAATAAAGTTTTATTCCATGTTTTTCCGCCATCAGTGGTTTTAAAAATTCCACGCTCTGTGTTTGATGAATATAAATGCCCAATTACACCAACCACAACTTCATTTGGTTTTTTCGGGTTTATCAAAATACGTCCAATATGATGCGAATCTGTCAAGCCAACATTTACCCACGTTTTCCCTTTATCCGTAGATTTTAAAATACCAACTCCTGCATAACTAGAACGCGAAGAATTATTTTCTCCTGTTCCAACCCACAGCGTTCCATTGTTCCAATCTACCGCAATATCACCCACATTTTGCGTTGGCGAATTATCTAAAACAGGCGTAAATGTTGTTCCATTATTGTTTGTATACCACAAACCTCCTGAAGCATAACCAACATAAAATTCAATTGTATTATTGGGGTTTACATCTATATCTACCACACGACCACTCATAATTGTAGGCCCAATATTTTTAAAAGGAATGTTTTTTACCAATGAAAATTGTATCATTCCTTGCTTTTCCTTAAGCAAATATTTAATATTATCTGTTGAAGTTGCTGGTTGTTGCGCTATCAAAGAAATTGACAAAAAAAGAAATAGTAGTTGAGAAGTTAATTTCATTATGATTAATTTTGGCTGATAAAATTACTACATCTATAAGGAAAATCAAAAAAAAATGGTTATGTTTTAGAATAATGTAGAATTTCACTATCTTTATAAAAACATTATAGATATGGATTTACAAAGTATAATAAGAGTGTTGAGTCAAGAGCAGAAAAAGGAATTAGTCGGTTTATTGAGTCGTGATTTGAAAGTGCCAAAACTAAATATGCTTATAGACAACCTAAACAAAGACCGTCCAATCAACTGTCCACATTGTCAAAGTTCTGATATTTACGGGCATGGAGGCTATAAGGGGCGTAAGCGCTACAAATGTAAATCTTGCACTAAAACCTTTAATGATCTTACAGGTACTGCTATGGATGGCATAAAGAAAGTGGATGAATTTCAAGATTATCTAGTTCTTATGATTGAAAGCGTGAGTATCCGTAAAGCCGCTAAAAAGATTGGAGTCAATGTTAAAACTATTTTTGATTGGAGACACAAGTTACTATCTTGTTTATCCGTTTTTAATGGAGAAGAGTTCTCAGGAATTGTTGAATGTGATGACAAACAGCTTAATATAAATAATAAAGGAAGTCGAGATCTTCAAAGAAAACCTTACAAGAGACCAAGTGATAGACAAACCAAACGCGGTGTGAGCAATGATAAAATCTCTATAATGGTTGCCACAGATAGAAATAACAATCCAATGATGCGTGTCGCTAAAAGAGGCAGGATTGATGTGCATAGTATTGAAAAAACAATAGGAACGTTACTAAAACCTGAAAACGTACTTTGTTCAGATTCTCATCCTTCTATAATTAAATGGGCAAAAGATAAGCAGATGGAGCATCATACATTTATAGCATCAAAACACATAAAAGACAAGTGCTACCATGTGCAGCATGTAAACTCAATAGACAATCGTTATCAAAGATGGATAAAACCTTTCTATGGTGTATCAACAAAATATTTGAGTGGCTATCTAAACTGGTTTGTATTCTTGCAGAAGGTTAAAAAATCGCTCTCTCAAACAGTAGATATAGCAAATATCATGATAAAAAACGCTAAAGCTATAAACACATATAAAGCAATTGAAGAAAATTATATGGAATTAATGATTCCACATTATTCTAAAACATAACCAAAAAAATTAACACAAAAGAAAGTTTTCATATAAGTCTCGACTACTTTTTTACACTTAATAAATTCACTAGATTTGTAGCAATGAGTAAACCATTAAATATTTTTATTCTTTCTGTTGGTAAGAAAATTTACTCTACCAATCGTATTGCTGAAGAAGCTGAAAAACTTGGGCATAACGTACGCATTATAAATCATACCAAATGCTCTATAAAACTTTTTGGGGGTAACCGAGAAATTATCTACAAAGGCGAAAACATTATTGATATTCCCGATATAATTATTCCAAGAATTGGTGCATCAGTTATACGTCATGGTGCTGCAGTTGTTAAAGAGTTTGAAATGAACGGAACTTTTAGCACTGCTCGTTCTTTAGGAATTATCCGTGCGCAGAATAAAGTGCGTACGCTTCAAATTATGAACCGAAAAGGGATTCCTATTCCTGATACATTATTTTCTGTAGATACAGAAAACATTAAAGAACAAATAGCATTGTTAGGCGGTGCTCCCGTAGTTATAAAATTACAAGAAGGCACACAAGGTGTTGGTGTAATGCTGGCAGAAAGCGAGAAATCTGCCAAATCTATTATTGATACTATGTACGGCATGAATAGTAGTATTTTACTACAAGAATTTATAAAAGAAAGTAACAGTGAAGATATTAGAGTTTTTGTAGTTGGTAACAGAATTATATCTGCAATGAAACGAAAAGGGTTAGATGATGATTTTCGTTCTAATATTCATCAAGGAGGAAGCGGTTCTGTAGCAATTTTATCAGATAAAGAAAAAAAAATGGCAATTCGCGCAGCAAACTATTTAGGCTTGCCAATTGCGGGTGTAGATATGATTCGCTCTAAACGCGGGCCATTATTAATTGAAGTAAACTCAACACCTGGTTTACAAGGTATTGAATCTTACACAAAAATAAACGTTGCCGAAGGCATTATTAAATTTTTAGAATATAAATGTTCAAAAATAATTTCAAAAACGAAGTCGTAGAAATACGAAATCAAAAAATAGGTTTAGGAGAATTTAAACTAATAAAAGTTCCCGTAGACCGGTTGCCAACAGGAACATTAATAGAAATTCCTGTATATGTTTTTAATGGGGAAAAAGCAGGGCCAACAGTCTTATTACAAGGTGGTTTACATGGAGATGAAGTAAACAGTGTAGAATTAGTACGCAGGTTGTTAATTAAGGTTATGTTTTAGAATAATGTAGAATTTCACTATCTTTATAAAAACATTATAGATATGGATTTACAAAGTATAATAAGAGTGTTGAGTCAAGAGCAGAAAAAGGAATTAGTCGGTTTATTGAGTCGTGATTTGAAAGTGCCAAAACTAAATATGCTTATAGACAACCTAAACAAAGACCGTCCAATCAACTGTCCACATTGTCAAAGTTCTGATATTTACGGGCATGGAGGCTATAAGGGTCGTAAGCGCTACAAATGTAAATCTTGCACTAAAACCTTTAATGATCTTACAGGTACTGCTATGGATGGCATAAAGAAAGTGGATGAATTTCAAGATTATCTAGTTCTTATGATTGAAAGCGTGAGTATCCGTAAAGCCGCTAAAAAGATTGGAGTCAATGTTAAAACTATTTTTGATTGGAGACACAAGTTACTATCTTGTTTATCCGTTTTTAATGGAGAAGAGTTCTCAGGAATTGTTGAATGTGATGACAAACAGCTTAATATAAATAATAAAGGAAGTCGAGATCTTCAAAGAAAACCTTACAAGAGACCAAGTGATAGACAAACCAAACGCGGTGTGAGCAATGATAAAATCTCTATAATGGTTGCCACAGATAGAAATAACAATCCAATGATGCGTGTCGCTAAAAGAGGCAGGATTGATGTGCATAGTATTGAAAAAACAATAGGAACGTTACTAAAACCTGAAAACGTACTTTGTTCAGATTCTCATCCTTCTATAATTAAATGGGCAAAAGATAAGCAGATGGAGCATGATACATTTATAGCATCAAAACACATAAAAGACAAGTGCTACCATGTGCAGCATGTAAACTCAATAGACAATCGTTATCAAAGATGGATAAAACCTTTCTATGGTGTATCAACAAAATATTTGAGTGGCTATCTAAACTGGTTTGTATTCTTGCAGAAGGTTAAAAAATCGCTCTCTCAAACAGTAGATATAGCAAATATCATGATAAAAAACGCTAAAGCTATAAACACATATAAAGCAATTGAAGAAAATTATATGGAATTAATGATTCCACATTATTCTAAAACATAACCTTAATAATTAAGTTCTTTTGCTTATTTGTGCTTTATTTCTCTACATTGAAGCATTAACAACTATTTTAAAACTTATTAATTATGATGTAAATTATTATTAGCTTACTAACAGGAGCCGTTGGTGGTAACATTGCTGATGCATTATTAAAAAAGTTCTCTATGGGAGCCGTTTTGAAATTCTGTAATAGAGATTCTTGCTGGTGGTGGAGCATTAATGGCTATTATTGGTTTAATTAAAAATGTGATGAATAAATAATTGATCAACCCAAAAAATCAACTTACTTTAAAAAGATTCTCAATTTTGAGCATCTTTTTCTTTTAAACTATCTATATAAATAACTGTACATTTGCCGGCTCAGAAATCCTTTTTTATTTCTGAAAAAACTATGACATTCAAATCTTTAGGATTATCTGATGCTTTATTAAAAGCCATTGAAGAAAAAGGATATACAACACCATCTGTTATTCAAGAAAAAGCAATACCGCTTATTTTAGAAGGAAAAGATGTATTGGCTTCTGCCCAAACAGGAACAGGAAAAACGGCTGGTTTCACCTTACCTGTTTTACAATATTTATCAGAAACTAAACACCCAAAATACAGACCATTACGCGTTTTAGCGTTAACACCAACAAGAGAATTGGCTGCGCAGATTTATGATAACGTAAGAGAATACAGTAAGTATTTAGATATAAAAGCAGCTGTAGTTTTTGGAGGTGTTAAAGCAGGAAGTCAAATAGCAACATTACGTAAAGGTGTAGATTTTTTAGTTGCCACTCCAGGTAGGTTGTTGGATTTACACAGTCAAAAAGCAGTATCTTTTAATAGAATTGATGTACTTATTTTAGACGAAGCTGACAGGATGTTAGATATGGGTTTTGCACGAGATTTGAACAAAATTATTAGTTTTTTACCTCAAAAGCGTCAAAATTTATTGTTTTCGGCCACTTTTTCTCCAGAAATTAAAAAATTAGCTAGTGGCATTTTAAGGAACCCTTCTTTTGTTGAAGCTGCTCCTCAAAATTCTACGGCAGAAATGGTTTCTCAAAAAGCATATTTAGTTGATAAAGGTAAAAAAACAGAAGTAGTTATCAATTTAATTAAAGACGGAAACTGGAATCAAGTTTTAATATTTACCCGAACCAAACACGGTGCAAATAAATTAACTAAAAAATTAATTCAGGCAGGTATCACTACATCTGCTATTCACGGTAATAAAAGTCAAGGAGCAAGAACAAAAGCCTTACGCAGTTTTAAAGAAAATACCATTCGTGTTTTGGTAGCAACTGATATTGCTGCACGTGGATTAGACATTCCGTTATTGCCACACGTTATTAATTTTGAATTACCAAATATACCCGAAGACTATATACACAGAATTGGTAGAACTGGTAGAGCTGGCGCAAGTGGAGAAGCTATTTCTTTAGTCTCTAGCGAAGAAACTGAATATCAAAAAGAAATAGAAAAACTACTAAAAAAACCTTTAAAAACAGCAATTATAGAAGGTTATGAACCAACTGATACTGCTGGGCCAAAAAGAGCAGCAACCCAAAAGAAAGGTTCTTTTAATAAGAAAAAAGGTGTTGGTGCTTCGCATAGAGGAGGTTCTTCTTCTAGAAAATCAAATTCTTCTGAAAACAGATCAAGGTCAAATAGAAGTAGACGCAGATAATTATTTTTAAAAATGAATCTTCAGGAGTATCTCCAAAATAGTGTAAACGACGATTCATTAAACCATTTTGTTTCAGGAATTGTAACTTCTTTTGTTGAATTAAAATTAAAGAAAAACGATATTTTTGTTAAAGAAGGGAAAATCTGTCAATATTTCTGTTTTATTGAAAGTGGTATTTTACAACACTCTATTGAAGTTTCTTCCGAAGAAAAAACCACGTATTTATGCTTAAAAAACTCGTGTACTTCTGCCTTAAAAAAGTTTTCTACACCAAACTCCCATCAAGAAAAAACATTAAAGCATTAAGTGATTGCAACTTACTAGTTATTAAAGTTGATGCTTTCACCCGCTTACTAAAAACCAACAAGGCTTTTCATCAATTTTATTATAATTTAATCGCAGGGCGATAGCCCAATTGGGTTTAATTCCCCGACGCTTGCGTCGAAATAAAAAGGGAATTCCTATTTAATACCTCGTATGCTTGCGTCGAGGTAGTTTATTAGAAAATCAGATATTTTTAATAGACGATTATCGCATTGATTTACTTGCGCTAACGCCAGAAGAGCGCTATCAAAAATTATTACATAACGAACCTAAATTACTGCAAGAAGTTCCGCTACATTATCTAGCTTCTTTTCTCGGAATTTCTACCAGACATATGAGCAGAATTCGAAAAAACATAAAACAACGCCATTTGGTTGCTTTTTAAAATAGAATAATTTCTTATTTTTGAGGACACTAAAACTCAGAACTCATGAAATATCATCCAATAGGTTGTAATTTATTTATCGAAAACCGTAAAAACTTTGCTTCTAAAATGAAGCCTAATAGTTTAGCTATTTTCAATTCAAATGATATTTACCCTGTTAGTGCCGATAGTACATTGCCATTTGAACAACACCGAGATATCTTTTATTTAAGCGGTGTAGATCAAGAAGAAAGTATCTTGGTTATATTTCCAGATTGCCCGAAAGAAAAATTTAGAGAAATCTTATTTTTAAAGGAAACCAACGAGCATATTGCTGTTTGGGAAGGTGAAAAACTAACCAAAGAAAGCGCTTTAAAAACAAGCGGAATTAAAACGGTATTTTGGTTACAAGACATAGAAAAGGTGTTTGCAGAGATAATGGCACTTGCCGATACTGTTTATATTAATACTAACGAACATTACCGTGCTAAAATAGAAACTGAAACTCGCGAAGCACGTTTTACAAAATGGTTATTCGCAAAATACCCTGCACATTCGGTAGCAAAAAGTAATCCTATTTTACAACGTTTACGCTCAATAAAAAGCCAAATTGAACTCGATTTGATGCAACAAGCTTGTAATATTACTGAAAAAGGATTTCGTAGAATTTTAAATTTTGTAAAACCAAATTGTTGGGAATATGAAATTGAAGCAGAGTTTATGCACGAATTTTTACGAAACCGTTCTAAAGGATTTGCATACACGCCAATTATTGCAAGCGGAAATAATGCTAATGTTTTGCATTATATTGAAAACAATCAACAATGTAAAGCAGGCGATTTAATTTTATTTGATGTTGCCGCAGAATACGCCAATTACGCAAGCGATTTGTCTCGTACAATTCCTGTTTCTGGTCGTTTTACAGACAGACAGAGAGCGGTTTATAATGCTGTAAATCATGTTAAAAAGGAAGCTACAAAGATGTTGACTCCAGGAACATTATGGGAACAATATCATATTGAGGTTGGTAAAGTAATGACTTCAGAATTGTTAGATTTAGGGTTGATTGATAAAGCGGATGTACAAAAGGAAGACCCAAATTGGCCAGCATATAAGAAATACTTTATGCACGGAACTTCGCATCATATTGGTTTAGATACGCATGATTATGGTTTGTTACACGAACCAATGCAAGCAAATATGGTATTTACTGTAGAACCTGGAATCTATATTCCTGAAGAAAGTTTTGGCATTCGATTAGAAGACGATGTTGTAATTCAAGAAAAAGGAGAACCTTTTAATTTAATGGGTACTATTCCTATTGAAGCTGATGAAATTGAAGAATTGATGAATTCATAACTTTATAAACCCCGCAAATTTGCAAGGTTTTTTTATACCTAAATTTAGTTTGATTCTTAACTTATTTTCAGCTACCTTTTGCTAACGATAAATCATTTAAAAACGACGCATATTCACATATTCAGAATCTCATTTTGCACTATCGTGCCAACACCTTAGAACAGACAGCTATATGCAGTTTTTCAAAATGAAAAAAATTCACTATTTTGCATTTTGAAAAACTGCGCATAGCTGTGCGGACGTTGTATGCAATGCAGAAAACCCAATAATCAATGAAAATGAATCAGTTTTGGATTAGAGTTTTAGGAATTTTTGGAATATTAGGCGGTCTAACTTTGTTTGCCGGAGATATGCTTTTTTACTATGACTCAAGTAGTACCAATATTATAGAAAATATGGGTAATGCATCCGATTTTAGAATTATTTCGAGCGGTGTAACTGCTCTGTTAGCGGCTTGGTTTTATATGCTAGGAGTTGTACAAGTATATTATGCGTTTAAACCAACTAAACCCATTGTAAGTAATACCATGTTAATTTGTTTTGGAGCTATCTTAATTGCTTATGGAGTTATTCATGGCGAATATGTTGCTATTGCGACATCAGCGAAATTGGCTACTCAAAATCACCTTGATATAAATGAAGCTGTCTCTTTGGCTTCAGAAACAAATAATGTCTTGAGACTATTTGTTTATCCCTTTTTTGGTCTTTTATCTATTTTATTTATCACTCAAGTTTGGAAAAGAAAAACTTTATATCCAAGATGGATTATTCTTTTTTCTCCGCTTATACCTTTTTTGATTCAAAGTTTTATTTGTAATAAATTGTCAGGTAATATTTGGATTATAGTTTGTGGAGGTTACTTAAACCTCATTTTAGTTGTCTTTTTTACAGCATCGACAATTGCTTTGTGGAATATCAAAAAACATGAAATAATTAGTGAATAAAGCACCGCATACAACAATGTATAAAAAACATAGGGCATTTATGTTAACTTCAAAGGTCTGTGCATATTAATGAAGTCTGCTAAATATAAAATTTGATATTTAAGAGAAAGGTAAAAGCAAAATATTTATATTTAGCTAAGTAGGGCTTGCTGATTTTCTAAAAAATAAAACATAATTAATTAACAATCAATGATTTACCTGCATGTTAGTAGTGATATTATTTTGATAAAAGCATAGGTTTTCGTATCTTACTATCATAAACCCGTGCAGTTATGATAAAATATACCGCCTCAAATCAACTAACATTAGATGGATTTTCACATCCTTTTTCCCAGGAACTTTCGCTTGAAAATCGTTGGGTAAAATTGGCAACAATTATTCCTTGGGATGATTTGGCAGTTATTTATAGCAAGGCACTCCATAGCCATGCAGGACGTGAGAGTATTGATGTAAGAATGGTGATTGGCGCCATTATCATAAAACACAAATTAGGGTTGGATGATAGAGGAACCGTTGCTATGATTAGCGAGAATATTTATTTGCAATATTTTTGTGGTCTTACAAGTTTTCAAACTAAAGACCCTTTTCATCCCACCGTTTTTGTAGATATCCGCAAGCGGATGGGCGCAAATGATTTTGACCTATGGAATGCACTTATCATTAAAAAAGCAGATGATTTAAGACCGTCTAAAAAGAAAATGATTGGGGGTGATGATGATGGTTTTCCAAAAAACAAAGGAACCTTAAAGATTGATGCCACAGTTGCAAATCATAAAATTGTTTTTCCTACCGATGCAGGACTTCTGAATACTGCTAGGAAAGAAACCGAACGTTTTATAGACTTACTCTACAAACAATCGACTTTAAAAAAGCCTAGAGATTATCGCAGGATAGCACGAACAGAATATTTGGTGTTTTCAAAAAAAAGAAGAAAATCAAAAAAAGAGATTCGTAAGTTTATTGGCAAACAACTAAATTATGTCAAACGCAATTTAACCTATATTAAAAACCTGTTAGACGACATAGAAATCCTCAAGAAAGAAGAAGTTCTTGTAGGGTTATTTCCAATGAAAAACCCATATCCCTCAAAGTTTCCACTGCCAAAACGAGACCAAAAAATTTATTGGATAGTACAGCAACTTTATGTACAACAACAGTATATGTATCAAGAAAAAATACATCGTGTAAAAGATAGAATTGTCAATATCTATCAACCTTATATACGTCCTATTCCTAGAGGAAAAGACAAAACATCTACAGAATTTGGTGCAAAAATAAGTGCAAGTGTGGTGGACGGAATGAGCAGAGTGGAACATATAAGTTGGGATCAATTTAATGAAGCCAGTGATTTAGAATTACAGGTAAATATGTACACAAAAACCTTTGGTCATTATCCAGAACTGGTTTTAGCAGACCAGATATATTTGAATAGAAAAAACAGAAATTGGCTCAAAGAAAGAGGAATACGGATTGTAGGAAAACCATTAGGAAGACCAAAGAAAACAAACCTTAATGCTTATCAAAAACGAAAATTAAAAAAAGAACGAAACCAAAGAAATCATATAGAAGGTAAATTCGGACAAGCAAAAAACGCATACGGCTTAAGCAGTATTAAAGCCAAAAGAAGTGACACCTCACAGAGTTGGATTGGGGCAATATTTTTTATAATGAATTTGATATCATTAGAAAAAATAGCGAAACAATACGCTATTTTTTGTGTCGTATTCAAAAATTACAGTGCAAGGTTAAAAATAAACATAATCAACTTTATTGATAACTCCAGTTATAGCATAAATCATATTTTTAAACTGACTATTCTTAAATATCTAATGATATCTTCTTGATAAAATCTGCAAGCCCTAAGTAATAAACCGAAACTTATAGTGCTTATTTATTTCCCCTTATAAAACCACCTATGGGGTTGGCCAAAGCCCAATGTCATTAAGTTAAGAATTTAACTGTTTAATTATTAGTAATTTATCTAGTTTTTCTACTCTAATTTTCGTATATTGATATTTGACAATCAAATACTTATTACATTGAAAAAAAAGGTTATGTTTTAGAATAATGTAGAATTTCACTATCTTTATAAAAACATTATAGATATGGATTTACAAAGTATAATAAGAGTGTTGAGTCAAGAGCAGAAAAAGGAATTAGTCGGTTTATTGAGTCGTGATTTGAAAGTGCCAAAACTAAATATGCTTATAGACAACCTAAACAAAGACCGTCCAATCAACTGTCCACATTGTCAAAGTTCTGATATTTACGGGCATGGAGGCTATAAGGGTCGTAAGCGCTACAAATGTAAATCTTGCACTAAAACCTTTAATGATCTTACAGGTACTGCTATGGATGGCATAAAGAAAGTGGATGAATTTCAAGATTATCTAGTTCTTATGATTGAAAGCGTGAGTATCCGTAAAGCCGCTAAAAAGATTGGAGTCAATGTTAAAACTATTTTTGATTGGAGACACAAGTTACTATCTTGTTTATCCGTTTTTAATGGAGAAGAGTTCTCAGGAATTGTTGAATGTGATGACAAACAGCTTAATATAAATAATAAAGGAAGTCGAGATCTTCAAAGAAAACCTTACAAGAGACCAAGTGATAGACAAACCAAACGCGGTGTGAGCAATGATAAAATCTCTATAATGGTTGCCACAGATAGAAATAACAATCCAATGATGCGTGTCGCTAAAAGAGGCAGGATTGATGTGCATAGTATTGAAAAAACAATAGGAACGTTACTAAAACCTGAAAACGTACTTTGTTCAGATTCTCATCCTTCTATAATTAAATGGGCAAAAGATAAGCAGATGGAGCATCATACATTTATAGCATCAAAACACATAAAAGACAAGTGCTACCATGTGCAGTATGTAAACTCAATAGACAATCGTTATCAAAGATGGATAAAACCTTTCTATGGTGTATCAACAAAATATTTGAGTGGCTATCTAAACTGGTTTGTATTCTTGCAGAAGGTTAAAAAATCGCTCTCTCAAACAGTAGATATAGCAAATATCATGATAAAAAACGCTAAAGCTATAAACACATATAAAGCAATTGAAGAAAATTATATGGAATTAATGATTCCACATTATTCTAAAACATAACCAAAAAAAACTACTATTTTTATTTTTGAAAGATTAAAAACAGAGTTGTTTAGTGCGTCTTTAAAAATTAAGTTTCGAGTTACAGAAAATTACTTTACAAGAACTAGAAAACAAAGTTTTCCAATACTATTATTATTTATACTAAACCTTCTTAGAAAAAGTTTATCTATTGAGATAGAAAATTTTACTAATTTTCTTAAACTAGGAAACTTGAACAAAATCACAAAAAGTGCATTTGTTCAAGCTCGGATGAAAATTAGACCAGAAGTCTTCGAGCATCTATCATAAACTTTAGTTGATAAATTTGGTTCTACCACGAATTTAATGGAATTTATTAAATTCGTAAAAAAAAGGTAAAATGTTTACACATCAATTTTTCGATTTACTACTAAATTTAGATGACAACTGGCAAGTTGTAAAAGTAGAAGCAGATTATGCAATTTCAGACATAAAAATAGTCATTAAATTCATAGGAGAAAGAGCCCTTTGTCCAGAGACCATGGAATTATGTAGTTTATATGACCATGCACCAAATCGAGAATGGCGTCATTTAGATACGATGCAATATAAGACTTTTATAAGTTGTAAGTTGCCAAGAATAAAGAACAGTCAAGGAGCTGTAATCACCATAGTTCCGCCATGGGCAGATAAGCATACACGTCATACACACCTTTTTGAACATGCAATAATTGATTTACTATTAGCAACTAAAAATCAAACAAAAACAGCAAAATTAATGCGTTGTGGTTTTAATGTCATTAATAGAGTAATTCATTTAAGTACAGAAAGAGGTTTGAGTAGGAGAGATTTATCAAATATGGATTTTAGTCGTTTGAGTTTGGATGAAAAATCGTTTAAGAAAGGACATAAATATATAAGTGTCTTAAGTCATCCTAGAAGTGGTTTTATCATAGATGTAGAAGAAGGAAGAACTAAAGAATCTGTAGAAAAACTATTTGATAAATCTATGACAAAACAACAACAAAAACAGGTTAAAACTATAAGTTTAGATATGTGGAAAGCTTATATTTCTACCTCTAAAAGTCAATTACCAAACGCATCTATTGTTCACGACAGATTTCATTTGGTTAAGTATTTAAATACCGCTATTGATAAGGTTAGAAGAAGAGAAGTTAAAACGAATGATGAATTGATAAACAGTAGATATGCGTTACTTAAAAACCAAGAAAACCTAACCGAGAAACAACGAATAAAATTTGATGCAATAATCAAGGCGAACTATGAAGTTAGCAAGGCGTGGCAAGTCAAAGAAAATTTTAAAGATTTATTCCATAAAGAAACTAAGTATATTAATGGTTTTTATTTACTAATTAAATGGATACGAAATTCTACTTCTAAGCAAATTAAAGAAGTAACAAAGGTTGTTACAATGTTTGAAAAACATCTCTCTGGAGTTATAAATGCCTTAATAACTGAGTATAGCAATGCAATGGCTGAAAGATTAAATGGAAAAATACAAGAACTTAAATCTATTGGAAAAGGATATAGAACTTTTAAAAACTTTAGAAGTGCAATACTCTTTTTTAATGGAGGTTTAAATCTTTACCCATTAAAATAAGGGTAGAGCCATAAATTTTATACAGATAATGAGGCTGCAATTAAGCTTTGGAAAAACTTCAGGCTTTTAGCCGTAGACGGTTCTTGGATTACTTTACCTTTTACAAAAGAGTTAAAACAAATCTATGGAGAGGGCGAAAATAAAAACAGGCGCTATACAAAGCAAGATGTTCTGTTTTATATGATGTAATACCAATTTAATTTTATAATGCCGTATTAAAAGCATTTACATAATGATGGTTTCCCGTAATAGATTTAATCGTTTCTGGACTCATTTAATTTACCATATCATGTAACCAATCTGTTAGTTTTTCCATGTTTTCAAATCGTTGATTTTTATATCGGTTTTTAATATACTGCCATACTTGTTCGCAAAGATTCAATTCTAGCGCATAAGGAGGTGTTCTTAAAAGGAAAATTCTTTAAGGTAAGATTCAGATATAGTGGTGTTTACACCGTTAATTCCCCAAACAAAACTATCGCCATTGATTGGCGAATACTTCCGTATAAACAGGTGGTTTTAAAGACGTGTTGATAAGATACAATCGGTTTTATTCCACAAGCTGTTAAATACCTGCCAAGGTAGGTCATCATTCCAAACCTAGCTTCATTCTTGGAAATATAAATTGACACTAGAATACGTATCTTTATTTAGACTAAATCTAATGTTCTGTAAGGTATTCGGGAGTTTTTAAAAAAGCATCTATCGCTTTATCATCTTTCTTGTAATGAGATTTTCTTGGAACTTTTAACTTGGTCTTAAAGTGCTGTATTAAATATCTTCTTAAGTTATGGTACTGTATAGCAACATTGTACTCGTTCTTAACCCATTGCACAGCATCCCAGTACCCTAAAAATGGTTGCTCATTTGAATTTACACGTTTTTATAATCCTTGATGAATATGGGGAGTGATGATTCTTGAGGTGATATTTTTTGGTTTGTCTGTCAATAATCCAGTTATTCCCCCAAGATATATAACGAAGAACCCAACGTTCTTGAGTGCGTAAATTTATGCCCAAATAAGTGGCTAATGCTTCGCGGGTTTTAAACTCACCTTTTTGTAATTCTAAAAGCCAGATGATCCTTTTTTCAATACGATACTGTTTTTGTTTTTTGCGAAGAGAAATCAGTTAAGAAGGACTCTCTTTTAGTGTAAATTTTCTTGCTGTTGCCATCCGTAAATATACAATAAAATAACGGCTTTAGCTAATTAATTTGGTATAATCTATTCTTTCGTTTTGTTACAAAGAATTTACAATTTTATATTCTGGATAGATTTCTTCAAGGAGTTCTTGAGCTTTTTGGGGCATAATTACCGAAGTAATATAAGATGCAAGAGCAAGTAAGGTTGCAATTGCTGCGATTAAAAAAACCCAATAAATAGCTAAAGAATCAAAATCGACTCTTATGAGATTAATCATATTAAAAAGGTTTACAAAGGTCAACATTGTAAAAGTGCTTCTTGTTTCTCCTATCATTGTTTTATAATCGGAAAAACAAAAAGTACATTTTTTCAAATTAAAAAGTACATTTTTTCACCAAACACAGACATAACAAAGGTATCAAATATAGATACCTTTAAACAGCTTTTAAAGAGTATTAGAACTAGTCCACCGTTTATGAAGCATTATATCTGTATACCCCGTATTATGCGTTGTGTTATTGTAATGATAAACAACCTTAGCTTTATTAAAAGGATTTACGCCGCCAGTATTCGTTTCAATCCAATCACAGAGTTCTATAACACTTGACTTATTTGATGTAAAATAAAAATAATTATTACTTTTCAACACCTTTAGAACATCTAAATAATCGGCTAATTTCCAGTAGTTTTTATATGTAGAACAATCTGTCGACAAGTACGGAGGATCTACCAAAAAGACAACATTTGACACATCTTTGTATTTTTGGTAAATCTCTTTGTATTCTTCACAAATAAATTTAACTCCTTTCAAATAGTAGTCTGCATTATAGTCTGTTTTTCGAACTCTGTTGTAAAAACCTTGTTTGGTTAGTTCTTCATAGTTTTGAACGTAATTCATGCTGAATAATAAGTTAGCAGACAAGCTTATATAATCTACAAAACCTAACTTATCATATTTCAATATTATTTTCAAAGCTTCCTGTTTTTTCGGTTCTGGAAGTTTACATTTTTTATCATAACCTAACAAAATGACTCGAAGCTCTTCAATGATTAAATTAGTTGCTGGTATTGCTCTTAGTCTATTTTTAAAGTTGTCATAATCATTGTAAATTACTTTTGCCTTTGGTTTTTCTTGTTTCACTGTATGGCTTAATAAACCACTTCCTCCGAATAAATCTACATAAATAGCGTTATCAGGATAGCTTTTTAAAGCTTCTTTAAACTGTCTTACAAAATTCCTTTTTTGCCCCTGAAATGGCAATGGTCAGGGCAAACTCATACTTTTATTTTTAAAAACTCTAATATTTCATTTTCAGCACATTATGTTTTTAGAAAAGTTAGTACTTGTAAAATCCCAAAAGATAACTTGCTAATTATCAATACTTATAAAAAAGCATGAGTTTGCCCTGTGGCAATGGTGACATCGTGTATTTTTTTGTCATTTTTTTACTATTATTGTTGTTTTTATTTTGGTTAACTATTTGATTTTTTGTATCTTTGAGTAACGTATAGCCTTACGTATTTAAACTGAATTTAACACTTTGCCCTTGCAATAACTTATCGGTATTTTCAATGTTATTATCGTAGATATGAACATTGCCAAGCATCAACGTAATGCTCTTTAAAGGCACGTTAATTTGCCTGCTAATTAAATATAAATGATAAATGTCCGCAGGCAACCCTAAAGAAGCATCACTACTGCGTTGATAAGCGGTTAACACTAACTTTCCTTTATCTATCTGAAATTGTATCAAACTCAAACACGGGTGCTGGTTACTTTCTGTATCATTTTTTCCCAGGAATAAAATGTAATTCTTCGATGATCTCTTTTCTCTATTAATTTGCTTAATAAGTCCTGGTAACTGCTCGAAATAAGTTGGGTAAGAATTCACTAAAATAGGACCACAATAGTCCCACCAGCTTACACCTATTTTTCGATATTCTTCCGTGTTTCGTTCGCCTTTCATAAAAAGGTTTAGCTCTTGTTTTAGCTTATTTCTCGCTACAGAATGACCTTCTAAAATCTCTAACAAATCAACAGGCTTTAGTTCTAGCTTTTCATTTAAAAGGTATTTTATGTTGCCTTTTTTATTGCTTTGTAATTTTCCTTTTTTAATTATTTTTTTTAATGTTTCGTGATACTTATTCATATTTATGTTTTTATATTTGCTTATCTGACCACAAACAATAAAGCCACAAGGCAACAGAAGACTTTGTCCTCCGTAGCCTTGTGGCTCTTGTTTAAAAAGTGGTCAGATATTTTTTAATGCGGGGGACTTTTTTTTTAACGTGTCCCTACCGAACGTTATTTTATTATAACAATTAAATCATTTGGCTTGTTTCGCTGTAAAGAGCCCTTAAATAAATGCCTTAACCAATTAACCCAAGTTAATTTTAATAACGGAACAGCTTGCTTAAAATGCTTCGCTGGCGTATCTGTTAGTGTCATAATATCAATCATTTCATTGTCGACTGATACTCCTACAAAACCCTCAGCATTTCTACCATCGTGAATAAACCACCAAATATTAAAGAAATCACCGTCCTCTTCATCAATGAAAGTCGCGCCGTCCACAGTAAACTTACCTAACCTAAACCTTCTCCAGTAGTACCAAAACAACTCTTTTAGTTGATTTTGATATTCTTTTGGAGCTTGTTTTATTTCTGCAAGCATATACGCTTTACCTTTTAAAAGTTGCTCGGTAGTAAACTTGTTATAAAAACGATTTTTTGCCATTATTTTTTTCATTTTTCAGTAAATTTAGTCACAATTTGATGCTTGGTGTCTACAACCCAATTACTCATTGTCTGTCTTTTTGAAGCAGCGGTTTGTATTAAAAGAATATTCACTAAATTATTTTTTAAACCTTTTGAGAAGCCTTTGGTTTTTGTTATAGAAGTCCCAAGAGTTGCATAAAAACTATCAATTTCTTCAATTGAATATTTATATGTTTTTTGAATTCTAGTCTCTATAATTATTCTTTCTATAATTGTTATAGCTTTTTCAACTGGTTTACCTTCATTATCAATATTTTTTACTATTTTTTTTTCAATAAAAAGGCTATCTACTATATCGGTTTCAAAAAACATATTTTTAATGTCAAATCTAAAACCTACTAATTTTCTTAATACATCACAATTACCGTCATTGTTAGATGTTGCTTTTTTTTCTGTTGAACGTATTGCTATCATTTTTTTATTTTTAAACTGTTATTAAGCCTGCCGCCGACACTCCTGTGAAATCTGTTGTAATGTCGTTTGTTGATATTATTTGTGTATTACTTTCGTCTAAATCCCATTGTAGTTTGCCAAAAGAAAAAGAGACCAAGCGTGTAAAGTGCATGAATGTGAGATACCCAAAAGCAGCACCTCTATCTATAATTATTGCAGGCTGTCCTGTTGGTGTATGAGTTCCTATTTTAACAGTAACGTTAAAACCTTTTACCCAATATTTATTACCGCTAGATGATAACCAAACACCTATTTTACTAACTCTGTAGGTATAATCTAAAAGTTCGATACTCAATTCATGATTAACACCTCTAACCACTAAAGGGCATACTATAACTTTATAGCGGTGTTTTTGGCGGTATAATTTCACGCCCTTAATGCGATCTTGTATTTTATGATAAGTAGAACCTGTATAACTATAAGATTTAGACATACCACTTGAAGGCGAAGGTTGTGAGACTTTTCTAAAATTACCATTTGTATCTACACTCAATAAACTATCTGACGGCAAACCATGTGGAATAGACCTAACCCTTGCATCCCCACTCACGTCAAAGACAGCTGTTGGTGCACTTGTTTTAATTCCTATTTTTCCGTTAGAATAAATATCATCGTTAACTGTTTTTGGTTTTGTTCCGTTTAACTTTCTCCATGAAATAGGTATATCTTGAGCATTGGCTTTTTCACTCCAACTCTCTCGCTCTAAGGATGTAATGTGTTTTATTTTATCGCCAATATGCTCTTCAAACGGTATCTTATCTGCCTTTTGTAGTAACAAATCATCTAATCCACCTACTTCAGCAGCAGGGACACTATCGTTTTTATGGCGTAGAGAGTTAAACGTTTCCGCCACTTGTGTTTCGGTTGGTTTAGCGTATTGCTTCCACCATTGTAAAATTGTTTGTATAGGTGTTGCCATCTTAATTAGGTTTTATGTATTGAATTACTACAGCTTTGTAGTGTACGGGTTCGATATTAATAGGTATTGGGTTAGTTGATCCTGCTTTACCAGTTTTTATTGTTACATCATATCTTCTATGTCTTGCTGCCTCTCCTTTTCTTTGTAAACCTATATTAGAGTTGTCACTATCCCAATCGTTATTTGCTCTTTGAAATTTCATGTTGTGGTCATGCTCAGGGATATTAGCTTCGCTTAAAGTTCTATCGTTAGATGTTCCTACTTTCCCTACAGAGCTTGCAGATCCTTTAATAAACATATCTATTAAATTATCTGTCCCGTTTTGCCCGTTAGCAATAAACCAGTTAGACGGTAAATCTACCTGCGCTATTGTAGTTCCAATAAACTTTATTTCCTTATTAATATATTGATGCGGCTGGTATCTTAAAAATTCATTCCAAGGTATAGAACCAGTACCAACACCGAACTCAATCCAGCGATCAAAAAACACAGCGTTTGAGTCTCCATTTTGAAAAACTAAAGGCGTTTCAGTTTCTCTAATTATTACATTAGGCTGCGTTATATCTCCTTTAAACGGAAACAGCTCGCCATTGTAATAAACAAAGCCATCTGTAGTAGTACTACCAATTACATTACAACCGCTTAAAATTGTTTTGTCTCCTGCTAATTCTCCAAATACATTAAAAATTTCATAAGCTTTTGTTATAAAATCTAGCGTATTGGTTTCAAAGCGATAACCTCCCGCTTGTTGTACATTAATTTTATTCATATTGCTTCTAGCTTATATCGTTTTACCCCTTCTTTGAAGTAGTTAATTTGCGCCGTTAATTGATCGGTTAATACGTTTAGAATTTCAGGTGGAACAAAGACTATAAAATCTACTCCTGTATCTGAAAGCTCGTCTCTTGTCCTTAGAAACATCGTCCCTAAAAACCTTGGAATTTCTTCAGGACTTGTATAGATATGTTCAGCATCAAACAAATTCCCATCTCCTATATAAATTCTGCGTAACGTATTATCAAATTTATCATTGAGTACATTACGTAAATAACATATTTGACCAGTATGATTTAACTTATGATTATCTTCTGCTTGGTCTCTTAAAAATTCATCATGCAGACTAACAATCGGGCTTATTAAAACTTTTATATACGCAATAAATTTTGGTTTTCTTTTATGAGTAGGTAGAAGTTGTACAGCATACTTATTTATGTTTATTCTATACCACATAACTTATATTGCTAAAATTATTTATCTTAAAATAACCGCTTTCAGGAATGCGTTTTACATTAATAATTGTTGGTGTTCCATGATTTTGAGATGTATTAACCCAGCTACTTTTAGCCTCTAATAAGTGTGCTATTCTAACACCTTTTACACCTTGCAATTTATCTACTAAACTTTGTAAAATAAGCTCACCGTTAAATGGTAGTTCTTTCATAAATTCTAACAAAGCATCTTCTACAGGTTTATTACCGTCCAAAATGCTAATTCCAGTAGGCGTTAACACTAAAGGATCTCTATATATTTGAATATTTAAAAATAAATTATCAGCTAAATAATTAATAATTGTAATTCGAGAACCTGCGAACTTTATTTCTTCAAAATAAGCTGTTAAAGCATCATACTGATCTATAGTAATTTTTGATAGTTCATTGTTTGTTTCTGTAGCTACTTTTATAATAATTACTCCACGTTCTGAGCTTTCATTTACTGCGGAATATTTAATGATTTTTGATGCATCTATATCCTGTTCACTAACTTTTCTATTATCAAACTTATCAGTATCTTCTATCAAGTCAAATCCATATTGAAAAGACAATGCCATAAAACGATACCATGGAAGTGTACCGCTTTTTTGATTTGCTAATTTATAATCAACATCTGCACGATGCGCATCGAAATAAGCACGTTGGTCTTGAAAACACCGAGCAACGATATACAAAAACAAATTCCAAATAGATACTTTACTAGCACTATTAGCCTCTGCTAAAACTGGATCGGTTTCTTTTATAGAAACCATTTGCTCTTTTATTTCCTGTACGTTACCTTTCATTTCTAACTTATTATAAAATCTAATCCTATTCGCCAGCACCCAATACCTTCGCATCCAATAACTTTATCAATTGCATCTTGGTTTAAATCGGTAGCTGGCAAAATGCTGTTTGCTTGGTAATAGCGTAAAATATCCTGGTCGTTTATTAATCCTTCAGGAACTATAATATCTGCTCCTGCAATAATATCTTGACTCGGAGCTTCATTGTTTGCTCGAGCAATTAACAAAGCGTTTCCAACCGTTCCAGTTAACTGAATAGCTAAATCTTGGTAGCATTGATTATCTAGTACTGTTACTGTCATCTTCAAAATATCTATTTAATTTTTTCATTATAAAACCTAAAGCTCCACCAGCTTCTTTCCATCCAAGCGCGTTCATATTTTCTAGTAATGATTTAAAAAGTTGATATATTACACCCGCAATAAACGCCCAATATAAAATCGGAAATGGATTTAATTCAAATTCCAGAATCTCAGGAAAATCAAACCCATTTTTAAAAGAATGAAGCATCCAAATAATTGTTATATATGTACCTACTTTTAAAAACATTCTCCCCATTTTACGGCTTTCTACTTTTTCGCCTCGCTTTTTCGAAGCTTTAACTCCAGTACTAAATTCAAAAATATTTAAAGCCACAAAAGCCGAAAAAACCATAAAACTAAAGCCTAAGTAATCTTGTAAAAAAGTACTTGCTAATGCAACTAATCCACTCCAAGTAATCACTTTACTTGAAGCCATAAAACCAAAAGTGCTTGCTATATATTCTTTGCCGCTTGCAAAGCCGAAACCTTGTAAGTAATAATTAATTATTTTCATTTACTCTCCTTTGTATGCGTTCTTTTAATTGCTGGTAATTTTTACCATCCTTTTTCAATTCTATTTTTAAAAGCTGATTTAATTCAACTTCAGAAGTATTGCTATTTATTAATTCTATTAGGTTTAAACCAAATGTTGGAAATTCTTTATACTCACCTTTATTAGACTGCAAAATCAACCCTACTTCCTGATCTATGCTTTCTCCAATTACAAAGTCTCCATTAACAATTAATAGATCGCCATCTTCATCAAGTAAAATATCGTACGCCATTATTATTGTATTGTTCCTGTTCCCGTTACAGCTCCACCACTTACTGATGTTCCTGTTACTGCTGTTGTTCTACCAATTACAAAATCACTAATTAATTGCGCTTCTTGGTCTGCAATTGCTTTTCTTGCTTCTATAATATTAATATCAACTTTATCATTAAATTGATTTCTAATATCTTTCAATCCTTGTGATAATTGTGATTTTGATATTGCTGCCATTATTTCTCACTTTCAATTAAAAATTTTAAAATTTTTTTTAACTGCTCATTTTTAATATAAATTGTATGGTTTGGAGCATTTATAAAATTATCAGAAGTTAACTTCATACCAACTATAGACCCTTTCATACCTTCATCGAAATAGAACTCAATGTTTTGACCTAAAACAAGAGGCCTTACACGCTTACCTTCATCGGAAATCGCATAAGTATCAATACTTATTTTTGTTTTTTTAAAAAACATAATTCTATTCTATTAAAATGGTATTTAAACGCTCTTTAACCCGCATTATTCATAGGATTTATATTTAGAACAAATTTCAAAATAGATTTTTTATCTCTAGATTTTAGGATTCTCTCTTTCTTTTTTTAAACTTTTTCGGAGTAAATAGTATGTTATAATTGATTTTAAAAGTTAAAAAGGATTAATTTTACTAACAGAGCATAGGTATCCCAAGGTTTTAAAATTCTCACTTTAAAACCGTTATTGAGTTATTATCTCTCGAAACAAATCTTGATATACAAATGCTCTTGATCACTGATAATATATTCGTTTTTTAGTGACTTTTATGGTAGCTCCAACTTTTAATAAATTGGTTCTTATTGTATTTATTTGCCATTTTTCAGCCTTTTCAAATGTTGTTTTTTTGATGCTTTTTTTTAGTAATAAAAATAGTTCGTAGGCTAAACTACTTAAAAACAACCTGAAGAAGTTTGCAACAAATCCATGATTGGATAATCGATCGGAAAAACACATATTCTTGACTTCTTTACTTCTGTTTTCGCTAGATTCACCTCGTTTTACATAGAAATCAAAGTATATTTCTCGGGCACCTTTCTCTTTAATATTACTTATAAAATGACGAACATTTAAGCCTTTCCCTGTACTTTCTATTTTACAGTAAGCTTGTTGTGGTTTATGCCAACTTTTGGCTTGATAGCGAAACGATGTGAAATGTTGGTGTTTTTTATGCTGATTTACATATTGAAGTTGAACCGCTTTTTTACAACGCTCAACCTTTCTTTTGAGTACCGAATTACTAGCCTGACCTGTTACAAAAAACAAATCATAATCAGCTACTAATTTATAAAAAGGAGCACAACTAAATCCACTATCTGTTCGAATAGTAATTTTTAGTTCAGGATATGCTTTTTTTATTTTTTGAATAATTCTTCTTAAAATTCCGACATACCATCGATTCGAATGGCTATTTCCTGGGCGAAGAACTGGCAGGATAATTTGACCGGTTTCTCCATCATGAAAAAATAATTCATTTAACATAAACTGTCCATAATAACCATTGAACATTGACATTTGTTGATTCCCATATGTTGGATCATCGGTAGCATCAACATCAATTGTTATTTCATCTCGACCTTTTAGGCTTGATACGTAACGATCAATCCAAGCGTAAGAAAGTTTGAAAATAGTTTCTTTATTCAAACTGTTTTCAAAACGAGAAATAGTAGGTTGAGAAGCCAAATCTCCTTGAAGAACATCTTTAAATAATGGGTCATTTTGTAAATGGGTCACATCATTGGCATCTTGATAACCTAGCATTAGCATAAACACACGTTGCTTGAGTTGATGCTCTCGACTGTAAGTAATGTATTTAGGGTTTCGAAGATCAGGAAGTAACTTGCTAAAATGTTTTAGCAAGTTGTGGGTTCTCTCTAACTTTTCTAAAAGAATCAAAGAACCATCTGAACTAATCTCTGTGGCTGAAAAATCAACCGAAATAGCTTGATTTCCTCGATAAAATAAAGTATCTTTAGTGCTCAAATATGGGTGTTTTAAAAAATGATATATTTTGTGTTTAACTGCTTAAATATAACACTTTACATTCAGGTTTTTTGATTTCTGATGAATTATTCGGGTTAAACCAATGCTCTTGCTTTTAGATTCCAATGCTTTTTGCATTGTCACGTTACCGTAGTACTTAACAACTAACCTGTTATTATATACTGACGCTTCCACCAGCGTTACTAACGCTGGAACCATTGTTTTTAATGATTTCTCTGATAATGACATTCATTTTTGAGTTTATATATTTTAAATCCATTTGCTTTTGATGAAATTCTGATAATTCGCTCCATTTACTTAAAAGCAAATTCCAATTTGCTAGTGCCGCGCCTTCATCTCCATTATTGATTCTTATTAGATAAATTATAATTGATTTTAAAGCATTAGTTTCTGCACCTTCGTGTTTTGGAGAAATATTATTATTTTCCTTTCTATAAAAAACAGTCCAGCAATCTTTAAATTTGGTTAGTAGAGTTTTTGGGTTTTTAACCTCTAGAGTGTATATTACTTTTCCTTCTTCCGCTAAAATGAAAGCCTGTAAATCGCTTTCTTTTGGTGGAATTATAAATCCCAAGTACTTTACCATAACAGCATCTAAAACACCACGCAAATGCTTTAAATTTTGAAACTTGCCATTTCTATAAGTAAGCTTTAAATCGGTGTTAGTTTTAACAAGCTGTATGTTGTAATGATTTGTCATCTACTCTTTTGCTTCAGTTATAAATTCTTCACATTTCAAACACTTAACTCTTGTTACTTCCCAATTTGCAAATGCTTCTGTAACAATTAATGTCTGTTTATCTTTTGGGTGATTACAGTTACTAATCATTCAAATTCTTTGTATAATTAAAAACTGCTTTTTGCAAACTTGGTTTTTCTATTGGCGGAGTCGCTACCCATTGCCCGTTACCATCTTTTATAATAGTATGCCCTTCTACTTGGTAAGTGCTTGGCGAAATTTCTTTAAATTCGTATGCCATATTATTTGTGTGTAAATTTTACTATTTGTGTAAATGCGTGTATAATTTTTTTCCAATCTTCTTTTTCAAATTGTTTGAGCGGCTTGTTTACAGGGCTTCTTGCCGATTTTAAAAAGTTACTCAACCGTTCTAAATCAGGCACTTCATTGTGTCGCTCATTCGGCACCGTCCATTGCGCTTGGTAGAGTAATGAAAAAAGCATTTTTCGTTCTGAAGGAAATTTTGATTTATCAAAATAGGCCCAGTTGTTATCGTTTACTTTTCCTGTGTTTAGGAAATAAATTAAATCATCTGCTTCGATAATGTTTAATTCTTTTGTGCTTTTTACTTGTCTTTGAAAGAAGCCAGACAAGAACTCTAAACGTTCATTCCGCGAGTTACATCGGCTACTCATTGCTGACTGTATTCGAATTATTTGTTTTGGCTGTATTTCCATTTTGGCTGAATTTATTTTTAGTATTATCTTAAAACTCGAGTTCGCGGATTTAGTTTTACAAATTTTTTACCAGCGGCTAGTTTTTCCGCGTCCTGTTCTTTGGCTCTTTTTAAAACCTTCTGCGCTTTGGCTCTTTGTGTTGCTGGATTACTTTCTAAATAACTTTTGTTATCCTTTTCGAACTGTTCTTTGGTTTCTTTTTTCATTTTTTACTTTTTGTTCCCTTAACGAGAATCGAACTCGCTTGCATCGTTCCCCTACTGCGATACACTCCAAGAAGGGAGACCATTTCAACTACAATCAATCAAAAAAAATCTTCGGGTGATTTTTTATCTCTTATAAATATTCCTAATACAAGACCTATTGTGAATGTTAAAATGTGCGTTATCATATTGTGAATCTAAATTCGAGCTTCTTGGTTTGCTCATTATCGATGGGTATAAACTTCCATCCGCTTACATATTTGCTGTTTACGGTACGTATTTGTGCTTCTTTAATAATGTCTAATCCTTCAGAAAAAAGAGTGCTATTAAATTCGTCTCTTAAAGAATCTAAATCTATAATCGCAGACGGATTTAAAAAACCTGTTTTTCGATTCACTTTTAATTTTTTGTCTACTATTTTTCCTAATTTTTTAGCATTTTCACTATCTGAAGCAAGCGACTTCATATAGTTTTTAATTTTATCTACACCTGCTGATTCTGTTCCATCGAAACGTATAATTACATTTTGCCCAATAGTAATAGAAGCTGAGCCGTCTTTTAAAGTAGTTGTATGGCTGTCTTGTTTTTTTAAGCCATACACTTCAGCTTTCAACTCTTTAATAGTTGTAAAATCTTTCATTGTGGCATTAATCAAAAAATCTGTTATTTCCTTATTATGTACCAAACCGTCTATATTTCTAGTTACAAATTCCTCCGCCAGTTCCTTATAAGTAGCCTTGGTGTCTTTCCTCTTTTGAGCATTGGCTTTCTGCTCAGCTTCAAATTGTTTGTGTAATTCTGCTTTTTGTTCTAATGTTAATTGTGTGATGTCTATTGGCATGTTTTCTAAATTTCTATTGTTTTTAATCCTAAATCATCTATTACAATACTCCGTTAAGTTTTTATGCTGCTCTGATACCATAATACAGTAGTTCTTTAATTTTTTGTTTATTATTCTTCAAGTTCGGTCTTATAGCGAACACGTTAAAAAATCGAGCAAGCATTAACTCATTGTGATGTAAGGTTTTAATATCCTTGATTGAGAAAGCCCCTCTTAGCCTTTTTTCAATAGGCATCCAATGTGTAATCTTAGCGAGATTAACCGTTGTAAGTGCTGTATTAAAATGAAAGTTGAGTTTATCTTTACTTCTTGCTTGACAGTGATTTAGACCTGAGTATTGCTTGGCATCTCTAAAAGTAAATTCTATTTGAAATCTGGTGCGATAATATGTCAAAATCATTTCTGCTGAAATTGTTACATCTGTAGAAAAATATAATTTATGATTCCATTTTCCTTTTTTAAGGAAATAAACAATCACAAGATTGATTTTTCTTTTTAATGATTTTGAGTATACAATAGCGCTGTATACTTTGCTTTGCTGATTGTCTTCTATCAAAGAAAAATATTCTTTTCTAAGTTTTTTATAATCAATTTTTCCATCATATTTCTTAGGTCTTCCTCTCCCATATTTCTGTTGGTCAGTATAAATATATTGTAAGTCAGCATCGTTTCTTAGTCTGCTAACGGTCTCCAATCCATTATCAGAGAGTTTAGAAACAAAACCGTATTTGGAAAAATAAGCATCTGCCACAACATATTTAGACATCGAAAGAAGGACCTCTTTTCTTTGAATCAATATATTGGCATAATGATCTACCAAACTTTTTGATTCCAAATTATTTGGTGTCTGAACAGCCTCTAAATGAAACGCTGTATGATTATCTATATCAATCGCTGCTATACCAGATATTTCCAATCCCCATTTTGCCTTTCCCGCTACACCAGACCAATAATAACCAACTCCACAGGTGGATTTACCAGATTTACTAACATAACTCGGGTCGAAAGCAATGGTTAAATGTTTGCCCCCATACTCAGTAATCAATTCTTTATTGAAATTTAAAAAGTCAAAAGACTTACTAAACTGATTCCTGTAATGTTGTTCTCCATGATCACCATAACGACTTAACTGCATAAAATTTAAACGTCCTTTTATGCTGAGAAATAGACCAAAAACTTCCAACATAAAATCATATTGCCATTTATTTACATCTTTCATTTTGTTAAGTAATCTTTTTGTGTGATATTTATAGTTGGATTTCTCCTTGAGAAGCATCATTAATAGCTGTTTGAAATTAACTATTAATTTACTGATAATCAGGGAGTTATCCTAATTTTTGAGCCTGTTTTTTTAACTTATTTAATTGACTGTTAGAGGGTTAGGGCAAAGTTTAACGGAGTATTGCTATTATACAGAGCTTGTTTATATAATAATCTCTATTCTGTTCTTTCTGTTTGTAATCAAAATGTGTTGTTGGGTGGTTTTCCAGCCACTTATTAATAGTGGCTACTCGTACTTCTAAATTATGCGCGTTTACTATCATAGTTATGTATCTTGATTTTAATTTCTGTTAGCAGTGCTTTTGGATATATTTCGTGAATTCTTGTTACTATTCGAACAAATAAACTTCGCCTATCCTGATAGTTAATTTGTGAGCTATTTAAAAAAGGTTCAACCTCTTTTTTAAACTCTTTTAAAAGGTTTTTAAGCTCCATTCTGAACCAGTTAGTTACTTTCCTGCTAGAAAGTAACATCTGCGTGTTTCTGTTGCACCCTTTTGCGTATAAACCTGCCCAGTCTAACATTAGTTGTAGTATGAGCATTTCGTATTCGTGCTCTGTAAATCCGAGTATTTCGTGGGTTTTTTTCATATTATCCTTGTTTTAATAGTTTTGATTCTCGTTCATCTGCTTTTTGTTGACTTATTACGTAGGGTGAAGTTTCATCTCCACCAGTTCTACTCTTGTCATTTTTAGCTTTAAAATCCTCTATTATTATTCTGTTTTGGCAATCCCAATAGATTTCATTTGCTACAGCAAACTTTGGCATTCCTTTACTTATATGGCTTATCCATATAAATAATGTATTTGGAAAAGCTTCTAAAAGTTTGAAATAATCGTTAACATTTTTTTTCCTAAAGACATATTGAACACTATCTACAATAATTACCTTTGGTTGTCTTTTTATAGAAAGCCTTTGAAACATTTGATCATAATTGTCTTTAGAATATTTGAATTTGCTTTTTATTAATTTAATGTTATTCATATCCATAGATTTATTAAAGCTCAGACAATCTCCTTCTTCCGCTGTGTTATAATGCACTTTTTCGGACTTACAAATCTCTTTAGCTAATTGCATTACGTATGTTGTTTTTCCGTGCCCAGAACCCCCCATTACTAGTATAGAACCGCTTCTCTCTATAGTTCCTAAATGTCTTTTCCATTCGCCTTCTAATTTTATTGTTTTAAAGTTTCGTTTTTTAAAATCAATATACGTGTATGCCTTCTTTACTGTCATTTTTATACGATGCTATCGGCTTCCGTTAGAAAATATCTTTCTACCATTCTTTTTAAACGCCTCCCGTCTCCGTTTACAAAAGCAACTTCATCATATACATTTTCTATAGCTTCTTTATCTGTAACACCGTTTGCGGTGCAAATTGCAGTTACTTCTTTTTTTGTAAATTTTTGTAAAGGCAAAAATTTACTACCATACCTAGAGAAGCGCTCTTCATAACCCATTTTTTCAGCTTTACATCCTTTTTTTTCTTGCTTTTTAAGATGAGAAACACCGCTTAAAATAAACCCAGTATGACCATCTAAATCATTGTAATAGTCCATAAAAAGGTCTTTTTGAGTTTCCTTTAGCTTGTCAAACTGGTCATAAATTACTAGTGCATCTCCAAGCCCTGTTAAGTGCGCTTGAAACATTTCGATCATTTCTTCTGTTGTACCTCTATCTTGTAAACCACAAGCTAAAAGGTGATGCCTAGCAAAACTCTTTTTGGTCCAATAGTTTTTACAACTAATCACTATAACATCGCTATTTAAACGTTGATAATGCCTAAAGCCTGTTGTTTTACCCCAGCCTGCATTGGCAGAAATACACAAACTCATTTTACCTCTTTGTGCTTTAGCGCACCAGTCTGTAATTCTTTTTAAATTTTCTGTATTGGCAATTTGCCAAGCCCAATCTACTTGCAAGTTTACCTTTACCTTATTCCAAAGATTGTCAGAGATTAACTCCCAGTTATTATTTATCATCTGGCTAATATTTGCCGATGAAACTTTTGCTTTTACAGCTACTTTATTCGCAGACGTTTTTGAGATTAAAAACTCAATTTCTTTTACAATAAATTCTTTGTGTGCTATTTTCATAATTTAAGGTTGGTTTATAAAAATGATGATGAACTGAAGCTTTCTTCAGCTTCAACTTTACTGCGTTGTACTTTGGTTAAATTCCCTTTAAACTTTATCAGTAGTTCTTGATCTTCCATTTCTTTTTCTATGGTAATACCTGTTCTGTCTACTAAATTTGTATATTTCAATTCATCTCTATTGCGTTCGATAGCTTTTATTGCTTCATCTTTTGCCCATTGTTCTTTGCCTCCTGGTTTCATTAACACAGGTACTTCTTGTACTTTTCTTTTAGGTTGCGCATTGGCTATGTGAATAATATTGCCCTTTTCATCTTTGTCACACAATTGTATGTATCCATCTAAAAAGCTAGGATCATAGCGCACAATAAATTTTTTACCTATACTTTTTTCTCTAAAGTCTAAATCAATATTTCCATCTGCATCGTATACCTCAAACAAGTACTTTTTATCGCCTAGTCTAAAGTTTAAACCGTGGGCCCTGTAAATAATTGGTTTCTTCTTTTGGTCTATCCACATCTTATCCATAATATCAAAAAGAGATATTGGCTCTTGCATTGGCATTTTATGAGCATATACTTGGTTGCGTGTTTCTTTAAAAAGAGGGTGTTGTTTATTGTTCCAAATAGTTACTGCAGCTTCCCATGCAGCGTATAATTGTTCTACTGTTTTAAGCTGATGCTTGTTTTTTTCTATAAAATCGATATTCACTTTATTATCATCGCGCTTTACAGTAATACTTTGCCCATCGGAAAACCAAAACTTATTGATAACTTGTTTTTGAAGTCTACTAAATATAGGTTCAGCAGGATTACCGTGTTCTTTTGCTTTATTAGGATGATGATGCCCACCGTTGACTGCCATTAAAGAACTATACAAATCTTGCATTCTTGCCATTTTATGCCCTCCTTGATTGTCATAGGTTAAAAAATAAGGGCGACATTCTGATTCATTTATAGCCATTTTAACGGTTTTAAAATGCTCTATATGGCTTTCTGTAAATGATAAATCCCAACCGATAATCTTTTCAGAATACACGTCAAACATTACATCTATCTTTAGTTTTGCACCCATTTTATTGGAGCTATCATCCCAAAAATGAATCCAGTCTAATTTGGTACCATCAATTGCCCAATAACAATTCGGAAACCAGTTGCTTTTTTCTCTTGTAACGGTACGTTTGTATTTTCTGTTATAAACTTCACGTCCGTGGCGTTGAAGTGTCCAAATACGCTCTTTTTCTGGTTGATATAAATAGTTATAAACCGCTCCGTTGGTTAATTGACTCCAATTTTTATGCTTTAAGCGTTCTATGTCGTAGCGTTCTAAAACCTCTGGTATGCTTAATTTAATAGGTAAACAGTATTGTGCAAGTAAAAAATCTCCGTTTGTTGCATGTATTTTTTTGGCATTGGCAGCACCCTCTCCTCCGTGGATAAACAACCCATAACTTTGGGCCATATACTCTTCGTATTTCTCTTTTAATTTACGAGAGTGGCCGGGCAAACTAAATTGATATTTAGGCGTGTTGTTGGCATTTAGCTGCTTAGCCAAATCATTAACGGCATCGGTTATGTTTTCCCAAATTTTAGTTTTTTGTTTCCCAAATACTTTTGTTTTGTTATTAAACACCGTTTTAATAGCATTTAAAATCATAGCATTCGTGGTTTTTTCTCGCTGCTTTTCTGCCGATAATGGCAAGCCGTTTGGTTTTCTGTGTGCTGCATAAAACATGCCCGCAGCATAATCTTGTTCTATATAATCTTCTAAAAGGTTTATTACAACGACTTCTTTAGGATCTCCTAAATATGCTTTTATTGCATTTTTGACCCATTGTTCTGTAATATCATAATAACTAACCCAAGCTGTATTTCCTTTACCTTCTTTCGTCCGGACTAACTTACCTCTGTTAACCCAAGTCTGATAAGTGTTATAGGCGATCAGTTCTAAATCTTCATACAAAAGTTTAGCAGGAATAGAAAGTTTGTTATTTTGATATGCGTACATAAGAAATTATGAATTGCTAATTAGTGCCTGGTCATAAACTTTTATTTTGTTGATTATTAAGTTAATAACTTACTAATTTGGATTGAATCTTTCTTCAAAAAAGCTGTAAATTAGAAAGAACAACGATTTTACTAGGATTATCCGCTGTAGATTCGCCAAAAAAAGAAACGATGCGTAAACGATTTGAAGTATCACCAATTCTAGGAAGCCTTCCTATTTCAGAGGTAGTGATTCCTACCAAAAGCAGAGACGAACTTGCGCCTGTATTACTAGCTCTTCAAACTATTTTTGTCAATGAGTTGTATCACCAAAAAATGTTTTCCATCGTAGCGCCTATAATTTTAAGAGATAAAAAGCAAACAGGAAGGCAAGGTATGAGTATTTGGGAAGTGATTGTTTTGTCTGTGATTCGATTAACGCTCAACACCAATTACGACCGGCTGTTGTGGATTGCCAATTTTGATAAATGTGTTCGCCAGCTGATGGGAATCGAAGGCGATTCTTATGGTTTTTCATCGGAAGTCAAGCAGTATAGTTTAACCGCTTTAAAGGAGAATATTGGTTTATTAAAAACCGAAAGTATCACCAAAATCAATGCCTTAGTCTTGGAAGTAGGACAAGGGTATTTAAAAAAAAAGACGATCAAACTCTTAGGCTCAAAGTTGATAGTTATGTAGTAAAAACCAATGTTCATTTCCCTACGGATTATAACCTGTTATGGGATGCTTCCCGAAAGTGTATTGAAATTAGTTGTTCTTTGGCAAAAGAACAAAACCTAGAGGGTTGGCGCAAAGACTTAGATTGGAAAAAACGCATTAAAATCGAGTTTAGAAAACTTCAAAAAGTTAAAAAATCAGGAGGTAAAAACAAAGAGTTTCGTTTAAAATATGCCACTAAAAATTATCTAGACATCGCCAAAGTACTTCAAAAAAAGGTAGTAGAATTCCAAACTGTTTTCACTCCAAAGACGCTTTCTCAAGAACTAGCCTTTGTAGCATTGAAATACTATTTTGAAATGCTAATCAAGCATATAGATTTGGTAGAGAGACGACTTCTAAAAGGTGAAAAAATTCCACATAATGAAAAAATATTTTCTTTATTTGAACCACACACCAAATGGATTCGCAAAGGCAAGGCAGGTGTTGTTGCTGAGTTCGGAGAAAAACACTTGATTGTAACCGATCAACATCACTTTATCGTTTTAGATCAAATCATAGCAGATACTCCTGATGCTGCTTTTACCATTGATATTGCAGAAAGGCTTAGAAAACAGTTTGGTGGTAGGATTGCCTCTTTAAGTTTTGATAAAGGATTTAGCTCCAAAGAAATTATAAAAGACCTAGAGTCAATCATCCCAAATACCATCATAAAACAAAAGGGAAAGCCTAATAAAGAGCGCAAAGAAATAGAGCATTCGAAAGATTTTAAAACCCTAAATAACGCACATAATGCTGTCGAATCTAATATTAATCAACTTACATATCACGGACTAGACAAGTGTTGTGATAAAGGGAAAATCAATTTTGACAAATACGTGTCTCTAGCCGTTTTGTCTTACAATCTTCATAGGCTGGGAAACTTAATAAAAAAGGAAAAAGAAAAATCGAAAACAAAAAAGAGGCAAAAAGTAGCCTAAAAACAAGGTAATCTAGTCTTTTTAAGGATACCTATGATTTAAAACCAAATTTTAGACCTAAAAAGGAGGATTTTATCAAGTTGAACAGCCTCCGTTTTAAAAAACTTCAAAGCCAACCCTTTTTTTAAAAAATAAAGAAAAGTACAACACAAAAATTGAACTCTTTAGCAAATTAACCCGCATTATTCATAGGATTTATATTTAGAACAAATTTCAAAATAGATTTTTTATCTCTAGATTTTAGGATTCTCTCTTTCGTTTTTTAAACTTTTTCGGAGTAAATAGTATGTTATAATTGATTTTAAAAGTTAAAAAGGATTAATTTTACTAACAGAGCATAGGTATCCCAAGGTTTTAAAATTCTCACTTTAAAACCGTTATTGAGTTATTATCTCTCGAAACAAATCTTGATATACAAATGCTCTTGATAACTGATAATATATTCGTTTTTTAGTGACTTTTATGGTAGCTCCAACTTTTAATAAATTGGTTCTTATTGTATTTATTTGCCATTTTTCAGCCTTTTCAAATGTTGTTTTTTTGATGCTTTTTTTTAGTAATAAAAATAGTTCGTAGGCTAAACTACTTAAAAACAACCTGAAGAAGTTTGCAACAAATCCATGATTGGATAATCGATCGGAAAAACACATATTCTTGACTTCTTTAATTCTGTTTTCGCTAGATTCACCTCGTTTTACATAGAAATCAAAGTATATTTCTCGGGCACCTTTCTCTTTAATATTACTTATAAAATGACGAACATTTAAGCCTTTCCCTGTACTTTCTATTTTACAGTAAGCTTGTTGTGGTTTATGCCAACTTTTGGCTTGATAGCGAAACGATGTGAAATGTTGGTGTTTTTTATGCTGATTTACATATTGAAGTTGAACCGCTTTTTTACAACGCTCAACCTTTCTTTTGAGTACCGAATTACTAGCCTGACCTGTTACAAAAAACAAATCATAATCAGCTACTAATTTATAAAAAGGAGCACAACTAAATCCACTATCTGTTCGAATAGTAATTTTTAGTTCAGGATATGCTTTTTTTATTTTTTGAATAATTCTTCTTAAAATTCCGACATACCATCGATTCGAATGGCTATTTCCTGGGCGAAGAACTGGCAGGATAATTTGACCGGTTTCTCCATCATGAAAAAATAATTCATTTAACATAAACTGTCCATAATAACCATTGAACATTGACATTTGTTGATTCCCATATGTTGGATCATCGGTAGCATCAACATCAATTGTTATTTCATCTCGACCTTTTAGGCTTGATACGTAACGATCAATCCAGGCGTAAGAAAGTTTGAAAATAGTTTCTTTATTCAAACTGTTTTCAAAACGAGAAATAGTAGGTTGAGAAGCCAAATCTCCTTGAAGAACATCTTTAAATAATGGGTCATTTTGTAAATGGGTCACATCATTGGCATCTTGATAACCTAGCATTAGCATAAACACACGTTGCTTGAGTTGATGCTCTCGACTGTAAGTAATGTATTTAGGGTTTCGAAGATCAGGAAGTAACTTGCTAAAATGTTTTAGTAAGTTGTGGGTTCTCTCTAACTTTTCTAAAAGAATCAAAGAACCATCTGAACTAATCTCTGTGGCTGAAAAATCAACCGAAATAGCTTGATTTCCTCGATAAAATAAAGTATCTTTAGTGCTCAAATCTGGGTGTTTTAAAAAATGATATATTTTGTGTTTAACTGCTTAAATATAACACTTTACATTCAGGTTTTTTGATTTCTGATGAATTATTCGGGTTAAGGTACTTACCGACCAGGCACTAATTATTAATTGTTCCTGCCGTGGTGTCGAAACCACGCTTGCACTTCGACTTTGCTCAGTGACTGCCGTGGCAGGATTTTACACTATATTTGAACTTCTAACTTTAAAAATAATAGTGATATGACTACTTCTGAAATCATCCGTAAAAGGTTTGTTCAACAAGATAAAATGATAGATATGTTAAGAGTAAAAGTAGAAGCTCTTGAAAAACTTTTAAAAAACCATCTGCCTAATTTTGAAGAGCAGCTGGTTAAAGAGCGATTAAAAGCTGAGAGAACACTTAACGTCAGCATTTTGTTAGAAAAGAACCGCTAGAGCTACTGATTTTTGTGCTATTAACTTGTAGTCTTTATAAACTACTATATCTCTATCTAGTATGCTTTGTCTCTCTTGAAGCTCTTTCTGCATTAGATTTTTGTGTTTTGCTTTCATAATTATTGATTTAAGTTCTCTTTAAAGATTGCTAATTGCTCTTCTACCGTTTCTGCCAAGCAAGCTTCTGTTGTGTAGGCTTGGTCTAGTAATTGCTCTAGGCTCATGGTTATTGGTTTAAAACGTTGGTTACTTTTTTTACTAAGCTTTTGTATTCTTTTTTTATCTGCTCACAGGTCTCACTATCTCTAGTGCCTTTAACTGCTGTGCGTACGTAATGCGTGGTTATACCCCATTTAGTAGCTAATCGATTAACAACCTCGTTGTTTAAGTTCTGTCTTTTGTTTGTATCTTTACTCATTTGTATTATGTGTTTCATTGGATGAAGCAAATATATACACAATTTGGGAATTAATCCAAATAAAAATACACAAAATATGAATTTAATTGCTAAGTCATTGAAACTTAATAACATAAAAGCTTATTATAATTTTAAAAGTAATCTTGTTTTTGCTAATTTCTTAGGGATAAAGGCAAATACATTATCTAATTGGCATAGCCGAAATTCAATTGATTACGAATTAATAATCTCAAAATGTGTAGGAATTAATGGTCATTGGTTATTAACGGGCGAAGGAGAGATGTTTCAAGAAGAAGCTACTGTACAATCATCACCAATATTGCAAGAGCCAGTTATTGCAGCGGCTAGTGTTATATGTGCTAGTTGTGGGGCTAAGCAAGAAATTATAGAGATATTAAGAGAGCAGCTACAGCAAAAAAACAAAGAAATAGATTGTTTGTTTAGTTTGCTAGAGCACAGAGAAGATGGTGCGAATATAAAAAAGTCAAGAAGAGCATAACAGCACAATTCTAGTTGTATGGCGTAAATAATAGAATAATACATAAGTATAGGGCCTCTATACTGGGTAACACAAGCTCTAAAGCAGTAAAAACACGTTAAAACTCTAACTACTAATACCTTACGTTAGTATTTTAAATACAAATGATGTCATTACACCTATGTTATAACTTGTTTTTAGTGCGTTTTTAACATTTATAATGTCATTATGTATCATTTACAGAGCGTTTTTTTAGTTTTTTTCGTCCACCTAAGTGTCCACCTAACCGTCCACCTAATGGTAAAAAGTACCTTTTTTGGGTTTTCTTGTAAACTGGGTTTAAAACATAAAAAAACGCCCTTTTAAGGCGTTGGTTTGGCGGCTTGGTATATTGTGTATATTTAGTCAAACCTTAACAACCCATTTTCTTGGCGAAGAAAATAAAGAAAAAAGAGGTCTTAAAATATTAAACAATAAGTTATTAAATTCTTCTTTGAGTTGTTTCATAAATTTCTTAAGATTCCAACCTGTAGCAGCTAAAAAGGCATTGATTTGCGGGGAATTTTCTCCCCAAAGATAGTTTTGGTTCAATCTAAAGTCTGTTTTTAAATGACCAATAACTGGTTCAATAGCAGCTCTTCTTCTAAATTTTCCTCTTTTACATCTTTTCTGATATTCTGTATCTCGTTTTAAAGGTCTATAATCAGGAGTTGATATTTTGGTGTTACCTATTTGTTTGATGCCTTTTCCACCTCTGTCATAAACAACTTCTTGGGGTAAAAAAGCAATATTGGATTGCATTTGTTCTAATAATGGTGCTATTGTTTTGCTATCGTGAGGATTGCCTTTAAAACTTTTTATCGCAGTAATGATTAATGTTTTTGAAGTAGTAATTAACCCTGTTTTAGTGCCAAATTCATATTTTTTATGCACTTTCCCTTTAGCGATACATGCTGTAAATGGTTTGTGAATACTGTAAATTTTATCTTTATCTGTTCGCTTTTGATGTAAGATTTGATAATACAAAGCAAACTGCTTTTTATAGACTTCTAAAACGTGTTCGGGTAATTCTCTTTCCAACTCTCGAAGTAAACGACCTGCTATAGTTTTTAGTTTTGCATCTGCTTTCTTTGCTTTTTTATATCGCTTTGGATGTTTACGATTATGGGTGTCTCTTAATAATTGCTTTGAGGTTCTGACATAACTTTGTCGTTGCTTTATCTTTTCTTTTTTAGCAATATCATTGCATTTATCAATAATCTTTTTGGCTAATTTAGCATCTGTAGGAAAGGTAGTGTTGTTCTCTGCTACTGTGGTGTCTGATAATGTTACTTTTTCTTTGGCTGCTTTACCAAAAAGACGGATAGAGTATGCAAATATTTTTTGAACTCCTAGTTCTCCTATACGTTTTCTGAAATGTACAAAGTCACTTGGATCACAGGGAAATTGATACTCAAAATAAGCCATGCCACAAAAATATTGCATGTAAGGGTTCATTGCCCAAGCTTCGGATAGACGCTCATCAGATAAATTATAAATACGCTTGAGCATTAAACTTCCAACCATTAATCGTACTGGCATCGCTGGTTGACCTGTATGTGAATAATACTGTGAGAAATCTTTCTCAAAGTATTTCCAATCTATTTTGTTGCTCAACAAAATTAATTCGTGGCTCAAATTAATAAAATCCTTGAGCAAAGGTCTGAACAAATTTTGTTGATTTTGATTCGCTGTTTTTCCTATCATTTATTGCAAGGTTTATACTATAATATACGGAAAATCTTGCAAGTAAATACTATATAAACAGTAAAAAATATCAAATAATTAACTGTAAATCAGAATGTTGAAACCTTTTTAAGGAACGACTATTTAGCTTGCAGGCTTTGTTATTATTGCTTTAGCCTTTTACACCAATCTATTAAAAGCATTATAACTACAACCAAAAACACCGTTTAAACGGTTGTTTAAATGGTGTTAAATATGCTTTAAAGCCTTATAAATAGTAATATTATAGAGTTATTATAGTAAACTGGTAGTAAACCATTAAACAATGGTATTTAAACACCTATTAAGTTATAGTTAAATGGTAGTAAATTATAGTTAATTGTACCTTTCGTTTTTTATGCAACTTATTAAAAAACACCTAAACCCTTGTATTTAAAGGGGTTTAATCAAATTAAAGAATTTTCTTTTTGTACTTTTCGTTTTTGGGGGTGTAGTTTCTAGCAAAAATATTTTTTCTTTATTTTTTATTTTTTCTTTATGCTTTTTTCTTAAAATAGTTGTTTTAATCATTTCATAAATAACCAACCCTAAAATAATTGCCATTATAATATAGTTTGAATAAGGAAGCTGTAAAACAAGGCAAAAAGAAAGAAAAATACTAATTGTAATAACAATTTTAGGAACGGTGAACCATTCTTTTATAAACCGTAAAAGTATTTTCCAATACTTTTTACTCATCTGTTTTTGTTTAGCTTCAATTACATCCATAAACCCGAAAACCCCAAATTTCTTAAAGGATGTATCTCTCGCTTTTTCAAATGAAGTATTTGGGTTTTCTCCCCAAGTCTCTTCAATATCATTTGCTAAATGATCTACCAACTCTGTCTGCACATCATAATGATACACATAATGTTGACGTGTAAATTTGTATAAGTTTTGTATGTGTTGATTTGTTAGTTTCACAGCTTATAAAATAATATGCGGATATTGTTTTTTTACTTCTTTTTTATTTTGATAAAACACATATTCTGAACACCAATACGTTAATACAACAACAAAAAGACTTATTTGAAGATAATTAGCAGAACTACTATCACTTCGAAACATTTTAATTGGGTCTAAAATTAAAAAATAAAAGGAATAAATTCCCCAAAATATATTTTCTAATCTACTTAAAATTAAAAATTCATCTTCATACATACTAACCCGAATAATTCATCAGAAATCAAAAAACCTGAATGTAAAGTGTTATATTTAAGCAGTTAAACACAAAATACATCATTTTTTAAAACACCCATATTTGAGCACTAAAGATACTTTATTTTATCGAGGAAATCAAGCTATTTCGGTTGATTTTTCAGCCACAGAGATTAGTTCAGATGGTTCTTTGATTCTTTTAGAAAAGTTAGAGAGAACCCACAACTTACTAAAACATTTTAGCAAGTTACTTCCTGATCTTCGAAACCCTAAATACATTACTTACAGTCGAGAGCATCAACTCAAGCAACGTGTGTTTATGCTAATGCTAGGTTATCAAGATGCCAATGATGTGACCCATTTACAAAATGACCCATTATTTAAAGATGTTCTTCAAGGAGATTTGGCTTCTCAACCTACTATTTCTCGTTTTGAAAACAGTTTGAATAAAGAAACTATTTTCAAACTTTCTTACGCCTGGATTGATCGTTACGTATCAAGCCTAAAAGGTCGAGATGAAATAACAATTGATGTTGATGCTACCGATGATCCAACATATGGGAATCAACAAATGTCAATGTTCAATGGTTATTATGGACAGTTTATGTTAAATGAATTATTTTTTCATGATGGAGAAACCGGTCAAATTATCCTGCCAGTTCTTCGCCCAGGAAATAGCCATTCGAATCGATGGTATGTCGGAATTTTAAGAAGAATTATTCAAAAAATAAAAAAAGCATATCCTGAACTAAAAATTACTATTCGAACAGATAGTGGATTTAGTTGTGCTCCTTTTTATAAATTAGTAGCTGATTATGATTTGTTTTTTGTAACAGGTCAGGCTAGTAATTCGGTACTCAAAAGAAAGGTTGAGCGTTGTAAAAAAGCGGTTCAACTTCAATATGTAAATCAGCATAAAAAACACCAACATTTCACATCGTTTCGCTATCAAGCCAAAAGTTGGCATAAACCACAACAAGCTTACTGTAAAATAGAAAGTACAGGGAAAGGCTTAAATGTTCGTCATTTTATAAGTAATATTAAAGAGAAAGGTGCCCGAGAAATATACTTTGATTTCTATGTAAAACGAGGTGAATCTAGCGAAAACAGAAGTAAAGAAGTCAAGAATATGTGTTTTTCCGATCGATTATCCAATCATGGATTTGTTGCAAACTTCTTCAGGTTGTTTTTAAGTAGTTTAGCCTACGAACTATTTTTATTACTAAAAAAAAGCATCAAAAAAACAACATTTGAAAAGGCTGAAAAATGGCAAATAAATACAATAAGAACCAATTTATTAAAAGTTGGAGCTACCATAAAAGTCACTAAAAAACGAATATATTATCAGTTATCAAGAGCATTTGTATATCAAGATTTGTTTCGAGAGATAATAACTCAATAACGGTTTTAAAGTGAGAATTTTAAAACCTTGGGATACCTATGCTCTGTTAGTAAAATTAATCCTTTTTAACTTTTAAAATCAATTATAACATACTATTTACTCCAAAAAAGTTTAAAAAACGAAAGAGAGAATCCTAAAATCTAGAGATAAAAAATCTATTTTGAAATTTGTTCTAAATATAAACCCTATGAATAATGCGGGCTAAGTTTCATTCTAACAGCAAATTGAATAACAACAAAAAGAAAAAAACCATTTACAATAGAAAAAAAGCTCTTTGGGTCATCGTGTAAATTCATCAAGTAAACAAGAATACAAAATAGTGCAACGGAAATAATAATTTTAGAAAGCTTAAAAAAGGTTTTCAAATGTTTTAAGGTCAATACATCAAATTTCTTTTTTACAGATTTCTTTTTTTGTTCCAAAAAATATTTAAATCCATTTTCATCAAATTCTAGATGAATTTTAACAATCTCTTGTTTAAAATTTAAGGCAGAATATTCATCTAATCTTTCCTCTAACTTCGATGCAAAATGAGCAATGATTTCTGCTCTTACATCGTAATATTTTATTCCGAAAGACCATAAATACCCATCTACATCTCTTACTTGCTCTTTTGTTAGCTCCATCTTATTCCAAGCTAAATTTAGGGTTTACTAAATGTTGCATTGTTTTTAAAAATTCTTGCATTTCTGCTAGTTTATTTACGGTTTCTTTCGTTCCAATTTCAGTAAGTTTATAGTATTTACGTAATCTGTTCCCCACTTTAGCAACCTCAACATCTAACAACCCGTCGGCTTCCAATTTATGTAGCGCAGGGTACAAGGCACCTTCGGTAATTTTAAGTTCACCTTTAGTTAACTCTTTTACTTTTTGAGTAATTTCATAACCATACATCTTATCGTTTTGTGCTAATAGTTTTAAAATAATGGTTTGTAAAGAACCTTTATATAATTTTTGATTTCCCATTTTTATGAAAGTATACTAAATATTTATGTATTTGACTCATACAAATATACATAATTTTCTTATGCATAAGAGTTTTAAGTATTTTTTTTATAATAATGCTAACAACTCATTCTTTAGAAGTTCAGTATTTTTGCATTTCAAAATTTAGAAATGAATACATTCTACAAACTCACTATAAAACAAATTATTAAAGAAACTACAGATGCGGTTTCTATTTTATTTGATGTTCCTTCAGCATTAAAAGAAACTTTCTCTTTTAAAGCAGGGCAATATATTACACTTAAAACAGCAATTAACAGAGAAGAAGTTAGAAGAGCTTATTCTATTTGTGCTTCACCAAAAAGCGGCGAACTAAAGATTGCTGTAAAAGCTGTTGAAAACGGAATGTTTTCTGTCTTTGCAACTACTAAATTACAAGAAGGTGATGTGTTAGAAGTGCATCCGCCAGAAGGCAAATTTATTTTAAACCCGCAAGCGGATAAAAATTACATTGCATTTGCTGCAGGTAGCGGAATTACACCTATTTTATCAATGATAAAAGCAGTTTTAGAAACTGAAAGAAGTTCTAAATTCACATTAGTTTATGGTAATAAAAATGATGAAAGTGTTATTTTTAAAGCTGAATTAGAGAGTCTTGCCACAGCATATCCAAACAATTTTAAACTGCATACAATTTTTAGTAGAGAGAATGTAAAAAATGCTTTGCGAGGTAGAATTGATCAAAATATTACCAATTACTTTGTTAAAAACATATACAAGGAAACTTCTTTTGATGCTGCTTTTTTATGTGGACCAGAAGAAATGATTAAAGATGTTTCTACTGCATTAAAGAATAACAATATTTCTAAAGAAAATATTCATTTTGAGCTTTTTACTGCTTCTGTAAATGAAGAGGCAGCAAATCAGATAACAGAAGGGCAAACGGAAGTAACCGTGTTATTAGATGATGAAGAAACTACGTTTACAATGCAACAAACCGATAATATTTTGGCGGCAAGTTTACGCAATAAAATTGATGCTCCTTATTCTTGTCAAGGCGGAGTTTGCAGTTCTTGTTTAGCAAAAATTACAGAAGGTAAAGCTGTAATGACCAAAAATTCTATTTTAACTGATGTAGAAATTGAAGATGGATTTGTACTTACTTGTCAAGCGCACCCAACCACACCAAAAATTGTAGTAGATTACGATGATGTTTAAAACCACCACCTTTAACTAATGGATTTTCACGATTTACAATATGCTTTTTTTACAGGAATTTTCATGTCGTTTATGATTGGGCCTGTATTTTTTATGCTTATTAAAACAAGTATTTTAAAAGGCGCTCGTGCGGCCATCGCTTTTGATATTGGCGTTATTTTGGGTGATATAACTTTTATAATAATTGCATATTACGGTAGTAGAAGTTTGCTAGAAAAAATTAAAGATGATCCTCGATTATTTATAGCTGGAGGGTTGGTTTTGGTTGCGTACGGGCTTATAACCTATCTTGATAAAAGCAACAAAAAAGAAGCCGAAGAAACGGATGTTACAATTCCAAAAGAAAATAATTATTTTAAACTTTTTATAAACGGATACTTTTTAAATTTTATAAATATTGGAGTTCTTGCAGGTTGGTTAGGAATTATGGTTGTTGTAGGACCAACATTAGATATGAATCCAAATTCTATTTTTTGGTATTTTGTTGTTGTAATTTTCGGATACATATTAACTGATATTTCTAAAATTTTATTAGCAAAAAAATTAAAAAACAAATTAACCCCACTAGTTATTTATCGAATTAAACGAGGAATGGGTATTATGTTAATTGTTTTTGGAACTTTTTTTATGCTAAAAGGATTTATTCCGAAGGAAAAAATAAATACCTTGATAAAGAAAATTGAAATAAAAAAGTGATTCAAAACAATAATTTTAAATCACTTTTTTATTAGTACATGACAAAAAATAATTTAAAAATACAACTCACTATTGGTAAGTATTTTAAAATTAAGCCTTTAACTAGTGCTTGGTCGGAAACTCCAAAAGGCTTATAAACATTAATAATTTCCTTGGTTTTCATAGTTGGGTCTATCTTTGTCTATTTTTGAAATTCTCAAAGAAAGAACTCATTTCATGTGAATTATTCAAAAAAGAAAGGTTACTATATAAAAATTTAAAAATGATAAAATGTATCATTTAAAACCCACTTTAGATTCGACAAGTACTTTAGGGCTTTATCCCTTGTAATCAAAGGAGGTTCAGAGTTTTCGACCAGAGACTAACTACTAAGCTAACTAGTACCTGGTCGGTAAGTACCTTAATTTGCTAAAGAGTTCAATTTTTGTGTTGTACTTTTCTTTATTTTTTAAAAAAAGGGTTGGCTTTGAAGTTTTTTAAAACGGAGGCTGTTCAACTTGATAAAATCCTCCTTTTTAGGTCTAAAATTTGGTTTTAAATCATAGGTATCCTTAAAAAGACTAGATTACCTTGTTTTTAGGCTACTTTTTGCCTCTTTTTTGTTTTCGATTTTTCTTTTTCCTTTTTTATCAAGTTTCCCAGCCTATGAAGATTGTAAGACAAAACGGCTAGAGACACGTATTTGTCAAAATTGATTTTCCCTTTATCACAACACTTATCTAGTCCGTGGTATGTAAGTTGATTAATATTAGATTCGACAGCATTATGTGCGTTCTTTAGGGTTTTAAAATCTTTCGAATGCTCTATTTCTTTGCGCTCTTTATTAGGCTTTCCCTTTTGTTTTATGATGGTATTTGGGATGATTGACTCTAGGTCTTTTATAATTTCTTTGGAGCTAAATCCTTTATCAAAACTTAAAGAGGCAATCCGACCACCAAACTGTTTTTTAAGCCTTTCTGCAATATCAATGGTAAAAGCAGCATCAGGAGTATCTGCTATGATTTGATCTAAAACGATAAAGTGATGTTGATCGGTTACAATCAAGTGTTTTTCTCCGAACTCAGCAACAACACCTGCCTTGCCTTTGCGAATCCATTTGGTGTGTGGTTCAAATAAAGAAAATATTTTTTCACTATGTGGAATTTTTTCACCTTTTAGAAGTCGTCTCTCTACCAAATCTATATGCTTGATTAGCATTTCAAAATAGTATTTCAATGCTACAAAGGCTAGTTCTTGAGAAAGCGTCTTTGGCGTGAAAACAGTTTGGAATTCTACTACCTTTTTTTGAAGTACTTTGGCGATGTCTAGATAATTTTTAGTGGCATATTTTAAACGAAACTCTTTGTTTTTAAATACCCTTGTCCTACTTCCAAGACTAAGGCATTGATTTTGGTGATACTTTCGGTTTTTAATAAACCAATATTCTCCTTTAAAGCGGTTAAACTATACTGCTTGACTTCCGATGAAAAACCATAAGAATCGCCTTCGATTCCCATCAGCTGGCGAACACATTTATCAAAATTGGCAATCCACAACAGCCGGTCGTAATTGGTGTTGAGCGTTAATCGAATCACAGACAAAACAATCACTTCCCAAATACTCATGCCTTGCCTTCCTGTTTGCTTTTTATTTCTTAAAATTATAGGCGCAAGTTCGTCTCTGCTTTTGGTAGGAATCACTACCTCTGAAATAGGAAGGCTTCCTAGAATTGGTGATACTTCAAATCGTTTACGCATCGTTTCTTTTTTTGGCGAATCTACAGCGGATAATCCTAGTAAAATCGTTGTTCTTTCTAATTTACAGATTTTTTGAAGAAAGATTCAATCCAAAATAGTAAGTTATTAACTTAATAATCAACAAAATAAAAGTTTACGACCAGGTACTATATACATTTGCTTTAGAGACAATAACAGAAAGCCTTGTATTAACAAATGATTGGAATGCTCTTATTACATTTACTCCAGAAGAGTATACATTAATGGGGCAACGTTTTCTTAACTTTAGCGAAAGTACTACTGAAGCAGAACGTATAATAAAAATTTATATGGAAACTTTAGTTCCTTTTGCAGCTGCTGATGATTTCGTTGCAGTTCAGTATGATTTCTTTAGCGGAGGTGTTTCTGCAATAAATGTTAACTTCATTTTTGATGGTGTAAACTGGGTTGCTTTATTCGAAACTACAGAGATTACATTACAGTTTGGTCATGATGGTACTACTTGGATCCCTGATAACACAATCAAGTATACTTTAACAGGTGCAGATTATTCTTTAGTGGGTAATGGTGGTTTTGGCAACTTTGATGTAAGAACAGAGAGAGATGAAGAAACTATTGAAGCTAGATTAGCTAAAATCAATACAATCTTATTAACCCGCATTATTCATAGGATTTATATTTAGAACAAATTTCAAAATAGATTTTTTATCTCTAGATTTTAGGATTCTCTCTTTCGTTTTTTAAACTTTTTCGGAGTAAATAGTATGTTATAATTGATTTTAAAAGTTAAAAAGGATTAATTTTACTAACAGAGCATAGGTATCCCAAGGTTTTAAAATTCTCACTTTAAAACCGTTATTGAGTTATTATCTCTCGAAACAAATCTTGATATACAAATGCTCTTGATCACTGATAATATATTCGTTTTTTAGTGACTTTTATGGTAGCTCCAACTTTTAATAAATTGGTTCTTATTGTATTTATTTGCCATTTTTCAGCCTTTTCAAATGTTGTTTTTTTGATGCTTTTTTTTAGTAATAAAAATAGTTCGTAGGCTAAACTACTTAAAAACAACCTGAAGAAGTTTGCAACAAATCCATGATTGGATAATCGATCGGAAAAACACATATTCTTGACTTCTTTACTTCTGTTTTCGCTAGATTCACCTCGTTTTACATAGAAATCAAAGTATATTTCTCGGGCACCTTTCTCTTTAATATTACTTATAAAATGACGAACATTTAAGCCTTTCCCTGTACTTTCTATTTTACAGTAAGCTTGTTGTGGTTTATGCCAACTTTTGGCTTGATAGCGAAACGATGTGAAATGTTGGTGTTTTTTATGCTGATTTACATATTGAAGTTGAACCGCTTTTTTACAACGCTCAACCTTTCTTTTGAGTACCGAATTACTAGCCTGACCTGTTACAAAAAACAAATCATAATCAGCTACTAATTTATAAAAAGGAGCACAACTAAATCCACTATCTGTTCGAATAGTAATTTTTAGTTCAGGATATGCTTTTTTTATTTTTTGAATAATTCTTCTTAAAATTCCGACATACCATCGATTCGAATGGCTATTTCCTGGGCGAAGAACTGGCAGGATAATTTGACCGGTTTCTCCATCATGAAAAAATAATTCATTTAACATAAACTGTCCATAATAACCATTGAACATTGACATTTGTTGATTCCCATATGTTGGATCATCGGTAGCATCAACATCAATTGTTATTTCATCTCGACCTTTTAGGCTTGATACGTAACGATCAATCCAGGCGTAAGAAAGTTTGAAAATAGTTTCTTTATTCAAACTGTTTTCAAAACGAGAAATAGTAGGTTGAGAAGCCAAATCTCCTTGAAGAACATCTTTAAATAATGGGTCATTTTGTAAATGGGTCACATCATTGGCATCTTGATAACCTAGCATTAGCATAAACACACGTTGCTTGAGTTGATGCTCTCGACTGTAAGTAATGTATTTAGGGTTTCGAAGATCAGGAAGTAACTTGCTAAAATGTTTTAGTAAGTTGTGGGTTCTCTCTAACTTTTCTAAAAGAATCAAAGAACCATCTGAACTAATCTCTGTGGCTGAAAAATCAACCGAAATAGCTTGATTTCCTCGATAAAATAAAGTATCTTTAGTGCTCAAATATGGGTGTTTTAAAAAATGATGTATTTTGTGTTTAACTGCTTAAATATAACACTTTACATTCAGGTTTTTTGATTTCTGATGAATTATTCGGGTTAAGCAGTATTAAAGCCAAAAGAAGTGACACCTCACAGAGTTGGATTGGGGCAATATTTTTTATAATGAATTTGATATCATTAGAAAAAATAGCGAAACAATACGCTATTTTTTGTGTCGTATTCAAAAATTACAGTGCAAGGTTAAAAATAAACATAATCAACTTTATTGATAACTCCAGTTATAGCATAAATCATATTTTTAAACTGACTATTCTTAAATATCTAATGATATCTTCTTGATAAAATCTGCAAGCCCTAAGTACGAGAACCGTACGCTTAGTGGTGTGAGAGGCGCACTCTGGCTGTTTTAGTCAGAGCCGTCTACTCGATTGCCAGTAGTTTTTATAGTTCTATTTCAACCATTTCTGCTCTTGCACCAAATCGAATTGGTAAAATACTTGTCCCAATTCCTTTTGAAATATACATTTTCGGTTCAGATTCTTTATACCACCCTTTTAAATATTTTCCACTTCCAGGAGGCTTGAAAGGTACAATTCCTAAAAAAGTAATTTGTCCTCCGTGAGTATGACCTGAAAGGACTAAATCAATGTTTAAATTTCCTTTTTGTTTTGTAATTATATCTCTGTGTTCTGGACAATGTGATAAAACAATATTGGTTTCCGTTTGTTTTAGTTTCTCAACTGCTTTTTCAAAATCAGCATTTCCGCCAACTAAATCGTCAATTCCAATTATTGATATTTCTCGATTTCTTATTGAAATAGTTCTATTTTCGTTTATTAATAATTCACAATTATTTTTAGAATAAATGTTTTTAAGTTTCGTTAAATTCACATTCCCCCAATATTCCCAATTTCCAGTAATTGCATATTTTTGGATAGACTTATCTATTAATTGAAGAAATTCATTCAGCGAATCTATTTTTTCAGTTTTGTCAACAGAGTCTCCAGTAATAAATATTAAATCAGGTTTTAGCGAGTTTATTTTTTTCGCAATAGACTTGTGAAAGTACCTTAATTGGTCAAAATGTAAATCCGAAATTTGAATGATTTTTATTTTATTATTCTCCGATTTTGAGATATCGAAATAATTCCAGTCAATGACATATTTTTCAAATTTTAAACAAAGATAACAGTAAAGTGTAAACTTTGAAGTTTGCACTTTACTGCTATTTTTTATATACCATGTTGTGGTTTGTATTTATTTATATAATCCGTATTTTATTTTAAGTTTTCCTTTTGTTGCTCTATAAGGGTATATACTTAAATATTTTGGAGTTTTTCCTAAATACTCTTCCCAATACCGTTTATTAATTTCACCACTTAGATAATTAGGGTATCTTTTATTGCCCGTGAAATATATAATTATTGTATCATTTACATAACCTTCTACTTCAACATTATATGTTATATACCCTTCTTTTTTCATTCTTGTACTTGGCTGTAAACTATCTAAAAAGGGACGAGAAAAATCAGTCATAATTTTGTTTTTTTCAATACTATCAAAACAAGAAATGAACAATACGCCGATTAGTATTATATATATATATTTCATTTTGTAAATATTAGACTTGAGCTTAAAGTAGGTAAACAAGGTTATGTTTTAGAATAATGTAGAATTTCACTATCTTTATAAAAACATTATAGATATGGATTTACAAAGTATAATAAGAGTGTTGAGTCAAGAGCAGAAAAAGGAATTAGTCGGTTTATTGAGTCGTGATTTGAAAGTGCCAAAACTAAATATGCTTATAGACAACCTAAACAAAGACCGTCCAATCAACTGTCCACATTGTCAAAGTTCTGATATTTACGGGCATGGAGGCTATAAGGGTCGTAAGCGCTACAAATGTAAATCTTGCACTAAAACCTTTAATGATCTTACAGGTACTGCTATGGATGGCATAAAGAAAGTGGATGAATTTCAAGATTATCTAGTTCTTATGATTGAAAGCGTGAGTATCCGTAAAGCCGCTAAAAAGATTGGAGTCAATGTTAAAACTATTTTTGATTGGAGACACAAGTTACTATCTTGTTTATCCGTTTTTAATGGAGAAGAGTTCTCAGGAATTGTTGAATGTGATGACAAACAGCTTAATATAAATAATAAAGGAAGTCGAGATCTTCAAAGAAAACCTTACAAGAGACCAAGTGATAGACAAACCAAACGCGGTGTGAGCAATGATAAAATCTCTATAATGGTTGCCACAGATAGAAATAACAATCCAATGATGCGTGTCGCTAAAAGAGGCAGGATTGATGTGCATAGTATTGAAAAAACAATAGGAACGTTACTAAAACCTGAAAACGTACTTTGTTCAGATTCTCATCCTTCTATAATTAAATGGGCAAAAGATAAGCAGATGGAGCATCATACATTTATAGCATCAAAACACATAAAAGACAAGTGCTACCATGTGCAGCATGTAAACTCAATAGACAATCGTTATCAAAGATGGATAAAACCTTTCTATGGTGTATCAACAAAATATTTGAGTGGCTATCTAAACTGGTTTGTATTCTTGCAGAAGGTTAAAAAATCGCTCTCTCAAACAGTAGATATAGCAAATATCATGATAAAAAACGCTAAAGCTATAAACACATATAAAGCAATTGAAGAAAATTATATGGAATTAATGATTCCACATTATTCTAAAACATAACCGTAAACAATTAGTAGAATTTAGATTTGATAGATATTTTAAACTACCATTTTCTTTTGCGTTTTTCACGGCATCTACAACTAAACCTGCCGTATATGCTAATTGTTGCCCTTTTGCATTATTATATAAATCCATTTGTTTTTCCTTATTATATTGAAATGCTGTATAACCAGTTGGGATTGGTTGATCTTCATGTGCTGTTGTTAACTGATTTGTTAAAGTTTTACCTATTCTAACTGTTGATAAAGCATTCCAGACAGCATGCCTAAAAGCATCACCTTGTCCATTATGAAGACTACACGGGTTATTTACAGAAGGCGGATATAAACTATTCGTTAATGTTTTTGCATTAAAAGCGCTTTGTAAGTATAGCAGTTGTTTCGTTCTATCTAAATTTTCAAATAAAGCACGTTCACTTATTGACATCATTGTTTTATAGTCTTGATTAAAATTAAAATTTTTTTCTATCTTTCCATTTGTCAAATTATCTATATCGAGAAGTAGTAGAATTATATAATCTTTAGCAAATATTTTCGCATTTTCAAATTCAGGAGTAAAAGTAAATGAATTTAAATAATTAGTAATTGCATCTTTAGCTTCTTTATTTCTGATATCGTTTATCCAATTCTCTTGTTCATCTGTTAAGCCTAAAGCGTCAGAAAAAGTAAAACTATCATCTAAATCATCTAATGATAATTTTTTTACCTCAACACAATCCCCATTTTCATCAGGTTGAAAACCTACCTGACACATTATTCGAGGCTCTGCTGCTTTTGCACAATTTCTTCTTCCACTTCCATCAAGGCAGTCAAGATAACCATCTCCTTCTCCTCTAATAATTCTGATAGGTTCATCTGGTTGAAATTCTGTTGTACAAGACGTTGTTGAAGAAGAACCAACATATTCTGTATACAAATAGACAATACTTATTAGATTTCCCCAAGCATCATAAGTGTATCTATACCAATCGATGTAATGATATAATGTTGATGTGGTACAAGTAGTAACATCACCTCTTGCGTATAATCCTGAATTATCTTCTTTTACTTTATCTTTAAAATAAAGTTTAGGCTCTTTGATTTCTTTTTCATTAATTTTTTTAGCAAAATAAAGTTCATTATTAGTATCATATAAATGGGTAAGACCTTCATAATCTGAACTTTTATTAAGAGAAATATTTAAATCTTCAATTTTTGTTACACCATCTTTCTTTTGGAAAAATTTAGCAACAAAAAAGTCTAACTTATTCTCTTCACTTTCCGTAACGATTAACTTATATGAAATATTATACCCTTCTTTTTTTAAATTGTTAATTGTGGTTGGGTTAAAAGGAGTATCATAAATTAAATCAAATTCATAAAAATTTGTTTCTAATTCTTCGGAATACTTTTTTACAATACCTTCCCAATTTACCTCGTAACTAAAAGGAATTGTTTTTTTAAAATCGTCTTTGTTAAATGATTTTTCAAACCTGTTTTGTGAAGTAATTTCTTGTGGCTCAATACCGTTTTCTTTTTCGCAATTTAATAGTAAAACAGACATTCCAAAGAGTAGAAGTCCCATTTTAAAAAGGTTTACTAGTTTGTTTTTTTTCATTTTCATAATTGATTAAATTTAGTTATTAATATTCATTTTTTTGTAAATAAGTAGCAGTTTTTTAGTATTCAATTCAGCCGTTTGGTGAGTCATATAAACCACAACGTGTTTGTGTATGATTAGTTGCGTGGTTAAGCAACGAATTTACTAAATAAAACACTAACCAAGAAAATCCGCGAGGATTTTCGTAAGTAGGCTAGAACTAGCAATAAATTGGCGTAATAGACAAAAAGGAGGCTGTTTTTAGTTAAAATATTTCAAGTGGACAAAAAGGAGGCTCTATTTTTCATTAGTTTTTGTACGTTAAATTTCCCTTTTTTTATCTTTGATTTATCAAGTAAAGCGGGAATAGGCTCTGCTGGAGAGCAACCTATTAGGGATTATCTTGAAGGCTGACGAAAATGTCAAAATTGAGAGGCTTGAAAGAGCCTCTTTTTTGATATTTTTTGAAGCCTTTATGCCTTAAAAAAATCATCAATAAATTTGCGTTTTCTTTCTATTGAAAGTCCATTGTGGTTTCTTAATTTATTCTTTAAATCTGAGAAATGTCCATCGATGGCATTTGTTGTATTTGGAATTTTCAACTCCATATAATCAGACCAAGTAAAGAGCCAATTTAAGTTGGTTTTTAGACTTCTGTAAGCACTTCTTAATCGTTTATGTGTGTAATGACTTTTTCCTGTTTTGGGGTTTGTAGTTCGCTCATTTAAGAATGTTTTCCATTTGATGAACCATAGTTCTAATCCGCCTTCAAAAGACTCTTTATCTGTCATCTTCATCATTGCAACAAGTTCTTTTAACTCAATAGAAACAGGAAGTTTAGGGTGTTTAGTGATGTACCTTTCTAATTATTGCCACTTGATGAAACTGACACATCTGAATAGGAATCTCACCAAACAATTGGAACAATCCTCTACGACCATCACAGACAATAGCAAGAACCTCAAAACCTCTTGTTGTTAACTCATTTATACCTTGCAAATAAAGTATATTTGTCTCAGATTTTACATAGTATTTCAGGAGATTTTCTTTCGTGTAAGCATCCTTAAAAAGCATTACTCCAAAGTTTCTACCCCAATAGGTTGTGTCCATCAAAACAACAATTTTTCTTGGCTCTTTTTTAGGAATATTTACTTTGTATAAATCTATTTTTCGTTGGATGGTTCGCTTGGAGCAATTATACTTGTTTACTAACTGTTCATAGGTCTGTTTTCCTTTCGAATATTCATCCCAAAGTTCATCAATTTCAATCCTATTTCCTCCTATAAATTGTTTCTTACAGACATAACATTTATACTTCTGTTTTCCATTGCGAAACCCATTTTTCTTTGTTATTGTACTGCCTCAATAAAAACACTTTTTTTGTTCCAATACTCCGTTAAACTTTGCCCTAACCCTCTAACAGTCAATTAAATAAGTTAAAAAAACAGGCTCAAAAATTAGGATAACTCCCTGATTATCATTAAATTAATAGTTAATTTCAAACAGCTATTAATGATGCTTCTCAAGGAGAAATCCAACTATAAATATCACACAAAAAGATTACTTAACAAAATGAAAGATGTAAATAAATGGCAATATGATTTTATGTTGGAAGTTTTTGGTCTATTTCTCAGCATAAAAGGACGTTTAAATTTTATGCAGTTAAGTCGTTATGGTGATCATGGAGAACAACATTACAGGAATCAGTTTAGTAAGTCTTTTGACTTTTTAAATTTCAATAAAGAATTGATTACTGACTCACCTTACGCAAGAATAATTTGAATTTAAGATATTTATAGTTTATCTTGTTAACAACTTTGAGAAATAAAAAGATGGATAATTTTGTTGATTTGTATACTGATTATTTGATAAGTTCAAGTTCTTACACGACAGCTACAGGTATGGCTTCATTACTCTCTATAAAACATGATAAAATAACACGAGCATTATCAACGGGTGTTTATGACAGTAAATTTCTATGGAAAAAGGCAAAACCTTATGTTGAAGAATTGACTCAATCTAAAGAAACTATCATTTTAAGTTTTGATGATTCGATACAAGAAAAACAATATACAGATGAAAGTGAGTTGAACACTTGGCATTTTGACCATGTGTTTGGAAGGTCTGTAAAAGGGGTTAATTTTCTAACTGCTTTAGTCGAAGTTGGAGGCATGCGTATACCGTGTGGTGTAGAGTTTATAAAGAAAAATATTTGGGTTACCGACAAAAAAACAGGAAGGCAAAAGCGTAAAAGCAGCAAAACTAAAAACGAACTTTTTAGAGAAATGTTGCAGGAATGTAGTAGCAAAATACACTTTGATTATGTGTTGGCTGATAGTTGGTTTTCTTCAGCAGAGAACATGGTTTATTGTAAAGAACTTTTAAAAAATGATTTTATTATTGCCTTAAAAAGCAATCGAAAAGTAGCCTTATCCTTAGAAGATAAGCAAAATGGAGCATACGTGAATATTAAAACATTACAGCCAAGACAACAAACCGTGGAAGTTTGGTTTGAAAAACTAGACTTTCCGCTGTTGCTTACAAAGCAAGTTTTCAAAAACGAGAATGATACAGTCGGCGAGTTGTACTTGGCTTGTAGTGATTTAAATTTATCGTATAACCAAATAACTACAATCTACAAAAAACGGTGGGCAGTAGAAGAGTATCACAAATCGATTAAAAGTAACACAGGTTTTGCTAAATCTCCAACTAAAAAAACAGAAACTCAAACGAATCATTTTGTATTGTCAATTGTAGCTTATATAAAGTTAGAGTGGCTTAAACAAAGAACAGGGAAAAATCATTTTGCTATGAAAACACAAATCTATTTAGCAGCTCAAAAAGCAGCTCATAACGAACTCAGAAAGTTATCAACACCTAAAGCTGCTTAATCATCCTTTTTTGAGGTTTGGATGCGTAACATGAGTTACTGAGTATGGGGGCAAACATTTAACCATTGCTTTCGACCCGAGTTATGTTAGTAAATCTGGTAAATCCACCTGTGGAGTTGGTTATTATTGGTCTGGTGTAGCGGGAAAGGCAAAATGGGGATTGGAAATATCTGGTATAGCAGCGATTGATATAGATAATCATACAGCGTTTCATTTAGAGGCTGTTCAGACACCAAATAATTTGGAATCAAAAAGTTTGGTAGATCATTATGCCAATATATTGATTCAAAGAAAAGAGGTCCTTCTTTCGATGTCTAAATATGTTGTGGCAGATGCTTATTTTTCCAAATACGGTTTTGTTTCTAAACTCTCTGATAATGGATTGGAGACCGTTAGCAGACTAAGAAACGATGCTGACTTACAATATATTTATACTGACCAACAGAAATATGGGAGAGGAAGACCTAAGAAATATGATGGAAAAATTGATTATAAAAAACTTAGAAAAGAATATTTTTCTTTGATAGAAGACAATCAGCAAAGCAAAGTATACAGCGCTATTGTATACTCAAAATCATTAAAAAGAAAAATCAATCTTGTGATTGTTTATTTCCTTAAAAAAGGAAAATGGAATCATAAATTATATTTTTCTACAGATGTAACAATTTCAGCAGAAATGATTTTGACATATTATCGCACCAGATTTCAAATAGAATTTACTTTTAGAGATGCCAAGCAATACTCAGGTCTAAATCACTGTCAAGCAAGAAGTAAAGATAAACTCAACTTTCATTTTAATACAGCACTTACAACGGTTAATCTCGCTAAGATTACACATTGGATGCCTATTGAAAAAAGGCTAAGAGGGGCTTTCTCAATCAAGGATATTAAAACCTTACATCACAATGAGTTAATGCTTGCTCGATTTTTTAACGTGTTCGCTATAAGACCGAACTTGAAGAATAATAAACAAAAAATTAAAGAACTACTGTATTATGGTATCAGAGCAGCATAAAAACTTAACGGAGTATTGTTATAAATAACTCAATCCCTAATTTTAAACTTACATAGATTTTGTAACAGTGTCCGCAAAGCGGAAAAAAGGTTAAGAATCTTTCTTTTTATTACTATTTTTCATAGCCTCACCAATTTGATTACTTGCGGTAAAGCTAGCCACCATATCGTTTAACATTTGGCTTCCCGCTTGCGGAGAATTGGGTAATAAAATTAAATTGCTATTTGTAGCATTTCCAATAGATTGTAACGTATCATAATGCTGTGTAACTACAATTAAAGCAGAAGCTTCTTGAGAGTTGATACCCACTTTATTTAACACCTCTACACTTTCTTCTAAACCACGCGCAATTTCTCTACGTTGGTCTGCAATACCTTGCCCTTGTAAACGTTTACTTTCTGCTTCTGCTTTTGCACGTTCAACAATTAAAATACGTTGTGCATCTCCTTCATATTGTGCAGCTGTTTTTTCTCTATCAGCAGCATTAATTCTATTCATAGCTTCTTTTACTTGTGCATCAGGATCTATATCTGTTACCAAAGTTTTAATAATATCATAACCATACGTCATCATTGCTTCATTCAATTCAGACTTTACTGCAATTGCAATATCATTTTTCTTTACAAAAACGTCATCTAATTTCATTTTTGGCACTTCGGCACGTACTACATCAAAAACATAACTTGTAATTTGATCGTGTGGATAATCTAATTTATAAAAAGAATCATATACTTTATCTTTAATTACTTTATACTGAACAGAAACTTTCAATTTTACAAAAACATCATCTAATGTTTTTGTTTCAATAATTACATCTAATTGTTGAATCTTTAAACTTAATTTACCTGAAATTTTATCCACTAAAGGAATTTTAAATTGCAACCCTGATTGACGAACACTGTGAAACTTACCAAAACGCTCTATAATAGCTGCAGTTTGTTGTTTTACAGTAAAGAATGAAGAGAACAAAAGAATAAGCCCAATAAAAAGAAAAGGTGCTAAAAACATCATAGTTTATTTTTTATTTAGTTAAAAATTAATTTATGTAAAGATACTGAATTTTAGTATTTATTTATTTGAAGCAAAAGATTTAAAATGTTACAGAATAAATTTTAAATATATATTTTTGTTAAAAATAAAATTTTATGGAACTTATTAAAATACACGCAACAGAAATTTTAATTCTATTCTTTTTAATCGTAACTTTTTTACAATCAGGAATTGATAAAGTTACCGATTGGGAAGGAAACCTTTCTTTTATAAAAGGGCACTTTAAAAACTCGCCACTTAAAAATGTTACCTCGCTTTTAGTTGCTGTAATTTTGGTTATGGAGCTAGTTGCAGGCGCAATGATGCTGGTTGGTATTTTTCATTTAGCAACTACAGGCACAAAAGTTGTTGCTTTATTAGGCGTAGAACTTGCTGCTTTAAGTTTAATTTTTTTACTAATTGGTCAGCGATTGGCAAAAGACTATGCAGGCGCAATGACCTTGGCAGTATATTTTATTATTGCTATTTTTGGAGTATTTTTGTTAAATAATTAGCAGCTATTTCCCGCTTTCACTACTCGCTTTTTGTTCGTGCCTCACAAAAGAGCTCAAACAAACCGTTCAATCAGGGCTAAACCAGTTTGCCTATTTTTTTTACAAAACCTAAACATATAAATATTTTATGGTGGTTTTTAATTTAAGTAAATGTAAAAATAAAAAGCAGTATAAATATAATTTATTACAAGTTACGTTAATATAAATATATTTTATTTTAAATCCTCTTAAAACTATTGTTTTAAGAGGATTTTTATTTTCTATAAGGTATTTATGTGTTTTTACTTGGAAGATTAAAACAGATAATAAAAGAATTGATTTTAATCGTTTTTTAAGACATAGATCAAAGAAGAATATTCCCCAGAACGATTTGCTTTTCTATTAGATTGAAATCCGATCCAAAAAGCTTTTATCGGGTTCATTTTTCCTGTTTTATATTTCTCTGATAAAAGGGAAACATAAAATGCATCAAATTTCATTGGTACTGTTTTTATAACTTTAATATTTTCCAAGGAAAATAGTTTACTAATTGAAGCTTTAGAGAAATGCCATAAATGTCTTGGAACATCATAAGCAGCCCAAAAGTTTTTATAATAATTTGCATCGTAACTTTTATAGTTTGGAACCGCAATTATTAATGTTCCGTTTTCTTTTAAAAGCTCTTTTAGTTGCCGTATATATTCTAATAAATTTTCTACGTGTTCTAAAACGTGCCACATTGTAATTACATCAAATTTTTTATTTTTTACTTCCAGTAAATTTTCTTGTAGATTTATGTTTTTTGTTATAGCAATTTTTCGTGCATCTGCATTTGGTTCAATTCCTAAAACCTGCCAACTTGCATTTTTACAGGACACTAAAAAATCACCAGTTCCAGCACCAATATCTAAAATGGTTTTCTCTTCAGAGTTAAAAGAATTAATAAGTTTTACTTTTTTCTTTAAAGTGTAATTTCGAACCAATTGATATACTTTTTCAAACAACCCTTTTTTACTATCGGTATGTGAAATATAATTTTCGCTTTTGTAGTAAGTAGATAAGTTTTTAGGAATAGGAACTGTTACCAGCATCTCAAACTCTTGGTTCTTTTTTAATTCAAAAACCTCTTTAGAAACAGAATTATCTTTTACCTTTAAATAAGGTTCTGTATTGTTGTAAAAATATTTTTTTATCACGCTAAAAATAATATGTTCCACGAGGAACGTCTGTTGGTTTGTTGTTAATTTTTATAATGTTCCACAAGAAACATCTCTAATTTACCTTCCCATATATACTAATAATACAGAGATATCACTTGGCGAAACTCCGCTAATTCTACTTGCTTGAGAAATAGTTGTAGGCTGTATTTTGGTTAGTTTTTGAATTGCTTCTGTAGATAAAGATTTAATTTCTTTATAATTTACATACATAGGAATTTTCACATTTTCAAGACGGTTTAATTTATCTGCATTATTCTTTTCTTTTTCTATATACCCAGCGTATTTTAAATGTATTTCTGCCTGCTCAATAACGTCATCTTGAATAGCGTTTTCTTGAATAAAATTTTCTAAATTTTTAATAACTCTAAAATCATTAAACGTTAATTGCGGACGAGAAGCAACCTTAAAAAGCTTCATTGTTTGGTTAATAGTGGCTAAATTTTTAGTCTCTAAAATAGGGTTCACCTCTTCTTTTTTAACACTCAAGTTTGTTATAAATGTAATTAGTTTTGCTTTTTTTTCTTTCTTTTCAATAACTCTATCCATTCGTTCTTGAGAAGCTAAGCCAATTTTATATGCTATTTTTGTAAGACGTAAGTCTGCATTATCTTGTCGTAAAAGCGTACGATATTCTGCTCTTGAGGTGAACATTCTATATGGTTCTTCCGTTCCTTTTGTAATTAAATCATCAATTAAAACACCAATATAAGCTTCATTTCTTTTTAATATAAAAGGTTTTTTGTTTTGTATTTTTAATGCGGCATTTACACCAGCCATTAAACCCTGTGCTGCTGCTTCTTCGTAACCTGTGGTTCCGTTTATTTGACCTGCAAAAAACAAGTTTTTAATTAACTTGGTTTCTAGAGAATGTGTTAGTTGTGTAGGTTGAAAAAAATCATATTCAATAGCATAACCGTATCTTAAAAACTTTACATTTTTAAAGCCTTCAATAGCACGAATTGCTTTGTCTTGAACATCTTCTGGTAACGAAGTTGAAAACCCGTTTACATAAACCTCTATTGTATTCCAACCTTCAGGCTCTACAAATATTTGATGGCGATCTTTTTCTGCAAACCGCTGCACTTTATCTTCTACTGAAGGGCAATAGCGAGGTCCGGTAGATTTAATTCTTCCATTAAACATTGGTGATCTATCAAAGCCTTCACGAAGTAAATCGTGTACTTTTTGATTGGTGTATGTTAAGTAGCAAGAACGTTGTTTTGTTAGTCGTTTTGTGATTGGTAAAAAAGAGAATTTTTCTGGTTTTTCATCACCAGGTTGTTCGGTCATTTTAGAATAATCTAAAGAACGACTATCAACTCTTGGAGGTGTTCCTGTTTTCATTCTTCCGTGTTCAAAACCTTTTGCAGCTAAATCTTCAGTAATTCCTATAGAAGCGCTTTCGCCAGCTCTTCCTCCTCCAAAAGTTTTTTCACCTATATGAATTTTTCCATTTAAAAAAGTACCAGCAGTTACAATTACAGTTTTAGATTTTATTGATAAACCTAATACTGTTTTTACGCCAACAATAGTGTTTTCATCAAAAATTAACCCATTTACAGAGTCTTGATAGAAATCTAAATTATCTGTTTTTTCGAGCATATTCCGCCAAGTTTCAGCAAACTGCATTCTATCAGACTGCGCTCTTGGGCTCCACATGGCAGGTCCTTTAGACTTGTTTAACATCTTAAACTGTATAGCTGTTTTATCTGTTACAATAGCGCTGTAACCGCCTAAAGCATCAATTTCACGAACAATCTGTCCTTTTGCAATACCTCCCATAGCGGGGTTGCAACTCATTTGTGCAATGTTTTGCAGATTCATTGTAATTAATAAAGTGTGCGCACCCATATTTGCACTTGCTGCCGCCGCTTCACTTCCAGCGTGACCGCCACCAATTACTATTACGTCATATATTGTTGTAAACAAACTCATTTTTTTAATTGTTTCACGTGAAACGTATGTTTTATTGTGTTGATTATCAGTTTCTTTAATTGAGATAAACATTCATTTTCTTTGTTTCGCATTTTGTTTTTATCTTCTTCAGACTTATCTTTGAAGCCCATATAATGTAAAATGCCATGAATTATAACTCGATGCAATTCATCTTGAAAAGAAAAACCAAAATCATTCGCGTTTTCTTGTACTCTTTCAATTGAAATATAAATATCGCCACCAATTAACGTTCCCACTGTATAATCAAAACTGATAATATCTGTAAGTGTATCGTGTTGTAAAAACGCTACATTTAATTTGTGTAGATACTTATCGTCACAAAAAATATAGTTGATTTCACCTAACTCAAAACCTTCTTTTTCGACGCAATTTGCAATCCAATTTAATGTGGTTTTTTCGTCTAACAAATTAAAATCGGTTTCGTAATTAAATGTAATCATTTTTTATTTTTCCGAAGGAACAGAAAAATATTCTTGTACCTTCTTTTTATACTTTTGGCGCAAAGGTAAGGATTGTCTGTTTAAAATTTCTGTTTGGTTGTAAAACAGCTTTTTAAATTGTAGTTGTTTTGCTTTGTTTTTTTTATATTCTTGTAAATTAGTATTGGCTTTTCGCTTTTTTTCTTTGCCTTGTTCAAAAGTAGCTTTGTCTAATTTTAAGAGTTCATAATTTAGTTTTTGCATACGCTCTAAAGTCTCTTTAGTAAACCCTTTTTCGAGAATATCATTTTCTAATTGTTCCATTTTTTTGAGTGCTTTTTTAGCATTTTTAACCCCTTTTCCTCCTTGTTTTAAAGCGTCTTGTAATTGCTGCCTTAATTGACGCTGTTCTTTGTAAATTTGGTATAATTCACCGTTCATCTGCTCACTCTCTCCGTCACTTCTTTTCTGTCCGTTTTTACCATTTTTAGGTTTTCCTTTCTCCCCGTCTTTTGGTTTTCCTTTTTGACCTTTTTTCATGCCACTTTTCATTTTCTTAATTAGATCTTTTTGCTTTTGAATAATATCGGGTAAACTAAATGACTTTCCTTTTCCTCCACTTCCTTGTCCCATTCCTGATTTTGGGTTTTGCATTGCATTTAAAATAGTACTTAACATATCAGCTAAAGTATTTGCAGAAGTCATTACATAACGTTGATTAGAAATACCGGTTGTAAACCTATTTTCAGCAAAATTTTCTAAAGACTGATCTAAGTTATAATGTGCATTAGCAAGTTGATCTTGAACCTTGGTGGTAATTTTAGGAACACGCATAGAAAGTACATACAAACTATCGTCTATATGTTCAAAATAGGTTTTAAGTTGATATTGTTTTTTAAGGTTTTTACTATAATTTGGATGTGAGGAAGAAGTGCCGCTAAAAGAGTTCATTAAATCTTCTTGTTTAAAAGAAAACGTAACTAAATTTTCTAAAACTTGACGTAAATCTTTCATATTTTCTTCTTGCATTTCTGAGCTCATTGTTTGCATAGATTTCTGCATTTGTTCGCTCATTTCCTTCATTTTTTTAGCTGCCTTTTTTTGATTTTTTTTAGCACCTGCTTTATTTTGTTGTTCTAAGTTTTCAGTCGCTTCTTTTTGTTCTTTTTCAGCCTGTTTTTGGAGTTCTTCCATAGAAGGAATATCCATTGGTTGTTTTAGATTTTTGTTGTCTTTTTGTAATTCTTTAAGCGCTTCTTTTGTTTTTTTAAACTCTTTATTCAGCTTTTCTTGTGCTGCTTTTGTGGAATCCTTTTTAGCTAGTTCTTCTTGTTTTTTAGCTAAATCGTTTAATTTATTGGCAAGTTGTGTCATTTTTTGCTCAACATAAAAACGTTTCGTTAATTCTAAAATTCGCTCTAAACTTCGCTCTTGCTGCTTGTTCTGTTGAGAAAGTTCTTTTACTTTTTTAACTAAGTCTTCCTTATTGAGTTTTTCTGCCATTTTTTGCAATTCCTCTAATAATTTTTCTTGCTTATCTAACTTTTTAAGTTCGTCAATTCGTTTCTTTAAATCCTCTTTTTTTTCTTGTAAAGATTCACTTTGCTCTTCTTTTTCATTAAAATTTTCTTGCAACTTTTCTGCTTGACGTTGCATCATTTGTTGATATTGCTCTTGGCGATTTACTAAATTTTTAATCTTCTTTTGATCGTTCCAATTCATATTTTTTTTATTCTGTAAATCGAACTGAATTTTTTCTAAATCTTTTTTATTTTTTTGCTGTTTTTCTAAAGAATTTTGAAGGTTATCTATCGCATTTTTTTGCTCTTTTAGCAATTCATCTTCAACCTCATTAGTTGTTTTTTTATGATAGGTAAACTTTTTGCTTGTTGTTTTTTTATTTCCGTTTACGGCATCATTATCAAAAACCTGAAAATAAAGCTCGTAATCAACTCCGTCTGTTAAATTTAATCCGTCTGGAAACTGATAAAAGAAATTTTGAATGTTTTTTTTAGAAATAGGTAAGTCAAACGTTTGTTGAGCTTGCGGATTTTGCTCATTATAGTATACTAATTGCAATTTTTGCAAACCATAATCATCTGCTATTTGACCTGCAAATTGTGCTGGCCCGCGAGAAACACTATCAATATTAGACCTTACGGCAATTGTTGGGTGTTCATCTTTAACTACATCAACCCTGTATTGCATTTTTTCATAATCCTTTAAATTTTTATTGGATGTAGTTATTTGATAATTAATATTCTGTCTAATTTTTTTTGAAAACACAAACTTATTTATTGCTTTTTTATTGAATGAATTTCGAATATCATTTGATAAAAATGAAACACTATCTGTTTGATTAGAAGTTACTTGCCATTTAATAAGGGTTCCTTGAGGCACTGTAATATTTCCTGTGTTTTCTACTGTTTCATTTTGTTTTCCAAGATAATTTGGATACAACAAACGCATTTTTAGTTGTTGAATTGTTGGGGTTTTAATTACATTAATTGTGTAATCTATAGATTGAATTCCGTTTGCTTCCACAAAAAAATCAATAGGCTTATTCACTTCAGAAAAAGTGTAGGAGAACAACCCATTACCTTGATTTTTTAAATAATAGTGTTGCTTGTTAAAATATATTTTTGCTTCCTGCGGAATAACCTCTCCTTTTGCTTCTACATAAATTGTAATTGGTTTTCCTTGAATAACCTGTAAATTAGGTTGCGTTAAATTAAACATAAATGGCGCTGGCGGAACATAGGACGTTCTATGATTTACAACTCTATTTAAACTTTCTGATAACGCGGAGTTTGTTCCTGTTAAAAAGGTTAATCCCCAGATAAGTAATGGAATTACAGCATATTTTAAATAGGTTGTATTCTTATAAAAATCAATGGCTTTGGTAAAAGGGACAGCTTGTAATTCGTTTGATTTTTGGGCAATACTCGCTAATAACAAGTCAGATTGTTGCGTGCTATCTTTTAACTGTAAAACATTCAGTAATTTATCTTTTACTTCAGGAAAATGGTTGCCAATAATTTTTGAACTTTCTTCTAAAGAAATTCCTTTTTGTAAACCAATCAATTTAAAAATAGGAAAAGCTATAAACCGAATTAAAAGCCCTACTTCAATTAGAATAAATAACCAAAACAAGATTGTTCTTGCGGTTGGTTTTAACCATAAAAAATATTCAATAAACAGTGTGAAAAAGAAGTAAATTAACCCAAGAGAAATAAATAAAATGCTTCCTTTTATCAGCTCATTGATATAATACTTACGTGTAAATTGTTGGAGTTTTTCTCCTATTTTTTTATATTCATCCATATTTAATCAATAAAAGTAGTATCTTTAAATCTAACCTTTTGTTAAAATTATTGTAAGGAAGAGAAATAAAAATTTACTAAAGGCTATAAATAAACAAAATTATGAAACAACTAACGTCAATTTTACTATTATTATTTACAGTATCACTTTTTGCGCAAAGTCCGTGGACACAGAAAAAAGGAAAAGCATACACACAAATTTCATTTACTAGTATTTCTAATTATGATAAATTATTTGGAAATTCAGAAATTGCAACAGAACGAGAAATTACAGACAATACATTACAACTTTATGGCGAATATGGTCTTTCAGGTAAAACAACTTTAGTAGCTTCTATTCCTTTAAAATTTGTAAAATCGGGAGATTTAGTAAACCCTTCTGGTTTACCTTTACCAATAACAATAAGTGAATCGAAGACTTCTTTAGGTAATATTCAACTAGGTATAAAACATCAATTCTACAAAAAAGATTGGCTTATTTCGGGTCAATTAGTTGTAGAAGCAAACACAGGTAGTTTCGAGAACTTATCTGGCCTGCAAACAGGTTATAACGCATGGTCTTTTACTCCACTTGTTTTAGTTGGTAGAAATTTTAATAATTGGTATGTACAAGCTTTTACAGGTTTTGATATTAGAACAAACAACTATAGCTCTAACTATAAATTAGGAGGAGAAGTTGGTTGTAAAGTGCTTGATTGGTTGTGGATTGCAGGGTTTTTAGACGGTGTTTTATCGTTTAAAAATGGCGATGCTGTTTTAGGTACAAATGCCTTAACGGGGTTATATGTAAATGATCAAGAATATGCTGGTTTTGGATTGAAATTAATAGGTGAAATTAACAAGTCTTTTGGAGCAAACTTATCGGTTGGTGGTGCTTTCGAGGCAAGAAATGTTGCAAAAGCACCCGCAATTACTTTTGGTTTGTATTATAAGTTTTAATGGTGGGGCAATAGCTAAAAAAGGTTTAATTTTCGATGCTTGCATCGAAAGGTTTTAAGATAAAAAAATAAATTAAAAGTGATAAAAAGAGAAGTGTAAAACCTTCTCTTTTTTAGTTTGTGAAATTTAAAATTTCTTCTAGTTTTATAAAAAAATCTTTTAGACTAAGCTGAAAGTAGTCACCTGTTTTAGAAAGCGTAGAAAAGGTAATATTTATCTTCCCTCTTTCTATTCTCTTAACATAAAACTATCTTTGCAGTCAAAATTAAAAAAATGACTCAAGATGTTCGCGTTCGCTTTGCTCCAAGTCCAACAGGACCTTTACATATTGGAGGTGTAAGAACCGCTTTATTTAACTACTTGTTTGCTAAAAAGCACAACGGAACTTTTATCCTTCGTATAGAAGATACCGATCAAACGCGTTATGTAGCCAATGCAGAAGACTATATTATAGATGCTTTAGAGTGGTCTAATATTCCGTTTGATGAAGGTCCAAATAAGAATGAAAAATTTGGCCCATACCGTCAATCAGAACGAAAGGAATTATACAAACAATATGCTGATAAGCTGTTAGTAAACGGTTGGGCGTATATTGCTTTTGATACCGCAGAACAGTTAGATTCAGAAAGAAAAGGACACGAGGAAAAAGGAAAAACGTTTATTTATAATTGGCATAATAGAGAAAAAGGACGTTTGGTAAATTCATTAGTTTTATCTGATGAAGAAGTGCAAAACCGAATTAAAAACGGCGATAAATATGTAATCCGTTTTAAATCTCCGCAAGATGAAACTCTTGTTATGAATGATGAAATTCGTGGAGAAATTAAAATTGACACCAATGTTTTAGACGATAAAGTATTGTTTAAATCAGACGGAATGCCAACCTATCATTTGGCAAATATTGTTGATGACCATTTAATGGAAATCAGCCACGTAATTAGAGGTGAAGAATGGTTGCCTTCAATGGCATTACACGTTTTATTATACCGTGCTTTTGGTTGGAAAGCACCTAAATTTGCACATTTGCCATTAATTTTAAAACCAGTTGGTAAAGGAAAATTAAGCAAACGAGATGGCGATAAACTTGGTTTTCCGGTATTCCCGTTAGCATATACAAATGAACAAACAGGAGCTGTTTCTAGAGGATACAAAGAAGACGGTTATTTTGCCGATGCATTTATAAATATGTTGGCTTTATTAGGGTGGAATCCAGGAACAGAACAAGAAATTTTTTCTTTGGAAGAGCTTACAAAAGTTTTTGATTTGGATAGAGTTAGTAAGTCTGGCGCAAAATTTAATTTAGATAAAACCAATTGGTTTAATCAACAATACTTGCAAACAAAATCAGATGAGGAATTGACCGATTTATTTATTCCGATGTTAGAAGAAAAGGGAATTTCAGCAGCTAAAAAAGAGGTTAAAAAAGTAGTTTCTTTAATTAAAGAGCGCGCTGTTTTTGTATCAGATTTTTGGAATTTATCAAGTTTTTTCTTCGAAAACCCATCAGAATTTGATGAAAAAGCCTCTCGTAAAAGCTGGAAACCAGAAACAGGCCTGTTAATGAAAGAGTTAATAGCGGTTATTGAAACTATTTCCGATTTTTCATCAGCAGCTATAGAAACTCAAGTAAAAGAATGGATAACTGCTAAAGAAATAGGCTTTGGTAAAGTTATGCAACCACTTAGGTTAAGTTTGGTTGGCGCTATGAAAGGACCACATTTGTTTGATATTATGGAATTTATTGGTAAAGAAAACACGGTTAATCGCATTAAAAAAGCAATTAATATATTGTAAAACACAAAAGAGCGCTAAATTTTAGCGCTCTTTTGTACTTATAATATTATTTAAAACATGAGATAGAACCCCCCCCTCTCTTCTTCAACCTCCGCCAAATAAGCGATCACCTAAGTTATATACAACACTTAAAGTTCCTTGAATGTGTGAACGCATACTTTTATAACCTTCAAAAGAATGCTTATAATATAACTGTGAGTTTACACCTCAATTATCTGTTAGCCAATACGTACTTCCTGCTCCAAAATTTAAAATTGGTGTCATTTTACAATAGAAGCACCAATACCAATTTCCCAGTTTATTTTAGTTTCTTGGGTATTTATTTGAATAAGTAATTATTCCTCCTAAAAACAGCACTAATAAAAGCCTTTGCATTATTCTTTAATCGAAAGAATTCCCCGACGCTTGCGTCGGTGGTCAAGAGGAAAGTTTGAAAACCTATGGTTTTCATCAAACTAAAAATAAGGTTTTCTTCCGCTTGATACCTAGTACCCTTGGGTCGGGGTAGTTCATTAAATTTAAAAGTTATGAGTATTAAACTCAATTTTATAAATTTTAGCATAAAAAGGCTTAATTTTAAATACTATCTACTTTTTTTATTGCAAGAATAAAATCGTCTAAATCATTATTATTTATTACTAAATGAATAGCTTCATCACACACTTTTTCAGTATTATCTCCTTTAAAATGCAATCCAATAGCAATTTTACGCATTAATTTTACTTCGTGTAAATCAACTTCATTATCGGCTAATACCATTGTTGTTAAACGATATAAACGTTCAATTCTTTCGTCATAGCTTACAGGTGGGTTTATAGGGAATTTTTCAGGGCTCTTTAAGATTTTAGCATATTCTTCTGTGCTAATATTTAACCTTCTTGCAGCTCTGTCTAATAATTTTTGTTTACCTTCTGTTATTATACCATTATCTTCTGCTAACTTTACAATACTTGCAAAATGACCAATTTCTTGTTTGTGTTTTCCGCTTGAATATAAATCTGATATTGACATCTTTTTAATTTTTAAATAAAATTTTGAACTGCTAAAATAATCAGAAAAAAGAAGACATAAAAGAATTATCTTTGCTTAAATTTATTAAAGTTGAGTAAGCAGACGATTGTAAACTATTATCAAAAATCTGCAAAAACAAAACAGATTTTAAGTCAACTACAACACGAGCAGCACCATTTTCAAATATCGAATTTGGTAGGATCGTCATTGTCTTTTATTATTTCTGAAACTTTTAAGCAGGCAGAAAAACCGTATTTATTAATTTTTAATGAGAAGGAAGAGGCTGCGTATTATTTGAATGATTTAGAACAGTTATTAGGCGAAAAAAATGTACTTTTTTATCCAAGTTCATATCGACGTCCTTATCAAATTGAACAAACCGACAATGCTAATGTATTATTGCGCTCTGAGGTTTTAAATAGGATAAATTCTCGTAAAAAACCTGCGATAATTGTTACGTATCCAACAGCGTTGTTTGAAAAAGTTGTTACTAAAAAAGAGCTTGAAAGAAACACCTTCAAAGTAGCTGTTGGAGACAATCTTTCATTAGATTTTGTAAACGAAGTATTATTTGAATATAATTTTAATCGCGCAGATTTTGTTACCGAACCTGGAGAGTTTTCGGTTCGTGGAGGAATAATTGATGTATTTTCTTTTTCTAACGATGAACCGTATCGAATAGAGTTTTTTGGCGATGAGATTGATAGTATTAGAACATTTGATGTAGAAACGCAATTATCGGTTAATAAATTGAAGACAGTCAGCATTATGCCTAATGTTGAAAATAAAAAACTAGAAGAAAAACGCGAAAGCTTTTTAAAATATATCTCATCAAAAACAGTTGTTTTTGTAAAAAATATTGATTTACTTACTGGAAATTTAAATACATTTTTCGCCAAGGCGGAAGAAGCGTTTGGCGGTCTTTCCGAAGAAATAAAGCACTTAAAACCATCAGAATTATTTTGCGACGGAAACTTTATTAAGAAGCAATTACAAGGCTTTACCGTTGCTCATTTTGGAAATTCTGGTTATGCTAAACTTGTTTCAGAATTACATAATGGCACGCAGAACCCAGTTAAGCATGGCGTTGAAATTACTTTTAATATAAAACCTCAACCCTCTTTTAATAAGCAATTTAACTTATTGATTGAAAACCTCAACGAAAACCATAAAAACGGATTTACCAATTATATTCTGTGTGGAAATGACAAACAAGCACAACGGTTTCACGATATTTTTGATGATAGTGAACACGATGTTCATTATAAAACTATTGTATTTCCGTTATATCAAGGTTTTATAGATGAAGACGCAAAAGTGGTATGTTATACCGATCATCAGATTTTTGAACGCTACCATAAATTTCGATTAAAAAATGGATTTACAAAAAAGCAATCCATCACATTACAAGAAATTAATAAACTTAATAAGGGCGATTATGTTACGCACATAGACCATGGAATCGGAAAGTTTGCAGGTTTACAAAAAATAGACGTAGAAGGTAAAAAACAGGAAGCTATTAAATTAATTTATGGTGATCGCGATATTTTATATGTAAGCATTCATTCGTTACACAAAATTTCTAAGTTTAATGGTAAAGACGGAAAACCGCCAAAGATTTATAAATTAGGTTCTGGAGCTTGGAAAAAAATTAAACAAAAAACCAAAGCAAGAGTTAAACATATTGCTTTTAATTTAATTCAACTGTATGCGAAAAGAAAGCAACAAAAAGGCTTTGCTTTTGGTCCAGACACGCACATGCAACATGAGCTAGAAGCAAGCTTTATATATGAAGATACGCCAGATCAATTTACGTCTACGCAAGATGTAAAAAACGATATGGAGAAAGATCAACCGATGGACAGATTAGTGTGTGGAGATGTTGGTTTTGGTAAAACAGAAGTAGCAATCCGCGCAGCTTTTAAAGCAGTTGATAATGGCAAACAAGTCGCAATTTTAGTACCTACAACTATTCTTGCTTTTCAGCATTTTAAAACGTTTACAGAACGCTTAAAAAATTTTCCAGTTACAATTGATTATTTAAATAGGTTTAGATCTACCAAGCAAAGAAAAACAGCATTAGAAGGTGTTGAAAGCGGTGCGATAGATATTATAATTGGCACCCATCAATTAACTAATAAAAGTATAAAATTTAAAGATTTAGGCTTATTAATTATTGATGAAGAACAGAAGTTTGGAGTATCAGTAAAAGACAAGCTAAAAACAATTAAAGAAAATGTAGATACATTAACTTTAACGGCAACCCCAATTCCACGTACGTTGCAGTTTAGTTTAATGGCAGCCAGAGATTTATCAATAATTAAGACACCGCCCCCAAACCGTCACCCAATAGAAACAAATGTTATTCGTTTTTCTGAAGAAACAATTAGAGATGCCATTTCGTATGAAATTTCTCGCGGCGGACAAACATTTTTTATTCATAATAGAATTGAAAACATCAAAGAAGTTGCTGGTTTGTTGCAACGATTATTACCGTCTGCAACGATTCGTATTGGTCATGGACAAATGGAAGGGGAAAAACTAGAAAGTTTAATGCTTTCTTTTATGAATAATGAATTTGACGTGTTAGTTTCTACAACAATTGTTGAAAGCGGATTGGATGTGCCAAATGCAAATACCATTTTTATTAATAATGCTAATAATTTTGGCTTGTCAGATTTACACCAAATGCGTGGTAGAGTTGGGCGTTCTAACAAAAAAGCATTCTGTTATTTTATAACTCCGCCATATCATATGATGACGGATGCTGCGCGAAAACGCATAGAAGCATTAGAATTGTTTTCTGATTTAGGAAGCGGGCTAAACATTGCAATGAAAGATTTAGAGATTCGTGGCGCAGGAGATTTATTAGGAGGTGAACAAAGCGGATTTATTAATGATATTGGCTTTGAAACCTATCAAAAAATATTAAATGAAGCCATTGAAGAATTAAAAGAAAATGAGTTTAAAGAGCTATATACTTCTTCCGAAGAAAAAACCAAAGAGTTTGTAAAAGAAGTTCAGATTGATACTGATTTTGAAATCCTTTTTCCAGATAATTATGTAAACTCTGTAACCGAACGGTTGAGTTTATATAACAAATTAGGAACACTAAAAAACGAAGATGAATTGCTCACTTTTGAAAGTGATATTACGGATCGTTTTGGTAAAACACCTAGTCAGGTCTGTGACCTGTTAGATAGTGTTCGTATAAAGTGGTTGGCTAAAAAACTAGGTTTAGAAAAGGTAATTCTTAAACAAAAACGAATGATAGGGTATTTTGTTTCTGATCAACAAAGTGCCTTTTATCAAACAGAAGCATTTACTAAAATGTTGGGTTATGTACAGAAAAACCCAAAGAGTTGTGTCATGAAAGAAAAGCAAACTAAAAATGGACTACGATTATTAATTACGTTTATTAAAATTGATTCGGTTAACAAAGCTTTAGAAACCCTTCAAAAAGTATAAAATGGCATCAATATTTGGGCATGCTATCGTTGCTTTTGCATTCGGTAAAAGTTTTTCTAAAACACTATTCAACGGCAAGTTTTTAGTGTTAGGAATTATGTGCGCAATACTTCCAGATGCAGATGTTATAGGGTTTAGTTTTGGCATAGAATACGGTAGTTTTTGGGGGCATCGTGGGTTTTCTCATTCACTATTATTTTCTCTTTTTTTAGGCATTTTTGTCACGGCTGTTTTTTATAAAAAAGAACTAGTAACTAAAAAAGGAACTGTTCTTATTCTCTTCTTTTTTTTATGTACTGCATCACACGCCATTTTAGACGCCTTAACCACAGGAGGATTGGGTGTTGCTTTTTTCTCTCCTTTTAACACTTCGCGTTATTTTTTTCCGTGGAGACCAATACAGGTTTCACCAATTGGAGTAGAACGGTTTTTTAGCGAAAGAGGATTAAAGGTACTCTCTAGCGAACTTATTTGGATTGGAATTCCATCAGTACTCTATATTGTAATTGCCTCAATACTCAAGAATTTTACTAAAAGAGAAACTAATGGAGAATAACCATATCAAAAACCTTTCAGGGTTATTGCTCGCAACATTATTTATAAGTACCTCAGGTGTTTTAGGTAAATATATTGCAATGCCAACGGAAGTTATTATCTGGTTTAGAGCTTCTTTAGCAATGGTTTTTTTATATGTTTTCTGTAAATACAAAAAGATTAATTTAAAAATAAAATCAAAGAAAGAGTATGTACCATTCTTTATTAGTGGTGTTTTAATGACTGTACATTGGGTTACTTATTTCTATGCTTTAAAGCTGTCTAATGTTGCTTTAGGTCTTTTATCTTTATATACGTTTCCTGTAATTACAGCCTTGTTAGAGCCGCTATTTTTAAAGGCAAAATTTAACCCTATTTATATTCTTTTAGGAGTAATGGTTTTGGCGGGTTTGTATATTCTTGTTCCAGAATTCAATTTAGACAGTTCCCAAGTAAAAGGAGTTTTATTTGGTGTGTTTTCTGCATTTTGCTATGCAATTAGAATACTAATATTAAAACAACACGTTGCCAATTATAACGGAACCATGTTAATGTTTTATCAAACAGTAATTGTTACAGTTTTGCTGTTACCAACGTTGTTTTTTATGGATTTATCTGGTTTACAAAGCCAGTTTCCTTATTTAATTTTGTTAGCATTGTTAACTACAGCAATTGGGCACAGTTTAATGTTACATTCACTAAAGTTCTTTTCTGCTACAACAACTACAATTATTAGTAGTTTGCAGCCAATTTTCGGAATTATTTTAGCCGTTATTTTTTTAAGTGAAATACCAACAATTAATACCTATTTAGTCAAACCTTAACAACCCATTTTCTTGGCGAAGAAAATAAAGAAAAAAGAGGTCTTAAAATATTAAACAATAAGTTATTAAATTCTTCTTTGAGTTGTTTCATAAATTTCTTAAGATTCCAACCTGTAGCAGCTAAAAAGGCATTGATTTGCGGGGAATTTTCTCCCCAAAGATAGTTTTGGTTCAATCTAAAGTCTGTTTTTAAATGACCAATAACTGGTTCAATAGCAGCTCTTCTTCTAAATTTTCCTCTTTTACATCTTTTCTGATATTCTGTATCTCGTTTTAAAGGTCTATAATCAGGAGTTGATATTTTGGTGTTACCTATTTGTTTGATGCCTTTTCCACCTCTGTCATAAACAACTTCTTGGGGTAAAAAAGCAATATTGGATTGCATTTGTTCTAATAATGGTGCTATTGTTTTGCTATCGTGAGGATTGCCTTTAAAACTTTTTATCGCAGTAATGATTAATGTTTTTGAAGTAGTAATTAACCCTGTTTTAGTGCCAAATTCATATTTTTTATGCACTTTCCCTTTAGCGATACATGCTGTAAATGGTTTGTGAATACTGTAAATTTTATCTTTATCTGTTCGCTTTTGATGTAAGATTTGATAATACAAAGCAAACTGCTTTTTATAGACTTCTAAAACGTGTTCGGGTAATTCTCTTTCCAACTCTCGAAGTAAACGACCTGCTATAGTTTTTAGTTTTGCATCTGCTTTCTTTGCTTTTTTATATCGCTTTGGATGTTTACGATTATGGGTGTCTCTTAATAATTGCTTTGAGGTTCTGACATAACTTTGTCGTTGCTTTATCTTTTCTTTTTTAGCAATATCATTGCATTTATCAATAATCTTTTTGGCTAATTTAGCATCTGTAGGAAAGGTAGTGTTGTTCTCTGCTACTGTGGTGTCTGATAATGTTACTTTTTCTTTGGCTGCTTTACCAAAAAGACGGATAGAGTATGCAAATATTTTTTGAACTCCTAGTTCTCCTATACGTTTTCTGAAATGTACAAAGTCACTTGGATCACAGGGAAATTGATACTCAAAATAAGCCATGCCACAAAAATATTGCATGTAAGGGTTCATTGCCCAAGCTTCGGATAGACGCTCATCAGATAAATTATAAATACGCTTGAGCATTAAACTTCCAACCATTAATCGTACTGGCATCGCTGGTTGACCTGTATGTGAATAATACTGTGAGAAATCTTTCTCAAAGTATTTCCAATCTATTTTGTTGCTCAACAAAATTAATTCGTGGCTCAAATTAATAAAATCCTTGAGCAAAGGTCTGAACAAATTTTGTTGATTTTGATTCGCTGTTTTTCCTATCATTTATTGCAAGGTTTATACTATAATATACGGAAAATCTTGCAAGTAAATACTATATAAACAGTGAAAAATATCAAATAATTAACTGTAAATCAGAATGTTGAAACCTTTTTAAGGAACGACTATTTAGGCGGTTCTTTAATTTTACTAACAGTTGTTATTGAGAGCGTAAGAAGTAAAAAAAAGTAAGCTACCTCATATTTACAGTTTCATAATTACGTTTTATAAAATCTAAAGCAGTATCTAAAATCTCTCCCATAGTTTTACACCGCTTAAACTCTATATCGTGTGTAAAATTATAAATTTGATTTTTTAATTGCATAACATTTTTTTCAGTTGAAATAGTGTCATTTTTCATACAATCTATTAAATGATTCATTCTACCTTCCGAACTTAAAAAGCGCTTTGCAACAATAGACCGTTCTTCTAATTTATATTGCTCAATAGAAGATTCCTGTAATTTATCACCAACCAAAGCAACCATTGGGTAGTTTTCTTTAAAAAATTGCGGATAATAAACCTTAAGTTTTCCTTCAAAACATTGTTGATCAAAATCAATTGCTCTAATTTTATAGACAATATGATCAAAATCGTGTGTAGGTACAATAACATAATTATAAGAACGCATATCGCCCAATAACCGAATCATACAACGCTCATTAAATTTTACAAATTCTTTAGCAATTTGAGATTTCTCTGGCTCAGAACATTTTGGTAAAAAATCTTTTATAAAATCATCTCCAGGAATTCCTGCAATATGTTCTTCAATTAACGTGTCTTTATACACCAAAAAGTTGAGGTTATAAGGAGATAAAATATGCTCTAATTCTAAACCATATACACGAGAAGCATCTGCTATTTTTACATAAAAATAGGTAAAGTTATCATTTAAAATATTACGTACTTTTATTCTAAAAGGCTTACTGTTTCCAAAAGTACAATAGTCAATTGCATCAATATTTAAGTACTTAAAAGTATCTTCATTTCCGTTAGAATGTAAAATAGTATATACTTTTTTTAAGCTTAAATCTATCTCTTGCCTTTCAAATTCAGAATAATAAGTTCGCACCCAAAGTGTATCTTCATCATTCTTATCGTATACAACTACAGCCCCTTGAAAGCGCAGCAAATCATCATAAAAAATAGGGATTTTTATATTCCTGCTATGCTCTAATAAATAATTGTTTAATATATTGTTTATTGGATATGCCGGTTTTTTCTGCGACATTAATTTTTCTTCAGAAGACATTTTTAAAACGGTTTTTGTCAAAAATAATATAAAAGGAGGTGTGTTTTTCTTTTTTTAGAAGCTATTTCCTGCTTTCGCTCCTCGCTTTTTATTCGTACCTCACAAAAGAGCTCAAACAAACCGCTCAATCAGGGCTAAACCTGTTTGCAATGTGTAGGTATTTCTTTAGACTTCAAACATTTTTCCAGGTAATGGTTTTAAGATGTCTTTTAACTCCATTTGTAACAACATAGAAGAAAGCTTATATATAGGAATTGCACACTCTAAAGCAATTACATCCAATAACTGTTTGCCGTTTTGTTGCAAATAATCGTATATTTTTTGTTCGGTTTCGTTAAGTTGAACAAACAACTCTTTTTGTATGGGCGTCGAGGCACTCGACTGCTCCCAGTTTAGCATTTTTACAATGTCATCTGCGGAAGTTAAAATTTGTGCCTGATGATTTTTAATAAGATTATTACACCCTTGGCTATACACATCGGTAGTTCTTCCAGCTAAAGCAAAAACATCTCGATTGTATGAATTGGCAATGTCTGAAGTAACTAAAGAACCTCCTTTTTTTGCAGATTCAATAATAATAGTTGCTTTAGAAATTCCAGCTACAATTCTGTTTCGTTTTAAAAAATTTTCTCGTTGTGGATTCTCATCATGCCAAAATTCAGTAATAAACCCGCCATTTTCATTTACTTGATTAATGTATTTTTTATGCGTTTTGGGGTAAATTTGTTCCAATCCGTGAGCTAAAACAGCCACAGTTTGCAAACTGTTTTTTATAGCAGCTTTGTGTGCACAAATATCAACACCATAAGCAAAACCACTTACAATAATAGGGTTGTGTGGCGCTAGATTTTTAACAAGTTCTTGGCAAAACTCTCTACCATAAGAAGTAATATTTCGTGTACCAACAATAGAAATAATTTTATTAGAATTCAGATTTATATTTCCATCAGAAAAAAACAAAATAGGTGCATCAATGCAGTTTTTTAAGTTCTGCGGATACTCTTTATCTAAAAAATAAGAATATGCAATATTATTTTGAGTAATGTATTCATATTCTTGTTCCGCTAAAATAAGGTTGTTTTTGTTAGATAACTCATAGGTTATTTGTGTACCAATGCCGTTAACTTTTTGAAGAGTTGCTGCTTTCTCTTTAAAAATTTGGGCAACACTTCCTGTAATTGCAATGAGTTTTTTTGCAACAATGTCGCCAACTTTCTTTGTTGCTTGTAAGCGAAGAATAGCTATTAATTTTTCTTTTTCCATCTGCAAAAAATTGATTTTCAATATACAACATTTTGTTGAAAATTTACAGCCTTACTTTGCCGTTAAACCACATATTTTTCTATATTTGTACTTTATGACATTAGCCAATTACATCAACGACTTATTATATAGATACGATTGTGTTATTGTTCCTAATTTTGGTGGTTTTGTAACCAACAGAATTGGTGCAAAAGTGAATAATTACACACACACATTTTATCCGCCAACAAAACAAATTTCTTTTAACAGTCATTTGAAGCACAATGACGGCTTATTGATAAATTATATTGCTAAAGCAGAAAGCATTTCGTTTAAAAAAGCGTCAGAAAGTGTTGCAGCTACTGTTAATTTATGGCAACAACAATTAGAAAACACTTCTGTAGAAATTACGTCTATTGGTAATTTATCTTTAAATGAAGAAAAGCAAGTTGTTTTTGAACCTAATACGACGGTAAATTTCTTAGCAGAATCATTTGGTTTAGCACATTTTGAATCATCAGCCATAAAACGATTTAAAGAAGAAGTAAAACCTTTAATTCCTGTAATTGATTCAACTTCAGAAGATAAAAAAGGAATAATTATTCCAATGTTTGTAAAATACGCAGCAACTGCAGCTATTTTATTAACATTAGGCTTTGCAGGTTGGAACGGGTATCAACAAGATAAACAACAACAACTTTTAGCAAAGCAGCAACAAAAATTAGAACAAAAAATTCAAACAGCTACGTTTGTAATTAGCAATCCGTTGCCAACAATTAATTTAAACGTAACAAAAGCAGTAGCAAAGAACTTCCATATTATTGCAGGTGCATTTCAATTTCCAGAAAATGCTGATAAAAAAGTAAATCAACTTAAAAATAAAGGGTTTGATGCGCAAATTATTGGTAAAAATAAATGGGGATTAACACAAGTTACTTTTAATAGTTACGAAACAAGAAGAGAAGCGCTACAACAACTTCGAAAAGTTAAAAATACGGTTTCTCAAGACGCTTGGTTGTTGATTAAAAAGTTAGATTAAACACACTCTTTTTCTCATTTTTATTGAATACGTATTTTTTTACAACTTTCCTTTATGATTTAATCTTATAATACCGTATTAAAGGCGTTTACATAATGATGATTTCCCTTAATAGATTTAATCGTTTCTGGACTCATTTGATTTACCATATCATGTAACCAATCTGTTAGTTTTTCCATGTTTTCAAAACGTTGATTTTTATATCGGTTTTATTCCACAAGCTGTTAACTACCTGCTAAGGTGGGTCATCATTCCAAACCTAGCTTGATCTTGGAAATATAAATTGACACTAGAATACGTATTTTTATTTAGACTAAATCTAATGTCCTGTAGGGTATTCGGGAGTTTTTAAAAAAGCATCTACCGCTTTATCATCTTTCTTGTAATGAGATTTTCTTGGAACTTTTAACTTGGTCTTAAAGTGCTGTATTAAATATCTTCTTAAGTTATGGTGCTGTATAGTAATATTGTACTCGTTTTTAACCCATTGCACAGCATCCCAGTACCCTAAAAATGGTTGCTCACTTGAATTTACACGTTTTGATAATCCTTGATGAATCTGGGGAGTGATGCTTCTTGAGGTAATATTTTTTGGTTTGTCTGTCAATAATCCAGTTATTCCCCAGATATATAACGAAGAACCCAACGTTCTTGAGTGCGTAAATTTACGACTAAAGAAGAGTATTCAAAATTGAAAGAATATGATTTAAAATTATTAGGAAAAGAAAAAAAATAGCAATAAAAGCAAGTTTTAAAAAAACTCCTTTAGGGTTTTATTTTTCTTCAAAAATTTTAAAAGTAAAATTAGTTGATGGTGCTACTCATTTTAAAAAATAGCGATAAAATTTTATAAATTTCCTTATATAGATAAATAATAGTAAAAGGGTTTGTGTTAAAACGAATCTTTTTTTCTCATTTTTATTTTACGTGAATACGTATCTTTACAGCAAAATTTCTGTATGAAATCCAAAACACCTAGCGAATCTTTAACCATACTTACCGACCTAGTTTTACCAGGAGAAACTAATTATTTAGATAATCTTTTTGGCGGCGAATTATTAGCAAGAATGGATCGAGCATGCAGTATTGCAGCACGTCGTCATTCTAGAAGAGTTGTAGTTACCGCATCTGTAAATCATGTGGCATTTAACAAGTCTGTTCCTGTAGGTAGCGTAGTAACGGTAGAAGCAAAAGTATCTCGTGCTTTTAAATCTTCTATGGAAATTTATGTAGATGTTTGGATTGAAGATCGTCAATCTGGTGAGCGTACCAAAGTCAATGAAGGTATTTACACATTTGTTGCGGTAGATGAAACTGGTAAACCGGTTCCGGTTTCACAAATTGTACCAGAAACTGAATTGGAAAAAGAGCGTTACGAAGGTGCGTTGCGAAGAAAAGAATTAAGCTTGGTCTTAGCAGGAAAACTAAAACCAAATGAAGCAACTGCACTAAAAGCATTATTTACTGAGTAACCTTTTTCTTACTAAACTGATCTATATCTCCACTTTCTGAAAGCACAATGGCTATGGCTCTAGTTTTGTCAAACTGAGCAAAAATTATCATCATAATTACGGAAATAGGTACAGATAAAACCATTCCTGTAACTCCCCAAATTTGACCCCAAATAGCCAATGCTAAAATGGTTACTAACGGGCTTAAGTTTAGCGATTTCCCAAAAAGACGAGGCTCTATAAGATTTCCTACAATAATTTGTACAGAGCCAACAGCAATTAAAACAATTAAAAAAGGAGTAAATTCTCCAAATTGTATCAAACTAAAAACTGCGGGAAATATAGTTGCAATTAAAGATCCAATAGTTGGAATATAATTTAAAAGGAAGATTAAAAATGCCCAAAACGGAGCAGAATCTACACCAACAGACACCAAAACAATATAACTTAAAACACCTGTAAGCAAGCTAACATATGTCTTTAAACGAAGGTAACTTGAAATAGAAACTTCAATCTTACTCATAATCTCTCGCACACTGTTAAAGCTGTTTTGATTGCTAAACATTTTGCTTAATTTTAGTTTAAAACTAGCCTCTTCTAAGAAGATAAAAAGCGCATAAATAACAATCATAAAAGTATCGCCTAATAAACCACTAATGCCGTTAGCAAGAGTACCTAAAAAGGTTCCATAATTAAAGTCTCCAAGAACAGATTTTACAGACTTTATAATATCAATATGAAAATACTCACTTAAATAGGTAATAATTTTTTCTACGTTTGGTTCGTATTTGCTATATGAAGTCGTTAAATTTGAAATACTATTGGTAATAATTTGAGAGATAAACCCAAAGACTAAAATAATTAGAGTAAACACCAATACATTGCTTAACCAGCGTGGAATAAATTTTTTAGCAAGCGGAATTTTATAAATAGTTTTGCGAATTTCACGGGTTAAAAACCAAAAAATTAATGCAAAAATAAACGGAATTAAAATTTTCTTTCCAATGACTAAAGTTGAAACAATGGCAACAGTAATTATAATAAAGTTTGAAGCATTTTTCATATACTAAATATAGAATAAATTATCGTTTTAGCATCCAATTACTTGGGTTAAGACGTTTAGTGTTTTTAAATAAGGCAAAAATAAGTGTAGTTTTTCCAGTAATTTTATCTGTAAAAATTTGCCCAAGGTTTTGCCCAGTAATTACTTTATCTCCTTTTTTAACAAAAACTTTTTCGAGGTTATTATAGGCGGTAATATAATTTCCGTGTTGTATTAAAATTGATTTTTTACCTTCAGCGTGTAGTTGAATACTCATAACTTTTCCGTTAAAAACATTTTTTGCTTTAGCATTTTTTTCAGTTGTAATATGTATACCTGTACTGTTAATGGTAATACCTACAATAGTTGGGTGTTTTTGTATGCCAAATTTACGGGTAACCAATCCTTTTTTTACTGGCCAGGGTAATTTCCCTTTATTTTGTTTAAATCTTGTTGCTAAGGCCTTTGCTTCAGGTGTTAGGTTAAAACCTGTTGATTTTTTAGTTCCTTTTTTTCGGTTTTTGTTAGATCGAGCAATAGCATTGAGAATAATTTTATCAATTTTAGTAGCAATACGTTGCTCTTCTTTTATTTTTTTACGTAAATCACGTTTGTATTTTTTCTCTTTTTTCTTGATAGAAGAAACTAACCTTACTTGATTTTTTTTATCAGATTCAATCTTTTGTTTTTGCTCTTTTTCTACTAGAATTAAAGTGTCTTTGGTTTGTTTTTTTAGCAATAAAGAGTCGTTTAATCGTTCAAATTTTTTTGCTTGAATAGTAATTTCTCCGCCTTGTTTTTTTCTATACGAAGTATATTGTTTCATATACTGCAAACGCTTGTAGGCTTGATGAAAGTTTTGAGAGGAAAGTAAAAACATAGTTTTACTTTGTTGCGATTTACTTTTGTACGATTTAAAAATCATATCTGCATAATCAGCTTTTAAAGAACTCAATTTTTTGTTGAGGTTTGCTAACTCTTTTTCGTTGGTTTTTATTTCGTTTGATAATGCTTTGGCTTCTAGGTTAATAGCTTTTATCAAGCGTTTACGAACAGTTATTTTCTGATTAATGTCTTTTAAATCGTCAAGTGCGTTTGTTTTTTTCTTCTTAGTTTCAAACAAGAGTTTATTTATTGTTCTTAATTCAGACCTTACTTTTTTTCGTTGTTTTTCTAGCTGCTTTCTAGTTTGCCCAACGGTAGAAAAACTGAAGAGAAGAATGAATAAAAGGGATAGTATGTTTTTGCTGAATTTCACTAAAATTCTAGTTTTTTATATCCTGACGGAATTTTAAAAGGAATACTTAATTCTGAATCAAAAATTACGGATTTTACAGTAATATTAAGATTCGTAAATTTTTCTTTCTCTACAACATTTAAGATAATATTTTTAGGAAAAAAAATGTTGTCTTTTTGTAAATATTTGGGATAAGAAATGTCTAAACGTTGGTTTTTTAAATCGTTTATCAACGTGTATTTATCTAATTTAAAATGAGAAGGGTTTATATAGAAAAACCGATCAAATAATGCTAATTGTTGCTCTGGCGACAACTTGTATTGGTTATCTATAGTTTCAATAGTATAGTTACGCCCTTTATCTTCAATTTTAACTTGCCCTAAAAAGATGTTCTGTAACTCTTCAAAGGTAATATCTATACCTAAAAACTCTTTAATTAAGGAGTAATCACCTTTAAAATAATTTTTAGCATACGGTGAATAGTAACTAACTTTTGTAGGGGTAATTTTTATTCTAAAAATAGAAATAAATTTAGACCCTTTCATCCAAATTACTTCATCTTTTTTAATTTTCAGCCTTACAGAAAAACTCTGATTTTCTTTGTTATTCTTAAACTTTACACGCAGTTTTGCATCAATAGTTTTTTTATCAAAATTATTAGCAAGATGCTTTTTTGCTACTTTTTTTGCAGACATGTTTTTAACTATAGTGTTCGTATTTATGGTGTTTTTGTTTGATTTACAAGAAGTAAAAACAAGTAGAAAAATTAATAAATATTTTAAGCATTTCATTTTTTAGCTTTTTTAAGAAACTTATCGGCTTCTTTTGTATTTCCTAAACCTTGGTAAGCAATGGCAATTTCAGAATAAAAATTAACTTCCATTTTAGTATCATCAATTACAAAATCGAAGCCGTTTTGTAAACTTTCTAACGCTTTTTTATATGATTTCTGATTGTTTAATGCTTTTCCATTCATTAAATAAACCAAGGGTTGCGCAGGAAATAAACGCAGCCCTTGTTCGCTATAAGTAAGTAAATCTTTAGATTTTTCTAGGGTTAATTTTTTAAATAACTTTTTGAGTGATACAAATGATTTATCATTTTTAAACTGTGCTCTTAAGGTGCTTTTTTTAACGGTTTTTCTTGTTTTTTTTATAGGTACTATTTTAGTATTTTTTTTATATAATTTTTCTTTAATTCTTCGCAAACGAGAAGTAAGTAATTTAGCTTTTTCTAGTTCTTTCAAGGTTCTTTTTGCGGAAACAAAATCAAGATTTTGTAAATATAAAAAGACTAATTTTTGCTTTTTCTTGGGATGGTTTTTTGCAATTTTACTTTGTGTTTTAATAGCATCAGTATAGTTTCTATCTTGTTTATAAACTTTAACAAGGTGCTCTAAAATCCATAGATTTTCAGCATCTTTTTCTAAAGCTTTATTGCCATATTCTAAAGCTTCAAAAAACTTATTTAACGTATAGTAATTTTTAGAAAACTCAAATAAAACAGCTTTGTTGTTAGGAATTAACAGGTTTGCTTCCTCTAAATTTTCTATCGCTTTTTGATAATTCCGAATTGCTTTTTCAGAAAGTGCTTTAAAAAAGAATTTTTGAAACGCTAGATTTTTTTGCTCAGAAACTGAACTTTTTGCAGGAATACTATCTTGTGCAACAACTGAGAAAAGAGATAAGAGAATAAAGAAAAGTGACAAAAACGTCTTACTTCTTGCCTCTTGTTTCTTGTTTCTATAAATTTTATGTAAGTTCTGTATAATCACCTATACTTACCGATGTATGTTTACCGTTATATTTGGCATTATTACCAATCATTGCATTGTCTAAATTGGCGTTCCAAATTTGCACATTGCTTTGAATTAATGAATTTGTGATGGTTGAATCTTCCACTACACTATTTTCTCCAAGAGATACAAAAGGACCAATCTTTGTGTTCTTTAACACAACATTTTTGCCAATATAACAAGGTTGTACAATTTCTGAATTCTCTAATACAACGTCATTTGATACTAAATTATTTCCATTAGCTTGTTCAAAGCCTAAAACTAGTTTGTTGGTCTCTACAGTTGGATCTTTTTTACCGCAATCCATCCAAGCATTTACTTTTCTAGGGATAAACTGCGCGCCTTGTTGTTTTAAAGATTCGAGTACATTGGTTAATTGATATTCATTATTTTCTCTTAGATTATTATCAATTAAATATTGAATTTCTTTACGAACTTTATCGCCATCTTTAAAGTAATAAATACCAATAATAGCTAAGTCTGATACAAAGTTTTTTGGTTTTTCAATAAAGTCAGTAATAATACCATCCTTTAATTTTACAACACCAAAAGCACTTGGGTCTTCAACTTGTTTTACCCAAATAGCACCATCTGCATTTGCATCTAGTGTAAAGTCTGCTTTAAATAAAGTGTCTGCAAAAGCAATCACACAAGAACCGTTTAAAGACTCTTTTGCACAATGAATTGCATGTGCAGTTCCTAAAGCTTCATGTTGAATATATACGGAACCTTTTGCGCCTAATTTAGCAGCAATCGCTTTTAGCTTTTCTGCTGTATTAGCTGGGAACCCTTTTGAAGAAGGACCAATAATAAACGCAATTTCTTCAATTGGTTGATTTACTACTGCTGTAATATCTTCTACTAATCTTTGTACAATTGGTTTCCCTGCAATAACTGTCAGAGGTTTTGGAATTGTTAGCGTGTGAGGTCGTAAACGCGCCCCAATCCCTGCCATTGGTACTATAATTTTCATAAATTTTCTTTTCGTTTTTAATGATGCAATATACCATTAATTCTGTGATAGAAAAAGGTTAAATTCCTTTAGGAATCGCATCAATTAAGGTTTTTGTATAGTTGGTTTTCGGATTTTTATAAATAACATCCGCATCATTAATTTCTTCTATTTTTCCTTTATTCATAACTATTAATTGGTCTGCCATATATTTTACAACAGATAAATCGTGTGAAATAAAAATATAGGTAAAATTGAATTCTGATTTTAATTGATTTAATAAATTTAAAACCTGTGCTTGTACCGAAACATCTAATGCAGAAACAGATTCGTCACAAATAATTAATTTTGGTTGTAAAGCGATAGTTCTTGCAATTCCAATACGTTGTCGTTGTCCGCCAGAAAACTCGTGTGGATAACGGTAAAAGTGTTCAGGTTCTAAGCCTACTTTTTGTAATAATTCTAAAACATATGTTTTTCGCTCAGCATCCGAAGAAAGGATATGATGTACTTTCATTGGTTCTAAAATTGCTTTTCCGACAGAGATACGCGGATTTAAAGAGGAAAAAGGATCTTGAAATATAATTTGAATTTCTTTTCGCAAGTTTTTTAATTCAGATTTTGAAAGGTTGGTAATATCTTTTCCTTTGTATATAATTTGACCTGATGTAGCTTTTTCTAATTGAATAATTGTACGCCCTAAAGTTGTTTTTCCACAACCAGATTCGCCAACCAAACCTAAAGTTTCGCCCTCATAAATTTTAAAAGAAACGTTATCAACGGCTTTTACCACATTTGGTTTAGAGAATAAAGAGGTGTTGGAAATAAAATGTTTTTCTAAGTTGTTAATTTCTAGTAAGGGTTTTTGGTTGTATATTTTTTGATGAATAGCAGCTCGTTCTTCATTTGAATAAATAGTAGTATCAACTGTTTTTTCTATAAAATCTTTTACCGTTGGAAGAGTTTTTAAACGTTCCGACATGTTAGGTTTTGAATTAATAAGAGCCTTTGTATAACTCTCTTTCGGGTTTAGAAACAGTTCTTTTACATTCCCTTGTTCAACGATTTTTCCTTGGTACATTACAATAACTTTATCAGCAATTTCTGAAATCAATGCTAAATCGTGTGTAATAAATAATATGCCCATTCCGTTTTCTTGCTGTAATTCTTTTAAAAGCAAAATAATTTCTTTCTGAACCGTAACATCGAGTGCAGTTGTTGGCTCATCAGCAATTAATAGTTGAGGTTTACAGGCAATTGCCATTGCAATCATTACGCGCTGTTTTTGCCCGCCACTAATTTGATATGGATATGAATTAAAGATTTGTTGAGGTCTCGGTAGTTTTACTTTTTCAAATAAGGAAATTACTGCTGTTTTTATTTCTTTGGAAGATAAATTGGTGTGTTGCTGTAAAATTTCAGCAACTTGAAACCCGCAGGTTAACGTTGGGTTTAAAGAACTCATTGGCTCTTGAAAAATCATTGCAATCTTGTTTCCTCTAATTTTTTGAAGTTCTTTTTCAGAATAACTTAATAGATTCTTTTTATTAAAGATTATTTTACCACTAATTTTTGCAGATTTAGGTAATAACCCTAAAATAGCAAGAGAAGAAATAGATTTTCCGCTACCACTTTCACCAACAACCCCTAAAATTTGATTGTTTTTTAATTCAAAACTGATGTTCTGCACGACATCATTTTTATTAAAAGAAATTGACAAGTTTTTTACTTGAAGCATAGTGGCAAATGTAAATATAAATACTAACGATTAAGTGTTTGTTTTTAGCAAAAACGTTTTTGTTATAATTTTTTTCGTATAAAATTATATATCCGCCGTTAACTTAACAAGATTTTAAGACTTTTAATAAGATTATGTATATAAAAACTCTTAAAATTTTAAGAAAAAATTAATTGTAACTACATTTAAACCCTTCTAGTATGAAAAAAAGTTACTTTAAATATTTACTCTTTTTTACTTTTGCCGTTATGGGAGTCTCTACTCTTAGTGCACAAAATAAAAAAGAACTACAAAAAATTAGCGGTAAATACGGTTTAGTAAAGCTTCAAAGAGTAGTAAATGGGAGGCCAAATTTATTATACTCCATTTAATGTAGATGCAGCTAAATCTACTAGAAGAAATCACTTAAATTCAGGAGGTCTGTTAGGCTTATAATGGTACAAGGTAATTACAGCTCACGTTTGGGATGATGATCAAAAATTAGTAACAACTAAAATAGTTAAAAAATAACGAAACTTTTATCGTTGAAATTTAAACCCTGAGTATTTGCTCGGGGTTTTTTAGTTACTTTCGCCAAATGAATTATGTATCGGTTGAAAACATTGCAAAATCCTATGGTGAAAGAGTTTTATTTCAAGACATTTCCTTTGGAATTAATAAAGATCAGAAAATTGCATTCGTTGCAAAAAACGGAAGTGGTAAAACGTCCATCCTAAATATTATAGCGGGTTTAGACACGTCAGACACTGGACAAGTTGTAAGTAGAAAAGGAATTCATATTGCATATTTAGCTCAAAATACGGTGTTAAATCCAGATTTAACAATTGAAGAAACAATCTTTGCTACAGATAATAAAATTTTATCTGTTGTTAAACAATATGAAAAAGCACTGTTAAACCCAGAAGACGGAGACGCATATCAAGTTGCTTTTGAATTAATGGAGCAATACAATGCTTGGGATTTTGAAACGCAATACAGGCAAATTTTATCAAAATTAAAACTAGATGATTTATCATTAAAAGTTTCTATTTTATCTGGAGGACAAAAAAAAAGGCTTTCATTAGCAATCGTTTTAATTAGTAAGCCAGATTTATTAATTTTAGATGAACCAACAAATCATTTAGACTTAGAAATGATTGAGTGGTTAGAAGCTTTTTTTTCGAAAGAAAAAATTACCTTATTTATGGTTACGCACGATCGTTATTTTTTAGAACGTGTTTGTAACGAAATTATAGAATTAGATGAAGGAAAACTATACAAGTACAAAGGAAACTATTCATATTATTTACAGAATAAAGAAGAGCGTTTAGCGCTTGAAGCAACTAATTTAAATAAAGCAAAGGGTTTATTTAAAAAGGAGTTAGAATGGATGCGAAAGCAGCCTAAAGCGAGAACAACAAAATCTAAATCTAGAACCGATGATTTTTATAAAATCAAAGAGAAAGCACATCAACGTAGAAAAGACCATAAAGTACAGTTAGAAATTAATATGGAACGTTTAGGAAGCAAAATTTTAGAGCTTCATAAAGTGTCTAAATCTTTTGGAGATAAAAAGATTTTAGATGAGTTTAATTATGTTTTTAAACGTGGAGAACGTATAGGGATTATAGGTAAAAACGGAACAGGTAAATCGTCTTTTTTAAATATTATTACAGAACAAATCCCCGTAGATTCTGGAAAAGTTATTCTGGGTGAAACTGTAAAATATGGCTACTATACACAAGCAGGAATCGTAATAAAAACAGGACAAAAAGTTATTGAAGTAGTTAAAGAGTTTGGAGAATTTATACCACTATCTAAAGGAAGAAAAATTTCTGCTTCGCAGCTTTTAGAACGTTTTTTATTCGATAAAAAGAAGCAATATGATTTTGTTGAAAAACTTTCTGGAGGAGAACAAAAAAGACTGTATTTATGCGCTGTTCTAATTCAGAATCCTAATTTTTTAATTCTTGATGAACCAACAAACGATTTAGATGTTGTTACCTTAAATGTACTAGAAAATTTTTTATTAGATTTTCCAGGAAACTTATTAGTTGTTTCTCACGATAGGTATTTTATGGATAAAATTGTAGATGCGCTATTTGTTTTTAGAGGAGAAGGAGTTGTAGAAAATTTTCCAGGAAATTATTCAGATTTTAGAGCGTATGATACTTCTTTACCAAAAGAAACAGTACAGAAAAAAGAGAAAGAGATTCAACAAAAAGTAACAACCAAAAAAAACGCTTTAAGCTATAACGAAAAGCGTGAGTTTGGTGCTTTAGAAAAAGATATAGAAAGCTTAAATAAGCGGAAAAAATTAATTGAAAAGCAATTTGAAAATAGTGAAATTTTACCAGAAGAAGTTAATAATAAATCTATAGAATTACAGCAAACAAATGATTCTTTAGAAGAAAAAGAAGAGCGTTGGTTAGAACTTTCTATGAAGTTAGAAGGCTAAACTTTTTAACCTTATTGTGTATTATATTAGCTGACTCGAATGGCTATTGAGAACAAAAAAATTGCACCTTATTAAAACAAAAAAGTTGAATACTAATCTTTAAATTTATCAAACTATGAAAAATAAAAATGTGACAGATTAACAGATGAAATTTTAGAAATTTCAGACATTATATATGACACACGAATTCAAAAAGAGCGAGTCTCGCCAGAAGTAGATTCTTTACCGCAAGCAAAATACTTTGAGCAGGCGGCAAATGGTGTTCCAACCAGAATGGCTTTAATAGCTTATGTTTTGGGGTTGAAGGTTTAATTTCGCCACCGCCTTGCGGGGCAGCGGGATTAGGAATAATTTAAAATTTAGATCCCGAGTCAAGCACGGGAAATGGTTTATTTTATATTAAAAAATCCCGCGGAATTTCGCGGGATTTTGTAGTTTTTTTGATAATTTGTATTTTTGGATGTCTTTTCTTGCCTCTAAATTATCTTGCACTTGCATTATATAGCTGGCTTAAAAGTTGAATTTCCAGAATTTAGTTCGGTTTTAGCTTTTTCAGCTTTTTGAATGATTTCTTTTGATAGTGGTGGTTCATTTTGAAAGTGTTCAACCGCCCAATCTAATAAATCTTGAATTGTTTGAAATTCAGTTTTTGCTAATTTTTGTCCGTTTTTTATCGTAATTGTCGTCATTTTTTCGCGGAATTTTAATGCTAATTAGTACAAATATATAGAAAATTAGTTAATTGGTCAATTTGTTTCTTCCTCACCTAGCAGGGGAGGTTGGGGAGGGGTGGAGTTTTTGGGAGAATAATTCGAAGATCCCGCCATCGTGAGGCAAGAGTTTGGGCGGGAAGGTTTTTTTTATATTAAAAATAAAAGCCCCCTTCCCGCCCGAGAGCATATCAAATATTGGCGGGATCTTCCTAATAAGTATAGCGTATTGGAGAGTAGGGGAATTTCGCTTGTTTTTTGGGAGAATAATTCGAAGATCCCGCCATCGTGAGGCAAGAGTTTGGGCGGGAAGGTTTTTTTTATATTAAAAATAAAAGCCCCCTTCCCGCCCGAGAGCATATCAAATATTGGCGGGATCTTCCTAATAAGTATAGCGTATTGGAGAGTAGGGGAATTTCGCTTGTTTTTTGGGAGAATAATTCGAAGATCCCGCCATCGTGAGGCAAGAGTTTGGGCGGGAAGGTTTTTTTTATATTAAAAAATTCCGCGGAATTTTCTTCCTCACCTAGCAGGGAAGGTTGGGGAGGGGTGGAGTTTTTCGGCGAATGATTCGAAGATCCCGCCATTGTGAGGCAAGAGTTTGGGCGGGAAGGTTTTTTTTATATTAAAAATAAAACAGCCCCTTCCCGCCCGAGAGCATATCAAATATTGGCGGGATCTTCCTAATAAGGATAATAGCGTATTGGAGAGTAGGGGAATTTCGCTTGTTTTTCGGCAAATAATTGGAAGATCCCGCCATCGTGAGACAAGAGTTTGGGCGGGAAGGTTTTTTTTATATGAAATTCCGCGGAATTTCGTCCATTCGATAAACTCAGGACAAGCGGGATTTTGTAGTTTTTTTGATTTCTTTATTCAATAATTATTTTAACCATTCCATGTTTTCCATTATCTGTTCTAGCTTTCATAAGGTATATACCAGGTTTTAAGTTGTGAATTGGTATTTGCATAAATGGAGTAGCAATATTGCTATTCGTTTTTTTGTTTAATTTTAAAACAGATTGCCCCAGTGCATTATAAATTTCGATATGTTCAAATGATTCTTGCGACTGAATATTTATAACATCGCTGGCTGGGTTTGGAAACACCTTGAAGTCCGTAATCTCTGAAGACTCGATACCAAGTGTTATAATTTCACTAGATTCACCCAAACTATCAGGGTCAAAAGAATACCTTTTCCAAACAATATCTACGCCAGGGTAATTGGTGTCGTAAAAACTTTTGTCGATCCCTGCTTCTGCTTCTGCACGAGTAACACCATTTTCCTTTGAGCCATATGCTGCGGGTAAATCAAGGTGGGCGTCGTTGACATCGTTAGTTGAGGCGTAAGGATAATACCTAATTTTCGCGGGAAATTTGTTTCCAAAAGCATCAAAGTCAAACCCTAGAGCGTCATCTTCGGCACCATCGGTGAGCTTATATTTTCCGTTATCAACAATAAAAGTAGGTTGTGGTGCTTCGTTGGCAGCCAAAACAGAATTAATTTTTGGTGCATACCCAGGGTCGCCAGAATTAACAGCCTCGGCGATTCTGTCGCTAACATTATCATTTACACCTGAATTAGGGTCGTTTGGATGTTGGTCAATATCTAGATCTGCGATATTTACAGAAAGATCCCCAATTTTAACGCCACTAGCATTTAGCACCTCAAAAGAAACCGTTTCATCTCCCCAAAAAGCAGGATTTCCAATGTTATTAGCTTCGCTAGAAGTATAAAATTCAACTTGTGTTCCGCCGGTAGGAACACCTATGCTTGGTTGTGCGCCAGTACTAGGAGAGCCTCCAAGAGGTGTATAAGTAAAAGAAACATTACGCATGGCATTATTGTGAGAAACACGAAGAGCTTCATTAAAAGTATGCGCAAATTCATGGGCTTTTGTAACAAGATTGGCGGTTTGCATATTTAACGCTATAAAACGGCGGTCATTGAGGTCAACAGGCCATGAAGTACCCGTTATTACTCCCGTGAACTCGGAGGATATGCAGCGCCCCAGGCAGGCTGGGCATAGTGCCGTCGGCTACTTTATTCATATGCGCACCCATATCGTCATGTAGATTTCCCGATTCGGTAATTCCGGTAGAGTGTTGGTGGGGCACATAGTGAGCAAGGTCTTTGTGCCCTCCATGGAGGGCGTTGTACTGCACTAGTGCTTCACGCCAAATAAAGTTTTGGCGTTCTGCGGGGGTGTCAAATTTGGTTTGAGCCGCCGTATGAGTTGTCCAAACATCAACTTGCTCAGTTGATAGGTAAGTGTTATCTGGGTGGTTGGGGTCTTGTTGGCCTTGCATTTCTGCACCAATAAGTGCCAATCCTGCCGCCATATAATTGCGTATATTTTGGGAAAATCCCGCGAAATTAGTTGTTTTTGGCAAATTACTCTCGCCCCCTTTATCAAGGGAGAAGTCTGCATTATCTGTATTATTTATGCCGTTTTTCATGGTAATTCGTTAATATTCAGTAACAAAGATAATAGTAAAAAAAATAATGTCAAGGTTTTTTTTGATAAATTATTTAATATTGATAAATTTTGCGGGAATTAGAAATGATTTTTAAATATTGTTTCTAGTTAAGCAGAGGAAGACAGAAGAACAGAGGAGTTTTTTGTGCGGAGAAAGTCTCCCTTGAGAAAGGAGGTTTTAGGGGAGTTTCGGATAGAGAGGTATGGGAATGTTTTGTTTTTGAAATCCCGCGAAAAATAGGGGCAGAAAGAAAGGTAAAATAAATTTGCCAAAAAGGGCTAGGCTGATTTATAGTGAATAAGATATATACAAACTAACCCAAACAAAAATGAAAAAATGGTTCTCGCTAGCAATAATTGGCTTATTTGTGAGTGTGACGATGGTCTCAGTCGGTCAGGCTGCAATAAATGATGTAACAAGCGGCACAAATAAAATAACTGCAAAAGTGGCGGGAGGAGTTGTAACTCCGACAGAATTTAATAATATCACGGGCACAATTCGCGGGATTTACAATATAATTTCGGGAAGAGCTCATCTTTGGGGAATAAATACCGAGCCGCGAGCGGGAATTACTTTAGATTTGGGAGGTTCTTTGCAGTTGGGCGTGCTAAAGAATCCTGTTTGTAATAAAAACAAAGCGGGGGCGATGTATTTTGATGAAGTAAATTCTCATTTTTGGTATTGTGATGGAGATGGCTGGAGACAATTAGACGCTGAGGATTGTGATAGTTGTAATGGCCTTGAATATACTTGTACAGACGAGAATGGTGACGGAACAGGCGATGGTGTTTGGACTGGTGGGGGAACTACCTGTACAACAGTAGATTATGATGAAAGTGGTGTAACGCCTTACGATTCTGATTTAGCAAGTACTTCTGTACAAACTCTCGTCTGTGCCAGTAGTGTGCCAGATGATGGGGTGTGTCAGGTGAGAAATAATATTAATTGTTTGACTGACCCAAGTAGTTGTGTATGTATTCCGATTGATTTTGCCTATGAGACAAAATGTGTTGATGGAAATGTCTGGCAGTTTGATGATTGTGGAAATCCGGTTGGGTCAGGAGCGTTGGGAAGGGATCCATTATCAACATGTACTGATGGGTGTGTGAGTTCGTTTACAGGAGTGCAATTGCCTGATGGGAGTGAACCATTAGTTCATCCAATGCATCCAGAGTATACGGCTAAGGGGGCTTATACTTGTACTGGTCTAGTTTGTACGCAACAGCCATGTGATTCATATATTGATTCAAAAACAGGGTATGCTATGGGGTGTCGTCATTATGATGATCCATATCCAAATGATAGTTATACTGCTGGGCGTGAACCAAATATACAAATACAGGCGTTTTGTGGAGAGGATGTATCCTGTGGTAGTGCAACGGATGTAATTGGAGATACGGCGCCTAGTTCTAGTTTATGTGACGCAGGTACGGTATCGGATGTTCTAGATGGATGGTGGGTTGATGGTATAAATTGGCAATGGTCTTGTGATAATGGAGGTGATAGAGTGATGTGTTATTCTCTTCATGTAGAATGGATGGAGAGGTGTGAAGGTGGGGTTAAACCTTCATAATATCCAATTCATTAATCAACGGTTTATTTAAAAAACGAAGTAATAATTGTGCTACAGCAATTGTATCTCGTTCGCAATATGCTACAATTCTAGGTAAGTTTTTTTCTTTGTAATATACTTCGGCTACTTGACTGCCGTCTATATCCTCTTTTGGCGATGGAACATTTAAAATTGAAGTTAATAATTTTAACGAAGTATAATGTTTATAGTCACCAAATTTCCAGAGTTCTAAGGTGTCTAAATGTGGAACTTCCCAAGGTTTTTTACCAAATAAATTTAGTTTTTCAGGTAACTCAACTTGATTAATAACCATTCTACGCGCTATATATGGAAAATCAAATTCTTTACCATTATGCGCGCACAATACGTGGTTTTTCTTGCTAAAATGAGTGTCTAATAACGATTTAAAATCAATGAGAATTTGCGTTTCATCATCCGAAGAAAAAGAAGTAATTCTTAACTGAATTTTACCTTTAAGTGCTACAAAATACCCTACAGAAATACAGATAATTTTACCAAATTCTGCCCAAATGCCTGCTCTATTGTAAAATTCTTCAGCAGTAAACTCCTCTTTTCGTTGATATTGAGTTTTTGCTTCATATAACTCTTGCATTTCGCTAGAAACATTTTTCCAATATTGTTCTTGCGGAATCGTTTCTATATCAAGAAATAGAATATTTTGTATGTTCGTTTTTTTATTCATTTTCTTTTATAAAAACATAACCATTTGCATTCTGTATTTGCTGTTTTCCTTCCTTTTTTGTTAAACTAATATTGGTAAAGATTATTTTTACACTCAGGTTTTTAAAAGACTTGGTAAGTGTTACATCGTCAATATTTTCAATATTTCCGTCGTCAGGGTTTTGTGCTAAAGGTTTTATAAAACTATCTAAATTTATTACCTCCAGCATATTTGTTTTTTCGTTAGAAATACTAATTGTATTCGCTTTTTTATTCAACCAAAAAGCATAATTTAACAACGTATTTGTTTTGTCGATTTCGTTGTCGCGATTAAAAGAAATTTGTTTAAAATAAGTATATCCATCAATTTTAAACGTTCTATTATAGGTGTTTAAATTAAAGTACCTGAGTTTATTTTGGTTATTGTTGTCGTTTCCGTTTTTATCAATAATTTTACCATGTAAACTATCAATAATTTTACTAGAAAGGTTCCATTTTCTTACATCTTTAAATGCTTTATTTGGGTTAAACCCTAATATAGGAGCAATGTTTTCTATCTTCTTTTTTTCTGCTAAATAGCGAATTATAGATCTAAAACGAATGTTTTCTTCATATGTCATTTTAAAACCTTTGCCTTTTATTTCTTCAAAAACTTTTTTGAATTGATGTACTTGACTTTTAGTTGAAACGGAAAAGGCTCCCCAAAACCCAAAGGAAATAAGTAATGCTAAAGCAGCTAAAGATTGTGGGAAAAATTTAATTTTTTTATGTTTGCTAAATAGCATATAAATGGTCATAGCTAAAACCCATAGCGCTAAAACCAATACAAAATATCTTTTTTCGGTAAAACCATATTCTTTTATTCTTCGGAAAATTGCGATAAATAACAATCCAATTAAAGGCAGTAATAAATAGTAAAACCAAGGATAAAAACGCTTTATTGTACGAGAATCAATGGTTTTTTGAATTGGGTTAATTAACATTTGAATACTAAAACCAAGAAAAGAAAGTGCTACCACTAAATAGGAAACCCAACCTTTTGGTAAATTCCAATTAATTATAATTTTTAAGCTATAAGCATATAAAATGATGAGGTATAAAATTACTAATGGAATTAAAATATACTTAACCAAAGCCTCTAAAGCTTTGGTGTAATTTATTGCTGTTTCTGAATGAATTTTCTTTGGAAAATCAGATAAATAGATCCACGTATTTACAACGCCAAGACAAATAATAAAGATTTGAAAGAAAAGTTTTCCATCAAAATTTACATTAAATAAATGTTTAATAGCGAGTAATGCGAGTATAATACCGAGGTATAATACCAACGAGAAAAAAGCACTTCTTATAACGGCAATAAAAACAGTTTTTAAATAATTAAAATAGGCAGATTTATTCCATTTTAATAAAAACGGTGCTATAAAAACGAGTAAATGTCCTGCAATAAAGTAGAGTACAAATCGCGTAATATAAATACTCTCTAAATCTTTACTTTCAGAAGGTAAATGCCAATAAAAAAGAAACAGAAACACTATTGTTAGCAGCATTATCCATTCTTTATCAGTATTAAATTGTTCTTCAAAAAAACGAGTAGCAATTAACCAGCTTATTCCTAGAATAAAAGTAAGGATTACTTTACCATAAAAAAGGTAATCAAAAGTTTCAGACTCTGTTACTATCAAGGCAAATAAAGTTCCTACAATTGCCCAAGAAATGGTTATAGGAAAACGCTTAAAAGTGTCTTTAGTCTTAGTAGAAATTTCACCAAAAAAAGGAATTAGCTTCATAAAAAATCAATTTTCTATAAATGTACAAAGAAAAATTAAAACATTTTTTATGTGAGTGTAATTAAAAACCGAATTATTAACTTTTGAGTTCTTGTAAATTTATTTGCTATTATTTTTCATTTAAATATTTAACCCCACTAGTGGGTTTAATTTCCCAATGCTTGTATCGAAATGATTAAGATTTCTTCCTTTTTAATGCCTAGCGGGCTTGTTATGAGGTTATTGACTAAAAAAAATGATTGCTTTAACGTTACGTTAATTTTTTTTTATGTTTCAGTTATTATCGCTATTTTTGGTTGTTTCAATTCTCTTATATAAATGAAAACAAGCAATATAAAAATTCTTTTAGTTGATGATGAACCAGACATTTTAGAAATTGTTGGTTATAATTTAAAAACTGAAGGGTATCAAGTTTATACAGCAAGCAATGGTTTAGAGGCAATTAAAAAAGCAAAAGAAGTAATTCCGCATTTAATTTTGCTGGATATTATGATGCCAGAAATGGACGGCATTGAAGCTTGTGAAAAAATTAGAAAAATTAAAAGCTTAGAAAATATTTTAATATCATTTTTAACCGCTCGTGGAGAAGACTATTCGCAAGTTGCAGGTTTTGATGCTGGCGCAGATGATTATATAACCAAGCCTATAAAACCAAAGGTTTTGGTTAGTAAAATAAAATCATTACTTCGTAGAATAAAAAAGACTGAAGAAATTAGTAACAGCACTACAAAAATTGGAAATATAGTTATTAATAGAGAAAAGTATATGGTAACTAAAGATGGAAAAAAAATTATTTTACCTCGTAAAGAATTTGAACTTTTATCGTTATTAACCTCTAAACCAGACAAGGTTTTTAAACGAGAAAATATACTTGATAGTGTTTGGGGAAATGACGTTGTTGTTGGCGGAAGAACCATTGACGTTCATATTAGAAAACTTAGAAAAAAAATAGGAAATCATTATTTTAAAACAGTAAAAGGAGTTGGATATAAATTTACTTTAGAAGAAAACAAAACGGAGTAGTTTACTAAAAATGAAAATTAAAAAAACCTACAAATACGCACTTTTATCTTCCTTTTACCTTACACTCCTTTCTGTTGCAATTGTTGTAATTTCATACCTTTTCTTATTTAAATATCTCGGAATTGTAGCCTTAATTTTATTTGCATTTATTTTATTTGTAATATCTTTTATTGTAATACAATATAGAGCAGAACACTTTATATATCAGCGAATTAAAAAAGTTTACGAAGAGATTTCTATTTTAAATGTAGAAGATTTAAAACGAGATTCTGTAACTACCGATGTAGAAATGTTATCTAAAAGTGTACAAAAATATGTAGAAGGAAAACGGATAGAAATTAAGAATTTAACAGAAAGAGATTCCTTTCGTCGCGATTTTTTAGGAAACGTTGCACACGAACTTAAAACACCCCTTTTTACCGTACAAGGTTATATTTTAACTTTGATTGAAGGTGCGGTAGATGATAAGAAAATTAGAAAAAAATATTTAGATAGAGCCAATAAAGGGGTTGAGCGTTTAATGGCAATTATTAAAGATTTAGATATGATTGCTAAGTTAGAAACCGATGGTTTAAAGATGAATATCGAAGTGTTTAACATCTTAGATTTGGTTCAAAATGTCTTAGATTTATTTGAAATGAAGGCAAAAAAAAGGAACATTTCTTTACGGTTTGATAAGGTTTATGAATTTCCTCTTTTTGTAAGAGGCGATATTGAAAAAATAGAGCAGGTGCTTACAAACCTAATAGTTAACTCTATAAAATATGGAAACACAGATGGAACCACAACTGTTGGTGTTGAGGGTTACGACGAAAATAAATTTATTATTCGTGTGGCAGATAATGGCGAAGGTATTAAACAAGAACACCTTTCTCGATTGTTCGAGCGTTTTTATAGGGTAAGTCAAAGTCGCTCACGAGAAGAAGGCGGCTCAGGTCTTGGTTTATCAATTGTAAAACATATTATTGAAGCGCATAACGAAACCATTTTACTAAAAAGTATGTATGGTGAAGGTTCTGAGTTTTCATTTACGCTTGAAAAGGCTAAATAATTTAGAATTTATAGTAGTTTCTTCAGAAAGTAAGCCCTTATAATCAACAATTTTATATTAAATTTTTCTTCGGAAGAAAAAGGAGCAAGTTTTTTTATTTCAAGAAAAATAGCTAAATATTCTTGTTCCGTTTGCCCTTTTGTAGGAATAAAAAAGACTTTTTTTTGCATAATAGCTTAAAAATCCACTATAGAAGAATAACCACTTCTACAAACAACTAAATTTGCTGAATTAATAAGGTTTTGTAATTGATTAGAAAGCACAAAATTGTAGCTTTTAATATTATTTTCTTCGGAAACAGTTTGTTGGTTATTCACTTTACCCCAAACAAAAATAACACGTCCAGTATAATTTAAAAACGCAGTTCTTAGCTTATTTTCAAGTAAAGTTAGGGTTAGGTTCAAGACCAAAAAGAATAATAAGAACATCAATGTTTTTGGTAAATGCTTAGGTTTAAAACGACTTAGTAAGCCAATATATTTTAATCGCAGGGCGATAGCCCAATTGGGTTTAATTCCCCGACGCTTGCGTCGAAATAAAAAGGGAATTCCTATTTAATACCTCGTATGCTTGCGTCGAGGTAGTTTATTGGTGCAATAATTATTTTTTTAGTTGACTTTTTTTCATTTTGTCATTCCTATAAATGGAGAAATCTTTGATTATGAGATTCCTGCTTTTGCAGGAATAACTGTATAATTAATTAAGTTAAATCAAATCCAATATCCTTTCGGTAATTCATTTTATCAAAAGAGATTTGATTAATGCTTTTATATGATTTTTCGAGAGCTTCTTCAATAGAATCTCCAAGAGAAGTTATTGCCATAACTCGACCGCCATTGCTAACTATTTTGTTGTTTTCTAATTTTGTTCCTGCATGAAAAACGATTGAATCTTTAACATTTTCTATTCCAAAAATCTCTTTATTTTTTTCATAGGCTTCTGGATACCCACCTGAAACTAACATTACTGTTGTTGCTGTTTTATTAGTTACAGAAAAGGTTTTTTTATGTAATGTTTGTGTGGCAACTCCTTCAAATAAATCTAACAAATCAGATTCAATTCTTGGTAAAACAGCTTCTGTTTCTGGGTCTCCCATACGCACATTATATTCTACCACAGAAGGATTTCCTTTGTCATTCATTAAACCAATAAAGATAAACCCTCGATAATCAATTCCGTCTTTTTGCAGGCCATTAATTGTTGGTTTCACAATCAATTCTTCAACTTTATTTAAAAATTTTTTATCGGCAAATGGAACTGGAGAAATTGCACCCATTCCTCCTGTATTTAAACCTGTATCGCCTTCACCAATACGTTTATAATCTTTGGCTGAAGGTAAAATTTTATAACTTTTCCCATCAGTTAATACAAAAACTGAAAGCTCAATTCCTTTTAAAAACTCCTCAACAACAACTGTTGATGAAGCTTCTCCAAATTTTTGGTTAGAGACCATTTCTTTTAATTCTGTTTTTGCTTCATTTAAAGAGTTTAAAATAAGAACACCTTTACCTGCTGCTAAACCGTCTGCTTTTAGCACATATGGAGGTTGTAAAGTTTCTAGAAATGTAAATCCCTCTTTTAAATTATCTTTTGTAAATGATTGATAACGAGCCGTAGGAATATTATGTTTTTTCATAAACTGTTTGGAAAAATCTTTACTTCCTTCTAATAAAGCGCCATCTTTTTTTGGACCAATTACAGGAATATCTTTCAAGTCTTTATCGGCAAGAAAAAAATCGTGAATTCCAGCAACCAAAGGAATTTCTGGACCTACAATAACCATAGTAATTTTATGTTCTAAGACAATTCTTTTTACGGCATTAAAATCGGTTATGTTAACGTTTAAGTTAGTAGCTATTTTATGCGTTCCTGCGTTTCCAGGGGCTACAAAAAGTTGCTTAATTTTTTTACTTTCTAAAAGCTTGTAAGCAAAGGCATGTTCTCTTCCGCCTGACCCTAAAATAAGTATGTTCATTGTTATTGTTATTGCAAATATACGTTCTGAAAATAACATATAATAAAAAAGAGGTTGCTTTTTAGCTCTTTTTTAGGGAGTGTAAATTAAACGCTGTCTGTTTATTTTTTCACGTCTTAAAAATAATGGTTATGTTTTAGAATAATGTGGAATCATTAATTCCATATAATTTTCTTCAATTGCTTTATATGTGTTTATAGCTTTAGCGTTTTTTATCATGATATTTGCTATATCTACTGTTTGAGAGAGCGATTTTTTAACCTTCTGCAAGAATACAAACCAGTTTAGATAGCCACTCAAATATTTTGTTGATACACCATAGAAAGGTTTTATCCATCTTTGATAACGATTGTCTATTGAGTTTACATGCTGCACATGGTAGCACTTGTCTTTTATGTGTTTTGATGCTATAAATGTATGATGCTCCATCTGCTTATCTTTTGCCCATTTAATTATAGAAGGATGAGAATCTGAACAAAGTACGTTTTCAGGTTTTAGTAACGTTCCTATTGTTTTTTCAATACTATGCACATCAATCCTGCCTCTTTTAGCGACACGCATCATTGGATTGTTATTTCTATCTGTGGCAACCATTATAGAGATTTTATCATTGCTCACACCGCGTTTGGTTTGTCTATCACTTGGTCTCTTGTAAGGTTTTCTTTGAAGATCTCGACTTCCTTTATTATTTATATTAAGCTGTTTGTCATCACATTCAACAATTCCTGAGAACTCTTCTCCATTAAAAACGGATAAACAAGATAGTAACTTGTGTCTCCAATCAAAAATAGTTTTAACATTGACTCCAATCTTTTTAGCGGCTTTACGGATACTCACGCTTTCAATCATAAGAACTAGATAATCTTGAAATTCATCCACTTTCTTTATGCCATCCATAGCAGTACCTGTAAGATCATTAAAGGTTTTAGTGCAAGATTTACATTTGTAGCGCTTACGCCCCTTATAGCCTCCATGCCCGTAAATATCAGAACTTTGACAATGTGGACAGTTGATTGGACGGTCTTTGTTTAGGTTGTCTATAAGCATATTTAGTTTTGGCACTTTCAAATCACGACTCAATAAACCGACTAATTCCTTTTTCTGCTCTTGACTCAACACTCTTATTATACTTTGTAAATCCATATCTATAATGTTTTTATAAAGATAGTGAAATTCTACGTTATTCTAAAACATAACCAAAATAATTTAATTTTTTCTCTTGACAATCAGGGTTAAAAAAAAGCGAACTTTTTTAAAATGAATCCTAGCGACAGCGTCACGAACTGCTTTTGGGGATGCTAATACCTAGCGGTATTCTCTCTCCAAATTTAATATATAATTGTTGAATAATCAAACTCCAATTATGCAGAGAACTTGTCCACTTTTTTTGAATGTTTTTTGTTGCCAGATAAACCAACTTCAACAGTACCATATCATTGACCAAAGCGCCTTTAGTTTTGGTCACTTTTCGAACCTACCTATGAAGCCCCTCTACAGCATTTGTGGTGTAAATAATTCTTCTAATTGGTTCGGAATATTCAAAATATTGAGAAAGTTCTTCCCAATTTCGTTGCCAACTTTCTATAACAATAGGATGTTTTTCGCCCCATTTAGCCTCTAAATTTAACAATTCATCTTCTGCTATTTCCTTATTGATGGCTTTGTAAACTAATTTTAAATCCTTCATAAAGTCTTTCTGATTCTTGGAGGCTATATATTTTAAAGAATTTCGAATTTGATGTATGACACATTTTTGTATTTGTGTTTTTGGAAAAACGCTTAAAATAGCTTCTAAAAATCCTTTTAAATTATCGGTACAAGCTATCAAAACATCCTGAAGTCCTCATTGCTGTAAGTCTGTTAAAACGTGTAACCAAAAGTTTGCACCCTCACTCTTTGAAATATACATCCCTAAAACTTCCTTATACCCTTCTTTATTGATTCCTAGAATGTTATACAATGCTCTGTGCGCTACTTTTCTGTCAACTCTAACCTTATTTAATGCATCGCATCTAACCAAACGATACAATACATAGATTCTATAGGGCGGCTTAGCCATGCCTTGATATCTGGTATAATAGCATCTGTAATTTGACTTAATACTGTATGAGAAATATCAGTATTATACATCGTTTAGTATAAGAATAGTAAGGGATTAAAACGTGCTTACTTTCAGGTTTAGCACTTAGCCAAATTTACAATTTTATCGTTAATTTTCTTTAAATCGACAAATTGTAAATTTGGCGGACTTTGTTAATATACACTAACTTTTGGTCTAGCACTGAAACCCTTATTATTTTTACACTTTGTGTGTGCCTTGAATGATAAATATATTAAAAGTTCTTTAAATACAAGTTTTTTTTAGAGCAAGTCCGAAGGGTGTAAGTCCCTTATGCGCAGGAGTAACGTTCTGAAGCCAAGTAAGTCGCAAGGGTGGTAATCGTGAGGTTACATCTGAAGTAAGCGAGACTACGTTGTCTGAACTGACGAACAGAAACGGGATATGAGGCGTAGTTATCTAGGATAAGTAAGCACACCTTTACAAAGTCCTACGAATACCAAAGGGGTAACTATGTAGATCCCGCAGGATTAGACAAAAGGACATTTACCTTACCAAGGGAGGTCTCTGTAATCACGAGATGATATAGCAGAGAAGTCAGCAGAAGTCATAGTACTGTAGGAAACGAGCCATAAAACAAATGGAGGACTCACAAGCAAGCAAGGACAGAACATTAAACGTTTGCGTGAATTTGATTTCATATGATAAACGAGGTACAGCAGTATAGTTTATCGTAACGGTCAAAGGAGCAATAACAAAGTAACATTTATCTTTTGTTTAATGAACCGCTAAGTACGAGAACCGTACGCTTAGTAGTGTGAGAGGCGCACTCTGGCTGTTTCAGTCAGAGCCGTCTACTCGATTGGTAGCCGTTGTTGATATTCAAAAACTAAATTTCACATTCATTAATACTTGTCTTGGTCTTAATTTATAAGTGCTTTGAGTGTATGAAAAAGTGTTGTTATATACTGTTGTAAATTCTCTTGCATTGAGTAGATTGTTCCAATTTAGTTCTAAATCTATTCTACTCTTTTTAAAAGTATATCTATAATTTAGATTCAAAAAATAATTTTCTTGATTTTCATTAGAGAAATTATTTTTATAATATTCAACATCAAAACCAATATATTGATTTGAAGTTGGATAAAAATTGAAATTTAATAAATGTTCTTGTGTTATGATATTATCAAAAGACTGTTGATTTTCAAATTGAGTATTAGAAATAGAAATATTACTTTTATATTCAACATTCAACCATTCTGAAATTTCCGTATCTAATTTTCCTTTTAATTGAACATTTTTTGTGGTTATATCAGTAATTGTTCCGTTTAATAATTGCTCTTTGTTGTCTAATGTAGCATTTGTGATTAAGGTAAGTGTAGTTTTTAGTTTGCTAAAATATTTACTTCCTCTTAAATTAATATTATGTGTGTTGCTATTATTATCTTGTTCAAAGAAACCAAAAGAAGTAGTTCCGTTATTATTTATGGTGTTTCCAAAAAGTAAATTTTGATTTGATTTCCCATAAGAATAAAAACCATTTATAAATAATGATTTTATTGGGTTTCTATATGAAATACCTAATGTAATATTTTTTCTTAAACGTTCTAAAATTGGAGTTTCATATTTTTGAATGTTTCTATAATTATTTAAAATATAACCATAATATAATTGATTAATATCTCCAAAACTATTTTTTAAACTTGTCGAAAAAGTAATTTTCCAAAAAGCATTCAAATCTTTTTTTATAGATAATCTTGGTTCAAAAGTAAACTTATTTAAGTTTTGGTTTTTGTTTAAACTGTTATCTGTTCTTTTAAATATTTGGAGTTTAAAAGGTGTTTCTAATCCTATTTTCCAATTATTATTATTATTATTACGGTATTGTGTGTTTAAAATTGTGTAAAAAGAAGTTTTGTTAAAAATTAAATTATTTTGAAAATTACCAGTAAGTATATTTTCAATATTGTTTTCAAAGGTTGAAATACGACTATCTAATTTCTGATTTTGAATAGTAAAACCAACCTTTGGGATAAATGTAAATCTTTTAATTCCTTTTGTAAAACTAAAAGAGTTGTTAGTATAAAAGTTGGAATGCTCAATTTTTTGATTGAGTACATCAAACGAATTTCCATTATTTAATAAATCTTGAAATTGACTTGGAGTAACTCTTAAATTTTGTGGTGATTTTGAATAGGTTAAAACAGATTTTATGGTTATTAATTTTTTACCAAAAGGTTTTATTAATTTTAACTTATTGCTAAAAGAAGTAAAAGGAATTTCTGCGTTTTGATTTATATTTTCATTATTTAACCCGAATAATTCATCAGAAATCAAAAAACCTGAATGTAAAGTGTTATATTTAAGCAGTTAAACACAAAATATATCATTTTTTAAAACACCCATATTTGAGCACTAAAGATACTTTATTTTATCGAGGAAATCAAGCTATTTCGGTTGATTTTTCAGCCACAGAGATTAGTTCAGATGGTTCTTTGATTCTTTTAGAAAAGTTAGAGAGAACCCACAACTTACTAAAATATTTTAGCAAGTTACTTCCTGATCTTCGAAACCCTAAATACATTACTTACAGTCGAGAGCATCAACTCAAGCAACGTGTGTTTATGCTAATGCTAGGTTATCAAGATGCCAATGATGTGACCCATTTACAAAATGACCCATTATTTAAAGATGTTCTTCAAGGAGATTTGGCTTCTCAACCTACTATTTCTCGTTTTGAAAACAGTTTGAATAAAGAAACTATTTTCAAACTTTCTTACGCTTGGATTGATCGTTACGTATCAAGCCTAAAAGGTCGAGATGAAATAACAATTGATGTTGATGCTACCGATGATCCAACATATGGGAATCAACAAATGTCAATGTTCAATGGTTATTATGGACAGTTTATGTTAAATGAATTATTTTTTCATGATGGAGAAACCGGTCAAATTATCCTGCCAGTTCTTCGCCCAGGAAATAGCCATTCGAATCGATGGTATGTCGGAATTTTAAGAAGAATTATTCAAAAAATAAAAAAAGCATATCCTGAACTAAAAATTACTATTCGAACAGATAGTGGATTTAGTTGTGCTCCTTTTTATAAATTAGTAGCTGATTATGATTTGTTTTTTGTAACAGGTCAGGCTAGTAATTCGGTACTCAAAAGAAAGGTTGAGCGTTGTAAAAAAGCGGTTCAACTTCAATATGTAAATCAGCATAAAAAACACCAACATTTCACATCGTTTCGCTATCAAGCCAAAAGTTGGCATAAACCACAACAAGCTTACTGTAAAATAGAAAGTACAGGGAAAGGTTTAAATGTTCGTCATTTTATAAGTAATATTAAAGAGAAAGGTGCCCGAGAAATATACTTTGATTTCTATGTAAAACGAGGTGAATCTAGCGAAAACAGAATTAAAGAAGTCAAGAATATGTGTTTTTCCGATCGATTATCCAATCATGGATTTGTTGCAAACTTCTTCAGGTTGTTTTTAAGTAGTTTAGCCTACGAACTATTTTTATTACTAAAAAAAAGCATCAAAAAAACAACATTTGAAAAGGCTGAAAAATGGCAAATAAATACAATAAGAACCAATTTATTAAAAGTTGGAGCTACCATAAAAGTCACTAAAAAACGAATATATTATCAGTTATCAAGAGCATTTGTATATCAAGATTTGTTTCGAGAGATAATAACTCAATAACGGTTTTAAAGTGAGAATTTTAAAACCTTGGGATACCTATGCTCTGTTAGTAAAATTAATCCTTTTTAACTTTTAAAATCAATTATAACATACTATTTACTCCGAAAAAGTTTAAAAAACGAAAGAGAGAATCCTAAAATCTAGAGATAAAAAATCTATTTTGAAATTTGTTCTAAATATAAATCCTATGAATAATGCGGGTTAAAACGATTTTTCCGTTTTGAGAATCCCAATAGTTGTTTATTTCAAACGTATTTTTAAAATATTTTTTATTAGTGTTTTTTGTTAAAATAAATTTACTTTTCAATGAATTAAAAAACAATCTGTTATTAGTGTTTTCTATAATATTTATAGCACCTGTTGGTGTAAAAAATGTAGTTTGTGTATTCCCGTTTTGTTGTTGAAAATCATTTATATAAGATAGATTTATCTTTAGGTCTACATCTTTTTTTAAACGAACCAAATAATTGGTAGTGAATAGATGGGCATTATTGTCTAACCAACGTTTTTTAGAAAATGGAGGTGATGATAATTCTTGAATAGTTATCCAATCTTTTTTTTCATTATTACTTTCAAATTGGTCTAATAAATCTTCAATAGTCAATGTTTTTATTTCGTTAGAAACATCATTACCAACATTGTTAGTTTGATAAGAAGTAATCATTTGTTGTTTTTTAGAAAACAACATAGGTGTAATATTTACATTCCATAAAAAAGGAGATAAACCAACACCTAACTTAGAAGTTCCTGTAATTGTAATGTTTTTCTTGAGTTTAATATTTAAAGATACTTTGTCTGAAAACACCAAACTATCCAATATTTTTATGGGTTGATGGTTTTCTAATATTTGTACTTTTGATACAGAACTTGCAGGTAAGTTATTATTTGCGAGATTATACCTACCTTCTAACAAATCTAAACCTTCAATGTAATATTTTTGGATAGGCTTTCCTTGATATAATATTTTACCATCGACTAATACTTCAATTCCGGGTAACTTCCTTAAAACATCAGCAATAACTCTATCTTTTTGGTCTTTAAAAGCATTAACGGAATAACTTATCGTATCAGCTCTTTTTGCTATTGGAGAACTTTTTATAAAAACTTCTTTTAATTTTTCAGATGATTCAAAAAGATTAAAATTAAGAGTTTTATTTTTATTTGAAATATTCTTTACTTGTTTGGCATAACCAATATAGGAAACATTAATTTGTAATGAGTCTGATTTGGAGTTTATATCCAAAGAATATATTCCGTTAGTATCAGAAATCGCATATGTTAAAATAATATTTCCTTTGGTTTTGGTTACAACGATACTTGTTCCTTGAAGTGGGTTATTATCTTCATCGACTATTCTCCCGTTTATTTCTGTTTGTGAAAAACAGAAAGAAGAAAAGAGTAAAAAAATAAAATAAAAATAATAACGCATAGATTACTTGTTATCTAATTCTATTGGATTGTTACGTTTTTTGTATTTATTCAAAACCTCTTTTTTTTGAGAGGAATTTTCAAAATTAAGAGTAATACCACTTTGTTCCAATTTCTTAAATATATTTGCGTAGAATTCTTTTTTAAACTCATACAGTTCTTTTTTTGTAGTTTTAATATAGTTTTTTTTGTTTATTGTAATATTCTTTGGCGTTTTTTGTTTTTCAAATGCAATTAACTTATAATTATATTGATTTTTAGTATCGCTGATTTGTATTATTAATCCAGGTAATCCGTTAAATTTATATGGTCCATCTGATATAGGTATTTCGTTAGTAAACCAAGCAATATAATTTCTTCCAGCATAATTTGTTGTTGCTTTTTGGCAATTATATCCTGAAATATTTTTTTCACTGTCTTTAATACTCCATTCAAATATTTTTAAAGGCTCTTCATATCTATAGTGATTTTTTAAAACTTGCTCTGTAACTGTGATTTTATTACTTGAGAGGTTTTTAAAAATTTTATCTTTAAACTTAGTTTTTGGGATAGACTGAAATAACGTCATTAGGTTTAATGAATTAATATTATTCCTGTCGATATTGTTCGATATCGAATCTTTTAAAAAGGTACTAACGCTTAAGAATTTTGACTTTTCACTACCTATTAATAAAAACATTTCTTCTGAATCAATCTTTTTCAAATTTGTTGAATCAGGTTGATATGTTATAAGATACTTGCATTTATATTTTAAGGCATCTATATTAGATGTGTTTTGAGAATGTATTTTTAATATAGAAAGTAGAAATACTAAAGTATATATAATTTTTTTCATTTTTTCATTTTTAAATTAATAATAAGGAAGGCGCATTAAATACACCTTCCTCTATATCTATGTAATATTAACAAATTAGATCGTCTACTGCTAAAATCATATCTATTAAAGCACTTGTGTCACTTCCACAGGCAGTTCCTGAAACGCCACAAGATAATGTAAAGCCAAAACAACCTACTGTTGCTTCTCCTGTTGATAAATTGTTTCCAGCAAAACTTAAAGAAGTTGCACAAACAAATGCTAATGTTAAAAATAAATTTTTCATAATATAAATAATTTAAAAGTTAATTATTGAAGAATAAATTATTAAGTCGTTATTCTTCGGTTGAGGTTTCTCCTCTTCGGCTTTTTTAGGTTTCCAGTTTTTCACTTTTCCAGAGAGTATTTCTTTTTTTCTCTAATTCCGTAAATCGGATGGTCTTAAATTCACTCTGTTTACTCGGTTCTAATGGCTACCAACGGTCTTGTATAAGAATAGTGCGATTTTGTGTGCGAGGATTTTCCGAAGGAAAATCAGATGTAACAAAAATGCACTACACTTTGATTAAGCACTAAACTAAGCATTATTTTTATACGTTGCGTGTGCCTTGAATGGTAAATATAATAAAAGTTCTTTAAATATTTTTTTTAGAGCAAGTCCAAAGGGTGTAAGTCTCTTATGCGCAGGAGTAACGTTCTGAAGCCAAGTAAGTCGCAAGGGTGGTAATCGTGAGGTTACATCTGAAGTAAGCGAGACTACGTTGTCTGAACTGACGAACAGAAACGGGATATGAGGCGTAGTTATCTAGGATAAGTAGGGCTTGCTGATTTTCTAAAAAATAAAACATAATTAATTAACAATCAATGATTTATCTGCATGTTAGTAGTGATATTATTTTGATAAAAGCATAGGTTTTCGTATCTTACTATCATAAACCCGTGCAGTTATGATAAAATATACCGCCTCAAATCAACTAACATTAGATGGATTTTCACATCCTTTTTCCCAGGAACTTTCGCTTGAAAATCGTTGGGTAAAATTGGCAACAATTATTCCTTGGGATGATTTGGCAGTTATTTATAGCAAGGCACTCCATAGCCATGCAGGACGTGAGAGTATTGATGTAAGAATGGTGATTGGCGCCATTATCATAAAACACAAATTAGGGTTGGATGATAGAGGAACCGTTGCTATGATTAGCGAGAATATTTATTTGCAATATTTTTGTGGTCTTACAAGTTTTCAAACTAAAGATCCTTTTCATCCCACCGTTTTTGTAGATATCCGCAAGCGGATGGGCGCAAATGATTTTGACCTATGGAATGCACTTATCATTAAAAAAGCAGATGATTTAAGACCGTCTAAAAAGAAAATGATTGGGGGTGATGATGATGGTTTTCCAAAAAACAAAGGAACCTTAAAGATTGATGCCACAGTTGCAAATCATAAAATTGTTTTTCCTACCGATGCAGGACTTCTGAATACTGCTAGGAAAGAAACCGAACGTTTTATAGACTTACTCTACAAACAATCGACTTTAAAAAAGCCTAGAGATTATCGCAGGATAGCACGAACAGAATATTTGGTGTTTTCAAAAAAAAGAAGAAAATCAAAAAAAGAGATTCGTAAGTTTATTGGCAAACAACTAAATTATGTCAAACGCAATTTAACCTATATTAAAAACCTGTTAGACGACATAGAAATCCTCAAGAAAGAAGAAGTTCTTGTAGGGTTATTTCCAATGAAAAACCCATATCCCTCAAAGTTTCCACTGCCAAAACGAGACCAAAAAATTTATTGGATAGTACAGCAACTTTATGTACAACAACAGTATATGTATCAAGAAAAAATACATCGTGTAAAAGATAGAATTGTCAATATCTATCAACCTTATATACGTCCTATTCCTAGAGGAAAAGACAAAACATCTACAGAATTTGGTGCAAAAATAAGTGCAAGTGTGGTGGACGGAATGAGCAGAGTGGAACATATAAGTTGGGATCAATTTAATGAAGCCAGTGATTTAGAATTACAGGTAAATATGTACACAAAAACCTTTGGTCATTATCCAGAACTGGTTTTAGCAGACCAGATATATTTGAATAGAAAAAACAGAAATTGGCTCAAAGAAAGAGGAATACGGATTGTAGGAAAACCATTAGGAAGACCAAAGAAAACAAACCTTAATGCTTATCAAAAACGAAAATTAAAAAAAGAACGAAACCAAAGAAATCATATAGAAGGTAAATTCGGACAAGCAAAAAACGCATACGGCTTAAGCAGTATTAAAGCCAAAAGAAGTGACACCTCACAGAGTTGGATTGGGGCAATATTTTTTATAATGAATTTGATATCATTAGAAAAAATAGCGAAACAATACGCTATTTTTTGTGTCGTATTCAAAAATTACAGTGCAAGGTTAAAAATAAACATAATCAACTTTATTGATAACTCCAGTTATAGCATAAATCATATTTTTAAACTGACTATTCTTAAATATCTAATGATATCTTCTTGATAAAATCTGCAAGCCCTAAGTAAGCACACCTTTACAAAGCCCTACGAATACCAAAGGGGTAACTATGTAGATCCCGCAGGATTAGACAAAAGGACATTTACCTTACCAAGGGAGGTCTCTGTAATCACGAGTTGGTACAGCAGAGAAGTCAGCAGAAGTCATAGTACTTGTAGGAAACGAGCCATTACAAATAAATGGAGGTCTCACAAGCAAGGAAGGACAGAACATTAAACGTTAGCGTGAATTTGATTTCATATGATAAACGAGGTACAGCAGTATAGTTTATCGTAACGGTCAAAGGAGCAATAACAAAGTAACATTTACTTTTGTTTAATGAACCGCTAAGTACGAGAACCGTACGCTTAGTGGTGTGAGAGGCGCACTCTGGCTGTTTCAGTCAGAGCCGTCTACTCGATTCTACACAGTGCTTTTTCGTTTCCTTCTTAACAGAATCATTTTATACTATCCGTTTTGGTTATAATATTCAGAACTTTATCTTTTTCAATTCTTGAATTTCTTCTTTAATATCAACAGTAATAGTTCTGTTCGTACTTTTTTCAATTTGTGCTCCACACCAACCAGCAAAAGCGAGTATTCCGATTATAATACTAATTAAACCAATTATTTGTTTCAGAGGTAGATTGCCTAGGAGTTGGAAGAGTTTTAAAAGACTAATATCTGTCAATTGAACAGTATTTTTCTTTAATGTCGATATTTCAACATCTTGTTTTTTTAATTCGTCAAAATTGTCATTTGCAATCGTAATTGTCTCATCAAGTTGATTGAGTAATTGTTTAGTTTCTTGTTGGGATTCAATATATTTTTGTTTGTATACTGATTCCGATTTTATGACGACATCTTCTTTAATTTTTGAATATTCTTCAATTTGTTCTATAAAATTATCCATAAACCCTGACGCTTGTTTTCGACCAGTTTCAAATACCTCTATTTTTTCAGATTCAATATAAGTGTCAAAATTAATTTGGCTTATTTTTAGCCATCTTGAATCCAGATAACCAAAAATTGCTTTTAAATCCTCGTCAACAGTTCCCTTCCATACTTTTGAATCAAAGTTAGGTTTATATATTTCCAATTTTCGTTTTGCTAAAATGGCTATTGCCTTGTCTTTTGGAATATTGAGATTCAATGTTAGTTATTTTTATGTTGGTTTCTTCGCATTGTGTAGAACGGTTTTGTATAAGAATAGTTGCGTGTTTAAGTACGAAAGATAATAAATAAAAACTGAATTAATAGATTGCGAGAATTTCCGTAAGTAGGTGAGGGCTAGCAATTATTTTTATACGTTGTGTGTGCCTTGAATGGTAAATATAATAAAAGTTCTTTAAATATTTTTTTAGAGCAAGTCCAAAGGGTGTAAGTCCCTTATGCGCAGGAGTAACGTCCTGAAGCCAAGTAAGTCGCAAGGGTGATAATCGTGAGGTTATATCTGAAGTAAGCGAGACTACGTTGTCTGAACTGACGAACAGAAACGGGATATGAGGCGTAGTTATCTAGGATAAGTAAGCACACCTTTACAAAGTCCTACGAATACCAAAGGGGTAACTATGTAGATCCCGCAGGATTAGACAAAAGGACATTTACCTTACCAAGGGAGGTTTCTGTAATCACGAGATGATATAGCAGCGAAGTCAGCAGAAGTCATAGTACTTGTAGGAAACGAGCCATAAAACAAATGGAGGACTCACAAGCAAGGAAGGACAGAACATTAAACGTTTGCGTGAATTTGATTTCATATGATAAACGAGGTACAGCAGTATAGTTTATCGTAACGGTCAAAAATACACAAGTCACAGCTTACATTATTTTGATACCTCGTACCCTTGGGTCGGGGTAGTTCATTAATTTAAGATTTTTTATCCTCTTCAGTTTCTTCAGTTTTAGTAGCTTCTTTAAATTCTTTAATACCTGTCCCAAGACCTTTCATTAATTCTGGAATTTTCTTACCTCCAAACATCAATAAAACTAACACTACAACGATAGCAATTTGCCAAGGACCAACAAATCCAAAAAGTATATTAACTGTATTCATTTTTTCTAAATTTTACACTACAAAGATACAAAATTAACTTCGCTGCTCAATAACACCTCCAAGAATTTTTTTATCCTTTAATATTTCTGGTGTTCCTTTGTAATAAATAGAACCTCCAAAAGTAACTTTAACATCTAATATTTTACTTGCTTTTACTTCTGCTTTTGCTCCAGAACCTGCACGAACAATAGACATATTGGTTACATTCATGTTATAACCGTGATATACACCACCTAAATCTACATCTACATTTTGATTTTTAGCAGAACCTGATAGCTTTAAAACGCCACCAGAAGATGCCTTTACTTTTAAATGATTTGTTTTTATTACTAAATTCATAAAAGCACCTTCTTGTACTTTCACTTCTATTTGTGCTTGCTCAAAACCTTTTCCTGTAACTGTAGCGCCTTCATTTGCATCAATAATAGCAATATCTTTATTAAAATATATTTTTATTTTTGCTTTTCCGTTGGCAATTGTTTCAGGAAATTTTAAGGAAATACGCAATGTATTTCCGCTGTTTTTTACCTTAACTTTTTCTGCTTTTTTACCAGTAATTTCTATTTTTTGCTCAGTAGACTTAATAAGTTCTACTTCAATTCCGTTATATACTTTAAGTTCAGAAAAATCTTCTAAACTCTTAGTAATAGTTGTTTGTGCTGATGCTATTCCGGCAATCAAAAACAAACTTAAAAATGCTATTTTCTTCATTATAATAATCATTTGATTCATTGATATAACTCAATAACTATACCAACTCCTTTTAAGTAATAAAAGTGTGTTTACTTTGTTAAATTTACAATTGGCTAAATACTAACTTATTGCACTTTTACAGCAGTTCCTGTAATTGAAATCAATAAAGTAGATGTATTTGCAACGGGTTCTATTATCTAATTGTATTCCTACAACTGCATTTGCACCTAGTTTTTCTGCATTATCTTTTAAATTTTGAAATGCTTTTTCCTTTATATATTCTAATCCTTCTGCATATCTTTCATAGTGTTTAGACATGCTAAACATATCTTTAAAAGATATTTTATTTCCTTTATAAGCTAGAACTATAATCTGTACCTGTTACAATACTTAAATAATTTACTATTTTAAAGTTTTCTATATTGGGGGTAGTTGTTAAAATTATTGTTTTTTTTAATGTGAAATTAAATTAAAATCCAAATGTTTACGCTCTAAATCAGTGTTTTTTACTTTCACTACAACCTCATCACCTAGCTGAATTACATTTTTGGTAGACTGCCCAATAACTGCGTATTGCTTTTCATCAAAAATATAATAATCGTCTTTTATATCTCTAATTCTAACCATTCCTTCACATTTATTTGATTTAATTTCAACATAAATTCCCCATTCGGTAACGCCAGAAATTACACCTTCAAACTCTTCATCTTTATGATCTTGCATATATTTTACTTGCATATACTTAATAGAATCGCGTTCTGCTTTAGATGATAATTCTTCCATCTTAGAGGAGTGTTTACATTTCTCTTCGTAAATATCTGCTTTTGGCGAATCTCCTCCGTCAAGATAATGTTGTAATAAACGGTGCGTCATTACATCTGGGTATCGACGAATTGGCGAAGTAAAATGCGAATAATAATCGAATGCTAAACCATAATGACCAACATTTTTAGTGGTATAAGCAGCTTTACTCATAGTTCTAATTACCAGCGTTTCTACCATATTAGATTCCGCTTTTTCGTGAACATCTTTTAATAATTTATTTAACGATTGTGATGTTGTTTCTTTGGTTTCAGTATTAATTTTATATCCAAATTTGCTAATAATGTTTTGTAAAGCGGCTAGTTTTTCAATATTTGGTTCGTCATGAACTCTATATATAAATGTTTTATTTGTTGCTTTTCCTTTAGAAAAACCAATAAATTCTGCTACTTTTCTATTTGCTAATAACATAAATTCTTCAATAAGTTTATTAGCATCTTTAGATTGTTTAAAGAAAACCCCTATTGGATTTGCATCTTCATCTAAATTAAACTTTACTTCTACTCTATCAAAAGAAATTGCGCCTTGTTGCATTCGTTTTTTACGAAGAATTTTTGCGAGTTCATCTAATTTTAAAGTAGCTTCTACAATTTCTGGAGTAACTTGGTATTCTTTCTCAATAATAGAAATATCAAGGGGCATTGTATATGGCTTAATAGTGTCAGAAAGTTTACAGTTTTCTATGATTGATTGTGCTTCTTCATACGCAAACCGTTGATCTGAATAGGTTACTGTTCTCCCAAACCATTCGTTTACAATTTGTGCTTTTTTATTGATTTCAAACACTGCAGAAAAAGTTAATTTTTCTTCATTTGGACGTAAAGAACAAGCGCCATTACTTAATATTTCTGGTAACATTGGTACCACTCTATCTACTAAATAAACCGATGTTGCTCTATCATACGCTTCATCATCTAAAATAGTTTTTGGTTGTAAGTAGTGTGATACATCTGCTATATGAATTCCTATTTCATAATTACCATTTTCTAGTTTGGTAAACGATAATGCATCATCAAAATCTTTTGCATCTTTTGGGTCTATGGTAAATGTTAAATCTGAACGCATATCGCGTCTTTTAGCAATTTCTTCCTTGGTAATTTCTAACGAAACGTTTTCTGCATCTTCTTCTACTTCCTTCGAAAATTCAAACGGTAAACCGTATTCTAATAAAATAGAATGAATTTCGGTATCATGATCTCCTGGTTTACCAAGAATCTGTATAATTTTTCCAAACGGATTTTTAGAGTTTTCTGGCCAATCAGTCATTGTAACAACTACTTTATCACCATCTTCTGCGCCGTTTATTTTGTTTTGAGAAATAAATAAATCGGCATACATTTTTTTGTTATCTGGAATTACAAATCCAAAATTTTTATTCATCTGTAAAACACCCACAAATTCTGTTTTACTACGTTCTATAATTTCAACAACATCTGCTTCTAACTTATTACTTCTTTTCTTTTTATAAACGTATGCTTTTACGGTATCACCTTGTAAACCTTTCCCAAGATTTACTGAAGGTAAAAATATATCTTTATCAAAATCGTCTGAAATAAAATATCCATTTCCATTTGATGTTAAATCTAACGTACCAATATGATATTTTCTATCTATGTTAATTTGAAATTTTCCTCTATCTATTTCTTTAATTTTTTTTGTTGTGGTAAGTTCTGCTAATTTTTTAAGTATTTGAGTTCTACCATCAGTATCGGCAATTCCCATCTTTGTAGCAATTTGTTTATAATTGAATTGTTTACTGCTATCTTCATTTAAAATTTTAAATATATTTCTTGTTAAATCTTTAATTATCTTTCCTTTTTTTTTATAAATTTTTATATTCTTTTTTGACATTTATTTTTTGACATTTATTTTTTGTTATTTATTGCATCCAAAATACAATTATTTACTCAATAATCGAGATTTAAGTATTGTGTAAATTTTATTTATATAATTTTAATTTTTATTAAGCTTTTTTATTATTAAAAACCTTGTATGTCCGTAAATAGTCCTAAATCTATAATAACTTTCGTATATTTGCTTGATAATAAGTAGATTAACTATAACTATATTTAGCTTTGGAGTGCGTTTTACAAATGAAAAGAGCTGTTGGGTACTATTATGAAGAGTTCAAAGCTTTCATTTATGATTTGGTATAAAACTATGTTTCTGTTAGGTGCTACTAAAAAAGGTTTTTCTTCCAAAGAAATACAACGTCAATTAAGACTAAAGCGTTATGAACCCGTTTGGGCAATGGTTTCATAAACTGCGAAAAGCTATGGGAGATCGAGATGATAGATGCACTTTAGAAGGTATAATAGAAATGGATGAAGGTTACTTTATTATAGAAGCTTCCAGAACATACGCATAAAACTCAAAAATCAGGTCGTGGCAGTAAAACAAAATCGAACGTTATGAATTATGGCAGAAAGCACTATTCTTGAAGATATAGATACAGGAAAAGTAGAAAGACAGTGTCGCTATTTTAAAGCTAAAGTATTAGAAGATCATAAATCAGATGGTACAAACTAGACCTTTGAAAAGGCAATAAATGATGAACAAACCATTGTTTTTACTGATAAAAGCACATCGTATGTTAATATTGCCGACTATGTAGAAACACATATGAGTAAAAAATTAAGCGAGCAAACAACGAAAGAAACTTTAAAATGGGTGCATATAGCAATCAGTAAAGCAAAACAAAATTTTGCAGGATAGTCATAGCAAGTATTACAGCTAATGGACATTAAACGGATATACAAAATTAGTTTTATAACTTCATTGTTTAAAAAAAGTGTTTATTTTTCAACTTCAATAAAAAACATTTTATACCAATTTAATTTTATAATCCCGTATTAAAAGCATTTACATAATGATGATTTCCCGTAATAGATTTAATTGTTTCTGTATAGCAACATTGTACTCGTTCTTAACCCATTGCACAGCATTCCAGTGCCCTAAAAATAGTTGCTCACTTGAATTTACACGTTTTGATAATCCTTGATGAATCTGGGGGAGTGATGATTCTTGAGGTGATATTTTTTGGTTTGCCTGTCAATAATCCAGTTATTCCGCCAGATATATAACGAATAACCCAACGTTCTTGAGTGCGTAAATTTATGCCTAAATAAGTGGCTAATGCTTCGCGAGTTTTAAACTTGCCTTTTTGTAATTCTAAAAGCCGGCGTAATCCTTTTTTCAATACAATTACTGTCTTTGTTTTTTTCGAAGAGAAATCAGTTAAGAAAGACTCTCTTTTGTAGTGAAATTTATTGCTTTTGCAATCCTTAAACATATAAAAATAATAACGGCTTTAATAAATTAATTTTATATTATATCAGAAATTAGCAAAATGTACTTAAAAATGAGTTAAGAATCAGGCTATATTTCTTGCTCCAAACCTTAATTTGGCATTATTTTATTTAACATAAAATTTCAATTTTATCTTTCCGTTAGTTTATGTATATTTACTGATATAAAGAATAACTGCAATCTTATTTGTAGTATTCTAAAAACCAGATAGTTAATATAAAGAAGTTTGTTTCTACGTACGTAAGAATCTTTAACTTCTCAAAACATATACATAAGATGAGTTGTAGCAGTTGCTCAACTGGTAAAAACGGCGTTCCAAATGGCTGTAAAAGCAACGGGAATTGCGGAACAGGTACTTGCGGAAGCGGAAGTAAATTAGCCGTTTTTGATTGGTTATCTAATATGGTTTTACCTACCGGTGAAGCTCCATTTAATATTTACGAAGTACGTTTTAAAAACGGACGGAAACACTTTTATAAAAACACAGAAAACACAACCATTTCTATGGGAGATATTGTTGCGGTAGAAGGTTCTTCTGGAGGGCACGATATTGGTATTGTTTCTTTAGGAGGCGAATTGGTAAAAGTGCAAATGAAAAAACGTAAAGTTTCTAAAGAAAGTGAAGATGTTAAAAACATATTTAGAAAAGCCTCACAAAAAGACATTGATATTTGGCAAACCTTTAGAGATAAAGAATTAGAAACACAACGAAAAGGGCGCGAAATTATTAGTCGTTTAGAACTAAAAATGAAACTTTCTGATGTAGAATATCAAGGAGATGGAAAAAAAGTGACTTTTTATTATACAGCAGATGAACGTGTAGATTTTCGTCAATTAATTAGAGATTTAGCAGGTGCTTTTTCTATTCGAGTAGAAATGAAACAAGTAGGTATGCGCCAAGAAGCAGCACGGTTAGGCGGTATAGGGTCTTGTGGCCGTGAGTTATGTTGTTCTACTTGGTTAACGGATTTTAGAAAAGTAAACACCGCTGCGGCTCGTTATCAACAATTATCGTTAAATCCGTTAAAATTATCAGGACAATGTGGTAAATTAAAATGTTGTTTAAATTTTGAATTAGACACATATTTAGATGCGTTAAAAGATTTTCCGAAGAAAGAGAAAATTTTAAAAACAGAAAAAGGAGATGCGGTTTTTGTAAAGATGGATATCTTTAGAAAATTGCTTTGGTACACCTACAAAGAAGATAGTTTTAACTGGTTTAAGTTGTCTTTAGAACAAGTGAAAGAAATCATTGAAATGAACAACAATAAGGAGGTTGCTTTGCCGTTAGAGGAGTACCAATCTGAAATTGCTGAAGTACCTAAAGTAGATTTTGAAAATGTAGTTGGTCAAGATAGTTTAACACGTTTTGATACACCTAGAAAACCACGCCGTAAGAATAACCGTCGCAAGAAAAACAATCGTAAACCCGTAGAAGCTAAAACGAAACAAGGCGAAAATAGACAACAAAGAAACAAGCCAAAACCAGCAAAACCAAAAGTTGAAAATAGTACTCAGAAACCGAAACCGAGACGAAACAATAAAAATCGTCGAAAAAACAATGGGAGTAAAAATGCTCAAGACAATCAAAAGCAATAGTTTTTTTACAGCATTTTTTGCTGTAATTACGTTGGTTTCGTGTGATCCCAATCGTGTTTTTGATGCCTATGTTTCTATTCCAGATGCAGCCTGGGAAGTAAAAAACAATATAACTTTTAATTTTTCTATTGAAGATACGTTGGCTCGTAGAAACTTATTTATTAACCTTAGAAATAATAACGATTATTCATTTAGTAACTTGTTTTTAATTACAAAAATGAAGTTTCCAAACGGACAAAAAATTACCGATACATTAGAATATGATATGGCAGATGTAACAGGGAAATTTCTAGGTGAAGGTTTTACTGAAATTAAAGAAAACAAACTTTTTTATAAAGAGAATATTACGTTTCCAATAACAGGAGATTATACGGTAGAAATTACCCAAGCAATGCGAAAAAACAACACCGTAAATGGTGTTATTGCACTTAAAGGAATTACAGATGTTGGGTTTAGAATTGAAAAAACGCATTAAGACAGCTATGACAAAAAAGAAAACAAACACAGCAGATTTTGGCAAGTATATTAAATGGTTTTGGATGCTTGTTCTTGGCGGATTTTTATTGATTTTCCTATTATTCTTAATTGCTTCTTGGGGAGGTTTTGGAGCATTACCTTCTTTTGAAGAATTAGAAAACCCTAAAAGCGATTTAGCTACAGAAGTAATTTCTTCCGACGGAAAAACGCTTGGAAAATATTACGTAAAAGCAAACAGAACACCAATTCTTTATAAGGATTTACCTGACAACCTGGTAAAAGCATTGGTTGCTACAGAAGATGTGCGTTTTTATGAACATTCAGGTATAGATTTTAGAGGTTTAGCAAGAGCTCTTGTTAATTTTGGAAGAAAAGGAGGTGCAAGTACAATTACGCAACAGTTAGCTAAGAATTTATTTCATAAAAGGGAAAGAGCAAATATATTGACCAAGCTATCTCAAAAAATGAAAGAATGGGTTATAGCAACAAGATTAGAGCGCCAATATACCAAACAAGAGATTATTGCAATGTATTTAAACACCCAAGGATTCTTATTTAATGCAACAGGTATTCGTTCTGCTGCACGTATTTATTTTGGAAAAGAACCGAAAGAATTAGACTTACAAGAATCTGCTATTTTGGTCGCAATGTTAAAAAACCCGAGACAGTTTAACCCGCATAGAGAACGCTCAAAAAAGAAATCTTTACAACGTAGAAATGTGGTGTTTGCTCAAATGGCAAAAAATGAAGATATTTCTCAACAAGAAAAAGATTCGCTACAAAAACTACCATTAAAAATTAACTTTACTCCAGAAAGCCACAGTGATGGTACGGCAACCTATTTTAGAGAACACTTAAGAAGTTTTCTAAAAAAGTGGGCAAAGGAAAACCCAAAGTCAGACGGCACTAATTATAACATTTATAAAGACGGGTTAAAAGTATATGTAACTATAGATTCTCGTATGCAAAAGTATGCTGAAGAAGCAATTGAAGAGCATATGGCTAATTTACAATCGTATTTTTTTAAGGAACAAAAGAAGAATAAAACGGCTCCTTTTTACGATTTAGAGAAAAAGCAAATTAGAGATATTTTAGAAAGAGCAAAAAAGAATTCAGATCGTTATAAACGAATGAAAGCCCAAGGAAAATCGAACAAAGAAATAGACAAAGCTTTCAGTACAAAAACAAATATGCGTATATTTTCTTGGAAAGGAGATATAGATACTATTATGACCCCGAATGATTCTGTTAGATATTATAAGTATTTCTTACGCTCTGGTTTGGTTTCTATAGAACCACAAACGGGGCATATTAAAGCTTGGGTTGGCGGTATTAATAATAAATATTTTAAATATGATGTAGTATATCAACAAAGGCGTCAAGTAGGTTCAACATTTAAACCATTTGTGTACGCAACGGCAATTAATCAATTAAAAATGTCTCCTTGTGATAAGCTTCCAAATACACTATATACCATTCCAAAAGAAAAATATGGAATGGATAAAGATTGGACCCCTGAAAACGCTAACAAAGAATATGGAGGAGAGGTAACGTTAAAAAGTGGCTTAGCTCGCTCACTTAATGTTTTATCTGCTAGATTAATAGATATGGTATCTCCAATTAATGTTGCCCGTTTAGCAAAATCTGCAGGGATAGAAACAGAAATTAAAGCAAACCCATCAATAGCATTAGGAGCCGTAGAATTAAAGTTGATAGAAATGGTAAGCGCCTATTCAACCTTTGCAAATAAAGGTTTACGTGTAAGCCCAATGATGATTTCTCGTATAGAAGATAAAAACGGAACCGTATTAAAAGAATTTGTTCCAGAAACAAAAGAAGTTTTAAGTGAAGAATCTGCCTATGTTATTTTAGACCTAATGAAAGGAGTAACACAATATGGCTCAGGCGCTAGACTTCGTTCTAATTGGTCTTCTTCAGGGAAAATAGTAACAGGGTTTCCGTATAAATTTACCAATCCAATTGCTGGAAAAACAGGAACAACACAAAATCAATCAGATGGTTGGTTTATGGGAATTGTACCAAACCTTGTAACTGGAGTTTGGACAGGTGGAGACGATAGAGCTATACATTTTAAAGGAATAAGGTATGGTCAAGGAGCAACAATGTCATTACCTTCTTGGGCGTTATTTATGCAAAAATGTTATGCAGATAAAACATTAAAAATAAGCACATCAGATTTTTCTAGACCCGCTAATCTTTCAATTACTTTAGATTGCTCTAAAGAAGAAGCAACAGAAGATGGTAAAGAAGGCGGTTCAAAAGGAAACCAAGAAAAAAACGATGAGGATACAGATTTTTAATATTTTCGCTTCGCGGGAAGTAAAGTAAGAATTGTATCTGTTAGTTCGAGTGAATTTATGAGAAACGAATAAATTAATATCGACAACACAAACAACTACAAATGATAAATAAAAAAGTAAAAAACGTACAAGAAGCAACAGCTGGTGTAAAAGACGGAATGACGTTTATGTTGGGTGGTTTCGGTTTATGCGGAATACCAGAAAATATCATTTCTGAGTTAGTTAAACTAGAAGTAAAAGATGTTACTTGTATTTCTAACAATGCTGGTGTTGATGATTTTGGACTGGGTTTATTATTACAGAAACGTCAAATTAAAAAAATGATTTCTTCATATGTAGGAGAAAATGATGAATTCGAGCGTCAAATGTTGTCGGGAGAATTAGAAGTTGAATTAACTCCACAAGGAACTTTAGCAGAAAAATGTAGAGCTGCACAAGCTGGTTTTCCTGCATTTTATACACCTGCAGGTTATGGAACAGAAGTAGCTGAAGGAAAAGAAACTAGAGAGTTTGATGGAAAAATGTACGTGTTAGAACCCGCTTTTAAGGCAGATTTTGCTTTTGTAAAAGCATGGAAAGGAGACACAGCAGGTAATTTAATTTTTAAAGGAACTGCACGCAACTTTAACCCTAATATGTGTGGAGCAGCTACTATTACAGTTGCTGAGGTTGAAGAGTTAGTTCCAGCAGGAACATTAGATCCTAATCAAATACATATTCCAGGAATTTTTGTACAACGAATTTTTCAAGGAGAAAAATATGAAAAAAGGATTGAGCAACGAACTGTAACTCCTAAATTGTAATCAAAATGGCACTAACAAAACAACAAATAGCACAGAGAATTGCGCAAGAGTTACAAGATAGATGGTACGTTAATTTAGGAATTGGAATTCCAACTTTAGTGGCAAATTATATTCCTGAAGGAATTGAAGTTGAGTTTCAATCTGAAAACGGATTATTAGGTATGGGACCATTTCCTGTAGAAGGAACTGAAGATGCCGATTTAATAAATGCAGGAAAACAAACGGTTACTGTTTTAGATGGAGGATCTATTTTTGATTCAGCAACAAGTTTTTCTATGATTCGTGGGCAACACGTTCAGTTAACTGTTCTAGGTGCTATGGAAGTGGCTCAAAATGGAGATATTGCCAACTGGAAAATTCCAGGGAAAATGGTAAAAGGAATGGGCGGTGCAATGGATTTAGTGGCATCAGCAGATAATATTATTGTTGCTATGATGCATACTAATAAACGTGGTGAATCTAAGGTGTTAAAACAATGTTCTTTACCATTAACAGGTGTTGGTTGTGTTACTAAAGTAGTAACTAATTTAGCGGTGTTAGAAGTAAAAAACAATGCTTTTCATTTGTTAGAAAGAGCACCAGGAGTTACAGTTGAAGAAATTCAAAAAGCTACAGAAGGACTATTAATTGTAAATGGAGAAATTCCTGAAATGACCATATAAATATTTATTAGACCTCACAGGTTTTTAAAACCTGTGAGGTCTTTTTTTTTAATCTTATGAAAATAATCTCATACAATGTAAACGGTATTCGTGCCGCTTTAAAAAAAGGATTTATAGATTGGTTGCGAGCTGCAAATCCAGATGTAATTTGTATTCAAGAAACTAAAGCACATAAAGAACAGTTAGATTTAACTGAATTTGAAAATGCGGGTTATCCATATCATTATTGGTTTTCTGCTCAGAAAAAAGGATACTCTTCTGTGGCTGTTTTTTGTAAAGAAAAACCGAATCATATTGAATACGGTACGGGAATTGAAACAATGGATTTTGAAGGTAGAAATCTTCGTGTAGATTTTGATACCATTTCTGTTATGAGTTTATATCTTCCGTCAGGAACAAACCAAGATAGGTTGGATTTTAAATTCAATTATATGGATGAATTTCAAGAATACATTACTAACTTGAAGAAAGAAATTCCGAATTTAGTTATTTGTGGAGATTATAATATTTGTCATGAAGCAATTGATATTCACAACCCGAAAATGAAAAATGTTTCTGGCTTTTTACCCGAAGAAAGAACTTGGATTGGTAATTTTATAAATAGCGGATTTACAGATAGTTTCCGCCACTTAAATAAAGACAAACAAGAGTATTCTTGGTGGAGTTATAGAGCTAATTCACGAGCTAATAATAAAGGTTGGCGTTTAGATTATGCAATGGTTTCAGAACCATTAAAAGATAAAATTTCTAGAGCTTATATTTTACCCGAAGCAAAACATTCAGATCACTGCCCAATTGTTGTAGAGCTTAATTTTTAACTTTAAAAATGTCAGGTCTAGCGCAGTCGAGACCCCATTAAAATAAATGAGAAAAATACTTTTAATATTACTTTTTACTACTTCTGTTTTTGCTCAAGAACCTGTAATAGATTCCGTTTTTATATCAAAAGATACCATTAGCCAATCGTTAGGTGTTCTTCAAAATTTAGAGACTATTCAACCCGTACAAATAGCAATTGTACAAGAAGTTTATTCGGATGACGATTTAAAGTTAATGGATAGCTTATTGGTTGAAATGAAATTTAAATCGCCTTTATTTGACAGCAACCAATACGTAATTAATGATGCAGATGTTATAGGTAATGTTGAAGAAATTGTATCGACTGCCGTATTAAAAGAACGTTTATCATATATAAATGCAACAACACCTTTCCAATTAGCATACAGCCCATCGTTAGAAAAAATAATTAATAACTACATAAAATATAGAAAGAAATATTATCCAGCCTTAATGGCGAGAGCACAATATTACTTTCCGATGTTCGAGCAGTATTTAGATCAATACAACGTTCCTATAGAAATGAAGTATTTAGCAATTGTGGAATCTACCTTAGACCCAAGAGCTAAATCTAGAGTAGGTGCAACAGGTTTGTGGCAGTTTATGTACGGCACAGGAAAACAGTTTAAGTTGGAGGTAAATTCGTATGTAGATGAACGTCAAAGTCCAGTAAAATCAACTATTGCAGCATGTAAATATTTAAGTCAATTATATAACATTTTTAATGATTGGGATTTAGCTTTAGCAGCTTATAATTCAGGTCCAGGAAATGTATTAAAAGCCATAAAACGTTCTGGCGGATATAGAAATTATTGGAATATTCGCCCGTATTTACCAAGAGAAACCGCAGGTTATGTACCAGCATTTTATGCTACAATGTATATTTTTAATTATGCTGATGAGTTAGGTATTTATCCTGAAGTTCCAGATGTATTTCATTTTCAAACAGATACTATTCAAGTAAAAAGAACGGTAACTTTTGAACATATTTCTAAAAAAACAGGCATTGATAATGAAATCTTATCATTTTTAAACCCGCAGTATAAGATGGATGTAATTCCGTATGTAAAAAACAAATTATTTTCGGTGCGTTTACCACGGAATAAAATGATTGATTTTTTAGATAAAGAACAAGAAATTTACGCACTTGCAGATTATGATGATTCCAAACTAGAAAAACCACTTCTAAAGTATTTCGAAGCAGATAAACGTACAACGTATAGAGTTAAGAATGGTGATTTTCTAGGTAAAATTGCTAAAAAATTTGGTATTCGTGTTAGCAAAATAAAACAATGGAACAATATGCGAAGTACTAAATTAAAGATAGGGCAACGCCTATATATTTATCCGAAGAGAATGTAAAACGGAACAGTTTTTGATTTTCAATCAATTATCAAAAGGAAAACTATTATGAAAAAATTAATCACATTATTTGCTGCAATTGCAATTTTAGCTTCTTGTAAACAAGGAAAAAGCGATATTATTTTACCTCACTCTGTAGGAAAGACCAATCAATTACTGGTGGTTATGAAAGGTGCTGATTGGGACGGGAAACCAGGAGATGAAATAAGAATTGTTTTTGGAGAACATCAAATAGGTTTGCCGCAGCCAGAAACTTTATTATCTGTAAGTCAAGTAGATCCAAGCGGGTTTGCAACTTTTATGCGTAACAATAAATCTATTTTAATTGTCCAAAAATCAGACAAAGAAAAAATGACTGTTGTTGAAAATAAATATGCAAGTCCACAAACAATAATCTATTTATCGGCAAAAGATGAAGAAGGTTTAGTTAATCAAATAGCAACAAGAGGAAAAGAAATTATTGAAATTTTTAATGACCAAGATATTAAAGTATTGCAAAAATATTTTAGAAAAAAGAATCTAGACGTTGCAAAATTTGAGACAATTAAAAACTTAAATATCTCTTTAACCGTTCCGGAAAGTTATCGTTTGGTAGACGATACGGGTGATTTTTTATGGTTGCGCCAACATTTAAAAAGCGGTATTGCTCGTGGAGATGGCAGTAACAATATTTTAATTTATTCGGTTCCTTTAGATGATGTAGCAACAGTTGCAGATAATATAACCGCAGTTAGAGATACTATTGGTAAAAAGTACATTCCAGGAAGTAAAGAAGGTATGTACATGATTACAGAAAAAGCCTATACACCTTTTACCTTTTCTGCTATAATAGATAAAAAACAAGCGTATGAAACTCGTGGTAAATGGGAGGTAAAAGATAATTTTATGGCAGGTCCTTTTCTTAATTACACTATTATAGATAAAGAGAATAATAGACTCGTAATTTTTGAAGGCTTTACCTACGCACCTTCTGTAAACAAACGCGATTTTATTTTTGAGTTAGAAGCTATCGGAAAATCGTTAAAAATCAATTAATTTTTTTTGGGTATTTCCTTTCAAGTTGCGCTAGTAGTTTATCTTGAGTGAAATTGAAAGGTTATATCTTTTAAAAAAGTTAAAAAGGATGCCGCTACTATTGCTAATACAGCTAGTAGTAAAAACTCATAGAGGTCGTTTTAAAACCTTTAAACATGGTGCTTTTTATGGTGTACTTACAGGAGCATTCTTAGTGTTCCCAATTTTAGGAACAATTGCTTTATTTGAAAGAAAATCTGTAAAGTATGTTGCTATTAATGCAGGGTGTTGGATTGTTACTTTAGCTTTAAAGGGAGGAATATTATGTCAATGGATTGCCTACCAATAATATAGATAAAAGACGTATAAAAAAGGCTGCAATTTTTTGCAGTCTTTTTTTAGTTAATAGGCTCTCTTGTTATTTCCTTCATAGAAATTAATAAAGGCTTCGTTTACTACACGATTACCTCCTTCAGTTGGGTAATCTCCAGTAAAATACCAATCGCCTAAATTGTCTGGACACGCAATATGTAAATTTTCAACAGATTGATAAATAACGTCAATATCTGCATTTATATCTGATGTTTTAAGCATCTGTGCCGTTTTAGCAGAAATCTCTTCTCTCGTAAAAGGAGCATAAACTTCTTTTACAAAGTTTATAATATTTGCATCTTCATTAGTTCTTTGAGCTATACATTTCTTATAAACGGTATCTAAAATATGATATTGATTAGTATCTTTCAATAACTCTAAAGCAGCCTTAAAGGCAATAAAATCGCCAATACGAGCCATGTCAATACCGTAACAATCTGGATACCGAATTTGCGGAGCAGAAGAAACTACCACTATCTTTTTTGGATTTAAACGATCTAAAATTTTAATAATACTTTTCTTTAACGTGGTTCCACGAACAATACTATCGTCAATAATTACCAAATTATCAGTTGGTTTTACAACTCCGTAAGTAACATCATAAACATGTGCAACTAGATCGTCACGAGAATTATCATCAGCAATAAACGTTCTCAGTTTAGCATCTTTAATGGCTATTTTTTCAAAACGTGCTCTTTCAGATAAAATTTCGGTAACTCTTTCTGCAGATAATTTTCCACCTCCAGCTAATATTTTTGCTGTTTTTTGTTGATTTAAAATATCTTCCGCTGCTTCTATCATTCCGTAAAATGAAGTTTCTGCAGTATTTGGAATGTAAGAGAAAACAGCATTAGAAATATCGTTATTAATCGATTTTAATACCTGTGGAAATACTAATTTTCCTAAGTTTTTTCTTTCTTTATAAATAGCAGCATCGCTTCCTCTAGAGAAATAAATACGCTCAAAAGAACAGGATTTTTTTTCGCGTTTTTCTAGTACTTCTTGTATAGAAATAGTTCCGTTTTTCTTGATAATTAAAGCACTCCCTCTCTCTAACTCTTGTACTTTATCAATAGCTACATTAAAAACAGTTTGAATTACAGGTCTTTCTGATGCAACAACAACAACTTCATCATTCTCAAAGAAATATGTTGGTCTAATTCCGTTAGGATCTCTTAAAACAAAAGCATCTCCATGACCTAATAAACCTGCAATTGCATAACCACCGTCCCAGTTTTTAGAAGAACGTTTTAATATTCTTTGAATATTTAAGTTCTCTTCAATATAAGGTGAAGCATCTTTTTTATTAAATCCTTTTTCTTTAGCTTTTAAATATAAGTTGGCAACTTCTTCTTCTAAAAAATGACCAATTTTTTCCATAACAGTTACTGTGTCTGTAAACTCTTTCGGATGCTGACCTAATTCTACCAACTCTTCTAATAACTGTTTAGAATTGGTCATGTTAAAATTACCAGCAACAATTAAATTTTGATGTTTCCAATTACTCTGGCGTAAAAAAGGATGTACACTTTCTATACTATTCTTTCCAAAAGTACCATAACGAACATGCCCTAAAAAGAGGTTTCCAACATAAGGCATATTTTTTTCTTGCCAAGAAACATCATCTTTTTTGTCTGGGTTTTCTTCTAAAACATTATTAAGTCTTTCATTAATTTGAGCAAATATATCTTGAATTGGTTGCGATTTACAAGAACGAACTCTACTAATATACCTTGTTCCTGGTTTAACATTAAATTTTACACTTGCAAAACCAGCACCGTCTTGACCACGGTTGTGTTGCTTTTCCATTAACAAATACATTTTGTTAATTCCGTAAAAAGCAGAACCGTATTTATCCTTATAAAACTGTAGAGGTTTTTTAAGCCTAACTAGTGCAATACCGCATTCGTGTTTAATTGCATCACTCATTTTAATTAGTTTTTGTTGTGTTGTTGTATAAAAAAAACCCGCGTTGTTAGGCGCGGATTTATATTTTATGATAACTCTATATCAAATTGTGTTAGTTCTTTAAATGCTTGCAAGCGATTTCTTACTTGATCACCCGTAAGTTCTTCCATTCGCTGTGTGCCAAATTTTTCTACACAAAATGATGCTAAATTGGAACCATAAATAAGGGCATTTTTCATATTCTCAAAAGAAATGTCTTCGGTCTTTGCTAAATAGCCACAGAAACCTCCTGCAAACGTGTCTCCTGCTCCTGTTGGGTCAAAAACCTCTGCTAATGGTAGTGCTGGTGCGTAAAACATTTTTCCTTCGTTAAACAACAAAGCTCCATGCTCTCCTTTTTTAATTACTACATATTTTGGACCCATACTGTGAATTTTCTTCGCAGCATTTACCAAAGAGTATTCGCCAGATAATTGACGTGCTTCTTCATCATTAATAGTAATTACATCTACGCGTTTTAAAACGGTATGCAAATCTGCCAATGCAATATCCATCCAAAAATTCATTGTATCTAAAACAACTAATTTTGGTCTTTCAGTCATTTGATTTAAAACAGATGCTTGTGTTAATGGGTGTAAGTTTCCTAACATTACAATTTCAGCATCTTTAAATGCTTCAGGAACTACTGGTGTAAAATTCTCTAGTACATTTAGTTCGGTAACCAATGTATCGCGCGAGTTCATATCGTTATGGTATTTACCACTCCAAAAGAAGGTTTTACCTTCTTTAATAATTTCAATTCCGTCGGTATTAATTCCTTTAGAATTCATCATATCTAAATATGATTGAGGAAAATCGCCTCCAACTACAGAAACTACACCTATTTTAACTCCAAATTGAGAAGCTGCTAAACCTACAAAAGTTCCAGAGCCTCCTAAAATTTTATCTGTCTTTCCAAAGGGTGTTTCAATAGCGTCAAAAGCTACTGTACCTACTGCTAAAAGTTTACTCATAAGCCCATTCTAACCTTCCAAAAGGGAAGGGTTTAATACGTTAATTATAACACTAATTAACAAAATTAATATTCTATTTACTTTCTGTTTAACAAGTATTTCTAATGCTTTTTTGTCGTATTTTTGTCTTTTTTACAAAATGCATCTACGATGCTGCAAAAATAGTTTTAAAAAATGACTATCAAAGAAATACAAGAAAAAATTATTGATGAGTTTTCTATGTTTGATGACTGGATGGAACGCTACGAATATATTATTGATTTAGGAAAATCTTTACCAATTATTGATGTACAATTTAAAGTGGAAGAAAACCTTATAAAAGGGTGTCAATCTAAAGTTTGGTTGCGTTCTGAATTACAAAACGATTCACTTGTATTTACAGGAGATAGCGATGCCATTTTAACCAAAGGAATTGTGGCGTTGTTATTGCGTGTTTTTTCAGAACAAACTCCGCAAACAATTTTAGAAGCGAATACTAATTTTATTGACGTAATTGGTTTGAAAGAACATTTAAGCCCAACACGTGCAAACGGTTTAGTTTCTATGGTAAAACAAATAAAATTGGATGCGTTGGCGCAACAAATAAAATTGATGAATTAAATAATTACGAAGGTGACAGAGCAACAATTAGAAGAAATAGGCGATAAAATAGTACGGGTTTTAAAGACAATTTACGATCCAGAAATCCCTGTAGATATTTACGAACTCGGGTTAATATATGATGTTTTTGTGTCAGAAGAAAACAACGCAAAAATATTAATGACACTAACCTCACCTAACTGTCCTGTTGCGGAAAGTTTACCTGTTGATATTGAAGAAAAAGTAAAATCGCTTAAAGAAATAAATAATTGTGAAGTAGAAATTACTTTTGACCCTACTTGGACACAAGAGATGATGAGCGAAGAAGCAAAACTTGAATTAGGAATGCTGTAAAAAGTATTCAGTTTCCAGTAGCCGTTTTCAGTTACTGTGAGTTTTAGTGATTTAGGTTTTTCTTTGAAATTGTATCAAGAATAACTTTAACCTTTTGAAATTTAAAAAAAATGGCAGAAGAAATAATAAATAGAGTTACAAATAGTAAACTAAAGACCTTTGACCTTGAAGAGATTTATCCTGAAGGAAAACGTGTAATTTTTGATATTAAAAGCTGGTTGTTTCAAGAAATTATTCTAAAAGAAAAAGACTTTAGAGAATCCGTAAAAAACCACAATTGGTCTCAGTATAAAAACACCTTTGTTGCTGTTACATGTTCTGTAGATGCTATTATTCCTTCTTGGGCTTTTATGTTGATTGCCTCAGAATTAACCCCTTTTGCAAACAAAGTTGTTATTGGAAATTTAGAATTGTTAGAAACAGTTTTGTATCAAGAACTATTAAGTTTTGTAGACTTTAAAGATTTTGTAGATGTTCCAGTTATTATAAAAGGGTGCGCAAATAAGCCAATACCAAATTCTGCCTTTTCTTTCTTAATTGAAAAATTACAACCAATTGCAAAATCTATAATGTTTGGTGAAGCATGTTCTATGGTTCCTTTGTATAAAGTAAAAAAATAAATTTAAAAAAGTGATTTATTAACTATTTTCTTGTCTAAAATTAAAGAAAGTGTACTTTTGCATGTAATAAAAATTTAAAAAATGAAAAAAATAATTTTAACATTCGCGTTAATTTTCGCAATTTTTGCTTTAAGCGCACAAACAGTTGAAGAACTTAAAAAAGAACTTGCAACTAAAAACGGAGAAATAGGTAAATTACAAGGTGAAGTAGGTAATTTGCAATCTCAAATTGACGCTTTTCCAGGGTGGAAGTATGGAGCTTTTGGTACGTTAGGTATTAATATCTCTGGATTCAATAATTGGTTTTCTAAAGGATCACCAAATACTTCTGCTGGTAATATTGGTATTATTGGTAATGGTTTTGCAAATTTAGATAGAGAAAAATTTTATTGGAAAAACTCTTTAAATGTAAACTTATCTTGGATTAAAAACGATAATAAAGATGATGCTACTGATAGTAGTAAATTTAACGGAACAAACGATGTATTTACAATAAGTTCTTTATATGGTTACAAAATATCAGACAAATTAGCTGTTTCAGCAATTGGAGAATATAGAACTACATTAATTAGTAATTTTAATGACCCCGGGTATTTAGATTTAGGATTAGGGCTTTCTTGGACCCCAATTCAAAACTTAATTGTAGGTGTTTATCCTTTAAACTATAACTTTGTATTTAGTAAAGGTAATAACACTGCTTTCAATTCTTCTATGGGAGCAAAAATATTTGCAGATTATACAAGAAGTATTGGTGCTGTAAACTTTAAGTCTAACTTATCTGCTTTCCAAAGCTATAAAAGTGGAGATTTATCTAATTGGACATGGACCAACTCTTTCGGTTATACTTTATGGAAAGGAATTGGTGTAGGTTTTGAGTTTGGTTTACGTAAAAACAAACAAGAAGCATTAAATACATCAATGTCAAATTATGATGCTACAGCTGTTCCCGTACAAACATACCCTACTTTTGGTAATGTAGATAATAAATTACAATCTTACTGGTTATTTGGTTTAAACTACTCTTTATAAATAAAATAAATTATAAAAAAACCTCAAACAGAAATGTTTGAGGTTTTTTTTATGAACTCATTTAAACTTTTTGATTTTAACCCGAATAATTCATCAGAAATCAAAAAACCTGAATGTAAAGTGTTATATTTAAGCAGTTAAACACAAAATATATCATTTTTTAAAACACCCATATTTGAGCACTAAAGATACTTTATTTTATCGAGGAAATCAAGCTATTTCGGTTGATTTTTCAGCCACAGAGATTAGTTCAGATGGTTCTTTGATTCTTTTAGAAAAGTTAGAGAGAACCCACAACTTGCTAAAACATTTTAGCAAGTTACTTCCTGATCTTCGAAACCCTAAATACATTACTTACAGTCGAGAGCATCAACTCAAGCAACGTGTGTTTATGCTAATGCTAGGTTATCAAGATGCCAATGATGTGACCCATTTACAAAATGACCCATTATTTAAAGATGTTCTTCAAGGAGATTTGGCTTCTCAACCTACTATTTCTCGTTTTGAAAACAGTTTGAATAAAGAAACTATTTTCAAACTTTCTTACGCTTGGATTGATCGTTACGTATCAAGCCTAAAAGGTCGAGATGAAATAACAATTGATGTTGATGCTACCGATGATCCAACATATGGGAATCAACAAATGTCAATGTTCAATGGTTATTATGGACAGTTTATGTTAAATGAATTATTTTTTCATGATGGAGAAACCGGTCAAATTATCCTGCCAGTTCTTCGCCCAGGAAATAGCCATTCGAATCGATGGTATATCGGAATTTTAAGAAGAATTATTCAAAAAATAAAAAAAGCATATCCTGAACTAAAAATTACTATTCGAACAGATAGTGGATTTAGTTGTGCTCCTTTTTATAAATTAGTAGCTGATTATGATTTGTTTTTTGTAACAGGTCAGGCTAGTAATTCGGTACTCAAAAGAAAGGTTGAGCGTTGTAAAAAAGCGGTTCAACTTCAATATGTAAATCAGCATAAAAAACACCAACATTTCACATCGTTTCGCTATCAAGCCAAAAGTTGGCATAAACCACAACAAGCTTACTGTAAAATAGAAAGTACAGGGAAAGGCTTAAATGTTCGTCATTTTATAAGTAATATTAAAGAGAAAGGTGCCCGAGAAATATACTTTGATTTCTATGTAAAACGAGGTGAATCTAGCGAAAACAGAATTAAAGAAGTCAAGAATATGTGTTTTTCCGATCGATTATCCAATCATGGATTTGTTGCAAACTTCTTCAGGTTGTTTTTAAGTAGTTTAGCCTACGAACTATTTTTATTACTAAAAAAAAGCATCAAAAAAACAACATTTGAAAAGGCTGAAAAATGGCAAATAAAGACAATAAGAACCAATTTATTAAAAGTTGGAGCTACCATAAAAGTCACTAAAAAACGAATATATTATCAGTTATCAAGAGCATTTGTATATCAAGATTTGTTTCGAGAGATAATAACTCAATAACGGTTTTAAAGTGAGAATTTTAAAACCTTGGGATACTCACGCTTTGTTGGTAAAATTGATCATTTTTAACTTTTAAAATTAATTATAACATACTGTTTACTACAGAAAAGTTTAAAAAATAAAAAATAGAATCCTAAAACCTGGGTGTAAAAAATCTATTTTGAAATTTGTTCTAAATATAAATCCTATGAATAATGCGGGTTAAGCGAGAATTAGAGGCTTTTATATCGATTTAATTTTATAATGTCGTAATAATTAGATTGAGTTATTTTTTGCTAGATTGAAGTGAAAATTATTTAGTCAAACCTTAACAACCCATTTTCTTGGCGAAGAAAATAAAGAAAAAAGAGGTCTTAAAATATTAAACAATAAGTTATTAAATTCTTCTTTGAGTTGTTTCATAAATTTCTTAAGATTCCAACCTGTAGCAGCTAAAAAGGCATTGATTTGCGGGGAATTTTCTCCCCAAAGATAGTTTTGGTTCAATCTAAAGTCTGTTTTTAAATGACCAATAACTGGTTCAATAGCAGCTCTTCTTCTAAATTTTCCTCTTTTACATCTTTTCTGATATTCTGTATCTCGTTTTAAAGGTCTATAATCAGGAGTTGATATTTTGGTGTTACCTATTTGTTTGATGCCTTTTCCATCTCTGTCATAAACAACTTCTTGGGGTAAAAAAGCAATATTGGATTGCATTTGTTCTAATAATGGTGCTATTGTTTTGCTATCGTGAGGATTGCCTTTAAAACTTTTTATCGCAGTAATGATTAATGTTTTTGAAGTAGTAATTAACCCTGTTTTAGTGCCAAATTCATATTTTTTATGCACTTTCCCTTTAGCGATACATGCTGTAAATGGTTTGTGAATACTGTAAATTTTATCTTTATCTGTTCGCTTTTGATGTAAGATTTGATAATACAAAGCAAACTGCTTTTTATAGACTTCTAAAACGTGTTCGGGTAATTCTCTTTCCAACTCTCGAAGTAAACGACCTGCTATAGTTTTTAGTTTTGCATCTGCTTTCTTTGCTTTTTTATATCGCTTTGGATGTTTACGATTATGGGTGTCTCTTAATAATTGCTTTGAGGTTTTAACATAACTTTGTCGTTGCTTTATCTTTTCTTTTTTAGCAATATCATTGCATTTATCAATAATCTTTTTGGCTAATTTAGCATCTGTAGGAAAGGTAGTGTTGTTCTCTGCTACTGTGGTGTCTGATAATGTTACTTTTTCTTTGGCTGCTTTACCAAAAAGACGGATAGAGTATGCAAATATTTTTTGAACTCCTAGTTCTCCTATACGTTTTCTGAAATGTACAAAGTCACTTGGATCACAGGGAAATTGATACTCAAAATAAGCCATGCCTCAAAAATATTGCATGTAAGGGTTCATTGCCCAAACTTCGGATAGACGCTCATCAGATAAATTATAAATACGCTTGAGCATTAAACTTCCAACCATTAATCGTACTGGCATCGCTGGTTGACCTGTATGTGAATAATACTGTGAGAAATCTTTCTCAAAGTATTTCCAATCTATTTTGTTGCTCAACAAAATTAATTCGTGGCTCAAATTAATAAAATCCTTGAGCAAAGGTCTGAACAAATTTTGTTGATTTTGATTCGCTGTTTTTCCTATCATTTATTGCAAGGTTTATACTATAATATACGGAAAATCTTGCAATTAAATACTATGTAAACAGTGAAAAATATCAAATAATTAACTGTAAATCAGAATGTTGAAACCTTTTTAAGGAGCGACTATTTAGCATAGCCTTGTTATGGTAAATAATTTTTACAAAAATATCGTAAAAAAGAATCAATATAATACGACATTATAAAGTTAATTTGGTATTAGTTCTGTTGAAGACTTTTTTGAGTTGCATATTAATCTCGCATTAATTGAAGTTTAGTTTTTATGCAGCATATTTTATACTTGGATACTTAAAATATTTAGCAACTCTGGTGCTATTTTGTTGAAGCATATTTATGTGATTTTCTAAATTTTCTTTTAGTTTCTCGACAGTTTTAGGGGCTGGTCTTTCTGATAAACCATATTTTAAATCACAGTTTAAATATTCATTAGAATTTCTTAACTATTTACTATGATGAACTCTTAAATTATCTAAAATTAAAAACACCTTATTGTCCTGAGAAATGATTAATTGTTCTAAAAACTTAATAAAAACATCAGCATTTATATCTTTTTTATAGATCATAAATTGAACTAATCCTTGATTTGTAACTGTTGATATCATATTAATTAAAAAACGTTTTGATATATGCTTTTTTATAGGTGTTTTTCCTTTAGGCGCGTAAGAGCGCCCATGTTGATTTGTGTTTCTTACACCAGCCTCATCTAACCATTTTTGAACCTTCTTAGGGCTTTGTTTATAAGCTCTTTTCTTTGGCTTTTGAGAGGTGAAACCCCAGTTTTTAAGATAGTTGCCTATTGCTTTCCTTCCAATACAAATATTAAACTCTCGCAGTATTAATTCTTTAACTGCTTTTGTTGTCTATAAAGCAAAACCTAACTTTAATTGGTCAGGCATAGTCTCTGTAATCATTTTCTGATTTTGCTCCTCTTGTTTTATAAATCAAAGATTTTGCTCCTTCTTTTTTATATAGTTTCCACCAATCCCTAACAGTATTAATATGAACTCCTAAAATTTAGCAATGTCTTTTTTCTTACCCCCTCTTTTTATCATTTCTACAGCATCTCTTCTGATCACGTTCTTTTCTTGATCTAAAACTTTTCTTAAATCTATTTTTTCCATATCATAAAGATACAAAAAAATAATAAAGAACTATTAATTCTTAGTTGATATCAAATATATATGTGTCCAGACGGTAGCTATAAAAGCAGGGTTTTAAATATATAATTTGTGTTTATTGCAAAATTAACATTGCGTCTCCGTAGGTGTGAAATTTGTATTTTTCTTTAATTGCTACTTGGTAAGCTTCCATTACAAAATCGTAACCACCAAAAGCGGTTGCTTGCATTAATAAGGTAGATTTTGGGGTGTGTAAATTGGTAATCATACAATTAGCAATACTAAAATCGTGTGGTGGAAAAATGAATTTATTAGTCCAACCTTCAAAAGAATTTAAGGTTCCGCTTGTAGATACACAAGCCTCTATAGAACGCATAACCGTTGTGCCAACAGCACATACACGTTTCTTGTTTTTTCTAGCACTATTAATCATATTAGCAGTTTTCTCTGAAATGCGTATTTGCTCAGAATCCATTTTATGTTTCGATAAATCTTCTACTTCTACCGAATTAAATGTTCCTAAACCAACATGTAATGTTAATTCTGCAAAGTCAATTCCTTTAATCTCTAAACGCTTCATTAAGTGTTTAGAAAAGTGCATACCAGCCGTTGGAGCTGCAACAGCACCTTCATGTTTTGCATATATAGTTTGGTAACGTTCTGTGTCTTCTGGTTCTACCGCTCTTTTAATCGTTTTTGGTAACGGGGTTTGCCCTAATTCGAGTAATTTCTTACGAAACTCTTCATAGTCTCCGTCAAATAAGAAGCGTAAAGTTCTTCCGCGAGACGTAGTATTGTCTATAACTTCTGCTACTAAACTGTTATCTTCTCCGAAAAATAATTTATTTCCAATTCTAATTTTACGTGCTGGATCTACCAATACATCCCACAATCTGTTTTCTGCATTTAACTCGCGTAATAAAAACACTTCTATACGCGCACCTGTTTTTTCTTTATTTCCGAACATACGAGCAGGAAAAACCTTGGTGTTATTCAACATTATTACATCACCTTCATCAAAGTAATTAATTAAATCTTTAAACATTTTATGTTCAATTTTCTGAGTACCTTTATGTAAGACCATTAAACGTGATTCGTCTCTGTGTTCTGACGGGTATTCTGCTAATAATTCTTCTGGTAATTCGAAACCAAAACGTGATAATTTCATAAATCAGGTTGTTTTTGAAGTTGGCTAATATACGATATCGAAATAGGCGTTGTCAAGTGTTTTACCGTTTATTTTTAACAGCTTTTTTTAGAAGCTATTCCCGCTTTCACTACTCGCTTTCTGGCGCGCCAGAAGAGCTCAAACAAACCGTTCAATCGCGGCTAAACTTGTTTGCCTTGGTAATTTATTTTACAGCCGTTATAGCACGTAAACCTTTACAGACTAAAAAAATATACTTTACGCAATATTAAACAGTTAAGCTATTTCTCAATAACAAATTTGTGTTGATATGTAAAATTCGTGTCATATATTTTTAAAAGTTGAAAAATAAAATGCACTAAAACACATCCTTTTAACCACATTTTACAGTAATAAATACAGCACAGTAAGAATTCTTTTTTTCGCAGAAATAATAGAGAATTAAACTTCAGTATTTACAATACCTATCTTTTCAAAATCTTTCCAAAAACTTCTATACGACTTTGTAACCACATTTGCATCTAAAATAATTATCGAAGTTTTTAATGAAAGTGGCGCAAATGCCATTGCCATTCTATGATCGTTATAGGTTTCAATCGAAATGTTATTATTGATTTTCTTAGAAATCTCTAAGTGTAAACTTTCATTAGTAACCAAAATTTCTGCACCTAGTTTTGTAAGCTCACTTTTTAATGCTTCTAATCTATCCGTCTCTTTAATTTTTAAGGTGTGTAATCCTAATAAATCACAAGCAACTCCCAATCCGAAACAAGTAACCGCAATAGTTTGTGCAATATCTGGAGCGTTTTTAAGATTAAGTATTAAGGTTTCAGTATTAGTAGCCACCAATTTCTTTAGCATAATAGCATTTTCTTTAAACACCGTTTTAACGCCAAAATGCTCATAGATTTCTACCAAACAGTTATCTCCTTGTAAACTATCTTTTCTGTATGCAGAAAGTGTAATTTGAGTCCCCACTTTACTTAGCGCTACAAAACTATACCAATACGATGCCGAAGACCAATCTGATTCTACCACAACAGTTTGATTTTCAATACTTTTTTTAGGTTTAATTTTAATGAAGTTCTCTTTAAAATTAGCCTCAATTCCTATTTGATGTAATAACGTCAACGTCATGTTTATGTATGGAACAGAAGTAATTTCTCCAATTAATTCAATGGTTAACCCGTTTGGTAAATTGGATGCGATTAGCATTAATGCAGAAATATACTGGCTACTTACATTTCCGTTAATTTTTACGCTCTCTTTTGTTAGTGTTTCACCCACAATTTTAATGGGTGGATATCCGTCTTTTTCTACATACGTTATTTCTGCCCCAAGATCTCTTAGTGAATCTACCAATATTTTAATCGGACGATTGTGCATTCGCTCAGAACCGCACAAAACTTTTGTTTTGCCGTTTTGTGAAGCAAAAAACGCCGTTAAAAACCGCATTGCGGTTCCTGCATGACCAATATCAATTACTTCATCATTAGTAGTTAAAGCGTGTTGCAAATGACGTGTATCATCAGAACTTGAAAGGTTTTCTATTCTTAAATTTAAAAATAACTGCTGTAAAATCAACAATCTATTTGATTCGCTTTTAGAACCAGAAATTGTTATTTCTTTAGGGTCTTTTTGTTCTTGAAATGCAAGTTCTAAATTCAATTTATTTACTGTTTTTATTGGTAACATACAATCCGTAAATAAAACTTGCTATTAATTTACTTAGTAAAAAAATAACCCATTTTCCATTATTAAAATTTGTTTCGGAAACGGCATTAAAATCTCCACTAAATATAGCTTTATAGCTATTAAATAATAAGGATATTATTACAAGAATGATAAAAAAAGGAATTCCTATTTTTAATACATCTCTCCAAAAACTAGTTTGTTTTATTTTTTCTAAAAATCTCATTTATTTTAATTTTTCGTTATTATGATGACGATCGTGATCCCGCTTCGTTTTTATCGCTAACTTTTTATCAAAAGCATTTTGTAAATCAATTCCTGTTTGATTTGCCAAACACAAAACTACAAATAAAACATCTGCTAGCTCCTCTCCTAAGTCTTTGTTTTTATCAGATTCTTTTTCGCTTTGTTCTCCATATCTACGTGCAATAATTCTTGCCACTTCACCAACTTCTTCGGTAAGCTGCGCCATATTGGTAAGTTCATTAAAATAACGAACTCCGTGGTCTTTAATCCAATTATCTACTTGCTCTTGGGCGTTTTGTATATTCATTTTCTTAAATTCAGAAATTAAAACCCAAAGATACAAGTTACCCGTAAATTTAGTTTGATTCTTAACTTATTTTTGGATACCTTTCGTTAACGTTGAATATAAGTCATTAAAACGACGCATATTCTTGTCACATTGTGTGCAACCGAAAAAAAAGCTGAATGACTAACGAGGAAACTGCAATACGAACAACTTATTTCAGTATAATTGGAAATACTACTTTAGCCATAATAAAAGGACTTGCAGGATTTTTTGGTAATTCTTATGCTTTAATTGCAGATGCAATTGAATCGACAACAGATATTTTTGCTTCTCTTTTAGTATTATTAGGTTTTAAATATGCAAAACGCCCAGCAGACAAAAATCATCCTTACGGGCACGGGAAAATTGAACCATTAATTACATTTGCTGTAGTCGCTTTTCTTATTGTTTCTGCTACAATAATCGCTTATGAAAGTATTCAAAACATTCAGAGACCTCATGAAATTCCGAAACCTTGGACTTTGATTATCTTAGGTTTAATAATAATTTGGAAAGAAATCTCATTTCAAGTTGTAATTAAGAAAAGTAAACAAACAAATAGTTCTTCACTTAAAGCAGATGCTTGGCATCATAGAAGTGACGCAATTACTTCGGTAATGGCTTTTATTGGAATTTCAATAGCAATCATATTGGGGAAAGGTTATGAAACTGCTGATGATTGGGCTGCATTGTTTGCTTCTGCTTTTATCTTATACAATAGCTACTCAATTTTAAGACCCGCTTTAGGAGAAGTAATGGACGAACAACTTTATGACGACCTTATAATTGAAATTAGAGAAAAATCTATGGAAGTACAAGGTGTTTTAGGAACAGAAAAATGTTTTATCAGGAAATCTGGAATGAGCTTTCACGCAGATTTACATGTAATTGTTAATAGTGAAATTTCTGTGAAAGCTGGACACGATATTGCACATAAATTAAAAGACCATTTACAAACAGAAATACAGAATTTAGATCACGTACTAATTCATATTGAACCGAATGAATAAAAGACAGCACACAACAACTAAGTATTAGTGTTGCCAATAGGTCAAACATAAATATTCTGTTGACTAACCCACTATTGGCAGATTACTATGGGTATTTTGGCAAGTCTTGTAAGGGGTTTATAAAAACAGGTAAAGAAAAGTTATCTGTTTTTAAACGATAAGCAGTGTATTGTTTTATAAATCACATCCGTTTTCATAAAACTAATGTGATTTTGATGTCTTTTTTTTTAGATTTTTTAAGTTTTTACTTCATTTTAGGCAATTGTATTTAATGGCAACTAAATCTATTTTTTTAATTACCTGTTATTACGTATTTTATATATTTTAAAAGTTAAAAAGGTTAATTTGACCAATTACAATATGGTTTTTTCGAAAGGTTAGAGTTGTAATATTTCTTTTTACCTGTCACTTCTTTTCCTAACCAAGATGGTTTTTTAAATAGCTCATCTTCTGAAGTAAGCTCTATTTCAGCGATTAATAAACCAAAATTATTTTTTAGAAATTCGTCAACTTCAAAAGTATGAGTGCCTATTTTCACTAAATACCTATACTTTTCAATAACCCCTTTTTCGCATAGTCTAAATAATTCTTCAGCAGATTTTTTGTCAATTTCCTTTTCCCATTCAAAACGAGTTACTCCTGTTTTGTTAGATTTCCCTTTAATTGTTAAAAAACCTTTTTCATCTTTAATTCTAACACGCACAACACGATTTTTATTAGAATTTAAAAAACCTTGTTTTATATGGTTTTTCTGATAAGATTCTTGTTTAAAATCATCAGAAATAACTAAAAACTTACGCTCTATTTCTATCGCCATAAAAATGCAAATCAAATTTGTACGAATGTACCTTTTTTTATCGTTAATATTAAATATCTTTGAGCATCTTATGAAAAAAATTATACTTGTTTTAACACTGTTTACTGCATTTTTAAGCAATGCGCAAACAGATTTTAGTAACAGTTGGGAAGATTTTTTTTCCTACAACAATGTAAAAGATTTTGTAAAAGTTGATGCTATAATTTATGCAGTTACTGATAATGCTGTTTTTACATACAACACTCAAAATAAAGAAGTAAAAAAAATATCTTCTATACAAGGTTTATCTGGTAAAACAGCTTCGGCAATTCATTATAGCAAAGCATTTAACCGTATAGTTGTTGGCTATGAAACGGGTTTAATTGAAGTTATTGATCAAGATGGTAGCATTACCGTTTCGGCAGATATTGTAAGTTTTAATCAAACTGGAGAAAAACGGATTAATCATATTTTTGAACACGAAAACAAACTGTATATTTCTACTTCATTTGCTATTGTTGTTTATGATATTGAAAAAGTAGAATTTGGCGATACTTTTTTTATTGGTTCTGGCTCTTTAGATGTTGTTATAAACGAAACCGTTGTTTTTAACAACACCATTTATGCTGCGACTAATAGGGGGCTTTTTATTGCAGATGTTACAAACCCTAATCTAATAGATTTTAACAACTGGCAACAGATTTTCATGGCAAGTACCTTTAAAAATATAACTGTTTTTAATAACGAATTATATACTACTCTTAATACCGGTTTATTTAAATTAGATGGAACAAGCCTTACTTTAGTTAGAGACTTTTTTGTTCCTATTGTTGGGTTAAAAAGCTCAGAGACAAATTTATCGGTAGCATTAGAAATAACTACTTTTATTTATGATTTAACGTTAAATCAAATCGCACAAGTTAATCAAACAACTGATTTTAACTTTAACTTAAATACTGCTTACACAGAAAATAACATTGTCTATTTAGCCACTAAAGAATTCGGAATCTTAACAACTTCAATTACTAACCTCACGTCTTTTCAAGAAATACACCCAGACGGTCCTTTAGATAACTCTCCTTTTTCTATTGCAGTAAAAGATGATAATTTATGGGTTGTTTATGGGGCGTATTCAAGAACATTTAATCCTAATAGAGATAAAAAAGGATATAGTCATTATATAAATAACGAATGGAAGAATAGTCGTTACAATCCCAATTTTCCAATTACTGATTTGAATTATATTACTATAGACCCTAACAACTCTCAACATGTTTTTATAAGTTCTATGGGGGTTACAACAAATTTAAGTTCTGTATCTACAGGAGGTTTATTAGAAATTAAAAATGATGAGATAGTTAATTTTTATAACCAAAATAATAGTGCTTTAGCAGATATTTTACCAAACAACCCAATGACTGTTACTATAAGAGTTGTAGGAACTATTTTTGACAAAGAAGGGAATTTATGGGTAACAAATATCGGGGTAGATGAAAGGTTAAAAAAACTATCTCCTTCTGGGCAATGGAGTGGCGTTAATATTAATGATATTTTAACTACTGGAGCTTTTGGTTTAGGTGAAATAACTATTGACAAAAATAACTCGATTTGGATTGCAACTAGACGTAATGGCGCTCTAGTATACAACGAAAATGGAGATAGAAAAAGAGCTTTAAATACTGAGGCAAATAAAGGGAGTTTACCAAACTTAAACGTAAGAACAATTGCAGTAGATGCCAACAATAAAGTTTGGATAGGAACATTAAATGGTTTAACAATATTTAATAATGCATTTGGTCTTTTTGATACAGATATTTACAATGCAGAACCTATAATAATTTTAGATGATGGTATTCCAAAAAAACTACTTGGAGAAGAAACTATTAACAGCATTGTTGTAGATGGTGGAGATAACAAGTGGTTTGGAACCGAAAACGCGGGAGCACTTTATACAAACCCAAACGGCCAAACAACTTTAGCAAATTTTAATTCAAGTAATTCGCCATTACCTTCCAATAAAATTTTAAAAATAGCGATAGATGATACTACCGGAAAAGTTTATTTTGCTACAGACAAAGGTATTGTTGCTTATAATAGTAATGTTTCTCCTTTTGGAAATGAATTAGGTGATGTATATGCCTACCCAAACCCTGCTTTAAATATACATAATACAATAACTATTGACGGTAGAAACGGAACACATTTACCTAAAGGAACCAACGTTAAAATTTTAGATATTGCAGGTAATTTGGTTTACGAAACCAATGTTATTGAAGGTCAAGAATTACAAGGAGGAAAAGTAGTGTGGAATAAGAGGAATTTAGCAGGAAACAAAGTCGCTTCTGGCGTATATATTGTTTTATTGTCTAATGATGATGCTTCAGAAACCACTACTACTAAAATTGCAATTATAAATTAATGGCGTTTATCTCTACCAAAGCAATTGTTTTAAATGCTATAAAATATTCTGATTCTAGTTTAATAGTTAAGTGTTACACAGAACAAGAAGGAATTAAATCTTACCTACTTCGAGGTGTTTTAAAAGCTAAAAAAGGAAATATAAAGCCCGCTTATTTTCAACCATTAACACAATTAAACATTGAGGCAACTCATAAACAGAAATCTAATTTACATACCATAAAAGATGTTTCGGTTTCGCACTCATATTCAACTATTTATCAAGATATTGTAAAGCAATCTATTGTATTATTTTTATCAGAAATTTTATCAAACTGTATTCAAGAAGAAGAGAAGAATACTCCATTTTTCTCTTATTTAGAAAACGCTTTTATTTGGTTAGACGGTAATAACAAAATTAGTAATTTTCATTTATTATTCCTGTTGAATTTAACGCGTTTTCTAGGTTTTTATCCCGACACATCAGAACAACATAAATTAGGGTTTAATTTATTAGAAGGGTGTTTTACAGATAACACTCACAAAAAATTAACAATTTCAGGCAACAATTTAATACTCTTTAAAAAGCTTTTGGGCATACATTTTGATGCTATAGAAAACGTGTCTTTTAATAAGCACGAAAGGCAAACTATTTTACAAATGATCATTCAATATTTTGAATTACATTTGGACGGTTTTAGAACACCAAAATCATTACCAATTTTAGAAGCAGTTTTTAGTTAGATGAGAACCATACCTTTTACATTTTTTCTTTTAATTTCTTTTTTAGGATTTTCTCAAAAAGTGAAGATTTTAGATCAAGAAACAGGCGAAAACATTAAAAACGTGTCTATTTTTAATAAAAATAAAACAAAATTGGTAATTTCTGACGAAACAGGGAGTGTAGATATTTCTACTTTTTTAGCAAGTGAAGTTCTGTATTTTTCACACATTTCATATGCTGAATTTCAAACGAAAAAAAATGACTTAACAACTCGAGGTTTCATTATCTATCTTGCCAAAGAAAGCGAGCAGCTAGATGAAATAGTTTTATCCGTTTTTAAAAAGAAAGCAAAAACCAACCGAATTGCGGAACAAGTAGCCGTTTTATCACGACAAGATATTCAACGAGTTTCACCACAAACTTCTGCAGATTTGTTGGCAACTATTCCAGGAATTAAAGTGCAGAAAAGTCAGTTTGGCGGCGGAAGCCCTGTACTTCGTGGAATGGAAAGCAATCGGGTTTTATTAGTTGTTGATGGTGTTCGTCTAAACAATGCTATTTATAGAAAAGGACACTTGCAAAGCTCTATAACAGTTTCGCCTAATTTGTTAGAAAGAACCGAAGTGGTTTTCGGTCCATCGTCTGTAATTTATGGTTCAGATGCTTTAGGCGGTGTTATTCATTATTATACAAAAACACCTAAATTATCGAAAGACAATACGGTTTCAAGTCAGCTTTTTTTACGCTTTTCAACTGTAAATCAAGAGATTACAACCAATGTTTCAGCTGAATTAAGTTTTGAAAAATGGGCAAGTTTAACGAGTATTTCCTATAGTAATTTTGGTGATTTAAAAATGGGTAAAAATCGTTCTCACGGTTTTAACGATTGGGGAAAAGTGTTTTACTATTCTGAAAACCTAAATGGAAATTATGCCGAAAACCCAACACAAAACTCCGATATTAATCTACAACAAAATACAGGTTTTACGCAAACGGATGTTTTGCAAAAATTCTTTGTTCCATTATCAAAAAAGATCGATTTAAACATTAATATACAGTATTCTACTTCGTCAGATATTCCTCGTTTTGACAGATTAACTGAGCTTACTGATGAAACCGATAATACTTCTCTCAAGTTTGCAGAATGGTATTATGGTCCGCAACAACGCTTATTAATTTCGTCACAATTAATCATCAATCCAGAGAAAAACTGGTTAGACAAAGGTACACTTACATTTGCGTATCAAAACATAAAAGAAAGTAGAATTAAACGCAAATTTGAAAGTTTAAATCGTTCATATAGAGAGGAAAAAGTGAATGTCTTTAGTCTTAATGGAGATTTTTCTGTTCCGTTAGCAAAAAACAGAAACTTAGGCTATGGTTTTGAATTTGTCTACAACGATGTTAGGTCTAATTCCTTTGGAAAAACACTAAATATTTCTAATAATAGTATTACTGGTTTTTCAGGCTATTTTAATGTGCAATCTCGTTATCCGGATGGCGGAAGCAACTATTTTAGTTCTGCTATGTATGCAGATTACCGTCAAGATATCAGCAAAAAATCTACCTTAAATACAGGAATTAGATTAACACATACAAGACTTAATGCTACATGGATTGATCAAACCTTTATTACGTTTCCAAAAACCGATATTAACTTAAATAATACCGCAATAACTGCAACCGTTGGTTACGTGTATAAGCCTAATAGGAATTGGCAATTAAATAGTGTTTTATCTTCTGGTTTTCGTTCACCAAATATAGATGATGTTGGTCGTGTTCGTGAAAAAGGAGGCAATGTTACAGTGCCAAATATTACCTTAAAACCAGAACACGCATATAATGCTGAAGTGGGGATTCAAAAGTATTTTAACAACCGTAAATTTAGAATTGGCGGAAGCCTATATTACACCCTATTAAATAATTACATTCAAAGAGATGTTGTTTTTAATACAGATGGAAGTCAGCGACAAATAAATTTTGATGGAGAGCTTGGTAATGCAGTTGCAAATCAAAATAAAGGAACGGCTTATATTACAGGGTTTACTACCAGTTACCAAGGAAAATTATTTCCTAACTGGAAAACTTCTGGATTCGTAACCTACACGAAAGGAAAAACCTTTGACGCTAAAGAACCAATGTCTTCTATTCCGCCATTTTTTGGACAATTTGATGTAAATTATAAAAAGGAAAAGTTGGCTTTTGGAGCACAATTGCGCTTTAATAGTAAAAAAGACATTTCTAATTTTAATATTTCTGAAGGCATAGATAATCATGATTTAACACCCATTATAGATATAAACGCAACTGAACCTACAGATAAGTATTATGGCTCGCCAAGTTGGATTACCTTAGGCGTAAACGGAACCTATACAATGAGTAAAAGATTTTCTTTCATTGCTCGTTTAGATAATTTATTTGACAAGTATTACCGCGAATTTGCTTCTGGTATTTCTGCTCCAGGGCGAAATTTATCGATTAGTTTTTTAGTGAGGCTCTAGATTATCTATAACCTCACTTTTTGTCACAAATCTAAAAGTTGTATTTACTATTTGAATTCAAGAAATCTTTGTAACATCTTTAACGTTTTTTGGTTGAATAGCTATTAGAAGATGTTTTATATTTGCACCAACTAAACTAAAGTTATGAAAAAAATTACTACGTTACTTTTTGTTTTAATAACCGCTTCTTTTTTTGCTCAAATACGTGGTACGGTAACCGATAACAAAAACAAACCACTGCCTTTTGTAAGTGTTTATTTAGACGGAACCGTTACTGGAACTACCACAAATGATAACGGAGAATACAGACTCCCAATTAATAAAAAAGGGAAACACATAGTCGTTTTTCAATTTTTAGGCTATAAAACAGTAAAAAAATCTATTGATTTTAACAGTTCTTCTTACGTTTTAGATGTAAAATTAACAGAAGAAGAAGTAATTTTAAAAGAGGTTTTAATTTCTTCGGAAGAAAACCCTGCAAATAAAATTATTCGTCAAGTAATTGCCAATAAAGAGAAGAACACAGATAAACAAGCTAATTTTACTGCAGATTATTATTCAAGAGGGCTTATAAAAATTAAAAATGCGCCAAAGAAAATTTTAGGACAACAATTAGGTGATTTTGGTGGCGGACTAGACTCTACCAGAAGTGGTATTATTTACTTATCTGAAACAATTTCAAAAATAAAATTTCAAAAAAAACCTAAGAATTTCAAAGAACATATTATCGCTTCAAAAGTTAGTGGAAGCGATAACGGAATTTCCTTTAATCAAGCAAAAGAAGTATATTATAATTTATACGATAACTTAATTCCTATTGGTAATGAAGCTAATATATTTTCGCCAATTGCAGATTATGCTTTTGGATATTATCAATACAAGTTAGAAGGAGCTTTTTACGATAAAAATGGCAACCTTATCAATAAAATAAAGCTACTACCAAGACGAAAAAATGACCGTGTTTTTGAAGGTTTCATTTATATTGTTGAAGATTCTTGGGCAGTTTACGGCGCAGATCTTACGCTTACTGGCGAACAAATGAACAACCCTGCAATAAGCTTATTAAAAATTAAACAAAACTATAATTATTCAAAAGAGAATGATACTTGGGTGCAGATTTTACAAACCTTAGATTTTGATGCTGGTTTACTCGGAATAAAATTAAACGGTCGTTATTCCGCAGTATATTCTAACTATAATTTTAACCCGAATTTTTCTAACAAAACTTTTGATAACCAAGTATTATCTTTTGCTAAAGAAGCAACCAAAAAAGATTCTGTGTATTGGAATAAATTGCGCCCCGTTCCATTAACTTCTGAAGAAACTAAAGATTATCTTGTTAAAGACAGTCTTAAGATACTTAGAAAATCTGAAACCTATTTAGATTCTATAGATGCCACGCGAAATAAGTTTAAAATTCTTTCGCCAATTATGGGCTATACGTATAGAAATTCTTATAAAAAAGGGCAGTTAAATTACACAGGTCTTTTAAATAATGTAAGTTTTAATACCATACAAGGCTTTAATGTAACATTGGATCTTAATTATTATAAACGACAATCTGAAGACGGAAAAAGACTCTACATTAGTGGCTATATTAACTATGGTTTTTCAGACAAACGCATTCGTCCAAATTTATCTTTCACCAAACAATGGAATAACACCACAAGACCTGTTTTAAATATTTCTACAGGCATTAAAACAGCACAATTTGATGATAGAAACCCTATTTCTGATCTCGTAAATTCTGGTTATTCTTTAGTTGAAAAAGAAAATTATATGAAGCTGTATGAAAAAACCTATGCTTCGGCATCTTTTTCGAGAGAAGCAGCAAACGGAATCCGATTCTTTTCAACATTAGAATACGCAAAAAGAAAACCACTATTTAATACTACTGATTATTCTTTTTGGAATAAAAACGACACCTATTTAACCAATAACCCAATAAACACCGCGAGTATAATTGCGCCATTTAATAAACATTCTATTTTTACAGCAAATGTGTCGGCACTTATTAATTTCGGGAATAAATACATGTCGTACCCTAACTTTAAAATTAATATTCCAGATGATGATTATCCGACGTTATTGATAGGTTACAGGAAAACTTTTGGCGCAAATAATAGCGAGTTACATTCCGATTTTGCGTATGTAAGAGCGTATCAAAATGTTCGAGTTGGCAACCTAGGCGTTTTCGATTATAATGCGCGTGCAGGAATATTTATCAAACAAAAAAATATTGCTTTTATGGATTATTATCATCCTATGGGAAATCAAACAATTTTTTCGCCAAGCAACCGAATGAGTAGTTTCAATTTACTTCCATATTATCAATTTAGCACTAATAATAAATATGCAGAAATACACGCTGAACATAATTTTAAAGGGTTTATATTGAATAAAATTCCGTTATTAAATAAATTGAACTTTCATTTAGTAGGCGGTGCAAAAGCACTTTTCACTGCAGATAGAAAACCGTACACAGAATATTTAGTAGGTATAGATAATATTGGTTGGGGAAAATGGCGGTTCTTACGTGTAGATTATGTGCGTTCTAACTTTAACGGACAAACAAATAGCGGTTTTGTGTTTGGATTTAATTTGTTTGAATTAATGCCTTAAATTTAGCTTGCTTTTTAACGACTTTCTATTACCTTTCGCTGGCGATAAATATAATATATCATATATTATCACATTGGCGAAACTTGCTTTTTTAATTTACTAAAAATATTATAGAACTAAAATAATACCTTTAGTTTAGCATTTCAATAACTCTTGTTGTGTCAATATCTACAAACTCTTCAGATTCTACTCATTTTCATTCTTTTAAAAAAGATGTCTCTAAGGTAAAACTTCCTAAAAATTTTACTTTTCCGTTTTATTACGAGCCTCATCCACTTAGTATTATTGCAATTGATGAGTTACATAACTATTTAGAAACACAAACAGTGTTTCAACATAATTTTGGATTTTCTAAGAAAGCAACTACATTGCCTATTGGTAAAATGTTTGGGGTATTAGTTGTTCAAAACCCGCAAAACAAAATTGGCTATTTAGCTGCTTTTTCAGGGAAATTAGCGGATAAAAGTTTGCCTTCTTTTTTTGTTCCTCCAATTTTCAACACACATAGTTTAGATAGTTTTTATACGAAAGGAGAGGCAGAATTAAATAGCTTAAGTCAAGAAATAACAACTTTAGAAAATGACAATCATTTTAAAAATTTGACTAAAAACTTTACTGCTCAAACTCTTTTTATAGAAAATGATTTAAAACAGCAAAGAGAAAAAATGAAAATGGCGAAAAAAGAGCGTAAAATTCGTCGTACAAAAGCTGAAGCGTCTTTACCTTTAGAAGAGTTTACTTCTTTCAATAAAAAATTAGAACAAGAAAGTTTTAACAATCAGTTTTTATACAAAGAGCTTTTAAGCTACAGAGAATTACAACTTTATGAAGATAAAAAAGAACTAACAATTTTTACTTCTAAAATTGCTTTATTAAAAAAACAACGAAAACAAAAATCGAATTCTTTACAGCAAGAGTTATTTGGTAAATATCAATTCTTAAATCAACAGAAAAAAAAGAAAGCATTACTGGATATTTTTCCGAATTCTGAAGAACAAAAGCCGCCTGCTGGCGCTGGAGACTGCGCTGCTCCAAAATTATTACAGTATGCATTTACAAACAATTTAAAACCAATTGCACTTGCCGAGTTTTGGTGGGGAACGTCACCTAACTCCGAAATTAGAAAGCATAAAAACTTTTATCCTGCTTGCCAGGGTCGTTGTAAACCTATTTTAGTACATATGCTAGAAGGCATTAAACTAGATAAAAATCCGTTGATACTAAATTTAGCAGAAAATAAAGAAATTGAAATCATTTATGAAGACGATGTATTAGTAATTGTAAATAAGCCTGCAGAACTTTTATCGGTTCCTGGGAAAGAAATTAAAGATTCTGTGTATACAAGAATCAGAAATCAATTTCCAAATGCAACAGGCCCGTTAATTGTACATCGGCTAGACATGTCAACTTCTGGAATTCTAATACTTACTAAAACTAAAGAAGCAAATAAGTTTGTTCAGAATCAATTTATTGAGCGAACTATTAAAAAACGATATGTAGCTATATTAGACGGAATTATTACTAAAAATGAAGGAACTATAGAAATCCCTTTACGAGTAGATTTAGATGACAGACCAAGACAATTAGTGTGTTACGAACACGGAAAACCTGCTAAAACAATATGGAAAGTTATCAATAGAAAAAATAGTACAACTCGCATTCATTTTTATCCGATTACTGGCAGAACACATCAACTGCGTGTTCATGCTTCTCATTCTTTAGGATTAAATACTCCAATTATTGGAGACGATTTGTATGGAACAAAAGCAAACAGATTGCATTTACATGCTGATTTTATTGAGTTTATTCATCCAACAAGCAAAGAAAAAATAACTTTTCAAATTACTGCTGATTTTTAAATTATTTCCTTTCCATAAACATATCAAAATCAATACATAAAATATCTTAAACAGGGTTTGTCAATCAAATAAATAGTTGTAATTTTGCAGTCCTTTTTTAAGGAAAAAATACATTTATTAACAAACAAAAACTAAGCGTGTAATATATGAACACATTAAGTTACAAAACAGTATCAGCAAACAAAAACACTGTAAATAAAGAGTGGGTTTTAGTTGATGCAGACGGGCAAACGTTGGGTCGTCTAGCTTCTAAAATAGCAAAGCTAATTAGAGGTAAACACAAGCCAAACTTTACTCCTCACGTAGATTGTGGAGACAACGTGGTTGTTATCAACGCAGAAAAAATTCATTTAACTGGTAAAAAGTGGACAGATAAGTCTTACATCCGTCACACAGGATATCCAGGAGGACAAAGATCACTTACTGCAACAGAAATGTTCGAAAAAGATCCTACAAGACTTATCGAAAAAGCAGTAAAAGGAATGTTACCAAAAAATAAATTAGGTAGCGCTTTATTCAGAAATTTATACGTGTATGTTGGTGGAGAGCACGATAAAGGAGCTCAAAAGCCTAATACTATTAACCTTAACGATCTTAAATAATGGAAACTGTACATAAAATAGGTAGAAGAAAAACAGCAGTTGCTCGTATTTATCTTTCAGAAGGAAAAGGAAACATTACTGTAAACAAAAAAGAGTATAAAAATTACTTTACTACTGCAACATTACAGTATAAAGTACAACAACCTTTAATGTTAACAGACAATTTAGAGTCTTACGATATTAAAGTAAATGTATTTGGTGGTGGTGTTACTGGACAAGCAGAAGCAATTCGTTTGGCAATTACTAGAGCTTTAGTTTCAATTAATGAAGAGCATAGATTAGTATTAAAACCAGAAGGTTTATTAACGCGTGATCCAAGAATGGTAGAGCGTAAGAAATTTGGTCAGAAGAAAGCACGTAAAAAATTCCAGTTCTCTAAACGTTAATCGTTTATTAGAGCTGTTATATAAATTTAATATTAACAGTTTAGTATCTAAATATTTCAGACTTTTAAGAACTACTGAAATATTGTGAAAACAGAACGTAAACACATTTTTAAAATGGTAAACATTCAAGAATTATTAGAAAGTGGCGTACACTTTGGTCACTTAACTAGAAAATGGAACCCAAACATGGCTCCATATATTTATACAGAACGTAATGGTGTACACATTATTGACTTGTATAAAACAGCAGCTAAAATTGAAGAATCTTCAAAAGCTTTACAAAAAATAGCTAATTCAGGGCGAAAAATCTTATTTGTTGCAACTAAAAAGCAAGCAAAAGATATCGTTGCGGAACAAGCAAAAGCTATTAACATGCCCTATATTACAGAAAGATGGCCTGGTGGAATGTTAACAAACTTTATTACAATCCGTAAGGCTGTAAAGAAAATGGCTCATATTGATAGAATGAAGTTAGATGGTTCTTTTGATGCGTTATCTAAAAGAGAAAAATTACAAATTAACCGTCAACGCCAAAAATTAGAAAAGAATTTAGGTTCAATTTCTGAAATGACACGTTTACCAGCAGCGATATTTGTAATTGATGTTAAGAAAGAGCATATTGCTATTGCAGAAGCTCAAAAATTAAACATTCCAATTTTTGCAATGGTTGATACAAATTCAGATCCAAGACCGATTGATTTTGTAATTCCAGCAAATGATGATGCTTCAAAATCTATTGGTAAAGTTTTAACGTATGTAACAAGTGCTATTGCTGAAGGTTTGTCTGTTAGAAAAGCGGATAAAGAAAAAGCAAAGGAAGCTCCTAAGGCAGAAGCTAAAGTTGAAGCACCTAAAGAGGAAGCTCCTAAAGCTGAAACGCCAGAAGTAGAAGCTACTCCTGAAGCAAAAGAAGCAAAAGAATAAATTAAATGTGTAATCGTTGATTTGTTTATATTGTAACTATTCGAATAAACAATTAAAAACTATCAACACATAAATAATAATAAAATGGTTAAAATAACCGCTGCAGACGTAAATAAATTAAGAAAATTTACTGGTGCTGGAATGATGAATTGTAAAAATGCATTAGTTGAAGCAGAAGGTAATTTCGAAAAATCAATTGAAGTTTTACGTAAAAAAGGTCAAAAAGTAGCTGCTAAAAGAGCTGACCGTGAGTCAACCGAAGGAGCTGCAATTGCAAAAGTAAATGTAGAGAAAACAAAAGGTGTTGCTATTGTATTAGCTTGTGAAACTGACTTTGTAGGTAAAAACGAAAGCTTTGTAACTTTAGCAAATAAACTAGCAGAATTAGCATTAACAACCTCTTCTAAAGAAGAGTTTTTAGCTGCTGATTTTGAAGGAATGAGTGTTGCAGATAAGTTAATTGAACAAACTGGTGTAATTGGTGAAAAATTAGAGATTAATGCTTTTGAAAAAGTAGAAGCTCCATTTGTAGGCTCTTATATTCATGCAGGTAACAAAATTGCTACTATTGTAGGTTTATCTGCTGTAGAAGCTGGTGCAGACGTAGTTGCTAAAGACGTTGCAATGCAAGCTGCAGCAATGAACCCAATAGCTTTAAACGAAGAAGGTGTAGATGCATCTACTATCGAAAAAGAAATTGAGATTGCTAAAGATTTATTACGCACTGAAGGTAAACCAGAAGCTATGTTAGAAAACATTGCTAAAGGAAAAATTAAGCGTTTCTTTAAAGATAACACATTGGTAAACCAAGCGTTTATTAAAGATGCTAAAGTAAGTATTGCTGATTATGTAAAAACAATCGGAGATGTTTCTGTAACAGATTTTAAACGTGTTGCTTTAGGGTAACAACCTGTTATACAGAGTTGTATCTCTGTATAAAGAAGTAATAAGAAACCTCACCAATTGGTGAGGTTTTTTTGTTCCTTCTAAATTGGTATATTTGCTAAATTTTCAACAAAATAATGCAATATAAAAGAATACTTTTAAAACTAAGTGGTGAAGCCTTAATGGGTGATTGTCAATACGGAATAGACCCAAAACGCCTTAAAGAATATGCCGAGGAAATAAAAAAAGTAACCGATATAGGTGTTGAACTTGCCATTGTAATTGGCGGCGGAAATATTTTTAGAGGAGTTGCAGGTGAGTTAAACGGAATAGATAGAGTTCAAGGTGACCATATGGGGATGCTTGCAACCTGTATTAACGGTTTAGCCTTGCAAAGCGCCTTAGAAGACCAAGGTATTCAGACTCGCTTACAAACCGCCATAGAAATTAAAGAAATTGCAGAACCTTATATTAAGCGCCGTGCAAACCGTCATCTAGAAAAAGGACGTGTAGTTATTTTTGGTGGAGGAACAGGAAATCCTTATTTTACAACAGATACTGCTGCCGTTTTAAGAGCAATGGAGATTAACGCGGATGCTATTTTAAAAGGAACTCGAGTAGATGGAATTTACAACTTAGACCCAGAAAAAAATAAAGATGCTGTTAAGTTTGAAACCATTACTTTTAAAGATGTTATACGGAAAGGCTTAAAAGTTATGGACATGACTGCTTTTACGTTAAGTGAAGAAAATAAACTTCCAATTATTGTTTTTGACATGAACAAGAAAGGAAATTTACTTAAGTTGGTTTCTGGAGAAAAAATTGGAACAATAGTTGATAACAAGTAAAACAAACTACCTTAAAGATAATTTAAGGATTAGTAAATATTAGTAAAATGAACGAAGAGATAGAGTTTATTATAGATAGCACCAAAGAAGCAATGAATGCAGCTATTTCGCATTTAGAAAAAGAATTACGTACCATTAGGGCTGGCAAAGCATCTCCTGCAATGTTATTAAACGTTCAAGTAGATTATTATGGCTCTGCAACTCCATTAAGTCAAGTTGCTAATGTAAACACTCCAGATGCACGCACAATTTCTATTCAACCTTGGGAAAAAAATATGTTGCATGAAATAGAAAAAGCAATTATGACTGCCAACCTTGGTTTTAACCCTATGAATAATGGCGATAATATTATTATTAGCGTTCCACCATTAACAGAAGAACGACGTAAAGATTTAGCTAAACAAGCAAAAGCAGAAACAGAACATGCAAAAGTTGGTATTCGTAACGCTCGTAAAGATGCTAATAACGATATTAAAAAAGTAGATATTTCTGACGATATGAAGCAGAATATAGAAGCTGAAATTCAAAAATTAACAGATGCTTTTGTAAAAAATATTGATGAAAAATTCACAATTAAAGAGAAAGAAATTATGACTGTATAATCCTCCTAAAAATATAAAACAGAAGAGTGTTTCGACACTCTTTTTTTTTGCTCAAAATTAAACAACATTTTAATTATCTTTACTTAAAAATTTCAAATGAACTTTTGGACTAAAGTAGCCAGCATCATCTTAAGAAACAGGTTTCTTGTATTATTACTTATTGCTGTTGTCACAATTTTTTTAGCACTTCAAATAAAAAATACGCGTTTTTCGTTTGCAGAAGCAAATTTATTACCAGAAGATCACGAAGCAAATATTGAATACAATAAATTTTTAGAAATTTTTGGTGAAGAAGGAAACTTAATTATTCTTGGCGTAAAAGACTCTACATTATTTACACCCAAAAAATTTAACAACTGGAATAAATTAGTAAAAGCATTTGATACAGTTCCTCAAGTAGAATTCACAGTCTCATTAGCAGATGTTCAAAAGTTAAAAGCTGATAGGAAAAAACGAAAGTTTGTTCTTGAACCCTTATTTAAAAACGCTCCGAAAACCCAAGAAGAAGTTGAGGTTATAAAACAGCAACTATTTAATAAACTTCCGTTTTACGACAATTTATTGTACAACGACGCTGGTACAATACAAACCGCTATTTACATAAAAAAAGAAATTGTAAACACCAAAGAACGACCTGAATTTATTCACAACATTTTAATCCCTACAATTGAAAAATTTGAAAGAGATAATAACATTGAAGTTCATATTTCTGGTATGCCATACATACGTACATTAAACTCTCAAAACATTGTTGATGAAATAGGGACTTTTGTTTTACTTGCGTTATTAGCAACATCAGTTATATTTTTCTTTTTCTTCCGTTCTTTTAGAGCCACATTTATTACACTTTTAATAGTAAGCATTGGTGTAATTTGGGCATTTGGTTTTATAGGTTTATTTGGTTATGAAATTACTGTTTTAACGGCTTTAATTCCGCCTTTAATTATTGTAATTGGCGTACCAAATGCCGTGTTTTTAATCAACAAATATCAACAAGAAATTAAAAAACACGGCAACCAAGCAAAATCTTTACAGCGTGTAATTTCTAAAGTTGGTAACGCAACTTTAATGACCAATATTACTACTGCTTCTGGGTTTGCAACCTTTATTTTTATAAAAAGTCAGTTGTTACGAGAGTTTGGTATTTTGGCGTCAATCAATATAATTAGTATTTTTATTTTAGCATTATTGATTATACCAATCATTTATAGCTTTATGCCATTGCCAAAGAAAAAACACTTAAATCACTTAGAAAAAAAATGGATTGACAATGTTATTAAGTGGATGGAAAACACCGTACGAAACAGACGTATTACGGTGTATTTCACAACTGTTTTAATCATCATTTTTGGTATAATTGGTATTTATCAGATTAGAGTTTCTGGGAGTTTAATTGAAGATATGCCTCACGGAATGCAATTTTACAAGGACATTAAATTCTTTGAAACAGAATTTGGAGGAATAATGCCTTTAGAAATTTTGATTGATACCAAAAAAGAAAAAGGCGTAATGAAACTTTCCACTTTAAAAAAGATGGAAAAAATTAATGAAGCCATTGAGAATATCCCTGAATTATCGAAACCTATTTCTATTGTAAACTTGGTAAAATACGCTAAACAAGCATATTACAAAGGAAACCCAAAGTATTATCAATTACCAACAGGACAAGAAAAAAGTTATATTTTCTCCTTTACCAAAAACTCTGACAGCAATTCTAGAATGCTCAAAAATTTTGTAGATTCTACAGGTAGGTATGCGCGAATTACCACGTTTATGAAAGACATTGGTACCGATAAAATGGATGTTATTCAAAACCGTTTGCAAACTGTTATTAAAAAGCAATTTCCAGACGATAAGTTTGAAGTTTCTATGACAGGAAAAGCCTTAATCTTTATAAAAGGAACCAATTATTTAATTAAAAATTTAGTATTTTCATTGTCGCTAGCCATTATTTTAATTGCATTATTTATGGCTTGGATGTTTCGATCATACAAAATGATTTTAATTTCATTATTGCCAAATATTTTACCGCTATTATTAACGGCAGGTTTAATGGGCTTTTTTGATATCCCTATAAAACCATCAACTATTTTAGTTTTTAGTATTGCATTTGGTATATCTGTTGATGACACTATACATTTTCTAGCAAAATATAGACAAGAATTAATAGCCAATAATTGGGAAATAAAAAAATCAGTATATGCTGCGTTGAATGAAACTGGCATTAGTATGTTTTATACATCAATAGTGTTGTTTTTTGGCTTTTTAGTATTTACTGTTTCTAGTTTTGGTGGCACTATAGCGTTAGGTGGCTTGGTTTCAGTAACATTACTTTTTGCAATGATATCAAACTTAATTTTATTGCCTTCACTTCTATTAACATTTGAAGACAAAATTGCAAATGAAAAAGTACTCAAAGAACCAGCAATGAAGATTATTCCTCCAAAGGAAGAAAATCAATAGAAACCAGTATAATTTACATTTTTATTCATACTGCTTTCATTGCTTAATTTCACTCAAAAAAGTATCTTTGTCTTTCAATTATTTTAAGATGAAGAGAAGTAGCGTAATCGAACTATTAAAATCTAAAGATTTTTCACAAAAAGTAGTCGTAAAAGGATGGGTAAGAACATTTAGAAGCAATCGTTTTATTGCTTTAAATGACGGTTCTACTATCAATAATATTCAGTGTGTTGTCGATTTTGAAAATACAGATGAAAATCTTTTAAAAAGAATTACTACTGGTGCATGTATTAGTGTTGAAGGCGTTTTAGCAGAAAGCCAAGGAAAAGGACAAAGCGTAGAAGTTCAAGTAGAAAAATTTGAAATTTTAGGCGATTCTAACCCAGATGAATACCCCATTCAACCTAAAAAACATAGTTTCGAGTTTTTACGTGAGAATGCACACTTACGTGTAAGAACAAATACATTTTCTGCAGTAATGCGTGTGCGTTCTAAACTTTCTTTTGCTGTACATAAATATTTTCAAGAAAATGGATTTAACTATGTTAACACACCTATAATTACAGGTTCTGATGCAGAAGGCGCAGGAGAAATGTTTAAAGTAACCAGCTTTGAAGCCAATAAAGCCCCCCTTACTGAAGAAGGAAATATAGATTATTCTCAAGATTTTTTCGGAAAAGAAACCAATCTTACAGTTTCAGGTCAATTAGAGGCTGAAACCTTTGCAATGGCATTAGGTAAAGTCTATACATTTGGTCCAACTTTTAGAGCTGAAAATTCAAATACATCTCGTCATTTATCAGAATTTTGGATGATTGAACCCGAAGTTGCTTTTATGGATTTAGATGGCGATATGGATCTGGCAGAAGATTTTATCAAATCGATTTTAAAATATATTTTAGAAAACTGCGAAAATGATTTAGCCTTTTTAGACCAACGTTTTTCGCAAGAGGAAAAAGGGAAACCACAGCTACAACGTAGCGAATTAGGGTTGTTAGATAAATTAAAATTTGTTGTAGAAAACAATTTTAAACGTGTTTCTTACACAGAAGCAATCGATATTTTACGCAATTCTAAACCCAATAAAAAGAAGAAATTTCAATTTCCAATTAACCAATGGGGTGCAGATTTACAATCTGAACACGAACGTTTTTTAGTCGAAAAACACTTTAAATGTCCAGTAATTTTATTTGATTATCCAGCAAATATTAAAGCATTTTATATGCGTTTAAATGATGATGGAAAAACTGTTAGAGCAATGGATGTTCTTTTTCCAGGAATTGGAGAAATTGTTGGTGGAGCGCAACGTGAAGAACGTTATGATGTACTTGTTGAAAAAATGAAAGCAATGAATATTGACGAAAAAGAACTTTGGTGGTACTTAGATACTCGTAAGTTTGGTACCGCAGTGCACTCTGGCTTTGGTTTAGGTTTTGAACGCTTAGTACAATTTGCAACCGGAATGGGAAATATTAGAGATGTAATTCCTTTTCCACGTACACCACAAAATGCCGAATTTTAAAATCCTTTTTTTGTATCTTTAAATTTATGCTAAAACAAAGTTTACACTATAAACTCTTACAGAAGTTATCACCTCAACAAATTCAGTTGATGAAGTTAATTCAATTACCTACACAGGCTTTTGAAGATCGTTTAAGACAAGAAATTGAGGAAAACCCAGCATTAGATACTGGTAAAGAAGAGCCTGAAAGTTTTGAAGACACTTTAGTGAATGAAGAACAAGAAGATGAAGGGAATGATAAAATTGAAGCTGAAGACATCAATATTGATGAATATTTAAGTGATGATGAATTCCCTAGCTATAAAACGCAAGCCAGTAATTACTCATCAGACGATGAAGAAAAACATATTCCGTATGCAGCAGGTATAACGTTTCATCAATCTTTATTAACTCAATTAAATACGTTTAGAATTGATGAAGAAGAGCGTAGTATTGCAGAATTTCTTGTTGGCAGCATAGATGATAGCGGTTATATTAGACGCGATGTTATTGATTTGGTAGATGATTTAGCATTTACCCAAAATGTTTTTACTACTGAAGAAAAAGTACAGAATGTTTTAAATAAAATTGTGCAACGACTGGATCCAATAGGTGTTGGCGCCTTAAATTTAAAAGAGTGTTTAATTCTTCAATTAAAAGGGAAATCGAAGACTAAAAATAGAGTTTTAGCCATTGATATTTTAGAAAATGCCTTTGATCATTTTGTTAAAAAGCATTATAAAAAACTAATGGAAAAGTTTGATATTTCTAGAGAAGGACTAAAGGAAGTCATTATAGAAATTAGCAAATTAAATCCTAAACCTGGAAGTTCATACGCCGGAAATAATAAAATTGCAGAACAAATTGTTCCTGATTTTTCCATTAGTATTCTTGATGGTCAATTAGAACTTGTTTTAAACTCTCGTAATGCACCTGAACTGCATGTTTCTCGTGAATACAACAATATGCTAAAAGGGTATCAAGCATCTAAAGAAAAAAGTAAGTCTCAAAAAGATGCAGTTATGTTTATCAAACAAAAATTAGATGCAGCAAAGTGGTTTATAGATGCAATTAAACAACGACAACAAACATTGTTGGTTACTATGAACTCGATAATGCACTATCAATACGATTATTTTTTAACTGGTGATGAACGCAAGTTAAAGCCAATGATTTTAAAAGATATTGCAGATCAGATTAATATGGATGTTTCTACCGTTTCTCGTGTTGCAAACAGCAAATATGTATCTACTCCTTATGGTACAAAATTGATAAAAATATTCTTTTCTGAATCAATGAAAAACGACAAAGGTGAAGATGTTTCAACTAGAGGAATAAAGAAAATATTAGAAACTGTAGTTGCTGAAGAAGGAAAACGAAAACCACTTACGGATGAAAAATTAGCTAAAATCTTGAAAGAAAAAGGCTATCCAATCGCACGACGTACAGTTGCTAAATATCGTGAGCAATTAGATATTCCTGTGGCACGCCTTAGAAAAGAGATTTAAATGCAGTTTCATAAAACTATATCGGTTCTGTTACACCCAATTGTGGTGCCAACCATTGGAGTGTTTCTATATTTTTTATTTATTCCTAATCGATTAGGAAAAGAGCAAAGGTTAGCCATTTTAGCAATGATTTTTGTTGCTACTTATCTTATTCCTCTTTTAGTTTTAGTATTATTAAAAGCACTTGGCAAAATACAATCTTACCAAGTTATCTCCATAAAAGAGCGAAAACTACCGTTAGCTTTTATGATCGTATTATTCTATTTACTTGGTAATACATTATTTAGTGTTACACAAATTATAGATTTAGGTATCTTATTTTATGCTATATCTTTAGGATTGGTTATTATCTATATACTATTCCTTTTTAAAATAAAAACTAGCTTGCATCTCCTTTCAATGGGAATTGCACTTGGATTTTTCTTGTTAATGAGTACGTTTTATACGTCATCATTTTTATTTATAATATTGATTGTTATTTTACTTTCTGGAGCGTTAGCAAGCGCTCGCTTACATTTAAAAGTACATACACCAAAAGAAGTTTATTTAGGCTTTTTCTTAGGGATTGTATCTCCTTTTCTAGTCAATTACTTTCTATAAACCTGAGTTTCACCTAAGAATACATGTTTTTTAACATAGAAAAATCAGCATATTAAAGTGTTGAATTTCAACAAACTAAAACATATTCTGCTTATGATTTCTAAAGATAAAATTAGACAAATATTCTGTTCTATCGATGGTTTTTGTATTGTTTTTGAACCAGCATTGTTAAAAAGGCAATTTTCTACGGGTAAAAAGATTAGAAAACGAAAATTCACTATCATCCAAGAATCAATAGTTCTTTATTATTTGGTTATTTTTTTGTATCTTTTATGATATGGAAAAAATAGATTTAAGAAAAGTTTTAGATCAAGAAAGGAATGTGATTAGAAGAGATGCTGTAAAAATGGGGATAAGAAAAAAGACATTGCTAAATTTTAGGGGGTTCATATTAATACTGTTAGGGGTTGGTGGAAACTATATAAAAAAGAAGGCGCAAAATCTTTGATTTATAAAACAAGAGGAGCAAAATCAGAAAATGATTACAGAGACTATGCCTAACCAATTAAAGTTAGATTTTGCTTTATGGACAACAAAAGCAGTTAAAGAATTAATACTGCGAGAGTTTAACATTTGTATTGGAAGCAGAGCAATAGGCAACTATCTTAAAAACTGGGGTTTCCTCCTCAAAAGCCAAAGAAAAGAGCTTATGAACAAAGCGCTAAGAAGGTTCAAAAATGGTTAGATGAAAGGAATATCCATCAATAAAAAAACAAGCAAAAGAACAAGGGCTACAATACATTGGGGAGATGAAACTGGTGTGAGAAACACCTATAAAAAAGTATATGTCAAAACGTTTTTCAATTAATATCAATGGTTACAAATCAAGGATTAGTTCAATTTATGATCTATAAAGAAAATATGAATGCTGATGTTTTTATTAAGTTTTTAGAACAATTAATTATTTCTCAGGATAATAAAGTGTTTTTAATTTTAGATAATTTAAGAGTTCATCATCGTAAAATAGTTAAGAAATGGGAGAAAGAGCATAAAGATATGATTACGTTATTTTACCTACCTTCTTCTTCCCCAGATAGAAATCCTGATGAATATTTAAACTGTGATTTAAAATATGGTTTATCAGAAAGACCAGCCCCCTAAAACTGTCGAGAAACTAAAAGAAAATTTAGAAAATCACATAAATATGCTTCAACAAAATAGCGCCAGAGTTGCTAAATATTTTAAGCATCCAAGTATAAAATATGCTGCATAAAAACTAAACTTCAATTAATGCGAGATTAATAGTCCCAAAAAAATAGGTTACAAACCTTGGATAATTTCATTCAACAAAAATAACCAAAAATGGTAGTTGCCCAGTAAATTACATTATTAAAAACAATTTTTTACATCGTTTCCAGCTACTTGATTTTATAAGTATGCAAGGAATTACAATTGGTGGGTTTGGCATTAACTTTCCGTTTATGTGTAACGGCGCAAATTTGGCGTATAAAAAACAACGTTTCTTAGACCTCAATGGGTTTGATGGCAATAATCATATTGCGAGTGGCGACGATGTTTTTTTGTTTGAAAAGTTTAAAAAATCAAATCCAGACTGTGTCTGGTTTTTAAAATCTAAAAACGCTATTGTAACTACATTTTCTGTAAATTCTTGGGCTGCAAAAACTGGCAATTTTAATTCGGTAAAAGTGAAATTAATTGGACTTTTAGTTTTATTAATAAATATAAGTATTGTTTTTTCTTTCTTCGGAAGTTTACTGGGATTGAATTCTTATAAAATTCCGTGATTTTGTTTTCGGTAAACTTGTAATCGATTTGTTTTTATTTATACCAACTGTTCAGTTTTTTGAGCAAGAAAAAGCATTTTGGAAATCGTATTTTAGGGGCAGCTTAGTGTATCCGTTTTTTAGTGTTTGGGTAATTTATAAATCGGTCTTTTTTAACTATACTTGGAAAGGAAGAGATTTTAAAAAGTAAAGGCACTAAATTAACAACAAACCTTACTAAACAAGTTTAGCCCAGATTGAACGGTTTGTTTGAGCTCGTTGAGGTACGAAACAGCGAGTAGTGAAAGCTGGAAATAGCTTCTAAAAAAATTATATATTTGAACTTATGAGCGTCTTCGGATTAAAAACTTCTAACCCAGCATTTTCAGGTTATTTTTGGAACAATTATAAAAGCTATTCTAAAGCAAAAATGAGCATTGGCGGCATCATCTTTAAGTCGTTAGCAATGTTATCTTTAGTGGCTTTAACGGCAAGTTACACTTGGAAAATATTTTTTGACGGCACCAACATAAAATGGTACACCACCATTGGGCTGTTTGTGGCAATTGTGGCAAGTTTATTTATTTCTTTTAAGCATAATTTAGCCAAATGGTTGTTGCCAATTTACGCATTAGCAAAAGGTTTTTTCTTAGGCGGAATTAGTGCTTACGCACATAAACGTTTTCCAGATTTGCCTTTGCAGGCAATTGCGGTTACTTTAACCACTTTTTTTGTAATGTTACTCTTGTTTAAAACCCGATTAATAGTGGTTACGCATCAGTTTAGAGCGATTATAATTACAGCATCAATTACCATTTTTACCATTTATATTATCACTTGGGTTTTAGGCTTTTTTAATATTCATTTAGGCTTTATTTACGGCACCTCTAACTTTGCTATTGCCTTTAATGTTGTTGCTGCAATTGTAGCATCGTTTAGCTTATTGCTAGATTTTTATTATATAGATAGACAAATTGGAAGGGCTCCAAAAGAGCGTGAATGGCTTGCCGCTTGGGGTTTTTTAATTACATTAATTTGGTTATATGTAGAAGTATTACGATTGATGAAGAAATTGACAATTCGGTTTTAGAATATCTTATTTAGAATTCCTTCTGCATTATACCAAAGTAAAATTGCGATAACTAAAAGGAATATTAAAGACAATCCTCTTTTTGGATTTGTCATTTTTTGCTTTCCAAATTTTCTTTTAAGCTCCATAAGTATTATTGTTTATAATGTAAATTATATAAAAGTTTTTTGATACTATTTTTTTATTCTTCAAAATTACTCGAACTGACAAATTGATAACCGTAACTGCTTACTAAATACTTTTTTTTGTAGCTCGCAGCATTTCTCTTTTTCCTGGGGGTCCAGGCAAACGCTCAACAGTAAAACCTACAGTTTGCATTGCGCGTCTTACACTTCCTTTAGCGGAATAGGTTACTAAAATTCCGTTTAATTTTAAGGCTTTGTACATTTTATGAAACATGTCTTCTGTCCATAATTCTGGTTGAACGCGCGCGCCAAAAGCATCAAAATAAATTAAATTGAATGCGTCTTGATCTTTAATATCTTCAAAAAATTGTTTTCTTTTTAATAAAGAAAATGTTTCTGTAATTTGATGTTTTTCTCCCCATGAAACACTATGCATTTTATTAAAAACTGAACTCTCTTTTTCAGCATTTAATACTGATATAAAATTCATTTTTTCAATTTCTTTAGCAGTAACAGGGTATGCTTCTACACCAACATAATCTATTGGTCTCTTAGCTTCTAAATAGGTAATAAAACAATTTAAACCTGTTCCAAAACCAATTTCTAGAATTGAAACTTTATCAGAAGAAACCAACTTTAATCCGCTATTAATAAAAACATGATATGTTTCATTAATTGACCCGTTTTTAGAGTGATATTGTTCGTTCCAATCTGGTAAATGAATGGTTGTAGAACCATCTGCAGTAATTTTTATTTCTCGTTTCACAATCTTAGATTATTAAAGTGTTTTAGATTTCTCAATTGCTTAAAACAGCTCATTTCGAAAGAACAAGTCCATCTATTTATTTCTCATTAAAACTCCATTAGCCTCAAAAGCAAACGCTGTTTTTGGCTCAGTAATCTTTGCAATTTCTTCTTTACTTTTTCCTGCATCTTCTGCGTAATGACGTAACTCTTCTACCGATGTTTCTTTTACAAATGCAACACCATTTATAATAACCTCTTTATCTTTAGAATCTAACGGCATAAAAAAACTAGAGTCTTTAAAACGTACCATTATTTCAGTTTTATTATCTAAAGGAAGCTTCATCCAACATCCTTTTTTAGTACAAACTTCATTAATTGTTGATGCAAATTTTGCATTAATAGTATCGCCAATTTGTAAGGTTTTAAACTTTTCTAGCATTTGTGCAGCAGTTAATGCTTCTCCTACAGAAATTTGATTTCCAATAAATTGATAATCATTACTTTTAGGTTTAACATCTTCTTTATTTTCTGTTTTACAGGCCCCAAGAATAAAGAAAGCTACTACGCAAAATTTTAGTAGATTTTTCATATTTAAAGATTAAATTGATAGTACACAAATGTAAGAATTTATAGATGAAAATCAACAAAACGGGTTGCTTTCAAATTAATAAATTATGTACCTTTGTATTTCTTTAAATTAAGATAAAATGAATTCAAAAATAAACGTAGAGCTTATTAAGGAATCTAAAATAAGCACTGTAGATTTTAATAATTTACCTTTTGGATCGATTTTTTCTGACCATATGTTTGAGTGTGATTTTGTAGACGGAAAATGGCAAACGCCAACTATTAAAGCATATTCGCCAATTCAATTAGATCCTTCTTCTAAAATTTTTCATTACGGTCAATCTATTTTTGAAGGAATGAAAGCTTATAAAGATGCGGATGGGAAAACAATGTTATTTAGACCTTTAGATAACTGGAAACGTTTAAACAAATCTGCAGAACGTCTTGTTATTCCTCCATTTCCTGAAGAATTATTTATGAATGGTTTAAAGAAGTTATTAGAAATAGATAATGATTGGATTCCTACAAATGAAGGTAGTTCTCTTTATATAAGACCTTTTATATTTGCAACAGGCAATGGTTTTCATGCATCACCAGCAGATTCGTACAAATTAATTATTGCAACGTCACCATCTGGCGCTTATTTTGCTGGTAAAATAAAAGTTTTAATTGAAGAAAAGTACGCACGCGCTGCTAATGGTGGTGTTGGTTTTGCTAAAGCTGGCGGTAATTATGCTGCACAGTTTTATCCAACTCAATTAGCTATAGAAAAAGGGTACAATCAAGTTATTTGGACGGATGATAATACGCATCAATTTATTGAAGAAGCTGGTGCAATGAATATTTTTATCAGAATAAAAAACACTTTAATTACAAGCCCAACTAGTGATCGAATTTTAGACGGAATTACGCGTAAAAGTATTCTTCAAATTGCTAAAGATGAAAATATAGCTACCGAAGTACGTAAAATTTCTGTAAGCGAAGTGGTAGAAGCGGCTAAAAATGGCGACTTAAAAGAAATGTTTGGAGCAGGAACTGCTGCAGTAATTTCTCCAATTGCTGGTTTTGGGTATCAAGAAAACGATTATGAATTACCAGAATTAGAAAATTCTTACGCATCTCAACTAAAAAAGAGAATCACCGATATTCAAACAAACAAAGCCGAAGACCCCTATGGATGGAGGGTTTTTATTTAACCATAAATTACTCTTATGTTTTTAATAAATGCATTAGCAAAACCAAAGAAATCTTCTAAATTATATGATGAAGTTATTGGAGCTTATGTAAGTTTATACATCGATTATAAAGATATTGATGGTGCTTTTAAATTAGCAAAATCTTATATTAAAGAGGAAGGCTGGAAAGTAACCGAGATTGAAGAAGACTATTTTTCTTTAGAATCTATTGATGATGCAGACGAAGACCAAAAAGAATTTTATAACGAAGCAAAAGAGTTTGGTTATACAATGATTTTTAACTGCTACGAAGAGGAATAAATTTGGTTTGATTTCTTTAACTTATTTTTGGAGACCTTTGCTAACGATGAATATAAGTCATTTTAAAACGACGCATATTCTTATCTCATGTACACACACCCGCTGAAAAAAAAGCCCACCGCACAAATTGTACATTTGGTTTTTGCCAACGCTCACAGAATAATTACAACACATTTTATAACGAAAAACGATATGTTTAAACCAAATAGTTACCTTGCCAATTCAATTCTTATAAAGAGATGAATAGAATAAAAGAAGTATTGGGTGAAAAGGGAATAAAACAAATTTGGTTGGCTGAAAAGTTAAACAAAAGCTACAATATGGTTAACGGTTATGTGCAAAACAGACAGCAACCAAGACTGGAAGTATTGATGGCAATAGCCGAAATACTGGACGTAGATGTAAAAGACCTGATTATCTCCAACAAAAAAGATTAATATTAATAGTTTGAACAGACCTTTAAAAATATAGACGACATACTGCACAAAGACTCAGGTTGTGGAAGCGAATTAGATTACGTAGAGCAAACCTCTTGGGTATTGTTTTTAAAAATACTTAGACGATTTAGAAAAGGACAAGCAAACTGCTGCTGAACTTTCTGGAAAAACCTATGAAAGAATAATTGAAAAAAAATACCAATGGACAATTTGGGCTGCGCCCAAATTGCCTAATGGCAACATTGACCATAATACGTTGACTGGTGATGATTTATTGGGCTTTGTAAACAATGAACTCTTTCCCTACCTTAAAAAATTTAAAGCCAACGCTACCAGTGCCAATACCATTGAATACAAAATTGAGGCGTAATAGACAAAAAGGAGGCTAAAAAGTTCTGCAAGCCTTATATTCGTTGGCTTAACATTAAATCAAAGGTTTTGAACACAATACTCCGTTAAGTTTTTATGCTGCTCTGATACCATAATACAGTAGTTCTTTAATTTTTTGTTTATTATTCTTCAAGTTCGGTCTTATAGCGAACACGTTAAAAAATCGAGCAAGCATTAACTCATTGTGATGTAAGGTTTTAATATCCTTGATTGAGAAAGCCCCTCTTAGCCTTTTTTCAATAGGCATCCAATGTGTAATCTTAGCGAGATTAACCGTTGTAAGTGCTGTATTAAAATGAAAGTTGAGTTTATCTTTACTTCTTGCTTGACAGTGATTTAGACCTGAGTATTGCTTGGCATCTCTAAAAGTAAATTCTATTTGAAATCTGGTGCGATAATATGTCAAAATCATTTCTGCTGAAATTGTTACATCTGTAGAAAAATATAATTTATGATTCCATTTTCCTTTTTTAAGGAAATAAACAATCACAAAATTGATTTTTCTTTTTAATGATTTTGAGTATACAATAGCGCTGTATACTTTGCTTTGCTGATTGTCTTCTATCAAAGAAAAATATTCTTTTCTAAGTTTTTTATAATCAATTTTTCCATCATATTTCTTAGGTCTTCCTCTCCCATATTTCTGTTGGTCAGTATAAATATATTGTAAGTCAGCATCGTTTCTTAGTCTGCTAACGGTCTCCAATCCATTATCAGAGAGTTTAGAAACAAAACCGTATTTGGAAAAATAAGCATCTGCCACAACATATTTAGACATCGAAAGAAGGACCTCTTTTCTTTGAATCAATATATTGGCATAATGATCTACCAAACTTTTTGATTCCAAATTATTTGGTGTCTGAACAGCCTCTAAATGAAACGCTGTATGATTATCTATATCAATCGCTGCTATACCAGATATTTCCAATCCCCATTTTGCCTTTCCCGCTACACCAGACCAATAATAACCAACTCCACAGGTGGATTTACCAGATTTACTAACATAACTCGGGTCGAAAGCAATGGTTAAATGTTTGCCCCCATACTCAGTAATCAATTCTTTATTGAAATTTAAAAAGTCAAAAGACTTACTAAACTGATTCCTGTAATGTTGTTCTCCATGATCACCATAACGACTTAACTGCATAAAATTTAAACGTCCTTTTATGCTGAGAAATAGACCAAAAACTTCCAACATAAAATCATATTGCCATTTATTTACATCTTTCATTTTGTTAAGTAATCTTTTTGTGTGATATTTATAGTTGGATTTCTCCTTGAGAAGCATCATTAATAGCTGTTTGAAATTAACTATTAATTTAATGATAATCAGGGAGTTATCCTAATTTTTGAGCCTGTTTTTTTAACTTATTTAATTGACTGTTAGAGGGTTAGGGCAAAGTTTAACGGAGTATTGTTATAACTTAATTCCGTTTTTAAATATAATCAAAAATTGGTTAAGAATAATACCCCAATTTCTAATGGGCATTTTCTTGTACTTTCTCTGTAATAACCCCCTAAAACTGTACCGCTAGTTAAGTTAAAAAAAGGACTAAATTTAACTATTATGAGTATACGAAAACAGCCAAGAAAATTCAGTACATAATTTAAGACAAGAGTTGCATTATCAGCAATAAAATAGACCATTCTAATCAAGTTTGGGCGATTGATATTTACGCATCCAAACCTCAAAAAAGGATGATTAAGCAGCTTTAGGTGTTGATAACTTTCTGAGTTCGTTATGAGCTGCTTTTTGAGCTGCTAAATAGATTTGTGTTTTCATAGCAAAATGATTTTTCCCTGTTCTTTGTTTAAGCCACTCTAACTTTATATAAGCTACAATTGACAATACAAAATGATTCGTTTGAGTTTCTGTTTTTTTAGTTGGAGATTTAGCAAAACCTGTGTTACTTTTAATCGATTTGTGATACTCTTCTACTGCCCACCGTTTTTTGTAGATTGTAGTTATTTGGTTATACGATAAATTTAAATCACTACAAGCCAAGTACAACTCGCCGACTGTATCATTCTCGTTTTTGAAAACTTGCTTTGTAAGCAACAGCGGAAAGTCTAGTTTTTCAAACCAAACTTCCACGGTTTGTTGTCTTGGCTGTAATGTTTTAATATTCACGTATGCTCCATTTTGCTTATCTTCTAAGGATAAGGCTACTTTTCGATTGCTTTTTAAGGCAATAATAAAATCATTTTTTAAAAGTTCTTTACAATAAACCATGTTCTCTGCTGAAGAAAACCAACTATCAGCCAACACATAATCAAAGTGTATTTTGCTACTACATTCCTGCAACATTTCTCTAAAAAGTTCGTTTTTAGTTTTGCTGCTTTTACGCTTTTGCCTTCCTGTTTTTTTGTCGGTAACCCAAATATTTTTCTTTATAAACTCTACACCACACGGTATACGCATGCCTCCAACTTCGACTAAAGCAGTTAGAAAATTAACCCCTTTTACAGACCTTCCAAACACATGGTCAAAATGCCAAGTGTTCAACTCACTTTCATCTGTATATTGTTTTTCTTGTATCGAATCATCAAAACTTAAAATGATAGTTTCTTTAGATTGAGTCAATTCTTCAACATAAGGTTTTGCCTTTTTCCATAGAAATTTACTGTCATAAACACCCGTTGATAATGCTCGTGTTATTTTATCATGTTTTATAGAGAGTAATGAAGCCATACCTGTAGCTGTCGTGTAAGAACTTGAACTTATCAAATAATCAGTATACAAATCAACAAAATTATCCATCTTTTTATTTCTCAAAGTTGTTAACAAGATAAACTATAAATATCTTAAATTCAAATTATTCTTGCGTAAGGTGAGTGATTAAGAGTTTTTCCTTTTTTAAGCCTTGTGGGCTTGCCCCGAGGTTATTGACTCATTTTTTTTAGGCATTGGTCCACGAAGATGAATAACCAATCCATTTAAAAAATTACGTAAAAACTGATCGCCACATTCTACATACTTAGGATGCTCTTCGTTTCTGAAAATTGCACCCAATTCACCTTTAGTAACTTTAAAATCAACCAAAGCACAAATTTCAACAATATCAGTATCACGAAATTTATGTGCTACACGAAGCTTTTTAAAAATATCATTATTTGTTAATCCCATTTAGTAAATATAAGTATTAGTTTATAACCGAAAATATTGCCCAACCATAAATTGCAAAACGTAAAAATCTAAATAACCCGAAGAGTAGCACATTTTTAAACGGATATTTAATCATGCCAGCGGTTAAACAACTAATAGCAAAAGGCAATGGTAGTAATGCCCCAACAATAATTAAAAAACCACCCCATTTGCTGGTGTTTTTTAGGTTTTTTGCCATTTTAACTTCTAAGTATTCTTTAACAGTACTAATCTTTAGAGACATTCTTCCAATAAAGTAAGCCGTTAACCCACCTAAATATGATAAAGTTGCTAAAATTGTTAAATTCAAAATAGGGTTGGCAGTTTTCTTAGACCAAGCAATAAAAATTTCTGGCGGAATTAACCCTAAAATACTTTCAGAAATAAAAAAAGTAATCAATACTCCAATTCGAGAAAACGTTTCGGTAATGGTTTGTAAACCATCGTTAATATTGTAAACATATTTATTAAAAAGAATTAAACCAACAACCATAGCAACTACAGGCCAAAAAGCTTTTTTTAAGCTTCCCCATATAAACATGTAAAAACCAGTGCGTTGATAGTATATGTGCATCAACTTTGCTTTTTCTGTAGCGGTCTTTTGTTTCTTTTTTGCCATCTATCTCTTCATAATCCTTTTTAATAGGAGCTACAAAAATACGGCTCATTTTTAGAACCACGAAGTAATATTAATATTTTAACCGATTGTTAAGATTTTTATAAATTAGCCGAAAATTAATTAATTGCAAAGTAAAATATGATTTGGTTATCTAATAAACTTGAATTTCCATCACACGAAACAGCAACTAAAGATGGTGTATTAGCTTTAGGTGGAGATTTGTCTGTTGAAAGGTTAATGCTTGCGTATAGAAACGGAATTTTTCCTTGGTATTCTGATAGGGAACCTATTATTTGGTATTCTCCTCAAGAAAGAATGGTGCTGTTTCCTGCCGAATTAAAGATTTCTAAATCAATGCGACAAATTATTCGAAAAAATGAATTTGTAATTACCGAAAATAAAGCTTTTGAAGCCGTGATTTATAATTGTAAAAATATAAATCGTAAAGATGAATTTGGCACTTGGATTACTGATGATATGGAACAAGCCTATATAAATTTACACAAAAAAGGGTTTGCAAAATCTATAGAAGTTTGGAGATTTCTCGACTCCGCTCGAAATGACAAAGAATTGGTTGGCGGTTTATACGGTGTAGATTTAGGAAACGGGGTCTTTTGCGGAGAAAGTATGTTTTCTAAAGTTTCTAATGCCTCTAAACTGGCATTTATTCATTTAGTAAAAAACAATAACTATAAGCTTATAGATTGCCAAGTTTATAATGAACATTTGGCAAGTTTGGGTGCTAAAGAGGTTGAAAGAATTAAGTTTTTAGAGATTTTGAAAGCCTAGATTTTTTTGAAGTGTCTACTCCTAAAATAGGGCTACAGATTAACCCGAAAAATTCATAGTAATCATAGGGAAATAGGGTGAAAAGTGTTAAATTTATTGTGTAAATAAGAAAAAAAACACTTTTAAAAATCACCCAGTTTTGAGCAATAAATACACATTATTTTATAGAGGAAACAAAGCAGTTTCTATTGATTTTTAGACATCAGAAATGAGTTCTGATGGATTTAACTGATACTTCTATAAAAAACAGAACGAGAGCATAATGTGATAAAGAAATTTAGCGCTATTTTACCTGATTTACGGAATCAAAAATTAATTACATTCAACCGAGAAGCACAATTAAAGCAACGGGTTCATGATGTTATACCAAATTAATTTATTAAAGCCGCTATCTTATTGTATATTTACGGATGGCAACAGCAAGAAAATTTACACTAAAAGAGAGTCCTTCTTAACTGATTTCTCTTCGCAAAAAACAAAGACAGTATCGTATTGAAAAAAAGATCATCTGGCTTTTAGAATTACAAAAAGGCAAGTTTAAAACTCGCGAAGCATTAGCCACTTATTTGGGTATAAATTTACGCACTCAAGAACGTTGGGTTCTTCGTTATATATCTGGCGGAATAACTGGATTATTGACAGACAAACCAAAAAATATCACCTCAAGAAGCATCACTCCCCAGATTCATCAAGGATTATCAAAACGAGTAAACTCAAGTAAGCAACCTTTTTTAGGGTGCTGGGATGCTGTTCAAAACCAGTACAATGTTAATTGTACAATACCATAATTTAAGAATATATTTAATGCAACACTTTAAGATAAAACTAAAAACGCCAAGAAAATCTCATTATAAGAAAGATGATAAAGCGGTAGATACTTTTTTTACCCCCCCTAATACGCTACAAAACATTAGGTTAAGTCTAAATAAAGATAAGTACATAGTGTCAATTTATATTTTCAAGATGAAGCTAGGTTTAGAATGGTGGCACATCTTGGAAGCTATTCGCCAATCAATGCCATAGTTTTGTTTGGGAAATTAACGGTGTAAATACCACTATATTTGAATCTTACCTTAAAGAATTCTCAAAATATAACCCTAATGAATATAAAATTGTTGTCATTGATAACGCAAGTTTTCACTCTACAAAAAATATAGAAGTCCCTGAAAATATTTTTCTTTTAAGGATACCTCCTTATGCTCCAGAACTGAACCCTTTTGCGAGCAAGTCTGGCAGTATAATAAACTACCTCGACGCAAGCATACGAGGTATTAAATAGGAATTCCCTTTTTATTTCGACGCAAGCGTCGGGGAATTAAACCCAATTGGGCTATCGCCCTGCGATTAAAAACCGATATAAAAATCAGCGATTTAAAACAATGGAGACGCTAACAGATTGGTTACATGATATGGTAAATCAAATGAGCCCAGAGATCATTAAATCCATTACTGGGAATCATCACTATGTAAATGCTTTTAATGCGGCATTATAAAGTTAAATTAGTATTACATAACAAATTACCTATTAAACGCTTTAAATCAAAACGTTATAAATTTGTTTCGCTTTTTGTCATGTACTTAGATCTAGTTTAGAAAATAATGCCATTGTGTTTCAATCAAAAGTACACTCGCATTGGGCTGTAGAAAACAAACTCCATTGGACTTTGGATGTTGCTTTTTCTGAAGATGCTTCTAGAAAAAGAGCAAGAAACGCTACCCAAAATTATTCCATACTTCTTAAAATTGCACTAAACTTATTGAAAAATGAATCTTCTAAAAAAACACCTATAAAGAGTAAAAGACTAGAGACTGGCTAGAATGAACCTTATTTATTGAGAATATTGAATTTAAAAGCATGAGCCCTGCTTAATAATAAGCCTAGAAAATTCAATTATCAAAACCCTATATTTGTAATGGACAAATTATTGTTTAATCATAAAGTTGCATTTATGAGTTGAATTCAGCATATTTTATCGGGAACTAATGAATTTTTATAAAAAACAATAGCATCTAATTTAATAAATTAGATGCTACAAAAAATATACTTTAAGTACTATTTTAAAATTGCTTCAATTCCTGGTAACGTTTTTCCTTCTAACATTTCTAACATTGCGCCACCACCAGTAGAAACATAACTCACTTTGTCTGCAAAACCAAATTGTTTTACAGCCGCTACAGAATCACCTCCTCCAACTAAAGAAAATGCTCCATTTTTTGTCGCATTATCTATAGAATGCCCTAAAGCAATGGTTCCTTTTGCAAATGATTCCATTTCAAAAACACCTAAAGGACCATTCCATAAAATGGTTTTACATTTATTTACTACTTCATCAAAATGTGCGATAGATTTTGGTCCCACATCTAAACCTTGCCAACCATCAGGAATTTTTGTTACATCTAAAATTTGTGTATTTGCATCGTTAGAAAAAGCATCTGCAGCAATTACATCTACAGGAATATGAATTGCTACATTCTTTTCTTTTGCTTGTTTTAAAATTTTTAAAGCCAATTCCATTTTATCATCTTCACAAATTGAGTCTCCAACACTTCCTCCTTGTGCTTTTACAAAGGTAAATGTCATTCCTCCACCAATAATTAAATGGTCTACTTTATCTAAAATATTTTCTATTACTGTAATTTTTGAAGATACTTTTGCACCTCCTAAAATTGCTAAAACTGGTTTTTCTGAATTGTTTAAAATCTTATCTATACTTTCTATTTCTCTGGCTAGCAAATTACCAAAACATTTATTTCCTTTAAAAAACTGGGCAATAACAGCTGTAGATGCATGTGCTCTATGTGCAGTTCCAAAAGCATCGTTTACATAAATATCACCTAATTTTGAAAGCTTTTCAGCAAAAAAAATGTCGCCAGATTTTTCTTCTGAATGAAAGCGTAAATTCTCTAATAACAAAATTTCTCCGTCTTCTAAATTAGCAACCGCTTCTTCAACTTTATTACCAATACAATCATCAATAAATTTCACTTTTATTCCAATTACAGCAGTAACTTCATCTACAATATGGCGTAATGAAAACTTATCTTCAACCCCTTTTGGGCGACCTAAATGAGACATTAAAACACAGCTTCCGCCATCTTCTAAAATTTTAATAATCGTAGATTTTGCTGCTTGAATTCTTGTACTGTCTGTAACTTCAAGATTATTGTTTAAAGGCACATTAAAGTCTACACGAATTAAGGCTTTTTTATGTTCGAAATTAAAATCGTTAAGTGTTTTCATAGTTAATTACGTAATTGTTACTTATTATTTAGTTAATTGTAGTTTTTAAAAACTGCTTTTTTCGTTTTCTTTTCCCAAATAAAATTAGTTCGTTTTCAGAAATTTGTTCAACAACACTTTGTATGTAAAATCTCCATTTATGTCAAATTTAATTCTAAAATAGCCGTAAAATGGTCATCTACAGAAATAGCAAATAAACTACCTCGACGCGAGCATACGAGGTATTAAATAGGAATTCCCTTTTTATTTCGACGCAAGCGTCGGGGAATTAAACCCAATTGGGCTATCGCCCTGCGATTAAAATTTTCGTCAAATACTAAAATTTTATGATTTTCCTCTTTTTTATTATATGAGTCAATATCAAAGACCAATCCCGTCCTAAATGTTTTAAAAATTAATAAAAAAAGAGAATGATTTTCAAGTACCTCCCTTAACTTTGAGCTGCCTACCAAAAAACATCATTCTCTATGTCAAATATATCACTTTTTGGTCAAATAATCAGGGCAAACACATCTAAAAAAGTCTTAAATATTTACTAAAATGTAATCTAAAATTATTGTCATTGATAACGCAGGTTTTCACTCTACAAAAAATTATAGAAATCCTTCAAAATATTTTCCTTTTAAGAATACCTCCTTATGCGCCAGAATTGAATCCTTACGAACAAGTATGGCAGTATATTAAAAACCGATATAAAAACTAACGATTTGAAATCATGGAAAAGCTAACAGATTGGTTACATAATATGGTAAAGCGAATGAGTCCAGAGGTCATTAAATTCATTACTGGGAATCATCACTATGTAAATGCTTTTAATACGGCATTATAAAATTAAATTGGTATTAGTCCTAATTGACGTTGTATTTCTTTGGAAGAAAAACCTTTTTTAGTAGCACCTAACAGAAACATAGTTTTATACCAGATCATAAATGAAAGCTTTGAACTCTTCATAATAGTACCACTGATCTGCAAGAGTTTACACTCATAACTCCATTTGTTTTGTAACCAGTAGTGCTCTGTTCCTTTACAACTATTACAGATTATGAGATAGTGCTAAATTTTTTTCAATAGCTTCAAAAAAAGTCTTCCTTAGAATTAAAAAATCAATAAAACATTTTCATTTTCAATATCTTGCTTTAGTTTACCTTTGTAAAAAAATAATCAATGAAGTTTAAAGACTTACAATTAAATAAATCCATTTTAAAAGCAATTGCCGAAGAACGTTATCATACAGCTACTTTGGTGCAACAAGAAACAATTCCGTTTGTTTTGGCTAAAAAAAATGTAATTGTAACTGCACAAACGGGTACAGGTAAAACAGCTGCTTTTGCTTTACCAATTATTGAATTGTTATTTGAGGAGCAAGATGCTAAAAAAAGAGAGAAGAGAATAAAAGCATTAGTAGTTACACCTACTCGTGAATTAGCTATTCAGATTGAAGAAAATTTTAAAACCTATAGCAAATACACTAATTTAAGAACTACTGCTGTTTTTGGTGGTGTGTCATTAAAACCTCAAAAAGAGCTGTTACATAAAGGAATAGATATTCTTATTGCAACTCCTGGTAGGTTAATCGATTTACATAAACAAGGAAATATTGATTTAGGCTTTATAAAAATATTTGTTTTAGATGAAGCCGATTTAATGTTAGATATGGGCTTTATTAATGATGTAAAAAAGATAGAAGCTTTATGTCCTTCTAAAAAACAAACATTATTATTTTCTGCAACAATGCCAGAAAAGGTTTCTCAACTAACAGGAGTCATAGTAAAGAATCCAAAGATTATTACTATTGCCCCTAAAGAAACAACGGCAAAAAATATTGGTCAATTATTATATTATGTGCCAAAAAAGAACAAAACTGATTTATGTTTACACTTATTACGTAATACTATTAATGGACGAATTATTATTTTTCGCCGCACAAAATTTGGTGTCGATAAATTAGAGCAAACTTTATTAAAAAACGGCTATAATGCGGTTAGTATTCATGGAGATAAAACACAAATAATTCGTAATAAAGCTATTGAAGACTTTAAAAATAAAAAAGGAACGATTTTAATTGCTACTGATGTTGCTGCTCGTGGAATTGATATTCCGAATGTAGATGCTGTTATTAATTTTGACATTCCGAATGTATCTGAAACGTATATACACAGAATAGGTAGAACTGGTAGAGCTGGAAAATCTGGAATTGCCTTTTCTTTCTGTAGCCCAGATGAAACAAACTACATTAAAGACATTGAAATACTTCTTAAAAATACGATAAAAGTAATAGAAGATCATCCTTATCCATTAACACAACCCAAAAAACCTAAAAAGCAGCCTAATACCATTAGCAAACACAAAAAAGGCCGTAAATCTGAAGCTTCAAAAAAGAATAAAAAACGTTGGTATTAACGTATTTGTGTATAATTATATGACGTTAATGAATAAAATAGAAATTCTCGCAATAGACTAGAATCAACAATTAATTACATAGAATTTTCTTTGATAAAATCATTCCATAATTTTTGAACTGATTTATAATTCTCATCTATTTTACTCATATGTTTATTCTTATTATCAAATTAACAGTTCAATAATCAGAAGATAAAACTAAATTATAATGTTAATTATGACTTAAATTTCATACCTAAATGTACTACTTTTTTGGTTTCAAAAAAATCTTCCTCAAAAAAATCATATAAATTATAAATTGTTGCAGAGGTATATTTTTGTAATTCTTCGGTTAAATCACCACCTTTTAAATACAAAATTCCGTTTTTTAAATCGTGATTTTGTTTTTTAGCAATTTTACCCTTATTCCATCGTACAAAAGTTTCCATTTGTGCCACCGCCCTACTTACAATAAAATCGTAGGTATCTTTTACATCTTCTACACGACCATGCGTAGTTTTTACATTCTCCAAACCTAAACCAGCTACAACTTCATCTACCACTTTTATCTTTTTCCCAATAGAATCTACCAAATGAAACTGTGTTTCTGGAAATAAAATTGCCAACGGAACGCCTGGAAAACCTCCTCCTGTACCAACATCCATAACCTTTGCATCAGCCTTAAAGGCTACTACTTTTGCTATACCAAGAGAATGTAAAACGTGGCGTAAATACAACTCATCTATATCCTTTCTAGAGACTACGTTTATTTTTAAGTTCCAATCTTCATAGAGTTCCTGTAATTTAGAAAATTGTTCAATTTGAGTTTCAGTAAGATTTGGAAAATATTTTTGTATAAGCTTCATTTCGTAAAATTATTGACAAAAATAATACAATTATGAATAAAAATGTGCGTTTAAAAAATCAATCTATACAACAAAAGACTTATTTTTGCTAATTATTAAACTCACGTATGAAAACAATAAACTTCGCTCGCGTAGATAAAGCTAGTTTTTTTAGAACACTTAACAAACGCGTTAACACCTACTTTAAAGAACATAATGTAAAACGAACTGGTAATTGGAAACTATATACCAAAGCCATTTTAATGTTTGCTATATTCTTAGTTCCTTTTGTTTTGATTTTAACGATAGACATGTCGCAATGGATTAAACTAGCACTTACTATCTTAATGGGGATAGGAATGGCTGGTGTTGGTATGAATGTTATGCACGACGCTAATCATGAATCATTTTCAAAAAGAAAATGGGTAAACAAATTAATGGGAAGTAGTATTTATATACTTGCAGGTAACGTGTATAATTGGAAAGTACAGCACAACGTTTTGCACCATACATTTACCAATATTAAAGACCACGATGAAGATATAGATGCGGGTAGAATTATTCGTTTTTCTAAACACTCGGAATGGATATGGATTCATAAATTTCAAAAGTATTATTCTGTTTTTTTATACGGATTGTTAACTATAAACTGGGCAATTACTACAGATATTAAACAAATGCATCGTTATTTAAAACGTAAACTTTCTTATGGAAAATTTCCAGACCCAACTACAGAATGGACCAAATTAATTATTTCTAAAACTGCATATTATGCACTTTGGGTAGTTTTACCAATAGCGGTTTTAGATGTTGCTTGGTGGAAAGTTCTTATCGGGTTTTTTGTAATGCATTATACTGCAGGCGTTATTTTAAGTCTTGTTTTTCAGTTGGCACATATTGTTCCAAAAACAGAGACACCAGCACCAGACAAGGATGGGAATATGGAACACACTTGGGCAATTCATCAATTATATACTACAGCAAATTTTGCGCCTAAAAACTGGTTGGTAAACTTTTATACTGGCGGGTTAAATCATCAAGTAGAGCATCATCTTTTTCCTCATATTTCTCATGTTCATTATGAAAAATTAGCAGAAATTGTTAAAGAAACTGCTAAAGAATTTAATCTTCCGTATAATGAATATAAAACAATGTCTCTCGCAATTATTGAGCACTTTAAGCATTTAGGAAACTTAGGGAATAAACCTCATTTAGCATAAAACAAACAACAACACAACAAGAAACAAGATGTCACATCCATTATCGGACCGAATTAACAGTTTACCAATTTCTCAAACATTGGCAATGGCTGCAAAAGCTAGAGAATTAAAAAAACAAGGAAAGGATATTATTAGTTTAAGTTTAGGTGAACCAGATTTTAACACACCAGATTTTATCAAAGACGCAGCAATTGAAGCAATTAATCAAGATTATAATTCATACACTCCAGTAGATGGTTATCTAGAGTTAAAAGAAGCTATTTGTGTAAAATTTAAACGAGACAATGATTTGGAGTATGCCCCAAATCAAATTGTAGTTTCTACAGGAGCCAAACAATCTATTGCTAATATAGCGCAAGTATTATTAAACCCTGGAGATGAAGTTTTATTACCCGCGCCATATTGGGTAAGCTACTCTGCAATTGCAACTTTATGTGAAGCAAAAATTGTAGAAATCCCTTCTTCTATTGATGATGATTTTAAAATTACACCAGCTCAATTAGAAGCTGCTATTACGCCAAAAACAAAGATGGTTTTCTTTAACTCGCCAAATAACCCAAGTGGATCTATTTATAGCGAAAAAGAATATAGAGCTTTGGCAGAAGTGCTAAAAAAGCATCCGCAGATATATATTTTATCTGATGAAATATATGAGCATATAAATTATGGCGGCAAACCTTTTAGTTTTGCTAAAATTGAAGAAATGTTTGATCGTACAATTACCGTAAATGGATTAGCAAAAGCATTTGCTATGACTGGCTGGAGAATTGGTTACATTGGTGCACCTCAATGGATTGCGAAAGCCTGTACTAAAATGCAAGGACAAATTACTTCTGGAGCTAATTGTATAGCTCAACGTGCTGCAATTACTGCAGTTTTAGCAGCTCCGAGTAAAATACAATATATGGTAGATGAGTTTAAATCTCGTAGAGATTTAGTGCTCGATTTACTTGGAAAAATCGACGGATTTAAATTAAACGTTCCCGAAGGAGCATTTTATGTTTTTCCAGATACCTCTGCTTTCTTCGGAAAAACAATAGATACTATTAAAATTAAAAACGCGAGTGATTTCTCTTTATTCTTATTAGAAAAAGCCAATGTTGCTACCGTAACAGGTGAAGCCTTTGGTGCGCCAAACTGTATTAGAATGTCTTATGCGGCTTCTGAATTACAGCTTCGCGAAGCTATTAGAAGAATTAAAAATATTTTAAGTTAAATTGGTCTAAAAGTATTTTAATACAGGAAAAAGATAAGTTATCTAAAACTAAATTTATTAATAAATTGGCTCTACCCTTATTTTAATGGGTAAAGATTTAAACCTCCATTAAAAAAGAGTATTGCACTTCTAAAGTTTTTAAAAGTTCTATATCCTTTTCCAATAGATTTAAGTTCTTGTATTTTTCCATTTAATCTTTCAGCCATTGCATTGCTATACTCAGTTATTAAGGCATTTATAACTCCAGAGAGATGTTTTTCAAACATTGTAACAACCTTTGTTACTTCTTTAATTTGCTTAGAAGTAGAATTTCGTATCCATTTAATTAGTAAATAAAAACCATTAATATACTTAGTTTCTTTATGGAATAAATCTTTAAAATTTTCTTTGACTTGCCACGCCTTGCTAACTTCATAGTTCGCCTTGATTATTGCATCAAATTTTATTCGTTGTTTCTCGGTTAGGTTTTCTTGGTTTTTAAGTAACGCATATCTACTGTTTATCAATTCATCATTCGTTTTAACTTCTCTTCTTCTAACCTTATCAATAGCGGTATTTAAATACTTAACCAAATGAAATCTGTCGTGAACAATAGATGCGTTTGGTAATTGACTTTTAGAGGTAGAAATATAAGCTTTCCACATATCTAAACTTATAGTTTTAACCTGTTTTTGTTGTTGTTTTGTCATAGATTTATCAAATAGTTTTTCTACAGATTCTTTAGTTCTTCCTTCTTCTACATCTATGATAAAACCACTTCTAGGATGACTTAAGACACTTATATATTTATGTCCTTTCTTAAACGATTTTTCATCCAAACTCAAACGACTAAAATCCATATTTGATAAATCTCTCCTACTCAAACCTCTTTCTGTACTTAAATGAATTACTCTATTGATGACATTAAAACCACAACGCATTAATTTTGCTGTTTTTGTTTGATTTTTAGTTGCTAATAGTAAATCAATTATTGCATGTTCAAAAAGGTGTGTATGACGTGTATGCTTATCTGCCCATGGCGGAACTATGGTGATTACAGCTCCTTGACTGTTCTTTATTCTTGGCAACTTACAACTTATAAAAGTCTTATATTGCATCGTATCTAAATGACGCCATTCTCGATTTGGTGCATGGTCATATAAACTACATAATTCCATGGTCTCTGGACAAAGGGCTCTTTCTCCTATGAATTTAATGACTATTTTTATGTCTGAAATTGCATAATCTGCTTCTACTTTTACAACTTGCCAGTTGTCATCTAAATTTAGTAGTAAATCGAAAAATTGATGTGTAAACATTTTACCTTTTTTTTACGAATTTAATAAATTCCATTAAATTCGTGGTAGAACCAATAAATTAAATAGTTTAGTTGAAAAAAAATAGCAAGAACGAAATTTTACTAACCTCTAATGAGAAATGGATTTGGCTATTTTTCGAAAATAAAACAGCGCATATTTACAATATTGAGTTCTCTAAAAAATTTAGTAAAAGTGAGATCTTAGATTTTATTGAAGAGTTACATTCAAAAACATCTTATAAACTTATTGATATTTCCATTTGTTAAACAAGTAAGAAACCTCGCTTTTAGCAGTTTTTCTTATTTTAAAATATAATTATTATCAATGCTACTGCAAACATAGATACTCTTAAAGATGTTGCAATAGAGCAAGTAGAAGCGTTATTCTTTTTGATACGGCTTTTAAATCCTGATAAAGATTGTGAACGCATTGAGCGTACATTATTTCGGATTTCTTGTTTGTAGGTTGAAGTTAAAATTCCTCTTTCTTCGACTCGTGTGTGTAATAAAGTTTTCATGTTATTTAGTTTAATTGATTACATATATAAGACGGCATCAATTACAAAACGTTACATATTTTTTTAGCTAACATTTTCGCTAAAACAGTATAAAAGAGGCATGAAAGCAACGGTTTTATCAACAGGAATGGTTTACATAAATATGGTGTAAAACCATAAAAAATTAATTTTAAAATTAAAATTTTAACACTTTTTAACGAGAAAATAAAGTGTTAAAATTCAATTCTTTTTAATTTTTTAGACTTCTTTTTCTTTAATTTTTTAAGATATAGTAGTTTTTTATCGTAATCAATAAACGCTTTTCCTCGCTGTAAAACATCAGCCCCAATAATCCCATGAACTTCTTGTGCATTCTGTTGTGTAAGGGCAGTATTTACATGCACTAAATTAAATAGCACTAAATGGCATTGATTGGTTTTCCATTTACCAATCTTCAAATAATTATCTTTAGATTGTTGAGTTTCCATATCTGTTGCTCCAGCTCCTGCAGCCTTAACTTCACTTTCTTCAGAAATTAAGTTAAAGTATTCAATCAAATCTAAACCAACACAAGAATTTGACGCACCAGTATCTAAAATAAACCGACCAGAAATACCATTAATTTTAGCATCCAACTCTAAATGATTGGTAACAATTTTACGCAACTTTATTTTAATGTATTTCTTTTTTCGTAAGATTTTTTTCAGACTAGTCATTTTCAGTACTTTTGTTACACAAAGATAAGCCAATAAATGATTACTGATACACACACCCATTTATATTCCGAACAGTTTAATGAAGATAGAAAAGCAATGATGCAACGTGCTTTTGATGCTGGTATTTCTCGCTTTTTTATTCCTGCAATAGATAGCTCTTATTCAGAGAGCATGTTTAGTTTAGAAAAGGAATATCCCGAAAATGTGTTTTTAATGATGGGTTTGCACCCAACTTCAGTAAAAGAAAACTATAAAGAAGAATTAGCACATGTAAAAGAATGGATTGATAAACGTAATTTTTATGCCATCGGAGAAATTGGCATCGATTTGTATTGGGATAAAACTTTTTTACCACAGCAACAAGAAGCTTTTAAAACACAAATACAGTGGGCAAAAGAGAAAAAATTACCAATTATAATTCATTGCCGTGAAGCTTTTAATGAAATTTTTGAAATCTTAGAAACCGAAAAAGAAGACGGTTTATTCGGAATCTTTCATTGCTTTACAGGAACTTTAGAACAAGCCAAACAAGCTATTTCTTATAATATGAAATTAGGAATTGGTGGCGTTGCAACCTTTAAAAATGGGAAAATTGATGCATTTTTAAATCAAATCAACATCAAACACATTGTTTTAGAAACCGATTCGCCCTATTTAGCACCAACTCCATATCGTGGAAAACGTAATGAAAGTTCTTATATAACACAGGTAATTGATAAATTAGTTGATATTTACGATTTATCTTTCGAGGAAATTGCCGAAATTACTACACAGAATTCTAAAGATGTTTTTGGTGTCTAATTTACAAACAACATATTATAAAACACCCATTGAAACTACAAAAATTGTAGGAGACAAAAATGGGATTTAGTCAGTTTCTGTTTTAGATGAAGCTTTAGAATCTTCTAAAGAAGCTTCTACTTTGTTACAAGGCTGTGTAACTCAATTAGATGAGTATTTTATTGATAAAAGAACTGAATTTAGTTTAAAAATAAATCCGCAAGGAACTGTTTTTCAGCAAGCTGTTTGGAAAGAGTTATTAAGTATTTCTTATGGAAAGGTTAGAACATATATGCAACAAACCAAAAAACTTGGCAATGTAAAAGCAACTAGAGCCGTAGCTTTTGCCAACGGTAAAAACCCCCCTTTGTATTTTGTATATTTCGTGTCATCAAATTATTGGTTCAAACGGTTCTTTAACTGGTTATGCTGCAAAATTTGGCGTAAAAAATGGTTGTTAGAACACGAAGGTTTTTCAAAACAACAATCCCTTTTTTAAACTAATTTTCTTTTCAGTACGTTTGTAAAGTATGACCAAAAATTTACTCTTTGTTTTATGCCTTTTCTTCGGAATAGTTGCGCACGCGCAAAAAACATCGAAAGATTTTAGAGTCAAGAAAATTGAAATAAAAAAAGACACTATTCAAATTGATTCTGTAGGAATTAATCCAACAAATTTTAAGGTTTTTACTTCAGATAAAACAGCCATTTCTTCCACCGATTTTCAAGTTGATTTTTCTACAGCACAGTTAATCATCAACGCTAAAAAATACCCAAAAATTATCATTGAATATTATCGGTATCCAGAATTTGTTACTAAAACCTATTCACCTTTTGATAAGAAATTAATTGTTCCAGACACTAATAATACTGGGCAATTATATAGTTTAACTACCAATAAAAAAAGAGGAAATAGCAAGCTTTTTGACGGTTTAAATACGCAAGGCTTTATTACTCGTGGTATTACCATTGGTAATAACCAAAATGCAGTAACCAATTCGTCTTTAGATTTAAATATTTCAGGAAAACTATCAGATAAAGTGGGTATTAGAGCCAATATTTTTGACACTAATATTCCGTTACAACAAAACGGATATTCGCAAAATATTACCGATTTTGATCGTATTTTTGTAGAACTTTTCAGTAAAAACTGGCGTATAAAAGCAGGTGACGTTTCTTTAAGAAATAACGAAAGTTATTTCTTAAACTTTGAAAAACAAGTTTCTGGTTTAGAAGTTGAAGCAAATTTAAGCGATAAAACAACCATTTCTGCTTCTGGCGCTGTAGTTCGAGGGCGTTTTTCAATATTCAATTTTGTGGGGATTGAAAGCAATCAAGGTCCATACAAAATTTTAGGACCCAATAATGAACCGGTCATTATTATTGTATCTGGAAGCGACACCGTTTTTATAAATGGCATTCAACTAAACCGTGGTAAAACGAAAGATTATACTATAGATTATAACATTGCAGAGATTCGTTTTAACACTACATATCCGATTACAAATGATATGCGAATTCGTATAGAATTTCAGTATTCCGATAGAAATTATACGCGTTTTATAACCTATGAAAAAGCACAATATAAATCTGATAATTTTTCTATCTTTGGACATTTTTATAACGAAAACGATGCAAAAAATCAACCTTTACAACAAAGTTTAAGCGATAGTCAAAAACAAATTTTAGCCAATGCAGGCAATGATTTTAGTCAAATGGTAGCACCAAGCTCTTTTGTAGATGAATACTCTCCTAACCGAATTCAGTACAAGAAAGTTACGGTTGGAGCCATAGAAACTTTTAAGTATTCTACCGATAAAAATGACAAAGTATATTCTATAACTTTTACTAATGTTGGTGCAAATCAAGGAGATTATGTTATTGACAACACAATTGCTACGGGTACAATTTTTCGCTACGCGGGAAATAATGCTGGAAATTACAATCCTATTATTCGGTTAATTGCACCTACAAGTTTGCAGATTTTTGATGTAAATGCAAGCTATCATCCGTCAGGAAAAACAAAAATTAATGCAGAGTTAGCCTATAGCGATAACGATTTGAATTTATTTTCTTCAATTAACGATAATCAAAACAAACGGGTTGCGGGTAAATTTAATTGGCAACAAACCATTTTAGATAAAATTTGGAAACTAAAAAGTGATATAAATTATCAATACATTCAAAATAATTTTAGAACTGTACAGCGTTTTCAAAATGTGGAATTTAATAGAGATTGGAACTTAGTAAACCCCTCAGGAAACCAACATCAAATAGGCGCAAAATTTATCCTTCAAAAATCTGACAGTAATTATGTTGCTTATGGTTTTAATTACCTTAATTTTTCTGATAATTTTAGTGGAAGTAAGCACAAAATTCAATCAAAATTAACGTTTAATAAAACTATCTTTTCAACCAATGGAAGCTTGCTAAATAATACTTCTGAAGTAGAGAAAGACATTTTTTTTCGATTAAAATCAAATGTAGAACATAGTTTTGGAAAACCTTGGGCGGGAGCTTTTATCAATTTTGAAACGAATGAGCGGAAAGATAAAAATACTGATGCGTTTATTAATTTAAGTCATCAGTTTAAAGAATACGAAACCTATGTTGGTGTTGGAGATTCAACCAAAGTTTTTGCAAAATTTGGTGTAAATTATCGAACCAACGATAGTATTCGAAGCAACAATTTTACCCAAATTAACAATCGAAAAACGTTTTACGTAGACAGCAGAATTATTCAAAATAAGCGAACTAATTTATCGCTCTATGCAAATTATAGATTAACAGGCAATGCATTTGCTAAAAATGAAAAATCGCTAAACTCTCGTTTGGTTTATAACCAACGGTTTTTTAATAATTTTATTACTTTAGGAACCGTCTACGAAACCTCGTCAGGGAATATTGCAAGACAAGATTATGTGTATATAAAAACCGAAGCAGGGCAAGGTTTTTACACTTGGGTTGATTATAATAATGATGAGATTCAGCAATTTGAAGAATTCGAAATTGCACAATTTCAAGATCAAGCAGATTATTTACGTGTTGCTTTACCTAACTTGCGTTATGTACCAACACAACGTGCAAAATGGAAACAATCAATCACTATAAACCCATCTCAATGGGCAAACAAAACAGGGTTTAAAAACATATTTTCACATTTTTATAATCAAACTTACTTGTTAGTTGATAACGAGCAGCAACGTATTGGAGATTCTTTTAATTTGAATCCGTTTGATTTAGATGAAAGTAAATTACTTGCCTTGGCTTTTAATTTTAGAAATAGCTTTTATTTTAATAGAAATTTACAGAAATATAGCTTAACGTATACGTACGGAAAAACGCGCAACAAACAACAATACAATATTGGTAATCAAGAAAATAACTCAATTATACATCAATTAGAGTTTCAGCATAAACTAACAAAATTTTGGTTGTTTGATTTAAAGGGAGTGGCTTCAGAAAATAATTTAAAAACCAAGAATTTTACGAATAGAAACTATCAAATTAAGAGCAACGAGCTTGCTCCAAAATTTACCTTTTTGTATAATAAAGATCATCGTTTTTCAGTGTTCTATGAGTTTGCAAAAAAGGAAAATCAATTACAAGGTCTTGAAAAACTACAGCGACAAAAATTTGGAGCTGAATATTTTTTTATCAGTAAAAAACAAAATCAGATTAGTGCTAATCTCACTATGTTTTTAAACGATTTTACAGGAAATGCAAATTCACCAGTTGGTTACCAATTATTAGAAGGTTTACAAGTTGGTAAAAACTATACGTGGAATTTACTTTTTAATCAAAAATTAAATTCGTTTTTAAACTTAAGCCTAAATTATTTAGGAAGAAAAAGTGAAAATTCAAAAGCTATTCATACAGGAATGGTTCAATTACGAGCAATTTTTTAAATGGAAAGGCTATAGCAAAGTAAAATTTATCTTTTACTAACAGTTAAATATATATCATTAAAACAATGCGTTTTTTGCCACTTAGTTGGTGTCTAAAAACAAAAAACCGTTGAAAATCATAAGATTATCAACGGTTTTAGTACTCGAGGCGGGAGTACCGTATTTTTTAACAATATTTAAGACCGTTGTAATCAATACATTTAATTGTAGTAGCAATATTTAAATCAAATTAATTCTAATTATACTAATTTTTATCTAAAAAAAGCCCCCTAATTTAACCCCTATTAAATCAAGTTTTATATATTTGCACATATATGCAAGTTTCATTTACTTTAAGAAAGGACAAGATAGATAAACAAGGGTTAATCCCTGTTAGGATGCTCATTACCTATAATGGTGTTAGAGTTAGGCGTGTTGTAAAAGGTGTAAAAGTTTCTTTGAAACATTGGAAAGAGAAAGATCAGCGAATAAAAACGCCTTTAAAGTCTGAAGAGTATAACTATCATATTGAATATAATAAGATTATTGATGAACTTGAAAATAAAGTAAAAAATCTATTTAGGTATATTCTACTTAATAATATGGTTCTACCACGAATTTAATGGAATTTATTAAATTCGTAAAAAAAAGGTAAAATGTTTACACATCAATTTTTCGATTTACTACTAAATTTAGATGACAACTGGCAAGTTGTAAAAGTAGAAGCAGATTATGCAATTTCAGACATAAAAATAGTCATTAAATTCATAGGAGAAAGAGCCCTTTGTCCAGAGACTATGGAATTATGTAGTTTATATGACCATGCACCAAATCGAGAATGGCGTCATTTAGATACGATGCAATATAAGACTTTTATAAGTTGTAAGTTGCCAAGAATAAAGAACAGTCAAGGAGCTGTAATCACCATAGTTCCGCCATGGGCAGATAAGCATACACGTCATACACACCTTTTTGAACATGCAATAATTGATTTACTATTAGCAACTAAAAATCAAACAAAAACAGCAAAATTAATGCGTTGTGGTTTTAATGTCATCAATAGAGTAATTCATTTAAGTACAGAAAGAGGTTTGAGTAGGAGAGATTTATCAAATATGGATTTTAGTCGTTTGAGTTTGGATGAAAAATCGTTTAAGAAAGGACATAAATATATAAGTGTCTTAAGTCATCCTAGAAGTGGTTTTATCATAGATGTAGAAGAAGGAAGAACTAAAGAATCTGTAGAAAAACTATTTGATAAATCTATGACAAAACAACAACAAAAACAGGTTAAAACTATAAGTTTAGATATGTGGAAAGCTTATATTTCTACCTCTAAAAGTCAATTACCAAACGCATCTATTGTTCACGACAGATTTCATTTGGTTAAGTATTTAAATACCGCTATTGATAAGGTTAGAAGAAGAGAAGTTAAAACGAATGATGAATTGATAAACAGTAGATATGCGTTACTTAAAAACCAAGAAAACCTAACCGAGAAACAACGAATAAAATTTGATGCAATAATCAAGGCGAACTATGAAGTTAGCAAGGCGTGGCAAGTCAAAGAAAATTTTAAAGATTTATTCCATAAAGAAACTAAGTATATTAATGGTTTTTATTTACTAATTAGTCTCTGGTCGAAAACTCTGAACCTCCTTTGATTACAAGGGATAAAGCCCTAAAGTACTTGTCGAATCTAAAGTGGGTTTTAAATGATACATTTTATCATTTTTAAATTTTTATATAGTAACCTTTCTTTTTTGAATAATTCACATGAAATGAGTTCTTTCTTTGAGAATTTCAAAAATAGACAAAGATAGACCCAACTATGAAAACCAAGGAAATTATTAATGTTTATAAGCCTTTTGGAGTTTCCGACCAAGCACTAATTAAATGGATACGAAATTCTACTTCTAAGCAAATTAAAGAAGTAACAAAGGTTGTTACAATGTTTGAAAAACATCTCTCTGGAGTTATAAATGCCTTAATAACTGAGTATAGCAATGCAATGGCTGAAAGATTAAATGGAAAAATACAAGAACTTAAATCTATTGGAAAAGGATATAGAACTTTTAAAAACTTTAGAAGTGCAATACTCTTTTTTAATGGAGGTTTAAATCTTTACCCATTAAAATAAGGGTAGAGCCAATTAATTTTAATGCATCTTCTTCAGTATCAAATACAGATACAAGTTTTTTTGTTTCAGAATACACTTTATACTCATTGTCTTCATGGTCAAAGATGAATTTTGTGTTTTTAAAATATGCATCAATAATTTTATATTCATTACTTATGATGTTTCCATATTTTTTTTTCGCTTCAAATATTTTATTTAAGGAATAACTACAAACCGTTTTTTGGGGATATGGAATATTTCTTTTAGATCCAATAAATAATTCTTGAAGAACATCATCAATAATCACTAATTTTTTGTTTAATGCTCTAGATAAAATAGTGAGAAACAAAAACATAAGTTGGTATTTTTTAAAACTGTCACTACTTTCTGTTTCTCTAAAAGCATTAGTATCTAAGATTAAAAAATTTGAATATAAAAGGGGTTTTAAGTCTCGTGGTATTTTATTTGCATTTTCATAAACAAATGTTTTTTTAATCTTTTTAATTAGTTGTTGTCTTGAAGAGTATAATTTTTCAAGAAAAAAATCAGTTTCTAGCATCCATTCATCAATTGGATTTTTATAGATATTAAAAGAATTTTCTAAAACATCAATTAACTCATTATATTTTAAATTTTTATTTAAATTATGTTCAACTCTTGGTTTGGTCCATAACCCAAAAGCACCTAGTTTTAGTAAGGCACTTAAATTTTCCGCTTTGTTAGTTGCAGAAAACATTATTACTGGTAATACTGGAAATTTATTTTTTATTATTTTTAAAACTTTAAAGCCTGAAACTTCATTAATAGGTAATCTTGCTTCAATATCTCCACCTAAGCGCAGATCTAATAAAACAGTATCTGGTTTTTTATTAGTTATTATGTTTACTATTTTATCTATATAATTATCTTGATTTATATCGGGAACTATAGTTGTTAATACATTTTGACCTAGTATTGATTCTAGTAATTTTCCCCAACCATTTTCTGCTAAATCATCAATATATAGTATTTTTTTTTGTTTGCTTTTTATTTTATTTAATTGTTCTTTTTTGTTTTCTACTCCATAAATAAAATCCGCTTTTATAAATTCAAAAAGATGTTCGTGACTTTCAATTTCTGTATTTAAGTATTCTTTGTCGATAAAGTTTTTGTGCATTTTCTCCATCAAATAGAGCCCATATTTGTTTGCGAAAGAATGTCCAAATTGTTGTATGTCAAAATCTGGTTTTATAAAAGGTTTGTAATTTTTCACCAATGCATCTTCCGATTTTATTCTAGAACTATTTAATTTAAAATTATTAAATTGATCTTTGCTAAATGGTAATTGCAAAAAATATGTAGATGGAGCAAAAAGAATAAATTCTTTAGGGTTGTCTTTAATAAGATCTTCTCTAGAAACAAACCCCGTAATTAAAATTCTATTTAATATTTTTGAAAAAACTCTTAACCATTTTAACAATAAGATTCCTTTATAGTCTATATAATAGTCTTCATTGCTAAATAAAGCCTCCGAATTAATAATTATAATATCAAATTCATTTATTTTCAAATTGTCTAAATAATTAATTGTCTCAACAAAACCAATATATGGTACAGCAATTATATTGTCATTTTCATTAAAAACCTTACTTATTGACTTGTATTTATCACCAACGATATAATATTTTGTTTCTTCCATAAGTTAGGTTACTTTATTTAATAAGGTATCTCTTATCTCCCTTATAGATTCTATGTGCTCATTATTATCATACTTAAAGTCATATTCGTTTTCATATTTTTCAAGTTCGCTCTTATCAAAATTACCGCCCAATAGTTGATGGAGGAAGGTTAGTTTTTTGTTTAATAATTTTTTCTCTTTGGTTTCTTCATCTGAATCAAAAAAACCAGAAACTACTTCTTCAAAAGTCACCTCATCTTTAATTAACAAAGGCATTTTCTCATAATAAAAGTCATTAGTAATATGACTTTGAATGATTACTTGAGCATTAAATTTGGGTTTAACTTTTTTTACGTCATATATAGAAGTATTTTTATGGAGTACAATAAAAAACTCTGAATTCACATTTTCTTTAACAAACCTTATTAACTCACCTTACGCAAGAATAATTTGAATTTAAGATATTTATAGTTTATCTTGTTAACAACTTTGAGAAATAAAAAGATGGATAATTTTGTTGATTTGTATACTGATTATTTGATAAGTTCAAGTTCTTACACGACAGCTACAGGTATGGCTTCATTACTCTCTATAAAACATGATAAAATAACACGAGCATTATCAACGGGTGTTTATGACAGTAAATTTCTATGGAAAAAGGCAAAACCTTATGTTGAAGAATTGACTCAATCTAAAGAAACTATCATTTTAAGTTTTGATGATTCGATACAAGAAAAACAATATACAGATGAAAGTGAGTTGAACACTTGGCATTTTGACCATGTGTTTGGAAGGTCTGTAAAAGGGGTTAATTTTCTAACTGCTTTAGTCGAAGTTGGAGGCATGCGTATACCGTGTGGTGTAGAGTTTATAAAGAAAAATATTTGGGTTACCGACAAAAAAACAGGAAGGCAAAAGCGTAAAAGCAGCAAAACTAAAAACGAACTTTTTAGAGAAATGTTGCAGGAATGTAGTAGCAAAATACACTTTGATTATGTGTTGGCTGATAGTTGGTTTTCTTCAGCAGAGAACATGGTTTATTGTAAAGAACTTTTAAAAAATGATTTTATTATTGCCTTAAAAAGCAATCGAAAAGTAGCCTTATCCTTAGAAGATAAGCAAAATGGAGCATACGTGAATATTAAAACATTACAGCCAAGACAACAAACCGTGGAAGTTTGGTTTGAAAAACTAGACTTTCCGCTGTTGCTTACAAAGCAAGTTTTCAAAAACGAGAATGATACAGTCGGCGAGTTGTACTTGGCTTGTAGTGATTTAAATTTATCGTATAACCAAATAACTACAATCTACAAAAAACGGTGGGCAGTAGAAGAGTATCACAAATCGATTAAAAGTAACACAGGTTTTGCTAAATCTCCAACTAAAAAAACAGAAACTCAAACGAATCATTTTGTATTGTCAATTGTAGCTTATATAAAGTTAGAGTGGCTTAAACAAAGAACAGGGAAAAATCATTTTGCTATGAAAACACAAATCTATTTAGCAGCTCAAAAAGCAGCTCATAACGAACTCAGAAAGTTATCAACACCTAAAGCTGCTTAATCATCCTTTTTTGAGGTTTGGATGCGTAACATGAGTAAATCATTTCGAAGCAAGCAGCATCTGGGAATTAAACCCACTGGTGGGATTAAAAATTAAGAGAGAAAACCTTTTCTTAATTTTATTTTAATAATCCAGCACGTTTTAACAATGCATCTGGTTTTGGTTCTTTTCCACGAAAACGTTTGTATAATTCCATTGGTTTTTCTGTTCCACCTTTAGAAAGTACATTTTCTTTAAATTTTGTAGCCACTTCTTTGTTAAAGATTCCTTCTTCTAAAAAATATTCAAAAGCATCGGCATCTAAAACTTCTGCCCATTTATACGAATAATATCCAGCTGAATATCCTCCTTGAAAAATATGAGAAAAAGCGGTGCTCATACAATTTTCTGCAACATCAGGGTATAATTGAGTGTCAGCAAAAGCTTTAGATTCAAACTCTTTTACATTTTTAATATCTGTGAGATTTCCACCGTGCCATTGCATATCTAATAAACCAAAACTTAACTGACGTAACGTTTGCATTCCTTCATGAAAATTTGCTGACTCCTTTATTTTTTTAACATATTCCATCGGAATAGTTTCGCCAGTTTCATAATGTTTTGCAAACAATTTTAAGGCTTCTTTTTCATAACACCAATTTTCTAAAACCTGACTTGGAAGTTCCACAAAATCCCAAGAAACTGAAGTTCCAGACAAACTATTATACGTTGTGTTTGCTAACATTCCATGTAAAGCATGACCAAATTCATGAAACAATGTGGTAACTTCATTAAAAGTTAATAATGAGGGTTTTGTTTCAGTTGGTTTGGTGAAATTACAAACAATAGAAACCTGTGGACGCTCGTTAATTCCGTTTTTAATTTGTTGTGATTTATAGGAAGTCATCCATGCACCATTACGTTTTCCTTTTCTAGGATGAAAATCGGCATAGAAATATGATACAAAATTCCCATCAGTATCTGTAACCGAATATGTTTTTACATCTTCATGATATATATCTATAGAATTAATTTCTTCAAACTGTAAATCGAATAATCTATTCGCTATTTCAAAAACACCATCAATTACATTTTCTAATTTAAAATAAGGTTTTAGCAATTCCTGATCTAAAGAAAATAATTCTTTTTTTAACTTTTCAGAATAATAGGCTCCATCCCATTTTTGAAGCTGATCTATTTTGTCTAATTTCTTTGCATAGCTTTCTAGATTAGCAAACTCGCGTTTAGCTGCGGGTTTTGCTTTTTCTAATAAATCGTTAGAGAATGATAAAACTTTCTCCGGGTTTTCTGCCATTCGTTCTTCTAAAACAAAATGTGCATGTGTTTTATAACCTAATAAATTTGCGCGTTTGTAACGAAGTTTTACAATATCTAAAACAACTTGTTCGTTATTAAATTCATTTTTATGAAATCCTTTTTTACCCGCTGCAATCGCTAATTTTTTACGCAACTCTCTATTGTCTGCATAGGTCATAAACGGAATGTAACTAGGGTAATCTAACGTAAAAACCCAGCCTTCTTTTTCTTTAGACTTTGCAATCTCTTTTGCGGCCTCTCTAACGCTTTCTGGTAATCCAGATAAATCATTTTTATTAGTAATTAGCATTTCAAAAGCATTTGTTTCTGCTAGTACATTTTCTCCAAACTGCAATGATAGTTTAGATAATTCTGCGTCAATTTCACGTAATTCATCTTTATCAGTATCATTTAAATTTGCGCCATTTCTTGCAAAACCTTTATATTGTTTTTCTAACAACATTGTTTGCTCTGGGTTTAAATCTAAACTATTTTTTTGATCATAAACAGCTTTCACTCTTTTAAACAGTGTTTCGTTTAAAATCATATCGTTTTTAAACTCACTTAACCAAGGGGAAACTTCTTTTGCTATTTTTTGAATTTCATCATTAGTTTCAGCAGAATTTAAATTAAAGAAAATAGACGTTATGCTATTTAATTTTTCTCCTGTAAAATCTAAAGCAACGGTTGTATTTTCAAAAGTTGGAGTTTCTCTATTGTTTGCAACTGCATTAATTTCTGCTGTTGCTATTTTTATTCCTTCTTTAATGGCAGGTTTGTAGTCTGCATTTGTAATTTTAGAAAAAGGAGGAGTATTAAAATGGTTTAAGAGTGGATTCATTTTTTTTTGTGATTTTTTAGCCCTCATAGGTTTTAACTTTAAGTGTAATTAAGGTATGTAAAATTATTTTCGTACTCTTTCAGAAGCTTTTTCAACTTTCAATTTTAAATCTTCCTTGTATGCAATAATTTTATCTAAGACACATGTATCTGAAACTCCTATAATTTGTGCAGCTAAAATACCCGCATTTTTTGCGCCATCTAAAGCAACAGTTGCTACAGGAACGCCCCCAGGCATTTGTAAAATTGATAGGATAGAATCCCAACCATCAATAGAATTTCTACTTTTTACAGGAACTCCAATAATTGGTAACGGACTCATACTTGCCACCATTCCAGGTAAATGTGCTGCGCCACCTGCGCCAGCAATAATTACTTTAATTCCGCGTGTATGGGCATTTTTAGAATAGTCTACTAGTTTATCTGGCGTTCTGTGTGCAGAAATAATATCTACTTCAATTTGAATATCAAAACTCTCTAAAATATCTATTGCTTCTTGCATGATTGGAAGGTCTGAATCACTTCCCATTATAATTCCTACCATAATTTTATTTGTCACCTCGAGTGGAGTCGAAAGGTTTTTTTTTGATGAGAAGCTGAAACAAGTTCGGCTTAACGCTATTTTATTTACTAATTACTTTAATAGTTTCTTTTACTTGTTGTGCAATTTCTCTTGCCTTATTTATATCTTTATGTACAATAGTTACATGTCCCATTTTACGGAAGGGTTTGGTTATTCTTTTACCATAAATATGTGGTGTAACTCCGTTAATCTTTAATATTTCTTCTATATTTTCATAAACAACATTACCTGTATAACCTGCTGAACCAACTAAATTGACCATAATACCGGCAACTTTACTATCTGTATTTCCTAACGGAAGGTTTAAAATGCTTCGTAAATGCTGTTCAAATTGATTGGTATAAGAAGCTTCAATAGAATAATGCCCAGAATTATGTGTTCTTGGAGCAACTTCATTAACTAAAATTTCATCATTTTCAGTTTGAAACATTTCTACAGCTAATAATCCGACGAAGTCGAAAGCATTTAGAACTTTTAACGCAACCTCTTGTGCTTTTTTAGCAATAGTTTCATCAATTCTTGCAGGACAAATAACATATTCTACTTGGTTGGCTTCTGGATGAAATTCCATTTCTACCACAGGATATGTTTTTACTTCTCCATCAGAATTTTTTGCTACAATTACGGCTAATTCCTTTTTAAACGGAATTAATTTTTCTGTAATACATTCTACAGCGGGTAAACTTTCTAAATCTTCAATATTTCTAACAACTTTTACGCCTGTTCCATCATAACCAAATTGAGTAGCTTTCCATACAAATGGAAAATCTATAATATTGTTTTGATAAGAGTGTTTTAATTCTTCGAGATACGCATAATAAGAAAATTCTGCCGTTGGTATTTGATGGTCTATATAAAAGTTTTTTTGACGTGCTTTATTTTGAATAATGCGTAAATTTTCTGGCTTCGGATAAATAATTAAACCTTCTGCTTCTAGTTTATCTAGCGCATCAATATTTACATTTTCAATTTCAATAGTTAACAAGTCTACTTTTTTTCCGAAGTTATAAACGGCATCGAAATCTAATAAATCTCCTTGATAAAATTCATTACAAATTTGTGCACAAGGTGCTTCAGGGTTTCCGTCTAAAATAACGGTATAGATATCAAACTTTTGAGTTTCAGAAAGTAGCATTCTGCCTAATTGACCGCCACCGAGAACGCCCAATTTAAAATCTGAAGAAAAATAATTTTTCAAGATAAATGTGTTAGAGTATTGTTCTTACAAAAATAATCAATTTATCGGCTAATTTGTAATGTATTTGAACTAGATTGAAATACATGGTATTCTAATACAAAACAAGAGCCGTCATCAATACATGCGCCTGCTTGATTAATTGGGCAACCGTTAAGAGTGCTATATCTTTTAGTATCGCAAGTGCAGCTTAAAATTAATCCATCAAATACCATTGGAAGATTACAGCTTCCTTCGGGACATTTTAAATCGAAAGCCTTGTATTGTGTTGAGGTTCTTCTTATGATGAGAATATCTCTTCCTGCTAAATTTGTCATAGCAGAACCACCAGGAACTTGCAAGTTAATAAACTCTGCATTCGTTAAATTTATGGTTTGATTAAAAGAAGTAAGATTGAAACAATTATTTACTGGCTGATTGCTTCCGCAACTAAAAAAAGCAATTATTATAAGGCAAAAAGTGAAGTTTTTCATCAAAGTATAAGTGTGAATTTCTATTTAAACAATGGCAATTTACAAATATTTTGTACATTTGTAGTCTAATCTCATTCCTGTTAAGGCAATGGGATTTTTAAATTTAAGAAACGATGAGTGAAATATCATATTATTCAGCAGAAGGATTAAAGAAATTGAAGGATGAATTACTGCAATTGGAGCAAGTAGAGCGCCCAAGAGTTACGCAAGAAATTGCAGATGCAAGAGATAAAGGAGATTTAAGTGAAAACGCAGAATATCATGCGGCAAAAGAAGAACAGTCTCATTTAGAATTTAAAATAGCAAAATTAAAAAACGTAGTTTCTAGCGCACGTATTTTAGATGATAGCCAATTAGACACCTCAAAAGCGTTGATTCATTCTGTGGTGAAAATTAAAAACACAACTAATAATATGGAGTTTTCTTACACGTTAGTTGCCGATTCTGAAACGGATGTTAGCAACGGAAAGTTATCTGTAAACTCGCCAATTGGTAAGGGCTTATTGGGTAAAGAGGTTGGTGATATTGCAGAAATTAAGGTGCCAAGTGGTATTATGAAGTTTGAAGTTTTAGAAATTTCTCGTTAAGAGTTTTAAAATATTTATTGATGAAAGCGTTGCAAAAGCAACGCTTTTTTTATTTTTACTAAAAATAAAATTATGGCAAGTATTTTTACAAAAATAATTAATGGAGAAATTCCATCGTATAAAATTGCAGAAGATGAGAATTTTTATGCGTTTTTAGATGTAAATCCGAATGCAAAAGGACATACGTTAGTGATTCCTAAAAGTGAAGAAAATAAATTGTTTGATTTGTCTAAAGATGAATATCTTGGTTTAATGTCTTTCTCTTACCGAGTTGCCAAGGCAATTGAAAGAACAATTCTTTGTAAGCGTGTTGGAATGAGTGTTATCGGATTAGAAGTTCCGCATGTGCACGTACATTTAATTCCATTGAACACAATGTCTGATATTCAGTTTATAGAAAAAGTGAAATTATCTAGTGAGGAGTTTGTGGAGTTGGCGGAAGAAATTTCTGCTAATTTTGAGTAGTGTTACTATTGCTGTAAAAGAAAGAATCTACACGAGCGCGCTTGTTTGGATTCCTTGTTTTCACAGGAGTAACAGCGCCCTCCGCAAATAAGCTTAGCCCTGATTGAACGGCGTGTTTGAGCTCTTTTGTAAGGCACGAACAAAAAGCGAGTAGTGAAAGCAGGAATAGCTTCTAAATTAAATAGGAATTCCCTTTTTATTTCGACGCAAGCATCGGAGAATTAAACCCTTTGGAGGGATTAAACCCAATTGGGCTATCGCCCCGAGATTAAACCTTCTCTAACTGAATCTCAAAAGTAGTTCCTTTACCTAATTCTGATTTTTGTACAACTATTTTTCCTTTGTGGTAATCTTCAATAATACGTTTAGAAAGTGATAAACCTAAACCCCAACCACGTTTTTTAGTGGTAAAACCAGGTTTAAAAATTTGTCTCTGTTGCGATTTTGGAATCCCTTTTCCGGTATCTGTAACTTTAATTTTTACCTTTTTTGAAGTAGCAGAAATTTGTACATCTAACTTTCCTCTTCCTTGCATTGTATCAATAGCATTTTTAATAAGGTTTTCTATTACCCAGCCAAATAATTCGGTATTTAAGTTCGTATTAATTTTTTCCTGCGTAGCAGAAAAAGAAAAAGAAATTTGTTTAGAACTGCGCGACTCTAAATAATTGTAAGCATTTTTAGTTTCTAAAACTATATCGGTTTTCTTTAATTCTGGTAAAGAACCTATTTTAGAGAATCTATTTGCTATTGTATTTAACCTATCTACATCTTTTTCAATTTCAACAATATACTCTTCGTTTACGTTTTCTGTTCTTAGAATAGCAATCCAACCTAATAAAGAAGAAAGTGGCGTGCCTATTTGATGTGCGGTTTCCTTTGCCATTCCTGTCCAAAGTTTATTTTGCTCCGCAACTTTATTAGAACTAAAGAACAAATAGACAACCGATAAAAATAAGCCTAGAATTAATAATAAGGCAAGCGGATAATAGGTGAGTTTATTTAATAAATCGGAATCGCGATAATAGATATAATCTGTTTTACCAAGATAATTTACAGGAATTGGCTTGTTTTGACGTTTCATTACAGCTAATTGACGCTTTAAAAACAAGGAATCTTTTGCTTTTATAGAATCTAAATTAAAACTCCCTAGTATTTGATTTTCTGAATTTACAAGTATAAAAGGAATGTCTTTAGTCTTATCTGTAATAATTTTTAAAACAAGAGGAGACAACTCTTTGTCTAAATCATTTATAGAGTTTGTGTTTAATTCTTCAACAGCATCGGCATAGGTTTCAACTTTAATTCTTTCTTCTTCTTTAAATTTCTGAAAGAAAATATAGGTATTCCATAAGATAAGAGATACAATTACTAGCGATATTAAAATTGCAAATCGTTTAAACCAGATTGTATTTTTAAAAAGACTCATTGTTCAAATATAAAGCATTTCAAACACATAACTTATTTTCTAAATTGATAGTATATTTACCCTAAAATTTTATCAATGCTTACATTAGACCCAAAAGAAATTTCAACAGGAAAACTCCACGGATATTTACTCGGAGCCGTTGCGCCAAGACCAATTGCATTTGCAAGTACTATTGATGCTGATGGAAACCCAAATTTATCGCCATTCAGTTTTTTTAATGTGTTTGGTTCAAATCCGCCAATTATGATTTTCTCTCCAGCAAGAGGCGTTCGAGGAAACAATACCAAACATACTCTAGACAATGCGGAAGCAACTAGAGAAGTGGTTATAAATGTGGTTAATTATAATATTGTACAACAAATGTCTTTGAGCAGTACAATGTACCCAAAAGGTGTAAATGAGTTTGAAAAAGCAGGATTAACAATGTTGCCTTCAGAAGAAATAAAACCTTTTAGAGTAGCAGAATCACCAGTACAGTTTGAATGTAAAGTAATCGATATTATTTACACAGGAACCCAAGGTGGCGCAGGAAATTTAATAGTTTGTGAAGTTGTAAAAGTTCATATTTCGGAAGATGTTTTAGATGAAAACAAAAACATAGATCAGTATAAAATTGACTTGGTTGCTAGAGCTGGCGGAAGTTATTATTCACGCGCCCGTGATGGCTTTTTTGAAATTCCAAAACCGATTTCAACTTTGGGAATTGGTGTAGATAAAATTCCAAATAAAATACGGAGCAGCAATACTTTAACAGGCAATAATTTAGGAATGCTAGGTAACGTAGAACAGCTTCCAACAGAAAAGGATGTTGATAACTTTGCAAAAGAACACCCTCGTTTTGTTGGTGTTTCTGAAGAAAAAAAACATATTTTTGCTCAAGAATTTTTAACAAAAAATGATACAGAAAGCGCGTGGAAAGTGCTGCTAATTAAATAGATATAAAATGGAAGTAATAGGGAAAATTAAACTAATTAACGAAGAGCAAACATTTGGCGCAAGTGGATTTAGAAAACGCGAATTAGTAGTAACTACTGATGAGCAATATCCGCAAATGATACTAGTAGAGTTTGTACAAGATAAGTGTGATTTATTAAACAGCTATGCAGTTGGTCAAGACGTAAAAATATCTATCAATTTAAAAGGTAGAGAGTGGATTAACCCAGAAGGCGTTGCAAAATATTTTAACGCTATTCAAGGTTGGAGAATCGAAAACTTATCACAAGCCGCACCACAACAAGACCTGCCACCAGCAGATCAGTTTACACCAGCACCAGATTTATCTGCTAGCGAACCAGACGATTTACCATTCTAAAAAAGAAAAGAGATTTTAGAATCAATATATAAGAGAACTAAATTAAATTTAGTTCTCTTTTTTGTTATTAATAGATTGTGTCTCTACTCTTTTATCTAACAGCGAAGCGGTCTTGTAATCTACAAGAATAAATTTATTCTTTTTAGAAGCTATTTCCAGCTTTCCGTACTCGCTTTTTTTCGTTCCTCAAAAAGAGCTCAAACAAATACTTCAATCTGGGCTAAGCTTGTTTATAAAGTTTTTATCCATCAGTAACACAGCCCTAATTTATATTAATTTTTTCGTGTATTTAATTAATAAACCTAAGTTCGATTAATAAGTACCCTCTTATTAAGTGGTTACTGTATCCTGCAAGGTTTTTGACACCTTGTAGGTATTTTATCTGTCTATTTTTATACCTACAAGGTGTCAAAAACCTTACAGGAAAATAAATTTAGAACATTAGATGCTAATTATGAGCTATTTATATTTAATAATAATTCAAACTCTCCTGATTGTATTTTAAACAAGAATGCCATAAAATTTATGATGTATCAATATAAAGAGACACTACTAGCTTTAAAACAAACAAAATTATGAGTGTGAAATAAAAAAAAGTCGTCAAAATTATTTGACGACTTTAAAGTTTATAATAGTGAAGTTATTAATCTTCTTTTTTCTCTTCTCTAGGTTTTCTATCATCACGACGGTTATCACGTCCGCGATTATCTCTACCTCTGTTATCACGCCCACCAGAACGTTTATCATCTCTTGGTGGTCTTGCTACATAACCTTCTGGTTTTGGTAACAAAGCTTTACGAGAAACTTTTTCTTTACGAGTTCTTGGGTCTTGACCAAAATACTTCACATCAAAAACGTCACCCATATTAACAACGTCAGATACATTTTCTGTACGTTCCCAAGCTAATTCACTTACGTGTAATAATACTTCGTTTCCTGGCGCATCCATATATTCAACAACAGCACCAAAATCTAACATTTTGATTACTTTTACTTCATATACACTTCCAACAGAAGGTTTAAATAAAATAGCATCTATTTTTGCCATAACAGCATTGATACCTTCTTTTCCTATACCTAAAATTTCAACAATACCTTCTTCAGTTACTGGGTCTTCGTTAATAACGATAGTGGTCTTCGTTTCTTTTTGCATCTCTTGAATCACTTTTCCTCCAGGTCCAATTAATGCACCAATAAATTCATTAGGCACTCTGCGTGTAACCATAGTTGGCGCGTGTTCTTTAACGTCTTCATTTGGTTTTTCAATAGTATCTGTTAATTTACCTAAGATGTGTAAACGACCTTCACGAGCTTGTGTTAATGCAGATTCTAATACATCATAAGAAAGTCCTTTTACTTTAATATCCATTTGGCAAGCAGTAATACCTTTAGAAGTACCTGTTACTTTAAAATCCATATCTCCTAAATGATCTTCATCACCTAAAATATCAGATAATACAGCATATTTTCCAGAATTTGCATCAGAAATTAACCCCATTGCAATACCAGAAACTGGTCTTATCATTTGTACACCTGCGTCCATTAATGCCATTGTACCAGCACAAACAGTTGCCATAGAAGAAGAACCGTTAGATTCTAATACTTCAGAAACTACTCTTACCGTGTAAGGGCAATCATCTGGAATCATTCCTTTTAAACCACGTTGTGCTAAATTACCATGACCAACTTCTCTACGAGATGTTCCACGAATTGGTCTAGCTTCACCTGTACAAAAAGGAGGGAAGTTATAATGTAAATAGAAATTTTCTTCACCTTCAAAAGAGGGCATATCTATTTTATTTGCATCTCTAGATGTTCCTAAAGTAACTGTTGCTAATGCTTGAGTTTCTCCACGAGTAAATATAGCTGATCCATGAGTAGATGGTAAATAATCTACTTCTGACCAGATTGGTCTAATCTCATCAGTCTTACGACCATCTAAACGTAAACCTTCATTTAAGGTTAAATTTCTAATAGCAGCTTTTTCAGCTTTACTATAATATCTAGAAATTAAATCTCCAAAATCTGCTAATTCTTCTTCAGAAAATGTTGCTTTAATGTCTGTTTTAATTTCAGCAAATGCAGCACTTCTTTCATGTTTAGCAGACCCAGCTTTTGCTATAGCATATACTTTATCGTATGCCATATCGTAAACTTTCTTCTCTAAATCTGCATCTTCTCTTTCACCTTCGTACTCACGTACTTCTTTTTTACCAAATGCTTCAGCTAAACGTACTTGAGCTGCACATTGTATTTTAATAGCTTCATGAGCAAACTTAATTGCTTCAGCCATTTCTTCTTCAGAAATCTCATCCATTTCACCTTCAACCATCATTACAGAATCAGCACTTGCTCCAATCATCATATCAATGTCAGACTCCGCTAATTGTGCTCTAGATGGGTTAATAATAAATTCTCCATTTATACGACCAACTCTAGCTTCAGAGATTGCGCATTCAAAAGGGAAATCTGATAATTGAATAGCAGCAGAAGCAGCTAAACCTGCCATTGCATCTGGCATAACATCATCATCATGAGACATTAACTGAATCATCACTTGTGTTTCTGAGTGATAATCTTTTGGGAATAATGGACGTAAAACTCTATCTACTAAACGCATAGTTAACACTTCGCCATCACTTGGTCTTGCTTCTCTTTTAAAGAAGCCTCCAGGGTAACGGCCTGCGGCTGCAAATTTCTCTCTATAATCAACCGTTAACGGAAGAAAATCAAGGTCTTTTTGTTCATAATTAGAAACAACTGTACATAATAACATACATTTTCCTGATTGCACAACAACAGAACCGTGCGCTTGTTTCGCTAACTTACCAGTTTCTAATGAAATAGTTCTTCCGTCTCCAAGGTCTATTACCTCTCTAAATACTTTTGGAATCATAAATTTTAATTCTAAATTTTTAAATTGTTTGTTGTTGTGTTGTTGCAATGGAAATTCAAAAATGCTGTTACTATTTTTGATCTTTTATACTAATGCTGATGTTGTTAAAACCAGACTTTAAATTTGTTATAATAAAAAAGAGGTGCGTTTATAGCCCCTCTTTTTTGTATGAATTATTTTCTAATTCCTAATTCTTTGATAATCGTACGATATCTGTTGATTTCTGTTTTCTTTAGATAATCTAATAAGCTCTTACGCTTACCTACCATTTTTACAAGAGAACGCTCTGTGTTATAATCTTTACGATTCTTTTTTAAGTGTTCTGTTAAATGATTGATTCTAAATGTAAACAGTGCAATTTGCCCTTCTGATCTTCCAGTATCAGCTTTACCTTTACCGTGTTTTTCGAAGAGACCTTCTTTTACTTCTTTAGTTAAATACATTCCAATATTATTTAAATGATTTTTATGTACTCCAATGAGTTTTTCATTGAAGACGCAAATGTATGATTATTTTTTGGATTGAATGCCTTGTAAGACACTACTTTTTAGCGCGGTAGATTCAAGTAGCAAATTCGACTTTTTGGTTTACAAATCTATAAAATAGATTTTTAGGATTTTCATAATTTAGATTTTTTCTTGGTCTTCGATTAATTTTGTGTTGTATTTCTTAAATGCTTAAATTCAAGTAATAAATGCAACTTTTTTAGGAGCTACAATTTAATTATTTTTTTTCAGAAGAAAAAGGAACAACTTCGCTCCTCTTTCTTTCGGAAAGGATATGTGTTGTACTTTGTGGCTCCTCTTAAAAAGTAACCTCTAAAGAGGCAGTGGTAGTTACAGCAGCAATAAACGAACTGTTGGAAGAGTGGATTCCTTATTTGAATACGATAACTGCCGATAACGGAAAAGAGTTTGCAGGTCATAAAGAAGTAGCCGAGTTTTTAAATATTGACTACTATTTTGCAAGACCATATCATTCTTGGGAGCGAGGTTCCAATGAGAATTTAAATGGTCTGATAAGACAGTATTTTAAGAAGGGATCTAGTTTTGTAAACATTACTGATCAGCGAATAAAAGAGATTGAATTTAAGTTAAATTCACATCCACGAAAACGATTTAATTTTGAAACACCTATATTTGTAATGGATAAATTATTGTTTAACCAAAAAGTTTCATTTGTGGGTTGAATTCAGCTTTGTTCATTTTTATTGTAACAATTAAATGTAAATTGCGTCAAACTTTAAACTTATATATTACTAAATAAAAAATCAATGAAAAAAAGTATTTTATTTCTTGCTTCAGTTTTTTTGATAGCATTTTCTGCAAATGCACAAAAAGTTGAATTTGAAGAGTACGATTTAAATAACGGAATGCACGTTATTTTACATCAAGACAAATCTGCACCAGTAGTTACAACTGCTGTAATGTATCATGTAGGCGCAAAAGATGAGCAACCAAATAGAACAGGAATGGCTCACTTTTTTGAACATTTATTATTTGAAGGAACTCAAAACATTAAAAAAGGAGAATGGTTTAAGATTGTATCTTCTAACGGAGGAAAAAATAATGCGGATACCACCGATGACAGAACGTATTATTACGAAGTATTTCCTTCAAATAATTTGGAGTTAGGTCTATGGATGGAGTCTGAACGTTTGTTACATCCTGTAATTAATCAAAGAGGTGTTGATATACAAAAAGAAGTTGTAAAAGAAGAAAAACGGTTAAGTGTAGATAATCGACCTTATGGCGCTTTTTTAGAAAATGTAAAAAAACACATTTTTAAAAAACACCCATATAAAGGAACTACTATTGGTAAAATGAAAGATTTAGACAATGCTACTTTAGCTGAATTTTTAGCGTTTAGTAAAAAATTCTACATCCCTAATAATGCCACTTTAGTTGTTGCTGGTGATATTGATGTTAATGCCACAAAAAAAATGGTACAAGATTATTTTGGACCTATTCCAAGAGGACCAAAAATAACAAGAACTTTTTTAAAGGAAGACCCAATTACGCAGCAAATAAATGCGAAAGCATATGACCCAAATATTCAAATTCCTGCGGTGATTAATGCATACAGAACGCCTTCTATGAAAACAAGAGAAGCTAGAGTTTTAGACATGATTTCGACCTATTTAAGTGACGGAAAAAGTTCTATTTTATATAAAAAATTAGTAGACACTAAAAAAATGGCATTGCAAGTTGGTGCATTTAGTTTTAGTCAAGAAGATTACGGAACTTATATTGTATACGGATTACCTTTAGGAAAAACATCGTTAACGTCTTTAACAAAAGAAATTGATGAAGAAATTGTAAAACTTCAAACAAATTTAATTTCAGAAAAAGCATATCAAAAATTACAAAATAAGTTCGAAAACAATTTTGTAAACGCGAATGCTAGTGTAGAAGGAATTGCAAATTCTTTAGCCCGTTATAATGTATTGTACGGAGATACTAATTTGATAAATACAGAAATTGATATTTACCGTTCTATTACTAGAGAAGAAATTAGAGCAGCTGCAAAGAAATATCTAAATCCAAATCAACGATTAGTTTTAGAATATTTACCAAAAAAGAAATAACTAAAAGACATTAATATATTATGAAAACAAAAATAGTATTACTTATCGCAATTATAACCATGTCTTTTTCCGCTACTGCTCAAATAGACAGAAGTGTACAGCCCAAACCAGGGCCAGCACCAAAAGTGCAATTAGGTAAAGTAGAGAAATTTACACTCTCAAATGGTTTACAGGTAATTATGGTAGAAAACCATAAATTACCAAGAGCGTCGGCTCGTTTAACAATAGATAATACACCTGTAGCTGAAGGAAATAAAACAGGTCTTTCTAGTATGATGGGAAGTTTGTTGGGTAGAGGAACAAATAATATAACCAAAGATAACTTTAACGAAAGAGTAGATTATCTAGGCGCTCGTGTTAATTTTTTTAGTTCTGGTGCTTCTGCAAAATCATTAAAGAAATACTTCTCAGAAGTATTAGGATTAATGGCAGATGGTGTTAAAAACTCAAAATTTACACAAGAAGAGTTTGATAAAGAAGTTAAAGTTACTTTAGATGGATTAAAATCGAACGAAAAAAGTGTTACTGCAATTGCAAGAAGAGTTGAAGATGCTTTGATTTATGGTAAAAACCATCCTTTTGGAGAGTTTACAACCAAAGAAACGGTTGGTAATATTACGTTGGCAGATGTGCAAAATAATTTTAATACATACTACAAACCAAACAATGGATATTTAGTAATTGTAGGAGATATTAATCCGTCAGAAACAAAAAAATTAGTTACTCGCTTATTTAGTAATTGGAAAAAAGGAAAGGTTCCTTCGGTTGCATTTGCAAAACCAGAAAATGTAACAACTACCGAGATTAACTTTATTAATATGTCAAACGCCGTACAATCGGAAGTTGTGGTAGCAAACAATATTAATTTAAAATTAGGTGATAAAGATTACTATGCTGCCTTATTAGCAAACAATATTCTTGGTGGAGGCGGTACAGCACGTTTATTTATGAATTTACGTGAAGACAAAGGCTATACTTATGGTTCATATTCTAGTGTTAGACAGAGTAGATATGCAGCTACATTTAGAGCGAGAGCAAGTGTTCGTAATATAGTAACTGATAGTTCGATGGTAGAAATTCAAAAAGAAATTAATAAAATTCGTTATCAAAAAGTAACTGCTGAAGAATTGAAAAATGCCAAAGCAAAATATGTTGGAAGTTTTGTAATGGAGGTTCAGAAACCTGAAACGGCTGCACGTTATGCTTTAAATATTGCACGTTATAAATTATCAGAAAATTTCTATGAGAATTATTTAGCAAACATCAATGCAGTTACAATAAACGATGTTCAAAACGCAGCAATCAAATATTTTAAAGGCGATAAAGCACGTATTATTATTACAGGAAAAGGAATCGATGTTCTAAAAAACCTAGAAAAAACTGCCGATTATAAAATTAATTATTTTGATACAGAAGGAAACCCAACTACGAAGCCAGAAATGAGCTTCCCGATTCCTGTCGGAATTACTGCTACAACTGTGGTAGAGAACTATTTTAAAGCAATCGGAGGAAAAGATAAGGTGGCTACTGTGAAATCTGTAATGATAACTTCTGATGCAAAAGTTCAAGGAATTGGTGTAACGCTTACGCAGAAATCTGCAGCTCCAAACAAATCTTCTGTAATTATTATGGGTATGGGGCAAGTTTTTCAAAAAGTAATTTTTGATGGTGAAAAAGGATATCAAGAAATACAAGGAAAAAGGAAGGATATGGACGCAAAAGAAATAGAAGAAGCTAAAAATAAAATGACTCCTTTTGCAGATGAAGCATATAAAACTGGAAAATTAGACAGAATTGAACCTCTTAACGGTAAAAGGGCTTATGTAATTAAGTACAACAAGTCAGAGATTTTCTATGATGTGGAGTCTGGATTAAAAGTAAAAGAAGTTAAAACGGTAAAAGGTCCAGAAGGAAAAGATATTAAAGTGCCAACTGTTTTTTCTGATTATAAAGAAGTAAATGGAATTAAATTCCCTCATAAAATTGATCAAAAAATGGGGCCAATGGATTTAAGTTTCAAAGTAAAAGAAATTAAAATTAACCAAGGAGTTTCTGATGCTGACTTTAAATAGTTTGTAATTCAATAAAATATGAAGAGTCAAAACGAAAGTTTTGGCTCTTTTTTATTTATTCTTATTCACCAGCCAAACACCAACCAAGATAATTACGCCAGCAAACAATTGAATAAAACTCAATTTTTCGCCATCAATCATTCCCCACATTATTGCTACTAGAGGAATTAAATAGGTTACAGATGAAGAAAAAATAGGATTTGAAATTTGAATCAATCTATTAAACATTATTTTTGCAATTCCTGTACCAACAATAGAAAGAATAGCAATGTATCCTAAAGACTCTAAATTTACTTCTGAAGCTTTAAATTCTGTAAAAAAGCCTGTAAAAGCTAAAATTACTAATGCTGGAATTAACAACAATAGAAAATTACCTGTTGTTATTGCTAAAGCATTTACCTCTTGTAAATGCGTCTTTACAATATTTACGTTAAAAGCATAGCCAATAGAAGCAATTATAATTAATAAAGCAAACCAATAGTTCTGATTTGGATTTAAATCTGCTCCTTTTAAGATTAAAATTAAGGTTCCTGCTAAACCAATTAAAATACCAACAAGTTGTGGCTTTTTAAAAGTAAAACCAAAAAATAGTGTACCAAAAATTAATGTATTAAAAGGGGTAAAAGAATTTAAGATAGATACAATAGAGCTGTCAATTACATTTATTGCATATGCAAACAGAAAACCTGGAATAAAAGTTCCTAAAACTGCGGTATAAACTATATAAATCCATTGTTCTTTTTTAATTTTTTTAATACTCTTAAAGCCAATCAATAATAAAAAAACGGCTGTAATTATCATTCTTAATGCTCCCAGTTGCATTGGAGAGACCCCAATTAATGCCTTTTTCATTAAGATAAAAGAACTTCCCCAAATTATAGAAAGTAAAACAAGATAAAACCATTTTCTTTGCTGATTGTTCATTGTTAGTTGTCTTAGTCGTCTTGGTTGAAACAAAAATCTAACAATTCTATGGATTTTAATCTTTATTTTTGATAAATTTGCCTAATAAACACATAATTATATACGATGAAAATTCAAAAATTTATATTCGCTGTTGTTGTAGCTTGTTTGGTTTTAACGGCTTGTAAATCGGAAGTTAAAAAAGAGCATAAAACGGAAATAGCTAAAGACGCAAAAGTTAAAAATTTAACAATGAACATTTCTGGGATGACTTGTGAGATTGGATGTGCAAAAACGATTCAATCTAAACTAGCAAAAAAAGATGGAGTTATTGATGTAGAAGTAGTTTTTAGGGATAGTATTGCAACCATAAAATACGATGCAAACAAAACTAATAAAGCAGATTTAATTGCTTTTGTTGACGGAATTGCAGGAGGGGAATTATACAAAGCATCTGAAAACAAAGAACACAAAACATGTAAAGTAGATTGTAAAAAGGAATGTTGTGCTACTAAAGATGTTAAAAAAAAGGCATGTGATGTAGATTGCAAGAAAGCATGTTGTACTGCCGATAAAAAATCATAAAACTTCTTTAAAAAACATTAAAAAGGCTTCTGAAATCAGAGGTCTTTTTTTTATGTTTTTTCGTATCTTTGTATAAACATTTTTTAAATGAAAAGACGTTTTCCTCTGCTTATAAAAATTACTCTTTTTTCTATCTACTTAATCTTTTTAGCGGGTGCAATTGTGCGTATGACAGGTTCTGGAATGGGGTGCCCTGATTGGCCAAAATGTTTTGGATATTTAATTCCGCCAACTTCTGAAGAACAAATCACATGGAAACCAAATTCAGAATTTAAAGAAGGAATGATTATTATTAAAGATGAAGTGCTTTTTGTTGCAGAGAATGATATGAAAACTGTTGCAGAATTCAATCAAAATAATTGGAAAGAATATACCAAACACAATTACGCAACCTTTAATAAATATCATACTTGGACGGAGTATCTCAATCGTTTAGCTTCTGCTTTAGCTGGAATTCCGTTGTTATTAATGGTAATCTGTTCAATCCTCTTTTGGCGAGATAATAAGACGATTACGCTGCTGTCCTTTGGAGTGCTTTTCCTCTTTGTTTTTGAAGCTTGGTTAGGCAAAACGGTAGTTGATACTAATTTAAAACCAGTTGTAATTACCATTCATATGGTTGCTGGTTTGGTGATTGTAGCCTTATTATTATGGTTGCTTTTTATAGTTTCAGATAAAATAAAATCACAAAAAATAAACACTGTATTCAATAAATTGATACTAATTTCTGTAGTATTTTCGATAATTCAGATTGCAATGGGAACACAAGTTCGTCAATTTATAGACGAACAAGTAAAACAATTTGGGTTTGAAAATAAACAATACAGCCTGCTAAACCCTAGTTTCAAGTTTTACTTTCACAGATCATTTACCATTGCGATTGTACTGGTAAACCTTGGCTTGTTTTACCTAAATCAAATAAAAGAGTTAGGTTATAAATTGGTAAATTGGATTGTCTTTTTAATTTTTTTAGAAGCCACTACAGGTATTTTAATGTATTATGCAGAATTTCCTATAGGCACACAAGCAATACACTTATTAGTAGGGGCTGTTTTATTTGGATTGCAATTTTATTTGTGGTTGCAGAGTAAGAATTTAGAGGGGGCTTAATAAGCGATTTAATTGTAATTTTTTAAGAAGCAATTTACTACTTTCTGTTATATCTTTTTATTTTTGTTCTTGATATAATTTTTTTATTCTTTACAAATTCACTCGAACTGGCAATAAAAAGGATGCCACTTCAAATCAGGGCTAGGCTAAAACTTTGTCATTCCTGTAAAAGTGTAGAAATCTATGTTTTGGTTAGTTTAGATTCCTGCCTTTGCAAGGACTATAACAGAAAATTACTTCCACTCCAAGCTTTCCATCATTTTAATCATATCTTTTTTAAGATAATCAACCGCAGGTAAAAGACTGTCGTAATTGGGTCTTGCATGAAAAAAAAGGGATACTTTTATAAAATGTTTTAAGCTATCAGTTGCGTGAAACTGCACTTGAGATGCTGAGTTTCCAGTTATTAAATACATAGTTCCAAAGACCTTTTTATCGGCATTTATATAGTCTTTCGGTTGAATACTTTCTGCTTTAATAGCATGCTCGTACACCAATTTTTCTGCTTCCATTAACAATTCACGCAAGTTATTTTTTACAGGTCTGTAGGTAATATCTATTGAGGCTTTTAGTTTTGGGTATTCAACCTTTAACCAATTTTTTGGTAAATCTTTTATTTGTGCTTCTAAAGAAACATCAAAAGTATAAGGTTTCTTGATTGATAATTTTTTATAAATCTGTTTTGGGTAGTTTAAGCTTAAATAACCTTTAGGTTTTGGCAATGTTTCGCTTCCACAAGAAATGAATAAACAACAAAAAAGAATGATAAATAAACTACGCATTTCGAGTAACTTTAATTTGTTTTATGCGTTTTTTACTTAACGCTTCTATGGTAAACGTATAATTGGCAAAGTTTATTTCTTCGCCTTTCTTTGGAAATTTCCCAGACATCTCTAAAATAAAACCAGCTAAGGTTTCGCTTTCGCCTTTTTCTTCTTCAAACTTTTCTTCATCTTCATCTTCTAACACACGACAAAAATCTTTAATGGTAGTTTTTCCTTCAAAAATATAATTGTTTTCATCTAGTTTAGAGTATGATAAATCGTCATCATCAAACTCATCGTTAATGTCGCCCACAATTTCTTCGATAATATCTTCTAATGTAACAATTCCGCTTGTTCCCCCATATTCATCAACAACAATGGCTAAATGATTTTTACGTTCTCTAAATTCACTTAATAAATCGTCTAACTTTTTATTTTCAGGAACAAAAAATGGCTCACGTAACAATTTTTTCCACTTAAATGATTTTTCATTCAAATGAGCTAATAAATCTTTGGCGTATAGAATTCCGACAATATTGTCTATATTTTCTTTATATACAGGATTTCTAGAGTAGCCTTTTTTTAATATTTTTTGTAATACTTCTTCATATGATTCCTCTTCAGAAAGTGCAAAAACATCGGTGCGAGGTTTCATTATTTGAACGGTTTCTGTATTTCCGAAGCTTACAATTCCTTCCAATATTTTTTGTTCGTCTTTAGTGGTTGCATCATCAGAAGTTAGTTCTAGTGCTTGCGATAATTTTTCAACAGATAAATTATTGTTTTTTCTACTTAATCTATTTTCAATAATACTTGTTAAACTAATTAAAGGTAAACTTAATGGCGTTAAAAAGGTGTTTAAAAGACTAATAGGTTTTGCCATGAAGTTAGAGAATTTCAACGCTTTTCTTGATGCGTATACCTTTGGTAGTACTTCTCCGAATAGGAGAATTAGAAACGTTACCAAACCAACTTCTACTAAGAATTTAATAGTTTCAGATAAGTTTACGAATAAAACTTCGCCTAACATAGCAAAAATTAATACAATTAAAATATTAATAAAATTGTTAACTATTAGTATGGTAGCTAATAATTTTTTGGGTTTTTTGAGTAATTTTACAACAAGATTTTTTTCTTTAGTTTTTTCAGAAATTTTATCTAATTGTGGTTGTGATAATGAGAAAAATGCCACTTCTGTTCCAGATACTAATGCAGAACAAATGAGTAAAATTAGTAATATAACTCCGTTGGCGATTGCCATCCAATTAATGGATGAAAGAATAAATAGTATAGGTTCGGGATCTGGATCCAATTACATAGGGTTTTTGGTTACTAAAATGGTAAATCGTCGTTTTCTGGCTCAACAGATGGTGTTGGAGTTGGTGTTTGTTGATCTGGCTGAGAAGCGTTGGCGTTATCTGCATTTTTTTTAGGAGATAACATTGTCATTTCGGTAACTTGAATTTCAGTTGAATAACGTTTTACTCCATCTTGTTCCCATTGACGATTCTTTAATTTTCCTTCAACATAAATCTTGTCGCCTTTGGTTAAATATTTTTCGCAAACTTTAGCTAAACCATTTTTAACAACAATGTTATGCCAATCGGTATTGGTAACTTTTTCTCCTGTTTGCTTATTAGTATAGCTTTCTGAGGTAGCTATTGGAAATCGACCAACACAATTTTGATCGTCGAAATAATGCATCTTCACTTCATCACCTAAATTACCAATTAATATTACTTTATTGATTGTTCCTGCCATAGTTTTAAAGTTTATGTAGCATCAAAGATATAAAATTTTGATTATTTAGCTGATAAATAACGTATTAAAAAATTGTCGATTAATACTGGAACGGGATATTTGTTAATACTCTTCCAATCAATTGTTTTCTGATTGACTTTTGTTGTTCTTACAATCCAAAAATGTGTGTGTAGATGTTGATGCGAGAGTTTGTGTATAATTTCATTTGTATTAAATAATGAAATTGTGGTTTCTGTAGGAAATAAACCTTTAAATTCTTTGGAAGAAATTAATTCCTTTTCATCAATATTTTTGTTGGTTTCTATAAGTGGAAATTGATATAAACCTTGCCAAATCCCTTTGCCTTTTCTTTCTAATAAAATGGTTTTATTATCTTCAGTAATGACTACCAAAAAATTAAAATAACGATGTTTTATTTTGATTTTTTTATCTTTGACAGGCAATTCTTTTATTAGTTTTTTATTGAAAGCAACACAACTGTCTCTTAACGGACAACTATTACATAACGGGTTTTGAGGTTTGCAATGCAACGCACCAAATTCCATAATGGCTTGGTTAAAAGTTCCTGGTTGTTTAGCGTCTATTAATGTTTGTGCTAATGCTTTAAATTCTTTTATTCCTTCGGAAGAGTTTATGGTTGTTTTAATGCCAAAGTAACGAGCAAGAACTCTGTAGACATTTCCGTCAACTGCAGCAGTGGCTTCGTTAAAACAAATAGAAGCAATTGCAGATGCTGTGTAATCTCCAACGCCTTTTAATTTTAATAAGTCTTTATAGTTGTTAGGGAAGTTTCCGTTTAATTCTTTCGCTATGTATTTTGCGGTAAAGTGTAAATTTCTTACACGAGAGTAATAGCCTAACCCTTGCCATAATTTCAAAACCGTACTTTCTTCCGCTTTAGCGAGGGCGAAAATTAAAGGAAAAGCTTCCGTAAATTTCAGAAAATAAGGCAAGCCTTGAGCAACACGTGTTTGTTGTAGCATAATTTCACTCAACCAAATATAATATGGATTTTTAGTTTTGCGCCAAGGTAAATCTCTGTTGTTTTGTAGGTACCAGTAAATTAATTTTTCACTAAAAAACATATGTTTTGTTATTATTCTCTTAAAAAAAAGTTAAAAAAAAAATGTTTTTAACAGATTTATGTTTATATTTGTAATATATTATAAAAAAAGGCGTAATAGACAAATAATAAGGGTTGCAGAACTTTTTAGCCTCCTTTTTCAGGGCAAACTCATACTTTTATTTTTAAAAACTCTAATATTTCATTTTCAGCACATTATGTTTTTAGAAAAGTTAGTACTTGTAAAATCCCAAAAGATAACTTGCTAATTATCAATACTTATAAAAAAGCATGAGTTTGCCCTGCCTCCTTTTTGTCTATTACACCTAAAAGAACATTTTTTTTTACTAAAAAAATCAAACACTTAATTCTTATGAACAAAGCTACAAAAACATTAATGCTGTTTTTTCTTTTTGCGTTTCATTTATCATATGGGCAGGAAGTAATTATTATTACAGGGAAAGTCTCTGATCAATCAGGTCCTTTGCCAGGCGTTACTGTATTAATTAAAGGAACTAATAAAGGGACAGAGACAAATTTTGATGGAGGGTATTCAATTAAAGCAAAACAAGGAGATATACTTGAGTTTAGGTTTGTAGGGATGACAACTGTTACTAAAACAGTTAGTTTGTCAAGAGTTATTAATATTGTTATGTCTGAAGATGATAATATTTTAGAAGAAGTTATTGTAACTGGTTACGATAAAATTAATAAGAAAACTTTTACAGGTGCAGCAAGTACAATTAAAGTTGCTGATCTTAAAATAGACGGAATGGTTGATGTGTCTCGTATGTTAGAGGGAAAAATAGCTGGTGTAAATGTTCAGAATATTTCTGGCACATTTGGAACTGCTCCTAAAATCACAATTCGTGGGTCATCATCAATTTTCGGAAACAATAATCCTTTGTATGTTATTGATGGTGTTGTTCAAGAAGATATTGTAGAGCAAAATCTAGAAGCTTTAACATCAGGAGATGCTTCTACTTTAATTAGCTCTTCTATTGCTGGTATAAGCGCAGGAGATATTAAAAAAATTGACATTTTAAAAGATGCCTCTGCAACTTCTATCTATGGAGCAAGAGCTAGAAATGGAGTTGTTGTAATTACTACTAAAAGCGGAAGAAGATCAAGCCCGTTAAAGGTGACTTACTCTTTAGAACAAACAATAAGGGATATACCTAGTTATTCTCAATACGATATTTTAAACTCAAAAGAGACAATAAGTGCATTAGAAAGCTTAAGAAGTCAAGGGTATCTTACATTTCCAAGGGTTGGTAATGCTCGTTTTTCAGGAGTTTATGGAATTCTAGAAAAACAATTAAATTCTTATTCAGCAGGCGGTTTTGGAGTTGAGAACACTCCAGAAGGAAGAGCTCTCTTTTTAAGAGATTATGAATTAGCGAATACCAACTGGTTTAAAACATTATTTAGACAATCTATTACTAAAAATCACTCTTTAAGTTTTAGCGGAGGTGGAGAAAATAATGCTTTTTATGCTTCTTTAAGTTATTTTACGGATCCTGGATGGACCATATCAGACAAAGTTTCTCGATTAACAACTAATTTAAAAAACACTTTTTATTTTTCAGACAAATTTAGTGTGTCTATTGCTACTGTTGCTTCTGTAAGAAAACAAAAAGCACCTGGTACTTTTCGTAGGAAGGCAAATTCAGTTGATGGTGAATTCTCAAGAGATTTTGACATAAACCCTTTTAGTTATGCTTTAAATACCTCAAGAGCATTAAGGCTAAGAGATAATAATGGTAATTTAGAATATTACACTAATAATTGGGCGCCGTTTAATATATTAGAAGAACTAGAAAATAATTTTATCGATTTAAATGTTAAAGACATTCGTTTTCAAACAGATGTATCTTACAAAATATCGGATAAAATTACATACAACCTTAATACTTCTGTTAGGTATGTGAATAGTACAAGAGAGCACCAAATAAAAAGAAATTCAAATGTTGTTAGAGCTTATAATTCTAATTTAACACCAATTATTGCAAATGCTAATATATTCTTATATACTGACCCTAATAACCCAGACGCAATTCCTGTGTCTGTTTTCCCTGAAGGAGGTATATATATTAAAAATGATAATACATTAACGTCTTATTATGTAAGAAATAGCTTTAAATACAATGATACTTTTAATGAAAAACATAAATTTAACGCTTTATTAGGGCAAGAAATTAGGTATGTTGATCGAGAGAATAGCGAGTTTACAGGCTATGGTTTACAATACGAAAATGGATATGTAGCTTTTACAGATCCAAGACTCTTGGAGAAAATAATTTCAAGTGGAGATAATTATTTTAATTTAGGAAGACAAAGGGAAAGAACAGTTGCCTTTTTTGGAAGAGCAACTTATGCATACGATGATAGGTATGTGTTTTCTTTAACCGGGAGATATGACGGTTCTAATAAACAAGGGAAAAGTTCTAGTTCTAGATGGTTACCAACAGGAACAGTAAGTGCTAAGTGGAATGCTATTAATGAAACTTTTTTAGAAAACTCGAATACCATAAGTGATTTACAATTTAGAACTTCTTATGGTTTAGTTGCAACGCCTGGTTCTGCAACAAATGCACTCGCTATTTTTAGAAGTGAAATTACAGATAGATTAACCCCTACCGAAAGAGAAACTTTTTTAAATATAGCTCATTTAGAAAACTCAGAATTAACTTGGGAAAAGCAATATGAATTAAATTTAGGGTTTGATTTAGGCTTATTTAATAATAGAGTCTATCTAACTACAGATTTTTGGAAAAGAGATGTTTTTGACAATATAGATTATGTGAGAACTTCAGGTATTGGAGGGAGGTTAATAAAACAAGGTAATAATGCAGATGTGGATACGAAAGGATTTGAGTTTGCTCTTACTACTAAAAACGTTTCTACAGACAATTTTAGTTGGTCTAGTTCTTTAAACTTCTCTTATTATGACCAAAAAATAACGAAACTACAAAACGAACCTAGAGTTATGGATCTTGTTCAATTACAAGGAGGTAATGTTGTTGGGTTTCCTATAAACTCTTTGTTTTCCTTTAACTTTACAGGGCTTACTGATGAAGGATTGCCTACTTTTGATTTGCCAGAAGGAAAGGACCCAACAACAGGTGTCAACTTTCAAGATTCAGATAACGTTACAGACTATTTAGTATATAATGGGTCGGTAGTACCAAATATTTCAGGAGGAATCTCTAATACTTTTAAGTACAAGAATTTTGATTTAAATGTGTTAATTACTGGTGCGGGAGGTAATGTAGTACGTTTAAACAATGCTTTTGATAATACATATTCTGGAATTAATGTTTTTACAAAAAGCTCAATTAATAGATGGGTGTTACCAGGAGATGAAAAAATTACTAATATTCCAAAAATTGTAGATGTAAGAAATAACAATAGTTTTGGTAATAGTGACCTATCTAGAGCATATAATGCATATAATAATTCAACTGCAAGAGTAGCCGATGGTGACTTTTTAAGGATGAAAAATATCTCATTAGGATATAATTTTGATAATGATTTAGTTAGTAAATTAGGATTATCTTTCTTTAGAGTACAATTACAGGGGACAAATTTATTTTTAATTTATTCTGACGCTAAATTAAACGGGCAAGACCCTGAATTTTATGGAACAGGTGGTGTGGCCTTACCTATTACTAGTCAATATACAATGTCTTTAAATCTTGGATTTTAAAAAAAAAACAATGAAAATTTTACAAAATAATTTTACAAAATTAATTGTTTTAATGCTTTTGTTTACGGCATTAGGATGTGATGATTACTTATCTGAATTGCCAGATGATAGAACAAATATTAACTCTCCAGAAAAGATTAGTGCTTTAATTACTGGAGCATATCCGGAGGCGAATTATATGCTGATGGCAGAACTTATGTCTGATAATGCATTATCTAAGGGAACCAATAACGGTGTTGAAAATAGTTTATTACACGAAAACATGTTTAATTGGGAAGATAATGATGGCATCTATGAAGATACTCCTATTGGATATTGGTCTAGTTGTTATGAAGCTATTTCACAAGCGAATCAAGCATTATCTTCTATAGAAGAATTAAAAGGAGATTTTGATTTGGATGGTCAAAAAGGAGAGGCATTATTAGCGAGAGCGTATGATCATTTTATGTTAGTGAATTTTTTTGGGAAACATTATGACCCAAGTAACGCAAGTACAGATTTAGGTGTACCTTACATCTTAGAACCTGAAACGGTATTAATTAAAAAGTATAAAAGAAACACGGTACAAGAAGTGTATGATTTTATTGAAAAAGACTTAGTAGAAGGATTGTCATTAGTTAAAAAAAGAGAACGTAATCCTAAATTTCATTTTTCAAAAGAAGCTGGCTATGCTTTTGCTGCTAGATTTTATACATTTAAAGGAGATTGGGATAAAGTAATTGAATATTCTTCTAAGGCGATAACAAATCCAAGAAGTGAGATTAGAGATTTGCTGGAGTATACTAGCCTTACATATGATCAACGTACTCTTAGATATAATAATTCATTAGAAAAATCGAATATCCTTATAAACTCTGTTGCTTCATGGTGGGCAAGAGATTATTCTAGTACTAATTATGGATTATTATCAAGTTCATCATTATTTAATTCTGGAAACCCTTTTAACAAAACTTGGGCATATCAGACTTTTGGTGGAGAAAAGTATTCTAACTTACCTAAATACGATGAATATTTTAAAATAATAAATCAAAGTGCTGGTATAGGGTTTGGTTTTACAGCTATGGTTTTGCTTGGAAAAGATGAAGTTTTATTAAATAGAGCAGAAGCATATGCTATGAAAGGAGATTATGTAAATTCATTAAAAGATTTAACTGACTTCTTATCTAAAAAAACTATTAATTTCAACGATGCAACTGATATTTTAACAGAAAAAATTATAGAAGATAAATTTCCTGTAATAGCTGATGAAATTACGCCACCATATGCTTTAGACAACAAAAAAACCTCTTTTATAAAGGCTATTTTAAGTTTTAGACAAAAAGAATTTTATCACGAAGGTTTACGATGGTTTGATGTTAGAAGGTTTGGTCTTAAAATCACTAGAGATTTTATAAAAGGAGGAAGTTCTACTGAAATAACATTAGAAAAAAATGATAAACGTAAACAATTACAAATTCCTGAATCAGCAATTAGATTCGGATTAACACCTAACCCTAGATAAGATGAAAAATATATATTTATTTTTAATAGTAATGGTTTTAGGAGGGTTACAATCATGTAACACTACAGAAGAACCACTTGAAGATAGTAATTTAGATATTACTACACCTAGCTTAAATACAACAGATATTTGGTTAAGAAAAAACTTTACAATACCTTATAATATAAATGTCTCCTATAAATGGGATGAAGGGAGGGTTAATTTAAATAGATTTCTTCATCCTCCTATCCTTGAAAATGTAATTCCAATAATGAAAATTGTAAAAACTATATGGATAGATAGTTATAGCCAAGTGGGTGGAGAAGATTTTATAAAAAAAATAGCTCCAAGGGAGTTAATATTAATAGGTGGTTATAATTTAAATGAAAACGGTACTAGAACATTAGGTTTTGCAGAAGGAGGGAAAAGCATTGTGCTTTTTGAAGCAGACTTAGTAGATTTAACCAGTAAAGAAAGTGTTATTCAGTTTGTAAGAACAATACTGCATGAATATACACATATACTCAATCAAACCGTTCGTTTTGATGAAGAAGCTTACAAACAAATTACTCCTGGTGATTATACTGCACAATGGTTTAATGAGACGCTTGATACTGCTAATAAATTAGGTTTTATATCTAGTTATTCAAGGTTAAATTATATAGAAGATTTTGCAGAAATGGTGAAAACATTATTATCTAATTCAGCAACAGAGTATAATGATATTCTAGTTAATATTAAAAAACAGATTATTGATAAAGCTGTAAATAAAGCTATAAATAAACTACCTTTTGGAGCTAGTGCGGCCGAAAAAAGAATAGCAAGAAATGCTGCAACTTTAATAGCCACACCTAATGCAGATAAAGCGGTTAACTTAATTAAAAAAAAGGAAGCGCTCGTGGCAAAATACTATAAAAAAGAATTGAATATTGATCTATATGAGTTGCAAAAAGTAGCAGCTGAAAATATTTTAAAAGCAATTAATTAAATATAATTAAGATGAAACTATTTAAACTATATAAATGGCATACAGCAATAGCATTATTTATTGTGTTGCTATATGGGTGTCAAAATAACGATCCCGAACCTTTATTTGATGACAGCCCTTCAGTAAGAGTTGATAAAAAAATAAAAGAAATTAAATCTTTTTTGCAAAGCTCTGAGAAGGGATGGAAAGTAACATATTTTACAGATAATACTCAATTAGGTGGTTATACGTTCTTATTTGATTTTATTAGTGATAATGAAGTAACAATGGATTCTGATTTTGGAAAAGCAGATCCGTCTAGAGTAAGTTTATACAATCTATCTCTTGGTTCTACCATTAAGCTTTCTTTTACAACTAAAAATGTACTTCACGAACTCTCTGATGGGGCAAATTATCCGGATCCTGATTTAAGAGGTCAAGGTTATAGAGGTGATTTCGAGTTTTTATTTTCTTCATTTGATGGAGATGATATTATTTTTAGGGTGAATAGAGATACTTCAATTTATTTGCGATTTAAAAGAGCATCTGCTCAAGATTGGGTTGATTTAAAGATGAATAAATCAATCATGGAATTAATAAATGGAGAGACGTTAGCGTATAAAATAGGAGATAAAACAGAATTCTCATCATATAATGAGGGTAGAAGATTTGCTAAAAATAATGATAATTTAGATTTAAGTTTTGGAGTTGGTTTTACACCAACAGGAATTATTGTTAGCCCAGCTATAAATGCAAATGGCACAATGTATAGTGAATTTACTCTATCTGCTGATCGAAAGAAATTTGTATCTTCCGATGGTCAGTTTATTATATTTATTCTTTTATCTCCAGTAAATATGAAACAGGATTGGATTATAAATATCTCAAGTTCCGATATCTCTGACTCCTTTTTTAAATCTTATACTAAAGCATTTAATGTTAATAAATCTCGTTGGAATGAAAATCTCGCTAAAAAAATATCTTTTGGAAACACGATAATAAATGGGAATACATCTCCAGGTATTATGATTCTTTCCGGTGGAAGATATCCAGCTCAATATATTGTTTCTTTTAAAGGTGTATTTGATGAGCCAACTCTATTAGATATCTCTAAAGTCTCAGGTGGTTTTAACTGGAAATATTATACACACTTAGAAGAGCCACTGGTCAATTTTATAGTAAATAACGCGCCATATACAACTGCACCAGATCCAGCGATAGATCCAACTGTAGTGAAGTTAATTAGCGTTGCAGATTCTAATGTTTGGTTTATTATGAGAAGATAATTATTTTATAAGACAACAAAAATAAACCCCAAGATAATTAAAGTCTTGGGGTTTGTTTTGTTAATGTGGATATGTTCTATGCAATTTTAAGCTTATAACTTTTTGAAAAAGATATAATTATCCTATATTTGCATCCGCATTTTGAGAAAAAATAAACAGAAAAAAATATAATATTATGACAAAAGCAGATATAGTATCTAAGATTTCAGATAAATCAGGAATTGAAAAAGCAGATGTATTAGCAACTGTTGAGGCGTTTATGACTGAAGTTAAAGAGGCATTAGAAGATGGTAATAATGTTTACTTAAGAGGTTTTGGAAGCTTTATTATTAAAAGAAGAGCAGAAAAAACAGGTAGAAACATTTCTAAGAATACTACCATTAAAATTCCTGCACACAATATTCCAGCTTTTAAGCCTGCAAAAACATTTACAGAAGGAGTAAAAAGCAAAGTATTAGTTAAGTAATAACAACCTTTTTAGGTTTTAAAAAATTAGATAATTATGCCAAGTGGTAAAAAAAGAAAGAGAGCTAAAATCTCTACACACAAACGTAAAAAAAGAGCTCGTGCTAATAGACACAAGAAAAAGTAAGCTAATGCTTACTTTTTCGTATTAATTACGACGCAGACAAAAAACAAAGTTCATTGACATAGAGGTTGTCCAAAAACCTCGCATGGTATATACATACCTTACAATATTAAACCATCTACACAATTACGTGTAGTGTTAAAACTATTTCAGATTATGAAAACTGAATTAATAATTCGTTCAAAAAATTCTGATATTGATTTTGCCTTATTAAGAGATGGAAAACTTATTGAATTAAATAAAGAAACTAGTGATAACAAATTCTCTGTTGGCGATATTTTTCTTGCCAAAATAGGAAAAGTTCTTACAGGCTTAAATGCCAGTTTTGTAAATGTTGGTTACCCAAAAGATGGTTTTTTACATTACTATGATTTAGGGCCACAAGTACAGTCTTTAAATAAATTCATTAAAAAAGTAAGCACAGGTAAGTATAAAGAATTCACTTTAAAAAACTTCCAATTTGAGGGAGACATTAACAAAGACGGTAAAATAACAGACGTACTAAAATCTGGTCAAAACTTATTAGTACAAATTGTAAAAGAACCTATTTCTACTAAAGGACCTCGATTAAGTTCAGAGATTTCTATAGCAGGTAGATATTTAGTTTTAGTTCCTTTTTCTAATAGAATTTCGGTATCACAAAAAATAGTCGATAGCAAAGAAAAAGAACGTTTAAAAAGATTAGTAAAAAGCATTAGACCCAAAGGGTTTGGTGTAATTTTAAGAACTGTTGCTGAAGGTAAAAAGGTAGCAGAATTAGATAGAGATTTACAAAACTCTTTAGAGCGTTGGGAGTCTACGTGTAAGCGTATAGCAAACACAAATACGCCAACAAAAATATTAAGTGAGCTAAATAGAGCTTCTTCAATATTAAGAGATGTAATGAATGAATCTTTTACAAATATTATTACCAATGATGATGATCTAAGGATTGAAATTAAAGAGTATTTACAAGAAATTTATCCAGAGAAGGAAAAAATTGTAAAGCTCCATCGTTCAGAAACTCCAATTTTTGAAAAATATGGAATTGAACGTCAAATAAAAACATCGTTTGGTAAAACAGTTTCTATGAGCAGAGGTGCCTATTTAGTTATAGAGCATACCGAAGCTTTACACGTTATTGATGTAAATAGCGGAAACCGTTCTAACAAAGCAGGATCTCAAGAAGATACCGCATTAGAAGTAAACATGATTGCAGCCTCAGAAGTTGCGCGCCAATTACAATTGCGCGATATGGGAGGTATTATTGTAGTTGATTTTATTGATATGCATAAAGCTGAAAATAGAAATAAACTGTTTCAGCATTTAAAAGATGAGATGTCTTTTGATAGAACAAAACACAAGATTTTACCTCCAAGTAAATTCGGGTTGATACAAATAACGCGACAACGAGTTAGACCAGAGTTGAGCATTAAAACTACCGAAAACAACCCGAATAAAAATGGCGAAGTGGAAGCCCCAATTGTTTTAATTGATAAGATAGAAGCGGACTTAGAGAGGTTACTTTCTAATCCAAAAAATAAAAAAATTGCATTAAACCTGCACCCTTTTATTGCTGCTTATTTAACTAAAGGAATTAATTCTATTAGATTTAGATGGTTTTTACAACACAAAAAGTGGATTACAATTATACCTCGTAATGCTTATACATACTTACATTATAAGTTTAAAATAACTCGTAAGTAAAAGGTAAGAGTTTATCAAAAAAATCCCGCAACATAGTTGTGGGATTTTTTGTTTTTTAAAACCAAAAACCAAGATTAAATAACCAATATTTCTTGTTATGATTTGGCGACCAACTATATTTTAATTCAATAGGTCCTAAAAGAGTTTCTAAACCATAACCAATAGCATAGCCAGATTTTATGTCTTCAAATAATTCAAATTTGTCTAAAACGTTTTTAGCTATACGGGCATAATTTGCCGTAAGAATTGCATGGTTTTTATCGAAAATCTTATATCTAAATTCAACCTCAGAGCGTAAAAAACTTTGATTAGAAAGTGCTGCAACATCATAGCCATACATTGGATAAAAATTATTAATATAATTCTTATTATAACTTCCTAAACGATAATCAAAAACCTGAGAGTCTTCTTCGCCTAAAGTAAAACCTGCATCAGAAGTGTATTGAAAAGTTAATTTATCCCAAAAAGTGGTTACAAAACTAATGTTTCCATCTATTTGAGAAAATTGATTAAACTTATCTGCATTTTGAGCAAACGTAGTTATATTGTCGTTTCTGGTTGACCACAAATACCATGTAAAACCAATATTGGCAAGAAAACCGTGTGTTGGGAACTGACTTTTATCAAACGTGTCTAACTTTAAAAAAGCAAACGTGTTTAAGTAATTACTGCCATCTAAAATAGTTTTTTTGTTGTTAGTTAATACTGTTTCTGAACTTACGGCAATGTTTTTATGCTCAATACCTAACCCGAAAGCAAACTTTTTATCAATTGTGGTTTGCACATAAAATGCATTGGTAATGTCTTGGTAGCGAACACTTAATTTATTTATGCCTGTAATATTGATTGCAATATTGGTTCTAAAAGTATTGTAACGAGATTTAAAGCCATAACTCAACAGGAAGCCATTATCTACAAAATAGTCTAGATTGTAACGAATTTTATCGCCTATCACGAAGTTAAATGATAGTTCATCGTTCTGAAAGAATAATTTTTTGTGATTGTAATTCAACAATACCCCTGAACGATACAGTAAATCGTAATGTATGCCTAGCTTTAAAAAGGATTTAATACTACTTTCTTTAATGTTGAGTACTAATTTTTTCCCTTCAAAAGATGTGTCAAAATGATAATCTACACGTTCAAAATTTTTGGTAGCTGTAAGTGCGTTTATCTTTTTAGAAATAGCTCGGTATGAAATGCTATCACCTTCTTTTATTTGTAATTTTCCAAGAATATAATTCTTAGTGTAATTTTCATTTCCGTTGATAATAATTCTATCTAGTAAGAATTTTTTAGGTTGTAAATTAACCTTAGGTTTTATTTTTTTTATAGTTTGAAGTTTAGCAATACTATCAAAAACCACACGATATGTTTTTGCAACTTTAACTCCCTCTTTAATAATATTTGTTTTTTCTTCAAATGAAATAACGTTATATTCTAAAATATCTGGGTGTAAATAAAAATCGACTAACTTAATTTGCTTATCAGTATTTTTATACATCTGAAAATTAATAATTTGTGCTAAAACTGATGTTACTGAAGATAGTTCGTCTTTATTGAATAAGTTACCTTGTACGTTTACGCCAATAATAATATTTACACCTTTTGATTTCATTATATCTACAGGGAAATTATTAACAACACCGCCGTCAATTAATAGTTTGTCGTCAATTTCAACAGGATTTAATAATGAAGGGAATGAGCTACTTGCACGCAATGCTAAAGGTAAATCCCCTTTTTCTAATAAAACTTGATTTCCGTTTTCTAAATCTGTTGCAACGCAATAAAACGGAATAGGGAGTTTAGAGAAGTCAGAAATTTCATCTACAGGAGCAAGTAATTCAGTTAAAAAATTAAGTACATTTTGTCCTTTTGATAAACCTAACGGCAACCCAATCGAGTTATTTTTTATTGGTAAAGAAATGACATATTTTTCACCGTATGCTTTTTCAAAAAAAGGTTTTTCACGTCGTGGAACTTCATCTTGAAGCAGCGTTTTAAATGCTGTTTTTTGAATAATCTCCTCAATTTGATTTGCGGTATATCCGCTAGCATATAGCCCCCCAATAATTGCGCCCATACTGGTTCCGCCAATATAATCTATCTGTACACCTGCTTTTTCCAGTTCTTGTAAAACACCAATATGGGCAAAGCCTTTTGCGCCACCACCACTTAATACTAAGCCTACTTTGGGTTGTTTTTCTTGCGAAAATAAAAGTGTTGGAATTATAATTAATATGATTAAAAAAAAATGTTTCATTTACTTTAGATACTAATTGTTGTTTTTCAAATGCCCATTATGGGCTTTCATTGCTTTTTTTGGTGATAATACTTGTGTATTTTGGTAGCTCGTGCTTTACCAATTTGAGTAACAAGTTCTTCAAATGTAGCGTTTTTTACACGTTTTGCCGATTTTAATTTTCTTAAAAGTGTAGTAATGGTTTGTTTCCCAATATCAGGAATTTGCTCTAGTTCTGATTGAATAGCGCTTTTACTTCGTTTATTTCTATGTAATGTAATTCCAAATCGATGTGCTTCATTACGTAAAAATTGAATAATTTTTAAACTTTCCGATTTTTTATCTAAGTACATTGGTATAGAATCTCCTGGATAATAAATTTCTTCGAGTCGTTTTGCAATTCCTATTATGGCAATTTTCCCTCGTAAACCTAATATGTCTAAACTCTTTAAAGCAGATGATAATTGCCCTTTTCCTCCATCAATTATAATAAGTTGAGGTAATGGTTGGGCCTCTGCTAATAACCGTTTATAACGACGGAAGACAACCTCTTCCATTGAAGCAAAATCATTAGGTCCTTCAACCGTTTTTATGTTATAATGGCGATATTCTTTTTTGCTCGGTTTACCGTCTTTAAAAACAACGCAAGCTGCAACAGGATGCGTTCCTTGAATATTTGAATTGTCAAAACATTCTATATGTCTGGGTTCAACTTGCAGGCGTAAATCTTTCTGCATTTGCGCCATAATCCGTTTTACATGGCGATCTGGATCTACAATTTTTATTTGCTTAAATTGTTCTTGACGATAGTATTTTGCGTTGCGTTCAGAAAGTTCTACAATGCGTTTTTTATCGCCTAATTTTGGAATGGTAACTTTTATGTTTTCGCCGACTTCAACATTAAAAGGAACATAAATTTCTTTAGATTGTGAGTTGAATCGTTGGCGTGTTTCAATAATAAAAAGCTCTAGTAAACTTTTATCAGTTTCGTCTAGTTTTTTCTTAATTTCTGTAGTGTATGATTGAATAATTGAGCCATTTGCAATCTTAAAAAAGTTAACATATCCATGGGTTTCATCAGAAATAATAGAAAATACATCTACATTATTTATAGACGGGTTTACAACTGTAGATTTTGCTTGGTAATTCTGTAACGAAGCTACTTTTTCTTTAATTTTTTGTGCTTCCTCAAATTTCATTTCTGAAGCAAACTTGAGCATTATTTGCTTAAATTCCTCTAAAATTTCTTTAAAATTACCTTTAATAATACTTCGTATTTCTTTAATTTCTTGTTGATAATCATCTTCGGTTTGTAAGCCTTCGCAAGGGGCCAAACAATTTCCTAAATGATATTCTAAACAGACTTTGTATTTACCAGATTCAATATTTTTTTTGCTTAAATCGTATTTGCAAGTTCGTAAAGGGTATAGTTCTTTAATTAAATCTAACAAAGCCCTAACAGTACGAACAGATGTATAAGGGCCAAAATATTCTGACCCATCTTTAACAATATTTCTGGTCATAAAAATTCGTGGAAAGCGTTCTTTTTTAATACAAATCCAAGGATAGCTTTTATCATCTTTTAGTAAAATGTTATAACGTGGTTTTAGCTTTTTTATCAAGCTATTTTCAAGTAAAAGCGCATCAGTTTCAGTTTCAACAACAATATGTTTTATTGTTACAATCTTTTTAACAAGCACTTTGGTTTTCCCAGATTCGTGATTTTTTGTGAAATACGACGAAACACGTTTCTTTAAGTTTTTAGCTTTGCCAATATAGAGAATTACATCACCTTTATCAAAATATTGATAAACACCAGGAGAGTTTGGAAGGGTTTTTATTTGTAATTCTAACGCTGTGAGCATAGAACGAAGTTACATTTTTTATTTATTTTAAGACACCGTGAAAAGTAGAATTGCTATTTTTACATTATGAGTAAACTAGTAGACAGTTTTGGACGACAAATTAATTACATGCGGCTAGCAGTGACCGATCGTTGTAACTTGCGTTGCCAATACTGTATGCCTGCCCACGGCATAGATATTGTTCCTAGAGCAGCGTTATTAACGTATAAAGAAATGTACAGAATTATTCGTGTGCTAACAGAACTTGGAGTTAATAAAATTCGATTAACGGGCGGAGAACCTTTTGTGCGTAAAGACTTTGTTGGGTTTTTAGAAATGCTGTCGTTTAATGATTTGTTAGATGATATTAATATTACGACCAACGGTGCGTTAATTTCTAATCATATTGAAACGCTAGAGAAACTACAGAAAGTTAAGAACATAAACTTAAGTATTGATAGTTTAAAGGCTCATAAATTCAATAAAATTACACGAAGAAATATTTTTGATGAAGTTTTTAAAACTATGGAAACTTTAGAAAAAAGCAGTATGAATTTAAAACTAAATGTTGTTGTGCAATCAGGAATAAATACTGATGAAATAAATGATTTTGTTGCTTTAACAAAAGATAAAGATATTGCAGTTCGTTTTATTGAGGAGATGCCTTTTAACGGAAAAGGGCAACGTGAAATGCAAGAAAATTGGACTTATAATGAAATTTTGAATGAAATAAAGTCAGAATTTAAAGTTGAAGAAATTCAATCAGAAAAACCATCTACTTCAAGAAATTTTTCTATTGAAAACCATTTAGGAACTATAGGAATAATTCCTGCATTTACCAGAACTATTTGTGGTGATTGTAACCGAATTAGAATTACAAGTATAGGAACTTTTAAAAACTGTTTGTTTGATGATGGTGTTTTTAATTTGCGAGATTTTATTAGAAATGGCGCTTCTAATGACGATTTGAAAGAACTTTTTTTATCGTTAGTAAAAGAGAAACCTAAAAATGGTTTTATAGCAGAAGAAAACCGTACTAAAGGAAGTGTTTTTGAAAGTATGAGTACAATTGGAGGGTAAATTAAATGTAGCAAATGAGCTAATTTAAAGATATAATAATACGTTATTCTGAACTTTTTTCAGAATGAAAAAAAAATATTAGTTTGAGTGCAGTCTAGAACTATTTTATAATATGATTTCAGAAGAAGAAGCAAAAAATATCATTTTAAAAAATACCCAAAATTTTGGAGTGGAAGAAGTTTCTTTTATAAAATCTGTTGGTAGAATTTTAAAAGAAGATATTCTTGCAAATAGAGATTTCCCTCCATTTAATAGCGTTTCTATGGACGGAATTGCAATCAATTATTTATGTTTTAAAAACGGACAAAGAAGTTTTAAAATAGCAGGAATTCAAGCCGCGGGAAGTAAGCAATTGTCAATGAAAAATTCAGAGAATTGCATTGAGGTAATGACTGGTGCAGTTCTACCCAATAATTGCGATACTGTTATTCGTTATGAAGATTTAGAAATAGAGAATGGTTACGCAAAAATAATACTTGAAGGTATCTGCGATGCCCAAAATATTCACGTTAAAGGAAAGGATGGAAAGATTGGTGACTTATTAATTAAACAAAACACTCTTATTTCAGCGGCTGAAATAGGCGTTTTAGCAACGGTTGGAAAATCAATTGTAAAAGTAGCAAAACAACCTAAAGTAATAATTATTTCAACGGGTAATGAATTGGTTGCTGTAGATGAAACTCCAAAAGAACACCAGATTAGAAGAAGCAATGTTTTTACACTGGTTTCTTTATTACAATACTCCGTTAAACTTTGCCCTAACCCTCTAACAGTCAATTAAATAAGTTAAAAAAACAGGCTCAAAAATTAGGATAACTCCCTGATTATCAGTAAATTAATAGTTAATTTCAAACAGCTATTAATGATGCTTCTCAAGGAGAAATCCAACTATAAATATCACACAAAAAGATTACTTAACAAAATGAAAGATGTAAATAAATGGCAATATGATTTTATGTTGGAAGTTTTTGGTCTATTTCTCAGCATAAAAGGACGTTTAAATTTTATGCAGTTAAGTCGTTATGGTGATCATGGAGAACAACATTACAGGAATCAGTTTAGTAAGTCTTTTGACTTTTTAAATTTCAATAAAGAATTGATTACTGAGTATGGGGGCAAACATTTAACCATTGCTTTCGACCCGAGTTATGTTAGTAAATCTGGTAAATCCACCTGTGGAGTTGGTTATTATTGGTCTGGTGTAGCGGGAAAGGCAAAATGGGGATTGGAAATATCTGGTATAGCAGCGATTGATATAGATAATCATACAGCGTTTCATTTAGAGGCTGTTCAGACACCAAATAATTTGGAATCAAAAAGTTTGGTAGATCATTATGCCAATATATTGATTCAAAGAAAAGAGGTCCTTCTTTCGATGTCTAAATATGTTGTGGCAGATGCTTATTTTTCCAAATACGGTTTTGTTTCTAAACTCTCTGATAATGGATTGGAGACCGTTAGCAGACTAAGAAACGATGCTGACTTACAATATATTTATACTGACCAACAGAAATATGGGAGAGGAAGACCTAAGAAATATGATGGAAAAATTGATTATAAAAAACTTAGAAAAGAATATTTTTCTTTGATAGAAGACAATCAGCAAAGCAAAGTATACAGCGCTATTGTATACTCAAAATCATTAAAAAGAAAAATCAATCTTGTGATTGTTTATTTCCTTAAAAAAGGAAAATGGAATCATAAATTATATTTTTCTACAGATGTAACAATTTCAGCAGAAATGATTTTGACATATTATCGCACCAGATTTCAAATAGAATTTACTTTTAGAGATGCCAAGCAATACTCAGGTCTAAATCACTGTCAAGCAAGAAGTGAAGATAAACTCAACTTTCATTTTAATACAGCACTTACAACGGTTAATCTCGCTAAGATTACACATTGGATGCCTATTGAAAAAAGGCTAAGAGGGGCTTTCTCAATCAAGGATATTAAAACCTTACATCACAATGAGTTAATGCTTGCTCGATTTTTTAACGTGTTCGCTATAAGACCGAACTTGAAGAATAATAAACAAAAAATTAAAGAACTACTGTATTATGGTATCAGAGCAGCATAAAAACTTAACGGAGTATTGTTTATTAGAAAAGCTACATATTTCTTCAGAAACGGATCATATAACTGATGATAAATCAATTTTAAAATCTAAAATAAAAACCTATTTACAAGAATATGATGTGCTTTTATTTAGTGGCGCAGTTAGTAAAGGGAGATTCGATTTTCTGCCAGAAGTCTTTGAAGAGTTAGGGGTAGAAAAGTTATTTCATAAAGTAGCACAAAGACCTGGAAAACCTTTCTGGTTTGGCATCGCAGATGCTTTAGGTGTTAGTGAACATAGCGTTTGTAAGGATCAGAAAAACAATAAGACAATTGTCTTCGCTTTTCCTGGAAACCCTATCTCAACTTTTGTAAATTGTTTAGCGTATTTTTATCCTTGGTATTACAAATCCGTTGGGGTAAAAAAGGAAGAAGAAACAGCAATCTTAGCAGAAAATGTTTCTTTTAAACCTAATTTGGTTTACTTTTTACAAGTAAAGTTAAGTTCACGTTTTGGGCATTTAATTGCAATGCCAATAAAAGGAAATGGTTCTGGAGATTTAGTAAGTTTAGTGTATACAGACGCTTTTATTAAATTACCACAAACAGCAGAAACAGTGTTTGAGAAAGGAAACGTTTTTCCGATAATTAGATATAGATAATGAATAATTTTTCACATATAAATAAAAAAGGTAACCCTAAAATGGTAAATGTTTCTGATAAGAAAATTACCAAAAGAATAGCAATTGCAAAGGCAACGATGTTTTTAGGAAAAGAAGTGGTTTCTCATTTTACTAATGATGAACTAATCACTAAAAAAGGGGCTGTTTTTCAAACGGCAATTATTGCTGGAATTCAAGGGGTAAAAAAAACTTCAGAATTGATACCTATGTGTCATCCTTTATTAATTAACGGAGTTGATATTGATATAGAAATTATAGATTCAGAAAATATTGAAGTTTTCTGTAAAGTAACTATTCAAGGTAAAACTGGCGTAGAAATGGAAGCTTTAACTGGTGCAAATATTACTTGTTTAACTATTTATGATATGTGTAAAAGCATCTCACAAGAAATGGTAATTAAAGAAGTGAAGTTATTAGAGAAAACAGGAGGGAAATCTGACATAAATAATGGCTAAACATAAAAAACACACAAATTTAGTTCGTAGAGATAACGATAATTTTGCCCCAAATGAAATTGCAATTTTAGGTACAAATTGTGGTGTAATTTCTGATTTGGTTCATAAAATTTCAAAAAAATTATCAAACTACAAATTAGCTTATTTTGATGCTTCTCACGCTAAAGGTGTAGAAGAGAATAAATTGGCAGAATTTACTTTTCATCATCAAGGAAATCTAGAAATAACAATTTATGGAAACGTAAATAAGTTTGAACAACGTTTACAATTTGCGCAATTTGATTATGTTTTTATTAATGGAAATCATTATCAAGGAGCAAAACAAATATTAATTTTAGATGAAGCTAAAGAAGCTTCAGTTTTAAAAAGGTTAGAGCAATTAGATAGCATTCAATTTGTTGTAAAGTTGAAAGAAGACATTGAGTTTTTTTCTTTTTTAGAAGAGAAGTATCCACACATAAAAAACATCACATGCTACACAATTGATGCCATTGATAAGATTGCAAATCATATTAATAATTTAATTCAAGAGAAAATAGCACCTGTAAAAGGGTTGGTTTTAATTGGTGGAAGAAGTACAAGAATGGGAACCGATAAATCAGAACTCAATTATTTTGGAAAACCACAAAAAGAAGTTGTTAAAGAATTATTAGAAGATAATTTATTAGATACTTATTATTCAATTCAGAATATATCAGAGAAACCAAAAGAAATTCACGATACATTTTTAAATTTAGGACCTTTTGGCGGAATCTGTTCTGCGTTTCAAAAAGACCCAAATTCGGCTTGGTTGGTTTTGGCAACTGACTTGCCTTTTGTAGATAATAACCTTATTAGACAATTATTAAGTAAAAGAAATCCATCTAAAGTAGCAACTGCAATTAAAGGGAAGAATAAAGAATTTGTTGAGCCTTTAATTACGATTTACGAGCCAAAAGCATACCCAATTTTATTACAATATTTGGCACAAGGTTATTCTTGCCCGCGAAAAATGTTAATCAATTCTGATGTTGAAATTATAGAGGTTGATGATGGTTTAATAAGAAATGTAAACACTCCAGAAGAATTTAAAATTGCTAAGAAAGAGATAAATAATTAAATGAAAATTACTAGAGAACAACTCTTTAAACGGCAAACAACTTTGCAAGAAGTTGGACAAGAAGGTCAGCAAAAATTACAAAACGCAAAAGTATTGATTGTTGGTTGTGGCGGTTTAGGGAGTCAGATCGCAGTTTATTTAGCAGCAAGTGGTATTGGTAAAATTCATTTAGTAGATTTTGATACCGTTGATGTTACCAATTTACATCGTCAAGTTTTTTATTGCTTAGATGATGTTGGTAGATCAAAGGCGAAGACTTTATCTGAGTTTATAAAAAAAAGAGCACCTTTTATAGCGGTTACTTTTACAAATGAACCAATTATAAAAAGTAATGTTTTTGAGTTGATTGAAAATTATGATATTGTTGTAGACGGAACAGATTCTTTACCAACAAAATATGTGTTAAATGATGCTTGTGTATTAAAAGGTAAGCCTTTGGTTTATGGTTCTTTATATAAGTTTGATGGCTATGTAGCTACTTTTAATGTATTACAAAAAGATGGAAGTTATTCTGTCAATTTACGAGATGCCTTTCCTATAATGGCAACAGATGTTCTAAATTGTGAGGAGGCAGGAACTTTAAATGCAATTGTAAGTATGGTTGCAAGTCAACAAGTTAATGAGGTTTTAAAGTTGATTTTAAATACAGGTAACTTATTAATTAATCAATTATTAGTGTATAATTTTTTAGAAAATTTACAATTAAAAATGAAGCTTGAAAATAAGGTTTCTAAAGATGACATTCAACAATTTTTTGATAATGAAATTTATTTTGATGCAAGTTGTGAAATTAGAAATGAAGATTGGCTAATTTCTGCGGATGAGTTAAAAAAGGCAATCTCTGGTAGAGCGGAGTTGAGACCTATTTTAATTTCGGTAATAGTAAATCAAGAGATTGAATATCCTTTTAAAGTTGATAAAAACATTCCTTTATCAGAGTTATTGAGTTCAAGTTTTGTTCCGCAGGAAAATAGAAAATATGTTATGATTTGTATGAAAGGAAACTTAAGCTATAGAGCTGCTAAAGTGTTAAAAGGAAAATACCCGAAAGCAACTATTTTAAGCTTGGTTGGTGGAGTTTCTGAATTTAATTAAACAGTAGAATATTATTGACTTAAGGATGCGCATTTACCCAAATTTCACCATCTTTAAAAAATTCTTTTTTCCAAATAGGAACTGTTTCTTTTAACGTGTCAATTGCAAACTTACAAGCTTTAAAAGCAGCTTCTCTATGCTTTGAAGAGGCGGTAATAATTACGGGAACATCACCAATTTGCAACATTCCTTCTGCGTGATGAATGGCAATTTTTTTAATATCAAACCTCTCTAAAGCTAAATTCGCAATTTTTTGCATTTCTTTAATTGCCATCGGTTTATAAGTAGAAAAGTCTAGTTGAGTTACTTCCTTTCCTTTGGTATTGTTTCTAACTGTACCAACAAACATAGCAATTCCGCCACAAGAATTGTTTGTAACAAAATTGTAACATTTGTTTAGGTCTAATTTTTTAGAAGTTATTTTAATTGAAGTTCTTCCCATTTTCAACAAAAATAGTAAATCTATTGGGTATCTTTGTTTCTGAATTTTGAAGATTTTACAAAATGAAAAATATATTTAGAATTGTTAGCCTTTTAGAAGGGGTTTCTTACTTATTGTTATTGTTTATTGCAACTCCAATTAAATACTTACAAGGCAATCCAGAATACGTTAAAATGCTTGGAATGCCACACGGAATTGTTTTTATGCTATACATAGTTTTAGCAATTGTAATTAAAAAAGAAATGAATTGGAGTAACAAAACTTTAGGAATTGTTTTACTGGCTTCTATAATTCCTTTCGGAACTTTTTATATTGATAAGAAGTATTTTCGATAATTTATAGCTTGTTGCCCTAAATTTAATCTCACCAGTGGGTTTGATTTCTCTATGCCTGCATGGAAATGATTAAGATTTTTTCCTTTTTCATGCTTGGGTAGGCTTGTCCCGATGTTAGCCACAAGCGAAAAACTGAATAATGACGAAAAAAGAAAAAGGAAATTTATTAAGTCAATTCGCTGACCAAAGCGATAGATTATTTGATTTAGGAATTATTCGGACAGATAGTTTTACCGGAGAAATTGGCGAATATGTAGCCTCATTAGTTTACAATTTAAAGAATACAGAAAGAGTTACACGAGCAGTAGACGGAATTGATAAAAAAGGCAAGAAATATCAAGTAAAAGCAAAAGTTGTAGAAAATGAAAAAGTAAACTACGGAATTGGAAACCTTGATATTAACGAAATTGATTATTTAGTGATAGTGTATTTTGACCTTTTTTACACGCCCAAAAGAATTATAAAAATCCACTCAAATCAATTACCGAAAGGAAAAGTAGGAATTTCAAATAAATTTCTGAATTCAATCAAATACGAAATTATTGATTCAAAGGACATTAAAATTTCAAAAGCCAAACAAGCCGAAATTTCTAAATTCGGAGAACTGTATGAATTATTAAGAGAAAATGAAATTATTAGGAGTAGAAGAATTGTAGGTGATTTAGGTGAATTCTATGCCTGTCAACATTTGGATTTAACTCTAAACGAAAATAAAAATGAAAAAGGTGTTGATGCGATTGATAAAAAAGGCATTAGATATGAAGTAAAAACAAGAAGGGTTTACGAAAGTGGCAGACGAAAAGGAAAAACAAGACGGCTGAATAATCTTGTTGGAAAAGAAAGTAAATATCTTGTTGTAGTTGTATTAGATAGAAGTTTTAAATGTGCAGGTATGTGGAAAATGCCAATGAAAAATGTTTACAATCCTAAATCTGCTCATTTACAAATTGTGAATACAACACCCGAAGTACAAAATATAGTAAAAAGTAGAATTGATTGGCTGAATTGAAAAAAGCCAGTGGGTAACAATGGCTATATTTAATACGGGTTTTGGTGCTTAACCCAAAGTGAAGTACTTTGAATGAAGTTCGCAAAATTTACAATTTTGCGTATCATTTTTAAAAGTAAAATTGTAAATTTAGCTAAGTAATAAACTGAATATTAAATGCATAGTAATCCCTTACTATTCTTACACAAACACGTTATTGACTTTCAGTGCCTCATCTGTGTGATTCTGAAATAAGTTAAGAATGACGTTAGCCTCCGCTAACTGGCGGAATAATTGCAACAACATCGTTTTCTTGCAAAACTAAATAATCACTTGCATAACTTTCATTTACAGCAATCGTATACGAATTAATATTTTTTAATTGCGGAAATTTCTCTAACAAATTAGTTTTTAGTTCTGCTATAGAACTATCACTTTGTACTTCGATTTCTAAAGATGAGGTTCCGAGTAAGTCAGTTGTTATTCCAAAAAGCAGGAGTTTAATTGTCATTTTTTGTAAAATATTATTTCTGAAAAACACTAATTTAATTGATGTTTTTTTGAAGATTTGCTAACGTCAGTTTGTCTAAAAACCACCATTTATTTTTAAAAATAAGGTGTAATAGACAAAAAGGAGGCTGTTTTTAGTTAAAATATTTCAAGTGGACAAAAAGGAGGCTCTATTTTTCATTAGTTTTTGTACGTTAAATTTCCCTTTTTTTATCTTTGATTTATCAAGTAAAACGGGAATAGGCTCTGCTGGAGAGCAACCTATTAGGGATTATCTTGAAGGCTGACGAAAATGTCAAAATTGAGAGGCTTGAAAGAGCCTCTTTTTTGATATTTTTTGAAGCCTTTATGCCTTAAAAAACTCATCAATAAATTTGCGTTTTATTTCTATTGAAAGTCCATTGTGGTTTCTTAATTTATTCTTTAAATCTGAGAAATGTCCATCGATGGCATTTGTTGTATTTGGATTTTTCAACTCCATATAATCACACCAAGTAAAGAGCCAATTTAAGTTGGTTTTTAGACTTCTGTAAGCACTTCTTAATCGTTTATGTGTGTAATGACTTTTTCCTGTTTTGGGGTTTGTAGTTCGCTCATTTAAGAATGTTTTCCATTTGACAATACTCCGTTAAGTTTTTATGCTGCTCTGATACCATAATACAGTAGTTCTTTAATTTTTTGTTTATTATTCTTCAAGTTCGGTCTTATAGCGAACACGTTAAAAAATCGAGCAAGCATTAACTCATTGTGATGTAAGGTTTTAATATCCTTGATTGAGAAAGCGCCTCTTAGCCTTTTTTCAATAGGCATCCAATGTGTAATCTTAGCAAGATTAACAGTTGTAAGTGCTGTATTAAAATGAAAATTGAGTTTATCCTCACTTCTTGCTTGACAGTGATTTAGACCAGTATATTGTTTGGCATCTCTAAAAGTAAATTCTATTTGAAATCTAGTACGATAATATGTCAAAACCATTTCTGCTGAAATTGTTACATCTGTAGAGAAATATAATTTATGATTCCATTTTCCTTTTTTAAGGGAATAAACAATCACAAGATTGATTTTTCTTTTTAATGATTTTGAGTATACAATAGCGCTGTATACTTTGCTTTGCTGATTGTCTTCTATCAAAGAAAAATATTCTTTTCTAAGTTTTTTATAATCAATTTTTCCATCATATTTCTTAGGTCTTCCTCTCCCATATTTCTGTTGGTCAGTATAAATATATTGTAAGTCAGCATCGTTTCTTAGTCTGCTAACGGTCTCCAATCCATTATCAGAGAGTTTAGAAACAAAACCGTATTTGGAAAAATAAGCATCTGCCACAACATATTTAGACATCGAAAGAAGGACCTCTTTTCTTTGAATCAATATATTGGCATAATGATCTACCAAACTTTTTGATTCCAAATTATTTGGTGTCTGAACAGCCTCTAAATGAAACGCTGTATGATTATCTATATCAATCGCTGCTATACCAGATATTTCCAATCCCCATTTTGCCTTTCCCGCTACACCAGACCAATAATAACCAACTCCACAGGTGGATTTACCAGATTTACTAACATAACTCGGGTCGAAAGCAATGGTTAAATGTTTGCCCCCATACTCAGTAATCAATTCTTTATTGAAATTTAAAAAGTCAAAAGACTTACTAAACTGATTCCTGTAATGTTGTTCTCCATGATCACCATAACGACTTAACTGCATAAAATTTAAACGTCCTTTTATGCTGAGAAATAGACCAAAAACTTCCAACATAAAATCATATTGCCATTTATTTACATCTTTCATTTTGTTAAGTAATCTTTTTGTGTGATATTTATAGTTGGATTTCTCCTTGAGAAGCATCATTAATAGCTGTTTGAAATTAACTATTAATTTAATGATAATCAGGGAGTTATCCTAATTTTTGAGCCTGTTTTTTTAACTTATTTGATTGACTGTTAGAGGGTTAGGGCAAAGTTTAACGGAGTATTGATTTGATGAACCATAGTTCTAATCCGCCTTCAAAAGACTCTTTATCTGTCATCTTCATCATTGCAACAAGTTCTTTTAACTCAATAGAAGCAGGAAGTTTAGGGTGTTTAGTGATGTACCTTCTAATTAGTGCCACTTGATGAAACTCACACATCTGAATAGGAATCTCACCAAACAATTGGAACAATCCTCTACGACCATCACAGACAATAGCAAGAACCTCAAAACCTCTTGTTGTTAACTCATTTATACCTTGCAAATAAAGTATATTTGTCTCAGATTTTACATAGTATTTCAGGAGGTTTTCTTTCGTGTAAGCATCCTTAAAAAGCATTACTCCAAAGTTTCTACCCCAATAGGTTGTGTCCATCAAAACAACAATTTTTCTTGGCTCTTTTTTAGGAGTATTTACTTTGTATAAATCTATTTTTCGTTGGATGGTTCGCTTGGAGCAATTATACTTGTTTGCTAACTGTTCATAGGTCTGTTTTCCTTTCGAATATTCATCCCAAAGTTCATCAATTTCAATCCTATTTCCTCCTATAAATTGTTTCTTGCAGACATAACATTTATACTTCTGTTTTCCATTGCGAAACCCATTTTTCTTTGTTATTGTACTGCCTCAATAAAAACACTTTTTTTGTTCAAAACCTTTGATTTAATGTTAAGCCAACAAATATAAGGCTTGCAGAACTTTTTAGCCTCCTTTTTGTCTATTACGCCAAAAATAACTATAATTTCTGTAAAAAATAGCGGCAGGAGTTATTTTTTAATAATTGGTATTTTTAGTATTAGATATTCTTTTTTAAGACAGTTTACAGCTCTTTTCTTTGTTTTTTGGTTATGATATGGTCAAATCTTCCATTGCCTTTTCATGGTTTCAAATGGATGTTCTACTATTGCCTGTCTTTGTGCATATATTTCTAGGCTTTTTAACAGGGTAATTTTTACTCCGTTCGGCATGCCTCGAGCAAGTTTGGTTCTGCATTCTCTATACCGTGAAAATTTTGGTTTTGTATTGCTTTACTTGATAGGATTTTTTTATTATCATTTTTTATACTGCTAAAACTAAATACTATTTTATTGCCAACTAAAAAACAAATTACTTCCCAATTGGAATCACAATAGCGCCAGAAAATTTTTCTCTAATTTTACTAATTGCTTTATCAGCCTCTAATCTTGATTTGTAATTTCCTACTTGAACTTTCCATTCGGGAGCTTTGTAGTTTAATTTACTATAAACATCTGGAAAGTTTACTTGAAACTTATTCTTTGAGCTTCTTGCTTGTTTCTCTAACCCGTTGTATATCTGTATTCTAAACCCATGACCATTATTTTTGTTATAGTCACGTTTTTTAGCTAACAAGCTCTTAATTTTGTCGTTATCATTATTGCTAGATTGTGCGTTTGCGAAATGTATTCCGAAGAAAAACACAACTAAGGCTGTCGTAAAATAAGTCTTAAATTTCATCATCATTTTTGTTTATACAAAAGTAACGACTTGTTTTTAAATAAATTGAAAACAACTTTATTTAGATTCAGTATAAATTATAATTTAACGCTCCTTTAGTATTTCTAAATTTGAACAGAAGTAGTACTTTTGGTGAAATGTTATGAGAGGTAAATCTTGTACCAAATTACAAAGATTTTAAACTATAGTTTGTAAAATATGAAAAGTGTGGCACTACGCAATAGACTAACCAACGTACTTCTAAAGAGCTTTCTTTTACTTTTATTATTTTCTATGAGCTTTTCGCTTCAGGCGCAAGACCCTATAGATGAAGCGCGTCAAAAGGAAGGAAGAAAAATATTCAGATCACTTTGTGCATCATGTCATAAATTAGATAAGGTATTAATTGGGCCTGCTTTAGCTGGGGTTGAAGGACGTAGAGAAAACGATTGGTTAAAATCATGGATTAAAGATAACATCGCTTTTGCTAAGTCTGGAAATAGAGATGCTATTGATCAATTAGATTTTAAACCAACGTCAATGACTGCTTTTCCGCAGTTAAGTGACGCCCAAATAGATGACATTCTATATTATACAACTGTTGGAGAGATTAAAAAAGCAGCTGTTGCAAGTGTTGATGTAGGAGTTGAGGGTGGAGCAGGTGATGGGCCTAAATGGTTAATCTATTTACTAGCAGCAGCAATTGTAGTTGCATTCTTAATTATAGCAAGTTTATTTAAAACTATTAGTGAACTTAAAGGAGCGCCAAAAACTCTAGGAACAATTGGTGGTTTAAATCAAGTTTGGGAAGGTTTTAAAAATAATACATTTTTAAAAATACTGGTAGTAATCTTCGGGTTATTAATGACAGCATATTTTTTGTTTGGCACCTTGTTTAAAATTGGGGTGGATGAAGGTTATCAGCCAATTCAACCAATTGCATTCTCACATAAAATTCATGCAGGAGATAATAAAATTGATTGTCAATATTGCCATTCATCAGCGAAACATAGTAAAGTGTCAGGTATTCCATCTGTAAATGTTTGTATGAATTGTCATAAAAGTATTTCTGAAGTTGCAGACAATACTATTGTTACAATGGAAGATTTTACTTTAGGTAAGAAAGAGTTAGACAAAGAGATTGCTAAAGTTTACGAGGCTGTAGGTTGGGATGTTGAGAAACTAGAATACACAGGTAAAACAAAGCCAGTAAAATGGGTACGTGTACATAACTTGCCAGATTTTGTGTATTTCAACCACTCACAACACGTAACGGTTGCAGGGTTAAAATGTCAAAAATGTCATGGTCCTGTTGAAGAAATGGATGAAGTATATCAATATTCACCATTAACAATGGGTTGGTGTATAGATTGTCATAAAGCTACAAAGGTAGATTTAAGAGGGAATGATTATTACGCAAAAATTCATAAAGAATTGGCTACTAAATATGGTGTTGAGCAAGTTACAATTGCACAATTAGGGGGTAAAGAATGTGGAAAGTGTCACTATTAATTAAAAGAGTCAAATATTAAAAGATTCAAAAGAATTATTTTTTTAGATTTTTTAATCATTAAATAATAAATAAAGCATAAATGGCTTCAAACAAAAAATACTGGAAAAGCGTCGAAGAACTTAAAGGAAGTTCTGTTATAGAGACCTTAAGTAAAAATGAGTTTGTAGAAGAAATTCCAATCGATGATTTTTTAGGTGATAAAGAAACCTTAGAAAACTCATCAACTTCTCGTAGAGATTTCTTAAAGTATGTTGGGTTTACAACGGCAGCAGCTTCTTTGGCAGCCTGTGAAGGTCCTGTAAGAAAATCAATTCCGTATGTTGTAAAACCAGAAGACACTATTACAGGTGTTGCAGATTGGTATGCAACTACAATGGCAGATGGTTACGACTTTGCAAATGTGTTAGTAAAAACACGTGAAGGTCGTCCAATTCAAATTATGCCAAATAAAGAAGCAAACGGAACAACTAATGCCCGCGTGCAAGCTTCTGTATTATCTTTATATGATGAAGCATTACGTTTAAAAGAGCCAAAGAAAGGAACAGAAACTATTTCTTGGGTAGATGCGGATACTGCAATTGGTGCAAAATTAAACGAATTAAAAGAGGCTAACCAACCTGTTGTGTTATTAACAGGAACAATGGCGAGTCCATCTACAGATAAAATTATTTCTGAATTTATAACAGCATATCCAAATGTAAAACACATTGTATATGATGCGGTTTCAGAAAGCGGTGCTGCCGATGCTTTTCAAGCAATGTATGGCAAACGTGTATTACCAAATTACGATTTTAGCAAAGCAAAAGTAATCGCTTCTTTTGGTGCAGATTTCTTAGGAGATTTTCACGGAGGGTTTGAAAAATCGTATGCTGCAAGTCGTAAGCCAGAAACTGGGCATATGTCTTATCATGTTCAGTTAGAAAGTAATATGTCTTTAACGGGTGCAAATGCAGATAAACGTGTGGTTATAAAACCATCGGATCAAGTATTTGCTTTATTAAACTTGTACAATGCTATAACAGGAGCAAATGTTCCTTCTAAAGCTACGCCAGCAGATAAAACTGTAAAAGAATTAGCAACGGCTTTACAAAAAGCAGGTTCTAAAGGAGTTGTTCTTACAGGTTTAAATGATAAGAACGCTCAATTAATTGCATTAGCTATTAACAAAGCATTACATAGTGAAGTAGTTGATGTAAATAACACGTTAAATATACGTCAAGGAAACGATGCTGAAGTTGCACAAGTTGTTGCAGACTTAAAAGCTGGAAAAATTGCAGGAGTTATTACTTATAACGTAGATCCAGTATATTCACTTTCTAATGCTTCAGATTTTACTGAAGGATTAAAAAACGCAAAATTATCAGTAGCTATTTCTACGGAAAACACTGCAACAGCAATGGCTTCAGAATTCACTTTACCAGCACCTCATTATTTAGAGTCTTGGGGAGATGTAATGATTTCTGAGAGCAATTACGGATTAATGCAACCAACAATTCAACCATTATTTAATACACGTCAATTACAAGATACGTTATTAAAATGGTCTGGAAATAGTACAAAATATTATGAGTATTTAAAAACTGCTTCAGCAGAAGTTTTAGGAGGTACTTCTTGGAACAAAGCATTGCAAGACGGTTTCTATACAAAAGAAGTTTCTGCAAGTAATACTGCTGGTACTGTAGATATAAGTACTATAGCTTCAGATTTAATGAAAGCGACCAAAGCTTCTTCATTTGAATTAAACTTATACACCAAAGGAGGTATGGGAGATGGTAAACAAGCAAATAACCCTTGGTTACAAGAATTTCCAGATCCATTAACACGTGCTGCTTGGGATAATTATTTAACGATCTCTATGCCAGATGCTAGAGAGTTAGGTTTTAGTAATCCTGTAAAAGATAACGGAGCTATTAATGGCAATTACGCAAGTATAACTGTAAACGGAGTAACTGTAAAGAATATTCCAGTAATGGTGCAGCCAGGTCAAGCAAAAGGATCGGTTGGTTTAGCACTTGGTTATGGTAAGAAAACAAATTTAAAAGAAGAAATGCAAGTTGGGGTAAATGCCTATCCTTTCTATGTAAACGGTAATAATGTTCAATATAATGTTACTATAGAAAAAACATCTGAGCCGGTACATGAGTTTGCTTGTACACAAGTACAAAAAACAATTGCTGGTCGTCATGATATTTTAAAAGTAGCAACATTAAAAGAGGTTCTTACTGTAGACCCTAAAGATCATAAAAATGGATGGAATATTCCTGCAATGGTTTCTTACGATCATAAAGAAGTAGAAGCAAACACTATCGATTTATGGGATACTCATAATCGTGAAATTGGGCATCATTTCAATTTATCTATCGATTTAACATCCTGTACAGGGTGTGGTTCTTGTGTAATTGCATGTCATGTAGAAAACAATGTGGCAGTTGTAGGTAAAAAAGAAGTAAGGGTTGGTAGAGATATGCACTGGTTGCGTATAGATCGTTACTATTCTTCTGAAGTTGAAACTCGTGAAGAAGCTAAAAAATTAGGCTTAAGTGGAGGAGATTTATATAAAGCATTAGAAACAGAGGCTGAAAACCCAGAGGTTACTTTTCAACCAATGATGTGTCAGCATTGTAATCATGCGCCTTGCGAAACAGTTTGTCCAGTAGCGGCAACATCACATGGTCGTCAAGGTCAAAATCAAATGGCATATAATAGATGTGTTGGTACAAGATATTGTGCAAACAACTGTCCATATAGAGTTCGTCGTTTTAACTGGTTTAATTACGTAGATAATAACGAATTTGACTTTAACATGAATAATGATTACGGTAAAATGGTGTTAAATCCAGACGTAGTAGTTCGTTCTCGTGGAGTTATGGAAAAATGTTCTATGTGTATTCAAATAACACAAGCAACTATCTTAAAAGCAAAAAAAGAAGGTAGAGCTATAAATACAGATGAATTTGAAACAGCTTGTTCTTCTGCCTGTACAACAGGTGCAATGGTGTTTGGAGATATAAATAACAAAGAAGACAAAGTAGCAGCATTAAAAGAAGATAAAAGAGCTTTTTACGTGCTAGATTATATTCAAACCAAACCGAATGTAGTATATCAAGTAAAAGTTAGAAATACAAACGAAGCATAAAAAAGTAGCAGAGAGATAAAGTATCAAGGAGACAAAGAGCAAAGTATTAATATTATACCTTTGCCACTTTGTAACTCTGAGCCTTTAAAAACTTTGAAAATTAAAATAAAAACTAAGTAATAAAAATATGTCTCATTACGAAGCACCCATTAGGGAACCTTTAGTACTCGGTGATAAAAGTTACCACGACATTACGGAAGATATCGCTAGACCCATAGAAGGGAAGGCCAATAAAAATTGGTATATAGCCTTTTACATTTCTCTTGCAGCTATGTTGTGGGGGTTTGGATGTATTTTTTATACAGTTGGTACAGGTATTGGAGTTTGGGGGTTAAACAAGAACATTGGGTGGGCTTGGGATATTACCAACTTTGTATGGTGGGTGGGTATAGGTCACGCAGGTACATTAATCTCAGCAGTACTATTATTATTCCGTCAAAAATGGAGAATGGCAATTAACCGTTCTGCAGAAGCAATGACAATATTTGCGGTTTTTCAAGCAGGGTTATTCCCAATTATTCACATGGGACGCCCTTGGAACGGATACTGGGTATTACCAATGCCAAATCAATTCGGTTCGTTATGGGTAAACTTTAACTCACCGTTATTATGGGATGTATTTGCAATTTCAACATATTTATCTGTATCATTAGTTTTCTGGTGGACAGGTTTATTACCCGATTTTGCAATGATTAGAGATAGAGCTGTAAAACCTTTTCAAAAGAAAATATATTCACTATTATCTTTCGGATGGTCTGGTAGAGCAAAAGATTGGCAACGTTTTGAAGAAGTATCTTTGGTATTAGCAGGTTTGGCAACACCATTAGTGCTTTCTGTACACACAATTGTATCTATGGATTTTGCTACGTCAATAAATCCAGGTTGGCACTCAACAATTTTCCCTCCTTATTTTGTAGCTGGAGCAATCTTTTCAGGTTTTGCAATGGTACAAACCTTATTAGGAATAATGCGTAAAGTAACAAACCTAGAAGATTATATTACACGTTTACACGTAGAATATATGAATATTGTAATTATCTTAACAGGTAGTATTGTAGCGGTAGCCTATGCAACAGAGTTTTTTATTGCATGGTACACCGGTTCACCTTATGAAAATTACACTTATATATCTGTAGGAGCAGCAACTGGACCGTATGCTTGGGCATTTTGGTCATTAATAACATTCAATATTATTACACCTCAATTATTATGGTTTAAGAAGATTAGAAGAAGTTTTATCTGGTCATTCATCATTTCTATAGTAATTAATATTGGTATGTGGTTTGAACGTTTTGATATTATAGCAATTGTATTAAGTAAAGGTCATTTACCATCAACTTGGTGGCGTTTTGAACCTACGTTTGTAGATATAGGTATCTTTATTGGTACTATTGGATTCTTCTTTGTATTATTCTTATTATATGCAAGAACATTCCCAGTAATTGCACAAGCAGAAGTAAAAACAATTTTAAAATCTTCAGGAGAATATTACAAGAAAAGAAGAGATGGAATCTCTACGAGTCAAGTTGAAGATAAAAACACACAAAACGGATAATTATGGGAGCAAAAGCATCATCAAAAGTTATTCACGCGTTTTACAATGATGACGACGTCCTAATGGATGCAGTTAAAAAAGTAAAAGGTGCGCATCATCATATTGAAGAAATATTTTGTCCTTTTCCTGTTCACGGATTAGATAAAGCAATGGGTTTAGCACCAACACGTTTAGCAATTACTGCTTTCTTTTATGGAATTACCGGTTTAGGCTTTGCTATTTGGATGACAGATTATATGATGATTCAAGATTGGCCACAAGATATTGGTGGTAAACCAAGTTTTTCTTGGGTAGAAAACATGCCAGCATTTGTGCCAATTATATTTGAATTAACAATCTTTTTTGCAGCGCATTTAATGGTTATTACTTTTTATATGAGAAGTAGAATTTGGCCTTTTAAAGAAGCCGAAAACCCAGACCCAAGAACTACAGATGATCATTTTTTAATGGAAATTCTAGTTCACGATAACGAAGAAGAATTAAAAGCGTTGTTAGTAGATACAGGAGCTGTAGAAATTAACGTAGTAGACAAGCATTAATCAATAGATAAATGAAGAGTTTAAAAATAATATTCAGTTTAGTGGTAATTGTAAGTTTAGCTTCTTGCGGTAACAAACGTACACCACAAGCACAGTATATGCCAGATATGTATGTATCTGTTCCATATAACGTAAATGGTGATGCTGCCCCTTATAATAAAGGTGAAGTAAACCTTAAACCAGTTGCAGGAACTATAAAAAGAGGGGGTTATGCAGCGTACGATATTGAAGACACTAACGAAGGGTATGAGAAAGCAAAAGCTGAATTAAAGAATCCGTTAGAAGCTACAGAAGAAAACTTGGTAAATGGAAAAAAAATGTTCAATATCTATTGTGCAGTATGCCATGGGAAAAAAGGAGATGGAAACGGAATTTTAACAGAACGCGATAAGTTTGTTGGTATTCCTAACTATAAAGATAGAGACATTAACGAAGGAAGTATTTACCACGTAATTATGTATGGTAAAAACTTAATGGGCTCACATGCATCACAATTAACACGAACAGAACGTTGGCAAGTAGTTATGTATGTAGAAAAGTTGAAAAAAGAATTAAAATAAACCTATAATAGATCAGAGATATGTATCAATTTTCAGGTAGATTAAAAACACTTGCTATAGCATTAATGGTTCTTGGAACCTTAGGTATTGCTTTCGGTTTTTATAATGCACCAAAAACACTTGAAGAGGCTAAAGAAATTATAGCACATCAAGCATCACATGGCTCTCATGGAAGTGGTCATGATGATACTAAAACAACAGATGCACATGCAGAAGGTTTAGTAGAAAAAGCACACGAACAACACAAAGAGGACGCTAAAATTGAAGCACATGCTGAAGATGTAGAAGGTCATTTACATGGTGAAGAAACTTATGTGAAAGAAGTAGTAACAGAAGATTATTCTGAAGAAGTACATCCAACAGCAGAGAGTGATGTTAATCACGCAGAAGAAAAGGCAGAAGCACATCCAATGCCGATTGCAGATACTCACGGAAGTGGAAACACACATGTAGCAAGTCATGATGATGCACATGCAGAACATGTTTTTAATCAACTACAGAACAGACCATGGGCAGCGTTTTATGTAGCATTACTATTTTTCTTAGGAGTTACCTTATTAGTATTAGTTTTTTATGCAATGCAAAGGGTAGCACAAGCAGGTTGGTCTGTTGTTTTATTTAGAGTAATGGAAGCGATTACTGCTAACTTATTACCCGTAAGTTTAATAATGATTGCTGTTTTAATAGCTACATTTATGCACGCTAATCATTTATTCTCTTGGATGAATGAAGGTGTTTTTGATAAAACAAGTGAAAACTACGATGTGATTATAGATGGTAAAAAATGGTGGATTAACGCTCCAGGTTGGTTAATTCGTAGTATTGTATACCTTACTATTTGGAATGCGTACCGTTGGTTTATCCGTAAAAACTCTATTAAAGAAGATACTGCAGAAGGTATTTCAATCTATAAAAAGAATTATAATGTTTCTGTTATTTTCTTATTCTTATTTATGCTTACAGAAAGTATGGCAGTTTGGGATTGGATTATGGGCTTAGACCCGCACTGGTTCTCAACATTATTTGGATGGTATGTATTAGCAACTTTCTTGGTAAGTGCAATAACAACTATAGCATTTGTAACAATATACTTACGCTCTAAAGGATATTTACCACACGTAAACGATAGCCATATTCATGATTTAGCAAAATATATGTTTGGGTTCTCTATATTTTGGACTTACTTATGGTTTGCACAATTTATGCTAATTTGGTACGCAGATATACCTGAGGAAACTACGTATTTTGCAATGAGATTTAACGAATATAATGGGTTGTTCTTAGCAATGGTTGTAATGAACTTTGTTTTTCCGGTTTTATTATTACTTAATAGTGATTTTAAAAGCATTCCTTGGTTTGTAGTAATGGGAGGTTTAGTAATTCTTGCAGGGCATTATGTAGATGTATTTATAATGATTATGCCAGCAACAGTTGGTGGAAGTTGGAGTTTTGGTATTCCAGAAATTGGAGCTATTTTATTTTTTCTTGGGTTGTTTATTTGGTCTACATTTAGTGCATTTGCAAAAGTAAATCCAGTAGCTAAAGGAAATCCATTCTTAGGAGAAAGCAAACAATTTCACTATTATAATATTGAACACAGAGGAGAAGATGCAGACGTGCATCATTAATTAATTGAATAAAATAAATAAGACAAAATAATATGCTAGCTCTATTTTATATTTTTATAGGTGTCGCAATAGGTGTGAGTTTTTGGCAGATTACCCGAGTTATGAACTTAAGAGGGGGAATTGCTACAGATAAAGATAATAACACGCAAGGTAAATTAGGTCTTGCTTTTATGGTATTTTTCTATGCAATGATGATTTATTGTTTAATAGCAATGAACGTGTTAATGTTGCCAGAATCAGCGTCTATAGAAGGAGAACATGAAGATGCCCTTTTTAATCTTACTTTTTGGTTAATTGGTATTGTACAATTTATTATGCAATTCTTAATTTTCTATTTTACCTTTAAATACAGAGGAAAAAAAGAAAACAAAGCAAAGTTTTATGTAGACAGCCATACATTAGAACTTATTTGGACGGTTATTCCTGCAATTACTATTGTACTACTTGTTGGTTACGGTTTATGGCAATGGAATAATGTTATGTATGTTGAAGATGAAGCTATAACGATTGAAGTATATTCCAAACAATTTCAATGGGAAGCTCGTTACGCAGGTGCAGATAATACTTTAGGTTTAGGAAATGTAAACTACATTAAAGGAATCAATACGATGGGAGTTGATATGTCAGATAAAAACTCTCAAGACGATAAACAAGTAACAGAACTATATTTACCTAAAGGAAAAAAAGTATTATTCAAGTTCCGTTCTCAAGATGTAATACACTCGGCATACATGCCACACTTTAGAGCACAAATGAACTGTGTTCCAGGAATGGTTACACAATTTGGATTTACACCAAAATTTACTACCGAAGAAATGCGAGAGCAATCTGAAGTAGTCGCGAAAACAACGAACATAAATAAGATAAGAAAAGCTAAAGGAGAAGAACCTTATGTATTTGATTACTTATTATTATGTAATAAAATATGTGGTGCTTCGCACTATAATATGCAAATGAAGATTACGGTTGTAGAAGATGCTGAATACCAGAAATGGTTAGCAGAACAGCCAACGTTAGCACAAGTTATTAAACAATAAATTTTAAAAAGACTACAAATAATATAGGTTATGTCAGAGCATCATCACAAAGAAACATTTGTAACAAAATATATTTTCAGCCAAGATCATAAAATGATTTCGAAGCAATTCCTAATTACAGGAATCTTTATGGGAGTCATTGGAGTAATGATGTCAATGTTATTCCGTACGCAAATTGCATGGCCAGAAAAATCATTTTCAATTATTGAAGCATTTTTAGGACCTCACCAAACCGATGGTATAATGAGTCCAGATATGTATTTAGCATTAGTTACTATTCACGGTACTATTATGGTGTTTTTTGTATTAACTGCAGGGTTAAGTGGAACATTTTCGAATCTCTTAATTCCGTTGCAAATTGGTGCGAGAGATATGGCATCAGGTTTCTTAAATATGATATCGTACTGGTTATTTTTCTTATCATCAGCATTAATGGTTTCATCATTATTTGTTGAGGCAGGACCCGCATCTGCAGGTTGGACAATCTATCCTCCACTTTCAGCATTACCACAAGCAATTCCAGGTTCTGGAGCAGGTATGACATTATGGTTGGTGTCTATGGCAATCTTTATTGTATCATCATTAATAGGTTCATTAAATTATATTGTAACCGTATTAAATTTACGTACAAAAGGAATGAAAATGACGCGTTTACCACTTACAATATGGGCGTTTTTTATTACTGCAATTATTGGTGTGGTTTCTTTTCCGGTATTATTATCAGCAGCATTATTATTAATATTTGACAGAAGTTTTGGTACCTCATTTTATTTATCAGATATTTTTATTTCTGGAGAAGTATTACATTATCATGGAGGTTCACCAGTACTATTTGAACATTTATTTTGGTTTTTAGGGCATCCAGAAGTATATATTGTATTAATACCTGCGTTAGGACTTATTTCAGAAATTATCTCAACACATTCACGTAAACCCATTTTTGGTTACCGTGCAATGGTTGGGTCAATAATAGCAATTGCATTTTTATCAACAGTTGTTTGGGGGCACCATATGTTTGTTTCAGGGATGAACCCATTTTTAGGGTCAGTATTTACCTTTACAACCGTATTAATTGCAATTCCTTCAGCAGTAAAAGCATTTAACTATATAACCACTTTATGGAAAGGAAACTTGCAACTCAACCCTGCAATGTTATTTTCTATAGGGTTAGTTTCTACATTTGTAACAGGAGGTTTAACAGGATTGGTTTTAGGAGACTCAGCATTAGATATTAATGTACATGACACCTATTTTGTAGTAGCTCACTTTCACTTAGTAATGGGTGTTTCTGCAATTTTCGGGATGTTTGCTGGTGTGTATCATTGGTTTCCAAAAATGTATGGTAAAATGATGAATAAAACGTTGGGATATTGGCATTTTTGGCTAAGTATTATTTGTTCTTATGGTGTATTTTGGCCAATGCACTTTATTGGTTTAGCAGGTTTACCGCGTAGATATTATACAAATACAAACTTTCCAATGTTTGATGATTTAGCAGATGTAAATGTTGTAATAACTATTTTTGCATTAGTAGGTGGTTTTGCACAGATTATTTTCTTAGCAAACTTCTTTATTTCTATTTATAGAGGAAAGAAAGCAGAACAGAACCCATGGAAATCAAACACATTAGAATGGACAACGCCAGTAGAACATATTCACGGAAACTGGCCAGGTAAAATTCCTGAAGTTCACCGTTGGGCATATGATTACAGTAAAAGAGTAGACCCAAATGATGATGATAGTGATTACTTACACGGTAAAGACTTTGTGTTGCAAACAACACCTTTGTTAGAAGGTGAAGAAGAATCTTAATAAAAAATAAATGCCATCTTGAGAGTAGTCGAGAGGTTAATATATAAAACAAAACCTTTCCAATTTCGGAAAGGTTTTGTTCTGTTCACAAATTGTTATCTTTGTTAAGATATGAATGAACACTTAAATCCTGAAAATACTGATTTATCAAATGAAGAATTAGATGTAGAAAAGAAACTACGTCCGCTTTCGTTTGATGATTTTGCAGGTCAAGATCAAGCTATAGGTAATCTTAAAGTTTTTGTTGAAGCAGCAAATCAACGAGATGAAGCTTTAGATCACACACTTTTCCATGGACCCCCAGGTCTAGGAAAAACTACATTGGCATATATTCTTGCGAACGAATTACAAGTAGGTATTAAAGTAACATCTGGACCCGTGTTAGATAAACCAGGAGATTTAGCGGGGTTGCTTACAAATTTAGACGAGCGTGATGTCTTGTTTATTGATGAAATTCATCGATTAAGTCCAATTGTAGAAGAGTATCTATACTCTGCAATGGAAGATTACAAAATCGATATTATGATTGAATCTGGACCAAATGCACGTACCGTTCAAATTAATTTAGAACCATTTACATTAATTGGAGCAACTACACGTTCAGGATTATTAACTGCACCAATGCGTGCACGTTTTGGTATTAGCAGTCGTTTACACTATTATTCAACCGAGCTACTAACCACAATTGTTCAAAGAAGTTCACATATTTTAGGCGTTTCAATTTCTATGGAAGCTGCAATAGAAATTGCAGGAAGAAGTAGAGGAACACCAAGAATTGCGAATGCATTGTTACGTAGAGTGCGTGATTTTGCACAAATAAAAGGAAATGGTGATATTACTATGGAAATTGCAAAATACGCCTTAAAAGCGTTAAATGTAGATGCGCATGGTTTAGATGAAATGGATAATAAAATATTAGCAACTATTATTGATAAATTTAAAGGAGGTCCAGTAGGTCTTAGTACAATTGCTACTGCTGTAAGTGAGAATACTGAAACTATAGAAGAAGTATATGAACCTTTTTTAATTCAACAAGGATTTATAATGCGCACACCAAGAGGTAGAGAAGTAACTGAATTAGCATACCAACATCTGGGAAGAGTAAAAGGGCAAAATCAAGGAGAATTATTTTAAAAATAAGAAAACAAAGTATAGAAATAAGATAGTATTTTTTGAGTAAAGTGACTTTAATAAGTTGTACTCTGTGTTTCAAAAAGTACTATCTCAATTTAAAAAATGGAATTTTTAAAACGGATTATACCAATATTAGAATGGTTACCTAATTACAAATCTTCTCAACTTAGAGGCGATGTAACTGCGGGTGTAACTGTAGCAATTGTGCTTATTCCTCAAGGGATTGCATACGCGCTTATAGCAGGTTTACCTCCAATTTACGGATTATATTGTGCGTTGGTTCCGCAAATAATATATGCTATTTTTGGATCATCACGTCAAGTAGCAATTGGTCCAGTAGCAATTGATTCGTTAATTGTTGCTTCAGGAGTTTCTACCTTGGCATTGGCAGGTTCAGAAAGCTATATTGCTATTGCTATTTTATTGGCATTACTGGTTGGAGCTATCCAATTTATTATGGGAATTTTACGTTTAGGATTTATTATTAATTTCTTGTCAAAACCTGTAATTACAGGGTTTACTTCTGCATTATTATTAATTATTGGCGTTAATCAGTTTAAAAACTTATTCGGAATAGATTTTTTACAATCAGATCAAATTCATCTAATTGCTCAAGATGTATGGAACCATATTTTGCTCTATAATATACAAACAACTATTATTGGTTTTATTGCAATCTTGGTTATTTTAACCCTTCGAAAAATCAATAAAAAAATACCAAGTGCTTTATTAGTGGTCGCTATCGGAATTATAACTATGCGTTATTTCGGAAAAGGTTTTTCTAATGTAGCTATAATAGAAAGTATTCCTTCAGGATTACCGAAATTTACCATTCCAGAATTAGATATAGCACAAATAAGAGAGCTAATACCTATTGCGTTAACATTAGTAATGGTTGGTTTTTTAGAAATTATTTCTATAGGTAAATCTTTAGAAGCCAAGCAAGAAGAGTACCGTATTCGTCCAAATCAAGAATTAGTTGCTTTAGGATTGAGCAATATGGTAGGATCATTTTTTAAAGCATATCCATCAACCTCAAGTTTCTCGCGTTCAGCAATTAATGAAGAAACTGGTGGAACAACGGGAATGTCAGCATTGGTTTCTGTAGCAATGATTATTTTAACACTCTTGTTTTTAACGCCAGTTTTTTATTACTTACCAAAAACAATCTTAGCGGCAATTATTATTGTGGCAGTTTTTAATTTAATAAACATAAAAGAAGCACGTTATTTATGGAGAGCTAATAATCTTGATTTTTGGCTTTTAATTGCTACGTTTTTGGCGACGCTTTTCTTTGGAATTGAATATGGAATTACTACAGGTGTAGGTTTGTCTTTAATTGTTTTAATTTTTAGAACTTCAAGACCGCATGTAGTTGAATTAGGTAAAGTTCCAGAAGCAGATTTTTATAAAAATAAAGAACGATTTAAAAATGTTATTTTAGATAATGAAGTGCTCGTTTTTCGTTTTGATGCCCAATTATTTTATGCAAACTCAAGTTATTTTAGAGACATATTAGATAGGTTGGTAGATACAAAAGGTTCAGCATTAAAATTAATTGTACTAGATGCAGAAAGCATAAATCGTATTGATAGTACAGGGTTAGGAGTTTTAAAAGAACGAATTAAATTTTATAAAAAAAGGGGAATAGCATTTTATTTTGCAGGTGTAAAAGGGCCTGTAAGGGATGCAATGTTTAGAGGAGATATATTAGATGTTATTAATATCAACGATTTTTTTATGCGTGCTAACGGTGCGGTAAATTTTCATAAAACAGGAGATAGAAAGCATCAAAAAAAATATGCTCAATATATACATCAAGCATATAAATAAAAACAAAAATATTTATGATAATAGAACAGATTTATACAGGTTGTTTATCACAAGGAGCCTATTATGTTGAGAGTGATGGAGAAGTGGCAATTATTGACCCACTTAGAGAGGTGCAAGGTTATATTGATAAAGCTGAGAAGAATAATGCAAAAATAAAATATATTTTTGAAACTCATTTCCATGCTGATTTTGTGAGTGGCCATGTTACTTTAGCAGAAAAAACAGAGGCAGATATTGTTTTTGGCCCAACAGCTAAAGCTAATTTTGATGCAATTATCGCAAAAGATAATCAAATTTTTAAAATAGGCAATATTACAATTACCGCGCTACATACTCCAGGTCATACTATGGAAAGTACAACGTATTTGTTAAAAGATGAGAATGGAAATAACCACGCAATTTTTAGTGGAGACACCTTATTTTTAGGAGATGTTGGGCGTCCAGATTTAGCGCAGAAAGCGAATTTAACACGAGAAGACTTAGCCGGTTTCTTATTTGATAGCCTGAGGACTAAAATTATGCCGTTGGCAGATGATGTAATTGTCTATCCTGCACACGGTGCTGGTTCTGCATGCGGTAAAAATTTAAGTAAAGAAACTGTAGGCACAATTGGAAATCAGAAAAAAACTAATTATGCACTTCGTGCAGATATGACCAAAGAAGAGTTTATAAAAGAAGTTCTTGAAGGGCTATTACCTCCTCCAGCATATTTCCCTTTAAATGTGAAATTAAATAAAGAAGGGTATAAATCGTTAGATGAGGTTATTATGGATTCTAAAAAACCACTTTCTGTAAAGAATTTTGAATTGATTGCTAACGAAACAGGCGCTATTATTTTAGACGTTAGACATCAATTTGAGTTTGTAAAAGGATTTATACCACAATCAATCTTTATTGGTTTAGGAGGTGTATTTGCACCTTGGGTTGGCACTTTAATAAAAGATGTTACACAACCAATTTTATTGGTAACTCCAATAGGAGAAGAAGAAACTACCATTACACGCTTATCTCGTGTTGGTTTTGATAATGTTTTAGGGTATTTAGATGGAAGTTTTGATGCTTGGAAAAAAGCGGGTAAAGAAATAGATACTTTAGAATCTATTTCTGCAGTCATTTTAGAAGATAAAATTAATGAGAAGGCATTGGTTTTTGATGTGAGAAAACCAGGAGAATTTTCTAACGAACATATTGAAAACGTGTCAAATACACCATTAGATTTTTTAACCGATCATATTTCTGAATTTCCAACAAATAAAGAATTTTATGTGCATTGCGCTGGTGGATATCGTTCTGTAATTACAGCCTCAATCTTAAAAGCTCGTGGATTTCATAAGGTACTTAATGTTGCTGGTGGTTATGAAGCGATTAAGAATACAAATATTAAAAGAACTGCAACAGTTTGTTTATCTACTTTAAAATAAAATATGCGGCTGTGAAACAACCATAAAAAAAAGATTAGTAGGTTTATAAAAAGCGATTAAAGGTTTTTTAAAAATTAAAATTTTCAGAAACTGGAGATAAAAATATCATTATACAGAAAGAAAAATATTTTGTTAGCTGTGCGGTTGAAAGAATAAATTTAACCTAACTTATTTAGTAATCTGCCAAAATAACAGGATTTTTTATTTGGTATAGTTATCGCTTTAAGTACCTCAAAAAATAATTATGAAAATATTTTTAAAACTCCTATTAACTGCAATTGTAGTATTTGCGTTGTCGCAATTATTATCAGGTATTTCGGTAGATAATTATATAACAGCAGTTTTAGTAGCAGTAACAATTTCGCTATTAAATATGTTTGTGCGTCCGTTGTTGGTGTTTTTCACGCTGCCAGCAACCGTAGTAACACTAGGTTTGTTCCTATTTGTAATTAATGCATGTATTATTTTATTAGCAGGTAATTTAATAACAGGATTTGCAGTTAGTGGTTTTTTTACCGCATTAGTATTTAGTGTACTGTTATCATTTTTTAGAACAGTACTCTTTTCATTGTTAAAAGAAGAAAAGAAATAACGCCAATTAAGATGTTTAAAATAAAGAAATAAGATAAAAAATATTAAAAATAAGTCTTAGCCCTTGTATCCAATTGTCTTGTTTCTAAATAAATAAAACAGTAATTTTACACTCAATTTTTTAAGAAATAGAATTTTTAAGATGAATATTACAAAAGAAAATGTAGACACGCTAAACGCAGTTGTAAAAGTTGATATTGTTACCGAAGATTATCAAGATAAAGTAGCAAAAATATTAGCAGATTACCGTAAAAGCGCTAACATTCCAGGTTTCCGTAAGGGGCATGTGCCAATGGGAATGATAAAGAAACAGTACGGTAAATCAGTAATGATTGACGAGGTAAATAAGCTGTTACAAGAATCTTTAAGTAAATTTTTAGTAGAAGAAAAGTTAGATATTTTAGGAAACCCGTTACCAAGAGTTAAAGACGATTTTAATTGGGATTCTGACCTGTTTTCTTTTGAGTTCGAATTAGGTTTAGCGCCAGAATTTGATGTAAATTTAAAATCTAAAAAGAAAGTTACACAATATAACATTATTGCGACCGATAAATTAATTGATCAAGAAATTGAGAATATTCAGTCTCGTTACGGTAAAATGAGTTCTTTAGACCAAGTTATTAAACACGCTAATATAACGGGTACTTTTGTAAACGAAGAAAAAGGAATTGAGAAAAAATCTACTTTTTTAGTAAACGATTTAAAAGGGGAGAAAAACCAAATGAAGTTAATTGGAGCTAAAGTTGGAGATGTAATTGAATTAGCAACTAAGAAACTATTCGAAGACGATCATAAATTACAAAATATTTTAGGTATTTCTCATGATGAAATTCACGATTTAGATATCACCGTTTTGTTAACTGTAGAAGACATTACCAAAACAGAACCAGCCGATTTAGATAAAGAATTGTTTAATAAGTTATTTGCAGACGGAAGTGTAAGTACAGCAACTGAATTGAGAAAAAAAATCAAAGAAGATGCAGAGAAGCAATTTCAACAACAAGCAGACCAACAACTATTAAATGCAATAACAGCGCATTTAGTAGCAGAAACTAAATTCGATTTACCAACAGCATTTTTACAAAAATGGTTACAAACTACAGGCAAAAAAGAATTAACTACAGCGCAAGCAACAGAAGAATATTCTAAATCAGAAAAAGGATTACGTTATCAATTAATCGAAGGAAAAGTGATGAAAGATAACAACATTAAACTAGACTATGCAGAATTGGTAGACTACGCAAAAGAGTTTATTCGTACACAAATGGCGCAGTTTGGTAATATGAATCCAGAGGAAAAAGAATTGGATGATATTGCTGCAAGAGTTTTACAAAATCAAGAAGAAGCAAAACGTTTACAAGACCAATTAACTTCACAAAAAATATTGACTTTTTACAAAGAAAATATGAGCTTCAAAACCAAAGAAGTAACTTACGAAGACTTCATTAAAGAAGTATACCAATAACAAAACCGTAAAGCTGATTCGTTTCAGCATCGCAATTATACAAAACCGATACGTAATTATTACAGTATCGGTTTTTTTAAAGGGCGCTCCCTAAAGGTCGCGCTTTCCGCACTCGCTTTTTTTCGTTCCTCAAAAAGAGCTCAAACAAACGCTGCAATCGCTAACGCAAGCGTACTTGCCAATGTAGCTCATTATACAGATTTTTAGCTCTCTTATTTTGTTTCTTAGATCTAAAAATCTAATAGTCTAAAAGGCAAATTCTTCGTATCTTTACAACTTAAACATTAAAAATAAACTCAAGAATGGATTACGGAAAAGAGTTCGAAAAATACGCAACAAAACACCACGGAATAAATAGCACATATTTAGGGAAAATAACGAGTAGTTTAACGCCATACATTATGGAAGAACGTCAGATGAACATTACACAAATGGATGTTTTTTCTCGTTTAATGATGGATAGAATTATTTTTTTAGGCACAGATATTAACGATCAAATAGCAAATGTAATTCAAGCACAATTATTATTCTTAGAAAGTGTAGATTCATCTAAAGATATTTCAATTTATATCAATTCACCAGGAGGAGGCGTATATGCAGGTTTAGGTATTTACGATACCATGCAGTTTATTAAGCCAGAGATAGCAACAATATGCACAGGTATGGCAGCATCTATGGCAGCAGTTTTAATGTGTGCTGGAGCACCAGGAAAAAGATCTGCATTGCCGCATTCAAGAATTATGATTCACCAACCAATGGGAGGTGCACAAGGACAGGCATCAGATATTGAAATTACAACTCGTGAAATTTTAAAATTAAAAGACGAGTTATATGAAATTATTGCAAAACATTCAGGGCAAACCGTAAAAAAAGTACATGATGATTCAGATAGAGATTACTGGATGAAAGCAGATGAAGCAAAAGTGTACGGAATGGTAGATGAAATTTTAATAAGAGAATAAATACCAAAAGCTGAAAGATGTCGAAAGAAGAAAATTTAGAGTGTTCCTTTTGTGGTCGTAAAAAACCAGAAACAGATTTGCTTATTGCAGGAGTAGATGCTCATATTTGTGATAGATGTATAGAGCAAGCACATGGTATTGTAGAAGAGGAAGTTGCTGAAGCCAAAACAACAGGCTTATCGAAAGATTTAATGCTAAAAAAGCCAAAAGAAATTAAAGCTTTTTTAGATGAATATATCATTGGGCAAGAGAAAACTAAAAAAGTAATGTCTGTTGCAGTGTATAATCATTATAAAAGATTGTTGCAAACCAAAGATGACGAAGACGAAGTTGAGATAGAAAAATCTAACATTATTTTGGTTGGTGAAACAGGAACAGGAAAAACGTTAATGGCACGCACTATTGCTAAAATGTTAAACATACCGTTTTCTATTGTAGATGCTACAGTTTTAACACAGGCAGGTTATGTAGGTGAAGATGTAGAAAGTATTTTAACCCGTTTATTACAAGCTGCAGATTATGATGTTGCCAAAGCAGAAAGAGGTATTGTTTTTATAGATGAAATAGATAAAATTGCCCGTAAAGGTGATAACCCGTCAATTACACGAGATGTTTCAGGAGAAGGAGTTCAGCAAGCATTATTAAAATTATTAGAAGGTTCAGTTGTAAATGTTGCACCAAAAGGTGGAAGAAAACATCCAGATCAAAAATTTATTGAAGTAAATACCAAGGACATTTTATTTATTGCTGGTGGTGCATTTTCAGGCATTGATAGAATTATTAGCAAGCGTTTAAATATGCAAGCAGTTGGTTTTAGCGCATCGTTAGAAGATGATAGAATTAATGAAGATAATTTATTGCAATATATTATTCCATCAGATTTAAAAGCATTTGGGTTAATACCAGAAATTATTGGTCGTTTACCAGTATTAAGCTATATGAATCCGTTAGATGCAAAGACATTGCGTGCTATTTTAACAGAGCCAAAGAATTCAATTATGAAACAATATACTAAACTGTTTTCTATGGATGGTGTTGCTTTTTCAATGAATGAAGAAGCGTTGAATTATATTGTAGAAAAGGCAGTAGAATATAGATTAGGTGCTCGAGGTTTACGTTCTTTATGCGAAGCTGTTTTAATCGATGCAATGTTCGAGTTACCAAGTTCAGATGTAAAAGAGTTTTCGGTAGATTTAGAATATGCAGAAAGTAAATTAACAAATACTACACTTAAAAAGCTAAAAGCAGCTTCATAAAAACATTCTTTTTAAGTAGACCTCACCGGTTTTAGAAACCTGTGAGGTTTTTTTTATACTTTTATAAAAATTATGATAACAAAACAAACCATAGATCGTGTTTTTGAAACTGCTCGCGTAGAGGAGGTTATTGGTGAGTTTGTGCAATTAAAAAAAGCAGGAAGTAACTTTAAAGGATTAAGCCCATTTACAGACGAAAAATCACCCTCTTTTATGGTGTCGCCAGTAAAGCAAATTTGGAAAGATTTTTCAACAGGAAAAGGAGGAAACGTAATTTCTTTCTTGATGGAGCATGAGCATTATTCCTATCCAGAAGCTATACGTTGGTTAGCAAAAAGGTACAATATAGAAGTTGAAGAAACCGAGCAAAGTGACGAACAAAAAGAAAAAATAAATGAACGTGAGAGTATGTTTTTGGTATCAAGATTTGCCAAAGATTATTTTCACGACTTAATGCTTAATTCTCAACAAGGAAAAGCCATTGGTCTTAGTTATTTTAAAGAGCGCGGCTTTAGAGAAGACATTATTGCTAAGTTTGAATTAGGGTATGCTAAAGATGAATGGGATAATTTCACCAAAGCAGCCTTAGCAAAGGGCTACGATTTAAAATATTTAGCATCTACAGGATTAACAGTTGTTAAAGAAAACAAACAATTCGATAGATTTAAAGGGCGGGTGTTGTTTCCAATTCATTCTATGTCAGGTAGAATTTTAGGTTTTGGCGGTAGAATTTTAACCAATGATAAAAAAGCTGCAAAATATTTAAACTCGCCAGAAAGTGATATTTATCATAAGAGTAAAATTCTCTACGGAATTTACCAAGCTAAAAAAGAAATTGCCAAACAAGATAATTGTTTTTTAGTTGAAGGATATACAGATGTAATTTCCTTTTATCAATCAGGAATAGAGAATGTTGTAGCATCTTCAGGCACGGCTTTAACGAGCGATCAAATTAGACTAGTTAATCGTTTAACTAAAAACATTACAGTACTTTTTGATGGTGATGCAGCAGGAATTCGAGCTTCAATTAGAGGAATAGACTTAATTCTAGAACAAGGAATGAACGTAAAAGTGGTTGCATTTCCTGACGGAGAAGACCCAGATAGTTTTGCGAAAGCACATTCCGATATTGAGTTAAAAGAGTATTTAGAAACATCAGCGCAAGATTTTATTAATTTTAAAGTGTCTTTATTAATGAAAGACACCAAAAATGATCCTATTAAAAAAGCAGGGTTAATTAGAGATATTATTACAAGTATTTCTAAAATTCCAGATGCAATTCAGCGAGAAGTATACGTACAAGAATGTTCTAATATTATGGATATTTCTGAGCGTGTATTGTTTAGTGAATTGGCACAAATTTTAAATAAAAACAATAGAGGTCAAAATAAAGGTAGGCAAAAAGAACAACGAACTTTTGAAGTTATTAAAAATCAAGAAGCTCAGTTAGAAGAAGTTGATAGTTTGTATTTATTAGAAAAAGAAATTATTAGAATTTTGTTATTATATGGCAATGAAGAAGCTGTTTTTATTGATTTTGTTGATGTAATTGATGAAGAAGGAAATGTAACTTTAGAGAGAGAAGAGCATACAAATCAAGTTTCTAAAGAATTGTATTTGCATTTACAAGACGATGAGATTGAGTTTACAAATGCTGTTTTTAAAGAAGTCTATTTTGAGATGATTCATCAACTAAACCAATCAGAAAAAATTGATATAAATCAATTTATAAGTAGTCAGAACAGAGAAGTTGCATCTTTAGTAACTTCCATTTTAATGGATGATGAAAAATATACATTAAGTGATTGGGAGCGTAAAAATATTTACGTTACCGAAGCCAAAAAGATACTACCAAAATTAATCTCTGATGCCGTTTTTAATATTCGTAGAATATTGATAGATAGAAAAATAAAAGATATGATTACGCCAACTGCTAGTGAAGAAAAACCAGTTGTTAATCTAGAATTAATACAAGACTACACCAACCTTAAAATTAAACTTTTTGATAAATTAAATAGAGTTGTTTAATAGGTAAAGCGTTGATTTTTAGGCAGTGAAAGCCCCTTTACATTTTTTTTGTTTATATTTGCTTCCCCAAAGTTCCTCGAAAAAGAATTTAAGAAGAAAATTATAAAAAAAGCACTTCAAATATTGAAGTTAATACAACTAATTATTTTATTGTCATTTGAGATTATTTTAACAGGTTCTAAAAAGCGTGCATATTAGAGAATAAAAAAGATGATAATTGCTGCTAATTTACTTTAACCTCTCAGGAATTTTACAGACAGGAATCGGTACCATTTTATGTTGATTAATACAATTCAGTCGAGTATAAATTTTAAACACTTCTTGTTCGCGTTCACTAAAATCACTTGGAGTCTTTCCATTATCTTGCATTTTCATTGCCCATTCTAGCTCGTCATATGAAGCACCTATTTGATCTTCATCTGTTCTACTATCACCAAATAAACCATCTGTAGGTTGTGCCTTTTGTATAGAATATGGAACCTCTAAAAATTCAGCAAGTTGATAAACTTCAGACTTCATTAAATCTGCAATAGGGCTTAAATCTACGCCGCCATCACCGTATTTTGTATAGAAACCAACACCAAAATCTTCTACTTTATTCCCTGTTCCCGCGACCAATAAACCATGCAAGCCTGCAAAATAGTATAAAGTTGTCATTCGTAACCTAGCACGTGTATTTGCTAAAGCTAAAGATACTTTTGCAGAACTTTCTACTTGAGGAACAACCGTTTTAAAATTTTTAAAAGTAGATGTTAAGTTCACTTCAGTTTCAGTAACATAATCAAAACGTTTACGCAATTGCGCAATATGTTCATTAGCTCTATTTACTTGGCTTTTAGCTTGGTAAATTGGTAATTCAACACATAGCGTTGGTAAACCAGTTCTTGCACATAAAGTTGAGGTAACTGCAGAATCAATTCCGCCAGAAATCCCCACAACAAAGCCTTTAACTTTAGCATTTTCGGCATACTCTTTTAACCATTTTACAATATGTTCTGTTACATTTTGTGCATTCATTGATAAACTATTTTAGTATTTTTGGCGTTCTATTTTGAATAGCTAATATAATGCGAAAAATTTTATTCTTATTTTTTATTTCTGTTGGAATTTCTTCCTGTAAAACAGCACCTAAAAAAGATGTTGATGTATCTAATATTACCGTAAAATTTAAGATTGATAGATTTGATGTTGATTTTTATTTATCTTCTGCAAATGATTTACCAAACCTTAAACTAAAATATCCCTTGTTATTTCCACACGATATAGATAGTATTTGGATTCATAAAATAAACAACAAAGAAGAACAGGAATTGTTTGCGGAAACACAAAAAGTATTCAAAGATATTTCTGCAGAAAAACAAGAACTCACATCTCTTTTTAAGCATATTAAATATTATAATCCTAAATTTAATACGCCAAATGTAATTACGATGTTAACCAATATAGATTACAATAATCGAATAATTTATGCCGATACCTTGTTGTTGATTTCATTAGATGTTTACTTAGGTAAAGAACATAAATTTTATAATAGCTACCCAAATTACATTAAACAAAATAACACCAAAGAACATTTAATTGTAGATGTTGCCAATGCTATAATTAGCAAACAAGTTTTTGTGACTACAGATAGAACTTTTCTTGGAAAAATGATTTATCAAGGAAAAAAAATGTATTTACTAGACGCTTATTTACCCAACACTTCAGAGGAACAAAAAATTGGATATTCCAAACCAAAAATGGAGTGGGCAAGAGTAAACGAAGAACCAGTTTGGAAGTATTTTATAGAAAACAAAATGCTCTACAGTACAGATAAAAAATTAAATAAACGATTTTTAGAAATAGCCCCATTTTCTAAATTTTATAAGGCAGAAGATAATAAATCTCCAGGACAAATTGGTATCTGGCTTGGTTGGCAAATTGTACGTTCTTATATGCAAAAGAATGACGTATCTTTGCCTGAATTATTGCGTACAGACGCCGAAACAATCTTTAAAAATTCTAATTACAAACCTAGACAATAATGGCTGTAAAACATATTTCTGAAATAAAATTTACTGTTGGATTAGATGAAAACCGTGTTCCAGAAGAAATTTCTTGGAACGCTGAAGATGGCGGTATAAACAATCAAGAATCAAAGGCAATTATGTTATCGGTTTGGGATGATAAGAAGAAAGACACTTTACGTATGGATCTATGGACCAAAGACATGCCTGTAGATGATATGAAACAGTTTTTTCATCAAACCTTGGTTTCTATGGCAAGCACGTTTGAGCGTGCTACAGACGATCAGAAAATGGGCGCAACTATGCGCAATTTTTGCGAGTATTTTGCCGAAAAACTAGAATTAGTCAAAAAGTAATTTTTTTAGCAGCTATTTCCCGCTTTCATTACTCGCTTTTTGTTCGTTCCTCACAAAAGAGCTCAAACAAACCATTCAATCGGGGCTAAGCCTATTTGTTGGCAGAATTTATTTTTCAGAAGTTACAGCAAATAAACAACTAGAGACTGAAAAGTTTGCTTCGTATAATATCGAATACAGATTGAGCCACCGCTTAATAACCAATTTGTGTTAATCTGTAAAATTCGTGTCATGTTTTTATTAGAAGCTGGAATAAAATGTGCTAAAGCACTATACTTTAAATCAATAACATAACAAGCAGTATTTCTTCCTGCCTTCGAAGAAATGATACAACAGTTTAAGTGTGATTTTTAATCTTTCTAATAATAAGCTGATAATGATTCGTATTATTAACAAAATCTAGCTCAGAAACATCAATAATTAAGACATTTAAATCTTGTTGCGTTTTTATAAAATTGCTATATCCATCATGGATTTTATGCAGATAATCAGCTTCAATATTTTGCTCATAATCACGACCACGTTTTTTAATATTTGCCAATAACCTGTCTGTATTTTGATAAAGATATACATACAAATCGGGTTTGGTAATTTCCTTGTACATCAAATCGAACATTTTACGGTACAATTTGTATTCGTCTTTATGTAAAGTAACCTGTGCAAAAATTAGCGATTTAAATATATAATAATCAGAAACGATACAATTTTTAAACAAATCGAACTGTGCTAAATCATCCGTTAATTGTTGATAGCGATCTGCCAAGAAACTCATTTCTAGTGGAAAAGCAAAACGTTCTTCATCTTCATAAAATTTTGGTAAAAACGGATTGTCAGCAAAACGTTCTAACACCATTTTTGCATTAAATTCATCTGACATCATTTTAGCCAATGATGTTTTTCCTGCACCTATATTTCCTTCAATAGCAATGTAATTATACTTTTCTGTAATAGGAACTGGGCGTTTCAGTTTTTCATCAATTAAAGAAACGTTAGCAGCGTCTAAACAGTTTTCTAAACAAATATATAAATGCTTTTTTTCTATAGGATGTAATGTATTTCGAGCAATTTCAACTAAAGGAATCAATACAAATTTACGATCTAACATTCTAGGATGTGGAACAATTAAACTCTTAGAGAAGATAATTTCATCATCAAACAATAAGATATCTATATCTATATTTCTATTCTCATAATTGTTAGATTTTGAGCGTTTTCTCCCTAATTCATTTTCAATAAAAAGTAATGTTTGCATTAACGTTTCTGGCGGTAAATAGGTAGAAACTTTTATAACAGTATTATAAAACTCATCACCATCAAAACCAACAGCTTCGGTTTTATAAACGGATGCAATTTTTAGAATACTCCCTATTTTATCAGCAATTAAATGAACCGCGTTTTGTAGGTTTTCTAACCTATTTCCTTGATTGGTTCCGAGTGATAAATATGTGATGCGTTGTATTTTCATTTTAAGGAACACAAAGAAACTAAAAAAGAGTTGTTATTTATCAATTCTCTTTAATTCTTTCAGCTTTTCTTGTGCATCAATTTTTATATATTAAAAAACGGAGAAAATGTGGTTACAATATATTACTTATTCTTTTCTTCAATCCATTTGCTCATATATTTAGTAGCTTGTAAAGTTTGATGATGTAACAGGCTTCCTAAGAAATTTTGATTTCTATGAGTTTCTATATTTTTTTGTAATTCTTGGATTCTATCAATAAAAGGCGGGCTTATTTTTTCTTTATCGTATATATAATTAATAATTTCTATGCCCGTTTCTTGCGCATGTTTCCAAAGGTGTTCTTTTGTATATAATTCTTTAGATAAAAGTGCGAAATCGTAAAAATTATCTTCAATAAATCCACTCCAAGGAAAACCCTCATTTATTCCTTCAGCTCCAATAGACGTTGTTATACTTGGCGTTCCGCATAGCATTGCTTCGGTTAATTTTCCTTTTATTCCTGCTCCAAAACGGATAGGTGCTAAAACTACTTTAGCATTTCTAACAACTTCCATAGCATCTTTAGTAAACCCTTTTACTAAAAAACCTTCTTCTTGTTTATGTAATTCCTGGATCTGTTGTGTTACATATGCTCCGTAAATATGAAGTTCTACTTCTGGTAACATCTCACAAATATTATTCCAAATCTGTTTTAATTGTAAAACAGCATCTATATTTGGTTTATGAAGAAAATTACCGATAAATACAAAATGCTTCCTTTCTTTAAAAGACTTCCAATTTTTGATTGTTTTAGTATCAATTTTATCTAATAAAAAAGGTAAATAATGTACTAATTTTTTATCAATATTAAAAACTTCTTTTAATAATTTTATTTCATAAGTAGAAATAATTAAAGACAAATCACATCGTAAAATAGAGGCAATTTCTCGCTTTGCTTCATCTGAGTTTAGCAATGCTTCATTAGAGAAATTTTCATCTTTTTTTAATTGTTGATGGCGAATTTTTCGAAGAAAATGTAAATCCTCCGTATCGAGAATTCGTAATGCATTTGGGCAATTTTCTACCACTCGCCAACCAAATTGTTCTTCCATCATAAAACGATCAAACAGAACAATTGATGGATTTAATTCTTTAACAAATTCATTAAAAGAAGAGCTATTTAATTCAATAGAAACTTCATTAACATTCAGTTTAGATAAATCAACTGCTTTTTCACTTTTCTGTGCAGGTGAAGCAAAGGTTATTTTATAATCATTTTTCAAAAATAACGTTATTAGCTGTAACATTCTACTTCCAGCAGCAGAAGAGTTTGGTTCTACCCAAACGCACCCAATAATTAAAAGTATTTTCAATTTTTCTTAAAATTTTTCTTTTTCTTTTTTAGCCCAATTAACAATCAGTTTAATTTCTTTTGGCGTTAATTTTGCTTCTCTGTGAGTCCAAGTATACGAATTTAAAGGCATTTCTTTTTCCGCTACCTCTTCATAAATTTCTTTTAATTTGTGTGCTTTCTTTTTTACTGAATAAGCGCTCCATTCAGAAAAATTTAGATGCTTTTTACCTTCATCAACGTGATCTTTCATCCAAAAATTTACAGGTGATATTTGGCTATACCAAGGGTATTTAGTGTTGTTAGAGTGACAATCAGCGCAAGCTTTAAATATTAAAACTTGTATCTTTTCGGAAGCATTTGTTTGTTCAAAAAAAGGTTTTAAATTATATTTTCCTTCATTTTTTTCTGGTTGAACAAACTGTGCTAACGCAAAAATAACCAAAATACTTACTCCTGTTTTTTTTATTAGACTCATACATTTATCGTTTTTTTATTGTCTCAAAAGTACTAAATATTTTCTGTGTGAATGTTTTTACGCAAATAATTGTACTTTTGTAAGCTTAAAATTCAATTACAATGAAGTACGATTTAATCGTTATTGGTTCAGGTCCTGGAGGGTATATTGCTGCTATTAGAGCTGCACAATTAGGTTCTAAAGTTGCAATTATTGAAAAATATTCAACTCTTGGAGGAACGTGTTTAAATGTTGGCTGTATTCCTTCAAAAGCATTATTAGATTCTTCACATCTCTATTATGATGCTATTCATCATTTTGAAGAGCACGGGATTTCTATTGAAAAACCATCTTTTGATTTTAGTAAAATGGTTGATAGAAAGGCTAAAGTTGTTGAGACTACAACAGGTGGAATCAAATATTTAATGGATAAAAATAATATTACGGTTTACCAAGGTTTAGGTTCTTTTGAAGATGCTACGCATGTAAAAGTTAGTAAAAACGATGGTACTTCAGAGGTTATTGAAGGAACAAATATTATTATTGCTACAGGTTCTAAGCCATCTACATTACCGTTTATTACTTTAGATAAAGAGCGTGTAATCACCTCTACAGAAGCTTTAAAATTAAAAGAAGTTCCAAAACACTTATTAGTAATTGGAGGAGGCGTTATTGGGTTAGAATTAGGTTCAGTTTATAAGCGTTTAGGTGCAGATGTAACGGTAATTGAATATGCTTCTAAAATTACTCCAACAATGGATGCTGATATTTCTAAAGAACTCACCAAAGTGTTGAAGAAACAAGGACTAAAGATTAGCGCAAATCATGGCGTAACTTCAGTTGAAAGAAAAGGGGATGAAGTACTTGTAAAAGCAACCAATAAAAAAGGGGAAGAAGTTATTTTTACTGGTGATTATTGTCTAGTTGCCGTAGGTCGTAAACCCTATACAAATGGTTTAGGTCTAGAAAAAGTGGGTGTAAAACTTACAGATAAAGGAATGGTTGATGTTAACGATCACCTACAAACTAATGTTGCAAATATTTATGCAATTGGTGATGTTGTTCGTGGTGCAATGTTAGCGCATAAAGCAGAAGAAGAGGGTGTTGTTGTTGCTGAATTTTTAGCAGGACAGAAACCACATATTGATTATAACTTAATTCCTGGAATTATTTATACGTGGCCAGAAGTTGCTGCTGTTGGTAAGACTGAAGAAGAATTAAAAGAAGCTAAGGTTGATTATAAAGTAGGAAAATTCTCAATGCGCGCTTTAGGTAGGTCTAGAGCAAGTGGAGATACTGACGGATTTGTAAAAGTTTTAGCTGATAAAAATACAGATGAAATTTTGGGAGTTCATATGGTTGGTGCACGTGTTGCCGATTTAATTATGGAAGCCGCTGTTGCAATGGAATATAGAGCTTCGGCAGAAGATTTGGCAAGGATTTGTCATGGTCACCCAACGTATTCAGAAGCTGTTAAAGAAGCTGCAAAAGCTGCTTGGGACGGTAAACCTTTGAATGCTTAAATTTAAAAATTATATATATTAAAAAAAAATCCGAAGTAAATTTACTTCGGGTTTTTTTACACTCTATTTTTAATTGTTTTTTAATGATGAAAAACTTTCAAGAAAACAAAAAAAATGCATACTTTGTAAGTGTAAAAATTACTATTCTATTATGACATTATTTCGTACACTTTTCATCTTTTTTTTCACCTTACTAATTTTAAGTTGTAATACTACTAAAACTGTTGTTGCGACAACAAGTAGCTTATCCACTTTTGAAAAATTAGCAACAATAAAAAATATAATAAGTATAGAGAGAAAAAAGACTGTTAGTCACTTTGATGAAAACTATGAACTTTGGTTCGAGCAACCAATAGATTATAATGATTTATCTAAAGGTACATTTAAACAACGTGTTTTTTTAGGGTTTGTTGAAGACAAGAACAAACCTGTTATTGTTGAACTTCGTGGATATGGAATTGGCTCTGGAAAAGCTGGTGAATTAGCAGATCATTACCAAGCTAACCAATTATCTATTGAGCATCGTTACTTTAATAACTCTAGACCAGAAAATATTGATTGGAATACACTAACCATTGAAAATGCTGCAAAGGATCAGAATCTCATTATTACTGCTATAAAAAATGCGTTATATTCCAATGCAAAATTTGTAACTACAGGAATTTCTAAAGGCTGCCAAGTCACAATGGCACACAGAAGATATTTTCCGAAAAATGTAGACGCAAGTGTTTGTTATGTTGGTCCTTTAAACTATAAGCGTGAAGACCCAAGAGTATATTCATTCTTAAAAAATGTTGGTACTAAAGAAGCTCGTGAAAGGATTACAGTTTTTCAAAAATTATGTTTTGAAAACAGAACAGCTCTTTTAGAAATGATGAAAAATGTTGGTAAAGAAAAAGGCTTAACTTGGGAGTTTGGAGTAGAAAAAGCTATAGATTATACGATACTGGAATACTCATTTGCTTTTTGGCAATGGGGAACACCAATAGATAGTATTCCTTCTGGAGATTTAAAAATCGAAGATATATATAAACACTTAATAGATGTTGTAGGTTATGGTTTCTTTGATGAAAAATCTGTTTCAAATTTACAACCCTATTTTTGGGCAGCTTTAACAGAACAAGGCATTTATGGTTATGAAACAGCTCCTTTTAAAGAGTATATAAATACAGAAGAAATTTACAAATTCGATTGGGCTTTTCCAGAAGGTGTTACTAAAAACTACAATCTAAAACCAATGCAAGAAATTAAAGCTTTTTTAGATACTTCTGCTGAGGACATATTGTTTATTTATGGTGAATATGATTCTTGGAGCGCTACAGCTGTTGAACTTACCAAAAACGCTTCACAAAGAGGTCTTTATAAATTTATACAACCAAAAGGAAGCCATACAACAAGAATTAAAAGTTTTAATCCGGAAACCAAACAAAGAATATACAATATTATTGATGGTTGGTTAAAAAGATAGTAATTATAAAAAAACTTATTTTAATCGCAGGGCGATAGCCCAATTGGGTTTAATTCCCCGACGCTTGCGTCGAAATAAAAAGGGAATTCCTATTTAGTCAAACCTTAACAACCCATTTTCTTGGCGAAGAAAATAAAGAAAAAAGAGGTCTTAAAATATTAAACAATAAGTTATTAAATTCTTCTTTGAGTTGTTTCATAAATTTCTTAAGATTCCAACCTGTAGCAGCTAAAAAGGCATTGATTTGCGGGGAATTTTCTCCCCAAAGATAGTTTTGGTTCAATCTAAAGTCTGTTTTTAAATGACCAATAACTGGTTCAATAGCAGCTCTTCTTCTAAATTTTCCTCTTTTACATCTTTTCTGATATTCTGTATCTCGTTTTAAAGGTCTATAATCAGGAGTTGATATTTTGGTGTTACCTATTTGTTTGATGCCTTTTCCACCTCTGTCATAAACAACTTCTTGGGGTAAAAAAGCAATATTGGATTGCATTTGTTCTAATAATGGTGCTATTGTTTTGCTATCGTGAGGATTGCCTTTAAAACTTTTTATCGCAGTAATGATTAATGTTTTTGAAGTAGTAATTAACCCTGTTTTAGTGCCAAATTCATATTTTTTATGCACTTTCCCTTTAGCGATACATGCTGTAAATGGTTTGTGAATACTGTAAATTTTATCTTTATCTGTTCGCTTTTGATGTAAGATTTGATAATACAAAGCAAACTGCTTTTTATAGACTTCTAAAACGTGTTCGGGTAATTCTCTTTCCAACTCTCGAAGTAAACGACCTGCTATAGTTTTTAGTTTTGCATCTGCTTTCTTTGCTTTTTTATATCGCTTTGGATGTTTACGATTATGGGTGTCTCTTAATAATTGCTTTGAGGTTCTGACATAACTTTGTCGTTGCTTTATCTTTTCTTTTTTAGCAATATCATTGCATTTATCAATAATCTTTTTGGCTAATTTAGCATCTGTAGGAAAGGTAGTGTTGTTCTCTGCTACTGTGGTGTCTGATAATGTTACTTTTTCTTTGGCTGCTTTACCAAAAAGACGGATAGAGTATGCAAATATTTTTTGAACTCCTAGTTCTCCTATACGTTTTCTGAAATGTACAAAGTCACTTGGATCACAGGGAAATTGATACTCAAAATAAGCCATGCCACAAAAATATTGCATGTAAGGGTTCATTGCCCAAGCTTCGGATAGACGCTCATCAGATAAATTATAAATACGCTTGAGCATTAAACTTCCAACCATTAATCGTACTGGCATCGCTGGTTGACCTGTATGTGAATAATACTGTGAGAAATCTTTCTCAAAGTATTTCCAATCTATTTTGTTGCTCAACAAAATTAATTCGTGGCTCAAATTAATAAAATCCTTGAGCAAAGGTCTGAACAAATTTTGTTGATTTTGATTCGCTGTTTTTCCTATCATTTATTGCAAGGTTTATGCTATAATATACGGAAAATCTTGCAATTAAATACTATATAAACAGTAAAAAATATCAAATAATTAACTGTAAATCAGAATGTTGAAACCTTTTTAAGGAACGACTATTTAATACCTCGTATGCTTGCGTCGAGGTAGTTTGTTTAGGTTATGTTTTAGAATAATGTGGAATCATTAATTCCATATAATTTTCTTCAATTGCTTTATATGTGTTTATAGCTTTAGCGTTTTTTATCATGATATTTGCTATATCTACTGTTTGAGAGAGCGATTTTTTAACCTTCTGCAAGAATACAAACCAGTTTAGATAGCCACTCAAATATTTTGTTGATACACCATAGAAAGGTTTTATCCATCTTTGATAACGATTGTCTATTGAGTTTACATGCTGCACATGGTAGCACTTGTCTTTTATGTGTTTTGATGCTATAAATGTATGATGCTCCATCTGCTTATCTTTTGCCCATTTAATTATAGAAGGATGAGAATCTGAACAAAGTACGTTTTCAGGTTTTAGTAACGTTCCTATTGTTTTTTCAATACTATGCACATCAATCCTGCCTCTTTTAGCGACACGCATCATTGGATTGTTATTTCTATCTGTGGCAACCATTATAGAGATTTTATCATTGCTCACACCGCGTTTGGTTTGTCTATCACTTGGTCTCTTGTAAGGTTTTCTTTGAAGATCTCGACTTCCTTTATTATTTATATTAAGCTGTTTGTCATCACATTCAACAATTCCTGAGAACTCTTCTCCATTAAAAACGGATAAACAAGATAGTAACTTGTGTCTCCAATCAAAAATAGTTTTAACATTGACTCCAATCTTTTTAGCGGCTTTACGGATACTCACGCTTTCAATCATAAGAACTAGATAATCTTGAAATTCATCCACTTTCTTTATGCCATCCATAGCAGTACCTGTAAGATCATTAAAGGTTTTAGTGCAAGATTTACATTTGTAGCGCTTACGACCCTTATAGCCTCCATGCCCGTAAATATCAGAACTTTGACAATGTGGACAGTTGATTGGACGGTCTTTGTTTAGGTTGTCTATAAGCATATTTAGTTTTGGCACTTTCAAATCACGACTCAATAAACCGACTAATTCCTTTTTCTGCTCTTGACTCAACACTCTTATTATACTTTGTAAATCCATATCTATAATGTTTTTATAAAGATAGTGAAATTCTACATTATTCTAAAACATAACCTTTGTTTATTGTTCAAAAACTATAGAGAAAGAAGATAAGAAAGCCATTTTTAAAGTTTTAAATTTTCAACAAAAAGCATGGTCTAAAATGATATAGAGGGCTTTATGCAAGGATACTGGAAAAGTGATTCTTTGAAATTTTATGGCAATAGTGGGCTTACCAAAGGCTGGCAAAAAACATTAAACAACTACAAAAAACAATATCCAACAAAAGATTATTCTGGAACATTAAAATTTAGTATTCAAGATATTTCTAAAATAAAGGAAGGTGCTTATTTTGTAATGGGAAAATACCATTTAACCAGAAATATAGGAAATGTCGACGGTGCTTTTTTAATTATTTTTAAAAGAATAAATGGTCAATGTAAAATTGTAGCCCATATGTCTTCTTAATTTTTTACTAAATACCAAAAGGGTTTTCAATACTATACATAGGTTCTGTAAACCATTTTGGACCTTCATTAGTCATATAAATGGGAGTGTAATTTAAACTCTGTCTGTGTTTTTTTTCCGTTTTAAAAATAGTTTGATTTTTTCTTTTCATACTCTGGCTTAAAAAATCGAACTGTTTTTAAAATGAGCCCCAGCGGCAGCGTCACGAGCTGCTTTTGGGGATGCTAATATCGAGCGGTATTCTCTCTCCAAATTTAATATATAATTGTTGAATAATCAAACTCCAATTGTGGAGCGGACTTATCCACTTTTTTTGTATGTTTTTTGTTGCGAGATAAACCAACTTTAAAAGCGCCATATCATTTACAAAAGCACCTTTGGTTTTGGTTACTTTACGAACCTGTCTGTGGAAACCCTCTACGGCATTTGTAGTATAAATAATTCTTCTGATAGGCTCTGTATATTCAAAATATTGAGAAAGTTCCTCCCAATTTCGCCGCCAACTCTCAATGACAATAGGATATTTTTCGCCCCATTTCTCTTCTAAATTTAACAATTCATCTTCTGCTATTTCCTTATTGATGGCTTTGTAAACTAATTTTAAATCCTTCATAAATGCTTTCTGATCTTTCGAGGCTACATATTTTAAAGAATTACGAATTTGATGCACAATACATTTTTGTATTTGTGTTTTTGGAAAGATGCTCAAAATAGCTTCAGAAAATCCTTTTAAATTATCAGTGCAAGCTATCAGTATATCTTCAAGCCCTCTGTGTTGTAAATCTGTTAAAACTTGCAACCAAAAATTAGCTCCTTCGCTTTGTGAGATATACATTCCTAAAACCTCTTTATGTCCTTCCTTGTTGATTCCTAGAATATTATAAAGTGCTTTATGGGATACTTTTCCATCAACACGAACTTTATAATGCATCGCATCTAACCAAACGATACAGTACATAGATTCTAATGGGCGACTTTGCCACTCCTTGATGTCTGGTATAATTTTATCTGTAATTTGGCTTAATACTGTGTGAGAAATATCGGTATCATACATCTCTTTTATATGAGAGCAAATATCTCTTAAACTCATTCCTAATCCATATAAACCTATTATTTTATCCGATAAACTCTCCGCTAATATCGTTTGTCGCTTTTTTATAATCTCGGGCTCAAAACTGCTATTCCTGTCAGTTGGGGTTTGAATTTCAAAAGTACCTAAGCCGCTTTTTATCGTCTTTTTGCCTTTCCCATTTCGCTTGTTTTTGTTTGATGAATCGCTCAAAAATAAATGGCTTTCCATCTCCGCTTCTAAAGCTTTTTCTATAAAACTCTTTAGCATAGGAGCAAATGCGCCTTCTTTGCCAAATAAACTCTTACCCGATAATAATTGGTCTAAGGCTTTCTTTTCTAATAAATCTTGTTCTGTTTGTGTCATCTTTTCTGTTTGAATAAAATTAATGCTTTTTTTATGCAGACAGAGTTGAGTTTACAGTCTCATATAAATATGATCCTCTAATCTAATTCCGAATTTATCTGGAACACAAATCATTGGTTCATTACTAAAAGTCATCCCTGATATTAAAGTTGTTTTGTCATTTCTAACAATATATGGCCATTCATGAATACCTAAACCAATTCCATGACCTGTTCTATGTGGTAATCCGGGTAATTTATAATCAGGTCCTAAACCATGAGATTCTAATACAATTCTAGATGCATTGTCTACGTCTGCACAAGTGTTTCCTAATTGCGCTGCATTAAAAGCTGCTTGTTGTGTTTCCTTTTCTATATTCCAAATATGAGTTTGCTCTTCATTTGCTTTTCCAAAAACATACGTTCTTGTGATGTCTGAAATATAGTCATGTAACATACAACCAGTATCAATTAAAACTATTTCGTTTTCTTCTAAATCTTTAGGCGATTTTACACCATGAGGAAAAGAAGAATCTACTCCAAACAATACAATACAAAAATAAGATCCTGAAAGCACTCCATGTTTTACATGTGCATCATGAATAAAATTAGTAACTTCTTTTGCAGAAATCCCTACTCTTAAAATTCTTGCTGCAGCTTTATGAACTTCTAATGTAATGTTCATTGCATGTTGCATAATAGCAATTTCAGCATTAGACTTGATCATTCTACAACCTGCGGTAATAGGTTTTGCATTTACCAATTGATATGAGTTTTGACAATTTCTAATTCCATCAAAAACAAAAAATGGTGTTGCTTCATCTATAGAAATAGCTCCAGAGTCTACTCCGTTTTCTTTTAAAAGTGTTACAAATAATTTGTATGGAGATTCATGCTCTTCCCAACAATGAAGATTACCTTTAATTAGCATAAAATCGAAAATAGTTCCTTTTTCAAATTCAGGAGCAATATAAATTAGTTTTCCATTTGGAAACAACAAAGCACCAACCATTCGCTCACTTGCATTCCATTTCATTCCTGTAAAATAGAATAAATTTGTGCCAGAATGCAGATACAATGCAGGTATATTTTGATCTTTCATTAATTGACAAGCTTTTTCAATTCTTTGCTGAAATTCTTCTTTTTGTATTGGTTGCACTAAATGTGCTGTTGGTTTAATTGCTTCTAACGCTGCTTTTATGGTTGATCCTCCTATTCCTATCATACTTTTTTTAACTATTTATTAAAGCCTCAATATCTTGAATTTCTATTGGCATTGCTTTAGTTCAATTAATATTTCCATTTGCTGTAATTAGATAATCTTTTTCTAAATGACAACCAATACCTTCTTTTGGAATATATATTCCAGGTTCACAAGTAAGTACCATTCCTGCTTCAAGAACTCTAGAATACAAACCAACATTATGTACATCTAATCCCATATAATGCGCTGTTCCATGCATCAAATATTTTTTATACAATGGTTTTTTATAATCTTGATTTGCAATTTAATCTGCTTGTAACAAACCTAATTTTATCAACTCATTCTCTACCAAACTTGCCATTTTAGACTCGTAATCTGAAGATAATATTCCTGGCATTAATAATTCACTCCCTTCTTTTAAACAGTGTAAAACAGCACTATAGACTTCTTTCTGTCTTTTAGTGATTTCCCGTTTACAGGAAAACACCGTGTGGTATCACTATTGTAATTTGCATAACAAATGCCAAAATCTAGCAATATCATTTCTCCTTCTTTGCAAATAGCATTATTTGTATTATAATGCAATACACAAGCATTTTTGCCAGAAGCTACTATTGGATGAAACGTATGCCTTGTACCTCCTGATTTTATTAAATTATAAAGTTAATACTGCTTCCAGTTCATATTCTCATATTAAAACCTTCTATCTGGATGAAATGGACTTAAGTCTAAAGTCGTCTTTTTTTCTGAAATCACTTCGGAAACTAACTTTCCTGTTGCAGGTCCTAGACTCCAACCCATCATTGCGTGACCTGTAGCTATTGTTAAATTTTTACAGGTTGAAGATTTGCCGATATAAGGCAATCCATCTGGTGAGCAAGGGCGTAAACCACAATCTGCCAAAGCCTTTTCTTCTTCCAAAATAGTTAAATTACTATAATAATTTTTTGCTGCATTAGCAATAGTTTGCACTCTAACAGGATTAATTTTATGATTAATTCCAGCAATTTCCATAGTACCTGCAAACCGTGTAAATCCTTGCATTGGAGTAACAGCAACTTTTGCTTCGCATAATATTGCAGGAATAGTAATTCCTGTTTCTCTGTTTACATTAATTCGGTATCCTTTTCCTGCTTGTAACGGAATTTTTAATCCTATTTTTTTAGTAAGTAATGGACTCCAACTTCCTGCTGCTAAAACAACCTCATCGGTTTTTAATTCTTGTTTATTGGTAATTATTTTTGAAATACTTCCGTTTGTTACTTCAATATCTTTTACTTCTTCATTTGCATAAAAAACGACATTTTTTGACTTTAAATAACGTACCATTTCTGGCATAAAATCTGTTGGAGTCATATGTGCATCTGAGTCAAAATAGATGGCACCTTTAATATTCAGATTTGCATTAGGTTCTAGAACATCCACTTCTTTTTTAGATAAGTTTTTTACACCTAAACCTTCTTCAATTCCGCGTTGTCCAATCTTCCATTCTTCTTCACCAACTTTATCAGATTGATAACACATTAACAAACCTTTACGTTCATAGTGAAAATTAAACACGTTAGATGCTTTTATATCTTCGTATAAATCTCGACTTAAAATATTAATATCTTTAATTACTGGAATTGCTTTTTCTACTTTAGATGCAGTTGCAGACTTTTTAAAGGCCCAAGTCCATTTTAAAAAGTCTAAATTTAAACGAGGTTTTATATAAAAAGGGCTTGACGAATTAAACATCCATTTAATCCCTTTATTAATCATTCCTGGAGCTGCTAGCGGAATAAAATGGCTTGGTGTTATATAACCCGCATTTACATAGGATGCACCACTTGAAAAATTAGATTTATCTATAACTGTAACTTGATGACCTTCTTTTTGTAGGTAATATGCGGTGCATAATCCAATGATTCCTCCTCCTATAATTAGTACTTCTTTTGACATTAACACACTATTTTAAACCTAATAAGTTTTAAATTTTATTTACAGTTATTACTCTAAAAGTATTTGAATTAATTGTACTGTTCATGGTATACTTTTTACTTGTAACGTAAAAGTTTTTTCCTGTTTTTTTGTAGTATTCTAAATCTGTTTCTTCTAATATCTTTTTAATAAGCGTTTCACTTTCTTGTTTTGAAAAACTTGCGCCTAATTTCTTGTTTATCTTGCTATAAACAAGTTCTGTATAGCAATGATTTTTTAAAATTCTGCTCTTATTAATTTTCATATAATTAAATTACCTGAAAACCAAATGCATAAGGATCATCTACATCATCTATAGTAATGGTATTGTGTCCAAAAACTTTTGCCCAACCTTGAATACTTGGTATTATGGCTTTGTTTCCATCTAAAAGGGTTTCTTTTTCAACACGACCTATAAATTTACTTCCTATAAAACTTTCATGCACAAAAGGTTCGCCAATTTGCAATTTTCCTTTTGCATATAATTGTGCTAACCTTGCTGAAGTTCCAGTTCCACATGGACTTCTATCTATAGCTTTATCTCCATAAAACACTGCGTTTCTTCCTGAAGATGTTGGGTCTATGGGGTTTCCTGTCCATAACATATGTGTTATGTCACGTATTGTTTCGTTTTCTGGATGAATAAACATATCAGGATATTTCTGATTAATTCTATTGCGAACGACTTGCGAATATTGAATAATTTTTGAAGCTGTAAAATCATGCACTCCAGAAAAGTTTTTTTGTGGATCTACAATTGCATAGTAATTTCCTCCATAGGCAACATCGAAAGTAATTTCGCCTAATTCTGGGCATTCAATACTTAAATTTTCAGCAGCCAAATAGCTTTTTACATTGGTGAGTTTTACCCAATCAACTTTGTCTCCAGTTTGTTGGTATTCAATCTCTACCAAACCTGCTGGAGCTTCCATTTTAATTTTTCCTGGAATTTTTGGTATTACTAAGCCTTCTTCAATAGCGATTGTAATGGTGCCAATAGTACCATGTCCACACATTGGTAAACAACCTGAGGTTTCAATAAACAGAATAGCAAAATCATTTTCTGGATTGTGAGGAGGAAACAAAATACTTCCACTCATCATATCATGACCTCTAGGTTCAAACATTAAACCTTTTCGTATCCAATCGTACTCAGCTAAAAAATGCTGACGTTTTTCGCTCATGGTTTTCCCAATTAAATTTGGACCACCACTTTTTATAACTCTTACAGGGTTACCACAAGTATGTGCATCAATACAAACAAATGTGCTTTTTGCCATAGGTTATATTTTGTCTGTTGTTTGTTTATTGTTTACCAATCTAGAAATTTGTAACGGGTTTTCGTTTTTAAGTTCCTTTGGAAGCAATTCATTTGGCCAATCTTGATAACTAAAAGGACGAACCCAACGTTTTATAGAATGAATACCAACAGCTGTAAAACGACTGTCTGTAGATGAAGGATATGGGCCACCATGAACCATTGAAGGACAAACTTCAACTCCTGTTGGAACTCCATTAAAAATAACACGTCCTACTCTATTTTGTAATGCCGAAATAACTTCAGGGTATTGAGAAGCTTCACCAGAATCTGCAATTAAAGTTCCTGTTAATTGACCCTCTAATTTTGAAATTATTACTTCCAACTGCTCTGCATCTTCACATTGCACTACTATTGAATAGGGTCCAAAAACTTCTTGATGTAAAGTTGGATTTTCTAAAAACGTTTTGCCTTCAACTGTTGTTACTGTTTGTCTTGCATAGTTAGATTTTAAATCTGTATTATAACTAGCAGTAACAGTTGTTTCTGGTTGAGAAATTGCTTTTTGTCTGTTATTCTCGTAGGCTCCAATAATGTTTGGATGTAACATACATGATGGTTCAATTTTTACAATTTCATCAGAGATATTCTGAATAAAACTAGATAGGTTTTTTCCTTTAATACCTAATAACAAACCTGGATTTGTACAAAACTGTCCTGATCCTAAAGTTATAGAACTTGCATATGTTTTTGCTAATGCTTCGTTTCTGTTTTTTAATGCTTCTGGAAGAATTACTACAGGGTTTATGCTTCCCATTTCTGCAAATACTGGAATTGGTTCTTCACGTTGTGCTGCCAAATTGTATAAAGCGCGTCCACCACGAATACTTCCTGTAAAACCAACAGCTTTAACTCCAGAATGACTAACTAGTTGTTGACCAACTTTTATTCCGCTACTGTTTATATTAGAAAACACGCCATTTGGCATTCCTGTTTTTTGTGCTGCTTTTATAATTGCAGAAGCTACTAGTTCTCCTGTTCCTGCATGCATTGGGTGTGATTTTACAATAACAGGACAACCTGCTGCAAATGCTGCTGCTGTATCTCCTCCTGCTGTAGAATATGCTAACGGAAAATTACTTGCTCCAAAAACTACAACTGGTCCTAAAGGTACTAATAGTTTACGGATATCTGATTTTGGTATTGGTTGACGTTCTGGTTGTGCTGTATCTATTGTTGCTTCTACCCAAGAACCTTCATTTACTAATGTTGCAAAACTACGTAATTGACCAACTGTTCTTCCGCGTTCTCCTTTGGCGCGTCCTTCTGGTAAACCTGTTTCTAAACAGTAAGTTTGAATTAACTCATCATCTAAAGCTAAAATCTCATCTGCAATTGCGTTTAGAAATGTTGCTTTTTTTTCTCCTGAAGTATTTCTAAAGGTTTTAAAAGCTTGCGAGGCTAAAGCTACTGCTTCATTAATTTCTTCTTGAGTTGCTTCTGTAAATTGAGGTTTATTTTCAATATTTAATTGTGGATTAAACGTTGTATATGTTTTTGTTCCGTTGGCAGATTGATTGTTGCCTATGTAATTTTTTCCTGTTATCATTATTGTATGTGCTTGCGTTTGTTTGTGTTAGGGATTGTAGCATTTGTTTGAGCTCTTTTTTGTTTTTCACAAAAAAAGCGAGTGCGAAAAGCCCGACCGCTTTTTGGAGCGGAAACACCCAAATAATTTTATAAATTTTTATAGTCTGGTAACGTTGGTCTTATAGCCAAAGCGTCTTTAATCACTTTTTCTATTCTGGTTCTTTCTTCGCCTTCAAGAACTAATCTAGGTGCTCTTACATATTCGTTTCCAATACCTGTGTGTACTGTTGCCATTTTGATATACTGCACTAATTTTGGATGAATATCTAACTCTAAAAGAGGCATAAACCATCTGTATATTGCAATAGCTTCTTGAATTCTGTTTGCTTTTACTAACTTATAAATAGCGACTGTTTCTGCTGGAAAAGCATCTACCAAACCTGCTACCCAACCATCTGCTCCGAGGACTAAACTTTCTAAAGCCAACGTGTCAACACCTGTCATGATTGCTAATCTGTCTCCAAATCTGTTTTTAATTCTTGTAATATTGGTTGTGTCTCTTGTTGATTCTTTTACTGCTTGTATGTTTGGACAAGCATCTAAAAGTTCTTGAAACATATCTAAAGTTACCAATAATTTATAATCTACAGGATTGTTATAAATCATAATTGGTAATGATGTACTGTTTGCTACAGTTTTAAAATAGGTTACGATTTCTGTATCACTAGCCTTGTAACGCATTGGAGGTAAAAGCATTAAGCCTTTTGCACCATCTTCTTCTGCTGCTTTTGCTAAGGCAATTGCTCCTGCTGTGGTTTGTTCTGCAATATTCATTAAAATAGGAACTTTCCCTTTTACAAATGCAACAGTTTCTCTTGTTAATGTACGTCCTTCTTGTTCAGACAAAGTACTTGCCTCTCCAAGAGTTCCTCCTAAAACAATACCATTTACACCAGCATCTAATTGTGCTTGAATATTAACTTTAAATATCTCTAAATCTAAGGTGTTGTTAGCTTTAAATTGCGTTGTAACTGCTGGCATAACGCCTTTCCATTCTATACTCATAATTATGATATTTTTCTGTACAAAGTTACTTTGAATGTTTTGTTTTTAGTTTTTGAAAATTACCACATAATAATACTATATTAACCTAATTTTACTTTTAATCATTTAAATTAAGTATTATTTGCATATTTTTGATTATTAATAACCTTTAAGTATACGCAATACAAATGAAAATTTTCCCCTTTAAAATTCCAAAACTTCAAAATATTGGATTAATTTATCAAGAAGATATAGCTCTTTCTTTTTATGATAAATTACACCAGCATGAAGAAATTCAGCTATGTACAATTGTAAAAGGAGAAGGAACTTTAATTGTTGGAGACACCATAAATGATTATAAAGCTGGTGATGTTTTAGTTATTGGAAGTAATTTATCTCATGTTTTTAAAAGTGATACTTCTATAAATGAAGAGTCTTTTATGATCTCTTTATTTTTTACAGAAAATTCTTTTGGTAAAGACCTCTTTACTTTAGATGATTTTAAAGAATTAAAACCTTTCTTTAAAAAATCTTTATCTGGTTTTAAATTACTATCCAATCAAAAAAAAATAAAGAAACAGTTTTTAAGCTTACAAAAAGCTTCCAATTTAGAGCGTTTTATTGGTTTATTTGAAATTTTAAAGTTGATGAAGAAATCTAAAACACAAGCTTTAGCTGATTTTATTTACCCAAAAAAGTATACAGATAATGAAGGAAAGCGTATGCGAAATATAATGGATTTTACCATTAATAATTCTGATAAAAACATTGATTTGCAAGAAATTTCTAGTAAAGCAATCATGACTCCAAATGCTTTTTGCAGATATTTTAAACAACGAACAAATAAGACGTATTTCTCCTTTTTAAATGAATTACGTGTAGAAAATGCTTGTAAATTATTAACAGGAAATAACGATTTCTCTATTAGTGAAATTGCTTACCAGTCTGGATTTAAAAATTTATCTAATTTTAATAGAAAATTTAAAGGCGTTAAAAGCATTACTCCTTCAAAATATAGGCTAAATTAAAGGTTATTTAATTCCTCTTTTATTTTTTTAGTCAAACTTTTTGCCACTAAATTATACGAATGATCTATCAATTCAAAAGCAAAAGTATCTAAAACGTCATTATTTAGTGTAACGGTGTTCCAGTGCTTTTTATTCATATGCCAACCTGGATTTACACTTTCGTATTCTCCACGTAATTCTTCTGCCCAATTAGGGTTACACTTTAAATTCATTTTTGCATCTTCCTTTTCCCAAGAGTCTAAACCAATCAACACAAACATTTTCCCCATTACTTTAAAAACCAACGTAACATCATCAAAAGGGAAATTTTCTGTAACACCTTTTTTTGCGATACAATAATCGCGAAGTTGGTCAATGTGCATTATTTTTCAATTTTTTTTATTGAAGACATTGGTAATTCTAACTGAGAATAATCTAACGTCCAACCAATAGTTTCAACTAAACTTTCCATTAAATAAATAGCTTCTAAAGCTTCTTTACTGGCGGTTTCCATTAAATTACTTTCAGGTATTTTCTTTAAAATATGTTCTTTGGCTTCTTTGTTTAGTGCTGTTAAATCAGCTGAATTAAACTTATTTAATAATCCGTTTTGGATATCATAATAGCGTAAATCTGGCTCTAGAGATAACACTTCTGGCTGTGGAAATTCAGTAACTGTTATTCTTTTATGTTTACTATCTGCAACCATTTTCATTTTCTTAAAATCAAATCCAATATGTGCTTTTGCGTTGATAAGAATAATCGCTTTTTTCTTACTAGTAATCATTCCTAACCATTTTTCCTTGGTGCTTTCATGATGATAAATTTCAGAAAATTCACCTTGAACAGTTATCAGTTTTAAAACTCTCTTAATCTTATCTAGTAATATAACCGACTGTTTTTCAGTTAAGTTACGTTTTTTTGAAAAAGAAAATCGAAGAAATATAAAGTATGATAAGATGGCTCCGCCAATTAATCCAATAAAAAGTAATTCCATAGAATACGAAAGTACTAATTATCTTTAAAAGGAGCGCTTAAGTTCAATTAGTAAATGCAACTTTTAGTAGTATTAAATTACCATTAGTGTCCGATAAAAATACGATTACTTCTAAAATCACACTTCCAAGTCAATAAAACCGTTTAAAATTCAACTTTTCTCCATAGCATGGAGTCTATTGAAAAAGTTTGAGTTGAATATCAGGTAGTTTTGATGATAACTCCCACGATTCTTTATGTGGGTTTTCAAGGAATTTAAACAGGTTTATGTAAGTTAGTAAATGAAAACGCATCACACCAATCATGTTAGAATATGCCTATTTTCGTTTGATTTTTCTTTGTATTACCAGCAGTATCAATTGCACTATCAATGCTTGCCATATTTGTATTTCTATTGCATTTTTATTGTCTTCTAAGAAGTATTTTAAAGGGAAGTTTTGCTTGAGTCTTTTAAACATAGTCTCTATCTGCCATCTATGTTTGTAAATGTCAGCTACTTTATCAGAGCTTATCTCTAAATTGTTGGTAATAAACTCAGAGCCTTCGGAAGTAGATCTAATCTAATGTCTATTGTAAATACTGTAAATAATCATTGTATGCTTTATCAAATACCATAAAAGAACCCTTTTTTAAGTCTAAATATTTTAGAAAAGTATGGTCATGTGTAGCTGCATCACTAAAACGGATTAAACAGGTCGCATCTTCTAAGGCATTTATCAGTGTGTGTACTTTAATACCGCTTTTCTTTTTGCCAGTAAGTGGGTTGCGTCCTACACCTTTTAAAATATCACTAAACAAGCTAATTGTAGTGGAATCTACAATTTTTAGGTTTTTAACGGGCAGTTTAAGTTTGCTGCTGTTCGATAAAAATGGAGCATAGCGTTGAAATAATTTTGAATAGATTGTACCAAAGACTTCACTACTTCTTTTCTTGTTTGCATCTGATAAAGTACTTCGCTTGGGGAAGTGTTTTAGATTTAGATGATTGATGCGTCTTTCAAAGGCAATAAAAATAGTGGTAAGTTCTCGAAGTGAAGATACATCACTCATTGTAGCAAATAGCATCGTTACTAAATGATTATAGGTTTTAAACTTTTTGTAGTACCTGTCGCTATTATATTGTTCAGCTATCCGGATTAATATCAACTTGTGGAATAAATTTTAAAATCTGTTTAATTATGGGTGTTCCGCTAAAGTGTGTACTTTTGTTCATATCCGTTTTTTTGTCAAAAATTAAGATATAAATAAAGCAGGAAATCCTTTATGGAAACCCTGCTTTTAAAAATGTTTATCGGACACTACTAAATTTTATTGTAAATTCCTCTTTCAAAACTACTGTACAATGCAACTTATTTTAAGAGAATACAACCTTCAATTAAAACATACATTTACTATTTCTAGAGAATCGATAGACGTGCAACCTTCTTTAATTGTTGAGTTAAAAGACGGTGAGTTTTCTGGTTTTGGAGAGGCGACATCTAATTCGTATTACAATAGTACGGTTCCTAAAATGATGGAAGAAATTAATAAATTACAATCTGTAATTAAAGAGAATGCACAATTAAATCCTGAAGATTTCTGGGATGCATTGTATCCATATTTAAAACACAATATGTTTGCTTTGTGTGCGTTAGATTTGGCATTTAACGATTTGTACGCCCGTAAAAAAGGAAAAAAACTATACGATTTATGGGGATATAACATCGATAAAAACCCAATGACAGATTACACAATTGGCATTGCATCCATTGAAAAAATGGTAGCTAAAATGAAAGAATTACCTTGGCCAATTTACAAAATAAAATTAGGTACAAAAGAAGATATTGCTATTGTTACCGAACTTAGAAAATACACAGATGCTATTTTTAGGATAGATGCTAATTGTGGTTGGACGGCAGATGAAACGATAGAAAATGCAAAAAAACTAAAAGAATTAGGCGTAGAGTTTTTAGAACAACCGCAAAAAGCAGATGATTGGGCATCACATAAAAAAGCCTATCAGAATTCAGTTTTGCCAATTATTGCTGATGAAAGTTGTCAGGTAGAAGCAGATGTTGATAAATGTCACGGTTATTTTCATGGCATCAATGTAAAATTGACAAAGTGTGGAGGTTTAACCCCTGCTAGAAGAATGTTGCAAAAAGCCATAAAATTAGGAATGAAAACCATGGTTGGTTGTATGACAGAATCTACCGTAGGTGTTTCTGCCATTGCTCATTTACTACCGTTGTTAAATTATGTAGATATGGACGGGCAGTTGCTTTTAGCAAAAGACATTGCTACAGGCGTGCATATAAAAAACGGTGTAGTTCACTACAGTGAATTGAAAGGAACAGGTGTGGCTTTATTATCGTAAAAAATGAATGTAGATCAATTTCCTGGTAGAAAAATTACAATAGACAATTCTAAATTTTTATATTTTGGAGGTACTTCTTATTTAGGAATTGCAACACATAAAAAGTTTCAAAAACAGCTTTTTAAAAGCATTAAAAAATGGGGAACTTTCTACGGAAGTTCTCGTAATTCGAACATAAAACTGGCTGTTTACAACAAGTTTGAAACCTTTTTTTCCAAACAATTAAAAGCAAATGCTGCTTTGGTGGTTTCATCAGGAACAATAGCAGGAAGATTAACAGTCAATTTTTTAGCAACAAAAATTCAGTCGTTTTATCATTATTCAAAAACACACCCGTCGGTTTTAGGAAGAAACAGCAAAGTGTTGTTTGTTGATGGAAAATTGCATCCAAATTTAACCAATAACACGTCAGAAGAAATTGTAATTACAGTTGATGCCGTTTTAGCGCTGAAAGTAACACCTACTTCTTTCAAGTTTTTAAACGATATTTCTGATGCAAAAAAAATTACATTATTGATAGATGAATCTCACAGTTTAGGCATTGTTGGCGAAAATGGCAATGGAGTTTTTAGTACTATTTCTGATAAAAAAATTTATCGAAAAATCTTTGTTTCTTCTCTCGGAAAAGGACTTGGTCTATCTGGAGGTATCATTGCTTCGGATGCTAGATTTATTAATAAAATAAAGAACGAAATTTTGTTTATTTCTTCTTCTGGCGCAAACCCTGCGTATTTAGAAGCGTATATAAAAACGCAGAAATTGTATAAACAGCAACAAAAAAAACTACAACAAAATCTTATTTTTTTACACTCAAAATTACAAAACACATCACAACTGTTTTTTAACAAGAAGTATCCTGTAATTTATAGTAAGAATCTGAAAATATATCAGAAATTAAAAGAACACGGAATTATTATCACCAATTTTAAATACCCAAATTACAAAGACAAAATGAGTAGAATAGTAATTACTGCCAATCATAAAAAAAAGGATTTAGAAAGGTTGGCGAAGGGTTTAAATGAAGTTTTAGGCAGTTAAATAAGTTGTTTTTTTAAAAAGTCGCAAAGATTTAGAGGTTCAAAACGAACAATTACAGCAATGTCTTTAAATCTCAGATTTGTGCTTTTTCGAGAGAAAAATGATATATCAAAAAGAGAGCTTTCGCACCTTTGCGCCTTTTTTTTACTTTTTAACCACAACAATTAAAAAACAACTTATGGGCTACGGATTTCTATCAATTTACATTCACTTTCCTTTGTTTAAACGAGTTTTCACTTGTTTGGTGTTTTGCGAAATAGAATGAAATAGACATTGGCAACTCCCGTCTTGAGTGCAGAAAGCCCTTGCAATCGACTGATTGTAAGGATTTTATTTTTTATTTACTGACAAAAATACTGATAATTGATAAGGAAAGGTATTATTAGTCGAGGCTATATTTCGGAATAATGTAGATTTTCATTTATTTAAACAATTATCATTTATGGAGTTTCAAACAATCATTGATCCGTTAAACGACCAAGAAAAGAATTTTTTTTTAGTTTTTTTTAAAAAAACGAATTAGGAGAAATCCACAATTACATAAGGTAAGAGCTACAATTAACGATAATCAAAAAGTTTTTTGTCCTCATTGCCATACAGATGCTATTTATGGTCACGGAATGTATAAGAATCGTAAATTAGATAGAAAAGCATATAAAAGACCTAGTGATAGAAAAATCAAACGAGGAGTTAGTAATGATAAATTGTCGATAATGGTTGCTACAGATAGAAAAGGAAATCCTTTAATGAAGACACAAAAAAATAATAAAGAACTATTGATTCTTAGTTAATACTAGGCTGATGTTCAATGCCAGCATTGCTCAGGTGAATTTCTTTTTCTTGCGATAAACTTTTTAAAATCCGACCAATAGTATCCGCAGAGCAGACCTTTAAATTAAGAATTTGAAGTAAATCAGATTTTAAATGTTCCCCAATATCCTCAGCGCAATCTCCGCCAGCTAAAAAAAGCATCCAAAGATTTTTTATAACGTCACAATAACTAAACTCTAACGGTAAAGGTCTTGTGCCTAAATGTTTTTCAATCAAAATTGAGAACTCAAGATTGTTGAATATTTCGGATATGTAATTTAATTCGCCGTAAGCATTTATGTTTTCTGTAGAAATTGTAACTTTCACCTGCAAGGGTTTTTACCCAATTAGGTGAAAATAATTGAATTGAAAAAGTCTTGTAGCCTTTATTTTACAAGGCTTTTCAATTCTTTAACAAAAAGACCTGCGGAGTTAAGGAAGATTACTTGCGGATTTAAGCAGGGCAAACTCATGCTTTTTTATAAGTATTGATAATTAGCAAGTTATCTTTTGGGATTTTACAAGTACTAACTTTTCTAAAAACATAATGTGCTGAAAATGAAATATTAGAGTTTTTAAAAATAAAAGTATGAGTTTGCCCTGCGGATTTAAGGTAATAACATATTGTGAGTAATAAAAAATATGTATATTTGCACCCGCATTTTCGGTGTTGAAAGTGCCTAATTAAGTATAAATACTCAAAACAAATAGTATGTACGCAATCGTAGAGATAGCAGGGCAGCAGTTTAAAGTTGTAAAAGACCAAAAAGTATACGTACACCGTTTACAAGGAGCAGAAGGATCAAAAATTACTTTTGATAATGTAATGCTTGTTGAAGACAAAGGAAACGTAACTATTGGCGCCCCAGCTATAGAAGGAGCCGCAGTAACGGCCAAAATTTTAAGTCACTTAAAAGGTGATAAAATAATCGTTTTCAAAAAGAAAAGAAGAAAAGGTTACAAAAAGAAAAATGGACACAGACAGTATTTAAGTGAAATTCAAATTGAATCTATCGCTGCTTCTGGTGTCAAAAAAACTATTAAAAAAGCAGAACCTAAAGCTAAAAAGACTGAAGAAAAAGCTAATGTAAAAATTGAAGCTCCAAAGGCTGACGCTAAAAAAACTGCTCCCAAAAAAGCATCTAAAGCAGATGATTTAAAGAAAATTGAAGGTGTTGGGCCAAAAGCAGCAGAAGCATTAGTAAATGCTGGTTTAGAAACTTTTGCTAAAATAGCAAAAGCAGATTCTGTAAAAATAAAAGATATCTTAACTGATGCAAGTTCAAGATTAGCTCATTTAGTTACAGATACTTGGCCAAAACAAGCTGGTTTAGCTGCAAATGGCAAGTGGGATGAATTAAAAATATTACAAGATAAATTAGACGGAGGAGTTGAAAAATAATTCACTTTTAATTTAACTTTAACCTAAAAACTCAAGAAAATGGCACATAAAAAAGGTGTAGGTAGTTCGAAGAATGGTAGAGAGTCAGAATCGAAACGACTAGGAGTAAAGATTTTTGGAGGGCAAGCTGCAATTGCAGGTAATATTATTGTTCGTCAAAGAGGAACAGCACACAACCCAGGAGAAAACGTTTACATGGGTAAAGATCATACTTTACATGCAAAGGTTGACGGTGTTGTAGCATTCCGTAAAAAAAGAGATAATAGATCTTATGTTTCTATAGTTCCTTTCGAGGTTTAAGAACTAAAGATTAAAATATTTTAAACGCGCAAACAAACTATGTTTACGCGTTTTTTTTATGCTTCTACTTTAATTTGTATTTTTACTTTTAAATGAATATTCTCTACGACATATTAATTTTTATAGCATCAATTATTTTAAAAATTGCTGCTTGGTTTAATCCAAAAATGAAACTTTTTGTTAATGGGAGAAAAGAGACTTTTGATAAACTTTCAAAACTAAAAAAAGAAGACAATGTTATTTGGTTTCATACTGCTTCTCTTGGTGAATTTGAACAAGGGCGGTCAATTATTGAAAAAGTAAAATTTCAACACCCAAATTATAAAATTGTAGTTACTTTTTTTTCTCCTTCAGGATATGAGATTCAAAAAAACTACAACCTTGCAGATGTTGTTTGCTATTTGCCTTTTGACTCAAAACGAAATGTAAAAAAGTTCATCAACATTGTACATCCCAATTTAGCGGTTTTTATAAAATATGAGTTTTGGCCAAACTTATTAAATGAGTTAAAACGCACACATACAAACACAATTCTAGTTTCTGGAATGTTCAGAAATAAACAACCCTTTTTTAAGTTCTACGGAGGTTGGATGCGAAATAAACTGAATGCTTTTCACTACTTTTTTGTGCAAGATGAGAATTCAAAGATGTTATTAAAATCTGTCAATTTCAACAATGTTGTTGTTTCTGGAGATACTCGTTTTGATAGAGTTTCAGAGATTTTACAACAAGACAATTCGCTCGATTTCATATCAGCATTTAAAGACAAAAAGCATACTGTTGTTGCTGGAAGCACTTGGAAAGAAGATGAAAAACTACTAGTAAATTACATCAATAATAAAGCATTAGAAGATGAAAAATTTATTATTGCGCCACATACTATAAATCAAAAAAGAATTTCAGAATTAAGAAAATCAATCTTAAAGAAAACTATTTTATATTCAGAGAAGAATGACGTAAATTTAAAAGAATACCAAGTTTTTATTATAGACACAGTTGGTATTCTTACTAAAATTTATTCCTATGCCAATGTTGCTTATATTGGCGGAGGATTTAAAACAGGCTTACATAACATTTTAGAACCTGCAACTTTTGGAATTCCCGTAATTTTTGGTGGTGCAGAATTTCAAAAGTTCAAAGAAGCAATCGATTTAATTCAATTAAAAGGATGTATTAATATTCAAAATGAAGAAGAAGTTTCGAGTATTTTTGCAAAACTAAAAACTGATAAAATTTTTAGAAATAAAACAGGAAACATTAATAAAAAATATATTCAGGAAAATATTGGCGCAACCCGTTTGGTGTTGCAATACATTAATAACAATTTAAACTAATGGAATTTATTACACAACCTTGGGCTTGGTATGTTGCAGGCCCAATGATAGCATTTGTGCTATTTCTACTATTCTATTTTGGAAGAAACTTTGGTGTTTCTACTAATTTAGAAACCTTTTGTACAATTGGTGGAGCTGGAAAATTTTTAGACTACTTCAAAACCGATTGGAAAACAAGAACTTGGAGTTTACTTTTTGTAGTAGGTATTATTATTGGCGGATTTATTTCTTTTAATTACTTAATACCTCCAGGTGCAATTGCATTGAATCCAGAAACTGTTGCTGATTTGTCTAAATTAGGTTTTGCAGATGCTGGAACATCGTATTTACCATCAGAAATTTTTAGCATAGACATACTCTTTTCATTAAAAGGATTTTTAATTTTAATTGGAGCTGGTTTCTTAATTGGGTTTGGGGCTAGATACGCTGGTGGCTGTACTTCTGGGCACGCAATTACAGGTTTAAGTAATTTACAAATACCTTCATTATTAGCCGTAATTGGTTTTTTTGCTGGCGGATTATTAATGACTTGGTTTCTAATTCCTATTATTTTTAACACCTAAGAAAATGAAGACCTCACAGGTTTTGAAAACCTATGAGGTTTAAAAATAGTCAAAATGAAAAATATAAAATTTTTAATTATCGGGATTCTATTCGGAATTATTTTAAGCAAATCTGAAGTAGCCTCTTGGTACAGAATTTACGAAATGTTCAAGTTTCAATCATTCCATATGTATGGTATAATTGGTAGCGCAGTTGTTATCGGAATCATATTAATGCAACTATTCAAAAAAGGAATTATAAAAAATTATTTAGGAGAAAATATTATTGTAAAAGACAAGAAAAAAGGAACTACAAGAGCATTAGTTGGCGGAACAATTTTCGGTTTGGGCTGGGCTCTTGCAGGAGCTTGCCCAGGACCAATGTTTGTGTTAATTGGTCATGGAGTTATAGCAATTCTAATTGTACTTTTGGGAGCTACTTTTGGCGCATTTGTTTTTGGTTTGCTGAGTAAAAAGTTACCTAATTAGTTTTTAATTTTTGAGAAATTATCTAATAGGTTATAATTGGTGTTATCTACAATTTGCCATCCATATACAGAAAAAAGCTGATAAATCTTAGACAACTCTTCAAACAATCTTGTTTTAGCTTCCGTTTTTAACGTGGAAACCTCAACAGTTTCTCTAATTTTATCAATACTTTTTGGTTGATTTTATTCAGCTCTTCTTTAGAAAAGGTATTAAACTGACTTTGTTGCAAGTCAAAATACTTTACATCTGGTGAGATTAAAATTTCTTCCGAAGGAATTTTATTAATAATTATTTTATTTCCAATAGAATCAATTTGGATATTCATTTGTTTGGAAAATAAATGGTGTAGATACAATGATATTTGAACCCTACCTCAAAAAATTCTCACTTTATAACCTAATGAATATAAAATTGTTGTCATTGATAACACAGGTTTTCACTCTACAAAAAATATAGAAGTCCCTAAAAATATTTTTCTTTTAAGGATACCTCCTTATGTTCTTGAACCAAACCCTTGCGAACAAGTCTGCAGTATATTAAAAACCGATATAAAAATCAGCGATTTAAAATAATCGAGGCACTAACAAATTGGCTGCATAATATGGTAAATCAAATGAGTCTAGAAACGATTAAATCTATTACAGGAAATCATCATTATGCAAAGGCTTTTAATGCGGTATTTATAAATTAAATTTGTATTAATTATTTGATATTCAAATAAATACAAGGCTTATTAAGCCAATGAACAGCTTTTATTAATGCACAACGGGTTACCATAATTACTTTACACAAAATTGCGAATGCTTTAGAAGAACCTACTTAAAAATTTTTTCTTAAAAGAATAAAATTAACCTATTTTCGCTTCCCTTCTTCATCAAAGTTTTTAGAAAGTGCTTGTTCTGTTTTTATGACAGAAACTGCTAAAGCTAGTAGCATTAATGCCATTGGTTGCCAACTAATAATTGGTTTTAGATATGCAAATAACAAAGCAAACACAAAAGAAATTGCAGTAAATACAACTAATTGTTTTGTGAAAAATGAATTGGCAAACCCCCAAATATCTTCATTTAATTTAGAGCGATTTGTATGGTAACCATACAATGCATTTATTTTTTTTGGCGGAAAGAAATAAAAGATAATACTCAACGCAAAAAGTAATCCGTTGATAGATAAAACGTAGCTGTATGGATTCATAATTAATAAGTTTTAGGTCTAATTAATCCTTCTTGTGCAACCGAAGCTACTAATATTCCGTCGCGAGAAAAAATATCTCCACGAGAAAAACCGCGAGCACCAAATGTATTTGGAGCTTCCGCAGAAAAAAGCATCCAATCATCAAAATTAAAATCTCGGTAAAACCACATAGAATGATCTAAACTTGCCATTTGTGTATTACCATAATGCGCTTTACTTGCATGCGGTTTTAAAACGGCATTTAGTATCGGGTAATCGGAAACATAGGTTAATAATTGATGTTTCATTCCAATTGAAATATCAGTAGAAACATCGCCTTTTAACTTAAACCAAACTTGTTCTACTGCAGGTAAATCTTTTTGCTCAAACGGATTCAATATTTGCATCGGTTTAAACTCAAACGGACGATTAATACTCATATATTTTAGCAACGGTTTTGGTGAAATATTTTCGTAGGTATTAACCATATCTGTCCAACTTAATAAGTCTTCAGGTTGTTTAATTTCTTTTGGCAACGTAGTTTGATAATCGTGTCCGTCTTCTGTTTTATGAAACGAAGCAGCTAGAATAAAAATAGCTTTACCATCTTGTGTTGCAGTAACCCTTCTTGTAGAAAAACTGCTACCATCGCGTAAATTTTCAACTTCAAAAAGAATAGGTTTTAATAAGTTTTCTGGACGTAAAAAATACGAATGTAACGAATGTACAAACCTTTCTTTTTGGATTGTTCTGTACGCTGCATTTAAAGCTTGTGCTGCTACTTGACCCCCAAAAACATTAGGACTTCCAATAGTTTTAGAAACCCCTTTAAATGTGTTTTTAGTAAGCTGTTCTAATTCTAAAACAGCAATTAAATCGGTTACATTTTTCATTTATACGTTAATTTTTTTGGCTTTAAAAGGATGTTTTTGATGAAAAGCTGTGGGCTCAATTCGTTTTAAAAAAATGCTTAATAAACGATTCGGAATAGATTTTTTATGTCGTAAATAGATTGTTAAATCTTCTGGAACTGCGCCAACAGAACTTTTTATATCACTTGCCGTTCTGCCAAAATTTATTTTTAAAATATTGTTATCTAACGCAATCTGAATATAATCGTACAACATACGCTGATAAATAGCATATTCTCGATTTTTAGAATAATCTATACCTACATAATGCGCATCTAAAGTTTGTTGATTTATCATTCCTGATAAAAAGCCAACTAATTTATCTTCAATAAAATACGCTTTTAAAACATAATCTTCGCCTACATTTTCTTTAAGAGATTTATAAGTGTTTAAATTAAAATTGCCTAAATTAAAACCAGCCTTTGAAGAAACCGTTTTATACAACGATGTCATTTTTGGTAATAATTCATCAATATTTTCTAAAGTAACTTCTTTCACTTGCAAATCTGCACTTACTTTTAATGCTTTTTTTGCTTTAACGCGAAACCTAGTTTTCATTGCCGCTAAATAATCATCAAAAGTGTTCCAATTTTCGTTTAAATGTAGCACCATATTTGGCTCTACGTTAAAAGAAGAGTAGCTATAGTCGTGTAATTCATCTGTAATAAACAAAGATTTTTTGATGAAATCTTTGAGCATAAATGCGCTAATTTCCTTTTTAAACGTCGCATCAGAATTTACAAAATGCAAAATAGCTTTTGCCAACTCTTTAATTACCTTCTTTTTATCTTGACCTTGTTTAATGAAAATTCCGTGCTCACCACTTACAAAAATATTACCACAGGTAAGTAATTTAAACGGTTTTTCGGGCGAAATAATTCGCAATTTTCTTCCCGTACATTTTATCCATTCAATAGCCGATTGTAAATTATTTAAAACACTATCTAAATAAAAATCAACAATTTGAATGGTTGCAAAAGCAGTCGGACGTTGATTTTTATCAACTAAAATAATATAAGAAAATATAACTTGCGGGTTATTTTTCTCTAACGCCAAAAGATATTTGGTGTTAAAATAACCATCGTTTTCGCAATCTAATTCTTGCCAAATTTCCGCTGTAATTTCTGTTACAGAAGAAAAATAACGTGCATTAACTGTATTATTACAAAAAGTAAATTTTTTCAATGAATTTATCTATCTAAAATTGGAGGTTAATTTAAAAAATATATTTAAATAATACTTCAATTTATTTATACTTTAACTTCATTATAACTAAAACCAAGGCAGAAACGGCAGTAATTCCGTTTGCTAAAATCATCGGTAAACTATTTAAATAAATCCCATAAATTAACCATAAAATAAGACCAATAAAAATCCCTACATACATCGTTAAAGACAAGCTAGCCACATCTTTTGTTTTCCATGTTTTATACACTTGCGGCAAAAATGACGCTGTGGTTATTACAGCAGCAATCATCCCTAAAACCTCGTAAAAATCCATTTCAAATTATTTTTTTTGAAGCTATTTCCTGCTTTCCGTTCTATTTTTTCTTTCTCTCGTTTCTGTAAAAACAGAAAACTCAATCAGAAAAAGATGCCACTGCAATCAGGGCTAAGCCTTTTAATTTTGATTGTTTAATTATTAAAACAATAGTAATTATTTACCAACCTAATTTTAGATTCCTGCCTTCGCAGGAATGACAAATAAATACCTAAATACGCTCCACAAACAAGCTAATGCCAAACGCACACTGCGTGTGCTAGCCAACTATGTTTACAATTTTACCTGGAACAATAATTACTTTTTTAGGAGTTTTACCTTCTAATTGAGCAATTGTTTTTTCGTTCTCTAGTACTGCTTTTTCTATTTCCTCTTTGCTTAAATCTAACGAAAGTTCTAAAGTAAAACGCATTTTACCATTAAATGAAATCGGGTAATTCTTAGAGCTTTCCACTAAATGAGAAGCGTCAAATACAGGGAAATCAATCGTTGAAATTGATGTTGAATGCCCCAACTTGCTCCATAACTCTTCTGCAATATGCGGCGCATAAGGAGAAACCAATATTACCATTGGTTCTAAAATTTCTCGCTTATTACATTTTAACGCTGTTAGTTCATTTACTGCAATCATAAAGGTAGAAACCGATGTGTTGAACGAGAAATTATCGATATCTTCTGCTACTTTTTTAATGGTTTTATGTAAGGTTTTTAACTCCTCTTTGGTTGCTTTCTCTTCGGTAACAATAACTCCATTTTCATCAATATATAATTTCCATAATTTTTTTAAGAAAGAATATACGCCAGAAATACCTGAGGTTTTCCAAGGTTTAGCTTGCTCTAACGGACCTAAAAACATCTCGAATAAACGCAATGCATCTGCCCCATATTCCTCACAAATTGCATCTGGGTTTACAACGTTGTATTTAGACTTAGACATTTTTTCTATTTCACGACCAACCTTATAAATTCCGTCTTCTAAAATAAATTCAGCATCTTTAAAATCAATATTTAATGGATGATTTTTAAAGCCTTCAACATCTAATTCATTTGAAGCATTTACTAAAGAAACGTCAGAATGAATTGGCTGTACTTTTTTATCTCCAATTAATCCTTTAGAAACAAACGTATTAGTTCCTTCTACTCTATAAACAAAAGCACTCGTCCCTAAAATCATTCCTTGGTTAATCAGTTTTTTTGCAAACTCATCTACAGGTACAATTCCTTTATCAAACAAGAATTTTTGCCAAAAACGTGCGTATAATAAATGTCCCGTTGCATGTTCAGAACCACCAATATATAAATCTACTTCTTTCCAGTAGTCTAAAGACTTTTTGCTTGCAAATTCACCTTCATTAGTAGCATCCATATATCTGTTAAAATACCAAGAACTTCCTGCCCAACCAGGCATGGTATTTAATTCTAAAGGATACACTGTTTTGGTTTTTAGCTTTTCGTTCGATACCACTTTCTTAGCACGAGAATCCCAAGCCCATTCAGTAGCTCTTCCCAGTGGCGGGTTACCACCTTCGGTTGGTAAATACTTTTCTACTTCTGGTAAAACGATTGGCAAGTATTTCTCGTCAATCATTTGCGGCATTCCATCTTTATAGTATACAGGGAAAGGTTCTCCCCAATAACGTTGACGGCTAAATACAGCATCGCGTAAACGATAGTTTATTTTACCTTCACCAAAACCGCGTTTTTCTAGTTCGTAAATGGCTAATTTCATCGCTTTTTTGTACGATAAACCATTTAAGAAATCAGAATTTGTAATTTTAGTTCCTTCTTTATCTGCATGCGCAGCTTCAGAAATGTCTACATTTTTAAAAATATTAGGAATTTTAATCCCAAAGTGTTTTGCAAAGTCATAATCACGTTGATCTCCACAAGGAACTGCCATAACAGCACCTGTTCCGTAGTTTGCTAATACGTAATCACCAATCCAAATTTGTATTTTTTCTCCTGTAAATGGGTGCAACGCATACGCACCTGTAAACGCACCAGAAATGGTTTTTACATCTGCCATTCTATCGCGTTCAGAACGTTTTGTAGTTGCTTTAATATAAGCGTTTACTTCCTTTTTCTGTTTATCCGTCACGATTCGTGACACCAATTCATGTTCTGGAGCTAAGGTCATAAAAGAAACTCCAAAAATAGTATCTGGACGCGTTGTAAAAACATCAATTTTATAAGACTTCTCGACTGCGCTCGAAGTGACATCGCTTTTATTTTTAAATTTTTTAATTTTTGGAAATTGTATTGCAAAATTAATTTCTGAAACAACTTTATCAACATTGTTAATTACTTCATCATTGGTAAAACGAATAACGTTAAAACCTTCGTTATTGAAATTCGCTGTTCTTTCTGCTTCATCTTCTTTGCCATAAAATTCAACAATTAAGTTTTTTGCAATACAAACATAATCTACCAAAAATGTACCGATAGTATATTTTTTTCTAAACTTTGATACTCCTTTTTTATTTTTTAATTCACTCCAAAGCATGCTTTCCGCTTTGGTTAAATTCTGTCTTATTTCTTTTAAAGCTTCTAATTCTTTATAAGACAATTTTACTCCAGCATTTTCTTTTGCAGAATTTCCTTCAACTTGAAAAGTAACCATAGCTCCAACAGACTTTCCAATCCAGTTTGTTTGAGAGTCTTTTAAAGGTTGTGGCCAATCTATCTTTTGCAATCCGTCTAACAAACGCTGCGCGTAAGCAGAAATTCGCATAGACCATTGGGTCATTTTTTTTCTAACAACAGGATGACCTCCTCGTTCTGAAACTCCGTTTACAATTTCATCGTTTGCCAATACGGTTCCTAAGGCTGAACACCAGTTTACTTCTGTGTCCGACAAAAATGTTAAACGATATTGTAATAAAATTTCTTCTTGTTCCGTTTTTGAAAACGCTTTCCATTCATCTGAAGAAAAAATAGTAATAGCTTCATCTGCAACAGCATTTATCGTTGTGTTTCCAGCTTTTTTAAATATAGCTATCAACGTTTTAACATCTTCTGCTTTGTCTGTATCTTTATTGTACCAAGAATTGAATAGTTGAATAAAAATCCACTGTGTCCATTTATAATATTCTGGACTTGAAGTTCTCACTTCACGAGACCAATCAAACGAAAAACCAATAGCATCTAACTGACGTCTATAGGTTTTAATATTCGTTTCTGTAGTAATCGCTGGATGTTGCCCTGTTTGAATTGCATATTGTTCTGCTGGTAAACCAAAAGAATCATACCCTTGTGGATGCAATACATTAAAGCCTTTATGGCGCTTGTAGCGTGCATAAATGTCTGATGCAATATAGCCTAACGGATGCCCAACGTGTAAACCTGCTCCCGAAGGGTACGGAAACATATCTAAGACATAATATTTAGGTTTTTCTGATTCATTACTGGCTTTAAACGTTTGGTTTTTTGCCCAAAATTGTTGCCATTTCTTTTCTATCTCTTGATGATTGTATTGCATTGTATCTCTTTTAAGAAGCTGCAAATTTACGTTTATTGTTTGAAAGTAGAAAGCATAAAAAAACCGCAAATACTATTTTCGGTTTTGATTGTATTTAAAACTGTTTTTTATTCTTTTATTGGTACTAAAAACCGTAGCAGATACAGAAACAATAACATTTTCCCAACCTAAATACATAGTTGCGTTGTTGTCTTCGCCTTCAAAAGTAATAGCAAAAGCTTCTGTTGATTTGCTTGCTTTAGAAACCTTTCCTAAAACTCTGGCTACATCTTCATTTTTATCGGTTTGTGTATGAGTAGTGGCTGGTTAAAAATCACTGCCTTTTCAGTTAAATACGAAGAAAGCACAAACCTTTGAGGTTTGTGCTTTTTTAGCCATTACTTAACCCGCATTATTCATAGGATTTATATTTAGAACAAATTTCAAAATAGATTTTTTATCTCTAGATTTTAGGATTCTCTCTTTCGTTTTTTAAACTTTTTTGGAGTAAATAGTATGTTATAATTGATTTTAAAAGTTAAAAAGGATTAATTTTACTAACAGAGCATAGGTATCCCAAGGTTTTAAAATTCTCACTTTAAAACCGTTATTGAGTTATTATCTCTCGAAACAAATCTTGATATACAAATGCTCTTGATCACTGATAATATATTCGTTTTTTAGTGACTTTTATGGTAGCTCCAACTTTTAATAAATTGGTTCTTATTGTATTTATTTGCCATTTTTCAGCCTTTTCAAATGTTGTTTTTTTGATGCTTTTTTTTAGTAATAAAAATAGTTCGTAGGCTAAACTACTTAAAAACAACCTGAAGAAGTTTGCAACAAATCCATGATTGGATAATCGATCGGAAAAACACATATTCTTGACTTCTTTACTTCTGTTTTCGCTAGATTCACCTCGTTTTACATAGAAATCAAAGTATATTTCTCGGGCACCTTTCTCTTTAATATTACTTATAAAATGACGAACATTTAAGCCTTTCCCTGTACTTTCTATTTTACAGTAAGCTTGTTGTGGTTTATGCCAACTTTTGGCTTGATAGCGAAACGATGTGAAATGTTGGTGTTTTTTATGCTGATTTACATATTGAAGTTGAACCGCTTTTTTACAACGCTCAACCTTTCTTTTGAGTACCGAATTACTAGCCTGACCTGTTACAAAAAACAAATCATAATCAGCTACTAATTTATAAAAAGGAGCACAACTAAATCCACTATCTGTTCGAATAGTAATTTTTAGTTCAGGATATGCTTTTTTTATTTTTTGAATAATTCTTCTTAAAATTCCGACATACCATCGATTCGAATGGCTATTTCCTGGGCGAAGAACTGGCAGGATAATTTGACCGGTTTCTCCATCATGAAAAAATAATTCATTTAACATAAACTGTCCATAATAACCATTGAACATTGACATTTGTTGATTCCCATATGTTGGATCATCGGTAGCATCAACATCAATTGTTATTTCATCTCGACCTTTTAGGCTTGATACGTAACGATCAATCCAAGCGTAAGAAAGTTTGAAAATAGTTTCTTTATTCAAACTGTTTTCAAAACGAGAAATAGTAGGTTGAGAAGCCAAATCTCCTTGAAGAACATCTTTAAATAATGGGTCATTTTGTAAATGGGTCACATCATTGGCATCTTGATAACCTAGCATTAGCATAAACACACGTTGCTTGAGTTGATGCTCTCGACTGTAAGTAATGTATTTAGGGTTTCAAAGATCAGGAAGTAACTTGCTAAAATGTTTTAGTAAGTTGTGGGTTCTCTCTAACTTTTCTAAAAGAATCAAAGAACCATCTGAACTAATCTCTGTGGCTGAAAAATCAACCGAAATAGCTTGATTTCCTCGATAAAATAAAGTATCTTTAGTGCTCAAATCTGGGTGTTTTAAAAAATGATATATTTTGTGTTTAACTGCTTAAATATAACACTTTACATTCAGGTTTTTTGATTTCTGATGAATTATTCGGGTTAATGGTATTAGATTCCCCCTCACCATCACCATCAAAAATACCAATATGTATATTTGGGTTGTGTATGTTTTTCCAATGGTCATAAGGCAAGTGTTCTCCATTGTTATGGTCTAACAGCCAGTTGGTTGCGTTTTCATTCCAACCATAACTATGTGTAGAAAATGGGTGTTTTAATTGAAAAGCACCATGCCCAAGTTCGTGTGCTGGTGTTTTGGTATTGGCATTCCCCATATAAATATACCCAAACTGTCTGCCAATAGGCATTAATCCTTTTTCGCCTGCTGAGGAAGGGTTTTTATCAGTCAATATTAAATAATAGGCACTTTGGTTGTAATCGCCTCTAGATTTTATAGCACTATTTATATCTTGCTGTTGGCTGGTGTAATTGGCTAAAAAACCGCTTTCGCCACTTTCAATAGTATTTCCAGAGGCGTAAGTATTGATGTCGAAATCATTAATTACAGTAATATTAAGGTTTACCATACCTTGTTTGTAAATGCTATTTAATTTATTTTTAATAGCATTTATATCAGTTCCTGTTGCTGTCGTTTACCAAAACAACATCTACCTCTTTAATTGCAACTTGGTATTGCATAAAAGCACCTGCTATTTGGTATTTATCGCCTTGTTTTATAACAGCGTGTGTTTCTATATCTGCATCACTTAGTATTCCTGTAAGTTTTAAGGTATAAGTAGTTGCTGTACTGTCTATTTTAGTAAGAGCAACACCTTCTTTGGTTTTAAAAATAAGGTCATGTGGCTGTATGCTATCATTACTAATGCTTAGATTGGCAATAATATAATCGTCTTGCCCTTTTGCAACTGCCTTATAAGGCATGTAATAGTTGCTACCTAGTTTTTTGTATAAGTCCTTAGTTTGAGATTGGCTAGAATTGTACCCGTCAAAACCGTAACCAGTATGCAGTGGGTCAGTAGGCAGTAGAGCAGTAAAGGTTACGGTTACACCGTTGGCAGAAATACTCGTTGCTTCTCCGCTACTGTTTACACCATCGGTGTTTTCAGCAGTAGAACTGCCTCCTTCTGCTTGTTCTCCTAAAGGTGTAACATTTCCTTCTTCATCAACAGCCCATACTTGTCCGTTGCTATCGGTAACCACATAATCTTCGCCTCCAGGTAATTCTACAATAGGAGCACCGCCTTCGCCTACAATTAAAATATCGCCATTTGGGTCTATAAGTATTTCGCTTATTGGGAAATTGACTTCAGTTATATTTACCTGTCCATCTCCGCCATTAAATAAATCTCCAACATCTTCAACACCACTCCAAGTAGGATCGTACGTTGTTTTTATAACACCTTCATATAATTGATACTCTGTATTTATTTTAATACCTGTAAACTCTACAGCGATTTTGGTATCTGCTAAATAAGGCACTACAATATATCCTTTACCACTATAAGTACCATTACCGCCTTGTATTTGTTTTACCGTTACAGGGAAATCACCAGCTGTAAAGGTTTCATTTACGCCTAAATTACCTAAAGGTGTGGTGTTGGTAATTTCTATTTCAGGTACAATACCACAACTATAACTTACGGTTTCATCTGCCGTTGGCATCGTAAATTGGTTTGGTGTACTGTAACTATACCCTTGGTTTAAATCGGTTAAAGAATGACAGGTACCACCAACTCTAAAATCATAAGTAACTCCTGCTTGTAGGTTTCCTATTTGAGTTTGATTGTTGTATGAAAACACTTCAAACCACTCGGCATCATTTACATCTGCACGTTTGTATTGAACATGGTATTTGTTATGGTCTGGATGCGTTTGCCAAGAAATTTTTACACGTCCTGTATTTAAAGGTTCTGCCAAAGTCATTGTTGGCGGAAAGCACTCGTTAGCATAGGTAAAATAATAAATTTCACTATAGCCATTATTTCTAAAGACGGAATTTTCACTCAGTCCTGTACTTGATATCGCGCGTACACGCCAAGCATAGGTTCTTCCTGAAAATAATTGGGGTTTTCCAATACCATATAATAAAGTGGTAGAAAAAGTAGTTTGTGAATAATAATTTGGTGATGCTAAAAATCCTGCTTGTGGGTCTATTTGTGTGTCCCAAATCTCTCTTAACTGAAATTCATAAGACACATTTGTTGCATTGGCATGACGAGGTGTCCAAGTAAAATTGATAAATGGCGTAGCACTTGTTAACTGGTCTCCACGTTGTGGGAGATTTAAAAATGGCGGATCGTTTAACAATAAAAAGACATTATCACAGCCCATATTAGGGTTTGAAATCAATTGATTGGTTAAAAAATCATAGACTTCCCAACAAATTCGGTAACTGCCGTCTGGTAATGGTCTATTGTATTGCTGTGGATTGATGCCTATTAAATTATGTAACTGAAAATATGCAGACAAATCAATATTGGTAAATACTTGTTGTGTTCCTCCGTTTAAGAAAATAAAAGGAGCACCTACAACAAAATCTCTAGATTGTATATTCAATCCATTTCCTTGTATTTTTAGTTTTAACCGTACTTGCCTGTTGCTAACACTATTATCGTTTAATATCAATCGCAATCTTAGTTTTACATCAAAACTGGTTGCGTAATCATTTAATTTGGTGCTATATGGAGGAATGATGTTATGAACCGTTTGTACAGGATAGAGTTGGGCGTGTGTTGTACAAACAACCAAAATGAAAAATAGGATGATATGTAGAAGTTTTCTTTGCAAATTTTAATCTAAATATTTTTTTATAGAAAATCATTGTATTTCTTTTTAAACGAATGATAGCTTGTGAGCATTCACCAATAAAAAAATCTTTTAAAATACCCGTGTCTGCTCCTCGGTCAAAAACCCAACACCCTTTATCTCCTATATGTTGTTTAACCTCTCTTACTCCTTTTTTTATCTCATTATTACTACTCAAAGCGCCCATTTTAAAACTGTAAGCCTTGCTATAAAGAGGGGGGCATCTCTTTATGAATATTAATTGCATTTATGTTCAGAACATTATAACCTAAGCCTATCTTACTTGTATCTCCATTCTTTACAAATTCTAAACCCTCCATATATTTAGCGTACTTCTTGCTAATATCTGTACCGTCCATAAGTATAAAATTATCTTTTGAAATACTATTACCAACATTTTTAAGATGAGTAGTCAGCACTTTTTTTGAGTAATCTTCTTTTAAGTATTGAGCCGAAAGCCGTTTGCAAACATCTTTGAGTTTTAAAGATTCTCGTAGGCTAGCCGCTATTTGATTTACAAATACAGATTTTGACTTTAAAACCCCTAAAACCATCTCTTTTAAACACCGTAATTCTGGTTTTGTCATTACTGTATCTGATGAAAAATAGGCGCTCAATTGGGTTTGTATCTTTTTTGTTAGTATCTTGCTCATGGAACTGTTTTTAAAGTATATTTGTTTTTTTATATCTACAAAATACAACTTTTTAAACAGTTTTCCAATTTCAAATCACCCTAAAATACCAATGAAATCAACCCTTAACGAATTATTAAATGTCGTTTTCGGGGGATGGCTAATTTCTCTAATGGGTCGCCTAACATACTAAGTTTGCTTAATCGAATTACTCTGTCAATAGCACAAGCAATTATAGGTAATCCTAGAGAATCTTAATGGTTACCCAAATAAACAAACTCTACCAGGAGCCAAAATATTAACAGTTTCTTTCATCTTTTTTGAAATTAATATCTAATACGTGTTTTTCATCCAATTATAAGGCTTCCTTTTTACCCACATTCCTCTTGTAAAGTCTGGAAAATTTTGTGGTTCTCCATTGTTTTCAATTGATAATTCTGAAAGAGGTGTAATTGCACTCCAAGCAGCTGCATCGTAAACATCTAAAGGGGGAGCAATATTTTGTTTTGCGGATTCTACAAAAGCATTGATTACAAAAAAATCCATACCTCCGTGTCCTGAATCTCGAGCATACTCTCCATATTTTTTCCAAAGAGGATGGTCATATTTTTTTAACCATTCATCTGCGTTATCCCATCTATGTGTTTTTTTAGATTTACCTTCTATATAGATTCTATTTCCATCAACTTCCCAAAGCCCCTTAGTACCTTGTACTCTAAATCCTAAAGAATAAGGTCTTGGTGAACTTGTATCATGTGTAACAATAATGGTTTCTCCTAAAGCAGTTTCAATAGTGCTTGTAATAATATCTCCCATTTTAAATTTTACTTTTGCATTCTGATGGTTTTTTCCTCCATTTTCTACAATATAATTATGTAACCCTCTACTTTTTGTAGCGTGAGATGTAAGCGACATAAACCTATTACCTCTATTAATATCTATCATAGTTGCAACTGGACCAACACCATGAGTTGGATACACGTCTGCATTTCTTAATACTGAATGTTGTGTTCTCCAAACTGATTCAGAAATTCCTTTTTCACCAAACTCTACACCTTTCCCGTAAGCAGATTTACCATCATTTAATTTTACAAATCTTAAATCATGTTGGTAACCACATCTAAAATGCATCATTTCACCAAAAACATTTTGTTTTACCATATTTAAAACAGCCATAACGTCTCTACGGTAATTTACGTTTTCTAAAATCATTAAATGCACACCTGTTTCTTCATGTGTATTCACTAAATCCCAACATTCTTCCATTGTATTTGCAGCAGACACTTCTACAGCAGTATATTTACCTGCTTTCATTGCGTCTTTAGACATACGAGTATGCCATAACCATGGAGTAGCTATTAATACTGCATCAACATCTTTTAATTCTAATAAATTTCTATAATCATACTCATTTTTTTTAAATATTTTCGGTTTTTTATACCCTGCTTTTTCAATATGTTTAAGTGCGATAGAAATTCTATTTGAATCAATATCACAAATTGAAGTAATTAAAACATCATCTCTTTGCAGTAAATTACATAAATGATTTTCACCTCTTAAACCTACTCCAATAAGTCCTATTTTAAGTTTTTCTTTACCTTTTTTATTCGTAGAAGCTGCATAACTGAAATTTGGGAGTAATGATATTCCAGCACCAACAATTACAGCTTTTTTTATAAAATTTCTTCTAGATTTCTGATTGTGCATAATATATAAGTTTAATGTAATCAGCCCGAAAAATGTAACTAATCAGTCCAAAATTAAAATTCAAATCTAGCAATAAATTTTAGACTACCCAAAACATTTAATTTACTCACCTTACGCAAGAATAATTTGAATTTAAGATATTTATAGTTTATCTTGTTAACCCGCATTATTCATAGGATTTATATTTAGAACAAATTTCAAAATAGATTTTTTATCTCTAGATTTTAGGATTCTCTCTTTCGTTTTTTAAACTTTTTCGGAGTAAATAGTATGTTATAATTGATTTTAAAAGTTAAAAAGGATTAATTTTACTAACAGAGCATAGGTGTCCCAAGGTTTTAAAATTCTCACTTTAAAACCGTTATTGAGTTATTATCTCTCGAAACAAATCTTGATATACAAATGCTCTTGATCACTGATAATATATTCGTTTTTTAGTGACTTTTATGGTAGCTCCAACTTTTAATAAATTGGTTCTTATTGTATTTATTTGCCATTTTTCAGCCTTTTCAAATGTTGTTTTTTTGATGCTTTTTTTTAGTAATAAAAATAGTTCGTAGGCTAAACTACTTAAAAACAACCTGAAGAAGTTTGCAACAAATCCATGATTGGATAATCGATCGGAAAAACACATATTCTTGACTTCTTTAATTCTGTTTTCGCTAGATTCACCTCGTTTTACATAGAAATCAAAGTATATTTCTCGGGCACCTTTCTCTTTAATATTACTTATAAAATGACGAACATTTAAGCCTTTCCCTGTACTTTCTATTTTACAGTAAGCTTGTTGTGGTTTATGCCAACTTTTGGCTTGATAGCGAAACGATGTGAAATGTTGGTGTTTTTTATGCTGATTTACATATTGAAGTTGAACCGCTTTTTTACAACGCTCAACCTTTCTTTTGAGTACCGAATTACTAGCCTGACCTGTTACAAAAAACAAATCATAATCAGCTACTAATTTATAAAAAGGAGCACAACTAAATCCACTATCTGTTCGAATAGTAATTTTTAGTTCAGGATATGCTTTTTTTATTTTTTGAATAATTCTTCTTAAAATTCCGACATACCATCGATTCGAATGGCTATTTCCTGGGCGAAGAACTGGCAGGATAATTTGACCGGTTTCTCCATCATGAAAAAATAATTCATTTAACATAAACTGTCCATAATAACCATTGAACATTGACATTTGTTGATTCCCATATGTTGGATCATCGGTAGCATCAACATCAATTGTTATTTCATCTCGACCTTTTAGGCTTGATACGTAACGATCAATCCAAGCGTAAGAAAGTTTGAAAATAGTTTCTTTATTCAAACTGTTTTCAAAACGAGAAATAGTAGGTTGAGAAGCCAAATCTCCTTGAAGAACATCTTTAAATAATGGGTCATTTTGTAAATGGGTCACATCATTGGCATCTTGATAACCTAGCATTAGCATAAACACACGTTGCTTGAGTTGATGCTCTCGACTGTAAGTAATGTATTTAGGGTTTCGAAGATCAGGAAGTAACTTGCTAAAATGTTTTAGTAAGTTGTGGGTTCTCTCTAACTTTTCTAAAAGAATCAAAGAACCATCTGAACTAATCTCTGTGGCTGAAAAATCAACCGAAATAGCTTGATTTCCTCGATAAAATAAAGTATCTTTAGTGCTCAAATATGGGTGTTTTAAAAAATGATATATTTTGTGTTTAACTGCTTAAATATAACACTTTACATTCAGGTTTTTTGATTTCTGATGAATTATTCGGGTTAACAACTTTGAGAAATAAAAAGATGGATAATTTTGTTGATTTGTATATTGATTATTTGATAAGTTCAAGTTCTTACACGACAGCTACAGGTATGGCTTCATTACTCTCTATAAAACATGATAAAATAACACGAGCATTATCAACGGGTGTTTATGACAGTAAATTTCTATGGAAAAAGGCAAAACCTTATGTTGAAGAATTAACTCAATCTAAAGAAACTATCATTTTAAGTTTTGATGATTCGATACAAGAAAAACAATATACAGATGAAAGTGAGTTGAACACTTGGCATTTTGACCATGTGTTTGGAAGGTCTGTAAAAGGGGTTAATTTTCTAACTGCTTTAGTCGAAGTTGGAGGCATGCGTATACCGTGTGGTGTAGAGTTTATAAAGAAAAATATTTGGGTTACCGACAAAAAAACAGGAAGGCAAAAGCGTAAAAGCAGCAAAACTAAAAACGAACTTTTTAGAGAAATGTTGCAGGAATGTAGTAGCAAAATACACTTTGATTATGTGTTGGCTGATAGTTGGTTTTCTTCAGCAGAGAACATGGTTTATTGTAAAGAACTTTTAAAAAATGATTTTATTATTGCCTTAAAAAGCAATCGAAAAGTAGCCTTATCCTTAGAAGATAAGCAAAATGGAGCATACGTGAATATTAAAACATTACAGCCAAGACAACAAACCGTGGAAGTTTGGTTTGAAAAACTAGACTTTCCGCTGTTGCTTACAAAGCAAGTTTTCAAAAACGAGAATGATACAGTCGGCGAGTTGTACTTGGCTTGTAGTGATTTAAATTTATCGTATAACCAAATAACTACAATCTACAAAAAACGGTGGGCAGTAGAAGAGTATCACAAATCGATTAAAAGTAACACAGGTTTTGCTAAATCTCCAACTAAAAAAACAGAAACTCAAACGAATCATTTTGTATTGTCAATTGTAGCTTATATAAAGTTAGAGTGGCTTAAACAAAGAACAGGGAAAAATCATTTTGCTATGAAAACACAAATCTATTTAGCAGCTCAAAAAGCAGCTCATAACGAACTCAGAAAGTTATCAACACCTAAAGCTGCTTAATCATCCTTTTTTGAGGTTTGGATGCGTAACATGAGTTAATGATTTCGCAATCTATAATCTCTCCGTTTTTTAGTCCGTAAGTGTATTTTTTTGCTGTTGTTCTAAAATTTGGATAAAACTCTTTTTTAATTGGAATTGTTGCTTTATGTTCTCCCAAAACAAAATAATCAGGTTTTCCGTCTTCATTGATTAAAACACTAACTTTTTGGGTTGTACCAATCAACTTTTCCATTTCTCCATTCGTCCATTTTCCTCGTTCAATATTATCTCCAAGTATCGGCTGATTGTTTTTATTAAATCCTTGAAATACTGTTTCAACTTCGTTACCTGCTTTCCAATTTTCATAATCTGATTCGTTCATAAAAGTCGATATATGAATTAAACCTAATATTGAGCCACATTTCCAATTAAAGTGAATTCCTAAATCTACAAAAAAACCATATTTAGTTTTTCTTAAAATAATTCCACGATATTTAGAGTACTTCTCCAAATTCGGATTTTCAAATTTCTGTTCTTTTGCGTCTATTTGAATTGAAATTGGATTTTCCTCGACATTATGAATTTTTCCCGTAAAATAATTTCCAACAATTGAATTAGAAGCATTTTTCCAAAATTCGATTGAAGGATATGACCAACCAAAATGTTTAAATGAAACATATGCAAATAAGCCACTAACTTTTACTAAAAAACCTTTTTCTTTCGGTTCAACAATTCTGAAAGTCAAACTTTCCTGATTTGTAAAAGCATTTTTTATGTTTAGCAACAAATCTTGAAGGTAATCCTTGTCATTTTTTGAGTCAAGATAGTATTCAATATTTTCTGCTGTTTTCCCCAATGTTCAATGGTTTTTTCGTATGTGTGGCAACGGTTACTGTATGGTTAGTGGCGTGTTGAAATGCCAAAATTTTCGGTCAAACACAAGCCTTATTTTAAATGACTTAACTTTGAATTTTGCAATTAGTAGCCATTAACTATACAGATTGTTGTGCTTAGTTTTTTGTCAGATTTCTTCATTAAATTCATTCCAATATTCACTATAAAAATTATCCGTTTTCATTAATTTATTGTGTGTTCCAAATTCAGATATTATTCCGTTTTCTATGATACATATTTTATTTGCTATTTTTTTCAAAGAGTGTAATCTATGAGAAATAAATATTATTGTTAACTTTTCCTTTAATTGATTTAATAATTTTAAAACAAATTTCTCTGTTTTCCTATCCATAGCAGAAGTAAACTCATCTAAAATAAGTAATTGTGGTTTTTTATATAAAACTCGCATTAATGCAATTATTTGCTTTTGTCCGCCAGATAAATTAATTCCTTCTTCTCCTAAAATTGTAGCAAACCCTTGAGGAAGTGTATTTATAAAATTTTCAAACCCATATTCTTTTGTAAAACTTATAATGTTCTCAATTTTGTCTTCTTTACCAAGTAAAATATTATCTATTACATTTCCATTAAAAATAGTTATATCTTGAGGTATTACACCAACAATATTCCTCCAATTTTCAGTACTTAAATCATTGAAATCTAAATTATTATTTATAATAATTTTACCATTTTCAAAATTGTAGAATTTTTGTAAAATTTGTCCTAAAGTACTTTTGCCACAACCATTTTCTCCAATTATTGCAATACATTCATTTTTTGAGATTTTAAAATTGATATTCTTTAAAAGTTGACTACGACCTGCAAAACGAAATGATAGATTTTGAACTTCTAAAGAATTAAAATTTTCAATTGTTTCATTTCCTTTTTCTTCCTTTTTAATTGATGTGAATTCATACATTCTATTGAATGCAACTTTTGCTTCATTGATTGGAATTGTTATTAATGCCAAACTTGCGACAGACGGAAGCAACGAACTTGAAATGCCTAATATTGCCATTAATTCACCTAAAAGCATTTTTTGATTATAAACTTGAATAGATGTATAAGTTAAAATACCAATTAAAAAAATGACACTAAATAAACTTGACAATAGAGAAAGTTTTACTTTAATTTTACCAAGATGAAATGATTTTTCTTGATAATTTCCATAAATAACTTGATTTATTTTTTTGAAAATGGATTGTCTATTGTTGTTTTTTATTGTTGATATACCTTGCATTGTAGTTATGTAATTACTTTCACTAAGAGCATATCCTTGCATTACTTCTTTTTGTGATTGAATTATTTTGCTATTAAAACGATATATCAAAATAAAATAAATAGGTAAACTAAGTAAAGCGATTAAACCTGTTTGCCAAGAATAATAAAATAAGAATATTAATGATGTTATAGTAACTAAGAGATTAATAACAGTGTTACCAACTATCAAATTAATAACTCTTTGAATACGTTGTGTATCGTTTAATCTTGCTACTAATTCTCCAATTTTTCTGGTATCGAAAAAAGGTTTTGGTAAATTTAACAGAGAAGAATAAAAACGGTCAATAATTCTGTTACTGAAATCCCTATTTTGTCTTATTAAAAAAGGTTATGTTTTAGAATAATGTGGAATCATTAATTCCATATAATTTTCTTCAATTGCTTTATATGTGTTTATAGCTTTAGCGTTTTTTATCATGATATTTGCTATATCTACTGTTTGAGAGAGCGATTTTTTAACCTTCTGCAAGAATACAAACCAGTTTAGATAGCCACTCAAATATTTTGTTGATACACCATAGAAAGGTTTTATCCATCTTTGATAACGATTGTCTATTGAGTTTACATGCTGCACATGGTAGCACTTGTCTTTTATGTGTTTTGATGCTATAAATGTATGATGCTCCATCTGCTTATCTTTTGCCCATTTAATTATAGAAGGATGAGAATCTGAACAAAGTACGTTTTCAGGTTTTAGTAACGTTCCTATTGTTTTTTCAATACTATGCACATCAATCCTGCCTCTTTTAGCGACACGCATCATTGGATTGTTATTTCTATCTGTGGCAACCATTATAGAGATTTTATCATTGCTCACACCGCGTTTGGTTTGTCTATCACTTGGTCTCTTGTAAGGTTTTCTTTGAAGATCTCGACTTCCTTTATTATTTATATTAAGCTGTTTGTCATCACATTCAACAATTCCTGAGAACTCTTCTCCATTAAAAACGGATAAACAAGATAGTAACTTGTGTCTCCAATCAAAAATAGTTTTAACATTGACTCCAATCTTTTTAGCGGCTTTACGGATACTCACGCTTTCAATCATAAGAACTAGATAATCTTGAAATTCATCCACTTTCTTTATGCCATCCATAGCAGTACCTGTAAGATCATTAAAGGTTTTAGTGCAAGATTTACATTTGTAGCGCTTACGACCCTTATAGCCTCCATGCCCGTAAATATCAGAACTTTGACAATGTGGACAGTTGATTGGACGGTCTTTGTTTAGGTTGTCTATAAGCATATTTAGTTTTGGCACTTTCAAATCACGACTCAATAAACCGACTAATTCCTTTTTCTGCTCTTGACTCAACACTCTTATTATACTTTGTAAATCCATATCTATAATGTTTTTATAAAGATAGTGAAATTCTACATTATTCTAAAACATAACCTTAAAAAATAATCTCTTAATGCACTAAAAACTACTCTTACAAGTAGAAGAAAAGCAACTAAAATAATACCAGTTATAAGTTTTTTAATATCTTTTGATGGAAGTATATCATCAATCAGTTTTTGAGAAAAAACTGCCATTGCCATTCCTAAAGATGAAATACCAATACCTAATACAATACTGAAAATCAATATTTTTTTATCATCTTTAATTAATGAAATAAACCAATTTCGTTTATTTTGGGTTTTAATAGTGTCTTCTATGAAATTTTTATTTGGTGTTAACGTCAAGCAATTTTTACTTATCCATATTTTACTTAATTCATCTTTTGAAAGATGAATTATCCCTTTTGCAGGGTCACCAATGATAAATTTATTATTTTCAAAACCATAACAAACCACATAATGTTGTAATTTGTTTTCTATAAGAACGTGTAGTATTAAAGGTTCTTTATGGTCAATGATTGCTTGAATATCTGCACTATTTCCTTGTGAAGTAAAACCAAGTTGATTAGCAGATTGATAAAGACCTAATAAAGTAGTTCCTTGTTTGTTTGTACCACTTAATTCTCGTATTTTTTCTAAAGAACTACTGCCTTTATAAAATTGAATTATTGACAATAAACAAGCAACACCGCAATCACTTTGGTCGTGTTGTAAAACAAATGATTTATCTAATTGTTTTATTGGTAGTTTTTTAATTTCATTCATTGCTATTGTTTATCTCTTTTATGATATTACTTGCCTTTAATTGTCCTTTGTGTTTTTTGATAAGATGTTGGTTTTTATTATAAATAAGTGATGTTGGTATTGTATTAGTGTCAAAAAGAGTTGAAAAAATATCATTTTTATCAAAAAGTAAAATAATGTTTTTGTGTTCTCTCAATTTGTAGGCGTTACCAAAACTTCTAATTTTTTCAATTGGTTCTGATGAAATAAATAATATCTGAATATCTTTTAATTCAGAAATATTATCTTTTATACTCTGTGCTTCAATTTGGCAATAATCACACTCACTATTAAAATTGATAAAAAGAGTTGGGATATTCTTATTGAGATTTTCATTTGAAAAAGCATCATTATTTAGTTTGATAAAACTAAAATTCGGAATAGTTTGTATTGTGTTGGCAATTTCTCTTTTTTGTTTAGTTTTTGAAATTATTATAAAAATGAAAAAACCTAACACTAATATTATTAATAAAACCAATACTCTTTTAATAGTTTTTTTCATTTTAACTTGCATTTAAGGTGAAAAACATAACTGCTCCTACCCAAATTAATAAACCTATTCCGTAACTACTTGCTACAATTTGAAATCCTTTATCTGTATTCGTTTTTAATTCTTTACCTATTAGATATGATAAGAATATCCAATAGATTAATTCAAAAACATTAAGAACTTGAAAAGGATAAATAAACCACGTTTCTAAGCCTTCATATCCAATAATATTTAGACTTGATAAAGGATAAAAATATTGTAAATCTTCTAAAGTATAATTAGTTTGAAAAAAATAAAACCAACCTGTTTTAAATATAATTACAAAAAGGAATATAAATTCAGATTTAACAACAATTTCAAATAGTTTATTGTATTTAATTTCATCTAATTCATCAAAAAACAATAAGCCAATATCAAGAATTAGTGCAATTAAACTTACTTTAATTAGAGTTAGTATTGGAATAAAGAGATAACTTATCCATTGCCATTTTTCTTTAAAATCTAAAGCATTATTCAATTGTTCAGTCGTTAATTGGTCTGCTAAAGAATTAATTATTAAGGTTCTACCACGAATTTAATGGAATTTATTAAATTCGTAAAAAAAAGGTAAAATGTTTACACATCAATTTTTCGATTTACTACTAAATTTAGATGACAACTGGCAAGTTGTAAAAGTAGAAGCAGATTATGCAATTTCAGACATAAAAATAGTCATTAAATTCATAGGAGAAAGAGCCCTTTGTCCAGAGACCATGGAATTATGTAGTTTATATGACCATGCACCAAATCGAGAATGGCGTCATTTAGATACGATGCAATATAAGACTTTTATAAGTTGTAAGTTGCCAAGAATAAAGAACAGTCAAGGAGCTGTAATCACCATAGTTTCCGCCATGGGCAGATAAGCATACACGTCATACACACCTTTTTGAACATGCAATAATTGATTTACTATTAGCAACTAAAAATCAAACAAAAACAGCAAAATTAATGCGTTGTGGTTTTAATGTCATCAATAGAGTAATTCATTTAAGTACAGAAAGAGGTTTGAGTAGGAGAGATTTATCAAATATGGATTTTAGTCGTTTGAGTTTGGATGAAAAATCGTTTAAGAAAGGACATAAATATATAAGTGTCTTAAGTCATCCTAGAAGTGGTTTTATCATAGATGTAGAAGAAGGAAGAACTAAAGAATCTGTAGAAAAACTATTTGATAAATCTATGACAAAACAACAACAAAAACAGGTTAAAACTATAAGTTTAGATATGTGGAAAGCTTATATTTCTACCTCTAAAAGTCAATTACCAAACGCATCTATTGTTCACGACAGATTTCATTTGGTTAAGTATTTAAATACCGCTATTGATAAGGTTAGAAGAAGAGAAGTTAAAACGAATGATGAATTGATAAACAGTAGATATGCGTTACTTAAAAACCAAGAAAACCTAACCGAGAAACAACGAATAAAATTTGATGCAATAATCAAGGCGAACTATGAAGTTAGCAAGGCGTGGCAAGTCAAAGAAAATTTTAAAGATTTATTCCATAAAGAAACTAAGTATATTAATGGTTTTTATTTACTAATTAAATGGATACGAAATTCTACTTCTAAGCAAATTAAAGAAGTAACAAAGGTTGTTACAATGTTTGAAAAACATCTCTCTGGAGTTATAAATGCCTTAATAACTGAGTATAGCAATGCAATGGCTGAAAGATTAAATGGAAAAATACAAGAACTTAAATCTATTGGAAAAGGATATAGAACTTTTAAAAACTTTAGAAGTGCAATACTCTTTTTTAATGGAGGTTTAAATCTTTACCCATTAAAATAAGGGTAGAGCCATTATTAATTCATCAGTATTTAGAAGTTCTTTTGAAAGAAAACTTAACAAAAAACTAAATAGAACTAATGTGAAAAGGTAAAACGTATTATTTTTCAATTTAAAATTATTTTGAGGTTAAAAAATAGACCGCCTGAAAAGTATAGGCGGTCTATTGTACAGTGCAAAGAATTATTTTGAAACAACTCTTTTGCTAAAGTAAAGTTCCCAAAAGCAACCTAAAACCAAAAAAATATTTCCGATTAAAGCAGATAATTGAATTATTAAACTTTTATCAGGGTCTATCCCTTTGTCTATTAGATGGTTTATGTTAAATCCTATTAATAGTAATGCTAAATACATTATAGAAATAAGGATTGTTTTCCTGTTTTTCTTAAAAAAAGTCATTTTTGAAAGATTAACAACTTGCACCTAAGCCAATACTTCCTGAGATGAAACCAACAGCAAATATTCCTGCTCCAATAGGTCCTGTTACCAGAAAAGCACCTGCGAAAGTTGCTGCTAAAGATATGGCAGACATTGCACAAGCCATATCTCCACCTTCTATTAATTCCATTTGATTTAATTCTAAAGTATTCATAATATTATAATTTTTAATTATGCCATTCTTTTTTAGTAAACACACAAATCGTGAATGGCGTTAGCAATTTATGTGTTTTTAATTTTTTGTCACTTTGGGTGGTCAGCCCTTTTTTAACCGTTATGTTTGTTTTAAATTAAGTACAACGGCTCCGGACATGAAGCGTTTTTTTTATTTTGGAATATACGAAGTATTTCAAAATAAAAAAAATGATTTATGTCCATTGTTGCTGTGAGTTCGAAGCGTAGCGTAGATCTCAGAGTGACAAGGCGCGCCGGAGCCGTTGCAGATGAGTACGTAGCGATAGCGGAGTATTCATCTGCAACGGTGAGTATATGAAAAGTAAGCGATTTTGAAGCACAAAATTTCAAGTTACAAGAAAGTTCAAGCGTGCTACAAACCTTGATACTACTACAATCTCGCTTATTTTTTATATACATTGTTGGCATTAGTTATTCTTATTCCAGTCTTTTCTGTTGACCAAAAGTAATTTTAAATCAGAGTCTAATATGATTTTCTCTATTGATTTTTTAGTCGTTATTTTAAGAGTGTCAGTTTGTTTACACCCATCAAACTGTAATTCTTTTTTTTCATCCCCCTCTAATATAACTTCGATTTCAACATGAGAAATATTTGCTTTGCCAATTTTATTTATTACAATTTCATTTTTGTATTGGTTATTATTTAAAACAGTAGTCACTTTTTCAATTTGATATTCTAAATAGTCGTTAGTGAAAAACCATGTTTGGAAAAAATCATCTAAATCTCTGTTGCTAATTGTTTCACAATCTCTTTTAAACATTTCTAGTGTTACATTAACACCTTTGTAATTTTCAAGGCAATACTTAAAAATCTCGAAGAATGTATCTTCTCCTAACTCATAAGCTAACATTTGTAAAACCGAAAATGATTTATCATGCTTTATAGAATTATTCCAATCAAAGCCTTGTTTATTCAGTGTGTCAACTGTTTGCATTATAGTTGTGTTATTACCTTTCTTTATTGCTTGCAAGTATGAACCACTAAATGACTTACTATGGTTAAAGTCGGGGATATTTTGCAAGGTATAAAGTCTATCTGTATAGATTCCCATTCCAATACCAAACCATTGAGGATAATTTAAAGGTTCTAAAACATAATTATATCCCCAATACTGATGTCCTATTTCATGAGACATTATCCAATGAGCATGTGTTTCCGCTCTTTCTTTTTTTAAGTCAATACCTCTGTGGATACAAACAACATTTGGACAAACAGGCCAACCACCATAAGGTTTGGGAGCCCCAGGAATAATTGTTATTACTGATTGAGGGTAAAATCCTAATGTGTCTTTATAAAATTCTATAATATTTTTCGAATGCTCCAATAATTTTACACCCCATTTAGCGTCATCTTCAAAATAAAAGGAACGGATCAAAACTCCAGAAGAGTAGTCTTCTTTTAAAAGTATGTCTTTCAACAAAATAAAACCATATGAAGGAACTGATTTTGCCAAGGTTCTTATTTCAATATTATTATTTAGTGTATCTCTACTCTCTATAAAACCAGTGGTCGCAATACTAAAATGATTCGGGTAAATTATTTTAACTTCGTAATTAGAGTGAACTTGATAATGTGTATTAAATTTCCCGTTTTCAAAATAAGGAAGCACTGGAAAACCATTAGAATAAAAAAGCATTCTTTCTCTATAGTATTTATTCGGTTTTGTTTTAAAATCTATCGAAATTTCTGCCTTTTGAAATGATTTTACTGGTTTTGCAAGGTTTAATACGAATCCGTCAAAACCGGAAGTTTCTTTTGATACATATTTAAAATCAACTCCTGCGTTATTTATCATAACACTTTCAACTAATGATTTAGCACTATCCAATTGAAACTTGAACGGGATTTCATAAATAATAGAATCTGAATTATTATACCATTCAACTTTCATGCTACAGCTTAAAGATAAATTTGCAGTATCTAATTCTGCTTTTATCATATAGTTTGAATAGTTTCGTTCCTCCTTCTGAGTTTTGACACAACTTACAATAAATAAACTTGCTGCTAAAATCACAATAATTATTCTCATATGCTATTTTTTTTAATTAATGCCAACGGTCTTGTATATGGTTTGTTGCGTGTAAAGACGCAATAATTTTCGGATTAATTACGAAATTTACAAATAAAAAACTACGCTTTGGTTAAGCGAGTAATAGTAATAAACTATATACGGTGTTGGTAGCCGTTTTTTATTCTGTTCGATTGTCAAAATCTGTATTCTAATTTTAAAAGTACAAATCTTGGTAATAATCTATATTCAGTTGTTGATGTCCCAATATCGCTGATTGAAAAATTTCTAAATCTTTCGGTATTTAACAGATTTTTTCCAGTAAGACCTAAAGTCAATTTATTTTCAATGAGTTTGTAACGTGCATCAAAATCTAAAAAATAATAGATGTTATCGGTTTGTAAATTTCCAAAATAGTAACGTTCTGATTGTACTTGAACATCAAACTTTCTATTGAACACAAAAGATAAATCTAAAAAACTCACATTATCTGTAAATGAATTATTTATGGTAGTTTCTATTTTAGTTGTTGTCCATTTAGTTCCAATATGGTAATTAAAAATACCTTTAAAACCTGAACGAAGTTCTAAACCATAATTATAGTTATTTGAGGTTACTAGTCTTAAATTAGAATTATTTACAATATTCTTGAATTCGCTTTTTGTATAGCCTAAATCTACTTTTAAGTTTGACGAAATAAACTTGAAGTAATAATCTAATTTTGAATTAACACTTAAAAACTCACGGTCTTTAATCAATATTTTTTCTGCTTGGGTAAAGTTTTGTTCTATTGTTGTATTTGTTGAAAAGAAATCGTGATTTTTGCTGTATAGAATAAATGTATTGGCAAAAAATCTATCACTCCAATTACCTAATTGATAATTAAAAACTACACTCGTAGCGTCTAACTGATTAAAATCGCCTGTTCCTTTTGAAAATGAACGAAAACCAGTTAAAACAAAATCACTAAATACATCTAAAATTTTTGCATTTGTAGTATTATATGAATACGAAGACGTAATTTTATTTTTATCATTTATTTTCCAATCAAAACCTAAACTTGGATTGATAAAAAAAGGATTTTGATTACTACTTGTATTATTGTTTTCTAAATGGTTAAAAAGCTGATGAAAATCAAGCTTACCAACAATACCAAAATCTTTAATTTTTAATCTGTACTTGCCTTTAAGGTACAAATCATTGACCTGATAATCGGTTTCGTTTTGATAACCATTTGGCTGCTCTAAAACGGAATTATTTTCTAAAAGTGAAAATGTGCTTTCTAATCTATCTTTTCTAAATTCATTACCTAACTGTAATTCTAATAGGTGTCCATTGTCTTTTCGGTCTAATAAATGTGCATTTACTCCTGCAAATTGCATTTGATTAGTGCTTTGTTGACTTACATTGTTAGCGTTACTATTTTCAGGAAATAAATCTTGATAAAAGAATTGATTTATAGTATAATTTTGAGGTGTTTTTTCATCTATGAAACGACCTGTTAATAAAAACACTTTTTTGTCTTTAAACTTGTTCGTGTAAGTTATTTTTTGGTCAAAAAGTGTATTTTGATGCTGTAAATTTTCTACGGTAGAATTACCATTAAATAGTAAATTAGAAGCGTCGCTAAAATCGCCATTATTGTATTTGGTTGTGGCTTCTAATATTTTTGTTTTTGAGATGTTGTAGATAGCATCTAATTTTCCAAAAGCAATACGTTTGTTGTTTTGTAATTGATAATCTTCTGTATTTGTAAAGTTTGTACCATTAACATCTACAATGTTAGTAGAATTTCTAAAAAAGTCCGTTTCATCCCAATTAAAAAAGCCAAGCGTTTTTATTTTTAGTTTTTCTGTGGGATTAAAAATGGCATTTAGCGATACCAACTCTGCATTATTAAAGTTGGTTCTACTCTCTTTGAAATTGAGGTTATTTGGCGATAGATTTAATAGAGAATTTACACTTTGACTGTCTCCAATACTTGCTGGTTCGTTTCTGCGACTTGGACGAATTAAATTTTCAATATCGCCTGTAGCATTATAACTTATTGAATTAAGATTGGTCAAAAAGTAATACTTATTTTTCTTGCCAAAATTCATCAAATTACCCTTTAGCTGATAAAAACTGTCGTTCCCAATACTCGTTTCAATATTTCCAAACCAAATACGTTTAGAATCTTCATCTAGTTTTAAGTTTAACGCAACTTTATCACTTTCCTCAACACCTTTTAATAATCGGTTGTTAGAATAGTTTTTGAGTAATTCGACTTCTTCGATAGGATAAGCAGGCATATTTTTGGATAAAATTTTGTAACCTCTTTCAAAAAGGTCATCGCCATCAACCATCAATTTTTCAATTTCTTGATTTCCGATTTTTATTGTGCCTTCAGCATTAATATTAATTCCGGGAATAGTTTTTAATAAATCCTCAACTGTTTGCTCGTTACCTCTTTTATAAAATTTTGTTTTAAAAGAAATGGTATCTTCTTTTATGGTCATTGGTAAATCTGCCTTTATAATAACTTCATCCAAGTCCAAAGGCTTGTCTTTTAAAACAATATCGACTTTGAATTCTTTTTGTTCTTTAGTTATAGATAAAGGAACTGTTTTAGTTTCATAGCCAAGTGAACTAAACACTAAATTGTATTTACCAAGTTTTCCTGTTTCGATTTCGTAGTTGCCATTAACATCAGAATATGAGTATGCAATAATAGAATTAGACAAGCTATCCTTTAAAATTATGCTTACAGAATACAATTTATTTGTACTGTCTTTAATTGAACCAAAAATTTTAGTTTGTGAAAAACAAATGTTTTGAATGAACAACAAAGCAAATAAAGCTGTAACGAAGTTTAATCTTCTTCTTTTGTTTCTTCTTCCCATTCAAATTTTATTTCAAAACCCGTTCTAAAAGATTTTTGACTAACAATTTTTGCACCTCTAGGTAATTTTGCAAATAATTTTTTATCTAAATTTTTGTTATTAAATTTTAGTTCTGCATATTCTTTGATAGTTATCGTTTCAAAATTTTTATAGTTCAAATATTCAGAATTAAAATCGTAAGTACTAGATTCTACTTTTTGTAATAACCAATTGTATCTTCTTGTTTCGTCATATATTTCGTATATAAGTCCTGGTAAGCCTTGAAATTTCCAAGGACCTGCTTTGATTGGGGTAGAGGTGGAATACCATGCTATGTAATTTCTTCCTCGGAAATAGCAAGTAGCTTTATGAAGCGTGACATTATTAATTATCTTTTTTTCCTCTGTGAGATTCCAATTAAAATTGGGTGTCTTTTCTTTAATTAGTTTACTCTCTTTAAAAATATCATCTCTAGTAATCAAAGAGTCATTTTCATAATCAAAATAATTAAATCCTTTTTTTCCTGAACTTAACCTAACTGTTATATCTACATTTTCATCTTTTTCTTCGTCTGTTTTATCTGTGTTTTCTGTAAAATAAATAGTCTTCTTCTGATTATTATTTATGTATAAGTATCCGTCTTTTGTTGTTGGTAATTCAGTATTGTAAATAGCTTTATAAGTAACTAATACAGCTTTTTCTTGAGCAAAAGTTAAAAGCGGAAAGAGCAAATAAAGTATATATTTCATATTATATTATTAAAGGTTAAGAAAAATGCAGGTTACACAAATTCAATTTTGTGCAACCTGCATAAGTTTTAAAGTTGTGAAGCTATGTCATCAGCTATTGCATCACATTCTTCGGCAGAACCAACACCTTCAATTTGAAGTGTAGCTTCATAAACCTTGTTTCCGTCTGAATCATAAAAACCGAGTGTAATGTAACAAGTACCAAAAACTTCTAAATTATTTTCGATTTTCAGACTGTTACTAGAATCGGTTGAAGTTAAAGAATTAATTAACTCAACTGCTTCATCATAGTTTACAGTTGTTACTTCTTTTGCGTTATTAGCAAAAGCAAACGTTCCTACTAGCATAAATGCTAGTGCAAAAAATACATTTTTCATCGTTATTTGTTTTTAACGGTTAGTTTGCCAAACTATACAATTTTTAGGTCTTCGTAATTCGGCAAGTGGATTATTCCGCACTTTTTTAGACCTGTTGGTATTCAAATTTTCACGTTGCGAGAGTTAATTTACAAATTTTTTCTCTTTTTCGAGATTCCGTAAATCGGATGGTCATTAAATTGCTCTGTTCGTGGCTCAAATGGCTACCAACTTGTTATATCTCCAACAAATATACCTTTTTTGGTGTTAATATTCCGGTTAAAGTGAGTTTATGCAGGGCAAACTCATACTTTTTTATCGAAAAAAACAAGATAACCAGCTGTATTATAGTTGTTAGGTCATTTATTATACTGATACTTTATACGAATGGAATCATCAAGTAATTTAAAGGACATTTTTGGACAAATAGAAGATCATAGAAGCCATATAAATCAACTTCATAACTTAATTGACATCCTATGTAATCGGAATAATTTCAGTGATTTGTGGGGCAGAAACATGGAAACAAATGATTCAATTTGCTAAATAAAAAGAAGATTTTTTAAAAACATTCCTTGAATTGCCGCACGTAATACCTTCAAAAGACACTATAAACAGGGTATTTTCTTCTCTTGATAGTGCCAAATTTGAAACCTGTTTTATAGAATGGGTTAATTCAATTACAGATTTGAGTAAAGGACAGATAATAGCTATTGATGGTAAAACAATTAGAGGAGCAAAATTGCACGGAAAGAAATCTCCTATTCATATGGTTAGTGCCTGGGCTTGTGAAAGCAATCTTGTTTTAGGTCAAATAAAAACAGCTGAAAAATCAAATGAAATAACAGCGATTCCTCAATTATTAGATATTCTTGATATAGCAGAACAAACTGTAACCATTGACGTTATGGAAACTCAAAAAGAAATTGCAGAAAAGATAATTAAGAATGAAGCTAATTATATTTTAGCAGTAAAAGCAAATAAAGCTCAATTGTTAGAGCATGTAGAGGGTGAATTTAAATTTGCAAAACAGTTAGAAATAAGTGTTAATGAAGATTTAGGGCATGGAAGAATTGAAACCCGAACGTGTAGGGTTATTACTGATTTTAAGTTTATTGAAAATCAAAATGATTGGAAAAACTTAGCCAGTATCATACGTGTATAAAGTATTAGAGAATTTAAAAACAGTGATAAAACAACGGAAAAGGCAACACGTTATTATATCTCAAACTTAGAGGATAATGCGAGTGTATTTCAAAAGTCAATCCGCTCTCATTGGTCTATAGAAAATAAATTACATTAGACTTTAGATGTTTCTTTTGGAGAAGACACTTTCCGAAAAAGAAAAGATAATGCGACTCAAAATTATTCACTCCTATTAAAAATTGCTTTGAATTTGCTTAAAAATGAAAAAACTAAAAAGCAAGGTGTCAAAGGTAAAAGGCTCAAAGCGGGCTGGGATAACCAATACTTACTAAAGGTCTTAAAAATAAAAGTATGAGTTTGCCCTGAACAATAATGGCTAACTTTATTAGGAGCCAAAAGAATTGTTTAGTTTTGTAGGGAAGTGAATAATACATTTTAACAAAGAACGATAAAATTTGAGCACAGAAAAAATCATATTAGGAATTGACCCAGGAACCACTATTATGGGTTTTGGGTTGATTAAAATTGTAGGGGAAAAGATGGAATTTATTCAGATGAATGAATTAATGCTAAAAAAATACGATGATCATTATTTAAAACTCAAACTTATTTTTGAGCGCACCATTGAACTTATTGACACCTATAATCCAGATGAAATTGCGATTGAAGCACCTTTTTTTGGTAAGAATGTACAATCTATGTTAAAATTAGGTCGTGCGCAAGGAGTTGCAATGGCTGCTGGTTTGTCACGAGAAATTCCGATTACAGAATACCTTCCGAAGAAAATAAAAATGGCAATTACTGGTAACGGAAACGCAAGTAAAGAACAGGTTGCATTGATGTTAAAATCGTTATTGAACCTAAAAACATTACCTAAAAATTTAGATGCCACAGACGGTTTAGCTGCTGCAGTTTGTCATTTCTACAATTCTGGGAAAATTGTTGGCGGAAAAAGCTATACTGGTTGGGCGAGTTTTGTAAAACAGAATGAAAAGCGGGTTAAGAAATAGTGGCTGGAGTTTATATACATATACCATTTTGCAAACAAGCTTGCTATTATTGCGACTTTCATTTTTCTACTTCGCTTAAAAAGAAAGATGAATTGATTTCTTGTTTAGTAAAAGAAATTGAACTTCGAAAAAATGAATTATCAGGAACCGTTGAAACTATTTATTTTGGAGGTGGAACACCAAGTTTGTTAACGATTACCGAAATTGAATTGTTGATTGATGCTGTTTATCAAAACTTTAAAGTTGTTGAGCATCCTGAAATTACTTTAGAAGCGAATCCAGATGATTTGCTTGAAGAGAAAATAATTGAACTTTCTAAAAGCCCTATAAATAGATTAAGTATTGGAATTCAATCGTTTTTTGAAAAGGATTTAAAATTGATGAATCGTGCGCATTCTTCTGAAGAAGCAGAGAACTGTTTGTTAGTGGCAACTCAATATTTCGATAACATTTCGGTGGATTTAATTTACGGAATCCCGAATACAACAAATGAAGAATGGAGAGAAAATATTAAAAAAGTATTGAGTTTTGGTGTGCCTCACATTTCAAGTTATGCACTTACAGTTGAACCAAAAACAGCATTGGAAAGCTTTATTAAAAAAGGAATTATTAAAAATGTTGATGATGCTTTGGCGCAAGAACAGTTTTATATTTTAATTGAAGAGTTGACGCAATATAGTTTTGTGCATTATGAACTGTCTAACTTCGGAAAAGAAGGTTTTTTTAGTAAGAATAATTCTGCATACTGGTTGGGAAAATCTTATTTAGGAATTGGGCCATCGGCACATTCTTTTGATGGGGTACGGCGTAGTTGGAATGTAAGAAATAATTCAAAATACATTCAAAAAATCCAACAGAATAAATTACCTATTGAACGTGAAATTTTATCGAAAATAGATAGTTATAATGAATATATTATGACGGGCTTACGAACTATTTGGGGAGTTTCTTTAGATGAGGTAGAAAAACATTTTGGAGAAAAACAGTTAGATTATTTAAAAAAGCAATCTGATAAATTTATTCAACAAGATTTATTGTATATTGAAAACGGAACTTTGCGGGCCACAAAAAAAGGAAAATTTTTGTTAGACGGAATTGCCGCTGACTTGTTTAAATTAAATTAATCTTGATTGCAACAATACAATACAATACAAAAAAATATCAAATTGATTTATCTAAACCTATAGATATTTCTATTGCTATTGATGTTTCTAGGCAGAATGTAAATGCCTGGAATTTAGATAGTCCAAAGATTTTTTCAGAAAAATTTGATGAGAAAAATATTTTAGTTTCAGAAGGAGCCTCGGTAAATTTTAATACAATTCATTTTAATCCACATTCACATATTACACATACTGAAAGTGCTGGTCATGTTACTAATAAAATTCATTCAATCAATAAAAATTTACAGCAATATTTCTTTTTTGCAGAATTAATTACCGTGGCACCAGAGCAATTAGGAGAAGATGAAGTTATTTCAAAAAAACAATTACAAACAGCACTTGGAGGCAAAAAACGAGATGCGGTTATTATTAGAACATTACCTAATTTAAAAGAGAAGAAATCGTATCAGTATTCAAATACCAATCCGCCATATTTATTAGAAGAAGCGGTAATTTATCTACGAGAAAAAGGAGTGAAGCATTTATTAATCGATTTACCTTCGGTGGATAAAGAAAAAGATGATGGCCTGTTGTTAAGTCATAATGCTTTTTGGAATACCGCAGAAAAAATACGATTAGATGCTACAATTACTGAATTTATTTTTGTGCCTAATAAAGTTAAAGACGGTACGTATTTTTTGAATTTAATGATTGCACCATTTGAAAATGATGCAACACCTAGTAAGCCAGTTTTACACGAAATTATTTAAGAGGTAATAAATTTTTCAACTTCAAATAAGATTTTAAAATGTTTTAAAATCTTTATTTTAATTTCTTCTAAATCAAGTTTCTTGTCTAGTTCAACTTCTAAAGAAGTAACTGCTTTTCCTCTAATTCCACACGGAATAATATTGTCAAAATACCCTAAGTTGGTGTTTACATTCAATGCAAAACCGTGCATTGTTACCCAGCGACTAGCACGAATTCCTATAGCACAAATTTTACGAGCAAACGGAGTGCCAACCTCTAACCAAACACCCGTTTCGCCTTGACTTCTTTCTCCTTTTAACCCGTATTCTGCTAACGTTAAAATAATGGTTTCTTCTAATAAACGTAAATACTTATGAATGTCTGTAAAGAAATTTTCTAGATCTAAAATAGGGTAACCAACAATTTGTCCAGGACCGTGATAGGTAATATCGCCACCACGATTTATTTTATAAAACGTTGCGCCTTTTTCCTTTAGCTGCCGTTTGTTGAGTAGCAAATTACTTAAATCTCCGCTTTTTCCTAAAGTATAAACATGTGGGTGTTCCACAAATAAAAAATGATTTTTTGTGGAGTTCTGAAGATCATTTTTTCGATTATCAATTTTTACTTCAACAATTTCTTGTAACAAATCAGTTTGATAATTCCAAGTTTCCTTGTAATCTTTTAGTGATAAGTCTTTTAAATAAATATTTTTATTCATAAATTGGCAAAGATAAACTTTATAGCTCCCCCCTCCCCCTAATTCTTTTTCTGGAACAAAGAATTAATCAATAGAACTCCCCCCGAGGCTCTACCTCGGTGGTCAAAAGGAAAGTTTGAAAACTTGAGGTTTTCATCAAACTAAAAATAAAGTTTTTTCCACTTGATACCTCTATGGCTCTGCCTCGAGGTAGTTCATTTAAAAATATATTTTCATGAAAAAAATTACTCTTCTACTTCTGTTAATGTTTACCTTTTCGGTAACATCACAAAGTTTATGGAAAAAAATATCTAGTAAAGGTACAACTTTTACGAAGGATCAACTTCAGTTTAGAAAAAGTACACCGAGTAAATTTAATATTTATTCTTTAAATGTTAAAGATTTTAAAAACTCCTTGTCTGATGTTTCTAAAATAAAGAGTAAAATTATTTTGTTGCCATCAGTAAATGGAAAGTTAAACAAGTTTTCTATTAAGGAAGAGTCTAATTTTACAGGAAATTTAAACGCTACTTATGGATATATAAAATCTTTTACAGCGCAAGGTATTGATGACGCGACTGCAGTTGCAAAAATTAGTGTAGGCACAGATGGAGTTTATATTATGATTATGTCAGGATACCATAGCACAATGTATATAGACCCTTATACAAAGGATAGAACTAAATATATAACGTACGAAAGAAGTGGTTTAACGTCTGATGTGAAAGTATTTAAATGCTTAGTTGAAGAAACTAAAACAAGTAAGGTTAAAAGAGGAATGGCAGGAGCTGCCAGAAATGCTAATGATGGCTTATTAAGAAATTACCGCATGGCTTTGTCTTGTACGGGAGAGTATGCACAATACCATTTAACACAGCAGGGAGTTTCTTCTTCAGCTACAGATGCTGTAAAAAAAGCGGCGGTTTTATCAGCAATGAATACTACTATGACTCGTGTAAATGGTGTTTATGAAAGAGATTTGTCAGTTAAAATGACTATAATCCTAAATGGAAGCGGAGGTAATGATTTAATATTTTTAGACCCAGCAACAGATAACTTTACAAATGAAAACGCAACAGCATTAAGAGCTGAAAATCAAGCATTATGTGATAACACTATTGGTGTAGCCAATTACGATATTGGTCATGTGTTTAGTACTGGATCAGGAGGTGAAGCTGTATTAGCAGGGGTTTGTGTTTCAGGTGTCAAAGCGCAAGGAGTTACTGGAACAAAAACTCCTATAAGCGATCCTTTTAATATAGATTTTGTTGCGCATGAAATAGGGCATCAGTTTGGAGCTCCTCATACATTTAATGGTTCTGCGAGTAACTGTGCCCCTCCTAATAGAGGTGCTGCTACAGCGGTAGAGCCTGGGAGTGGTACTACAATTATGGCATATGCGGGTATTTGTGACCCTCAAAATGTCCAGAATAATAGTGACGATTATTTTAATGCCATAAGTATAGATAATATATGGGCATATATTCAAGGAGCAGGGAACTGTAGAGATGGTGTTGCCACAAGTACAAGTAACGCTATTCCAACTGCAAACGCAGGAGTAGATGTTAGTATTCCAAAGTCTACACCATTTGTATTAAGAGGAATAGGTTCGGATGCAGATGGTAATGCTAGTTTGACTTATAATTGGGAACAACAAGATAATGAAATTTCAACGCAACCACCAGAGCCTACAAGTATAGGAGGACCAAATTTTAGGTCTTTACCTTCAAAAGCTTCGCCAGATAGATATATGCCTGTTTTACCAACTGTAGTAGGTGGGGCAACTTCAACAACTTGGGAAGTAGTTCCTTCTGTTGCAAGAACAATGAATTTTTCTTTAGTGGTTAGAGATAATAAAGCTGGAGGAGGAGCAAGTGCAAGAGATGATATAGAAGTTACTGTTACAAATGCAAATCCGTTTACGGTTACAGCACCTAATACAGCAATTACTTGGAATACGGGTTCAACACAAACAATTACTTGGGATAAAAGCACAACAGATATAGCGCCTATAAATTGTGCTAATGTTAAGATTAAACTTTCTACCGACGGAGGAGTTACTTTTCCAATAACTTTAGTTGAAAGCACACCAAATGATGGTTCTCATCAACTAACAGTGCCTAACAATCCAACTTCTACGGCAAGAATTATGGTGGAAGCTGTTGGAAATATTTTTTACAATGTAAACGCAACTAACTTTACTATAAATGCAACAACCCCAACATTTGTTTTAGCTAATACTACAGTACAACAAAGTGCTTGTAATTCTGGAGGAGCATCAGTTAGTTATATATTAAATTTAGATTTTGTTAATGATTTTTCAGAAAGTGTTTCATTTGGAGTAACTAATACTCCAAGAAGAGCTAATATTACTTTCTCACCTACTACTATTAGTGCAGATGGAAATGTTACCATAACTGTTACTAATTTTGATGGAGTTAATGCTCAACTATACACAATGACAGTAACTGGAACATCGGCTACAACTTCCGTAGCTCAAAATACTGACGTGTTATTACAGGTTTTAGGTGGTAGTTTCAATAACATAACATTAATCGCTCCAGTAAATGGAGTAACAGATATTGCTTTAACTCCTGAATTAACTTGGGGAGCAGATGCTAATGCAACATCTTATGATGTTCAAGTGGCTACAGATATTGGGTTCTCTAATATAGTAGCTTTAGGAACAGTTACAACAAATTCGTATACGATTTCTCCAGCTTTAAGTGGCCCTATAAAATATTTTTGGCAAGTAAAAGCTAAAAATAATTGTGGAGAAGGAACATTCTCTAACATATTCAGTTTTACAACTGCGACCCCATCTTACTGTACATCTGATTTTACAGATGAAGCAGGAGGAACGGAGTTTATATCAAATGTTACATTTAATACAATTAATAATAATTCAGGAAATGATACTGTAGATGGTTATCAAGATTTTACTAGTATTTCAACAACAGTTAATGTTGAGACACAACACCAAATAAGTGTAACTTTCGATACAGGAGATTTTCAAGATCATTGTTATGTTTTTATAGATTGGAATAGAGATTTTATATTTAACACAACTACTGAAAGGTATGATTTAGGTTCTCAGACACTAAATGTGGCAACAGTTACACTTAATATAAACGTTCCATCTGACGCAGCTATAGGCATTACAAGAATGAGAGTGATTATTGAATATGACGACTCAACTAATGGTTTTGGCGAAGAACCATGTAATGCAGGTCACAAAACAGAATGGGGAGAGACGGAAGATTACACAATAGAAGTTAAAAACCCTATAGTCTCAATAGAAGACTTTGCATTTTCTGGATTTAATTTGTATCCAAACCCTAGTAATGGAGAAATTAATTTAGTTTTTGATGTTCTTAATACAGATAGTGTTTCAATACAATTATACGATATTAGGGGGAGAAAAGTTGGAGAGAAAATATTCAAAAATGTACCTTCTCAATTCTCTGAAAAATTAGTATTTGATAAGGCTTCAGCTGGAATTTATTTACTAATAATTTCTAACGGAGGAAAACAATCAACTCGAAAAATAATTATAGAATAACATCTGTTTTTTCTGTAAACTATTTTTATAAAAATTTCGTTAGATAGATAATTCATTTTACATTTGAAACATGTCAATAGAAATTACAGCACTTTCTAAAGCTTACGGAAATCAAAAAGCAGTAAATAACATTTCTTTTTCTATTAAGAAAGGAGAAATAGTCGGTTTTTTAGGTCCAAATGGTGCAGGTAAGTCTACTACAATGAAGATGCTTACAGGTTATTTGAAGCCTTTTGGAGGAACTGTTTTTGTTGATGAAATTGATGTTGCAGAAAACCCTATTGAAGCAAAACAAATAATTGGGTATTTACCCGAACACAATCCGTTGTATTTAGAAATGTATGTACGAGAATATTTGCAATTTCAAGCTTCAATTTTTAGGATTGATAAAAGCAGCATTGAAGAAACGATTTCTAAAGTTGGTTTAATGTCTGAAGCAGGTAAAAAAATATCACAACTTTCTAAAGGATACCGCCAACGTGTAGGATTAGCCGCAGCAATTTTACACAATCCTAAAGTATTGATTTTAGATGAGCCAACCACAGGGTTAGACCCAAATCAATTAGTAGAAATCCGCGAATTAATTAAAGAGCTTGGTAAAGACAAAACAGTGTTATTGTCTACGCATATTATGCAAGAAGTAGAAGCAATGTGCGATCGGGTGATTATAATTAATAAAGGAGAAATTGTAGTAGACAAACCGTTAAAAGAACTTCAAAGTAACAAACAACAAACCATAAAAATAACGTTTGATTATAAAATTGAAGAACAGTTTTTGCAGAGGCTGCCAAACATTCAAACTATAAAAAATAACTTTGATAATTCTTGGAGATTAACTTTTTCTTCGGAAGAAGATATGCGCCCAAAACTCTTTGATTTCGCTCAAGAACACGGGTTAAAAATTCTTGAATTAAATTCTGAAAACAAGAATTTAGAAAATATTTTTAGAGAGTTAACTAATTAATTCGCTTTCTATTTTGAGTTTTATAGACCCCTACTTTTGCACAAAAAAGATACATTTTAATTCAATTTATAATCAATCTGTTGACTTTCTAAGTCGTCTAACAACTCGTTTGTAATATTAATTTTTGTATTTCTACTTGGAGCATTTAGTTCAATTTTTTCTTCAGCATCCCAAATAGTAAAATGCAAAGACTGTTTGCCTTTACTAGCTACAAAAGTATGTTCTAGGTCTTTAATCGTATTTTTAGTAATATTTTTTAAAGGAATTTTAAGTGTAATTTTCTTACACAGATTATCCAGAGTATCATGTAATAATTTAAAATCTGTAAACTGAATTCTTGGGTCTGAGGTTACACCATCTTTATTTGTCCAACCTTGTTTTATAGTAACTTTAATAAATAGAAAAGAGTTGGGAACTAAAAAATGTTTGAACTTTAGATAATCTTCGCCAAAAACTCTAAACTCATGACTTTCATTATAATCTTCCACAATAAATGAAGCCCATTCTTTTCCAGCTTTAGAAACACGATGTTGCACCTCAGAGAGAATACAACCAAAAGCGTAAGCTCGATTAACTAGCGGTTTTAAATCTCCTTTAAAAGCACTTAAAGTAGTGTTGCAGAAACGTAGTTGATTTTTAAAATCATCTAGCGGATGTGCAGAAATATACATGCCAATTACTTCTTTTTCTTTGGCAAGTAATTCCATAGTTCCCCAAAGTTCACTTTCAGGAACTAATGGTTCTGGCATTTCTTCTTCCGAAGCTTCGCCAAATAACGAAACTTGTGCTGAGTTTTCGTTTTCTTGATATTTATGTCCAAACTTAATAGCCTTTTCTAAAAAGGTTAATCCTTTTTCATCAGTAACATAATACTGCGCACGATGTGTATTGGAAAACGAATCAAAGCCGCCAGCTAACACTAAGCCTTCAAGAGCTTTTTTATTGGCAACACGTAAATCTACACGTTTGGCAACATCAAAAATAGAAGTGAAATTTCCATTTTCCTTTCGTTCGTTAATAATTGCTTTTACAGCTAAACTACCAACACCTTTAATTGCTGCCATTCCAAAACGAAGAGCCCCTTCTTTATTTACAGAAAATTTTAAATAAGATTCATTTATATCTGGACCTAAAACTTCTAACCCCATTCGGCGACATTCTTCCATAAAAAATGAAACCGATTTAATATCATTCATATTATTAGATAATACAGAAGCCATATATTCTGCAGGGTAATGCACTTTTAAATAGGCGGTTTGATAGGCAATCCACGCATAACAAGTTGAGTGACTTTTATTGAAGGCATAACTTGCAAAGGCTTCCCAATCTTTCCAAATTTTTTCTAATTTTTCTGCATTATGACCATTTTCTGAAGCCTGCTTAATAAATTTTGGCTTCATTTCCGCCAAAACTGCTGCTTGTTTTTTACCCATTGCTTTACGTAAAACATCGGCTTCACCTTTGGTGAAATTGGCTAGTTTTTGCGAGAGTAACATCACTTGCTCTTGGTAAACTGTAATTCCGTAGGTTTCTGAAAGATACTCTTCCATGGCAGGTAAATCGTATTGAATATCTTCGGTACCGTGTTTACGATTAATAAACGAAGGAATATATTCCATAGGTCCTGGACGGTACAATGCATTCATTGCAATTAAATCCCCAAAAACAGTTGGTTTTAACGAGCGCATATGTTTTTGCATTCCAGGAGATTCATATTGAAAAATACCAACGGTTTCTCCTCGTTGAAAAAGTTCATATGTTTTTTGATCATCTAGCGGAAAATTTTCTGGATCTAAATCTACATTATGTCTTGCTTTTACAATTTTTACGGTGTCTTTTATTAAAGTTAGCGTTTTTAACCCTAAGAAATCCATTTTTAATAAACCTGCAGATTCTACTACAGAGTTATCAAATTGAGTGACATACATATTAGAGTCTTTAGCCAAAGCAACAGGAACGTAATTTGTAATATCTCCAGGCGTAATAATTACACCACAAGCATGAATACCTGTGTTTCTAACAGAGCCTTCTAAAATTGTGGCTTTGTTTATGGTTTCAGATTCTACGCCAACACCGTTAGATAGTGTTCTCAATTCTTCAATCATTACCTTTTCTTCGGCACGAAGAGCTGCAACTTTCCCTTTACTTTTATCATCATCACCAAAAATATTTTTTAGTTTGATGTTAGGAATCAATTTTGAAATTCTATCAGCGTCATACAGCGGTAAATCGAGTACACGAGCAGTATCTCTAATAGCAGATTTTGCTGCCATTGTACCATAGGTAATAATCTGGGCAACTTGATTAGTCCCGTACTTATTAATTACATAATCCATTACACGACCACGACCTTCATCATCAAAATCTATATCAATATCGGGCATGGAAACACGCTCTGGGTTTAAGAAACGCTCAAAAAGCAAATTGTATTTAATTGGATCAATATTGGTGATCCATAAACAATAGGCAACTACAGAACCCGCTGCAGAACCACGGCCTGGCCCCACAGAAACATCCATATTTCTGGCTTCGCGAATAAAATCTTCAACAATTAAAAAGTATCCTGGATACCCAGTTTTTTCTATTACAGAAAGTTCAAAGTCGAGACGTTCTTTAATGCTTTCGGTAATTTCTCCGTAGCGTTTTTTGGCGCCTACATAAGTAAGATGTTTTAGGTAATTGTTTTCACCTCGTTTACCACTATCATTTTTATCGGCTTCATCTTGAAACTCTGTAGGAATATCGAATGCAGGTAATAATACATCACGTGCCAAAGAATACTCTTCAACTTTATCTACAATTTCTTGAATGTTTATAATAGCTTTAGGAATGTCTGCAAACAAGCTTTTCATCTCTTCAGATGATTTAAAGTAATATTCGTCATTTGGTAAGCCGTAACGATAACCGCGTCCTTTTCCTATTGGTGTTGCTTGTTTTTCACCATCTTTTACACATAATAAAATATCGTGCGCATTGGCATCTTTCTTTTCAAGGTAAAAGGTGTTGTTAGAGGCAATTAATTTTATATCATGCTTTTTAGAGAACTTTAATAACGTTTCGTTTACAATTTTCTCGTCTTGTTGATTGTGACGCATTAATTCGATGTAAAAATCTTCCTTAAATTCTTGTTTCCACCAAAGTAAAGCTTCTTCGGCTTGCTTTTCTCCAATATTTAAAATCTTACTTGGAACTTCTCCGTAGAGGTTTCCTGTTAAAACAATAATATCTTCTTTGTATTTTTTGACAACTTCTTTATCAATTCTAGGAACATAATAGAAGCCATCTATAAATGAAATCGAAGACATTTTTGCTAAATTGTGATAGCCTTTTTTGTTTTTAGCCAATAATACAACTTGGTACCCGTTATCTTTTTTAGTTTTATCTTGATGGTCTTCGCAAATGTTAAACTCGCAACCTACAATGGGTTTTATCTTGTTTTCTGAATTTTTATTATGATTTAGTACTTCTCTTACAAAATGGAAAGCTCCCATCATGTTTCCTGTATCAGTCATTGCAACGGCAGACATATTGTCTTTTGCAGCTGCTTTAACAAGGTTGCCTATTTGTATGGTAGATTGTAATACCGAGAATTGCGTATGGTTATGTAAATGTGCAAATTGTGCTTCTGCAAATTGTGTTTTGTCTTCGGTTGAAATTGTAGTGTCATCAGCTATTTTTTGTTTTTCTAATCGCTGACGAATTTTATCGCTTTCTTTTTTAAGGTTGATGTGTTTTAAACCAATTACTTGAATTGTTTTTGGATTGGTTTCTGAGAAGTTTTTATAATAATTCTCATCAGCATCTAATTGTTCTTTTGTAAATTCTTTTAATCGAATTAATTCTAAAAAACATCGCGTAGTTGCTTCAACATCGGCAGTTGCGTTGTGGGCATCACCAAAAGCGGTATTAAATAAATGTTGATGCAGTTCTGTAAGTGTAGGTAGTTTAAATCTACCGCCACGGCCTCCAGGGAGTTGACAGAGTTTTGCTGTTTTTTCTGTACAAGTGTCTAAAACAGGTAGTTTATTTAAGTTGCTATCTATGCCTAGACGATGAAATTCGCAACCCATAATATTTAAGTCAAACTGAACATTTTGTCCAACGACAAATTTTGTTTTTTGTAATGCTTGATTAAATAATGCTAAGCCTTCAGAAAGTTGAATTCCTTGGTCTTGTGCTAGCTCGGTTGAAATGCCGTGAATGCGTTCTGCATCGTATGGAATATTAAATCCGTCTGGTTGAATAAGAAAATCATTAGTTTCGACTAAATTACCCATTTCATCGTGTAACTGCCACGCAATTTGTATGGCTCTAGGCCAGTTATTGGTGTTAGTAATTGGAGCATTCCAACTTTTAGGCAAACCCGTAGTTTCGGTGTCGAAAATTAAATACATTGAAAGTGTTTAAGCGAAGTGTAAATTTACAATTTTAAACCGAATTTTTTGCTTGAAGTTATTAATGATTGTTGATTGAAAAAGCACTGCTTATTGGTTAGGTTGCGTTAGGGATTGAACGGTTTGTTTGAGCTCTTTTTTGATTTTTTGGAATTAAAAAAAGCGAGTAGTGAAAGCCCGCTCGAACGCCCAAGAAAATATATTTAAAATTAGTGTTTTAGATTAAAAAAGGTTTTGTATTTTTGCGCCCACTTATTACGAGATAATAAGATTATTAATAATCGAGGTCGAGAACCTTAAAAATTAAAATTATGCCTGTAAAAATTAGATTACAAAGACACGGTAAAAAAGGAAAACCTTTTTATTGGGTAGTTGCTGCGGATAGTCGCGCAAAGAGAGATGGTCGTTTCTTAGAGAAATTAGGAACGTACAATCCAAACGTTAATCCTGCAATTATTGATTTAGATGTTGATGCGTCTGTAAAATGGTTGCAAAAAGGAGCACAACCAACTGATACTGCTAAAACTATTTTGTCTTACAAAGGAGTTTTATTGAAGCATCATTTAGCTGGTGGAGTTCTTAAAGGAGCTTTAACAGAAGAGCAAGCAACTGCGAAATTTACTGCTTGGTTAGAAGAAAAAGAAGGTAAAATTACAGGTAAAGTTGATGGTTTAGCACAGGCACAAGTACAAGCAGATGCAAAAGCTTTAGATGCTGAAAAAGCTGTAAACGAAGCACCTGTTGCTGCTGCTGCACTTGTTGTAGAAGATAGCGAAGAGGTTGCTGCTACTGCTGGAGATAGCGAAGAAGAGTAAAAAACACAAAAGGACGATAATGCGTAGTAAAGAAGATTGTTTTTATTTAGGCAAAATCGTTAAAAAACATAGTTTTAAAGGTGAGGTGGTTATCAAATTAGATACCGATGAGCCTGAACTTTACGGAAATATGGAATCAGTTTTTGTCGATTTAGGCAATACACTGGTTCCATTTTTTATTGAAAGATCTTCATTAAGTAGAGGAACTGCGTTACGGGTTAAGTTTGAAGGTGTTTCTTCGGAAGGAGATGCGGATGCTATTATGCGTGCTGGTATTTATTTGCCAATTGAATTATTACCAAAGCTTTTTGGAAACAAGTTTTACTATCACGAAGTAATTGGTTTTACTATTGTTGATAAAAAGTTTGGTGCAGTAGGTGAGTTGGTGTATATAAACGATAAAGTTGCACAGCCTATGTTTGAAATTGAACGTGAAGGAACTACAATCTTTATTCCGATGATTGATGATTTTATCAAAAAAGTGGATAGAGAGAATAGAACGATAGAGGTTGAAGCTCCTGAAGGGCTAATAGATCTTTATATAAACTAGAGAGGTGGCCGAGTGGTCGAAGGCGCACGCCTGGAAAGTGTGTATGTGGGCAACTGCATCGAGGGTTCGAATCCCTTCCTCTCTGCTAAATTAAAATTACAACAACTAATAATAAATTTTTTGCTGTTTTTTGTGTGATTTATAATTATTTTAATTCTAGTTTAAAGCAGTTTTGTACAGCCATTATCGGTAATACTTGATGACTATCCTGTAAAGATTCGTTCTCCAAAATATCGTCTATTGAGCTTATAGACCAACTGATTGAGGTATAGGTGCAAATATTTTTTCTTGATATGTTCCTGCAAAATTTTGTTTTGCATTACTGATTGCTATATGCACCCATTTTAAAGTTTCTTTCGTTGTTTTCTCGCTTAATTTTTCGCTTATATGTATTTCTACATAGTCGGCAATATTAACACACGATGTGCTTTTATCAGTAAAAACAATGGTTTGTTCATCGTTTATTGCCTTTTCAAAGGTCTGGTTTGTACCATCTGATTTATGATCCTCTAATACTTTAGCTTTAAAATAGCGACACTGTCTTTCTACTTTTCCTGTATCTATATCTTCAAGAATAGTGCTTTCTGCCATAATTCATAACGTTCGATTTTGTTTTACTGCCACGACCTGATTTTTGAGTATGTTCTGGAAGCTTCTATAGTAAAGTAACCTTCAATTTCTATCATACCTTTTAAGCGAGGCATAGAAAAGATATCGAAGGGTATCCTCTATCATAAATTAATAAATCTTGTTTTTTACAGTGAGATAAATGCATGAGTGCTAATTCTCGCTCGCCTTGTTTTAAAGGTGTTAGTGTTCTCCTTCTAAAGCATACAAGTTGTACCAAATTAATTAGCTAAAGCCGTTATTTTATTGTATATTTACGGATGGCAACAGCAAGAAAATTTATACTAAAAGAGAGTCCTTCTTAATTGATTTCTCTTCGTAAAAAACAAAGACAGTATCGTATTGAAAAAAGGATCATCTGGCTTTTAGAATTACAAAAAGGCAAGTTTAAAACTCGCGAAGCATCACTCCCTAGATTCATCAAGGATTATCAAAACGTGTAAATTCAAGTGAGCAACCATTTTTAGGGTACTGGGATGCTGTGCAATGGTTAAGAACGAGTACAATGTTGCTATACAGTACCATAACTTAAGAAGATATTTAATACAGCACTTTAAGACCAAGTTAAAAGTTCCAAGAAAATCTCATTCCAAGAAAGATGATAAAGCGGTAGATGCTTTTTTTAAAACTCCCGAATACCTTACAGAACATTATATTTAGTCTAAATAAAGATACGTATTCTAGTGTCAATTTATATTTCCAAGATGAAGCTAGGTTTGGAATGATGACCCACCTTAGCAGGTAGTTAACAGCTTGTGGAATATAAACCGATTGTATCTTATCAACACGTCTTTAAAACTACCTATTTATACGGAAGTTATTCGCCAATCAATGGCGATAGTTTTGTCTGGGAAATTAACGGTGTAAATACCTCTATATTTGAATTTTACCTTAAAGAATTCTCAAAATATAACCCTAATGAATATAAAATTGTGTCATTGATAACGCAGGTTTTTCACTCTACAAAAAATATAGAAGTCCCTGAAAATATTTTCTTTTTTTAAGGGAATAACTCGCTTAAATTATTGGTATAAGTTCTTAAATTAATACTCCTTAGTTAATTTGGAGTTGTTTGTTTTTAAAATGAAGCTCTTTATTATAATCATATTATTCACAACACCCTTATTATAAGCTTAATATAGTTTTGTATAGAGAAACAAAAATAACGATTTTATAATTTGCTTTCCAAGTTTATTTGTTGACCCCAATCTATCCCTGCATTGTTAGGGTTGATTTCTCTTTATTTTTAACTAAACTTTAGTTTTCGTCTTAATACTATAACGATTACTTTTGTATTCAAATTTTATAAAATTTGATAACGTAATGGAAAAATATATTGAAAAATTAAAAACACTATTAATTGATTATTCTCCTAAAGCAATTACTGCTTTAGCTATTTTAATTGTTGGAATTATCGCCATCAATTTAACAACTAAAGCTTTAAGGGTTATTTTAAAGAAACGAAATGTAGACGATACCGTTCGTAAATTTCTTGGAAACTTGGTTAACTGGGGATTAAAAGCATTCCTTTTTGTAATTGTTATTTCTAAACTAGGCGTTGCCACAACTTCTTTTGCTGCCGTTATTGCGGCTGCTGGTTTGGCTATTGGTTTGGCCTTACAGGGTTCTTTATCTAATTTTGCTGGCGGTACTTTAATCATGCTTTTTAAGCCTTTTAAAATTGGCGATTTAATAGAAGCTCAAGAACAAATTGGTGTTGTTAAAGAAATTGAAATTTTTACCACAAAATTAGTAGGCTTATCAAACAAAGAAATTATAATTCCAAATGGAGTCTTATCTAATGGTAATATTATTAATTATTCTACAGAAGGTACTCGTAGAGTTGATTTAACTTTTGGGGTCTCTTATGATGCCGATATTAAACAAACTAAAAATGTACTGATGACTGTTTTAACATCACACCCTAAAGTTTTAAAAAATCCTGCACCAACAGTAAACGTATCTGAATTGGCTGATAGCTCAATAAATTTTGCTGTACGACCTTGGTGTACTACTGATGATTATTGGGATGTTTATTTTGATATTACAGAAAATGTAAAAGAAGCTTTAGATAAAGCTGAAATTGAAATTCCATATCCACATATGGTAGAAATACAAAAAAAAGCTTAACGTTTCTTTTTCTCAGAAATAGCAACAAAATCTTTTAAATAAAAAGGCTCAAAATAAGCGACATCTTCGATGTCGTTTTTTTTGTACTTCTCATAACTTAATTGCATCATTTCTTTTGAAGAAGGAAATTTATCCTCTATAAAAATAGCGTTTTTATGTGTGATTATAGATTTACATTTTTCTGCGCCATCTCCTAAAAAATATACTTTTCCTTTTCTTAATTCCTTTTGAAAAGAATCGCTATCAATAATTTCTGCTTTTATTTCTCGTACTTGTTGATGATTTTTATCATAGACTGCCGAATATACTTCCATTCTACGAGCATCTAACATTGAAACAATCAATCCGTTTTTAATAGAAATAGCATACGAAAGTGATGTTAAAGTTTCAATCGAAATTAAAGGTTTATCGATTGCAAAACATAATCCTTTTGCTGCTGAAACACCAATACGCAAGCCAGTGTAAGAACCTGGGCCTTTACTTACCGCAACAGCATCAAGTTGGTTTGTAGAAATATTGGCTTCTTTTAAAATAGCAACTATAAACGGGTGCAATACTTCTGCATGTGAATAATTGCCGTTATTTAACTCTTTTATTGCCAAAATGCTTCCATTTTCAGCAAGACTTACCGAGCAGTTTTTTGTTGCCGTTTCTATGTTTAAAATTAGTGCCAATTCTCAAAATTTTTTTAACAAAGATAGTCTTAAAAAATAAAAAACTCATTAACGATAAGTAATTTAAGACGATATTATTCAGCCCTCGCCAGTTTTAAAAACCGGCGAGGGCTTTAACTACTAAAGCAATTGTTTTCTATTTTCTTTTGCGAAAAAAGGAATTATTTTTTGTCATGTACTCAGATGTTCTATATAAAAAAATTATTCAAAAATATTTTCTCCGTAGTAAAACTTTAACACTTTTGTTTTAAAAACATAATCATATTTTGCTCTAATTATTGCTCCTTCTGCATTTACCAAACGGTTACGAACTTGATCAAAATCAAACAATGTCATTGAACCATAATCATAATTTATTTGTGCATTTTTAAATGCTTCTTTTTGGGCTATTAAAGAGACTTCTGCCACTTCATAAGCTTTTGCTGCTGCTTTTGCATCTAAAAAAGATTTCTCTATAGTTTGTTGTAATTGTAATTTCTGATTTTCTAATTGAAACTTGTTAATTTCTTTATTAATTTGAGATTTTGCTATTTGGTTTTTTGTTTGAAATCTATTAAAAATAGGAATATTAAGGTTTAAACCAAAATTATATCCCAAATTATCTTTTAACTGTCTAAAAAACCTATTGGTACGTGTAACTGTTGGGTTTCCTCTTAAATCTGTAGCTGTAACTACAATATCTGGCTCTCCCAAAATGGTTTGATATGAAGTACTTACTCCCGTAGAAAAGGATAAAGTTGGCAATAAAGAGCTTTTAGCAATTTTAATATTTAAATCTGCGTTTTCTAAATTTAACTTCGCTTTTTTTATCTCTGGTCTTGTATTTAATGCTTTCTCATAAACTGATTTTCCATCATCGTATAATAATGCTGAAGAAGGAGAACCAACATTAATATTTTCAACATCAAATCCTACTGTTGAAACTTGCAAGAATTGCGCTAACTGTAACAATGCTAAATTCAAAGCATTTTCTTGATTAACAACACTTTGCAAACCATTAGCCGCTGTAGATTGTACATTTAATAAATCTCCTTTAGGTATAGTTCCTGCTTCAAACTGTGCTTTTGCTTTATCTATTTGTTTCTTACTAATTTCTGATTGTACTTGGGCAACATTTAAGTTTTCTTTAGCAAACAACACATTTAAATAAGTGTTTACTATATTTAAAGAAATATCATTTTCAATTACCTCTACATCAAGTTTACTTCCTTTAACACCTAATTTAGATTGCTTTAGAGTATTCTTATTTCTAAAACCATTAAAAAGTGTTGTGCTAGAATTCAATCCAAAATTATTACCTCGTGTATCTCTAGAAATTCTTATTCCTCCATTACCTATAAAAGAACCGAAATTTAAATTTTGTGATGCATTTCCATTTAAATTTGGTAAAAAATTACCTCTAGCTATTTCTACATCTTTTTCAGCTAAATCTACATTCAGTTTATTCTGCTTAATGGTTATATTATTATCCAATGCATAATCTACACATTCTTTTAATGTCCATTTTTTTTGAGAAAAAGCAGATAATGAAATTAATACTACTACGAATAATACAATTTTAGTTTTCAATGCGTACGCGTTTTATGGTTCTTGTAAATTATTTTAATGGTTACACTAAACAATAAAAGGTAATTAAAATATTAATTTTCAGTTAATTACAATATTTTAAAAATATAGCATTGTTTAAAAACGAACACTTTTTTATTTAATACTGAACACCTTTCTCTTATTTGTTCTAGTATGACGACTAAATTTAGAATATGTTACAGAATATTTTTCTTACTAAAGTGTTAATCTTTAATGCGCTTTTTATATCTGTATAGAGTATAAGATAAAATACCTACTAATATATACGGAAAAATCATTAAATAAGTAATTCCATCATTAATACCCTCTGCCATAGAAATATTACCACTTTCTACCACGGCTTTACACATAGCACACTGAGCTGCTATAATTTCAGAAACAAATAATAATACTATAAAAAGGATGGTTTTTTTCATTTTATTGAATAATAAGGAGAAATCATTAAATACACAATTACTCCAGTAATTGCCACATACAACCATAACGGAAATGTAATTTTTGTAATTTTTTTATGCTCAGGAAACTTACCTAGTTTAGCTCTCATAAAGGTAATCAACACAAACGGAATAACAACTATTGACAATATAATGTGTGTTAGTAAAATAAAATAATACACATACTTTATAGTTCCTTCTCCACCAAATTTTGTAGAATCAGAAGTCATGTGATACGCAACATATAGCACCAAAAATAAGACTGAACAAATAATTGCGGTTGTGTTTAACTGTTCGTGTAATTTTCTATTTCCTTTTTTTATAGCAATAACTGCGGCAATTAATAAAACGGTTGTTAGCGCGTTTATAGATGCGTAAATTGGAGGTAAAAAAGTTAAGGGTTCTACATTCGGAATTTTCACCATAAATAACAATGCAACCAATGTAGGAACTGCAATTGATAAAGCAATAATTATTCTTTTATATCTTTTCTCCTGTAACTTGTTATTCATTTAACAGCAATTTTATGTCTTTTTTCAATTCAGCAATTTGATTTGGAAACGTATGTTCATCTAAAGCTCTGTAATACATAATTGGATTTCCATACTCATCGTAACGAGAACGGATATAGCCGTCTTTATCAACTAATGCAAACAGACCTGAGTGTTCAAATCCATCTGGATTTGTATCACTTTTTCCAGCGTATAATTTAAAACCTTTTTCAGCTAAATTATATACTACCTCCTCTGATTTACCTGTTAATAAATGCCAATTTTTATGTGTAATTCCCATTCTTTCAGCATATTCTTTTAATACCTTTGGAGTGTCAATTTCTGGTGTAATAGATATTGATGCAATGCCAAATTCTGGATTTCCAAAAAAGGCATTTTGAATGGTAATCATTTCTGTAGTCATTAAAGGACAAATAGTTGTGCAGGTTGAAAAGAAAAATTCAACTACATATACTTTACCTTGATACGCTGTATTGGTAATTATTTTTCCTTCTTGATTTGTAAATTCAAAAGCTGGAACTTTAGTAAACGTATGTAAATTGGCCTTTTGAAAGTGTTTCACAATTTTTGGAATAGCATAGATACCAAAGAGTAAAATGATAAATGAAATACCTATATACGAATATTTTTTGTTCATTTTTGTAAGCTTTAAGCTATATACTTTAAGCCTAAAAGCTTTAAGTATATGGCTTTTTTTATATTTCTCTATCTGCGTTATTCTTTTTAAGTGCCAAACGATATTCTGCTAAAATAATTTTTACATCGTCTTTCATCTTATTGTTTAACTCTGCAACCGATTGCATATTGTACCCGAAAAGTTTTCCGTTTTCCGCATCTTCATCATCAACTCGTCCACGTAATTTACCTTCTTTGTCAATTATAAAAGCTCTCTTTGAGTATAGGTTAACTAAGTTTTCGCCAGTTTTAAAGCTACTGTAAAAGGCTTTTATTTCTGCTGATGAAGCACCAACAAATTTCCATTTTACCATATTGGTAAACTTACCTATTTCTTTTTTTAGTTTTACTGCTGCTGCTTTTTTATCTTTCGGATAAATAGCCACTAATTGAAAATCTTTAAACCCGTAGAATGGTTTATATATCTTCTGGTTTAGGTTAAAAAACCCTCCTTTTACACTTTGCATATCTTCACCTAAAAAAATAACAATAGATATATTTCTTTTAAATGTAATTTCTTTTGTACTGTCTATTTCTGAAATATCAACAATGTTTTCTGTAAGAATTGGTAATTTTCCAAAGTTATTAATTCCAGAGGAAATAAATATATATAACAGTAACGGCAACACAAATAGTGCTGATAGGATAAGTACTTTTTTAATTTGATTGCTCATAATTTACTCTTTTGGTATAAAAAAAGGTGATAAAAACACCTTTATATTTTGATTACCATTTTACAAGTGGTGCTAATGTACTATGTATATAACCACCTTCTATTAATAGCAAGAGAACTAGGTATGAGATTAGAAAAACTGACCCCCAAACAACGGAACGTCTAAGCCATTTTTTTTCACCTTCCATATGCATAAATGCCCATATAATACCGTAAGCTTTTACTAATGTTAAAATAATGAATATTACGTTTAACGGGTTAGTTCCTAAAAAACTTGATAAATATAAAGATGCTGGTTTAACAATTCCTAACCAAACTTCTACAACGGTAATTAGAGATAAAATCCCAAAAACCACCCATATTCTTTTCGTATTCGATTCGTGTGCTGCGTGTGATGCCATTTTTTTACTCTTATTTTTTGATTAAACTAAGTAGAAGAAGGTAAATACAAATACCCAAACTAAATCTACAAAGTGCCAATATAATCCTACTTTTTCTACCATTTCATAATGTCCTTTACGTTCATACGTTCCTAGAATAACATTAAAGAAAATAATGATATTTATAATTACTCCTGATAATACGTGAAAACCGTGAAAACCTGTAATAAAGAAGAAGAAATCGGCAAAAATTGTATTACCGTATTCATTCACTTTTAAATTTGCACCTTCAACTACCATTTTAGCTTTGGCTAATTCTGTTAAACTTTTTTCTCTTGATAAAATTATTTTTTGTTTTGTTACTGGGTTTATCAATTCTGAGCGAATTAATAAATTTGGATGTGCGTTAAATGCTTTCTGTACTTGCGCTACTGAATATTGAGAAATAGTTCCTTCACTTTCAAACCACATTCCATTTTTACGCGTTTGTTGTTCCCGTCCATCTACTCTAGCTTCAGTAACAAAGTCTGCTAATGCTATCTGTTCAAAAACAACTTCTCCATTGTCATCAAGCACCTTATTTCCTTTATCATCTAACTTTGGTTCAGCAAATTGCAATATTTTACCATCGGTAGTTTTAACAGCCCCGTAAGAACCATTAATAAAGCTTTTCCATTCCCAAGCTTGTGAGCTTAAGAAAATTACACCTCCAATTATGGTTAGAAACATATAAAATGTTACTTTCTTTTTATTCATATTATGACCCGCATCTACAGCTAACACCATAGTTACAGATGAGAAAATAAGAACAAAGGTCATTAATGCTACGTAATACATTGGTGCGTGTACACCGTGTAAAAACGGAAAGTGTGTAAACACTTCATCGGCAATTGGCCAAGAATCAATAAATTTAAAACGCGTTAAACCATAAGCAGCTAAAAAGCCCGAAAAGGTTAATGCATCTGATACGATAAAAAACCACATCATCATTTTACCATAACTTGCGTTGAACGGTCTCGACCCGCCTCCATTCCAGTTTTCTTTGTTTTCAGAAGGTGTAGCAACGTTTGCTTCCATAAATATTTTTAGTTAGTTGTTTTATAAATTGTTTGTCAAAATTAATCAATTTCTATCATCTAATAAAATAGAAAAAGAAAAATAGATAAATCCACAATACATCTACAAAATGCCAGAAGATTGAACCGAGCTCTAACCCAAGCATATCAGTAGATGTGTACTTGTTTTTAAAATGATTATAAATAACCACTAGTAGCACAATTACACCCGCAATTAGGTGCAAAACGTGCATTAATGTAATACCAATTATAAATGATGTTGATACTGTGCTTCCTGGACCCGTAAAATATAACCCTAAATCTTTAAGTTGATTAAAGCCTACATACTGATACCAAATAAAGCTAATCCCTAATATTAACGTAAGAGTTAAAAACATTCTTGACGTTGATATGTTTTCTTTTTTCAAGAAACGTTGCGATAAAAATAGTGTAATACTACTCAATACAATTAAAACTGTACTTATATAAAATGCTTGTGGCAAATCGAACGTTACCCAATCTTCACGACGCATACTAATAACGTATGCACTTGTTAATCCTGCAAAAAACATAACCATACTAATCATAGAGATCCATAATATTGGTTTTGCTGATTTTTTTCTAGTAATAATTAACTCTTTATTTATTTCTACTCTGTTCATTAATGTAAAAATTTATCAACCACATATACAATTTGTATAACGGTTATGTATAAGACACTCGATAACATTAGTTTTCTTGCGTCTGTGTTTTCTTCTGTCTTGTGTAATTTAATTCCAAAATATAACATAATTCCGCCTAAAATGGCAACAATTACTGCTGTTATTGGATAGATATAAAAATTTCCTGTTGCTTTTAAAACGGGTAAAATAGAAACTAAAATCATAATTATTGTATAAAATATGATTTGTTTTACAGCTCCTTTGTCCTTTCTATTCATTGGTAACATATTGTAACCAGCTTTTTTGTATTCTTCAAACTGTAACCAACCGATTGCCCAAAAATGAGGAAACTGCCAAAAAAATTGAATCATAAACAACATTCCTGCTTCTGCACCAAACGTTCCTGTCGCGGCAACCCAACCTAACATAAATGGAATTGCTCCTGGAATTGCTCCTACAAAAACCGTTAATGGTGTTACCGACTTTAACGGTGTATAAGCGCATGTATATAAAAAGATTGAAATAGCGCCAAACAATGCTGTCTTCGGGTTAATAGCATACAAAATTGCAAGACCAAAAACGGTAAATAGAACTGCAATAGTTAGTGCAACATTAACGCTCATTCTACCAGTTGGTAATGGGCGGTTTTTAGTACGCTCCATTAAAGCGTCTGTATCTTTCTCTATAACTTGATTAAATGCGTTGGATGCGCCAACCGTTAAATATCCGCCAATAACAAGTAAAAAAAGTGTGGTATAATTAATCGTTTCAACAGCTAATAAATAACCTGCAACTGAAGAAAAAACAACGCTTAATGACAAGCCGACTTTAGTTAACTGTTTAAAGTCAGAGACAAGCGCTCTTATAGATACTTTATTATTGAAAATAGCTGTTGAATTCATCAAAAATTATTGCGACAACAAAGATATGCTGTAAATATGGAATTACCATATTTTTTAGGTTGATATTTAAATAAATAAACTATTGGAACTTATTTTTAAGAAACTACAAATTATACCCAACTGAAAACATAATTATTCGAGGTAAAATATACGTTTTAGTATCTGAAATTAAGTAATCAGAAAAACGATTGCTTTGCTTGAGTCGTGTATCAAATAAGTTCTTAGCTTCAACCTTAAAACTCCAAGCACTATCTTCTTCTCTATATGATAAAATGGAATTTGCTACATCATATTGATTTTTAACACTTTGCTTTTTATTTTGATACCTGTAATGTGTATAATCAAAAGAAAAAATAAAACCTTTTAAAAAATCATAATCAATATTTATATAAGGTTCATCGGTTGAGAATTTTGAGCTAGTATTGCTTGACGTAAAATTGCCAACACTTCTTTTATAACCTGCTTCAATAGTTGGAAAATTGTCAAATAAGGTTTCTGCACCTGCTTTGAATCTGTAGTTTTCATTTTTGTTGGTTACAAAATCCCCATCAATACTTTGCAAATAATTGGAATTACTATAATTACCTGAAAGCTTATATCTAATTTTCTTAATTCTTTTTCTTATGGAAGTTCTTAAACTCCAATTTTTATTTGGGTTTTTTAACATTTGAACCGTTAGAAATTGATTAACACCATCAAAATCTACAGCATTTCTAAAACCATCTACTTTTTTTGTGTAATTAGCACTTGCAGTAAGCATCAGTCCGCGACACAAACTAAACCTACTGTAACTTATTCTTGCAAAGTGATACAATTCGTTTTCAAGATTTGAATTGCCTTTAAAAACCGAATTATAGGATTGTAAATAAAACCTATTTGCCAATTTGGAAGCGTTAGCAAAATTGGTTTTTAAATTATAGTTTAATTGAATATTCATTACCATTTCATCACTATTAGAAATATTTTTCAAAAAGGCAACTTCGTTATAATTATCTATAACTTCTACTTTATCTACCGCATCTGCGGGTATATTATCTACTGCCAATTTTGTGCCACCACCAAAAAACTGTTTACCATCTACCAATAGTTTGGTTACTTTTTTACCATATACGGTAACACCTCCGTTCTTATCGACTTCCATACCTGGCAGTTTTTTGAGTGCGTTTTTTAATTTACGCTCTTCTTCCTGTTACAAAATATTTGGTGTTGTAAATTATAGTATCTTGTTTTACGGTTACTGGTAACTCTATAATTACTTCATCTAATTGGTTTTTAGCTTCTTTTAAAACAAAATTTTTAGAGGTATTTTGGGTAGGAGTAATGTTATAATCTAAAGTTTCAAAGCCTAGATAACTAATACTAATTGTATATGTGTTATTCTTTTTTAAAGATAAAGAATACCTTCCTTCTTCGTCTGAAATAACAAATGTTAAGTTTTTAGTGGTATCTTTAGGTTTAGCAATTATATTAGCAAAAGATAACGGGTTTTGCAAACTATCTTTTACAAAACCCATTAAATATGCTTCTTGCGAGCATAAGTTAAAGGAATAGAGGAGAAAAATAAAAAAGACACCTTTCTTTGAAACCATTAATATCCTTTATTTTTTCTAAAATCACCCATAATTTTAATACCAATATTATAAAATTCTTCTTGAGTTACTTTTTTACCTTTAGATGGTTTTTTTATTTTTTCTTTAGGGTTAACACTAATTTTAGTGGCAGAATATTTTATTTTTCCCCTCTCCAATTCTAAAATCAATCCAGGTAATCCAGAATACCCTATTGGCCCAAACGGAGCATTTATTTCTGGCGTATACCAAGCCGTAATTAAATAATCTCTTATACCTTTTCTTGTTTTTACTTTCTCTATCAATACTGCTTTATTACAAGAATATTTACCTATTTTCTTTTTGATGTTTTTTAAAACCCAATTATATTTTGACTTAGAAACTAAAAAATTCTCTCCATAGGCATTTAATTGCCTCAAACGTTCATGACTACTGTTATAAAAAACTCCAATTGCCTCAAGACCAATTGACATTTCTATGAATGCGTTTTCCTTTTTTGGAAGAAAATCTCTTACCTTAAAAAAACTCTCATCATCACTCACATATAAATCAAATATCAATGTAGCTTGAGCTTTATTAATTTCATCTTCAATTTTAGAAATTTTTTCCAATCTTGATAAGCTCAAATTTTTCATTCTTTTTTTGGTGAAATTATTTGTCAATCTTTTCTTTTTATATTCTACCTTTAGGTTTAATTTTTGAGCATTTAAGGGTAAAAAACTAAAAGTTAAAAATATTATTAATAAATATTTCATTAATTTTAAAAGAGGGCTACATAGCCCTCTTAATTGAAAAAAGTTATTCTTCATCTATCGGTTTGTGTAAGAATAGTATGGGATTAAAATGAACTTACTTTTCGGATTATTACTTAGCGAAATTTTCAATTTTTATTTTGAAAATAGACACGCAAAATTTTCAATTTTGCGGACTTTATAAAATGCACTACACTTTGATTAAGCACTAAACTAAGCATTAATTTTATACATTGTGTGTGCCTTGAATGGTAAATATATTAAAAGTTCTTTAAATATTTTTTTAGAGCAAGTCCAAAGGGTGTAAGTCCCTTATGCGCAGGAGTAACGTCCTGAAGCCAAGTAAGTCGCAAGGGTGATGATTGTGAAGTCATATCTGAAGTAAGCGAGACTACGTTGTCTGAACTGACGAACAGAAACGGGATATGAGGCATAGTTATCTAGTCAAACCTTAACAACCCATTTTCTTGGCGAAGAAAATAAAGAAAAAAGAGGTCTTAAAATATTAAACAATAAGTTATTAAATTCTTCTTTGAGTTGTTTCATAAATTTCTTAAGATTCCAACCTGTAGCAGCTAAAAAGGCATTGATTTGCGGGGAATTTTCTCCCCAAAGATAGTTTTGGTTCAATCTAAAGTCTGTTTTTAAATGACCAATAACTGGTTCAATAGCAGCTCTTCTTCTAAATTTTCCTCTTTTACATCTTTTCTGATATTCTGTATCTCGTTTTAAAGGTCTATAATCAGGAGTTGATATTTTGGTGTTACCTATTTGTTTGATGCCTTTTCCACCTCTGTCATAAACAACTTCTTGGGGTAAAAAAGCAATATTGGATTGCATTTGTTCTAATAATGGTGCTATTGTTTTGCTATCGTGAGGATTGCCTTTAAAACTTTTTATCGCAGTAATGATTAATGTTTTTGAAGTAGTAATTAACCCTGTTTTAGTGCCAAATTCATATTTTTTATGCACTTTCCCTTTAGCGATACATGCTGTAAATGGTTTGTGAATACTGTAAATTTTATCTTTATCTGTTCGCTTTTGATGTAAGATTTGATAATACAAAGCAAACTGCTTTTTATAGACTTCTAAAACGTGTTCGGGTAATTCTCTTTCCAACTCTCGAAGTAAACGACCTGCTATAGTTTTTAGTTTTGCATCTGCTTTCTTTGCTTTTTTATATCGCTTTGGATGTTTACGATTATGGGTGTCTCTTAATAATTGCTTTGAGGTTCTGACATAACTTTGTCGTTGCTTTATCTTTTCTTTTTTAGCAATATCATTGCATTTATCAATAATCTTTTTGGCTAATTTAGCATCTGTAGGAAAGGTAGTGTTGTTCTCTGCTACTGTGGTGTCTGATAATGTTACTTTTTCTTTGGCTGCTTTACCAAAAAGACGGATAGAGTATGCAAATATTTTTTGAACTCCTAGTTCTCCTATACGTTTTCTGAAATGTACAAAGTCACTTGGATCACAGGGAAATTGATACTCAAAATAAGCCATGCCACAAAAATATTGCATGTAAGGGTTCATTGCCCAAGCTTCGGATAGACGCTCATCAGATAAATTATAAATACGCTTGAGCATTAAACTTCCAACCATTAATCGTACTGGCATCGCTGGTTGACCTGTATGTGAATAATACTGTGAGAAATCTTTCTCAAAGTATTTCCAATCTATTTTGTTGCTCAACAAAATTAATTCGTGGCTCAAATTAATAAAATCCTTGAGCAAAGGTCTGAACAAATTTTGTTGATTTTGATTCGCTGTTTTTCCTATCATTTATTGCAAGGTTTATACTATAATATACGGAAAATCTTGCAATTAAATACTATATAAACAGTGAAAAATATCAAATAATTAACTGTAAATCAGAATGTTGAAACCTTTTTAAGGAGCGACTATCTAGGGTAAGTAAGCACAACATTTCAAAGCCCTACGAATACCAAAGGGGTAACTATGTAGATCCCGCAGGATTAGACAAAAGGACATTTACCTTACCAAGGGAGGTCTCTGTAATCACGAGTTGGTACAGCAGAGAAGTCAGCAGAAGTCATAGTACTTGTAGGAAACGAGCCATTACAAATAAATGGAGGTCTCACAAGCAAGGAAGGACAGAACATTAAACGTTAGCGTGAATTTGATTTCATATGATAAACGAGGTACAGCAGTATAGTTTATCGTAACGGTCAAAGGAGCAATAACAAAGTAACATTTACTTTTTGTGGCTAAGTTCTAATTAACACAGCGTTTTGTTTAAATAATTCAAAAAGGTGATATGCTTGATCTGTTAGCAGCATTGTTATGCACCATTGTTTTATGGTTGTCTTACTGTTTCTAATGTGATCTATATAAGCGTACCAATTGAGATAGTTTTGTAAATATTTGGAACTTACTCCATTGAATGGTCTTAAAAATGTTCTAAGTTGGGAGTGGATATTATTCGCTTTTTGTAAATGAATTGTTTTATCCATTTTAGCCACATGGTTTTTTGCTAGTAGTCTCTTGTGTTTTATAGTTGGATTGTCTTTTACAAATGCCTTGTAAGAAGGGTGTTTGTCTGTAATTAATGTTGTGTTATCGGCTAGCTTCCCTTCGAATACTTTTGCAATTTGCTGCTTGGTAAGGCGTTTTGAGGCAACCGCTTTTAAATATTTATCACCATTTCTTTGAACAGCCGTTACCACTTGCACCGTTGTAATTTCATCAGTATCTTGATTACCCTTAAAATCTGTTCCTCTTTTTCTTGGTTTTCTTTCTAAAGATTTACTTCCTTTGTTACTCATAGGGAGCTCTAACTCATCACATTCCACTTCTTTTGAAAGTTGTGTTGGAACAAATTGTTCCAAAGAACTCAGTATTTTATGTCGCCAATCAAAACTGGTCTGAATACTAATGTGTAACTCTTTTGCGATTTTCTTTATCGGCATTCCTTGTTCCATACAATTCAAATACGATTGCCATTTTGACTTTAATTTTATATCGTACAAAGGAGTACCTGTAGTCTCACTGTACCATTTAGTGCAGTCATTACATTTGTACATCTGTACGCCTTTTTGTTTTCCACGTCTATAAACTTTCTTACTCGAACAATGAGGACAGGGCTTCTTATCTCGTTTAGCAACAACAATAAGACCTGCTTCCTGTAAAACCTTCCCTTGGAGTTCTTGCTCTATAAGTAAATCGTTCAACAATTCGTTCTGAGAACCTAAGGACAGCTCATTGAATAATACTTTTATTTCTTGACTAGTTTTCATATTTCAAATATATACAATATTGCTGACATAATTAGAACTTAGCCCTTTTTGTTTAATGAACCGCTAAGTACGAGAACCGTACGCTTAGTGGTGTGAGAGGCGCACTCTGGCTGTTTTAGTCAGAGCCGTCTACTCGATTAGCAAAAGTTTATGGTAAATACCTGTTAAACGTTCAATATTTTCACCTTACTAATCTAACAGAATTAGGTAGTTTTATACTACTCTTTTTGTTCCGTAATATTGGAAACAGGATTGACAATCTGTTCAATAGTAGCTATCTGGCTTTTCTTTTGAGCTATGGGATAAACACTGGGCGGAAGCCCAAATTGTTGTTCGTGTTCGTTGGGTTGTTGTTATTGCGATTGGCAATACGGCAATTGTTGGCGTTGTTGTTCCAACTACCGCCACGATTAACACGGTTAGTACCCTTGATTATCATCCTTGTATTATTGTATTTCTAAATTCTTTTGCATAAGCATATTGTGTAAATGATGTTAATGCTGTGCTATGTATTGCAAATTCTTTTTGCGACCATTTGTGTGTTTTTAATTTGTTATAGTTATACTTTATTTTTGTTTTAAAACGTTTTTTTGCTTTTTGTGTTAATATTATTTTGTTTGGAAACAAACGATAACTTAAAAATGATAAACCGTGAGCGGTTGTATTTAGTTTTTTGTATTTTAAGTTTAAGGCTAATTGGTTTGTTACAAATTTTTCTATTTTGTTACCGATTTCTATTATTTTTTGTTTATCGTTTTGCCATATTACAAAATCATCCATATATCTTACATAGAATTTTACTTGTAAGTTGTTTTTTATGTAATGGTCTAAACTACCTAAATACCTGTTTGCAAAATATTGACTGGTCAGATTACCTATTGGTAAACCTTTTCCTTTTTCTATATGGTACGAGTTTATAATTTTTTCATAAATTTTGAGTAAAGTTTTATCTTTAAACATTGTTTTTAACATTGCTATAAGTATATTATGGTCTATGCTATCAAAATATTTGCGTATATCAAATTGTATATACCACTTGCTTTTTTTAGTAAATATTTTTGCTCGGTCTAATGCTTTATAAGTGCCTTTGTTTTTACGTGTGGCGTAGGTATCATATATTAAGTATTTTTCAAAATATGGGTGGCAAATATTCATAATAGCGTGGTGCAAAACTCTTTCTGCAAAAGCAGATGCTACAATTTTACGTTCTTTAGGTTCATAAATGGTAAAAAAATGATAGTTGCCAACATCTACATTGCCTGTTTCTAATTGTATTTGTAATTCTTTAAGATTTTCATTTAGCTTTTTAGCATAATTAATTACCTCTACTTTAGCTTCTTTGCCTTTTTTTGCTTTGTAATAAGCTAACTGTAAGTTTTCAAAACAACTTATTTGTTGTATTAGGTTGCCCGCTCTTTTCATCTTGTTTTTCTTTATTGTATTGTGCTAATAACTCGCTACCATATTTTTCTGCTTTTTTATCACCTACACCTTTTATGGTTCTTAAATTATTAACTTTTGGCTTGATAGCGAAACGATGTGAAATGTTGGTGTTTTTTATGCTGATTTACATATTGAAGTTGAACCGCTTTTTTACAACGCTCAACCTTTCTTTTGAGTACCGAATTACTAGCCTGACCTGTTACAAAAAACAAATCATAATCAGCTACTAATTTATAAAAAGGAGCACAACTAAATCCACTATCTGTTCGAATAGTAATTTTTAGTTCAGGATATGCTTTTTTTATTTTTTGAATAATTCTTCTTAAAATTCCGACATACCATCGATTCGAATGGCTATTTCCTGGGCGAAGAACTGGCAGGATAATTTGACCGGTTTCTCCATCATGAAAAAATAATTCATTTAACATAAACTGTCCATAATAACCATTGAACATTGACATTTGTTGATTCCCATATGTTGGATCATCGGTAGCATCAACATCAATTGTTATTTCATCTCGACCTTTTAGGCTTGATACGTAACGATCAATCCAAGCGTAAGAAAGTTTGAAAATCGTTTCTTTATTCAAACTGTTTTCAAAACGAGAAATAGTAGGTTGAGAAGCCAAATCTCCTTGAAGAACATCTTTAAATAATGGGTCATTTTGTAAATGGGTCACATCATTGGCATCTTGATAACCTAGCATTAGCATAAACACACGTTGCTTGAGTTGATGCTCTCGACTGTAAGTAATGTATTTAGGGTTTCGAAGATCAGGAAGTAACTTGCTAAAATGTTTTAGTAAGTTGTGGGTTCTCTCTAACTTTTCTAAAAGAATCAAAGAACCATCTGAACTAATCTCTGTGGCTGAAAAATCAACCGAAATAGCTTGATTTCCTCGATAAAATAAAGTATCTTTAGTGCTCAAATCTGGGTGTTTTAAAAAATGATATATTTTGTGTTTAACTGCTTAAATATAACACTTTACATTCAGGTTTTTTGATTTCTGATGAATTATTCGGGCTAATAGTTCTGGAATTGCAGTAATTTCATTAGACTTTTCATCTGTTTTAACTTGTCCCAATACTAGATTATTGTCACAAGCCCAAGCGCTAACCATATGAATTGGAGATTTCTTCCCGTGTGATTTTGCTCCTCTAATTGTTTTACCATCAATAGCTATTACTTGTCCTTTACTCAAATCTGAAATTGAATTAACCCACTCAATAAAACAAGATTCAAATTTTTCGCTATCAATAGCCGAAAACACCCTGTTAACAGTAACTTTTGAAGGTATTCCATTGGGCAATTCTAAAAAAATCTTCTTTTGATTTAGCAAAACGAACCATTTGTTCCCAAGTTTCTGCCCCAGAAATTACCGCAATTATTCCAATAAGAAGGATGTCTATTAAATTGTGGAGTTGGTTTATATGGCTTCTATGATCTTCTATTTGTCCAAAAATGTCCTTTAAATTACTTGATGATTCCATTCGTATAAAGTATTGATTATCAGTGTAATATACTAAAAATTAATGACTTAAAGACCTAGTATTCAGATAAATAATGATTTTATTATGCGAAAAAGTATGATTCTGCCCTGTATCCTTACCATAAATGATAGCGTTAGCGGAATCTTAAAAATAAAAAAGTAACCTCCTAAAGAGGTAGTGGTTGTTGCAGTAGCAATAAACGAGCTATTGGAAGAAATGGATTTCTTATTTGAATACGATAACTTCCGATAATGGAAAAGAGCTTGCGGGTTATAAAGATGTAGTCACTTTTTTAAATATTGATTACTATTTTGTAAGACCATCTCATTTGTGGGGAGGCGAGGTTTCAATGAGAATTTAAACGTTAGATAAGGCAGTATTTTAAGAAGAGGTCTAGTTTTGCTAATACCGCTGATGAGCGAATAAAAGAGATTGAATTTAAGTTAAATTTACGTCCACAAAAAAGGTTATAAACTTTTCCAATATTATTTGTTTAATACATGAATTTAACATATTTTTATAGAATAGTTAGAGATTGAATTTAGGCTCTTATTAATATTTATTTCAATAAATTACGAATCTCGTTTATTTAAAAGAAATATCTAAAATTAATAAACAAATTAACTCATCTCAATAATGTAAAGTTAAGATTTGGTAGTTTATTTGAAAATTAACTTTTCGACAAAAAAAGTTTAAAACAACAACAACAACAACAACAATATTATTATTATTATTATTATTTAGAACAATATTATTATATAAGACTTATGGGGAAAATTACATTTTATTCCGTTTTAAAAAATCAAACACTTTTAAATAACTTTAAAATAAAATTACAATACTCATTCTTTGTAATTTTATTGTTTGCGTTTTATGTTAATGGATTGGCAGTTGAAAAGTCAACTACTATTTTCACCAACGGTTTATCAGGTGTTGGAAATATTATAACTACAGTTAGTAGTCTTAATGATTTTATCCCTCCAAAAGAAGGCGTTTTTGATGGTGATGTAATTAATAATGCTGATTTGGTAGACACCGATTTAGATGGAATCCCAAGCTTCATAGATATTGATGATGATGATGATGATGATGATGTTATTTTAGATGTAGATGAATGTGGTGGTGAAAAATACACTATCAATGGAGGAAACGTTGGAAATATTATAACTACAGTTAGTAGTCTTAATGATTTTATCCCTCCAAAAGAAGGCGTTGATATTTTTAATAAAGAAATAATAATTAAAGATTATCTGACCGGTTTTTATGTTATAGCAGAAGAAGTCGTTTTTGATGCAAATTATTATAATGTATCGGATAACCTCTATAGCCTTGCAAGCGCGGCAGTGGGGGTGTCAAGTGTAGATTTTGCAGGTAGACTCACAGGTGCGACAGGAACTTATGGCGCACCAGGTACGGACTTTCTAGATAATTTAACTCCTGCAATTTATGCCGCGCGCATCGACCCCCGCAAATACTCAGGAAACTGCGATTTTGATAATGATGGGGTTTTGGATATAGAGGAGTGTTCAGTAACCACCACCACCGTTAACGCTAAAGTTAAAGGAACAACAAATATCAGTAGTGTATTGGGGCAAAGTTCGATACCTATTACTTTTAATGGTGCGGGGAAAACAGTAACGGCTACATTAACCCAAAGTGGAGGTTCATTCTTGAATGGAGCAGAGACGGATATTGTCAGATTTAATGAATTTGGAGATAATTTTCCTAATCAGACATGGACATTGACCTTTGCTCAACCTGTTTATAATCTTGAATTGTATTTTGGAAATTTGGAACGAGACGACGGAACTTCTGGAAGAGAGATCCAAATAGGAAACTTTATCATTAATTATGAAGACGCTACTGTAGAGAATGGGGCTTCATTTGATCTCATTCAGGCGAACCCTTATGGATTTACCAATTTTGAAAGTAACCCAAGAAATTTGGAGACCATTACTTTTTTAGGAACTCCTGGCATTCGACCAGTGAATCAGCCTTCTGGTCAAGGAAGGCAAGGTAGAGGAACTTTGGATTTTATCAATGCTACGTCTTCTTTAGGAGTAAATAGTATTTCTTGGCAGGTAGATGCAGGTGGACCAAAAAATGGTGGAGGTCCTACAGCTGTACTGGGAATCGCTGTTAGCACGATAGGTTCATTGGTAGACACCGATTTAGATGGAATCCAAGACCTCATAGATATCGATGATGACAATGATGGGATTTTAGACGTAGATGAATGTGGTGCTGAAAAATACACTATCAATGGAGGAGACGGAGGAAGTACTACAAATTTCTCTTTTAACGATGCTAAAAGTGCTGTTTTTGATTTTACAGTGGTAGACAATGCTTTTTCTATTACTGTAAATGGTGGCGGATTACACGAAAATAATATTTTACAATTTCGACAGAGGACTCCAACAGTTGGAGAAGTCCGTATAGTATTTAACTCTGACGGTGCTTCCCTTTTGGGATCTTGGCTTCCTAATACAAATGGATTACCAAGATTTAAACTTATCATTAAAACCAGTGGAGAAGTTGTAATTTACGGAACAAGGTCAACTACTTCTCCCTCACTAGAATTAATGAAAACCATAGACGCATCTCCTTTTAAAACGATATCGTTTATTGCAGATTCTAATTCATTTTCTGTAGTAAATCCTAATGGTGATGGTGGGGATGAATTAAAAGGAACTGCATATATTTTTCCAGAGTGTGCAGATACAGATGGAGATAATATTCCAAACCAATTGGACCTTGACTCCGACGGCGACGGCTGCTCCGATGCCTTAGAAGCAGGTACAACGACGAGTGACACTACGGACTTCCAATTTGCCAAAACAGGCACGGGGGGCAACGGTTTTGAAGATACACTTGAAACTGCTGGAAACGGAATATACACGGGCATATATACCTATGCAGATGCAATTGATAATCAGGTAAACATATGTAACGTCTGTACTGACCTTAACAAATACTCAGGAAACTGCGATTTTGATGGCGATGGAATTAATAATGATGTTGATTTAGACGATGACAATGATGGGATTTTAGATAGTGATGAAGGAGGATGTATATCGTCTAATATTACACAAACGTGGACAAATAAGGGACAAGGAGTTTGGGAGTCAAATATCTCTACAGTAAAAGTTAGAATTACTTTTGGAAACTATAGTACTTTTTGGAATAGATTTGGGTTTCCTCACAATGGACCATTAGATAATACATGTGGAAATTTTACATCTACAGAAACAATTGCAGGAGGAAATTCTCTTATGATGTTTACTGCTTTAGGATCAGGATCTGCAACAGGAACATTTACTGTTGAGTTTTTAGACCCAACAAGTAATGCTTCAATAACTATAGAAAACCCTGTAATACATTGGGCAGGTCTTGGAGGAGGTAGTAGCGACGGTCTTTTTGATTCTTCACGTTGGGTTTTACAAGGAGGATTAACTCAAACTAAGCTTTCCGGTACAACAGAATTTGCCGTAACCACAACAACAGTTCAGCATGGCGGTTTAGGTAGTGCTACTATTTCAGGTGATGCTGCAAGCTGTGCTTTAGGAGAGGCGTCTGGAAGTATTCAAATAAATGGTGCAATTAGTTCTTTTACCTATAATGTATCACAATTAAATAGTTCAGGCAATCTTGATCAAAGTGAAGGAGATGCTATTGAATTTATATTTGAAGCTTGTCTACCTCTCGATACAGATGGAGACGGTATTCCAAACCATCTAGATACTGATTCTGATAATGATGGCTGTCCAGATGCAACTGAGGGAGTTAATAATTTAACGACCACTGCTACTTTAACAGGTGGAAGTACTGGCGGAAGTTCTGCTAATTTAGGAATTGCAGTCGGTGGTGTAGGAGCTTCTTATGGAGTGCCAACATCTGCAGGAACTGGTCAGGCAACTACTCTTGGTGTTACTAAAGCTAGTAAAATAACAGAAACAACCCCATTACCAAGTACAACTTCTGTAAACATAGGCGAAAATATAACATTAAGTCCTGTATTTACAGGAGAAAGTGCAACTACGTATGTAACAGGAACCCCTAATTATGTAGATGATAGTCCTGCGGTACTAAGTTACCAATGGCAAGTAGATGAAGGAAGTGGATTTGCTGATATATCAGGAGCTATCAATGCAACTTTAACGTTAAGTACAGTTACGGCAGCGATGAATAGCTATAAATATAAACTTATTGTAAGCCATCTAAATAATTATTGTAGTAAGAAGACTACCATCACAACATTGGTAGTAATGAACCCATGTACAGATGAAGCAGGTGTTAACGGAGTTCCAACAGCAACAGATAGCGATGGAGATGGAGTAAATGATGTTTGTGATTTAGATGACGATAATGACGGTATTTTAGATGAATTTGAAGGTCTTACTGAAGAAATAACACCTGTTAAAGCAAATGCCCAAGATTTTTATTCTTGTGAAGAATTTAATACGGTAACGTTTTCAACCGTTGGAGGAATTATATCTACAGATCAAACTGCTTTTAGCTTTGAAGAAACAGGAGTAACTGCTATAGTAGGAAATACTTTTACTTTTACTTTTGCTGTTCCTGTAAAAAAAGTAGGGTTATATTTTGACAGTGTTTTACAAAAAGGGGTTTTAGGGGCGTTTAGAGTAACTTATAACGATGGAAGTATAAGTTCTTATCTAAATTTTACTTTAGCAGCGCCAGGGAACCCTCATAATTACTCTAAAACGTCAGGTACTCTTTTGAGTAAAATAATGTATGGGTCGATTCCTGCTGTAAAAAGCACAAGCACAAACATTTTCACTTATCCCCAGTATCAAGCATATGGGACACTTAATTTTGAAGGTATAGACATAACTAAACTTGTGAAATCTATTACATTTAAACTTTTAGAAAAAGATACATCATATACACATACCTATATCGCATTTGTAATGCCAATTGTTTATTGTCAAAACATGATAGATACAGATGGCGATGGTATTCCAGATCATTTAGATACCGATAGTGATAATGATGGATGTTTTGATGCTATAGAAGGAGACGGAACTTATACCGCTTCTCAAGTAGATACAAATGGGATGTTAGATTATGCAAACCTTACGACATCAGGAATAAATACAACTACAGGAGTTGTAAATGCTGGTTCGCAAGACACCAATGCAAATGTAACCAGAGCTGTAAGAGTAACCCCAACAACAATAACAACTCCGCAAACAATAAATGCAGGAGACAATGTAACTTTTGATGCTAGTGCAACAACTGCAGATTCAACAACAATATATACAGGTACAGTACCAGATTATAGTGCAAGTGGAAATAACGCAAGTGCAGGTTTACGTTACAAATGGTTGTTTGATAATGGTTCTGGTGCAGGTTTTGTAACAGTACAAGCGGTATCTACCACGGCAACATATACAGTGTCTACTGCCGCTGCCGTAAATGACGGAACCTATAAAGTTATTATTACACACGTAGATAATAATTGTATTTTAAAAGAAATAGAGGTGGTGTTAAATGTTGCATTACAGGCAGATTTAAGTTTAACAAAAACAGTAAACAATGCCATACCTAAAATAGGAGAGAATATTGTATACACACTTACTATAAAAAATGATGGGCCAGTAGCAGCAACAGGTGTTCAGGTAACCGATGTGTTGCCTGCAGGTTTAACATATGTGTCAGACAGTTCTGGAACAACATCAACAACCTATGCAGACACAGATGCTGATAACAAAAAAGACTTATGGATTGTTGGTAATATTGCAGTAAATCAAACAATAGTCTTGCAAATAACTGCAACAGTAACTAGTGCAGGTACAATTGTAAGTACATCACAAATAAAACAAAGTAACCAAACCGATACAGACTCTGTTCCTGGTAACGGAAATTAAAAAATAATACACTTATGTATTTTGTAAAAAAAACGTAACTATTCACCCAAAAACAATAAAACAATCAAAAATCACGATGTTTATTAACAATCGTTCATAACTCAGAGGTAAGTTTGAGTGTTAAAACCTGAGTATATAATGGAGTTTGATGCTCTTATGGTTTATAAAACTCGAAGATTTGTCAGACAAGGAACTTATACAAAAACTTTTGCAAAAGTTTTCTATTTTAGAGAAAGAAATAGCAGATTTAAAAAACGAGGTTCGTTATTTAAAAGAAAAGCTATCTAGGGCTTGCAGATTTTATCAAGAAGATATCATTAGATATTTAAGAATAGTCAGTTTAAAAATATGATTTATGCTATAACTGGAGTTATCAATAAAGTTGATTATGTTTATTTTTAACCTTGCACTGTAATTTTTGAATACGACACAAAAAATAGCGTATTGTTTCGCTATTTTTTCTAATGATATCAAATTCATTATAAAAAATATTGCCCCAATCCAACTCTGTGAGGTGTCACTTCTTTTGGCTTTAATACTGCTTAAGCCGTATGCGTTTTTTGCTTGTCCGAATTTACCTTCTATATGATTTCTTTGGTTTCGTTCTTTTTTTAATTTTCGTTTTTGATAAGCATTAAGGTTTGTTTTCTTTGGTCTTCCTAATGGTTTTCCTACAATCCGTATTCCTCTTTCTTTGAGCCAATTTCTGTTTTTTCTATTCAAATATATCTGGTCTGCTAAAACCAGTTCTGGATAATGACCAAAGGTTTTTGTGTACATATTTACCTGTAATTCTAAATCACTGGCTTCATTAAATTGATCCCAACTTATATGTTCCACTCTGCTCATTCCGTCCACCACACTTGCACTTATTTTTGCACCAAATTCTGTAGATGTTTTGTCTTTTCCTCTAGGAATAGGACGTATATAAGGTTGATAGATATTGACAATTCTATCTTTTACACGATGTATTTTTTCTTGATACATATACTGTTGTTGTACATAAAGTTGCTGTACTATCCAATAAATTTTTTGGTCTCGTTTTGGCAGTGGAAACTTTGAGGGATATGGGTTTTTCATTGGAAATAACCCTACAAGAACTTCTTCTTTCTTGAGGATTTCTATGTCGTCTAACAGGTTTTTAATATAGGTTAAATTGCGTTTGACATAATTTAGTTGTTTGCCAATAAACTTACGAATCTCTTTTTTTTGATTTTCTTCTTTTTTTTGAAAACACCAAATATTCTGTTCGTGCTATCCTGCGATAATCTCTAGGCTTTTTTAAAGTCGATTGTTTGTAGAGTAAGTCTATAAAACGTTCGGTTTCTTTCCTAGCAGTATTCAGAAGTCCTGCATCGGTAGGAAAAACAATTTTATGATTTGCAACTGTGGCATCAATCTTTAAGGTTCCTTTGTTTTTTGGAAAACCATCATCATCACCCCCAATCATTTTCTTTTTAGACGGTCTTAAATCATCTGCTTTTTTAATGATAAGTGCATTCCATAGGTCAAAATCATTTGCGCCCATCCGCTTGCGGATATCTACAAAAACGGTGGGATGAAAAGGGTCTTTAGTTTGAAAACTTGTAAGACCACAAAAATATTGCAAATAAATATTCTCGCTAATCATAGCAACGGTTCCTCTATCATCCAACCCTAATTTGTGTTTTATGATAATGGCGCCAATCACCATTCTTACATCAATACTCTCACGTCCTGCATGGCTATGGAGTGCCTTGCTATAAATAACTGCCAAATCATCCCAAGGAATAATTGTTGCCAATTTTACCCAACGATTTTCAAGCGAAAGTTCCTGGGAAAAAGGATGTGAAAATCCATCTAATGTTAGTTGATTTGAGGCGGTATATTTTATCATAACTGCACGGGTTTATGATAGTAAGATACGAAAACCTATGCTTTTATCAAAATAATATCACTACTAACATGCAGATAAATCATTGATTGTTAATTAATTATGTTTTATTTTTTAGAAAATCAGCAAGCCCTAACTAAACCTCTAAAAAATCAAGAACTTCATTATAAAAATCTTTCGGATTTTCTGCATGCAACCAATGACCCGCATTCGCAATAGTTACAATTTGTGAGTTTAGAAAATGCACATTGATAATAGGTTCTTCGTTTGCAGAAATATAACCAGAATTTTCACCTTTTAAAAACAAAGTTTCACCTTCAAAAACAGTAAATGATGGTAATGCAACACCAACTTCATTATTATTTTCTGTGAGCGACGGTAAGTTAAAACGAAATGCTAATTGTCCTTTCTCTTTCCAATACAAACTCTTGGTTAAAAAACTTCTAATGCCAATTTCTGAAATTAACTCTGATAGTTTTTTATCAACTAACTTACGTGAGTTCTGCACTTCAAAATTTATTGAATTCAATGCCTCTAAAATATGATGATGATGTGGTGGGTACATTCTCGGAGAAATGTCTGCAACCACTAATTTATCAACTAACTCAGCATGTTCTACCGCAAATAACATTACTGTTTTTCCGCCCATAGAATGTCCAATTAAATTAACATTTTCTAACTTATAATGCTCAATATAATTAAATAAATCTTGCACTAATGTTTCGTAATCAAAAATAGCTGAATGAAAACTACGACCGTGATTTCTTTGATCAATTAAATGAACCTCAAAACCGTCTTCTGCAAATTTATTGGCATGACTTTTCCAATTATCTCCCATACCAAAATAACCATGTAAAATTAATAATGGTTTTCCTTTTCCAACGATACGAGAATGTAAAATTTCCATTTACTTAAGTCTATGTAAATACATATTTACCACATTTTCTAATCCTAAATACAAAGATTCAGAAATTAATGCATGCCCTATAGAAACTTCCGCTAAATTCGGAATATTCTCTTTAAAAAATCTGATGTTATCTAAACTCAAATCGTGTCCTGCATTTACACCTAACCCTAAATTATGTGCTAAAACCGCAGCTTCAACATACGGTTTTACAGCATTTTTATTTCCTTTTTCATACTCTAAAGCAAAATGTTCTGTGTATAATTCAATTCTATCAGCGCCTGTTTTTGCGGCGGCTTCAATCAATTTTAAATCTGTATCAATAAAAATTGATGTTCTAATTCCGTTTTGTTTAAACTCAGAAATTACTTCTTTTAAATATGATTGATGCGTAACCGTATCCCAACCTGCATTTGAAGTTAAAGCCTCTACACTATCTGGAACCAATGTTACTTGTGTTGGTTTAATCTCCAACACCATTTTCATAAATTTCTCTATCGGTTTTCCTTCAATATTATATTCAGTAGAAACAATTGGTTTTAAATTGTACGCATCTTGATACCGGATATGACGTTCATCTGGTCTTGGATGAACGGTAATACCTTCTGCACCAAACTCTTGAATATCGGTTGCCACTTGTAGTAAATTAGGTGTATTTCCGCCACGAGAATTACGTAAAGTTGCTATTTTATTAATATTTACACTTAACTTTGTCATCTTTTTAGATTAAAGGGCAAAAGTAACGCATACAAACATTTTAACCTATATTCGTAGCAATGAATATAAACGATTACATACTTAAAGAGATAAAAGCACTTACATTAAAAAGCACTGTAAAAAGTGCGCAAAAAATGTGTAAAGGTTTGCCAATTACACACATTCCTGTAGTAGAAAACGGCAAGCTATTAGGTAGTTTTCTAGAAAGTGATATTCAAACTATTGAAAATAAAAGCAGCAAACTTAACGAGTATTCACATTTATTAGATTATTTTTTTACAGATGAAAAAGCTACGCTTTTAGATTTAATCACGCTATTTGCTGATAATGATTGTAATATAATTCCGGTTTTAGATGCCAACAAAAATTACATAGGTTATTACGAGTTGAGTGATATTTTAGGTGCTTTTGCTGATAGTCCGTTTTTACATAATGAAAGCGAAACGCTAATTGTAGAAAAGAATAAAGATGATTATTCTATGAGTGAGATTTCTCAAATTATAGAATCTAATAACGGAAAGTTACTTGGCATGTACGTTTCTTCTCAAAGGGTTGATAAAGTAAATGTTACGTTAAAAATAATAGCTAAAGAAGTGAATGAAATTATCCATACTTTTCGAAGATACAATTATAATGTTCTTACAAATCATCAAGATGACGTGTATTTAGAAGATTTAAAGAACAGGTCTGATTACTTGAAGAAATACCTAGAAATGTAACCCTCATAGAGAATTTAGTATAAAACGCACAGAAACAAATAAACAACAATAAATTAACTCAAATTTTAATTTATGAAAAAAGTAGCCATTTACGGACAAGCATACACCATAACTTTAGAAAAGGAAATTAAAGTTTTACTTTCCGTTTTAGAAGATAATAATATTGTTGCTTTTTTTGAAAAAGAATTTTACGATTTATTGCTAGAAAATAAATCGCTCGATAAAAAATACCCAACATACGCACATTTTAACGATTTAAACAACTCTTTTGACGCTATGATTACCATTGGTGGAGACGGAACAATTCTACGCTCTATAACATATATCAGAAACTTAAATATTCCTATAATTGGTATAAATGCTGGCAGGTTAGGGTTCTTAGCAACCATAAAAAAAGACGCTATAAAAGAAAGTATTCAAGAGGTTTTACGAGGTGAATACACCATACAAGAACGTACACTTTTACAGGTAAAAACCACTCCTGAAACAAAAGAATTTTCCGAAATAAATTTTGCTTTAAATGAGGTAACCGTAGCCCGTAAAAACACCACCTCTATGATTGGTGTAAAAACCTATTTAAATAACGAATACCTTACTAATTATTGGGCAGATGGCTTAATTATAGCTACACCAACAGGTTCTACCGGTTACTCTTTAAGTTGTAACGGACCTGTAATTTTATCTGATTCAAAGAGTTTAGTAATTACACCAATTGCACCGCACAATCTAAATGCACGCCCAATGGTAATTCCAGACACAACATCAATACAACTAGAAGTAAATGCTCGAGAAAAAGACTATTTAATTTCTTTAGATTCTAGCATTACTACCGTACCACAACACACTAAGGTGTTTATTGAAAAAGCATCGTTTACTATTAAAAGTATTTTACCAAAAAATCAATCGTATTTACGCACACTTCGCAGTAAATTACTATGGGGAGAAGATATACGTAACGAGCCAAATCCATAAGGCATTACTACAATAAATTAGCTAAAAAAGAGTTAATCAAAAAAGACTATTTATTAACCTCTTAAAGCAAATTCAATTCCCTATATTTGCACGCTATTTTTATTATGATAAAATATTTTTTAAGCATACTATTTATTTGTGTCATAAACATTTCGTTTGGGCAAATCTATGAAATTGGTTTTTTTATTGGAGGCTCTAATTATGTAGGTGATGTTGGGAGTACCAACTACATAAAACCTAACAAGGTTGCAGGCGCTTTAATTTACAAATACAATTACAACCCTCGTATGGCTTTTAGAGCTACTTATTCATATTTACCAATAGCAGGAGATGACGCAGATGCTTCAAATCCATTTAGAAAACAACGAGGCATTAGTTTTACAAATACTATTCAGGAAGTCGCTTTAGGGTTAGAATATAATTTTTTTAAATATAATATTTCCGAACACAATACGTCGTTTACGCCCTATATTTTAGTTGAAATTGCTGCTTTTAGCTACAAGAAACTTGAAAGAACAAACGATGACCGAACAGTAGATTTAAGAAACTCTATTTCTTATGCTATTCCATTCGGGCTCGGTATTAAAGGAAGATTGGTAAATAATTTAGCCTATGCTGTAGAAGCAAAATTTAGATATGCTATAGTTGATGATATTGATTACAGTAAAAGATTATTTAGCCCTTCTGACTCAATAATAAATTTAAATTATGGCGGTGCTGATAACGATTGGTATATGTTTACAGGTGTTTCTATTGTTTATACCTTCGGAAGACCAGCCTGTTATATAGATGTACGATAATATTTTATGAACGAAAAACTACAACACATAAATTTACAACGAGTTCCAAATCATGTGGCTATTATTATGGATGGCAACGGACGATGGGCAAAACGTAAAGGTATGCAACGTATTTTTGGTCATAAAAATGCACTAACTGCCATTAGAGAATCCGCAGATACAGCTTCAGAAATCGGTGTAAAATACCTTACTATGTATGCTTTTTCTACAGAAAATTGGAATAGGCCAAAGCTTGAGGTTGATATGCTAATGAGTTTATTAGTAACAACATTAAAGAAAGAGTTACCAGAATTTCAACGTAAAAATGTAAAGGTAAATGCTATTGGAAACATAGCTAACTTACCAAAAAAAGCACAAAAAACATTAAAAAATGTTATTGAAGCAACACAAAATAACACAAAAATCACCTTAACATTTGCATTAAGTTATGGTTCTAGAGAAGAAATTGTTAATGCAATCAAAAATATATCTAAAAAAGTTGTTAATAAACAATTAGATATAGAAAAAATAGATGAAAAAATTATAAATAGTCATTTATATACATTTAATTTGCCCGACGTTGATTTAATGATACGTACAAGTGGCGAACAAAGAATTAGCAATTTTTTATTATGGCAAATGGCATATGCTGAGCTTTATTTTACAGAGATACTATGGCCAGACTTTAGAAGAAGTGATTTTTTAAATGCAATAATTGATTATCAGAACAGAGAACGACGATTTGGAAAAACAAGTGAACAGGTTACATCAAATGAATAAATACTCATTATTATTAGCAATTTTTGTATTTATCTTTAGTGCAAAAAACATTCAGGCTCAAGATACTAAAGATAGTATCTCATCTACAACAACCTATAAAAAAGGAAAAGAATATATTCTTGGAGGTATTGTTGTTACTGGGTTAAAAAAATTTAAAGAACCAATCGTTAAAGTCTTTACAGGCTTAAAAGACGGTCAGGTACTTAAACTCCCAGGAGATAAACTAACATCTGCTATTAAAAAATTATATGACAGCAAACAGTTTAGTCAAGTAGATGTATATCTATCTAAAATTGATGGAGAGACTGTTTATTTACAGTTTGACGTAATAGAATTACCACGACTTAACAAGGTTTCTATTACTGGTCTTAGCAAATCTAAAGCCAAAGAGTTACGTAAAGAAACAGGTCTAAAAAAAGGCGCAATGGTTACTGATAACTTATTAGTAACATCAAGAAATTATATAAAAAAGAAATACACAGATAAAGGTTTTCTTAAAACCAAAGTAAATTTTTACACCGTAAAAGACACTTCAGATATTAATACAGTAAATATGAATATTCATGTAGACAAAGGTAGTCGTGTTAAAATAAAGAGCATCCTCTTTACAGGAAACAAAGCTTTTTCTAAGAAGAAATTACGTGGAGCTATGAAAAAGACCAAACGTAAGGCTTTTGGTCGTTTCTGGAAAACATCAAAATATATTCAAGATGATTACAAAGCTGATTTAGAAAATATTCTCGAAAAATATAGCGAGGACGGATTTAGAGATGCTCGTATTTTAAGTGACAAACTTACCTGGAATGATGACAATACAATCAATTTAGAAATTGAATTAGAAGAAGGACGTCAATACCGTTTTGGAGATATATTATTTGTAGGAAATAAAGCATATACAGATGAGCAATTATTTAGCTTCTTAAAAATTGACAAAGGAGACATTTATAACGGTAAAGTTTTAAAAGAGCGTATTTCTGGTGATGGAAGTCCTGACTCTCAAGATATTCAATCTTTATACCACAATAACGGATATCTTTTCTCTCAAATAAATGCTGTTGAAACCAAAGTTAAAAGTGATTCTATTACAGTAGAGGTTCGTATTAGAGAAGACGAACAAGCAAGAATTAAAAAAGTTACTGTTGTTGGTAATGACAAAACGAATGACCATGTAATCTTTAGGGAGCTACGTGTTAAACCAGGAGATTTATTTAGCCGTCAGAATATTATTCGTTCTATTCGTGAAATTGGTCAATTAGGCTTTTTTGACACTAACGTAACTCCAGATGTTAAACCAAATTATCAAGATAAAACTGCAGATATAGAATTTGCTGTAGTAGAAAAAGGCGGAAGTCAAATAGAGCTACAAGGTGGTTACGGTGGCGGTTCTTTTATAGGAACTCTAGGTTTATCTTTTAATAATTTTTCTATTAGAAATATATTTAAAAAGGAAGCCTACAAACCATTGCCAATGGGAGATGGTCAAAAACTAGCACTTCGTTTACAAACAAGTAGAACCTATAGCACGTATAGTTTTTCCTTTTCAGAACCATGGTTAGGGGGTAAAAGACCACAGTCTTTATCTATATCTGTTTATTATTCAGAACAATTTAGATTTAATCGATCTACTCGAGAGGTAGATAAAAACCAAAGGTTAGATATTATTGGTGCATCTCTTGGCTTAGGGAAACGTTTACGTTGGCCAGATGACTTTTTTCAATTATCACAAAGTATAAGTTATCAAAGAATTAACTTAAATAATTATGCTTATCAAGTTGGTTCTTCAAATGTTCGTTTAAATAATGGAACTCTAAATAATTTAGCATACAATATTAGTCTTTCAAGAAATTCCGCAGGGCCAAGTTTAATATTTCCAACCTATGGTTCTCAATTTACATTAAGTGGTAAAGCAACTTTTCCTTATTCTTTAGTAAACGGAAAAGATTATACACTTGACAAAAGCCAACCCAACAGTGTACAACAAGGACGGTTAGGTGAAATATATAAGTGGTTAGAATATTATAAAATTTCAGCCAAAGGAAAATGGTATACCAAACTCGCTAACAAGCTAGTATTAATGTCTAATTTTGAAATAGGCTATTTAGGGAGTTACAATAACGGAATAGGTTTAACACCTATAGAACGTTATTTTGTTGGTGGAGATGGCATTGCACAAGGACAATTAGACGGTAGACAAACTGTTGGTTTACGTGGGTATGAAAATAACAAATTATCTTCTGTAGATGGAGGAGCAATTTATAATAAATTTCAATTAGAAACCCGTTATTCAATTACTGATAAACCGTCTGCATCTATTTATGTATTAGGTTTTTTAGAAGCAGGTAATTCATATGATAGTTTTAAAGAGTTTAAGCCGTTTGAATTGAAACGATCAGCTGGTTTAGGAATTCGTATATTTATGCCTGCATTTGGTTTATTAGGTATCGATTTTGCACATGGTTTTGATCCATTACCAGGAGACACTTCTTTTAACCCCACAAAATCTGGTTGGCAAACACATTTTATAATCGGAAGACAATTCTAAGAAAAACGTACATTTGTGTAGATATCAGTTTTTTTGGCACGGTTTTTTCTAAATACATACTATAAAGATGAGAAAATATATTTTATCAATCGTTCTTTTACTTACTATTGTTGTTGTTAGTGCGCAAAAATATCAACGTATTGCCTATATAGATATGGAATATATTTTAGAAAATGTTCCAGAATATTTAGAGGCACAAAAATTTTTAAATACTAAAGTTGAAAAATGGCGAAATAACCTAGATAAAGAAGCAAGAAGTATTGAGGTTTTAAAAACCGATTTAGTCAATGAAAAAGCTATTTTAACCAAAGATTTAATTGAAGAGCGTGAAGAAGATATTAATGTAAAACAACAAGAATTACGCAGATTAGAATCATTGTATTTTGGTCCTAATGGAGATATGTATCAATTAAGAAAACAATTAATACAGCCAGTACAAGATCAAGTTTATAATGCAGTACAAAATATTGCAGTTCGTAAGAAGTACGATTTTGTATTTGATAAATCAGGTGATTTAGTTATGCTTTTTTCAAACAAAAAGTATGACATTAGCGCCCTTGTTTTAAAAGCAATTGGTAGAGAGCAAAAAATTAAAAATAAGAAAGATAAAATTGCGGCTAAAAAGAATGCTCCTGTTAGCAAAGAGTTAAGTGAAGAAAACAAAAAACGCCTAGAAGCGAAAAAAACATTACAAGATAAGAAATCGATTCAGCGTGAAGCAAAAAGAAAAGAAATAGAAGCAAAAAGATTAGCCCGCTTAAAAGAGCGCGAAGCAAAAAGAGCTTTATTACTAGAAAAGAAAGAAGCATTAAAAAAAGCTAGAGAAGAAGCAAAAAAGAAAAAAGAAGCCGAAAAAGAAGGTGGAAAATAATATAACAAAAAAGAAGAATAGTAAATTTATAATTAAAACAACAAAAATGAAACAAATTAAAACCCTATTATTAGTTGCAATTTTTACAATTGGATTAAATGGAGTAGCTAATGCACAAAAAACTGCACATATTAATACTGACAAGTTATTATCTGAAATGCCAGATACTAAATCTTTAAAAGCTGAATTAGACAGGTTAACTAAAACCTATAAAGACGATATTCAAGGAATGGCTAAAAAATTAGAAGCTAAACTTAAAAAATACGAAGCAGAAGGTAAAACACAAACGAAAGAAGTTAACCAACAAAGAGCCGTAGAAGTACAACAAGAAAGAAGTAGAGTTGTGCAAGCTGAACAATCTGCTTCTCAAGAAATACAAAAGAAATATCAAGAAAAACTAAATCCTATTTTAAAGAAAGCAGAAGATGCAATTAAAGCTGTAGCTGCAGAAAAAGGAATTATCTATGTATTTGATGCAACTCCAGGTAAAGGGTTAATCGTTTTTGACCGCGGAGAAGATATTTTCGCAGCAGTAAAAGCTAAATTAGGTTTCTAAAAATACCTTATTAAAACTATAAAAAATCCTGCTGTATTACAGCAGGATTTTTATTTTTGTACAAAATGAAAAACACACCTCAACAACCCATCGGTATTTTTGACTCTGGCATTGGCGGAACATCCATTTGGAAAAAGATACATACTCTTTTACCAAATGAAGAAACTTTTTACTTATCTGATAGTAAAAATGCACCTTATGGTCAAAAGTCCAAAAAAGAAATTATTGAGTTGTCTATAAAAAACACCGAATTTCTTTTAGAAAAAAACTGTAAGCTAATTATAGTTGCCTGCAATACAGCCACCACAAACGCTATAGAATATCTAAGAGATAATTATTATACTGTACCATTTATTGGAATTGAACCTGCAATAAAACCCGCATCATTACAAACCAAAACAAACACTATTGGAATTTTAGCTACTAAAGGAACACTTAACAGTGACCTTTTTGAGCAAACATCTAGCAAAATAGATACCGAAATAACCATTATAGAACAAGTTGGCGAAGGTCTGGTAGAACTGATTGAAAACGGAAAAATAAATTCTGAAGAGATGACAAGTCTATTAAACACTTATATTCAACCAATGCTAGATGAGGGTGCAGATTGTTTGGTATTAGGCTGTACTCATTACTCTTATTTAATTCCGCAGATACGTAAAATTGCAGGAAAAGACATTTTAATTATAGATTCTGGCGGAGCAGTTGCAAAACAAACCAAAGCTATTTTAAAAAAAATGAACGTACTTAACTTCAATAGAAAAAGAAAAATACATCAATTTTATATCAACAAAAATAAAATAGTGTTAAAAAATATTCTAGGTAAAATTTCTACTATAAGAATTGAAGAATTAGATTTCTAAAAACTTCCATTTATATTAGGACACGCAGAAGCTCTTGGTTTTCTACAAAACAGATTAACCCCCAAAGATAATTGGTGAAAGCCTGCGTTTTCAAAAACTATACTTCCAGATTGTTTTGCATACGTGTAAGCAAACATCCAACTTCCTATATTTGCACCTAAAATTGGCGTGAATTGTTGTAATTCTTGTACTTGGCCTCCTTCAAAACTTCTTCTATATGAAAGTCCTGCCCACAATTGTACTTTTTCTAATTTCTTATAAACCTTTATATTAAAATCAACCAAATTCTCACCTGTACCTTCTTTGAACTGAAGCATTACAGAGGGTTCAAATTTAAATTTCTCTTCGTTACCAAAAAAGTACCCAACTCCAAAAATAAAGTTACGTAAGTTTAAAGATTCTAATTGGTTATTTACACCACCTTTAGCAGACAAAAACAAGTTTTTAACTGTAAAATATGATGATAAGCCCCCGTAATGGTAAGCCATTCCAAAATCGCCATTAAAATAAAAATTGCTCTCTATTAGTTGCTGTACAGCTGGATCTCCTGCAAATGTAGTTTGATCTACTGTGTTTTGAACTGCTCCTAACGACAAACCAAAAGAAATCTGATTAAATTCTCCTCCTCTAAATAAATCTAAATGATATGCAAAAGTTGCTTGAATTCCTTTTTGAGAATGATAGCCATTCTTATCATTAAACAACACAATTCCTGCTGCGGCATTGGTATCTTCACCCAATTTACTATGAAAACTTAATGTCTGTAACTCATTATCTTCCCAATACCTTCCTGCTGTTAAACGTAATTTAGCGCAATTACCAATACCAGCTGCTGCCGGATGAATTAAATATACATTATCAGATAAATAATCAGAAAATATTGGCAACGTTTCTTGCGCCTTAGATTGATTAACAAATGAAATGAAAAATAGTAAAATTATAACCCTAAATAAAAATTTCATAGTAAATTTATATAACATCAAATATATTATAAAAATTTGAGTCCAGTTTATTTAAAAGAAGATTTAAGGCACGGTAGATTCAAGTAGCAAATGCGACTTTTTTGGGGCACTATCTCATAATCTGTGTAAATTTAAAAATCTCGGGAGTTATAACTCCCGAGATTTTTTTTATTAATTTTAAACTTTAACACCTTACATTATGAAACCAGAAGACATTTTAAACGATTCTTTTTTACAGCAATTCAAGAACGGAATAGAACTAACCACCTTTTTAAGAAGACTTGCATAAGCGAGGCATAGAAAAGATATTAGAAGGCGAATTAGACGCATATTTAGATTATTAAAAACATCAAAAGCGTAGCAATACCAATGCACGAAATAGCTATACTTCAAAAAAGTTAAAAACTACCTTAGGAGAAACGACGATTCAAATACCACGAGATCGAGAAAGTTCTTTTAACCCAATGCTTATTAAAAAACGTCAAAGTACAGCAGACGGTTTAGAGAATATAATCATCTCTCTGTACGCAAAAGGGATGAGTACCAGTGATATTGAACAGCAAATAGATGAGATGTATAATTTCAGTATTTCTACTGCCACAATCTCAAGAATTACCGATAAAATAACAGGAGATATCATTACATGGAAAAACCGCCCCTTAGAACAAACCTACCTAATCGTCTGGATGGATGGTATTGTTTTTAAGGTTAGAGAAAACTCAAAAGTGATTAACAAAATCCATTTACATCGCAGTAGGGTTACGCACAGATGGTAAAAAAGAGGTATTAGGATTATGGTTGGGTAAAAATGAATCTTCCGCCTTTTGGATGTCTGTTTTAAGTGATATTAAAGCAAGAGGAACACAAGATATTTTGATTACTGCTACCGATGATGCTATTATGAAATCTGTATTTTTAGCACTAAAAGAAAGCACCAAAAAATGGACAATGCCTATTAGAAATTGGGGAGTTATTCTTAATCAATTTTTGATTATATTTAAAAACAGGATTAAGTTAGAAATAACCTAATCCCGAATTTTAAACTTACACAGATTTTGTAACAGTGTCTGTATGGAGGTTTTTCGCATGTATATATTATATTTTTAAATCTTCAAACAGCTCAGATAATTCTTTCTCAGAGGGTTTTGGAGCGTTTGCAGTTACAATATTTCCCTGAGGGTCTAATAAGATAAAATGAGGAATACCTTGAATTAAATAATCTTGAACAAATTGAGACTTCCAATTTTTATCTGCTAGTAGTTGAATACCCCCTAGCTCTTTTTCTTTAATCATGTCTTTCCATTTTTGATATTGTTTTTTAAAATCAACAGAAACACTTAAAAAGTAAATGTTTTTTCCGTGATATTGTTTTTCTATTTTTTGTAAAAAAGGAATTTCTGCCTTACAAGGTCCACACGTAGTTGCCCAAATATCAATATATACATATTTCCCTTTTAAATCATTTAATGAAGTGGTACCTCCTTGATTGTTTTCGTAATTAACAAATTTTGGAGACGAATTTCCTTTTGCTATTTTTTCTAAGGCTTCGTAACTTTTTTTTATTTTGTCATTGTTTTTTACATCTGTAGATCCAGCTGCTTTATAAGCCGTGTAGAATCCTTCGAGATCTTCAGTATAATACATAATAGTATAACTAGATGCTTCATAAATCAATGCATTTTTAATGGTCTGATTTTTAATTGATGCACAAACAGATAACATAGCAATGTCTCCATCTAATTTTTTATTCTCTTTAGTCAATTCATTTGATATGTTTTTGTAATATGAACTTACTAAAGATTTATATGCGGAAGAAAAATTATAATCCTCTTCATTATCATACGTAATGTCTTTTAATTCGTTCAAAAACTCTTTAGAAGGTTCAAAATCTTTCTTTTTTGCATAATAAGAATAGCTACCCTTATATATGTCTAATTTTTCCAAATAAGCATATTGAATATTTCTTTTTTCTTTAGATCTATAGTCTTCTGAAACTCCAGTATTTTCCGCTAAAATTTTTTTGTGAGCTGTTTTAATAATAGATATCGCTTTTTTATACGCTGTTTCTTCTTGTTTATAAAAATCAGCTTTTTTGCCTATCAATTCTTTTTCTTTGTTTAATTTTGCAACCAAATACGAACTGATTTCTGACCCTTTACCAGAAATTATTATTGATTTTTGATAATCTTTTGCATCAAAATTAATAGTGATATTGTTTCCTGCTTTTAAATGTAACGGAGTTACATTTTTTGCTAACGGAACATTTCTTGCTTGATAAAGCATAAAATCACCTGCAATTTTAACGGTATCAAGAAAAGTACCATCATCTGCAATGACTATTTTATGTCTAAAATCCATATCTGATAGATTACGAAGTACTATTCTCTTTGTATCAGGATTGGTAATTTTCCCTGAAATTAAAGCATAATTTACCGGAATTTCTTTTTTACAAGAAATAATTGCGATGACAACTAATAAAAAACATAATTTTTTCATAAAACTAACTGCTTGATATTTTTAATTGACAAGGTACTAAATTCTTTTTAGTTTAGATATCTTTATTTCTTTATCAAAAAAACCTTTTAAAGGAAAAAAGACCCTTGAAATAGTATTAATTCTAATAAATTTAGTTGAGTAGATGGTGCTTTAAGATGTTTTTTGCTGTTTTTTTCGCTAAAAATCGTCTGTCTTGTCGTTTACCAATAACCCAAATAATTAGATTTTCTGAATATAACAACCACGTGTTTTCTTTGCCTATTAAAGAGTATTTTTCATCCTTAAAAAACTTACTTAATTTCTTTTTCCCTTGCATTCCTGTTGGATAAAAAAAATCTCCTTTTTGCTACTTTCTTACTTGCAACGGAAACACAATTTTATCAACATCAATAAAAATGGTTTGTTGATTTTGTTCTTGTATTTTAGAAACGATTTCAAAAGAAGGTTGAACTGGGTTTCTTAGCTTTTTTGTCTCTTTTGATATGGTAAATTCTGTAATTTTAGTTGCTGGATTTAACTTAGAAAGCAGTAAAAAAATCACGATCTTTTAGCAAACGATGACTTTTTGAAAAGACGGTTTTTCCAGATTGTGCTGTAAGTAAACTTAAAACATCGTTCCACTCTGTAATACTAAATTAATTTATTAAAGTCGTTATTTTATTGTATATTTACGGATGACAACAGCAAGAAAATTTATACTAAAAGAGAGTCCTTCTTAACTGATCTCTCTTCGAAAAAAAACAAAGACAGTATCGTATTGAAAAAAGGATCATCTGGCTTTTAGAATTACAAAAAGGCAAGTTTAAAACTCGCGAAGCATTAGCCACTTATTTGGGTATAAATTTACGCACTCAAGAACGTTGGGTTCTTCGTTATATATCTGGCGGAATAACTGGATTACCGACAGACAAACCAAAAAATATTACCTCAAGAATCATCACTCCCCAGATTCATCAAGGATTATCAAAACGTGTAAATTCAAGTGAGCAACCATTTTTAGGGTATGAGGATGCTGTGCAATGGGTTAAGAACGAGTACAATGTTGCTATACAGTACCATAACTTAAGAAGCTATTTAATACAGCACTTTAAGACCAAGTTAAAAGTTCCAAGAAAATATCATTATAAGAAAGATGATAAAGCGGTAGATGCTTTTTTAAAAACTCCCGAATACCCTACAGGACATTAGATTTAGTCTAAATAAAGATACGTATTCTAGTGTCAATTTATATTTCCAAGATCAAGCTAGGTTTGGAATGATGACCCACCTTGGCAGGTATTTAACAGCTTGTGGATAAAACCGATATAAAAACCAACGATTTGAAACCATGGGAAAGCTAACAGATTGGCTACATGATATGATAAAGCGAGTGAGTCCAAAGGGCGTTAAATCCATTACCAGGAATCATCATTATGTAAATGCTTTTAATACGGTATTATAAAATTAAATTAGTATAATTTGTTTTGAACTAAGAAAAGAAACTCTTCCTTTATTGTTGTCTATCAAAAGTGTTTCTAAGCTCTGGTTTAAGTAACTTGCCACTTAGAACAAGTTAAAACTACCATTCTTTTTATCAATTGGTTATTTTTGAAAATTACAAAAACCAAACATAGGGGAATAAAATTAAAAAGATATAGCCGAAAGCAAGATATAGCTCCAACTAAAAAAACCTTTCTGATTTCTCAAAAAAGTTTTTATATTTTTTATTCTGAAAGTCTAAACTTCTAAAAATCGAGCAATCTAAAACCTAATCATTCAACTTTAAAATTGCCATAAACGCTTCTTGTGGAATTTCTACATTACCCACTTGGCGCATTCTTTTCTTCCCTTTTTTCTGTTTTTCTAACAGTTTACGTTTTCTAGAAATATCTCCTCCATAACATTTTGCAGTTACATCTTTACGTAAGGCTTTAGTTGTTTCTCTGGCAATAATTTTTGCGCCAATTGCTGCCTGAATAGGAATATCAAACTGTTGTCTTGGGATTAGTTGTTTTAATTTTTCAACAATTTTCTTGCCAATTGTAAATGCATTGTCTGCATGTAATAAGGCTGAAAGTGCATCTACTGGTTGCCCATTTAAAAGAATATCTACACGTACTAGTTTAGATTCTCTCATACCAATTGGATGATAATCAAACGAAGCATATCCTTTAGAAACTGTTTTTAACCGATCATAAAAATCAAATACAATTTCTGCCAAAGGCATTTCAAAAATTAACTCAACTCTTTCCGTAGTTAAATAGGTTTGATTTATAATTTGACCACGTTTTTCAATACACAAACTCATTACTTGTCCAACAAAATCTGATTTTGTAATAATTGAAGCCTTAATAAACGGCTCTTCTACTTTCTCTAATCTTGATGGATCGGGTAAATCTGTCGGGTTATTTAATAGTATAATTTCTGTTGGATTTTTCTTTGTATACGCGTGATACGATACGTTGGGAACCGTTGTAATCACCGTCATATTAAATTCACGTTCTAAACGTTCTTGAATAATTTCCATGTGTAACATACCTAAGAAACCACATCGAAAACCAAAACCTAAAGCTGCTGAACTTTCTGGGGCAAAAACCAAAGAAGCATCATTTAATTGCAGTTTTTCCATAGAATTACGCAACTCTTCATAATCTTCTGTATCTACAGGATAAACCCCAGCAAAGACCATTGGTTTCACATCTTCAAAACCATCAATTTTTTCTGTAGTTGGGTTTGCTGCATCTGTAATTGTATCTCCTACTTTTACTTCTTTTGCAACTTTAATTCCTGTAATTAAATAACCAACATCACCTGTTTTTATTGATTTTTTTACAACCTGCTCTAATTTTAATGTACCAACTTCATCTGCAAAATATTCATTACCTGTTGCCATGAATTTGATGCGTTGTCCTTTTTTAATTTCACCATTCATTACTCTAAAATAGGTCTCAATTCCTCTGTAAGAATTGTAAACAGAATCAAAAATTAAGGCTTGTAAAGGTGCATCTGGATCTCCTTTTGGCGCAGGAACTTTATTAATAATTGCTTCTAAAATATTTTCAACGCCAAAACCAGTTTTACCACTTGCGTGAATAATATCTTCTGGATCACATCCTAATAAATCTACAATATCATCTGTTACTTCTTCTGGGTTTGCAGATGGTAAATCTATTTTATTTAAGATAGGAATAATTTCTAAATCGTTTTCTAAAGCTAAATATAAGTTAGAAATTGTTTGTGCTTGTATGCTTTGTGCTGCATCTACAATTAACAAAGCGCCTTCACAGGCTGCTATAGATCTAGAAACCTCGTAAGAAAAATCTACATGACCTGGAGTATCAATTAAATTTAAAATATATTGTTCTCCTTTATGTTCAAAATCCATTTGAATCGCATGAGATTTTATGGTTATTCCGCGTTCACGTTCTAAATCCATAGTATCTAATAACTGATCTTTCTTTTCTCTATCTGTTACAGAGCCCGTATATTCTAATAATCTATCTGCTAACGTACTTTTACCATGATCTATATGTGCGATAATGCAAAAGTTTCTAATATTCTTCATTCGTCGTGTTTCTAACTTCTTATAACATACAAAGATACTTTATTTACAAGGTTTTTCAAATAAAAAAGTGCATTGTAACAAAGCCAACACATACTTTAAAATTCGAAATTCTATAAATGATTTAAAAACAAAGGGTTGTGTTTCGGGCTTTTATTATAATCCTAAAAAGTTAAAAACATAACTTTCTGATTATTAGTGATAAATAAAAAGTATGAGTTTTACCCTGTGCATTGTAAGAAACAATACACTTTTTTGTTTTTCTGGAGACTGTAAACTCAACTCTGTCTGCATAAAAAAAGCATTAATTTTATTCAAACAGAAAAGATGACACAAACAGAACAAGATTTATTAGAAAAGAAAGCCTTAGACCAATTATTATCGGGTAAGAGTTTATTTGGCAAAGAAGGCGCATTTGCTCCTATGCTAAAGAGTTTTATAGAAAAAGCTTTAGAAGCGGAGATGGAAAGCCATTTATTTTTGAGCGATTCATCAAACAAAAACAAGCGAAATGGGAAAGGCAAAAAGACGATAAAAAGCGGCTTAGGTACTTTTGAAATTCAAACCCCAACTGACAGGAATAGCAGTTTTGAGCCCGAGATTATAAAAAAGCGACAAACGATATTAGCGGAGAGTTTATCGGATAAAATAATAGGTTTATATGGATTAGGAATGAGTTTAAGAGATATTTGCTCTCATATAAAAGAGATGTATGATACCGATATTTCTCACACAGTATTAAGCCAAATTACAGATAAAATTATACCAGACATCAAGGAGTGGCAAAGTCGCCCATTAGAATCTATGTACTGTATCGTTTGGTTAGATGCGATGCATTATAAAGTTCGTGTTGATGGAAAAGTATCCCATAAAGCACTTTATAATATTCTAGGAATCAACAAGGAAGGACATAAAGAGGTTTTAGGAATGTATATCTCACAAAGCGAAGGAGCTAATTTTTGGTTGCAAGTTTTAACAGATTTACAACACAGAGGGCTTGAAGATATACTGATAGCTTGCACTGATAATTTAAAAGGATTTTCTGAAGCTATTTTGAGCATCTTTCCAAAAACACAAATACAAAAATGTATTGTGCATCAAATTCGTAATTCTTTAAAATATGTAGCCTCGAAAGATCAGAAAGCATTTATGAAGGATTTAAAATTAGTTTACAAAGCCATCAATAAGGAAATAGCAGAAGATGAATTGTTAAATTTAGAAGAGAAATGGGGCGAAAAATATCCTATTGTCATTGAGAGTTGGCGGCGAAATTGGGAGGAACTTTCTCAATATTTTGAATATACAGAGCCTATCAGAAGAATTATTTATACTACAAATGCCGTAGAGGGTTTCCACAGACAGGTTCGTAAAGTAACCAAAACCAAAGGTGCTTTTGTAAATGATATGGCGCTTTTAAAGTTGGTTTATCTCGCAACAAAAAACATACAAAAAAAGTGGATAAGTCCGCTCCACAATTGGAGTTTGATTATTCAACAATTATATATTAAATTTGGAGAGAGAATACCGCTCGATATTAGCATCCCCAAAAGCAGCTCGTGACGCTGCCGCTGGGGCTCATTTTAAAAACAGTTCGATTTTTTTTAAACTTGATTGTCAAGAGAAAAAATCAAACTATTTTTAAAACGAAAAAAAATACAGACAGAGTTTAAATTACACTCCCTTTTTCTGTAATTTTTAAAGACTAAACGTCTTCTTCTAATTCACCTAACGCAACTTTAAACTCTTCCCAATCAATCATTTCATCATTAGAATTGTCATATTCATCAATTAATTTATTGGCTACAATACCTCTAATAAACCCGCTAACCTTTGCTTTTTTAAGTAATTTTTTTATTTCACTTTTTTTTAGCTTTCCATCACCATCTTTATCAAAAAAATTAAAAGCCTCTTTTCGACTCTCAAAATTATTTGAAATAAGAGTCTGAATCTTATTTAATATTTTTTCTTTTGTTCCCATTTTTTTTAAATTTAATTATTATTTATAAAAATACAATATTTATGAATACATATTTAAATTAGCTTAAAAAAAGTAACTTTGCTATGTGATAAAAATAGGCAATATAGAACTACCTAGCTTTCCGTTATTGTTAGCACCAATGGAAGATGTTTCTGATCCACCATTTAGGGCTTTATGCAAAGAAAATGGCGCAGATGTAGTGTACACCGAATTTATTTCTTCGGAAGGATTAATTCGTGACGCAGCAAAAAGTGTAATGAAATTAGATATTTACGAAAAAGAACGCCCTGTAGGAATTCAGATTTTTGGTGCCAGCTTAGATTCAATGTTAAAAACGGTGGAGATTGTTGAAAAATCGAATCCTGATATTATTGACATCAATTTTGGTTGTCCCGTAAAAAAAGTAGTCTCTAAAGGCGCTGGTGCAGGAATCTTAAAAGATATTGATTTAATGGTTTCGCTTACTAAAGCCATAGTAGAACACACTAATTTACCTGTTACTGTTAAAACTCGTTTAGGTTGGGATCATGATTCCATTAGAATTGTTGAAGTTGCTGAAAGGCTTCAAGATGTTGGTTGCGCAGCTATTTCTATTCATGGAAGAACTCGTGCACAAATGTATAAAGGTGATGCAGATTGGGCTCCAATTGCTGAAGTAAAAAACAACCAGAGAATGCATATTCCTGTATTTGGAAATGGTGATATTACTTCACCTGAAAAAGCAATGGAAATGCGTGATAAATTTGGTTTAGATGGCGCTATGATTGGTAGGGCTGCTATTGGTTATCCGTGGTTTTTTAATGAAATAAAACACTATTTTAAAACGGGGGAGTATTTAGCAAAACCCACTATTGTACAACGAGCAGAAATGGCACGCCGCCATTTACAAATGGCAATTGATTGGAAAGGTCCAATTTTGGGTGTTTTTGAAACAAGAAGACATTATACTAACTATTTTAAAGGAATACCGCATTTTAAAGAATACAGAATGAAAATGGTTACTTCTAATGACCCAAAAGATGTGTTTGCTGCTTTTGACGAAGTAGAAAGTAAGTTTGGAAATGCTATTATTTCAGAGGCTGGGTAGTTATCTTTCCACAAAAGTTCTAGAAATTCTGCTACTCGCAATTTTTGAGGCAATAAACCCAAGAACTGCAATAGTTATAATTACAACAAACAAATTGAACCATCTAAACTCTACTGGGTACGGCAAATTTTGTGTTATCATAAAAAAACCAAATTGTTTTTGAAGCAATACTAAAACTACTCCAATAACCAACCCAACCGTCATTCCGAAGAGTGTTAGTAAAAATCCTTGAGCAACAAATATTTGTTTTATTTCTTTTATAGATGCACCTAGACTAAGCAAGGTTTTTAAGTTTTTTCGTTTATCAATAATCATCATAATTACAGCACCAATTACATTGAATAATGCAATGATAACTATTAATGTAAAAATGAGATAAGAAATAAAATTTTCTGAATTAATTACTTTATAATACAACTCGTTTAACTGTTCACGAGTTTGCACTTTTAACGTATTACCAAGCTGTATTTGCAGTTGTTCTTGCATATCTTCAGAAAGTAAAGCATTTTTTAATTTAATTTCAACTCCTGTAACTTGAGTAATGTTATACTTTAATAATTTTTGAGCCAAGGCAATATGAGTAAACACAAATTTATTTTGAAAATCTTCTGAACCGGTATAAACACCTGTAATTTGTACCGAAATATTTCTAAATGCACTTGCGGGGTTAATAAATCCTTTACCCGCTTTGGGAACTAAAATTTGTAATGGTTCTCCAAAATTAAGAATTCCAAGAGAGAGTTTGTACGAAATTCCGCCACCAATTACGGCGGTATTTTTAAATTCTGGATCTAGCCAAGTACCTACATTTAAAGTAGAATCTACTGGGACAACAGTTGTATAATTTTCATCTACGCCTTTTATATATGCAATGTGTGGCTTATCTTTATATTGTAAATACACACGTTCTTCTACAACTTTACTATAAGATGCTATTTCTTTATTATTATTTAAAATCTTCTCAACAGCCGAAGAAAACAAAAATGTTTTTCCTTTAACAGAAGTAATTTTTAAATCTGGATCAGATGCATCTAACAAAGAATAACTAAATGTGCGGAGTCCAGAAAAACCAGAAAGAATAATAAACAATGCCAATGCCCCTACAATAACACCAAATGTAGCGATAATTGTAATAATATTAATAGCGTTATTCCCGCTTTTGGCGAAGAGATACCTTTTGGCTATGTATAATGGAAAATTTATTTTAATCTGTTTAATTGTTGAACTGTTAAAAAGTGTAATTGAAGAAATTTTATTCCTTACTGAAAACTGAACATTATTTCTTTTTTCTACGTGGAAGTATTTCTGGATTTTTAATAGGATTTATATCATTTCCTTTTAAAGACTTATCTATTTCTTCTATATAATCTAAAGAATCGTCTCCAAAAAAAAACAATTCTGGCATTCTACGTAGTTGATTTCGTGTTCGTTTTGCTATTTCATGACGAATTAATGGCGCGTTAGACTTTACGCCCTCTATAATAGCATCTCGATTTTTCGAAGGAAAAATACTTAGATACACTTTAGCAATTCCTAAATCTGAAGTTACTGATACTTTAGATACAGAAATAATAACGCCTTGCATACCATCTTGAGCGGCTTTTTGCAATACGTCTACTAAGTCTTTTTGTAAGACTCCTGCAATTTTTCGTTGTCTGTTCGTTTCTTCCATGTGGCAAATTTAGCGATTATTTTAATTGATGCTGCCAATAATTAAACCAAAAATGTTAAAAATGAAACTATGGTGTATAAATTTTGTTTTTTACCGCATACATTACTAAACCTATACGGTTACGAACTTCTAATTTTGTAAATAAACAGTCTCGATAATCATCTATAGTTTTAGGACTTAAAAATATTTTTTCGGAAACTTCTTTCCCGTTTTTACATGTGGGTAGATTCAAGTAGCAAATGCGACTTTTTGGTTTACAAATCTATAAAATAGATTTTTAGGATTTTTATAATTTAGATTTTTTTTGGTCTTCGATTAATTTTGTGTTGTATTTCCTTAATTTGATTGTTGTTATATTGATTAAATATTGATTTTTTAGGGATATATTGCCTTATTAGTTTATTTGTATATTCACTTAACCCTCTTTCCCAGGAAGAGTATGGGTGAGCGAAGAAGAAGAAGAAGAATGTTAGTAGTTTTTCTGATATTTTTTTATGTTTTGCTAATTCAGTTCCATTATCGCTTGTAATAGAGTAAATAAAATCTTTATATGGCAAAAGCATTTGAATAACTATTTTAGCGAGTTCTTCTGCGTTTTTACCAAAAGGTAACTTTTTAATCGCAGGGCGATAGCCCAATTGGGTTTAATTCCCCGACGCTTGCGTCGAAATAAAAAGGGAATTCCTATTTAATACCTCGTATGCTTGCGTCGAGGTAGTTTATTCAATAGAAAAGCAGTAGTTTTTTCAACAATAGTTAGGGTTGCCCCTTTACCATCTTTTCCAATAATTAAATCTATTTTTCAATCTCCAAAACGCTCCTTATTGTTAATTACAGCCCCTCAAAGCTCGATAGAAATTTTATCTTTAATTGTTTGCTGTTTGCATGATACAGGTCGCTTTCTATGTTTTAATTGGTGTATTAAATGTTTATATAAAAAGTCTCCATTAACCTTGTCCTCTCTTACAAACTGGTAAATTCTCTCATAACTTACCATCGGTATATTATTAACCTTACAATAGCCCTTAATCTATTCTGGAGACCATTGTTCTTGCTCTATTTGCTTTTTAACATACTTTTTTATTGTAGGGGGTACATTTTCTATTCCTACCAAAACGTTCTTTCCTTTCCGTAGCTAATTCTTGAGCAAAATTAGGGTTATACACCTCTTTTTGTTGAGTTTTGCTTTAATTCCCTATACTTAAGTTCAATTAGTAAATGCAACTTTTAGGAGTATTTATATAATCTTAATACCGTTTAAAACCCTTCGCTATTTTTTCGAAGGGAGCGTAGCGAAACGGAGCAAAAAGAGCGAAGGATTTAGAGCCTTCACTCTGAATAACTTCTTGTTAAGACTTCTATTTATGCTCTACTAAAAGTCAATAAATATGAAGCATTTAACTAAATAACAAAGGTGTCAAATTAAAGCATATCTAAATTGAGGCAAATCAAAAGATTTTATTGCCAAATCATTGAAAGTTGATAAAACAACTGTTTATAGAGAGATAAAACGTAATTCAAAAAAACAAGGTTCATATAACCCTGACTTTGCACAGGAGTTGTATAGTGAAAGAAAAGATCGCTTTGCAAACAATAGAAAGTTTACGCCATCAATAGAGAACTATGTAAGAAATAAAATTGTAGACACTCTTCCAGATATTCTGTTTGGATCTATTCCTCCTTTATTTATGATATAAGCAATGTTTCATTCAGAAGAAAAGTAAAGTTCATTATTATCTGAAATATATAGGAACGTTTCTTTTTCAGAGGTGTTTATTGCTCCACCTAAATTTTGTTGTTCTCCATAAGTAGTTGTACTGCCCTTTTTAATATTAACAACATAAATATCTGCTAATCCATAACCATTTGGCATATCTGAAGTGAACTATAATTTATTTTCTTCTTTATTTCTTGAATGCTAACAGTAAAAAATCACTCTATAATTAGCGGATGAATTGACCTTTTTAATTTCCAGAATTAGGTGTGGAATCAGGATCTATTTTAGAACTGGTAATTATCTCGGCAATATTGGTTATATTACCACAGTTTGGCCCTACAGTAACAGCTATAACAAGTGTCGCAGTACCTCCATCAACTAGCGTTAAACTTGTCAAGTCCCAAATACCAGAACTATATGTAGTTCCTGCTGGAAGTGTAGAGTTGGAAGCATTATACGTTAAACCTGCTGGAAGGTCGTCCCTAACTGATATCCCAGTTACATCACAAGGCCCTGAATTGGTCACAACTAATGTGAATAACACTTCACCTCCAATATTTACAGTACTTATATTTGTAGTTTTAGTAAGACTTAAATCTGCAAAACCTTCAATGATTACATTCTGATTTGCAGTCGTATTATTTCCACTTGCATCCGTAAATGTCCATGTTACAACCGTAGTTCCTACTGTTGTGATTGGGAAACTTGTTGTCGTTATTCCATTTATTGTTGCTGGATCACAACTATCTGTCGTAGTTGGTGTTGTTGGTGTTCCGCTACATTCAAACGTTTCATCTCCAATGATTGGTGTTATTGGATCTACTGTATCTTCAATGATTACATTCTGATTGGCAGTCGTATCATTTCCACTTGCATCCGTAAATGTCCATGTTACAACCGTAGTTCCTACTACTGTAATTGGGAAGGTTGTTGTCGTTATTCCATTTATTGTTGCTGGATCACAACTATCTGTAGTGGTTGGTGTCGTTGGTGTTCCGCTACATTCAAAGGTTTCATCTCCAATGATTGGTGTTATTGGATCTGCTGTATCTTCAATGATTACATTCTGATTGGCAGTCGTGTCATTTCCACTTGCATCCGTAAATGTCCATGTTACAACCGTAGTTCCTACTGTTGTGATTGGGAAGCTTGTTGTCGTTATTCCATTTATTGTTGCTGGATCACAACTATCTGTCGTAGTTGGTGTTGTTGGTGTTCCGCTACATTCAAACGTTTTGTCTCCAATGGTTGGTGTTATTGGATCTACTGTATCTTCAATGATTACATTCTGATTGGCAGTCGTGTCATTTCCACTTGCATCCGTAAATGTCCATGTTACAACTGTAGTTCCTACTACTGTAATTGGGAAGGTTGTTGTCGTTATTCCATTTATTGTTGCTGGATCACAACTATCTGTCGTAGTTGGTGTTGTTGGTGTTCCGCTACATTCAAACGTTTCCTCTTCAATGGTTGGTGTTTTTGGAGCTGTTGTATCTTCAATGATTACATTCTGATTTGCAGTCGTGTTATTTCCACTTGCATCCGTAAATGTCCATGTTACAACCGTAGTTCCTACTGTTGTGATTGGGAAGGTTGTTGTCGTTATTCCATTTATTGTTGCTGGATCACAACTATCTGTCGTAGTTGGTGGTGTTGGTGTTCCGCTACATTCAAAGGTTTCATCTCCAATGATTGGTGTTATTGGATCTGCTGTATCTTCAATGATTACATTCTGATTTGCAGTCGTGTTATTTCCACTTGCATCCGTAAATGTCCATGTTACAACCGTAGTTCCTACTGTTGTGATTGGGAAGCTTGTTGTCGTTATTCCATTTATTGTTGCTGGATCACAACTATCTGTAGTGGTTGGTGTCGTTGGTGTTCCGCTACATTCAAAGGTTTCATCTCCAATGGTTGGTGTTATTGGATCTGCTGTATCTTCAATGATTACATTCTGATTTGCAGTCGTATCATTTCCACTTGCATCCGTAAATGTCCATGTTACAACCGTAGTTCCTACTATTGTGATTGGGAAGGTTGTTGTCGTTATTCCATTTATTGTTGCTGGATCACAACTATCTGTAGTGGTTGGTGTCGTTGGTGTTCCGCTACATTCAAAGGTCTCGTCTCCAATGATTGGTGTTATTGGATCTGCTGTATCTTCAATGATTACATTCTGATTGGCAGTCGTGTCATTTCCACTTGCATCCGTAAATGTCCATGTTACAACCGTAGTTCCTACTGTTGTGATTGGGAAGGTTGTTGTCGTTATTCCATTTATTGTTGCTGGATCACAACTATCTGTCGTAGTTGGTGTTGTTGGTGTTCCGCTACATTCAAACGTTTCCTCTTCAATGGTTGGTGTTTTTGGACCTGTTGTATCTTCAATGATTACATTCTGATTTGCAGTCGTGTTATTTCCACTTGCATCCGTAAATGTCCATGTTACAACCGTAGTTCCTACTGTTGTGATTGGGAAGCTTGTTGTCGTTATTCCATTTATTGTTGCTGGATCACAACTATCTGTCGTAGTTGGTGTTGTTGGTGTTCCGCTACATTCAAACGTTTCCTCTTCAATGGTTGGTGTTTTTGGAGCTGTTGTATCTTCAATGATTACATTCTGATTTGCAGTCGTGTTATTTCCATTTGCATCCGTAAATGTCCATGTTACAACCGTAGTTCCTACTGTTGTGATTGGGAAGCTTGTTGTCGTTATTCCATTTATTGTTGCTGGATCACAACTATCTGTCGTAGTTGGTGTTGTTGGTGTTCCGCTACATTCAAACGTTTCCTCTTCAATGGTTGGTGTTTTTGGAGCTGTTGTATCTTCAATGATTACATTCTGATTTGCAGTCGTGTTATTTCCACTTGCATCCGTAAATGTCCATGTTACAACCGTAGTTCCTACTGTTGTAATTGGGAAGGTTGTTGTCGTTATTCCATTTATTGTTGCTGGATCACAACTATCTGTCGTAGTTGGTGTTGTTGGTGTTCCGCTACATTCAAACGTTTCCTCTTCAATGGTTGGTGTTTTTGGAGCTGTTGTATCTTCAATGATTACATTCTGATTTGCAGTCGTATTATTTCCACTTGCATCCGTAAATGTCCATGTTACAACCGTAGTTCCTACTGTTGTGATTGGGAAGGTTGTTGTCGTTATTCCATTTATTGTTGCTGGATCACAACTATCTGTCGTAGTTGGTGTTGTTGGTGTTCCGCTACATTCAAAGGTCTCGTCTCCAATGGTTGGTGTTACTGGATCTGCTGTATCTTCAATGATTACATTCTGATTTGCAGTAATACTATTACCACAACTATCGGTAAAAACCCAAGGGACACTTGTAGTTCCTAGAGTAGTAATTGGGAATGCAGTTGTTGTTGTTCCAGTAATTATAGTGGAACAACCTCCATCAGTAGTAGTTGGTGTAGTTGGTGTTCCGCTACATTCAATGATTTGGTCAGCAAGGGGTGGGGTAATTGGAGGAGTTGTATCAGTTCCAGTAACTGTAACATTTGTTAATCTTATTCTTTCCCAACATCCTACTCCTCTTGTTGCATTATTATTCCCTGTAATTATAATAAAAACAGAAACAGAAAGTGTGACCCCTGGATTTACACGTGTAGCAGTAAATGTTTGAGATGTACCACCATCAAAGGATGAACCAGCAATTGTAGAAGTTGTTGCACCATTATCATCAGTAAGAGTAATTTCAACTCTATCACCACCTTCAAAGGTTGGGTTACCTGCAATAGGATTATCTGGTATTAGATTTATAGATACATCAACACTCTCATAACAATCAGTATTTGCTATAAATGTAAAGGTGTTCGTTGTTGGATCTCCCCCGTATTATTATTACAACTAGCAGCAGGGCCAACAAAAGCATTGGTAGGACTTACGTTTAAAAGACTAACATCTATACATTGACCATAAAATTTATTTATGGTAAAGAAAAGGATGAAGACTAAAAATATTTTTTTATTAATAGATGTTGTCATTGAAAATGGGGGTTTATCAATTCTTATATATACTTTATATTAAATATTTAGTCACTATTCAAAAATACATAATTTTAGCCAAAAAAAACTTATATTAAATTACAATACTCCGTTAAACTTTGCCCTAACCCTCTAACAGTCAATTAAATAAGTTAAAAAAACAGGCTCAAAAATTAGGATAACTCCCTGATTATCATTAAATTAATAGTTAATTTCAAACAGCTATTAATGATGCTTCTCAAGGAGAAATCCAACTATAAATATCACACAAAAAGATTACTTAACAAAATGAAAGATGTAAATAAATGGCAATATGATTTTATGTTGGAAGTTTTTGGTCTATTTCTCAGCATAAAAGGACGTTTAAATTTTATGCAGTTAAGTCGTTATGGTGATCATGGAGAACAACATTACAGGAATCAGTTTAGTAAGTCTTTTGACTTTTTAAATTTCAATAAAGAATTGATTACTGAGTATGGGGGCAAACATTTAACCATTGCTTTCGACCCGAGTTATGTTAGTAAATCTGGTAAATCCACCTGTGGAGTTGGTTATTATTGGTCTGGTGTAGCGGGAAAGGCAAAATGGGGATTGGAAATATCTGGTATAGCAGCGATTGATATAGATAATCATACAGCGTTTCATTTAGAGGCTGTTCAGACACCAAATAATTTGGAATCAAAAAGTTTAGTAGATCATTATGCCAATATATTGATTCAAAGAAAAGAGATACTTCTTTCGATGTCTAAATATGTTGTGGCAGATGCTTATTTTTCCAAATACGGTTTTGTTTCTAAACTCTCTGATAATGGATTGGAGACCGTTAGCAGACTAAGAAACGATGCTGACTTACAATATATTTATACTGACCAACAGAAATATGGGAGAGGAAGACCTAAGAAATATGATGGAAAAATTGATTATAAAAAACTTAGAAAAGAATATTTTTCTTTGATAGAAGACAATCAGCAAAGCAAAGTATACAGCGCTATTGTATACTCAAAATCATTAAAAAGAAAAATCAATCTTGTGATTGTTTATTTCCTTAAAAAAGGAAAATGGAATCATAAATTATATTTTTCTACAGATGTAACAATTTCAGCAGAAATGATTTTGACATATTATCGCACCAGATTTCAAATAGAATTTACTTTTAGAGATGCCAAGCAATACTCAGGTCTAAATCACTGTCAAGCAAGAAGTAAAGATAAACTCAACTTTCATTTTAATACAGCACTTACAACGGTTAATCTCGCTAAGATTACACATTGGATGCCTATTGAAAAAAGGCTAAGAGGGGCTTTCTCAATCAAGGATATTAAAACCTTACATCACAATGAGTTAATGCTTGCTCGATTTTTTAACGTGTTCGCTATAAGACCGAACTTGAAGAATAATAAACAAAAAATTAAAGAACTACTGTATTATGGTATCAGAGCAGCATAAAAACTTAACGGAGTATTGAAATTATGGACTTCATAATAAACATAAAAAAAGAGCGAATATGATTTTTGGAGCGAAAAAAAGCGCCTATTAAAAAATAGACACTCTTAAGTTCAATTAGTAAATGCAACTTTTAGGAGTATTTATATAATCTTAATACCGTTAAAACCCTTCGCTATTTTTTCGAAGGGAGCGTAGCGAAACGGAGCAAAAAGAGCGAAGGATTTAGAGCTTTCACTCTGAATAATACCAATTATATTTTATAATACCGTATTAAAAGCATTTACATAATGATGATTTTCCGTAATAGATTTAATCGTTTCTGGACTCATTTGATTTACCATATCATGTAACCAATCTGTTAGTTTTTCCATATTTTCAAATCGTTGGTTTTTATATCGGTTTTTAATATACTGCCACACTTGTTCGCAAGGATTCAATTCTGGCGCATAAGGAGGTATTCTTAAAAGGAAAATATTTTGAAGGACTTCTATATTTTTTGTAGAGTGAAAACCTGCGTTATCGATGACAACAATTTTATATTCATTAGGGTTATATTTTGAGAATTCTTTAAGGTAAGATTCAAATATAGTGGTATTTACACCGTTAATTTCCCAGACAAAACTATCGCCATTGATTGGCGAATAGCTTCCGTATAAATAGGTGGTTTTAAAGACGTGTTGATAAGATACAATCGGTTTTATTCCACAAGCTGTTAACTACCTGCCAAGGTGGGTCATCATTCCAAACCTAGCTTGATCTTGGAAATATAAATTGACACTAGAATACGTATCTTTATTTAGACTAAATCTAATGTTCTGTAAGGTATTAGGGAGTTTTTAAAAAAGCATCTACCGCTTTATCATCTTTCTTATAATGAGATTTTCTTGGAACTTTTAACTTGGTCTTAAAGTGCTGTATTAAATATCTTTTTAAGTTATGGTACTGTATAGCAACATTGTACTCGTTCTTAACCCATTGCACAGCATCCCAGTACCCTAAAAATGGTTGCTCACTTGAATTTACACGTTTTGATAATCCTTGATGAATCTGGGGAGTGATGCCTCTTGAGGTAATATTTTTTGGTTTGTCTGTCAATAATCCAGTTATTCCGCCAGATATATAACGAAGAACCCAACATTCTTGAGTGCGTAAATTTATGCCTAAATAAGTGGCTAATGCTTCGCGAGTTTTAAACTTGCCTTTTTGTAATTCTAAAAGCCAGATAATCCTTTTTTCAATACGATACTGTCTTTGTTTTTTGCGAAGAGAAATCAGTTAAGAAGGACTCTCTTTTAGTGTAAATTTTCTTGCTGTTGCCATCCGTAAATATACAATAAAATAACGGCTTTAGCTAATTAATTTGGTATAATAACTTGATTGAGAGAATGGTTAAGTCCGACAAAATATATCAAACCAAAATTATATGCTCGTAACTACTGATCTCAATTGTTTTATTTCATTGATTTTAAACGTATTTTTGCTTTTATATCTCGCCAAAAGCAGGTAATTATTTTCAAAACAATACAAAATGTCAAGAATTTTAACAGGTGTACAAAGTACAGGAACACCGCATTTAGGTAATTTATTAGGGGCTATTTTACCAGCCATAAAAATGGCTAACGATTCTAAAAACGATTCCTTTTTATTTATTGCAGATATGCATTCTTTAACACAAATTAAAAGTGGAAATGAATTAAGAGAGAATACATATAGTACTGCTGCAACTTGGTTGGCTTGCGGATTAGACATTAACAAAACAGTTTTTTATCGTCAAAGTGATATTCCTGAAGTAACTGAATTAACTTGGTATTTGAGTTGTTATTTCCCATATAAACGGTTAACCTTGGCGCATAGTTTTAAGGATAAGTCTAGTCGTTTAGCCGATATAAATGCAGGTTTATTTACCTACCCAATGTTAATGGCGGCTGATATTTTATTATACGATGCAGAGATTATTCCTGTAGGAAAAGATCAGTTACAACATATAGAAATGACACGTGATGTTGCTAATAGGTTTAATAATATTGTTGGTAAAACTTTAATTGTACCTAAAGCTAAAATTCAAGAACACACAAAGTTAGTTCCTGGAACTGATGGTGAAAAAATGAGTAAATCGCAGAACAACTACATTAATGTTTTCTTACCAGAAAAGAAATTACGAAAGCAAATTATGGGAATTCAAACTGATAGTAAGCTGTTAGAAGACCCTAAAACTCCAGATACAGATAACGTTTTTGGGTTGTACAAATTATTAGCTTCGGAAGAACAAATTGTAGAAATGCGAATAAAATATGAAGCTGGAAATTACGGGTATGGACACGCAAAACAAGAATTATTTGAGCTAATTATAGATAAATTTGCTCTAATTAGAGAGCGTTATAATCATTTTATGGAAAATAGAAATGAAATTGACGAAGCTTTAGCTGTTGGTGCAGAAAAAGCAAGAAAAGTAGCAAAAAAAGTATTAACAAGAACTAGAGAAAAAATAGGATATTAATATGAAAAAGTTATTAATTTTATGTCTGTTTATTTTAACTTCTTGTGGAAACAAGAAAGAAGTAAATCAAATTGCTGAAATATCTTGTGGTCAATGTCAGTTTGGTTTTAAAAATACAAAAGGATGCGATTTAGCAGTTAAAATTGATGAAAAAATATACTTTGTTGATGGTGCTCATATAGATGATTTTGGAGATGCACACGACCAGAAAATTGGCTTCTGTAACGTGATTAGAAAAGCAACTATTGTTGGAAAAATTGAAGGTGGTAGGTTTAAAGCCAGTTCTGTTGAATTAGTTGAATAAGATTTATATATCATCCTATGTAAGTTTAGGGTGGCAAAAAACATAAAAATTCGAGATAATTTACCTCGAATTTTTTTATACTGCCAGTTTGAATACTATATAACTGTAAACTGAATTACGGCGCAGGATTCGGAATTAAACTATGAATTGCTTCAATCTCCGTAAGAATTTCATTAGACAAGTCAATATTAATAGAATTAATATTCTCTTTTAGCTGACTTATTTTTGTAGCTCCAATAATAGTACTGGTTACAAATGGCAATTGATTGATAAACGCCAACGAGAGTTCAGATAAAGTCAATCTGTGTTTTTTAGCTATTTTTTGATATTCTACAACGGCATTTAAAGAACCTTTAGACATATAACGTGCAATAAAACGAGGAAATAAAGTTCCTCTTGCTCCTTTTGGGGTTTTTCCGTTTAAATACTTCCCAGACAAAACGCCTTGCGCCAGAGGAGAATACGCCAATAAGCCAACATTCTCCCTCATAGAAACCTCAGACATTCCGTATTCATACGCTCTGTGAATTAATGAATATGAATTCTGAATAGTTGCTACTCTCGGTAAATTATATTGTTTAGATGCTTCTAAATATTTCATCGTTCCCCAAGGAGTTTCGTTAGATAAACCAAAACATTTTATCTTTCCTTGTTGTATTAAACTATCTAATGTTTCTAAAATTTCTAAATGATTTTCTGCTTCTTTTGTTGATGTTTTATAAGGGTAATCGCGTAAACCAAAACAATTAACGCCACGACTTGGCCAATGTAATTGATACAAATCTATATAGTCAAACCTTAACAACCCATTTTCTTGGCGAAGAAAATAAAGAAAAAAGAGGTCTTAAAATATTAAACAATAAGTTATTAAATTCTTCTTTGAGTTGTTTCATAAATTTCTTAAGATTCCAACCTGTAGCAGCTAAAAAGGCATTGATTTGCGGGGAATTTTCTCCCCAAAGATAGTTTTGGTTCAATCTAAAGTCTGTTTTTAAATGACCAATAACTGGTTCAATAGCAGCTCTTCTTCTAAATTTTCCTCTTTTACATCTTTTCTGATATTCTGTATCTCGTTTTAAAGGTCTATAATCAGGAGTTGATATTTTGGTGTTACCTATTTGTTTGATGCCTTTTCCACCTCTGTCATAAACAACTTCTTGGGGTAAAAAAGCAATATTGGATTGCATTTGTTCTAATAATGGTGCTATTGTTTTGCTATCGTGAGGATTGCCTTTAAAACTTTTTATCGCAGTAATGATTAATGTTTTTGAAGTAGTAATTAACCCTGTTTTAGTGCCAAATTCATATTTTTTATGCACTTTCCCTTTAGCGATACATGCTGTAAATGGTTTGTGAATACTGTAAATTTTATCTTTATCTGTTCGCTTTTGATGTAAGATTTGATAATACAAAGCAAACTGCTTTTTATAGACTTCTAAAACGTGTTCGGGTAATTCTCTTTCCAACTCTCGAAGTAAACGACCTGCTATAGTTTTTAGTTTTGCATCTGCTTTCTTTGCTTTTTTATATCGCTTTGGATGTTTACGATTATGGGTGTCTCTTAATAATTGCTTTGAGGTTCTGACATAACTTTGTCGTTGCTTTATCTTTTCTTTTTTAGCAATATCATTGCATTTATCAATAATCTTTTTGGCTAATTTAGCATCTGTAGGAAAGGTAGTGTTGTTCTCTGCTACTGTGGTGTCTGATAATGTTACTTTTTCTTTGGCTGCTTTACCAAAAAGACGGATAGAGTATGCAAATATTTTTTGAACTCCTAGTTCTCCTATACGTTTTCTGAAATGTACAAAGTCACTTGGATCACAGGGAAATTGATACTCAAAATAAGCCATGCCACAAAAATATTGCATGTAAGGGTTCATTGCCCAAGCTTCGGATAGACGCTCATCAGATAAATTATAAATACGCTTGAGCATTAAACTTCCAACCATTAATCGTACTGGCATCGCTGGTTGACCTGTATGTGAATAATACTGTGAGAAATCTTTCTCAAAGTATTTCCAATCTATTTTGTTGCTCAACAAAATTAATTCGTGGCTCAAATTAATAAAATCCTTGAGCAAAGGTCTGAACAAATTTTGTTGATTTTGATTCGCTGTTTTTCCTATCATTTATTGCAAGGTTTATACTATAATATACGGAAAATCTTGCAATTAAATACTATATAAACAGTGAAAAATATCAAATAATTAACTGTAAATCAGAATGTTGAAACCTTTTTAAGGAGCGACTATATAATCTGTTTGCAATCTTTTTAGACTTCCCTCTACAGCATTAATAAGGTTTTGTTTGGTAAGCCCTCCTGTTCTAATATGTTTGGTATAATCACCTCCACCAGCAATTTTACTTGCTAACACTACTTTGTCTCTGCTTCCTGTTTTTTTAAACCAAGAACCAATAATTTTTTCGGTTGCTCCGTATGTTTCTGGAGTTGCAGGAACTGAATATAATTCAGCAGTATCAAAGAAACTTACTCCTTGTTCTAAGGCATAATCCATTTGTTCGTGCCCATCAGCTTCGGTGTTTTGATTTCCCAAAGTCATAGTTCCTAAACAAATTTTAGAAACTTTTATATCGGTATTTGGTAAGGTTGTGTATTTCATCTGTAATTTTTATCATTAGTGCCCGATTAAAATAGGGATTTACTTAATAACTTCCTTTACAACCAGCAAAACTGTTTTGTTTTTGATTACACAGAATAGCAAGGTGTCTTCTTAAAAAAGTCTTAGTTGTTTGTCTGGCAGTTTTGCGGTTAATTCAAACCATTGTTTGCTTGGGTTTTCAAAAAATTTAAAATAAGTTAATGTATGTCATTAAATGGAAACATATCATCGATACCATATTTGAGTATGCCTACCTTCGTAGGCTTTTGCTGTATAATACAAATTATATTTTATAATTAGCTTAATTATTCATATATTTCTTTTATAGGAATGACAACAAAATTTAAGATACAGAAAGTATCTCAGTCTTAAAAAAGGCACTTAAATCATCGCGTAATTTTAAAGTTCGCCAAACGTATTCAGAGTTTATTCCTTTTCAAGCAAAAGAAGTTTAAACGTCAAGTAGGTTTAGCTGAGCATCTAAGTGTCAGGCATTCATTGAGGAGTTGAATAAAACAATAGGGTTACCCATTTAAGTCGCACTGCATTTAATTGACTTATAAGTTATTGGTTTTTCATTACACGGCACTATCTCATAATCTGTGTAAGTTTAAAATCTCGGGAGTTATAACTCCCGAGATTTTTTTTATTAACTTTAAACTTTAACACCTTACATTATGAAACCAGAAGACATTTTAAACGATTCTTTTTTACAGCAATTCAAGAGCGGAACAGAACTAACCTCCTTTTTAGAAGACTTGCATAAGCGAGGCATAGAAAAGATATTAGAAGGCGAATTAGACGCACATTTAGATTATGAAAAACATCAAAAGCGTAGCAATACCAATGCACGAAATGGCTATACTTCAAAAAAGTTAAAAACTACCTTAGGAGAAACGACGATACAAATTTTAACATCTTGTGCGTAGCCAAAACTTGTATCAAACGATGAAATTCATTTAGGAAACTTAATACTCTTGATAGACGATTAATGAAGATCCCTCAAAATCGATTCGAAAACTATCGCCCATCGATTCGTTTAGGGTTCCTTGCCAAATCATTTCAAATTTCTGATTGGTAAGTTCGTAGCGAAGATTGGCTGTTGTAATAACAGTTTCGGATTGAGGTGAGAAGATTGAAACTTGTTGACCAATATAGGAATCGAAGTTTCGGGAACGCATTACCGGAGTAAAAACACCATAATCAGTCAGCATCTTCACCTTCATTTTTTTAGTGTAGGATGGTAAGAGAAAGATATTGCCTATCATATGATCGTCACGTTCGCCAGTGGCGCCAACGATAATAATATCATTGTATTTATTAGCCAAACACCAGTTAACCGCTTTGGTTAAATCATTGGTATCCTGATTCGAAAAATGGTAAATGATATCCTGATATTTTCGTTTTAGATCATTGGAAAGCGAATCTAAATCACCGACAATGGCATGGGCTTTTATACCTGCAGACTCAAGTTTATTAATCGCACCATCGCAACACACGATATACTCCGATGTTTTTAGAACATTCAAGGGTATTTCATTGATAGGAAAACTGCCATTGGCCAATATAACTGCTGATCGTGATCTCATTTTTCTATATTGTATGAATACCAGGTTAACATCAAAACCTATCTTATAAAATGTTGATTCGCAAGCTCAAGAGGGCTAAAGCCGTACTTTTCAGCTATATCATCGTTAAAAAAGATGCAAGGTAACTCGGCTATCTTTTATCTTTTTGCCTCGATCTAGCTAAAAATCTCCCCATTTTATTTAAAATATTTTTGAAATTAAATTGGTATTTGATGAGTCGCAAAAATAGTTATTTGCTTTCGATTGCATTAGACTTTGCCAGATCTTTTTTCCATTGAAAATAACCATATAATGCCAGGGTCGTAAAAACGGCAAAAAGAATTGAAGTTGGGTACAGTTCCTTATAAAGATACAAGCCCGTTGAAACAACATCAACAAGTACCCAAACCAACCATTGTTCAAGTATCTTTTGTGTCAGCATCCAGGTGGCAACTATACTTAAGGCAGTTGTAAAAGTATCCCAATAAGGTAGTGGTGAGTCGGTATAATTCACCAAAATAAAGGAGATTGCGATATAAAGAAATAAACTTACAAGTAGAAGTTTGAAAAAAACACGTTTAGTTAAATGACTAATCGGGAGCTTATCTTTTTCATGCCCATTTGATCTCGACCAATGGAACCAGCCATAAATACTGATAAAAACATAGTAAAACTGGAGTCCCATGTCGGCATAAAACTTGGCTACAAAAAACACATAGATGTACATCAGAGCAGAAAACAAGCCTACTGGTCATAACCATTTGTTCTGATTAATCTCCAAATACAGAAATATGAAACCTGAAAGGGTTCCTATTATTTCAACCATGTTTGCACTAATCCAATCTAACATCGTGTTTTTATATATAACCAGGCTGAAAGTGATCTCTCAGCCTGGTATAGGTATTTTATCAATTATTCTTATTAAAAAGCAAGGCTAAAACCTGCCATAAAGTTAATCCCGGCTTGTGGGAAATAACCGTCCATAGCAAAACGCTTACCTCCTGTAATATATGAATAAACCCATGCATTCGATTCATATTCTGCATTAAACACATTATTAACCAACACATTGAATTTCAAACTCTCAGCAAACTTAGGTTTGAATTCGTAAGAAAAATTCAAGTTCGATACTGAATAAGCATCAAGACTTCTGTCATTATTCGATGAATTGTCAATATACTGCTTGCCTACATATTGAGATATCAGCTGTACACCAAATCCTGATTGATTGTAAGAAAAGATTGAGTTAGCAGTCACACTAGGAGAAAAAGCCAGATCTGTTGTTCCCAGGTCAGTAATAGCTTGTTCACCTGTTTCCCATTTATCCCAATTATCAACATGTTCAACAAAATTCTTAATCTTATTTTCACTCAAAGCTAAATTACCTTTCCATGAAATTGATTTAGTAATATTAGTTGCTGCACTAAACTCAACACCTGTTCTATATGATTTATCAACATTCACCATTACAGCTCCCCCAACATCATTAATCTCACCCGTTAAAACCAACTGGTCTTTGTAGTCCATATAGAACAAATTTGCTTCAAACAGGAAATTCACCTTTGACAGCTTATAAGTTAGTTCGTAATCAAACAAGCGCTCACTTGTTGGTACATTACCTGGTTTTGCATCAGTATAATTGCTTCGGTTAGGTTCACGATTGGCTACAGAAAAAGAAGCAAAAAGACGATGATTCTCATTAATCTCATAATTCAATCCAAACTTAGGGTTAAAGAACAAGAAATCATGTTTCTGACTGATATCTCTTAGATCTGAGTCTATCCCTTTAATTTTGTAATCAATACCTCTTAGTTGCATATCGGCATACAAACTCAAATGATTATCAACAGCAACATTGGCTTTTACGTAGGCATTATATTCTTCCTTAGTACCATTGTTGTTGTAGTACTTATCTCCTAAGAAAGCATCACCCGCATTTTTCATCCATCGGATTTCACCAAAATGATCGCCATCGTATTTGTTCCATCCACCACCCGCAACGAAGTCAAGTGATTCCATTTTTTTCGAGAATGAAAAAACAGTTCCGTAAAAATCATTATCCAACCATTTACGACGGATAATATCGGTTCTCTCTATCGTTTCGCCTCCGATTACAATGGGAGCCAAACCGTACTTTTTAAGCTTATCATTTTTCTTAAACTGTTCGTAATAACCTTCGCCCTGAGTATAATGGAAAGCCATATTGAACTTCGTATTATCCGAAAACAAGTGTGTTAAAAACAGACGATAATGCTTTTGCCAATAGTTATCTGTTTCGTTTTTGTAAGTGTATTGGTTATAAGTTCGTGAGTCGGAAGCTTTCATATGGTCAACTACTTCCTGACTAACCAACCAATGATCAGCATAACGTTGCATACCTTCTTCATCATTCTCTAAACGCACTTTCGGTACGCCGTTCCATGCTTGATACGTTTTTTCCTTACCTACAATTACATTAGCTTTTACACTTGTTCTATCTCCATAATAGCCTACAGAAATATAAGCAGATTGCAGATTAGAACTGGCTCTATCGATAAAACCATCAGACGTAATTTTAGATAAACGGGTGTCGAAAGCAAATCCTTTCTTTAAGCCTGTTCCTAATTTAATCGTATTTTTAAATGTATTGTATGAACCTGCTGAGCTTGAAATTTCAGCATATGGTTGAGTATTCACATTTTGTGTTTGCATGTTGATGCTAGCACCAAAAGCACCTGCTCCACTAGTTGATGTTCCCACACCACGCTGAATTTGAATATCTTCTAAAGATGAAGTAAAGTCTGGCATATTAACCCAATAAACACCGTGTGATTCTGAATCGTTCAATGGAATTCCATCAATCGTCACATTAATACGGTTAGCATCCGATCCTCGAATTCGAAAACCAGTATAACCAACTCCTGCTCCGGCATCGGAAGACGTAACGAATGAAGGCGTTAACGATAATAGTACAGGAATATCCTGACCTAAATTTCTTTTATTCAATTCTTCCTTACTCACATTAGTCACAACAACCGGCGTTTTGGCATCTGCACGAGTAGCCGACACCAATACCTCATCAGCAAGTATTGCCGAATATTCAAGCACAAAATCTAAAGTTAAATCTGCTTTAAGATCAATCTCTTGTGTTTGAGGTTCAAAAGCTAAGAAACTTGCAACAAGCTCGTAGAAACCTGGCTTTAGGTTTTCAATCTGATATTCTCCATTAGTATTGGTAGAAACGCCATGCATACTTCCTTTAATTACAACTGCTGCACCTGGAAGCGGATCTCCATCCTGATTTAATACTTTCCCTTTAAGCGTGATTTGAGAGAATCCTGCAAAACAGAAAAATTGAAACACAAGTAGCAAAACTACTTTCGTAAATAATGATTTGAATTTGTTTGTAGACATTACAATAAAGTTTTTTTAAGCTGTTTATCCAGCGTACGATAAAAAAATATTGCAATGAGGTTCTTAAGATGAGATATCAGGCGAATAGTAATTTCGCAATTCCCTACGCCGGCATTATCCGGATCAGGTGTAAGAAACCGAATTTAATCTGTTTCTAAGGGTATAATCTCAGCCCGTTTATTTAAGGCACCCCACTGTTATTAGTGCGCAAAGGTAATTTGATTTCCTTAAAATACAAGTCTCAATTCATTTCTAAATAAAATGACATAAACCACGAGATCGAGAAAGTTCATTTAATCCAATGCTTATTAAAAAACGCCAAAGCACAGCAGATGGAGTAGAAAATATAATCATCTCTCTGTACGCAAAAGGGATGAGTACCAGTGATATTGAACAGCAAATATATGAGTTGTACGATTTCAATATTTCTACTGCCACAATCTCAAGAATTACCGATAAAATAACAGGAGATATCATTGCATGGAAAAATCGCCCCCTAGAACAAACCTACCTAATCGTCTGGATGGACGGTATTGTTTTTAAGGTTAGAGAAAACTCAAAAGTGATTAACAAAACCATTTACATCGCAGTAGGGTTACGCACAGATGGTAAAAAAGAGGTGTTAGGATTATGGTTAGGTAAAAATGAATCTTCCGCCTTTTGGATGTCTGTTTTAAGTGATATTAAAGCACGAGGAACACAAGATATTTTGATTACTGCTACCGATAATTTAACCCGAATAATTCATCAGAAATCAAAAAACCTGAATGTAAAGTGTTATATTTAAGCAGTTAAACACAAAATACATCATTTTTTAAAACACCCATATTTGAGCACTAAAGATACTTTATTTTATCGAGGAAATCAAGCTATTTCGGTTGATTTTTCAGCCACAGAGATTAGTTCAGATGGTTCTTTGATTCTTTTAGAAAAGTTAGAGAGAACCCACAACTTACTAAAACATTTTAGCAAGTTACTTCCTGATCTTCGAAACCCTAAATACATTACTTACAGTCGAGAGCATCAACTCAAGCAACGTGTGTTTATGCTAATGCTAGGTTATCAAGATGCCAATGATGTGACCCATTTACAAAATGACCCATTATTTAAAGATGTTCTTCAAGGAGATTTGGCTTCTCAACCTACTATTTCTCGTTTTGAAAACAGTTTGAATAAAGAAACTATTTTCAAACTTTCTTACGCTTGGATTGATCGTTACGTATCAAGCCTAAAAGGTCGAGATGAAATAACAATTGATGTTGATGCTACCGATGATCCAACATATGGGAATCAACAAATGTCAATGTTCAATGGTTATTATGGACAGTTTATGTTAAATGAATTATTTTTTCATGATGGAGAAACCGGTCAAATTATCCTGCCAGTTCTTCGCCCAGGAAATAGCCATTCGAATCGATGGTATGTCGGAATTTTAAGAAGAATTATTCAAAAAATAAAAAAAGCATATCCTGAACTAAAAATTACTATTCGAACAGATAGTGGATTTAGTTGTGCTCCTTTTTATAAATTAGTAGCTGATTATGATTTGTTTTTTGTAACAGGTCAGGCTAGTAATTCGGTACTCAAAAGAAAGGTTGAGCGTTGTAAAAAAGCGGTTCAACTTCAATATGTAAATCAGCATAAAAAACACCAACATTTCACATCGTTTCGCTATCAAGCCAAAAGTTGGCATAAACCACAACAAGCTTACTGTAAAATAGAAAGTACAGGGAAAGGCTTAAATGTTCGTCATTTTATAAGTAATATTAAAGAGAAAGGTGCCCGAGAAATATACTTTGATTTCTATGTAAAACGAGGTGAATCTAGCGAAAACAGAAGTAAAGAAGTCAAGAATATGTGTTTTTCCGATCGATTATCCAATCATGGATTTGTTGCAAACTTCTTCAGGTTGTTTTTAAGTAGTTTAGCCTACGAACTATTTTTATTACTAAAAAAAAGCATCAAAAAAACAACATTTGAAAAGGCTTAAAAATGGCAAATAAAGACAATAAGAACCAATTTATTAAAAGTTGGAGCTACCATAAAAGTCACTAAAAAACGAATATATTATCAGTTATCAAGAGCATTTGTATATCAAGATTTGTTTCGAGAGATAATAACTCAATAACGGTTTTAAAGTGAGAATTTTAAAACCTTGGGATACCTATGCTCTGTTAGTAAAATTAATCCTTTTGGTTATGTTTTAGAATAATGTGGAATCATTAATTCCATATAATTTTCTTCAATTGCTTTATATGTGTTTATAGCTTTAGCGTTTTTTATCATGATATTTGCTATATCTACTGTTTGAGAGAGCGATTTTTTAACCTTCTGCAAGAATACAAACCAGTTTAGATAGCCACTCAAATATTTTGTTGATACACCATAGAAAGGTTTTATCCATCTTTGATAACGATTGTCTATTGAGTTTACATGCTGCACATGGTAGCACTTGTCTTTTATGTGTTTTGATGCTATAAATGTATGATGCTCCATCTGCTTATCTTTTGCCCATTTAATTATAGAAGGATGAGAATCTGAACAAAGTACGTTTTCAGGTTTTAGTAACGTTCCTATTGTTTTTTCAATACTATGCACATCAATCCTGCCTCTTTTAGCGACACGCATCATTGGATTGTTATTTCTATCTGTGGCAACCATTATAGAGATTTTATCATTGCTCACACCGCGTTTGGTTTGTCTATCACTTGGTCTCTTGTAAGGTTTTCTTTGAAGATCTCGACTTCCTTTATTATTTATATTAAGCTGTTTGTCATCACATTCAACAATTCCTGAGAACTCTTCTCCATTAAAAACGGATAAACAAGATAGTAACTTGTGTCTCCAATCAAAAATAGTTTTAACATTGACTCCAATCTTTTTAGCGGCTTTACGGATACTCACGCTTTCAATCATAAGAACTAGATAATCTTGAAATTCATCCACTTTCTTTATGCCATCCATAGCAGTACCTGTAAGATCATTAAAGGTTTTAGTGCAAGATTTACATTTGTAGCGCTTACGACCCTTATAGCCTCCATGCCCGTAAATATCAGAACTTTGACAATGTGGACAGTTGATTGGACGGTCTTTGTTTAGGTTGTCTATAAGCATATTTAGTTTTGGCACTTTCAAATCACGACTCAATAAACCGACTAATTCCTTTTTCTGCTCTTGACTCAACACTCTTATTATACTTTGTAAATCCATATCTATAATGTTTTTATAAAGATAGTGAAATTCTACATTATTCTAAAACATAACCATCCTTTTTAACTTTTAAAATCAATTATAACATACTATTTACTCCAAAAAAGTTTAAAAAACGAAAGAGAGAATCCTAAAATCTAGAGATAAAAAATCTATTTTGAAATTTGTTCTAAATATAAATCCTATGAATAATGCGGGTTAAACGGATTTACAGAGACCATAAAAACGATGTTTCCTAATTCTGTAACTCAAATATGTGTAGTACATCAAATTAGAAACACCATGCGTTATGTGGTCTGGAAGGATAAAAAGGAGTTTGTAAAGGATATGAAACAAATCTACACAGCACCCACAAAAGAAGCCGCCAAAGCCGCTTTAAACGACTTCAAAGACAAGTGGAACTCTAAATATTCTTACGCCATTAAAAGTTGGGAAAACAATTGGGACGAACTCACTGTTTTCTTTGATTTTCCCGCTGAAATTAGAAAAATAATATACACCACTAATCTCATCGAAAACTTAAACGGAAAGATTAGAAAATACACAAAAAACAAACTCTCTTTCCCCACGGATGACGCGGTAATGAAGTCCGTATTTTAACCTTACACAGATTTTGCAAGAGTGTCCTTTACCTACTCGACTTTACTCAAATGTTAAAATTTGCACCTTTCTTAAAATAAATTTATCACATTTTGTAGGCTCAATAAAAACAAAATCTATCCAAACTTTGTCTAAATGTTTAATAACATCTATAAATTTTCTTCTGTCTTTAATCAGATTTAAAGTATTTAAATAAGATTTAGAAATTATAGTATCATTTTTTCTGTTAAAAGAAAATGACCAACTGCTAAAAGTCTCATATTCAATGTCATCTCCTTTTAAAGTTGAAGCTCTTTTAATTGCTGTTACAATTCTCTTCTCATCTATTATTTTATAACCTTCATATTCATTTGTTTTAGTCGCAATCTGTTTTTTAATTAATGTATCATTTTTATTAATTAACAAATAAATAGTATCCTTTGACTGTGAATATGAGTTAAATAAGAAAAAGCAGGTAAATATTAATAAATAGTTCTTCATTATTGACAAGTTTTATTTCCATTCTCTTTTTCATCTGTAATAGCGTTCTTGATTCTGTTTTTTTCAGTTAGTGTTAATTTTTTCCAAGCTTCTGTGTAAATTTGGTCATGAATCCCATTAGCATCAACTATATTTGCTAAACCTTCCCAAGCCATATCGCGATAAAATTGACCAGAGTGTTGCCCTTTGTCAAATTGTTTTAGACCATTAGCAATAGTTGTTCTATAAAAGTCCGCCATTTGTTGGTGATCCCAATTCTTTTTATAAACTCTAAAATAATCATATACGCCTGGGAAGCTTATAGCATTACTCCCTTCTCTTGAGGCAAACTCTCTCAATCTTGCATGAACACCTTCATGTATAATTGTTCGTGCTAACCCAAGTGAAGTTCTATCAGATAAAGTATTTGCATTAATTTTAATAGTAAATGTGTTTCCTGATTTTGAGGTACTTGCATTTGTTTTAGCGTCTAAAGAAGAAGACATTATAAGTTTTAAATCAAATTGAGAAGGTTTATGACCATCTTTAAAATTTTTAAGTATCCAATTAATATTTCCTTTAGAGTCGCTCATTTTTTCATATACACAATCTGCTTTACCAGTAAGTTCATTTATTATTTTATCCTCATTAGAATTATTTCCACTTTTATTGATGTTTCCACCTCCTCCATGGTAGCCACCTTTATAGTTGCCGTCTGTATTATATCCGAGACAAAATGTACTGCCTCCTACAACTCTAAAAGACCCATTATCAAAAACTTCAACTATTCTATAACATTCCCTTCTACCGCTTACTCTTGAATATAAATCTTTGGTTTTTGTAATTAAAATTCCATTTTTATAATTATTTCTAAAACAAATTCCATTTTTATTTTCAAGAACTATACTACCATTGAATTTATCAGAAATTTTAGAATGATTAATATTCTCTTTTTTTGATATAAAGTCAAAATTATTTTCCGATGAAATAATAGTAGTAAGATAGATTTCGGTATTATTACTTTCATTAAATTTGAATAGAATTCTGTTATGAAAATTAATAATTAAGTTATCTTCAGATTTTAATGAAATCTCTTTTTTTGAATCAAGGAAAACTTCTAAATATTTTTCATTATTTTTTTCACTAAATATTGATTTAGTCCAGTCAATAGATTTTGAAATTGCTACTATTTCAGATAAACTTTTATTTTTAGTTTGCTGTTCAAGAAGGTTCTTTGCTTTTTCAATATATTCAGAACCTTGATTGTTTTCAATAAAATCTTCTTGATTTTGACAATTCCATAGTAATAAGGAAATCCCAAAGAGTAGAATTCCAGTCTTAAAAATGTTGATTAGTTTGTTTTTGCTCATTTTCATAATTGTATAAATTTAGTAATTAATATTCATTTTTTGTAAATAAGTAATAATTTTCTAAACACTCAATTTGTTTGTTGATGAGCGAAATATAAACCACAACGACAGTTTGTCTAAAAACCACCATTTATTTTGTTTTATTTTCAAAAATAACTATAATTTCTGTAAAAAATAGAATCAGGAGTTATTTTTAATAATTCGTATTTTGGTAGTTTTAGTATCTGATATTCCTTTTTAAGACAGTTTGCAACTCTTTTTAAATAATATAAAGATAAAAACAGGGGCAATAGGTCTATTAACTTACTTAGTCCAATACAATTGATAATTCTTTTAAGGTTGTAAGCAATAAAGATAAACCCAACATCTGCCGAGGCTCTTTTCTTTGTTTTTTTGGTCATGATATGGTCAAATCCCCATTGTCTTTTCATAGTTCCAAATGGATGTTCTACTATTGCTTGTCTTTGCGCATATATTTCTGGGTTTTTGGCTATGTTTTGTTTGTTTATCTCCAGAGCTTCTGCAAACTCATGTCGTTCTATTATTTTTTGATATTTGGCTTTGGTACAAAGGTTTTTTACTGGGCAATTTTTACAATTTTTGGTTTTGTATTGCTTTACTTGATAAGATTTTTTTTGATACCAATTACCATTAGTTTCTAATATTTGTCCTGCTGGACAAGTGTAATAATCTTGTTCTTTATTGTATTTAAACTCACTTACATTGTAGGCTTTATTTGGAGCAGTAGCAGCTGGATTAGAAAATACACAAAAAACAAACTTTCTTTCCCCACGGATGACGCGGTAATGAAGTCCGTATTTTTAGCACTAAGAGAAAGTACAAGAAAATGGACAATGCCAATTAGAAATTGGGGCGTTATTCTTAACCAATTTTTGATTATATTTGAAGACAGGATTAAGTTATAAATAACCTAATCCCGAATTTTAAACTTACACAGATTTTGTAAGAGTGTCTGGCTTTATTTACTTATTGCTTTTATTATTCTGTCTGGATTTATTAAAACGTCACGCATTAGCAACTTATAAGGAAACTGTTTATGTTTCGTTGATTTTTTAAAACTATCTAATATTTTTATTAATGAAGAAGCCGTAAGTAGCGACAAATCCAATTCGCTGTCAAGTTCGCAATCTTCTATAAAATCATCACTAAAATCAGGTGCGACTAACAATAATTTTCTAACTTCAAAATCGTGCTTTTTTGCTAATTCAAAATATGCCTTTAATTGTCTCGAAACTGAAGAAAATTTGTTATAACCACTTTCCTTACTTGTTTTGCACTCAATAATAATATAGTCGTTGTCTTCAAGATTGATTAAAATATCCATCTTGTCTTTTTTAGTGTTTATTTTCTTTTTTAATTTCTCGTCAACATTAAATCCGAGTTTTTCAAAAATGGTTTTAGTTAGTTCTTCAAACTTTATACCTAATTCACTTTCTTTGATTTTTATTCCGTTCTCTTTTAAAGCGTTTAAATCTCTAAAACCAATGTTTTCGTAATTTTCAAAGTACAGATTTTCTGCATCTTTGTAATTATCTAATATGTTTAGGGTTTCGTCTCCCCTTGTTTTAATCCCGTTTTTCTTACAGAAATCAACTAACTCTGTTTGAGTAATTAGGTCTAAAATATCTCTTGGTTTTATGTTGTAATCAAGTAGGAATTCACTTTTCAAAACAAACTCGTCTTGTAATTCAAATGCACTTTTTATTTGCTTATTAAGTTTTGGCAGAGTTTCATTTAGTTCCATTAGCATTTTTTCATAGCCATCAATTGAAATTCCAACTTTCTCGTCTTTTTCTCTATTTTCAAAATACTGAATTAGGTTTGCAATTTTATCTTCAAGAGTAGTGCCTTTTAAAGATGTTTTTGAATTAAGTATCTTGCTCCATAATTCATTTACATATTTCTTTTTTTCTGTAAGTGATGTTTCTTCTTTGTGTACGTCATTTGATAAAATCGTTGTTAAGTTTATTCCTTCCTTTATAATTTCCTTGATTTTATCTTCAATGCTTAATTTTCTATCTATATTATGCTTTTTTGCAATCAAATTGACTTCTGGACTTCTTAATAATCTCAAAATGCGTCTTAAATACTTGTCTGCAACTTCTTTTCTCCTTATTTTTCTTAAAATCCTAACAACTTCATCTGCTACATAAACTGTATTCTGTTTTTTTGAATAAAATACGACACCAATATTCCTTAAATTAGTAATTATGCTGTCAATATCGTTTTGTTTGACAGGGATAATCATATAATTAATCAGTTTTGTCTCTTTTTGTGAAAGTCCTAACTCTTTTGAAAGAGTTAAAAGGATTGTAAGTTCATCATCTGTGATTTTTTCTTCTCGGTTATTTGCAATATCGTTTGAGTATGCTGTTTTTACACAAGAATGATATATTCTATAATCTCTTTTCCTTTCAGTTGATATTTCAGACTTTTCGTTGCTAATACTTGATTGTAAAGCCTTTATTTTCTTTTTTAAACTTTTAATTTCATTTTCATAAAGACGAGAAAACCAATCTTGTTTCATTATATTATTTCCATCTCTTGCGACTATGTCAATTAAAATGTCTAATTGAGATGAAGAGTTCACAAATTCATTTTTAATTACACTTGCAAATTCGTCATTTATTAGGTGAAATATTTTCGCAATATTTTGACTATCTATAGACTTTAAACCTTTATCAGAAGTTAAAAGTATCTTATTAATTTCCTTAATATTTGCAGGCTGCTTTGCAATTATTCCGTCAATAATTTTGATGAAAGCGTTTTTTTCAAGTGAACCTAAATTGTCAAGTATTTTTTCGAGTTTCATTTATTTCAATTTTTTATATCGATTTGGGTTTCGTTTGCAACGGTTTGTGTATGGAAAGTGCTGTTTTGTGAGAGGCTGATTTTCCGCAGGAAAATTGGACTTAGCAAAAAAGCACAGACTTTTGATTAAGCACTAAACTAAGCATTTTTTATACACGGTGTTATGTTTTAGTGCTTTTAATTCCGCTGTTAAATTCCTTTTCAATTTATTGATTCCGAGTGTAATTCCGTCCAGATATTTTTCGGTTTAGTTACAGTTTTTGTTTTTCAACTTTTCCACTCCAACTTTCAATTCCGCAAAGTTGAGTTTTCCGTTTCTAATTTAATTCCGTTGTGGTGTTCAATTTCCGCAACAATAATAAATTCCTTTGTTGTGCTAAAATTCCCGTTTCAACATTTCATTCCGCACGAATCCTTTTTCCGAATTATTGCTAAAATTCTATTTTAAAAACTAGAGTTTCTCGTTTTCGGCAGTTTTTCCGCATTAAACATGACATCCGTAAATATACAATAAAATAACGGCTTTAACTAATTAATTTGGTATTATGCCTAGTAATAGGCATAAAAAAAGCTCAATCATTTATTTGATTGAGCTTTGATATTTTAAAGAAATTAAAAATTACGCATCAATATTTGCATATTTAGCATTCTTTTCTATAAATTCTCTACGAGGTGGTACTTCATCTCCCATTAACATAGAAAATACTCTGTCTGTTTCTGTTGGATTCTCTATAACCATTTGACGTAAGGTTCTAAATTCAGGATTCATTGTAGTATCCCATAATTGAATCGCATTCATTTCTCCAAGACCTTTATAACGTTGAATATTTACAGAGCCTCCCATTTTTTGAGCAATTAAATCACGTTGATTATCATCCCAAGCATATTCCTTTTTCTGTCCTTTCTTTACTAAATATAAAGGTGGAGTGGCAATATAAATATGACCTTGCTCGACCAATTCTTTCATATATCTAAAGAAAAATGTTAAGATTAATGTTGCAATATGCGATCCATCTACATCGGCATCACACATAATAATTACTTTATGATAACGTAATTTTGATAAATTTAATGCTCTTGGGTCTTCTTCTGTTCCGATAGAAACTCCTAGAGCGGTAAACATATTTTTAATTTCTTCGTTTTCGAAAACTTTGTGCTGCATCGCTTTTTCAACATTTAAAATCTTCCCACGAAGTGGTAAAATTGCTTGAAAATTACGATCACGTCCTTGTTTTGCTGTTCCACCTGCCGAATCTCCCTCAACTAAGAAAATTTCACAAATTTTTGGGTCAGTTTCTGAACAATCAGATAATTTACCAGGTAAACCACCGATACTCATAACGGTTTTACGTTGCACCATTTCACGAGCTTTACGCGCAGCATGACGTGCTTGTGCTGCTAAAATTACCTTCTGAACAATGATTTTTGCGTCGGCTGGATTTTCCTCTAAATAATTAGTCAACATTTCTGAAACCGCTTGAGAAACTGCAGATGTTACATCACGATTTCCTAATTTGGTTTTTGTTTGACCTTCAAATTGTGGTTCTGCAACTTTTACAGAAATAATAGCGGTTAGTCCTTCACGGAAATCATCTCCAGCAATCTCGAATTTTATATTTTTAAGCAATCCAGAATTATCTGCATACTTTTTTAAGGTTCCTGTTAATCCGCGGCGGAAACCAGATAAGTGCGTTCCACCTTCATGTGTATTAATATTATTTACATAGGAATGTAAATTCTCAGAATACGAAGTGTTATAGACCATGGCAACTTCTACAGGAATCCCGTTTTTTTCACCTTCCATAGAAATAATATTCGCTGTTAATTGCTCGCGAGTACTATCTAAATATCTAATAAACTCAGGTAAACCTTCGGTAGATTTAAAAGTTTCGGTAATATAATTACCTTCATCATCTGGATTACGTTTATCGGTTAAGGTAATCGTAATACCTTTATTTAAATACGATAATTCTCGTAAACGATATGATAACGTATCGTAATTATATTCTGTAGTTTGTGTAAAGATAGATTTGTCTGGTAAAAAAGTAACGATAGTACCAGTAAAATCAGTTTCTCCAATAGTTTTTACAGGATATAAGGTTTTTCCTTTCGAATATTCTTGTTGCCAAATTTTACCGTTTTTGTGTACTGTTGCTGTTAAATGTTCTGAAAGTGCATTTACACATGAAACACCAACACCATGCAAACCTCCAGAAACTTTATAAGAATCTTTGTCAAATTTACCCCCAGCACCAATTTTTGTCATTACAACTTCTAATGCAGAAACACCCTCTTTTTTGTGGATTCCAACAGGGATTCCACGACCGTTATCTTTAGTAGTTACCGAGTTGTCTTCATTAATAGTAACATTAATAGTATCACAAAACCCCCCCATTGCTTCATCAATAGAGTTATCTATAACCTCATATACTAAATGATGTAGGCCGCGAGTACCAATATCTCCAATATACATTGATGGACGCATTCTTACGTGTTCCATTCCTTCTAATGCCTGAATACTGGAAGCATCATAACTGTCTTTATTTTCTTCGCTCATTATAAAGTGAATTGTTTTAGTTTAAATTTCATAAAAAATAGCCTATAATAGGCAAGATATTTCTCTTACAAATTTACGGAAAAAAGATGTTTTTTAAAAGCTTTTTGGTTGTTGAAGTTGATAAATTATTAATTTTTATTGATTGCTTAAAAGTGGCTTAAAATGATTAAAAACAGGCTTAAACTCAATTTTAATATATTTTTATATTGATCTAAATTTGAAGCAAAAGAAAATCTCGCAGAAGCGAGATTTTTATATAACTTAAAATTTTAATACACTAGCAATTCTGCTTAGTAAGCATCATCATGTACACTCATAATTGCTCTTCCAGAAGGTTCATTCATGTTTTTAAAAGCTTCATCCCATTCTAAAGCTATTTTAGTACTACATGCTACACTTGGCTCTTGAGGTACGCTTAAGGCAGCAGTATCACTTGGAAAATGCTCTTCAAAAATAGAGCGGTAGTAAAACTCTTCTTTGTTTTGAGGTGTTTGAATTGGGAATCTGAATTTAGCATTTGCAAGCTGTTCATCTGTCACTTCTTTGTCAACAACTTCTTTTAAAGTATCAATCCAATCATAACCAACCCCATCAGAAAATTGTTCTTTTTGCCTCCAAGCTACGCTTTGAGGAAGCATATCTTCAAAAGCTTTACGAATTATCCATTTTTCCATGCGTTCTCCATTAATCATTTTGTCTTGTGGATTGATACGCATAGCAACATCTATAAACTCTTTATCTAAAAAAGGAACACGTCCTTCGATTCCCCAGGCCATTAAACTTTTGTTAGCTCTTAGACAATCATACATATGTAATTTGTCTAATTTACGTACGGTTTCTTCATGAAACTCTTGTGCATTTGGTGCTTTGTGAAAATATAAATAACCCCCAAAAATTTCATCAGCACCTTCACCAGAAAGCACCATTTTAACGCCCATAGATTTAATAACCCTAGCCATTAAATACATAGGAGTAGAAGAGCGAATGGTTGTAATATCGTAGGTCTCTACATTGTAAATTACATCTTTAATGGCATCTAAGCCTTCTTGAATCGTAAATTTTATTTCATGATGAATTGTACCAATATGGTCTGCAACTTTTTGTGCAGCAGCCAAATCTGGTGATCCATCTAAGCCAACGGCAAAAGAATGTAATTGTGGGTACCAAGCATCAGAAGTATCATCTGACTCAATTCTTTTTTGAGCATATTTTTTTGCAATAGCAGAAATAACTGAAGAGTCTAATCCACCAGATAATAACACACCATAAGGTACATCACTCATTAATTGTCTATGTACTGCAGCCTCTAAAGCCTCTTTAATTTTCTCAATACTTGTTTCGTTGTCTTTTACCGCGTCATATTCAGTCCAATCCCTTTTATACCACTGTACAAATTTCCCATCTTTACTAGACATATAATGACCTGGAGGAAATAATTCTATTTTGGCGCAAATACCCTCTAAAGCTTTTAATTCTGAAGCAACATAAAATGTTCCATGTTGATCCCAACCTATATATAAAGGAATAATTCCCATATGATCTCTAGCGATAAAATATTCATCTTTCTCTACATCATATAAAGCGAAACCGAAAATACCATTCATATCATCGATGAAGTTTACCCCTTTTTCTTTGTATAAAGCAAGAATAACTTCACAATCTGATGCTGTTTGAAAATTATAAGAACCATCTAATTGTTTTCGTAATTCTCTATGGTTGTATATTTCTCCATTGGCAGCCAAGATTAATTTTTTATCTTCGCTAAATAAAGGTTGTTGCCCAGAAGCAGGGTCTACAATAGCTAAACGTTCATGAGCCATAATAACTTTATCATCACTATAAATGCCGCTCCAATCTGGACCACGATGCCTAATTTTTTTAGCCATCTCTAATACTTGAGGTCTTAAACTTTCTGAAGATTGTTTTAAATCAAATGCACATACAATTCCACACATAACTTTATTTTTATTATCATCCTGACCAGAGTCAATTGATTGTTATTAATTATAATGCAAACAACCGAATAAACTATCATTTAATAAATAAAAATGTATTTATTGATTACATATTATAACATTTTTTAAAATTTAAATATTAAACTGTAATATTTTATGATTTTATGATTTGATTTTTATTGTTATTTGTCACTTTTGAATAAAATTGCCAAGAAAACTTGCCTAATAAAGAATGGCTTTCTACATTTGTTGCGTAATGATAAAAAAACAACTTAATTGGTGGTGGAGAACTCGTAACTAGCGTTAGTGGGACCATCTTATTATGTTTAATAATATAAAAGGCTTATCTCATAGATAAGCCTTTTTCTTTGTACTAAACTTGTTTTAGCATCTCATAAATTAAGAATGTAAATGAAGAAAACAGCTTTTAAAACCATAAAAAAGACTCAGATTTCAGACACAGTAACACCTGTTGGCTTGTATTTACGATTACGTGATAAATACCATAACACGCTGTTGTTAGAAAGTTCTGATTATCATAGTAAGGAAGAAAGTTTTTCTTTTATATGTATAGAACCAATGGTTTCTATGAAAGCGGATAAAAACGAATTTTCGGTTTCACTTCATGGAAAAGAAATTAGTAAACAACCAATAAATAGCGATTTTTATAAATTGTTTGATGACTTTACAAATACAATAAATTTAGATTGTGATGAAAGCCTTAAATCTTTTAACGGATTGTATGGCTACACAACCTATGATAGTGTTCAGTACTTTGAAACAGTTAAGTTTAATAATCCTGACGCGCCCTCTGCAATTCCTGAAATGCAGTATAGTTTTTATAGATTTATCATTGTTATCAATCATTTTAATGATGAAATGACGTTGATAGAAAACATTGAAGAAAATACCGCATCTCGAATTTCAGAAATTGAAACTATTATAGAAACGCAAGCATTTAACACTCAGAAATTTTATATTATTGGAGAAGAAACCTCAAACTGTACAAATGAAGATTTTAAAGAATATGTTGTAAAAGCAAAAGCACATTGTAAACGTGGCGATGTTTTTCAATTAGTATTATCACGCCAGTTTAAGCAGAAATTTAAAGGTGATGAATTTAATGTTTACAGAGCATTGCGTTCTATAAACCCGTCACCATATTTATTTTATTTTGACTACGGAAACTTTAAATTAATGGGATCTTCACCAGAAGCACAGATTAAAATAAGCGCAGGTAAAGTTATTATTAATCCAATTGCTGGAACTTTTCGAAGAACTGGAGATATGGCGGAAGATATTAAGTTGGGCAAAAAACTTTCCGAAGATAAAAAAGAAACTGCAGAACATGTAATGTTGGTAGATTTGGCACGTAACGATTTAAGCAAACATACCGAAAATGTTACTGTAGAGGTTTTTAAAGAAGTACAATATTTTAGTCATGTTATTCATTTAGTTTCGACTGTTCAAGGGAAAATTAAAGGAAATCCAATTGAAATTATTGGCGATACTTTTCCTGCAGGAACTTTGAGTGGCGCACCAAAATACAAGGCAATGGAGCTCATTAATAAATACGAAAATCAAACACGTGGGTTTTATGGTGGTGCCGTTGGAATTATTGGTTTAAATGGTTCTGTAAATTTGGCAATTGCCATTCGCTCGTTTGTTAGTAAAAACAATGTGTTGTATTACCAAGCAGGAGCCGGAATTGTAATTCATTCAGACGAAGAAAAAGAATTACAAGAAGTAAATAATAAATTAGCAGCATTAAGGAAAGCGTTAATTTTAGCAGAAAATATATAAAGTACTGAAAAGCAGAAGATTTTATCATTCAAGTTTTAAATAAATTTGGGCGTTTTAACAGGCTTTCCTCTATATCTTTTTATTTTAAAAAGAAAATAAAAAGGATGCCGTTTCAATCCCTAACGCAAAAAAAATATTAAAAGATTGAAGATTTAAAGATTCAAGAATTTTTAAATTATTTAATCATTCAACTTTTGAATAATAATGAAAATACTAATATTAGATAATTACGATTCGTTTACTTACAATTTGGCACATATGGTAGAGAAAATCACCAATAAAACACCAGACGTGTACAGAAACGATCAAATTGCTATAGAAGAAGTGGGTAATTACGATTTAATTATTTTGTCTCCTGGACCAGGAATTCCAGATGAGGCAGGTATTTTAAAAGAAGTAGTTAAAACCTATGCAGGTAAAAAACCAATTTTTGGAGTTTGTTTAGGCTTACAAGCAATTACAGAAGTTTTTGGCGGAAAAATAATTAATATGGATGAGGTTTTTCACGGTGTTGCCACAGAAATGAAAGTCACAAAACCAAATACAATTATCTTTCAAAACGTTCCAGAAACATTTGAAGCTGCGCGTTATCATTCTTGGATTGCTTCTAACGAAAATTTTCCAGAAGCACTTGAAGTAACTGCTATTGATCAAGATGGTGGTGTTATGGCAATTCGTCATAGAACACATAATATTAGTGCGGTACAATTTCATCCAGAAAGTATTTTAACAGAAGTGGGCGAACAGATTGTTAGAAATTTTATTGAAGCAAATTTATAATGAAAGAAATTCTTAATCAATTATATCAGCATAAAAAACTATCAAAATCCGAAGCAAAACAGATTTTGATAAACATTGCAAATGAGCAATATAACGATGCGCATTTAGTGTCGTTTATGACCGTTTTTATGATGCGCCCAATTACTGTTAATGAACTTTCAGGCTTTAGAGATGCCTTAAAAGAACTGGCAATTAAAGTAGATTTTTCAGACTATAATACGATTGATGTTGTTGGAACTGGTGGAGACGGAAAAGACACATTCAACATCTCTACACTTACCTCTTTTATTGTTGCAGGAACAGGGCAAAAAGTAGCAAAACACGGTAATTATTCGGTGTCATCAAAGTCAGGTTCTTCAGATATGTTGGCCAGTTTTGGATATAAGTTTACCAATAACGAAGAGACTTTAAAGACGCATTTAGAAAAAGCAAATATTTGTTTTTTACACGCACCAAAATTTCACCCAGCAATGAAAGCTGTTGGGTCAACCAGAAAAGCCTTGGCGTTAAAAACTTTTTTTAATATGTTAGGTCCTTTGGTAAATCCCAGTTCGCCACAGAATCAATTATTAGGAACATTTAATGTAGAGGTTGCGCGTTTGTATAATTATATTTTACAGGATGAAAATATAAATTACGGAATTGTTCACGCACTTGATGGATACGATGAAATTTCATTAACTGGCGGATTTAAATTATTCACTAAAAACGGAGAACAAATTATAACCCCAGAAGATTTAGGACAAAAAAGATTACAGCAATCCGATATTTTTGGTGGAAACTCTGTGGCAGATGCGGCTAAAATTTTTAAGAATATTCTAGACGGAAACGGGACAGAGGCACAGAATTCAGTTGTATTAATCAATGCTGCATTTGCGTTACGAGTTGTTGATGAGGCAAAGAGTTTTGAAGATGCTTTTGTAGAAGCAAAAGATTCTTTATTTGGGTTGAAAGCAAAACAAGCTTTAGAAAAATTAGTAACTCACCTTACGCAAGAATAATTTGAATTTAAGATATTTATAGTTTATCTTGTTAACAACTTTGAGAAATAAAAAGATGGATAATTTTGTTGATTTGTATACTGATTATTTGATAAGTTCAAGTTCTTACACGACAGCTACAGGTATGGCTTCATTACTCTCTATAAAACATGATAAAATAACACGAGCATTATCAACGGGTGTTTATGACAGTAAATTTCTATGGAAAAAGGCAAAACCTTATGTTGAAGAATTGACTCAATCTAAAGAAACTATCATTTTAAGTTTTGATGATTCGATACAAGAAAAACAATATACAGATGAAAGTGAGTTGAACACTTGGCATTTTGACCATGTGTTTGGAAGGTCTGTAAAAGGGGTTAATTTTCTAACTGCTTTAGTCGAAGTTGGAGGCATGCGTATACCGTGTGGTGTAGAGTTTATAAAGAAAAATATTTGGGTTACCGACAAAAAAACAGGAAGGCAAAAGCGTAAAAGCAGCAAAACTAAAAACGAACTTTTTAGAGAAATGTTGCAGGAATGTAGTAGCAAAATACACTTTGATTATGTGTTGGCTGATAGTTGGTTTTCTTCAGCAGAGAACATGGTTTATTGTAAAGAACTTTTAAAAAATGATTTTATTATTGCCTTAAAAAGCAATCGAAAAGTAGCCTTATCCTTAGAAGATAAGCAAAATGGAGCATACGTGAATATTAAAACATTACAGCCAAGACAACAAACCGTGGAAGTTTGGTTTGAAAAACTAGACTTTCCGCTGTTGCTTACAAAGCAAGTTTTCAAAAACGAGAATGATACAGTCGGCGAGTTGTACTTGGCTTGTAGTGATTTAAATTTATCGTATAACCAAATAACTACAATCTACAAAAAACGGTGGGCAGTAGAAGAGTATCACAAATCGATTAAAAGTAACACAGGTTTTGCTAAATCTCCAACTAAAAAAACAGAAACTCAAACGAATCATTTTGTATTGTCAATTGTAGCTTATATAAAGTTAGAGTGGCTTAAACAAAGAACAGGGAAAAATCATTTTGCTATGAAAACACAAATCTATTTAGCAGCTCAAAAAGCAGCTCATAACGAACTCAGAAAGTTATCAACACCTAAAGCTGCTTAATCATCCTTTTTTGAGGTTTGGATGCGTAACATGAGTTAGTAAATTAAGAAATATAAGGTGACAAAAAAGAAAAAGAATTTAATTCTTATTATTCCTGCATTCTTTTTAATGGGAATTGCAATAGGAATTCAAACAAAAAGTATTTTTAAACAAGCTATTGTTGGTTTAGTAGTAGGAATAATTGGTTACTTTTTTTTGAGGTTTAGAAATAAGAAAATTAATAGTAAATAAAAAAGTTCTAGATATAATTTTCTCATAAAATCGAAAATCTCTCTAACAGACAAATGTACTGTTACATCGAGTGAATTTTAAGAAGAATGAACAAATTTGTATCGAGATGATATTAAATAGATAATGACAATATTAGACAAAATAATAGCATTTAAAAAAAAGGAAATTGCTAAGATAAAAGCAGAAGTTCCTGTAAATAAGTTGATAGAGAGCCCAAATTTTAAACGGGAACCAATTTCTTTAAAAAAATCATTGTTAGAACCTAATTCAACAGGAATTATAGCAGAGTTTAAACGCCAATCACCATCTAAAGGAATTATTAATGATAAGGTTTCAATAGCAGATGTTACCAACGGGTATTTGAACGCTAATGTAGCTGCACAATCTATTTTAACAGATACTTCTTTCTTTGGAGGAACGATGGCAGACTTAATGGAAGCAAGAGTAATTAACAAACAAAAACCAATTTTAAGAAAAGATTTTATTGTTGATGGTTTTCAAATTGTAGAAGCAAAAGCCATTGGAGCAGATGTTATTTTATTAATAGCAACTTGTTTAACGAAACAAGAAATTAAAAATTATGGACAGTTAGCAAATGATTTAGGGTTAGAAGTATTGTATGAAGTACATACTCAAGAAGATTTAGATAAAATTGAATTGGACAATAAAATCATTGGAATTAACAATAGAAATCTAAACACTTTTGATGTAGATTTAGAAAACTCAATAGCCCTGGCAAGTAAAATTCCTGACAGTTGTATTAAAGTTTCAGAAAGTGGGATTTCAGATCCTAGAATTATTATGGGTTTAAAAGAATATGGTTTTAAAGGATTTTTAATAGGAGAAACTTTTATGAAGACAGAAAACCCAGGAGAAGCGTGTCAAGAATTTATAGATCAAATTCATTAAAAAAGACCTCACAGGTTAAAAAGAGTGAGGTCTAAAAAGCAGCAATTATGAAGTTAAAAGTTTGTGGAATGAAGTATGTAGAAAATATTAAGCAAGTAGCGGTATTGCAACCTGATTATTTGGGGTTTATTTTTTACGATAAGTCTAAACGAAACTTTGAAGGAATTATACCTGATATTCCAAGATCGATTAAAAAAGTAGGTGTTTTTGTAAATGAATATCCAGAGATTGTAATTTCTTTAGTGGAAGAGTATCAATTAGATGCAATTCAGTTACACGGAGATGAATCTGTAGATTATATTAAAGAACTACAGCATCAATTGGCTCAAAGACGAACATTGTTTATTGAAGAAAATAAACTTCAGAAAAAGAAAAAAAATAAACAGTATGTATCCGATAAAGAAATTGAAATTATTAAGGTTTTTGGAATTAAAGATGATTTTAATTTTGAGGTGTTACAACCTTACCAAGAAGAGGTAGATTTTTTTTTGTTTGATACCAAAGGAAAAGAACGTGGAGGTAACGGAATTACGTTTGATTGGTCTGTTTTGACAGCATATCCATATTCAAAACCTTTTTTTTTAAGCGGAGGAATAGGGGTAGAGCAACTTGAAGAAATACATAAAATTAGAAAAACTGATTTACCAATTTATGCATTAGATGTAAATAGTAGGTTTGAAACAAAAGTTGGTTTAAAATCAGTAGAAAAGCTTAAAAAATTTAAGAAAGACCTCGCAGGTTTTTAAAACTTATGGAGGTCTAAAAAAGTAAAAGTATGAAATCAAAATTTCAACCTAATAAAGATGGTTATTACGGGCAATTTGGAGGTGCATTTATTCCGGAATTATTATACCCAAACGTAAAAGAACTAGAAGATAACTATTTAAAAATTATTTATTCAGAATCTTTTCAAAAAGAATACAAAGATTTGTTACAACATTATGTTGGTAGACCAAGTCCGTTGTACTTAGCAAAACGGTTGTCTGAAAAGTATGGAGCAACTATTTATTTAAAAAGAGAAGATTTAAATCATACAGGAGCGCATAAAATAAATAATACGATTGGTCAAATTTTAGTTGCTAAACATTTAGGAAAAACTAAAATTATAGCTGAAACCGGAGCGGGGCAGCATGGGGTTGCTACTGCAACAGTTTGTGCATTAATGAATTTAGAATGCGTGGTTTTTATGGGGGAAATCGATATTAAACGTCAAGCGCCAAATGTAGCTCGTATGAAAATGTTAGGTGCAAAGGTAATTCCTGCAACTAGCGGAAGCAAGACCTTAAAAGATGCTACAAATGAAGCTATTCGGTATTGGATTCAAAATCCGGAAACCTACTATTTAATAGGCTCTGTAGTTGGGCCGCATCCATACCCAGATATGGTAGCGCGATTACAGTCTGTAATTTCGGAAGAAATGAAAGTACAACTAAAAGCACAAACAGGAAGAGAAAATCCAGATACAATTATTGCTTGTGTAGGTGGAGGCTCTAATGCAGCAGGCGCTTTTTATCATTATTTAGATGATGAAGAGGTTGAATTAATTGCCGTAGAAGCCGCTGGTTTAGGAGTGGATTCTGGCGAAAGCGCAGCAACATCACAATTAGGAGAAGTAGGCGTTATTCATGGAAGCAAAACCATTTTGATGCAAGATGAATACGGGCAAATAGTAGAGCCATATTCTATTTCTGCAGGGTTAGATTACCCAGGAGTTGGTCCGTTACATGCATATTTACATGAAACCAAACGAGCAAAATTTATGAATGCAACGGATAAAGAAGCCTTAGCGGCAGCTTATGAATTAACGAAGATTGAAGGAATTATTCCTGCCTTAGAAAGTGCCCACGCGTTAGCTGTTTTATCAAAAATGGATTTGAAAAAAAATCAAGTTGTGGTCGTTAATTTATCAGGAAGAGGAGATAAAGATTTAGAAACGTATATCAAATATTTAGATTATTAGCCCTAACAGGTTTTTAAAACCTGTTAGGGCTGTTAATAAAAAACAAATGAACTTAATAAAAAATATATTTCAAAAGAAAAGTAAAAATTTACTGTCTATCTTTTTTACAGCAGGGTTTCCAAAATTAAAAGATACCCCAAAAATTATTTCAGAATTAAATAATAGTGGTGTCGATTTTATAGAAGTAGGTTTGCCGTATTCAGATCCGTTAGCTGATGGACCAACAATACAACATAGTAGTGCTGTTGCTTTAAAAAACGGAATGAATTTAGATGTTGTTTTTGAGCAGCTAATAGCTATAAAAGAAACAAATAAAACGCCATTAGTATTAATGGGATATTTGAATCAACTAATAAAATATGGAGAAGATAAATTTTGCCAAAAAGTAAAAGATTGCGGTATAGATACTGTAATTTTCCCCGATTTACCAATGATTGAATATGAAAACCATTACCAAAAGCTATTCAAAAGTTATGGAATAGTTAATGTGTTCTTAATTACTCCTCATACATCAGAAGAGCGAATTCGTAAAATAGATGCTTTAACAGAGGCATTTATTTATGTGGTCGCATCTGCTTCAATTACAGGAGCAAAAGGTGAAATTTCACAGGAGCAAATAGATTACTTTAATCGAATAAATGGAATGAATCTACAAAGTAAACTGATTGTTGGTTTTGGTATTTCTGATAATAAAACGTTTACAACAGCCTGTACTTATATGAATGGAGCCATTATTGGTTCTGCTTTTATAAAAGAATTGGATAAAAAGGGAATTGATGGAATAAGTAACTTTATTCAATTGTTGGCAAAAATTAAAACGAACAGTAGAACCACCTAATATGCTTACGTCTAAAACAAAAAATAAATAATATACTCAAACCATTTAGGTTTTCGGGAAACACAAATTCACACAGACAAATACTTGTATTAATTATTTAATAGTCAATAAATTACGATCAATTTATTTGGTTGTTTGAGTACTATTGATTATCTTTATAGTGTTGATATTCAGACATATGATTATAAAATTATCACAAGAAGAGAAAATTCAAATTAAACAATTACATCGTACTTGTAAGCAAAGAAAACACGCGGATAAGTTAAAAACTATTCTGATGCTTGATGATGGTTTTTCTTGTGTAGATGTTGGTAAGATTCTTCTTTTAGATGATGATACTGTAAGGACATATAGGACTATTTACTTAAATCAAGGAGTTGAGTCACTATTGACAGATAACAATAAAGGGAGAATTTCTTTTCTAAGTTCTAAACAATTAGACATCTTGGAGAAGCACATTACAGAGAATACCTATATGGATTCTAAAGGAATTGTTGCTTGGATTGAGAAAGAATTTCAAATTAACTACTCTTGTTCAGGCATTAATGAACTTCTAAAAAGACTAGGGTTTGTATACAAGAAACCAGTATTAACCCCTTGTAAAGCCAATGTTAAAAAACAAGAAGAGTTTGTAAAGCAATACAAAGAACTGAAAGAAAATTTGACCAAAGAAGATCAAATCTATTTTATGGATGGCGTACACCCACAACACAACACTATTGCTAGCCATGGTTGGATCAAAAAAGGACAGACCAAACATCTTAAAACCAATAATGGACGTAAAAGAACTAATATAAACGGAGCACTTAATTTGAAAACAAAACAACTCTTTTATGTAGAAGATGAGCGAATTAATAGCCAAACAATGATTGCTCTATTAATCCAAATATTAGACAAACAAAAAGAAGGGAAAATACACATGATATTGGATAATGCTCGGTATTATCACTCTCAAATTGTGAAAGAGTTTTTAAAAGAACATCCTCGGATTGTCTTAAAATTTATGCCACCATATTCACCCAACTTAAATATTATTGAACGTCTTTGGAAAATTCTAAAGAGAAAAGTGGTGTACAATAAATTCTATCTCAAATTTGAGAATTTTAGAGAAAAAGTGATTGAGTTCTTAGATAATGGTCTTTGGAAAGAAAAAGAATTTGAGAAAATACTCACAGATAATTTTCAAATTATTAAATCCGATTTTTTCGGGTTCCTATGTGTAGTGGGTATATTGTACTACTACAATAAAAGCACTTTTTGTCTATTACGCCAAATTCTACAAACGTAGAGGTAAAATAATTTTTGAAGCGCTCTAAAAATTGGCAAGTAAGCTTGCGTTAAGGATTAGAGTGAAAATCCTTTTACTGTAAGTTTTCGCTTGCGAAAGCAAGCAGGAAAACAAAGTAAAAGATTGTAACGGAAAGCCTGACCACACTTTTTGGTGTGGTAACGCCCAAAAAAGAAATCCGCTCATTGCTGAACGGATTGTTATTTTATTTAAATAATTCGGTAAAGTATTTATAAAAATACGGAATAGTTTCTATACCTTTTAGGTAATTGAAAATTCCAAAATGTTCATTTGGCGAGTGAATAGCGTCTGAATCTAAGCCAAACCCCATTAAAATAGTTTTGCTTTTTAACTCTTTTTCAAACAAGGAAACAATAGGAATACTTCCTCCGCTTCGTTGCGGAATTGGCGTTTTACCAAACGTTTTTTGGTAGGCTTTACTGGCAGCTTTATAGCCAATATTATTGATAGGAGTTACGTAACCTTGACCGCCATGATGCGGTGTTACTTTTACTGTAACTGATTTTGGCGCACTATTTTTAAAATGTTTTTTAAATAATTCAGTAATATCTTTCCAGTCTTGGTTTGGTACTAAACGCATCGAAATTTTTGCATAGGCTTTAGAAGCAATCACTGTTTTTGCGCCTTCGCCAGTGTAACCACCCCAAATCCCGTTTACATCTAATGTTGGGCGAATTGAATTTCGTTCGTTTGTTGTGTATCCTTTTTCACCATACACATCATTAATCTTTAAAGATTTTTTATAGTTTTCTAAAGAGAATGGTGCTTTTGACATTTCTGCTCTTTCTTCAGTTGAAAGTTCTTCTACGTTATCATAAAAACCAGGTATGGTTATATGATTGTTTTGGTCGTGTAAAGAAGCAATCATTTTTGTTAAAATATTAATTGGGTTTGCAACTGCGCCACCGTATAGGCCTGAATGTAAATCGCGATTTGGCCCTGTAACTTCTACTTCTACATAACTTAAACCTCGTAAGCCTGTAGTAATTGACGGAATATCGTTTGCAATCATTCCAGTATCAGAAATCAAGATAACGTCGTTTGCTAACTTCTCTTTGTTTCTCGGAACAAACCAAGATAAACTTTCTGAACCGATTTCTTCTTCACCTTCAATCATAAACTTAACATTACAAGGTAAGTTACCTGTTGAAGTCATATACTCCATAGCTTTAATGTGCATATACATTTGCCCTTTGTCATCACAAGCGCCACGAGCAAAAATTGCACCTTCAGGATGAATCTTTGTTTTTTTAATTATGGGTTCAAAAGGGGGAGAATCCCACAAATCGATTGGATCTGCGGGTTGTACATCATAATGACCATATACTAAAATTGTTGGTAAATTTGGGTCAATTATTTTTTCTCCATATATAATTGGATATCCTGGAGTTTCACACATTTCTACTTTGTTGCAACCTGCTTTTTCAAGCGAAATTTTAACAGCTTCCGCAGTATTTAAAACATCTTGAGTGTAAGCCGAATCTGCACTTATCGATGGAATTTTTAAGAGTTCTATTAACTCATTTACAAACCTATCTTTGTTTTTTTCTATGTAATTTTTTATGTCGCTCATTTTAGTATATGTATTGATATTCCAAAAATAGAAAAATAATAATGAACTGCTTTGTAGTTTGTGTTGATTGTTTATATTTGCATCCCGAATTACTCGGAAAAATTGCAGGCGTGGTGGAATTGGTAGACACGCTAGACTTAGGATCTAGTGCCGCAAGGTGTGAGAGTTCGAGTCTCTCCGCCTGTACAATGTAACAGCCTATTACTATTAGGTTTTAGGCTGTTTCTTTTAAAAAGCGTGTCAAAAACACGTCATCGAGTTATTAATATTTTACGACTGATATACAATCAGATGTAAAAAAAAAATGTCCACAACTCAAAAACCACTAAACCTTATCTTTTTTGATTATGTTCCAGCAGAATTGCGTGAGAATAAAATCTGGGAAATAGTATATTATGTGAAGAATCCAATCACAGGAGAACTTGACAGAAAAAGGAATAGGGTAAAGCCGTTAAAGTCCATTACTGAAAGAAAGAAGCTCGCTAAACGAATGATTCAAGAAATAAATAGCAAGCTTGAAAATGATTTACAATCGTTTTTTTCTAAAAGAGGTTCAAAAGAATTTACTCAATTTGATGATGTGGTTAAAATTTACATCAACCATTTAACTCGAGAATTTAAAGACTCAAATTTAAGTAAAGACACCTTAACGACTTATGAGTCTAGAATTAGAAATATTCAAAAATATATAGAAGATATTGGTATTAGTAATATGCTATGCCATAACCTGAACAACGATTTTGTAATTGAATATCTTGATTATTTACGCTATGAAAAAAATGTAAGCTCACGTACAAGAGATAATTATTTTACATTTATTAGAACACTATCTGGTTGGATGATTCGAAAAAAATATATTATAGAGAATCCGTGTGAAGGCATTTCTAAAATTCATAAAAAGAAAAATGAAAAAATAGTAATTAGCAAATCAGACAGAGAATTAATATTCGATTACTATAAAAAGACAAATACAAGCTTCTTTGTTTTTTGTATGTGTTGCTACTATTGTTTAATTAGAAGAACAGAATTATCAAAAATAAAAGTAAGAGATGTAAACTTAAAAAATAATACACTTTGGATTTCAGCAACTGATTCTAAAAACAACAAATCTGCACACGTAACTATACCTCCAAGATTATCATTGTTATTGGTTAAACATTTGCAATTTGCAAAAAGTGATCATTATCTTTTTTCTAATGATAACTATAAGCCGGGAGAAATTCAATTCAAGCCAAATAAAGCGACTAGTAATTGGAGTAGAATGAGAAAAAAAATAGGTTTAAATCTAAAAATTAAATGGTATTATTTAAAAGATACAGGAATAGTTGATTTAATTATAGCAGGTGTTCCTTTAAATTCTGTTCGGGATCAAGCCAGACATTATTCTATTTCACAGACAAATGAATATATTCCAAGAAATATGAAAAATGCTGACTCCTATATTTCAAATAGTGGTATTAAATTTATAGATTCTAATAAAAATCATTCAGAATAAAATCTAGCTTTACATCAACGTTTCGCTTTCAACTTCCAGTTGCCAATATTCTTCAAGAATTCTTCTTTTCTTGATTTTCTTATATATGTGTTTTTGATTGTATTTAAATCTACCTTCATTTATATTGAATAAATCCAAAATGTGAACAGGAAATTTATCTTTAAATGTTTCCGAATTTAAACGAAAATGCAACCATTTTTTCCAATACCTTAAGTAAATTTCATCTAATGAAAATGTTCTGCCGAACACGTCATTAATAGCTACTGGTAAGTCATTTTTTAAACCATTATATAAAAAAAGCTGTAAATCTACATCAGTATTTTTTACAGCAGTAAATAATACATCTAACGACCCAATAGGTAACTTTTCTAGACCCATGTTTATTTTATTAATATCTTCTTCTCTATATCCGTTCGCAGTGTTAACTGTTCCTTCAGATGAAACGTATATGTTTTTACTTCCACTTGTTAATTTATAAAGCCTATTTTGATTAAAAGTTCTCTTAGGAGATACTATTTCAAGATGGCTTTCATTTTTAAAATTAACGTCAAAAAATTTAGTTTCAATATAATTCATATTCACTACATTTTTATCAAATGTAATTTCCAAGTTTAACCAGTTTTTTACTTTATTTAATAACGTTCCAAAAGTAATATCTGGCATTACTTGGCTTAATGAAAAAGTGTTCGGAAAAACGTTTAATTGTCCATCTGCAAATTCAAATCCAAAATCATTAAAATTAGATATGTTACCAATACCATCTGAAGGATTAGAAGTTGGTTTTCTAAGTTTCAAATAGAATTTAAAAGCCCCTAAATCATCATTGTTTTCAACATTAATTATTAGACTTTCATTTATGGTGGCAGAATTAGAAACATAAATTACTTCGGAATTGTGTTCTACCTTAAACTCTGATACATTTATAGAACTGGGAATTGAAAGTAATAATTTTACATTATAAGAACCTATTTGAGAAATGTTGTATGATTTATAGTAATCCGCAGATACAATTCCGTTTTGCCAAACTTCATTTGTTGTTGTAAATTGAAAGCCGTCTGGAAGTCCCGAAGAAAATTTCTCTAAATACTTATCAGTGTAAATTAAAATTTTTTGATTAATTGCATCACTAACAAAACTTCCGTTCATAATCATATTTTCACTAGCAAAACCAACTTTTAGTATTTCCATTAAATAAGGAAAAGGAACTAGTATATTTTTATTAAAGGCTACGGTTTCTCCATCTATAGACTGGTTTGAGTTTATTATAAAATCCCCGTTTTTATATTGATTAATGACGCCTTCAAATTTTTCATACTTTGTTGTTTCTTTAAACAGTTCATTAATTACCATCGGGAAATTATACCCAACTTCTGGATATTGTTTAGATATCACTTCCTTAGCGTGAGTTGTTAATAATGTGGTTGAAATAACAGGGAAAGGAAGGGAACTTAACGATTTTTCTAATAAAGGAAAAGAAGCTTTGCCATAATATATTGTCCCTTCTAAATTAACACCTTCTTGATTTGAAATAAGTAAATACGCTTCATTAAATGTATTGTCGATTTGTAAAATACCATAAAGCTTGGTTTTGTAATTAGTGGCATTTTCTAAATCTAAAAACCCTAATTTTTTCGAAGTATCATCATCTATTTTTTTTGTAAATGGCCATGTGTAGTTTCTAACAAAATAATTAAAAAATAAAGGATTTTCTTCTATGAAGGTAATATTTACATCGGTTAAATCTAACTTAAATACACGTGGTGTTTTTCCTAAAAATTGTATCATCTAATTAGTTTTTCAAAAGTTAAATTAAAAGCCCTTTTTTCTTCGTGTGTTTTAGGCTTGGAAAGTCTTTTTGTTGTTGACTTCACTTTCGTTAATTTATTATTTATCATTAAATAAATATTGGTTGCCTTTAGCATCTTACGTAGGCTTTCAACCTCATTGTCGCTATATATCCAACCAGTATCTAATTTAAAAGAAGCTTTCTCTGTTACGTTTAAAACTTTTGTTTCTGTTATTAAATGATTCTTTCTAAAACTAAACTCTTTTGATTTATAATTGCTTTTTTCAGAAAATTCTCCATTAAATTCTAGACAGTCCCAAACACCCCAAGGATTCTCCCAAAAAACAAAAGACTGTTCTACTTCTTCTGGTTTGATAATAACAGTAACATTTGTATTCTGTACATTAATATTGAATTGATCTCCTACTTTTAAATTAAATGATGAGAGAGGAACCATAACAGTAAATAAATTACTAATAGAATTGGTAAAAGAAAATGTTTGATTAATTGCTCCGGTTATTTTTAGATCATTTGCAGGAACATATTTTGAACCTATAAAACTAAAGAGAACAATCCCTGTTTTAGAGAGGTACATTTCTCTTGAATTATCGCTGACCCAATTATCTACAGGAGACGTTCCTTTAACGATTGAAATATTATTCAAAGCAATATTTTGAGTTACCGTTTCTGAAAATAATTCTACTTCTTTTATAGAAATATCTAAATTTACTGGTATGTATGGAGTAAATAAATTTACACCACCAATTCCAACAAAAGGACGTGATCCTATTATTTTTTTGGCTTCTAAACCTATTCTTTTTGTTGCTACTCCATTGTAAAAGGGAATTGCATAAGGAAAATTAAAAGATGTTCCTTCAAATGAAGCATTAGCCTCTATATACAAATGAGTATCGGTTCTTCCAGAAGATACAATTATGTTATTATCATCATCTGCAAAATATAGTGTATTAGCTTCTAATAATTGTTGGGCAAATTGATAAACAGAAAGATTGATGTTTATTGTTTTTATAATATTTCCAACAGCAATAGATACTATTGCATAATGATTTCCTGCCAATAAAGAAGATACATTTTGTAAACCTATGTCTAAATTTCCTACGCCACTTGTACCAGAAGTAGTTACTAACTTTACCCATGGTTGATTTGTAGTAGCTACCCAATTCGCTGAAGCGTTTAATTCGGTTCTTTTTGTTGGTGGTAAAATGCCTGATAAAGTGTAACCAAAACTTAACGTTGTGGGTGTTACATACAAATAGTCTGTTCCTGTGTCTGGTTCAGAAACGACTAAAGAAACCACTAAAATTTTAGTAGTTACTCCGTCATTAACAGTAATATTAGCAGTATGTGTTCCTGCACTTAAACCAGAAGGGGTTACTGAAACTTGGAAAGTACCATTATTAGAACCAGAGTTTATAGAAATTGCTAACCAATTAGTGGTTTCTGTAATAGTCCAAGCGTTTTCTGAAGTAATATTAACAATTTGAGCAGTTGGTGTGCTTCCTCCAAACTCATAATTAAAGGTTAAATTATCTGGAGATAAATTTAAAATGACGGCTTGAGTTATATTAATTTCAATTGTTATCGTACCAATCGATGTTTTTATAAAACTTGACCTTTCATTCTCAAATTCAGGATAATCTTCTCTGTAATTAAAAATCTCTAAAGATGCAGTATGTGTACCAACGGATAAATTATTAGCATTATTACTAATTTTAATATTACCAGAAGTATTTGTTAGGTTTGAAGCATATACCCAATTTTCAGAAGATTCATAACTAACAAAGCTATTGTCTCCGTTAGGAGTGGATGAATAATTTACTATTCTAGCAGGTGGTAGTGCATCTCCTTTTTTGTAACTAAATATTAAATGGGATGGTGTTATTGCCATGTTATTGAATTTTTGCGTTTTCTCTTGAATTATTTAACTTTTCTTCTCGTTCCTTAAGGTTTTGAATTTTATCATCTCCTATTAAAGCGTACGCCATTATACCATTGTCTAAATGATTGTTGAGACGTGTTAACTGCTCTAATAGTATTGATGAATCAGTATCACTAACTTCTGTAGTATCGGCAGTTTCAAAACTAGGAGGAGGAGAAGTTGAGGCATGACCTCCATCAAAATTGCCTGGCCCTTTAATTCTTTCGGTTTCTAAATATTGAATTGTTTGCGCGTATCTCGGGTTTTCGTTCATCCATTTTGGGGCAACCCATTCGCCAACATGAACAGGCCCCGTTACACCATCTTGACCATCGTGATAGATAGCTTTGTCTCCAGTATGCCCACCAACGTAATTCCCTTTTGCTATTTGAGCCGTCTTCGTGTTTTTTATTTGAGAAACTCTAGATAACCCTGCTTTTGTGGCAGCAATTGCAGCAGCAATACCCAAAGGAACACCAATAAATGGAATTTTAGAAAGTGATGTAAAAGCACTTTGTGCACCTTCATAAGTGCTCATAATTGCTTCAGATATTTTCATAGCTTTCCAACCTGCTGAACCTTTATTAAAAGCATCTGCTGCCTGACCTAACCCTTGCTTTATAAGACCGAATTTTTGTTGTTCAGTCATGTCAACAAACTTTACTTCTTCTTTTTTAAATGCTTTTTTGCTTTCTTCGAAAACAGCATCAACTTTGCCTTGTTTTAATAAATATTTTTGACGAATAGCATCTTTTAATTTCTCAAAACCTGTTAATCCTTTTAATTTCGCAAGGTCTTTATCGCGTTCTATTTTTAATTCTTCTGTAGCAATCCATCTGGCTTTCTTTAATAAAATTACTACACGCTCTTCTTCTGTAGCAGCAGCTAATGCATCTTTATCATATTTTTGCGCTTCTTCTTCTATTCGATTTTCTTCTTCTATGATTTTTACACGCTCTTTAAATTCTGCTGCTCGTAGTATTTTTAAATCTTCTCGCTCTGTTGTTTGTGTCGTTTCTAATTCGGTGATTTTGGCATTGTGAATTTTTAATTCTTCAATAGATAGGAGGCTTTCTTCTTGTTTGTTTAAAACAAATTTCTCTTTAAGTTTACTGTATTTATTATCAATTGCTAGTAATTCTTTTTCAAGACCAGTCTTAGATTTTAACTCTCTTTTTAATTGAATTTCTATCAATAAAGCATCTAATGCTATTTCTGCTTTATTGATGCTTTTAATTCTTGCTTCGGTAGCGTTTTTCTCTTCAGAAATTGCTTTATCTGCTGCTTTTTTTCTAATACCAGCCAGTTTATTATTACGTTCTATAGCTTTTCCTATTTCTATTCGTAATTGTTCGTTAGTTAAATTTTCTATATTTTTAATTCGAAATTGACTTGCTGTTTTTTCTAAAGAAGCTCTAATTCGTTTAAACTTTTTATCAGATTCTAATCTTTTTGCATCAGCTTTAGATTGATCTCGAAGGCGTTTTTTATATTCTTCGGTATAGGTGTTTTCTTTATCAGACAGAACTTTAATAGCCTCTATTTTTCTTTTAGATGCTGTAATAGCCATATTAGTAGAAAACATAGCTTGGTTTCCAAAACTCTTGACTGAAGAAGTTAAATAATCATACCATTTTGTATGATCTTCTAAACCTTTAGCTTCTTCTTCTCTACGTTTTTTTATGGTTTCATCAATTAGTTGCTCTAATGCCTTTTGTTCAGCACGTTTTTTCATTACCACTATCTGTAAATCGATAGCTTCAGCGACTTGTGTAGTATTGATGTTTTCTAGGGTAAGATTTCCTAAATACTCTGGGTATGACTTAATTATTTGCTGTATGGCTTTCTGACGTTGCTCTTTATTTAGTTTTTCATCTTTTGCAACAATTAATAATTTTTTAAGGGCACCTTCTTCTTGACCATAAATTGAAGCAGCTCTCTTTTTTAAATCATTTAAAGCTTGCTGTTTTACAGCTGCTTCATCTACTTTTTTAGAAAATAACACATACGCAACGGTTACTGCGGTAATAAGTCCAACCAATAAACCAATAGGGCTTAGTTTAGTTGCAATAGAAAAAGCCCGCATAGCTATGGTTGCTTTCTTTAAGTTTCCTGATAAAAGGGCAATAACTGCTTTATATGCAAATACAGCTCCTTTTGCAAATATTAGTCCTATTGCATTTGCTTTTATAGCCAACGTGTGTAAAATAGTGTCTCCAGTTGCAATTTTTGTCCATAAAGTCATTAATCTTAATGAAGCTTTATAAGAAAAGAACGCAGTAGCAGCTATTACAACAATTTTAATTACTGTAGCAATTCTATTTCTTAATTGGTACATAGAGCCATCAGCATCATCACTTAAACCAACTAACTGGGCAAAGAAGCTAAGAACCAAAGCACCTTGCATTTTTAATTTATTCCACATTAAGTGCAATGTGCTTGCAGTATCAGTTAATTGCACCCAAACATTGTTTAAAGCTTCATTTGCTTCTACTTCTAATTTTTTTGCTTCTGCGTACTTGTCTGTTTTAACGGTTGCATCAGATAACGATAAATCTATCTCATGAAGTGTAGATAGATATTCAAACCCGGCATCTTCTCCTGCCCCTCCAAATATATCTGCAACTGCCTGCCCAGCTAGTTTGCTTTTTGAGGGTATTAGAGATAATCTTTGAGAAATATCTTGAATTACTTTAAAAATAGTTTTTTTGCCTGATGTTAAATCTTTTTCTATCTCTACAGAACTTAAACCAATTGCCTTAATAGCTTGCGCAGCAGCAGGGGTCATTTCTCGCAATCTTAAATTAGCTTCTTTAATAGCATCTACACCTTTATCAGAATAAATTCCTTTTTTTACTTCTTGAGACATTAAAGCAATAGATTGTTTTGCTGATAATCCTGCTTCTTTTAACAAAGCAGGATATTCTCTGACTTTATCTAAAAAATCGCCGTTGGCATTTGCGCCATCTAAAAAGCCTTTCTCTATTAAATCTAATGCTTTGGTAAAATCGATACCCATTTGTTTAGACAGCACATTTGCAGATTCTGTCATTTTTTTTGCATCAGATTCAAAGGTATCTGCGAGAGCTTTTACTTTGGAAGTAACCAATTCTAATTCACGTCCTTCTAATTCTGTTATTTGTAAAATGGTATGTTTTAATTCTCTTAATAAATCTACTTTTTGATGCAATACTTTAAAGTAATTTATCATTCCATTAATTGAGAAAACAGAAACTATTGTTAACCCGACTAAACCTAATTCTTTTCTAACTTTAGATAATAATGAAGGAACGCCTTTAATTTCCTTTTGCATATCATTCCAAACTTTAGTAACTTTTTTTAGTTCGGCTGATTTTTCTTTATATTCTTTAGTACCACGAGTAAGGTGCTTCATTTGACCTCTTAGCTTGCCTACCTCTTTTCCTATTGAAAACAAATTATTTTTCACTTGTTTTCCGTTAATGTAAATGGATAATTGTCTGGTTATTTTTTTATTAGCCATTTTTAAAAGTTGATTTTAGAAATTACTTCATCTGCACGTATATCACTTATTTCAGTAATTAATGTTTCCAAAGCGTTTTTGGATTTTAAAGAATCATTGATGAAATTGGTATTACTTAATAATCTTAATTTAACTCCATTGTTTTTTACTCCATCAAAGCCAAAATGTTGTTTAAATCCATAGTGAGGCATTTTAATTACTAGTCGTTGTAATTCGCCTCCTTTCATTTTGCTTACTATTGTAGAGCGTAGCATTTCGCTATTGCCTTGAGTAGTTTCAAAAAGATTACGGATTTCACTTTTAAGCGTTTTTCTTAAAACCAGCGCAGCTTTGTGGCCAGCTTGTTTTTCTAATTGTTGAAAGTTTTCTCGAGACATTTTACACCTAATTTAAATGCAATTTAAGTGCGTTTCTATTTTTAAAATAGGACAGAAAAAAACCACTCGGTTATGAGTGGTTTTAATATTTAATTCAAATCATTCCATTTAGAAATGTCCGGTTCTGTACATACTTGGTTTTTTAAAGAGACCTCGCACCGATACCCATATAATCCGTCAGAAAATAAAGGTCCTACTTTAAAATGATGGAATGAGTTTTTATCTACCATTCCGTACAGCCAATTTTTGTTGTCATTGGCATCTTTTATTTGTGCAGCATCGTGTAAAATTCTTGTTTCAATATCGAAGCCTATTTGTTGGCAAAAATCAAGCACTTCATTTTGTGCATCATATTCATCTAAATTACCAGTTTTAGTATTGGATTTCCCTAAAATTGTAAATGCAGTTGTGTTGGTGTGCTTTGTTTTAGTTTTGTCTCCAGAGGTTTGCGTTTCTACAGCATCTATTAACATAACTGGCAATTCGACACCTTTACGCATTGCACCAGAAACTTCAGAAACATTCCAACGATATTTTCCTTTAATATCTACATGAGCAGCTGCAAGTGATTCTAAATAATTTACAACGGTTAATAATGATATTCTAGGCATTTGGTTGTTTCTTTAATTGTTCTTCAAACTCACTTAAAAAAGTATATACATTCGTGGTTTTGGTTTCGCTATGAGAACCAAATTTCGCACCAGACAAATGCAATATTAATTTACCAAAACCACTGCTGTTAGGTGTTTTTTGTTTTTTCGTTGTTTTTGGAAACACAACTGGAAATTGTGTATATAAATACTCCCTGCAACCTTGATAGGTTAAAGATGTTGCTAAAAATATTTTTTTATTAGTTTTAGAAAGTGCTTTTGCACGAACTTCTAATTCGGTTTTATCAAACAGTACACGTTTCCCTTGGTTGTTTTTTTCTCTGTACAAAACAGCTGTTAAATATTGTAAGTACTCAATATCTTTCGTTTTATGCCAACCTAAATATAAATCTTCAGCGTGGGCAAATTCATCTACATTTAAATTGGTTATTCTTTCTGATGGACCAAACAGTAATTTATTTTTTAGTTTAATAGAAGTAATAAATTTAGTGCGTTCTTGTTTTTCGTAGATAAAGCTATAAAATGTTTTTAATTCTGAAAGCCCTACGTTTTTTAAAAGCTTACTTACATTAAATACTTTTTTTAATTGCCACCAACGTACATTTAGCAACGTAAATAAAACTAATACATCTTGAATAGTGTTTTTTTGAGAATGAAATATACCTGCTAATTTTTTTAATTGACGATCTGTTAAATCATTCCAAGATGTTGGTATGTTAATGTTTATTGTCATTTTTAAAAATTTTAGTTAGCTAAAGAGTAAGTAATTATACCAATTGCAACACCACCTAATCCATATAACCAACCATTGTTTCTTTTTTTTGAAAGTTTAAGTAAATTTTTATTTGTCTTTTGTAATTGTATTTGAAGCCGTTCTCTCTTAATTCTTTCTAATTCCAAATCATTAAACATTTGTAAATTATTTTTAATCAAGCTTTGAAGTAGGATGCCTTTTTTATTGAATGCAATTTTTACAGAATCACATTTTCGGCTTTCCTTCATTATAGATTTAAAAGTTTTTTTGCCAACAGTTACACTATCTTTCTTGATGCTTTGTGATAAAACTACGGATGTTAGCATCAGTAATAGTATCGTTGTCAATAATTTTTTCATCTTGTTTTAGCTTTTTATCAATATTTAATTCTGCGTTTCTAACTGCTCTGGTAAGTCGTTTGTTTTTATCTATAGATGCCTGTTCTCTTTTATTTGAAGCAACAAGATCTAGTTCTAAATTTTCAATCTGGTTTTTGTACTCTTTTACCAATTGTCTTTTAATTAAAGCATACTTAACAGTATAACTCATTAATAGAGTAGAACCCAAGGCAACAACTATTAAAAGTATTTTTACTTTAACAGATTGTGATTTTATGATATTCCAAACAGCTATAATCATTATACATCAAATTGATAAACTTTAGGATTTCTCTTTAAGTGTTTTGTGTCAAAATGAGTCCAAGTTATAGGTTTACCGTTTTTATTTCTTTCTAATCTAATTTTACAAGGAAATAAATGAACGTTTTTCAAAATCCATTTTCTTACATCAATTGCACTCGTGTTTTTAAAAACTAAATCGAATGCACAACCTAGAACATGACCAGATAAATACAGAATACTTTTTCCAAAATATTTTCTAAATAGTTGTTGTAAATTAGTTCTTAAGCCTCTTTGAGAAAAGTTACCACCCCACTTCCAATCATTAATAGTGCAAGAATCGTTTATTCCTTCTCTGATGATTAGTAAACAATGTAAAGCATCAGTTTCGAAAAACTGCCAAGAATCGTTCCCATATTTCTTATAAGTTCTTCTTCCTACAAGTTCATAAATACTGAAGTAGTTTTGTAATTTTAATATGATTTGATCTCTATTCATACTCTTTTACTTCTTCTGTTTTTTCATTAATATTGGTAGCTTTTTTATCTTCAATCTTGGCTTTTTTCTTTACAAATAATGATACATAAGAAATCAATTCTTGTATTTCATCTAGAATATCTTTAGAAAACACTCCCGACACAGAACAGGCAACAAATATTACTTCATCGCTCGCATTTAAATAATTCTTTAGAAGGACTCCAACGCAAAATCCAACAAAAGCAGAAATAGCTAAAACGCTCAAAAAACGTTTAAAACTCATTGTGTTTCTTAATCTATGTACAATTGCACCTATTAGACCTCCTATTACAAAGCCTCCATATTTAGAGGTTATATTTATCAAGTAATCTTTCATTGTAAATAAAGTATAAGAGTGATTACTAATCCGGGTATGATGGTAAATATAAAGTCCAACCATTCTGCATTGCCATAGCCTTGTTTGTCAAAAAATTCTTTTGAAGCTGCTAATACAACACTTGGAAATGCAATTAACCAAAGAGCATCAAAAATAAAGAAGCCAATTACTCCTACAATAGAGTAAATAAATCCCCAATAAAAGTGACCTAACTTATCAGGTTTTGGTGTGAATTTTTGAATGAGTTTATATAATTTCTTCATACTAATTAGGTATTGATATTTGTTTTGAATAGAAAAGTCCTCCTATTAATCTGATAATAGTGTGAGTGAACCAATTTTTAAATTTCTTTTTAGGAGCTAACTTTTTACGCCATCTGGTACGTTCCTTGTCAGCGAATAAACGAGCTTGATATAAGCTGTTATTGAAGTGCTGAATTTGCCCAACTTTATCAACCCATAACTTATCGTGAATTAAATCACCCATAAAACCTTTGTCTATTGGAGAAAAAATAGACCACGCCCATTTTGGTACAGAAGCTAAATCTGTTAAAAACCCTTTTTCGATAGTTAGTACATAACCATCTGATAAAGTAACTTCTATATCTTCAGTAACTTCAAAGGTGCGTTCCCCATCGAAATAAGGAATGTACCTTATTGGTATATAGGTTGGTGTTTGGAGATATGACAACTTCATTATGCTTCAAATTTGAATTGTACACCTAGAGCTTCTCCGTTTAATTTCCAAGATTTTAAAACAAATGATTTTGCTAATTGTAAACCCATTGCATCAAGGTTTGGTTGGAAAATTAAAGCATCACCAATGTTATCTTTCAAAAGATAGGATTGTATAGAAGTATAATTTGGAAAACCAACTTCAATTGGTTCTGAACCATCTAATTGACCTCCAGTCTTTAAATAATCAAATAAGTCTTTTGTTTCTCCATCTTTTGTAACATAAGTTGGAGCGTAACTATTTGGAGTGAATTCTAAAGTATCAGTATCTAATACTTTAATCTTTTCAACTTCAAACGGTTTTAATTCTCCGTTTTCATCTCTAAATTGGATGTCTATGTAATTTAAACATAACCAAAAAGAAATTTTCAACTTATCTAATAAAGGGATGTCTGTGAAGTCTCCATCAGATACAAATACGTCTTTAATAATCTCTTTTGAAGTTGGATGAACGTAATTACTGTTTTTTAATACTAATTTCATATTTGTAAATTTTATTGTGCGACTGGTAAATTGTTTGTGTGAGTTTGCGATACATTTTGAAATGAGGTTGTTTCTAAAGAAATTTCCCATCCACTTAGCCAAGCAGATGCAGCATTATTTGAATGTGTTAACATTGTTTTTACTATTGCAACTTTTAAATATGACCAATAACTATTTAATTCGCCAACATAAACACAACATTTTGTTCCTTCATATCCAAATCTTATGGTAAAATTTTTATTGGAAGAAGAGGCAATGATAATAGCAGTTGTATTTGCCCAAGAAGGGGCACCAGTATAAGTATATCCAGATAGAATTAAAGATATTGATTCATTTGTTCCATAATCATAAATTTCAATGAATAATTTTAACATTGTATTGCTCCAAGTGTTTGGAAGTTTTATTTTTATAGATCCTGTTTTCGTTCCACCAAAACCAAAAGATCCATCTAAAGGGGTTAAGATTGTTACTCCATTTGAACTTACAACTCCAGGAGTATTTCCATTTAAATCTTCAATTCGTTGTTTATTGTCTTTTGTGTTATCTTGAAGTTTACCAAGATTGGTTCTTAAACCATCTCCTGTACCATCATTTGCTGTTGTACCTAAATTTAAGTTATCGTGAAATGCCATATTAATCTATATCACTAGTTATTTTTTCGCTGTCGCATTTTATAGTTTCCGAATCACTTTTAAAAAAAGAGACGACACCATTAACTCCTTGTTTTAAAACACTAAAAATTCGTATCATAATTCAAATATCTAGCTAATCCATTTTTTAAAATAGGACAACATTTTACAAACCAACTATAGACTTGGTAACGGTTAATTTTATATGCTTTTGAGTTTCTTTAATTTCGTATTTTGGAAACTTTGAAGCATTAGAACTAATTATATTCATTGCCAGTTTTAAATATTCTTCTCCTTCTATTTTCTTGCTGTTTTTTGTATGGACCAGAAAGTCATTCACTTTTAAGTTAATATTGGTAACTGTTTTTTCATAAGGCAATACATCAAAGCGCATGTGCATTCCTTTTGCATCTAAAACAAACATTCCGTTATCTACTGTTTTCATTATTGTAAATGCAACGATAGATTGTTGTAACAATTCTTTCACCTCCTTTCTTTCAGATTCTGTTTGATTAGACTTTAAGTCCAACAATAATCCAGACCCCACAACTGGTTTAATGAACTGATCTTCTACAACTTTAATAGTAGGGCGCATTGCTACAAAGGTTTGTCTACTATTAAAAATGTGATAATACTGATTAAGTGTAGACGTTTTGTTTACCAGTAATTGCTTGTAAACAGTATAGTAATCTGAACTAAACCAAGCTGCAAATTTATCTGCAGATTGTTCCATCACTTCTAATAATTCATCCAAAGCCTCGTGACCAGATTTTTTAAAAGAGCGTTGTAATTCTTTAAATTGTTTGTCTGATGCCGATTTCGTGTTTTCGTTTGCTGTAACATGAATACCATTGTCTGTTACTTGAACAGCACCAATAGGTAAATACAAGTAATAACCAAAATTGGCAACAGCTTCTTGCGCTAGTGCTTGAGCCTCCTTTATGATAGGATCTGTATGTGTTGCTTCGAAGACTGCTAATTGAGCTGTGCCAATTAAAGGTTTTAAAAAATTACGTTCCGCTTTTCTTAAATAAGGTTTTACATTATCGATATCTACTGAACCATTAACAGAAATATATTCTCGTAATGTTGATGTGCTATTTATAATCATACCTGAGCTGCTTTTTGTGTTCCTGTTGGGTTTTTATCCAATGTTGTAAGTACAGTATCTTCAAAACCACCGATTAGTTTTTCATCCCAACCATTGTATTCTTGAATGAATTCAAATATTTCTAAGGTAGTATCTCTGTTAGGTTTCATTAAAGCGGATAAAATAAACCAAGCTTCTCGTTTATCTGAACCAGAACCTGCACCAAGTTTTCCGCCAGGGATTCCTGCACCAATCAATGAAGGATCAACACCTGCTGCTGTTAAAGCAGCTTGTACACCTGCTGAAGTATCATCTAAATATGCTCCGTCCTTTTTTGTCTTATCTACTTCAGTTATTTTTAATCCGGGTTGTGGGTTTCCATTATCATCCTTATAAATGATAGACATTATACTTTTACCAGCATTAGCTGTTCCTCGAAGTGATGCATCTAATTCTTCAACAAACTGTGTGCGGATTTCTTGACGTTTATCGGCATTGAATTTTTGCCAATCTTCTTTGTATTTTCTTTCAAAATATTCATCGTAAACTTCTATATGAAAGTTCACATTTAATTTTTCTTCTAAAAAAGCTTTTTTGAATTTTGGTATAGAATTAATAATATCTAACCAACCACTAGAATCGATTGAATGCCATTCTGGGTCTGGATAATAACTGCTGTTTACTAACGGATAAAAAACAGGGCGTACAAAATTGTAAATTTTATTTTGTTTGCAATATTCTTTAACTTCTTCAGCTGACCAATAACTATCAATTAAAGGAATCGTATCCACAAATTTTGATGCAACGTCTACACCTTCAGCCCATTTAGAAGAGATGTAAATGTTTTTTATTGAACGAGTAGTTTCGTCCATAATTTCAAAACGACTATCAGAAGTGTATTGTCTTTTTACTCTGTTGATTTTTTTAAAATCGTTTGATAAGACATATTCTGGAATAGCCATTTCCCAGAATTCTAAATCAGCAATTATTTCTTTATTAAAACGCTTCATTTTATTGCGTTTGAAAAATGCATTTATCTCTGGGTATTCATGCAAACATTTTTGTTCTAATACTCTTTTTCCGTTTTCGTGCTTTTCTTCAAACAAAATAAAACCAGAACCATAGTGTGCTTTTCTATTTACTCTTAAACCCGATCGGAGTGACCCAGACGGTTTTATTTTTTTTAAGAGTTTTTGAGGATAATCATTATTAGCACCCCAAGCTGCTATTTTACCTTGTGTGTTTTCCGTATGTAAAATAACGCTTGTAACATTTGAATCTGCACTTTTAGTAGAAGCAAACGAAACTAATGCTTTGGTATTTCCTCCTGTAATGGCTACATCGCCGTAGAATACTGTACTCATTAATAGATAACTTTTTTACCGTTAATTGAAATAATTAATCGAATATGAATTTTTTTCTTTTCGCCATTCTGGAGTTCTAAATTTCTAGTTCTATTTTCAAAATGGTTAGGGTTTCTATTTACTTTCTCGCTTGATTGCACAGCGTGTATTAAAGATGATTTAGTTTGTTTGCTTGGTTTTGCTCTTAACTTTTTCACTTGCTTATAGTCATAAAGCTTACCACCAGTTTTAGAATTTCTTTGAAGTGAACGGAATGTGATATCAAAAGGATACCCATTTCCTTCTTTATCTTTTTTTTCAATTATCGCAAGCGCATCTGTTAAAGAAATAGTTTTTTCCATAATGCTAATTTCGTGCGACTAGCAATATTAAAATAGGACAGAATATTTTTAATCCTTTTTGTATCAGAAAAGCATATTATTTATAGCAGAAACATACTTTTATACTTAAAAAAGCTAATAAATCAATCAATTTATATTGTTTTCGCAGTCATAATCTCATTTTTAAAAGAGTAAGTGTTTTATTTTCAGCTACTTAAATATTAAAATATTCTTGTAGAATCTCTTTTAAGGCTTCTCTTAATCGCCTCGTCCTTTGGCGAATGACAATTGCCATGTTCAGATTTACAGGATATATGAAAATTGAGTTGTGGTTTGTTACATTGTGGTAGGCAGATCCCAGTACTCTCGTTCAGGCTTGAGTAAATCTTTATAGATAGAGTAGATAGGTATGTCGAAGGCATCGGGTAGGTGGGTGGTGTGCTCTTGCTTCATACTTGCATTGCGTTCATCCTTCTTTACCTTTTGGATTCCATTCTTCCCTTCGGAAGCCTCAGCTCGTTCTAATCCAATGATAAGGTCTGGGTTATTCTGTTCGTTTATCTCGATGCCAGGGTAACGAGAACTACTGGCTTTAAACATCATGTTGATAAGGATATACTTATCATTGTGTGGAGCGACTGCCTTGCGCTTACTCTTATCATATACCGTCCATCCTTTTGATTGGAGTAGTCGAACTAATATATCTCCATAAGTTTCGTTAGTGCCTTTTCTAACTTTGGCATTCCCATCATGTCCGTAGTATAGGTGTACCGTTTTGTTTGGAAGTGGCGCATAATACTCTACAAAATCATTAATTAAATCTTCTAAATCTCGAGACTCACTCGATTGACTAGCCCACATAGACTTAAGCACACGATATTTGCTGGGTAAGTTTTGACTAATTACAGCTGATATAAAAGTCCCCCAATCAATAGATAGAATTAGCGGTCTACCTTTGTCTATATCATTGTCTTGTTTGCAATTAAACGAAGCCTTATTATAGTTAGATGTAATACTCTCTAGGTATTCGTTATCGTAGTCGGTATAGTAATGCTTTTCTGCTTTTAATTGTGGGTAAAAACCGTTAAGAATTTCTTTTGGACGGATGTTTAAAATTTCAGCATTATAATATAATTCAGAAGGAGCTTCATCTTTCATTTCTTCAAACCATTCTTCCCGTAAGTTTAATTTATTAATTGTGGCAGCTGCTTTTATAAATGCATACTTTTTAGGCTTCCGTTTGGCTACTTCCTCCATATCAGTAAACCAACGCCCTTTTTTAGTTAACGGAGTCGATGATGCGTAAATTTCGGCTCCTAATAATGTCGCTTTTTCAAATCGTGCTTCTTTAGCTCTATTGGTTGTTTTTACGTTCGCAAAAAGTTTTTCTGGATCAAATAAAGCAGCTTCATCTCCTAAAATTCCAAAGGAGTTTAAACCACGCCCACTATTGGGATTATCTAAAGAAACTAATTGAAAAACAGCTCCGTTTGAAAAATGAATAATATTGTCCCATTTATCTGGAGCATATATAGGTTCAGCAAAACCAAATCTTGCACCATTTTTACCAACTACATAATCATAACCTTCATAAATACCTAAGACTGCTAATCCTTTTTTTGTAGATGGTAATGTTCGTGCTAATATCTGTTGATAGGTAGAACCAACTAAAGCAAAAGAAGCTCCGGGCATTTGTTTTACCATTTCTTTCATAAAGAAGGCTAGAATAAATGACTTACCAGTCCCACGAGCCCACTCAAGGTATATTTTCGTTTTTTTTAAAACGACTACCGCCAATACTGCTGCTAATTGTGCTGCGTTTAATACAACTTCTAAATACTTACTAATCTTCCTCATTTGGTTCTACTTCTTCAAAATCAACATCTACTGTAAGGTTATTAAAGTCTAAAATCCCTGTGTCTAAATGGCTTAAAATAGCATTAACAACCTCTTTATTAACACTCATTTTTATAGGTTTATTCTCTAATTTTTCTGGATTAAAGTTGATAGCGTTTTCTTTATCTACTTCAGCATATTTACCCATTAATTCTAGGGCCTTCCCTATGGCTTTTAAATCTTTGGCTTTTACAGCCATTAATAGATATTTGTGTGAGTATTCTAGTAAAATAGCTAAAGAACCATCTCGATCAGCTTTCATTACATTACCAAATAAGCGTTCGGCATTTTTTAAATCACGGTATGATTGCGCTCTACTAATCTCGTATTTCTCCATTAATACATTAGCTGCCTGTTCTCTGGAATGGAAATTTTGACGAAGAGTAAAAGCTGCTAACCAACGATCTTTTAAGTCGCCTTGCTTTTCTGTAAGTGGATATTTTGCAGAATCTTTGTAATAAGCATAAATCTTATCAAAAAAAGAATCTCCTGTTTTTATAGTAGGTAAATGTTGTATTGCCATAGTGTAAAAATGGCAATTGTCAGTTTTTTAGAATAGGACAGAAAAAAACCACTCAAAAAATGAGTGGTTAAAAAATTGCTATGAAAAAGAATGTGCTTTTCGCACACTATAAATATACAAAAAATTAGTTTATTTCTTTTAGACACCAGACAAATTCTATTGTACTACGTTTTTCGGGTTTATATCCTAATGTAGTAAGCAATTGATGTAAGTCGTAATCATCTATACAACCAGATGGGAAAATTTGAAATAATAAGTTTAAAACTCCTGAAGTAGACAATTGAAGTTCTTCTTTTGTCTCTTGAATATTACTTGGAGAATAATGTTCTTTTAAAAATGCAGTTATTTCTAATGTTTTATCTATCATAATAGAAAGTATTAAATACCCACGCAAGGTTGCGAAACATCTTACTCAAAAGTAAAATACAGGCAAAGCCTGTACTTACGTGGGATTGTACTTTCCTTGCTTTTGAGATTAATAAAATGTTTCGCAAAGTAAATATACTATATTTCTACATATTTTTTCCAATCAATTACGTTCATTAATTTACCATTCTTTTTTATTTGAAACTCTAAATCATTATCAATCATATATTGCAACCACCTTCTAACGTCAACATCCACATAAACAGGATCTAACTCCATTCCGTAACAATTACGCCAAGTTTGCTCGCAAGCTATTAATGTGGACCCACCTCCTAAAAATAAATCACCAACGATATCCTTTTGTTTAGAACTATTTTTTATCATATAAATAATAATTTCAATTGGTTTCATTGTTGGGTGATCAGCATTTCGTGTTGGTCTATCAAATTCTAATACAGTAGTTTGCTTTCTGTCAGAATACCAAGGATGTGCTGCACCTTCTTTCCATCCATATAAAATAGGTTCGTGTTTCCAATGATAATCCTGCCTTCCCATTACAAGGCTATTCTTTACCCAAATAAGACATTGAGTTAATTTATATCCTGCATCTTTTAAGGCATTTCTAAAATTAGCACCTTCACTATCTGCATGGAAAACATAAATAGGAGCTCCTGCTTCAGCATTTAAAAATGTTTCTTGATAAAATAAGTATAGGAATGTATAAAATGAATCATTGTCCATTTTATCGTTTTTTATCTTTAATTTCTCTTTAGTGCCACCTTCATAATTTACATTATAAGGAGGGTCAGTAACTACCAAGTTAAATAGTTTAGATTCTAGAAGTTTTTTATAAAATTTAGATTCTGTACTATCTCCACAAACTACCCGGTGGTGTAGTTCTTTTTGTTTACTAATTAGATCATATACATCTCCTAAAATAGTAATAGGCTCTTTTGGTGGTGTTAAGTCAGTTTCTTGTTCTTCTTCCTGTTTTAAATCATCCGGTAAAATATCTGAAGGAAGTTCTATTGCATTAATATCTAATCCTAATTCAAGTAGATCAATATCAGCAAAACATTCTTCTAAAATATCTACGTCCCAATATCCTACAGAAATATTAGAAACAACATTATATTCTTTAAACTCCTGTTCTGTTAATGTTCTATTTGGTAGCCTTACATCTATCAATTCATCGCCACGATCTAAATCCATTAACACTTTAACACGTTGATGACCAGCAATAATTACTTTATCAGTATTTACAGCAGGAATTTCAGCAAGATTGTATTTCTCTAAACTGTTTTTTAATTTTTCTAATCGTTCTGGAGTAATCTTGCGAGGATTATAACTACAAGGAACTAAGTCTTTAACTTTTAGTTTTTCAGTGTGCCATTCTAAAGGGGCTAAAATATCATTCATTTTTTTAATCTATATCACAACTAACATCATTTCTATCTGACGTTATGGTTTCATAATCTGTTTTAAAATACTCTACAACACCACTTAAATCGCCTAAATAATAAGGAGCATCGTATTTTTGAGAATCGCCAAAAACAAGTGTTGTTACATTTTCGCCATCTTTTGTAGGCTCTATTTTACTGCTAGATTCTATTAACTTACAAGGTTGCAGTTTAGAACCAAATTGTCTTTTAAAATTACTTCCAAATTCAGGAGCCAACACAATTAAATCTTTTCCTTTTAACCAACGTTTAAAACCTAATAAATCTGCTTTAGAACCTAAAATTTGTAACGTTAACTTATTTTCTTGCACAACTGATTTATTAGCAGTACCAATTTGAGTAGTCTCTAAAGAAACGCTTTCTTGTATTGCTTTTACCTTGGCAAAACTAATGCCCTCTTTAAACGTATGGTTGTTTTTTATTACAATTAAATCATCTATTAAAGACTCTGGTTTTAGTTTTTTGATTTCTAAAGGCTCTGTAATATTTAGCATTTCATCAACCAAACCAACATATATTTCTTCGTGATAGAAACCTGCTGTAACTTCGTCGAATTCTGTACCTACATTTTCTATCTTAATCCTTTTTAGGTGTATTTATCAATTCATTTAATTGCTGTAAATCTAATTCATGTTCTAATAATTTACTTTTTGCTTTTTCTAAAGCAACTGCTTGTTTAGTGGTTTTAGATTTGGACAAATTTTGTCCTAATTCACTTTTAAGTGAAATTACTTTTTTACTGTATTTAGATACAGAACCTCGTTTATTGTTTCGGGTTTGAATTAATTGCGCCGGTGTTAAATCTTTATAGTTTCTATGTTCAATATTTAGGACTACTTTATGTTCTATATAATGCTTTAAAACTTTTTGAGCAGTTTCTATAGCATCAAACAAATCTTCTATTTCTATACATAAAGAAAGTGCTGCACCTTCTTCTGATGGATGCAAAGTATTTAGTTTTAGCTTTAAAGAAATTGCTTTCTGAAAATCATTTCTTTGCTTAATAGACATTGGATGCAAGTCTATATGAAGTTCATTTAATCGATAAAAATAGAGTGAAGTTTTTTTTGCTGTAATAGGATTAGGTTTATAAGCATCAACCTGTAGGTTTACTTTTTTAAGATTTTTTGGTATTTCTTTATTAATGGAATTCACTAATAAAGATTTCTCTGTTTTTCTAAATTTACCAAGCTCGTATTTTAATTTTTCTAAATTAGAAGCACTTTCTTTTCTTAAAAATAAACGCACTAAATTAGTACTATGTCCTTTTACGGAAGCATATAGTAAAACACCTGCATTGTAATTACCTCCATTAGAGAACCATTCGTTTACTTTCATCCTGTAAAAATGGCAATTGTCAGCTTTTTAGAATAGGACAAAAAAAACCACCCTATTAAAGAGTGGTTTTCCAAAATTAAATCAAATTACTAACAAAAAAATATTATGCTGGTTGTACTGTTATTGCACCACTATAAATAGGAGCATCGTATTTTTGTTTATCCATAAAAACTAATGTAGTTGTATTTTCGCCATCTACTGTAGCTTCTATTTTACTAGAAGATTCAGAAATTTTACCCGCAAATTTAGCAGATCCAATTTGTCTTAAGTTTCCACTACCAAATTCTGGTGCTAAAACAATAATATCCTGCCCTTTAAATTGTCTTTTAAATCCTAACAATTCTGCTTTAGAGCCTAACAGCTGAACGGTTAATTTATTTTCTTGAATTGGCGATTTATTAGGGTCACCAATTTGCGAAGTTTCCAATCCAACACTTTCTTGAATAGCTCTCATTTTAGTAAAACCAAAACCAGTATTAAACGTGTGTGCAGTTGCAATAGTAACTAACTCTTCTAAAGTTGTTGCAGCACCAGTGCCACATAATTCTTTAGGTTCTGTAAGAGCTGTAAAAGTTGATAAAAGTGCTACATACACTTCTGTGTGCGAAAATCCACCTGATACTTCACAGCCTGGTTCTCCAATTTTTTCTACTTTAATACTCATGGTTTAGTGTTTTTTTAAGTGAATAAAATTTGCGCTAATTAATGCCTCCATTAACTCATCATTATCAATTGCTTCTTCAGCGGTATGCTTTTCTCCTTTAAATCTGAAACTGCCAACGGTAATTTCAAATTCCCCAGAGTCATTTTTATACGTTTTCGCCTTGGCAACTTCTGGTGTTGCATTTGCTTGTGCTAATTTCTCTTCTAATTCTGCAATTAGTTCATTAGCAGCTCCTAACTTTTCAGTTTCAGCATCACGTTCTTTTTCTGCTTTTTCTGTAAGTTCTTTTTGAGCATCAAAAACATCATAAGATTCTTTTAAATGTTGCTTTAAGTTTGGATGTTCAGCAATTTTAATTAAATCGCTTATTTGTGTATTTGTAGCACCTTCAGGAACTTGTATTTGAAGTCCCTGTGCATGTGCTGTTAATTGTTCTTTGTTCATTGTTTACGTTTTAAAGATTATAACCAAGTTGCTACATAAACCAACTCATTGTGTCCAAATCCTAAACCTTCCCACCAGTCAGTCATTACTTTAACACTTCTGTCAAATGGCTGAATTACAGGTTTATTCATTCCGTTTTTTCTTCTGATATATAAGAAATTATCTACTGGAGTAGACCAGAAGTATTTATCTCCTGCCATAGACGGTAAACCAATTAACTCACAATTAGAGAAATCTACTACAGGTTTATCTGGGTTGTAATTTACATCTGTTCCATGTGTATTTCTTTTATCTTGATGATACCAACGTAAAATTTTAGGATCACAATAGAAACGCATTTTCGTACCTTCTAATAATGCATCAAAATTTTCTACAAACTCTTCAACCATATCAAAGGCATTTGCTTTGCTTACTGCTGCGGATAAAGCTACAGATTGCATAGAACTATCTGCTATTCCTGCATCTAACAATTTCTTTACACCATCAATTGCAGCAGCAGTTGTTCCTGCTGTTCCTGTTGTTGGTGCAACATAACTTCCTTTAAAGTAGCCTTTCAATTCCATGTCATTATGTAATTGTGGTACTACTTCTTTTTCTAAAATATACTTTACTAAAGGCCAGTTCTGACGTTCGTTAGTATCTTTATCCATTAAAAAACCTGCCCAAGTTTCTGTTACATCGTCTGGATGCAATTCCAAATCAATTTTCAGATTTCTTAAACGGATTTCATTTGGTTTAAATTCAACTTCTCCTTTAGGAGTAAATTTCTTTTGAAACTGTTGTACAATTTCTCCTAAAACAACATTCGAAAAACGATAGATTGTACCATCATGAATAATAGGTTTTGCAAACGAAGTTGTTTTACTTTTTTGTCTTAAAGCCGTTAATAAACGTGCTTCGTTTTGTCCTTCATTTACATAATGAGCTCCAAATTGACTTACTAAATCGGTAACTATTGCCATTTCTTTATTTTTTAATTATTTAAATAACCAGACATGTCAACTTCTCCAATTACATTTGGATTTTCGTCATCTCCTTGGTTTGAATTCGTAATTGTTTGAGTGGTTTTACCACCATCTTTACCACCATATTCTGCTACTAAATTGCTTAAAGCAGTAATTCCTTCTTCATTACTCATTGTAGCAGCTCCTTCAACTTCAGCTGTTGTTAATGCATTTTGAATAGCAGTAGTTACAGTAGTATTAGTTGCTGTTAAAGTTGCTATTTCAGTTGTAGAAGCAGTAGCTTCTGTCTGTGCAGTTGCAATAGCAGTATCATTTTCAGATAATCTATTTTCTACAGCTGTTGCTTGTTCATCTGTTAAAATGACACCGTTTTCGGTTTCGCCTTCAGTAAAAGAACTGCCAATAACAGCTTCAATCAAAGGCACATTTAATTTGCTCATTGGTTTGTTTTTAGAATTATTTAATTGAGAATTATTTTTGTTTGATTTTGCTAGCGAGAATACTTTTTCAATAGCTGTTTGTAGAGTTCCTATTTCGTCAATCAAACCATTGTTTAAAGAAACTTCAGAACCGTAAGTTCCTCCAGATAAAACTTCGCTATTTAAATTTGGTCTAGCAGAATTCATATCAGCGTGAAATGTTTCTGTTATAGGATCTAGCTCGTTTTTTATATAACCTTCAGGTTTCCCTTTCAGTAAATCTTCAAAATCTTTGTTTTTGTCAGTTGATTTCGTAGCGTATTCTGTAATTACTTTAGCTCCTTTTTTCTCGTAGAACCCAGTCATATCTACAAAATGAATCATAGTACCAATACTTCCAATCGCATCTGCACGTTTGTTGGCAACAATATAATTTGCGGCACTACCTATATAGTAAGCTGCACTACACATCATTCCGTCAGTATATGCTACAACTGGTTTTGAATAGTTCTTAATGAAATCATGGAATTCTGGTGTGCCAGAAACTTGACCACCACCACTATCTATATCTAATACAATTCCTTTACAATTGGGGTCAGATTCATAGCGAGCCATTATCTGTTGTTTAGACTTTGTGCCTCTTGGTCCACATTCTTGATTGTATTTATAAATAGGGTTTTTTAAAGAAATTACTAGAGCGTAATTATCTTTATTGGTTTCACTATCAAAACTTGATGCAGAAACTAAAGACTTATTTCCGCTAAAAATAAATGTTTCAGGAGTTGGTTTGTCTGGAGTAGAGAAAGTAAGTTTTCCATTTAAAATGGAATATAAAGAAGGCATTAAAGACTGACTATATGCTTTATCAATAAACCATCGCCCAGTAATTAAAGAATGTAAATTGTTTAAATTCATCTGTAATATGCTTTTTGCACATTACAAACATAGGTTCATCTATAAATTTAAAATAGGACAGAAAATTAGAAAAAGCTTAATCGTTTATAAATACAGGCTTTTGTGGTATTTTACCAGTTACTTTAACAATAATTTTACTGCCATCTTCTAGCTTTTGACCATTAACAAACTGGTAGGAAAAATCTAAAGGAAACTTTTTAGATCCGTATATTTTTTGTTGGCCATAATGTTTTATGCCAATTAAAACTACTTTTTTATAAAGATGTTCATTAAAATAAGTGTCAATAGCTGACGATTGTACAGGTATTTCAAATTCGCCATTAATTGTATAAAGTGTTCCAGATTTCGTTTTACTCGATTTTTCAGTAATTTTTATATTTTCTGCAACTGGCAAAATATCTAAATTGTTTGATCCAGGAGTAATAATAATACTCTTTGCATTATCATTAGTTAATATAGCAGGACAATTAGTTAGTTCATCAATTGATACAATTTGTGCATTAAAAAAACCTCCTGTTTGTTCTAAATTACTTGTAGTTACATCACTCATATATTTTTATTTTAGGACAAAAAAAAGATTTCCGAAAACTGTCCTAATCTGGAACCCCTTATTTTATAGTATTTATAGAGCCGTAGCCTTTTTCTTTTTTTCTTTTTTGTCACTTTTTCGCTCCCTATAAAAATTTCTATAAACAGAATCTGGACTCAATTCGGACTCATTAATATCATAAAATTTTAAGAATTGAGAAATGGCTTGTAAAACGTTTTGCTTGTTAATAGACTCGTGTTTCTCATTAAAAAATGATAAATTATTACCAATCGATACTTCTATATAACTATACAAGTCATTTAGAAAAACCTTATAAATCATTTCAGACAACAGTTTTAATTTTGTTGCGGAAATATCAAAACCAACTTCTTTAATAATACAAGAAGATACATGTACAGGGTAAAATGAATCTTTTTTTATATCAACATTTGATTTCTTGTAGTTTTTGTCTAAAATATCTATTATATACCTTCCAAACCAAGTTCTCCTACTTATATCATGTTCTTCGCCATATTTGTGAGTAAGATATTTTTTTAAAAATGATTTTAAAGGAATATTTAAGGTAATTGTTGCCGACATATTTTATTAGAATTGAAAGCATTAATATACTATCTTTCTTTAAATTTTTACAGATTTTATTTCATAATTATTACCAGATAACATCTTGGTATAAATAGTTTTAAAACATTTTTTCAAACCTAAAACTTCAAAGTAGTTTACCGCAGATTTTTGTAGATCCAAGATTGTGTCATTAGATCCTTTTTCTGTTCCGTCAGTTTTTACTTCTTCTAAATGATTTTCAGATTTTCCTTTTACAGTTTTAGTTACTCTTTTAAAAACTGTAATCTTTTTTTGAGTTGCCATATTTTGCAGATTTATGTTGATGCAAACTTAAAATAGATACAAATATTAAAATAGGACTGATTTTCAATCCTATCTAATTTTGTTGGATTCCCGTTCAACTTTTCCAACAAATAAGATAAATAGCTGATAAACAAATGATTACCCTTTTTAAGAGTGTTGGACTATGTTGAACGAACCTTTAAAATGTTGGAACGCTAAAAACACCGTTCAACATAGTCCAACAAAATTAAAGCGTATTTATTCAATAAAATAGAGGTTAACTCTTTAATTATTAAATAGTTAGTATAAGTAAAATCTATAGTGTTGGAAAAGTTGAACAGTTGAACGCTTAATTTCCGCCCTTTTCTCCTTAAATGTTTTTTATTATTGGGTTGGGGGTTTTGATGTTTTGTGAGTATCAATTTTGAGAGTTTGAAATATCATAGAAAAGGGCGGGTTTAGATTATGAGTGTCAACGGTTCAACATTAGCGTAACTCTTTGTGTGTGAAAAGAATGTGAGTTGAACTAGTTGAACCAAGAGAAATGTAAAAAACCGCTGAAGGGCGGTTTTTAAAGGTGTACGGAATTTGGGTGGTGGGTTAGCTTGTTTTTAGGCATAATTTTAAGCGTTCTGCAATGGCTTTAATTACAGGAACACTAACTGCATTACCTAGCATCTTGTACCGTTGTGTTTTGCAGATTGGTTTTACTATACCATCATAATTACCAAACAGTGTCCAATTATCTGGAAAGCCTTGCAATCGTTCACATTCGTTTTCTGTGAGTCTACGTATTTTATTATTGGTGTGGATTTTTATTTTGTCTTCAGTTCTAGCTGATGGTAAGCAACTCATTAAACCATCATCTTCGTAAAATCTATCCTGTTGGTGTGGTCCATAATGAGTAGACTTAATTATGACTGCTTGATTACATTGAGTGTCTAATGTTTGCGATTTTCCTTTACCAACTCTTCCTCTTCGGGTTTTAGAATTTGGTACACTAAAATTTATAGAATCTCCTTCAAGAGCAGTTTCGTAACCTTTACTAGTTGCACTACTAATCATTATGCCATACTTCCATTTCTGTAGAAAATCCTTTTAAAAACCCCTTTAAAGAGTATTTAAACAGCATTTTAGAGCCACTTTTATGTGTTACTTGATATTTTATTTCGTCCATTTGATAACTATACAAGTCATTTAGAAAAACCTTATAAATCATTTCAGACAACAGTTTTAATTTTGTTGCGGAAATATCAAAACCAACTTCTTTAATAATACAAGAAGATACATGTACAGGGTAAAATGAATCTTTTTTTATATCAACATTTGATTTCTTGTAGTTTTTGTCTAAAATATCTATTATATACCTTCCAAACCAAGTTCTCCTACTTATATCATGTTCTTCGCCATATTTGTGAGTAAGATATTTTTTTAAAAATGATTTTAAAGGAATATTTAAGGTAATTGTTGCCGACATATTTTATTAGAATTGAAAGCATTAATATACTATCTTTCTTTAAATTTTTACAGATTTTATTTCATAATTATTACCAGATAACATCTTGGTATAAATAGTTTTAAAACATTTTTTCAAACCTAAAACTTCAAAGTAGTTTACCGCAGATTTTTGTAGATCCAAGATTGTGTCATTAGATCCTTTTTCTGTTCCGTCAGTTTTTACTTCTTCTAAATGATTTTCAGATTTTCCTTTTACAGTTTTAGTTACTCTTTTAAAAACTGTAATCTTTTTTTGAGTTGCCATATTTTGCAGATTTATGTTGATGCAAACTTAAAATAGATACAAATATTAAAATAGGACTGATTTTCAATCCTATCTAATTTTGTTGGATTCCCGTTCAACTTTTCCAACAAATAAGATAAATAGCTGATAAACAAATGATTACCCTTTTTAAGAGTGTTGGACTATGTTGAACGAACCTTTAAAATGTTGGAACGCTAAAAACACCGTTCAACATAGTCCAACAAAATTAAAGCGTATTTATTCAATAAAATAGAGGTTAACTCTTTAATTATTAAATAGTTAGTATAAGTAAAATCTATAGTGTTGGAAAAGTTGAACAGTTGAACGCTTAATTTCCGCCCTTTTCTCCTTAAATGTTTTTTATTATTGGGTTGGGGGTTTTGATGTTTTGTGAGTATCAATTTTGAGAGTTTGAAATATCATAGAAAAGGGCGGGTTTAGATTATGAGTGTCAACGGTTCAACATTAGCGTAACTCTTTGTGTGTGAAAAGAATGTGAGTTGAACTAGTTGAACCAAGAGAAATGTAAAAAACCGCTGAAGGGCGGTTTTTAAAGGTGTACGGAATTTGGGTGGTGGGTTAGCTTGTTTTTAGGCATAATTTTAAGCGTTCTGCAATGGCTTTAATTACAGGAACACTAACTGCATTACCTAGCATCTTGTACCGTTGTGTTTTGCAGATTGGTTTTACTATACCATCATAATTACCAAACAGTGTCCAATTATCTGGAAAGCCTTGCAATCGTTCACATTCGTTTTCTGTGAGTCTACGTATTTTATTATTGGTGTGGATTTTTATTTTGTCTTCAGTTCTAGCTGATGGTAAGCAACTCATTAAACCATCATCTTCGTAAAATCTATCCTGTTGGTGTGGTCCATAATGAGTAGACTTAATTATGACTGCTTGATTACATTGAGTGTCTAATGTTTGCGATTTTCCTTTACCAACTCTTCCTCTTCGGGTTTTAGAATTTGGTACACTAAAATTTATAGAATCTCCTTCAAGAGCAGTTTCGTAACCTTTACTAGTTGCACTACTAATCATTATGCCATACTTCCATTTCTGTAGAAAATCCTTTTAAAAACCCCTTTAAAGAGTATTTAAACAGCATTTTAGAGCCACTTTTATGTGTTACTTGATATTTTATTTCGTCCATTTGTCTAATTTTGAAATAATATTTTCTAATTGTAATTTTTGGTACTCATTTTCGGACCAGGAGAATAGCTCGATACAAATATTTTTTAATGCCCAAGCTTCGTGGTATTTTAAAGTAGTATCGTATTTCTTTTTTTGAGTAAAAAGACTCGATTTCTTAATAATTGACTTCGTTTTTTTATCAAATTTATCTGCCAAATCAACACCTATAGAAACAAATATTTTTTGCGGACTTTCAAACTGATTAAAAGGCAAATCATACAACTTTTGCAGCAAGGTATTTGCTGCAATTAGTTCGTCATTTGTAAATTTTAGTTTTATCTTCATTGTCCTAAATACAAACCGTTAGAAACTTGCTTATTATAACTACCTCCTTCTACTTGCATAGAAATTCTATCAGCTACTTCTTTTTCTGACATTTTAGAGGTATCCATTTTAGATACTTGGTCTTTTTTGTAGATGCCACTTTTTAAGACGTATTTTGAAAAGAAAATAGGATACAACTCTTGGCGACGTTTGTTTTTAGTTTTCGGAGATCTACATCTTTTAACCTGTGGTAGAACAACTTTCTTATATTGTTTTTTCATGTGTCTTCTAAAATATTCATAAGAACATGAAATGGTTATAAAATCTAAATATTCAAGAGCTATAGAAACCTCTTTTACACCATAAGTGTCTTTATAAATAGTGCCTGACTTACCATCTAAGAAATAAACTAAAAGCTGCTGAAAAAGCATTAAGTCAAGTTTTGTTTGGTACTTAAATCTGTATTCTTTTTTATTGATATTTTCAATATCGGTATCAGATAAATTATATTTAGCAATTAATCTATCTAAAGCATTTCTAGCTGCTTTTTTTTCGCCATCAACTCCACCATTTACAAGCTCGTATATTTTGGCTATTTTTTGTCTTTGTGTCTCGTTCATAATTTGGGTTATTACCCTTATTTTTAAGAATTCGGGTTTATAAATTTACATTGCAATACAGCTCCATCAGGAAACGTTATTTCGTAGTCTTTTCTTAATCCTTTATATGCTATTTGAAAAACATAAGGACGTGGTTGCATTGCTGTTAATGTTGGCATAGTTTTTAAATTTTAGAATGGTAAATCATCTGGTTCGAATTTGCTAACGTTTTCTGAAGAAGGTGTTTCGGGTTGCTTAAAGAAAGAATTATCTTCTTCTAGAGTTACTAGACCTTTTTCGATCATCATGGTATAATTAAAAGCGTAACAACTTTGTGTTCCTGCTGTACCAAAACGCTTTCCTTTGATAAGTCCAATAAAATAAGGGCGTGATTTAAAGTAGTGGCGAATGGTTGTTTGCCCAATAACATCAACTCCTTCTCTAGTTGAAGCTTCTTTGTTATAAAACTGATACACCGATTTTAAACGTAAATACAGTATTTGGTTTCTGTCTTGATTATCATGAACAGACTCGCTTCTTTTTTCTCCAATGATTTTAAAAGAAAGTTCTCTACCTATTACAAAATCTTGATGTTCTTTAATTCGTTTGGTCTCGAATAAGAATGTTATAATACTCCAGAATTCTGTTAAACCATTACTATCTGCAATTTGCTCTGAATTATTAATTATTAATTCTTTGCATAGTTTTAGAAGGTCATCTTCAAGAAAAGGGAAATCAATTTTATCTTTTAAAATAGCGTAGGTAGTAAACAACATAGAAACGTTACCGAAAATTCGTTCTTGGTACTGTTCGTCTTTTAGGAGTTCTTTTAGATTTCGCTCCGTTTCTGAATGGACCAGAGGCAACCTTTGTTCAAAGTACGCTCTATGTTGTACTATTTCTACTACTAAACTACTTATTCCAGAGTTTGTCCAATTTAATAGTTTAGTGAAATTTGATTTTTCTTCTAGAGTAAAATTTTTGGTTTGAAAAAATTGTGATATCGTTCTTGTTGCCAGGGCATTTTCTTTAAAAGTTGGCATAAACTGGCCAGCGTAATAAACAGCGGAATTTATTTTATCTAAACTGGTTCTAGTGGTTCCAACTCCTTTTCCTTTTTCTCTACCAATTCCGTTCCAAGCACCCATTAATAAGTTACCAACTTCTTCTTTTACCGTTCTATCTTGGTATTCATCGCCAAACTGAACGGTGTTTGTATTTCTGGTTAAACGTCTAGATAAACCAACGTGCGTAGTTTGTGTTAAATCGATAGGAGGAAGCCTGTAGTAAAAGAAGTTCTGTAATATTTTACCAAAACCAGACTTTCCAGAATCTTTTTCTCCAAAGCCACCTAATAATGGAAAAGAATCGTAATGCGTTAAAAATAAATCTCTAAATAATGCGCCGAAATTAAATAGAATACCAGTTATTCCTTTATCTTGAAAAACGACTATCATTTGAGACATCCATTCATTTATAGTAATAGAAGATTCTTTATATACAAAGTATCTGTCGTTTTCATAGAGATCATCGCCTTCTTGATTGTCTTTATGCATTACAGAGAAAGCAGGAGAGTAGTAGTTGTCTATTTTTTGATTGTATTCTCCGTCTGTTTTATCAATGCCTTCTAAATTCATAATTCCGAATTTATTTACACCTCTAAATTTCCCTTCCCAAAAAACACCGTTTGCAAAAGCATAGAATCCTTTAGCATTTTGTCCCATTGTTAATAGTTCTAAAGCGGGTTGAAACTGTCTATTGAATCTTCGTACAAATCGGTCAAAATGTTCTGAACGGATTCCGTTATCTGTATAAAAAAGGAAGCCATTTAATTTGAATAAAAACCGTCTAAATTCTCCAAAACTCGATAATATTTCAGAATCAAATTCTATTATTTTTTTCTGATTTGCCGTGTTGGTTATTTCTGCTAAACGCTTATTTTCTTTGTCTCCCATTATTTGGAATAATGGCTCAAATTTCCAGTCTGTTCCTTCAATAAAATGACCATTTACAGGGAAGTAGAACTGGTTACCTATTGTTAAAAAACCATGTTCTAAATATTCTTCCAGACTACCACCTTCGGGTAATTTTAAGTTTTTAGAAGAATAAACAGTACCATCAGCTTCCTTCTTTTTCTTTTCATCCTCAGCTGCTTTAATTTCAAATTTTCCTATTTCTGCTTTTAAAGCTGTAGTTGCAATTTTTAAAGATTTTGAAACTTGTTTTACATATTCTGCACGATTAACTTCATGTTTAATTTTGAAAAGCGTTTCTGCAATTTCTGTTACAGAAGATGATTTTTTATAAGGATCTATTTTTTGAATTTCTGCAAGTTCTTTGGTTTGCTCTTTTTTTAGCGTTAAAATATTTTTAGCAACTTGACTGTTGGTTTCTTTGGCTAATTTTAATTCTTCGTCTTCTAAATCTTTTAATTCAACTTTCTTTAAAAGTTCATCTGATATTAAAAGGTTGTAAGATTCTTTCATAGAAGATACATCAGAATCGTATCTGTCTCTAATTAAATCGAATTGAGAAACTTTGTAATGAATTGCATCTAATTTGTTATCGTTAATCCAAGTATGCATGTCTAATTGCGTTCTTGAAAAGGTGTCTGGGTCTTCGCCATCTGGCAATAAACAAATAGAAACTTTTAAACCATAAGACAAACAAATATCGATGTCGCCATCTTTCTTCAACATTGTTCTTAAACCTGCTGCATCGCCATCTCTTAATAAAATTACTTCTTCAGCATATTTTTTTAATAATTGTGCGTGCCTTTCTGTTAAAGCTGTTCCGCAAGAAGCTACTGTGTTTTCGCATCCGTTTTGATGCATTGCAATAACGTCTGTATAGCCTTCTGTTAGAATTACGGAACCTAGTTTGTTTATTATGTTTTTCGATTGAAACAAACCATATAAAACAGCCGATTTATCATATATTAAACTCTCTTTAGAGTTGATGTATTTAAAACCTTTGTCTAATTTAGGGTCGTTAGATTGTCTTCCTCCAAAACCAACTACTGTTCCTTTTTCATTATGAATAGGAAACATAATTCTATTTCTAAAAATATCGTAAGAAGAATTATCTTTCGTTTTCGATAACCCCAATTCTTTAGAAACTGCTAAAGTTCCGTTAGAAATAGTCCATTTTGTTAATTTATTTTCATTGCCGTTAAATCCAACTTCAAAATTCAGTAAACTTTCATCATTAAATTTTCTACCAGCAATTAGTTCTTTTGCCCAATGAGTTGGTGGCAATTCTTTGTAAGCATTCACAAAACTTCTTGTAGATTTTGCGGTAAGCGTGTACATTTCGCTTTTTTGATCTAGCTTTCTCTGTAGTTCTGGAGTAACTTCTTCTTTTTCTAAAAATATATCATGAATTTTGGCAACAATTTCTATTGCTTCAATAAATTCTACAGATTTATGATGCATTATAAACTTTATTCCATCTCCACCCAAACCAGAAGAAAAACACTTAAAAATTTGCTTTGTAGGAGATATCACAAAACTTGGCGATTTCTCTTCTACAAAAAAAGATAAGCATTTGTAGTTGCTACCTTCTTTTTTTAGTTCTCTAAAATCTGAAATAGTTTTAACAATATCTGCTTCTCTAACTCTGTCTACTGATGAATTTGTGTATCTCATTTAATTAGTCTAGTATTTTGTAGTCTAAAATCATTTTTGAATTATTGGTTGGCAACTGTAGCTTATCATGTGTTTTTAATAAACATTTCATTTTAATTACCGCTTGTTTATTGTCGGTTTTAAACGGACGGTGTGGGTGCGTTAGTTTCAACAACTTGGTACGTAACAGGGAAATTATTAATGATCTGGTCTCGCATTTCATAATATTTCTTTACCTTTTTTTGGTAATATTTTCTAAGAATTATCTTCTCTTCGGAGAATAAATCTTTACCACTATCTAAAATGTCTCGTTGAAGGTTAATTTTATTAATTAACTGATCAATTAATTTTAATTTTGTTTTAGGCTCCAAATCGAAATGCTTCTTCTTGAAATCGCTTTTTTTTTCTGGAAGTTCAGAATGCATATAGCTGAACAAAGCTTCTTGTTCTTCTGTGGATAAAGGGGATTTAGATTCCCATTTGTTATCCATATTTAAAAAGGTTACTTTCTTATTTACTAAATAGCAGTCGTTTTCTAAAGGTTTTATTGTTATTGCCATAGTTCTTATTTTTTTAAGTTTGCTTTTGTGTTTATTGCTGATTTGTCAAATTTTGCATTTAGAACCTTTTTTAAAATCTTTTTTGCAACTAAAATTTCGTCAGCTTCTTTGTAATTTTCATGATACAATTGATTCATTAAAGCAACAGTAGTATCAATTTCATTCATCGCTTTTAGTAAGGCTTTTTCTATTCTTTGGTAATATTCTTTCCTAGTCATTTTACGCTACAATTTTATATTTCATTGAAAGTTTTAAAAGATCCATTTTAGAGCTTACTCCGACAGCTTTAAACAATTTTGATTTATGGTAGTCTAGAGTTTTATGGGAAACACCTAATACAGAGGCAATAGCTTTATCTGGTAGGTTATTACCTATAAGGTCTACAATTACTAATTGCCTTGGAGTAAGAATATGTGCGCCAATGTTTATGTTTTTAGAATTCCACAATAAACTTGGACAGTTTTGGGTGTCTCTAAAGTTTTCTGAAGGTGCAAGTTTCCCATCGCTAGAAATATCTGGAGTAGAATCTACTTCTCCATACATATAGTAAGTGTATAGTTCTACTTGTCTAGAAATATGATCTGTTACACCAGATAAAAATCTAACGGCTTTATGATCCTTTAAATAAGTTGATTTTAAAAGATTAAAATGTTCTGATGGTAAATCTGCAAAATAGTGGTTATTGCCATTTTGCATCCAAAGGACTTGTTTCGTTTTTCTAATTCCTTGAAATTCTATTGAGTTGTCCCCAGGATTCATTCCTGCAATTTGTGGGTAATGGTTGAAATTTGTAGTTTCGCTATTGTTAATCATAGGTTTAAGATTTTGTGATTAATAATTTTATAAATCCGTAGTTGTCGCTATGGATTTTTCTGCTTTAATAGCCTGTGCTATTATACTTTCTATTTGTTTTTTTGCCTGTAATGTTTTTGCTTCAAAAGGAGCTGTTAACTTATCTAAAACAGCTTCTTTATAAGCCATTGTTACTAGCAGTAATGTTTTGTGGCTATCTATTAGTTCTTGTGTATTATTCATTTAATAAAGTTTGACGTTGTTTTAAAATTTCTTTTTCTTCTATCACCAATTCAAAAATGACGGCTTCAATGATTCGGTGTGATACGCCATTCATTACATTAGTGATTTGAGCAGAAGAATAGATTTGTTTTTTTCTATTCAGCAGTCCTTTTTTTAATAACTTACTTTGAATAGTTTCTACATATCTATGGCCTAAAAGTTTCTTTATCTCTGTTTTATTTTCTTCGGTTATCATAGAAATCCCTATTTTTTTATTAGTTTATTTGTTATACTTTAGTAATAGTAATGTTAGACAAATATAGGGGATATTTCCTCTAATAAACAAATAATTAGTGGAAAAATCTACCTTAATAAAAAAAAGACTGCTGCAAGTCGCTAAAAATAAAAGGATTAGCTATGAGAAATTTTTTATAGACTTTGGTACTACTTACGCTAATTTTAAAGGAAAAAGCTTAAAATCATCTTTAAGATCAAATGTTTTAGTTGATTTTTCCGCCAAACATCCCGACATAGATTTACATTGGTTAATCACTGGCAAGAATAAAATTGAAAAAGAAATAGAAAACAAAGTAATGGAAGACCCCCAAAATTATGGAGGCAATTATAAAGATGAGTGCTTTAAATTGCTGCAAGAAAATAGAGAGCTAAGTAAAAAAGTTATTGGATTATTAGAATCTAATAACAATTTAAAAAAAGATAATCAACACGTTTCTCATAAATAAAAATTAATGAGTATGAAAAAAAAGAATGTATTAATGTTGTTTTTTATAGGAATATCTTTAGTTAGTTTTTCTCAAAAATTATCATTAAATGAATCTACAAATTTTTATGAGTTTTCTAAAGTTGTAGAAGTAGAAAATGATAGTATAAATAAAAAATTCACAAAAAGGTTTAAACAACTAAATTTAGAAGATATCGAAATATCTGAAAAATCGATTAAAGGAATAGGTGTTACAAGTGATTTAGTTTTTGGAATTCCTGTAGTAATAAGGTATATAGTTAAAGTTGAGTTTAAAGAAAAAAAATACAAATTGACTTTAACAAATTTTTTGTTAGAAGATCAAAGAGGTAAACATCCGTTAGAAGGAATGAAAAGCTTCAAAAAAAGATGGATAAAAAAAATAAATAAAAAGCTACCAGAGATTATATCAAATATTGAAAATTTAAACACAAAAGAAGAAGAATGGTAATTAAATTCAAAATCACTGATGATAAAGATGGTTGTTTGTCAAAAGACATAGATAAATTGATAAAACAAGAGAGATCGAAAAAAACAGAAAAGCCTGAAACCTTTGTTATTAAAGGAGAACGGAATTTTTAAACCGTGTCATATTCGTGTCAAATAATACTTAAATATTGCAAATCATTCAAGAAAATATTATTAACAATCAGGTAGTTAGCTTAAATTATTTATTTGAAAAGAGTTCGAGTCTCTCCGCCTGTACAAAGAGCTTCACAGAAATGTGAGGCTCTTTTTTATTTCACAGGTACAACATAGGTACAACAAATTGAAGTTTACTTTGATGTTAAATGAAGGTTAGTGATAACTATTTCTCTCTTAAAATTGATTTTTTTAGTCAATTTGTGTATTTTTGAAGAGTATTAACCTTGTTAAAGCTAAAGAATATAGCTATAATTAAATTATTAATATTACTAAACTAAATATCTTACTATGGGAAAATTTATCATTAAAACAAGAACGAACGGAGAATTTCAATTCAATTTAAAAGCTAACAATGGACAAGTTATTTTAACCAGCGAGGGATATACAACCAAATCGTCGTGTAATAATGGCATAGAATCTGTGAGAAAAAACTCTCAAGATGATTCTAAGTTTGATCGTAAAACTTCTACTAATGGAAAGGCTTATTTCAACTTAAAAGCTACTAATGGTCAGATTATTGGAACGAGCGAAATGTATGAAAGTACGGCGGGTAGAGATAATGGTATTGAGTCTGTAAAAACGAATGCTCCAAGTGCTGTGCTAGAAGATTTAACATAATAATCTTCTCAATTTTCAGCTTTTAGAAGTTATAAAATAGCTTTCAAGATTTCTCTTTAAATGAATATTATAAACCAGCTCATACTGTTAATAAAGAAAAACAAGTCTTCTTAGAAATCTGAAGCTTTTTTTTCAGAGGTAACAAATCTATATTTGTGTTTTATGGTCTATTTTAAAGTTATTAAAACTATCATCTAAAATTTTAATAAAATGTAATTGCCCATTCTGCTCTCCTATAATTATTGTTTTTTCATCTAATGTTAATGAGGCTTTAGAAATTTGCCTGCCAAAAGACAGAGATGTTATTAATTTTCCAGTTAGTAAATTCCAAATTATTAACATTCCATCATCAGATGTTGTTAAGGCTTTTGTGTTATTTTTAAATAAAATCAATTCTGTAATATTGTCAGAATGTCCTTCAAAACAGAATAATTCTTCTTTTGTTGTTAAATTCCAAAGTCTCATAGTCAATACTCCGTTAAACTTTGCCCTAACCCTCTAACAGTCAATTAAATAAGTTAAAAAAACAGGCTCAAAAATTAGGATAACTCCCTGATTATCATTAAATTAATAGTTAATTTCAAACAGCTATTAATGATGCTTCTCAAGGAGAAATCCAACTATAAATATCACACAAAAAGATTACTTAACAAAATGAAAGATGTAAATAAATGGCAATATGATTTTATGTTGGAAGTTTTTGGTCTATTTCTCAGCATAAAAGGACGTTTAAATTTTATGCAGTTAAGTCGTTATGGTGATCATGGAGAACAACATTACAGGAATCAGTTTAGTAAGTCTTTTGACTTTTTAAATTTCAATAAAGAATTGATTACTGAGTATGGGGGCAAACATTTAACCATTGCTTTCGACCCGAGTTATGTTAGTAAATCTGGTAAATCCACCTGTGGAGTTGGTTATTATTGGTCTGGTGTAGCGGGAAAGGCAAAATGGGGATTGGAAATATCTGGTATAGCAGCGATTGATATAGATAATCATACAGCGTTTCATTTAGAGGCTGTTCAGACACCAAATAATTTGGAATCAAAAAGTTTGGTAGATCATTATGCCAATATATTGATTCAAAGAAAAGAGGTCCTTCTTTCGATGTCTAAATATGTTGTGGCAGATGCTTATTTTTCCAAATACGGTTTTGTTTCTAAACTCTCTGATAATGGATTGGAGACCGTTAGCAGACTAAGAAACGATGCTGACTTACAATATATTTATACTGACCAACAGAAATATGGGAGAGGAAGACCTAAGAAATATGATGGAAAAATTGATTATAAAAAACTTAGAAAAGAATATTTTTCTTTGATAGAAGACAATCAGCAAAGCAAAGTATACAGCGCTATTGTATACTCAAAATCATTAAAAAGAAAAATCAATCTTGTGATTGTTTATTTCCTTAAAAAAGGAAAATGGAATCATAAATTATATTTTTCTACAGATGTAACAATTTCAGCAGAAATGATTTTGACATATTATCGCACCAGATTTCAAATAGAATTTACTTTTAGAGATGCCAAGCAATACTCAGGTCTAAATCACTGTCAAGCAAGAAGTGAAGATAAACTCAACTTTCATTTTAATACAGCACTTACAACGGTTAATCTCGCTAAGATTACACATTGGATGCCTATTGAAAAAAGGCTAAGAGGGGCTTTCTCAATCAAGGATATTAAAACCTTACATCACAATGAGTTAATGCTTGCTCGATTTTTTAACGTGTTCGCTATAAGACCGAACTTGAAGAATAATAAACAAAAAATTAAAGAACTACTGTATTATGGTATCAGAGCAGCATAAAAACTTAACGGAGTATTGATAGTAGTATCATAAGAAATTGATAAAACATGAGTTGCAAAATTATATTCAGGATTGATTCCATCAAATGCATTTGGAATATTTACAAACATTGATTTTCCAACTCCTTTTTTATGACCTGTAAATTTTCCTAAACAATTTCTATTCTCTAAATCCCAAAAAACAATTGTCTTATCCAATGAACTAGATAATGCATATTTTTCTGATTTATTAATATGTATATGTAGCAAAGAACTCTTATGTTCTTTTAACTCATCAACTAAATCACCATTCTCTAAATCATATATCATAATTGTTTCTTTGCCATCACCAAAGATTAAATGCTTTTCATTATTATATATTTCCAAAGCATGAATAAGCCATGCTTCTCTTAGAATTACGAAAAAAGTAAGAATACATTTCCCCGTATCTAAATTCCATTTTTTTATTGTAGAATCTCTAGAAAGTGTAATAGCAATTTCTCCGTTATTTATTACTTTTAGTTTAATTATATCTTTTTCATGCCCGTAAAAAGTATGCAGACATTGATTAGTTATTATATTCCATAGTTTTATCGATTTTTTACCCTCAAAAGGATTTGTTATTGATACTATAAAAAAATTGTTTTCTTTCTCAAAAAAAACAGAATGTCCTAATCTTTCAGTTCTTTCTAAACTATTTATAATCCTAATGTTTTTAGTATCTATGATTCTAACTCGTTCTCGTGAAATTGTTACAACTCTGTTGGAGTCAATAACTTTGATTTCGTAAATTTTTTGAGAATGGTTTATTGGATTACTTATTACATTTTCTAAGTTCCATAAACTTAAGTAGCGTCTATATGTAGAAACAATATGGGTTTTGTCGATAACTTTAACATATTGAGTAGCGTCCCATCCATTATAAGTTGCAATTATCTCACCTTCAACCAAATCCCAGACGGCTAATTCGCCATTATTTTTCCAAGTGAAAATTCTATTAGAATCTTCTGATAACATAAACTTATTATGCGTGTAATTTGTAATTTTCTTTTCTAGTTTACACAATTTAATATCCCAAACTTCAATTTTATTAGAATAAAACAGCAACAATCTAGAGCCATTTCTCGTAATTACAAACTCCTTAAAAAGCATGTCTTTTCCCAATTCTTTCTGAAGAGAGAATATTTCATTTCCATTATTTAATTTTATTATTTTTATTTCAATTTTCGCTAACTTACTCCAAAGAACTATAATGTTTAGTTTTTCATAGACTCTTATTTTTTTTGCTAAATCCGTAAATTTTACTAGAAATCTTTTAATACGTCTAAATTTTCCCCATCTAAATTCATATATTTTGATACAATGAGTTCCAAATCTGTTTTTCCACTTATTGTGTATTATAACGATTCTTGTTTTAGTTTTAAAAAACCGCTTTTCTGTTACTTGTATTTTGTATGTGGTGTAATAACTATAGTTTTTAATCCTTTGAATTAACTTGAAAGATGGAAAGTGTGAGATTTTTAAAACGGTACTACGATTTTCTTCCTCTTCTGTTAGGAAGAATTTTTCAAAAAGAATATCGGTTAATAAATTTTTAGAATATTGATTTGGATTGAACCCTATAAAACTCCTAGTTTCCCAAGAATGATGTTTATATATTTTTCCCGTTTTGATGTCCCATATATCTAATGTGGCTTTTTTTGCATCTATATCATATGCTAGAGAAAAAACATCCTTTTTATTCATTTTTATAGAAACATATGATGTGTGTTTTTTGTTTGAAAAAGTATTTAGCAGTTCGTTTAATTCAATATCCCAAACTTGCATAGTTCCATCATCAAAACTAGAAGTGATTATTTTATTTACATTTTTAGCAACTTCAATATTACTAACCTCTCCATAAACTTTGACCTTATTTAGCAAGCGACCCTGTTGAGAAGCCAAAGTAGGGACTGCTGGTCTCAACCAAGCCCCTTTTGTTTTCTCTTCAACAGCATTAATAATAGCATCAATATGACTGTTTGCCCCTTTTTCTAAATATCCTATTAATTGTGAATTAATTTGTTTTGGGTGTTCTTTAAGTATATGAGAAGTTTGCTCTAGGGAAGATAAAAGCAGTTCTAGCGCCTCTCTTTTCTGTTTTTCAGAAATAGAGAAATTTAATAGTTTTTTGTAATCATTAATAAGTTCAGAAACCCCTATAAAAATTGTCTTTTCTCGTATAAAATCATAATCTAAAAGATAAATTAGGCATAAGTCATAGTCGTTTTCAAAAATAGATAAATCTATAACCTCTCTTAAAAATTCAATTTTTATATTTAGTGCCTGGTCATAAACTTTTATTTTGTTGATTATTAAGTTAATAACTTACTAATTTGGATTGAATCTTTCTTCAAAAAAGCTGTAAATTAGAAAGAACAACGATTTTACTAGGATTATCCGCTGTAGATTCGCCAAAAAAAGAAACGATGCGTAAACGATTTGAAGTATCACCAATTCTAGGAAGCCTTCCTATTTCAGAGGTAGTGATTCCTACCAAAAGCAGAGACGAACTTGCGCCTGTATTACTAGCTCTTCAAACTATTTTTGTCAATGAGTTGTATCACCAAAAAATGTTTTCCATCGTAGCGCCTATAATTTTAAGAGATAAAAAGCAAACAGGAAGGCAAGGTATGAGTATTTGGGAAGTGATTGTTTTGTCTGTGATTCGATTAACGCTCAACACCAATTACGACCGGCTGTTGTGGATTGCCAATTTTGATAAATGTGTTCGCCAGCTGATGGGAATCGAAGGCGATTCTTATGGTTTTTCATCGGAAGTCAAGCAGTATAGTTTAACCGCTTTAAAGGAGAATATTGGTTTATTAAAAACCGAAAGTATCACCAAAATCAATGCCTTAGTCTTGGAAGTAGGACAAGGGTATTTAAAAAAAAAGACGATCAAACTCTTAGGCTCAAAGTTGATAGTTATGTAGTAAAAACCAATGTTCATTTCCCTACGGATTATAACCTGTTATGGGATGCTTCCCGAAAGTGTATTGAAATTAGTTGTTCTTTGGCAAAAGAACAAAACCTAGAGGGTTGGCGCAAAGACTTAGATTGGAAAAAACGCATTAAAATCGAGTTTAGAAAACTTCAAAAAGTTAAAAAATCAGGAGGTAAAAACAAAGAGTTTCGTTTAAAATATGCCACTAAAAATTATCTAGACATCGCCAAAGTACTTCAAAAAAAGGTAGTAGAATTCCAAACTGTTTTCACGCCAAAGACGCTTTCTCAAGAACTAGCCTTTGTAGCATTGAAATACTATTTTGAAATGCTAATCAAGCATATAGATTTGGTAGAGAGACGACTTCTAAAAGGTGAAAAAATTCCACATAATGAAAAAATATTTTCTTTATTTGAACCACACACCAAATGGATTAGCAAAGGCAAGGCAGGTATTGTTGCAGAATTCGGAGAAAAACACTTGATTGTAACCGATCAACATCACTTTATCGTTTTAGATCAAATCATAGCAGATACTCCTGATGCTGCTTTTACCATTGATATTGCAGAAAGGCTTAGAAAACAGTTTGGTGGTAGGATTGCTTCTTTAAGTTTTGATAAAGGATTTAGCTCCAAAGAAATTATAAAAGACCTAGAGTCAATCATCCCAAATACCATCATAAAACAAAAGGGAAAGCCTAATAAAGAGCGCAAAGAAATAGAGCATTCGAAAGATTTTAAAACCCTAAATAACGCACATAATGCTGTCGAATCTAATATTAATCAACTTACATATCACGGACTAGACAAGTGTTGTGATAAAGGGAAAATCAATTTTGACAAATACGTGTCTCTAGCCGTTTTGTCTTACAATCTTCATAGGCTGGGAAACTTAATAAAAAAGGAAAAAGAAAAATCGAAAACAAAAAAGAGGCAAAAAGTAGCCTAAAAACAAGGTAATCTAGTCTTTTTAAGGATACCTATGATTTAAAACCAAATTTTAGACCTAAAAAGGAGGATTTTATCAAGTTGAACAGCCTCCGTTTTAAAAAACTTCAAAGCCAACCCTTTTTTTAAAAAATAAAGAAAAGTACAACACAAAAATTGAACTCTTTAGCAAATTAAGGTACTTACCGACCAGGCACTATTTAAACTCAACAAAGTATTTTCCTATTTTTATTATTGTTAAGCATTTTTACCTAAAGCCTCATCACTTATGCTTTTGTAGTATTTCAATTTAAGAGATTTTGCCTTTTTAGGATAGTCATCTCCAATTGCCTGAATCAATTTATCACTCGCTAAAAAGTCGAGAAAACTTTTATGATAAAAAGTATATTTATCCTTTCCTTTTTCATCTGTTATGATGTTTAGAAACTGCCTCCAATCATTGAGTATTTCTTGAATTTGCAGATTGGTTACCGTCTGAGTATCAATCTTTATAATATCTGTTAAAAAAGCTCTATCAATAGGAACTTTCATGTCAGAAAGTACATAAATAGTTTTGGTTCTACCACGAATTTAATGGAATTTATTAAATTCGTAAAAAAAAGGTAAAATGTTTACACATCAATTTTTCGATTTACTACTAAATTTAGATGACAACTGGCAAGTTGTAAAAGTAGAAGCAGATTATGCAATTTCAGACATAAAAATAGTCATTAAATTCATAGGAGAAAGAGCCCTTTGTCCAGAGACCATGGAATTATGTAGTTTATATGACCATGCACCAAATCGAGAATGGCGTCATTTAGATACGATGCAATATAAGACTTTTATAAGTTGTAAGTTGCCAAGAATAAAGAACAGTCAAGGAGCTGTAATCACCATAGTTCCGCCATGGGCAGATAAGCATACACGTCATACACACCTTTTTGAACATGCAATAATTGATTTACTATTAGCAACTAAAAATCAAACAAAAACAGCAAAATTAATGCGTTGTGGTTTTAATGTCATCAATAGAGTAATTCATTTAAGTACAGAAAGAGGTTTGAGTAGGAGAGATTTATCAAATATGGATTTTAGTCGTTTGAGTTTGGATGAAAAATCGTTTAAGAAAGGACATAAATATATAAGTGTCTTAAGTCATCCTAGAAGTGGTTTTATCATAGATGTAGAAGAAGGAAGAACTAAAGAATCTGTAGAAAAACTATTTGATAAATCTATGACAAAACAACAACAAAAACAGGTTAAAACTATAAGTTTAGATATGTGGAAAGCTTATATTTCTACCTCTAAAAGTCAATTACCAAACGCATCTATTGTTCACGACAGATTTCATTTGGTTAAGTATTTAAATACCGCTATTGATAAGGTTAGAAGAAGAGAAGTTAAAACGAATGATGAATTGATAAACAGTAGATATGCGTTACTTAAAAACCAAGAAAACCTAACCGAGAAACAACGAATAAAATTTGATGCAATAATCAAGGCGAACTATGAAGTTAGCAAGGCGTGGCAAGTCAAAGAAAATTTTAAAGATTTATTCCATAAAGAAACTAAGTATATTAATGGTTTTTATTTACTAATTAAATGGATACGAAATTCTACTTCTAAGCAAATTAAAGAAGTAACAAAGGTTGTTACAATGTTTGAAAAACATCTCTCTGGAGTTATAAATGCCTTAATAACTGAGTATAGCAATGCAATGGCTGAAAGATTAAATGGAAAAATACAAGAACTTAAATCTATTGGAAAAGGATATAGAACTTTTAAAAACTTTAGAGGCACTATCTCATAATCTGTGTAAGTTTAAAAATCTCGGGAGCTATAACTCCCGAGATTTTTTTTATTAACTTTAAACTTTAACACCTTATATTATGAAACCAGAAGACATTTTAAACGATTCTTTTTTACAGCAATTCAAGAGCGAAACAGAACTAACCTCCTTTTTAGAAGACTTGCATAAGCGAGGCATAGAAAAGATATTAGAAGGCGAATTAGACGCACATTTAGATTATGAAAAACATCAAAAGCGTAGCAATACCAATGCGCGAAATGGCTATACTTCAAAAAAGTTAAAAACTACCTTAGGAGAAACGACGATACAAATACCACGAGATCGAGAAAGTTCATTTAATCCAATGCTTATTAAAAAACGGCAAAGCACAGCAGATGGAGTAGAAAATATAATCATCTCTCTGTACGCAAAAGGGATGAGTACCAGTGATATTGAACAGCAAATATATGAGTTGTACGATTTCAATATTTCTACTGCCACAATCTCAAGAATTACCGATAAAATAACAGGAGATATCATTGCATGGAAAAATCGCCCCCTAGAACAAACCTACCTAATCGTTTGGATGGACGGTATTGTTTTTAAGGTTAGAGAAAACTCAAAAGTGATTAACAAAACCATTTACATCGCAGTAGGGTTACGCACAGATGGTAAAAAAGAGGTGTTAGGATTATGGTTAGGTAAAAATGAATCTTCCGCCTTTTGGATGTCTGTTTTAAGTGATATTAAAGCACGAGGAACACAAGATATTTTGATTACTGCTACCGATAATTTAAACGGATTTACAGAGACCATAAAAACAATGTTTCCTAATTCTGTAACTCAAATATGTGTAGTACATCAAATTAGAAACACCATGCGTTATGTGGTCTGGAAGGATAAAAAGGAATTTGTAAAAGATATGAAACAAATCTACACAGCACCCACAAAAGAAGCCGCCAAAGCCGCTTTAAACGACTTCAAAGACAAGTGGAACTCTAAATATTCTTACGCCATTAAAAGTTGGGAAAACAATTGGGACGAACTCACTGTTTTCTTTGATTTTCCCGCTGAAATTAGAAAAATAATATACACCACTAATCTCATCGAAAACTTAAACGGAAAGATTAGAAAATACACAAAAAACAAACTCTCTTTCCCCACGGATGACGCGGTAATGAAGTCCGTATTTTTAGCACTAAGAGAAAGCACAAGAAAATGGACAATGCCAATTAGAAATTGGGGCGTTATTCTTAACCAATTTTTGATTATATTTGAAGACAGGATTAAGTTATAAATAACCTAATCCCGAATTTTAAACTTACACAGATTTTGCAAGAGTGTCACTTTAGAAGTGCAATACTCTTTTTTAATGGAGGTTTAAATCTTTACCCATTAAAATAAGGGTAGAGCCATAGTTTTTAGTTTTACTTTTTTTACTTCGTCAGAAACATCCATCATTCTGTCAAAATGTTCTTTGTAGTACTCATTTATACCTTGTGGTAACTTTTCAAGAGAAACATCAGTATAATCACCATCTGCTATTTCGAGAAATATGTACTTTAGGTACATAAAACTTCCTTCACTCTTTTTTTCTAGAGTTTCTCGAAACGTTTCTTTTGATACTTTGTGTATTTTTAAGTATTGTTCAAAGCGTTTGTCTTTTGATGCTATCTTGATGTATTTACGAACATCTTCAATATTTTCTTCTCCTAGGTCTTCAATAAGAAAATCTTCACTTATTTCCTTAGGAAGTTCGATGCCTTTTTTAGACAAATCACGCATTGTTATGATGAAGAAAATATTGAGAGGAAGTGTATTGGGAAGATGAAGTATATTCTCTTTAGCGAAAAAAGTCAACTCTTCTTGCTTCAATTCATCCAAACCATCAACAACAATAACAACTTTTTCGTCGTTCTCGACTTCGTTAGAAACCGCTCGTAAAACAGTCTGTAGAAAACCTCCATCATCGCCATAACCTTCTGGAAAGTGTTCAAATGGTAGATTGTATTTTTTAATTAATTGGGCACAGATATTTGATATAAAATCCTTAGCATATCTATCTGTACCATTATGCTGAGGATTAATTATATGAAAAGGATAGCCAGTATCCTCAACTAATTTTATTGATAATGATGTTTTTCCGATTCCTGGATTTGCTCTAACATAAAAATACCCTTTGTTATTTTTTGAAATGAACTTGTCAATTCTTTTAAAGACAAACTCTCGCCCTACAAATACAGGCAATATCTCGTTAACAATATCAGAATAGTTATTAATTCTAATTCTGGATTCTATGGTATCTTTTGTGAAATTTGATGTTTCAGAAATCTCTTTTTCAATTTCCTTATACTCTATTTTTTCTTTTATTTCTTCAGCATCATTATAAATAGCACCTAATTTATAGGTAATTCTATTGCTGATTATTAAAGGGTCGTGGTCTTCATTTAAAATCTCCTCATCAAAAATTAATAATTCAAAGGTGTTTAATTGATAAAACCTAAATCTAGTTGATGAGTTTTTATTTAGTGCTTTTAAAATTATTCTCTTGTCTTTCTCTGTAAAATCATCAAAACAAAATCTCGCGAAAAGACCATTAAGTTTATGTAAAACATCATTATTATCAATACGTTTTTTTAACACGAAAACTAACAATAACTGTACGATATTTATTGTTATTTTCTCTTTATTGGGGTTAAAGGCACTTTTTAAAGTTGTTGTTTTTTCTCCATTTTCTGTACAAATAACCTCCCACAAATCAGCATTAGAACATCTTTCCTTTGCGAAAGACATTTTTAAAAATGTTATAAGGTCAGTACTATATTTCAATACTCCGTTAAACTTTGCCCTAACCCTCTAACAGTCAATTAAATAAGTTAAAAAAACAGGCTCAAAAATTAGGATAACTCCCTGATTATCATTAAATTAATAGTTAATTTCAAACAGCTATTAATGATGCTTCTCAAGGAGAAATCCAACTATAAATATCACACAAAAAGATTACTTAACAAAATGAAAGATGTAAATAAATGGCAATATGATTTTATGTTGGAAGTTTTTGGTCTATTTCTCAGCATAAAAGGACGTTTAAATTTTATGCAGTTAAGTCGTTATGGTGATCATGGAGAACAACATTACAGGAATCAGTTTAGTAAGTCTTTTGACTTTTTAAATTTCAATAAAGAATTGATTACTGAGTATGGGGGCAAACATTTAACCATTGCTTTCGACCCGAGTTATGTTAGTAAATCTGGTAAATCCACCTGTGGAGTTGGTTATTATTGGTCTGGTGTAGCGGGAAAGGCAAAATGGGGATTGGAAATATCTGGTATAGCAGCGATTGATATAGATAATCATACAGCGTTTCATTTAGAGGCTGTTCAGACACCAAATAATTTGGAATCAAAAAGTTTGGTAGATCATTATGCCAATATATTGATTCAAAGAAAAGAGGTCCTTCTTTCGATGTCTAAATATGTTGTGGCAGATGCTTATTTTTCCAAATACGGTTTTGTTTCTAAACTCTCTGATAATGGATTGGAGACCGTTAGCAGACTAAGAAACGATGCTGACTTACAATATATTTATACTGACCAACAGAAATATGGGAGAGGAAGACCTAAGAAATATGATGGAAAAATTGATTATAAAAAACTTAGAAAAGAATATTTTTCTTTGATAGAAGACAATCAGCAAAGCAAAGTATACAGCGCTATTGTATACTCAAAATCATTAAAAAGAAAAATCAATCTTGTGATTGTTTATTTCCTTAAAAAAGGAAAATGGAATCATAAATTATATTTTTCTACAGATGTAACAATTTCAGCAGAAATGATTTTGACATATTATCGCACCAGATTTCAAATAGAATTTACTTTTAGAGATGCCAAGCAATACTCAGGTCTAAATCACTGTCAAGCAAGAAGTGAAGATAAACTCAACTTTCATTTTAATACAGCACTTACAACGGTTAATCTCGCTAAGATTACACATTGGATGCCTATTGAAAAAAGGCTAAGAGGGGCTTTCTCAATCAAGGATATTAAAACCTTACATCACAATGAGTTAATGCTTGCTCGATTTTTTAACGTGTTCGCTATAAGACCGAACTTGAAGAATAATAAACAAAAAATTAAAGAACTACTGTATTATGGTATCAGAGCAGCATAAAAACTTAACGGAGTATTGATATTTTATATGACTCTTTTGGGTTGTTTTGTCGTTATTCATAATTTATGAAAATGACTAAAGTCTGGACTTTAGTCTATTGTAACTATCTGATTTTCAGTACTAAATTTTTTAGAAAAAGCACAGGAGTACTTTTTTCATTTCATAAAATTGTAACTCGTCATAGTTTTGTGAAATAAATTAAGCACAAATGATACCATTTACAACTTACTCCTTCAAATCTACAAAATTTTACGGCATTTTCTATCGTAGTACTCTTTCGCTCTCCACCAAATTTGATTTACTCCAAAATTATCAAAAAAATAGGTCATTAAAGAAATTAGAGAAACTGATAAAAATATTACAAGATAATTACGATACAAAATTAATTAAGCAACGTAATTCAGAATGGCTCAAATATTTCACACAAACCAAAAACTAAAAAATAAAGAATTATGAACATAACAAATTTCATTACAAGAAAATTTAGAAAAGGCACAGGCTCTTCATCTATAATCTATGTGCCACGCCACAATTATTCAGAAATTCAAAAACGATACATCGACCTCATAGATATTATTGGAGATAAATCGATTGATTTTCAACAAATGGTGGCTCGCTTGATTTCAATGACTGGTACAAGACCTGAATTTCAACAACTAGATTTTGGTTCAGATAACGATGCGTACAAGGTTTTGACGTTTGCTGAAAGTAGTATCAACGCTTTAATAATTCAGGTAGAAGATACTATCCAATTAGAATTTAGATGTCGGGAAGATATTATTGAGTTTGATGAACTCTACCAAGAATTAACCAATTTAAAATTAACCGAAGACCAACAAGCCACGCTTTTGGAATTTGAAAGAATCCATACGGAAAAATATTTGGCATTAGCCACTACCTCTCATAAAAAAGATATTGTTCAAGGACATAATGATACTAAAAAAATACTTGAATCTCAACACGATACTCAAGAGGGGAAAATTCAACAGGAAAAAGACCATTTGGAATTAGCAAAATTACAAAGCAAACATTTCAAGCCTGTGGCTCAAAATCAGCAAAAAAATCATTTTAAAAGAAAATCGGCAGAATATCCAAAGTTGACCAAGGATTATATGAAACAATTACAAGAGACTTTGGATAGTACCAAAAATATTCAGAATGGAGCGGGTACTTTTTCATTTATGCAAAAAAACGAAACAGAATCCCGCGAAAATAATAATAATCACGAATCACAGGAAAAATAAGGAATTATGAAATCAGCAGAAAACAAAGAATTTCCATACAACGATGGAGTTCATATTAAGGCAGAAAACGGGAACACCTTTGATAAAAATAGCCGTATTGCCGAAGCGGTTAAAGAAGAATTAGATGCGACCTTATGGCTTGGGTGGATAGGCGAACAATACTACAAGTTATCAGAAGCTTCCAAAAGAAAAGACCTTAAAAAGTACAAACTCAAAGAGCAAACTTCACGAGAAAAAGAAGCCGAAGCCAAAAAATCATTGCTTCAACATTTGCAAGTAAAACCAAACCCACTCAAATATGCCAGTAAATTTAAAGTGTATTTCAATTACATCGTGGTGATTTTAGGAATGTTGGCTGAATTCTTCATCTATCAAGGTATTGCTGAAAATGCTTTTGGGATGCCGTTATTCAAATCCTATTTTGTTGGTTTTTTGGTACTGCTTTTTACCAAATTTACGCAGATTTCCATTTTCAAATACATCAAACAATGGATTCAAGAAAAAAACCTACGGTTTCGGACTATAGAAAAAACGGTCATTTTCGTATTTGTACTGCTGATACTTTTGAACGGATTGATGATGGGAATAACAAACCTCAATGAAATAGATAGGGGCAAGAAAATTCAACAAATAGAATATTTATCAGAATCCATCGCCGAATCCGAAGAATATGGCGAAAACACTTCTGAAATGGAAACGGAATTGGCAGAAATACAATCGGAACTCAATGAAGAAGAAAATTGGTTTTCAAAAATCGCAAAATTTATATCAGTTGCGTTTATCGGATTACTTTCCATTGGTGCAGGAGCGATGCTTTTTGTGATTGCAGATTTATATAATGATGCTCTCAAACTCAAAAACAAACTCGAAAAGTTCCGTGATAGACAGGCAGAATTACACGCCAATTTCAATTACTATTTGACGACTTATGATGATTTGATTTCCCTACAAAAAGAAATTATCCAGTTGTTTGGGCAAAAACATTTTCTAGAAAAATTGCTCTCTCCTAAACAGGCAGAATCCTTAAAAATACCAACAGAAGAAAATACATTATAAATCTTATAAATACACGAATTATGAAAACACAAACTTTTTTCAACAGTATGAAATCCCGCGGAATTTTAACTTTTTTACTTCTCCTCGGATTTGCTTTTGGTAATATTACGAACGTAATGGCGCAAAAAAAGGTGTCGGTAAAAAATAGAACGTCAGTCCTTTTTATAGATAAATCTACATCAACAGAAGCAGATGCTTTTATCGAACAAAAAAATAAAAAGTGGCTAAGAAAAGCTATCAAAGAAAACGTTCAAACAGATGGCGATAAAATTATTGTGTCTTTCATTTTTGAAAACACCTCAAATATTACGAATAAATACGAATTTATCTATCATCCACCTCGACCAAAAACTGGGCGAATGAGTACTAATGAAATGCGTATTGCCAAGGTAAAATTTACTAAACGTTTACGTGCCTACAAAAAGAACTTTGCTACCAAAATTTTGACTACTGCATTTACCAAAGAATCTAAGGCAACTGCAACGGACGTAGTCGGGAGCATCAAACTCTTAACAGATATTTCAACTGCAAATTCAGGTCAGGTTATCAAAGTTTTTTATTTTTCAGATATGCAAGAATGCTCGTCGTTTAAACATCTTTCGTGCGGACATCCTAAAAGTTCTGTCACTTCTTTTGACCACGCTAGAACCCTTGCTCAAAAGGATGTAAAACGTATCGTAGCACGTTATAAATTATCCAAAAGTTGCCTAAAAAATGTCGCGGGAATTTCTGTGATTTTCCCAAGCAAGGAACTCGACACAAACCACGCTTTTTCCATTTTGCCCGAATACTGGAATTTTATTTTTAACGAATTAGGCGTATCACATATTAATTTTTACTAAAAAAACAAACAACTATGAATTTTGATAATAACGATAGTCAATTGATGTTAGTAATAAAAAAAGGCGATTTACAAGAATCACTTTTAGAATTCGCGGAATTAATCAAACGACAATCCAAAAAAGAAAAAATTTGGATAACGCCCAAAGAAACCATGGATTTGTTAAATATTAAAAGCAAAACTACACTCCAAAATATTCGCGATATGGGATTGATTGAATTTACGCAACCTATGAAAAAAATTATTCTTTTTAAGAGAAATTCAGTCTTGGAATACTTGGATGCATATAAACAAAAAACGTTCTAATTATGTTCAGCAAAAAAGATAAAAAGGTGCAAGACATCTACTTCGAAAAGAATTATAGTAAAGGATTTAATGTTGGTGTTGGTTTGGTAAATAACGTTTCGCCAGAACTAAAAACAAACACGAAAGAACTGATTCATTTAATGGTTTTGGCTAAACCTAAAGACCTTATTTTTCAAGGAATGTTTAGCGGTTATTGTTTTCAATTAGAGCGAGAACGTAGTCAAAAAAGATTACAAGAAATTGAGCAAATAAATGAAATGGCAAAATCCCGCGAAAAAAACCTGTCTCGTTAAAAGATTTCGTGCAGACAAATTTTTGTGATATAAAGGTTTTCCTTTTGAAATAATTTGCAAAAAATCTTATCGCAAATTATTTTTACAAATCAGATTCAAACAAATAATTGAACCAGTTAAAACTGGGTTTTTGGAAATTTTTAAAACTTAAAAATATGACACAACAAGAAAAAAGTGATTACCAAAAAGCATATCGGAAACAAAAGGTTCACCGTGTTATTATTTTTGAAAAAGATGAGTATCAATTTTTATTTGATAAATCTAAAAAAGCACGAAAACCGTTTATCACATATATACGAGAATTGGCTTTAGCCAAAGCCAAAGAAGTTTATATCGTTCCTTTTGATAAACAAACCGATGAAGTGAAAATCTTGCTTACTCGTTATGGAACAAATTTGAATCAAATTGCACATATCGCCAACGCAAAAAAAGACATTAGTCTTTTGGAAATTCAGCAAATCCAAAAGCAGTTTTCTGAAATGCAACAAGGCATTCAGAAAATTTATAACGCTCCAATTAAAGTGAAAGATTTGGTACGAAATACACTGATTAAAAACCCTGAATATTTTGCGGAAATTCAAAAAGTTCTTAAAGATTTGAGATGATAATAAAAAGCCTTCGACATAAACAACGACAAGCAAACTACTCAGTAAATTACGTTTTTGATGGAGTTCCAGAGGATAAAAATGAGCAATGGGTAATTTTTCAAAATATGACTGCTGGGTTTAGTCGCCAAGCAATTATTAATCAGTTTAACGAAAATGCGCAATATTTAACCAAAACTTTAAAGCGTAAAAAAACGTTTCGGTATCACGAAATTTTGGCTTTTGCCCACGAGAATGCCAAAGACTTAAATCGCGAGAAATTACAACGAATTACACATAAATATTTAAGTCTCCGTGACCCTTTAGGGTTATCACAAGCCGTTTGTGTGCCTCATTTAGACAAGCATTTTCACGTCCATATTTTGCTGACTTCCAATTTTATCGAAAGTTCTAAAAGTGGCGATATGATGATGAATAATCAACAATATTATGAATTAAGGAGAGAAATGGAGCGTTGGATTTTACGCGAACTTCCAGAACTGCACAGAAGTACGGTTTATTTATCACAAGAAGAAATTCAAAAAACACTTCCTCAAAAATATCGGGCAGAACGGCGGTTGATGGAATTGGAAAAACCAAGTCAAATTCCCGCGAAATCTCGTGTTTCTGAAAAAATTAATCAATTGTTATCACGGAGTAATACGTTGGAAGAGTTTGAGCAAAAAATCAATCAAGAACCAGAATTTAAAACCTATTACAGACGAGGAAAATTGACTGGAATTATTCATCAAGACAAGAAAAAATATCGATTCAAAAACTTGGGAATCAATCTACTTCGTGAAAATTTCCAAGTTCTGAAACGCATGAACCAATTGCAACAAATTAAAAGTAGAAACCAAGAACGAGATAATTCGCAAGGATTAGAACGTTAAACACCAATTTCAAATCTAATAAAACATAAAAAATATGACACTTTTTTCTTATTCACTCACCTTACGCAAGAATAATTTGAATTTAAGATATTTATAGTTTATCTTGTTAACAACTTTGAGAAATAAAAAGATGGATAATTTTGTTGATTTGTATACTGATTATTTGATAAGTTCAAGTTCTTACACGACAGCTACAGGTATGGCTTCATTACTCTCTATAAAACATGATAAAATAACACGAGCATTATCAACGGGTGTTTATGACAGTAAATTTCTATGGAAAAAGGCAAAACCTTATGTTGAAGAATTGACTCAATCTAAAGAAACTATCATTTTAAGTTTTGATGATTCGATACAAGAAAAACAATATACAGATGAAAGTGAGTTGAACACTTGGCATTTTGACCATGTGTTTGGAAGGTCTGTAAAAGGGGTTAATTTTCTAACTGCTTTAGTCGAAGTTGGAGGCATGCGTATACCGTGTGGTGTAGAGTTTATAAAGAAAAATATTTGGGTTACCGACAAAAAAACAGGAAGGCAAAAGCGTAAAAGCAGCAAAACTAAAAACGAACTTTTTAGAGAAATGTTGCAGGAATGTAGTAGCAAAATACACTTTGATTATGTGTTGGCTGATAGTTGGTTTTCTTCAGCAGAGAACATGGTTTATTGTAAAGAACTTTTAAAAAATGATTTTATTATTGCCTTAAAAAGCAATCGAAAAGTAGCCTTATCCTTAGAAGATAAGCAAAATGGAGCATACGTGAATATTAAAACATTACAGCCAAGACAACAAACCGTGGAAGTTTGGTTTGAAAAACTAGACTTTCCGCTGTTGCTTACAAAGCAAGTTTTCAAAAACGAGAATGATACAGTCGGCGAGTTGTACTTGGCTTGTAGTGATTTAAATTTATCGTATAACCAAATAACTACAATCTACAAAAAACGGTGGGCAGTAGAAGAGTATCACAAATCGATTAAAAGTAACACAGGTTTTGCTAAATCTCCAACTAAAAAAACAGAAACTCAAACGAATCATTTTGTATTGTCAATTGTAGCTTATATAAAGTTAGAGTGGCTTAAACAAAGAACAGGGAAAAATCATTTTGCTATGAAAACACAAATCTATTTAGCAGCTCAAAAAGCAGCTCATAACGAACTCAGAAAGTTATCAACACCTAAAGCTGCTTAATCATCCTTTTTTGAGGTTTGGATGCGTAACATGAGTTATTCACATACTCAAAAATCTGCAAATTTTCTCTCAGGAATTAATCGTTTTTACTTATTAAATCGTTACAAAAAAGGTTTAGTAATTGACGGAATCTCGCGAATTTCTGTCAAAAACTCACTTCAAGGAACTATCGTCCTTGGTTCTAGTGGTTTTGGTAAAACAACAGCGTTTGTCATACCTAACTTAATGAAAATTCGTAACGCTTCTCTGTACGTTATGGATCCTTCTCAGGAACTTTACGATTTAACACATAAGAGTTTGTCAAAACATTTTGAGGTTGTTTGTATCAACCTTATTGACACAAACATTAGTTCTAAGTGGAATCCGCTTAGTAAAGCTACAACAAACGAGGATATGAAAATGATTGCCGATGCGATTGTATCGAGTGCCTTTCCCGAAGAAACTGGTAATTCAAAGTTTTGGAATGAATCTTCCAAAGGATTGATTACGGTATTATTGACAAGTGTATTGAATCGTCCCGAGCAAAAAAACTTACAATATGTTTACACAATGCTCAATCGGTTTAATGAAAGTGATAAAGCAGAATTGACCAAAGAATTATCTGAAAATTTGGATGCTGAAATGTGGTTAGAATACAAAGCTTTGATGTCACAACCAGAAAAGGTTTTAGGCAGTACCATTGCCACCGCCAAAACTGCTTTGTCACCTATGGCAACCGAAACACTCAGGAAAGTGTCGAGCAGTAATGACATAGATTTTTCAACATTTCGTAAAAAACCAACTATTCTGTTTGTCTGTATTGCGGAACATCGGATTAAAGAATACGGCTTGTATTTGTCGCTCCTATTTCGTGAGATTTTTGAAACTCTGATGGAAATGCCGACCAAAAAAGATTTAGTGCAGTACCTATTATTAGACGAAGCGGGAAACGTATTTGTGCCAAAACTCGCAAATTATATAACAGTTCTAAGAAAACGAAAAGTCTCAATTTCGCTGATTTTACAGAGCATGAGGCAACTTAAATCGTTATATGGAAACGATGCTGATACAATTATTGAAAACACCAAAAATCATATTTACTTTCCTGGACTATCTCTGCAAACGTGCCAAGAAATTTCTCAAAAAATAGGGTTTAAAGACGAAAACTTTAATAGTACTTATTTCCCAACCAACAAAAAAAACTCGCAAAAATCTAGTCTGATTTCTCCAGAGAGTTTGCGAACTCTCAAAAACGGACGAGCGATTTTTTTAAGCGGAAATCTACCTGCCGTTTTACTTACGTTAAAACCGTGGTACAAGAATTTTTGGCTAAAAATTAAACTCAAAAAATAATCTGTTATGGTCTTTACTGTATTTCATTGGATAATTGTCATTTGTATTTTTCTGTTTCTATGGAATAGAAAAAGGTTTTTACAAACGATTAGTAAACTGTTTAAAAAATTATCAAAGATGATTTTTAAGGCGTTCAAAAAAACGTTTCGTTTTTTTGGAAGTGTTTTTAAAAGTGTCTTGCAAAAACTGTTTTGGTTAATTCCACGACTGCTTTATTGGCTTGGTTGGCTGATAATAGAATTTCTCAAATTTATCTACAACGCCATTAAAGCCTTATTTACTGTGTTAAAATCTTAAAAAAAGAATGGCGAAAGCCGTTCTTTTTTTAATGAAATCATTTTTTGATTTCATCAGGGATTCTTAAGGTCTCCTTAAGCAAGTTCGTCAAATTTTCCAATCTATATAGATTATATGGTAATTTGACGTACTTGCTTAGAAATGGAATTTCATTTTTCTTTGAGTTTTTGCTCCTTTTTTTCAAAGGTGCATTACTCAAAATCTATATAGTTCTAAACTCTTTTTAAAATTTTTGATAGAAAATTTTAGAATGTGTTTTAACCTATTTAATCACACTCAAAGGTTTGGTATATTTTTATGGTAAATAATTTTTCGATAAACAGCATAACTTTTTCTAAGATATCTGACTTTTCATAGTAATCTATTTTATCAATCATTTTAACTTCTTTACTATATAAGGTTATTTCTTTTCCCCAATTAAATTCTTTTACGACAAATTCAAAATAACTGTCTTTGTCCAAATACGTATAAACTCTTCGGTTACCAATGGCATATTTTTGTGTTTCTGTATTTTGAAAAATAAAAATATTGTCTTGCTTACTTTGTACGGTTAATTTTGGAGGAACAGCATATACTTCATCAAAATTTTCAACTAAAAAAAATTTATTTTTTTGATACTCCTTTTGCAAAACCTCTATAGTTTCTTCTATTCCAATTAATTTTAGTTTAGTCCTCCATTCTTTTTTATTGAGTAAATTACAGTTTAAAACTGCCACCTCTTCAACCAAATCGGTAGATACAATGCTATAATCTATATAAAATGATTTTATAATTTTTAAGTGCTCCATTACTGTTTTACCACTTTTAAAGATTGTTTTTTACCTTCAGAAAAAATTACAAAATGATACAACCCAATACTAAAACCTGAAATATCTATTTCAATAGTGTTTTTGCTGTTCTTTTGTTGTTTTACCAATTTACCAAGCACATCATAAATGACTACTTTATCTATGTTACTTTTAGAAGTAATAGTAATCAATTTGGGTGTTGGGTTTGGGTACAATTTTAAACCTAAAATTTCATTTTTTGAAACCGACAAAGTTACAGAAACACTTTGTTGGGTTCTATTGCCTAATTCATCATACTCATACACGGTAGTGTTTGTACCATCTGCTGTTTCTGTAAGCCTATTAAAGGCATCGTACTTGTATTCTAATGTTGCGGTTATTTGTGCGTTAATACCGCTTGCAAATAGCAAACAAAGTATTATAAAAAGGTTTATTTTTTTCACTTATTTTTTATTTTGGTTGTTTTTTATTAGTTGACGGTACTCGTTTCAAACGAGTACTAGCACTAGCAAGGGAGCAATCTTTCAAATTTTCATTTTATAAGTTCTTTTATAAAAATGTAATCCTCTTCTGCCAAATTCATTCTTTTAGCAATCCTATTAATTAAGCTAAAAATAAAAACATCTATTTTTATTTCATGCTCATATAATTGAGTTATAATTGTGTCAAAGGCTAATCCATATTCTTGATTTTCTAAGAATTCTTTTGAAGTTGTTAATTCAATTTCACTTAATCCTATAAATTCCACTGATTTTATGAGTTCTAGTATTAATTTTTTAAGCATATTTATTTAATTGGAAAAGCAGTAATAATATCAATACCTGTAGTTATTACCCTTATTTTAACTACTTTTATTTGTGGTGAGGATATTTAAAATCATAAACTCCTTTTCTTATTCGATAAACTAGACTATCTGCTGGAATAATACTGCCAATCTCTGCAACTCGATTTTTACCAATTAAGTTTCCAACCCTCTTTTGTTCTTTATTCACTTCCCAAACCCACCAGTTTTCAGAAATATTAATTTCAGGGTTTCCATCATCACTACTGCTTCTAAAAAGAATATTTTCAATGTCTCCAATATTTTTAACATTCCCAACTTTTTTCCAGTATTTCATTTTAACTCCAAATTTTGTAATACAATGAGCATAAAAGTCTACTTTACCTTCTACTACCTTTAACAAATCATGGTTAGTTTTTGTTGTGTGAATATTTTTAAAAACCCTTATCACATCACTATTTAGTTGGGTACTGTCTTTAACTATAAATTGAAAATATTTTCTATCATTGTTATTTAAATCAACAGAAAATATATCTCCTATTTTTATACTTTTTGCAATCATAATTATTTTATTAAAAATTTATACCAATCTTTAGGAGCAATTGAATTAATTTTATTTAAAAGTAATCCGCCATTCTTTTTTAAACCATACTTATTAATTAAGTTTTGTTCCAATATTCTTGCCCCCATTCTGCCTAAATTAGTTTTACCAGGGATAACTTCATATCTAAGTAAAGATTTTGCAGTATTTGAACTTAAATGCTCTACAAACCGAACTATTGCATTTCTACTTGTAATCCCAACATATCTAATGACTCCTGCTTTATCAATTCCTTGATAGACCACATTTAGCCCTTTATTTGCAACTACTTTACCTCCTGTCCCAATACCAGCAGTCACAAGAGTAAAGGCTGTTTCTAAAGCTGTTTCTGGTGTCCATAAGCAAGAAAAACCTCCACCAATTGCGTTACCAGTTTTTCCAACCCAAGAATCAGAATTAATATATGCATAAGAATATGATTTACATGCTTCACTTCCTAATTGAGTTGTAAATTTAAACGCTTTGTAAGCTCCATAAGCAGGTACAAGTGCTGTCAATAAAGCATCTGCTTCTACTGAAATATTTCCTGTAGGATCAACATTCATCACAGGATTATTCCCTGCATAAGGATATAGATTGGTAGCCCAAACTGGGTCTTCTGTCAAAAAGCGTCCTGTATGAGCATCATAGTACCTCGCTCGCATAAAGTAAAGCCCATTTTGCTCAAATTGTATTCCGTGTTTTCCTACATATCTATATGGGTTGTAATTTGCTTCTTCTATTTGTGCAATACTACCAAAATCTGTGTATTGATATTTATGGGTTATGGTTTCGTTACTATCAGTTAAAGCTATAATACTTCCTCTAAAATCGTCGTGGTAATAGTGTGTGTTATTCGCATTATCTATTCTAGAAACTAACCCTAAACCATATACATAATAATTTTGGACATTGTTATTAGCATCTGTTTCTAATAGTACTTTACTTAAACCTAAAATATCTAATACAAAACGTTGGGTTATACCGTTGGCGGTGCGTTGTCTTCTGTTTCCTGCTGCATCATATTTATAGCTTGCATTAAAATCTGTACTGGTAACGCTTATAAGTCTGTCATACACATCATAGCCGTAGGTCGTATTTCCGTTAGCCGTATTATTTCCGTTCGCATCGTGGGCATAAGAATTTGTACCATCAGATACAATTTGATTGGTGGCACTATGCGTGTAATTTGCTGTTTCTGTATTTAAAGCAATTACGCCAAACGGTTCGGTTTTAATTTCTTTGGTATGATTACCTAATTTATCTAACTCAAAACTATAGCCGTTAATAACGCTGTTATCTGATTTTTTCCAAGTTTTACTTATCATTCTTCCTGCACCATCATAAGATAGTTGGCAAAAAGTACCGTTTGCGTAGTTGGTTTGGCTTAATAAACCATCGTCTCGGTAGGTATAAGTGGTTGTTTGGCTGTTCCAATCGGTAACAGATGCTAATAAATTATCATCATAAAAAGTATAGCTAACTACCTTGTTATTTGGATAGGTAATTTGGGTGACATTCGAGTTTTTGTCATACTCGTATTTTACGATATTTCCATAATAATCTGTGGTTTTGGTAATTCTACTGAGTACATCATACCCAAAGGTTATGCTTCCATTTTCATTGGTAATGGTTTCAATATTATTTTGAGAATCGTAAGAATAACTTACGGTTTTGCCACTACCACTTACACTTTTTATTCTTACTTGGTTATCATAAACATAGGTAAAAGTAATACCTTTTGGGTTTTTGTAGGTTTTTACAGCACCATTATCATAATATGAATATTCATCTGTGGCATCTCCAAAATTAACCGTTTCTAAGGTGTCATCATCAGCATTATAGCCTAGTGTTGTTGCATTGTTTTTGGCATTGATAATTTTGGTTACATTGTCATTTTTATCAACTTCATAGGCAGTTGTTTGTCCGTTAAAAACCTCGCTTAATAAATTATCATTATCATCTAAAGTGTACTGAATACTAAAATTATTTGGGTTGGTTACCGATTTTAACCTACTTGCTACATCAAAAGTACTGCTAGCAACAATCCCTTCTGGCGCAGTAGTTTTGTTTCTGTTTCCATAAGAATCATATTCAAAACCAACCGAAATATTCTCAGGGTTAGTGACTTGGGTTATTTGTCCTTTAGAATTAACAGAAAAAGTAGTGTTTCCTCTTGGTGTTTCTACTCGGTTTAAATTTCCTGCGGAATTGTAAAAATAGTCATATTCAAAACCTTTGGCATCCGTAAATTTCTCTAGGTCGTTTTTAGCGTTATAGACATACTTTTGCACTATTCCTAAAGGCAATGTTCTTTGTAAAACATTTCCTTTGCCATCATAACTTACCTGTACGGTATTACCGTTATAGGTAACCGAATTGGGTAGATTTTTATGCGTACTATCATAGCCAATCGTAACAGTTGTACTTCCTTGTTCTATTCTCTTAGGGTTTCCTAAATCGTTATACGTAGTTTCCGTTGTTTTACCTTCGGAATCTGTAAAGGTGGTTTTGTAACCCGCGCCATAATTGTATTGTGTGGGTGTATTACCATTGGTTTTAGTACTTGCTAGTTTCTTTTTGTCATAGGTATTGGTAATCACATTTCCTTTTGGCAAAGTAATGGTCATCAACATTTCTTTTTGCAAACCAGAACCGTAATTATAAAACGTATGGTTGTTTTTTGGGTTGGTATATTTTGATAAATAACCATCAGAATTATAAATAAAATCGACATCTCTGCCTAAAGGGTCAGCTACTTTGGCTATTAAATCTGATTGGGTATGGTAGTTAAATTGTAGTTTTCTGCCTGCCGTTCCTGTTACTTCTTCTATGCGTTTAAAACCTGATTTGTAGGCATTTTCGTAGCTAATAGTAAGCGTGTTATTGTTACGGTCTTTGATAGTGGTTAACACAAAAGGAAACTCAGCATTTGTACCGCTTAATTTCTGAAAAGTATATACAATTTGTCCTTTGGTGGTCAGCGTAAATTGAGTACTGCTTGTTTTTACGAGCTCGTCATAAATACCTTCGGTTTCTGGCACATAATTATTACCTATTTTTTTATAGGTTTGAAATCCACCATTTGGCAAGGTAAATACCACTCTAAAATCATTGGGTCTTTCTACGTCTCCATTAATTTCTTGTAAATATCCATTAAAAGAATGATTCCACAATTTACCTAACGGTTGAATTGGGGTAAATTTATTAGGAATGTCTGATAAATAGCTATCGTACGTATGGCTAAAAACCAACGGTATGCCAATACTAGGAATACCAAAACTGGTTTTAGTATAATGACTAAAGTTTCCACTATGCATTGCTGCATAGTTGTTGAAATTTAAAGGCGTGTAATTCCCTGGCTTGTAATAATCACTTTCTGTAACCGTAGGAATGTCTAAACTTTCTACCGTTAGCATACGGTGTAACATCACAAAAGTTTCAGCTCTGTTTGCGTTATCATTAGGACTAAAACTAGTATCATTATCTATAATCCCTAAATCTTTCGCTTTTATGATGTAGTCATAAGCATCATGATTACTAGGAACATCATTAAAAGGATTGTTTCCCGAATTATTAGTCTCATCAATATTAAATGTTTCTAATAAAACCTTTAATGTGTGCGCCCTAGAAATGCTTGCAGAAGGTCTGAAATTTATGAAATCTCTCTTAAAGGGAGACGTATTATCATCAAATTCTAAATACGCTAAGTTTTTAGCAAAACTGTAATACCAAGCATCTGTTTGGCTCTGTAAATCGATAAACGGAGAAGGGTAGCTATCTGCGTATGAAGTACTTGCGCCCAAACCAATACTCAAATAGGCTAATTTTGCTAATTCGGCACGGTTTAAATCATCTGCTGGATCACATTCGCCATCATCATCTAAAATTTCTCTAGCACATAAATCTTGTACAGCGTCATACCACCAGTCTGTTGGAAGCGCATCTGTAAAATTACACGTAGTCGTTGGGCTATAAAAATCCGAATCTGCAATATCAGGAATCGCAATGCTTTGTACGGTTAACACTTCATGTAAAAGCACAAAATATTCGGCTCTTAAAATATTTTCGTTAGGTCTAAATTGTGGATTGCTAGCATCAAGTTTTATAATCCCTAAATCTCTTGCTTTTATGATGTAATCTAAAGCATCGTGATTGTTAGCAACATCGCTATATGGATTATTGCCAGAATTACTAGTTTCATCGATATCAAAAGCCTCGAATAACACTTTAAGGGAATGCGCCCGAGAAATACCAGAAGAAGGGTTAAAATCTCCCATACTTCTATTAAAAACGGATGTATTGTCTGTAAATTCTAAATAGGCTAGGTTTATAACAAAAGGATAATACCAAACACTTTCATTGCCCACCAAATCTGGAAAAGGGTTTTGATAGTTATTTGCCAAGGGGTTTCTGTCTAAATCAATGGCTAAGTAGGTTAACTTTGCCAATGAAGCTCTATTTAAATCTTCTGTAGGTTGACATGCGCCATCGTCATCTAGAATGTTTCTAGTACATAAATCTTGCACTGCATTGTGCCACCAGTCGGCAGGTTGAGAATCTGTGTAGTTACATGTGGTAGATTGTTCTTCTACAGTTATCGTTTTAGAAACAGTGCCACTAGCACTTCCATTAACATCAAAAGTAGTAGCATATATTGTTTTAGAACCAGTACTTGTAAAAGTAATAGAAACACCATGGGTAACGTTTCCATTTCCCCAAGAAGAAATGTAAGGATTAGAATTAGTTCGATTAGAACTTTGGGCAGTTAGGTGGACTTTAGTTTGGTCTCCATCAGGGTCTGTACCCGTTCTAACATTAACGTTTATTGGTTGGTTTACGTACACTACTGTGCCACTCGGAAAAGGTAAAATAGATGCTTGATTTGGAGCTGAATTAGGACTTTGAACATTTATCGTTTTAGAAACAGTGCCACTAGCATTTCCATTAACATCAAAAGTAGTAGCATATATTGTTTTAGAACCAGTACTAGTAAAAGTGATAGAAGCACCATGGGTAACGTTTCCATTTCCCCAAGAAGAAATGTAAGGATTAGAATTAGTTCGATTAGAACTTTGGGCAGTTAGGTGGACTTTAGTTTGGTCTCCATCAGGGTCTGTACCCGTTCTAACATTAACGTTTATTGGTTGGTTTACGTACACTACTGTGCCACTCGGAAAAGGTAAAATAGATGCTTGATTTGGAACTGAATTTTGGTCTTCATCTATGGTTATATAGCCCACCCAAGCATGCCCACCAATATTAGTCGGTTTATAGTATGCATATATTCTTTTCGGGTAAGAATTATAATCTGTAAAATCTAAATCTAAATAGGCGTATGAATTTCCTGCGTATATAGTTTTAGAAACGAGTGTTGTTCCTGTTTGACTTCCTGAACGAAGATACATTGTACCTGTTTCGGAAAAATTGCCATTGTCAGATTTATATATTCTGAACCTTGCTCCATTACCAGAATTGATAGATGAAGCCTTCATTTTTAAAATAGAACCCCAAGTTCCACCGCCACTAGAAACATAAGAATTGTTGGGTGAAATAGAATATTGAGAATACACAAAAGAGACTGAACTCAAAAATAGCAACGTAAAAAGCAGTTTTTTCATAAGGTTATTCAATTTATGGCCTAAATCTGGAATAGACCTATTGTTACCCCTTGTTTTAGTTTCTGATTGTGCAACAATCCCTGATTGTGTGAAGAAAATAAACAACCCAAATAATAGATATTTTTTCATACTGTATTCCTTTTATAGTGCGTTACTTTAAAACCCAACAGACTCAATAGCAAATATAGAAGGAAAAGGATAAGTGCTTTTCTTCATAAATTATTTATTATGATTCCTTGGGTTGTGCAAATAACAAATAAAAAGGGTGAAAAAATACACTACCTAGTAGTGCCTTTTAAGCTTAAGAATTAAAAAACTGCCAGTTTTCTCTATAAATACGCGTGGACTCTTCTCTTGATAGCCAAATTTTATAATCTATATCTTCAATATCCTTTATCTTTTCATAGAGGCGTTTTCTGCGTCCTTCTATTCCTCCTGCTGAACGATTATCCCGTTTCATCATTTCATTTTCTGTTATACCATTAGATTGATCTTTCCAATACTGTAAAAGTTTATCTGTTAAATGGTATTTCTTCTTTAAAAATTGATGAAACTTATCTTCTTTTTCTTTAAACTTCAAATTCGAAAACACTTCTTTTTCCTGTATGGTTTGCTGTAAATCATCAATTTGCTGTGATTGTTCAATAATAGTTTTTTGTTGAAACCCTTTTAACTTCTTTAATCTTCCAACTTCTTGATTGTACTTATACTGCTCAATTTTAAGTTGCTTTTTACGTTTATAAAGAAAGTATCCTAAAAACAATGTAACTAAAGTAATGACCGATGTTATAAAAATAATGAGTTGATTTTCTTTATTTTTCTTCTCTATATCTAATTTTAGTAATAATTTTTCTTCCTCTTTTTGTTTGACTTCAAATTTAGCTTCTAGCTCGGCAATTACTTTAATTTTTTCTAAATTAATAAGGCTATCCGAAACTTGGTCATATTGTTTATAAAACAAAAATGCTTTTGAGGTATTTCCACTAAATTCTTCAGCTTGGCTCAAATTAAGCAACGTATTTTTTTTATCGTTTAAATCAATATCCCTTTCGTTCAGCATTATTTTCTGTGCTTGATTAGCATAAAATAATGACTTATTAGTATTGCCCTTTTTCCTATATGCTTCGGATAAATTATTTAAAGTTGATAATTCATCTTTTAAATTTCCAAACTCTCTTTTTAAACTCAATGCTTTTTTGAAAAAACGAATACTTGAATCGTATTGATTTTGGAGTAAAAATACTCTCCCCATATTATTATATAGAAATGATTGACGATGTTTATTTTCTAACGATTTAAATAAAATCTCAGATTTTTGATAGTATTTTAATGCCAATTCAAATTGTTTTTGCTCCTGCAAAATGATTCCCAAATTCATTAGAATATTAGCCTTGAGATTATCTATTGTCGATTTACTGAATTTAGGGTTGATTTTTTCTTTTTTAAATAATTCGATAGCTTTCAAATAAGTTAATTGGGCTTTCTCATATTCATGCGTTTTTTCGTAAATAATCCCAAAGAATTATAACTTGCTGATGCCTTAATAAATTCTTTGTTTTTTAAAAAAACATCTATTGATTTCAGTGAATACTTTACGGCTAAAGGATAATTCCCTAACTTTCTTGAGATAATACTTTTGAGATTATAAGGAGCATTGGTAATTTGACCATCTTTATTATTTTCATAAATATATTCTGCTTTTTCTATATATAATTGAGCACTATCTAATACTTTTTTATTGAGATATGCCATTGAAATTTCCTGAAAAAAAGCTACCTTATCATTAGCAGGAATAGAAGTTTTTTCCCTATAAAGACCCTCTTTAAAAACAATGATGGCTTGATCATATTTTCCTTTTAGACTGTATAACTTTCCAAGCTCTTTGTAGGTTTCATATTTTGATTCTGAGTAGCTAGAGTTCTGAATAATATTTAATAAACTATCTTTTTTACTTTGCAATACTCCGTTAAGTTTTTATGCTGCTCTGATACCATAATACAGTAGTTCTTTAATTTTTTGTTTATTATTCTTCAAGTTCGGTCTTATAGCGAACACGTTAAAAAATCGAGCAAGCATTAACTCATTGTGATGTAAGGTTTTAATATCCTTGATTGAGAAAGCCCCTCTTAGCCTTTTTTCAATAGGCATCCAATGTGTAATCTTAGCGAGATTAACCGTTGTAAGTGCTGTATTAAAATGAAAGTTGAGTTTATCTTTACTTCTTGCTTGACAGTGATTTAGACCTGAGTATTGCTTGGCATCTCTAAAAGTAAATTCTATTTGAAATCTGGTGCGATAATATGTCAAAATCATTTCTGCTGAAATTGTTACATCTGTAGAAAAATATAATTTATGATTCCATTTTCCTTTTTTAAGGAAATAAACAATCACAAGATTGATTTTTCTTTTTAATGATTTTGAGTATACAATAGCGCTGTATACTTTGCTTTGCTGATTGTCTTCTATCAAAGAAAAATATTCTTTTCTAAGTTTTTTATAATCAATTTTTCCATCATATTTCTTAGGTCTTCCTCTCCCATATTTCTGTTGGTCAGTATAAATATATTGTAAGTCAGCATCGTTTCTTAGTCTGCTAACGGTCTCCAATCCATTATCAGAGAGTTTAGAAACAAAACCGTATTTGGAAAAATAAGCATCTGCCACAACATATTTAGACATCGAAAGAAGGACCTCTTTTCTTTGAATCAATATATTGGCATAATGATCTACCAAACTTTTTGATTCCAAATTATTTGGTGTCTGAACAGCCTCTAAATGAAACGCTGTATGATTATCTATATCAATCGCTGCTATACCAGATATTTCCAATCCCCATTTTGCCTTTCCCGCTACACCAGACCAATAATAACCAACTCCACAGGTGGATTTACCAGATTTACTAACATAACTCGGGTCGAAAGCAATGGTTAAATGTTTGCCCCCATACTCAGTAATCAATTCTTTATTGAAATTTAAAAAGTCAAAAGACTTACTAAACTGATTCCTGTAATGTTGTTCTCCATGATCACCATAACGACTTAACTGCATAAAATTTAAACGTCCTTTTATGCTGAGAAATAGACCAAAAACTTCCAACATAAAATCATATTGCCATTTATTTACATCTTTCATTTTGTTAAGTAATCTTTTTGTGTGATATTTATAGTTGGATTTCTCCTTGAGAAGCATCATTAATAGCTGTTTGAAATTAACTATTAATTTAATGATAATCAGGGAGTTATCCTAATTTTTGAGCCTGTTTTTTTAACTTATTTAATTGACTGTTAGAGGGTTAGGGCAAAGTTTAACGGAGTATTGACTTTGAGCACACAGAGAAAAAGAAGATATCAGTAAGAAAAAGAAAAATTTAGTCATAGGAAATACTGGAATGTGTTACATTAGAAGCCTCTTCGTACTATTAATATTTATAACTTTTTAAGGCGTTATTTTTGAAAATCAAAAATACACAATCGTTTCTTAATCAAGCATAACAACATTAGTACATTATTCGATTATACTTTTATTGGGTTCTAAAAGTTTGTCTCAAACCACCTCATCCCGCAAACTTCTATTTTCGCGAATAATAGTCAAAGATTTTTTCAATCGTATTAAGGCACTTTAAATAAGGTTTTTCTGTTTTATATAAAAAACAACCTTGTATTTTACAAGGTTGTTAGAGTATAGAGTTAATTTCTTAATCGTTCAGAAAATCCATTAAAATCAGATGCTTTTTGTTGGTATGCTTTTGCTAATAGTGAGCAACTATAAAAAATGAGAATAAAAAAAACACAAACTGTTTCATAACATTATTGTTTTTTGAAATAAAAACTCACCAAATTAGAAATCTATAGTAAAAGATAGTACTAACGAAAATACTGAAAATTATTAGTTTAACCAAAAAAAGGAAGATTATTAATCTTCCCAAAGTTTTCTAGCAGTTTCTTCAAAAGCAAACCAAGAAAGGGTGTTTTTTAAATTAAAATCTAATTTTATCGGTTGTCCAATGGATTCTTCAAATTCTTGTTTTAAGTACATTATATCATAGTAATATTTATCAAAGAATTTTTCTGTATCAGAATAATATATCAATGATGGAACCATGCCAGATATACATCCGTGATTTAATAAATCTTCAAAGAAAGAAATAGTGTATTCGTCAGATTGTGGGTCGTAGGCTTCCAAGGCAACTGCTTTTTCTAAAGAATCTTTAGGAGATTCCGCGATTTCTTGGAGTTTTTGAATAAAGGCTGAAATGTTTTGTTTTTTACACATAGTTAAAAAAGTTTAAGAATTAAATATGCTCAAAAGGTGGTTACCTCATAGGGAATAAAGACAAGGAGGAACTCGCAGAGGCAAATCCTTTTCGTTTTCACGAGGTAACAAAACTTTGCATGTTTTATTTCGTACTTTTTCTATGTGGAAAAAATAATTTCTTCCAAACCAAAAACTGTGTTATAAACCAAATCCAAAAAAAACTATTTGGGCGAACCACTTGATTCATTTTAGGTGGTTTTTTATTTATTAACCCAAATCTAACATCGAAAACAAACAATTAAAAGGATTTCAATATCCGTTATTTGAGATACCTAAACCACAATATCAACTTCAAAAAAAAGATTTTACATTTATTGATTTATTCGCGGGAATTAGCGGATTTAGGCTCGCCATGGAAAGTTTGGGCGGTAAGTGTGTCTTTTCAAGTGAAAAAGATAAAAACGCTCAAAAAACCTATTTACAGAACTTTCACGAACTACCTTTTGGCGATATAACTCTTCCAGAGACCAAAGCCAAAATCCCGCGAAATTTCGACCTTTTATGTGCAGGTTTTCCGTGTCAGCCTTTTTCAATAGCAGGTAAACAAAAAGGGTTTAATGATACGCGTGGTACATTATTTTTTGATTTATGTGAAATCATTGCCAAGCACCAACCAAAATTCTTATTGCTTGAAAATGTCGCGAATTTAGTCGCTCACAACAAAGGAAAAACCTATCAAACCATTTTAAAATCTTTAAATGAATTAGGTTACATTTTTCCGACCAAACCGCTGTTTGTTTCTCCCTATAACTTTGGAATTCCTGCTTTGCGAAAACGAGTTTTCTTTCCGTGTGTGAGAAAAGATATTGCGAAAAATAAAGAGTTTATTATTCGTAATTTTCAGTCTGAAATTAAACAAGAATTTTCAGATTCTATCTCAAGTATTGATTCAATTCTTGATGAGAATATTTGTAATACAATTTCTGAATACGAAAATAAAGTATTGGAAATGTGGAACGATTTTTATCTCGGAATTGATATTAAAGTTGTCGGATTTCCTATTTGGGTTAAGTATTTCAAATCCCGCGAAATTTCAGAAAACATACCAGATTGGAAATTAAAAACTATTCAAAAAAACAAAAAACTCTATCAACGAAACAAAGAGTTTATCGATAAATGGTTCGTCAAATATGACAATTTAGATTGGTGTATTGATACGCATCAGAAATTACATTGGAATGCTGGAAATTCAAAAAGCCTTTTTGATTGTTTGATTCAGTTTCGACAATCAGGAATTCGTGTCAAAAAAGCAGATGTTTTCGCGACTTTGGTCGCCAAAGATCAACGACAAATTATTGGTAAATATCGGCGTAGGGTTTCCGTAAAAGAATGTAAAAAGTTGCAATCGTTTCCAGATAATTTTATACTGCCTAAATCAGAAAATATCGCGTCAATACAACTCGGAAACTCGGTAAATGTAGTTGTGGTTCAAAAAATATTTGAAATCGTTTTAACCCGCATTATTCATAGGATTTATATTTAGAACAAATTTCAAAATAGATTTTTTATCTCTAGATTTTAGGATTCTCTCTTTCGTTTTTTAAACTTTTTTGGAGTAAATAGTATGTTATAATTGATTTTAAAAGTTAAAAAGGATTAATTTTACTAACAGAGCATAGGTATCCCAAGGTTTTAAAATTCTCACTTTAAAACCGTTATTGAGTTATTATCTCTCGAAACAAATCTTGATATACAAATGCTCTTGATCACTGATAATATATTCGTTTTTTAGTGACTTTTATGGTAGCTCCAACTTTTAATAAATTGGTTCTTATTGTATTTATTTGCCATTTTTCAGCCTTTTCAAATGTTGTTTTTTTGATGCTTTTTTTTAGTAATAAAAATAGTTCGTAGGCTAAACTACTTAAAAACAACCTGAAGAAGTTTGCAACAAATCCATGATTGGATAATCGATCGGAAAAACACATATTCTTGACTTCTTTACTTCTGTTTTCGCTAGATTCACCTCGTTTTACATAGAAATCAAAGTATATTTCTCGGGCACCTTTCTCTTTAATATTACTTATAAAATGACGAACATTTAAGCCTTTCCCTGTACTTTCTATTTTACAGTAAGCTTGTTGTGGTTTATGCCAACTTTTGGCTTGATAGCGAAACGATGTGAAATGTTGGTGTTTTTTATGCTGATTTACATATTGAAGTTGAACCGCTTTTTTACAACGCTCAACCTTTCTTTTGAGTACCGAATTACTAGCCTGACCTGTTACAAAAAACAAATCATAATCAGCTACTAATTTATAAAAAGGAGCACAACTAAATCCACTATCTGTTCGAATAGTAATTTTTAGTTCAGGATATGCTTTTTTTATTTTTTGAATAATTCTTCTTAAAATTCCGACATACCATCGATTCGAATGGCTATTTCCTGGGCGAAGAACTGGCAGGATAATTTGACCGGTTTCTCCATCATGAAAAAATAATTCATTTAACATAAACTGTCCATAATAACCATTGAACATTGACATTTGTTGATTCCCATATGTTGGATCATCGGTAGCATCAACATCAATTGTTATTTCATCTCGACCTTTTAGGCTTGATACGTAACGATCAATCCAAGCGTAAGAAAGTTTGAAAATAGTTTCTTTATTCAAACTGTTTTCAAAACGAGAAATAGTAGGTTGAGAAGCCAAATCTCCTTGAAGAACATCTTTAAATAATGGGTCATTTTGTAAATGGGTCACATCATTGGCATCTTGATAACCTAGCATTAGCATAAACACACGTTGCTTGAGTTGATGCTCTCGACTGTAAGTAATGTATTTAGGGTTTCGAAGATCAGGAAGTAACTTGCTAAAATGTTTTAGTAAGTTGTGGGTTCTCTCTAACTTTTCTAAAAGAATCAAAGAACCATCTGAACTAATCTCTGTGGCTGAAAAATCAACCGAAATAGCTTGATTTCCTCGATAAAATAAAGTATCTTTAGTGCTCAAATATGGGTGTTTTAAAAAATGATGTATTTTGTGTTTAACTGCTTAAATATAACACTTTACATTCAGGTTTTCTGATGAATTATTCGGGTTAAATCTTCTGCTTTTTCTATGATAAGTGCATTCCAAGCATCAAAGTTATTTGCACCCATGCGTTTGCGAATATCAACAAACACTGTAGGATGAAAAGGCTCTTTTGTCTGAAAAGCTGTAAGTCCGCAGAAGTACTGAAGGTAGATATTCTCACTTATCATCGCCACAGTTTCTCTGTCGCTAACATGCAACTTATGTTTTACGATAATAGCTCCAATAACCATTCGAACGTCAATACTTTCCCTGCCTGAGGTACTGCTGAGTTGTTTTAAATATACCGACGATAAAGCATCCCAGGGTATAATTTCTGCTAACTTTACCCAACGATTCTTGGGTGATAATTCTTGATCGAAAGGGTGTGAAAATCCTGATAAAGTTAACTGGTTGCTTGGTGTATATTTTATCATAAGTGCAAAGTTATTTACATAAAGTTAAGAAAACTAATGCACTTACGCAAGAAAATAGACAGCAAAAATACAGATAATAATATGACTTACAGCGAATTAAATGAGCGTTCTGAAAAAATCAGCAAACCCTAAATTAATAAGCCTATTGCCCCTGTTTTTATCTTTATTTTACTTACTCATGTTACGCATCCAAACCTCAAAAAAGGATGATTAAGCAGCTTTAGGTGTTGATAACTTTCTGAGTTCGTTATGAGCTGCTTTTTGAGCTGCTAAATAGATTTGTGTTTTCATAGCAAAATGATTTTTCCCTGTTCTTTGTTTAAGCCACTCTAACTTTATATAAGCTACAATTGACAATACAAAATGATTCGTTTGAGTTTCTGTTTTTTTAGTTGGAGATTTAGCAAAACCTGTGTTACTTTTAATCGATTTGTGATACTCTTCTACTGCCCACCGTTTTTTGTAGATTGTAGTTATTTGGTTATACGATAAATTTAAATCACTACAAGCCAAGTACAACTCGCCGACTGTATCATTCTCGTTTTTGAAAACTTGCTTTGTAAGCAACAGCGGAAAGTCTAGTTTTTCAAACCAAACTTCCACGGTTTGTTGTCTTGGCTGTAATGTTTTAATATTCACGTATGCTCCATTTTGCTTATCTTCTAAGGATAAGGCTACTTTTCGATTGCTTTTTAAGGCAATAATAAAATCATTTTTTAAAAGTTCTTTACAATAAACCATGTTCTCTGCTGAAGAAAACCAACTATCAGCCAACACATAATCAAAGTGTATTTTGCTACTACATTCCTGCAACATTTCTCTAAAAAGTTCGTTTTTAGTTTTGCTGCTTTTACGCTTTTGCCTTCCTGTTTTTTTGTCGGTAACCCAAATATTTTTCTTTATAAACTCTACACCACACGGTATACGCATGCCTCCAACTTCGACTAAAGCAGTTAGAAAATTAACCCCTTTTACAGACCTTCCAAACACATGGTCAAAATGCCAAGTGTTCAACTCACTTTCATCTGTATATTGTTTTTCTTGTATCGAATCATCAAAACTTAAAATGATAGTTTCTTTAGATTGAGTCAATTCTTCAACATAAGGTTTTGCCTTTTTCCATAGAAATTTACTGTCATAAACACCCGTTGATAATGCTCGTGTTATTTTATCATGTTTTATAGAGAGTAATGAAGCCATACCTGTAGCTGTCGTGTAAGAACTTGAACTTATCAAATAATCAGTATACAAATCAACAAAATTATCCATCTTTTTATTTCTCAAAGTTGTTAACAAGATAAACTATAAATATCTTAAATTCAAATTATTCTTGCGTAAGGTGAGTTACTTAAAAAAAAGGGGGGGGTGGGGGTGTAAACTATCTTAAAAAAGAATATCTGATACTAAAACTACCAAAACTCCAGATTATTAAAAATAACTCCTGCTGCTGTTTTTTTTACAGAAATTATAGTTATCTTTGAAAATATAACAAAATAAATGATGGTTTTTAGACAAACTGCCGTTGGTAGCAATTAAATAGAAAGTCTGAATGAGCCAAAAAAAAGACTTTAAAGAGGGAGTAGGCATTAATTTAAATTAAAAACTTTAAACAATGAAAAACAACAATTTTATTTTATTACTTTTTATTTTTTTTATTATCTCTTGTACTAAAGAAGATGATACTGATTTTCAAAACGAAATATCAGAAAGGCAGTTAGATTTAACGAATGACATAATAGATGATGGTCTTGCTCGCAAAGGAAATGATGATTTTGTAAACAGATATTCAGCACGTAGTTCTTCGTCTTTAGATGCAGAAGACACTGACGGTGATGGAATTGCTGATTATGCGGAATCTAATATTGTAAACTTAGACCCTAATCGATTTGATGACTTATTGTCAATGAACCCAAGTACTATTTTGACTATATCTACAGTGGATGGTATTCGAGAAGTCCCTTTATATCAAACATCTTTCTATCAAGAAAAAATGTTAGAATTTGATATATCTTCATTTAATTCTAATTATGCATGGGCTGATATTCAAAAAGAAAGAGTCAGATACTATTTTTATGCAGTGAAAAAAATATGGTTAACTCCTGAATTTCAAGACTATGTAAAGGATAATTTTGATAACACAAAAGCTACAAGTTTTTTGAATAGATATAAAACTGTAAAGAGAAATGTTCAATTTAGATTTAGTAGCTCTGCAGGAGTTTCAAATCTATGGAGTTATATTGGTATAGCTACTTGGGTAATGTCAGATAGACACTATCGACATCATATGCCTGCTATAATGTCCCATGAGCTAGTTCATCATCTAGGTTTTGGTCATAATGGAATCCCTTATGGAACACAAAATAAAGCAAGGGAAATGATACAAGGTGGAAAAGCAGATTATATGGTTTTTGATATAAACAAGAAAACAAATTACATTAAACCTTGCGTTCCAAGTTCAGCCTCTAACAATAATAATTACCACTCTATACATTTTTTAGAAATTCCTAATACAGGTATTAATATAAAAGGACATTGGAAAGGAGATTATGAAGAGTATTCTGCCCCTATAAGTTTTAACCGAGGAAGTAGTTATAAATCTATAACTCAATTCCTAAATGGAGGTAAGTATTCAATATGGATTGATTTTAATGACGATGCTGTATTTGATGCGAGTGAACAGCTTCTTAATAACGTTCGCACACATGGTGGATGGGCAAAAGCTGAATATAATTTTAATATCCCTGAGAATGCAAATATAGGAGTACATAGGTTAAGAATTGTTAAATCTACCTATCATTCAGCAGAAGCTTGTAGGTATGTAAAAGGTCAAGCTATAGACTTTACTAACGTTAGTATACAATAACTTTTTTAAACTAAAAACAGCTACCAACAAAATGTATAGTTAATGGCGGTTTTATGCTAAAATTTAAGGTCTTAGTATCTAACAAAGATAGTCTAAACCAAAAACTAAGTACATCTAAATCCGCCACTAACCATAGTGTGCCAAGAAACAACAGTCAGCAAGGAAACTGTTGTATGCTATATTTGAGATGGTGGAGTCTGTAAATGGCAGATGCCCCACCAAAGTCGTTGTATAGGCGATGGCTTTAAACCACCAAAAGGTGCTGTAATTAATAGTTATGGTATTGAGCGTTTTGGAAAAGTTATTCTACGAGATTAACAGGTATTAATAAAGGAGTTGAACGCAAGTGAACCACTGATCAGGTGTCGAGAAGTTGCTACATTCAGTCAAAAACTACGGAGTATGATACGGAGTTAAAAGTGATGTTTTTTTTAGGACATTAAATATAGCGATAACCTATTTATTTGCTATATGGCTGGCGTCATTCAGGTGGCAAGACCTTTATTTGGGCTTATTTATGGAACTTGGGAAACTACATATAAACGCTAGACTATTGTTAGGCTACCGCTAAAGGATTCGCTAATAGTCAAAGGGAAATGTACAATAGAGACAATCTAAAGGCAAAATACCAATGTTATATTGTAGAGACGGACTAATCCGTAGTAGTGAAGAATGTTTTGTAATGAAGCAGGAGCGAAGGGATTAGGTTATACAGTTGTATTTTATTTTAGGGACACTCTTGCAAAATCTGTGTAAGTTTAAAATTCGGGATTAGGTTATTTATAACTTAATCCTGTCTTCAAATATAATCAAAAATTGGTTAAGAATAACGCCCCAATTTCTAATTGGCATTGTCCATTTTCTTGTGCTTTCTCTTAGTGCTAAAAATACGGACTTCATTACCGCGTCATCCGTGGGGAAAGAGAGTTTATTTTTTGTGTATTTTCTAATCTTTCCGTTTAAGTTTTCGATGAGATTAGTGGTGTATATTATTTTTCTAATTTCAGCGGGAAAATCAAAGAAAACAGTGAGTTCGTCCCAATTGTTTTCCCAACTTTTAATGGCGTAAGAATATTTAGAGTTCCACTTGTCTTTGAAGTCGTTTAAAGCGGCTTTGGCGGCTTCTTTTGTGGGTGCTGTGTAGATTTGTTTCATATCTTTTACAAATTCCTTTTTATCCTTCCAGACCACATAACGCATGGTGTTTCTAATTTGATGTACTACACATATTTGAGTTACAGAATTAGGAAACATTGTTTTTATGGTCTCTGTAAATCCGTTTAAATTATCGGTAGCAGTAATCAAAATATCTTGTGTTCCTCGTGCTTTAATATCACTTAAAACAGACATCCAAAAGGCGGAAGATTCATTTTTACCTAACCATAATCCTAACACCTCTTTTTTACCATCTGTGCGTAACCCTACTGCGATGTAAATGGTTTTGTTAATCACTTTTGAGTTTTCTCTAACCTTAAAAACAATACCGTCCATCCAAACGATTAGGTAGGTTTGTTCTAGGGGGCGATTTTTCCATGCAATGATATCTCCTGTTATTTTATCGGTAATTCTTGAGATTGTGGCAGTAGAAATATTGAAATCGTACAACTCATATATTTGCTGTTCAATATCACTGGTACTCATCCCTTTTGCGTACAGAGAGATGATTATATTTTCTACTCCATCTGCTGTGCTTTGCCGTTTTTTAATAAGCATTGGATTAAATGAACTTTCTCGATCTCGTGGTATTTGTATCGTCGTTTCTCCTAAGGTAGTTTTTAACTTTTTTGAAGTATAGCCATTTCGCGCATTGGTATTGCTACGCTTTTGATGTTTTTCATAATCTAAATGTGCGTCTAATTCGCCTTCTAATATCTTTTCTATGCCTCGCTTATGCAAGTCTTCTAAAAAGGAGGTTAGTTCTGTTCCGCTCTTGAATTGCTGTAAAAAAGAATCGTTTAAAATGTCTTCTGGTTTCATAATATAAGGTGTTAAAGTTTAAAGTTAATAAAAAAAATCTCGGGAGTTATAGCTCCCGAGATTTTTAAACTTACACAGATTATGAGATAGTGCCCACATACTTCAAAAATGACACCTTTTCTACTCCACATATTTTGTTTTCTTTAGTGTGCTTAACACAATAAACAAACCAAAAAAAAGAAAAGCACCTAATACAATAGCTATTTTTTAGGAACATTCATAAAAGCTAAAAAGCCATTCTTATCTAAGATAAGAATGGCTTACAGTATAGTAATTCTATTTTACTTATTACTTTTTAGGAATAGCTGTATTAGCAGCTATACCTTGTTTATTAAACTTTATAGCCAAACGTTTAGCTGTTGGTAAATAATTACGTAAATTCACAATACGTGTTTGGTTTGACGGATGTGTACTTAAAAACTCTGGTTGAGCTTTACCACCTGCTCTTTGACTCATTCTAACCCAAACATTTGCAGCTTCTGACCCATCATAACCTGCCATTAACATAAATACTAATCCTAACCTATCTGCTTCTGTTTCATGGGTTCTACTAAAAGCTAGCATTCCTAATTGAGAACTTACACCGTAAATCATGTTCCATAATTGTACTTGTTTTTTATTTTTACTTCCCGCGGTTCCAATTGCTAATGCGACACCTCCTAATTGTTGAATTTGTGAAGATGACATACGCTCTTGACCGTGTTTTGCAAACGCGTGTGCAACTTCATGTCCCATAACTGTGGCAACACCATTTATGTTTGCACAAATTGGTAAAATTCCTGTATAAAAAACTACCTTCCCTCCTGGCATACACCAAGCGTTTACTGTCTTATTATCAATTAAATTAAATTCCCAACGGTACGAATTTGCTTCTTTTTGCATACCGTTTGCTCTCATAAACCTATCTACAGCGGCAGAAATATCTCTACCAACAGTTTTAATTTCATTAGTCATTGCAGCATCTGTAGAAAGCTTGTTCTCTTTCAAGAAACCCTTGTATTGTGCAAAACTTGCAGGCAATACTTGCGCATCACTTACAAAGTTAATACGTTTTCTTCCCGTAATGGGTACTGTGCTACATTCAATAAATAAAATTGAAAGGTTATGTTTTAGAATAATGTAGAATTTCACTATCTTTATAAAAACATTATAGATATGGATTTACAAAGTATAATAAGAGTGTTGAGTCAAGAGCAGAAAAAGGAATTAGTCGGTTTATTGAGTCGTGATTTGAAAGTGCCAAAACTAAATATGCTTATAGACAACCTAAACAAAGACCGTCCAATCAACTGTCCACATTGTCAAAGTTCTGATATTTACGGGCATGGAGGCTATAAGGGTCGTAAGCGCTACAAATGTAAATCTTGCACTAAAACCTTTAATGATCTTACAGGTACTGCTATGGATGGCATAAAGAAAGTGGATGAATTTCAAGATTATCTAGTTCTTATGATTGAAAGCGTGAGTATCCGTAAAGCCGCTAAAAAGATTGGAGTCAATGTTAAAACTATTTTTGATTGGAGACACAAGTTACTATCTTGTTTATCCGTTTTTAATGGAGAAGAGTTCTCAGGAATTGTTGAATGTGATGACAAACAGCTTAATATAAATAATAAAGGAAGTCGAGATCTTCAAAGAAAACCTTACAAGAGACCAAGTGATAGACAAACCAAACGCGGTGTGAGCAATGATAAAATCTCTATAATGGTTGCCACAGATAGAAATAACAATCCAATGATGCGTGTCGCTAAAAGAGGCAGGATTGATGTGCATAGTATTGAAAAAACAATAGGAACGTTACTAAAACCTGAAAACGTACTTTGTTCAGATTCTCATCCTTCTATAATTAAATGGGCAAAAGATAAGCAGATGGAGCATCATACATTTATAGCATCAAAACACATAAAAGACAAGTGCTACCATGTGCAGCATGTAAACTCAATAGACAATCGTTATCAAAGATGGATAAAACCTTTCTATGGTGTATCAACAAAATATTTGAGTGGCTATCTAAACTGGTTTGTATTCTTGCAGAAGGTTAAAAAATCGCTCTCTCAAACAGTAGATATAGCAAATATCATGATAAAAAACGCTAAAGCTATAAACACATATAAAGCAATTGAAGAAAATTATATGGAATTAATGATTCCACATTATTCTAAAACATAACCAATTGAAATAAACACTAATGCTAAAATTTTTTTCATTGTATTTAATTTTTTGTTTAACTATTCTTACTACTAAGTTTGACAACTAGTTTTTAAAAAGTCATCTAATAATTTGGCGTAATAGACAAAAAGGAGTCTGTTTTTGATTAAATATTTCCAAGTGGACAAAAAGGAGTCTACCTATTTTACTTTATCAAACTCCTAAAAAAGCGTTAATAAACTTTATTTTTCTCTCAATGGATAATCCATTATGATTCCTGAGTTTATTCTTTAAATCTGCAAAATGCCCATCAATTGCATTGGTCGTATTTGGGATATTTAATTCGATATAATCATACCAAGTAAACAACCAAGGTAAATTACTTTTTAGGCTTCTATAAGCACTTCTCAGACGCTTATGTGTGTAATAACTCTTGCCTGTTTCAATATTTACTGTTCGCTCATTTAGAAAGTCTTCCCATTTTATAAACCAATTATTTAAACCGCCTTCAAAAGATTCTCTATCTGTCATTTTCATCATAGAAACAAGCTCCTTTAATTCGATAGATGCTGGAAGTTTAGGGTTTTTAGTGATATATCTTCTGATGATTGCCACTTGATGAAACTGGCACATTTGAACTGGTATTGATCCAAAAGATTGAGCTAATCCTTTTCTTCCATCGCCTTACTATTGCAACTATTGTAAACCCTTTTAATGCTAACTCTTCTATCCCTTTTTTGTAAAGAAAATTAGTCTCATTCTTTACATAATATTTCAGTAAGTTTTCTTTGGTAATAGCGTCTTTAAAGAGCATTACCCCAAAATTTCTTCCCCAATAAGTGGTATCCATCAATACGACTACTTCTCTAGCTTCTTTTGAAAAAATAGAGACCTTATGCAAATCAATCTTGCGTTGAATCGTTCGCTTCGAACAATTATATCTCTTAGCCAACTGTAAATATGTTTGTTTACCTCTTAAATATTCTTCCCAAAGTAGTGCAGGATTTAATCTATAACCTCCTAAAAATTGCTTTCCACAAGTCCTACATTTATACCTCTGTTTTCCATTTCTAAAACCACTCTTTTTTGTGAAATAACCGTGACAATTTATACACTTTTTTTATTCATAAGCTTTCGTTTACTCCAAAGATAATGACAATAAGCGTTATAGAGACTTTAAGACTCCTTTTTGTCTATTAAGCCGAAAATCCACTTACATGTATGCAGGTCATTATCTTGATAAAAAAGATTGGGACGAAAGAAATAACAGAGTAAAAAAATCACACCCCAATTCCGCTCGATTAAATAATTTTCTCATTACCAAGTTGGCGGAAGCTAATAAAAAGCTCCTTGATTTAGAAGCTGAGGGTAAAGTTGTTTCATCTAAAAACGTAAAAAAAGAAATTACCAATCCGTTAAGCAAGAAAACTTTTAACGAAATTTCGCGGGAATTTCTCAAAGAATTGGAGGAGAATAATAAACTCACAAGATTATCATCAAATAAACCATTGGTTAATCACGTGATTGAGTTTGCTAATACTGATAGCTTAAAATTTCACGAAATTGATGAAACCTTTTTACGTAAGTTTATGACATTTTTAAAAGTGAAGAAAGGAAACTCACAACGTTCTGTAGTGAATGCCCTTATTTTGGTTCGCACTTTATATAATAGAGCGATAAAAATGGGAATAGCTGACCAAAAACATTATCCTTTTGGAGCAGGAAAAATCCGCATCAAACTTCCCGAAACCGAAAAAGTAGGATTATCAATTGAAGAAGTACAATCACTAGAAGCATTAGAAAACCTCACACCGCAAGAAGAACACGCTAGAAATATATGGTTCTTTAGTTTTTATTTAGCAGGAATGCGGGTTGCTGATGTTTTACATATTCGTTGGAGCGATATTTATGACGGACGATTACATTATCGAATGAATAAAAACGACAAACTCCTTTCGCTAAAACTTCCAGAGAAAATTCTACCCATTCTCAAAAGTTATGAAGCTGACAAACAACATAAAAAAGATTTTGTTTTCTCAGAACTGAAAAACACAAACCTTAAAAGCCCTAAGGATGTTTTAGCAAAAACGAAAACTGCTAATAAGAAATTCAATAAATATCTCACGAAAATTGCAGAGAAAGCAAACATCGATAAAAAACTATCAATGCATATAAGCAGGCATACTTTTGCGCATATAGCAGGAGACACAATTCCTATTCCGACACTTCAACGTCTTTTTAGGCATACATCAATAACCACTACCGTAAATTATATGAGCCAATTTATTCACAAAGATTTTGATGAAGCGTTGGATGCTGTAATAAATTTCTAAAATGAGCCGATTAAAAATTATAATCGGCTCAAAATTTCAATATTTTCACGAATTAATCTATTAAGTCGTGAAATGAGCGATAAAAAGTATATCCGTTTACGAGTTAGAGAAGGAAGTTTTTATTTTTAAACACCAATTTTCCACACCCCTTTTTCTAAAAATGCTTCAATAGTTTGGCGGTTGGCTTTATTATGTAAATTAGAATGAGATGTTTTTTGTTGCTTGGCGTAATCGGTCAGTGAGATTATTTTTTTTCCTTCTAAATAAGCTAATCGTTTATGAAAACTTTGACTTAAAGCTTTGCCTACAATTCCCTCCATTATATTAGTAGTTCCACGTTGGTCGAACTCTTGAAATGCGTCGTAATATTCTTCCCGATTGATAAATTTTATATTAATCGGAACATAATTCTCGCGAATTAAAGCATAATTATTAATCACGCGACCAATTCTTCCGTTCCCATCAACAAAAGGATGCGTGTGTTCAAAAGTGAGATGTAGTTTTGCGATACGCCTTATAATATTATCTGCATCACTCGTTTGATATTGTACCAACATTTCTTTGAGCAAACCTAATACTTCGATAGGATTAGGAGCTATATAGTTGCCTACACGCACCCATTCATCTTCATTTCTGAATCGCCCAGCAATATCATCTCGAATATTACTAATAAGCATTTTATGTAATAATAACATAGTGTCCAAGGTCAGTTCCTTCTCCGTAGCTTTTTGATGAATATACGCAACTACTCGCGCTAGATTTTTTGCTTCAAAAAGTTCGCGCTCATTGATAAAACGGTCTAAGTCAATCTGCATTAAGATTTTTTCCGTTTCATCCAAGGTTAAAGTACTATTTTCAATAGCGTTGGAATTATAAACCTGTTCAGCAACCTCAGCTTCATTAATCAGTTTTATTAAGGCTTTTTTATCAGGAGCAAGGCGACAATAGCGTTCTTTGAGCGATTGTATTTGTTTGAGAATGCGAAAAGATTGTTTCATACCCCAAATATACATTTTTTCACGAATTAAACAAGTAACTCGTGAAATAAGTCGATTAATGTGTGTTTATTCACGAGTTGTAGTTGAAATCCCGCGAAATTTTAATGCAAAAACAACCATTTTTAAAAAAGAGAATAATTACTCATTATCAATCTTTTTATTCTCCTTTTTTCCTTGCAAGCCTTTAGAATTTCGAGGACTAACAATACCTTTACCCAACTTTTTTTCTAAATTTTTACGAGCAGTTCCTGCAACACCGCCACCTTTTTTAGCAACTAATTTATTTTCTTTAAGTGTTTGAGGTTTGTGTGTTTTTGATAATTCGGTCGTGGAAACCTCCCCCAGCATACTCAAAACCAATTCCAAGTTGGTCATATTATCCCGAAGATTTTCTTTTTTGAGGTCTTTGAATTTTTTGTATTGTTTAGTCGAAAAACCACTCCACGCTTTGGTGATTTCATCAGTTAAAATCGCGTATTCTGAGCCTTTTTTAACGCCTCTTTCTTCCCACTCATCAGTTAATTCTTTGCGAACTTCAATGCTTTTTAAACGCTGATTAATCCAATTTTTGGAATATCCTTTTTTGAGATAGGTTTCCATCGCTCGGTCAAAAGCCAATTCGGGGTCTTCTGTTTCTTCAATTCGTTCATACCCAACTTTTGCCAACCATGTTTTAAACGGTTCAGCTTTGGGAGAAGGAATGGATTGAATAAGACGTAAAAGTTGCTCGGTATCAGCGACATCAGTCATTCTCATTTTGCCATCTGAGGCAAGCATTTTCAAACGGTTACAATTTGTAACCGTTTCATTTCCTTCCTTTTTTAGTCTGTGTTTTAGAACTTTCCAATAATTCCTAGCCCTTTGATAGTCGTTATCAGTAAGTATCTCAACAATATCAACTATTGAAAAATACCATTTTTCTTGTTCCTCATCCCAGTGAGTACGAACTTTTTTATCCTGAAATAGGCGTATGGCGTTATCTTTTTTCATATTACAAAAATACTAGAATTATCTCCAAAATTCAATTTATCTTTTTATTTTTCCCCAAAACACATCATCATTCAAACCCCGATTCTCACGAATAAACGTCAAAATCCCGCGAAATTTTTCTTTATCTAAACTTTGCGAAGTAATATCAAAAACACCTAAATCAATAAGTTTTTCTTGAGAAGATTTTCCGTTTTGTACAGAAGTTAAACGCGATAAATCTTTGTTGAGTTGTAAAATATTATTTTCCGACAATATTTGCGAATCATCAATTTTTAAAGTTGATAAAATTAAATGCGACATATCACGATTGCGTTTAGTCGGTACAGAATTGTTTTCAAGATTCGGCGAAAATATGATGTTTGCAATATCCTGATTTTTCAACGCTAAATACGGAAACGCTAAATTTATACTTCGTAAATTTTTGGTGTCTGTAAAAGGCAAAAAATTACTTGGTAATTTTATCGCAAAATCCCGCGAATTTATCCGAATACTACGAGTTCCATCATCATTTAATTTTGCGGAAAACCCAGAGCGCAAAGAAAATGAAACTTCTTTAGGTTTGGCTTTTTCCAAAGTGACTATATCACTCTTGGTCTGTTTCAAAACTTCCTTTTTCTGTTCAATTTTTTCTTCTAATTCCTGTCGCTTTGGATCATTCAAAGGTAATTTTTCTAATTCATCTTCTAAGTTTTCAATATCTGAACTCAAAGCAGTTTTTTCGCGGGATTTACTATTGATTGCGTTTTCAATTTCAGTTTTTCGCGTTTGTTGTTGTTTTAAACCATTATCTAAATCATTTACAGAAAAAACTCTTGCTCCGTTAAATTCCCGCGAAATTTCTAGTTTAGTTGCGTTGGAAATCTCCGAACTTTGAGAAATCTCAGTTAAAGAAGTGGCAAAAGCATTTTCACTCGTAAAATCTGCTTTGGATATTATGTTCTCAATTGCTCTGCGTTCTTTTGGCGGTTTGCTTTCAGCAAACTCACTTAACTTTTGAAAATTTCGCCAGTTTTCAACCCATACAGAAACGGCTTCTTCATTCTCAAATTTCTCGATTAAAATTTTTAGAATTTCAGATTGTGATTTGCCTTGTTGTGCTAGTTCTTCTTTGAAGTTTTTGATTTGGTCGGCGGTTGAAATTTCCTCTTTTTTATCAACAAATTTTAATATGTATTTCCTAATAAATTTAATAGTAACGGAAAAACCTAAAGAAATTTGCTCATTATAGTATTCTTGAGCGAGTTTTTTAGATTGTAAGCTATTAGGGAAGTTTTTATCTAAAAAATCATCTAAATCAATTTGATTAATGATTTCCAGTGATGAAAGTTCTGTTTCCAAGTCTTTGTCCGCATTTTCATGTTCATTGTTTTCAATTTTTTCGCGGAATTTTCTTTGAGTTTTCTGCTCGTTTAACCTATAATTTTGTTGCTCCAAAGTTAGCGATGAGTGATTCCTCTCTGAGGAATCAGCAAACTCCAAAGAGTTTGCTGATTTTAGCATAGCTGAACTATTTTCTAAATTATTCCGCATCTCTACATTATACCAGAGATTTCGCGGGAGTTCAATGTGAGAATTTGGAGCTAAATCCTTAAAACTTTCCCATTGCTCACAAGATTTTTTATGAAAGGTTATTTCTATTCTGAAAAATGAATATGCTATTTGGAAACGCTCTTTTTCATCCGTTGTTATTCCTAATCTTGAAAACTCTTTTTTCATTTTAAAAACATCTAAATTCCTCGCTTCATCACTCGTTAATTTCAAGAAAAACGGATGATAAAAAATCGCTTTCTCATCGCCTTTTAATTTTTTTGGTCGTTTGATTATGTTACTGCGCGCCGCATAATTGACTTGGCTATAATCTGGCTCTTTAGAGTTAGTTTTCGCTTTAGTTTCTTGTCCACAACTTTGCAGAGTTATCATAAATCCCGCGAAAAATAGGATTAATAATTTAGTTGTGAAGTTTTGGCGAACTTTCTGTTTTAATGATTGTGTTTTCATTGTACTTCTTTGTTTGTTATCTTGGAGGTACAACAAGATTGATTTATGAAAAAAGGCGTGAACCTCTGCCTTATCCAACCAAACAGAGGTATCGCCAAACACCCGAGAAGAATTGAAACCAGCAAGAGAGAACACACCCAAAAGGTGCATTATCTATCAGTTTCTTTCTTCTCTTAAAAATTGGCGATTTTCTGTTTAAAGAAATAATAGCAACGCTATTTTATATGTATTTTAAAAAGTTTTTATTCTTATAGTTTTTGTTTTGTTATTACAAAAGTAAGTCTTTTTGGCTGAGTTAAAAAAGCATTTTTTTATCACAACTTTGTGTGCTACATTCTCAAACCAAATTTATAACCCTCTTTTTTATGAAAAGTCTTTTTTTCGTGCGTTTACCAATATTTCCCTAACACTTTCGATTCTCCAAACTGGAATTCGGAAGAAATTGCGGAATTTCAAGCGTTGTTAAAATCAGAAAACAACCAAAAAACCTCTTCGCAAGAAGCCGAAGAAATCCTTTCGCAAATGTATAAGTGCATTAAAGCACTTATTCTTGATGAAACAGATTAAAATTTGAAAATTTTTAAGAATCCGTTTATCATAATCTAACTATTTCCTTTCCCTCTTTTTGATGAAATATTTTGCCTATATCCGTAAATCTTCGGAAGATAAAAAACGCCAAATTCAATCTATTCCTAAACAATATGAATGGTGTAAAACGGAATCTAAACGCCGAAATATTAAAATTTCGCGATATTTTGAGGATAGTAGTTCGGCTCACAAATTACATCGGAAAGGTTTTAAAAAAATGATTAATACCATTGAAAAATCAGAAGAACCTATCGGAATTATTACGTGGAAAATTTCACGATTAGCACGGAATCCGATTGATGAAGGTGTGATTAAATACGCTTTTATTCGCGGAAAAATCAAACATATTATCGCTCGTGATAGAGAATATAAAGAACACGAAAGCCAAATTATTATGGGTGTGGATTTTGGGCAAGCCACGCAATTTTCTATCGAACTCTCCAAAGATGTCACAGAGGGAATGAATAAAAAAATCGCCAATGGACATCGTCCAACCAAAGCGCCGTATGGCTACCTCAATGACCCAATCGGACTAAAAGGAGAAAAGAAAGTATTTGTTGACGATAAATATTTCAAACCAATTCAGCAGTTTTTAAAACAATATTCTACAGGAATTTATTCTGTTCCAGAATTGCAAACTAAATTAATTGAGCAAGGAATTTTCGCGAGAAATGGTAAACCATTTTCGCTAAGTACACTTTATCTAATACTCAAAAGGCGGTTTTATACTGGCGAGTATTTGTGGAACGGACAAATCAAAAAAGGAAAACATAAACCGATGATTAGCGTTGAAACTTTTGAGAAAATCCAAAGTTTGATGAACCGTAAACACAAACCAAGTCAAAATAAATATCAAAATTATTATTCAGGATTTATTACCTGTAATCATTGTCAATCAGCCATTACGGGATATTCCAAAACCAAAAATAATAAGAAAAAAGGATTATCAGTTTATCATTATTTGAAGTGTGGAAAACGGAAAGACAAAAATTGTCCGCAAATCCAACTCACCCGATCCGAATTGGATAAACAGATTTTATTTATTCTGAAAAATTTAGAAATTCCCGAAAAAATAACAGTATTTATTCTGAAACATATTGAAGTTTTAATCCGTAAGGAACACGCGAATATTTCGCGGGATTTAGGAAAATTACAACGAGAATTCAATGAATTAGATGGCGAAATTGAGGTTTTAGGACGAAAGTTAATAAAAGGTGTGATTAGTGATGAAATGTTTACCAAAATTAATCAAAAATTAGAAAAAGAGCAGTTTGCAGTTTCCGAAAAACTTAAATGTTTAAAATCTGGAAATAACAAAGAATTAGAAAAACTAAAACGAATTTTTCAATTCCTAAATTCTGCACCACAGAAATTCGCCAAAGGCTCTTACGAAATGAAAAAATTAATTCTCAGCACAATAAGTTCGAACTTTTCTTTAAATAACGGAAAACTAAGTCTAGAACTAAGCAAAGCATTCTCTATTGTGCAAAAATCAAAACAATTCTATTCACCCGATAATAGAATGTTCGAACCACGATTTACACGCACCACAAAAGGCTTAAAGCCTGTTTTGAGTGATGATATTCTTGTCTGGAGCGCGTGGCGGGAAGAATTACGAAGTTTTCTAATACAATACTCCGTTAAGTTTTTATGCTGCTCTGATACCATAATACAGTAGTTCTTTAATTTTTTGTTTATTATTCTTCAAGTTCGGTCTTATAGCGAACACGTTAAAAAATCGAGCAAGCATTAACTCATTGTGATGTAAGGTTTTAATATCCTTGATTGAGAAAGCCCCTCTTAGCCTTTTTTCAATAGGCATCCAATGTGTAATCTTAGCGAGATTAACCGTTGTAAGTGCTGTATTAAAATGAAAGTTGAGTTTATCTTCACTTCTTGCTTGACAGTGATTTAGACCTGAGTATTGCTTGGCATCTCTAAAAGTAAATTCTATTTGAAATCTGGTGCGATAATATGTCAAAATCATTTCTGCTGAAATTGTTACATCTGTAGAAAAATATAATTTATGATTCCATTTTCCTTTTTTAAGGAAATAAACAATCACAAGATTGATTTTTCTTTTTAATAATTTTGAGTATACAATAGCGCTGTATACTTTGCTTTGCTGATTGTCTTCTATCAAAGAAAAATATTCTTTTCTAAGTTTTTTATAATCAATTTTTCCATCATATTTCTTAGGTCTTCCTCTCCCATATTTCTGTTGGTCAGTATAAATATATTGTAAGTCAGCATCGTTTCTTAGTCTGCTAACGGTCTCCAATCCATTATCAGAGAGTTTAGAAACAAAACCGTATTTGGAAAAATAAGCATCTGCCACAACATATTTAGACATCGAAAGAAGGACCTCTTTTCTTTGAATCAATATATTGGCATAATGATCTACCAAACTTTTTGATTCCAAATTATTTGGTGTCTGAACAGCCTCTAAATGAAACGCTGTATGATTATCTATATCAATCGCAGCTATACCAGATATTTCCAATCCCCATTTTGCCTTTCCCGCTACACCAGACCAATAATAACCAACTCCACAGGTGGATTTACCAGATTTACTAACATAACTCGGGTCGAAAGCAATGGTTAAATGTTTGCCCCCATACTCAGTAATCAATTCTTTATTGAAATTTAAAAAGTCAAAAGACTTACTAAACTGATTCCTGTAATGTTGTTCTCCATGATCACCATAACGACTTAACTGCATAAAATTTAAACGTCCTTTTATGCTGAGAAATAGACCAAAAACTTCCAACATAAAATCATATTGCCATTTATTTACATCTTTCATTTTGTTAAGTAATCTTTTTGTGTGATATTTATAGTTGGATTTCTCCTTGAGAAGCATCATTAATAGCTGTTTGAAATTAACTATTAATTTAATGATAATCAGGGAGTTATCCTAATTTTTGAGCTTGTTTTTTTAACTTATTTAATTGACTGTTAGAGGGTTAGGGCAAAGTTTAACGGAGTATTGTTAAACAAAGAACAGGGAAAAATCATTTTGCTATGAAAACACAAATCTATTTAGCAGCTCAAAAAGCAGCTCATAACGAACTCAGAAAGTTATCAACACCTAAAGCTGCTTAATCATCCTTTTTTGAGGTTTGGATGCGTAACATGAGTTATTAATAGCCGAAAAAATTTTGTTAATGGCGTCTTTTGAAGGAATGTAATTAGGTAAATCTAAGAATTTCTTTAATTTTTTTTCTTTTTAGTTAGCAAAACCAACCATTTATTCCCAAGTTTCTGCCCCACAAATCACTGAAATTATTCCGATTACAAGGATGTCAATTAAGTTATGAAGTTGATTTATATGGCTTCTAGGACCTTCTACTTGCTTAAAAATACTTATTATTTACTATCTGATTTCATTGAGTTAAGTTATTAATTATCAGTATAATATATAAATAATAAATGACCTAAACAACTATAATACAGCAGATTATCTTGTTTTTTTGATAAAAAAGTATGAGTTTGCCCTGCATAAACTCACTTTAACCGGAATATTAACACCAAAAAAGGTATATTTGTTGGAGATATAACAAGTTGTGTGCAAGGCAAAGAGACAGTGCGACAATAAATGACAGATAAATTATAATGAAGAAATAAATATGTTTGACCAATCATTTTCGGCGAAAAATTTTTACAATATCCTTCTTATTGAAAATAGGAAAGGGAGTAACCTTGAAAAGGAGTTTTTTGAGCAGGAAATATTCATTAAATATACTTTAAGAATAAGAGATATTAATAAGAAGCTAAAAAAGAATTTAGTAACATTTATTAATCAAGACCTCAAATCTAGGAAACCAAGTAATGAAATTTATGAAAGGTACAAGAGTTTACTACAGTATAGTAAGAAAAAATTAAAAGAAGAAAAAGAAGAGCGATTGTTAGATTTATTAGCAGCTATAAGTATCAATATTCAAAAAACATATTTTAAATTCAGTTTATCAACAAAATTGTTTAATGGCAAAACAATCTATACAGTTGATGACAATGCTGAAACTTATTTTGCAATGAAACAATTACAATATAATTTTCATAAATTATATGGTGTAAAACAAGCAAATAGATTTCAAATTGTTAATCAAGTAAAAAATCTATTAAATGATAAATTTCCAAAATATATTATAAAAACCGATATTAAAGGATTTTATGAAAGTATACCAAATTCAACAATAATAGAAAAACTTAATGGAGACAATCTATTATCCCCTAAATCAAAGAAATTCATTAAACAAATATTAAGGGATTATGAAAAATTAGCTCTTGTCCCAAAAGGACAAGGTATTCCAAGAGGAATTGGAATTAGTGCATACTTGTCTGAATATTATATGAGAAAAATAGATAAAAGGATAACAGATTTGGAGGATGTTACCTATTATGCAAGGTATGTTGATGATATACTAATAATATTCACACCTAAATATGAATATGCCGCAACAGATTACTTTAATAGTGTGAAAGAAATCGTAGAAGAAAAGTATCTTCTATTATTAAATAAGAGAAAAACAGATAAAATTAACTTGGTTAATAAGCAAGACACTATTCAAATTAATGGAATAGATAAACCTTCGCCTCAAACACTAAATTATTTAGGTTATAGCTTTGAATTACGTAATAATTCTAAAAAACAAAATATTCCTAATTTAGAAATTTATTTAACCCAAGATAAAATAGATAAATATAAGACAAAGATTAAGAATTCATTTGACGTCTATAATCGTTATAAAGACAAAAACAAAGCGTATAGACATTTAAAAAATAGAATAAAATTCTTAACCGGGAATACAAGATTAATGAATAACAAGAGTAACGTGTTAGTTGGTATTTATTTTTCAAATACACTTTTAACAAAACCTGAGACATTAAAATCATTGGACAAATATCTAATTTGGTATATAACTCGTAATATCAGTAAAACATCTCATAAGGCAGCATTATTAAAATATAGTTTCTTTAAAGGATTTACAGAAAAGGAAAGTCGATTTTATAAATTCGATAAATATCAATTGAGACAAATTGTTAAGATTTGGAATTAAAATATGGCACGAAAACGAAAAAAAATAAAATATAAAAAAGAACGGGTTGTAATGGCGGATATTCTGCCATATGAAGTGCCTATTACATTTTCTAATCGTCATTTCTACAATTTTCTAGTAAATAATGAAATAGAGTTTTCAGAAAACTGTATTTCTTGGAAAAAAGATAATGTAGCTTTTGATAAAATAGTAAAATTTATTTTTAACATAAATGGTGGCAATATTGAAGATGTTGATGGTAAAAAGAAATGGTGTATAAATGAAGCTAAGCCTTACAAAAAAGGAATAGACGCTATTCCTTTTACGTATAAAATATCACACAAACAAAAAGAATTCAGAGAATTAACAGTAATTCATCCATTAAATCAATTAACGGTTGTCGATTTTTATGATAAATACAAAGAGTTGATTTTATATTACACTAATAGAAGTCAATACTCTATTAGAAAGCCTTTTACCGTTGCAAAGTTTACATTTTTCAATGACAAGAAGCACAAAGACAATAAGGTTGAAGAGCCTGAAAGAGATACAATAGAAATATTTGGAAAGGAATATGAAAATTTAAAAACATTTTTTTCATATAAAGAGTATAGTAATATTCATAAATTTTATGAAAGTTATACTTATCAAAGAAATGAAAAAAAATTTAACACACTTTACAAATTTGATATTTCAAAATGTTTTGATAGTATTTACACACACACTTTATCTTGGGCTCTATCAAATAAAGAAATTGTAAAACAGAATGTTAAAATAAATGACTTTACTTTTGGTGGTGCTTTTGATAGTTTAATGCAGAAGTTAAATTATAACGAAACAAATGGGATTGTTATAGGTCCTGAATTTTCAAGAATTTTTGCAGAAATATTATTACAAGATATAGATTTTTCAGTAAACAAATTATTAGAAAACTCAAAAAACAAACTTAGACATAAAACTGATTATGCAATTTTCAGATATGTAGATGATTATTTTTTATTCTTTAATGAGGAAACAGTTAAAGACAAAATAATTGAAACATTTAAAGCTGAACTGTTAAAATTCAATTTATATATTAGTGAGTCAAAGAGCTTTACATATGAAAAGCCAATAATAACGGAACTAACAATTGCAAAAGAACGAATTAGTGATTTGTTAAATAATATAATAGAATTAAAATCAGAAGATATTTTAAATGGTAACCAAATTATAAATAGCGAAAACCAATCAACGACACCGAAAAGATACACTTTGTATTTTAATTCAAAACGTGCAATTATTGACTTTAAAACAATAATAAAGGAAACAGGAGTATCTTATAAAGATATTTTGAATTTTGTTTTGGCAGTTATTGATAGAAAATCGTTTAATTTGATAAAGAAATACGATAAAGCAATATTTGAGAATGAAGACGTTGAGAATAAATTCAAAGATAAATTTATTAAATTCAATCTTGAATTGCTTGATTTTATAATGTTCTTATACTCTGTTTCGCCACGTGTAAATACAACAATAAAACTGTGTAATGTTTTAACTAAAATAACAAAGTTTATAAATCAGAAAAATAAAAATTCCACTAATGAAAAATACTTTTCATTAGACCAAAAGAATGTGGTCTTTAAAAAAATATTTGATGATATTTCATTAGTTTTAAACAAAAATAAGAATACCGAATATACACAAGTTGAAACTTTATATTTGCTAATAGCCTTACAAGATTTGGGGCGATCATACAGACTTGATAACAAAACGCTATTAAAATACCTTAACATTGAAGTCAGTGAAACTAAATATGTATTCCCATACGATTTTAATTATTGGACTATAACGGTTTTATTATTTTATATTAAGGACATCAAGAGATACAATACATTAAAAACTGAATTAAAGAAACATATTATCGCCAAATATGAAAAAGCAGATATAAAGAACATTAGTAAAAATACAGAATTAGTAATTTTGACAATGGATTTGTTATCTTGTCCATATCTTGACAATTATTTTAAAAATGACATTCTAAATTTGTGTGGAATTGATAGTCATCAAAGATTGATTGTTGAAATATTTGAAAAGCAAGAAAATATTTTCACAAAATGGAAAAACTTTGATTTTGAAAAAGAATTAAATACAAAGCGTGGTCAAGAAGTTTATTAAAATATATCCACTCTGCCAAACCAGCAATGGTATTTCACACACAAGTGGACAACGTCGTTGAAGTATGGATAAGCTGACGACATCAGAAACCGGATGAGGCAGACCGGTTTCTGTTTTTAAATATACGTGATTAATAAAACCCAGCACACAACAATGTATATAGTTTATGGCGGGTGAAGTGCTAAATATGAGCGATTTAACAATAAATAAACATCGGTGTAAGTTGAAATATTTGTGTTCCAAAACCGCCACAAAACCATATACTTAACGTTGTGGTTTATATCTCACTCAAACGGCTGAATTGAAAACATAAACTAAAACTCGTTATTTACAAAAATAAATGTTAATCACTAAATTAAAAAAAACAATGAAAGCCAAAAAAAATAAATTAGTTAAACTTTTTAAATTAGGAATTTTTCTCATAGGAAGCTCTTTCATACTATCTAATTGCGAAAATGAACAAATTGAAACTCAAAACGATACTATTCAAACTTTAAGCAAATCTGAAATTGATAATTTTAAAAATAATCAATTATCATATAAAGCTAAAGGACTTAAGACATTTTCTAAATTTGATTTTGACGAAATTTCTTACCAAAAAATTAAGAATAGTAGTGAATCTTTAGCTGTTATTCCTGTAAATCTAAACTATAAAGATGTAACGAGTAGACTTTTATTAATAAAAATAAATGGAAGTGTTGAAAGTGTTTTTTTTCATATGTCAAAAAATGAAAAGCCTAACAATGAATTCTTCTCTGGTAAAATTGGAATTACTAATTTATCTGGAAAATTAATTAATGCTTATCTAGTAAAAGATGGAATTATTATCTCAAAACTTGTAAAAAAAGAAACTCAAAATAAAAAATACTTCGCTAAAAGCGGTGGAGAAGATTGTGATGAGGATGCTGATAATAGAGATATTTTCTGTAATCAAGAGTTAGAAGAAATTACGATTCAATCAAATTCTAGAAATAACGCACCTTTTACTGGGCTTTATGTTTCTCCCTCAACAGGTCAAGAAGGAGGTACTAATGGTCCAGATACTGGAATGAGTTGGAATTATGGTACTGGTGGTGGTGGTAGTAACGGACCTGTCGATAATAATAATTCTGCTGATGATAAAATTGACTCATCTGAACTTACTGATAAAGCAAAATGTCTTAATGATAAACTAACCCAAAACGGAAATACATTTATTAAAGACATTCTTAGTAAGTTTGAAGGAAACTCTAAGTTTGATATTAATATAAAGTCAGTAGACAAAATATTTAGAAAAAATACAACAATAGAACTTAATGGAAAAACAAGACATACACCTGGCTCTTCTTTAATTAATATTGAAATTAGTACAAACAAATTATCTGACATGCCAGCTTTAGCTGCGGCAAGGACTCTAATTCATGAATATATCCACGCTGATATGTATAGAAAGATAAATACTACAAATTATGATGGCGATTTAGATTTTAAAACTACTTATGAGTATTTTAAAAATGGAAACTTTCTAGTTACTCCTCAACACGATACTATGGCAGATTTATATGTAAATTCAATGCGAGATGCATTAAAAAACTTTCATAAAAATGTTTTAGAGGGCGATTATAATTATCTTACTAATAATGGAACTAATCCATTGCCAAATAGTTTTTATGAAGCATTAGCTTGGCAAGGACTGAAAGACCACAATGTAAAAGCTTACACTGACTTAGCTTCTTCGAAGAAAACAGAGTTAACTAATGCTTTAAATGCTCACTACCATAGTACAACTAAAAACTGCCCTAATTAATTATGAAAAATTTAATATTCATCACATTTTGTTTGTTTTCTACTGTATTATTGGCTCAAGAACAAAAAAGAGATACGTTATTTATTAAATATGACAGTTCTTTATTAAATAGAAAGTACGACTCTATTGAAAAAACCTTCTTTTATATTATAAAAGGAACAGGTGTAAGGGAAGAATTGGTTTACTTACTTGAAAAAGAAAATTATTTTAATTTAAAACCAAAAAACGTTCTATGTTTTAAAAATGTTTTAAAAAAATCTAATTCATATTTTAAATCCAATCCATATTATAAAAAAGATCAACTTGATGATACAAAATTAGCTGAATATTTAGGGAAGTATGTTATTTTTCTAATAAAAGGAAAGAAATATATTAAGGTTGCAACAGTACATGAGTCCTATTAAATACAAACCACAACACGGTATATAAAAAATAGCAGTCAAGTGCAAGCTATAAAGTTTGTACTTTTCTGTTATTTTTATTTTAAACTGAAAGTAATAGCTTTTTTATTCTGCAACTTTTCATATACCAAACCGTTGGCAATAATTTAAAACCGAAAAACTACATTCAATTATAAATGAATTTCAAAATTCAGAAAATACTTTGGAAATATTCTGAAATTAATAGAAAATATCAACTTCAAAGTAAAGAAGTTTTTTTTTCTGATTTTATGGGGGGTAATACTAAAAGTACACTAAATACAAAGGTTAATAATATTTTTGGGTGAATTTACTTTAATAAAGGTTTAAACATGCTTTAATCGAAAGAATTCCCCGACGCTTGCGTCGGTGGTCAAGAGGAAAGTTTGAAAACCTATGGTTTTCATCAAACTAAAAATAAGGTTTTCTTCCGCTTGATACCTCGTACCCTTGGGTCGGGGTAGTTCATTATTTAATTACTTTTTAAACTTTTATTAAAGTTTATGTTCTTTAACCAGTAGTTATTGATGGACTTATGAGGTAATTTGTCTAATTAATAAAAAAAACTACAAAAAACTGGGTAACATTATTTTATAAATGGAACATGAAGAGACAAGGTGTAAAATAATATTTATATTTACATAAAAATTAACCCTTCAAATCTTCGGAAAAAGAATGAATTTAATAATTTGAAATTCTTTATAAGTTAGTTAATAACTATCTATAAATTAAGCATCTAGGAAGTAATATTTTATTACTATTGATATAATAATTAATCATTAAATTTTATATCATGAAAAAAGTAATTTTAGCATTATTCTTAGGTTGTTTAGTATTAACGAGCTGTACAGATGATACAGAAGACTTAAACCTACAAAACATTGAAAAAGACGAAATCAAAGAATCTGACATATAGTTTTATTATAGCGGTAGTGATATGTTTAATATCATTCTTACCGTATATACATGATTTCAAATACTTTAATGGGAAGGAAGGCTTTAGTGGCTTTTCTTCCCTTCGTATTGCTATATACATCATTGCAATTTTCTTATTTGGTATATCTGGGTGGATTTTTGCATTTATTAACAGTAAAGGAAAAGATTACAGGATTGCTATACTAGCTCCTATTCTTATGGGAGTTTTTCAGCTGTTTATCTATATACTTGATAGTAGGAAAACAGACTTTAACGCCTTTAATACTAAGGTTGTATTTAATTTTTCTTTAATCGTTATTATAATCTTCATATACTATAGATTAAGAAAAAGTGAGTAAATTAATAAAAGAAATATTGCTTTATAAGGATGCTGAAATAAAGTATTCTGAATCTGATAAAAGGAAAATAAAAAGAGAACTCATTAAGAAGTGTGATGCTAAAATAAAATCTGCTTCTCATACATTTTTAGAAGCGATTAAGTTTATTCGTGACTTGTAGGCTTTTTTACTGTTTCTTCTTCTTCTAATAGCCTCTTACCTTCTAATGCTTCTAGTAAATCGGTTGTTTCAAAATATGGTTGCAATATAGGTAGTAGCTTTTCTATTACCTTGTTTGCAATGATGTCTTCTATCGATTTTTGTGCCTGAATATTTTTTTTCGCACTTTTATTAGTGGTGTCATAGGAAACGGGCGTTTCCATTACTGACGTTTTTTGTACTTTTGGTTTTGTGTTAAAAATGTGGTCGTTTTTGTGGTCTTTTTTTTCTACCACATTTTCTGCATTTTTGGTATTATTACTTTTTATATTAAAAGGTTTAATTCTACCGCCTCCAGCATTGTCAAATTCATCCCCAAAAAAATAATACACATTTTCATTTACTGCTCTTGCTAATTCGAACAAGAAATTTACTTTCAAATCCTTTGATTGTAACTTATTATAGAGGTTTTGTTGACTTATGTTGAGTTTTTCAGAAATTTCTTTCATTGAAAACTTTCCTTTTTTTAGCTTATTTCTTACATAATCCACGTCCATTACACTAAATAGTTTAATTTTTCTTTAAATTAATTTGTTTGTTTTAAATAAAAGAGTTTAATTTGTTCCTGTATTAATGAATACAAATAAACGAAAAAATTAATAAATGAGTACAGAACTTAAAACAAAATACTTTTCAGGTATAGGTACTTTAATATCTAGACAGCTTGGTTATACAGATAGATATGTTAGAGGTGTTTTAAACGGAGAGTATAAAGATAGGGATACTAAAGCAGTAAAAGAAATTAAAAAAAGAGCCGAAGAATTGATAAGCTAATTTATGAATTTTACAAAAGATGACATATTAGATAAGAGTAATTCTATTTGGATTAGCGAAAAACTTATAAAGGAAGTTTGCAATGTATCAGACGATACTTTGAGAACAACAATGAGAAAACGCTACAAGTCATCTGTCCAACCCTGCCACAGACATCACAATATATTACCCGATACAGGCAAAGGTTGGCGATTTGCAAAAATTAAAAACAAGTTTTATTACGCTTTGGATAATATACCAAATAGAAAACCAACTTACTACAGGGATTTGTTTGGAGATAGAGAGGAACTGGTTAATGCTTACAAGGAAGCTATGGAAAATAAAACAGTTTCGTTATTAGAGCCTCATTTTTTACATTTCAAAAGAGAAATAAAGAAAGTTTATTATCAAGCGTACTTGAACTGCTCAGAAATTCAACAAGAAAATTTATGTATTGCAGCGGCACTATTAGAAGGGGCAATTGTTTGGATAAAGGAGAATGAAATAAACACCAGTAAGAGTGCCTTTTTTAAAGAATACTGCAATTTGTTGGATAAATATGATATTAGGTATTTACCTAAAAATTATAGAAAACTTAAAGAAAAAATACAAAAAGTAACTAGTCGTTCCTTAAAAAGGTTTCAACATTCTGATTTACAGTTAATTATTTGATATTTTTCACTGTTTATATAGTATTTACTTGCAAGATTTTCCGTATATTATAGTATAAACCTTGCAATAAATGATAGGAAAAACAGCGAATCAAAATCAACAAAATTTGTTCAGACCTTTGCTCAAGGATTTTATTAATTTGAGCCACGAATTAATTTTGTTGAGCAACAAAATAGATTGGAAATACTTTGAGAAAGATTTCTCACAGTATTATTCACATACAGGTCAACCAGCGATGCCAGTACGATTAATGGTTGGAAGTTTAATGCTCAAGCGTATTTATAATTTATCTGATGAGCGTCTATCCGAAGCTTGGGCAATGAACCCTTACATGCAATATTTTTGTGGCATGGCTTATTTTGAGTATCAATTTCCCTGTGATCCAAGTGACTTTGTACATTTCAGAAAACGTATAGGAGAACTAGGAGTTCAAAAAATATTTGCATACTCTATCCGTCTTTTTGGTAAAGCAGCCAAAGAAAAAGTAACATTATCAGACACCACAGTAGCAGAGAACAACACTACCTTTCCTACAGATGCTAAATTAGCCAAAAAGATTATTGATAAATGCAATGATATTGCTAAAAAAGAAAAGATAAAGCAACGACAAAGTTATGTCAGAACCTCAAAGCAATTATTAAGAGACACCCATAATCGTAAACATCCAAAGCGATATAAAAAAGCAAAGAAAGCAGATGCAAAACTAAAAACTATAGCAGGTCGTTTACTTCGAGAGTTGGAAAGAGAATTACCCGAACACGTTTTAGAAGTCTATAAAAAGCAGTTTGCTTTGTATTATCAAATCTTACATCAAAAGCGAACAGATAAAGATAAAATTTACAGTATTCACAAACCATTTACAGCATGTATCGCTAAAGGGAAAGTGCATAAAAAATATGAATTTGGCACTAAAACAGGGTTAATTACTACTTCAAAAACATTAATCATTACTGCGATAAAAAGTTTTAAAGGCAATCCTCACGATAGCAAAACAATAGCACCATTATTAGAACAAATGCAATCCAATATTGCTTTTTTACCCCAAGAAGTTGTTTATGACAGAGGTGGAAAAGGCATCAAACAAATAGGTAACACCAAAATATCAACTCCTGATTATAGACCTTTAAAACGAGATACAGAATATCAGAAAAGATGTAAAAGAGGAAAATTTAGAAGAAGAGCTGCTATTGAACCAGTTATTGGTCATTTAAAAACAGACTTTAGATTGAACCAAAACTATCTTTGGGGAGAAAATTCCCCGCAAATCAATGCCTTTTTAGCTGCTACAGGTTGGAATCTTAAGAAATTTATGAAACAACTCAAAGAAGAATTTAATAACTTATTGTTTAATATTTTAAGACCTCTTTTTTCTTTATTTTCTTCGCCAAGAAAATGGGTTGTTAAGGTTTGACTAACTAAAGAAGAATACCCCATAGTAGAAGTAATTTATTTGCCAAGACAATGGAATAATCACGCTTTAGTACATATTGATGAAGAAATTACGAGTTGGGCAATTCAGTTACGCTCTATGGGACAAAACTATTCTAATGATAGTATTGTTAGAAAAGTGGCTAATTTATGCAAACTGACAGGGAAAGTGATACCTAGTAGACGTTGGTTTGGTCAGAATATATTTGAAAAGCATTACACAAAATTTATTACTGCTACTTCAAGATTTGGAGCTGGTGAACGTGGAGCAAATCTATATGAGGGTTACATACCAATGAGAAATGCATTGTTTGCAGGAGATTGTTGGCACGTAGATGCAACTAGAATGCAGTTAATAGCGCACAAAACAGATGCTGGAAACTTAAAACACTTGTTTATAATTGCAGTACGTGATGTACATAGTGGAGATGTTATTGGTTACAATTTTGATTACAAAGAAGATAGATGGTCTGTTTTAAATGCCGTTAAAATGGCAGTAAGTGAAACAGGATATTTGCCTTATCAAATTGTGTTTGATAGGTTTCCTGGTCATAACACAGAGGAGGCAAAAAGACTGTTTGCACAGCTTGAGCAAATGGGTGTAAAAGTAACTATTAGCCATAATCCTCAATCTAAAGCGAAGTTAGAGCGTTGGTTTGGAACTATGCAATCTGTATTTGCAGATTCTTCTGAATATTACTATGGAGAAGGTATAAAAAGTAATCGATTATTTGCGCATCGTTCGCCAGAGTATTTAAAGAAAGTAAAATCGAACGCTTTAAAAGAAAAATTTAATTTACACGATTCTTGGCGTGAAAGCATGTTAATTGTTGAAGCATATAGAGATACTCCGTTATCTCATTATTCAAGAAAATACAAAAGTGTAAACAAGTCACCAAAACTACTACACTCAGAAAGTGAGAAGCCACATGTAAAGTTTCTTAAAGAGTTTCAAATATCAATGCTTTTTGGACTAAAAAAGAAGAAACAAGTTAATAATCTTGGTCTAATTACTACAGATATACAGGGGATTACGTATCACTACAAAATAGAAAATTACGAGGTGTTTAGCAAAGTACCTGAAGTGATTTTAAGTTACGATTTAGAGGATTTATCAAAAGTATTTGTCTTTAAGAAAAACGAACAATTTTTAATTTACCTCTGTGAAGCTTTTGAATTTAAAGAAGTGCAACCCTATGGTCCACAAGCTGAGTTTAATAAAATTTCAAAAGAAAAAGCAAGGATTAAAGCCATTGAAGAAAGGCGTAAAAAAGAACTTGTAGAAGCTACTGAAGGTTTTGATGAAGTAGCATTAATGATGGGTAAATACACTTCTAAGAATGAGGCTACTGATGCAGAAGCAATCTTTTTAAACCAAGAACCTGAAACTTATAATCATAAAAAAACCGTTGGAAGTGATTACAGCACTCCTAACGGCGATGATATAGATATAGATGAATTTACATCAAATCAATTTTAATTTTTAAACTTATGACAAACTTACAAAAAAAAGAGATAGTGCAAACTATTGATAATGCAATTCTAATTTTAGGTAGCCAAAACAAGGTTGCAACTAAATGTGAAATTTCTTCTGGCACAATTACACAGATGAAGAAAGAAAATTGGGAGTTAATTAGTGTTGATATGTGGCTAAAAGTAGCTTCTAAATTAGAGCATAATTTTTCTCAATGGAAAATAGCGCCAACTACCAACTATAGAATGATGCAAAGCACTATTAATAAAGCAAAAAAGCAAAAATTATTTGTACCAATTGCTTATTTGGCTGGTGCAGGTAAAACAGAAGGTATTAGAGGTTTTATAAATGAAAATGAAGAACCATTTAATTACTATTTAAAATGCCGTAGTTGGGCTGCAAGAGAATTTATAGAACACCTTTTACAAAGTATTGGTAAAGCAATACCAAAAGGCTACAATTCCATTGATAGTTTGAGTCAGGTTGTGATTGATTTTTTTGTGGAACTAAAAATTAACAGTCCTACACTTTTTTTAGACCAAGCCAACTCTTTAAAAGCATCTGCAATTAAGTTTATTATTCATTTATACAATGAAATGGAAGACCAAATGTCTTTACTAATTGTCGGTACAGAAGCTTTAGAAAAAGAGATTAAAAGAGGTGTACGCTACAATAAAGACGGCTATGATGAAATAGATAGCCGTTTGGGAAGAAATTACTTAAAACTGTTTGGAAACACGTTAAAAGATGTTCAATTAATATGTGAATATAATGGTGTTTCTGATAAAAAACTTCAGAAAAAATATTTTGATGAATGCAACCCTATTGTGAAAAATGTAGTTGTAAAAAAGACTACTGTTCCTATAAAAGTTATTGAAGATACTCGTAGAATTAAGCGAATAATAATTAGAGAGCGTTCATTATTACTTCAAAATAAAAAGGAGGTGTCTCATGCTTAAAATACACACAAAACCTGAATTAGAAGCTAAAATAGCAGAGCTTAATAATTGGTTAAATCATTTTAATCCAAGGCATCATTTATACAGACGAAAAAAACTAGCTAACACCTATTATGTAGAAAAACTAATAGAGCTTGAAGATAATAACCTAACAGTTATAAGAGCATGAGTAAAGATGTAAACGATATAGAGGTAGTATTCGAAGAAATTAGTAGTAACCCTAAAAACTCAAACAAAATGGGACAAACAGCAGAAACAAAAGAAATGACCATTGAAGAAATGGAGGCAAGAGTTGCCAAAATGAAAGAAAAAAGACGTAAAAAACGTGAAAAAGAGCAGCAGGAATATGTAGAAGATAGAGATATCAATATTACCGACTTAATTGCTGAAGCAATTACACTTCAAGAAATGATTAAAGCTTACAAAGATGAAGTTGCTCGAATAATGGTTATGCAATCTGAAAAACTAACAGAATACAGACAAATTAGAAGCAACTCTAAAGGCGGTTTTAGAATTGTAAATAGCATTGGCGATAAAAAAATAGTGAGACGTAGAGACACAGAACCAACATGGGATGAACGTGCTGAAAAAGGTGTGGCATTACTAAAAGATTATCTAGGTGATACTGTTAAAAAACGTGATGTAAAAACCTATGAATTACTAATGGGGTTTTTACTTAAAAATGATAAAGGAGATTTAGAACATAGTCGTGTTATGGAGCTTTTAAAACACGAAGATTACTCTACAGACATCCGATGGGTAGAAGGTGTAAAATTAGTAAAAGAAGGCTACAGTAATGTTATGAAAGGGTATGGCTATCAGTTTTTGCATCGTCCAAAAGAAGGCGATAAATGGGAGGCTATTAACTTATCATTTTCAAGTTTATAAAGTATTACCTCCCTTGAATTGGTTACTTGTAGAAATTAAGGGTTTATACAGGTGCTTGGTTCGAATCCAGCCAAGGGAACAAAAATTAAATATTATGAAATCAGATTATAGATTACAAGATTTAAGAATACATAAAGAAGGTTTTTTAGCATCGTTAAAAAGGCGTTTAAACACTGTTTTTTTAGCCTTAACAAGTAAAGGGTTCATATTTATAAAATTTGAAGACAAAGGCGAAAGAGTTGTGCTAGACATTACAAATCATAAGGTAGATCTTAAAACAACTATAAATGCCTTAGATAATTATAAAAATATACTTAATGAGGATGCTAATTATAGCATTGAAATGGATAAAAATATAGAAAAATGGCTACACACAGAAAGTTAATAACATTATTGTCTAAAGGTGGTTTTGATGAACAAACACGGCATGATTTAATATACACCTTTACCAAAGGAAGAACCAGATCTACTAGAGATTTAACACTTACCGAAGTAAAAGCTTTGTGCAGCAGAATGGAAGGCTCTTTTGTGTTTGTAAAAAACATAGATGCCTACACAGAAATTGCCCGTAAAAAGAAGCGAAGTATTGTATTAAAAATTGCTACAAAAACAGGAATTCACGACATAAATGATTGGTCTGTTTTTAATGGTTTTATGTTGCGAAGTAGTATCTATAAAAAGCAATTAAACGCTTATAAATTAGAAGAGTTAGACGCTTTAATACAACAATTTAGAGCCTTAGAAAGCAATTTTAATAGATCTGCTAGAAAAGTGGGTACAAAAGCGCATTCAAGAAAATTTAACCTACCAAATATTGTGTTGAATTAATGGCATACAACTCAAAAAATAGGCTAGAACTGATTATAGATATTCAGGAAATTGCCAAAAAATGGCAAAAAGTAGGTTTGAATAATAAACAAATATTTATTCGCCACGTAAAACCTATTTATAAATTTAGTAAGCGAACTTTTGACGAGTATTTAGGCATACCAGCTGTTAGAGATTTAAAGAAAATTAAAGCTGAAGAAGCATTGCAATTTAGCCTTTTTAAAACCGAAGAAGAAACGATAAAAGATGAACTATAAATTCTATTCTAAAGGAAGCATTTACAAACGAAATGTGTCTCGAGATAAATTAAAATTGCTAGAAGGTTTATATAAAGGATTAAGAAAAGACTACGAAATAACGTTTCCTGATGGAGCTGTATTGCAATGTAAATTTATAAACCCGAATTCTTAAAAATAAGGGTAATAACCCAAATTATGAACGAGACACAAAGACAAAAAATAGCCAAAATATACGAGCTTGTAAATCGTGGAGTTGATGGCGAAAAAAAAGCAGCTAGAAATGCTTTAGATAGATTAATTGCTAAATATAATTTATCTGATACCGATATTGAAAATATCAATAAAAAAGAATACAGATTTAAGTACCAAACAAAACTTGACTTAATGCTTTTTCAGCAGCTTTTAGTTTATTTCTTAGATGGTAAGTCAGGCACTATTTATAAAGACACTTATGGTGTAAAAGAGGTTTATATAGCTCTTGAATATTTAGATTTTATAACCATTTCATGTTCTTATGAATATTTTAGAAGACACATGAAAAAACAATATAAGAAAGTTGTTCTACCACAGGTTAAAAGATGTAGATCTCCGAAAACTAAAAACAAACGTCGCCAAGAGTTGTATCCTATTTTCTTTTCAAAATACGTCTTAAAAAGTGGCATCTACAAAAAAGACCAAGTATCTAAAATGGATACCTCTAAAATGTCAGAAAAAGAAGTAGCTGATAGAATTTCTATGCAAGTAGAAGGAGGTAGTTATAATAAGCAAGTTTCTAACGGTTTGTATTTAGGACAATGAAGATAAAACTAAAATTTACAAATGACGAACTAATTGCAGCAAATACCTTGCTGCAAAAGTTGTATGATTTGCCTTTTAATCAGTTTGAAAGTCCGCAAAAAATATTTGTTTCTATAGGTGTTGATTTGGCAGATAAATTTGATAAAAAAACGAAGTCAATTATTAAGAAATCGAGTCTTTTTACTCAAAAAAAGAAATACGATACTACTTTAAAATACCACGAAGCTTGGGCATTAAAAAATATTTGTATCGAGCTATTCTCCTGGTCCGAAAATGAGTACCAAAAATTACAATTAGAAAATATTATTTCAAAATTAGACAAATGGACGAAATAAAATATCAAGTAACACATAAAAGTGGCTCTAAAATGCTGTTTAAATACTCTTTAAAGGGGTTTTTAAAAGGATTTTCTACAGAAATGGAAGTAACACATGCTACTATTCAATTCTTTAAGCAGCAGTTCCCTTTTTTGCATTCGGGTTTGGAATATTTTAATGATCATAAAGAGTTTAGAGTTGAAAAAATAGATGTTGACTTGTCTTTTGTTAATTTTTGGAATTTATACACACATAAAGTTGGTAATAAAAAACGCTGTGAAAAACTATGGAGCGCACTATCTGAAAACGACAGAGCTAAAGCAATAAGCTACATAAAAAGGTATGATAATTATTTGATTGGTGCTGGAGGAATACAGAAAGCACATCCTGAAACATATTTGTACCAAAGAAGATTTGATAATGAGTAAAATTAAGTGCAAATGTGGGAGTAAAAAGGTGAAATATGTTCATAGTTTTTTACAAGAAGATATCTATAAATGTAAAAAATGTGACTGTCGAATTATAGTTAAAAAAAAACGAATTACAAGAAACTAATTCAAAATACAATTAATTAACAGAGAGTTATTATGATAAGAGAAAATTTACAAATTGGCGAAAAAAAAGCATTCAACAACCTAGAAGAATTACAGCTTTTTTCTGAAGCTTATAAGCCACGAAAAAATGAGTTTAAAGTCAGCTTTAATAATGATAGTTTCTTTATTAGAAAAGTAAAATAATATAGAATTATGAAAGTACTAACAGATAAAGAATTAGGCTTCATATTGTTGCCTAAACAATCAGAGGAATGTGATGATGGTTTTGCTTATAGAGTAGCAGAGATTAAAACAGCCACATCATTTATAGAGGTAATAAATGAATACCGAGATAATAAAATAACCTCTCAATTTTCAAACTATGAGCTTATAGATGAAAGTAGTAAGCCTGTTAATGTAGAATTAATAAAAAGGTTAAAGCAAATAATACTGTAGTTAAAAAACTAAAGGAAGCAAGAAAGCACTTAACTAAAAAAGGTAGTGCTTGTGCATAACGGACAAGTATATGGCAAGTGCCAAAACCTAAAATTAATAGATAATGACAAAATTTAGAATTATAAATTACAGAACCAAACAGAAAATAAAAGCATTTGCTATATACCGTGTTATGTGTAGTGCGGTGTTAAAATTAAACCACTTAGTTTTTTGGTGGTACTATAAGCGAGTGCCAAACTTCTTTCATCAATGGACTATTTTAAAAAGCATACGATTACTTAAAGACAATTACGAACATTCTCAATTTATAATTAAAGGCAATGATGAAGTAATATCTAATGCAAGTAAACGAGAACGACAAATGAGAACTAAAATATCAAATTTAGAATTGAAATTGATGGGGATTACTCAAGACCAAATAGACCCGCTAAATAAAATGTTTGGCACGGATTTAAAAGGTAAAAGTACGTTGGAAAGAGATAATTAGCATTACACATAACGTCTGTTATGCGCACTTTTACACTTAAACAAATAAGAATCAAATGATTATAAATGCATTAGCGTTCTCATCAGAACTATTTTTAAAAGATATTGAAGATTTAGCGTTCAAATTAGAACTCTCATCTAAAATTTACGAGACTTATTGTAAGCGTATTGCATTAAAAATAACGCAAAAGCAACTATCAAAACTCCTTGACATAAGCGAAATGACAATAAGAAGAATTGAAAACGGAAAGTGTTACGATTCAAGATTGATTTCTAAATATAAACTGTAGTTGTGAAAGAATTTGAAATTATAGCAAAAATCGAGAATAAGAAGCAAAAAGCAAATTTACACACGCTTTTTATAGAAGAGCTGGGTGGTTTACTTCATCAGCAAAATAATGTCATTGGAAACGCAGGAGTTGGAGCAAGTGCGGGTAATGAAATTAAAGCTTCTAATGAAGCTGTAAAAACAAAAAAACGAATAGAAAGGCATCAAGCCGAAATATTAAAATTAGTGTAGTTATGATAAAAATTTGTGTAGATCCATATTGTGAAGAAATTGCTCACAATATTGATAAGTCAGAAAAAAGATGTAGAACGTGCAATGGTTCAATGATTAGAATTAATGACAAAACTTATAATGCAAAATTTTCAAAGCATCATTTTCAGTATGATTATAAAACTGGTCATTATTTTAGATCAAACGTAATAGTAAATAGTCAAACAACTTTAAATCTGTAGTTATGAAATTATGTATAGTTGAACAAAAAACAAGAATGGTTCTTTTAGAGTTTCCTAAAGATTTTACGATACCTCAAAATAATAATTTACTTCATTTTAAAGATGAAGCTAATTCAAAAATAAATACGTATCAAGTAATAAATACTGATTTTTATTACGAACGTCAGATGATAGAGATACGAGTTATAAAAATATAATTATGATAAACCAAGTACAACAATTTTTTGAATACTTTTTTAACGCAATAAAAATATGGATAATCGTACAGCCTTGGGAATCAGGAATACGAGTTAGAAACGGTAAACACATAAAAAAGCTAACTAAAGGAATCTACTTTAGAGTGCCTTATTTCGATAGTATATATATTCAAGAAAACAGATTGAGGGTTGCTTCTATGCCAGTACAAACTTTAACGAGTTCTGACTTAAAAACGCTTACAATAAATGGCGCAATTGGTTATGTAATTTCTGATGTAGAGCAATTATATCAAACGTTATATCATCCAGAAACAACAATTGTAAATATAACTATGAGTGAAGTAGCAGAATTCTGTTATAAAAATAAATTGAAAGACATTAATCCTCAAAATATTGAAGCTGCCGTTTTAAAAAGGTTAAATGCTGACAATTATGGGTTGAAATTTGAATATTTTAGAATTACAAATTTTGCAGTAGTTAGGACTTATCGTTTAATTCAGGATAATAGTTGGGTTGATGAAGGTTTAAAAATGAATAGTAAAAAATAATAATGCTTAAAAACCTACAATTAAGAACTCAATTAGCAATTATTCATTTAAGAATGATTTTAAACGCAATATTATTGGGGTTTTGTGTTACTGAAGCTTTGGTTTTTGAGTTCATAAACTTATCAAAAGCTTCAGAAGAAATACTAAACGAATTAGAGCAGTTAGAAAATGACTAAAAGAAAGCGATTAACATTAACAGATTTAAAACAACCGGATATCTCTATAAATAGAGATAAAAAGTATCTTTACGGAAAACAGTAAAAAGATAATAAATAATACTTTTAAATTTGAAGCTATGAAAGAATCTATTATGCAATATATAAGTAAAGAAATAAAGCAAACATCTGATTTTGCTTACAAGAAAGGTTTTAATTTGGGTATGATAGCAGGTTTCATTATTTGTTTAGGTACTACAATTATTTTACAATTGATTTTTAATTATATTTGAATTATGAAAAAAACATCTCCAAGAAATATAGAAAATAAACCTGAATATATTGTAATTGATGATATGGAAGATGACAAACCAGTTGACTCTAAAAAACTAGCTTTTTGGTATAATGAAATGAAAAAGTTAAAGCTACTGCCAAAACATTTATTATTAATATTACTAATTATTTTTACCTCCTGTTCAAAAACTGAAGAAATTAATATTGTAAACGATTTCGTTTTTAGCACTATGGGTGAACTAAAATTAAAATATGGTAAACCAAGAACTGATTTGTTAAACAAAGTAGCTGAATGGCAGTTAAAAGACAATGTAACTGTAACTGTATTTTATGAGGAAGATTATCTTTATACACCTTCAGTAATTAGATTTAAAAATTTAGATGTTGATTATGAGATTTTTTATTATGATTTAGGTTGGGATTTACCTCATTTAGATTGGAAACCTGCACTTGGTAAAACTACTGTTAATGGTTTACAAGGTATAAAAGAAGCAACTTTTCATAAAGGTGCAAACACCTTGAGTATAGAATTAGATAATCCTCAAAGTCAAACTTTTGGTAAAAAAGATAATTAAAAGTATATTTATCACAACTTTTTAGATTAAAATAATGGGGAATAATAAATGGCATTTATTTAAAAAACAACAAATGATTATTGAAGCTATGGCATCTTCAAAATTAGAAGGAGCTGATGATAAAGGAATGATTAAAAAAGCGGATAAATTAGATTTATGGGACTGGTTTGAAGAGTTGAAAAAATATTTTCCAAGTTTGTATGATGAAGTTTTTAATTAATCTTCTAAAATCTCAAAACCAAAATCCTTAATTTCTCCTACCAAATCACTATCTGTAGTTAATTTTATAGGTTTTTCTACAGTATCTCCTTCAGTTAGTTCAAACTTATCTTTATCACTATTTATTCTACCACTATAAGAGCATTTAAACGTTAATAAATGGGTGTAAATAATAGCGTCGTTCTTATCTTGGTTTTCTGAAGTAAGAATTAATTTACCAGTGTTTTCGCTTTCTAAATCTTTAGCCAAACAGTAGACAACATCTACAAAGTCGAAAAATTTGAGTGCATTGTCTCCTGTAATTTTTCTTCTTCCTGAAGTATCTCTCAAGGTTTCATAACAACAATGCAACGTAATTTGTACTTCAGCTGGTTTTTTGTCTGAAGTATAAATAATATCGAACTGCACTAATACTGCTGGTAAACTTAAAACCTCAAAAGACTCTTGCACCAAATATTGCTGTTTGTAAAAATCAACTTCTTTTACAGCTTTTACACCAGCTTCAGTAAACATCGTTTTTGAAGCTACTGCAAATAATTTTTCTTGTAGTTTTTTATAAAATTCTTTCATTTTAGTGCGTTTTTTAAATCACGTTCTATTTGTCTTTCTAAGCGGCGCATTAATACGGCACTTTCGCCAATGAATTGTCTTGGTGGCAATGTGAGATTCATTTTTCTTTTATGAGACGTTACAGTTGCTTCTTTACCACCTCTAGTTCTCCTGCTATGTTCACGAACTCTTACGTTTTTTTTAATACTGCCGCCATCATTATGTATTCTTGCATACGGAACATCTGTACCGATAATAATTGTATTTCGGTTTACAGAAAGTTTTCTAATGGAGCGTTTTAATCTACCAGTTCTAACCATTAAAGAGCCTTTGTCTTTACGCTGTCTCTTTTTCCAAGAAACTCGACCTCTATCTACCCAGTTTTTCTGTACAAAACGTTCTTTACTGAAGTTTACAGCTACAACTGCCAATCTTGGCGGTAAACGTTCTACAGCTTTAGAAACTTGGTTTAAACGGTTTATAAAATCGCTCATTAACTTGTTTCTGCTGCTCTAATTACACGCATCATCATTTCTTCATAAAATTCTTCCATTTCTTCAGGTGTTTTTTGGTTAAAAGATTGACTATTTACATTAATACCTCCTTGATTCATTATTATTTTTTCAATAATAATAGATTTAGGAGCTGAAGCAGCTGCGCTTACTTTTCCTATTCCATGATCTGTGGTAGAAGTATTGTTATTCGTGTTTTTAGTATCGCCATCATCATCTAGTAAATCACCTTTTACACCTAACTTTTTTAATATTCCCCTATTCTTACCAATCAAAAGCTGTATTTTTTGATAATCAAAACCTTTTGTAAGTTCTTTAGTATGTTCTGAGATATTAAACTTCAATTGATTTATTCTTTTTTTCTGAGTATCGTCGGGGTTACTCAATTTTCGTAAAGATTTTAATTCAGAATTATCTTGAATAATATTGTTTTGGTTAAAACCTTTATTTTGTAGTTGAACTTTTAATTTAGAACGTAAGTCTTTTAATTCGTTTAGTCTGCTTTTTGTTCTATTTAGAATGTCATCAGCCTGTCTCTTACTTAAATCTTTGGTGTTTAACAAGCCGTTATCTAAATTTGTAGGATTCATAATGTCTCCTACGTTTTTAGAAAACATTTTACCTTTATCTATGGCAGCATTTCTAATCTCGTCTAATTTATCTTTAGCTTCTGATAATTTAGAAACCAATACAGCAATAGCACTTACAATTAAACCAATTGCATTTGCTTTAATAGCTGCTGTAAAATTAAGCATTGCACCTGCTGAAGCTTTTATGCCTCTTACCAAGCTAAAAGAGAATAATTGTCCTAATTTACCTACTTGTAAATTAAGCAACATATTTGTTGTTTTAAAAGCGACAAAAGCAATAGTTAAATCTTTTATAAGCGTCCATATCTTTTTTCCGTTTCTATATAAGAAATTTAAACCATCATTTGTTTTTACTAAAACCTTTAGCACTAAAGGAAGTATTTTTTCTCCCAATTTTGCCATAATAACATTGAATCTATTTTTAACAAGATTACTTAATACGGTTACATCTCCATTAGCATTCTTTAAGGCTTTAGCCATATCAAATTTTGATGCATCAAAAGCTTCAAAGGTTCTAAATAAATCTTCTGATCCATTTTTCAACTTTGTAAGTAATGCCCGTAATCCTTCAGGACCTCCAATTTTATTAATTAATTCATCAATTGCCTTTGGAGACATTGTTTTAAACTTGGTGTTAACCTGTTTTAAAATGCCTTCAATATCTTTTAAATTACCTTTTGCATCATATAAATTAACTCCTATTGATTTTAATCCTTTTACCGTAGCTGCTTGGGTTAAACCTTGAAAAGCCGTCTTGGTTAAAGTGGCAGCAGTTCTACTGTCTTTAGCAATAGAGGTAAAAGCCGCAAATAGTTTGTTGGCAGCATCTACTTTTTGACCAGCACCAGCGGCTGCACCTGCATACTCTGTCTGTACCTGTGCTAACTCTTTAAAAGTAGTGATACCAACTTGTACTGTTTTTGCATTACTAGCGAGTAGCATATCGGTATCATTGGCATTTAAACCAAAAGCTTTAATTGCCTTGGATGTTGCATTGATAGAATCGTTTAATTCCGCACCAGTTGCTGTACTAAATTTTGCAACACTTTTAAAGATGGTTTCTGCATCTTTTCCATAAAAACCTAATGCAGATTGTATGTCGTAATACGCCTTTGTGGTATCAACTAACCTTTTACCAGTTTCAAAGGCGGTGTCTGCAATTAAACCTTTATAAGTTTTTAGATCCTTGTTATTCTTATCAAGATTTAACTGCTTTATTTGTAGAAACTCGTGATTAAACTTTCTGGCTTCTCCAGTTGCTTTACCAAAAAGTATTCCGACCGAAAGCAATCCAGCGGCTATTAATGCATAAGGATTCCCTAGTAAGTCCATTGCTCTACCAAATAAAGGAACTTCTGCACGCATTGCGCTAAATGCATCTACACTTGAAAGTTTTAACTGTTTTAATTTACCTCGCATCTTGTCAGTAGCTTTACTGAGCTTGCGTTTTGTTTGCATCAATTTATTATTAAAGAGCTTGTTTCCAAGTTCTAAAAGCAATTTTAATTTTGCAGTTGCTGCCATTTATTTAATTTTTTATACCTTTGTATCAGAAAGTTTAACATAATCTTGCAATAAGCTTAATAACCAAAAGTCACTGTTTCATACTAGCTTTAATATCCGCAAGGGAGATTGTGTTAAACTTTTTTCTTTTTTAATAGTATTCCTTTTCGCTCGTCTTCTTCCTTCTTTTTTAATTTGTACCAAGTACCAACTTCATTATTATTTGCTCCTAAAGTGGTTTTGACTACTACAGCTTCATCTTTAAAATACTTGATATATGTGTATTGAAATTTTTTATTACTGATTGAATTAAACCAAACTTCATCCGCACTTTCTAGCGTGGTTTTTACCAATGGAAATAATTGGTGCCTATCTTCGCCTTTTTTAACGTATTTACCTGAAGTATGCGTTTCAAAAACTGACTTTTTTAGTATTATTTTACGTTTTAAATGGTCTGTAAGTCCCATAAATGTTGACTTTCCCTGTTTTCCGTCAGGTCTAAATAATTCTTTCACATTCCCTGGAGAAATGGTGCTGTCTAAATTTAGTTTTTTGAGTCCTTTAAACTCTTTAAATGACGTTAAACCATTGTAAGATTTATAGGTAATAGCATTTACATTTTTTAGGACTTCGCCATCATCGGTATAAAACTGGCTTTTATTAAAAATGGCTTTGGTGTCTGCTCTATTGAAACCGAATTCCGATTCTTTAAATTTATCTCCCATAACACTCATGGCAGATTTACCACTTACCACTTTGCTTTTATCGCCTACATATTGCACCATTTCGCACCGACAATTATAGCCATTTGGAGGATATAATCTCATTGCTTCAGTATCGTTTAAATTGAAAACTTTACCATTTAGAAATTGATGTTCCTCTCGCACTTTATCATCGCCAACCGTTTGGTACTGCACATACGGAGTTACTGTTGAAGCTTCGCTTTTAAATCTCAAGTACGCTGCTGAATTTTGTCCAGTAGCTATTACAAAATTCCGTTCAGTTTCTAAATAAGTCGTATTAAAGTTTTTAGTTATTTTTTCTGCTTCCGCTTTAAAATCACTTAACGATCTTATTTGGTTTTTTTCTCTGTTAATCATTAAATCAGTCATCGATGCTAACCGAGCTTCGGTTTTAGAAGCTGCAAACTCAATGATGTTTTGCTCCATCATTTGTAACAAAAGATGATCAGTTGCATTCCAAATAGCTTCGGTTCTATACGTTCCCCAGCCTGTAATTAAACCATTGATTAATAATAAAGCTTCTTCAGCTATTAATTTAGCCGCTGTTCCTAACGTATTTTTTTTCTGATAAATTTCTTCAGCTAAATCATTGCTGATGTTTTGAATGTTATCTAAAGATTTTGATGCTACTGCTGAAAAATAAGTGTCATCACAACACGTATCTGAATAATCAGGTGTAAAGACACTAAGTGCAGTAACATTACTTAGGGTTGTTGGGGACTGGATTTTTTTTTTACCAATAATCGGAATGTGAAAAGTTTCTGATAACCAAGCTTCGTCTACTTCAAAGTCTTTCATAACTCCTTCAGTAATTTTCCAATACTTGTCAAGCTTTAAATTATGAGATTTATTAAAAGTGAATCGGCTATTTTCAGAAATGAAATTGTACCCTTGGTTTCTTAAAACAGGTATTAGAACATCATTCACTAAAAACACTAATCGCCTTTTTACAGCCACTGCAATTTTATCATCTAAATTACGCTCGTGTACTTCCGATTGACTTCTTGAACTACCATCATTAGTAATCATAGTTCCTCCTAAAATAGCAACACTTATTTCTTCTCTATTAAAGTGAATAAATTTAGAATAGGTTTGATATGCATCAGTTCTACTTGCTTCTTTAATATCTACAGTTGTACCTAATGGAAATACTCCTGTTGAAGCTTCGCCTAATTGCTGAAGCATATATTCAATCTTATCTAAATGTTTTGGATCAGCTTTATTTGTTGTAGCGGTTACCATTGGCATACCAAACTTCTCACAAAATTCTGCCCAAGACTGCGCAACATTCCTTTTCCAAATTAAGTTAGGAATAATGTCATTTAGCAAGCCTAAAGGTTCTCCTTCATTTGCTTCAATTTCAATTAACCAGTTTTCAAAGAAAGGATCTTCATAAGAAATAGTATCAGGTTTTGATAAATCTGGAATCATTATTTTTTGTTGCGGAACAACATTACGTCTTGGGATAATTGAAAACTCACATTTATCTTTATGAAATGCTTTAAATAGTAAAACCGTAGTTCCTTCTAAATCTTTATGTATTCCTGCGGATAAAAAAGCGTAAAACCATTTTTGATTAAAGAACTTTGTAGCTTCTTCATTTGGCTTTTTTGTGGTTTGATCTATTACACTAAAATCAGTATTTAAAATTGCGTATTCATACAAGCGCATTTGTGCCTTTAAATGACCATCTGTTTTTAAATCATCTAATAAATCATAATAATAGTTATAGCGTGGCTTTTCGGGGTGTTGATATAATAGAAGCGATTGTCTCCATTTATCAATATCTTTTCGGCTACTATCTTTATAAGCTTTAATGATTTTTAATATTAGATCCTTGTCTTCAGGTAATAATCTTCCTCCAGTATCGCTGCCTTTTCCTTGGCTTGTTTTTAAACCTTTAGAGCGCTTTATATCAAACCCGAAAATCTTCATATTGTTTTGTAGTTATAGTTGCTTAAAATTGAATTTAAACGGTGTTTAAACGGTGTTTTACTTCTTTTTACCATTTGTTATTCTCGTTTTTCCTTTCAGACCCGAATCTAAAATCAAACTGATCTTCTCCAGCTTCATCTTTCCATCTTGGTAAATCTGCATTTGCGTCTCCTTTTCTTACATCTTTTAACCAATCAATAGCGTCTTGATATCTTGTGCTTCTAACATCAGGAATTAAATTTGGCGCAACAGAAGTGTATAAATGATAGAGCGTTAAATCAACAGAGATCATTACGATGTAATGATTTCGTGCATTACCTTCGGCTGAAAAAACAGCATCGGTGTCATAACGCCCACTTAAAGAATTTTTAATTTGTGAAATTGCCATTCCTTCAGCTTGCAATCTTTTTACATCCGCTTCAATACCATCAAATTCAGATTCTTCAACAATATTTTTTAACTCTTTTCTGATTAATACAGAATAATCTTCTACTTCTAAAAATGCCATTAGTACCTATTTTTTTTGTTGTTTAAAATCTCCCTTCTACTTTGCACTCGAGCTTCAAATTTTTCTACAAAAGTTGCTTTGTTTAATTTAGAAATACCACCCTGTTGTGCATCCAAAATATCTACTGGAGTCTTACTTCCTTTTTCAAAAGCTAATACGTGTTCTACATACAACATGGTGTCAGGATCATCTTTTATTGCGCTATCTATAAAAATAGATTTACGTTTATAGTGCCCTGTCATTGCTTCAATTCTGTCGTACTTATCACCTTTGCTGTCGGTGTCAGATTCAACAGGAATGTGATAACCACGTTTATCTCCTTCTTCATCGAAGTCATTTACAAACTCGTCCATTGCAAAAAGTCCTTCTATGTAATACCTGATATTATACTTCTCCAGTTTTTTATCTTCGTATATATTGTAAAGCCATTCTGCACACAATGCTCTAGAACCTTGTCTGTTATAAATTGCTAGTATGTTGTATTCACGCCCTTTTTTTCCAATAAAAATTAACCCTTTATAATCTCCAGCATCCTTATAACTTAAATCGCCATAAAAACATAAAGCATCGTATTGGCTGAATCTGTATCTTTGTTTGTACAAAATATCTTCATTATCAAACACGCTACCATCTACAATATGAACATGCATATACTCACGCATAAAAGAGCGATAAGGCGTTTTTCTAAACTTCTTTTTCCAATATTTAGCATTGGTTTTTGCTTCCCAAGCTGGTTCGAAAGTTTCAAGATTTTTAACGGCTGGAACTGTGAGTGTAAAATGCTCAATAGTATCTCCAAATTCTTTTGCAACCTTATTAATCCGCTTGAACTCAATCTTTAATTGATTGATAACCGTATTTTTATGGAAGTTGTTATTAGCAACTACAAAACGTCTACGAGGTGAACCTTCATCAAACGTACCTTGTAAATCTTCCCAAACCCATTCAAGAGCTTCACGACTTAAACGATCATTCTTAACTCGTTTTTTGCTATCTAAATCATCTACAGAAATATAGTCTGGTCTTTCTGCTAGCTCACGAATACCACGAGGATTTTGCCCGTAACCAAGAGAAAAGAATTTTACACCATCTGAGGTTCTAAAGTCTCCATTTACCCAATTACCAGTTTTGTAACGTTTTCCGTAATAGGAGATAATCCGCTGATTGTGTTCTAAATTCGCCTGAATGTCAGACAGTAGCTTCTTTGCTTTGTTTTCGGTTTGACCGACCAATAACATAAAGAGCAGCTCTTTTTTTACGAGGTACAGAAACAGCGGAATCCCTAAATTTATATGTACAGATTTAGCACCACTTCTGTAAATTTCTGCTAAAGTGCTTCCTGTAGGATTGTCTATTATTAATCGTGCTAGCTTTTTGTGAAAAGGCGCACACTTTACTTTTGCGTAATCATCAAAGAAAAACTCAAACCAATCTGTATACTCTTTTTCGAGTTCTTTTAGCTTGGCATTTTTCTCTTTAGGAGTTTCCTGAAGAGATAAATATCTTTTCTTTCTTAATCGATTACAATGTGCATCATAACCTTCTATAAGTTTTTGGAGTTTTCTATCTATGTTTACTTCTGAACTCACTTATTCTTTAGCTGCTTTATTAAGAATGAATTTTCTATGAATTTTAGTTACTTTTAAAGCTTCTTCAGGGTCAACTTCACTTAACCAATTATCAAACTCTTCAAAAACAGAGATTACTACTTGCGTAGATATTTTGCCTGAAACATCTTGTAATACTCGAGATATCTTTGCAAGTGCATCAGCATCAATAGTGGCTTTTTCTCCTGAAGCAACTAACTGTAATTGTTGCTGAAGCAACTCTTTTATTTTGTGTGGAGCGGATAAGTTTTCTGTCCTTCTTTCATCCCAAGTTTTTTCTCCTTTACGTCCTTTTCTCCATCTACTTATTGATTGAACAGATATGTCTAAAAATTCAGACACGTACTCTCCAGTCTTTCCATCTTCAATGATGAGACGTTCTGCAATATTTCTTTTTTTAGCGTTTGATAAAGCCATTAAATTAACCTTGTTTCTGTACGAAAGTACAGAAACTCATTACTTAACTACGCAATGTTTGCAAGCGTTGCAAGGATGTTCGCAAGCGTTGCAACCATCCTTTTTTTAAACAGTTTTTACCCTCACTTTTGATGTTCAAAAGGTTAACATTTACAAATGATTATTAAAGTAAAAGACAATACAATATGGTTACATGGGCGCATGTGGTCTGGTGATGATATGTATTTCGATTATCAATTCTCGAAAATAGAGAGTGTGCATGGAGATATTAAAGTACATGTCCATACTATTGGTGGCGATGTTTTTACAGGAAACTATATTAAATCACGTTTAAAAAATTCAAAATCTACTATTGATATGCAAGTTGATGGTGTTGCTTTTTCTATGGGAGCGTTTCTTTTACCAGCAGCAGATAAAAGAAGTATTGTTAGGAATGGTTTTATAATGATACATCAGGCACAAGGAACTACAAGAGGTAATGCAAAAGACCATCGTTCTACTGCGGATTTATTAGATGATATGAATGATAATTTCATCGACGATTTAATCTCTTTAACTGGTAAACCTAAAAAAACAGTGTTAAAATGGTTTGATGGCGATAACTATTTCAATGCAAAGAAAGCTTTAGCAAATGGTCTTGTAGATAAAATTGTAGATCCAATTGTTGATGTAAAAATTGATGAAAAGAAAGCGATGGCAAACCCTGAGCTTTTTGGGCAGTTTGAAGCATTACTAGTACAAACAGAAAATAAAAACGAAAATAAATTTAATTCTAAACACAGTAAAATGAAATCCGAAATTATTGCAAAGTACGGATTGATTGGTGTTGCTGAAGCTTCTTCTGATACGGCTGTATTTGAAGCTTTAGAAAAACACTTCAATTCACAAAACAAAGGTGGAGATTATGTTGCCTTAAAAGTAAAATTTGATGCTTTAGAGCTATCTATTAAAGCAACTTCTGATGCTGAAATTACTGCTCTTTTAAAGCCATTAGAAGGTAAGATAGATCAATCCTTAATTGATGTTTATGGTTCTACCACGAATTTAATGGAATTTATTAAATTCGTAAAAAAAAGGTAAAATGTTTACACATCAATTTTTCGATTTACTACTAAATTTAGATGACAACTGGCAAGTTGTAAAAGTAGAAGCAGATTATGCAATTTCAGACATAAAAATAGTCATTAAATTCATAGGAGAAAGAGCCCTTTGTCCAGAGACCATGGAATTATGTAGTTTATATGACCATGCACCAAATCGAGAATGGCGTCATTTAGATACGATGCAATATAAGACTTTTATAAGTTGTAAGTTGCCAAGAATAAAGAACAGTCAAGGAGCTGTAATCACCATAGTTCCGCCATGGGCAGATAAGCATACACGTCATACACACCTTTTTGAACATGCAATAATTGATTTACTATTAGCAACTAAAAATCAAACAAAAACAGCAAAATTAATGCGTTGTGGTTTTAATGTCATCAATAGAGTAATTCATTTAAGTACAGAAAGAGGTTTGAGTAGGAGAGATTTATCAAATATGGATTTTAGTCGTTTGAGTTTGGATGAAAAATCGTTTAAGAAAGGACATAAATATATAAGTGTCTTAAGTCATCCTAGAAGTGGTTTTATCATAGATGTAGAAGAAGGAAGAACTAAAGAATCTGTAGAAAAACTATTTGATAAATCTATGACAAAACAACAACAAAAACAGGTTAAAACTATAAGTTTAGATATGTGGAAAGCTTATATTTCTACCTCTAAAAGTCAATTACCAAACGCATCTATTGTTCACGACAGATTTCATTTGGTTAAGTATTTAAATACCGCTATTGATAAGGTTAGAAGAAGAGAAGTTAAAACGAATGATGAATTGATAAACAGTAGATATGCGTTACTTAAAAACCAAGAAAACCTAACCGAGAAACAACGAATAAAATTTGATGCAATAATCAAGGCGAACTATGAAGTTAGCAAGGCGTGGCAAGTCAAAGAAAATTTTAAAGATTTATTCCATAAAGAAACTAAGTATATTAATGGTTTTTATTTACTAATTAAATGGATACGAAATTCTACTTCTAAGCAAATTAAAGAAGTAACAAAGGTTGTTACAATGTTTGAAAAACATCTCTCTGGAGTTATAAATGCCTTAATAACTGAGTATAGCAATGCAATGGCTGAAAGATTAAATGGAAAAATACAAGAACTTAAATCTATTGGAAAAGGATATAGAACTTTTAAAAACTTTAGAAGTGCAATACTCTTTTTTAATGGAGGTTTAAATCTTTACCCATTAAAATAAGGGTAGAGCCATGTTTATAAAGGTATTGGTGAAAAAAGTGGAGTTCCTGCATTAGCGGTTGCGCTACAAGGAATACAAAGTGAAAAGAGAGGTTCTGTTGTTCCAGCTGATATAGCAGGGTTGTTTAAAGGAAAAGGAGGCGAGAATCCATCAGCTACCTTAAAAGAAGGCTGGGACTGGATGAAGTACCAAAAAGAAGATCCAAGAGGATTAGAGAAATTATCTCAAGAGAATCCAGAAGCATTTAACGCATTATACAAAGCCAAGTACGGTTCTGATTATAAAGCATAATAACATTAAAACCTAAATAATGGCAGGTATAAATCAAGAAGTATGGACGGATGTCCTCGTAGAAGGATTCAGAGAAACTGAAGAAGCTACATTTTTAAATGAGATTCCTGATGAATCTCGACACGTAACAGCAATGAAAAATGAAAACGATGTTATTCATTTAGTAGATGTTGGTGCAGACCCTGAAGTAGTTACTAATAATGTTACGTATCCTATTGGATTTGCTACTCAAGTAGATGGAGATATTCCTATTCAGTTAGATACGCATATTACTATTGCTACAAGAATTGGTATTGAAGAAACGCAATACATCGCTTACGATAAGGTTGGTCTTGTGCAGAGAAAACACGCTAGAGCAATTATGAATCGTAAGCATAATAAAGCAGCTCATGCGTTAACGCCTCTTGGTCATACTGCTACAACTCCTGTAATTGTTACCACTGGTGATAATGATGGAACTGGAAGAAGACGTTTAGTTCCGAAGGATATTTTAACTCATAAAGGATTTTATGACGCACAAAAAATACCTTTTAGTGAGCGTGTTTTAGTATTGTCTTCTGAACATTATAACGATTTATTGTTTTGGTGTATTGATAAAGATAAAAAGACAGATCATTTAGCACACGATGAATCAGGTATGTTAAAACAGCGTTTAGAAGGCTTTAAAACATACATGTATATAGATGTTCCATTAATTAATGTGAACACCTTGGTGAAGCCAGCTTTTGGAGCATTAGCAACGGCAGATGATAAAGTAGCATCTTTCTCTTTTCATAGTTATGATATGTTTAAAGCTACTGGTAGAACTTGGAATGTGTCAGATCCTGTAAATACTCAAACCCATGCTACAATGTATAATGTAAGACATAACTACGTTGTTTTACCTCGTAAAACAAGAGGTACTGGTGCAATCGTTTCAGCAACTATTTAAACTTTAGAAAATGAATACAGAAACAAAAAAACAAGCAAAAGTACACTTTAAAAAAGGTGGCTACGAAACTCTTTTTGTAAACAAAAAAGAGACTCCTGAATTCTTTACAAAAAAAGATTTAGCACTAAATAGTGTTGGAGGGAAATTAGATCAAATTAAAACTTTATTAAGAGCTGATTTTATTGGTGGTAAAGAGGTCGTTGAACCTAAAAAGGTTGTAGCTAAAAAGGTTGTAGCTAAAAAGGTTGTAGCTAAAAAGGTTGTAGCTAAAAAGGTTGTAGCTAAAAAGGTTGTAGCTAAAGAAGTTGTAGAACCTAAAAAAGAAGCTGAATAATGGCTGATTTAAACGGAGCAACTATTAGTAAAGGTAAAATTGGCGCAAATGCTTTAGCAGTAGGCGATGGAGTTTCAGGACTCATTGCAGCTGCTACAGCAGCTGCTAATTTGGCTTTAGGAATAGTTGAAACTATCTACAATTTGGTAGATACTGAAGCTTTAGGTATTACACCAGCTTATGATAAAGAAAACAACGTAAATGTGTACAGACACGTTAGTGAGTTTTATAGAATAAAAGGAGAAGGAACTAAACTCTACATTTTATTAGTTGCTCAAGCAACTACATTAGTAGAGATGTGTGAAAGTGCAAACGACACTTTAGGAAAATCATTAATTACTGAAGGAGAAGGAGAAATTAAACAAATTTCTTTATCTGTTAATCCAACTGAAGCAACTACGTTGTTAAATGGAATTCCTGCCGATGTGTATAATGCAATTGCAAAAGCACAATTACTATATAATTGGGCTGATGAAAACTTTATGCCTTGTCAAATTTTACTAGAAGGTTATGATTTTGGTGGTAATGCAGGTGCTTCAATTGACTTACGAGCGATTGAAAATGTAGCTGCTCCAAACGTATCTGTAGTAATAGGACAGGATTATAATTATGCTGAAACTTTAGTTGGTAATGCTCAAAAATTTGCTGAAGTAGGAACCGCTTTAGGAACTGTTAGTGCAGCAGCTGTAAACCAAAACATTGGAGACAATGAGCGTTTTAACTTAACGAATGCTTTAAGAAAGAAGTGGTTGGTTGCTGGTTTATCTAATCATACAACCATAAAGTCTAATTTAAGTCAACTACAAAGATTAGAAGACAAAGGTTACATTTTTGGACTTACCTATGCTGGATTAGCTGGTGTACGTTGGAACAATGATCATACTTGTGTAGAAATTATTGTAGATGCTGAAGGTAATATTAATGAGCATACCATTGCGTATGGTAGAACACATGATAAAGCACGTAGATTATTACGTAGTGCATTATTACCAAAAGTAAAAACAAGTCAACCAGTTGATAAATACGGAAAGCTACCTACTGGGGTTGTAAAGTATTTTGAGAATCTTGGAGATACAGTTTTAGCTGATATGGTAACTGCTAAAGAAATTTCTTTTGGTAAAACAACAGTTGACCCAAATAGTGATTTATTGATTGCTAAAGAGCTTAAGACACAGTTTCAAATTGTGCCTTATGGAACTGTAGCTACTATTAAAGGAACGTCTAATCTTAAAAATAGCATCTAATGAGTAGAGTAATCAAAAATAACAAAGCTTATGATAGTGGTGATGTAGATGTGAATATTGCTGGTGTTCCTACAGATGTAGTTGAGATAAGTTACAATACCGAACAAGAGCATCAGAAGAATCACACCTTAAAGAATAAAGGTACTTCATGGTCTATAGGGAAGATAACAGATACGTGTACAGTAACTTTTATGATGCAAGATATAGCAATAATAGAAAGAGCTGCTGATGGTAATTTATTGAATGTAAAACCTTTTTACATCAATGTTACGCTTACTAATGAATACAATGATATTATTAACGATACAATTTTAGCAAAATTCCAAGACCAAGGACGTGATGTAACTGGAGATATGGGATTGAACAAACAACATACTTTGTTTGTGTTAGATATTGAATATAACAACTTTTAAAAGATGGCAGAAGAAAAAACAAAAACAAAGATAAGTACAAGTGTAATTTACTTGGACGAAGGAACAAAAAAAAGTATTGCTTCAAAACATGAAGACGTGGAAAAGTTAAAACTTTTAGAAGTTCCAACAAGCGAAGCGCATAGTGAATTTTTAGAAGTAGCTGTTTTAATTCCTAGCAGAAATGTTACAGGACAATATATGAAATGGGCTGATCAAAACCCTAAAAAAGCACAAGAAATTTTAGTTAGAGGTTGTGTTTTGACGGGTAAAGAAAGGATAGAAGCTGATGATTTTATGTTTAATTGGGAGTGTAATTTAAACTCTGTCTGTGTTTTTTTTCCGTTTTAAAAATAGTTTGATTTTTTCTTTTCATACTCTGGCTTAAAAAATCGAACTGTTTTTAAAATGAGCCCCAGCGGCAGCGTCACGAGCTGCTTTTGGGGATGCTAATATCGAGCGGTATTCTCTCTCCAAATTTAATATATAATTGTTGAATAATCAAACTCCAATTGTGGAGCGGACTTATCCACTTTTTTTGTATGTTTTTTGTTGCGAGATAAACCAACTTTAAAAGCGCCATATCATTTACAAAAGCACCTTTGGTTTTGGTTACTTTACGAACCTGTCTGTGGAAACCCTCTACGGCATTTGTAGTATAAATAATTCTTCTGATAGGCTCTGTATATTCAAAATATTGAGAAAGTTCCTCCCAATTTCGCCGCCAACTCTCAATGACAATAGGATATTTTTCGCCCCATTTCTCTTCTAAATTTAACAATTCATCTTCTGCTATTTCCTTATTGATGGCTTTGTAAACTAATTTTAAATCCTTCATAAATGCTTTCTGATCTTTCGAGGCTACATATTTTAAAGAATTACGAATTTGATGCACAATACATTTTTGTATTTGTGTTTTTGGAAAGATGCTCAAAATAGCTTCAGAAAATCCTTTTAAATTATCAGTGCAAGCTATCAGTATATCTTCAAGCCCTCTGTGTTGTAAATCTGTTAAAACTTGCAACCAAAAATTAGCTCCTTCGCTTTGTGAGATATACATTCCTAAAACCTCTTTATGTCCTTCCTTGTTGATTCCTAGAATATTATAAAGTGCTTTATGGGATACTTTTCCATCAACACGAACTTTATAATGCATCGCATCTAACCAAACGATACAGTACATAGATTCTAATGGGCGACTTTGCCACTCCTTGATGTCTGGTATAATTTTATCTGTAATTTGGCTTAATACTGTGTGAGAAATATCGGTATCATACATCTCTTTTATATGAGAGCAAATATCTCTTAAACTCATTCCTAATCCATATAAACCTATTATTTTATCCGATAAACTCTCCGCTAATATCGTTTGTCGCTTTTTTATAATCTCGGGCTCAAAACTGCTATTCCTGTCAGTTGGGGTTTGAATTTCAAAAGTACCTAAGCCGCTTTTTATCGTCTTTTTGCCTTTCCCATTTCGCTTGTTTTTGTTTGATGAATCGCTCAAAAATAAATGGCTTTCCATCTCCGCTTCTAAAGCTTTTTCTATAAAACTCTTTAGCATAGGAGCAAATGCGCCTTCTTTGCCAAATAAACTCTTACCCGATAATAATTGGTCTAAGGCTTTCTTTTCTAATAAATCTTGTTCTGTTTGTGTCATCTTTTCTGTTTGAATAAAATTAATGCTTTTTTTATGCAGACAGAGTTGAGTTTACAGTCTCGTTTAATTCAACGGTAGCTCTTATTGCTGAATTAATTCCAATAGGACAGGGTAATATAAAAAAGTTCTCCTAGACTGTACTGGTCTTCATTATTCAAATGAAAAGGATTCCGTTTTTAAAATTGATGCATACATCAGTCACTTTTTACACGTTCCTTTTCCTGAATTGTTAGAAGATGTAGCATGGTCTTTAAAATGGGCGCAAGTAAAGTATTTATCTGAATCAGGAGTTTTGGGTCAGCAAATGAAAGAATTATTAAAATGACACAAGTAACAATTAATCTTTCTCAGAGATATGCAGCTGCATTTGGGCATTTGGCAACCGCTAACCAACCGAATGCAGTTACTGTTACTCAAGAAAATAGCAAGTATAATCTTGAATTTTATGAGAAAAGTAAAGAAGACTTCGAAGAAATGTCTTTTAGTTACAATGGTCAAAAAGTAGTGTTTGGTTCAGTTCCTTTTTTATCTAGTAGTAAAAACGAAAACATATTAGCTCCACCGCCAATTATTAGTTTCTCTCGAGATAAAAAACACATTATAACTGATATTAATGGAGGAGCTAATGAAGTTGTAGAACGCTGGAGTACTAGACAATACAATTTAAGAATAAGAGGCATATTGGTTGATATAGAAAATCATCAATATCCTAAAAGTAAAATAAGCGAGTTAAATCGCTTTTTTGAGTACAATGGTGTCGTTGATGTTTCAGGCACACAGTTCTTTGACAAATCAATTTCAAGCGTTTATTTAAAAGGTATAGAGATTAATGGCGTGCAAGGTTTTGCAGACACTCAACAATTTGTAATTACTGCAAGAGCAATTGCACCAGTTGGATTTACATTAGCAAACCCAAATATTTAATGAGGTTTCTATATTACAATATGAGTTGCAAAGTTACCATTGGTAACGTAATTATAAACTATGTAAATAGTATTACAATTATTGAAAGTATTAAAAAACTTTCTGATACTGGAACTATTATTTTACCTCGAGAATATTTAGAAGCTTCAGTAAACGGTTCTAAAAAAACCTTTGCAGGAAAAAACATTTTAGACTTTATAAAAGTTGATAATGCTGTAACTATAGAACTAGGATATGATGATGATTTAGCTACTGAATTTACTGGTTATGTAACCAGTATTTCAGCTGATATTCCTTTAGTGATTAAATGTGAAGATGAGATGTTTAAATTACGTAAAAGTAATTTTGCAAAAGCCTTTTCTTCGGTTTCATTACTTCAGTTATTAAAGACAATTAGTCCTGGTTATTCGTATGATATTTTAGATGATATAAAGCTGGGTAAATTTACTTTAAATAATGAATCTGCTTATCAAATTTTAGAGCGTTTACGTAAAGATTACGGGCTTCACGCTCGCTTTGTAGGTAAAGTTCTTCAGGTAGGTTTTATAATTAGTTTAGTTCCGCAAACTGTGCATCAAATTAACATGAATAGAAATGTTAGAGCTATTCAGAACGATTTAAAGTTTGTTAGAAAAGAAGATTTTAAAATTCTATTTAAAGCTATTTCTATAAATAGAGACGGCTCTAGAATTAAGTATGAATTTGGAGATAAAGGAGGCGCACAAAGAACGCTTCATTTTATGAATAAAACCAAAGAGACTTTAAAACTGTTGACAGAAAAGAATTATAAGAGCTTGAATTTTGATGGTTATCGAGGCACAATACCAACTTGGGGATTGCCAAGAACAAAAGCTGGAGATTCTGTACAAATTACAGATCCTAATTATGAAAACAGCGAGCATGATGGAAAATATTTAATAGAAGAAGTCATTAAAAAATTTAACAGTACAGATGGCTTTAAAAGGATTAATAAAATAGGATTAAAATTATGAACAAAGTAGCAATTTTAATAGGACATCGTTCGAAAGCAAAAGGAGCATATTCTGCGTGGTTAGATACTACAGAATACGATTACATGAAAAAGGTAGCCTCTTACTGTAAAGACTTTGCAGATGTTTATGAGCGACCAAATACACCATTTGTTTCTGAAGGATATAGAATAGGTCAGGCACTTAAAAAGATTAATAAAAAGCGATACAATTTAGTATTGTCTTTGCATTTTAATTCTTTTTACGATGAACGTGCACATGGAGTTACTGCTTTACACAACATTACAAATGCTAAAACTAAAGGTATTGCTTCTCAATTTGTGTATTTAGTAAATCAACGATTTGGAATAAAGAAAAGGCATCTAATTCCTATTAGTTCAAAGAAAACCCAAAGAGGGGGTAAATTCATTTTAGACACAACTGCAAACGCTGTTTTATTAGAGCCTTTTTTTGGCAGCAACCCTGTTGACTCTGTTCAGTTTTGTAATGCTGAAGAAAAGTATGCTAACCTTTTAAGAGATCTAGTATGATGGCATTATTTAAAATTTTCGGGTTAAAAGATTTACGATATGTTTTCTTAATTGGTATCGCTTTATATGGAATGAAACTGTATAAAGATAATCAGATATTAAAGAAAGATAACGCTCGTGTTGTAGAAAATTACAGGCAACAATCTCGATTAGATAGTTTGCAATATGCTCAAAAAGTACTTGATAAAAAGGAGATTTCTGACTATTTAACTTATCAAAATAAAGGTTTAAAAAGTCAATTACAAAAGAGCAATGTTAAGCTGAATAGAATTGAGAAAATTATTAGTCAGAAATACAAGTTTAAAGATACTCTGAGTAAACGAAAAAGTATCAGTCCGATTATTAATAGCATTCGAACAGCTCAACCTTCATTGATTCCTTTTTATGAAAAAGGTAAATGTTTTTCTGTTGGAGGGAATATAGTTTACGATGGTAAAGACAGCTTAAAACTGGAGATTAATAAAAGAGAGTTTAATAACAATTTTAATTATGTAAGTAGTTGGGAGCGCAAACCTCACAGATGGATATTTGGTATTAAAACTAGACTATTTGGTAAGAAAATATCTAAGGTTAACATATTTAATGACTGCGGAACAAGTAAGACCTTAATTATAGAAAAGAAAAAACAATGAGTTTTGAAACTGCTTTTTTATCGCTCTTAAAAAAACACGAAAAGATGGTGTTGACTTCGGGTATTGTTTCTGAAATGAAAGAAGATTCTATTGACGTAGAACGAGAAGGAATGCCATCGCTTTTAGACGTTCGTTTTAATAGTGTTTTAACACCAGTTGAAAACCAATTTAAGATAACGCCCAAAAAAGGAAGTGCAGTTATTTGTGGCATTATAGAAAGTGATATTTCTGAAGCTGTTTTAATTGCGTGTAGTGAGATAGAAAAAGTTGAAGTAAAGATTGGTGCTTCAGAATTTGAAATTGACAAAGATGGTTTCATAATCAAGACGGATGTTAATTTAAAAGATGTTTTAGAATCGGGATTAAAGAATCAGAATGAAATAAATAAAGTATTACAAAAAGTAGTGGTATCTATTGGTGCGAGTCCTGATGTTCCAAAGCTTATAGAAATTGAAAGTAGTAATAAAAAAGTAATTGAAGACCTTTTAAAAATATTAAAGTAATGGCAATTAATTGGAATGAATTAAAAAAAGACATGAAAAAAGCTGCTAATAATTCTAAAGTTAAAAATAATACTGATACAGTTATTGATTCTTTTGTAGATGCTTTAAAAAAGCAAATAGATAAAGCTGATATAGTTGGTGTTGATAGTAGAGGAGATACTTTAGTAAAAGCTACAATAAAATAATGAAAGATATAGCACTTGATGAAGATGGAGATTTAAAAATAGTTGATGGCGACCTTGTTATTGAAGAAAGTGATCAACAACATGTAATGGATATTTTTAATTCTTTTCAAGGGGAATTTAAAGAGTTTCCATTAGTTGGTTTTGGAGCAACTAAATATGTAAAAGGCATTGCTTCAGAAAGTGAGTTTAAAAGAAATTTAAAAGTGCAATTAGAAAATGATGTTTTTGTAAATCCAAAGATTAATTTATCTGAAGGTTATGAAAAATTAAAAATAGAAGTTTAATGAAAACAGTTAACTATTACTTACAAGGCTTTGGCTTTGTCAGCACAAAAGACTACATAGCAAGTACATTTGGATATATGGCTTCTGCAAAAGCAATCACTTGGAGTTCATACTTTGCGTTGGCAAGTACATTTTTACAAGATTATTTAGGTTTCGGTTTAATGGTTTTTTCAGCATTTGTTGCTCTAAATATTTTTGAATTTAGAACAGGAATAAAGGCGTCAAAAAAATTAGGTAAACCTATTTTAAGTCGTAAAATGGGAAGAATGTTTTTAAAGGTTGGAACATATTTAGCCATTATTTGGATGCTACATTCTTTTAAAAAAGGATTTGATTTTCCTAAAATAATGGAGTTTGAGCTTAATCCGTTTCCGATTTTATACTGGGCATTTATAGCTGGAATAATTTACCAACTGTTTAAATCATTATTAGAAAACATGAATACTCTCGGATGGAAAGAAGCTGGTGGAGCTTTAGGGTTTGTAATGAAAAAACTAAACACAATTTTTGAAGATGAAAGTAACAGTTCTAAATAATCAATCCCTATTAGACATCGCAACCCAAACAACAGGTTTGCCTTCTAATTACATAAAAATAGCAGTTGCAAATAGCATTTCGCCAACCGCTTTTTTAGATGCTGGAATGGAATTAATAATACCAGAAGATTTAGAAAAAGACGATGACATTGTGCGCTATTATTTAGCAAACGGAATACTGCCAGCAACCGCACATAATAGTTTAGTAGCAAGAGAATCTCTTGGCGGAATAGGAAATATGAAAATAGGTACAACTTTTAAAGTACGATAATGAGTGAACAAGTAGATATAAAAAACAAATTGGTGGCACAACAGGATAAAAGCTCTGTTTTGCAAGAAGTTACTACTACAAGCAAGGTTGGCGTGTTAAATGAGATTTTTTATGCGGTTTCATTTGCTGTTGCTTCATTAAAAGAATTGTTTGAAGTCTTTAAAATAGAAGTTTTAGCAATTGCAGATGCTAAAGAAGCACATAGAGAAGCTTGGTATCAAACAAAAGCAACTGACTTTCAGTTCGGACATCAAGTAGTAAAAGGAAAAGATTATTACGATAATTCAGTACTTACTACAGATGAAATAGAAGCTTCTAAAATTGTAAAATTTGCGGTTGCAGTTCAAGAAAGTGATAAGTCTACATTATACATAAAAATAGCGAATGAGAACAAACAACCATTAACTGAAGAACAGCGTATTGCTTTTGAAGCCTATATAAATGAAGTAGCCGATTTAGGCGTGCATCTAACGGTAGTTAACCAAGAGGCAGACGATATAAAATTAACGCTAGACGTTGAGTATAATGCAGCTTTATTAAATGCTGAAGGAATAGAATTAAACGGAAGTAAAGAGCCTGTAAAAGAAGCTGTAGAGTTGTATTTATCTAACCTTAATTTTGATCAGCAATATGTGTCAATGTTTTTGGTGGATGCTTTACAGCAATTACCAGTAGTAGAAATAGCTGAAGTAAAAGTTGCGTGTTTTAAATACGATGCTTTAAGTTGGCAAATTATTAATAGAAGATACCCTCCGTACGCTGGATATATGCGTGTGTTACCCGAAAATTTAACCATAAACTATATTAAAGGGAGTGTAATTTAAACTCTGTCTGTGTTTTTTTTCCGTTTTAAAAATAGTTTGATTTTTTCTTTTCATACTCTGGCTTAAAAAATCGAACTGTTTTTAAAATGAGCCCCAGCGGCAGCGTCACGAGCTGCTTTTGGGGATGCTAATATCGAGCGGTATTCTCTCTCCAAATTTAATATATAATTGTTGAATAATCAAACTCCAATTGTGGAGCGGACTTATCCACTTTTTTTGTATGTTTTTTGTTGCGAGATAAACCAACTTTAAAAGCGCCATATCATTTACAAAAGCACCTTTGGTTTTGGTTACTTTACGAACCTGTCTGTGGAAACCCTCTACGGCATTTGTAGTATAAATAATTCTTCTGATAGGCTCTGTATATTCAAAATATTGAGAAAGTTCCTCCCAATTTCGCCGCCAACTCTCAATGACAATAGGATATTTTTCGCCCCATTTCTCTTCTAAATTTAACAATTCATCTTCTGCTATTTCCTTATTGATGGCTTTGTAAACTAATTTTAAATCCTTCATAAATGCTTTCTGATCTTTCGAGGCTACATATTTTAAAGAATTACGAATTTGATGCACAATACATTTTTGTATTTGTGTTTTTGGAAAGATGCTCAAAATAGCTTCAGAAAATCCTTTTAAATTATCAGTGCAAGCTATCAGTATATCTTCAAGCCCTCTGTGTTGTAAATCTGTTAAAACTTGCAACCAAAAATTAGCTCCTTCGCTTTGTGAGATATACATTCCTAAAACCTCTTTATGTCCTTCCTTGTTGATTCCTAGAATATTATAAAGTGCTTTATGGGATACTTTTCCATCAACACGAACTTTATAATGCATCGCATCTAACCAAACGATACAGTACATAGATTCTAATGGGCGACTTTGCCACTCCTTGATGTCTGGTATAATTTTATCTGTAATTTGGCTTAATACTGTGTGAGAAATATCGGTATCATACATCTCTTTTATATGAGAGCAAATATCTCTTAAACTCATTCCTAATCCATATAAACCTATTATTTTATCCGATAAACTCTCCGCTAATATCGTTTGTCGCTTTTTTATAATCTCGGGCTCAAAACTGCTATTCCTGTCAGTTGGGGTTTGAATTTCAAAAGTACCTAAGCCGCTTTTTATCGTCTTTTTGCCTTTCCCATTTCGCTTGTTTTTGTTTGATGAATCGCTCAAAAATAAATGGCTTTCCATCTCCGCTTCTAAAGCTTTTTCTATAAAACTCTTTAGCATAGGAGCAAATGCGCCTTCTTTGCCAAATAAACTCTTACCCGATAATAATTGGTCTAAGGCTTTCTTTTCTAATAAATCTTGTTCTGTTTGTGTCATCTTTTCTGTTTGAATAAAATTAATGCTTTTTTTATGCAGACAGAGTTGAGTTTACAGTCTCATATTAAAGGATGAAAGCCTACTATAAAATAGATTTTTCAAAACTTTTAGTAGAGTTACTTCCAACACGTTGGCGAAAGCCAAAGTTTATGACTTTTACAGGTATAATAGCATTACAATTACAAAACATACATTTTGAGTTTACCGAATTTATAAATGATTTTGAACAAGGCGCAAAAACGCAAAAGTGTTATTTAGAAGCTGAAATAAACAAGTGGTTTGATCCGTACAAAAAACGCATCATCTTAAGAACTTTTACACCAGATTACGACAGTTTATTGTTATGGAAAGACGAAGCAAATAAACCGTGGTTGATTAGTGAAGAAACACCTCATTTATTACAACCTGAAGGCAACTTATTACAAAATCAAATTTCATTTGAAGTAGTGTTGCCAATAGGATTTCATTTAACTAGTTCACAAACCGACTTAATGAAATCTATTTTAGATAAAAACAAGTTACCAAGTAAAACTTATACCATCATCAATGAATAAAGCAAATTTTACATTAAAAACGAACTTTCCATTTACTATAAAGTCAGCGGATTTTTTACAATCACAAAATATAATATTGCAATCATTAACCGCTTTAGGTGGCGCAAACTTTGTATTAAGTGGTTGCGAAGAAGTAGATAATATTGTGTCAGCTGGTGTAATTGTTATCGCTGGCGAAATACTTCCTTTTGCTGGAGGTGCTAAACTCGATAAAATAACTATAGAAGAAGTTAGAGAAACCGCATCTGCTTTCGGAGTAGATTACCCTGATGCTTATGTAAAAAGACACGCTAAATTTGATGATAATGGTACACTTAATTGGGTAGATTTTAATCGAATTGTTAGTAATGAAACCTTATGGCAACGTATTAAAGAAATTAAAGGAGATCCTCCTGGTGTTTCAATTGGTTGGAAAGGTTTTTTAGAGAAGATACCTGATACACATATGTTAGAAGATGGGCGAACACTTAATATTGTCGATTACCCAGATTTATACGAAAACATTGGAACACAATTTGGAGCTGTAGGTACAACACAATTTAAACTTCCAAATTCTGGCGGTCGCTTTAGTGTAGCTTATAGTGGTCAGGGAGATTATGATGCTATTGGTAAAATTGGTGGCGAGGAATGGGTTACGTTACTTGAAAGCCAATTACCTAAACACGATCATACTGATGGTGATGGTGTATTTAATAAATTATCTGCAAAAGCAGGAGATTTAACAGGTGGATTAACCATTACATCAACAGATGCAAATTCAACATCAACAGAATATCATGTAGCAGGTATGAGTGATGCCTTATGGAATAAAGCAGTAATAAAAGAAGTTGGAGAAAATGAGAAACACGAAAATCGTCCGCCATTTATTGTAGAAGGAAAAATTATTAAAGTAAAATATTAAATAAAATGAGTTATACGGCAGTAGAAGATTTAATTGCAGCTTTAGAGAGCGGAGCCCAACCAAATGGAGATGTGTTTGCTAATTTAATTAAGAGTGTTTGGCATAAGAGTGAGAAAATTCCAGTAGAGCAAGTAGATAAACTTAATATCGAATTAGATAAGCTTCTATTACGTGGAAATTATAATGGAAATGCGACTGATATTATTAATTTAGTAAATGAGATAAAAACTGAATTAAGAACAGTTCAGATAAGTAATTTAGGTCGTTGGTTTAATTCAGCTGCTGAGGCGACATCATTTTATAATTCTAGCTCTCCAACACCTGAAGATGGTTTTTCGTTTAGAGTATTAAATGAAGGTGACTCGTCTGAGAATGGACATTATGCTTGGGATTCTACAGAAGCTGATAAATTTGATTTTAAAAATTCTTTTTTAGAGTTAGCAGAAGATGGTATAAAACCATTAAGTGAAAATGCTGCAAAAAGTGGAAAAACTTATTCTTTTGTAAAAGATGAAAATAGAAATTTAATTGCTTCTGGTGCTTTTGTAGATAATTTCAAAGATAATTCAGAAATAATAGTTACTAACTCACCTTACGCAAGAATAATTTGAATTTAAGATATTTATAGTTTATCTTGTTAACAACTTTGAGAAATAAAAAGATGGATAATTTTGTTGATTTGTATACTGATTATTTGATAAGTTCAAGTTCTTACACGACAGCTACAGGTATGGCTTCATTACTCTCTATAAAACATGATAAAATAACACGAGCATTATCAACGGGTGTTTATGACAGTAAATTTCTATGGAAAAAGGCAAAACCTTATGTTGAAGAATTGACTCAATCTAAAGAAACTATCATTTTAAGTTTTGATGATTCGATACAAGAAAAACAATATACAGATGAAAGTGAGTTGAACACTTGGCATTTTGACCATGTGTTTGGAAGGTCTGTAAAAGGGGTTAATTTTCTAACTGCTTTAGTCGAAGTTGGAGGCATGCGTATACCGTGTGGTGTAGAGTTTATAAAGAAAAATATTTGGGTTACCGACAAAAAAACAGGAAGGCAAAAGCGTAAAAGCAGCAAAACTAAAAACGAACTTTTTAGAGAAATGTTGCAGGAATGTAGTAGCAAAATACACTTTGATTATGTGTTGGCTGATAGTTGGTTTTCTTCAGCAGAGAACATGGTTTATTGTAAAGAACTTTTAAAAAATGATTTTATTATTGCCTTAAAAAGCAATCGAAAAGTAGCCTTATCCTTAGAAGATAAGCAAAATGGAGCATACGTGAATATTAAAACATTACAGCCAAGACAACAAACCGTGGAAGTTTGGTTTGAAAAACTAGACTTTCCGCTGTTGCTTACAAAGCAAGTTTTCAAAAACGAGAATGATACAGTCGGCGAGTTGTACTTGGCTTGTAGTGATTTAAATTTATCGTATAACCAAATAACTACAATCTACAAAAAACGGTGGGCAGTAGAAGAGTATCACAAATCGATTAAAAGTAACACAGGTTTTGCTAAATCTCCAACTAAAAAAACAGAAACTCAAACGAATCATTTTGTATTGTCAATTGTAGCTTATATAAAGTTAGAGTGGCTTAAACAAAGAACAGGGAAAAATCATTTTGCTATGAAAACACAAATCTATTTAGCAGCTCAAAAAGCAGCTCATAACGAACTCAGAAAGTTATCAACACCTAAAGCTGCTTAATCATCCTTTTTTGAGGTTTGGATGCGTAACATGAGTTACTAATTTTTCTGACTCAGCAACTCCAAATTTCACGACCTCAATAGGTAATGATGGTTTAGTAATTCAATTAAACACATCGTCTAGAGCATTTGGTTTTTCGACTAAAATAACAAGAGGGCATAAAACAAAAATAACTTTAAAACAAACCATGAACACAGCAACATCATCGTGTGGTGTTGGTTTTTATATTGGCAATAAATGTTACTATTACACTTCAAATGGTAGATTGTCTAGCAGAGTAAAAGGTGAATCCACAGAGCTATTAAAAACAGGGTTGCGTTTATTAACGGCGGGTGTAATGATTACGGAGATTTACATTGAAGAGAACGGAAATGTAGATATGTCTTTTTCTTTTAAAGGAAGCATCGCTAAACATTCTGACACAAATACTTCAGGTGATTTTGGGTTAATTCAGTTCGGGCCAATAAATGTAACTCATTTTGCTAAAATAGAAGGAGTAAGTGAATACTTAGATAAATACATAGAGGGCATTACACTTCCAGAGCTAGATGTTGTCGATAGTAAGAGTATAAATGCGTTAAATGGTTTTTTAAATAATTTAAAAAGAATTATACCAACAGGTCTAGCTCAAAACTTACCTTTTGGGATAGTGGTTTATAAAAACGAAACCCTTCGAAAGTTTTTCACAAACATAAACTTAAAGCCTATTTTAAATGAAAAGACACTAGATGTCAATGTTGTTTATGTTGATCCTGTAGGTGGTTTAGATGCAAATAGTGGTATAGAATCATCACCTTATAAATCTATGCAGCTTGCTGTTTCGTTGGCTTCAGGAAAAACAATTATAAAAGCAAAACCAGGACTTTATGATAAAGAGACTTCTTGGGGAACTGTTATCCCTACTGCAAGTGTTTTGCAAATTATTCCTTGGGGTGTTGGAGATGTTATATTATCAATGCATCATAGCGGATTAACTTGGAGTTTATCAGCAGGAACAATGTATAGTGCTACTATCACAACTGTATCAACGGTATTTGATGTGTCTAATCTAAACCCAGACAATGATTATACAGGATTATATAAGGTTACTTCAAGTGCTTTAGTTGAAGCAACTCCTAACAGTTATTATGTAAGTGGTACAACAATATATGTCAATACTTTTGATGGACGTTTACCAGATTCAAACATTAGAGTACACGCTAATGAAATAAATGGGAATTGTGCGGAAAATGGGCAGATTGTTTATATGGAAAATATAAAATTTGAAGGGGGTTTAATTCCCTTACGCTGTGTAATACCTTACGATAATGAGTCTTTAACTATACTAGGTAAAAATTGCAGTTTCAGCTATGGTTCTGGAGATGGATTTGATATTTCCGCTAATCTATTGAGCCTGTTACAGAATTGTTTAGCGACAAGTAACACAAGCGACGGATTTAATTATCATAGAAGGTTAGCATTAGACCCGCCTAAAATGATTGAAATTAATTGCAATGCTCGATGGAATGGTAGAAATGCAAGCGGAACAAATAATGGAAGTACAATGCATGATAAAGATAGTATAGGTATTCGAGTAGGCGGAGATTACTCAAACAATCAAGACAGAAACATACACGATATAAACGGCTCTATGAGTTGGAATTTAGGATGTAAAGCTTCAAATTCACAAAACAATAAAGCAAATTTTGTAAGCGGTTCGGCTTCTGATACAGAGGAATCTTTTATGTGGCTAGACAATTGCGAAAGCTCAGGAAGTACTTACGATTTAGAAGCTCCAACGGGAAAAGGAAAGATTTATATAAGTGAATTGATTACAGGAGGGAATAATGTTGCTGGTTCTGACATTGAAATCTATACGCCTTAAAAAAAACCAAATAAGGGACTGGTTTAAAAAAAAGTCCCCCAACAATAAAATACTTCTCACAGTAATTAAATTTAGCAACAAAGCCACAGTTGGAGGACATAAGTCTTCTAGTTGTGGCTTTGGTATGTCTAAGTATTACTGTGAGAGTTGCAAAGATAGAAAAGTTAATTAAATATAAATAGTAAATAAGTTAAATGAAGAGCAAAGTTTATAACACAGCGCCATTACCTTTTGTCGGTCAAAAAAGGAATTTTATTAAGCATTTTAAAGAAGAGTTGTCTAAGAAGCCGTCACAGCCATTATATGTAGATTTATTTGGAGGTAGCGGTTTATTAAGTAGAGCAGCAAAAGATACACATCCGAATGCAACAGTAGTTTATAATGATTTTGATAATTATAGAAAAAGAATAAAATCTATACCAAAAACAAACAAAATATTAGATGACTTACGTCATATATTTAAGGGTCTTGAACGTAAAAAAACAGTTCCTTTACATCAAAAGGAAAAGGCAATAGCAAGGATAAAGCAAGAAAAAGGGTTTGTAGATTTCATTACTTTATCTTCATCATTATTGTTTTCTATGAAATATGCTCTAACTATTGAAGATTTAGAGAAAGAAACATTGTACAATAAAATTAGAGTGAATAACTATCCTTTAGCTTTAAATTATCTTGATGGTATTGAGGTTGGTTCTTCTGATTACAAGGAAGTTTTTCGGATGTATAAAGATGTTGAGAATGTTGTGTTTTTGATAGATCCACCATATCTATCAACAGACTGCTCTACTTATAGTAGTGATGGTTATTGGAAGTTAAAAGACTATTTAGATGTTCTTAAAACTTTAGATAATCAGAATTACTTTTACTTTACTTCGAATAAGTCAAGTATCATCGAGTTGTGTGAGTGGATTAGTGATTATACATCAGGGTTGAATCCCTTTCAAAATGCAATTAAAAAAGAGTTTAAAGTTAGTATGAATCACAATTCAACTTATACTGACATTATGCTCTTTAAGTGGACGCAAACAACAACTTAATTAAATAGTGCTTGGCCGGAAACTCCAAAAGGCTTATAAACATTAATGATTTCCTTGGTTTTCATAGTTGGGTCTATCTTTGTCTATTTTTGAAATTCTCAAAGAAAGAACTCATTTCATGTGAATTATTCAAAAAAGAAAGGTTACTATATAAAAATTTAAAAATGATAAAATGTATCATTTAAAACCCACTTTAAATTCGACAAGTACTTTAGGGCTTTATCCCTTGTAATCAAAGGAGGTTCAGAGTTTTCGACCAGAGACTAAATAGTATTTGAACCAACTATTCGTTTGCATTAAGTAGTAAAAATGTATTTTTGGTTTCGCCGATTATAATTTTTCAAATATTAATAACAAAAATTTAGAAAATGCTTGGAGAGTTGGATTAGAAAAAATTCAAAATAGAGAAATAATAAAGAACACTTCTGAACTACCTTCATCTGGGGAATTTCAAATTGAAAAACGTTTAAAGGAGTTTAATTATAATTCTAAGAATTTATATTATTATTTAAATAGTTCTTTTAATCAATACTCCGTTAAACTTTGCCCTAACCCTCTAACAGTCAATTAAATAAGTTAAAAAAACAGGCTCAAAAATTAGGATAACTCCCTGATTATCATTAAATTAATAGTTAATTTCAAACAGCTATTAATGATGCTTCTCAAGGAGAAATCCAACTATAAATATCACACAAAAAGATTACTTAACAAAATGAAAGATGTAAATAAATGGCAATATGATTTTATGTTGGAAGTTTTTGGTCTATTTCTCAGCATAAAAGGACGTTTAAATTTTATGCAGTTAAGTCGTTATGGTGATCATGGAGAACAACATTACAGGAATCAGTTTAGTAAGTCTTTTGACTTTTTAAATTTCAATAAAGAATTGATTACTGAGTATGGGGGCAAACATTTAACCATTGCTTTCGACCCGAGTTATGTTAGTAAATCTGGTAAATCCACCTGTGGAGTTGGTTATTATTGGTCTGGTGTAGCGGGAAAGGCAAAATGGGGATTGGAAATATCTGGTATAGCAGCGATTGATATAGATAATCATACAGCGTTTCATTTAGAGGCTGTTCAGACACCAAATAATTTGGAATCAAAAAGTTTGGTAGATCATTATGCCAATATATTGATTCAAAGAAAAGAGGTCCTTCTTTCGATGTCTAAATATGTTGTGGCAGATGCTTATTTTTCCAAATACGGTTTTGTTTCTAAACTCTCTGATAATGGATTGGAGACCGTTAGCAGACTAAGAAACGATGCTGACTTACAATATATTTATACTGACCAACAGAAATATGGGAGAGGAAGACCTAAGAAATATGATGGAAAAATTGATTATAAAAAACTTAGAAAAGAATATTTTTCTTTGATAGAAGACAATCAGCAAAGCAAAGTATACAGCGCTATTGTATACTCAAAATCATTAAAAAGAAAAATCAATCTTGTGATTGTTTATTTCCTTAAAAAAGGAAAATGGAATCATAAATTATATTTTTCTACAGATGTAACAATTTCAGCAGAAATGATTTTGACATATTATCGCACCAGATTTCAAATAGAATTTACTTTTAGAGATGCCAAGCAATACTCAGGTCTAAATCACTGTCAAGCAAGAAGTGAAGATAAACTCAACTTTCATTTTAATACAGCACTTACAACGGTTAATCTCGCTAAGATTACACATTGGATGCCTATTGAAAAAAGGCTAAGAGGGGCTTTCTCAATCAAGGATATTAAAACCTTACATCACAATGAGTTAATGCTTGCTCGATTTTTTAACGTGTTCGCTATAAGACCGAACTTGAAGAATAATAAACAAAAAATTAAAGAACTACTGTATTATGGTATCAGAGCAGCATAAAAACTTAACGGAGTATTGAAATATAAATCCTATGAATAATGCGGGTTATAATAGCGTTGTAATATCAATATTTTAAACATGAGTACTGGATCATAGGGTTTGGGTCCTGAATTTACCATTTTTTTGATATGAATTTTTTCGATAGTTTCTCGAAAAAATTCCCATTCAACTACTTTGTTCAATCGCTCTAGTGGATCGCCCTGCTTGGTGAGTTTTTTAAGGCGGTATTCCTCTGAAAATAAAGAAGTTGTATTAGAAGTCTTGTAGATATTCATAATTGAAATATACGGCTAATTAATTGATATTCAAAATGTTAATTATAGAGGTTGCCTTAACAACAAGAGGTTTTGAGGTTCTTGCTATTGTCTGTGATGGTCGTAGAGGATTGTTCCAATTGTTTGGTGAGATTCCTATTCAGATGTGTGAGTTTCATCAAGTGGCACTAATTAGAAGGTACATCACTAAACACCCTAAACTTCCTGCTTCTATTGAGTTAAAAGAACTTGTTGCAATGATGAAGATGACAGATAAAGAGTCTTTTGAAGGCGGATTAGAACTATGGTTCATCAAATGGAAAACATTCTTAAATGAGCGAACTACAAACCCCAAAACAGGAAAAAATCATTACACACATAAACGATTAAGAAGTGCTTACAGAAGTCTAAAAACCAACTTAAATTAGCTCTTTACTTGGTATGATTATATGGAGTTGAAAATTCCAAATACAACAAATGCCATCGATGGACATTTCTCAGATTTAAAGAATAAATTAAGAAACCACAATGGACTTTCAATAGAAATAAAACGCAAATTTATTGATGAGTTTTTTAAGGCATAAAGGCTTCAAAAAATATCAAAAAAGAGGCTCTTTCAAGCCTCTCAATTTTGACATTTTCATCAGCCTTCAAGATAATCCCTAATAGGTTGCTCTCCAGCAGAGCCTATTCCCGTTTTACTTGATAAATCAAAGATAAAAAAAGGGAAATTAAAGTGCAAAAACTAATGAAAAATAGAGCCTCCTTTTTGTCCACTTGAAATATTTTAACTAAAAACAGCCTCCTTTTTGTCTATTACACCCTCTTTTACTATTCTTTTGAAAATTGAACGGTCTAATTTTTGAATTATTTGACCAAAAAGTGATATATTTGACATAGAGAATGATGTTTTTTGTTGTCCGACTCAAAGTTAATTGAGATACTTAAAAATCATTCTCTTTTTTTTATTAATTTTTAAAACGTTTAGGACGGGATTGAAATACAATATCAAACGTAGTCTTAAAACTATGCGAAAAAATGACTAAAATTATAAATAACACAGCCAGTCAAGTCTATTTAGTTAGGTTGATTTTAATACTTTTACTAGTCTCTACTATTAATATAAATGCACAAGAGATTGAATTTGTTGACAACAAAGGGACGATGCGAACCTTTAAAGAAAATAAAAGTTATGTTCAAACATATACAAGCCATAGACGTATTGAAGGGTCAAATGCAGTTATTTTAAACACATTTCCAGAATTAACGATACAGTCAAATAAAAACATTAGGTTAGATATTTACATTCCAACGAGAAGCCTTATTTACAGTTTTGATGGAGGATTATTTGTAAACGTTCTTGTTCAAATCAACGACGCTACTTGGTATAATTTAGGTAATACAGGATATGATGGAGGCTCTGCGACCTCTGGTTCTTTTGTAATTCACTCACTAAACCATGAAATGCTTTTAGATTTTATAGGTAACTTAGATGAATTAAATACTATAGATTCTTATACCATAAAATTTAAATTATCCGTGAAAAGTACAGGGGTATATATAAATTCAAACCACGAGATAAATAGGACAGCTCAGGGGCTAGATGCTCATTTGCCGTTACAGACTTGGGCATCAGATCAAAATTATTGTCATCTAATAATAACTGAAATGGAGAGATAAAATGGATAGAGATTTTTTTGGCTAAGTTCTAAGAAACATATTGTCTACTGCTACGTTTTTAAATGAATACCAAGCTTGATTTGAAGCAAAAGCGATGGAAGCTACGGTTACCATTCTGTTGGTCGTGTTTTTTATTTTTTCGAGCACCAAAAACCAATTCAAATAATTTTGAAGGTATTTTGTTGCTACGCCGTTAAATCCATCCATAAATTTCCTTAATCTCATATCCATATTATTTACATTTTGACCGTGATATATCTTTTGGGTTGCTCTTTGCCCTTTTGAAGCATTGAATTTCTTATGTACTATATTAGGGTTTGCTGATTTTTTCAGAACGCTCATTTAATTCGCTGTAAGTCATATTATTATCTGTATTTTTGCTGTCTATTTTCTTGCGTAAGTGCATTAGTTTTCTTAACTTTATGTAAATAACTTTGCACTTATGATAAAATATACACCAAGCAACCAGTTAACTTTATCAGGATTTTCACACCCTTTCGATCAAGAATTATCACCCAAGAATCGTTGGGTAAAGTTAGCAGAAATTATACCCTGGGATGCTTTATCGTCGGTATATTTAAAACAACTCAGCAGTACCTTAGGTAGGGAAAGTATTGATGTTCGAATGGTTATTGGAGCTATTATCGTAAAACATAAGTTGCATGTTAGCGACAGAGAAACTGTGGCGATGATAAGTGAGAATATCTACCTTCAGTACTTCTGCGGACTTACAGTTTTTCAGACAAAAGAGCCTTTTCATCCTACAGTGTTTGTTGATATTCGCAAACGCATGGGTGCAAATAACTTTGATGCTTGGAATGCACTTATCATAGAAAAAGCAGAAGATTTAAAACCCAAGAAAAAAAAGAATAGTTCTAAAGATAATGACGGCGAGGATATTTCCAACAAGGGCACCTTAAAGATTGATGCCACAGTAGCCAATCAAAAAATTGTTTTTCCAGCAGATGCAGGTCTGTTAAATACCGCAAGGAAAGAAACCGAACGCATCATTGATTTACTTTACAAACAAACAACGGGTTCGATAAAAAAGCCAAGAGATTATCGTAGAATAGCAAGAACAGAATACTTAGTTTTTTCAAAGAAAAGGAGAAAAACAAAAAAGGAAATCCGCAAATTTATACGAAAGCAGTTAGGCTATGTAAAACGCAATATAGCCTATATCGAATCGTTTCTAAACCAACTTGAAATTCAAAGAGCAAAAGCAGCATCTCTGGGGATGTTCCCTACTATAAAAGATCCTTATCCGGCTATGCTTCCCTTGTCCAAACGCGATCAAAAGATATATTGGGTTCTTCAACATATGTACGGGCAACAACAGTATATGTATGATAACAAAACCCATCGTGTTAAAAATAGAATTGTGAACATTTATCAACCTTATGTTCATCCTATACCAAGAGGAAAAGACAAGGCTGCTACAGAGTTTGGGGCAAAAATAAGTGCTAGTGAAGTAGATGGTATGTGTCGGGTTGAGCACATCAGTTGGGATAACTTTAATGAATCTGTAGATTTACCTTTACAGGCAGAAATTTACAAAGCTACCTTTGGTCATTACCCTGAACTGCTCTTGGCAGACCAAATATATCTCAATAGAAATAACAGAAAATGGCTCAAAGAAAATAATATCAGAACTGTAGGAAAACCTTTGGGTAGACCAACAAAACAAGACCTAAACTCGTATCAGAAAAGAAAACTAAAAAAAGAACGAAATCAAAGAAATTTAATAGAGGGTAAATTCGGTCAAGCTAAAAACGCTTACGGGTTAGGGAATATAAAAGCAAAAAGAAGTGACACCTCACAGAGTTGGATTTGTGCTATCTTCTTCATAATGAATTTAATCACATTAACAAAAATAGCAGATACATATGCTATTTTTTGTGCCTTTTTTAAAAATTGCGCAACAATATATTTGCGAACCAATTTAAATCAAATACATCTCATATTTTAAATGTTAAAGCCGAAAATCAACAACACAGATATATATAAACACCAAAATAATCTATAAAATTCTACAGAAAATCAGCAAACCCTAATTAATTTGGTATTAGTGCCAAAAGAGATAATTGCTATAGATGGTAATACCAGGGCAAACGCATCTAAAAAAGTCTTAAATATTTACTAAAATGTAATCTAAAATTGTTGTTTCTGATTATTAATTTTCATGTATTATATTGATAATAAATACTCTATATGTTTTGAAAGAGATAACTAAACCACTATGGACTTTAAGGCCATAGTGGTTTAATTTACTTTATACACTAATTTCATTGTAATTGATGCAGTTTTTTCCCTAGAACTTGTATTAAAAGTTCCACCCCAAGAATAATCTTCTTTTGAATTCTGTCCAGTAATTTGAAAAATGCCCATTTTAGCTGATTCTAATTCGCCTAATTGTCCACCTGAAAATTCAGATATTTTCTCCGCACGTATTCTTGCATCTTTAGTAGCTTTAGAAATCATTTCAATTTTTAAATCTGCAAGTTTTGTGTAATAATATCTAGGAGATTCTGAGTAAACTTGAACACCTTGATATAATAATTCTGTAATTTCTCGTGATACTTTTTCGATTTTATCAACTTCTATAGACTCAATTAGAACTGATTGAGTTAATTCATAACCTACAAATTCTTCTCCTATGTAGTTTCCGACAGAGGAATAAATCCGTTTGTTTTTCTTATTTGTTTTAACCGCACTATAAACAAGCTGCTTTTTATTAACACCTTTTTGAGTTAGATACTTATCTATAGTAGATTTATTACTTTTCAAAGTAAGGTATGCTTGTTTTAAATCAATATTTTGAGCACCAAACTGTCCTTCCCAGACAATTAAATCTGAAGAGAAATCAGTCTTCCCTAATCCAGTTACTTTAATTTTTCCATCAACTTTATTTCTGTCTGTATAGGCTTTTCCAAGGAAAATGGAAGATGCAACTATTGCAATTCCAAAAATTATTGAGCTTGTATATTGTTTCATTATTTTCTTTTTTTTAATATTTGCCAACGTCTGCGCAGTTATGCGTAGTTTTTCGAAATGCAAGATAGTGAAACTTTTTCATTCAAAAAAAGTGGACAAGTCCTCTGCCAGGGCAGAATCATACTTTTACATTTAATATTTTCAACAAATAGTCTTCATTCCATCCAGCCTCAAGCCTTTTACTTTTCATCGATAATTTTTTTGATGATTCATTTTTCAATAGATTTAGTGCTATTTTAAGTAATACCTTAACTCCGCAGGTCTTTTTGTTAAAGAATTGAAAAGCCTTGTAAAATAAAGGCTACAAGACTTTTTCAATTCAATTATTTTCACCTAATTGGGTGAAAACTCTTGCAGGTGAAAGTTACAACTTCTACAGAAAACATAAGTGCTTACGGCGGATTAAATTACATATCCGAAATATTCAATAATCTTGAGTTCTCGATCTTGATTGAAAAACATTTAGGCACAAGGCCTTTGCAGTCAGAGTTTAGTCATTGTGACGTTATAAAAAATCTTTGGATGCTTTTTTTAGCTGGCGAAGATTGCGCTGAGGATATTGGGGAACATTTAAAATCTGATTTACTTCAAATTCCTAATTTAAAGGTCTGCTCTGCGGATACTATTGGTCGGGTTTTAAAAAGTTTATCGCAAGAAAAAGAAATTCACCTAAGCAATTCTGGCATTGAACATCAGCTTAGTAGCCACAAAAATCTAAATGCTTTAAATTTAGATATGTTGCTAAAAACAAAAGTATTGGAGCCTAATAAATGCTATGATTTTGACCATCAATTTATTCCTTGTAAAAAGTATGATTCTAAAAAGAGTTATAAAATGAAACGAGGCTATTTCCCTGGAGTCTCCACTATCGGGAAACACATTGTTCATATTGAAAATAGAAACGGTAATACCAACGTAAAATACAAGCAAGCAGACACTCTGAAGAATGCTTACAGCTCACTAAAAAACAAAGCCATTAGTATAAACAGAAGTCGTATGGATTGTGGTTCTTTTAGCAAAGAAATCATTGAGGTGGTTGAACAGAATAGCAAAATGTTTTACATAAAAGCACAACGCTGTGCAGAACTCTCAACCAAAATTAGAGCAGTAAAAAAATGGGAGACTGTAAGAATAGGTCTTTTTGATGTAGAAGTTTGCAGTATAAACTACACCCCTTTTAAAGACGATAAAACATATCGTTATGTAGTAAGCCGTGAGCGTAATAAAACAGGGCAAACAGATATTGAATTCCAAGATAGTTTTATTTACCATGCAATTTTAACTAATGACAGCGCCTCTAGTGATAAGGATGTAATTGTTTATTACAACCAAAGAGGAACTACTGAAAAGGTTTTTGATGAAATGAACAATGATTTTGGTTGGAAAAAATTACCCTTTTCGTTTTTAGAAGAAAACACTGTATTTATGTTAGTTATGGCAATGTGCAGAAATTTTTACTTACATTTAATTCGTGTTTTCTCAAAGAAAGTGTCTTTTGTAAAAACAACATACAGACTAAAAAAGTTTATTTTCAGGTTTGTTATTGTTCCTTTTAAATGGATACGGCAATCACGGCAGAAAGTATTGAAATTATACACCAAAAAGGAATATCCATTACTCTTATAGATAGTATAAAAGCAGCTAGATTTAGGACCTATGGAATAATTATATCCTATACAAAACTGTATTAAGCTGATAATAAGTATATTATGAATAATGAAGAATATGATTATAATAAAGAGTTTTCATTTTAAAAACAAACAACTCCAAATTAACTAAGGAGTATTAATTTAAAAACTTACACCAATAATTTAAGCCAGTTATTCCCTTTAAAAAAAAAAGAATTTAAGATCTAATAGATTACTTGCGGATTTAAGGTTATATCAAATAGTTGTCTTGATTTTAGTTCGCCTTCTTTTGGTAATTTTGATTTACAGCATTCGCACTCAGTAATATCGTGCAAAATAATTTTATCAGGATTTTCGGATTTCAACAGTTTGCTGCCTTTATGTCCTTTTTGGGCTCCAACTTTTTTATCCGATTTTTTTCGTAAACTTTTTGTTTGTCTATTTTGATCTTGTGATGGAGGAATACTGCTGTTATTGCTATTCTTAGGGTTTTCGTACCTAGATAGCTTTTCTTTTAAAGAACGAACCTCGTTTTTTAAATCTGCTATTTCTTTCTCTAAAATAGAAAACTTTTGCAAAAGTTTTTGTATAAGTTCCTTGTCTGACAAATCTTCGAGTTTTATAAACCATAAGAGCATCAAACTCCATTATATACTCAGGTTTTAACACTCAAGCTTACCTCTGAGTTATGAACGATTGTTAATAAACATCGTGATTTTTGATTGTTTTATTGTTTTTGGGTGAGTAGTTACCGTTAAGTTAAATTTTAAAACCTCTCTCTAAACAGAAAACAATCTGTTTTATGACAAATGTCATATAATGGTATTGCAATTAATTTGTAATCTTGCATTTCAGTTGAGAGTCTATGACAAAATAATAAGCCTAAGTTTAGCATTATTGATGCTTTTCAATACTTTTTATGTAGCAATTACGTATGCGTATTATATTTAGACCAATCAGATTTTATAGCTCTATTCTGTGAAAATATTGATAAACTAGAACTTAAATGTAACGGAAAATGTCATTTAAAAGAAGTTGGCAGTAATTAAAAAAAGGAGCATCGACATATCTAAAATAAATTTTGAAGGAATACTCGCAGGAGTATTATTAGGTCTTATGATAAAATCGCTTTATGATAGACTTTTAATTGCTCGTAAACTTAACCGATTACGAAAAATAATTCTTATTTATAGCACTTCAATAGGACTTGACAAATCTTATACATATATGAAAGATATGGATTATATCAAACGATATATGGCTGCTGAAAAAGAAGATGAAATAAATGAAATTGTAGCTCTAAATTATTCTGTTGACGCAATGCCAATGTTTACAAGTGATATATTTAAAAGTTTTTCGCAAGATGAATTAAGGCGTATTGCTTTTAATGGTGTAAATTATATCACTTTCCTTGATATTTATTACAGTATTGATTTCTTAAAAGAATATATGCCTTTGGAGCTTTGGGAAAAGTATCAGAAAGAGGTAAGACTACATATGGAAGAAAAAAATGTAAAAGACAGCATTACAAAAAAACCAATTCAATTAGACGAAGTTATTATTGTTGGTAACAAAAAAACAGACCCAACACATATTGAAGTCTTTAATGTTGCAAAATCTAAATTTCTACAGCCAAAAAACATGGCAGATTTATTTAATAATATCAACGGATTTTCTAGTATTAAAAGAGGAAGTTATGCAATTGACCCTTCTTTTAGAGCGGCACAATATGAGCAGTTAAATATTCTATATGATGGAGGCACAAAAGTAATGCATGCGCGCCCTAATAGAATGGATCCTATTACAACACATATTATTTCAGAAGAAATAGCCAAAATTGAAGTTGTAAAAGGTTCATACACCGTAAGATATGGAGCAACTTTTGGGGCTATTATTAATTTGGTGACAAAAAAACCCACCTATGAAGATTATGGATTGCACGGAAAAGTATCCGCAGGATACGAAAGCAACGGAAATTCTTTGGTAAATTCATATCGTTTACAATATATCAAAGAAAAATTTGATTTGGTAACCAATGCCGGTTACAGAAATTTTGGAAACTATACAGATGGTATTGGAACTGAAATTCCTTCATCCTTTAAAAGCACAGATTATGGAATAAAATTCGGTTATAATTTTTCGGAAAAGGAGCGATTTCAAGTACATTGGAGACAGTCTTTTGGTAAACCTTTAAACAAAATAAAACATAACTTACTGTATTTTACTAACATATGATTTGAAATGAAATTTAGCAAGAAAATGGTAATTCAAAAAAAATAACAGAAATTAACAAAAAATGAAATTAAGGGTTTTTAGAGATGCCCTATAAATAATTACAAAACATTAAGAAAAAATGAAAAAATTTTACACTATTAAAGTCTTGTTAATTGTTATGCTGTTAGGTACAACAACTCTATTTTCTCAAGCAAATACACCCCCTTCATTTACATCTACACCTGTAACTAGTGGCATTGTAGGCGATCCCTATTCATATAGAATTACTACCAACGATGTAAATGTAGATGCTGTAACCGTTACAGCAACAACATTACCTTCTTGGCTAACATTAAGCTCAACAGCAACAGTAAGTACCTTAGCAGGAAGCACTAGAGGTTTTGCAGACGGTACAGGAACTGCCGCTAAATTTAGAGATCCTAGAGGAGTAGCTGTAGATGGCTCAGGAAATGTTTATGTAGTTGATGAGTTTAACCATAGAATTCGGAAAATAAGCCCTACAGGAGTAGTCACTACCTTTGCAGGAAGCACTAGAGGTTTTGCAGACGGTACAGGAACTGCCGCTAAATTTAACTATCCTAAAGGAGTAGCTGTAGATGTCTCAGGAAATGTTTATGTTGCTGACACAGGTAATCATAGAATTCGGAAAATAAGCCCTACAGGAGTAGTCACTACCTTGGCAGGAGCCTTTCTAACTTCTGCAGGCAGTGTAGCAACTTTCTCTCCCTTGACATCTGGAGGTTATGTAGACGGTATAGGAACTGCCGCTAGATTTGCCAGCCCTTCTGGAGTAGCTGTAGATGGCTCAGGAAATGTTTATGTTGCTGATTCTGGTAATAATAAAATTCGGAAAATAAGCCCTACAGGAGTAGTCACTACCTTGGCAGGAAGCTATTATAGTTTTGCAGACGGCACAGGAACTGCTGCTAGATTTAGAGGCCCTACTGGAGTAGCTGTAGATGGCTCAGGAAATGTTTATGTTGCTGACACAGGTAATAATAGAATTCGGAAAATAAGCCCTACAGGAGTAGTCACTACCTTGGCAGGAAACACTAGAGGTTTTGCAGACGGTATCTTGGTAGGAAGCACTAGAGGTTTTGCAGACGGTACAGGAACTGCTGCTAGATTTGCCAGCCCTTATGGAGTAGCTGTAGATGGCTCAGGAAATGTTTATGTTGCTGATCTTTCTAATAATAGAATTCGGAAAATAAGCCCTACAGGAGTAGTCACTACCTTTGCAGGAAGCACTATAGGTTTTGCAGACGGTACAGGAACTGCCGCTAAATTTAACAACCCTACTGGAGTAGCTGTAGATGGCTCAGGAAATGTTTATGTTGCTGACATAGGTAATCAGAGAATTAGAAAAATAAGCCCTACAGTAGTACTTACAGGAACACCAACAGCAGTAGGTAGCTATAATGTTGTCTTACAAGCATCAGATGGTAAAGGAGGTACTAGTGACCAAATTTTTACAATAACAGTTGTAGATATTACTCCCCCAGTTTTTGAAAACGGCACACCATCTTCATCAAATATTACTACAACAGGCTTTACCCTTAATACAGATATTAATAAAGCAGGAACCATTTATTATGTAGTAGTTGTAAACGGTGCAGCAGCACCAACATCTGCAGAGGTAAAAGCAGGAACAGGAAGTGGAGGTTCAGGTTCACTAAAAAGTGGTAACGCAGCAGTAAGCACAGGAGCTTTTACAAAAGCATTTAATATTACTGGCTTAACAGCAAATACCAGTTATGATGTATATACAGTAGCACAAAATAATAATAGCATACCAAACCTACAAGATACACCCACAAAAATAAATGTAACAACAACAAATACAGCCCCTACATTTACATCTACACCTGTAACTAGTGCAGGTGTAAATAATCTCTATTCATATAGTATTACTACCAACGATGTAGATGGAGATGCAGTAACCGTTACAGCAACAACATTACCTTCTTGGCTAACATTAAGCTCAACAGCAACAGGAAGTACCTTAGCAGGAACACCAACAGCAATAGGTACCCATAATATTGTCTTACAAGCATCAGATGGTAAAGGAGGTACAGTTCAACAAAAGTTTAAAATAACAGTTGTAGATATTACTCCCCCAGTTTTTGAAAACGGCACACCATCTTCATCAAATAGTACTACAACAGGCTTTACCCTTAATACAGATATTAATAAAGCAGGAACCATTTATTATGTAGTAGTTGTAAACGGTGCAGCAGCACCAACATCTGCAGAGGTAAAAGCAGGAACAGGAAGTGGAGGTTCCGGTTCACTAAAAAGTGGTAACGCAGCAGTAAGCACAGGAGCTTTTACAAAAGCATTTAATATTACTGGCTTAACAGCACATACCAGTTATGATGTATATACAGTAGCACAAAATAATAATAGCATACCAAACCTACAAAATACACCCACAAAAATAAATGTAACAACAACAAATACAGCAAATACAGCAAATACAGGAAATACACCCCCTTCATTTACATCTACACCTGTAACTAGTGGCATTGTAGGCGATCCCTATTCATATAGAATTACTACCAACGATGTAGATGGAGATGCTGTAACCGTTACAGCAACAACATTACCTTCTTGGCTAACATTAAGCTCAACAGCAACAGTAAGTACCTTAGCAGGAAGCTCTCAAGGTTTTGCAGACGGTACAGGAACTGCTGCTGAATTTAACGACCCTTATGGAGTAGCTGTAGATGGCTCAGGAAATGTTTATGTTACTGATAGGTCTAATCATAGAATTAGAAAAATAAGCCCTACAGGAGTAGTCACTACCTTAGCAGGAAGTGGTGTAGCTGGTTTTGCAGACGGTACAGGAACTGCCGCTAAATTTAACAGCCCTACTGGAGTAGCTGTAGATGGCTCAGGAAATGTTTATGTTGTTGATACTGCTAATGATAGAATTCGGAAAATAAGCCCTACAGGAGTAGTCACTACCTTTGCAGGAAGCACTAGAGGTTTTGCAGACGGTACAGGAACTGCCGCTAAATTTAACAACCCTACTGGAGTAGCTGTAGATGGCTCAGGAAATGTTTATGTTGCTGATTCTGGTAATAATAGAATTCGGAAAATAAGCCCTACAGGAGTAGTCACTACCTTGGCAGGAAGCACACCTGGTTTTGCAGACGGTACAGGAACTGCTACTAAATTTAGCAGACCTATTGGAATAGCTGTAGATGGCTCAGGAAATGTTTATGTTGCTGACCAAGTAAATAATAGAATTCGGAAAATAAGCCCTACAGGAGTAGTCACTACCTTGGCAGGAAGCGGAGTTGGTTTTGCAGACGGTACAGGAACTGCCGCTAAATTTCACAGCCTTACTGGAGTAGCTGTAGATGGCTTAGGAAATGTTTATGTAGCTGATAAGTATAACTATAAAATTCGAAAAATAAGCTCTACAGGAGTAGTCACTACCTTAGCAGGAAGCACATATGGTTTTGCAGACGGTATAGGAACTGTAGCAAAATTTAGCTACCCTATTGGAGTAGCTATAGATGCCTCAGGAAATCTTTATGTTACTGACATAAATAATTCTAGAATTAGAAAAATAAGCCCTACAGTAGTACTTACAGGAACACCAACAGCAGTAGGTAGCTATAATGTTGTCTTACAAGCATCAGATGGTAAAGGAGGTACTAGTGACCAAATTTTTACAATAACAGTTGTAGATATTACTCCCCCAGTTTTTGAAAACGGCACACCATCTTCATCAAATATTACTACAACAAGCTTTACCCTTAATACAGATATTAATGAAGCAGGAACCATTTATTATGTAGTAGTTGTAAACGGTGCAGCAGCACCAACATCTGCAGAGGTAAAAGCAGGAACAGGAAGTTCAGGTTCACTAAAAAGTGGTAACGCAGCAGTAAGCACAGGAGCTTTTACAAAAGCATTTAATATTACTGGCTTAACAGCAAATACCAGTTATGATGTATATACAGTAGCACAAAATAATAATAGCATACCAAACCTACAAAATACACCCAAAAAAATAGATGTAACAACAGCAAATACAGCAAATACAGCAAATACAGGAAATACAGCCCCTACATTTACATCTACACCTGTAACTAGTGGCATTGTAGGCGATCCCTATTCATATAGAATTACTACCAACGATGTAGATGGAGATGCTGTAACCGTTACAGCAACAACATTACCTTCTTGGCTAACATTAAGCTCAACAGCAACAGTAAGTACCTTAGCAGGAAGCATTAGAGGTTTTGCAGACGGTACAGGAACTGCCGCTAGATTTAACGACCCTTATGGAGTAGCTGTAGATGGCTCAGGAAATGTTTATGTTGTTGATATTGCTAATCATAGAATTCGGAAAATAAGCCCTACAGGAGTAGTCACTACCTTTGCAGGAAGCACTAGAGGTTTTGCAGACGGTACAGGAACTGCCGCTAAATTTAACAACCCTACTGGAGTAGCTGTAGATGTCTCAGGAAATGTTTATGTTGCTGATACAGATAATCATAGAATTAGAAAAATAAGCCCTACAGGAGTAGTCACTACCTTTGCAGGAAGCACTAGAGGTTTTGCAGACGGTACAGGAACTGCCGCTAAATTTAACAACCCTGCTGGAGTAGCTGTAGATGTCTCAGGAAATGTTTATGTTGCTGACACAGGTAATAATAGAATTCGGAAAATAAGCCCTACAGGAGTAGTCACTACCTTGGCAGGAAGCACACCTGGTTTTGCAGACGGTACAGGAACTGCTACTAAATTTAGCGGACCTATTGGAATAGCTGTAGATGGCTCAGGAAATGTTTATGTTGTTGATACTGTTAATCATAGAATTCGGAAAATAAGCCCTACAGGAGTAGTCACTACCTTGGCAGGAAGCGGAGTTGGTTTTGCAGACGGTACAGGAACTGCCGCTAAATTTCACAGCCCTACTGGAGTAGCTGTAGATGGCTTAGGAAATGTTTATGTAGCTGATCAGTATAACTATAAAATTCGAAAAATAAGCTCTACAGGAGTAGTCACTACCTTAGCAGGAAGCACATATGGTTTTGCAGACGGTATAGGAACTGTAGCAAAATTTAGCTACCCTATTGGAGTAGCTATAGATGCCTCAGGAAATCTTTATGTTACTGACATAAATAATTCTAGAATTAGAAAAATAAGCCCTACAGTAGTACTTACAGGAACACCAACAGCAGTAGGTAGCTATAATGTTGTCTTACAAGCATCAGATGGTAAAGGAGGTACTAGTGACCAAATTTTTACAATAACAGTTGTAGATATTACTCCCCCAGTTTTTGAAAACGGCACACCATCTTCATCAAATATTACTACAACAGGCTTTACCCTTAATACAGATATTAATAAAGCAGGAACCATTTATTATGTAGTAGTTGTAAACGGTGCAGCAGCACCAACATCTGCAGAGGTAAAAGCAGGAACAGGAAGTGGAGGTTCAGGTTCACTAAAAAGTGGTAACGCAGCAGTAAGCACAGGAGCTTTTACAAAAGCATTTAATATTACTGGCTTAACAGCACATACCAGGTATGATGTATATACAGTAGCACAAAATAATAATAGCATACCAAACCTACAAAATACACCCACAAAAATAAATGTAACAACAAATACAGCCCCTACATTTACATCTACACCTGTAACTACGGTAAATCAAAACAGCCCCTATTTGTATAATATTACTACCAACGATGTAGATGGAGATGCTGTAACCGTTACAGCAACAACATTACCTTCTTGGCTAATATTAAGCTCAACAGCAACAGGAAGTACCTTAGCAGGAACACCAACAGCAGTAGGTAGCTATGATGTTGTCTTACAAGCATCAGATGGTAAAGGAGGTACAGTTAAACAAACTTTTACAATAACAGTTGTGATACCCCCAACAATTACTTTAGGTGATGTAACGGTAATCGAAGGAACAGATGCAACCGCAAAAATTCCAGTAACGTTAAGCAACCCAAGTGATGAGCCAGTAGATGTAACGGTAACAGTAACGGCAGGAACAGCAGGAATAGATGATTATGTAGAAACAGTATTAACGGTAACAATTCCAGCAGGTGAAACTCAAGGAGTAGTAAGCTTAGGTATTGTAGATGATAATATTGATGAAGCAACAGAAAGCTTAACCGTAGTAGGAACAGCAGACAATGCAACTACTTCAAGTCCAGCAACGGTAACAATTATTGATGATGCAAAAGATACCCCAACAATTACTTTAGGTGATGTAACGGTAATCGAAGGAACAGATGCAACCGCAAAAATTCCAGTAACGTTAAGCAACCCAAGTGATGAAGATGTAGATGTAACGGTAACAGTAACGGCAGGAACAGCAGGAATAGATGATTATGTAGAAACAGTATTAACGGTAACAATTCCAGCAGGTGAAACTCAAGGAGTAGTAAGCTTAGGTATTGTAGATGATAATATTGATGAAGCAACGGAGAGCTTAACCGTAGTAGGAACAGCAGACAATGCAACTACTTCAAGTCCAGCAACGGTAACGATCTTAGATGATGAAAAAGATACCCCAACAATTACTTTAGGTGATGTAATGGTAACAGAAGGAACAGATGCAACCGCAAAAATTCCAGTAACGTTAAGCAACCCAAGTGATGAGCCAGTAGATGTAACGGTAACAGTAACGGCAGGAACAGCAGGAACGGATGATTATGTAGAAACAGTATTAACGGTAACAATTCCAGCAGGTGAAACTCAAGGAGTAGTAAGCTTAGGTATTGTAGATGATAATATTGATGAAGCAACGGAGAGCTTAACCGTAGTAGGAACAGCAGACAATGCAGCTACTTCAAGTCCAGCAACGGTAACGATCTTAGATGATGAAAAAGATACCCCAACAATTACTTTAGGTGATGTAACGGTAATCGAAGGAACAGATGCAACCGCAAAAATTCCAGTAACGTTAAGCAACCCAAGTGATGAGCCAGTAGATGTAACGGTAACAGTAACGGCAGGAACAGCAGGAATAGATGATTATGTAGAAACAGTATTAACGGTAACAATTCCAGCAGGTGAAACTCAAGGAGTAGTAAGCTTAGGTATTGTAGATGATAATATTGATGAAGCAACGGAGAGCTTAACCGTAGTAGGAACAGCAGACAATGCAGCTACTTCAAGTCCAGCAACGGTAACGATCTTAGATGATGAAAAAGATACCCCAACAATTACTTTAGGTGATGTAACGGTAATCGAAGGAACAGATGCAACCGCAAAAATTCCAGTAACGTTAAGCAACCCAAGTGATGAGCCAGTAGATGTAACGGTAACAGTAACGGCAGGAACAGCAGGAACGGATGATTATGTAGCAGTATTAACGGTAACAATTCCAGCAGGTGAAACTCAAGGAGTAGTAAGCTTAGGTATTGTAGATGATAATATTGATGAAGCAACGGAGAGCTTAACCGTAGTAGGAACAGCAGACAATGCAGCTACTTCAAGTCCAGCAACGGTAACGATCTTAGATGATGAAAAAGATACCCCAACAATTACTTTAGGTGATGTAATGGTAATCGAAGGAACAGATGCAACCGCAAAAATTCCAGTAACGTTAAGCAACCCAAGTGATGAGCCAGTAGATGTAACGGTAACAGTAACGGCAGGAACAGCAGGAACGGATGATTATGTAGAAACAGTATTAACGGTAACAATTCCAGCAGGTGAAACTCAAGGAGTAGTAAGCTTAGGTATTGTAGATGATAATATTGATGAAGCAACGGAGAGCTTAACCGTAGTAGGAACAGCAGACAATGCAACTACTTCAAGTCCAGCAACGGTAACGATCTTAGATGATGAAAAAGATACCCCAACAATTACTTTAGGTGATGTAATGGTAACAGAAGGAACAGATGCAACCGCAAAAATTCCAGTAACGTTAAGCAACCCAAGTGATGAGCCAGTAGATGTAACGGTAACAGTAACGGCAGGAACAGCAGGAACGGATGATTATGTAGAAACAGTATTAACGGTAACAATTCCAGCAGGTGAAACTCAAGGAGTAGTAAGCTTAGGTATTGTAGATGATAATATTGATGAAGCAACGGAGAGCTTAACCGTAGTAGGAACAGCAGACAATGCAGCTACTTCAAGTCCAGCAACGGTAACGATCTTAGATGATGAAAAAGATACCCCAACAATTACTTTAGGTGATGTAACGGTAATCGAAGGAACAGATGCAACCGCAAAAATTCCAGTAACGTTAAGCAACCCAAGTGATGAGCCAGTAGATGTAACGGTAACAGTAACGGCAGGAACAGCAGGAATAGATGATTATGTAGAAACAGTATTAACGGTAACAATTCCAGCAGGTGAAACTCAAGGAGTAGTAAGCTTAGGTATTGTAGATGATAATATTGATGAAGCAACAGAAAGCTTAACCGTAGTAGGAACAGCAGACAATGCAACTACTTCAAGTCCAGCAACGGTAACAATTATTGATGATGCAAAAGATACCCCAACAATTACTTTAGGTGATGTAACGGTAATCGAAGGAACAGATGCAACCGCAAAAATTCCAGTAACGTTAAGCAACCCAAGTGATGAAGATGTAGATGTAACGGTAACAGTAACGGCAGGAACAGCAGGAACAGATGATTATGTAGAAACAGTATTAACGGTAACAATTCCAGCAGGTGAAACTCAAGGAGTAGTAAGCTTAGGTATTGTAGATGATAATATTGATGAAGCAACAGAAAGCTTAACCGTAGTAGGAACAGCAGACAATGCAACTACTTCAAGTCCAGCAACGGTAACAATTATTGATGATGCAAAAGATACCCCAACAATTACTTTAGGTGATGTAATGGTAACAGAAGGAACAGATGCAACCGCAAAAATTCCAGTAACGTTAAGCAACCCAAGTGATGAGCCAGTAGATGTAACGGTAACAGTAACGGCAGGAACAGCAGGAATAGATGATTATGTAGAAACAGTATTAACGGTAACAATTCCAGCAGGTGAAACTCAAGGAGTAGTAAGCTTAGGTATTGTAGATGATAATATTGATGAAGCAACAGAAAGCTTAACCGTAGTAGGAACAGCAGACAATGCAACTACTTCAAGTCCAGCAACGGTAACAATTATTGATGATGCAAAAGATACCCCAACAATTACTTTAGGTGATGTAACGGTAATCGAAGGAACAGATGCAACCGCAAAAATTCCAGTAACGTTAAGCAACCCAAGTGATGAAGATGTAGATGTAACGGTAACAGTAACGGCAGGAACAGCAGGAATAGATGATTATGTAGAAACAGTATTAACGGTAACAATTCCAGCAGGTGAAACTCAAGGAGTAGTAAGCTTAGGTATTGTAGATGATAATATTGATGAAGCAACAGAAAGCTTAACCGTAGTAGGAACAGCAGACAATGCAACTACTTCAAGTCCAGCAACGGTAACAATTATTGATGATGCAAAAGATACCCCAACAATTACTTTAGGTGATGTAACGGTAATCGAAGGAACAGATGCAACCGCAAAAATTCCAGTAACGTTAAGCAACCCAAGTGATGAAGATGTAGATGTAACGGTAACAGTAACGGCAGGAACAGCAGGAATAGATGATTATGTAGAAACAGTATTAACGGTAACAATTCCAGCAGGTGAAACTCAAGGAGTAGTAAGCTTAGGTATTGTAGATGATAATATTGATGAAGCAACAGAAAGCTTAACCGTAGTAGGAACAGCAGACAATGCAACTACTTCAAGTCCAGCAACGGTAACAATTATTGATGATGCAAAAGATACCCCAACAATTACTTTAGGTGATGTAACGGTAATCGAAGGAACAGATGCAACCGCAAAAATTCCAGTAACGTTAAGCAACCCAAGTGATGAAGATGTAGATGTAACGGTAACAGTAACGGCAGGAACAGCAGGAATAGATGATTATGTAGAAACAGTATTAACGGTAACAATTCCAGCAGGTGAAACTCAAGGAGTAGTAAGCTTAGGTATTGTAGATGATAATATTGATGAAGCAACAGAAAGCTTAACCGTAGTAGGAACAGCAGACAATGCAACTACTTCAAGTCCAGCAACGGTAACAATTATTGATGATGCAAAAGATACCCCAACAATTACTTTAGGTGATGTAACGGTAATCGAAGGAACAGATGCAACCGCAAAAATTCCAGTAACGTTAAGCAACCCAAGTGATGAAGATGTAGATGTAACGGTAACAGTAACGGCAGGAACTGCAGGAATAGATGATTATGTAGAAACAGTATTAACGGTAACAATTCCAGCAGGTGAAACTCAAGGAGTAGTAAGCTTAGGTATTGTAGATGATAATATTGATGAAGCAACAGAAAGCTTAACCGTAGTAGGAACAGCAGACAATGCAACTACTTCAAGTCCAGCAACGGTAACAATTATTGATGATGCAAAAGATACCCCAACAATTACTTTAGGTGATGTAACGGTAATCGAAGGAACAGATGCAACCGCAAAAATTCCAGTAACGTTAAGCAACCCAAGTGATGAAGATGTAGATGTAACGGTAACAGTAACGGCAGGAACAGCAGGAACAGATGATTATGTAGAAACAGTATTAACGGTAACAATTCCAGCAGGTGAAACTCAAGGAGTAGTAAGCTTAGGTATTGTAGATGATAATATTGATGAAGCAACAGAAAGCTTAACCGTAGTAGGAACAGCAGACAATGCAACTACTTCAAGTCCAGCAACGGTAACAATTATTGATGATGCAAAAGATACCCCAACAATTACTTTAGGTGATGTAATGGTAACAGAAGGAACAGATGCAACCGCAAAAATTCCAGTAACGTTAAGCAACCCAAGTGATGAGCCAGTAGATGTAACGGTAACAGTAACGGCAGGAACAGCAGGAATAGATGATTATGTAGAAACAGTATTAACGGTAACAATTCCAGCAGGTGAAACTCAAGGAGTAGTAAGCTTAGGTATTGTAGATGATAATATTGATGAAGCAACAGAAAGCTTAACCGTAGTAGGAACAGCAGACAATGCAACTACTTCAAGTCCAGCAACGGTAACAATTATTGATGATGCAAAAGATACCCCAACAATTACTTTAGGTGATGTAACGGTAATCGAAGGAACAGATGCAACCGCAAAAATTCCAGTAATGTTAAGCAACCCAAGTGATGAAGATGTAGATGTAACGGTAACAGTAACGGCAGGAACAGCAGGAATAGATGATTATGTAGAAACAGTATTAACGGTAACAATTCCAGCAGGTGAAACTCAAGGAGTAGTAAGCTTAGGTATTGTAGATGATAATATTGATGAAGCAACAGAAAGCTTAACCGTAGTAGGAACAGCAGAC